>OZ245330.1:0-3679268 GCA_965225985.1 bacterium
GACGGAAAGGGCCGCGCCGAGCGCATCTCGGTCGAGCAGGATCGACAGGGCCCCGGGTCCGATATCGATCCGCCGGATAAGGCCGAGCAGGCCGGCTGCAGAGGCGCCCTCGTTTCCGGCAAACCGCTCCTCGAGGAGGCGCCGCGCCGAGGCGAGCTCTTCCATCTCCGGGTCGCGGGTCAGCGAGGCCGGGAAGGCCGCGGCGCAAACATGCCGCCGGATGAGGCGCGCGGCGGTCTCCTCGAGCATCGGCGCGGGAAGCCTCCAGCCGGAGAGATCCTTCTCGCCGCTGTGCTTGATGAGGCGGCGGGAGACGTAGTAGCGGAACCGCTGCCCGCTCCGCTTTTTGGCGTGGCTCGGCGTCAGCCGGTCGCCGGTCTCATCGAAGAGCTTGCCGGCAAGCGGCGATCGCGCCGCGCCGCCCTTCGTGCCGCGCATCCGCGGCCTGGCGGCCCCCGCCTGCAGCTGCGCCTGGACGGCGGTCCAGACCTCCGGATCGATGACCGGCGGATGCCGGCCCTCGTGGACGCGCGCCCGGTGCCGGATGCGGCCGGCGTAGATAGGATTTGTCAGCAGGTGGTGCAGGTGCCCGCGATGGAACGGCAGGCCGCCCGTCCGCGTCCCGTCCCCGGCGCGGCGCTCCTTCGTGCGGAGGCACAGGCGATCGGCCTCGGACTTCACCTGCCGGATCGTTCCGTGCCGCCGGTAGAGGGCGTAGAGCGTCCGGACCGTCCCCGCCTCGGCCTCGTTGATGCAGAGCGTGCGCCCGTCCCGGTCATAGCCGAGCGGCACGATGCCGCCCATCCAGAGCCCCTTGCGCTTGGAGGCGGCGATCTTGTCCCGGATGCGCTCGGGCCGTCACCTCGCGCTCGAATTGCGCAAAGGAGAGCAGCATATGGAGCGTCAGCCGCCCCATGCTGGTCGCGGTGTCGAAGGACTGGGTCACCGAGACAAAACCCGCGCCGGCGGCGTCGAGCCGGTCGACGATCTTCGCAAAGCCGGTGAGGGACCGGGTCAGCCGGTCGAGCTTGTAGACCACGATCCGGTCGATGAGACCGGCATCGACGTCGGCGAGCAGGCGCTGCAGGCCCGGGCGCTCCAGGGTCCCGCCCGAGATGCCCCCGTCCTCGTAGGCGGCCGGCAGCAGCGCCCAGCCCTCCGCCTTCTGGCTCAAGACATACGCGGCGCAGGCCTCGCGCTGCGCGTCGAGCGAGTTGAACGCCTGCTCGAGCCCCTCCTCCGAGCTCTTGCGCGTATAGACGGCGCAACGGATTTTTGCCATGTCACGCGCGCCGCCGCGTCAGACCGAAGAAGCGCGGCCCCGACCAGTTCGCGCCCGTTATCCGCCTGGCGATCGCCGTGAGCGACGGGTAGGTCTTGCCGTCAAAACAATAGCCCCCGTCGAGCACCTCGACCCGGTAGATCCTGCCGTTCCACTCGCGGACAAGATGCGCCCCGGCGGACACGGGCGATACGCGGGCGGCGCATGAAAGCGCGTGAGAGCGCGCGCGGCGGAGCAGACCCGAAGGTTTGCTCCCAGGCCCGCTTCAGGCCGGCGCGGTCGAGACCTTCCAGCTCGACGGCATCTACCCGTGTGTCGGTCATTCCGGACTCCCTGCTCATCCGGCGGGCGACAACCCGGCTCTGCCGCCCGCAAAGCCCGGGCCGAGGCAACCTCGGCGGCTGCGCCGCGCCCAGCGGCACGATCGCTCTTCCGCGCGCCCAAGTCCAGTCGAAGGCCGAGCGGTTGCGGAGGGGGCAAATGCCCCGTCAAATGGCGAAAATACGCGCGGGTCGATTTATCAACGGCGGAGTAAAAACCTGGCATGCGGCGGCGCAAAACAGGCCATTTTCAGGTTCAGTTGACGGCGTTGGGAACTGGGTCAGCGTCTTTCCTGAATCGTTTGAACGTGAGTCTGTTGCTTAAATGACGCTGGACGTAAAGGGTATTGTAAACGGCGGGTTGGATGTTCAGGAAGCGTTGAGCCGAACCCGGTGATTTGAAACGCTGCTGTTTTCGCTCTCGACGCCTGACCGGCTGATGAGAGTTTTCGGCACGATTATTCGTACGCTTATCGTCAATTCGTTTCGCCGCCAAGCCGAGGGTTCGAATTGCGACGTGACAGGATCCGGGTTTATCGGTTGTGATCCGGGTTGGGGCACAGCCTTGCTTCTTCATCGGCTTGCGCATCAACTTTCGGGGAAATCCAGCACCTCGCCTTCATTGTCGACCCCGCGCCATAACCAATGACGCTGCCCACGAATCACGAGGACCATCTCATCGAGATGCCAGTAGTCGCTGGGCGTGGGCCGCATGTGGCGCAGGTTTCGGGCAATCGGCGCACCAAACTTGAGGAACCAGCACCACATGCGCTCGCGCAGGAAACATCCAGGCCCCGCTCCGAAAGTAGACCCTCCACATCCCGATAGCTCAGAGTGAACCTGGCATAGAGCCAAACGGCGCGTCGAATGATGTCCGGTGGAAAGCGGTGACATTTGAAGGAGATGTTGTCCATCCCAAAAGGCTGCACCCAAATCCAGATCGGGGTTAGGACACTTAATAGTGACAATGGACTAAAAAGCCAGTAATATTGTCGAACTTTACCTTGACCTTACAAAAGGAAAGGGGTCATCAGTGAGTGCCCTCGACGACATTTTGGAAGATGCCCCACGCGCAAGACTCATCCCTACCGTTGCCGATTCACGCAAGGAAGAGCGGATAGTCTCCGTTCTGCTGGCGACATTGTCTGTTGTGCATCCGTTTGCTGAAAAATTATTGGGGCGTTGTGGCGTGAGGGTGGGAAAGACATCCAACCTATATAGTTATAAAGAGGTTGAGTTTGTGGCCCCCGATGGAAGCAGAAAAGACCGCCCCGACGGTGTCCTGAGTCTATTGACGCGCAAATCCCGATGGATAGCGCTTCTAGAGGCCAAAATTGATAACAATGAGATAAGTGAAGAGCAAGTACAAGGATACGCAGAGATAGCGCGCGAATACGGGGTCGATGCCGTCATCACGCTGTCGAATCAACTCGCGCCTTTGCCATCACATGTTCCGTATTCAATCCCGAAAAGGCTTAGTAGTCGCGTTGAATTTTTTCATATTTCTTGGATTAGTGTACTCACGCAAGCATCACTGATATTGAGAGATAACGAAGAGCTAAGTCCCGAACAAGCGTTTATTCTTGAGGAAATGGTGCGCTATTTTGAACATCCAAGTTCTGGGGTCAAGCGTTTTGATCAAATGGGCACAGAATGGCGGTCGCTCGTTCTTGGGGTTCGTGATGCGCAGCAGTTCAAGAGATCTTCTTCTGAGGTAGAAAATACCATTGCGAGCTGGCATCAGGAAGAACGAGATATATGTCTGCTATTGAGCCGTCGTGTTGGCGAACGGGTCGGTATCCGCCTCTCGCGCAAGCACCAAACAGATCCTGCACTTCGGCTCCGTGAT
The DNA here is from genome assembly GCA_965225985.1 of bacterium. Classification (GTDB taxonomy): domain Bacteria; phylum UBA8248; class UBA8248; order UBA8248; family UBA8248; genus CAZUHN01. Next base: position 3,452 of record OZ245330.1, read on the forward strand.
GCATGCGTTTCGTTGATTACTTCCCAGGAATTGCGCTGTGTCTTCAGTGTACCGAATGCTGTCAGCGATCTCGAAGTAACAGCAAATTTGCAACGCCGAACGATCTCCTGCTCCATGAAGCTCAATGCTCCGAGTGACAAAAAGCGAGCCAGCGCGAGGGCAAATTGGCTCGTTCGGCAGTTGCGAGGCGTTGATGGCGACGATGTGATCGTTCGTGCGTTCTGGTTCGGGAGAGGTGGGCCAACTCAGGCGTCATTGTCGGAGATTAAGACAGACCCCAAGTGTCTTGAGAGCGGGCGTCCGGATGCGGCACTGACGAGCTTCGAAGTTGTCATGATCAGAGATCTCTCTGGCCGGTTCTCTGGACGACGAACCTTCATAGAAGACTTGGAAAATCTGGTACCGGAGTTCTACGACCGCATCGGTCAGAATTTGCGGCCCTGGGCTCCGCCACCTCCATCGATCGATAAGCGTGACCCGATTGAGGATGCTGATACCGTCGATGCAAGCGAAGATCGCAATGAGAACGACGTCTCGCAGTCGGAGTCAGATCAAACTCGCGATCCGCAAGAGCCTAGCGATGTGGGCTTCCCACCCGCCGAAGATTAGACCGGATTATCCGTCTGATTTGTCGAAATTTGCGCAACACTAGGATACAGGGATTTCATGACAATAAGTGTCACTGGGTACGTAAACGTGAGGGAACGACTCGAAGTGCTAGGATGATCTTGACCAGACCGAGTTTTTGTACCACTCCTTGGGAGAGAGTTTTCATGACAGCCTGAGGCTGTGAACCCGGTTTTGGGGGAAGGAATGGCTTACAGGCCTGTGCTCCGCAAAAATTGGATCCTACATAAAATGAAGGACTTATAAAGGTCGCTCCGATGGGTCCCGGCGTGGCAAGATCCACGTCATGCAAATAACCAAAGCGATTATTCAGGTAGTCATCGACTTATTTTCACTTCTTTCTCTCCTCCTGCGTTCACGGGGCAGATTGGCCGCCGAGAATCTCTTCCTGCGCAAACAGCTTGCTTACTATCAAGAACGGGACATTCGGCCACGCCGGCTTGATCCGGCAACCCGGCTCACGCTTGTTGGACTCTCCAAATTTTTCAATTGGAAGGATGCGCTGGTGGTCGTCCAGCCAAAGACTTTGGTTCGCTGGCATCGTGAGGGTTTTCGCCTGTTTTGGCTGGAAGTCGAGGGCTGGCAGGCCATCCATCCCTGAGGAGTTAAGAAGATTGATACGGCAGATGGCCCGCGAGAACCCCTTGTGGGGCGAGGAGCGAATTGCGAATGAGTTGCTCCTCAAACTTGGCCTCCGGGTATCTCCCCGAACGGTGCGGAAGCACATGGCGAAGAGACCGTCAGGCGGGCCACGTGGCGATCAGCGCTGGTCCACCTTCTTGCGTAACCACGCTGAAGCGGTTCTGGCGTGTGATTTCTTTGTTGCTGTCACAGTAACATTTCAAGTCTTGTACGTTTTCATCATTCTGAAGCATGGCTCCCGGCGAATTCTGCATTGCAACGCAACGGCTCACCCCACCTCCGGGTGGACACGGCAACAGCTGCGTGAGGCGATACCCTCCGACCACCAGTACAGATTTCTGATTCATGACCGGGGCAGGGTTTTCTCAGAAGATCTAGATCGTACTGCCGAAAACATGGGATTGCGTGTGCTCAAGGCACCGTATCGAAGCTCCCAAGCGAATTCGATCTGTGAGCGGACCATCGGGTCGATGCGGCGAGAATGTCTGGATCACATGATTCCGCTAACGGAAAATCATCTCCGGCGGGTTCTCAAAGATTGGATTGCTTATTACAACAGAGCGAGACCCCATTCTGCACTCGGGCCGGGGGTGCCTGGGCCGACAAAGGACACCCCTGTAACCCTACAACACGGACGACATCGAATTGGAGACGGTCGGAAAGTGGTCTCCAGGCCGGTCCTGAACGGGCTCCACCATGAATACTTCCTCGTCCCGCGTGCAGCCTGACGGTGGATGGAGTTTTTGCGGAGCACAAAGGTACGTTCGGGAATTTTCGGGAAGAAACAACAACCGTAAACGTGATACCATTGACCAGATGTCTCTCATGGCGCGAGGCATGATCGGAAAGGTCCTAAGATATCGAGACCTCGCGGGGGAGCGCACATGACTAACGAGAAGAAAGCTAAACCTGGAAGGCCGGTAAAGAATCAAATGCCGGAAAGAATCCCGGACACGCCGGAGAGGGTTGCGAAAATCATCTCGCAGACACCACCGAAAAAAGAATGGCGGTATTTGAGGAATAAAAAATCAGGCAAGGATGGAATGTAAGATTAGGCTTCAGGCTTTTTCTCGTTTAAGAATCAACCGCAACCCATTCATTTCTTCGACAGTCATAAATTTTCCAAATCCATGGTCAATCGCTTGCTCGATTTTTACCAGGCGTTCATCTACTTCGTCGAAGCGTTCATCTGCATTTTTGAATCTCTGATTCATTTCATATCGAAAAGCGTTGATTGATTCATGTATTACGGAGAAGGCTTCTCTGGTCTCATCATCCATTTTCACCCTCCAAGCACATCCTGATAACCATATCATGACAATATAGTCTATCAATATTGTAATAGTTAATTATTTTTTATTATTACGAGCTTGGGTTGATTTTCTTTCCAGATTTTAATGCACTTTTCCCACTCCCAGCAACTTGTGGAGCGGCCCCATGTCCGGGTCGCCCTCCAAATACAAAACGGCCTCGCCAGAGGTTGAAACAGGTGTAAACCCACCCTAATCCGTGAGTTGTTGGGAGACCGGCCCGGCGTTCGGTGTCCGGTCATCGAACACACCATGAGAGGAGGAGTTCATGAGAAACATTTCAGCATTTCTGTTCACAGTGATTCTACTTGTTGGTTGCGGCGGCGGAGGAGGTGGAGGTTCATCGCAGAGTCAGGTTGACATGGCTCCACCGCTAATGGCGCCGCCAACAATACCGGACCCAGCGACGCAAGAGATTACAACGAGGGACGTTCAAACGTCCGATCCCGAAGAGATTCTGGACGCAGCGGCACAGGTAGGGGAATCCGGCCCAGGCTTCGGAAGCGTCTGGCAATCAAGCGGAAACGTTTCCGGCGTATCATCGAGCTTCAACGGTCAGGCACTGGCTGTATCAGTGAGTCGTCAGAACGAAAGCCCTATCAGGCTTGACACCGCCGATGAGATTGTAGGCACCGGCACAGGGTCTTCCTTTGTCGGTTTGTCAGGCAGGTCTTCCCGTGGATGGGGAGTATTGAGCGTCACAAGCAGCGGTTCAAGCGCCAAAGCCACAATCGCTGCTATCTACGCTGATTGGGCCAATGATGATGTCAATGACTACCTGGCGGGCGGTTATTGGATGCACGTTGAGGGAGATATTCTGGCCGGCAATTTGACCGCCGTCGAAATAGGCACATTCGTTGACGGCCCCGAACTCTCATCGAGCAACCCACCGAATATGCCGGTCCAGGGAACCGCGAGCTATCGAGGCGCGGCAGCTGGTCTGTATGCAGGGATATATGGCACCGACGCAAATGTTCCCCGTGGAAGCGCGGAGATTGGGGATTTTTCCGGTGTCGCCACATTCACAGCGGACTTTGCCACCAGTACGATTCGAGGCTGTGTAGGTTGCCAAGGGGACCTTGAGCTTAGCTATGTCTTCGAAAACAGTGTTACCGGGGAAGTCTATTCGGGCACGAGCACATCCGATATCCAGCTTCATCTCGGTGAGGCGCCTATCAACTCGGCCAATGGCATGTTCGTATCTCGGAGCGTGACAGCATCGAGCTCCATCACGCCGATATCACGCTCAAGCGGCGGATGGGGCGGGCAGTTCTCCAATGTCCCGGATGTCAGCGGAGACCCTCGCTTGGTCGCAGGCACATTCGGAGGAGATTTGACCACACCAGGCGGGAGCCGTGTGGTCTATGTCGGGGCCTTCGGCGCCGGGAAGCAGTAGGCAGAAACCAGAGGCCCACGGTGGGTAAGATTGTATATAGGTCCCCAATCAAATGGTAAATGAAAATGTCAATGGAAATGTAGATTTTTTTGGCTCAAGCTCTGCGTGATGTTTTTTCAGAATCAATGAACTCTGTTCGAAACGGCATGAAATCCGATCTCAAGGAGATGGGTAACCGCCTAGAAGAAAGAATTGACACGACTAACGATAATATGCAAGTTCAATTTTTAGGAGTCCGGAAAGAAATTGCCGAAGTAAAAAGAGACATTGACGGAGTGAAGAAGGATGTTGCGAAACTCGCACCTGATTAAACCGTGATTATACCTTTAAAGATTCGAAAAGCTTCCCATCACCTTCGAAGGATTTGGCCGTGGGCGCGTATTCGTTCGCAATGTCTTGCTAAGCGGCGGCAGGTCGTGGGAAGTGAACGTGGAGTATATTGCTCGAATGATGGTGGAAAAGAAGGGGAATTATATACAATTTTACCCAAAACGCCCTACTTGGTGGGTTTCTTGAGGTAGTCCCATTCTTTCTTCGGCGGCCCCTGCATGATGGCGCGGGCGATGTTTTCCGGGGTGTCCGGTATCACTGGCGGCATTTGTTTTTCAGTCGGTCGGCCTCGGGGCTTCTTGTCTTTGCTCATCGAATTCCTCAAAAGAGTGACGGCTGCATGGCCTTGCCGGTATATGGATCGGCAAGGGGCGGCATGTTCGGGAGCCTGTCCCTGAAATAATCGTGAATCGACCATAATTGCGAGCGGGGATATTGCGAAACGCCGAACTGTAGGCTCCCTTTTTTCATGGCCTCCGCGTGTGGGCTGGTTGATTTCACCGGATTCAAGGTGATGTAAACGCCCATCGCGGCACGGTCTCTTTCGATGACGCCCAGGAAGTCTCTCAAGCCTGTTCATGGCGAATTCCGAATCAAGCGGCAATCGGCGTCTGAAACAACCCATTACAATGTGACAGCCACGAAAAATTACTAAGTTCAGCATGGTTGGGTGGATCCCCGCCTGCGGTTTCATTTGGCGTTTTTCCGCTCAATGCCTGATGCACCCGGTGGATGTTGTAATAGTTCTTAAACTCATCCAGCTTCTCCTCCAGATCGCGTTCGTTCCAGAAAAGAATCTGGTCCAAGTATTCCCGCCGAATTGTGCCGACGAGCCTTTCGGTGAAGGGATGTGACGTCGGCGCATAGGGAACAGTTTTAATCTCTTGGGTTCCACGGATTCTTAGATTTTCTTGCCATCGATAGAAGCGAAACAAAGGGTCATGGTCAGAGCCAAGATAGCGGGGCGCACTTTTGCCGAGCACAACATGATTGAACATACAGCACAAGGCGGGATCGCCGGCATGAACGCCAAAGCCGATAATTCTCCGTGTGAACTGGTCCATGACGACCAGGACCCAGTGGGCTTTGAGGAAAATAGACTCGCATCGGAACATATCGACGCTCCAAAGGCTGCCCTTCATGTGGCCGATGAAGGTGAGCCATGAGGGCCCATCTCCTGGCTCGGGCCGATAGTGCTTGGCGAGGACCCGTCTCACGACGTCTTTGTCGATATCGATGCGAAAAGTCCTTGCGATCTCCTGCGCGATTCGGAGACAGCCGAACCGGGGATTCCGGCGTTTGATCTCTAAAATCAGCTGGATGAGATCAGAGCAAGGTCCCTTGGGACCTGGCTTGCTTCTTCTTTTCGAGGAATAGAGCAGCTGATATTTTTGCTTCTTGAGCGCCCGGTGAAATCCCAGGATCGTCGATGGCCTGATGATAATGGCAGACCGCAAGGAGCGTCGCGGGCCAAGGAGGGTGGCGAACATTCCTCAATAGAGACGGTCAAGGGGAAGAAGATTGGGTGCTCGCTGCCGGGAACGACTGATGATGAGAAGTTGTCTCTTCAGGACGAGATTCCCGGCCACCAGGGCCCTCACGCCGCCAAGTCTGAGCAGTCTGGCAAATGTGGTCAGAAAATGGACAGAGAGCAGGAAAATATGTTTCATGGCGGGGGAGCTTAGGAGGGGTGACGCCCAAGAGCAAGTTGGGAGAAGACCCTGATTCAGGCTAAAATCATTAATTCGCCATGCACAGGCTCGGTCGCGGCGATCGCGGCACAGAAAGCCGAGGCCGCCGAGCTGGCGCAGCTTCACCGGGATAACAAGCGGTTGACGGAGGATGTTGAGGTTCTGCGCAAGGTCTCGGTTTTTTTCGCTCAATGGGCGGCGAAGACATGAAGCCTGAAGCACACCTTCATCGTCGCCCATACTTCAGAGCACCCCATCCGGTTCATGTGCCGGGGCCTGGGCGTTGCTCACAGTTGGTTCCACGCCTGGCGGCGTGGGGTCCCAAAGAGAGCTGAGCGCGCTGTCCGACGTGACAGGTTCGGGTCCGGGATCCGGGAGATCTTCGCGCAGAGCAAGAGGCGCTATGGCGCTCCGCGGATCCATGCCGAACTGAAGGACCGCGGCTTTCACATCTCGAAGCGCGCTGTCGCCAAGCTCATGCGAGAGAACGGTATTCGTCCGCCGCGAGGCAGGCGGCGGGCGCCGATCACCACCGACAGCCGCCACTCCCATGCGATCGCGCCCAATCTGCTCGACCGAAATTTCGAAGCCGCCGCGCCCGATGCGGTCTGGCTCGCTGACATCTCCTGCATCCCAACGGACGAAGGCTGGCTCTACCTCGCCGCCGTCAAGGATCTGGCCACGATGGAGATCATCGGTTGGTCGATTCCCGAGCGTCTGAAGAGCACCCTGTGCGAGGATGCGCTGAAGATGGCGATCCGCAACCGCCGGCCGCCAATGGGGCTGATCCACCATTCCGATCGCGGGGTGCAATATGCCTGCGGTGACTACCGCAAACTGCTGGGGCTCCACGGCATCAAGGCCTCCATGAGCCGCAAGGGGAACTGCCTCGACAATGCCCCCATGGAGAGCTTCTTTGGATCTCTCAAGACTGAGCTCGTGCACCGACCCGGTTTCGCACCCGGCGCGAGGCCAGGGCTGCGCTATTCAAGCACATTGAGATCTTCTGTAATCGATGATGGCGCCATTCGAGCATCGGCTACCGGACGCTGGCACAGGCTAGGATGGAACATGACCATGGCCAAAGATGAAGAACGACCTGGTCCGGGTTTCGGGGGTAACGGCAGTCCGCGGATAGCAGATTGCTGCCGCTGGGGCGCGATCGGGAAACGACTTCACCCGGGGCAGGTGCGCCCGGCCTATGTCGCGATCGACCGACACGCGAGCCGGCGGTCGCGATTCCTGGTAGAACATGAAAGACGACACCGGCTCTCCTGATGCCGTGCCGGGATGCACGGCGACACCACGGGCGAAATGCCTCCACTTGGCGGCGTCCCTGATCGGTATCGCGGCAACCATGGTCCCCGGGGTCGCGGTCGCTAGCGATGTCTACCTGCGGGCCGGGATCGGTTTCGACCGCCCGGCCGAGACCCGGTTCATGGACAAGGATTGCTCAAGCGTTTCTCCTGCGGCGCTGTATGGCTGCGGCACGGGCGGCGACGGTGCGCCTTTGCGTTCGTTGGGCGATTTCGGGACGGTGGCCGGCCTTGAGTTCGGGGTCGGCCATGTGCTCACGCACGCCGCGCGGCTCGAAGTGCTGGTCGAATACCGGCCGCGCTTCGCCTTCGATGGCCGCGCCAATTTCCTGGAGCCCACGCGTCGGCAGTCGGTCTCGGCGGACCTGTCCTCCCTGTCCGGCATGCTGGCCGCCTATGTGGACTTGCCGGAACTGGGTGTGCCGAGGCTGGGCCGCTTCAGCCCTTTTCTCGGAGGCGGCGCCGGGATCGCCCGGGTCAAGATCGGAGAAACCCGCATGACGTTTCCGAGGACGACGACCATCGTTCCGGGCGCGCATCGAGTCAACCTCGCCTGGATGCTGACGGCGGGGGTCGCGACATCTCTGGGCGACAACACGACGCTCGAACTCGCTTGGCGTTATACGGATCTCGGCGCGGTCGAGACCGGAAGGGGCCGCGGCCGGGTCGTCTGGCGGGACGGGAGCCGGGAACCGCTGCCACTCGATCTCGCCCCGACGCGGGCGCAGTTGAGGAGCCACGGCCTCCGCCTGTCACTGCGCTACGGGTTCTGAGGCCGGGTGCGCGCCTTGCGATGAATTCTCCCAGCGTGGCCGGACACTTGACGGGACGCCGGGCAGCGCGACCGCTCACCCATCCATGCCGGCCTCCTTCCGTTTGTGTCTCTCCGGCGTTGTCCGGCGCGAAACCGGGATGTGACTGCTTATTAGACCTGCTGCGAAAGTCTGGTTTTGAATACGGTCCGCGCGCGGGACGGGGTGCGCGTGTTGGGAATGGGTTCAGAACCCCATCAGTAGATTGACGATCCCGGCGATGATGTTGACCTTGATGCCGTAGCGGCGGCGCTTGTTGCGGTAGCGTTCGCCGAAAACGCGGAACACCTTGAGGCGGCGGATGACGTTCTCCACCTTGACCCGGATGCGTGAGAGGGCGCGGTTGTAGTCCTTCTCGTCTTCGCTGAGCGGCTGACCCTTTCACCGCTTGTAGGGCAGTTCCGTCTGCGCGTGGTGTTTCTGCAAGCCCTGGTATCCGCTGCCCACGTAGGCGCGCGACCATGCCGACAGCGGTGGACCGCGGCGCCGCACCTCGATGTCGTGGACGGCGCCGGGAAACGGCTTCGAGATGGCGACGATGTGCCCTGCCTCGGTGACCTGGACCTCGGTCCTCAGGGTATGGCGCGCTTCTTCTTGCCGGAGTAGAACCGGCGCTGCCCGCGCACGGGGCGCTCGATGGGCTGCTCGGTGGCGTCGATGAGCAGGGTCTCCAGATTGTCCTGGCGCCGGGTGCGGTCCTTCTTGATGGCGACGGCCCCGACGACGAGGGGCTCGAGAACGGCGAAGCGCCGGCAGATGGTGGAATCGTCGACGCCGAACAGGGAGCCGATGAACAGGTGCGTGGTGTAGAAGCGGTAATAGATGAGCAGGTCGATGAGCTGCTCCTCCAGGCTTTGGTGCATGGACCCGTCGAGGGGTAGTCTGTATGGGTTTGGTTCCGTTTTCGAGGGTTTGGCATGCCGTACAAGTTCCACGCGTCGCGTCGCCACCCTATCCCGAAAGCCAGGTACCGGGTCACGACCTGGCCGGATTATGACCGCGGTTTGGTTCGGCGCGGCGATATCCGTTTCTGGATTGACGAAGGCGTTCTGGAAAAATGGATCGCCCCCAAACGACGGACACCCGGCGGTCAACAGCGGTTTGCGGAAGCGGCGATTTCCACGACGCTGTTGCTGGTGGCGGCGAACGGTGGATGTCGCTTTGGAAACCGGCACGAACAAGCGGCCTACGGATATCGTGCTGGATTCCACGGGCCTGAAATTCTTTGGCGCTGGCGAGTGGGCTCGCGCCAGGCATGGTGAAACGCGGCGCTCGTGGCGCAAGCTGTATATCCCGGTTGACCCGGCCGGCAGCGAGATCCGGGCGCATGAATTGACCGGTGACGACACGGCCGATGCAACGACGTCGGGACCGATGGCCGCCGGTTCCGGCGGGATGATCCGGCGCGTGTTTGCCGGCGGCGCCTATGACGGGGAGCCCGTTACAAAAGCGATCCGAAAGGCTCGGCCACCGAATTCACCACCTGAAATCATCGTCCCGCCACACGCCACATCCATTCCTCCACCGGACATGGCGGATCGGAACGGGAGCTGCATGCGGCGGAGATCGCGTCAAGGGGAAGGATGAACCGGAAGAAACGACATGACTACGGATTGAGAGCGCTTGGCGAAACAGCCATGGCTCGCGTCAAGAGGCGCAACGGCGGCAAGCTGACCGCCCGCACATTCCAATCCCGACAAAACGAAATCGCCATTCAGATCGGCGTACTCAATCGCTCTATCCGAGCAGAGAAGCCAAACACAATCAGGATCCGCTAGCCAATCGAGGCATGGGAAATCACAACTCCTTGGCTCTATGCACCAAAGCCAGTGAAGGAACACAGTTTATAGGTTGCTACAGTGGACGTGTCGGAAAAAAGGAAGAGGGTGTAGCGCTGGGATTTTGCTGGCGCGAAGATGTGATAGTCGAAGTGTGTAACGGGCAGAAAACCTCGAAACCCTCACATAAACACTGAACCTTCTTGAGCATGTACCGTCACGAATTTGCTTTATGATTGACGGTTCGTGCGCTGGATGATCCAGAATTGCGTGGTGTTTCCCGACATCGACAAATGGCGGAACACGTGTGATGCGGGGCAGAAGTACATATATTTCTTTGATATAGTGGAGAGTATTTCTTAGAGGAATCTTGGTGACGGCGGCAATGGCGGCAAGCATTTCGCCATCGATATACTTAACAGACTGAAATTCTTGAATTGGCCACTTGTCAGCGCATCGAAAGCCGGCATCATCGAAAATCACCGACAGGATGAATAGATCGGGCTAAATACGACCACCTTAATTATCATCGGCACCCTACGGCAGCGTCCCTTCCTGCGCGTGGAAAAACGAGAAACCGGTTACTTGTAATGGCCGACGCCACACACTTGGTCGCCGACCTTGGTCACGTAGGATGACTTCGCCACGGCCTTGCTCTCACCCGGGCGCGGCCACACGTATGCGACGGTGCTGACCTTGCCCAATACGGCTACTGCATACATCGCTTCACCTACCTTCTTGCCCGTCCTGTCGATGATTTTGCGTAAGTCCGTCCCAACCAGAGCTGGGCTGGCACCATGTGCGCTCACCATGCCATCGGGACCACCGCAGAACACGTACAGATCGCGGTCCTTAAAACCCTCAGTGCCAGCGGTGAACGCTTTGAGCGCCGCCGTTTTATTCGCCTTGATCGCAACGACAGCGCGTTCAAGCATCGCCTTCGCTTCCTCGGCAGAACCGCCCTTGCCGGCCGTGGCGCCTTCATTCGTTGCGACGAGTAGCCTCATGAAGGCGATGCCGATGATTACAAGGTAGAAACCGCTGAAAGAACGTCTCATTTGCAAGTCCCTCCTTTTAGGTAGTTGTAGAACTCCTTGATCCGAGATCAAAAAAGATGGAAGGCCAGTTATCCCGATTAAGTCGGCAGGCTAAGACATTGTAACGGCTAAACAAGTGGTATTGTCAAGGCAAACTGTTTGGTAGCACTCAAGCCTCACCCGGTGAACGTATCGTGCTGAACAAGCTGTCCTTGACTAGCCCGACTTCCGCAACTAAGCGTTCCGCGCGAGCCTCCTCTACTGCAAGGAACAGGGCGACTACGAATGCGGTTATGCGCTTCTTCCAGCGTATCGAATCTCTCCAGATTCAACAGTTCATCCCGGAGCTTTCCATTAAAAGATTCGACGTATCCACTCTCCCAAGGGCTTGCAGATTCGATGAAGAGCGTCCTCACTCCCAGACGCGAAAGCCAATTCCTCACCCGGAGGGATGTGAATTCAGCCCCGTTGTCCGAACGTATGTGGTCAGGAAGCCCCCTTGCCATAAACAACTCCGTTACGCTCCAGCACGTCTTCTGAGTTCAGCTTCCTGGCCACGTCAATCGAGAGACACTCTCTCGTAAATTCATCCACCACCACGAGTAGCCGGAGGGGACGCCCATCGCTGGTCCGCTCCATACAGAAGTCATAGGCCCATACATGATGGGGACGCTCAGGCCTCCTCCTTACACATGAACCATCACCCCGCCCCTGAGGCGCCCCCGCTTAGGCTGTCTTTGGGGAACCTTGAGCCCTTCTCGGCGCCAGATGCGCTCAACACGCTTATGGTTCACCCGCCAGCCCTCATGCCTCAAAAGCGCCGTGATGCGCCGGTACCCATAGCGTCCGTAGAGACTGGCCAACTGGGTGATCCGTTCCGTGAGACGCCTCTCATCACCACTCAACTGAAGCGAGCGCCTTTGGGTGGACCGCGCCAGGGACAACACCCGGCAGGCGCGCCGCTCCGATACCTGGAACCGCTCCCGCACTTGCCTCACCGCCCGCCTTCTCTTGGACGGGCTCAGAAGTTTCCCGAGGCGACTTCCTTCAGGATGGCGTTGTCCAGAGCCTGATCCGCCACAAACCTCTTGAGGCGGCCGTTCTCGCGCTCTAGCTCCTTGAGACGCTTGGCCTGATCGAGGCGAAGCCCTCCGTAATCCTTCCTCCAGCGATAATATGTCTGCTCGGATACTTCAATCTGTTTGCAGGCCTCAGGAACGGTGCCTCCCTGAGCGAGCAGGACCTCGGCTTCTCTCAGCTTCCCGATAATCTGCTCTGCCGTATGGCGCTTCTTCACCATGAACAACCCCCCCGATTCGAACGGTCATGCCGAAAGAGTACCGAAAATCCTCTCATGCAACATGGACCGGTTTGAGGGGGGCACGTCATACCGCTTTCACCCGCTCGGTAGGACCCGGGCTGTAAAGCTGGGACATCGATCGCATCGTGGCGAGCCGATTCTGATTGTTGCCGATGTGGATGGAGGTCGATATTTCATTCCGCGTTGGATGACGGCACCGGAAGCGGCGGGGTGGAACCTGCGTGACGTTTCACGTCTTTCGCGGGCGGCTTTGTCGGAGCTGCGCGATCTTATTACGACGTTTCTCGGTGAGCCGGTTTCACCGCAGACAGGAGGTCGTGATGGGATATCGCAAGCGGGAGAAGCTGCAGAGGGAACTGTTGTTCGATCCCGAGCCACGGATCAGCCTGCCGGGGACTGTGGAGCAGGCAGCGGTTGCGGTTTTGGCGGCGCGGATTGCGCAGGTGACCCAACACAGTTCTTGCATCGGAATGCCCTGCCATCTCGTTTGTTGAATGCGGGTGGTTAGATGCGCGGCGGCATCGTCGCTCCGTCCAGACGGCGGTGGATCAGCGAAGCCAGCGACAGAAGGTCTTCCGCGTCGGCCTTGTCCATTTTCCAATGTACGCGGGGCTCATGGGCGGTCGGATTACGGAACATTCCGAAAGTGCCCTTTACCAAGTTCAAGAAACCCCGCTGCTCGCTCTTCTGACTTTCCGTCTGCAACGGATTGATTGCAAGCATGGGTGGATACACCCGAAAGAGCGCGATCTGCCAAGACCGCTCCGTCATCAGTCAACCCGGTGCGACTGCGGAGCTTGTCGGCAATGCTCTTGGTTGCTTCTAGCACCGCATGGAAATAGTTGTCCGCGACAAGTTCGGCCTTGCAGAATTTCAGCACGTCGGGATGGACGCCGCGGATTTGCAGGTCCGCTCGAAGTTCACGCGCGCTACGCTCGGCCTCACTTAGTGTCGTGGCCTTGCCCGCGGCTACAAGTTCTCCTGTTTCCTGAACAGCCAACCCGGCAAACGCGAGCGCCCGGTTCACATTTTGACGTAGCGGCTCGAACCGATCCGGGGCTTACAGATATCGGTCCGGCTTCAGGGAATGCCTTATAAATTCGAGGATCCTCCGCCTGTCCCGAGTCTTGTTCTGGTGCGCCGCAAAGGCATTGAACAGACGTTTCCACTTCGTCATTGCGGGATCCGTATCCTCGATTCCGCAAACACCAAGCAGGTGGCCGATCTCCGAACCTGTGAGACCTTCGCTGGTATCCCCGAGCGCTTGCGCGATTGCCTCCAATTGCCCCTGGGAAAAGTGACCTGCCCCCCTCAACGAGACCACCCCTTAAGTTAGACCCGGGACCAACTGAAGTCCGCTCCAGGGGAGCAAAGCCAGAGCCTGGGATCTCGGGAATCTGGCCTCCGGCGCCGGCGGCCGATAGACCAAGGCGCTGTGAGGCCGTCGCTGGTTGTACTCTCTGCGCCACCTCTGCACCAGCACCCGGGCTTCTCTCAGGGTCTCAAAAACCTCCATGTTCAGGAGCTCGTCTCTGAGCTTGCCGTTGAAGCTCTCCACATATCCGCTCTCCCAGGGACTCCCCGGCTCGATGTACAATGTTCTCACTCCAACCGCCTTGAGCCAGTCCCGGACCGCTTGAGCCGTGAACTCTGATCCGTTATCTGACCGAATGTACTCCGGCACTCCCCGATCCACGAATAACTCCGCTAACTGATCCAACACGTCCTGGTGATTCATCTGCCTTTGGACCTCAATGGCCAGACACTCTCGGCTGTACTCATCCAAGAGGGTCAAGATCCGAAAGGCCCTTCCGTCTTGCGTCCGCTCCTGCATGAAGTCGTAGCTCCAGACCTGATTGTTATGCTTTGGCCTCAGACGGATACAGGAGCCGTCATGCAACCACAGCCTCCTTCGTTTCGGTTGTCTCGACGGGACTTTCAGCCCTTCCTGCTTCCACAGCCTTTGGACCCTCTTGTGGTTCACCTTCCACCCCTCCCAACGAAGCATCGCCGTAATCCTCCGGTAACCGTATCGCCCGTATTGACCGGCCAGGCCCACCATCCGGGCCACCAGCTGCGCTTCGTCTTCGGGAATCTGTCGGACTCTTCGTTGGGTAGTTCTGGCCTGTCCCAGCACGCGGCAGGCCCGACGCTCAGAGACTCGCTCAGGTCCGAATCGCTCTCGTACCCATACCACGGCTCGTCTCCTCTTCGCCGGGCCTAGAAGTTTCCCGAGGAAACTTCCTTCAGAATCTGATTGTCCAGCGACAGATCCGCCACCAGCCTCTTCAGTCGGGCATTCTCCTTCTCCAGCGACTTGAGACGTTTGGCTTGGTCCATCCTCAGACCCCCGTACTCCTTCCTCCACCGGCAGTAAGTCTGATCGGTCACCCCCAATCAGTTTGCATACTTGAACCACCGTCTTCCCTTGGGACTGGGCCACCTCCGCCTCACGCAGCTTGAGGATGATCTGCTCGGCCGTAAACCGCTTCCTGGCCATCCTTCCCCTCCTTCCGAAAATCCAGAAATACTAATTTATAAACTGGTCTCGTTTGAAGGGGTCAGATCACGTGGCGCAAGCTGTATATCCCGGTTGACCCGGCCGGCAGCGAGATCCGGGCGCATGAATTGACCGGTGACGACACGGCCGATGCAACGACGTCGGGACCGATGGCCGCCGGTTCCGGCGGGATGATCCGGCGCGTGTTTGCCGGCGGCGCCTATGACGGGGAGCCCGTTACAAAAGCGATCCGAAAGGCTCGGCCACCGAATTCACCACCTGAAATCATCGTCCCGCCACACGCCACATCCATTCCTCCACCGGACATGGCGGATCGGAACGGGAGCTGCATGCGGCGGAGATCGCGTCAAGGGGAAGGATGAACCGGAAGAAACGACATGACTACGGATTGAGAGCGCTTGGCGAAACAGCCATGGCTCGCGTCAAGAGGCGCAACGGCGGCAAGCTGACCGCCCGCACATTCCAATCCCGACAAAACGAAATCGCCATTCAGATCGGCGTACTCAATCGCTCTATCCGAGCAGAGAAGCCAAACACAATCAGGATCCGCTAGCCAATCGAGGCATGGGAAATCACAACTCCTTGGCTCTATGCACCAAAGCCTCGGGACCCAGCAGCTGGTACAGGAGCGGCAACCGGAGTCCCCTCGCCGCGAGGTCGAGCAGCTTGCGCGTGACCTCTCGGGCTTTGCCAGCCTTCTTGCGACCTGAACGGTTCAAGAGGCGCTCGTACTCCTCGGTGGAGAGGACCACGACCACAGGCCGGCCATGCTTCTCGATCATCACGGGTCCGGCCCGTGCGGTGTCCAGAAGCAAGCCGAAGCCGTTCTTGGCTTCCTTAGTAGACATTGATTTCATGTGGAACCTGTCCGTCTGGTCGACGCCCGGTTCGATGTCGCGTCCGGCCCGTGTGGGAAAGTGGATACGATCTTGAGACGCCGTCCCTGTGTCCGCGCGACGTTGCGGATCTCGCGTGCCATCTCGGCCAGATCCTGATCCAGGCTGAAGAGCACGGCCACACCCAGCCCATCGTGCCGCGCCATGCGCGCGACAGGCCGAACTACAGGTCGATCCCCTGAACAAATAACATAAGGGCAATTCAAAAATAGGGATGGGTGCGTCCGATGAGCGCTCCAACGACTCCACCTTCGCCGAGAAAGTCGAGGACATCGTCGGTCACTACATGTACCCGCCGGCCCACGCGGTGGTTCTGTTGAGCGACGAGAGTGCCAGATCCAGGCCTGCTGAAAGAGAAAAGCAAGTTTCAGCATTACATGGGTGCCCTGATCCTTTCCCCGTTCTCGGCCGCCGCTAAGCTGCCCGGTTCAGGGATCCCGCAAGCGGCTAACTATCAACTGCGATAGTTCGACCTCGCGCGATCGATCGCACCGGCTGAAGCTGCGGTTGCCAGACGGCGCACGCGCGCCGGAAGACCGCGAATCATCGCAGCCCACGACACGGGAGATGCTATGGTTTGCGTCCTATCGCCTCTCCCCAGGCCAGGACGGCGAACGCGCCCGGGGTGTCCTTCCACTGGTCGAGCAGGCGGCGCCAGCCATCGAACTGCTCGTGACTTGCCAGCCCGTGTTTCGTGGCCGCTTCCACGGTATCGGAGGAGAAGAACCAGCCGCCGGTAAATCCGTGAAAAAAGGCGATGTCCTCAGCCGTCCCGTAGGATTCAAATGACGCGGTCGCATGGATGTCCGAGAACCCGGCCTCGAGAAACGCTCGCTTCAGTTCCTTTCCCATCTGGGGGTGGCCCCCGTTGGCCTCGAGAAGTTTCGAGAACGTTTCCCACGCACCTCCCAGGTCTTCAAGTTCGGGCTCAAAAAACGACGAGGCGACAATCAACTCCCGGCTGGAGATGAGGCCGCCTGGCTTCAACACCCGCTTCACCTCGGCCAGAGTGGCTTGCGTACCCGGGATATGCGTGAGCAGGGCGTGGCAGTGGGCGACGTCGAACGAGTCGCCCTCAAAGGGAAGATCGGTCACATCACCTGTCTGGAATACCGCGTTGCCGTGCCCGCCGGCCGACGCGGCGGCACGGGCCATCTTGATCTGCGACTCTTCCTTATCGATGCCGTGCAACTCTCCGGGTTCCACCGCTTTTGCGAGCTCCATCGAGATTGTTCCGGGACCGCAACCGAAGTCGAGAACGCGGAGGCCCGGCTCAAGGTGCGGGAGCAGATGCGCGGCATTGATCCCCGCACTCCGGCGGCTGAGCAGTTTCTGGAACTCGTCACTGTAACTCATGGTATAGGCGGGCTCGGGAGTATCCGAGGTCTTGTTGTCGTTCATTGGTCGTTCCCTCTCGAATCGCTGCGCCGGGCCGATTCCGCGGCAGCTCTCAATATAAGATTATCGCCTTCCCGCCCCTTGCCATAAAATGCTCTGAGTCGGCTGGAAGCGCAGGAGGTTTCAAATGCCGGTCGCCCAGCGGATCAACAACCTCATTGCGTCTCTTTCATTGCCGATCCGTGACAAGCGCATCATGAAGACACTTGACCATAACCCCCGCATCTCCCCATGGAGCCCACCTATCGACGGCAGACGCCATCGCCCACTAACGGATCAGGAAAGATTGCGGCAGAAAACAATCACCGCACGTGAAATAGGGAGCGAAGGTAAAGGCGAGGGCGTGGAAGGGCTGGTTCGCCCAGTCGAAGAACACCCGCACCATATGGCCTTGCGCTTTCCCGGCGTGTCACTTCCCCTCTCTTTATCGCGCATGCGAACAGAGTTTCGCCGCAACCGTCCGGTAAACCCGACCTGTGCGGTTCTCCCTTGGCTGGCCACGCTGCCTGGGCAATATAACGACACGACATTAATTCGTCGAACGGTTCGCCGTCCGCGTGGCTCATCGCAGTGGCGTTGACACAACCACGATGCCTGGACTGAACCTTTTGTCCATGAGCCGTTCGTATGGGCAAATCGAAGAGTTTCTGGCTCTTCTGGACAGTCTTCCATTGAAACATGACGGGATGACGGTTGGGGAACTGGAGGGATATGTCGCCAGGGTTCTCGTCTGTCCCGAGACGATCCCGCCGTCGGAATGGCTGCCTCCGGTATGGGGCGGCGAAGGCGCGGTTACCGCCCTGGTCCCGTACGAGGAGGAACAGGCCTCCTATCGCGGCAAGCAGCTGCGCGCGGCGATCCGCAGGCGCTGGTGCACATTGCCTATCCCGGCGACGGCATCCCGCAGTTCCGGCAAGCGCTGGAGGAAGGGTTCTTCAGCAAGTTCGTCTTTGTCGACAGCATGAAGACGTCCGAGATGATTGTGAACGTCGGCGCCGAGTTCCTGAATGGCGCCATATGCGCTGCGCCGGAAGCCATGGAGACGGAGGCGTCCTTGCGGCTCCGTACCGCGTATGTCGGCCGCTACAGCGAAGCCGAGGTCGCTGTGTTCATCGGCAACGCTTACGACGCCATGTTCATCATGGCGCTGGCGATCGAGAAGGCGGGCAGCGCCGACCGGACCGCGGCGCGCTGCGGGAGGTCGCGGGAGGCGACGGCATGCCGATCCTCTCGGGCGAATGGGAGAAGGCTAAGGCGGCGAGGACGTCGACTACGTGGGCGCGGCCGGCAGCCAGGATTTCGACGCCTCCGGTGACGTCCGGGAACCATCGGTGCCTGGAAGATCGAGAACGGCGAGTTCGTGACGAAGGAGATCCGCGCGGACTGTTCGGCCGCGGTGACTCATCTGCCCAGATCGCCTTCAGCCGCGCGATGATGGGGGCCGACAGGCCCCGGCGAGACCGCGGGCGCCGCGTTTCCGGCCGCAATTCGGACATAACTGCATATCGGGACAAAAATAACTGCATATGGCCTGGAAAAACGTCTCGATTTTGCGGGCCATTCCGGCGCGGCGCCCTGTGAGCGCCCTCCTGGACCCCGGCTACCCCCTTTCTCCCCCGCAGGGACATCGTGCATCGTGTGCGCCCCTTTCGAGCACGGGGCGCCGTTTGCGGGGGCCGGGCGAGCCCCGTCATCCCCCCGCTGAAATGCTCTTTGCATCGCCGCTGCAAGCGCCATTTCCGGGGCATATTTCACCTGGTTTTTCCCCACGATTCTGCGACCAAACGGAGCAGGTAATAGCTCGCTGGAGTCCGGCCCCCATCCCAGAACTTCCCGGGACTTCCCGGAACTTCCCGCATAGGGGTTTGCGCTGGACCGCCCCCACCGCCAGGTTTAAGTTGTTGTTTTCGGTCTCTGGAATGTTTCCTCTCCATCCCCGATTATCCCCGTCCTGCCCAGAAACTCGATCAAGCCAAAATGAAAGAGTTTCTGATGGGAATCCGAAAGCATTGAATTTCGGAGGGATCTAAGTTTTGCAGAGCACAGGAGACTTTCCGATGCGAACCTTGGGTTCGATGAAATTTATCTCTTGGTCGCAATGTATTCGTGCGCACGCAAAGCAGCTTTCGCCCCCTCGCCTGAGGCGACAATGACCTGCTTGTCCTTGACCGTCGTGACATCTCCTGCCGCAAATACGCCGGGTACCCCGGTTTCTGTCTGGCAGTCGATTTTGATTTCACCGATTTCATTCACATCAAGAGCGTCCATCGCAAAAGCGGAGTTGGGCAAAAGACCCACCTCGACAAATAGTCCGTCGATTTCGAGCGTTTTTTCCTCCCCGCTCCCGCGGTTTTTGATGCGCACCCCGCTGACTTCGTTTTCGCCCAAAACTTCGAGTGTCTCCCAACCCTGGAACACTTCTAGCCGTTCCATGCGGGCCATACGGTCAACGGCCACGGCATCCGCCGTATACTCCTCGCGCACGAGGAGGAAAACCTTGTCCGCCACCCGGTTCAGATTGCCCGCGGCCTCCAGGGCCGAATTGCCTCCGCCCACAACGGCCGTTTTTTTGTTCTTATAGAAGGGCGCATCACAAGTGGCGCAGTAGGCTACACCCTTGCCCATAAGCCGCTCTTCACCCCGCACCCCCAGGGGCCGCGGTTGCTTGCCCGAGGCAATGATGAGTGTCTTGCCTTGGTAGCGGTTTTCCGCCGCCGTGTGTACCACCTTGATGGACTCGATTACGTCGATGCGTTCCACCTCCTCGCCAATCACGCGCATGATATCGAACCGATTGACGTGTTCGTCAAATTTGGCGATCAGATCTTGTGCTTCCACTAACTCAAAGCCCAAGTAGTTCTCAAGCTCAGCCGTGATGTTGAGCTGCCCGCCCACGTCTTTTGAGAGTATCAGCGTTTTCATGCCCTTGCGCGAGGCGTAGATAGCGGCAGACATTCCTGCGGGCCCTGAGCCGATGATGATGACGTCGTACAGCTCTTTGCGTTGGCCAGATGTATCAAGCCCCAGCTTCTCGTCCAAGACCCCCTCCGCATTTAGGGAGGCAAGCTCGGTATAGCCGCCGATATTCACGCCATCAATAAGGATCTGGGGTGTGTGCGCCCACCCGTTCGCTCTATCATCTCATCCCATCCGGGTGTATCTCCCGCGACGAAGATTTCTTCTACAGCGGCGCCTTTCCTCTCGAGCAAAGACTTTGCTCGGTGGCACCAGGGTCATGTTTCTTGTGAGTACATTTCAATCTTAGGTGGCAACGGGCAATCTCCTGTGAAGTGTCAATTCACATTTCTTTTGGCGTCCCGTCCAAAAACTTGAACGGTTAATGACCCTCCGAAAACAGGTCCATACAGAAAGGGTATCGAAAATTCTCTCATTCTGCATGGGCCTGTGCTCCGCAAAAATTCGATTCCACATATAATGAAGGACTTATACAGGTCGCCAAATAGCCGCTGAGCATGGCAAAATCACGGTGTGCACGGCGAATTCGTAATTCGCCAGGCACAGGTTCGCAGTAGACTGCACCCTCTGCCAGGATTGAAAATCATCCGGAACGAAACATTTCCTGACTAACGATACAAAAGGATTTGTAAATGAGAACCGCAAGGAGAAAATTGAAAAACAGTTTCAATGCCAAAATTATGACATCAAATGAGTTTCTCGCTTTTGCCGCTAACGTACGTGATCAATATGACTCTTGATACTCCGACATTAATTTCTACCGCTGTTGGAGCATTGATAGGTAGCGCTCTGACATTGATTGCTGCCGTATTGACACATCAGCTTGACCTCAGGCGTCAGAAAGATCGCGAAAAACGACTACTTCACGGTCTATTGCAAGCAATTCATGATGAAATTGAAACACTGTGGGATCAATATATAAACGGGATCGGTAACCACCTTGAGGTACTTCTCGACGGGCAGCCATTATTGCTCTACTACCCTGCTACGCAGGATTATTTCACAATCTACTCCGGAAACGCTTCTTTTATCGGTCAGATACAGAATAACGACCTCAGGAAGGCAATTGTAACAACCTACTCTAAGGGAAGAGCAATTCTGGACTCATATCGAATGAACAATGAAATTCTTCAGAAATATGAACACTGGTCCTGGATGCATCATTGAAACACAGAACCTTGTGCACAAAGCGAAGGCTGAAGCCGAACACACTTCACTTGTCTGCTACGCACAGACCCTCAAGAATTATCATCAAAACTTGAAGGAACGGATTCAGGCACTTCTTAGAATGCTCAGAAAAGAAGGTGTCTTATTATCTGAGAAAAAGGAGTAGTCAAAGGTTTCATTGGTACACTCGGGAGGAACCCGAACCCCCGACACCCAAGATTAGGAATCTCGTGCTCAACCCTGCTGAGCTACGGGCGGGCCGGTTCCTGAGATTCGGCCGGAATGTTTTCTCTTTTTTGGCGTTCTCCAGGATACGATCACCCCGACACGCAAACGGGAGACCGAATATGCGGACCCTTTTCGCCCTTCTTTCCCTTTTCCTCTCGGCCCTGCCGGCGGCCGCGCAGGAAGACCCCGCCAACCCCGTCGCGATCCTCAAGACGAACAACGGCGACATCCACCTCGAGCTCTTCCCGAAGGAGGCGCCCAAAACGGTGGCGAACTTCATCGGGCTCGCCGAGGGGACGAAGGCGTTCACCGACTCCAAGACCGGCCAGAAGGTGAAGCGGCCCTACTACGACGGGCTGATTTTCCACCGGGTTCTCAAGGGCTTCATGATCCAGGGGGGCGACCCCGAGGGGAGCGGCGGGGGCGGGCCGGGCTACGCATTCGAGGACGAGATCAACGCCACCCGCCTCGGGCTGGACAAGCTCATGGCCTTCGAGGCCGGCGGCCAGCTCCACCCCCACCTGCAGGTGGTCGTGCGCTCCCAGGATGACTTCCGCCGGCTCATCATGTCCCCCCTCTTCAACCGCATGGGCATCCGCTCGCAGGAAGACCTCGAGAAGAGAAGGGACGAGGTCCAGAAGAATATGAAGGCGCTCACCCTCAAAAAAGCGTACGAGAACATGGGCTACCAATACAGCGAGTCCCTGCCCTCCCGCCCCCCCACGAAGAGCGTCATCGCTATGGCGAACGCCGGGCCCAACACCAACGGCTCCCAGTTCTTCATCAACCTCGGGGACACCCCCCACCTCGCGGGCAAGCACACCGTTTTCGGAAAGGTGGTGAAGGGAATGGAGGTGGTGGAGAAGATCGGGGAGGCGGAAACCGACGCCGGCAGTAAGCCGCTTCAGGAGGTGCGGATCATCTCCATCCGCCTCCAAGGGGTGGCGCGCTGAAAAAAAATGGGCGGGGCGCCGCCGGTTTTCTCCCTCCGGCGAACCGCGTCCCGGGCATTTGCGCCGCCTCTCCCCGTGCGGGCGGCGGCGGGTTGACACACCCGGCCGCGCGGTCCACTTTTCGGCTTCTCCGCCCGCAGGCGGAGAAGCCGAAAAATTCCTCGCGGAGAGATGGCCGAGTGGCTGAAGGCGCTCGCCTGCTAAGCGAGTAGGCTGGGAAACCGGCCTCGAGGGTTCGAATCCCTCTCTCTCCGCCAAGCCTACTTTTTAAGTATCTGATATATCAAAATGTTAAGTAGATTAGGTATATTATATCCCTCTTTACGTCCCACACTCAACGCGAGATACGGGCTAAGTCATCGAGCGGCATATCCTGCCGGCGCTCGGCGCGCTGCCCTTGGCGAAAGTCGAACGCGATCGGGTCATGGCACTGCACGGCGGTCTCAGCGAAAGGCCCGCGATGGCCAATCTCACGGTGGAGGTACTGGCGCGAATGTTCACGATGGCCGAAGCGTGGGGCATGGTGCCGGACGCGGGACCAATCCCTGCCGCGAGATCGTCAAGTACAGGGCGCGCAAGCGCGAGCGGTTCCTGACTGACGGGGAGTTCCGGCGCCTGGGGCGGGTGCTGGGCGAGGTGGTGTCCGAGGGCAAGGTCTCGGTACACGGCGGCGGCGGCGATCCGGCTCCTGATGCTGACCGGCTGCAGGTGTAACGAGGTCCTGACCCTGCAATGGCAGGACGTGGACCTGGAGGCGACCGAGATGCGGTTGCGCGATAGCAAGACGGGACCGCGGGCGGTTCCGCTGTCGCCGCCGGCGGTGAAGGTCCTTGCGGACCTGCTACGCGTGCCCGGCAATCCCGGGGTCATTGCGGGGCGTGTCAGGGGCGCACACATGCGGAACCTGAGCGGCCCCTGGGGCATCGTCCGGTCCGCGGGCCGATCTGAAAGACGTCCGTATCCACGACCTCAGCCACACTTGTGCCGCACCACCTTATCTTCTGGCAGCATAAATTGCCGTAAACGATTGTAAATACGTTTCTTTTACTTTCCTATTTCATCGGCCAGATTTCGCCAATTTCCAATCCGTGTACAAGCGGTCAGCGGATTGGAGTCAATGCGTGTCGTGACAAGTCCGTCCGAAACTATGATTCGCCGGCTCACCGGCCTTCACCAGTAACCGTTCCGTCAGACCGTGGAATCGCCCCCGGCCCGCCGCTGAGTTCGGCACGCGCAGACGATCCATCTCCTCCCACAGCGGCCATTCACTACCCCCGCCCATCCGGGCCATCACCGCTTGGCGGAACGCTTACCAAATTAGACTCGACACTTGCGCCCGCTCCAAAAAGCCACATCTGGTGGCCGTGAGAAGACAACTGCGCTAAGTCTTCAACTATGTTTTCCGTCATGTGGTCCGGTTCCTTTAGCAAGCTAAGGCAAGACCGTAGGTGGCAGTCGGTCTTCCACAAGCTTAGCACCCTAGAACTACCTTCTGGGAGCGAAGCATCAATCGGATTCTGGGTACGGCTGAGGCAGCCGAAGTGTCGGTTCGCGGTGTTCGTCGCGGCTCGCTCCTTAGCTGTTCGTCCGCAATCCCGGCCGCCCAGATTTGGTTTCGCCGCCCGGCCTTACCATAGCAGCCGCTTGATGGGACCGAGAAGGCTCATGAGACTGCTTGCGGCAGCTTTGGTTCTGGCCCTCCTCGCGGCGACGCCCACGCTCGCCACCGAGAAGCTGCGTATCGCCACGACCGGCGGCTATCCGCCGTTCACCTATGTCGACAATGCCGGCGAGATCGCGGGCTTCGACATCGACATCGCGCTTGCGCTCTGCGCAGAGCTCGGTGCCGAATGCGAGGTCGTGCTGGAGGAATGGGAGCGGCTGATCCCGGAATTGCGCGCCAGCAGCTTCGATGCGATCGCCGCCAGCATGTCGATCACCGAGAAGCGGCGGCAACTCGTGAGCTTCACGGACCGGTACTACAGCAACGTAGTCCGCTTCGTGGCGCGCAAGGGCTCCGGCTTCGGCCCGGCCAACCCGGCGGGCAAGACCATCGGCGCGAGCCGCGCCACGATCGCCTCCGACTGGCTCGAGGCGAACTTGGCTGGCACAGCGACCATCAGGCTCTATACCGGCCAGCAGGAGCTCCACCGGGACCTCGCAGCCGGTCGCCTGGATGCCATGTTCGGCGACAGCCTGGGCTCATACGCTTGGCTTCAGGGTCCGGAGGGCGCCGGTTTCGAGTTCGTCGGCGTGGAATACCGGCTGGACGAAGGTATCGGCATCGCGGTGCGCCACGAGGACGCCTCCCTTCTGTTACGCCTGAACGACGCGCTCAAGGCCGTTCTCGCGAATGGCACCTACGAGCGGATCAATGCCCGCTACTTCCCGTTCAGCATTTACTGGGTTGTGGACTCATCGGCGCGCAACCGCGCCCGACAGCTGGGGTCGCTGACCACGACAGACCGGTCGCACGGATCGCCTAAATCCGGACGGCAGGAGATCCTGCGGATCCTGAGCTGCGGTCCTCACCGATGGCTTACGCGGAGTGGGCTGCGGTCTTCGCCGGATGCTCACTTTTCGTCGCCGCCTTCCCGGTGCAAACGGACGGTGCCTGTCTCGCGACCTGCGACCGCATTGCCACCGGGAGACAATTGCGTTCACGGGTGGTAAGGAGATCGATCGAATCCGCATTTTGCTTACAAGTTCATTCGAGAACAGATTTTATCTCTATATATCAATGCACTAAGTCTTTTCTTAATCTAACCGGTACGTCTCCTGGCGCGCCGCCCGCGCCAGGGCGCCGCTTCGCAGCTCCCCCGCCACGATCGTCGCCGCGGGGACGATCCCGTGGATGCTCCGCACATCGGTCTCGAACGGGTCCCGCGGCAGGACGATGAAGTCGGCGAGAAAGCCCGCCCGTATCGCGCCGAGCTCCTCTTCCAGTCCGAGCTGCGCGGCGCCGTTGACGGTATAGCCGGCCAGCGCCTGCTCCAGAGAGATTGCGGCATCGGCCGGCGGCATGGGGTCGGCGGCGGCATCGCCCATCGCCCGCCAGGTCATGCTCGTCTCGATGCCGATGAAGGGACTCACCCGGCGCGCGTTGTGGATGACGTCGCTCGACAGCGTCACGTTGGCCCGGCGCTCGAAGAAACGCCCGACCACCTGGGAGCGCCCGGCCCGCTCCGCTCCGACGTTCATTTGCCTGGCCTCCCCGAAGACCGCCCCGCCGAATCAGTGCGGCGTGAAGTTGGCGTGCACGTCCAGCGCGCGAAAGCGCTCGATGTCGGCCTCGGCGACCGAGAACAGGTGGCTCGCCGTGATCTCGATCGCCAGGGGACGCCACAGCGCGGCCCGGGCCTGCTCGACCGCATCGAGAATGTTCCTCACCGCCCGGTCGCCCCTCGCATGCAGGTGCAGATCGATGCCGTGCCCGTCCAGCTCCTGCATCAGGCCGCTCAGCCGCCGCGTCGGGAACAGCACGGCGCCGCGGTTGCCGGGGTCCGTGTCATAGGGTTCCAGCATGGCGGCAGCAAGAATTTCCTACATTCCGTCGTAGTGGATCTTGACGGTGTTGAACCGGAGCTTGCCGTGGCCGTACTCCTCCCTCAGCCGGAGCAGGGACTGCGCCGCGGTGTCGATCTGCTCCGGTGCCCATATGTGGTACGAGCCCTCCCAGCGCAGCGGCAGGTCGCCGTCCCTCGCGATGGCGTGCGCGGCCCGGTATACCGCGTCGTCCATGTTGAAGTTGCCGGCGTCCCACAATGTGGTGATGCCCTTGCTCGACATGTAGTTGAGGTACTTGAGCAGCCGCGCCTTCAGCGCACCGGCATCGGGCGCGATTGCGCCCGCGTACGGTATCAGTGCGAACTCCTTGACCCAGCCGGTGGGCTCTCCGTTCGCGTCGCGCACGAAGTGCGACAGGTTCGCGCTCACATCCGGCGTGTTCCTGTCGATGCCCAACGCCCGGAGCAGCGCCGAATTGACCCAGTAGCTGTGCCCGGAATTGTCGTGCAGCATGATAGGTTTCGTGCGCGAAATCCTGTCCAGGTCCCGTTTGTGCGGCCCGTGCGGCAGGTACGCGGCCACATCCCACGTCCCCTGCACGATCGCGAGGGCCGACGGATGATCGTCGGCGTACCGCCGCAGCCAGGCCAGCGTCGCCTCCTTCGGCCTGGGCGGCATCCTGTCGGTCTCGGCGGGCCGTTCGTTCTCTCCGGGGGCCGCCTCCAGCACCGACAGGTCGCCCGAGAGGGCGACCAGGCCGGGGTGGGTGTGCGCGTCGATGATGCCCGGCATCACGAACCGTCCCTGCAAGTCCACGACCCCGCCCTCCCCGGCGGCGTAGCGCAGGGCGTCCCCGGCAGAGCCGACAAAGGCGAACCGGTCGCCCCTCGTGACGAACGCCCGGGCCCGGGGCAGATCCTCGCCCCCGGTATGGACCCGGGCGTTCACGTACACCGTCACCGGTGCGGCGGTCCGCGCCGCCGTCGCGGCTTCGCGCGGTTCCGAGTGAGCGGCTGTCGATGTCACCGCGACGACCAACACGATCGTCAGGTGTCTCGTCTTCATCATTTGACAGCGTACCCGTCCCGGATTCCGGCCACTGTCTGGCAGGAAAAGTCACCGGGATACACAATCTCAAGACAGCAAGTCACCAGCAAGTCACCAACAAGTCACCAGCAAGTCACCAGCAAGTCACCAGCAAGTCACCAGCAAGTCACCAGCAAGTCACCAGCAAGTCACCAGCAAGTCACCAGCAAGTCACCAGCAAGTCACCCAAGAGACATTGTAAAGGTGTATTAACTTGGTAGTGTACGGTTTAATGCGCGCGGTACAGGCGGCGCCTCTCAGGTGGCGCGGGTCGGGCGCCCCCGAAACTGCGCCGGGAACGCGAGAACCGATCCCGCCGCCCCGCTGTCCGCCGCCCCGCCGCGGGCTTCCACCGGCGCCGTGCCCGGCCGCCCCGGATACCCCGTCAGCACATCGGCCGCGAGGCTCTCCGAGATGCGTATCGCACCCTCCCGGACCCAGTCCCGGTCGAGATGCGCATAGCGCTCCGTCGTCTGCTCCTCCGAATGCCCGAGCAGGCGCCGGATCATCGGCAGGTTCTCGCCGAGCGCCAGCGCACGGGACGCAAAGCTGTGGCGGCAGTCGTGGATCTGCGTATCCGTGAGCCCGGCAAGCTCGCAGACCACCCTCCACGCTTCGTCGATATTGCGCATCGGCCGCCCCGCCACCATGCCCGGGATCACCCAGGGACTGTCGGGCAGCCGCGCGATGCCCTCCAGCACCCGCACCGCCCTCGGCGAGAGCGCGACTTGCCGCGGTCCCGTCTTGCTGTCGGGCAGCCGAAGCTCGGCTGCCTCCAGATCCACCTGCTCCCATCGCAGCGTCACGATCTCGTCGCGCCGGCATCCGGTCAGTATCAGCAGGCGGATCGCCGCGGTTGGTTATAATGTCCATATGGAAAATCACCCCGTAAAACGCATCGCCAGGGTCAAGCTGACCCTGACCAAGCGAACCGTCGAGGCCCTCGAGCCCGCCGACAAACCCTGGATCGCATGGGACGACAAGCTCACCGGCTTCGGCGTCCAGCCCTCGGGCACCAGGACCTTCGTCGTCAACTACCGCGCCGGAGACGGCGGGCGCAAGGCGCCCAACAAGCGCGTCACCCTCGGACGCTACGGACGTATCACCCCCGACAAGGCGCGGCGCATGGCCCAGGAACTGCTCGGCCGTGTCGCCGGAGGGGACGACCCCGCCTCTGTACGCGCAGAAGCGCGGGGAATGCCGACCCTCGGAGAAGCGTTCGAGGACTACATGGCCGCCAACCCCAATCGCAAGGCAAGGACGGTGGAGCGCTACCGCCAGAACATGCGGATCAATCTCCACGGCTGGCGCAACCGTCCGCTCGACGCCATTACCCGGCGGGACATCGAGGGGCGGTTCAACCTCATCACCGAGGAGCACGGCTGGGCGGGCGCCAACCAGACGATTTCGTTGTTGCGTTCCATCTACCGCCGGTCCTGCGTCGATCACGAGGGCTTGCGCAACCCGGTCGAACTCTGGCTCGCCGGGGGCGGGCGCTATCACCACAAGCGGCGGCGGCGCATCTCCGCCCCTTCCGAGGTGCTGGCGCGCCGGTGTGGATGCCGTCGGGCTTCCGCCCGCGCACCGCGACATCTTCCTGGTCGGGGTCTACACCGGCATGCGCCTGGGCGAGATCGTCTCGCTCAGATGGGAGCGCCTGGAACTGGAGCGGCGTATCCTGCGGGTCGAGGAGACGAAGACCGGGGAGCCGCTGGAGCTTCCCATGACCCGGCAGCTGGCCGCGATCTTCGAGCACCGCCGGGGCGGACGGAGAGGACCCGGACGGCTGGGTGTTCCCGTCCTCCATGAGTTCGACGGGCCATCTCGGCGGCATTCACCAGTATTACGTCGATATCGGGCGCGCCGCCGGGACCCGGTTCTGGTTTCACGGCCTGCGCAATGTCTTCATCACGGTGGCGGAGCGCGAACTGATGCTGCCGCGCTCACTGACCAAGCGGCTGGTCAACCATGCCCGTGATGATGACATCACCGAAGGCTACGCCGCCAACTGGACCGTGGAACAGCTCCGCGAGCCCTCACAGCGCATCGCCGAAAGGATCGATGCCCTGATGAACGTGGACGCTGCCGCCGAGACCGCTGTGATATGAAAGAGGGTCATCCGAACGCAATTTATGCCACGGCTGCGCGTCGAGGGACACTGGTGCAGGATTCGGTGCGGGAGTCGGCGGAACGGTTCGGCGACAATATTGCAGCCGATTTCCTGTCGGGGTAACGGAAATGAGGTGTCGCGTGCCGCGAGGGTCGGCGCCGGAAGTGGGCACCGCCGGGTTTTGCGCGCGCCCCGGTAGCCGTGTCCGGGGTAGGAATCCGCTATCCTGCGTCACCTCGCCTGGCTTGTTTGACATGTGTAGTCAAATATGACAATATACGGAATGAACCAAGATACGAGGCCGATCGGCTGGGTCAGGGCTGCGCGAAAGGTTTTCGAGACGTTCCCCGTGACCGTGCGGTATCGCGTCAACACGGCGCTGACGATAGCGGCTGAAGGCGGCAAAGCGGACATCGTGAAACCGCTGAAGGGTTTCGGGCCGGGTGTCATGGAAATCGCCGTGCGGCACCGAACCGATGCCTGGCGGGTCGTCTACGTGACGGAAGTTGCGGGACGGCTATGGGTGATCCACGCGTTCCGGAAGAAATCGAAAACGGGGCTCAAGACTCCAAAGTCCGAGATCGATCTGGTGAGGGACCGGCTGAGGCGACTGAAAAGGGAGTTGTTACCATGAGTGAAAGCGATTTCGAACTAATCGAGGGAAGCGGTAATGTGTTTCGCGACCTCAACGATCCGCTTGCGGACCTGAAACAAGCCAAGGCGATTCTCGCGGCCCGGATCATCGCGGTGCTGGACGACCGCGGGCTTTCGGTGAGAAAGGCCGCCGCCCAGACCCGCTTCGCCGCGGCCGATTTCTCGCGCATTCGCAACGCGGACCTGGGGCGGTTTACACTGGACCGGCTGATGAAGATGCTTGCTGCCCTCGACGGCGGTCTGCGAGTCACGCTCCATGTTGACGGGCAGCAAGGTAAAGATGCGGTGATGGCGAATCCAGGTTGACGGCGCACGCCGGCTTTGTTTGTGAACTCCGCCGCGAATCCTCGGAAAGCGACCGGCACGGAGTCGGCACCACTAACCACTGCATGTATGGCGCCTTGGAGGCAAAACTTCTGCTTATTGTTCCCCCGGCAAACCTGTAGCTCTTCAAGTCTCCGTTTGCGAAGGCTCGCAAGATGAACGCTTAAACTCAGCCACGTGCGAAAGTCGTAGGCCGTATCACGTCAACTGAAGTGAATGGTTAGCCGCCTGGTTACGCAATATCGATCCCTGCGGCAAACCTCTTGATGAACTCAACACCCGCATCAGTTACCCAATAGGTAAACGTCATTGAAAAGCTCTTCCGAAACCCATTGTTACCGGTCACATCGAACTCCATGCCAGCGATATGTTTGTCCTCGAAGAAGCCATCCTTAACAGCGTTGGCGACGAGCAGATCGCCCGCAGCGCCCAAGACAAACACCCGATCACCGGTCTTCGCGAGAATCTCGAAGAGCCTGCGTTCAAACTCGCCGTAGCGGTTGTTCAAGATTCCGAGGTTGTGTTTGTACATTTTCACCGAAATACGGTCGATCTCCTTCTTCTGATCGAACCGTGTGTGACAATTCGGACAAAGGGCGATCAGATTTTCGAACGAGTTGTCCTGGGATTCAGCCCAGGACACGATATGAGCTATCTCCGTGGTGGTTGCTCGGCATGTGGGTATGGCGCACCTGTGACCAGCTTCCACGAGAACGGCGCGTTTGACTTCAGAGGAAACAGCGGTTCGTTGCATTGCTACCTCGTCGGCTCAGGCAGCCAACGTCGCCATAGAGCGGTCGAGCAAGTGAGCAAAGCCTGCTTGAGAAGGTTCTCCTTGAATGGCTTTCTATACGTCATTGGCCTGCCTGTGAGCAACGTACTCTTGCATCTGCTGCTCGATCCATTCTTTGGTGATACCGAATGACTCCCAAGCAGTCATCCACAACGCATCCATTCGAGCATCGACTGACTTGAGGTGTTCCAGGATTTCAATCAGTTCGTCGATCATTTCCCGTCTACCAGACGGAACCATGAGATCGGTGTCGTGGACAACAAAGAACCGATGAGCGAGATAGTTGCGCTGTTTCAATGCGATGGCGAGATCAGCCTCCAAGTCGCTCGGGACAGCAAACTTAGACTTGGCGGCCTTGATCACTTGACCGAAGGTCTCCTTGTCGAAGGACTCGTAAAGTTTGTCGAAATCGCCGACGGTAATGCCCGAGATGTTTTTCGCGAGCATTGCTACGGCAAGGTTGAGAACGCCGTGTTCAAGTACCGCGGCCTGGTAATCCGTGAGGCCGAAGAACGCGTAGATCTCCTTCGGATCGTCGTAGTTAGGCTCGGGAATCTCTGGCAACAGACTAATGACTCCCAACGGCTTGCAGATAAGCAGCGCGCCGCCTCGGTGGCTGCGCCCCAGACAGCCCTCGGTTACATTGTGGCATAAACGGGACTGACCAGACCGATTTTTTGTACCACTTATTGGGAGAGAGTTTATATGACAGCCTGAGGCTGTGAAACCGGTTTGGGGGGAAGGAATGGAGTGCAGACCTCCGGCGCCGGGGGCCTATAATTCAGCGCCGAGTGCGGTCTCCGGGTGTTATATTCCTCCCGCCATTGCTCAATCACAATCTGGGCCTCCTTCAACGAATAGAAGATCTCACCATTTAGGCATTCGTCTCTCAGCTTCCCATTGAAACTCTCACAATACCCATTCTCCCAGGGACTACCGGGTTCGATGTATAACGTTCCGGTTCCGACCTTCCCCAGCCACTGGCGCAAGTCCCGGGCCAGAAACTCTGGGCCGTTGTCGGATCGAATATGCTCCGGGACCCCTTGCCACACCATCACGTCCGACAACGTCTCGATCACCTCCGGGCTGCCTATCCTCCGCTCGACTCGGATGGCCAGGCATTCCCTCGTAACCTCAGCTCCAGACGTGGTTCCGATGCTCCGGCCGCAGTCGCACACAGGAGCCGCCGTTTAGCCAGAGCCGTCTTCGGGGCCTTTGTTCCTCAAACCTTCCCGCCGCCAGAGCCATCACCGCTCGTGTCAGCTCATCCTCGTCCAACCGATCCATCGGCTGATATCGTTGCGTTCCCCTCCATTGCCCCAGCAGCCGGCAGGCGCGCCGTTCCGACAGGC
The DNA here is from genome assembly GCA_965225985.1 of bacterium. Lineage (GTDB taxonomy): Bacteria > UBA8248 > UBA8248 > UBA8248 > UBA8248 > CAZUHN01. The sequence goes on from OZ245330.1 coordinate 35,677, forward strand.
CATACTTCCCCCGCGCACGCTCCACCGCGCAACGTCGCCGCTCAGGGCTCAGAAGTTTCCCTGGGCTACGTCCCGTAGCACTTGCTTCTCCAGCGACAACTCGACCACCAGTCGATTCAACCGCGTATTTTCCTTCTCCAGCTCCTTCAGCCGTTGCGCCTGATCCAGCTTCAGCCCTCCATATTCCTTCCGCCAGCGGTAATCAGTCTGGGTGTGGATGCCGGCTTCCTTGCAGGCTTCGGGAGCCGTCTTCCCGTTTGCGCTCTGCACTTCGATCTGCCGCAGCAAGGTCACAATCTGCTCTGCTTTGTACTTTCGGATCGGCATGTCCAGCTTCCTCCTTCGTGAGATTCTCTCTCACTTCTGCTGGTACAAAAAACGCCGGTCAGGTCACCCCCGCAACCATCACAACTCCCTGAAAAACTAAATGTTTTCAGGGAGTTGTCTTTTGGGGACGCGTGCCACGACATGCCAAACGATTGGGGGCAACCCTTCACCGGGAGCAAAGCTCTGGAAGCGGACGAATGTCGCAGATTGTAGAGCGAAAACTCATACCCGAGGTCCGCAGCGGTTGACGGAAGTCTATGCGGCGACGATTCGTTCGACCTTGATCTTCTGTTCCAAATCACGCGAGCGGGCAAGGTCACAGGCCAACTGCATGCTGAGCCACGTCTCGGGGGTTGAGCCGAACGCCTTCGATAGCCGGTAGGCCATCTCGATCGAAACGGACGCTTTTTCGTTGACCAGATTGGAAAGTGTCTGACGCCCGACGCCGAGCCGTTTCGCGCCCTCCGAAATCGACAAACCCAAGGGTTTCAGACAGTCTTCGCGCACGATGGCGCCTGGATGCACGGGGTTTCTCATGGCCATCTCACGATCTCCTAATGGTAATCGATATAGTCGGCATCCACGGCATGCCCCTCCTCGAACCGAAACGTCACTCGCCAGTTGGCCGAGACGGAAACCGCGTAATGATCCTTCATGCGGCCCTTGAGAGCATGGAGGCGAAAGCCGGGAAGGTCCATCCCTTCAGGGCTCTCGCTCCGGTCCAAAGTGGTCAGAATGCGCAAGAGTTTCTCAACGTGGTCCTGCGCCACTTTCGCAGAGTGTCCACGCTCGTAGAACTCTTTCAGGCCGCGATGCCGGAACGTCTTGATCACTTGCGTGATTGTACGGTGTCTATCGACAATGGTCAATGACCGTTGAACGTCAGGAAACTTCCGGTCGAAAGATTTGACAGGTGTGGTCTTGGTTCATGGACCTTCTCCCCCAAGAGTTATTGAAAGCGATTGACCTGAAATTCCAGGTATATTCCAGTCCATTGGGGAGTCCTTAACCTAAGGGTGGCAGAATCGGTAAACGTGGTAGCGACTGTGATGTTTTGAGCACGTTCCTTAGTTCGATCAGTTAGCCGTAAGGAGTTTCTTTCCAGCCGTGAAATCCTATTATTCTATTGAGTTTATTGGGAAATATGCATGGTTCTCCATCTCATTCGGAACCTGCCTTCTACAGTCTGTAATCAAAATGAAAGCGGATTCGTTGAAACCCCTGCGCATCTCGGCGCGTCCCTGTCGGACCGTTGCACCTCCATGAAGTGTGGTGTCCCCGAACCCCCAGAATCACAAGGTTCGCTCAGACGGGCTCCACTTCCCGTGCCCGCAGGTGTACCAGGCAGCGTTTTTCCCAAAACTGGAAACCGCGGCTGATCAGGAACACGAGGATCATGTAGAAGATCATCGCGGTGATGAACCCTTCGTAGGCGAGGTAGTACCGACCGTTCAGCCAGCGCCCGACGCCGAGGATGTCCTGTAACGTGATCGTGCTCAGCACGACGGAGCTGTGCAGCATGAAAATCACTTCATTCGAATAAGCGGGCAGGGCACGGCGGAATGCGCTGGGCAGGATAATTCGGCGCATGGTGGTGAACGCTGACATGCCACAGGCGCGCGCTGCCTCTACTTCGCCAAGGGGAGTGGCCGCAATCGCCCCGCGGAGGAACTCGGTGGTGTAGGCGGCGGTATTGAGGGTGAAGGCGATCAGTGCGCACCACCACGCATTCGACAGGACCGGGCCCCACAGGAAACTCTCGCTCCATGGACTGCATCGAACTGTGCGAGCCCGTAGTAGATCAGGTAGGTCTGCACCAGCAGTGGTGTTCCCCGGAAAAAATAACAATAGAACCAGATCGGTCGATTGAGCCATCGATGTTCGTAGGCCCGCGCAACTGCAAGCGGCACGGACAGTATTCCTCCGAGCGCAAGGGCAATCGCCGTAACCTGAAGCGTCAGCAGCGCACCGTAGAAGAACTTGTCGAGGTGATCGGCGATCAGGACGAAATCCAGGGGCGAGATGTTTTCGCTGACGTGGGTCAGAAACTCGGTGAGGCTACGTTCGGCCGGAGTACTCATCGGATCAGATCTGCCGAACGCCGGCACTGTATCGGCGATCGATCCAACGCAGCCCGACATCCGAAATCGCGGTCAGGACCAGGTAGATCACCAGCACGGCAAACATGAAGGGGAACGGCTCGCGGACCGACCGACCGGCGGTGAACGCATTCCAGACCAGATCGTGCAGGCCGATCACGGATACCAATGCGGTGGCCTTGACCAGGACCAGCCAGTTGTTGGTGAAACTCGGCAGTGCGTGGCGGACCATCTGGGGCCAGGTAATGCGGCGGAAGATCGTCAACGTGGTCATGCCGCAGGAAATCCCCGCCTCGATCTGGCCACGGGGTATGGCGAGAATCGCGCCGCGAAAGGTCTCGGTCATGTACGCGCCGAACACGAATCCGATCGAGGCAATCCCGGCGATGAACTGGTTGATCTCGACGTAGTCCCACCAGCCGGTTGCGCTGCCCAGATCATTGACCATCTGTTGCCCGCCATAGAAGACGAGCATCATCAGGACGAGATCGGGTACGCCACGCACCAGCGTGGTGTAGGCGGTGGCGACCCCACGGGCGATCCGGTTTTTGGAGAGTTTGGCGCTGGCGCCGATCAGCCCGAGCATCACCGACAGAATCAGCGAGCCGAGGGCAAGCTGCACGGTCACCGCCGTTCCTTCCTGCAGCAGACCCCGATATGCCCAGACGGATTCCAAGTATTTTTACCCGGTGTGGAAGGGGCGGACACCGTGGGGTGCCTGCCCGTTATGTATCATTCTGGCGGGTTCGCTCGTCTACTTGCCGTAGATGTCGATCGGAAAATACTTGTCGTTCAGCTTCTTGTAGGCACCATCCGCGCGGATGTCCCGGATCGCCTTGCTCAACGCGTCACGGAGCTTCGCTTCGTTCTTGCGTACGGCAAATCCGGCTCCAATGCCCTGACACTCCACGTCGTCGATGGCATCACCCAGAAACGCAAACCCCTTGCCGGCGTCCTTTTTCAGGAAACCTTCCATGGCCTGCAAGGAATCGGAAAGCTGGGCGTCGAGGCGGCCGGCGGCAAGATCCTGAAAGACTTCTTCCTGGGTGCCGTACAGCACAATTTCGGCTCCAGGATAAAGCTTCTCCGCGGAACACTGGTGCGTGGTCCCGCGCTGGACGCCGATCCGTTTGCCTTTCAGCCCCGAAGCGCTGTTGTCGAAGCCGGGATTCTTCTTCGCAACCAGCATGGCCGGCGTGTTGTAGTACTTGACGGTGAAATCGACCTTTTTCTTGCGTTCTTCGGTGATCGACATCGATGCAATGATGGTGTCGAATTTCTTCGCCAACAGGGCCGGGATCATTCCATCCCATTCCTGTTCGACCAACACACATTCCTTGCCCAGTCGTTGACAGACTTCCTTGGCGATGTCGATGTCGAACCCTTTCAACGTTCCGTCCGCTTCCTTCCACGAAAACGGTGGATAGGCCGCCTCGACGCCGACACGCAGCGCGTGATGCGCCGCATTTGCGGTTGCGCTCATCAAGCCCAGGCCCGCGACAACTGTCAGTAGTACCCGTTTGCTGATTTTCATGATGGCTGTCTCCCCTTCGGTTTCGCCATGTTGACTGCTTGCCGCCGGTTCCCCCTGCGCGGCGTTGTCGGCGCCCCGTCAGTGCAGTGATTTCGCGAGAAACCGGCGAAATCGGTCCGATTCAGGGTCGCCGAACATCTGTTGGGGTGGCCCCTGTGCCTCGATCAGGCCTTCGTGCAGGAAGATCACCTTGTTGGAAACGTCGCGGGCGAAGCCGATCTCGTGGGTCACCACGATCATCGTGCGCCCCTCTTCGGCCAAGTCCCGCATGACCCGAAGAACCTCGCCGATCAGCTCCGGATCCAGCGCCGAAGTGGGTTCGTCGAACAACATGACCTCCGGTTCCATTACCAGCGCCCTGGCGATCGCCGCGCGTTGCTGTTGGCCGCCTGAGATGTGCGCCGGGTAGTAGTCCCTGCGCTCGTACATCCCGACCTTGTGCAGGGTAGCTTCGGCGCGCGCCAGGGCTTCAGGTTTCGACATCCCAAGCACGTGGACCAGCGCCTCGCTGACATTCTGGAGAACGGTCATGTGCGACCAGAGATTGAAGCTCTGGAACACCATGCCGAGCTTCGCCCGTATGCGGATCACCTGCTTCCTGTCTCCCGGAACCCTCCGGCCGCTTTTGTCCTCGGTCATGTGGATGGTTTCTCCGTGCACGCTGATCGTGCCGGCATCGGGGATTTCCAGCAGGTTGATGCAACGAAGAAAGGTGCTTTTTCCCGATCCGGACGCACCCAGCAGTGAGATCACGTCGCCTTCGTGGGCATCCAGGGTCACGCCCTTGAGCACTTCTTCGCTACCGAAGCGCTTATGCAGGTCGGATACGACCAGGGCCGAGGTGTTCGAGGCGTCATCCATTTTGATGAGAGGCGTCAGTCCGGAACGTCATGCCGAATGACCCCTTTCTTTCGGAGATACCATTACACGGACAACTGCCACAGTGTAGCCCATGGAGTTGGAAAGTTGGTTCATGTTCAGTCTTGTCTCTAGTTCCTTGTAACAGTGACTTTGCTAGTAGTGATTCGACGTGAGACTGATTCAGCTTCGCCTTTGCCATCGGAGCTGAAGCGCTTGCGGGATCGCCTGCGTGACGTTGCGTCCCTCGGCTCTCACTCCGTCAGCCGAGCGGTCGAACTCGCTCGCCTGCATTGTGCAGAGCGTGTCCAAGGTCTCCATTCGGGGATGCGTCACACCCATGCGAGCCACGCGGTGATGAACCGCGTGGCTCGCGGATGCTCGGCCATTCCAATATTCGTATGACCCTGCGCTACGCCCATCTCGGAGACCGGGAAATCGAGGCTGCGGCGGAGCGGGTCGGGCAAGGGGCGAGTTCTAAACGGCGAACTGCGCGAAGCACCTTCGTTCAAAGAGAAATATTCTGGCCGGGAGGCAGTGAGCAGGCCGAATAGACGGGGTACGGACGTAAATCTCGTCTCGTCTGCAATCTCCATTCTGAATCGCAACTGACTCCCGACTGCGCCGAAATCAATCTTCCCAGACAGCGAAAATCGATTATAAAAGTCTCCCTTTAGTCAAATGGTGCTTGTGACGGCGATCCGGTGCCGTCACGAAGAATCGCCCGGCAGGAGTCCCATTTCCTTGAAAAAGCGGGACGGTGCCTTGGCCCACCCCAAATACCGTTCGGCATAGCTGAGAGCGTCAGGGTCTGCTGGCATCGTGTGACAGCGACAAAACAGTTGCGGCGCTCTTCCTCGAATTCCGGCGACCGAACGCCCTTCTTCTTGCTCTGGAAGCTCGGCAGGACGTCTTCGGCGAGGCCGGCGAGATAGACGTGGTCGAATTCATTTCCCTTTGCGCCATGGATGGTCATGAGGAGCACGGTATTGGGGCCGACGGGCGGCTCTTTCGATCGGAGATCGAGTTCCTGCAGGAACCGCTCGGGATCGGACGGCACGCCGATGGCCCGCCCCACTTCGGCGGACAGGGCGTGCCAGGCGGCGCGGTCGTCCTGGAGGGCGGAAAACGCCACTGGCTCTTCCTCATCGGGCACATCGTCCGGGAGCCATCCGTCAAACACGACGATCGCGGCTGCAGCAAAGCTGGCATGATCCAGGTTGCCGCGGTGATGCCGTGCGGCGGCGTCCGCCAGGGCCAGCGCATCCGGGATCTCGATCTGCTCCTGCACGGCGCGGTGCCATCCGGTCAGCAGATCGACCCGGTCGGCCTGCGACTGGGCGATTATTTCGGCCGGCGAGAGTGTGCTGCCGAACATCTCGTTGAAGGTGCCGACAAAGGCTTGGAACACACGCTCATCAGTGTTGTACACGGCCAGGCGCAGGGCGTTGTGCAGCCAGCTAAACGCTGCGCTCTGGAATTCATCGCGGCGAACGATAACCTGGGAGTTGATGCCGAGCGCTGTCTGCGCGGCGGCAATCGGATCAAGCAGGCGGCGGACGCGGGCGAGGACGGCGGTCTGCTCCAGCTCACCGGCGCGGTGGTCGGCAATGTGTTGCGCGATACCGCGCGCCTCGTCCTCGTCGGTTGGGAATGGCAGCATTTCAATAACGGACGGTGCGCCGGATGGGTCGCGACCGGCGATCAGTGGTCTCTTGTCGGCGCTGCGCAACAGATTGCAGGCTATGAGTTTGTTCGCGCATGTCACGACTTCAGGCGGGCAGCGGAAATTCGTCGGGATTTGCAGCAGCGCGGCGTCGAAATCCGCCCGGAACTGGTCAAGACGGCGGTAATCAGCGCCATTCCACTGATAGATGATCTGGTCGTCATCGGCGACCGCGAACACGTTGCCGCAATTCTCGCCCGCCATGGCCTTCAGCAATTCGTACTGGGCGAGGTTGGTGTCCTGGAATTCATCGACGCACCAGTAGCGGTAGGCAGACCGGTAGCGCCGGGCAAGGGCCGGAAAGCGCACAAACAGCTGGTGCGCGTTGGAGACAAGGGAATTGAAGTCAAGGGCGTTGGCCTCCCTCAGCGCGGCGTCATAGGCGGCATAGAACATCTCGAATTTCGCGCCGCGCTCGGCATTCTGGAATTTCCCCGCGATGCCCTCGCTGGGAATCAGCTTGGTCTTAGTGCGATCGACCAGCGCCAGGAAATTGGCGTGCTGCGCCTCCAGACCGGCCGCGCGCCCGGCTTCGGAGGCGATGGCGCGGCTGGCGATTTCAGCGCGGTCTTCATTGGTGGAATAGATTCTGAAGTCGGTCTTGATCCCGAGATGCTGACCGTGCTGGCGCAGGACATCCGCGCTGAAGGCATGAAACGTCCCGATAAAAAGACGATGTTCGGCCTCCGGGGCCATCCGTTCAATCCGCTCGCGCATCTCGTCTGCGGCGCGGTTGGTGAAGGTTAGCGCCAGCACGCGAAACGGCTCATCAGACGCCTCGTGTAGCAGACGGGCGATGCGGGTTGTCAGAACCCGCGTCTTCCCGGAGCCCGGCCAGGCCAGGACAAGCAGCGCTCCGTCATCATGGCGCACGGCCTGGCGCTGGACATCGCTCAGGCTCTCAAGCGCGTCTTCAAGGCTTGCTGGCTGCGCCATGATCGAGGTCATGCTCCAAGAGGATAGTGCGGAACCGCGCGAGGGCGTCCGGCAGGTCGTCCACACTTGGCGAAGTCTGTCGGAGCCGGTCTCCGAGCCGCCGTGCCCAAAGCGGCTTGTGGGTGCGAAGGGTTTCGGCAAGCGCCGCGTCGTCAATGTCGTCGGCAAGGCTCGCCTCAAACTCCTGCGCCACACCGAGCGCCAGGGGCCGCCACGTCGACCCCACAATATAGGCTTCGAGGTCGGCATCGTCGGGCAATTGCACGGCCCTGGCGTTAAGCTCCTGCTCGCTGAATCCGGCATTCTTTAGGCTGGAAAGCGTGTTCCGGCCATGCTCGTCGCCGTCTGCGAGAAGCGCCCAGGGAAAGCCGAAGGTCCGAGCAAGACACGCAAAAGCGCGGGGACTGCCGTTGTTCTGGTAGTCGATCAGGGACACGCCCTGGGCATCCAGGCGATATGCGAGAGCGTCGAACAGGGCTGTCAGCAGGAAGACCTCGGACTGGCCTTCGCAAAGTATCCAGAACCGGGAGAAGAAGACTTCGCCGCGGATGCGGCGCACCCAGTCTTCGAGGTCCTCCAGATCCTCGTCCTCCAGCAGGGCATAGGACTGTGCCTGAAAATCGTGGATGGCCGGATGGTGCTCCCGGTCCTCGGCCGCGGTGTAGCATTTCAGGATGTCGCGGCAGCGATCCTCATTGACCGGTTTGCTGGTGGATAGCAGACCGCGCCGCGGATCGTACGAGAACTGTTCCGTATACTTTCCGGCTAAGGCGGCCAGCGCGTCATTGGCCGGTAGGGCGAAGGAAACGGCGTCGGGAACGAAATGGGCCTGGACGCCGTCGGCTCCGCGGCGCAACAGGCGGATATCCCGGATCGGCACGTACTGCATGAAATACGGCGAGTGCGAGGCGATGATCTTCTGGCCCGGCATTGCGTCGATCTGGGACCAGAGGGCGCGAACCGCTTGCGGGTGAAGATGGACCTCGGGTTCTTCGAGCGCGACGATCGGTTCGCTGTGCTCCGAATAGGTTTCCTTCAGCAGGCGTTCGACGAAGGCGTTGAACAGGTAGATGACGGACAGGCTCTTGACGCCCTGGCCGTGCCGGTCAAGGGGCAACCACGGCGCCCCGGTCTCGCCCTTGATCACGATCTCCGAGCGGGCCAGAAGCTCCCAGACTTTCATGGGCAGCGCGCGGATCGACACGTCTGCGGCGGCGCCATGCGCGACGACGGCTTGAATCTCTTTGAGCCGCTCGACGGTTTCGGCAACGCGCGGATCGGCGGCGAGCAATCTGGCATTCAGTTCTTCGATCGCCTCGTCTAGGGTCCGGCGCTCGTCCGGCGAAATCTCGACGGCCTTGAGCAGGCGGCCCCAGAACTGCGAGCGCGATGAAAATTCCTCGGAGGCATCCCGAAGGGCGGACAAAAAGAAGACGGGCACGTATTTGAAGAACTGCTGGGTATTGGCCGCGCGCTTGGCCTCGCTCGCCCCAATCGGATCGTCGTTGATATCGATAAAGGCCCAGCCCGGCTCGTAGGTCTTCTCCAGCGGGTTGAGCCTGTACGTCACCCTCAGGGTGATCGAATTGAGCTCTGTTAGCGGGTCTGTCTGGATGATTCCGAAAAGCCCACTTGTAATCTCTGTGGGTCATTCACCAGCGGTCTGCTCGCTGAACAACAGCTCGATTGAGGCTTCCGGCGCTTCCTCATCGCCGGTTCCGGCCGGCTCCGCGCTCGGTTCGGCGTCCGCATCCGGCGGCTCGCCCGGGCCGGTGTCCTTGGTCTGGCTGACATCATCCGGCGCGGCGCCACCGTCAATGGTCAGGTCGTACTCCGAAAAGCCTGTTCCGCGCTGGCCCCAGCGGCGCCCGAGCGTCAGCGAGATACAATCCAGCACCGATGACTTGCCCGAGTTGTTTTCGCCGATCAGAACCGTGGTGCGGGCAAGCGGTATCTCAATATCCCTTAGCCCGCGAAAGTTCCTGATCCTAATGGATGCGATGTGCACGCGCCGGCCCCCCTTTCCTACCGCCCGATACTGGTGGCGGCGCGGTTCCAGAACCGGCGGATATTCGTGATGCTGGTGGTTCTATTCTGCGTCATGACACGCGATCCTGTCTCTCAGTTCCTTAGCCCAGGTTGCGCGGCCAGGACAACAAATTCAATCGCCTCTGCCGGGGTCCCTGCGCTGACCAATCACGGGCTGTTCCACCGGCGCTTCCCCTGCCCCAGCTTCGGGGCGCCGTCCTTCTCTTCGGAATGGTATCGAGAAAAGTATCCTGATTGCGCACGAAGCTCAGCTTACAGCAGCCCCGCCGGGCAATCCTGGGTTCAGGCGGCAGCTCCACGGCCAGCGTGGCCGATCTTCCTCGTCTTGACTCTCTCTCGCACGCTTCGGCTTGCTACATGAGCCCCAGTCGTTTCGAGGAGGAACAGTCCCGCAAACCTGCCAAATCGGCCGCTTGAAACTATGGCGATTATCCTATTGACAAAGTAAGCTACAAGATGTATATTTGAAGCATGAGCACTTACACCTTATCTTTCACAGGCCTTGAACTTTGGACAACCAGTTTGTCCACTTCCTTCATTACCCGCTTGCCGAAAATCTTCTCCATGATGTCGTGGTCGTCCATTTCCACAACCTCTTTCGGTAACTTTTTTCTAGGGGGAGTATGCTGAGTCATGATGAACCTCATGTCGTTGATTGAAAAATTCGGTTCCGAAGATGATTGCCGTGATTTTCTCGAACACATTCGCTGGCCGGGCGGCGTGTGTTGCACCAAGTGCGGTGATATGGACGTCCTTGAGCTTACGAAGCACAACCGCTGGGAGTGCCGGGGATGCAAATATCAATTCAGCGTGAAAAGCGGCACCATCATGCACGACTCTCACCTCTCCCTTCGAAAATGGTTCATGGCGATCTACCTCATGTGTGAGTCGAGAGAGGGCATCTCGGCCAACCAGATGAAGCGAACTTTGGGAACAGGATACCAGACTGCGTGGTATTTGTGCCACCGAATTCGGGCGGCAATGGGAAACGATCCGCTTGAGGGGCCGACGTTGGTGGGCATCGTAGAAGTCGATGAAACGCTCGTAGGCGGCAAGACGAAGGGCAAGGGGCGCGCATACAAGGGAAACAAGACGTGGGTGGCAGGCGCAATACAGCGTGGGGGCGCACTTCGCATTGAACGCATCCCGAATACGACCAGAGATTCCCTTCATGGGTTCATCAAGCGCAACGTGACGGATGAGGCAAAGGCAATCTATACCGACGAATGGAAGGCATATTTAGGGATTGCAGACGAAGATACACGCCATGAAACCGTGGACCACTCGGAGGAAGTCTGGGTCGTGGGCGATGTTCATACAAATGGAATCGAGGGCGTCTGGTCTTTGTTCAAGCGTTCGATTATCGGTTCGTTTCACAAGATGAGCGCGAAGCACATGGATCGTTACCTGCGAGAGCTCGAATGGCGATTCAATAACCGCACCAATCCGCATATTTTCAGGGATACGATCAAGCGCATCATGAATACGAAGCACATCGAATACAAAGATATGGTGGCCTAATTATTCACTTCACCTCGGATGAACACATTGTATCGCCTTCGCAATAGCTTCTAATTTGCACGGTCGCGGCGCCGAGAAGCTGACTGACGATATCAGCTAGTTCCTCGTAGTCATCAAAATTGAATCGTCTCCTATCCAACCCTTCAAACACGACAGCTTTGACCCTGTTTCCCATCCTCACGAACGCTTCGGTTTCCTTCCCGGCTTCGATGAATAAATGCCCACACTTCGGCGGCACATGCGCTTCCGCCGGGCTGCCCACGTAAAGGGTTGTGGCGAGAATAATTACTGTTCCCATTAGAATCATTTATGATTTTCCTTTCAGAGGAGAGTTGACGATGACCGATGAGCTAAACATCGCCCTCAATTACAAGGATGAATGGCCAGCGCGGATCGCTGAATTCATTGTCAACCTTAGTGAGTGGTACGCGGCCCATCCTTCGCTCGTTGATAAGTCTGCGATTGAAATTACGCGCCACTTGGTCTCTGTATTCGATGAGCAGTTCCCTGCGCATACGATCGAAATCTTCTCCGACAAGGTGGATGCCGCAGGAAATACGTTCTATCTTATGAGTACTTCCGTTAATTTCGATGACCTGCGCCGGGCTATCGCAACGGCGGCATTTGAACGATATGCGCTTTTGGATTTCATGCTCAAACAAGACTAATCCCCTCCCCCGAAAAAAAGACGCACGGGCCGAATTTTTTCGATTGACAAACATTTTAGAGGGATATAGGCTAAGGACAATTGTTGTTTTGCTCTTAGCCTGTACCACCTCCATCAAGTCCACGCGCCGAGGGACCCATTCCCTCGGCGTTTGGCATTCACCTTTTGAAATAAATCCGCGAAAAAGTCAAATTTACGCCTTCCTACTCATTGATATATGGCTTGCATGCGTCCGGCTTTTCATGGCAAATCGCAGCAAGCCAGAATTTACTGGCGAGGGCGTCCAGGCGTGATATCTGATTTCTGCTTCCAATTGCCATATAGAACTTCATCAGATCAAATCCGCAAATCGTTGAGCCGCTTGGCAGTTTGGGAGCGGAGAAGCAGACAATTCGAGACCTCTTTCCCTTGATTTTTGCTTCCAGAAGAGCTTCGACACGCTTTAGCCAATCGTTTCCTGGCGGTCGGGCAAAATGCCCGCCTGGCGGATTGTTGCCCCTGATACGATTTGAAAGAACAACACCGCCATCTTGCAGCAATTTTATTGTCTTGTGATCCATGAAAACGGCGTTGGTTTTCATTTACAAGAACTCCCTGAACAAGACGATAGCTCTTTTGCGATATTGCTCTTCCGTTATGACTAATTCTGCGTGAGCGAATCCGATCCACAAGGAACAAGAGATCATCGATACAACCAATCCCGCCGTGAATTGTCGCATGAGAAATCCCTTCGGAAGAATTATCTCATCTCTCCCTGATTCTCGATTAGAAACCTGGCCGCATTTGTCTGCATCCACTGATGCAGTAATTCAGCATTGTATTCATGTTCGCTTATTTTCGCGCCAGTTACCTTTGCGAAATTGTCAAGAAATTGTCGCTTTATCGTAACGGCCCGGCTGTTTCCTTGGAGGGATGTCTTGAGGTATTCACCGATAATAAATTGCACCTCGATAGGGCTTGCGATGGATAGGTTCTTTTTGTTCTTTGCTCTTTTCTTTTCGCTACGCCATTTGAAAACATCGAATCCAGCCCAAAGGCCAAATATAATAGCTATGGCCCAAAGCACAATGCCAACGCTTCCGCCAACATCTACCCAAGCCGCGGCAGAGCGTAAGAAGCTGGACAGATCGGACAAGAAGGTTGTCGCGCCTACGCCAGACAACCCAGACATTATAATTTTCCCGCAGACGCGCAGTGCTTGCATCCGGCAACACTACATATAGCGCCACGCTTTGTCAAAAGGATAACTACCAATTTTTCAATTGGAAGGATGCGCTGGTGGTCGTCCAGCCAAAGACTTTGGTTCGCTGGCATCGTGAGGGTTTTCGCCTGTTTTGGCTGGAAGTCGAGGGCTGGCAGGCCATCCATCCCTGAGGAGTTAAGAAGATTGATACGGCAGATGGCCCGCGAGAACCCCTTGTGGGGCGAGGAGCGAATTGCGAATGAGTTGCTCCTCAAACTTGGCCTCCGGGTATCTCCCCGAACGGTGCGGAAGCACATGGCGAAGAGACCGTCAGGCGGGCCACGTGGCGATCAGCGCTGGTCCACCTTCTTGCGTAACCACGCTGAAGCGGTTCTGGCGTGTGATTTCTTTGTTGCTGTCACAGTAACATTTCAAGTCTTGTACGTTTTCATCATTCTGAAGCATGGCTCCCGGCGAATTCTGCATTGCAACGCAACGGCTCACCCCACCTCCGGGTGGACACGGCAACAGCTGCGTGAGGCGATACCCTCCGACCACCAGTACAGATTTCTGATTCATGACCGGGGCAGGGTTTTCTCAGAAGATCTAGATCGTACTGCCGAAAACATGGGATTGCGTGTGCTCAAGGCACCGTATCGAAGCTCCCAAGCGAATTCGATCTGTGAGCGGACCATCGGGTCGATGCGGCGAGAATGTCTGGATCACATGATTCCGCTAACGGAAAATCATCTCCGGCGGGTTCTCGAAGATTGGATTGCTTATTACAACAGAGCGAGACCCCATTCTGCACTCGGGCCGGGGGTGCCTGGGCCGACAAAGGACACCCCTGTAACCCTACAACACGGACGACATCGAATTGGAGACGGTCGGAAAGTGGTCTCCAGGCCGGTCCTGAACGGGCTCCACCATGAATACTTCCTCGTCCCGCGTGCAGCCTGACGGTGGATGGAGTTTTTGCGGAGCACAGGCGGCGGCGCAGCGTCCGCGCATGGCAAGGATCGCGCGGGCCGCGGCGCCGGGGTTCCCCCCATCACGTTACCGAGCGGGGCAATCGCAGGCAGGGGAAACGATCGGGTGAAGGTCAAGCCCCTGCTTGCAAGGGTCGGGAACTGGAGGGACTTCCCTCCGGGTGACGCTTGAAGAGGATACGACGTCATGAGAGTACAGGAAGACCCTTGGGAGATGACGGTTTTATTGGAAGGCTTGAAGAGGCATGGGCCGCATCCTGCAAAGGCGGAAACCAGGATGAAAAAATCCACAACAAACTTGACCCAAACAACCAAACTCGAAAATAATAAAGGCTGACAGAAACAAGGCACCCTGAACGACACGTCAGGACTGTCCGGGACTTTGAGATATCACTGTCCGCAACCACGCGGCCAGCATGTTTGACGAAGGTGCAAAGTCCGAGGTCGCCCGCAAGGCCTTCAAGCTCTGCGCCGAGATCGTCGAGCGCTCTTTTGCCCACAACCTCGACCGCGGCGGCATGCGATGAACCTGGCCGCGCGGGCGAGAGAATGTGCACAAGCGATGCCTGCTCCACGTCGCCGGCCACAATCTATCGTTGCTGATGCGCCAACTCATCGGCGCCGGCACCCCCGGGAGGCCGTGGCGGGCGAAATTGGTGGTATTTTCGTGCCGCTCACGCCCATCGGCGCCATGCTGGTGGCACTGGGGGTCTCGCAAAGCGGCCAGACGGCTTTCACCGCCGCATTCCTCATCTGGGAGTGAGGGCCGGAAAAAACACTTAATCAACAGGCTGTTAACTCGTAAAGATAGGTTGTCGCTTGACATCTGAAACCGGACCGCCGCATCGAACACCATCCGGGGGCTTCAGATGGTCCTTCATCGATCCGCGGAACCCCCGGCATCGTTCAGCCCGGTATCGCACCCGCCTCCAACAGCCGGCAACCGACTGCTCCTTGTATTCCGGCGAAAACCGCCGCCTCGTCTGTTTTGTCGCCGAGACCAACGACACTCCAAGCCGTGCGGATAGACCGCAAATCCAGGCCGCGTCGCCGAATCAGTCGGACGCGGGAAGCATCTTATTGACTCAACCCACTAGGGGCCATACTGCACCGGCGCCGTCACTCCTTCGGGAAACTCGGCCGTGGCCGCCGCCCCACGGAGCTCGCAGCGGCAGCCATGCGCCCGGTGACCTCCAGAGGCCGCGGCTTGGGCAGGTCAAACACCTGTCGGGCGGTATAGGCCTCCACAACTTCCGTCACCGGCGAACCGCAGCGGCCGCAGTTCCGCGGGACATGAACCGCGAAACGGTCAGGCTCGGCCGTCCGGCGCAGCGTCTCGCCTTTGTGGCCGATCTGTCCGCCCGGCTTCCTACCGGACTTGCCCCACAGGCTCTTTGCCCGCGGCCCGGCTCTGGGCTTCTTCAGCCCGCCGCTCGAGGAGCGGCTTGAGGAGAAGAACCCTATTCTGATGTCGCAACAGCAATGCGGATGTTCGGGGATGCTCATACATAGCTTGACTCACGCACCGAAGACCCGCGTCAAGATTTTTCTCAAACTTTAATACTTGATCATGGAGAAAATGATCGAGGGCACCAATGGTTCACCGGCCGGCTGGATAGCTTCAATGCACAGATTCGCCTTTGGGTTATTGGCCGACATCATAACCTCTACAACATCGCCCGCCTTCAGTGGGACGATTCCCTGCGATATAATGACGTCTTTCGCCATGCTGTCGGCATCCTGACACAGCTGTACATTGGAATTGGCCACATCCTTCCCATTTACACGCAACCATAAGTCGAAACAACCCCCGGGTCCTCCACCTTCGCGGCCAACTTGGGGCGCAGCGACTATCAGATATGCTCCAGCTTCACTCACAGTGATTTTGTTGTTTTTTATGGCAAGGCCATCGGCTGCATCCGTTATATCCATTTTAACTACCTCGGGTACCTTGCCCGGGCACTGGGTAATCGTTGAGGATGCCTGCAAATACTGGGAGGCATTTGCCATACTCGCGGATGCCAAAAATACAAACAGCGTAGAGAGAATCTTCTTCATGCTCTTCCGCTCCTTTCCAATAAGAAAACCTGTTCGAATCGGAGGCTAACACCCTCGCCGAATCTATATCAGCCTACTTCGGGTGTCAATGACATGTCTGAATTGTCGGCCCTGTTCATGGCGAATTCCGAATCAAGCGGCAATCGGCGTCTGAAACAACCCATTACAATGTGACAGCCACGAAAAATTACTAAGTTCAGCATGGTTGGGTGGATCCCCGCCTGCGGTTTCATTTGGCGTTTTTCCGCTCAATGCCTGATGCACCCGGTGGATGTTGTAATAGTTCTTAAACTCATCCAGCTTCTCCTCCAGATCGCGTTCGTTCCAGAAAAGAATCTGGTCCAAGTATTCCCGCCGAATTGTGCCGACGAGCCTTTCGGTGAAGGGATGTGACGTCGGCGCATAGGGAACAGTTTTAATCTCTTGGGTTCCACGGATTCTTAGATTTTCTTGCCATCGATAGAAGCGAAACAAAGGGTCATGGTCAGAGCCAAGATAGCGGGGCGCACTTTTGCCGAGCACAACATGATTGAACATACAGCACAAGGCGGGATCGCCGGCATGAACGCCAAAGCCGATAATTCTCCGTGTGAACTGGTCCATGACGACCAGGACCCAGTGGGCTTTGAGGAAAATAGACTCGCATCGGAACATATCGACGCTCCAAAGGCTGCCCTTCATGTGGCCGATGAAGGTGAGCCATGAGGGCCCATCTCCTGGCTCGGGCCGATAGTGCTTGGCGAGGACCCGTCTCACGACGTCTTTGTCGATATCGATGCGAAAAGTCCTTGCGATCTCCTGCGCGATTCGGAGACAGCCGAACCGGGGATTCCGGCGTTTGATCTCTAAAATCAGCTGGATGAGATCAGAGCAAGGTCCCTTGGGACCTGGCTTGCTTCTTCTTTTCGAGGAATAGAGCAGCTGATATTTTTGCTTCTTGAGCGCCCGGTGAAATCCCAGGATCGTCGATGGCCTGATGATAATGGCAGACCGCAAGGAGCGTCGCGGGCCAAGGAGGGTGGCGAACATTCCTCAATAGAGACGGTCAAGGGGAAGAAGATTGGGTGCTCGCTGCCGGGAACGACTGATGATGAGAAGTTGTCTCTTCAGGACGAGATTCCCGGCCACCAGGGCCCTCACGCCGCCAAGTCTGAGCAGTCTGGCAAATGTGGTCAGAAAATGGACAGAGAGCAGGAAAATATGTTTCATGGCGGGGGAGCTTAGGAGGGGTGACGCCCAAGAGCAAGTTGGGAGAAGACCCTGATTCAGGCTAAAATCATTAATTCGCCATGCACAGGCAGTAGTCCGCCGCGTCGCGAAACCCCGCGGCTCTCGCGGTAAACACATCGTCGAAGTCCCGGATATGGCGTGCGCGCACAAGGGCCGCGCACGGGTGCCGACGAATGTCGCCAGACCGGAGCCGTCTCTTGCCTCCGCAGACGAGACAGCAACCACCGATCGTAGAGGCAGTTTCGGGGACGGGCGATGCGATCTGCCGCCGCCGCGAGATCCAGCGGCCTCAGCCGTGGCCGGGGATGCCCTTGTAGGCATGCTCGCCCCAGACGTCCTTGACCTTCTTGTCTCGACCGCAACCCCAGCGGTAGTAGCGGTAGCGGAGCGGGTTCTTTTTATAATAGTTCTGGTGATAATCTTCGGCGGCGTAGAACGGCGCGGCGGCGAGGATCGGGGAGACGATCTGTTTGCCGAGTATCTTTTGCGCCGCGTTCTTGGAGGCCTCGGCCAGGCTGCGCTGCTTCTCGTTCGCGACGAAGACGGCGGTCTGGTAGGACTGGCCGCGGTCGCAGAACTGACCGCCGCCATCGGTCGGGTCGACCGAGTGCCAGAAGGCGGTAAGCAGCGCCTCGTAGCTGACCTTTGCCGGATCGTAGGTGATCTCGACCGCCTCATAGTGCCCTGTGCCGCCGGCCGAGACCTGCCTGTAGGACGGGTTTTCGGTCTTGCCGCCGGTATAGCCGGAGATCGTCGCGACCACGCCCGGCACCTTGTCGAAATCCGACTCGACGCACCAGAAGCAGCCGCCGGCGAAGATCGCCTTTTCGAGTTGCTGTGCGCTTGCGGTGTGAGCGAAGAGCGAAAGTGCCGCGGCAACCGTCAGTATGGTCCATTTCATGATGCGTCTCCAAATTGTTGTGGCTCGGCCTATATGGGCACGTCCGGCGTATGTGATGAGCTGCGTGGCGATCGTAATCGCGCGATTCATACCAAAGCCCCCTGAGGACGGCTCACGGAGCGGGTTTTCACCGGGTTTGGAAACCGCAATCCGGTTCCGGTCCCGCAAATGATAAGGCCGTTGTGTCTCCAACGTCATCGTGCACCAGATCGGCGCAAACAACCTTGCCACCGGCAATGTCCAGTCCGAGGTGGAGCTTGCGCCAGCGGCGGCGGATTCCCTTGGTTTTATGCTTCCGGGCAAGCCATTCCCCCTCGCCGACTATCTTCAGGCCCGTACTGTCGACAGCCAGATGGAGGGGAACGGATCCGGCTTGCCTCATCACCGGAGCGATGATCAAAAGGTTTGCGCGGCGCGACAGCGTGGAGTAATCCGCCACTCGTATATCCAGCCCCATGAGCTTGGCGATGGAACCCATAAGCCCCTGTGTCTGGCGCAGTCCAAGCCGATATGCCGTGCGCAGGGCCAGGCATAACTCGATCGCCAAATCCGAGTATCCGCGCTGTCCACCTTGTGGCGTGCGGCGCGGCGCACTCCACAAGCCTTGTGCATCCTCATTGACCCAAATCATCAGGTCACCCCGTCGGCGCAAGCTCTCGTTATAGTCCGGCCAGTTGGCAACCCGGTACCTCGCCTTATCAAACTTGTGCCGCCGTGCGGCGTTGAACTTATGTGGCATTTAAACTGGCCCCGGTGGCGAAAGAAACCAGTCATATGACATTCGCGGTGATCCATGCAACAAGGTGCCGATAGCATAGTTGTAATGCTTAAAAATTAGGCAAATGGGGAAAAATACGTGTGGCGGACCGCCAATTCATGACTGCGGTAAAAACTTTGCGGCGGTCCCGGCCGACAACAATTAGGGTCAGCGTCTGGTGGTGGCGTTAACGTGGCGCTCAAGAAGCTTAGCGCGGAAGAGGGCTTGATCAGTTGCGGAGACCGTGGTGGCAGAACTTCGCCCCACCGGCTTCTCCGAGCGGGCCATAGTATTGGGCTAAGTTCGTGATGCGGCCCGAGGTGCTGGTGGGCGATCCAGGAGCGGGCGGTGTAGTCGAAGGCGGTGAAGGTCCGCATCTTTTCGGCGCCGGCCTTGGCGCGTCGCACCTTTCGGAGCCGGATTGCAACCGATCCGATCGCCGGGCACCATACGAACATCGATGTATATCCCCACAGCGTCTATCGTTTCGATCGCCGCCGATCACGACGTTCACACAATGGGAGACTTGACCATGAAATGGTTGACGGGACTGGCTACAGGCTTGCTCCTCTCGGTGGGCACGGTCCATGCGGCCGATAAGTGGGACATGCCGATGGCGTATGCGGATTCCAATTACCACACGCAGAACGGCAAGCTGTTTGCCGAGGCGGTGGGCGTGTGCACCGGGGGCGAGCTTGAGATCGTGGTGCATGGCGGCGGCTCTCTGTTCAAGGGCGACGAGATCAAGCGCGCCGTGCAGACCGGCCAGGCTCCCATCGGTGAGCGGTTGTTGAGTGCACACCAGAATGAGAACGCCGTCTTCGGGTTCGACTCGGTGCCGTTCCTGGCCTCGTCCTTCGAGGCATCCGATCGGCTTTGGCAGGCGGCCAAGGGCAGGTTGACCGAGATCCTCGCCAATCAGAATCTGGTACTGCTCTACTCCGTGCCCTGGCCGCCGCAGGGGATGTATTCCAAACGCGAGATCAGCGGCGTCGCCGACATGGGCGGGATCAAGTTCCGCGCCTACAACGCCGCGACCGCAAGACTGGCGGAGCTTGCCAAAATGCTGCCGGTGCACGTCGAGGCGGCAGAGCTCAGCCAGGCGCTGGCGACCGGTGTGGCGGAAACCTTCATGTCGTCGAGCTCGACCGGTTACGACCACAAGGTCTGGCAACATATGAGCCATTTCTATGACATCCGTGCCTGGCTGCCGCGCAACTATGTATTCGTGAACATGGACGCCTTCGAGGCGCTTGACCGGCAAACCCGGAACTGCCTGCGTTCGGCGTCACTTTTGGCGGAAGCGGCCGGCACGACACGGGCGCGCGAGCTGACCGGCTGGCATCTGGCGCAGCTTGCCGCCAACGGCATAAGCGTGCTGGCGGCGGGCGAGCGGCTTGCCGCCGGCCTTGCGGAAATAGGCGCGGTCATGTCCGCCGAATGGTCCGCGGCTGCGGGCGCTGATGGCGCAGCGATAATCGACGCCTTCAAAGCCAAGTAGCGGCTTCGGGGGCTTTTGTGCATAGAGCCAAGAAGCTGTGATTTCCCATGCGTCGATTGGTTAGCGGATCCTGGTGTTTGGCTTCGCTTCTCGGATGGAACGATTGAGTGCGCCGATCTGAGTGGCGATTTCGTTTTGTTGGGATTGGAATGTGCGAGTGGCCAGCTTGCCGCCGTTGCGCCTCTTACGCGAGCCATGGCTGTTTCGCCAAGCGCCCTCAATCCGCAGTCATGTCGTTTCTGCCAGTTCATCCTTCCCCTTGACGCGATCTCCGCCGCATATAGCTCCCGTTCCGATCCGCCATGAGGCGTGTCCGGTGGAGGAATGGATGCGGCGCGTGGCGGAACGATGATTTCAGGTGGTGAATTCGGTGGCTGAGCTTCTCAGATCGCTTTTGTCACGGGCTCCCCATCATAGGCGCCGCCGGCAAACACGCGCCGGATCATCCCGCCGGAACCGGCGGCTGGCGGTCCCACCATCGTTGCATCGGCCGTGTCGTCACCGATCAATTCATGCGCCCGGATCTCGCTGCCGGCCGGGTCAACCGAGATATAAAGCTTGCGCCACGAACGCCGCGTTTCACCATGCCTGGCGCGAGACTCGCCGGCGCCAAAGAATTTCAGCCCCGTTGAATCCAGCACGATATCCGTCGACCGCTTGTTCGTTCCGGTTTCCAGAGCGACATCCACCGTTCGCCGCCGGGACAGCGGGGTGTGATCCGGCACCGGCAGAGCAAACCCCATCAAGTCCATAAGGGAGTGCACAAAGTCTTCCGTCTGGCGGAGCGGCAGTCTGAATGCCGCCCCCAGCAACAGCGTCGTGGAAATCGCCACTTCCGCAAACCGCCGTCGACCGCCAGGTGTCCGTCGTTTGGGTGCGCTCCAGTGTGCCAGAACGCCTTCGTCAATCCAGAAACGGATATCGCCGCGCCGAACCAAACCGCGGTCATGATCCGGCCAGTTCGTGACCCGGTACCTGGCTTTCGGGATAGGGTGGCGACGCGACGCGTGGAACGTGAACGGCATGCCCAAACCATCGAAGAAGGAACCAAACCCATACATACTACCCCTCGACGGGTCCATGCACCAAAGCCCCATCACGCGGCAATTGGGCGCTGTGATCGACCGCCGGTGGGAGGAAAGCGGGACGCACCCCGACGGCTGGGTGTTTCCGTCGAACAGGAGGGGATTGGGGCACATTGCAAGGTTGTCTCAATACCATGGCCTCATCGGCGGGGCCGGCGGGGCGAAGTTCTGGTACCACGGCACGCGCAACTGCTTCATCACCGTGGCCGAGCGCGAGTTGATGCTGCCGTCGTCGTTGACCAAGCGGCTGGTCAACCACACCCCGCCCAACGACATCACCGAAGGCTATTCCGCCGACTGGATGATCGGGCAACTGCGCGAGCCCGCACAGAAGATCGCCGACCGGATCGAGACGCTGATGAATGCCAGGGCCGCGTGAGCGCCCCTTCGTACATTCCGGATACCGGAGACCATGATCGCATGACACAGACATCCACAAAACGCGTTGCGTTGCACAAACTCACCCTGACCAAGCGCGCTGTCGACACTCTCAGGCCCGGCGACAAGCCATGGATCGCCTGGGATGACCGGCTCACCGGCTTCGGTGTGCGGGTGCAGCCCTCCGGCATCAAGTCCTTCATCGTCAAACCGCCCCAGCGGCGGCAGGAAAGCGCCCAACAAGGGCGTCGTCCTGGGCCGGCACGCCAAGATATCGCCCGAACGGGCGCGGCAGATGGCACAGCAGGTGCTCGGTGAGGTCGCAGGCGGGGGCGATCCGGCCGGGGACCGCGCCGGTGTACGGGCCATGCCCCTCCTTTCGGACGCCTTCGAGGATTACATGGCGGCCAATCCCAACCGGGCGCCCCGGACCGTTCATGACTATCACCAAGTGGTCAGGCTCTATCTCGACGATTGGGTGGCGCGGCCGCTCGACGCCATCACCCGCCGGGACGTCGAGGCTCGATTCAATCGTATTACCGCGAACCACGGTTGGGCGCTGGCCAACCGGTCGATGTCGCTGTTGCGCTCGGTCTATCGCCGGCCCTGCGTCGATCTGGAAGGATTGCGCAATCCGGTCGACCAGTGGCTCGCCGCGGGCGGGCGGTTTCATCGCAAGGCGCGGCGCAAGATCTCTGCCCCAGCGAAGGTGCTGCCATGCTGGCGGGCGGGCATCGAGGTCGAGGTGGAAAACCCGGTGGCCCGGGATGCGTTCTGGTTCGGCATGTATACCGGAATGCGGCTCAACGAGGTGCTGCCCCTGCGCTAGGAGCGGGTGGACCGCGAGGCTCGTGTCTTCCGCGTCGAGGAGACCAAGACCGGTGTGCCGCTCGAATTGCCCGTCACACGGCAATTGAGCGCGGTGCTCGACCGGCGGTGGGAAGAATGCGGCGCCCGCCCAGACGGCTGGGTGTTTCCGTCGGCCACCAGCGCCTCGGGCCGCATCATGAACCTGGCCCAATACTATGGCCCGATCGGAGAGGCGGGCGGGGCGAAGTTCTGGCACCACGGTCTCCGCAACTGCTCCATTACTGTCGCCGAGCGCGACCTGCTGCTGCCCCGGTTGCTCACCAAGAGGTTGGTAAATCACGCCCGGCCCAGTGATATCACCGAGGGCTACGCCGCGGACTGGACCATTGGGCAACTGCGCGAACCCGCGCAGCGCATCGCCGACCGGATCGACGCGCTGATGAACGCAACCGCGGCGGCGGCATCGTGAGGCTCGGGCTAGAGGATTCCGGTATTTTCTTCGAACTCGCGAGACATGATATGGAATGTGCGCACATGACGGATCTGGCGAAGAACACGACGGCTACCCGGTTTCGTACCCGTCGTGAGGCCAGGGCTGCTCTATTCGAGTACCGAGTACATCGAGATCTTCTATAACCGACGATGGCGCCACTCGAACATGGGCTACCTGACGCCGGCACAGGCCAGGAGGAAATTGTGCCAATGATCAAGAAGATGGAGGACGCCCTCGACTCTATAAGCTATCGAGACCGTGGATGGCTGATTTGGGGATTACGTGACAAGCCGCTGTCCTGGTTCCAAATTTTGTCGCGTGAAGGATGAATCTGTCGGCAAGTGGGAGAGTTTTATCCTGAGTCCTTTCGCGCCGTTGAGTGGTCGAGTTCTTGTCGGCGGGCACGAGAATCGCGCCTGAGATCCTGATGGATCTGCAGCGCCAGCGTGTTGTGCCGCGCCGCATGTCCCTCACACCGATTAGGGATAATCAGGAAATTGCGACCACACCCAGTAGTTCTGCAATTTCTTCTAATAGATTGATATGAGTGTTCGAAAATCCCGACCGCTTAATGCACGCCAGTACTGCCGATTCTGCATTTCTTTCGGTTGTGTCAACTACAAAATCAAGAACCGGACCATGCGGACCGACTACTTCTATTAAACCAATGTAACGTGATAGCACAGTGCCGCAGACGGCTCGATATAGTCCTTCATTAGAAAGGTCAAATCGGTAAATCCTCTCTGCATAGCTGCGCGAAAGCTCAAACTGGCAGTCGATCGTTGTTTGTGGCCCTGAAAATGCGACGCCTATCACTTGCGAAATAACGAGGCCTAACTTCCGCAGACCTGAAATAGTAAGACGCAGTTTTTGCGGTACTGGGACCACAATAGCATGCAAATACCAACTAATATCTGGTTTTGCGTCTGGCCACTCGATCGAGATACAAGTACGAATCTGTCCGTCATGATCTGTTTGCGGTGCGAGATTAGCAAATGCATATGGTCCGAGGAGATCATCGTGAATATAATTACTGACGTGCCCCCCTCAAACCGGTCCATGTTGCATGAGAGGATTTTCGGTACTCTTTCGGCATGACCGTTCGAATCGGGGGGGTTGTTCATGGTGAAGAAGCGCCATACGGCAGAGCAGATTATCGGGAAGCTGAGAGAAGCCGAGGTCCTGCTCGCTCAGGGAGGCACCGTTCCTGAGGCCTGCAAACAGATTGAAGTATCCGAGCAGACATATTATCGCTGGAGGAAGGATTACGGAGGGCTTCGCCTCGATCAGGCCAAGCGTCTCAAGGAGCTAGAGCGCGAGAACGGCCGCCTCAAGAGGTTTGTGGCGGATCAGGCTCTGGACAACGCCATCCTGAAGGAAGTCGCCTCGGGAAACTTCTGAGCCCGTCCAAGAGAAGGCGGGCGGTGAGGCAAGTGCGGGAGCGGTTCCAGGTATCGGAGCGGCGCGCCTGCCGGGTGTTGTCCCTGGCGCGGTCCACCCAAAGGCGCTCGCTTCAGTTGAGTGGTGATGAGAGGCGTCTCACGGAACGGATCACCCAGTTGGCCAGTCTCTACGGACGCTATGGGTACCGGCGCATCACGGCGCTTTTGAGGCATGAGGGCTGGCGGGTGAACCATAAGCGTGTTGAGCGCATCTGGCGCCGAGAAGGGCTCAAGGTTCCCCAAAGACAGCCTAAGCGGGGGCGCCTCAGGGGCGGGGTGATGGTTCATGTGTAAGGAGGAGGCCTGAGCGTCCCCATCATGTATGGGCCTATGACTTCTGTATGGAGCGGACCAGCGATGGGCGTCCCCTCCGGCTACTCGTGGTGGTGGATGAATTTACGAGAGAGTGTCTCTCGATTGACGTGGCCAGGAAGCTGAACTCAGAAGACGTGCTGGAGCGTAACGGAGTTGTTTATGGCAAGGGGGCTTCCTGACCACATACGTTCGGACAACGGGGCTGAATTCACATCCCTCCGGGTGAGGAATTGGCTTTCGCGTCTGGGAGTGAGGACGCTCTTCATCGAATCTGCAAGCCCTTGGGAGAGTGGATACGTCGAATCTTTTAATGGAAAGCTCCGGGATGAACTGTTGAATCTGGAGAGATTCGATACGCTGGAAGAAGCAAAAGTCTTAGTGGAGCGCCGGCGGAATGAATACAATCACATCAGGCCTCACAGTGCGCTCGGTTACAGGCCACCGGCACCTGAGACGATAGAGCCAATGCCTCCGGGCTTCGCTACGCTTCGCCCTCCAGAATTGGCTTCTGAGGTAACATAGGGAGTGGAACCACTATTGGGGGCAGGTCAGTTCCCGCATACGGGTTTGCGCCAGACCGCCCCCACCGCCACGTTTATCCCCCGATATCCGTCTCCGCTGTTCTCCGTTTCGGCCTGCCTGAAAGCGCCAGGATTCCCGGACCCGCGCCGCCCGCCGCGGCTACGGCATAGACGCCGGATTCGAGGCGGCCGCGCGCGCCAGCGGGTTCAGCCGCGGCCGGCTGGATCAACCGGGCCCGGCAGAAGTTATACTTGATTGCGGGCCGGGTTTTTGGACGGGAGGGGGGAGCCCCCGGAATTTCCCGGTCCCTCATGCGGTGAAACCGGGAATCTCCGACACCCTCCGAAAGGTGCTTCGCATGAAAGAGATCTACGACGCCATCGACCGCCGCAAGGCGGAATTCCTCGAAACGCTCAAGGATTTCCTGCGCCGCCCGAGCGTGAGCTTCACCGGAGAGGGCATCGCCGAATGCGCCGAGTACCTGCGCGCCTGGCTCGCGGGCTGGGGCGTATCAGCCCGTCTCGTCCCCACGGGCGGCCACCCCGTCGTGCTGGGGAGGCTTGATCCCCCATCGGCTGTCCGGCGGGTCATCGTGTACGGACACTACGACGTGAAGCAACCGGGCGATTTGTCCGAGTGGGAGACGCCCCCCTTCGACCCCGTGGAGAAAGACGGCTGCATTTACGCGCGGGGGGCGGCGGACAACAAGGGCCAGATCCTCGCGAACGCGATCGCCGTGCGCCTCCTCCATGAAGCGGGGAGGCTCCGCACCGCCGTCACCTTCGTCATCGAGGGCGAAGAGGAGGTGGGCTCCACGAACTTCGCCGCCTTCGCCGAAGCGCACCGCGGGGAGCTGGAGGCCGACATCCATTACGCCTCAGACGGCCCGCGCCACCTGAGCGGCCGGCCCACGGTGTGCCTGGGAAACCGCGGCAACCTGTGCATGCGCCTCAGTGTGCGCAACGAGATCGGGGCCCACGTCCACTCCGGGAATCTCGGCGAGCTCGTCCGGAACCCCGCCTGGGACCTCGTTCACCTGCTCCAGACGATGAAAACCCCGGAGGGGGAAGTGCTGATCCCGGGCTTCTACGGCGATGCCGAGCCGCCCACCGATCTCGAAAAGGAGGCGATGGCGAACATTCCCGCCACAGACGAGGAAATCCGCCAAAGGCTGGGGCTTGAGCGGCTCTACGGTCCCGGACATCTCTCGGCCAGCGAGAAACTCATGTTCCGCCCCACGCTGACGATCGAGGGGTTCGACTGCGGGATGGAGTCCACCATCATCCCCGGCCACGCGACTGCCTATCTGGACGCCCGCCTCGTGAAGAACATGACCCCCGAGGGCACCTTCGAGAAGATCAAGAAGCATGTCGAGGCCCAGGGCCTCCCGGGCGTCTCGATCAGGATGACGCGCGGGAGCCTCCCCACCAAGACCCCGCTCGACCATCCGCTCGTCCGCCCGGTTCTCGACGCCTTCGGGAAGATGCACGAGGAGGGCCAACTCGATGCGCCCCCCGTCGTTCTGCCCCTCGCGGGGGGAAGCAACGCCTCCACGCATACCTTCACCGAAACCCTCGGCATGCCCGCCATCGTGGCCCACTACGCCCAGCCGAACAACGGCCAGCACGGGCCCAACGAGCGCCTGCGCATCGATCACTTCTTGACGGGCATCAAGATGGGCGCGGCGGCGCTGACCGCGCTGGGGCGCTGACCCGCGGGGCGCTCTGGAAGGAGAAGAATTGATGGAGAATTTCTTCGAACAAATCAACGAACATTTGGAGCGGTTCGTTGAGCGCCGATGGGTCTGTTGACGCCCTCTCGGCTGTAATGCAACATAAGGGTCTTCCCAAAGAAAACAATTGAGGCCAATCCTATCCGAAAGGATCACCATGGACGTGAAATCACTCAAAACCCAGGTTCTCGCCGCGGTCGAAGGCCTGATGCCGGGCCTTGCCGAGCTCGCCGACCTCATCCACCAAAATCCCGAGACCGCCTACAACGAAGTCAAGGCATCGGGATGGCTCGCCGAATATCTCAATGCGCAAGGCTTCGCCGTCGAGCGCGCGGCGGGCGGCCTTCCCACCGCCTTCAAGAGCGAGGTGAAAGGACAGGGGGGGCCGGGCCCCAGCGTCGCCCTCATCAGCGAGTACGACGCCCTTCCCGGCCTCGGTCACGCCTGCGGGCACAACATCATCGCCACAATGGGGGTGGGGGCGGCGGCCGCCCTGGCCCAGTTTGCCGGGGATCTTCCGGGCCGCATCCTCAGCATCGGCACTCCGGCCGAGGAAGGCGGCGGGGGGAAGGTGAAGCTCATTGACGCTGGCATCTTCGACGACGTGGACGCCGCCATGATGATCCATCCCTTTCAGCGCAATGTCACCTACCGGATATCGCTGAGCCGGTTGAGGCTCTTCATGGATTTTCACGGCAAGCCGTCTCACGCATCGGGTGCCCCGGAGAAGGGGATCAACGCCCTGGACGCCCTCGTGGCTGCCTACCAAAATGTCGCTCTTCTGCGCCAGCAGCTCCCCCCGACCACACGCATCCACGCGATCATCACAAACGGGGGAAGCGCCCCCAACATCATCCCTGAGCTCGCGTCGGCATACTTCTATCTGCGAACGCCGGACAAGGAATTCCTCCCCGAGCTCCTGCGCCGGGTGAAGGCCTGCGCCGAGGGGGCCGCCCAGGCCCACGGCGCCAGGGTCGAGTTCCGACAAGACCCCTTCATCTACGAGCCGATGAAGTACAATCCTGAGATGACCTCCCTCTTCGAGGCGAACCTCCGCACGCTGGGCGTCGAGTCCGAGCCGGCCGACCTTCATGACAGCCGCGACGCCGGAAGCACCGACATGGGAAACGTGAGCTGGAAGGTCCCCTCGATCCATCCCTACGTGAAGATGGTCCCTCTGGAGGTCTCCACCCATACGCACGAGTTCGCCGAGGCCGCGGGCTCTCGGCCCGGCAAAGACCTCATCCGCCTGGGTGCGGCGGCCATGGCCATGACGGCCATCGATCTGCTGACATCTCCCGGGCGGATGGAGGCCGTAAGACGCAGTTTTGAAGAGGGCTCTTGAGCCCTCGGAGCGCCATCCCCAATCTTGGGCCCGCGCTGGCCGCGCCCATCCCAGAGGGATCGGTCAAAGAAGAGGTGGCGTCCCCGGACTTCCGCTGCCACAAAT
Source organism: bacterium (assembly GCA_965225985.1). Taxonomy (GTDB): domain Bacteria; phylum UBA8248; class UBA8248; order UBA8248; family UBA8248; genus CAZUHN01. Next base: position 64,240 of record OZ245330.1, read on the forward strand.
GCCCCTGTGAGGCCAAGCGGAGGTGTACTCCCTCTCGCTTGGGACGCCGGGAGCCCTCTCGGTACCTTCGAACAGCCCGGGATCCAGGCAAAGGGCGCCGAGGCGGGCGGCAGGGTTTGGAAAAGTCCGCTCCGCGCTGTAGGGGCCCCATGATCGTATGAGTGATGAATTTTTGGTCCGCTGGGACGAGGCAGTTTTTCCCTTTGCGGGATCTTGAGGAGGAAAGCGCATGGCAACGACGCACACGCTCCTTCGGGGGGCGGAGGTCTTCGCGCCCGCCCCCTTGGGAAAACAAGACGTTCTCCTCTGCGGCGGGAAGGTGATCGCCATCGAGGAGGATCTTTCCCGCTTCGCCGCGCTCAAGGACGCGGAAACGGTGGACTTTGCGGGCCGGACCCTCGTCCCCGGAGTCATCGACAATCACGTCCACATCCTGGGCGGCGGGACGGCCGGGCCCACCTCCAGAGGTCCTGAGCTTTTCGTCTCAGAACTCGCCCTTGTCGGCACGACGACCGTCGTCGGAATCCTGGGAGATGGCCTGACGCGGCATCCCGCCTCCCTTCTCGCCAAGGCGCGCGCGCTGACCCGGGAGGGAATCACCGCCTACATATGGTCGGGCGCGTATCCCTACCCTCCGCCCAACATCTGCGGCGGCGCGCAGTGGGATCTCCTTTACATCCCCGAAGTCCTCGGGGTGGGGGAGATCGCCATCTCCGAGGAGCGGGGCACCCAGCCCACGGCCCCCGAACTCGCCCGCCTCGCTGCGCAAACCGCCATGGGCGCTCGTATGGCGGGAAAGGCGGGCCCGGTTTGCATCCATGTGGGAAGCGGGCGGGAGATGCTGAACCCGTTGCTGGAGATCGCAGCGAGCACCGAGGTAGGACTCGATCGCTTCCTGCCCACCCACCTGAACCGAGGTTCCGAGCTTCTGAAAAGCGCCATCGACTACGCACTCAAGGGAGGATGGATCGACTTCACCACCGGCATAAACACGCTGGAGCGCGGGATTCATGTCACCCCCGCCGCGCAGGCCGCCGTGGCGGCGCGGGAGGCGGGCGTTCCCCTGGAGCGCATCACCTTCAGCACGGATGGAAACGGCGTCTACACCTTTTTCGACGACGAGGGAAACGTCTCCCACATGGTGCGGTGGCCCATCACGGCGCAGTGGGAACATACCCTAAGCCTGGTCAAGGACCATGGCTGGCCCCTCGAGGAGGCCCTGGCGCCGGTCACCACGAACCCCGCCCGCGTTCTCGGGATCCCCAAGGGGACCATCGAAGCGGGCCGGGACGCGGATCTCCTCGTCCTCGACGCGGACCTCAACGTGAAAACGGTCTATTCCAAAGGCCGATGTCTCGTCCGCGACGGAGAGCCGCTCGTTAGAGGGTGGTTCGAACGGGACGTATGGGCCAAGTCGTGAGCGGGAGGGCGCTCGTTGCGGCGGCCCCGGCCCGCCTCACGGCCTCTCAACCGGGTGGCAGCGCCGGCGGGGCAGAAGGTGGGGGTGGAATCGCGGTTCTTTTTGGATTGGCAGGCGCCGAGGCCTCTGGCTGGCCACGCAGATATAAAGCTGATTCACTCGGAAAATCGGAGATCGGGTCTGAGGACCAACAAGATAACGGGCTTACAAGGAGCATTTTCTCGCCCTCCATATTGCGGCTTTGATTCGGACTCAATCTAACCGGTTGCCTTCCAAATTGATGTGTTGTATATTAAATCTATCTTTTCATTAGTAAATGATTTAGGAAAGGTCGTGTTGGCCTGGAGCTGCTTTTTGGGATGAGATTGCCTTTAAGTCCCGGAGCGAGGAGGATCTTTCTCGCGTGTTCCGGAAGTCCTCGATCGTTTCTGCTTAGCTCATCCCGCGGGCAGTTTCAGCGAAATGTGGGGAGGGTGTTGCCGAGCCTCTTTTGACCCCTGTTGACGATTGCAAATCGGGGTTTCGTGTGGATCGCGAGTGATTCTTGCGATGCTTGTTAACCTAAAGCTTACCTGGCCGGCAATTTGGAGGAGGAAGATCGATGGTCCGTGACTGGACAGGGGATATTCCTGAAGAAGAGATTCGGATCTACCAACTCTCAGGCTACGGTGCGCGGATGGGTTTCGGCGCTCGTCCGGCTTTGCTGGTGGTGGACGTCACCTACGGCGCTGTGGGGGATCGCCGCGAGTCGATGGAGAATTCCATAAGCCGATGGCGCAACAGCTGCGGGGATGTGGGTTGGCGCGCCGTGGATGCGATCATCTCTCTTTTGACTGTCGCCCGCGAAAGTGAAATTCCCGTCTTTTACAGCGCTCCGCAGCGAGTCAAGTACCCGTTTGAGCGCGGCCGCTGGGGGGACAAGAACCGGCGGACCGGCGAAGAGGGCCGCTCCGAGACTCTCGGGGTGGACAGCTCGGACATCCCGGCGGAGATCTCACCCGCGCCCGGAGAGCTTGTCGTCTACAAGCGCAAGGCGAGTTCTTTTTTCGGGACGGCCCTCATTTCGCACCTCAACTACTTTGGCGTGGACACCCTTCTGGTTTGCGGCATGGCGACGGGGGGATGCGTGCGCGCCTCCGTGGTGGACGCCTTCTCCTACGACCTTCGCGTGTCGGTGGTGGAGGAGGCCACCTTCGACCGCGGCGAGCTCTGCCACAAGGTGAGCCTTTTCGAGATGGACATGAAGTATGCGGACGTAGTTAGCCTGGATGAGACAGTGGCCTATTTGCGCCATCGTGAGCGGGAAGAGATGGCCCTGTCAGCGGGAAAAGAGGAAAACCGGCCTAAAGCAACCATTTAGAGAGGGGAGACAAAAAATGAGATCAAAGAGATTCCACCTTATCTGGATACTAATATTGGGACTGACCTTCTTCGGGTCGATGCCCACCGGTGCGGCACAATCTAATGTTCTTCGCGTGGGCGTCAACAGCGACCTCGACACCCTCGATCCGGCCCGCATCCGCAACGTGGCCAGCCTGCTGGTGGGAAACAATATTTACAGCAGTCTCGTTCGATTCAAACCGGGGTCGACGACCGAGATCGAACCCGACCTCGCCAAGAGCTGGGAGCTCTCTTCCGACGGGCTGGTGATGACCTTTCACCTGCGCAAGGGTGTCCAGTTCCAAAAAGGCTTCGGGGAGTTCACCGCCGAAGACGCGAAGTTCACGATAGAACGACACCAAAACAAGGCGACCAAGTCCGCCTTCTTCCAGATGTACAAAGCGGTGAAGAAGGTCGAAGCCGTGGACAAGTACACCCTTCGGCTCCATTTCACCGCGCCCACTCCGGCCTTCTTGCCCACCATACTTACTTGGCGGGGGGGCTGGATCCTGAGCAAAAAAGCCGTCGAGAAGTTTGGAAAGGACTATGCCTTCAACCCTGTCGGGACGGGCACCTACGTCTTCCAGAGCTATCAGAAAGGCGCCAAGGTCGTCTTGACCGCGAACAAGGACTACTTCCGGGGTCAGCCGCACATCGGCCGGGTGGAGTTCATCCCCGTCCCCGAGGCATCGGTGGCCTATGCTGCGATTCAGGCTGGCGATCTCGACATCATGTATACCCGGAACCCGACCGTCTTCAACCGGGCGAGAAAGAACAAAGACCTGAAGGTCATGTTCAAACCGGCCATGTCGGTTCGCTCGGCTTACCTCAATACCAGCCGCGGGCCCTTGAAGGACGTCCGGGTCCGGCGGGCCATCGTTCACGCCGTCAACCGCAAGGCCATTCTCGAGCACGTTTTGGGCAACACCGGCCGGCTGGGCAGCAGCATCCTCAATCCCAATACGTGGACCTTTACGACCGATATCAGGAAATATGCCTACGATCCTGCCCGAGCGAAAAAGTTGCTGGCCGAGGCTGGATATGCCAAGGGATTCGAGGTGGAGTTCCTGTATCCCAAGCAGTCGCCGTATCAGGAAATTGCGCCGGCCATGGCGGACGATCTGAGGGCGGTGGGGATCAAGGCGAATTTGATCGGAATGAAGTTTGTGAGCTTCATCGAGCGGGCCCGCAAGGGCGGCTACGACATGCTCGTCATGGGCCTCACCCGCCCCCCTGATCCGGAGATCGTTTTGACGACCGGTTACTTTGGTCCGAACAAACCGCCCGGGCAAAACTTCTCCTTTTACGACAAGCTGGATAAGGTCATCGTAGAAGCGCGTCACGAAGTGAATCGGGAAAAGCGCAAGCAGCTTTACGTCCAGGCGCAGAAGAGGATAGCCGAAGACGTGCCGGTCTTCCCCTTTTATTACCCCTACGCCATGTCCATCATGCGACCTCACGTGAAGGGTCACGTGGTGGGCGTCATGAACGCGTACGATATTTTCCCGATGTACCTTGAGCAGTAAGAAACAAGGTTTCCCCGGGCGGGTTTGGTGTTCCCGCCCGGGGACTTTTCCCCTGGTCCGAGATTTCCCCTCATCCGATGGGTAAGATCCTGGCCCGCCTGCTGGTCTCTCTTCCGCCGACCATCCTCGGGGTGTTGACGGGAGTGTTCCTGATTACGCGTCTCATTCCGGGTGACCCTTCAATTGTAATTTTGGGCGAATTGGCTACTCCGGAATCGCTGGAGGCAATGCGCCATCAGCTTGGCCTCGACCAGCCCATCCTCGTCCAATATGTCGAGTTCCTTTACCGGGTCTTGCAGGGGGACCTGGGGCGATCGCTCCTCACGGATGAGCCCGTCGTGCATGAGATCCTGCGGGTCTTCCCCTTCACGCTGGAGCTCGCCTTTGCGGCCCTTTTCGTCTCGGTGATCTTGGGGATCCCGGTGGGGATCTTCAGCGCGACGCGGAGGAATACTCCGGGCGACTACATCACGATGGCCGTTGCCCTTCTCGGAGTTTGTTCGCCGGCTTTTTGGGTGGGCATTCTGCTCATCCTCACCTTCGGCCTGCAATTGGGCTGGTTTCCCGTGATCGGCGCCGGGACCCACGACGACTTGCCGGGGCTTCTTCACCATTTGGTATTGCCGGCTATTGCTTTGGGCACCTACGTTACGGGTCTCACGGCGCGCATCACCCGCTCCAGCATTTTGGACGTGTTGGGGGAAGACTACATCGTGGCCGCCCGCTCGAAGGGGCTGGTCGAGCGTATCGTGGTCTGGCGACACGTTCTGTGGAACGCTCTCATTCCTGTGGTGACGGTGGTGGGTCTCAACCTGGGACGGATGATGGGAGGTTCCATCATAGTCGAGATTGTCTTCGCCCGTCCGGGGTTGGGGCGGCTTCTGGTCGACGCCATCTTCGCGAGGGATTATCCCAAGGTTCAGGCGGTGGTCGCGGTCTTTGCGTTGATATTCATCTTGGTGAACTTTCTCGTGGACCTTTCTTATTCTTACATCGATCCGAGGATAGAGCACGGTGCGTGAAGGAAGGAAGGGATTATCCGCTTATCTGAGACGCCTTCTCGGGCATAAGAACTTCACAATTGGCGCGCTGCTTTTGGCATTTCTCCTCTTTCTCTCCCTGTTTGCGCCTTGGCTCTCCTCCTTCGACCCCATCAAGAACAACCTCCCGGGGCGGCTGAAGCCGCCGAGCGGCATGCATTATTTCGGGACCGATGAGTACGGGAGGGATCTCTACTCTCGTGTCCTTTACGGGTCGAGGATTTCTCTCATGGTGGGCGTGGTTGCCGTGAGCATCGGCGCCACGATCGGAACGACGCTTGGAATGATCGCGGGCTTTTTCGGGGGATGGGTGGACCGCTTTCTGAGCAGGCTCTTTGATGTTTTTTTGGCCTTTCCCGAGCTCTTGATGGCGCTTACGGTCATGGCCATTTTGGGCCCCAATCTGACAAATGCCATGATGGCGGTTGGCATTTCGGTCAGCCCCCGCTTTGCGCGCCTCATCCGAGGAACCGTTCTCACCGTCAAGGCGCGCGATTACGTGGAAGCGGCCCGCGCCACCGGGACGAAGTCCGCCCGAACGCTGATCCGTCACATCCTCCCCAACTGCCTTTCTCCACTCATCGTGTTGACCACTCTGCGGATCGGCGCCGCCATCTTGACCGAATCGAACTTGAGCTTTATCGGGCTCGGCGTCCAGCCCCCCACCCCTTCTTGGGGCGGTACCATCAGCGCGGGAAGGGAATTCATTCAGGAAGCGCCTTGGCTCGGTTTCATTCCCGGCTTCGCCATCCTCCTGGCGGTGATGGGCTTCAATCTCATGGGAGAGGGTCTGCGTGACTTTTTTGACCCAAGGCTCCGGCAACGCTGAAGGACGAAGACCGCTTTTGTGCATCCCCGGGGTATGGAGGACCCGGCCGAGTTCTCGATGATTCCGGCGCTCTAAGGAGGGAGAATTCCCATGGCCGAATTGACGCTCACCGCTGCGTTGTCAGAGTACGACCGCACCAATCCGCTTCGGACGGGAGACATCCGGCCCGATGGAATCGACCTGCGCGTTCTTGCTTTGCCGACCGCGGAGATCTTCTACCGGATGTGCCACTACCAGGAATTCGACGCCTCCGAGATGTCCATGTCCGCCCACACCTACCTCTTGGGGAGGGGAGAGGGTCCATTCGTGGGGATGCCTGCCTTTCTGAGCCGGGCCTTCCGTCAAAACGCGATCTACGTAAACGCCGACGCCGGCATCGAAAAACCCGAGGACCTGAACGGGAAGCGAATCGGGATCTTTCAGTGGGGGATCACCGGCTCGGTGTGGCTTCTAGGCACTCTCGCCGAGGAATACGGCCTCGATTTCACCTCGGTCGAATGGGTGGCCGAAACCGAATCCCGCGTTCCCATGAAGCTACCCAAGGGGGTACGATTGTGCTTCACCGAAAAAGGGCAAAACGTCTCGGACATGCTCGAGCGCGGGGAGGTGGACGCCGCCCTGTATCTCCGCGTTCCCGAGTCCTTCACGCGAAACCCTTCGCGAGTAAGGCGCCTCTTTCCCGACTACAAGAAGGTCGAGATCGACTATTACCGGCGCACGGGCATTCACCCGATGATGCACTGTGTGGTCTTGCGGAGGGACATCTATGAGCGTGCCCCCTGGGCCCTTAAGAGTCTTTACAAAGCTCTTTGCGAGGCGAAACGCCACGCGTACCGTCTCGTCGCGGATACGGCCCGCCTCACGACGGTCTTGCCCCTGCTGCCTGCGGCGGTGGATGAGGTCCACCAGATCTTCGGAGATGACTACTGGCCCTACGGGATGGAGCGAAACCGCGCGGCCCTCGAAAAGTTTCTCCTGTATGCCCACCAGCAGGGGGTCACTCCGCGCAAGCTCGCCGTAGAGGAGCTTTTCAGTGAGACCGTACAGGATGAGACCTTCATCTGACTTCTTATTATCACCGCCGAGGCCCGAATCGGGGCTCCGCAGAGAGGAATCTTCGGGATGACTCGCATCGGATTTGCGACGGGATATTCTCCCGACATGACCGTCCGGGATATGGCCGACTGGATGCGAAAAGCAGATGAGCGCGGATACGAAATCGGTTTTTTCTCGGAGACCGCAAACGTCATGCGGGACTCCGTGTCCGCCATGGCGGCTTTCGCTCTCGCCACGAAAGAAATGAAGGTCGGTTGCACGCAGGTCGTCCGCCTTCGCACGCCGCTCCTCCAGGCCCAGACCCTCGCGACCCTGGATGAACTATCCGAGGGTCGGCTCATCCTCGCGCCCGGGGCTTGCACAAAAAATCATGCTATTCAGAACTCCTTGGAACCCGAAGATCCGGCCCTCACCCTGAAGGATTACGTCGCAGCCCTCAGGAAGCTCCTCGCGGGGGAAAGGCAAGTCCGCTGGGAAGGGGGGACCATCAAGCTGGAGGGGGTGGAGCTTTCGTGGACCCCCTACCGAACCAGCATCCCCATGTGGATCGCGGCGACGAGCCGGACAGGCCTTCAAATCGCCGGCGAGATTGGAGACGGGGTGCTGCTGAATGCCGTCACCTCCCCCGAGTACATCCGAAACGCCGTCCAAATCTGCAAGGAGGCGTGTGAGGCGGCCGGAAGGGACTGGAGCAAGTTCGAGGTCGCCTGCCTCGTCGTCTCCTCTGTGGAAGACGACCATGACAAGGCCATCGACGCGGTTCGATGGGAAGTCGCCAGCAAGTTCAAACGAATTCCCAGTGGTTTGATCGGGCAGCGAATCCGGGTCGGCGATTCGAACATCCACGAGGAGGACTTTCCGATGTTCGTGGAAGCCGTGAAAAAGGGCGGAGAGGAGCTCCTTGCCCGGACCTTGCCCCTCTCCTACGTCGAAAATCTCACTGCCTCGGGGACGCCCCGGGAGGTCCTGGACAGGCTAGAGAAATACCGGGGCGCGGGTGTCACCCTTCCTATCATCCGGCCCGCGCAACCCCATCAGGGCGAGCGGCTGATGACGCTCCTTGCGCCGAAATGAGGGCGAGGGGCCTTCGTCGAAGGGCGGCACACCTGCCATGCCGTTTGCCGCGGTGAGCGGAGGCGCACGACATGGTCATGAATGACATTTGCTCCCTCTCTCTCCATGAACTCTCCGGGTCCATCCGCTCGCGCGCGCTTTCTCCGGTGGAGGTGGTCGAGGCGCACCTCGGGCGCATCGAGGCGCTGAATCCGAAGATCAACGCCTTCACGACCGTGTGCGCGGAGGAGGCCCGCGCCGCGGCCCGGGAGGCGGAGGCCGAGATCGCGCGCGGTCACCACCGGGGCCCCTTGCACGGAATTCCCTTCGGGGCGAAGGACATCTTCGACACGGCGGGGGTGCGGACCACCCACGGCTCGAGGATGTTCCGCGGGAACATCCCGGGCGAGGACGCAGAATCCATCCGGCGGCTGAAGGAAGCGGGGGGCATCCTCCTCGGGAAGTGCAACACCCACGCCTTCGCCGGAGGGACCATCCGGAACTGCGACTACGGACCCACCCGGAATCCCTGGGAGCTGGACCACGTCCCCGGGGGCTCGAGCGCAGGCTCGGGGGCGGCGCTGGCGGCCCGTCTCTGTCCCGCCGCGACCGGGTCCGACACGGGAGGATCCATCCGGGGGCCCGCTTCGCTTTGCGGTGTGGTGGGGTTCAAGCCCACGTATGGAAGGGTGAGTTTGCGCGGCGTTTTTCCCCACGCGCCGACGCTCGATCACGTGGGCCACTTCGGCCGCACGGCGCGCGACTGCGGGCTCTTCCTGCAAGGGATGGCCGGCTACGATCCCTTGGACCCGGCTTCGAGGGACGTGCCCGTGCCTGATTTCTGCGCCGAAATCGAGGGGGGAGTCCGGGGGATGCGGCTCGGCCTCTGCCCGGACTTGGTCCGCGTCGAGCTCGACGCGGCGGTGGAGAGGGCCTTCAACGAGGCGGTGGCGGTTTTCCGCCGCCTCGGGGCCAAGGTGGAGATGGTTCGCTTTCCTCCCGCCGAGCGGATCGAAGAAGCGTATTGGAACATCATGCGCGCGGAGTTTCACGAGGTCCACGCCGCCCGCATGGCCGAGAACCCGGACGGCTACAACGAGTCCCTGAAGGATCACTTCGAAGAGGGAAGCCGGGTGCACCCCGACGATTACGTGCGCGCCCGAAGGGAACAGGAGTTGATCCGAAGGAGCGCGATGGAGCTCTTCCGCACGGTCGACGCCCTTCTCCTTCCCGTCTTCGCTTGCGCGGCTGCGCTCATCGAGACCAACATGGCCCGGATCAACCGAAAGGAATATCCCTGGTTCAGCGTTGCCTTGGCACTGACCTCCCCGCACAATCTGACGGGCTTTCCCGCCTTGGCCATCCCCACCGGGCTGAACGACGAGGGGCTTCCCGTCGCCATGCAGATCGTGGGGGCCCCGTGGGGCGAGGCGCGCGTATTGCGGGTGGCACACGCCCACGAGCAGGCGACGCCTGAGATTCGAAGCCGCCGCCCACCACTGGACTGAGGGATTCGGCAAGGAGCAAGGAACCCGTCCTGTCCAAAAACCCGAACGAACCTCTAACATTGCGTTCCGCAGACAATTGCCAAGGCCGTTTCCTGATAATTCCCTGTTCTCGCTGTTCGGTATGGGGGGCCGAGTCCATGAAATCCTCTGACGCAGGCAAAACCGGGGGATTTGGCGTAATTCGCCCCCGAAAATTGAAAAAACTCTCTGTATTTTCCCCGTGAAACAGAAAATTCGGGCAGAAGGGTCCGAAGAGGCTTGATGAGAATTTATGCGGGAAACGGCGATCCGGCCGGTCCCGTTCTTCCCTTATTGAAACCGCAAGTATTGGTAACGATCCGCGGAGCGGATGGTGAATTTCTTTATCCGGCTCCCTTGGAGAATGCGCAGGGGCACATCCACGCCCGCGCTTCCTGTCTCCCAAACCCTTCGATAAAAATCAGCCAGCCCGCCGACTTCCTTTTGATTGACCGCAAGGATGATGTCGCCGGACTTGAGGCCGGCCCGGGAAGCCGGACCGCCGGAAGTCACCCGGTTGACGAAAACACGGCCCCTGACCTCTTGCGCGTTCAGGCCCAGCCAGGGCCGCGGCGGCCTGCGGGAGCGGCCAGCGGCCATCAGATCGCCGAGAATGGGTTTGAGGAGATCGATGGGGACAAACATGTTGGTGGGGACTACCCCAATCCCCGGCACGACCACCCGGGAGAAAAGAGAGCCGACTCCCAAGAGCCGGCCGTCAGGCCCTATCATCGCCGCACCGGCAAAGTCATTGTAAGGGGGGGAAGAAAATATGGCGTTTTCCAGAAGATATTCCCAGTAGCCTGCAAATTCCCGGCGGGAAACGACCCGGACACCCTGAACCGAATTCGCTCCTCCGTGGCCTGCCACCAAAATGGCGTCACCTTCCTTGACTTTCGATGATTGGCCCAATTTTATCGGCGTCACGCCAAGCGGCGCCTCCGCCCGCAATAGACCAAAGCCGGCGTCATGGTCATAACCGACGAATGTAGCGCGAATGGGCTTGCCCTCGGGCAAAACCACCTCGATTTTTTCGGCTTCCAGGATCAAATGCCCAATCGTAAGAATATGACCGTTCTCATCGATCACCACCCCGCTTCCTTCCCGTTTTGTCCCGAGGAAGCGGGCTGTGCGCGCATCACTTGGAATGGTCGCCCGGACCTTAACGATCGCCTTGAGCAATTCCTCCACGTCCTGAGCGGCGTGCGCGGGCACCGCAATCCAAATGAAAATCAAGAAAACGGCTGACAGGCGCCCCTTTTTCATTCCACCTCCTGAACCCCAGGCCATTTTTCGCGCCCAATCATCAAGGGAAGAAATGGATAATTCGTCAGCGGAATATAACCTGACCGCTCCCCATCAGTTGTACCGTCCTGCATGTAACCCTCTTTTCCATGACAAGCATAGAAAAGTATATCGCTTCGCGTCCAAAAACCCGAACGCAACAAAAGTCCCTTATCGAAAGGAATTGTGGCGCGGCAATTTCGCATCCCCGCTCAAAGGCCCCGCGCGGTGAGAGCCGAGGCTCCGGCCGCGAGGAGAAGCCGTTCGGCAGCGTGGAATGGACCCTGAAAATTCATGCCCGAGAGGGCGGCAGAAAGGGCGAACGCGCCGCGCGCCGCGGTTGCGGACACAAAAAATGACTTCGAGGGGAGAACCTCGCCCGAAAAGCGCCGGCCCGCACACGGAAAAGCAGGGAGCGGGGAAAGCCCCCATGCCGGGCTTCACGGCGGGACAGCCCGTTCGGTGAGGCGGGCGTTGGCCAGGCTCAGGGAGCGGGACGTCGGCTACAAATTTCCCTCCCGCTCAAGAAAAACCCGCATGCGGCGCACGCCCTCCTCGATGCGGGGCAAGGGGGTTGGAGCGAAAGTGAGCCTGAGGTATCCCTCCGCCCCGAAGGCCGACCCTGGCAGCAGGGCCACCGAGGACTCCTCAAGGAGGGCGGTCGCAAGGGCGGCCGAGTCGGCCGGCCCGGCTGGGCGGGAGGGAATCTGCGCGAAGACGTAAAACCCCCCCGCGGGCGGGAGAACCGAAAACCCCAACAACCCCTCCAGGCCCGCCACGAGCGCGTCGCGGCGGGCGCGCAGTTCTTCCCTGAGCGGGGTCAGGGGCCCCCCGTCAAGCGCGGCGGCCGCCGCCTTCTGGGCCGCGGCGTTGGCGCTTGAGGTGGTCTGGCTCTGGAGGCGCCGCATGGCTGCGATCACCTCGGCGGGTCCCGCCCCGTAGCCCACCCGCCATCCCGTCATGCTGTAGTTCTTCGAGCAGCCGCCTACCGTGATGGTCCGCGAGCCGATCTCCTCCCCCAGCGCGGCGATGGAGACATGATCGGGGCCATCGAATACCAGATGCTCGTAAATCTCGTCCGCCAGGACGAAGAGCCCTTCGCCGGCGCAGATCTCGACCAACTCCTCGAGCTCTCCCCGGGCGTAGACCGCTCCGGTCGGGTTGGACGGATTGTTCAAGATGAGCCCCTTCGTCTTCTCCGAGACGGCCGCCGCGAGCTCGCCCCCCGTGAGCTTGAACCCGTGCTCGCGATGGGTGGGGATGAGCCTGGCGCGGGCGCCCGCGAGGCGGACCTGTTCTTTGTAGGTGGGCCAGTAGGGCGAGGGGATGAGCACCTCGTCGCCCGGATCGCAGAGCACCTGGAGGGCCATGAAGAGGGCCCACTTTGAGCCCCCGGTGATGATCACCTCGTCTGGGTTGTAGCGCAGGCCATTCTCCCGGCACAGCTTCCGGCACAACGCTTCGCGAAGCTCGGGCAGCCCGGCGTCCTCGGTATAGCGGGTGTAACCCTCCTGGAGCGCCCGCACGCCCGCCTGGACGATCCCATGGGGCGTGGGGAGGTCCGCCTCCCCGCCCGCGAAGTTGACGACGTCTCTCCCCCCGCGCTCGAGATGAAAGCGGCGGTTCTCCAACACGATGATGGGGGAGGCCTCAAAATCCTGTCCTCGGCGAGAAACCGCCAGCGGCACCACGTGCGGGTCCCCTTCAATTCGAGAAAATAGAGATCTCAGCCGGAATTTCCCCGTGCCCTCATGGATCACACTAGGTTAGCATGGGGTCGAAATAACCCAGACGATGCGGCGGAACAGAGCAAAAAGAGGCGGGAATCTTCGTAACCATTTGATATAATTGGCCGAAATCGCCTAATCGCGGGTGAGGACCACCTTTCCGGCCTGCTTCCCGTCCTTGACGTACTTGAGCGCCTCTTTGAATTGAGAGAGGGGAAACGTTCGGTCGATATACGCCTTGATTTTGCCTTCCGCGGCGAGGCCGATGGCGGCGCGGAACTCATCGGGGCGCGCCATGGTGGATGTGTGAACGGTCACCTGATTCCAGTAAAGGTCGCGAATGTTCACGCCGGACACCATGAACCCGGTGCTTCCGCCCACCAGAGTGATCCGTCCGTTCAGGGCCACGCACTTCGTCGAGAGGGGAAAGGTGGCGCTTCCCACGTTGTCCACGACAACGTCGGCCCCGCGGCCTTCTGTCGCCTCCATGACCGCTTCGGCGACATCCTGCTCGCGATAGTTGATGCAGACGTCAGCGCCGAATTTCCTGGCGACATCGAGCTTCCTGTCTTCGGAAGAGGTGACGATGGCCCGCGCGCCGGAGAGGACGGCGAGCTGAAGGCAGTACATATTCACGCCGCTTCCGATCCCGTGGATGAGCACGATTTCCCCCGGGCGAACGCCCGCGCGGACGATGAGCTGCCGGTAAGCCGTACACAAGGCCAGCGGAATCGCCGCCGCCTCTTCAAAGGACAGGCGGGAAGGCTTGGGAAGGAAATTCCGCTCCGGCAGGACGATATATTCCGCGTGAGTCCCCTCGCTGCCGGCCCCGACGATCTTGAAACCCGGCTCGGTGGGGTCTCCCAGGTTGGGGTCGATCATCACCTCTTCGCCCGAACTTATTGAGGCCACCCCCCCGCCCACAGCGTCCACGATGCCCGCGCCGTCCGCGCCCATCACGTGCGGCTTCTCATGGCGCACCATGGACGGACTGCACTGATAGATATCGATATGGTTGATGGCCGAAGCCGCCAGTTTGACCCTGGCTTCTCCCGGACCTGGTTCCGGCGTGGGGATCTCGCCATAGACGAGACCTTCGATTCCGGCGTCGCCCTGAACGGTAACGGCTTTCATCGGCTCACCTCATTTCTGGGATGCGGCCCCCGGAAAGACCGCCGCGCAGCGCCGGGATGGAAATTCTGTTCTGAAGTCATCAAAGGGTAACCCGGCACATCCGGCCCGCACAAAGGGATGCCGAATTCCCCGTCGTTTGTCCGTGTGTGGCGAATTCCCAATTAGACACAAAATTGCTACATTATTAGGAATTCGCCATAGACAGGAATCTGTGGGTCATCGATACAAAAGACTCTGTGAATTGATGGCCTCGAATATTTGATTTTCTTTAAAATGCTTCGAATCTTTCGAGAATGATTCCGGAAGCATTTCAATCCTAAAATTCATGGAAAAATCCCCAGAGGCGAGAAAGTTCTCAAGACCTTTATCAATCATTCTCTCCAGAAACCGCAATTTGTATTCCTGATAATAATCCACTGGCGCCAGCACTTTCAGGCCGACTTGTTCGGCAGTCAAAATATATTTCTCTTCTTTTGTGTATCCGAGTTTCTGCATGTGGTTTCTGGAGAAAATATACAGCAGTCCATAGATCGTGATTTCCATGACAGCGAAAAGCGGGGTATCTGCGTTGATCTTGAGCTCGATGAACTCGAAATGTCCTTCGTCTCGCTTGAAAACCAGATCGATCGCACGCCGTTTGTCGGCGTGCGGCCCGACGAGGCCGGAAGATGTCGGAACTTGATTCGCCCAACGATCATCGGCAGCTTTGATGATGCTTCTCTCCAGGACAACCTCAGGGCTTTTGTTCTCATCTGCGATACAAGGAATTTTTGTGAACCGCCAGTTTTCCAGGGAGGGCGGTTTATTGTAATTGTCTTTGCATTTATTCCTGTTCTCGACGATCTGCTGGTAGGGATTTTCTAAAAGAACCAGTCCATCCAAATTTTCAGGTTGTTTCTCGGAGAGATATTTACAGGAAGCGCGATTGCCATAGTGCGGCGATGAGCGACCGATTCCTTCGAGTCCGAAGAATTTGTCGATGATCTCATCCATGCCGTCCAAAATGCTTGGCAAGCGTTTCCCCTGTTTGTATGGGAGTGGGGCAAGGGGAGCGATGACGGAAACTCCCCTTGCAATTCATGTCAATGGAACTTCTAGTTCACACTGGCCAGATTTAGGAGCGTATAGTTGAAAATGAACTCGTTCTCAACCTGGATCGAGACGCGATGCCCTTCTTCTGTCCGGGCCCTGCCGCCGACCGCCACCTTGATGATGCTTCCCAAGGCGCGATTGATCCGGGCTTTGGTGTGATTGCCCTTGGTCTTGCCATCTGTTCCGATAGCTTCTTCATAGAGGGCGCAAAGCTCAGGATCTCTCTGAATCTGCTGAAACACCCGCAATGTCACATGGGGCTCGAACGATTCAGCGCAGATTTCCTGGGCCAGCTCGCGAACTCTTTTTTTGAGTTTCGTTTCTGCTCTCACCTGTTGCTTTTCCTCCTTTCCCAGATCTCCTTCTTTCAGGGCAAACTCAGAGAGAATATCCGCCATCAAATCCGCGGGCTCCATTTTCCGGGCCCGGGCCATACCTCCAAGAGCCTCATCCACTGCGTTCGGAAGCCTGATCGTTTTTTGCTTCGTCTTCACATATACCCCCTTGTCAAATATATAGAGTCTATATAAATAACGAGGCGGTTTTTGTCAATACGTAATTTTGAAATTTACCGGAATATGATTGTAAGTAGTTGATATTAAAAAAGATAAAATATTGCTGCTTTAGAGTTTCCCGCAGAGCGAAGGTTTGACATTCGTTTTGTATTCACTTACAGATCATCTCCCCCCACATGGAGGTTTTTATGCGGATTGAGACGGTTTTTCGGGCGAAAATGGGCCGGGGATGCAGGCTCCCCCTTTTCCTCGCGCACTCCCGCGGGCCCGCCATTTCCCGCTGAATAGAAGGAGCGTCAGGGGCCTCCGAACTCTTTGATGAGGGTGAGGACGATCTTTCTGTCCTCGGGCGCCCCAGTCATCACCAGGACGAGCTCGTCCAGCCCGGCACTCCGGTAAGCCTCCATCCGGTCCAGGCAGTCGCGCGGGGCGCCCGATACCGTGAACGCCTCGATGGCCTCGTCCGGGACGAGGCGCGAGGCTTCCTCCAGATCCCGCCGCGCCACCGCGCGGATGATGGCCCCCTGATCAAATGCGATCCCCGAGGCGCGGATATTCTCCTCCAGGTACTTGTTCCGGAGGAGAAAGGCGAGCTTGGTGCGGACCGCCTCGTAGGCGGTATTCTTCTCCCGGGAAACCGAGGTTATCAGGTAGGAGGCCGGCTGAACCGAGGCGGGGTCTCTTCCGGCCTCCTTCGCCCCCTCCGCCACCAGGGCGAGGGAGCGCGCCGCGTACTCCACCGTGATTCCGGAGGAGAGCACAACGCCGTCCGCGGCCCGCCCCGCGAGGCGGAGCATCCCCTCCCGGATCGGGGCGAGGTAGACGGGGATGGGCGCAGGCGGCCGGAAGGCCATCCGCGCCCCCGCCAGCCGGAACGTCCCCCCGTCGAAGCGCACGGGCTCCCCCGTCCAGAGCGCCTTGAGGCATTCCACGTACTCGCGCACCGCCCGGAGCGGCTTTTCGAGAAGGATCCCCGACTCCTGGAGGAAGAGGGGGTTCCCGGCCCCGACCGCGATCCCCGCCCGCCCCGGGGCGGCCTCGGCCAGGGTGGCCATCGCCATGGCCGCCGCCATGGGGTGGCGCAGGTAGGGGCTCACCGCGGTGGGGAAAACCATCGCCCGCTCCGTGGCCGCCGCGCACGCCATGGCGGAGAGGATGGCCTCCCGGTACCCCAGGTGCTCCGCCATCCAGAGGCTCGCCGCGCCCGCCACTTCCGCCTCCTTCGCGAAGGCGACGGACTCGCCCAGGGGAGAGAAGCCGTCGAAGCTGACCCCGATCCGCACCATCAGTCCGGGTACCCCGACTCGATGAGCCTGTCGAAGGCCGCCCGCCCGATCCCTTCCAGCCCCATCCGCTCGAGGGTCAGGCCCTCGGCGCGGTAGTCCCGGTCCATCGCCACCGAGGCGAGGTGGATCAGGGCGTCCATGGTGGGGGTGGGCACCCCCGCCAGGCGGCCCAGCTCCGAGAGCGGGACGAGGCCGTAGGGGACATCCTCGTTCAGAAAGCGGTGGTCCAGGCTCGGCGGAGCCTTGATCCACCGGTCCGGCTCGCTCTGGTGGAAAGCCTCGTAGGCCGAGCCGCTCGCCCGGGCGGCCTCGGTGGTATAGCCCATTCGGAAGAAGTACTCGACGAAGGGCTCGGTGCGCACGTTCAGGGCTTCCGCCACCCGGCGGCGCTCCGCGTCGAGCGCGTCGATGTGCCGGCCCACGGAAGGGGAGATCCCTTCGTAATAATGATAGAAATCGCCCGCCGCCGCCTCGATGCGCCCGGCGTTCCCGAGGGTGGCCGGGGGGTGATGAATCGCGTTCATGTAGAGAAAAACCGTTTCGAGGATGCTCCCGGCCGGGCTGACCGCCGGGTAGGCCTGGGCGGCGACCTCCCGGGCGCGCCCGGTTTCCTCGGCGGGGAAGGCGGCGAAGACCAGGCGCTTCACCTCGAGGGAAATCTGCACCGTCGCCGGCCCGGCCATTCGGCAGGCGTAGGGAAGGGTGCTGGTCTCGCAGGTGACGGGTCTCCGGATTCCGGCGCGGCGCAGGATCCCGGGAATGAGAAGCAGGGTGTGGCCCGGGGCGGCGAGGAAGAGCTGGCCGGGCGCGAGGTGGGGGGCGGCGGCCGCGGCGATGGGCTCGTGCGCCTGCATGGGGGCGGCAAGGATGACCAGCTCGGCCCCTTCCAGGGCCCGGGCGATCTCGTTCGTGACGAGGGAGACCGGGGCGAAGCCCTCTCCCATCACCCCGGCGTAGGCCACCCCGCCCCGCTCGCGGATGGGACGGAGGGTCTCCTCGCTCCGGCTGTAGAGGCGGACGTCGAACCCCCGCCGGCCCAGGTCCGCCGCCATTGCGCATCCGCCGTTCCCCGCCCCGAGGACGGCGATCCGGCGAACCTTTTCACCCGTCATGCCGGCCCCTCACGCGATCCCGTACTTTTCCAGTTTCGCCTCGTCGAGCGCAACGCCCAGGCCCGGCCCCTCCGGCGCGATGAGGCAGCCGTCCTCGTACCGAAAGGGTTCCTTGATGATGTCGTCGTGGTATTTGCGGCCGGCGATCCGGGTGACGATCTTCTCGGCGGTAGATGTCACGGGGAAGGAACCCGGGATGTCCAGGATGGCCGAGGAGGCGGCGAGGTGGATGTCCGCGGCGCAGCCGATCCCCATCTCGGCCGAGCCGTTGATGTCGCAGTGCAGGCCCCCGGTCTCGGCGACGGCGAGGAGCTTTTTCGCCTTCATGAACCCGCCCGGCTTGGTGTAGTAGACCGAGATCATCTCGGCGGCCTTCTTCTCGATGATCCGGAGAACGTCGTGCGCGGTCCAGGCGCTCTCGTCCGCCATGATGGGGACCTCGGTGGCCTGGGCCACCCGGGCCATCCCCTCGAGGCCCTCGACGGGCTGCTCCATGAACCAGATGTCGGACTCGGCCATGATCCGGGTGACGCGGAGGGCCTCCTTCCAGCTCTGGTAGCCCTGGTTCGCGTCCACGCGGATACGGACCTCGGGCCCGAGGGCCTTCCGGAGCTTTCGCACGAGGCCGATGTCCCGGGCGGAGTCGACCCCCACCTTCACCTTGATGACTTTGATTCCTTCGTCGACGGCCTGCTTCGCCTCGGTCAGGGCGGCCTCGGTCTCCATGAGCCCGAGGCTGTGGGCGAGCGGGATCCTGCGCCGGACGAGCCCCCCCAGGAGCTGGTAGACCGGTATTCCGTAAAGCCTGCCTACCGCGTCGTGGATCGCCACGTCCAGGGCGGCCTTGGCGTAGGGATAGCCGCGCACGTGGGCGTCCATCTTCTTGTGGAGGTTTTCGATCTCGCGGACGTCCTCCCCGGTGAGGAGGGGTGCCAGGAAATCGTCGATGAGGGTTTTGGTGGTCTGGGGGACCTCGCCGTACATGGCGCCGAACGCGCCCCCCCAATCCTTGAGGACCTGGGCCTCGCCCAGCCCGACTGTGCCGTCCTCAAGGGTGAGCCTGGTGATGACGTAGCCGGTGCCGATGGGGGAGAGACTCCCCGCCCAGACGTGGTCCCGCCGGCGGGGCAGGCTCACCAGGAACGTTTCCACTTTCGCGATCTTCATGCCGCCTCCAAGGGATGGCGCCGGGATCGCCCCGGCGGCGCGCTAGGGCTCAATCCGGATGAGCTCGTCGTTCGGGGTGAGGGGGCCCGTGATCCGCTCGTGCCCCTCCGGGGTGACGAGGTACATATCTTCCACGTGGAAGCCCATCCGGCCGGGGAAGAGGAAGATCGGCTCCATGGTGAGGGTCATGTTCGGCGCGAGGGTGACCTCGCGCGTCTCGGTGATGTAGGGCTCCTCGTGGACGGTCTGGCCGATTCCGTGTCCGAGAAACTTGATGGCGGGGTCGAGTCCCTCCGTCCGGCTGGCCTCGACGAAGGTGCGGTACAGGTCGGGTACGCGCGTCCCGGGCTTGAGCGCCTCGTGGCATTTCCCGCGGATCCGGATCAGGGAGGCCCAGATTCGCTCCTGCTCCCGGGTGGGGCTGCCCAGGACGGCGGTGCGGGTGACGTTGGACTTGTAGTTGCACAAATTTCCCAGGATCTCCACCCGAATGACGTCCCCGCGCGCCATCTCCTTATCGGTCGGCTTGCAGTTTGCGATCGCACTGCGGACGCCCGAGCCCACGTTCATGCGCAAGTCATCCACCCCGCCCTCCATCATCCGGTCCACCATGAACCGGGCGAGTTCCTTCTCCCGCATGCCGGGGCGGATGGCGCCGATCGCCTCGCCGATCACGCGGTCGGTGAGCTGGCCCACCTTGCGCAGCAGGGCGATCTCCTCCGGGGTTTTCTCCATCCGGGCGGCGAAGTAGATATCCCGGCACTCCTCGAAGCGGGCCTTCGGAAGCCGCTCCGAGAGGCGAATGTAGTCTTTGGCGGGCATATACTCCAGTTCGATGGCGATCCGCCCCTCCGCCACTCCCGCCTCGGCGAACATGTCCGCCATGAGGTCGCCCGGTTCCTCGGTGAACTGGTTGTAGGCGTAGATGGCCGGGAAGCGCGACTCCTGCCGCGCGAGGTTCTCCTCGACGTTCACCACGATCTGGGCGGCATACGAATCCCCCGCCAGGATGGTGACCGTCCGGCGGAAGCGGTTCGAGAGATGACTCGGCACCATGAACCCGGCCGTGTAGGCCACGTTGTCCGGCGAGAGGGCCACCAGGGCGTCGAAGCCTTTCTCGCGCATTCCCTTCCGGAGTTTTTCGAATACCTCGTGCTCGGCCATTCCTTTTCTTCCGTTCGCCTGTGTCGCCGCGCCGCAAAATGGGGCCCTTTTTCCTGGCGCAAGAGGGGCCGCGGCGCGGGCCTGCGGGATGCCCGGCGGGCCCGAAAGGCAAAGGGGCATCGTCAAACCTTTTGCCTTTTTATGGGGGTAAATTTCGGGGAATTATAACACCACCGGAAAAGGCCGGAAAACCGGAGGGCCGCACCGGGGGCGGTCCTTCCCGCGGCGGGCGCTCATCCCGGTTCTCAAACGGCCGGGGTGGCGGGTTTTGGGGGTGTGCAGGGGAAATGCCCCATCAAATCATTCGCCCCGCACCCCCGCCCGGCCAGTTCAATTACCGGCAAAACGGAATTCATCGAAAGGCACACATGCGCCTCGATGGAAAGAGAGATGCTTATCCTTCTCCCGCCCGAAAACAAGCTGCCTCGTGGCCGGGGCGGTGCGCTACAAAGGGGGGCACCTCGGTCTCGCACTCGCCGACCCGGAGGGGGCACCGGGGATGAAAGCGGCAACCCGGCGGGGGATTCAAAGGGCTTGCCACCTCCCCCTCAAGGAGTGGAGCTTCGCTGCGCCGGTCGGGATTCGGGACGGGGACGGCGGTCAGGAGGGACCTGGTATAGGGGTGGAGGGGAGCCTCGAACAGCTCCTTGCAGGACGCGGTTTCGACCACGCGGCCCAGGTACATGACGGCGACGCGGTCGCTCATGTGGGCGACCACCGCCAGGTTGTGGGAGATGAAGAGGTAGGTCAGGCCGAGTTCCTGCTGGAGGTCCCGCAGGAGGTTCAGGATTTGGGCCTGTACCGAAACGTCCAGGGCGGAGGTGGGCTCGTCGAGGACAAGGAAACGGGGTTGCATCGTCAGGGCGCGGGCGATGCTGATCCGCTGGCGCTGGCCCCCGCTGAACTCGTGGGGGTAGCGATGGAGATGCTCCCGCTTGAGACCCACCCGCTCCAGCTGGCCCAGCACCTCCACCTCCACCGCCCTCCCTTTGGCGAGGCCGTGGATCCGCAGCGGTTCCCCGACCGATTGGAGAATGGTCTTTCGCGGGTTGAGGGAGGCGGCGGGGTCCTGAAACACCATCTGGAGGTCGCGCCGCCGCCGCCGCAGGTCCACCCCCTTGAGGTCCAGCAGGTTTTCCCCCCGGAAAAGAACCTTCCCGCCGGTCGGCTCGATCAGGCGAACCACGACACGCCCGAGGGTGGTCTTCCCGCACCCGGACTCTCCGACCAGGCCGAGGGTTTCCCCCTCCCGGATGGTGAGGCTCACGTCCTCCACGGCGCGGACGTAGGTGGATTGTAGACGGAACAGCCCCTCCCGGACCGGGAAGAACTTCCGGAGGTTGATCATCTCGACCAGGGCGTCTCCGTTCCGCTTGGGATCCATCGTCATCGTTGGGCCTTCCCTCATTCGTACAGTACGCAGGACACCCGGTGGTCCGGTTTGACGGAAATCGCCCGCGGGCGCTCCCGGCTGCACACTTCGCGGACATGGGGGCAGCGGGGGTGGAACCGGCATCCCGCGGGCGGGTGGAACAGGTTGGGCACCGAACCCTCGATGGACTGAAGGCGATGGCGCACTTCCCCCATCTGGGGGAGCGCGGCGAGAAGGCCCTGGGTGTAGGGGTGCTGGGGTTGGTGGAAGATCTCGCGCACCGGGCCGGTCTCGACGATCATCCCGGCATACATGACGGCCACCCTGTCGCAGAGCTGGGCGACAACCCCGAGATCGTGCGTGATGAAAAGGACGGCGAGCCCGAGCCTGTCGCGCAGGTCTCTGATCAGGCGCAGGATCTGGGCCTGGATCGTGACGTCCAGCGCGGTGGTCGGCTCGTCCGCGATGAGCATGTCCGGCCCGCAAGAGAGGGCGAGGGCGATGAGGGCGCGCTGGCGCATACCGCCCGAGAGTTCGTGCGGGTAGCGCTGAAGGGTCTTGCCGGGATCGGGCATTCCCACGAGGCGAAGAGACTCGGTCGCCCGGGCAGCGGCCTCCTTCTTGGAGACTTTGTTGTGGTAGACGATCACCTCGCCAATGAGGTCGCCGATGGTGAAAACCGGGTTCAGGGCGGTCATCGGCTCTTGGTAGATCATGGCCATCTGGCTTCCGCGGACCTCCCACATTGCGCGGTCGGGAAGTTGGAGCAGGTCCTGGCCCTTGAAGCGGATACTTCCCTTGACGATGCGCCCCGGCGGGTCCGGTACCAGGCGCATCAGGGAGAGCGCCGTAACGGATTTGCCGCACCCGGTCTCGCCCACCAGGCCCAGGATCTCCCCCTTCTCCAGATGGAAGCCGACCCCGTCGAGGGCGTACACGGTGCCCGCGTAGGTCTCAAAATGGGTGTGGAGGTCTTCGACTTCGAGGAGGGGGACGGCCATGCTCACCGCCTCAGGCGCGGATCAAGGATATCCCGGAGACCGTCCCCAAGCAGGTTGAACCCCAGCACGGCAATGAAGATGGCCAAGCCCGGAAAGGTGACAAACCACCATATTTCGGGGAGAAAGCCGCGGCCGACTGTGAGCATGAGCCCCCACTCGGGGGAGGGCGGCTGGGCTCCCACCCCAACGAAGCTCAGGGCGGCGGCGGCCAAGATGGCGTTTCCCACCTGGAGCGAGGCCTGCACCAAGAGGACACTGATACAGTTGGGCAGGACGTGGGAGAAGATTATCCGTTTCTTGCTCACCCCGATGCACTTTGCCACCTCGACGAAGGTCCGCTCCCGGATGGTGAGGACTTGCCCCCGGGTGACCCGGGCGTACCAAGGCCACCAGGCGACCGAGATGGCGATCATGGCGTTGGTGATGGAGGGGCGCAGAGCGGTTGCGACGGCGAGCGCCAGCACGAGCGAGGGGATGGATTGAAAAACGTCGGCCGTCCGCATGAGGATCTCATCCGTCTTCCCTCCGAGGAAGCCTGCGACGGCCCCGACGGGAACGCCGATCAGCATCGACAGCGATGCGACAACGAAGCCGATCCAGAGGGTGAGCCGGGTCCCGAAGATTACGCGGGACATGATGTCGCGGCCCAGGTCGTCCGTCCCCATGGGGTGAAGCCGGCTGGGCGGGAGGAGATTGTCCTCCAGATGGCTGGCCTCGAAGGCATCCCCCGGGACGGGCGCGAGGACGGGGGCGAAAATGGCGACGATAATGAGAGCCAAGATGATCATCGCTCCCAAAACGGCCAGGGGCGACGCGAGGAAGCGCTTGAGGGTGAAGCGGTACTCCTGGAGGCGGGCGGCCTGGGTTTCCTGGAATCGCTCGGCCCAGCTTGTCTCACCGGCCGTTGCGGCGGCAGTCAAGGCGCTACTCCTCGTACTTGCCCGCCAGCTTGATGCGCGGGTCGAGGAAGTAATAGGACATATCCACCAAAAGGTTGACGGACACCCGCATCAGGGCATAGACGATGGTGATGCCGATGATGGCCGGAAAGTCCAGCTCCAGGATCGCCCCTGCACCGTATAGGCCCATTCCCGGCCAGTCGAATACGGTTTCTACCACGAACGAGCCCCCCAGCAGAAATCCGTACGTCGAGCCAGCGACGGTCACCGTGGGGATAAGAGCGTTTTTGAGGGCGTGCCGGTAGACCACGGTGCGGTCCGGAAGGCCCGCCCCCCGGGCGGTCTTGATGTAGTCCTCGCGGAATACCTCGAGCATCCCGGAGCGCGTCATCCGCGAGATGAGGGCGAGCGGAGCCAGGGCCAGAACGAACCCGGGCACGAAAATGTGCGCCAGGGAATCCCGGAATGCGGGCCAGTTCGCGGTTACCAGGGAGTCGATGAGATACATTCCGGTGATGGACTGAATCGGGTAATCGAGCGCGGTTAGGGTATCGATCCGCCCCCGTACCGGCAAGATATCCAGCCAGTGGCCAAGCACGATCTGGAGCATCAAGCCGAGCCAAAACGGAGGCAGCGACATCCCGGCGAGCGAGCCCATCCGGGCCGTGTGGTCGGCCACCCGATTCGATTTCCAGGCCGATACCACCCCCAAAGGAATTCCCAAGACGATGGCCAGCAAAAGAGAGAAGGTTGTCAGCTCGAAGGTGGCGGGCCAGTGAACGGCCAAGTCCTCGATCACCGGCCGATTGGTAAAGAGACTGGTACCGAAATCGCCTTCAAAGAGCATGTTCTTTAGCGAAATCCCGTACTGCACCAGGATGGGCTTGTCCAGACCGAATTCTTCCCGGAGGCGCTCGATCTGCTCGTCGGTGGCGTTCGTACCGGCGATTATCATCGCCGGGTCACCCGGGATGATGTGAGTGATGACGAAAACGAGGAATGTCACCCCGAAAAGAATCGGGATGATGAGACCGATTCGCCGTAAAAGATAGGACCAAAAGCGCATCGCGGTTACTTGCCGAGAAAAAGAACCCGCACGCACGGTCCCCTTTCTCCGCGAGGGAGGACCGTACGTGCGGGAATCGAGGCGTTAGTTAGTGGCTCCTTCCCAATGCATCTCGCGGAAATACCAGCCCTGGAAACGGCCCGGGTTGTAGATAACGTTCTTCAACTTCTTGTTGTGCGCGAACAGACCCGGACCCTGGTGGGTGTATATGGCCGGATACTCATCCGAGATTATCCTGTGCGCCTTCTTGTATGCCTCCATGCGGGCGTTGTTGTCCATGGAGGTCCGGCCGATCTCGAGCAGCCGATCCACCTCGTCGCTCTTATAGCCGCTGAGGTTCCACAATTTGCCCGACCGATAGACTTTGTCGACCAACGCGTAAGGATCAAGCAGCGACGGGGAGTCATACCGGGTGTACAAGCTTCCCCGGGTCGCGGCCTTCTGCCACTTGCCGATCATGGACACGTACGAGCTGGATGACGTGTGCGATTTGACCCCGATCTCCTTCAGGTTGCTCTGGAGCAGCTCGATGGTCTGGCGGACCCACTTCGGCCCCTTGGTGTAGTTGAGCTCGAGATCCACCTTCGAGAGGTCGACGCCCGACTCTTTTAGAAGTTGCCTGGCCTTGGGGAGGTCGCGGCTGGGCAGCGCCGCGTTCGGGTCTCTCCCCGGCATCATTGATGGAACGATGCCCCGGACGCGGGACGCGTATCCCCGCTGCACGTGTTTGATATAGCCGTCGTAGTCGAATGCGTGGGCGACGGCCATCCGGAACTTCTTGTTGTTCGTGGGAGATGCTCCGAGATTGAATTCGATCATGTTCACCAAAGTGCTCTTCTTCACCATCGTATTTACGATCGGCGATTCCTTGGCCTTGTCGAACTCGAGCGGGCTCATGCTCCGGACGAGGAGGTCGGCCTTCCCCGAGGTGAGGGCCAGGCGCTGGTTCACGTCCTCGCGGATGATCTTGAGGACGACCCGGTCGAACGCCTTGTCCGGGTCCACGCTCTTGTCCCAATAATCCTTGTTCCGCTCATAGATGAGCTGCTGGCCCTTGTCCCACCTGCCCAGCTTGTAGGGGCCTGTGCCCGCACCATTCTGCGACATCCAGGCCTGGGCGAAGTCCCCTTTGCCGCCCTTCTTTTTCTCATGCTTCATGACGTTGGGGTTTACGATGTAGCCACCCTTGATGTTGGCCATGATGTGGAGCCACGGCCCGATGGTGCTGTCGAGATGGAACCGGACGGCGTGGTCATTCACCACCTCTACCTTCTCCAAGCCCTTGAACAAGCCGGCGGGGGCCTTTCCGATGGCCATGAGGCGGTCGAAGGAGAACTTCACGGCATCGGCCTTGAACTCGCGGCCGTCGTGGAACTTCACCCCTTTGCGGAGGTTGAAGAGCCAGGCTTTCCCCCCCTGCTCCATTTTCCACGAGGTGGCAAGGCGCGGCTCGATCTCCTGCGTCCCGCCCCTGAGGTCTACCATCTTGTCGTAAACCTGGATGGGGGCGATGAGGGTGGAGAAGGATCGTGCGACGTGCGGATCCATCGTCCTCGGGTTGACATAGGTGACGGCGGTCAGGACCTTCTTTTTCGCTGCCAGCGTTTGCGACGGGACCATCAGGCCCAGCGCCAGCAATGCGACGACGAACACCATCAGTCTTTTTGGCACGGTTCTACCCTCCTCTCCAAGGCGTGATAAATTCACGCCAATCTCTAAAAATGGCCTCCTAGGCGAGGTCATAAAACACAAAATATCTTCGAAATTCTATTCTCCCGGAGGATAGCCTTGGTCATCCAAGGCCGCGAGATCGCGCCAAATTTGAAGGAGCGTCCGCTCGATCCGGCATGATTTTGGTGTCGGCTGCGCCTGCTCACGAATCGCCCTTTTCATTCAAGACGAATCCGGCAAAAAGTATAAAAGAAACAAGGAATATGGATTTTTGGTATTCATAGGATTAGACTCCTGCCTCAAGGCGGTGTCAAGCTCCCTGTATATCTAGGATCGGAAGAATGCGGTTTGGTTTTTGTACTATTCCCTTCGAATCTTTCTCCGGGCTCGCCGAATTGGTTCGTTTTGCAGAAAAGCTGGGCTTTGGCCGGTACTGGATGCCGGATCAGTCCTTTTTCGATGACCCTTTTGCCACCCTCGGAGCCCTCTCCCAGCAGACAGAGCAAATCGGACTGGGACTCGCAGTGGTGAACCCCTTCACCCGCCACCCCGCCCTCGTGGCACGCAGTGCAGCGAGCATGGCCAAAATCACCGGGAACCGGTTCATTCTCGCTTACGGCGGAGGAAACCGCCTCGAGAACGTGGAGCGTCTCAAGCTGAACTCGGAGGGCACAGCCCGCAAGTGCCGAGAGGCTATTGAGATCGTCCGCCGGATGAGCGCGGGCGAGGAAGTGAACCGCGAGGGGCCTCTCTGGCCCATGGACCGGGTTCGGATCCAGTTCCCGCTCCCTCCCCCCTTTCCCATTTACTTGGCGGTCCGGGGCCCGCGAATGCTCCGGGCGTCCGGACGGGCGGCCGACGGGGTCATCCTGGGTTCGATGGCCAAGCCCGAGGTGATTCGCTTTGCGGTGGGCGAGATGCGGAAGGCCGCGTTAGAAGCCGGGCGGGATCCTCTTCAGGTAACTCCGGCCGGATGGGTGATTTGCATCATCGCGGATGATCCCTCCTCCGTTCGGGAGACGATGCGCGGCGCCGCAGGCCATTCGGTCGCCAACTCGCCGGCCAAGGAGATTGAAATTTTGGGCTTGGACCCGGGGAAGGTCGCCGAGGTCCGCGAGGCGTACCGTTCCGGCGGCCGGGAGAAGACCGTTCCGCTCGTGACCGATGAAATGATCGAAGATTTTTACATTATCGATACCCCCAAGGGAGCCGCCCGGCGAATCCGGGCCTTGATGGAGGCCGGAATCACCGAGTTCAACGTGCTCATGCCCACCGGAGGCGGGGGGGGCAGCTACGGCGTCAGCGGCTTCGACCACAGGAAAAACCTGGAGCGGTTCGCGCAAGAGGTCATTCCCCTTCTGGCATGAGTGCGGACAAATCCGGTCCAAATAATCGGTTTTCCCAAGCCCCGATCGGAACCGGCCTCTTCCTTGATCGCCGGATGGGTTTCTTATAGGGTTCTCCAGACCAAAAAATATCCAATTGATATTCATCGCGGTCGAGATCCGGCCACCATTGGAATCAGCCGATGCGCTTCGGGTTCTGCACGATTCCGTCCCAACCCTTCGAGGCGCTGTGCGATTTGGTTCACCACGCGGAAAAACGCGGGTATGACCGCTACTGGGTGCCGGACCAATCATTTTTTAACGATCCATTCACGATTCTCGGTGCCCTCGCGCTCCGGGTCGGCTCCATCCGGTTGGGGCTGGGGGTGGTGAACCCCTACTCGCGGCAACCCGCCCTCGTCGCCCGCGGTGCGGCCACGGTGGCGAAACTTTGCGGGGAGGGATTTGTCCTCGCCTACGGCGCCGGGAACCGCCACGAACTGATCAACCGGCTCGGCTTTGAGGCGATGGAACCGGCACGCCGCTGCCGGGAGGCGATGGACATTGTCCGTAGACTCATGGCCGGTGAGGAGGTAAACAGGCCCGGCCCCCTTTGGCCGATGGAAGGTGTCCGCCTGGAATTTCCGTTGCCGCCGTCCATTCCGGTTTATATGTCGGCGCGCGGACCCCGCATGCTGCGGATGGCGGGCGAGGGAGCGGAGGGGGTGATCTTGAGTTCCCTCGCCACCCCGGAGGCCGTCGAATATACGCTCTCCGAGGTCCGGCGGGGCGCCGCGCGGGCGGGCCGTGAGGTTGGTTCCTTGCCCTTTTTTCTTTGGACCGTCTGCATGGTTGCGGACGACCCCGGTCCTCTTCGGGAGATGATGCGCGGTTCAATCGGCCATTCGGTCTCAAACTCGGCGGAGCCCGTTCTCAACGCGATGGGATTCGACCCTGAGGAAATTGCGTCGCTGAAAACCGCCTATCGCGCGGACGGCCCGGCGGGTGCGGCGCCCCGCGTGACCGAGAAGATGATCGACGCCTTCTCGCTGATCGGCACCCCGGAGAACATCGTCTCCCGGCTGCGCGCGGCGGAGCGGGTGGGCGTTACCGACCTGACGCTGCTCATGCCCGCCGCGGGCGTAGGCGGGAGCCACGGCGTCTCCCGGTTCGATCACAAGGAAAACCTGGAGCGCTTCGCTACGGAGGTTATGCCCCACCTGCGCTGAAGCGCCTGTCCTGGGGGTGGAGGGCCGTGACGGCCCGGGGCGGAGGAACCGCCAGAAAGAGGTCCCATCCGTGAAGATCGGTAAAATAGAATCCTTCGCCGTATCTCTTCCCATGCGCCGGCCCCATCTCTCCGCGGTCCGGGCGGCGGAGCGCGTCTTCATCATCGTCAAGGTCCAAACCGACGGCGGCTTGGCCGGGCTGGGGGAGGCCACGGTGCTCAAGGAGTGGGGCGGGCCCCACATGACGTACTACGGCGAATCTTACAAAACCGTGGCGCTCGTCATTCAATCTTATCTTGCTCCCGCCGTCGAAGGAGAGGATCCGCTTCACATCGAGGCCATCCATCAAAAGATGGACCGCGCCATCAAGGGGCACCCCTACGCGAAGGCGGCGGTCGATATGGCCCTCTACGACATCATGGGAAAGGCCCTGAACGTTCCCGCCCACGTGCTCCTCGGCGGCCGGGTGCGCGACCGGATCCCCATCACCCACAGCATCGGCATCATGCCGCCCGAGAAGGCCGCCGCGGAGGCGGCGGAGGCCGCCGCGGAGGGGATCCGCACCTTCAAGCTCAAGGTGGGTCTCGACCCGGGGCGCGACATCGAAACCGTCGAGCAGGTCCGCAAAGCCGTGGGACCCGGCATCCACATCACCGTAGACGGGAACCAGGGCTATCCCGGACCGCGCGAGGCAGTCCGCTACCTGAAGCGGATGATGGAGTACGACATCCTCTTTGCCGAGCAGCCCGTGGAGGGCTTCGAGGCGATGGCCGAGGTGGCCCGGGCGCTGGACCTCTCCCTGATGCACGACGAAGGGGCGTGGACCCCGCAGGACGTCCTTCGGATCATCCAATACCACGCCGGGGACATCGTCTCCCTCTACACCACCAAGCCGGGAGGTCTCTGGCCCGCGCGGAAGATGGCGGCGGTGGCTGAGGCGGGTGGTATTGCGGCAAACGTGAACGGCTCGGGCGAGACAGGGGTGGGGAACGCCGCCAACCTCCACCTCGCGGCGAGCTCCCCTGCCATTCGCCACAGCTGCGTTATCCCGATTACTTGCGTCGAGGGAAAGGAGCCCACCCGGGTGGCGATGCGGGTCTACAACGATGACATCGTACGCGAGCCATTCGGTTATGCGGACGGCCATCTCGCGGTGCCTGAGGGGCCCGGCCTGGGGGTCGAGCTGGACGAGAAGAAGATGGACAAGTACCGGGTTCCCCTCTAAGCCCGGGTGCCATTTCATTTTGGGAGGGGCTGCTGTGCGGCTGGGAATCGCCTTCGAGGGAATGCGGCCGGTGGGTGAGATGGTGGAGCTGGCCCGGGAGGCCGAGACGGCGGGCTTTCACAGCCTCTGGATGGCCGAGCACATGGGCTACCGCAGTGCGGTCGCCACGGCCATGGCGCTGCTCGCGGCGACGGAAAGGGTGACCGTCGTTCCCGTTGCCATTAGTCCTTACTCCCGCCATGTCCTGATACACGCCATGTCGGGGGCCACCTTGGCGGAGGCCGCGCCGGGCCGGGTGATCTGGTCAATGGGAACGGCGAACCTCATGGCGCTCGGCGAGATGGGGATCGAGCTGCGCCAGCCCGTCGCCGTCCACCGGGAGTACATCTCGGCGCTGCGCGCCTACTGGTCCGGTGAAACCCTCCAGCGCGGGGGAAAGGCGGTCACCTTGCGGGATTCGAAGATGTTTTTTCCGCCCCCCGAACCGATACCCATCCTCCTGGCGGCAATGGGCCCCAAAATGCTTCGACTTTCGGGGGAGGCCGCCGACGGAGTCATCCTCTCGGCGGGGCTCTCCCCCGCCTTCATGAAGCATTCCCTCGAAAAGGTGCTGGAGGGCGCCCGGCTCGCGGGCAAGAAGAAGGAGGATCTCGAGCTGGCGGGATTTGTCATTACCTCAACATCGCGTGATCGTTCCGAGGCTGTCGAGGCGGCGCGATCTCTCCTCGCCTACCTATTTCGGAGCAAGGCCACCGCGGAGAACGTCCGCTTCACGGGTACCGCAATCGACCTCGAAGCGGTGGCCGAGGCGGGGGCGCGCCACGACTGGGAGGCGGCCAAGAAACACATCTCGGACGAGGCCGTCCACACCTATGCGAACGCCGGAACGCCCGACGAATGCCGGAGTCGGCTCGAGGAGTACCTGGACATCGGCCTCACCACCGTCGTCTTCGTCACCGTGGGCGAGGAGCGGAACAAGAGGCTGGTTCTCGAGATCGCCCGCGGCCTGTAATACCGCAAGGAGAAACGAAATGAAGATCGCCAGCGCCGAAACCATACGCGTCTCCCTCCCCCCCCGGCGGGCCCACCGGGTGACTTTCGACACGGAGGGCAACCTGGGGCATTACGTGATCCTGAAAGTTCTAACTGACGAGGGTGTGTTCGGCCTGGGAGAGGCAACCGTCCTCCCGATGTGGGGCGGAGACCACATGCGCTACTTCGGCGAGTCCCCGGGAACGACCGTCCACATCGTGAATGACTACCTCCTCCCGGCCATTAAGGGGCGGGACCCCTTCGACATCGAGGCCATTCACGCCGTCATGGACCGCACCGTGAAGGGATTTCCCTACGCCAAGGCCGCGGTCGATATGGCCCTCTACGACATCATGGGGAAGGCCTTGGGCGTTCCGGCCTACCAACTTCTGGGCGGGCTGAGCCGCCGGGAGGTCCCGATGGCCCACAGCCTAGGCATCATGGAGGTCGGGGCGGCGGTCGAGGAGGCCGCCGCGGCCGTCAAGGAGGGGATCCGGACTATCAAGGTGAAGGTTGGGATCGATCGGGAAAGGGATGTCGCCACGGTGCGCGAGCTGCGCGGAGCACTGGGGGAAGAAATTGAGATCACCGTTGACGCCAACCAGGGCTACCCCTCCCCCAAGGTGGCCATCCAGACCATCGAGCGCATGTGCGAATACGGCATCTCGATGGCCGAGCAGCCCGTCGAGGGAATGGACGGAATGGCGGAGGTCCGCGAGGCCGTTCCCTGCCTCGTGATGGCGGACGAGAGCGCCTGGACCCCGTGGGACATCCTCGAAATCAGGGACAGGGGCGCCGCGGACGTCTTCTCCCTCTACACCACCAAGCCGGGGGGGCTCTTCAAGGCGAAAGAAAGTAGCGGCCGTCGCCGAGGCCGCGGGCATGGCTTGCAACGTCAACGGCTCGGCCGAGACCGGGGTGGGAAACGCGGCCAACCTGCACCTCGTCGCCTCGACCGGCATCGTCACCCTGGCGAACGTCTTCCCGGTGACGACCATCGAGGGAAAGGAGCAGACCAAGGTGGCGGGGGCCTTCTACCTGGACGACATCATCGCCGAGCCCTTCAAGTACGAGAACGGAAACCTCATCGTCCCGGACGGGCCGGGCCTGGGGATCGAGATCGACGAGGAGCGCCTCGCCAAATACCGGACGGACTAGAGCCGGCTTCGGCTGGCGCAAATCTCATTTGACCCCGTCTCAATAGGAAGGGAGCCATGGACGAACACATTCTGGCGCGGCACAAAGCGGCAATGGAGAAGTTCAGCCTGGACGCCATGGTCGCCTACTCGACCGACAACGTGGGCTACGGGCTCGGATACCTCATTCAATCCCAGGTGCTTGGAACGCGGAACCGCCAGTTCGCCGTGGCGGTCAACAAGGACGGAATGACCGGCACCCTCCTCACTTCGAATGAGGCCGTCGAGGCGCAGACGCGGAGCCTCATCAAGGACCTTCGCCCGTACGATGAGTTCGCGGACGATCCCATGGCGGTCCTGGCGGGCCTGCTGAAGGACCTGGGAGTGGCCGAGGGCCGGATCGGGCTCGAGATGGACGCCATACCCGCCGACCGGTGGGAGGATCTGAAAAGACACCTCCCCCGCGCCAAATGGGAACACGGCGCCGAGGCGTACCATTTTGCGCGCATGGTCAAAACCCCGATGGAACTGGACCGGATGCGGAGAGCGTCCCGGATCGCCGACCTCGCCCAAGCGAAGGCCCACCCGCACGTGAAGGCCGGGGTCACCGAACGGGAGGTCTACCGCCGGGTGGTGGACGAAGCGATCGTCCAGGGGGCCGACCGGGTGCTGATGGTCCAGGTGGCCGCGGGAGAGCGGAGCGCCTTCTCCAACCCGACGCCGAGCGATTACAAACTCCAAAAGGGAGAGGTCGTGAAGATCGACGTTTTCGTCGAGGTGGGCGGGTATCTCTCCGACCACGGCAAGGGTTTCGTGGTGGGCGAGGCCAGCCAGCTTCAAAAGGACATCTGGGCGCGGATGCAGGAAACCCAGGCCACCATTCTCTCCGCCGTGCGGCCGGGCGCCACCACCCTGGACCTCTGGCGGGTCTTCGTGGAAACCTTCGACAAACACGGCATGAAGCCCGTCATCCGCTTCCTGGGGCACGGACTGGGGCTGAGCCTTCACGAGGAGCCCTTCATCGCCTCGCACATGGAAACCGAGTTGCTGGAGGGAATGGTTTTCGCGGTCGAGCCCGTCTACAAGTCCGGCGGCATGGGGTTCCACCTGGAGGACAACCTCATCGTCACGAAGGACGGGGTCGAGAACATGTCGAACCTTTTCGGGCCGGACCTCATGGTCCTGGGCTGAGGAGAAGGTCATGCCGAAACGAGACGAGATCCGGACCATCGCCGTTCTGGGCGCGGGGCACGGCGGATGCGCGGCGGCGGCGGACCTCACCCTGCGCGGATACACCGTCAAGCTCCACGCGCGGCGGGAGGAGCGCCTTCGCCCGCTGCGCGAGAAAGGCGGGATCGAGATCGAGGGCGGGGTGCACAACGCGTTCGTCCCGCTGGCGCACCTGACCACGGAGGTGGCCGAAGCGGTCGAGGGGGCGGACCTCATCATGCTGGCGGTCCCCTCGGTCGCGCATGCGGATTACGCGCGCCAGCTGGCCCCTCTCCTTTCCCCGGACCGTATTGTCTATCTCAACCCGGGGCATACGGGCGGGTGCCTCCACTTCGTCCACGCCCTCCGGGGCGCCGGGTACCGGGAGGACGTGCAGACCTGCGAGACGATCACCCTGACCTATATCTGCCGGATGCAGGGCCCCGCCAAGGTTCGCCTCATGAGCTATATCCGGAAGCTCGGGTGGGCGGCCTTCCCGGGCCGCCTCGCGGACCGGCTCTTCAGCCTGATCCACCCCATTTTCCCCGAGACGGTCAAATTCCCGAACGTGCTCGCGACGGGGCTCTCCGACATGAACGCGGTATTCCACCCGCCCGGTATGCTGATGAACGCCGGGTGGATAGAGAGCACGGGCGGGGACTTTCTCTTCTACCACGAGGGGATGACCGAGTCGGTCGGCCGGGTGACCGCCGCCGTGGACGCGGAGCGGATGGCGGTCGCCGAGGCGCTCGGGGTGGAGACCAGAAGTTTCTTGGAAACCTTCCACGCCGCCGGGCTCACGACGGACGAGGCCCTGGCGAGCGGGAACATCTCCCGGGCCTGCCGGGAGAGCGGCCCGAACAAGACCGTCAGGTCGCCCTCCTCCCTCGACGACCGCTACATTCATGAGGACGTGGGCTACGGGCTGGTTCCGTACGCGGAACTGGGGCGCCTCGCCGGGGTGCCGACCCCAACCATTGATGCGCACATTCACCTGGCCTCGTTGGCCATGGGGATTCCCTACCGCGAGTCGGGGCTGACGCTGGAGAAGATGGGGATCACCGGGATGCAGCCCGCCGAGCTGGCGCGCTACGTCGAGGGTGGGCGCTGATCGTTCGGGAACGGCGATTCAGGCTTCACGCATCTTAGATCCATTCCATCGATCGGGAGGGGGAAGGAGCGGCCATGCAAAATACGGACAAGATCAAAACCGTCGCCATCCTGGGCGCGGGAAACGGGGGGTGCGCCGCCGCCGCTGACCTCACGAACCGCGGGTTCGACGTCCACCTCTACAGCCGGAGCCAGCGGACCCTGCAGCCCATCATCGACCGGGGCGGGCTGGAGATGATCGGCGTCCTGGGCGAGGGATTCATGAAGCTCGCCAAGGTCACCAACCGGATCGAAGAGGCCGTGGCGGGCGCGGACGTCATCATGACCACGACCCCGACGAACGCCTTCGATTATTTCGCCCAAATTCTCGCCCCCCTCCTCAAGAAAGGGCAGGTCCTCTTCTTCAACCCGGGGCAGGGCGGCGGGGGGCTATCCTTCCACCGGTGGCTTCGCCAGTACGGAGGCCCCCCTGTGCGCTCGGTAGAGACCAGCTCCCTCACCTACGGGACCCGCGTACCCGAGCCGGGAAAGACCTGGATCAAGACCAAGGTCAAGAACCTCATGACCGGCGCCTTCCCCAGCAAGGATACCGGGGAGCTGGTGGCGTACGTCCGGCAGCTCTATCCCGTCCTGAAGCCGGCCCGGAACGTGCTCGAGACCACCCTCTACGACATCAACGCCATCGAGCACCCGCCCGGCATGGTGTGCAACGCGGGCTGGATCGAGCACACCTGGGGCGGCTTCCGCTTCTACTACGAAGGGCTCACCCCCTCGGTGTGCCGGGTCATCGAAGACATCGACGAGGAGCGGCTCGCGATCATCCGCGCCCTGAACCAGCGCACCGGCTGGGACATTCCGGTCAAGAGTTTTCCCGAAATCTTCTACGAGCACGAATACACCTCGGTTCCTCCCACCGGGGAGCGTGGGATCATCCCCGCCCAGCAGGCCGCCTCGCCGGGCAACAAGGTCACCAAGTGCCCCCCCACCCTGGACGACCGCTACATGCACGAGGACGTGGGCTACGGCTTGGTCCCCATCCGGGAAATCGGGAACGCGCTGGGGGTGGCAACCCCTTACATCGACGCCCTCATCCGCATCGCCTCCTCCCTCATGGCGCAGGATTATTTCGAGACAGGCATCACCCTGGAGAAGATGGGACTGGCGGACATCCCGGTCGATGGCTGGGCGAAGTTCCTGGAGGAGGGATATTCGGAATAAAAAAATTCGGCCTATTCCGCCCCTCAACCTGAAATGAAAACCCTCATGCTCACGAAGAGAAGAATCGGCGTCTGCCTGCTTGGCGTCACACCGCTGCCGGAGATTCTGCGAATCGCGCAGGTGGCGGAGGAAGCCGGAATCGACAGCTTCTGGTTGGCCGAGGGCCATTATTTTTTCCGCGACATTGGCGAACCGAAGAGCGCGACCAGCATAGCCGCCGCGATTGCCGTCCGGACCAGCAAAATCAAAATCGGACTTGGCATCGTTCCGTACCACACCCGCCACCCCGGCCTGCTTGCCATGGAAGCCCAGACGCTGTGGGAGTTGTCGGAAGGACGGTTCATGCTGGGTCTGGGAGCGGCGAAGGCAGCGGCCCTGCACATGGGATTCGAGGAGAAGGATCTGCGGGCCGTGGCGTCGCACCGGGAGGCGTTGGATTTGATCCGCAAATACCTCGCCGGCCAGCCCTTCGCGCAGCGCGGAAAGGTCTTCTCGGCGGACGCGCCTCCCCGGCTGCCGGGCCTCGACACCCCGGCGGTGCCGCTGGTGATCGCGGCGACCGGGCCAAAGATGCTCCAGCTCGGAGGGGAGACGGCGGACGCGGTCCTCCTCCCCACCTTCACCACGCCCCGATTCGTCGAATACGCGATGGGCGAAATAGAGAAGGGTGCGGCCCGGGCCGGCCGCTCGGTAGACGATATACCGGTCGGAGCGACGCTGCCTTTCTCCGTGGCCGAAGACGGCGCGGCCGCGCGCGACGCGATCAGAAAACTGACGGCGGTCTACATCGCGAACAAGGTCCAAAATATTCAAAACGACGTCATCCTTAGCAGCGCGGGACTGACCGAAGCGGAGGCGGTGCCGATCTCCGGGGCGATGAGGGAACGGGGCGCCGACGCCGCGGCCCGCATGGTCACCGACGAAATCCTCGACAAGATTGCCATCGCCGGAAATCCGCAGGAGGTCACGCGCAAGCTGCTCGACCTCACGGCGGCGGGACTCCGGCTGCCGCTCCTGTACCAGCTGCTGGGTCCCGACAAAGAGGCGGCCGTTCGCATCGTCGCGGAAAAGGTGAAGCCGATCTTTGAAGCGCCATGACCCGGCCCATGATATGGGCCAATCACCGTCAGCCGCCCTCCCCGCGCAACGCGGGTTCTGTTCCGGCAAACGTCCGAAAAAGTTTTATCGAAAATGCGGCGGACCGGATTGAACGCGTGCGCGCACGGTGCCCGGGGCGGCTCCGCGGGGACGAATCTGATGAAGGGAAGAGTTCCCCCATCTCCGATCGGGAGCGCGGCCGCGGGGAGCGGAAGAGGGGCGGGGAGAAAGAGCGGCCGCTCCCGAATTGCATCGGGAGATTTGGGCGGAGTTCGAGGAAAAGACACGCGGCTTCACTTATGATCCGCTTATCCCGAAAGATCAGAGGCCCAACCCCCTCCCGGCCAGCGATAATCGCGGGAACGGACCCCTATTTGTTTCGAAAATCTTCCGAATAGAGATGGCATGAGACGAAGTGATCGGGCTTCTCTTCAAGCAATTGCGGCTCGCTTGCGGAGCACGCCGAGAAGACCTCGGGACATCTGGGGTGAAATACACACCCGGACGGCTGATTCAGCGGACTCGGCACCTCTCCCGGCAAGCGCACCCGCGGGCGTTTCCGCTCCGTGTCGGGCAAGGGCACGGCGGAGAGCAGTGCCTTGGTATAAGGATGCAGCGGGTCTTCGATGACCTTGTCGGTGGGCCCTATCTCAACCACGCGGCCGAGGTACATTATGGCCGTCCGGTCACAAAGGTAGCGGACCGTCGAGATGTCGTGAGAGATGTAGAGGATCGAGAGGCCGGCCTCGCGGCTGAAGCGCCTGAGGAGCTTCAGGATCCCGGCCCGAATGGAGACATCCAGCATCGAGACCGGCTCATCGGCGACGAGGAAGCGAGGCCGGAGAACCATCGCCCGGGCGATGGCGACCCGCTGGCGCTGCCCTCCGCTGAGCTCGTGGGGGTACCTGTCGAGGAAGAGCTCCGGCGGCCGAAGACCTGCTTGGTCCAGGGCCTCGACCACGCGATTGATGCCCTGAACGCCTTTTTCCAGGCCGTGTACGGTCAATGGCTCCTGCAAGGTTTCGTAAACGGTAAACCGCGGGTTGAGGGACTGGTAAGGATCCTGAAAGATGATCTGGGCCTGGCGACGAAAGCCCCGCAGTTTTTTCCCCCGGTAGGACGCCACATCCTCTCCCAGGAAGCGGATCACCCCGGAAGTCGGGTCGTAGAGCCGCACCAAAGTCATCCCGGTTGTCGATTTTCCGCACCCACTCTCCCCGACAACCCCCAAGACTTCTCCTTCTTCGAGGGTGAGGTCCACGTTCTCGACGGCGCGAATGACGGGAATCTCTTGCGAGCCGAAAACCTGAGAGAAGAACCCGCCCCGGAGAGGGAAATATTTTTTCAACCCTCGGACTTCGAGGACGGCCCCGCTCACGCCAGCCCCTCCCTCTCGGCGGTTTCCTCCCGCTCCCACGTACTTTCGTGCCGGCCCAGTTCTCGGAACTCCGCGGACTTTTTGGTGAAGTGGCAGGCGACATGATGGCCGTGTCCCACTGACGTCAACGGAGGCACCTCGCGTGTGCACCGCTCCTGGGCGAAGGGGCACCTCGGGGCGAAGCTACAGCCCGGGACGGGAGCCAAAAGAGTGGGCGGCGCCCCTGCGATGGAGATGAGCTCGCGGCTCTCCCCCCGCAGATTGGGGAAGGCGTTCTGCAGCCCGATGGTGTAAGGGTGCATGGGGCGGGAGAATATCTCCCGGCACGGCGCCATCTCCGCGATACGTCCGGCGTACATGACGGCCACCCGATCGCAGTTTTCCGCCACCAGGGAGATGTCGTGGGTGATCAAGATGAGCGCCTTTCGCGAATCGCCCCGGATGCGGCCGATCTCCTCGTACACCTGGTCCTGCATGATCACGTCGAGGGCCGTCGTGGGCTCATCGGCGATGATCAGGGGCGGGTCCAGGGCGAGGGCCATGGCGATGATGGCCCGCTGGCGCATGCCACCGCTGAACTCATGGGGGTAGCGGCGGATCCATTCCGCTTTGAGGCCGACGAGTTCGAAAAGCCGCTCGGCGCGATTCCATGCTTCGCGGCGCGGGCACGTTTCGTGCGCGCAGATGGCCTCAACGATTTGCCACCCCACGCGGACAACCGGGTCCAGGGCATTCATTGCGCTCTGGGTAACAAGCGAGATTTGGCTCCAGCGCACCTTCCGGATCTCTTGGGGCGACATGCTGAGAAGGTCCCGGCCCCGAAAGAGGATTCGCCCCTCGGGGATCTCCCCGTTGGGGGGGAGGATCCGGAGAATGGCCCTCGTTATCGTCGTCTTGCCGCAGCCCGATTCTCCGACTATGCCGAGCGATTCCCCATCGGCCAGGTCAAATGAGATTCCGTCCACCGCGCGCAGGGAGCCGCCGCTCGTGCGGAAGTGCACCTGCAAGTTTTGAACAGAAAGAAGGCTCACTATCGCTCCCGAAGGAGGGGGTTAATGCGTTCCTCGAAGACCCTGCCCAGTAGGCAGCACGCCACCAGGAAGAGCATGAGCGCGGCGCCGGGAGGCAGGACCCACGGTTTCGACTGCCATCGCGTCAGGCTCCCGTCCTCACTCGGCCACCACCGAGGATCCAAGACCCCGTAGAGAAGACCCCGGATGAAGTTCAAATGCCGTAGTGGGTATCCAGTTCTACGTTTACATTAGGAAGAATGCAAGATGGACAAGAATCGAAAATATACGGAATTGGGGCCTGGGGCGAGACGGGGCGGCGGCCTTGTTCAACAATAGAAACGAACCAATGCCATTTTCTAAGAGCGTTTGAGTTTTTGGACACGAAGGGTTATGGAAGAATGCCATTAAAGACAAGTCGGCGAAAGACTTAAATCGTGGCTATAATTAGGAATTCTCCACAGACGAGCCGCCCAGCGTATTCCGCCGTTCCGGGAGTACCGCCAGTATCATAGACCAAGGAGAAAATCATGGAAGGCGCTGCGCTCATCGCCGATGCCCTGGAAAGGGTGAACGGCATTTTGCATCGGTCGCTGGAGGGCGCGCCGGCCGGCCTGCTGTGCCGGATGCCCGCGCCTCACGCCAATTCCATGGCGTGGCTCGCCTGGCACCTGACCCGCGTGCAGGACGATCACATTTCGGACCTGGCTGGCCTGCCCGAGCTGTGGGCCGGCAATGGATGGCACGCCCGCTTCGGGATGGAGCCCAACGATGAGGAGACGGGCCAGGGGCACACCTTCGAGCAAGTGGCCGCCTTCAAGGTGGAGTCAGCCGAGGTGCTGCTCGCCTACCAAGATGCCACCTTCCAGCGAAGTGTGGAGTACCTTGCCACGGTGAAACCGGCCGACCTGGACCGCGTGCTCAATGAGCCGCAGCACAACCCTTTGCCCACGGTGGGAGTGCGGCTGGTGAGTATCGTGTCCGACAATACCCAGCACGCTGGGCAGGTGGCCTACCTGCGCGGTTACTTCGAGAGCAAGCGCTGGGGACGCGCCTAGCCCTTGTCCGCGCACCCATTCCACGGAAGCAAGATGCACGCCGCATAGCTCCACCCGGAAACCCGCTCTGCTCAAAAACTTGAACGAGTCTTAATTCCCTTTTCCAAATGGCATTTGGCACGAACGTTCCGCATCACACGCTGGCAAAAAAGAGAGAAATTTCTTTCATGTGAAGAACTCTGCAACCTTGAGAATTCCGCGACCGAAGACTCGGGCAACTACCCTGGCATTGGCTGGTAACCCAGTGCCGACGGGCTGCCGGCGGCCCCGAATCCGTTCCCCGAGTTGTCCCCGCTCGCCGATCCGGATTTTGGATATGGCAAGGATCCATTTTTTCGAAGCACGGGTTTTTATTATTTTGCAAATGTCTTATCATAAAAAATCTCTTCTCTATTCTTGACGGGTAGGAATTGAACCGCATCCACCCCGAAGATGGGTAATCGGCAATGGACTTGTCGTTCTCGGATCATCTGCATGCCGAGACCGAAGCCCTTCGCGAGGCGGGCCTCTACAAGGAAGAGCGGATCATCACATCACCGCAGCAGTCCTCAATCGAGGTGACCGGCGGCCGGGAAGTCCTCAACTTCTGCGCCAACAATTACCTTGGATTGTCCAATCATCCTGTTCTTATAGATGCCGCCCGGGAAGCGGTGGCGAGACACGGCTTCGGCATGTCCTCGGTGCGTTTCATCTGTGGCACCCAGTCAATCCACAAGGAGCTAGAGGAACGCATCAGCGTCTTTCTCGGAACGGAGGACACCATTTTGTACTCTTCGTGTTTCGACGCCAATACGGGCCTGTTCGAAACCTTGCTGGACGAGCAAGACGCCGTCATCAGCGACGAGCTGAACCATGCCAGCGTCATCGACGGAATACGTTTGTGCAAGGCGCGCCGCCTGCGTTTCGCCAATAATGACATCGCTGACCTGGAGCGGAAGCTCGAGGAGGCCCGCGGCTGTCGCTTCCGCCTGATCGCCACTGACGGCGTCTTTTCCATGGACGGTACAATCGCCAATCTCAAGGGCATATGCGATTTGGCCGACCGCTATGAGGCGATGGTCATGGTGGACGATTCCCACGCGGTGGGATTCGTTGGTGACAATGGGAGAGGAACCCCTGAGCACTGCGGCGTGATGGGGCGCGTCGATATCCTGACAGGCACCTTCGGAAAGGCATTGGGTGGCGCCTCCGGAGGCTTTACCTCTGCCCGAAAGGATATCATCGCTTGGTTGCGCCAGCGTTCCCGTCCGTACTTGTTCTCCAATTCCTTGGCACCTGTGGTTGCTGCCACTTCGATACGGGCCTTACGCTACCTGGAATCCAGCGATGACTTGAGGAAGAAATTGCGCGAAAACAGCCGGTTTTTTCGAGCCGGGTTAGTGAAATTGGGATTTAACCTGATCCCAGGGGAACATCCCATAATC
The DNA here is from genome assembly GCA_965225985.1 of bacterium. Taxonomy (GTDB): domain Bacteria; phylum UBA8248; class UBA8248; order UBA8248; family UBA8248; genus CAZUHN01. The sequence goes on from OZ245330.1 coordinate 106,012, forward strand.
CCTGTCATGTTAGGTGATGCAAAGCTTGCAAAAGACATGGCCGACCGCCTCTTGGACGAGAGAATTTATGTGATCGGCTTTTCTTTTCCGGTTGTGCGCAAAGACAAAGCCCGGATTCGGACTCAAGTGTCGGCCGCCCATACCCGCGAACACCTGGATCGGGCCATAGCGGCTTTTGAGAAGGTCGGTCAGGAGCTCGGAGCGATCCCATAATAAGATCGATAGGGAAATCGAAATCGCCGTACGCGATGGATATCGGAGTATGTACAGACTTGCGCGATGGGAGGATCAGAACATGGTGGACCGCCTAAAGGACAAGGTGGTGATTGTGACCGGGGCAGGCTCGGTCGGGCCGGGCTGGGGCAACGGAAAGGCGACTTCGGTCCTCTTCGCCCGGGAGGGAGCGAAGGTCTTTGCCGTGGACATCAATCCCGCCGCCGCCGAAGAGACAAAAGGAATCATCGACAGCGAGGGGGGCGATTGCACCGTCCACAAAGCAGATGTCTCCAAGGCCAGTGATGTCATGGCAATGGTGGAGAGTTGCGCCGAGGCCTATGGCCGGATCGACATCCTCCACAACAACGTGGGGATCATCGAAGTTGGCGGCCCCGTCGAGGCAAGCGAAGAAAGCTGGGATCGGGTCATGGACGTGAACGTCAAAAGCGTGTTTCTCACGTGTAAGCACGTGATACCTCATATGGAGCGGGAAGGCGGAGGCGCCATCGTCAACCTCTCATCGATCGGCGCCAATCACTACTATGGCGTCCCATATGTTTCCTACACCGCCAGCAAAGCGGGGGTGAAAGAGATCACTAAGATAATGGCAGTTCAATATGCCCCCAAGAAAATTAGATGCAATGTTATCCTTCCCGGGTTGATGAATACCCCGATGATCGTTGAACCGCTGAAAGAGGCCTATGCGGGAGGCGACATTGAAGAGATGCTTCGAATTCGGGACGCACAGTGCCCCTTGGGACATATGGGAGACGCGTGGGACGTTGCCTATGCCGCGCTGTTCCTGGCCTCCGATGAGGCAAAATACATCACAGGAGCAGAACTTGTGGTTGACGGAGGAATCACTTGCAAGTGCGCTTAAACATGCATTTCGTTTGAAGGGATAAGTTTGTTGTCCTCGACGGCCAAGGAACTTCATGATCGTACCGGCTCGCCGCAGTGGAAATGCGCGACCTCTCCGGGTTAGTGCCGTCTATCTGCGCCGAACCTGAACGGTGAAGTTCGCTGGACTTGGAAGGCCCCCGCAAATTGATTGACAAGAGATTTTGCAACTTGTATACATTCTCTACTTTACTGAAAATTTGTTAAAGCTTTTTCCAAATTTCAGGAAAAATGTCTTCCCGGCCGGATGGTGATGCTTAGGGTGTTGCCGATGTCACGCTCTTTCCAGCCTCCGGGGGCGAAGTACATCACCGGCGCGGAATTCATCGTGGATAGCTGGACCATCCGCATCGCGCTACGGGAGTGCCCGTTTGGGCGGGGAATCTCCGATGCGCCAATTGCTGACGTTTCACCCCGATGGAGAAAGGTCAGGTTTTTGACAAACATTTCCGGCCCTGATGAAGCGGACCCGAGCGCGGCTTCCGGCGGCCTGGATACGAGTGGGGGATCTTATCGAGAGAGGACGCTCTCGGGTCCTTTGGGGAAGGTCGTCTTTTTCTTCGGGGCTCTAGGGGCAGCCTTCCACGTTTACGTTCTCCTGGTGCAGGCTATCCAACCCTGGTTCCTCCGGTCCTTCCACCTCACAATTGCGGCCTCACTCGTCTTTATATTAATCTTCCAATCCGAGCAGACGGGCTGCATTGTCACCAAGGAACAAAGACCTGGCGTCCGGTCGAAAGGGCAACTCGGAGATCACATGGAGGCTTTCACCTAGCGAAGCGATAGGGTATCCGCTCCCGAATATCAGCCGTTCCTTTAAATAGAGATTGGCAGCCTCAACATAATCGTGTCGGCCGGGCATGTGGAGCAAATAGAAATCGGGGAGCACATACACGTTTTCGCGTTTGAACGCCACTCCCAGTATGGGTATCACCCAGGGCCAGGCGGCGTGGGCAATGATAAATATGACTTCGGGGAAGGCCTGCGCCACACGGTCTATGTGCGTCGGGTCTGAGTAGCTAATGTCGGGTCCGACGAGTACGCTTACGGTGAGCATTACGGGAACCTTGAGACGCTCACACTCTGCGTAAATCGGATATAGACTCTCATCGTCGGGATAAAGAGGAGGCTGGCAAAAACCGGGTTCCACCGCAATGCCCCGTAGGCCAAGCTCCCTGACGGCCCGCTCCGCTTCGGCCACAGCGGCATCCGGATCTGAGCCGTCGACGCCGCCGTAGCCATAGATGCGGTCCGGGTGTTCGGCGACGATGGCAGCCACATCCTCTAGGCACCTTTCCCCACTCAAGCGCGTTCTGGCGTCCCACCACGACGGCCCGGTCCACCCCGGCAGCGTCCATTTCCGCGAGGAAGAGACTCATATCCCGGTTGAGGGCCGAAGATGGAGACTTGAGGCCGTAATCGGTTGCGATACGCTCTGTACGGTTCCAGTTGACGTAGTGGTAGGTGCGGAGGAAGCCCTTCGTTAGGCCGCACGCGAAAGTCAATGATCATGACGTCGAGTTCCCCCCCAGAAAGTTTTCACGCAAGAACTTCCATGCCGCCATTCGAGGCATTTGGATCCCCTCCCTTCAATAGCCACTTCTTGGAACCGGTTGAGTCCATCCGCCTGGGAATTTCAGGGTCCTAGGCAGACAGATCCGGAGAACTCCGCGGCTTCCCCACCGTGCTTTTCGTGAGTTTCCTCCGCTCCGCGATTTTCCGCTGGATGTGCGGCAGGTCGAAAAGGAAAATAGATAGTAACATTTATATATCATTTCCTACAATAGAAATATGAGAAGTCATTTCGTTCTCAACGCACTCTTGTTGCTGCATTCAGATGGTGAGGGAGGGAGGCTGAGGTCTGAAAACTGACTTCTAACTCTTCTTACAAAAAATACCCATGACCCAAAGCTCCCCCATCTGTTCAGGGAACAGAAGGAGCCACTCCCTCCGGCTCCAGAGGTGAGAGACGCTCGTAAACGGGAGCTCACGGGCTTTTAGGTAAGCTCGTCTTTGCTGTTGGCGCCCTGGGTTCGGCCATGGTGCATCCCATCCAGCGATGTTGACTGCCTCTTTGACATTCTGCCTCTTGCCGGCTCGGCCAATCGAAGGGAGCGAGGCCCGAGTCTGGTGGACGTGCTGCTGGTTCTCGCGGCTGGTTCGGGTGCCATTTACCTCATGTACGATTTTCAAGGAGTTCTCTACCGGGTTGGAATTGAGGCCAATACATATGATGTGATATTTGCCACCATCACCTTCTTGGTGATCCTCGAGATGGGACGGCGTTTGCAAGGCTACATTCTGCCCATCCTGGCGGTGTTGAGCCTAGCCTACGCCCTGTTTGGAGACCTGTTCCCTGGTCTCTGGGGGCATAGAGGTTACCCTTATTCGCGGGCTATTACCTTCCGTATAGCCTCGACGGCATCTACAGGAACCCCTGGCTGCCTCGGCGACGTTTGTCATCCTGATTCTCTTCGGCACCTTCTTAAAGCCTCGGGAGCGGGACGGTTTTTCATCGATCGCCCTCTCCATCGCAGGAGGGCCAGAGGGGGCCCGGCCAAGGTGGCGGTTTTGGCCAGCAGCCTCCGGCACGGTGTCCGGAAAGCAACGTTGTCACTACTGGAACATTCACCATTCCCCTCATGAAGCAGGTGGGCTACCGCCCCCTCTTTGCAGGGGCTGTGGAGGCGGTCGCCTCTACGGGAGGGCAGCTCATGCCGCCCGTCATGAGCGCCACGGCGTTTGTGATGGCTGAGGTGACCGGCATCTCCTACCTGCGAATTGCGGCCGCAGGTCTGATTCCTGCGCTACTCTACTTTACGGCCGTCTTCTTGATGATCGGCATCGAGGCAAAAAACCTGGGCCTCAGTGGCTTGCCGCGGGACCAGCTCCCAGGGCTGGGAGACGTTCTCCGGCGAAATGGTCATCTGCTGGCCCCGATTTTTACCCTCATCTATTTCCTGGTGATCGTCCGTTTTTCACCCATGAAATCGGCTTATTTCGCCCTCATCGCTGCCCTCATCGTCAGTTGGGTTCGGGTGGAGACACGGATGGGGTTTCGGGAGATCACCCAGGCCCTCAACCGCGGCATGGTTGCGGTCATGGACGTTGCAGCGCCGTGCGCTCTTGCCGGCGTCGTTGTGGGCGTGATGTCTCTGACGGGTATCGGCCTTAAGTTCTCTGACCTTCTGCTCTCCTACGTGGGCAACAGCAAGCTCCTCGCGCTCTTCGCGGTGATGGTCGTTTCCCTGATTCTGGGCATGGGTGTACCCACATTGGCCGCCTACTTGATCGCTGCGGTGACAGCCGGACCCGCCCTGGTGAAGTTGGGTGTGCCATTACTTGCCGCCCATATGTTCATATTTTATTTCGCTGCAATCTCTACTATTACTCCTCCGGTAGCCATTTCTGCATTTGCCGCTGCTGGTTTGGCCGGCGCGAAACCCATGGAAGTCGGCGTAATGGCCGTCAGACTCGGTGTCGCGGCATTTGTGGTACCGTATATGTTCGTCACGGGCCGTCCCTTTTGATGGAAGGGTCGTGGGGAGAGATTGGGTTCAATTTCCTCACGGCGGTCCTCGGGGTCTACGCCTTGGCCCGGTGCGTTCTGGATCGTTTGATTTGGGCGTGGCGCAGAGTCTTGCTTGGCGCTGCCGCCTCCTGATCCCAGGTTGGGCAACAGACTTGTTAGGTTTGGCTTTGTTTTTCATCGGTGCGGGAGGAGATTTGATTCGTGTTTTGGCGAACTTTCGCGTTCAACGTTTGGGTACCACATCCGAATGACAATATTTTCGATGCTTCCAAAGTGGATTCTCTAGCGCATGCGGTGATGCGCGATGTTGCTCAAAGGAGGGGTAAACCATGCTAAAGCTGAGAAGACAGAAGAGAAGTAGGTTGTTGATCATCCGGGATTCGCGCCCTTTGTCTAATGCCCTGGAGCGCAACGGAAGGCGCGCGGAAGTCGCGGGTGACTATAGGAGGCGGCGTTGCAGGGCACCTACTACGTGCTTGAGTCCAGCATGTTGAACAAAGTGCTGAAGATTAATTCCTCTCCACGGCCGGCAATGTTCCCAACGCCAAGCTGATCAAGATTTGGGGGTCCTGTGAGGCGTATAAGCACAGGATTCGCCGGTAGAACCTCCGCTTAATCGTTCCCGGCCAAATGAATCCGCTTCAGTTCTGGACGATGCGGAGCTCGGGAATCAAGCGAGGGGAAGATATCGATGGGAAACGATTGAACATTAGTCGGCCCGGAAGCGCGGTGGACGTTATCTCATGCGGGTGACGGGCCTGAAGCCCTCGCAGGTGGTCAACGTGGGCCACGGGCAAGCCAACCGGCTCATGAGGGACGGACTTCTGGATGTGGCCTCTACAGTCGGCTCTCCCCCACATCCCGCGATTGCGGCCATTACCAGCGAATTAGGCACAATTCGCGTCTTCGGCCTGGGTCAGGGAAAGTGGGCGAAGATGATGATGAAGGAATTCCCCCAGTTCGTCCCGTCGACGGTGGAGGGAGGCATTTACAAGGGAAATCCCGATCCCTTCAAGACGATTGCCGACCTGAATTGGTTAGCAGCGGGAGCTCACGCCCCGGCGGATTTTGTCTATGAAGTGACAAAAGCGACCTACGCTCACAAGAAGGATTTGGTGGCTTCCCACAAATCGTGGACCGCCATGGATGCCTCTAATGTGAATAATGCGAATATCCCGATCCACTCAGGTGCCATTCGCTACTACAAGGAAATAGGGGTCAAACTTCCGTAAGGCGGGATGCCGTAAAACAAAACGCGTATTGAATCTCTGGGGGGTCTTCCGGCCCCCAGAGATTTGTACGTTTCGAATACTACGTCGGTAGGAGTCATCGTCCGTGTGCACCATTGGAGCCGTCGCTACAACCGACCCCCGGGGAAATCCCGTCGCCTTCGCCCACAAAACGTGTGATTACATGCCGCATAGTAACTGGCACGGGTGCTCTATGGGGGGACTCGGCCACGATTTGATGGGCTTCAATGGGCTGTCGCGGCCCGGCGTGAACTCTGGGATGAACGCCAAGGGGCTTGCGGTAATGAGATCTTTTCTCGACTACCGCGGACCCTTCGATGAGAGCGAAGAGGGCGGCAGGCCGAAACCCGATTTTCCCCTGGATATGGATAACCGCAGCGCCATTGGCGCCCACGTGCTTGAGCAATTCGACAACGTGGAAGACGGTCTTTCTTACGCGATGGAGATTCTTCCCAAATACACCGGCAAGGGAAGTGGTCAGCGCGGGGGAAATTTTCTTCTCGCGGATGCAGAAGGGAAGATCGCGCTTATCGAGCACTGCGAGGATCGCATCGCGTCAAAATACTATCCCGAGGGCTATGCCGCCCGGGGGAACAATGGCTTCCTGATTTTAAAGGATGAGCAAGCGGGGCTTCCACAGGCCGTGCGTCAGGACCGGGAGGTTCGTTGCGATCGGATGCGGGAGACCGTGCGAGAAATCCACGACTCCGTTCCGCGAGGGATGAGCAAGGATGATGCCTTGAATTTATTGAAAGAGACTCTTTCTTGGAAAGGTCCCAAAGGAGATGGTGGAATCGGGGCGATATGTGCGGTTGATCTTCGCGTGCCCGGTGCGCGGACCAACAGCGGTGCGCCGTGTTCGACATTCACCGGGGTGATTTTTGATCTCATTGACAAAGTGATGCACTTCACTCGCGGAAATCCCTCCGAAAACCCTTGGCATACGATGACCTTCTCTTCTTAGCATTCGAAATTGCCCGGCCCGGAACGCGATTCCTAGCCAGGAGACCCAAAGAGCATGACTGTGATTGGAGATCGCCCCATTTTCATTGTGTGCTGTCCCCGTTCCGGCTCGACACTTCTTCGGCTCATTCTGGACTCACACCCGCGCCTTGCTGTGCCACCTCCTGCATGGCTCTTCCATTACATCTACCCTTACCTCTATAGCTACGGGGACCTGGGCGTGGAGGAAAACGTGCGCGCCTTGATCGAAGACGCGCTGAAGACACCCGCCATCGAGGGTTGGCCCATCGATCCGAAGGTGGAAGAGGTGCGCGAAGAGATGAGAACGGCCTCCTTCGCCGAGATGTACGCCGCGTTTCATAGAATCTATGCGCGCCCGAAGGGCAAAGAGCGATGGGGAGAGAAGACTCCCCGCGATTGCTTTTACATGGCAGACATCAAGGAAATGTACCCCGACGCACAATTTATCCATATCCTTCGGGACGGGCGCGACTCTGCCATTGACATATCGGACTCGATTCTCTGGCCGAACGGCCTGTACGCCGCGGCACAAATGTGGCGTCAATTTGTTGAAGCCGCCGAAGAGGAATCGAAAGCATTGGGCGCGGAAGCGTGCATCACTGTCAAATACGAGGACCTCTGCACCGATCCTGAAGCTACGATTCAGAGGCTATGTTCGTTTTTGGGCGAAGAATTCGCTCCCCAAATGCTGGCCCACCACGAGACGGAATCCACGCGCCAATGGGCACAGGCGCCCGTTCACGCGAAAACGGTCCGGCCCATCAACACAGACTATGTGGGGATGTACAAAAATCGCCTGCGGCCCGGCGATCGCGCCGTGCTCGACGGTCTTATCGGAAGCATGCTGCGTGAAACGGGTTATCCGGTTGAGGGCGAATCCATGAAACTCTCTCGCCGTGATGAGCAAAAGATTCTCGAGAACGACACCCTTTCCAACCCCAAGGCGATTGACTATAAGAGATGGCACGAAGCGCGCCGCAAAGAACGCCGAGAGCTCGGCGTCTGGAAAGATTCCGACAAAGAGTCTGATCTGCTTGGATTTATTTAGATATCAGCGAGTTCACCTGGCGGCCTGGGCTGGGCGTGGAATTGGGCAAGCAGAAAATGCAGGTGTACGCTACATTGACGGGAACCGACAGATGTAGATCGAGTTCGCTTCCATTTTTTTCGTGATTTTCATTTCTCAAAAGAGTTTTGGGCATACCGCAAGGGGATGAGAATGCGTTTACCCGATTGGACGCAACAGGACTGGAAAGACGAGCTGGGATCGGCCACCGTGGATCCGAACGGCGACGCCGTGGCGGGAGAATCGGGCACGTGGCGAATTGCCTTCCGGGTGGGCAGATGGGGGATCGACGAGCGGGGTTCGATCAAATTGGCCTTCAGGCAGGTTAGCGACTGGGGCGAAATTCAGTTCGACGATCCCAAGGCGGCGAACTATACGACAGTTCATCTCAGTACCCGCTCGGGGGCACGGCTCGTCCACCGCTTTGATTGGCGCGGTTACATTCGCCATTGGAGACAAGCGCTCACTATCGATGTGTTGGACGATCCCCTGTGGGAAGGAGACACCATCACCATCGTTTTGGGCGACATGAGTGCCGGCGGGCCGGGTATGGAGGTGCAGACATTCGGCGAGAGCAATTTCGAGTTCAAGATATTCGTTGACCCCTTCGGGGCAGGAAACTTCCAGCCTTTGCCCGAATCGCCCAAGTTCAGCATCGTCGGAGGCCCGGCGGAGCGTTTGGTCGCACTCATTCCTTCCGAGGCCGCTGCAAACGAGAAGGGGTGGCTTCTGATCAAAGCGGAGGATCGACACGGAAACCCCGCCGAGGGATACGCAGAGGAGGTAAGGATCGAGGCCGAAGGGGCGAAAGTGCAGCTTCCAGAGAAGGTCCAGTTCGACGGAAAAGGGACCGCGGTTCTCCGTACCGAAGAAATCCGATTCGACGGCGAAGGCGTCGCCCGTGTCCGGGTGAGGGACGGAAAGGGCCGGGAAGCGTTGAGCAATCCTGTAGTAATCCGAAGCCAAATCGAAGACCCCCGCCTTCACTGGGGCGATTTTCACGGGGGTCAGACGGGGGGAACCGTAGGCGTGGGGAGTTTCGAGGAGTTCTACCGTTTCGCCCGCGACGTGGGTGCGCTGGAGTTCACAACGCATCAGGGCAATTGTTTCGAGGTTACTCTCGATGACATGGAGGAGCTCAAAGAGAAAACGCGCGCCTTCAACGAACCGGGCCGCTTCGTGACCTTTTTGGGCTATGAATGGTCCGGCACACCCCCCATGGGCGGGGACCATGCGCTGTTTTTCTTTGATGAAGCCGCCGCGCTCCACCGCTGCAGCCATTGGTTGCAGACCGATCTCTCCGACATTTCTAACGACCGCGATCACATCACCAAAATCCATGAAACGCTGAGAGGTACCCGTGCCATCAGTTATCCCCATGTGGGGGGACGTCCGGCAAACCTCGAGTTTCACGATCCGGAGTTGGAGCCGATCATCGAAGTCCACTCGAAACACGGCATGTTCGAATGGATGATTGAGGAATCAATCGATAGGGTATTGAAAGTGGGCTTTGCGGGCGGAAGCGACGATCATTATGGCCACCCGGGAGCCTGTTATCCCGGCCCGCACGTCGGCCATTTCGCCTCCCGGAACGGACTGACGGCGCTTTACACCGAAGAGCTGACCCGGGAGTCAATCTGGAATTCGGCCAAAGCCCGCAGGTGCTACGCCACGAGCGGCGATCGAATCTGTCTTCGCTTCGCGGTGAATGGATGCTGGATGGGGGAGGAGATCGAAGCAAACGGTCCACCCCGGCTCACCGTTGAAGTTCATGGAACCGGGCCTATCGAGCGCGTGGAGATTTTCCGTGGCCGCGAGCGCATCTACAGCGAGGAGGTGTCTGGCCGGGCGGAAGGGAATCTCCTGCGGGTCCTGTTCTCGGGCGCCCGGGTGCGGGGGCGCGGTAGGGCTACGAAATGGGATGGCGAACTCCGGCTGACCGGGGCGCGCCTCTTACGGGCGGAACCCGTCGCTTTCATCCCGAATCGCGATCGCATCAATGTGATCAGCGAGTCGGGGCTTTCATGGGGGCTTTACACGGCTGGTGATTCGAGAGGGTTCGTCATCGAGCCTGACGGATCCGAAGGGGACATCGCCATTACTACCGAACCCGCTGCGTTTTCATGCCGGGTGGAGGAAGCATTATCGCAAACCCAACTGGTGGATGCCGGGAGATTGGCCCAGCGCATCGAGATCGGTCGCACCCCGGCCTCTTCAGGCCCCTGGGAAACCCGTTTTGAATTTGAGGACACGAATGCGCAGATCGGCTTAAACACGTATTGGGTCCGGGTGGTTCAAGTCGATCAAGAAAAAGCGTGGAGCAGCCCGGTCTGGGTGAACCTCAAATGAGAAAGTGCAGTTGGATATTTCGCGGAATTGGCCCATTATATGCCAATCGGGAAATGTCGGCTTAACTCGTTTGTCGAAGAGCGCGCGGCCAGCGCAATTGCACGTCCATATAATTTCATCCTGAAGGCAAATGCGAAAAACGGCATGCCTTGCCAAGCGACGGCCAATCAAAAAACGGGAAATCAATAGAGATTCGATGTGAAGATTGATATCCACGCCCATCAATTTCCGGATTCATTTGTTCAAGTGTACAAGCCACTTGTGGAGCAGGGGATGGTGCCGGGTGTTGACCTGGAGTTCCGGCCATGGATTTTAGAGGAACACCTCGCCTTGCTGGATGAGACGGGAATCGACAAGCAAGTTCTCTCCCTTGTCCTGACGGCATATCCAAGCGATCGAGAAGCGCTTCGTGATTTGGTTCAGACGGGAAACGACAGTTTCGCGGAGGTCAGCCGCAAACATCCCGATCGGTTCGCCGCTCTTGCCGCTCTTCCTCTCACAAGTATCGAAGACTCGTTGAAAGAGCTTAAGAGGGCGGTCGAAGAACTCGGAATGAAAGGAGTCATCCTGGGCACAAATGTCCGGGGAGAAGCCTTGGATGATGAAAAATACTTTCCCCTTTTTGAAGAGTTAAATCGTCTTAAATGTCCTGTTCTTCTTCATCCTATCGATCCCATGGGCCCTGAAAGGTACGGTGCATATAACCTCGATCTCTGGGTGGGCTGGCCCGCGGAAACAACAATTGCCGTGAGCCGGCTCATTCTGAACGGCGTTCTCGATAGATATCCGGATTTGCGGCTTATTCTTTCTCACCTGGGCGGAAGCACCCATTATATGATTGAGCGAATCGGGGAGGCCGCTCGAATGGCCAAAATAAATCGTCCCGTTATCGAATATTTCAAGGGCATATATTATGACACCGCGGGGCCCGTACCCTCTTCCGCCGTTCTTTGCGCCTGCAATCTATTCGGTTCGGAACGCATTATTTTGGGCTCGGACTACCCTTTGGGACCGGAGGAAGGGAAGGAGTTTATTCGAAAAGCCATAAATTGCGTCGAAGATCTCTCCCTTCCCGAAAAGGATATGACGGCGATCTTTGAGGGAAATGCGCGAAATCTTCTTGGGCTGTGAAAAATTCGATGTCAGCGGACGGGTCTTCTTCCCCGGTTGGCTGCACGAAACCCTTGACAGTTCAATCGCCTTCTTATATCAGTGGCAGGTAATCCATTTGAGTTTAATCGAATGTCTGGATGGGAAGGGAATTTTTCACAATCCCACACATTTCCACATTGAAATGATTTTGGGCGGTCCGGCACCCCTCTCTTCCCATCTCCTTCATCTCCCAAATTGAACGTGGAGACATACAAAAGAGGAAGCATGGGCAATTTCGATATCCCTCCCCAGGAGTTTGCCGAACGTCGGCAAAAGGCGATTGACGTTGCAAGGCAGCGTGGCCTCGCTGGTCTTCTGGTTTGGTCGCGCGGCGGAAGCACTGTGGACTACTACGGTGACGTCCTATATTTAACCAACCATCACTCTCCTTTCCCCCACAATTCAGAAACGACGCAGTGGTCGTCCCGCTCTTTTAGCGCCTTCATTCTCCCGGTGGATGATGACCCTACTCTCATTGTAGACCTGCCCGATTACCCCAAAGATCAAATATTCGCCGAGGATATCCGTTCGACTTTAAGAGTCGCCGAGACAACCGGAGAAGTACTTAAGGAAAAAAAATTGGACAATGCCAAGCTCGGCCTCGTGGGAAGAGAATGCCTTCTCTTCCGCAGCTACGAGCTCATGGAAAAAACCGTGGGTCATTCCCTCCAGTTGGAACCCGCCGACGATATCCTGGAAACCCTCCGGATGGTCAAAAGCGATGCAGAGATCCGGCTTTTGAAGCATGCGGCGGCCGTGGGTATCGAGTGGATGCGGACCATGATGGAGGCAGTCCGCGAAGGAGGTACAGAGGGAGACTTTGTAGGGGAAGGTCTTCGTTATTTTGCCTCGAACGGAGGGTTTCCCTACGACGTCGGCGTGGCCTCGGGTCCGAATTCCCACCATTTCGAACGGTTCGGGATTCCGTCCTGGGATTCAAAAAGAAAACTGGAGAGAGGTGACATCGTCCACGTGGACGCTTGGGGACCGGTTGAGTACTACTATACCGATTTTGTCCGTTCTACCGTTGTCGGAAGAAAACCTTCCGAAGCGCAGAGAGAAGTTCTGGAAGCTCCCATCGGAGTGGTGGAAAGCATTATCGAAATCATGAAACCGGGTGTCACCGTAGACGCACTGTATCAAAGAGGCGCTTCGTGGATGGTCGAGAACGGCTTTGCCGGCCATCAGGCGGGCATGGAATCGGCTGGAACCGAATTCGGAGAACTATTCCCTGCTTTTGGCCACGGAATTGGCGCCGGGCTCGAACCACCTTGGCTCATAAAGGGGGAACCGACTGTTTTGAAAGAAAAAATGGTCATTGCCGTAGAAGCCATGGTGGGCCGCCCCGGAGTCGGCGCGGCGGGCTTCGAGCAGGACGTGGTGGTAACGCCTGATGGATGTGAAGTTTTGACCGCAGCTTCTCCAAAGAGATGGTGGGATTGAGCAAACAGGGAATTGCGGGGGAACAAGATGGCGAATCCACAGTTTGAGCTGACATCGAAAGTCGCGGTTGTAACGGGAGCAAGCTCAGGAATCGGCGCCGAGATCGCCAGGCAGCTGGCCGCCGCCGGCGCGCGTGTTGTAGCCGTAGGCAGAAATCGGGAACGAACCGAAAACGTGGCGAACGAGATCGAAAAGGAAAGCGGGGAATGCCGTCCTCTCGTGGTCGACTTAACGAAGCCGGGCGCGTCGAAGCAGATCATCGATGAGACGGTTAAAATCTTCGGCGCTCCCAACATTTTGGTGAGCAACGCGGGGATCCACGAGTACGGGCCGTTCGAGACCTTTTCCCTCGAAAGCTTGGACCGACAATGGATGACGCACGTGCGCGCGCCTTTCGAGATGATACAGCTTGCGCTTCCACATCTTCGCCCGGATGGTGTCGTCATTTTCACTTCCTCTATTGCCGGACATACGGCTTTCCCCGAATCGGTGGCCTACTGCGCCACGAAGGGCGCGGTCGAACTCATGACCAAGGCCCTTGCCACGGAACTCGCAGGAGAAGGCATTCGGGTGAACGCCATTGCGCCGGGCGAAATTGCCACTGCCATGAGCAAGGACTTGCACGCCGACCCGGAGTTCGTGAAATTTGCCGTGGAATCAACGCCATTCGGGCGGATTGGAACGCCGGCCGATGTGGCGCCCGCCGTGGTTTTTCTTGCTTCCGACGCGGCGAGATTTATTCATGGTGTGAGCCTGCCCGTGGATGGCGGCTGGCTGGCAAAATAGGATCGCCAGGTTGGATTTTCTTCTGAAAATTCCGTTCGTTGCCGTAGCATGATAAATCACAAGTCCAAATGCGGGTGGCTGTGAAAGAGTTGATTTCCCTTGACGCCCTCTCACAAGCGCAGCTTGTCCGCAAGGGAGAAGTTACGGCCCGCGAGTTGGTGGAAAGCGCCATCCGCCGTGTTGAAAACTTGAACCCCCGTCTAAACGCGGTAATCACCCCAACTTTCGACCTCGCTCTCGAAGCCGCCGAGCGAAAACTTCCCGATAGTCCTTTGGCGGGAGTCCCGTTTCTTCTCAAAGATCTCATCGCTACTTGCTCCGGTATCCGCCATACCGAAGGCTCGGCCTTCCTTCGAAACTACGTCGCGAATCAGGACAGTGAACTTGTCGCCCGGCTGAAGCGCTCGGGCCTTATCATCATCGGGATCACAAACACCGCCGAATTCGGAAACGCATCTACAGCTGAGCCGCGCTTTTTTGGCCCTACCCGAAACCCTTGGGATACCAACCGGACGACCGGAGGATCGAGCGGGGGCGCAGGAGCGGCCGTAGCGGCTGGAATCGTTCCTATGGCTCACGGGAACGACGGAGGCGGATCAATCCGAATACCGTCCTCGTGTTGTGGCCTCTTCGGCCTCAAGCCCACGCGCGCGCGAAATCCCCTTGGTCCACGCTTCGGAGATATCTACAGCGGCCTCGTGGCCGAGCATGCCCTTACGCGCTCGGTGCGCGACAGCGCCGTTCTCCTCGACGCCACCTCAGGTCCGGATTCTGGCGATCCCTATTGGGCCCCTCCCCCACAACGTTCCTTTTTCGAAGAAGTAGGTGCGGATCCGGGGGAACTTCGCATCGCCATCTCCACCCGAGCGCCAAGCGGTGTGAAAGTGCATCCGGATTGTGTTCGCGCGGTACATGAAACAGCGAAACTCTGTGAAGATCTTGGTCACGATATTGTGGAGGAGGAGCCCGGCTTTAACGCCCAGGAGGCGGAACAGGCGTGGTTTATGCTTTGGGCGGAGGGAAACGCCTGGCTGCTGGATCATTGGGCAAGACAAACCGGCAAGGCGCTCAATCGCGAAGAATTTGAGCCCCTCACTTGGGCGCTGCAAGAACTCGGCCGAGGCCGGACCGCCGCCGAGCACTTATACGGGGTGCAGGTTCTCCAGAATGCCAGCCGCGATTTTGCTCGCTTCTTTGATATCTATGATGTTTGGCTTACACCGACATTGGCCCAGCCCCCCCTTCCGCTCGGGGCCTTGGAGCCACCCGCCGAAAACCCTCTCGACTGGGTCGAAGTGGACGGAAGTTTCGCTCCCTTTACAGCGATTGCAAACAGCATCGGCCATCCGGCCATGTCCATCCCCCTCTACTGGAATGCGGACGGTCTTCCAATCGGTGTCCACTTCACTGGCCGTTTCGGTGGAGAGGACGTGCTCTTTCGTCTTGCCGCCCAACTGGAAGAAGCAAAACCCTGGGCAGACCGCCATCCCCCTGTTTCCGCCTTCCATTGATCCCGGCGGCCGAGAATCGGCGAATCATCCTTACGGGAAGAAAACCTGGGACCGGCAACATAGAATCTCTAGGAAGATAGCCATTACGCCCCGCTCTCCCCTTTGCCGACCACCGCCTCGGCCCTTCCCCGGTAGATGGTCTGGAGGATCCGCTCCTGGCTGGCCTCGGCCCGGGAGAACTCCCGGAGGATCCCTCCTTCGTGAATCACGATGATGCGGTCGCTTACCCCCAGCAGCTCCGGAAGCTCGGCGGAGACCACGATGACTCCCGCCCCTTGCCCCACGAGCTCGTTGATGAGCTGATAGATCTCCACCTTGGCTCCGATGTCGATCCCGCGGGTGGGCTCGTCGAAGATGAAGATTCGGCTTCGGCTGCAAAGTGACCGGGCCAGAACCACTTTCTGCTGGTTTCCGCCGGAGAGGTACTTGACCAGGGTGGCGATGCTGGGCGCCTTGATCTGAAGGCGGTCATAATAGCCGGTTGCAGCCTGCCTTTCATTGGTCTTGCGTAAAAATCCGCCTCGGACGAACTGTTTGAGCGCCGACATCGTAATGTTGTCCTTGACGGAAAGGGGAAGCATGAGGCCTTCGATCTTCCGGTCCGCGGGAAGATAGGTCAGCCCATGGCGGATGGCGTCGGCCGGGTCGCGAATCTCGACCGGTTCGCCCGCCAGGCGAACCTCCCCCGAATCGAAAGGGCGGATGCCAAATATCGATCGGATGAGCTCTTTCTGCCCAGCGCCGAGAAGTCCGGCGAATCCGAGAATCTCTCCGGCTCGGAGGGAAAAAGAGATGCCCGAAAAATAGGGAGGCCGGCTCAACCCCTCCACCGTCATCAGGTCACCGCCGATCGGAACCTGGAGTTTTGGATATTTCTCCTTGATTTCCTCTCCAACAATCATGGAGATGAGCTTGTCTACATCAGTTTGATCTACATTTCGCGTCCCGATGTAGTGCCCGTCCCGGAACACCGTGACCCGATCGCCGATCATGTCGATTTCTTCCAGCCGGTGGGAGATGTAGATGATCCCGACACCCTGGCGCTTGAGCTGGCCGATGATCCGAAAGAGGTACTCGATCTCCCTGTCGGTCAGGGCGGCGGTCGGTTCATCGAGGATCAGGATACGGGACTGGATAGTGAGCGCCTTGGCGATCTCCACCATCTGCTGCTCGCCGGTCCGGAGGTAGCGGACCAATTTCAAGAGATCCAGGTCGAGATCGAGTCGGCCCAATACCTCCCTCGCCACAGAGACCATCTTCTTCCGGTCAATGAACAATCCCTTCCTCTGGGTGGGTTCTTTCCCAAGGGAAATGTTCTCGGCCACCGACATGTCGGGAATCAGGCTGAACTCTTGATAAATCGTCGCGACGCCGTAATCCATGGCATCATGGGGGGTTTCAATCTTCGCGGGTTTCCCGTCGATCAGGATTTCACCTTTATCCAGCGCATACACACCGGAAATGATCTTGATCAGGGTGCTTTTTCCAGCGCCATTCTCGCCCAGGAGGACGTGCACCTCTCCCGGTCTCAGATCGAAATCCACCCCCGCGAGAGCCACCACGCCAGGGAAGCGTTTTTCGATGTTCTTCATTTGTAGGATGAGGGGCTGCTCCTGGTTCAAATTGGTTCCCCCGGAATGAAAAAAACGGCAAAGGAGCAGGATTTCGCTCATTCGCCGCGGCCGCAACTGGCCTTTCGGGTTTTACGCGTAATCTACCCTTCCCCGCCGGGTGACAATACGGCCCAGCGGGGAAGGGGATTTCAATTCACACTGGAAGCCCCGATCTACATAGGTGGCGACCCGCCATGCGGAGGGGCCTCCCACTACCGCTACCTCGGCAGCTTCCAGCCCTTCGGGTGCCACTCGGTGGAGGTATCCCATTCGGCCACGTTCTTGCTCGTGAACTTGGGCAGGGGAACGAGGGTCTCCCTCGGAAAATCCTCGCCCTGGAGAGCCTTGATCGCCAAGTCGACGGCCCAGCGCCCCTGTAGGATGGGCGCCTCTCCCAGATCGAAGTCCATGTCCCCCTTCTTCACCATCTCGAGGGCGTGCCGGGTGCCGGAGCCCGATGAGATGAAGATGTGCCGCTTGATCCCCGCCGCCTTGACGGCGTCCACGGATCCCGCCGCGGTGATGTCCACGGCGTTCCAAATGCCCTTCACGTCGGGAAAGGCCTGGAGGAAGTCCTCGGTGTGCTTGAGGCCCTCGACCCGGGAGACGCCCATCCACCGCTCACCGAGGAGCTTTATCTTCGGAAATTTCTTCATGGCGTCCGCGAGGCCTTTTCGCCGAGCGATGGCCCAGCTGTGTCCCGGAACCCCGTTCAAGGCAACGATGGTTCCATCGCCTCCCATTGCCTTGAAAAGTTCCTCTGCGATGATGTAGCCTGAGTCGTAGTGGTCGGCGCGGACGGCCGCCGTGAAATTATCGGTATTGATCTGCACGGCCATGATGATGACCTTGATGCCCTTGGCCATCGCTTTTTCCACGGGCGGAACCAGAGCCTCGGCGTTCGCCGGGGTGATGAGGATGGCGTCCACATTCAGGTTGATCATGTCCTCCATGTAGTCGATTTGTTTCGGGAACTCCGAGTAGGACTTGGTAGCGGCGAACTTGAGGTCGACGCCGTGTTTCTTGGCCTGGTCGAAAAGCCCGTACGAAAAGTTCACCCAAAACTCCGCCTCGAGGCTCGGGATCAGCGCGGCGATGGTGTATTTCTTCTTCGCCTTCGGCGTCACCCAGTCACTCATGCCCTTGGGCTTGAACAGCTTTTGTTTCTCCGCGGCCAGAGGGGGAGGCGAAAGGGCCCCCGCACCCACCACGAGTCCCACGGCGACCGCCATGCACACCAAAAGCCGAATCACTTTTGCTTTATGCATATCCCTTTTCTCCTATTCGAAAGTTAAGTTCGCCTGTTTCCGTGCCTCACGCTCACCCAAACCAGGAAATGAATGAAGCCTCAACTACGAGAAAAAGAACAAAAATTTTGCCTACCACTTTCCGTACGCCGGCCCGAAGGCCTTGGCGGCGTCCGCCGGGTGTCGGTAGCCGAGCAGGCTGTCGAAAAGGTCCGTCCTGCGGTCCGCGAACGGATTCGCAAGCTGCGTCCAGTGGTGACTTCGTGTCTCAATGAGGTTGATTTCGGCGGTGGTGATCTCCTCGCATTCGGAACTGGCGGGGGGAACCACGAAGCCCGCCGGCCCCGCGATGGTGCTCCGTCCCAGAAAGGGGCAGTCGCGCTCGGTGCCGCAGCGGTCGGCGCTGATCATGAAGACGCTGTTCACGTGGGCGCTCGCCATATGTACATAGGCTGACACGGGGTTATCCGGGGTGACGATTCCGGGGACAAGAACCCAGCAGGTGGGGTTGCAGATGAGGTCCGCCCCCTGGAGCTTGAGGATTCGGGCCACTTCCGGATGCCAGCCGTCGTAGCAGATCATGATGCCGACCCGGCCGAAGGGCATGTGGTAGACGTTGAGGCCGAGGTCGCCGGGCTCGAAGAAGAGCTTTTCCTCGTCCCAGAGATGAATCTTGCGGTAGCGCCCGACGAACCCATCGGGGCCGACGAAGGCCGCTGCGTTGAAAAACTTGTCCCCATCCCGCTCGCAGACGCCGCCGATGATGCAAACGCCCCGCTCTTTCGCCGCTCGCATCCACATCTGAACGGTGGGGCCGTCCGGAACGGGCTCCGCCAGCTCAGCGACCTCCGCGCGGGAGTTGAAGATATAGCCCGAATTGCCGAGCTCGGGCAGAACCATGAGCTCCACCCCCTCGTCGGCCGCCTGATGGATGAGTTCCAGGGCGCGGCGGTTGTTGTGTTCCTTGTCCCCGACGTGGGGCTCGGTCTGGATGGCTGCGACTTTCAGAAGGGCTTCGGCACCGCGTTCACGCGATCCGGGATAAGGGGGAGGGGTAGGCATGAAATACTCCTCCTGTTAGCACTGGTTCCGCTGTGCGCCGCAAGAGGCACCAGCGAATTTTCTCGCCTGGAAGTGGACCCAAAATTATAGGCCGCCGCTGGATGTTTTGCAACTCTCTCATTTCCGGAGCCGGACCGTACGATTCGATTCGGGTGACGGTGTGAAATGCAAAAGAACAGATGGCAAAAGAGCGCATCCCCCCGCCGCGATCCACCTCCCGATTATTGGTTCCTTGGCGCTTCCTCCTAAAATCGATTCACCACAGAAACTCATACAACCCGCTTCAGTCTCTTTGCGGATGGCGCAGGCGGTCGAAGATGACCGCAATCGTGATCAACGAGCCGATCACGATGAACTGCATGAAGGTCGAAACGTTCATTAGGTTTAGGCCATTCTGGAGGATGCCGAGAATCATGGTCCCGAATAGAACCCCCGCGAGGGTCCCCGATCCGCCTCCAAGGGCCACCCCCCCAATGACGACGGCGGCGATGGATTGGAGCTCCGTCCCATCGCCCAGGGTCGGGTGCCCCGAGCGGATGCGTGAGGTAAGCAGGATGCCCGAGATGGAGGCGATGGTTCCGCAGGTCACGTAGGCCAGGATGGTGTACTTGCGGATGTTCACCCCCGAAACGCGCGCGGCTTCTTCGTTTCCGCCAATGGCGTACATGTACCGCCCGAAGCGGGTCCATTGCAACAAGAGATAGGAGATCCCGAAGACCACCGCGGCCGCGATGACGGGAATCGGGACGGGGCCGATATAGCCCGCCCCCAAATAAGGGAAATATTTCGGCATTCCGAAGATGGGTGTCCCGTTCGAGTAGATGAGGGCCACCCCCTTTACCGCCGAGAGCATCCCCAGGGTGACGACAAAGGGGGACACCCGGAAGGTTGAAATCACCAGCCCGTTGACCAGTCCCACCCCGGCTCCCACGGACAATCCCCCAAGGATCCCATACGCCATCCCGTAATCCTTTGTAAGCTGTGCGAAGACCACGCTAGCGAAGCCGATGATGGAGCCAACCGACAGGTCGAAGCCGCCCGAAAGGATGGGGAACATCTGGGCGCAGGCGACGATGGCGAGAAAGGAGGCCTGCCTCGCGACGTTGATCAGGTTCGTTGTAGAGAGGAACCGCGGCTGCACGAAACCGATAATCGCGACCAGAATGACGATAACGACGGGAAGGAGACCGAGACCGACGATGAAACGCTGAAGCGCCTGCTTCGCGATGTTGGTACCGCCGGGGGTGCCGGTGACGATGACAGGCTCACCTGCCGAAGGATTCCCGTCAATCCTTTCTTTCGCCGCCACGACTTACCTTTCTACCTGAAAAAGAAATTCCAAGATCACTGTACGCCCTGGGGAAAAATCCTTTTTCCGGGAAGCCTCACGAAATCATGAGGCAACTATTTCTCTATAATTTCACGTAGGATTTCCTTAAATTCCTCGTCCTCGAGCAGATCAGACCAGTTCACTTTCTCCTTGGGCCTGTCCACCATTCGGAACCGCGGCAGGAGGAACATGTTTACAGGAGTTGAGTAGAAGACATATCGCCCTATTTGAAATGTGGCGTGGGGTTTTGAAGCCGCGAATTCCTTCGCGCCTTCGATTGTGCGAAACCGATGGATCTCAAATGGGTCCTTCGTGTCGATGGTGACGGTGAACCAGTTTTCCACCCCCGGACGAAGGCCCACCGGGGTCCCACACGGATACCAGAATGTGATGTCGGCGTGGAGCTCTGGGGCGCCGGGAGAGCAGTCGATGCCCCTTTCGTTCAGTCCGGCGACGATATCGCTGAAACCTGGATACGAATCTCCTGGATCCTCTTTGGGGGCGGAGTGATGGAGCAGCCGGAGGAATTTCTGATCCTCCAGTTTTTTTGACCATTTAACCTTTTCTTCCGGCATCTTGGCGGTGTTGAGCGCAATGTTGTCATATATCTCGGGATCGGACTGGAGGATGAACCGTCCCGCACTGACCGAATGGGGGTTGAAGTAGAGATAGTCTTTTGCCGCCGACTCAGTATCGAAATGATGGAGGAGGAAGGGCTCGCCGTCGATTCGAAGAGCCAACCCCCGATCGGACTGAAGCGGCAGCGAGAGAGAGACGATCTCCCGCTCGACTTTTAGGTCGATGAGGGATTCGCGGAAGCTCTCGATGATATTCTCGAATATCCCATATGTAACGTTCTGCGCTTCTTCGTTTTTGCTCTTGTAGATCTCGGTTTTGGGATGGGGGTAAATCCAGGTGTGCCACCGACCGAGACCATAGTGGATGGGTTCAAGTTGCGTTCCCTCGAGGTCGCCCGCTATGCAGAGCCCCTCCGAGGTCCAGGTGCTTCCCGTCTGCTTGTCGACGATCCGATTTCCTTGGGCTTCAAATTCAAGAACCTTATCCCCCACATCGCGGCGGTAGGCGCCGCTACAAATGCTGTTAGGTGCGGGTCCCATGACAGCCAGGAGGGGAGTGCCGCCCAGATCGTCGTTCGTCACCCCACCGTCCTTTTTGATCTCGTCACAAGGATAGGCGCGGATTCCGGTGGGAAGGTTGATGCCCATGACCATCGCATTTTCGCGAAGCTGCTGGTCGAGGTCGCCGACGGAGAGAGAGTTCACGAAAATGGTGTCGATTCCCGGCCTCTCCCAATATTCTTCGGCGCCGTGCCCGCCCCGGGGATCGCTGTGGTTCGGGTCTTCCAAGAGAACGATGACCTCGGTGTCCGGGTGCATTTGTTTCCACTCACCCCATGTGCTGTGCACGACCGGAACCGAGTCAAGCATATTGCCTATATTTTCGCCGTGGTAGCAGACACCCTCCAGGGGCCACCAGTAGCTCTCGGTCTTGAGATCCCGTGCGCCCGCCTGGGCCATCAGGATCCCACAATGTCCCCACATCAGCCTTTCTTCTTCTCCGTCCAGCCGACCGCTGAACGCGTTACCCGTGCCGCAGCGCTCTCACGTGCTGAAGACGAGCGGGTCTCCCTCTATGATGTCGTTCAGGTGATGGTAATAATCCATAATGAAGGACGGGTAGGCCCGGGCCTTTCCCTTGTGGTAGATCCCCACCACGTGATCGCTTTCCAGCATGTGCGTTGCCTCGGAGGCGGGGACGCCCTTCGGATCTGTGAGCGGGTAAAAGTACTTATCGCGCATGCGGGGTGTGGTGAAAAATCCCTTTGAGATGTCGTAATCCTGCGATATGTTTCCGATAATCGCATTCTTTTCTTCCACCGTTTTGTAACGTTTGATGATCACCGTTTCGTCCCCCTGTTGGTCCTTAAAATCGAAGCGAGAAATCCGCCTCGGCCAATCCATCGAACGCAGCCCTTGTTCGGCGCCGCCGATGAATCTTGCCAATGAAGGCAGGTAGACTGACCCCGCTCGCCGGGAAAGAAGGGTACTCCCCGCGGTTTTTTTAATAGGAAAAGCCAACGTATAAAAGTATGGTATGCTATCCCTCGAAAAATGCAAGACGAATAGCCTGCCAGCCCCAGCGGTTCGGTCCGCGCTGCATTGCTGCAGACGGCCGGGAAGAGGCAGAAAGGAATGCCGTGGGGAGATAATCCCCCTAGGCACCGGATGATTCCCGCTGAAATCTCAGGAAACGCCCGCAGCGCGCCCTCCAATCCCAATGGGAATATCTTCCGGAATCCGCCCGCGAGTCCGCATGAGATTACCAGGGAATGTCGAATTGGCTGTCCTGCCGGGTCCCGGGCCGGTTCTTCGGGGCGTGAAAAAAACCGCTACGCTACGCCGATGAGGTCGATCTCGATGCGGGTCTCGTCCAGCAGAAGTGCCGGCACCCCGACCGTCGTCCGCGCCGGCGGCGTCTTGAAGTGCTTCTTCCACACCTCGTCCACCTCGCTGAAGTCGTCGAGGTCGGTCAGGAACACCTGCGCCTTGATGACCTTGTCCAGGGAGGAGCCCGCCGCCTTGAATGTCTTGGCCAGGTTCTTGAGAATGTAGTCGGTCTGCTTCTTGATGTCGGACCCGTAATAGGGATAAGCGAAGTCGATGTCCGCCTCCTCGGGCACCCCCACCCCGAGCTTGAAGTCGCTTGCCACCTGCCCCGCGGCGAAGACGAAATCCCCTACCCGGAAGCCCTCCGAATAGTTGGCGACCGGCTGGGGCGTGCCCGATTTGATCTTTTGCACCTTGAGCCCTTTGCGGGGCACGTACCCTATCAGGTCGATCTCTACCAGGGTGTCCTTCACCAGGAGCCCTGTCGTCCCCACCGTTGTCCGCGCGGGAGATGTCTTGAAGAATTCCTTCCAGACCTCGTCGAAGCCGTTGAACAGGTTCGGGTCGGTGATGAATACTTGGGCCTTGACCACGTTGTCCAGCGAAGAACCCGCAGCTTTGAAGGTCTTTTTCAGATTGTCCAGAATAAATCGAGTCTGTTTTTTGATATCCGATCCATAGTAGGGAAAAGCGGGGTCAACCCTCGCTTCGGCGGGGACGCCGGTCTTGAAATCGCTCGCGAGTTGGCCCGCGGCGAAGATGAAGTCTCCCACCACGTTGGCCTCGGTGTAGATTGCGAGAGGCTGGGGCGCGGAAGATTTCACGGTTTTTCGCTTGGTGTTTTTACTCGGCTTGTACGCGATGAGATCGATCTCCACCAGGGTGTCCTTCACCAAAAGACCCGTTGTTCCCACCGTGGTGCGGGGGGGTGCTGTCTTGAAGAACTTTTTCCACACCTCGTCGAAGGCGTTGAAGTTCATGAGATCGGTCAGGAACACCTGCGCCTTGACGACGTTGTCCAAGGAAG
This sequence comes from bacterium, assembly GCA_965225985.1. Taxonomy (GTDB): domain Bacteria; phylum UBA8248; class UBA8248; order UBA8248; family UBA8248; genus CAZUHN01. Next base: position 129,888 of record OZ245330.1, read on the forward strand.
TTTCCGCGGCTTTAAATGTCTTTTGAAGGTTTTTGAGGATGTATTCGGTCTGCTTTTTGATATCCGAACCGTAGAACGGAAAATTGGGGTCGACCTTCGCCACGGGAGGGACGCCGGTTATTAAGTCGCTGGCCAACTGTCCCGCCGCGAATATGTAGTCGCCTGCCTGATACGCCTCGGTATAGTTGGCGAGGGGCTGGGGGGCGTTCGATTTAATGGGTTTGGGCTTCATCTCTCGCTCCTTGGAAGTAGGAATATTCACGGAAAATTTCGCAAATCGAATTCTCCCTTTTCTATCCCTTGTAGGCGATAAAATCGATCTCGACCATCGGGCCGAACATCATGATTCCCGTGCTCGGTATGACCGTCATCGCCGGTGGATTATGGGGAATGAATTTTTTGTAGGCCCGCTCAAAGCCGCGGTAGTCCGCCCGCGCATCGAGCGGGAAGATGTGGGACACGACCACATCGTCCAGCGTGGCGCCGCAGTGCTCGAGGAGCTCCTTCAGGTTTTTCATGACGAATTCGGCCTGAATCTCGATGTCGATGCCATAATGAGGCATCTTGGGGTGGACGCCGAGGACGGGGGTCTTGAAGTCGGTGGCCACCTGGCCGGCGAGGAAAATCCAATCGCCCGCTTCGATCGCCGGGGAGAAGTGCACGGTCCGCATGTTCGGATGAAACTGATCGGTGTAGAGGATTTCCTTTTTCTGGTGCTTCGCATCCGGGATGAGGCTGATGAGGTTCGCCGTCATGAGGGCCCCCGGCACCATGAGCCCCTTGATCTCCATGGCGCTGCGGGGCGGGGGGACGTTCATGTAGCTCTTCCAAACCATGTCGATGTCGTGAAAATCATTCCGGTCGATGTGGTATAGCTGGGACTTGATGGCGTTCTGAAGGGTGGTCCCGGCCGCCTGGGCGCACTTTTCCATGTTCCCGAGAACGTAGTTCGTCTGGTCCTCGGGATTGCTCCGGTAATGGGGAAAGTCCGGGTCCTTCCCGACCGGAATGCCCGTCTGGGAATCGGTCGCGGGGAGGCCCGAGTGAAAGAGGAAGGGCCCCGCCTTCACGGCCGGGGAGCAGTGCTCCCAGGGTGCCGGGTAGTCCGGCGGCGAGATGACCTCTTTTTTCGTATTTGCGTCGGGCACGATGGCGATGGCGAATACCTCGATGAGCGCGCCGGGGATAATGTGCTCATCACCCACCTCGACCACCGTGCGTGCGGGCGGGTCCTTGGGGAAACGCTCCCGCCAAACGTTCTCCATCCAGGGCAGGAGGCTCGGCTCGGTCAAATACACCTCGGTCTTGACAACTTGGTCCATGCCCGTCCCGGCCGCCCTCAGGATTTTTTCGAGATTGTCCAGTATGTATTCAGTCTGAAGCTCGACGGCGGTCTTTCCGGAAAAGGGAAAATCCGGGTCCGACTTGACGGCGATTCCCGTCTTGAAATCGGTGGCGTAGAGGCCGGAGACGAACACGAACGGGCCGGCCTGGACAGCGTGGGGCGCATGACAGAGGGACTGGGGAACTGATCTGGCCGTAATGATGGTTTTGCCCATAGAAACCTCCAAAGACTCGGAAGAGGAAACATGAGGATTCTGACTGGAATAAAGAAAGACATAATAAGGATCTTTCCAGGATACTCAAGGAAGGATCTCTCTTGGTTTTTCAGTCTGGAACCGAAAGTATATCGAAAATTCTTTCGGCCTGGTCCAATTTCAAGAGGAGCCCGCCGCCCCGTCGCGCATACGCCCCGCCGCCGGCTTGTCTGAGAGGCCTGGGCGACGCGGGCCGTCCGAAGGTCTGTTCCAATTCATGTCCTTCCCTCCCTTGCGCCCGATCGGGGGGAAGGCGCGCCCGAGCGGGGGGCCCGTTTGCGCCCCGGCCACCTCTCCTGCCGCCGTTGAACGCGGGCGTCCCCTCTGTTAGCGTCCTGAAAGAATCTCATATTTTCGAATAGTCCCGATTGGCCTCCCGGCCGGAGGTCCGGCCGGCGCGCGCCTTTCACGTCCAAAGCGAGGTGAAAATGATGGAAAAGACCGTCCTCCAGCCCAAGACCCTCCACAAGCCCTTCAGCACCTACTCCCACGGCATCGCGGTCGACGGCGCGAAGCGCATCGTCTTTTTGGCGGGCCAGGTGGCTGGAACGGCCGACGGCACCCTCGCCGGGGAAGGGGATTTCGACGCCCAGGGAGAGCAGGTGATGAAGAACCTGCGGGACGTTCTGGCCGAAGCCGGGGCTACTTTCTCCGACGTGGTGAAGCTGACCACCTACGTCGTCCGCCAGGAAGACGCCCAGAGGGCGCGGGATTTGGTGGGAAAGCATTTCCATGATGTCTCTCCGCCGCCCGCCAACACGCTTTGCGTGCTGCAGGGGCTCGCCACCACGAAGTTCCTCATCGAGATCGAGGCCATCGCCGTTCTCTGAGGAAAGAGGAGATCGCCATGAAAGTGAGAGTCGCCGGAGTCCAGGCCCTCTCCTACTACGGAGAGGAGGAGTACAAGAACGTCGAGGTCGCCGTGAAGATGATCCGGGAGGCCGCTGCCGAAAAGGTGGACCTTGTCGTGCTTTCCGAAGGGTTCCCCGGGCCGAACAGCGGACCCATGGACAGCGGGGGGAAGCTCCCCTGCCGGCCAATGGAGACCATGCGGGAGATGGCCCGCGAAAACCGGGTGCACCTTGTGGCGGGCGAGCTAGAGGAAAACCCGGAGCTCGAGAACACCTACTACCTGACGCTGAAGCTCATCTCTCCCGAGGGGGAGATCATGGCCAACTACGCGCGCCGCCAGCCCGATCACATGGAGCTGAACGGCGTCCTGAGTGGGGGGAAGGAGCACGTCCTCCCCTTCTCGAACCAGAAGGGTCTCTCCGAGCGCGAGCTGCACGGGGTGGTGGACACCCCGTTCGGCACGGTGGGCCTGAGTATCTGTTCCGAGGTCTTCGTACCCGAGCTTCTCCGGATCCAGATGGTCCTCGGGGCGAAGATCCTCCTCAATCCCATGAACGGTTGGCCCACCCGGCCCAATATCTTCGCGATCAAAGATACCTGGCACGCCGTGGTGCGCGCCCGGGCTGCGGAAAATCTCTGTTACGTGGTGATGCCGGACCTGATCTACGAGCGCTCCGACGTCGACCTGCGTCCGGAGGATCAGGACGCCTTCGGGATCATCGCGAGCCCGGAGGGAGTCCTGGCCGCGCGGAACGACATCGGGATCATGTACGCCGAGCTGGATCTGGACCGGCTCCGCTACCTCCGGTCGCGCTACTTTCTCTACGAGGACATGCTGGCCCCTCCCCCCGCCGACGGGAACTACACTCCCATCGGCTGCCGGCCCGGGCAGTCACACGACCGGCTGCCCGAGATCTACGGCCCCCTCGTCGCGAAACAGCCGGACGCTTTCAACTACTTCTATTTCAAAAATGGGTTGGACACCTGGAAGGAGGAGTTCGAGCGGGCGAAAAAGTCGGATTGAAGACGCTCCGTTGATCGCCTCCCGCCGGCAGCGGCAAAATCAGAATCCGTATATGGTCCGCCCTCCGCCCTTTTAAGATACGAGGGGCGCCCGGCCGCCTCAGAGTATCGGCCAGGGCTCGGGAAACTCCAGGCCGCTCTTGGCGCGCATCTTGACCGCAAGCTCCTCGAGCTTCCCCAAAATCTCCTCCTCGTCCACGGTTTTCACGACGCGATCCTCCATGACGATTTTCCCGTCGATGAACACCGTCTCCACCGAATCGCCCGTCGCGGAATAGACGAGATTCTGCACCTCGCTGTGCATGGGGCACCACGCGGGTTCCTTGGTGCCGATGAGTATAACGTCCGCCTTCTTGCCCACCTCGAGCGATCCGATCTCGTCCTCCATCCCCAGCGCCTTGGCACCGTTGATGGTGGCCATTTCGATGGCCTCTCCCGCCGAGCCGGCGCCCGCGTCGTGGCGGTAGTCCTTGGGCATGACGGCCGAGATGTACATCAGGCGGATCATGTCGGCGTGGTTGGAGCAGTCCGAGGCGTCGGTCCCGATGGCCACGTTCACCCCCTTGGCCTGCATCTCCGGAAAGCGGGCCACGGTGGAGAGGCCGTAGGAGAGCTTGAGCGCGGTCGAGGGGCAGTGGATTACGTTCGCCCCCGTCTCGGCCAGCATATCAATCTCCCAATCCAGCACACCGATCATGTGCACCATGGCGATGTTCGACCCCAGCACCCCCAGCTCGTACAAATGCTCTACCGGCCTGTGCCCGGTTGCGAGCCGGGTGACAGTGACCTCGTCCGGATTGATGGCCACGTGGACGTGGAAGGTGACGCCGAACTCGTCGGCCATCTTCTTCGACTCGATGAACAGGCGGTCCGTCGCCCGCCCGCTTCCGGCGATGTCCACGCACGCCTTGATGAGGCCGCCGTTGTACCCGTCCTTGTACTTCACCAGGAACTTGCGGTTCTCGCGGATGCAGGTGTCGGTGTCCTCGAGGCGGTGGGACTTCCCTTGCCCGAAGATGCCCAGGTCGTGGCAGCGCCGCCCCATCAGCCCCCGCATGCCGATCTGGGAGACCTTCTCGATGACGATGGCGGGGTCGTAGACCCCGGCCTCCATGACCGTGGTGGTCCCGGACTTTAGCGTCTCCAGGAGGATTCCCAGGCCGCTGTAGATTTCATCCTCCGGGGTAAGGTGGGTGGCGATGTTGCCGTGGACAAAATTCGACCAGGGCCATCCGTTCAAATTTTCCGGGACAAGGCCTCGGTGGATGGTGTGGTAGAAATGGATGTGGGCATTCACGAAGCCCGGCATGATGATCTTGCGCCTGGCGTCAATGGCCCGGTCCGCGGTGTACTCCCTTTCGAGGTCGGCCGCCTTTCCCACGGCGGCGATGCGGTTCCCCCGGATGGCCACCGCGCCGTCGCGAATGATGCGCCGCTCCTTGTCCACCGTGATGACGGTTCCGCCCGCGAGCAGGTAATCCACCTTCTCGGCCATAGCCTATCTCCTGAAAAATGGAATTCGGGCGCCCGCCGGCCGCCCTCCGATGCTTATTCTTTCACCACGATACCCCAACGCTCATCCGCTTCCCGGGAACGGGTTGAACCCGGGGGTTTTCCACGCAGGCAAGCGTAGGCCCTGGTCCCGGAGGCGGTTCCTGCAGGCGGTGGCAAAGCCGGAAAAGCTCTGCATATAAAAGATGATCCGCCGTAGCGCAGAGAGCGGGGCGCCGTCGAGGTTTCACGCGCAGGCCGGGTGTGCCAATTCTCCTTCAACGAATACGACGGTTCGCCGGATTCCCCGCCGGGTTGGACAAGCGCGCAACTTCTCGCGCAAAATTCCCCTGAGCATAATGTGGAATCGAACTCCCGCACGGGGCCCGGGGATCTGAAAACCGTCAGGGCGCGTGAAGATTCAATCCCCCCCTCCGTGACGGATTTTTTCCGCAGCCCTATTCGTGATTGGGTGGACCGAATCATAGCAAAATTGGATATGGGGAAAAACCGGGACAAGGCACCTTTAAGAGTGCTCTCTCTGTGCGCCCGGCGCGAGGCCGCCTTCAGAGGGGAGACCTGAGAAGATGGGCCTCGCCAGAGAGGAGCTCGGCGTCGCAGTCGTGGGATCCGGCCGGATCGGGACGCACCGCGCCCGCCTGGCGGCCCAGCATCCGGCCGTGCGCTTTCTCGCCCTCTCGGACATCGACCCCGCGCGGGCGGAGGCGTTGGGCAAGACCGTGGACGCGAACCTGGTCTCGGGGGACAACGAGGAGATCATCGCCCGCCCCGAGGTGAACGCCGTCATCGTCTCCACGTCCGAGCCTGCCCACGTCGAGCCCGTCCTCCAGGCAATCGAGCTGGGGAAGCCCGTCCTTGTGGAAAAGCCCATCGCCATGACCCTGGAGGACGCTGCCCGGGTCATCTCGGCCGCCGATCGGAAAAAGGTGGACCTTCGCGTGGGCTACATCATGCGCTACAAGCGGCGCTACTTCATGGGAAAGGAACAAATTCTGGAAGGCCGGCTGGGCCGGATTCTGGGGGGGACCGGCAGGGTGTACAACACGCGGGCCCAGGCCTTCCAGATTCTCCAACGCTCGGCCGAGGCCACGCCGGTGATCGACGTTTTGACCTACTGGGTGGACATGGTGTGCTGGTTCATGGAGAAAAATCCGCCCGTCGAGGTGGTCGCCCGCGGACACGGCGTGGTGTTCAAGGAGGCCGGCTACCCCAGGGTGGACGACGCAAGCTGGGCCTTGATCACCTTCGCCGACGGCGCCGTGGTCAGCCTCGGGGTGTGCTACGCCCTGCCGGAGGATTATCCCACCAACGGGCAGAGCGTCCGCCTGGAGATCCTCGGCACAGATGGCGTGCTCTTCTTCGACGAGGATCACAAGGAGAACATCCTCTATACGAAAAAAGGGTTCCCCCACGCCTACGTTCCGGGCCAGGAGAAAAAGATGGTCTTCCTGGGGAGCAACTCTTCCGGGGATTGGGCCCTCGGCCACATGTACGGACCCATCGCCGATGAGACGCGCGCCTGGCTCGATCATCTGTCCACGGGCCGGACCTGCCATCTGGCGACCGCCGAGGATGCGCGCCGGACACTCGAGGTGACACTCGCCATAGAGGAGTCCGCCCGAACAGGGCGGGCCGTCGAGCTGCCTCTCGGGGAAGGGTATTAGGCTCCGCGCCTGGCCTGCCGCCTGGACCCGCCGCTATTTCCGCCGCGGCAGGCCGGCCATCTCGCGCAGCACCTCGACAAGGGAGGCGGGATCCAGATCCGCGCAGCCCGTCTCGGCGCCGATCTGGGCAATCTGGGAATAAAGGCTCGTCGTGAACATGGGGATGCCCAAGTTCCGTCCCTGCTCCAGGATGAAGCGCGAATCCTTGAGCGAGATCGTGAGGCGGCTCTCGGGGCTCGTATCCCCCTGAATCATCTTTTCCCCTTTCTGGTCCATCTGCTTGGAATACGCCGCGCTGTCTTTGAGGACGGTGAGGAGCGCCTCTGTGTCCATACCCGCCTTCATTCCGAGGACGAGGCCCTCGGCCAGGCCGAGGCGGTTAGCGTAGAGGACGATGCTGATGATGAGCTTGGTCCGGGTTCCCGATCCGAGGGGGCCCATGAGGTAGGCCGCCCGGCTGATGGCCGCGAAAAGGTCGCCGCAGGCGTCAAAGTCCTCCTTCTCCCCTCCTACGACGAGGACCAGGTCCTTCTCCATGGCCATGGCGCCCGAGCCGCTCACCGAGGCGTCGAGGTAGCGGATCCCCCGCTCGGCGAGGTCAGCCCCGAGGGCCTGGACCTCTTCGGGAAGGGAGGTCGAGGTGTCGGCGATGATGAACCCTTCTTCCACGCCCTCGGCGACGCCGTTCGGCCCCAGCGCCGCTTCGCGCACGATGCTGTTGTTCAGCAGTGAGGTCACCAACAGGCGAACCCCCCGGGCGGCCGCCGCCGGCGAGTCGACCGGAATGCCACCGCGCTCCTTGAGTTGATCCATGCGGGCGGGATCGATGTCGTAACCCTGGACGGTGAAGCCGGCCTTGAGCAGATTGGCCAAATAGGCCTGGCCCATGAATCCGACCCCCACGATTCCGACGCGCATATTCACATCTTCCTCCAGATGGCCCGGGGCAATGCCCACGGCCCAAGCAGCATGAACCATGCCGCATTGGCCGCTGGCCCCACCTTAACCCTTCATCCCGCGGGGAGGGTTTCCCCGATGGGAGAAAGCTCGCGGCGCCTGCCCATTTGCTCGGAGTACGCTTCCCTCAATGGATGAACCATGACCATGAATCTATCCTACACCGGTCCTCATTGAAATTCCTTGTGTTTCCCGGGCAACTGAGAAATCGGGGGAGAAAGTCCCGCCCGGGACCATACCCGCCGGAAATCGGATTTCCCCGGATTTTGTCTAATACGCTTCTGGAGCCGGAAGGAGAGTCCGCGCGGTTTCACATTCAGGGGAAATTTTGGCGCCCCGCTAACGCAGCTGGCCAAAAACCCTTTGGGGACGAACCAAAACGACCACGGCCTCTTGCGCCACCATCGCCCGGTCGTATTCCTCCCAGTCAGGGTGATCCTGGTCTCCGCAGGCGCTGTAGACATTGCGGAGCAACTGCCGGAATTTCTCGGCATCCGTGTTGGCCCCATCGTGCAGCTTCGCCTCTCCCTCGACGGCCACCCAACTGTGCCAGTCCCTGGTCACCGCCAACACCGTACAGCGTGCGTCGCGGCGCAAGTTACGCACCTTGGCCGATCTGCCGCGCACGGCCACAAACGCCGCATGGTCCTGATACGCGCCGCACACGACGATGCTGGAGTGCGCGGCGCCGTTGGATTGAAACGTGGTGACCACACCCCAATGATTGCGCTCCAGAAACGGGCGGACTTCTTCAAACTCCATAATTTTCTCCTTAGCTGCCGGGCGCATGGTTCGCTCGAGGGCGAACCACCATCAGAAATGTCCCGCGATTCGGCGCCCGGACGAAAGGGATTCGGAAACTGGGCGTGGAGGCATCCTGCCGGGGGCGGCAGATCGATCGTGCCGGAGAATTTTCGCCGTAACGAATCAGTCCGTGACCCAGGCCGCCGCCTCGGTCGTCTGCCCGGTGAGTTTGGACAGGGTTTCGGCCACTTTGCGCTCGTAGTTCAAAAAATCCACGGATAATGCATTGCGCGGCCGGGGGAGGTCGATCTTGATCTCTTCGGCGATGCGCCCCGGCCGCGGCGACATCACAAGCACCCGGTCGGAGAGGTAGGTCGCCTCGCGCACGCTGTGCGTGACGAAGAGGACGGTCTTTTGCGTCTCAAGCCAGACTTGAACGAGAAGTTGCTGAAGGCTCGATCGCGTCTGCGCGTCCAGGGAGCCGAAAGGCTCGTCCATGAGCAATACATCCGGGTCGAGGGCCAGGGCGCGGGCGATGCCCACACGCTGTTTCATTCCCCCCGAGAGCCGAAAGGGATAGATGTCCTCAAATCCATTGAGTTTCACGAGCCCCAGGAGCCGGTTTGCCATCGGCTCCCGCTCGTCCTTCGAAATTCCCTTCATCCGCATGCCGAAGCGTATGTTTCCCGCCACGGTGAGCCAAGGGAAGACGGCGAATTCCTGGAAGACCACCCCCCGGTCGAAACCCGGCTGGGTGATTGGAAGTCCATCCAGGGCCGCTTCGCCGGAGGTCTGCTCATACAAGCCCGCCAAGATCATGAGCAGGGTGCTTTTCCCGCACCCGCTCGGGCCGAGCAGGGACACGAATTCCCCGCTCCGGACCTCAAATTTCACTTTTTCCAGTGCGATGACCTGACTCGTCCGGCCCAGACCCTCGTTGATGGTGAACACCATGCCCAGATCCTGGACCTGGAGCTTGATCGGCCCCAATGTCATTTCAAACCGTCCTCAATAAGATAGGCCACTACTCGCGCAGGGTTCCCCACCGCCGGACAGTAGATAGCTCGATGCTGCGTAAACAGATTCGCTCCACGATCACGCCCAAGATTCCAACGACGACAATTCCGCCGTACATCATGTCCGCCGCGAGGAAGTCGCGGGCGGCGAAAATCCGGAACCCCAAGCCCGCCTCAAGGGCGACGATCATCTCTCCCGTTACCACGATACGTCACGCACGGCTGAAGCCGATGCGATAGCCCGCAATCAAGCTTGGCAGCGCTCCGGGAACCAAAACCTGGAAAAAGAGCGTCGAACCCTTCGCGCCCATGGCTCGGCCCGCCCGTATCAGCGAGGCGTCCACGGTTTTTTACGCCCGTCCACGCGCTCACCATTATGGTAATGGTTCCCTCAAACCAAAGAACGGAAATAAGGGTGAAGTCGCTGAGGCCGAACCAGAGGATGACGACGGGAAACAGCGCCAGGCCCGGAACCGCCAGGAAGAAGTACATCGGCGGGGCCAGGATCCGCTCGACGGCGCGGTTCATCCCCATCAGCAGTCCGAGTACCGTTCCGGTCACGATTGCGAGTGCAATGCCCACCAACAGCCGGTAGAGGGAGACATATATGTCGAGCCAGAGGATCCCCGACCGGGCCTGCGCGACCATCGCCACCCAGATTTTTTCCAGCGGTGGAAACAGTACCGGATGCAAGGTGCCCGAGTGAGCCAGCAGTTCCCAGAAAATGAGGAGCCCGACGAGCGGCGCCGCGTTGAGGAGCAGCACCCGGAGGGAATTTTGGAACACAACCCCCCATTTGGGAGGCTCAAGGCGTTCCGGCGTACTCGCAGCTCCCGTTCGCTGGGCTGTTTCGGTGGATACCGCCAAGGTTTCTCCCTCTCACTAGCGTCATTCGATATGCGGCCGCAAGCTGTTCTCAATCCGGAAGATTCATATATGGGTCCGGGGGAATTTCGTTTGGGTCTCTTTCCCTTGAGCAGATATCCAACGCCGCCAGGGCGTACACCTTGGTGGCGTTGACAAGTGTTTTGACGTTGATGTGCTCGCCGATCTCCGCGTTCCAGCCGTAGCTGGCCGTCTTCGTATGGCCGGCGGGGCCGTAGGTAATCGTCTGTATTCCGTAGCGGTTCATGTGGGCGCCGTCGAGATAAGAGGTCTTAAGGATAACATTGGGCGGCTCCCCCATCACCTCTTCATGGGCTTTGAAAATCGCCCGCGAAGGCTAAGGAGTCTTTTGGAATCCCCGACGGCGGGTGGGTGCAGAATACTTCGACATTTGCGTTTATGTCTGGATTCTCGGCGTTCACACGAGCAATGAGATCCTTGAACTCTGCCTGAACATCCTGAACCCGCTGGCCGGGCACAAGGCGAACGTCCACGTACAAGCGGCATTCAACCGGCGACCGCGCGCAACGGTAAGGCCAGCCGCCCTCGACCGCGGCGACGTTCACATGGGGGCGCTCTCCAAGAAATTCGTTCCGCGACCGGTACTCGGGGATCCACTTCCGGATGCCGGCCTGGATGCGCTCTATGGCGCTCGCCGTATAGTCCCCGTAGCAGGTGTGGCCCATCAAGCCTTTCGTCGTCACCTTGAACCAGACCGTCCCCCCGTGCCAGGGCGCCAACTGCATGCCCGTCGGCTCGCCGAGGATGCAAAAATCCGTCATGTATCCGTGGGAAATAAGATGGCGGGTTCCGACGCCGTAGCCGTCGTAAAGCACGTCCTGATAATCGTCGATCCGGTTTTTCTCGATTTCGCCGACCACCGAAGCCAGAACGATGTCTCCTTTGAGTTTCACGCCCGCTTTCATGATCGCCTTGACCGCCGCGAAGTAAGCAACGTCTGCGCTTTTCATGTTGAAGGCGCCGTTTCCGATGATCCACTCGCCGTCCCGGATCGCCTTGTTCTTATATCCCGGCTGGGTGAGCTCAGGCTCCTCGCCGGAATAGGAGGTGTCCAGATGTCCGTTGAACATGAGGGAATAGCCACCGCCCCCCTCGGGCAGGATTCCCACCGCATTGTAGCGGCCCTCGGCCACCTTTTGGAGGTGGGCCTCCAGGCCCGCCTCTTCATACTTGGCGTGCATGTAGCGGGCGGCCGCTTCCTCGTAGCCGGTGGGGCTGGGAATGTCCACCAACTCCGTCGTGGTCTGGACGAGGAAATCCTCGTCTACCGCTCCCACCACTTTTTTCTGCAAATCATCCATTTCGAGCGCCTATCCTTTGAGGGAAAAATGGAGCATCAAACTCATTTCCCCTCTGGAGGATACCTTCGCAGTCCTCCAGAGGGGAAATGAAATCCTGACGATTTGGCGCTCTAGGCTAATTTTTCATCAAAGAGAAGTATGCCTTCTCCACGAGGCTGATGTCGATGTGTTTCGTCACATCAATGCGTTTGGGTAGCTTCCCCGCCTTCACGCTGACGTCGACCCCCTCCTGAACCTCCTTGAGGTCCTGGTGGGTGATCAATGCGCGATCCCACCGCATAAAATTGTAAAGGTCCTTCTTGACCTTCGCCACGCTGAAGTCGAGTCCCTGGCTCTTCCAGAAATCCCTCATGAGTTTTGCCGATTCATCCCGCCGCGTATTGACGAATCTCATCGCCCGGACGTGGACCCGAACGAATCGGGCGGCACCTTCGGGGTCCTTCTTCTTGATGAAGCTCCACGTGGTAGTCAAGAACACGGGAGAGGTATACCCCAGCACCTCGTCATAATCCTTGGGCCCCACCACCATACGGCCCAGGCCCTTATCCAGGATGATCGAGCCCCAGGGCTCCCATGTCAGACCCGCGTCCAACCCGCCCGTTACGAAGGCGGCGGGCAGGGAATCGGTTTTGGTATTGCGAATCTTGAAGTCTTTGTCCGATAGGCCGAGCCGGGAGAGGAATGTCATCCAGGTCGCCCAGGTGCCGCTCCCCATTTGCGCGCCGACCGTCTTGCCCACGAGGTCCTTCATGGATTTGGTAGTTTTGTCCGTTATGGGGACGATCACCATGTTCTGGTTCCCGTAGCGGTTCAGGGCGATGCCCACGACGTCCACTCCCCGCGCGGCGATCTGGCCCACGCGGGAGCCGCGCGTGCTGATGACTTCGACGGTGCCGCCGATCAGGGCATCGATAAGGGCGCGCGGAGCCGTGACGCGGCGTTTGACTTCAATTCCCTCGGCTTTGTAGAACCCCTTTTTCTCAGCGATGTAGGGAATCGCGGCGTGTGATGTGTTGTCGTGAGCGAGACGGATTACGCCTTTCGCCGCGATTGCGTTGCTGGCCAAGCTGACCGCAGCAATGGCCGCCAACAAAATTAGACCAACCTTTCTCACAGTCTCCTCCTTCCTCGCATCATCGATGGATTGTCGATGACGTAAAATGGGAAATGAGCATGACCGCCAGGCCACCCAACAGTCTTCAAGAAACCATTTTGCCCAAATCCTGAAGAGTAGAATTCATATATTCATGCTGTGGAGGTTTTCTTTGGTTAAGCAAACACTCTCAAGTGTTCCCCAATTGCAGAAGGCTGAAAACCCCGCTGCATGGATTCACGCCCATCGGAATATTGCGATAACGTGGTTATATGGTTATTATGACATATCCTTTTTTCCGGTTGCACAACTTTTTTCAATCGTGCCGCATCGTTCATGTAACTGGATAGTTATCAACGATTTGATGAATAACTTGGCTCCGTTTTTGGAAAGAAACTGGAAAGAGGCCGGGGTGAATATTCGCCAAAACCCGCCGAGGCGCCACCCGGTGGGCCGCCGGTGAAAATCCCATTCTGTGGACAGGCAGGGGGGCCCGCATGATCCGGAAGATTTGACGTGGAAAGAATCCGCTGTTTGAAAAAGCGAAGTGAAAAACGAATATTGTCATAGGAGCAAATTTTTACATATGCCGAATGATCCTTTGTTATACTTTTTAAAAATGTGTTTTTTGCCTCCGCCGGATCACTTCAACGATTAAGGAAATCCGATGGACCATCCCCTCGTTGAAACGCCGTTCACCGATAACTCGGTACCCTACTATTACCAGATAGCAAAGCTGCTGCGGCAAAGGATCGAACATGGAGACCTTGCCCCTGGCGTGAAGCTGCCGAACGAAATGGATTTGGCCAAGATGTTTGGCGTCAGCCGGGTGCCCATTCGCCAGGCACTGTCCCTCCTGGAAACGGACGGCCTCATACTCCGCCAGCATGGCCGCGGGACCTTTGTCGCAGAGGACATCAAAAAACTGCAGGTGGTTAAACTGACCGGCATTGTCGGATGGGAAATTCCCACGGGAACAGAACATCGCCTGCTCACGATCGAAGACATTTCCCCCAACCCTCACCTGGCAAAATTCTTCGGGCTATCGCAAAGCGATAGGGTTACCCGGTTTCGCCGCCTCCGGATGATTGAGGAGATTCCCCTGTGTTACATCATGAATTATATTCCGGTTGGAATCGCCAAAAGGATTAAAAAGGCTGATTTTCGGAAAACCACCATGATGGATATCGTCAAAAAACGCCTGCGCATTGTGCCAGGTAAAATCCATCAAACGATCCAGGCGATTGCGGCGGATAACGAAGTCGCCGCGAATCTGCAGATCGGCTCGCTGGGGCCGGTGATGTACGTAGAGACCTTCGGGCACGACAAAAAAGGGGAACCTATCCTATACGCCCAAACTTTCTACCGAGGGGATCTTTCGAAATACAGCATCGAAATGCAAACCTAGTATAAGGGCAAGCAACGGATTCCCGTGAGCGTCAAAGATTAAGAACGGAACGGAGAGCCTTTTTTGCTCCCTCGCCGGGCGATGAATTTCCCACCACTCCGCAGCCGCGGAAAAAGGAACCCGCCAGCGCGGCTCATACGTGGAGCACGACCAGCCCTTTTTCCACTGTGATCTCGTAGGTTTCCAGCGAAGGCTCCTCACCGGGTTCTAAGGTCACCGAATAGGTTTTCACCCGCATCTTGTGGGGATTAAAGACGGACCTTCCAGTGGCAATGTCGAATTCCCAGCAGTGCCAGGGACAGACGAGAATTTTCCCCTCCATCGCGTACTCGTAGGCGTGTGGCTCGGAGGCCACCATGGTCCCCTTGACCGACCCGAGACAGAGGGGCGCGCCCTGGTGCGGGCAGCTGTTTCGGATGGCGTAGTAGGAGCCGTGCACGTTGAAGACGCCGATGGAGCGGCCCTCCACCTCCACGATTTTCCGCTCCCCGGGCGGAAGGTCGGCTACATTACCGACGATGTGTTTTCCCATAATCTCGATTTTCCTTCGCCCTTCCGCATCCCGGGAAATCCCCGATGCGGACCTTGATGGGAATCTTACACCGGCGAGAGCCAAAATTACCGTTGAAGATCGAAACCCACAATCGATTTCAGGGCGCCGCCCGAAGACGGCCTTCTCCGATCCGGCGGGTGCTGCCGGGCCTCACCGATTGCCTCTCCTCCGGCACTTCCGGCAACCGAGCCGGGCCTGGAAGAGGCCCCCGCGGCAAGCCGCCGGTGGCCGTTACTAGGCCAAGCGCCTTCCTGAACTCCTTCCCGATTTTAGATCCCTCGGCAACTCATCGCCGAAAAAATGGGTTCCCCCTCCGGAATGGCAAAAGCCCCGTCAGCGCGGCGGGAGAGCCGCCCCTTCCTTTCCCTTACCCTGAGGGTATACTTTAGGCCGTTGTTACAATCGAGACATCCGGGCAATTCATTCATCGAACACCGCCGGAGGCGCTCATGGCAGGAACGGACGCAAAGGCCCGGCCTTCACCCTCCCCAGCGATGGCGAAGCTTCGGATCGTCGACGTAGACGTTCACCCGCGGCTGAATGCCCTCTCCCAGCTATACCCGTATATGTCCGAGAGCTGGAGGAAGCGCATTGGGGTGAAGCCCATAAGCACGGCGGGGGCCCCCGAAACCGCCGCCAATGTTTTTTCGATGCCCAAGCGCTGGTACTACCACCCCCACGGCGCCGAACGGCCCGATGCCATCCCGCCCGGCGGCGGCCGGCCGGGCTCCGACCTGGATACTTTACGGAGCCAGCACCTTGACGCATACGGAATCGATTACGGAATCCTGATCTCGGGCGACCTGTTCGGGATCGGAGGCTGCGCGGACGCGGACATGGCGGCCGCCCTCGTGTCTGCCTCGAACGATTGGATCCTCGAAGAATGGGTCAGCCGGGACCCCCGCCTCAAGCTGAGCATCCAGGTGGGGGCGAACGACCCGCAGCTCGCCGCGAAGGAGATCGGCAGGCTCGGCGGGCACCGGGAGGTTGTACAGGTTCAGCTCTCCCAAAGAGACATGCTCGCCGGGAACCGGTATTTCTACCCCATTTTTGAGGCGGCGGCCCACTACGGCCTTCCGGTGGCCATGCACGGCGGGGGCGAGTCGGCGGGTGTGAACACCCCGATGAGCCCTGTCGGGATCCCCTCCTATTTCATCGAAATGCACACGGGGATGACCACCATCGCACAGGCGCACGTCATCAGCTTGATTTCCGAGGGAGTGCTCGAGCGCTTTCCTTCCCTGAGGTTCGTCTTCCAGGAGATGGGCTACGCCTGGCTTCCCAGCGTGATGTGGCGCCTCGACAAGGAGTGGCGCTCCCTTCGGAGCGAGGTCCCCTGGTTGAAAAGGCCCCCCAGCGAGTACATCACCGACCACATTCGGCTCACCTCCCAGCCCATCGAAGAGCCGCCCAGCGCGGCCCAGCATCTGCAACTTCTCGAGATGATGCAGGCGGAGAAAACGCTGCTCTTCGCCTCGGACTACCCGCATTGGGATTTCGACAATCCGCGCCATGTTCTGCAGGAGGCCCCCGAGCCCATGCGGCGGCGAATCTTTTCCGAAAGCGCCTTTGAAATATACAACCTGGAAAAATGAGGTTGGAGACTGAGGGCTTTGCCGGCGGTGCGATCTTTGCCCGGCTCCCGGCATCCGTATCATGCACGCCACGCCCGAAGCACCCATGGGGATATCCGCCGCACCGCACACGGCTCCCAGGGCGGGTTTCAGGATCATGGCAGGAGGGAGCACTTGGGTTTGAAAATGCGGCGCCATAGCCATATAAGATAATTGAAAAATTCTTTGCTGATTGCTTTCTTGAACATGCTGGGTGTCCGTCCACGCCATCCGAGAAAAATTGGAGGGGGCAAGTGAAATTCGCGATTCAGATCAATCGCTCCACCGAATCCATCGAGGACCACCTGAAAATCGTGGATATGGCCGCGGAGGCGGGCTTCGACCCCATTCTGTTCGCCGACGGGGTGAGCACGTCGGGTGTGACCCACCGGGACATATTCGCCATGCTGACGCTCTGGTCGCAGCGCCTGAAGAGTCAGCGAATCGGGACGGCGGTGACCAATCCGGTGACGCGCCATCCGGCGGTGATCGCAAACGGCTTCTGCACCCTGGACGAGATGGCCCCGGGGCGGGTGATCATCGGGATCGGCACCGGGGATACGCCCGTTTTTGTGCTGGGGAAAGAGGCGGCAGGACTGGGGGAACTCCGGGACGCGGTACGGTTCATCCGGGCCTTTTGTGCGGGCGAGCCCCAGGAGGCGGACGGCCGCCGCCCCCTTCAGTCCACCTGGCGCAAGCCGGACATCCCGATATTCGTCGCCGCGGACGGCCCCCAGACCCTGACTATGGCTGGAGAGCTGGCCGACGGGGTCATCGTGGGCTCGGGGCTCCACCCCGAGGTGATTGCCTGGGTGCGCGATCGAATCGACCGGGGCGCCAGAAAGGCGGGCCGGCCGCTTCCCGAAATCTGGATCAACGGAATCTGCCACGTCGTTGATGACCCGGAGGAAGGCCGGCGTTTCATCCGGCCTCGCCTGATCACCCGGGTGAACCACAATTTTCGGCGAGGTATCAACGCTGTCCCCGAGGCGCACCGGGCGGAGGTGGAAAAACTCCGCGCCGAGTACGATGAGAGCGATGTGGGGCCCACCTCGAAGAACGCAGCGCTCATCACCGACTACCTGGTAGATCGCTTCTCCATCACCGGGACGGCGGAACAGGTTCTTGAGCGTATGAAAAAACTGGAGGCCTCCGGGGTTGATCGCTTCATGGTGGCCACCCATTACTTCAAGGAACACCGCGTCCGCACCATCGAGACCTTCGGCGCGCTCGTCATTCCGGCCCTCGCCGACAAGGGCGTATGAGGTTTCCCCTCCGATTCCGGCCAGTGCGGCCGGGACGCGGCACAAGGGCACTTCGAGATACTCCGGATCGCTCGCGCAAAACCCGGAAAGAGGGCAAAGGGAGATAAAAACGACTGTGCGCCTTCCAGATAAGATGCTCTCGATGGTCCTCCGCGCGCCCAACCAAATAGCGGCGGAGGAGATTCCCCTTCTCCAACCGGGCCCGGACGAGGTGCTCGTCGCCGTCCGCGCGTGCGCCCAATGCGGTTCGGACCTCCACGCCTACAAAGGGCTTCACGCCCGGGTCAACCCGCCTCGCGTGCTGGGGCATGAGTTCGCGGGCGAAGTGGCGGCGGTCGGGCCTGGCGTTCATGGGACGGAGGTCGGCACGCGGTGTTGTGTCGAAAATCATATTCCCTGCGGCCGCTGCGAGTACTGCCGGGCCGCGCGGCCAAACCTCTGTGTGGCCGCGGAATCGATTGGCTTCACGCGAGACGGGGCCTACGCCCAATTCGTCCTCGCCCCCGAACACTGCATCATCCCCCTTCCCGATGAGGTGTCTTATCCGGTCGGAGCGGTGATGCAGACCATGGGAGTCGCCTACCACGCCGTTCGGGATGTCGCCCAAGTGCGTCTGAATGAGCGGGTGGCCATCCAGGGCGCGGGTCCCATCGGCCTCTGCGCCCTCGCCGTTGCCAAGGCGGCCGGCGCCTACGTTGTCCAGCTCGACGCGGTTGATTACCGCCTGGACGCCGCCAAGAAGATGGGGGCGGACGCCGTCGTGAACGTTTTCCGGGAAGACCCCGTGTCCCGGATGGGTGATCTTTCCCAGGGCCGCGGTTTCGACAAGGTGATCGAAGCCGTCGGGGGAAATCAGGATGTCACGCTTCAACAGGCCAGCCAGCTCGTGAAGCGCGGTGGACTCATCGTGGCGGTGGGCACCTTCGGGGAGAACAAGGCCACTCTTCGAATCGTGGAATTCAAGGATAGGGAGATGACCCTGAAGGGATCCCGGGGACACCCGGGGGCCTTCCCCCATTGCATCGATCTCGTCCGAAACGGGAGGGTCCACCTGGAGCCCATGCTCACCCACCGGATTCCTCTGATCGAGGCCGAGGAGGGCCTTCGAATGATGGAGGAGAAGCGCGACGAAGCCATCAAGGTGGTCCTTGAGCCGCACGGCCCCGCGGATGGTTCGCGGTGAGGGAAGGGAGGGTGAAATCTTTCATCCCCCGGCGGGTATCATCCCAATAGGACCAACGCTGACGGCTGGAACGGGAGATTAGCAAAAACCCGGAGGTTGAATGCGGGCGGCTGGAAGCCGAAGATTACCGAAAATAATCTTATTCGGTTTGGGCCGATCAAAGGGGACAGATCGTACCGGAACGCTTCTCGCCGAAAATGGGCCGGCTCAAGTGGCGGCCATCAATAACACTTGAAAATATCGCTTGAAAATTGCCATGTTACGCTCAAATATATATTAAGATAGATTTTTCCGATTTTGGATTTCCCAAGTACCATAATTCTCATCTTACTGGCATCGCCATTTCTATTCGCCCTGTGATTAGACGGAGCCGGTATGCCTGAATCCGAATTGTCTTCCCATCCGGCGGGGGGCGTGAATCGCCGCGGCGCCCTTGCCACTCTCCTCAGGCGCAAGGGGATGAGCAAGGCGCAGATTCAGAAAATGCTCGATTTCTACCAGAAGCGCTACGGACAGTGATCCACCTGCGGAGAATGAACCGCCAAGGGGAAAATTCGGGTATTATTATTTTTTCTCGATGAAGATCTACAAATTTCCGGGAACGTGATGCGGCGCATCATGTTCCTACGATGATGTGCTCCTCGCTCCAGAAGACCAATTTTTTCTGGATCCAGCGCATGAGTGAATGGCTTCCCGTACCGACTCCCCCCAGGACGATCAGGATGGCAAAAATACCCGCCGTATCGAGCGAATAATTCTTCTGCATGATGGCGCTTCCCAGGCCGTTCAGCCCGCTGAGCATCTCCCCGACGATGGCGCCGATGACGGAAAAGACAAT
Organism: bacterium; assembly: GCA_965225985.1. Classification (GTDB taxonomy): domain Bacteria; phylum UBA8248; class UBA8248; order UBA8248; family UBA8248; genus CAZUHN01. Next base: position 149,414 of record OZ245330.1, read on the forward strand.
GGCGAGGTCGAGGCCCGCAAAGATGAGCGGCAGGGCGCTCGGAAACTGCACCTTGGTGAAGATCTGCCATTTTGTTGCGGAAAGGGATTGGAGAAATACGATTCGCTCCCGCTCCACGTGCCTGAGGCCGACGAACGTGTTCACGATGACGGGGAACATGGCGATCGTGGCGGCGATCCCGATTCGCGACTCAATTCCGATGCCCAGCCAGATGAGGAACAGCGGCGCGATGGCCACCTTGGGCAGCGTCTGAAAGGCCACAATATAAGGATAGAAAATGCGCTCGGCGAAATGGGAGAGGGCAATCCAGATTCCCATGATGAGGCCGATTCCCGCCCCGATGAAAAAGCCGAGCATCACCTCCATCATCGTATATCCGATGTGGAACCAGAGGTCGGCCTCGGTGACGAGATGCCTCCAGAGGGAGAGGCCGATGTCCGAAGGAAGCGGAAGAATGAATTGCGGGTATTCAAAGTACCAGACGAGAAACTCCCATACGGACACGGTGATGACGAAGACCCCCGTGATATAGGTAAGTTGCTTGCGGCTCGTGATGAGGCCGACAGTGCCCTCTTCCTCGAGGATCTCGAGATCTTTTACGTCGATTCCGAGTTCTTCGATCGACTGTTTTGCCTGAGCCATTTGGTTTGAGCCTTCCGGAAATGGCCCGGAGCTGTGGGCCGAACCCACAGCTCCGGGTGTATATTCGAGGTTCTGTCCGGTTTTACTCCTTCCAGTCCTTGGCCATCTGGATGACCTTGTCGTGGTCGAAGTTGTTCCCTTCGTCGATAAGGTCGTTGGTGAAGATCTTTCCGACGGGCACCTTGCTCTTGATCATGCCCATCTTGTGGTAGAAGTCCACGGTATCCTGCCAGATCTTCTTGTCCATCCAGCCGAACTTGATGGATTTGTCCTTGAGCTTCTTCACGTTGCGAATCCGGGCCTTGACGATGTGCGTCTGGCCGCGAAGGTTTTTCGCCGGATCCCCCGTTTTGGGTTTCGAAATGGGGTAGAGCTTCCAGTGGATCTTGACAGAGGCCTCGGGGTTGGTCTGAAGAAACACATCGGACTTGGCGATGGCCCGGAAGAACCGGACCGCCACGCTACGCTTATTCTTCAGGAAGTTCGTGTTGGCGAGAAATCCCGAACTGTAGGCAGCCTTCGATACGCCCGGCGTCGTAATGTAACGGAATTTCAGCCCGAGAACTTCCATCATGGCGATGCCTGTATCCCAGTAGGAGCCGCCGACGACCTGCCCCGACTTGATGGCGTTGACCGCCTGGGCGCCCAGGCCAATGGGGGCGACCGAGATATCCGTTTTGGGGTTCAATCCGGCATCCTGGGCCATGGCCTTGGCCATGGGGACGCCGTCGCTGCCCATGGAGTACACCCCGATGGTCTTCCCCTTGAGGTCCCGCATGGTCATATACTTACTGCTTTCAGGAACCACGACGAAAAAGATGTTCTGCCGGGTTTCGATCCAGGGCGTTGTGATCGGAAGGCCTTTGTCCACACCGGTGATCAACGTGACGTAGCCGGCGGGGCCGGTGACATCTATTTGGCCCGCACCCGCCAGTTTGACTACGGCGCTGCTGCCGGGCGCGCCGGTAATCAACACATCCAGCCCTTCATCTTCATAGAATCCCAGACCGCCCTTCCTTTTCGACACTCCGATAGTCATCTTATTGAACCAAATGGCGAAGCTCGTCGTGGCGAAGGAAAGCCGTACCTTGTCCGCCGCCGCCGCCTTGCCGGGAATTGAAACCATCCCCAGCGCAAAAATAAAGATGACGGCCAAAGCCAATCCTTTCTTCTTCATATTGCCCTCCATAGGTTCGAAGTTGAGCCATTCCTCATCCCGGAAGCACACCTCTCGCTTCCAGACCTTTTGTCATGGCCAGTCATACTGCCGATGTGCAAGGCGCCTCAAACCACGGGGGAAGCCCATGGCTTTAGGCGGTCCGTCCGAATTTCAGATTTGTTTTATTATACCCCTTTGCCGTCCGGAATGATAAGAGCGTGATCGAGATTATTTGCCCGGGGTCCGCAATAAATAATTGGATCCCTCATGAAATTAACGCCATATCGAGGTCTATCGGCTCCCATGCTCCCGCGGGATATCCTCCCCCCACAAAAATTGTTCCAGGCAAAACGCAGGGATTTTCGTAATATTTTCGCCCGGGATGATTGCCAGCTATGCCGAACTGATAGGGTCTTTTCTTGAAAAACGTTTAGAAGCCAGGCCGCCCGAGTAGCCGTTTTGCAGCCGGATTCGCAATTCGCCGTGGATAGGTCGTTTAATCGATTTCACCCCCGAGGGCGAAGTATTCGCGGACCGATTGGGTAATCGCGCCGAACTCATCCGAGCCCATCATCTGCAAGGTCCTGGGACGGGGGATCTTCACCTCGATGATTTTCGCAATCGTTCCCGGCCTCGGGTTCAGAACGATTACCCGATCCGCCAAAAAAATCGCCTCGGGTATGCTGTGGGTGATGAAGAAGATGGTCTTGCGGCTTTCTTCCCATATCCGCAGCAACTCCAGATTCATCTGCTCCCGCGTCATTGCGTCGAGGGCGCCGAAGGGCTCATCCATAAGCAAAATGGCGGGGTCGTGAAGCAGCGCCCGGGTAATGGCGGCTCGCTGCTGCATTCCGCCCGAAAGTTCCTTTGGGTATTTGTCCTCGAACCCATTCAAGCCGACGAGCTCAAGGAGTTCTCTCGCTTTTTTCGTGTACTCTATCTTGTCGAGGCCAAGAATCTCTGCGGTAAGGAGGGTGTTCTCCAGCACGGTGCGCCAGGGGAGCAGGACCGAGGCTTGGAACACGATCCCGATATCCCTCCGGGTTCCTTCAACGGGTGTGCTTCGAAGGAAAACTTCGCCCTTGGTCTTCCGGAGCAGACCACCCAAGATCAGCATGAGCGTGGTCTTGCCGCACCCGCTGGGACCCACGATGGTGACAAACTCGCCCTCGTTAATATCGAAGTTGATATCCTGCAGGGCGTGGACCACCTCTCCTTTCGAGGTCAGGTAGTATTTAACGACATTTTTGACTTCGATAATTCTGGTCATTTTCAGAGTTAATTTCCCCTCATGTTCGATCGCCTGTATTTTCGGGAGTGATTTCTATTATTTCCCGTAACGGCCTTGAAATTCAAGGACACCTCCGAAATGTTACTTGAAACCAAAAGCAGCTACTTCGTCGGCGAGACGTACTTCCCATATCCCTTCTTGCCCAAGATATTCCCGTTCTCCATTACGGTTTTCCCCCGTACGAGGGTGCGGATTGGAATCCCCTGCACCGCAACGCCCTCGTAGGGCGAGTAGCCCATCTTCGAGTAGACGGGATAATCCTCGCTGATGGTGCGCCTCTCCTTCATGTCGATGATGGCGAGGTCGGCGTCCGAGCCCTTCTGGATGACGCCCTTGCGGGGATAGACGCCAAGATGGCGCGCCACGTTCTCCGAGCAAAGCTTCGAGAGCCGCTCCAGGGTGATCTTTCCGTTGTTCACCTCGGTCATGAACATCGACATGTAATGCTCCACCTGGGGGTAGGCCACGATGACCGAATCGTGAACGTTCCTTTGCGCCTGCTCGAACTCCTCCCGGCTGTGGGGCGCGTGGTCGGTGGCGATGAGGTCGATGGTGCCGTCGTTGAACGCTTCCCAGTATTCCTCCTCCGAGCCCATGATTGTGATCGGCCGGATATTGAACACCCCCCACGGATTGGCCTCGTTGATGAAGTCGTAGCCGCCCGCCCGCATCGCCTTGACCAGCTTGAACTGGTCGCGCCCCTGGAGGTGCAGAATGCGGAGGCGAACCCCGATGGCATTCGCCAAGATGATCATCTTGGCGATTCCGGTCGTGTTGTTGATGTCGTGGTCGCCGTAGGAGACCTCGGCGTAGGTTTCCAGGTCGGTCCTGCCCTCATCGGTCCATTTTTTGATCTTGTAGTCCCAGATATTCTGGTTGTGGGGGTGAAAGCAGAGGGGAAGGCCGGTTTTCCGGATCTCTTGGATCGCGAGGAGGATCTCGGCATCGTCTACGATAGAGGTTTCCGGGTTATAGGGGTAGTGTGCCCGTTTCATGAAAAACTTGAAGCCGATAGTTCCCCGCTCGGCGATCGGGACGATTTGGTCCAGTTTGGTGGGAAGCGCCCAGTGGTTGAAGTCGACGCAGGAACCCTCGCTCGCGAGCTTGATGTGCAGGTCCCAGGCCTCGACGTCCCGCGGGGGCGGGCTGGTGTTCGGCATGCCGACGCACATCGTGACGCCGCCCGCGGCCGCGGCCCGCGAGCCCGTCTCCCAGGTTTCCTTGTACTCGAAACCCGGCTGACGGAAGTGGACGTGGCTGTCGATGAAGCCGGGAATGACGATCTTGCCGCTTGCGTCGATCTCCTCCTTCCCCGAGGGGAGGTTCTGCTCCAGATCGATGTCGAAAATCATCTCGCCTTGCACGGCGATCCCGGTGCGCTTGATTCCCTCCGGGGTGAGTACTTCTCCGTTTTTGATGACCAAATCAACCGTGCTCATTTCTTCTCCTTTACAGGATCTGTGTGAATGGTCTCGCAGCAGGACCGGCGATAAGGATTAACGATGGGCTGATAATAGGCATGTCAGCTCGTCCAGGGAAGAGGCATTTTCCAGATTCCGGATGAGCGCCACGGCCTTTTCGGCCGAACTGTCCGGTATCACCCCGCGGGCGCAGGCGAGGAACTTCTCCTCCAACTCGGCCTCCGAAAAGGGAGCCTCCGGATTTCCGCGGGCCATCCGGACCCTTTTCGAAAGCTCTTTCCCGTTCTTCAGCCGGAGGCGGACCGTCGAGTCCGACTTGCAGAAATAGCCCTGCCTGGCCAACTTGGGGTCGACCTCCATCGAGACGCGCTCCATGAAGGAAACCAAGGAAGGGTCTTTCACCTTCTCGTCGGTGAAGTCCGCCGGAGTAACGTCCCCCTCCGCGATCGCAAGGGCGATGCTGAAGGGCATGCTGAATTTCGCTTGAAGCGCGTTTTCAGGATTGTCGAAGAGAAGAATATCCGGCCCTCCCAGATCCGTCAAAACCCGCACGGATTCGATGCTCTCCAGACCGAAGGCGTGCCCTTTCTTCAGTTCCAGGACAGCCTCGATTCCGGGGTGGCTGCCCGAGCAGCACGCATAACGCTTGAAGAGGACGCCCGGGTCGAGAAAGGTCCAGGGGTCGCCGAGCCCCGACTTCATCGCCTCCGCGTCAGCCGTTTCGGCGTAGGCCCCGAGGTAGCCCGCCTCGTTCTCGAAGATGCCGGCCGCCGCGTCCACCCCCGCCCGGGCCAGCAGGGCGGCGGCCGCGCCATTCTGGCCCACCTTGCCGATGTGGAGCGCCTTGGTCAGGGTTCCGAAATCGGCCCTCAGCCCCCCGCTCTGGCAGGCCGCCATGCCGATGGCCCAGCCCGTCCGCTCCCGGTCCAGTTTCAAAATCTTGGCGGCGCCGGCGGCGGCGCCGAAGATCCCGATGGTGGCGGTGGAGTGCCAGCCTTTGCGGAAGTGAGCGGGGTTGATGTGCCGGCTCAAGTGGCACGCCACCTCGAAGCCCAGAACGAAGGCCAGAAGAAATTCCTTTCCCGATGCGCTCTCCCTCTCGGCCAGCGCCAGGGTGGCGGGCAGCACGGCGACCGAAGGATGGCCGATGCTCCAGACGATGTCGTCGAGATCGTCCACGTGGGAGAGAATCCCGTTCGCGAAGGCAGCGTTCTGCGCCGATGTTTTAATGGGAAGGCCGATGACGCGGGCTTCCTCCGGGCCATTCGACGCAGGGAGATACGAGTCCAGAATTCCGCGCCAGGGGGAGCGGGTCCCCAAAAGCGCGCAACCGAGAGTGTCCAGAATGCAGGTCTTGGCCTTGGCGATCACCTCACCGGGAATGGCGTCGCAATCGGTCCCGGAGACAAATTCTGCCAAGTATTCAGAAACGGTCACCTGCGCTCCCCTTCGCGGAAAGGATTTCCGCGCGCGGTTACTCTTCCCGGAACTCCTCCCGGATAACGATGTCTTTCATGTCCTCGGGTGTCATGTGCTTCATCCAAAATCCTTCCTTCTTCGATGCAGGCACGGCGCAGTACAAAAAGATGAGGGGCTCATTCGAAGTGCACTCGGCGTACGCGTGGCAGCCTTTGGGATAATAGACAAAAGCCTCGGGCTTAAGCTCACTGGTTGTCTCCTCGGTGGACGGCCGCACGAATGTGGTGAGCTCACCCGTTCCCCGCAACACGATCCAGATCTCCTCGTACCAAAAGTAGGTGTCGATGGTCTCGCCCTTGCTGATCTTGGTGAAGCCCGCCCGGAGACTGAGGTCTTCGCCCGTGACGAGGCGCCGCATCCCGCCCCCCTTGGGGAACGTATTGGGGATCAAGCGATTCGAGTCTTTCGTATCGACGATAATTTCCGCTTCGTTCAGCTGGTGGACAAAAACTTTTCTCTCCCAACGATCCGGATCCATTTTTTTCCTTTCCTCGGTTAATCTGTCGAGAATTCCGATTTCGTAAAAAAGCGAAATAAAGCCTGTTAAATCTGGCCCAGAACTTTCCGCCCATCGAGGAGGTCGGTGGCGACGGTGCGGGCCTTCGCGGCCTCCAAGCGGAGGTCGCCCTCCTCGGGCACCGGCGTTACGCACGCAAGCAGGTTTTTCCCGTTCGCTTTGATGGCGCAGCCCACGCAAAGACCCCTGCGGCAAGAGAGGTAATGCGAGATTCCACCGTCGAAATGCGCGTTGATGTATTGCAAGGCGTTGCTGATGCTCATCCCGAAGATGTAGGGAACGTCATAGCTCACCTCGGAAGGGCCTTCCCCCTCGGCAGGATTTGTGCGAACGACCGTCACCCGAACTGTTTTACGCGCTTCGGACATGTTCCAATTCCTCTTCGGTCGGTTTTAATTCAGGCTGGATGCGGGTAATGACGAGCGGATGCTCTTGCAACGCAATCCCGCTTTCATCCCGCCGCAAGGAGATGTTCTTGAGCCAAGCGTCGTCGGATTCGGAAGCGTCCGTCCGGTAATGGGCGCCGCGGCTTTCCTTCCGGTGGAGGGCGCTGACCGCGATTGCCTCGATGGTGTCCAGAATACTCTGAACTTGGAGGCACTCGATCCACTCCTTGTTGTATTTCCGCTCCTTGCTCTTGCTATGGAGACGGGGGAGCTCCTCTTTGCGGATTCGTTTGAACTCCTCCAGCGCCTCCGCCAATCCTTCACCCGAACGGATGACCCCCACCTTCTCCCAGGCCAGCTTCCGGAGGTGGTCTATTAATTCCCACGCATCTATCCCATCCTCACGGCGAAGCGGCGCCTCGAGCCGCTCCCGGTGGGCTTCGATTTGTTTGGCATCGAGCTCGACCCAGTCCGTCTTCCCGGCGAACATCGTGGCAGACTCGCCGCTGACGGCTCCCTGCACGAAAACCTGCGTGAGGGCGTTGCCCGACAGCCGGTTGGCGCCATGGAGCCCGCCCGCGACCTCGCCGGCGGCGTAGAGCCCCGGCAGGTTGGTCTCGCAATCCGGATTGATGCGAATTCCCCCCATGAAGAAATGGCTGGCAGGGCCGCACTCCAGGGCGTACCCGTTCTTCATCTTTTCCACTAGCTCTTTGAAGTCGAAACCCTCGTATTTCCAGTCCTTGTGCAGAAGGTACCCTCCGCCGAACCATTCCCCGAAGTAGTCGATCAGGTTCGTGGGGAGGTGGTTGAAGGACATGTAGACGCCGCCGGCCGGCGAGCCGCGGCCCTCCAGCACCTCCTTCATGATGGCGATCGAAAGAACGTCCCGCGTATTGAGTTCCATTCTCTCGGGGTCCCATTTGGCCATGAACCGCTCGCCCCACTTGTTGAGGAGGTGCATGCGCAGCCCGCCCGCCGGGCCGATGGTGAAGGGGAACCCGATCCCCCTCCACATGGGCGGGAAGAGCAGGTTGCAGGGATGGAACTGGGTCATTTCCGTGTCGATGAACTCGACACCTACCCGGAGGGACATGGCCCGGCCGTCTCCGGTCAATTCCTCAGGGGCCGTGTAGATAGGGTAAATCGCCATGGCCCCGCCGGTGGCCATGATGGTCGCCTTAGCCTGGATGGAGATGAACTCACCCTTCACCAGGTCGAGGCCGACCGCGCCGATGACGCGGCCGTCCCGGGTCAGGAGGTCGGTCACCATGATGTGCTCGGCGAGGGGGATCTTCCGCCGGATCACCTGGGTGCGCAGTCTCCGCATGATCTCGGTGCCCGAACAGAGGAGACCCCGCGGGTAACGATGCCCCGGGGTGTGGAGAATGTCAGTAAGACGCATCCCCCACTCCACCAATTCGCGGACCCGGGACACTGCGTCCCGGACGTGCACGTCCACGAGGGCTTGGTTGTTGATGTACCTCCCCTCGATGAGCATGTCCTCGAAGAAAATCTCTTCGCTGTCGTCGGGGTTGCCTTTGAAGCCGAGCTCACAACAAGCTTGGCTGTCGAGGTCGATATCGGCCAAGCCCGTCAGGGTGGATCCGCTCCCTCCGAAGCGCCCCTTGGTGAGAACGAGGACGTTGGCGCCCCGGTCTTGGGCTTTGATGGCCGCATACGCACCGGCTCCCTCACTCCCGATGATGAGAACGTCCACCTTTTTGCCAAAATTGGTCATCCTCGGACTCCTTTCACTCCGCCTTAATCAGAAGCTGTGCGGGCTTTCCACCCAGATGCATTCCAAGACGCCTCTTCCGATGTTCTTGGCGCTGTGGGGGTCGCGGCTGGAAAAATAGATGGAATCCCCCTTTTTTAGGACGTGTCGCTCGTCCCGGTGCATCAGCTCGAGGGTGCCCTTTAGGACATAAACCGCTTCTTCTCCTTCGTGTTGGAGAGGTTCGTACGTGACCTCTTTGCGCGGTTCGTGGACCGTATGAAACATGGCGAAGCGTCGGTCCAAACGGGATGTCAGAAGGAAATGCGTAACGCCCCGTTTGTCGATGAGCCGTTTCCGGTGGGCGGCCCGGACCACATCCCCCGACGGTTCCGCCTGATCGAAGAAGTGGCCCACCGTTACCCCGAGGGCGTCTGAAATTGCTTTTAGGGAGGCGAGGGTGGGATTCCCGACGCCCCGCTCCACCTGGCTGATGAAGCTGAGTGCAAGCCCTGTTTTCTTGGCCAAATTCTGTAGCGTAAGCTCCTGCCGGAGGCGAATCCTCCGGATGATCCGGCCCAGGTTCTGGTACGAGCCGTTATCCGCGGAATGTTGTCTGGTTCTCCCCCCGGCGGAATTGGCCGAACGACGATTGCCCGGATTTTTCTTCGTCCTGCCCCGCTGCGCTGATATCCCCTTCACCTCAATCCCCAAGACAACGTTTCAAGCAGAAGGATTCACCCATCGCCTGAAGCACAAAATATGGCCGGTTCCGCCACGATGATTGTTCTTAGTATGGCTTTAATTTGCAGAAAAAAATTTCTGCTGTCAACGAAATCCGCAATTCCGCAACGATGCGGGGAAATCCGGGCAAAATGCGATCTGGAGAAGGGTTGTTTGCCGGAGGCGGCGGGAGCGATTTGACGGTGCGGGGGAGCCATTGGACGGTGCGGGGGAGCCATTGGACGGTGCGGGGGAGCCATTGGATTTTAGCCTGTTATAGAAGATAAACGCCCCGGCCCAATCGGGCCGGGGCGTTTTCGGTGATCTGCTGGGATTCGCCCGGACGGAAGAAACCCGGCAAGGTCTGGGGGTTTCCCACCCTAGACGACAGTCACCTCGTCCCTACAGTTTGTTTTCATATATGGGATCACCTCCTCTCTGACGTGGGCGAAATTATCCGATATAGGGCAAGGAGAGTCAATGATTTTCGGGGATGCCGGGCCGGTTCCGGCATATGGCCAGCGAAATCGGACGATTGTTGTCAGGCTGCGGCTCTTCCTATTTCCGGGCGGATGGGGGAAATTGCGTGTTCCCGCCTTTCGGGTTCGGTCGGGCCGCCCGCCAACAGCAAATCCCGGCGGAAACGAGAAGATTTCGGAAAATGCGGAATTTCGCAGGGAAGGGCCACATCTGGGTCCAATACGAATTGGGCGCGATGTACTATTGAGGGAATGGAGCCGATAAGAATCGGCCCGAAGCGTTTAAGTGGTGGCGGAGGCGAGAGATAAAAAGTAGCGTTCTTTTTGGCAGGGCGCTTTCATTTCCCGGAGAGGTGTCCGAGCTGGCCTAAGGAGTACGACTGGAAATCGTATAGGTGCCCAAAAGGTGCCTCGAGGGTTCGAATCCCTCCCTCTCCGCCAGTCGGCTTGGGCCCCAGCGGCTTCGAGGCCGCTGGATTTTTCTCCTCAATATGGCCCCGCGCTGCTGGCCCGGGCGTTTGAACAAGGTGGATCGTCCATGCGATTGAAAATGTCGGGCGCAATTGTCCTCGCGGCTTTTCTTCTCCTTCCGGCCTCTCCCCTCTCGGCCCAGACCGGCCCCAAGGCCGATTACCAAGCCGGCCTGGCCGCCTATAAGCGCGGGGAGATCACGGCGGCGTTAAAATTGATCGGAAGGTCGGCCAATGCCGGTCACGCCGATTCCCAATTCAGCCTCGGCCTTCTGTATCACAGGGGGCAGGGGGTTCGGAAAAGCGTGAAAGAGGCGGTGCGGTGGTGGCGTGATGCGGCAGGGCAAGGCCACGTGGGCGCACAGGTCAACCTGGGCATTGTGTTCTCGAAGGGCGTCGGCGTTCTGCAGGACTACGCCGAGTCGGCGAAGTGGAACCGCATGGCGGCCGAGAATGGGGTCGCGCAGGCGCAGCTCAACCTCGGCTTGTTGTACTACCGGGGCGAGGGTGTTGCCCGGGACCCCGCCGAGGCGGCGAAGTGGTACGAGAAAGCGGCGGCGGGCGGAAACACCCAAGCCAAGCTCAACCTCGGATACCTCCACGCGGAGGGAATCGGCGTCCCCAAGGATTTGGTTCTGGCCTATAAGTGGACTCCCCTCGCCGACGCGGCGGGAAACAAAAAAGCAAAGGTGAATCTCGAAAAACTGACCAAGCGGATGAGCTCCGCGCAGTTGGCCGAGGCCAAGAAAAAAGTAAAGGAGTGGAAGCAGGAGCGCTGAGCGGGTGTTTCCCAAAAATGTTTTCTTGCAGGGCACCGAAGGGTTCCCCGTCCCCATGGAGGCGGGCGGCCCGCCGTCGCGCCTTCCCAAGGGGGGGGAGGGCGGAGTAGTATTCTCTTCGGTCCCGCCGCAAAACCGGCCGGCTGGGTCTCGTGCAGCGGGAGCCTGCGAACCCCGTCAGGTCCGGAAGGAAGCAGCGGTATGCGGATCCTCCCGGGTGCCGCGAGGGCGCCTGGCCGGCCGGCTTTGCGGCGGGACCTTTGGAAATTTTTTTCGCACCCGGACACATCCGAAACGGCGAATCTGTCTCGCCCTTCTCTCCCCCTCGGGAGGGGTCGCTCCATGACCTATATCGCCAGCGCCCGCAAATGGCGGCCCCGGAAGTTCGAAGAGCTGTTGGGGCAGGACCATATCCGGCGCACCCTTTCCAACGCCCTCGGCGCGGGACGTATCGCGCCAGCCTACCTTTTCAGCGGGACGCGGGGCGTGGGCAAGACCACGACGGCCCGGATCCTCGCCAAAGCCCTCAACTGCGAATCCTCGGAAGGGCCCGTCTCCGAGCCCTGCGGGTCGTGCGCCCCCTGCCAGGAGATCGATGCGGGAAGGCACCCCGACGTGCTCGAGATCGACGGCGCCACCTACACAGGCGTTGACCATATCCGGGATCTTTGCGAGGGCCTCCGCTACCGCCCCGCCCGGGGCCGCTACAAGACGGTGATCATCGACGAGGTCCATATGCTCTCGCGGGGCGCCTTCAACGCGCTTCTCAAGACGCTCGAAGAGCCGCCGCCGCACGTGGCCTTCGTCTTCGCCACCACCGAGCTCCAGAAGGTGCCCGAGACCATTCTGAGCCGGTGCCAGGTATTCGAATTCCGCCGGTTTCCCGTGGGTGTCATCAAAGAACAGCTCGCACACATCGTTCAAACCCAGGAAAGGGAGGTGGAGGAGGCCGCCCTCTTTCTCATCGCCCGGATGGGCGAGGGGAGCATGCGCGACGCGCAGTCCCTTCTCGACCAGGCGCTCACGTTCTCGGGAGAGGGGCGTTTGTCCCTCGAGGATGCGGAGGCCGTTCTCGGCGTACCGCCCGCGGAGGTGTACCGCAAGATTGTCTCGGCCGTCGTTGCGCGGGACGCGCGCGCGGCCCTTTGCGAACTCGGCGGCGTGTTCGATGCGGGCCACGACCTGCGGCTGTTTTGCACGAACCTGCTCGAATACCTCCGGGACATCATGGTCATCCTCGCGGCCGGGGACGTTGGGGAGCTTTTCGAGGTGGGCCAGGAGGAACTGGCCGAGCGGAAAACCCTTGCCGGGAAGGTCTCCTTCGAGGAGGCCCACCAAGCTTATTCCATCCTCCAGAGCGCCGAGGCCGAGTTGCGCACATCGGCGCACCCGAGGATGACCATGGAGCTGGCCGTCCTGCGGATGGCCATGCTTGGCTCTCTCGCGGACCTGGGGGGGATCATGGAGCGGCTCGACACCATGAGCGGCGAAACGCGCCGGGAAGGGGGCGGGAACCGACCCGCCGGTCCCCCCCCGCACTCCCCTCTCCCTCCCGCCGGGGGGAAAGACGTCAAGAGTCCTCCCCCCCCCCCGGCCGAAAGCCCCTCTCCATCCAACCGAGGCGGCGCGGAGCCTCACCCCGCCGATACGACGCCCCCTGTCCCGCCCGCCGGTGAAACCTGGGATCCCCCCCGAGTGAAACGCGCCTGGGAGGAAGCGGTGGGGGCGCTGGGCGCGGGCCGGCGGAGCATTCTTAAGGACGCATGGGTGGACTGCCGGGAAGAGGGGAGGATTTCCCTCAAAATTTCCCCGGAAAACGGACTGGCCGCTTCGGGAGAGCTGATCAGGGACGCGCTTCCCGCCGTCGAGGGCTACATGGCGGAGCGCCTTCCATGGCCGGCCAAGGTGATTTTCGAGGAGGAGGCCCCTTCGCTGGACGCTCCGGGCGCCGCCCGCGGCGCGGACCCCGACCCCGCGGAGGCGAAGAGCCGGAAGGAGGGCGAGGACGCGATCATCCAGGAAGTGGTCGATCTGTTCGACGGGCGAATCATTTCGAATCGAAAACTTCGATCGCATGGCGGGCACCCGCAGGGAGGGAAATGATGCTGAAAGGCGGTATGGGAAATTTGTTGAAGCAGGCCCGCCAGATGCAGGAGAAGGTGGCAAAACTGCAAGAGGAGGCGGCCTCCCGCACCGTGGAAGCGTCGGCCGGAGGCGGAATGGTCAACGTAACCGCGAACGGAGCGGGCGATATATTGTCGGTCAAGATCGAGAAGCAGGTGGTCGACCCGGAGGATGTCGAGATGCTGGAGGATTTGGTCCGGGCGGCCTGCAACGAGGCCTCGCGGAAGGGCCGGGAGATGGTGGCCGAGGAGATGAAAAAGCTCACCGGCGGCCTGAACATACCTGGCCTCTTTTAGGGAGCGGATCGCCCGGCATGCAGATCCAGGGAGGGGGGTTACGGTGTGGTGCGTGCGGGACGAAGCTCGAGCGCGGCGAACCAGCCTGCCCGGGCTGCGGCGCGCATCTCCTCACCGCGCTTTGCGGGCGCTGCGGCCACCCGGGGCCCTCGCGAGAAATTTCCCTTTCACCGCTGTCCCGTGTGCGGCCACCGGGCGGACCTGGGCGGGAGGATCATCCTGCCCATCGCCGTCGCCGTTTTGGCGGTTTTGATTCTCGTCCTCGTATACGCCGCCGCGAGATGATGACTCCCGCCCACCTGGGGAGATGACAAACTTGTCCCTCGGCCGCTTTCCCGCCATCCAGGAGTGCATCGACGCCTTCCGGCGCCTTCCCGGCGTCGGGCCAAAGAGCGCACAGCGAATCGTGTTTTACCTGCTCTCCAGGGACAAGGAGGGCATCGGGATCATCGCCGCCGCTCTGGAGAGGATGAAGGAGCGGGTCGGTCTCTGCCCGAGGTGCTTCACCCTGGGCGAGGGCGAGATGCGCGAGGAGGCGTGCACCGCGTGCGCCTCCGCCGGGAGGGACCCCAAGAGTATCTGCGTGGTGGAAGAGCCGGCGGATATCTTTGCCATCGAGCGGGCGGGGGGATACCGCGGGCAGTTCCATGCCCTTTTGGGGGCGATATCCCCCCTCGACGGGGTGGGCCCGGAGGATTTGACCATCGGAAAACTGGTGAACCGGGTGAAGGAGCAGGGGGCGGAGGAGGTCATCCTCGCCCTCAACCCGAAAATGGCGGGCGAGGGAACTTCGCTCTACCTGGCCCGGCTCCTCAAGCCCCTCGGGGTCCGGGTGACACAACTCGCCCACGGCCTCCCCATGGGGAGCCACCTCGAGTTCGCCGATGAGATGACTCTCTCGCGCTCGCTGGAGGGGCGGCGGGAGATGTGACCCGAGACCCGACCGCTACCGGGAGGGGGAAATTTTTTTGGGCCAAATGAGCAGGACGCGAATGCGTTATTCCAACGAAACGAGGTAGGCGGCCAGCTCCCCGATCTGCTTTTTTGAAAGCCCCAGCCTCGGGACCATGGGGTGCGCGTCCATTTCGAGTTTCGAGCCGGAGTGCGTGACCTCGCCCGCCAGCCAGAGCTTCAGGTGATCCTCCTGGAGGCGGCGCCCGGCGCGGGCCAGGTTCGGCCCCGCGAACCGCGGCGCAACCCCGCTTTTTATCCCGGGCACGTCTCCTGTCTCATGGCAGGCCCGGCAGTACATTCCGGCGAAGAGCCTCTCCCCCCGCCGGACCTTCGCCTCGGGATCGGGGTGAGGTTTCTCATGGGCGTGGGTCCGCTCGTCCGTCTGAATCATGAGAAATGCGGCGATGGCTTCGGTCTCATCGCCGCTCAGCCGGAAGTCGGGCATGCGGGAGGCGGCCGCCGAGGTGTATCCGATGGGACGGTAACGGTAGGGTTTTTTCAGGAAATCGACCAGCCATTCCTTCGTGACGCGGCTTCCTTCATGGGCGAGCGGGGGGGGCGCCTCGATTCGTTCGTGGGTTCCGCTCACATCGTGGCAACCCGCGCAGTTCAACTCGCTCATGAGCTGGGCGCCGAGGGCGCGGTTGGCCGCCGGGTGGCGCTTTTTCGCCCGTTCGAAGGCGGAGGGGCCTTTCTTCTCCTCTTTCCTGGCGAGCTCCCGGATGCGCTCGGCCATGGCGAAGATTTGCCGCGCTTCGCTCCCGCCGAGGATCTCGTCGGGTCCTGACTCGTCGTCCTCGAAATAGGTGGGCATCTTCGTTCCCGGCATCAGCTTCTGGGGATCCCGGAGCCACTGGGCGAGCCACTCCGGGCGCAGACGGCGCGCGGAGATCTCGAGGTCGGGCGCCCAATTCTCCCGGGGGCCGTCCGGCTTCTTATCGCCCTGCTGGTGGCAGTTCCAGCAGTTGAAATAATCCTCGGACATTAATTTTTTTCCCGAGACGAGGAGGGTCCCCCGCTCGGCCGGGGAAACGGCGGATTTCAGTTCCGGAAGGGGTTCGGGGTTTTTCATGTCTTCCGTCAGGTGCTTGACCAAGGAAACGGCTTCTTCCTCTGTGAGGCGGAACTGGGGCATCCGGATGGCCAGCCAAGGGCGGATGGTGTGCGGTTTTTGTATGAAGTCGAAGAGCCAATCCGGCCGGAACTTGTCCCCGACGAAGCCCAAGGTGGGTGCCACCCCGCCGTGCCCGCCCCCGTGTCCTTCGCCGTGCTCAAGCGCTTCGCTGATGTAGTGGCAGGCGTTGCAGTGGAGATCGGAGACGAGCCGGAGGCCCTTCGCCTGCAGAGGGGTCAGACCCTTCATCATCTCCGCCGCCCCGTGGCCATGCTCTTTCTCCTCTTTTCCCTCGGCGTGGTGGCCTTCCTTCGCCGGGTGGCCGGCAGCTGTCCCTTTCATTTCCATGTGCCCAGGCCCTTTTTCTTCTTTTGCCTCGGCGCGGTGGCCTCCCATCCCGCCGCGGGCCGGAGAGGTCATTTTCATTTCCATATGCCCGTGCCCCTTTCCTTCTTTTCCGGCAGTGTGAAGGTTCTCTTTCGCCTGATGGGAGGGTGAAACCTCTTTCTTATCCGCATGGGCGTGGCCTTCGTCGGCAACGGCGGCCGGAACGAGCGTCAAGGAAAGCAGGCCTGCCAACACGAAGACCAGGTTCCATTTTCTTCTCACGGTGCTACCTCCTTTTCTGCTTGGTGCGCATCCCCCGCCCTTTTTCGAAAGGACCCGCTCCCTCAGCGGGATAGCGGGAAAAGATATTCGGTGGTGGCTTATGAAGCGCGAGATGGAGGAGCTCGAATGGCAAGAAGGGGAGGGCCGAAAATGCCGAACTGGCGAGATGATGTTTGCCGGACAAGGGTCCGGCCCGACGAAAATCCGACCCGCGCGGAGGCATCGCAAAGGGTGGCGGAAAAGCGCAGCGGGCTGGTAGCCACTAGCCCCAATGGGGCCCCCGGCTCAATGAGGCATTGGATGACACGCGGCACAGCGGGGCGGTCGGCCTGTAGGCAGTGCGGCGGGGCGGGGAGAAATTCACAGCCTTTATGGTCTTGCCCCTCATAATTGGGTGCATGGGCGTGCGCGCGGGTGTGGATCGGGGCGTGATGGATTTCTTGGTCCAGATGATGGACCCGGTGCGGAGAGGCGGCGGCGAGGAAAAAGAAAAATGCGGTGGCGACGGCCAAACGGACCGCGGGGCGTTGGTGATAAGGAAGCTTGGCCGGGCACTGTTCCGGTGGTGCTGAAAAATGGGTTTTCACGAAAGTTCAGCTCCCCAATAGCTGAGTTGAATCGCCGGGTGTGGCCGCGGTCCGGGAAATGCCCTTTCCCGAGGCGGAGGGGGTTCCCACCAGGGAAATCCCGTTTAAATGTAATATAGGAGTATATGCTCTGAATATCCACTATTTGGCGAACTTTTTCTTCCCCTCGTGTGTTTGGAAGACAAACGTGATTTGGCCGCCGCCGGCTGGCTGGCGGGGCGATTCTTCCAACGTATGCCCGGGTTTTTGATCCCTCCCTGCAGCAGGGATCAATCAGGCGGGCGGATGAGGAGACGAAAAATGCGGAAACGAGTGTTTTTGGGAATTCTTACGGCGGTTTTGGCGATCGGGTTCTCGGCGCAGAGCGCCTTCGCGTTCCGCTGCCCCAAGCTGATTGCGGCCGGCAGGCGCCTGGCCGGAAATGCGATGGGGGACATGAAGAGCAAGGCAATCGTGCTTCTGAACGAGGCCGAGGCCTCGCACAAAGGGGCTTCGGGCGCGAAGGGACATATTACCGCCATGCAGAAAGCCACCGACGCCGTCGCCTTGTTGACCATCAAGTAATCCGCCAACCGGCGGGAGAGGGGCCCGGGCCGCCGCGCCCGGGCCCTCCCTTTTTCCACGGCGGTTTCCTCGTCCTGGCGTGAAGTTCGGAATTCTCCCCTGGGCGGGCCGCCGGGGTCTCTTGGATGGAAATGATCCGCACTCGGATTCGGCCGGAAAGAACGCCGCGGCGGGAGCAGGCGCCGATCCGGGCGATTGCGTTGCTGCTTTCCATCGCGCTGGCGGGGCCATCTTTCGCCAACGGCCCGGAGGAGGGGTCTACCGGGCACGCCCGGCACGAGGAGGCGGTCGCGCTTTACCGGCAGGGGAAATTCTCAGAAGCGTACCGGCTCGCCGGGCGCGCGCTCGCTATTTATGAAAAGGCGCACGGGCCGGAGAGCGCCCGGGTCGCCTCCATCCTCAGCGACCTCGCTATGATCCAAATGGCCCGAAAGAAATTCGGCGCGGCCGAGGCCATTTTTCTGAGGGCTCTCGCTGTCTACGAAAAAGCGGAGGGGCCGGACCACCCGCACGTGGCGAACGTTCTGAACAACCTCGCTTGGTACTACGAGTCGCAAGGCGCCTATCAGAAAGCGGAGCCGCTCTACCGGCGCGCCCTGGCCATCCAGGAGAGGGCGCGCGGGCCCCGTCATCCGGCCGTTGCGGTGGTGCTGGAAAATCTGGCGGCCCTCTCCTTCTCCCAAGGCGGCTACACCGAGGCCGCCGCCCTCTTTCGCCGGGCGCTGGAGATTCACGAAAGATCAGCGCCGCCGGATCCGGAAGCAATCGCCGCCTCCTGGGAAAACCTCACGGTCGTCTACGAGCGACTCGGCGATGTTGCGAGGGCGGCCGAAGCGCGGGAGCGCATGGTCGCGGCGAAAAGGAGCCTCGAAAAAAAGCCTTGACCTGAGACACCGCCATTGGCCCTCCCTTATCCGCCGGGCTGTGGTTTTCCCTTCCCTTTCTTTTCACTTTCTTCAAATTTCGCCGCATGGTTTAAGCCCCTTCGGGCGGGGGGGGAGGGGCCGCGCGCTGTTCCTCCGGGACGGGCAGAAAAATTCGATATTTCAGATTGGAACAATTGCCAAAGATGCCAAAAAAAAGCCAATGCCTAAAATTTGGGCAATCGGCGATATTGACTTATTCATTAATGAGTGTGGCCAGATGGGTGAATGTTATATTGATAATAAAAAGAAAAACTGAGTGAATCATTTCCCCAATTTGGGTGTTTGTTGTGGTAATAGATATTCTAAGGGTGTTAATTCAAAGGTTGCCGGATGCGCCGAAAGGCGGTAAATTTTTTCGGACATCGCGCCACCATTTCATTCTCTAAAGATCAATTCGTTTCACTGGCTGTTGACCGCCTCTCAGCCCACAAGCCGCGGGCGGTTGATCCCCCCGAAACCGGATTCGGAGGAGAAGTTTTTTCCGGCTTGCGCCAAAAAACGATAGGTCGCCTCGGCGGCTGGTTTCATTTCGCGACGGATGGCTCAAGGGGCGAGCGATCCATGGCGGGAAGCGGAGCGAATATTTGATTTGGCGGCGCGGGCTGGGGGAGCAAAAAAAGGTTTTTCAAAGAGTTCGATAGAGCGCGAAAAAAACTGAGAAAGCCGGAAAAAAAGGTTGACTTTTAATTTAAAATATCTAAATTGTCCTGACATTATATTGTAGAATATATATAATATTAGTTATATTAATTAACTTCTTGGGCATATAAACCGAACCGATAAAGGGGAAAAACCAGTTTTTTTGACCTTCGGGGGGGGGGCAATAGCGCATTCGTAGTTAGGAAATCCGCCCATGACTTCTGGCAACGCAGCGGATACTTCTGCCTCCAATATGCATATCTCTTCGCCGGAGAATTCTCTATCCGGCGAAGCCCGCTTCGCCAACGGCCACAAAAAAATCTTCGATGAAATCCTGCGCAAGCGGCACTTCTTCCGGAGCCTGGCGGGGGACAGCGCCGACCCCATCATCGTCACGGACACGGCGCAAAAGATAATCTTTTGGAACGCCGGCGCCGAGGCGCTGTGCGGCTACAGCGAGGACGAGGCCCTGGGGCGGCACTTTGACCTGGTCCTCCCCGAGGAGAAAAGGGAAGAGGTGTCGCGCCGCGTCGAGGAGATACTTCAAAAAGGGCTCACCTTTTCCTTCGAAACGATTTATACGGCGAAAAACGGCGCCAGGATTCCCGTCAATGTGTCGCTCTCCCCCGTAAAAGATCGCGAAGGGAATGCCATCGGTGTCTGTGGGGCCCTAAAGGATCTCACCGAGCGCAAGCGGTGTGAGGAAGAACGGAAGGCCCACCACCAGCACCTTCAAACGATCACCCACCTGACGCAAATGATCAGCGAGAGCCTCGACCTGGATGAGGTTTTGGATTTCGTCGTTCACTCGGCGGCCAAATTGCTGGGCGTGCCGTTCACGCGGATCTTTATTCAGGAAGGTGGGGTGCTCAAGAAGAGGGCCAAATATGGGGGCAATATCACAATCCAGGAATTGAAGAAGCTGGATATCGGAGAGGGCCTCAGCGGTTGGATCGCCGAGACGGGAGAGCCATTTTACGCCGAAGACGTCAAGTTAGATCCCCGCTGGATATTTTCGGAAGAAACGCTCCGCGAGAAAATAACGTCTTATCTTGGCGTTCCCCTGAAACGAGGAGGGGAAGTTCTCGGGGTTCTCAGCATCTTTACGCGGGAGGTACGGCATTTCACCGCAGACGAGATGGAACTCATCACCTCCTTCGCGAACAGCGCGGCGCTCGCCATCGGGAGGGCGAGGCTCCGGGAGGAGGAAAACGCTGCGATTTCCTTTTGAGCAGCCTTGTGGACAGCAACGCCGACGCCATTGCCGTAGCGGGCGCGGATCGGCGGCTCATTCTCTGGAACGCGGGCGCCGAGGCGCTGTTCGGCTACAGCCGGGCCGAGGCGGAGGGCAGGGATTTTGTCGACTTGATCATTCCTCCTCATGAGCGGGACGAATGGAAAAGTAAAACCGGCGAGGCCAACCGGCTGGAGGCGATCCGGTCCGGCTGCCCGGTGCGCCTTGAGGGCGAGCGGATGTGCAAGGACGGCACCTTGGTGCACGTCGGCATCACCCGCTCACCCCTGAAATTGGAAGGCGACGAGCCGGTCGCCGTGGCGGTCATTTATAAAGATCTCACCGAGCGCAAGGAGATGGAGGAAGCCCTTCGGGAAAGCGAAAAGCGTTTCCGGAATATATTCGATCACTCGAACAATTCGATCTTCGTCCTCGATCCTTTTGATGACAAAATAATTGATGTCAATCCGAGCGCTTGCCGGATGCTCGGATATTCCCGTGAGGAATTGCTGGCGAAGAAGGTGAGCGATATTCATCCGAACGAAATGGACCGGATGCTTACGTTTGTTGAGTCGGTTTTCGAAAAAGGGCAGGGATGGACCGATGAACTCACCTGCTTGACCGTCACGGGCGAGCATCTTCCCGCTGAGATATCGGCCTCGCTCATGGGTGTCGCCGAAAAAACATACATGATCGCCATGGTCCGCGATATCACGGAGCGGAAGCTGGCGGAAAAAGCCCAGAAGACCCACGTCGAGCGGCTGAACACTTTAAACCTCCTGACCCAGCGGATCGGGGCGAGCCTCGACTTTGACGAAACGCTGAATTTCATCGTTCAATCGGCCACCGCGCTTTTGGATGTTCCCTGCGCGGCTGTTTTCCTTCTCCAGGACAATATTCTGGACCTGCGGGCCAGTTTTGGGGACTATTTCTCCGGACAGGGGAATATCGTCTTCCGCCTGGGGGAAGGGCTGACGGGTTGGGTGGCCGAGAAGGGGGAAATTTGCTGTATCCGGGAGGTCCAAAAAGACCTCAGGCTGAAGTATGCCGACTTCGCCCGTGCGAAGGGGATGGGCTCCTACCTCGGGGTCCCGCTGAAGAGCGGAGAGAAGGTGTTGGGCGTTTTGTGTTGCTTGACGCAAGCTATCTGCGATTTCACCCCCGATGAGCTCGATCTCTGCGCCTCCTTCGCGAACGGCGCCGCGATCGCAATCGAGAAAGGCAGGCTCTACCAGGAAGAGAAGCGCGTCAGCAATTTCTTCGAAAGCGTGGTAGACGACAATGCCGATGCCATTGTTGCCATAAATTTGGCGCGGAGAATCACCCTCTGGAACGCGGGCGCCGAAGCCATGTACGGCTACAGCCGGAGCGAGGCCTTGGGGCGGCCGGTTTCGATGCTTTATCCGCCGGCCGTGAAGGAAGGGCTGGTCCGCCGAATCACCGGGATATTCAACAGTGAATCGGCAAAATCCTTTGAGACGCAGCTCCTCCGGAAGGACGGCTCTGAAGTTCCCGTCAGCGTGACGATCTCGCCCGTCAAGGATCACGACGGGGAAATCATCGGGTTTTGCGGGATCCAAAATGACCTCTCCTACCGGAAGCGGATGGAAAAAGAGAGGACCTCCTATATCGAGCGCCTCGAAACCCTGACCCAGCTGACACAGAAGGTGGGCATGAGCCTCGACCTGGACGAGACGCTGGATTTCATCGTCCACTCGGCGGCCGAGCTGCTGGACGTGCCGTTCACGTCTATCTTTATAGCGGAAAACGGAACATTGGAAGTGCAGGCGCAGCACGGAGGTTATATATCGAACGAGGAGATGGGAAGGATAAATATCGGGGAAGGCGTCACCGGCTGGACCGCCGCGATCGGAAAACCTTACTACGTCGAAGACGTCCTTCGAGAGCCCCGGTGGAGGCATCCCGATCAGGCGCGGCGGTCTGGGATCGGCTCTTTCCTGGGCGTGCCGCTCAAGAGCGGAGGGCAAGTATTGGGCGTGCTGGCATTCGTGGCCAAGGGGATTCGGGAATTCACCCCGGCCGAGCTCAGTCTTTGCGATTCGTTTGCGAATGGGGCCGCCATCGCCATCGAGAAGGGGCGCCGCTACCGGGAGGTTCAAGAGCTACAATTCCAGAGTGAAAACCGCACGTTTGAAGTTTTAGAGAGCATGGTGGACGCCTTCGTGACCATCGGCGAGAGGGGCATCATCGAGTCGTTCAACCCGGCCGCGGAGCGGATTTTCGGCTACGCCGCGGAAGAGGTCATCGGCCAGAACGTTTCAACGCTCATGCCGAATCCATTCGCGAGGGATCACGACCTGTTCATAAATAATTATCTGCGGACCGGAGATGCGAAAGTTATCGGAATTGGCCGGGAGGTGGTCGGCCGCCGGAAGGACGGCTCGACCTTCCCGCTGTATCTCGCCGTCAGCGAATTCGTCAGAGACGGGAAGCGGAAATTCAACGGAGTTGTCCGCGACATCACCGAACCCATGCAGGTGCGGGAGGAGCTGAGGATTTCCAAGGAGAAGGCGGAGAGGTCTGACCGCGCCAAGAGCGATTTCCTCTCCAACGTGAGCCACGAGATTCGCTCTTCCCTCAATACCGTCGTCGGCTATAGCGACCTCCTCTTAATGCGGCCGATGGAGGAGGAACTCACGCGAAACGTCGCACGGATCAAGGAAGCGGGAGTGTTCATCACCCGTCTCATCGAAGTTCTCATTGCCTTCGACCGGATCGAAGCGGGCGAGATCGAATTGGATTTGCAATCGGTATTGATCAACGATCTCGTAGGAGCCATGGTGCGGGCCCGCCGTATGGAGCTCCCCGAGGGCTTTTCCACCCGGATAATCCTGGACCCCAACTGCGGCGTGGTCTCACTGGATTCGGTGCGGATCAACCAGGTCCTCGCAAATCTCCTTGACAATTCGGCCAAGTACTCTCCCGACGGCGGTACGGTAACGGTTTGCACGGCCGCCTGTCCCGGGGAAGTCTGGGTGAGCATCAAGGATGAGGGAATGGGGATGACCCCGGAGGAGACGGAGGTGATTTTCAATCGTTTCCATCAACTCGAGAGCGGACGCACGCACCGGGCGGGAGGCTTGGGAATCGGGCTGAACCTTGTCCAAGAGTTATTGGCGCTGCACGGCGGGCGCATCTGGGTGGAGAGCGAGAAAGAGAAAGGGAGCACTTTCTTCTTCGCCCTCCCCCGGAAGGCGGATGGCGTACCGGAAAAGAAAAACGGCGCTCGGGCGGACATGGGCCAAGAGAAAGGTGCCGGAGAAGAAGGGCCGCAGGCGCCTTAAGAAGCGCGAGAAGAAGATTTCCGCCTCCGCCCGCGCGGATTTTGAATTTCGTATTTGTGAATCTTGTAGCTTAACATGCGCTCGCTAATCTGAAGCTGGGCGGCCGCTTTGGATTGGACCATCCCGTTTTCCTGCAACGCACGCTCAATCATTTGAATCTCGATTTCCCGGAGCACCTTCCCCAGCCCGTCTTCGTTGGGGATAGAAACGGCCGGGGCCGGAGACGAGAGAGGGAAAATCTTGAGCTCGTCCGGCATCATTTCCATCCCGATAACGTCTCCGGGAGAAAGGATAACCGCCCGCTCAATGGCGTGCTCGAGTTCGCGCACGTTGCCGGGCCATTTGTACCGCTCCAGGGAGTCGAGTGTTTCGGGCGAGAAGGAAAGTCCCTCCCGTCCGTTGGCCTTTGCGTATTTTTTCAAGAAGTGCGCCCCGAGCATCGGTATGTCACCTTTGCGATTCCGAAGGGGAGGCAGATCCAGTGCGACCACGTTCAAGCGGTAGTAGAGGTCTCCCCGGAATTTTTCCTCCGCGATTCGCTTCCGCAGCTCCTGGTTTGTGGCCGAGAGGATGCGGATGTCGGCGTAGTGGGTTTCGTTTCCCCCCACGCGCTCGAAGGTCTTCTCTTGCAAAAACCGGAGAAGGCGG
This sequence comes from bacterium, assembly GCA_965225985.1. Lineage (GTDB taxonomy): Bacteria > UBA8248 > UBA8248 > UBA8248 > UBA8248 > CAZUHN01. The sequence goes on from OZ245330.1 coordinate 173,477, forward strand.
ACCTGGACGTGCGCCGAGAGGTCCCCTACCTCGTCGAGAAAGAGCGTGCCCTTATCGGCCATCCCGAACCGTCCCTTTCGCCGTTTGTCCGCGCCGGTAAAAGCGCCCCGCTCGTGGCCAAATAGTTCGCTCTCCAGGAGGGATTCCGGAATGGCCGAGCAGTTTATGGCAATGAACGGTTTGTCCTTTCGCGGGCTCGCGCTGTGAATCGCGCGTGCGACGAGTTCCTTTCCCGTTCCGCTCTCGCCGGTGATGAGAACGGTGGAAGTACTGTCCCCAATCCGGCTTGTCATTTGGAAAATTTTCCGCATTGGCGAGCTTTGGCCGACCAGTCCGTCGGGGGGGAGAATGTCCCCCAGCTGAACACGAAGCTTCTGGTTTTCCTCCGAGAGGCGGGCGATATGCATGGTGTGCTCCACCGTGAGCAAGAGGCGGGCGATGGGCACGGGTTTTTCCAGGTAGTCCTCCGCCCCCATGCGGATGGCGCGGATGGCGTCCGGGATGGAGCCGTTTCCCGTCAGCATGATCACAGGGATGTCGAGGTCTTTTGCCCGGAGGGCTTCCAGGGTCTCGAAACCGCCCATCTCGGGCATCATGACGTCGGGCAGGATGAGATCCGGGGGGAGTTTTCCGACTATTTCGATGGCCTCGAGGCCATTTGCCGCCGAGTCGACTTCGTAGCCCTTTCCCTGAAGGGCTTCCCGCAGAAGCTCTTTGAGCGCAGGATCGTCGTCGACCAGTAGAATTTTAGAAGATAAAACCATATGAAAATCATGCACGACAGAGCGTCGGAGAGGGAAGCCGCCCTACTTTCATATGATGGGAAGAGATGCGCGTAGAAACGTGGGAAGCGGGGAAAATAGAGGTAGGGGCAGTCTGCGGCGAATCCTTCTCCCCGATTTCCCTGTTTAACAGGGAAAATACAGGGATTTTTCGATATTCTGGACCAAGGTCCCAAGAGTCTGGGGAATTGCCATTGATTCATCAGCTTGACAAACCGTTTCCTAGATATCTAACGGGGATGTTTCATGGGAATCGTGCCGGACAATTCTGATATTAGCGTTGGCAGATCCGGCCCTCCGGCTACAGTAAAATTCTATTAAAGGGTGACACAACTTTCGGGGCAGGTCAGTTATGAACAGTCCACGGATTCTCGTCGTGGATGACGAACGGGAATTGCTTGAAGGACTCGAGGAGTACCTCGCCGAAAATAGGTATGAGGTGACTACGGCGATAGATGGAGAGGCGGGGCTGGCGGCCGCAAGGGCGAACCCTCCCGACTTGGTGCTATTGGATATTCGGATGCCTGGTTTGGACGGCCGAGAGGTATGCCGGCGGTTTCGCCAAATGGATTCCGGGCTTCCGATCATTCTTCTGACGGCGGTCAATGAAGAGGACTTGGCCAGACAGGCTATGGAGATTGGTGCCTACGACTACATAACGAAACCTATCGATCTCAATTATCTGAGAACAAGTGTCGTGATAAAGATCATCGACATGTTTGGTTCTGAAAAAGTGGAATGGGAACCGTAAAGAGCCGCACCGGCTACGTGTGATTTTCCTGTTCTATCCAAGAACCCGAACGGCGCCCCGGTTGCCGGACCTCGGAGGATTAAATAAACGCCCGTGACTCAAGACGTTACGGTCGAACAGACTGGAATTTTAAACACAAGAATCGCTGGACCAGCAAACCGGGGTCCAATGAGGCGACCTTTCTAAGTCCTTCACTTTATAGGATTGAATTATTGCGGAACACGCCCTTTTTCGTGCTTAAGCAGGACAGGCTGACCGTGAGGGGTCGTTCGGGCAGCGGCATCCCATTCTACCTTTCGGCGGAGCAGGTTGTCGGCGGCCACAAGACCCTTTTCGGCGACTATTTTCTCGAGGGCAGAAAGCCAACGCAGGTAGTAGGTGTCACCTAAGTCGGGATCTCCCCGCTTTTTGGCTGCCGTGATTTCTGCACCCAAATATTCTGTCCATTCTTTCCAGGTGAAGTGACCTTGCTGGTGGAGCATCAAGGTCATGGAGAAAGCCTGTGCTTCCCAAGGCTCGCGGAAAACAGGTCCCTCTTCATCGCGTGGCAATGAGGAAAGCGCATCTAGGTTTTTTAAGTCGTCCATCAACCAATCCCGTTCATGGGCCCGGTGTGCGGGCTCAGGCAAGGTCCAGGTAGTCATCCCACATGTCGAGGTACACGCGATCCTGGGCCCTCGCCTCTGGACCCCAAAGTTCGCGGGCCATGAAACGCACGCTGTAGAGGTGCTGCGGCTTCTTCCCTTCGCCCTGAGCATTGGTGTCGGGAAAAATGAACACACCATAGTCTCGCTCGATCACCCCTTGCCTGCCGCGGGTGTAGCGCGGAAGCCGGGTATGGCCCGCCGGATTGATGTCGCGGGCGCGAACGCGATCGCCGGGCTTGAATTTGGGTGGAATGTCTTCGTCTACTCGAAAATTTTTTCCCAGGCGCAAGATCTCCGGCACCATGTCTTTGGTGAACAAAGGCATCAGGTTTCCGTCCTTTGCCAGCTGGGCCATGCGCTCTTCGATTTCCTCTCGCGTCAAGAACTCATTTTCCACCAGTAGAGTCTCGAGGCCGTAGGCAAATCGCTCATAGTAGCTCGACTCCAGGTAGCGGCTAGGCGGAATGCGTTCGCGCGCGTGGCGGGACATGTCGGTATTCCACCGCCCCCATACGCCCATGGCGCGAACGAGAGCGAATATGCGACCCTCCCACTCAGCGTGGAAAACAGGCTCGTTCTCCTCGACGACGATGGGACCCATCCCGTGCATACCCCCCATATCGTGCACGCCGTTCATGCCTTTCCCCCTTTTGCACCCGGGGCTTGGACCTTGGCCGTTCCGATCATGGAGTTACGGCTAATCATTTCGACCAGCTCCTCTTCGCTCATATCCTCGGTTCCGGGCGGACGTTCGGGCAATACGATGTAGCGAACCTCCGAATTGCTGTCCCACAAGCGGACCTCAACCTCGTCCCCGATCTCGACGCCGAACTCCTCCAAAACACCACGGGGATTGAGCACCGCGCGAGAGCGGTAGGGGGCCGATTTATACCAAGTGGGAGGAAGGCCAAGCACGTGCCACGGATAGCATGAGCAAAGGGTACAAACCACCATGTTGTGAACCTTTGGCGTATTCTCCACCGCCACCATGGTTTCGCCTAGGCGCCCTTCGTTGCCCATCTCGGCGATGGCCGATGTGCCATCCTCGAGCAGCCGCTTCTTATAGGCGGGGTCTGTCCATGCGCGGGCGACCACCCTCGACCCGTTGCGGGGGCCGACCTTGGTCTCGTAGGTGTCGATGAGTTCATTGAGGGCGTCCGGGTCCACCAAACCTTTCTCAGTGAGCAAAGATTCGAGCGCCCGCACCCGAAGTTCGATATCCGAAAGCTCGCTGCCCCCATCGTGTGTATGCTCGCTCATAAGCGCCTCCGCATTGATTTTTTTTGAGCGTATTTTAATGACTGAATTATGGAACGAAAACTTCCCATTTTCAAGCCCTGGTCAAACTTTCCACCCCACCGCGTTCAAAACACAAACCCTTTCAGAAAAAGAACTTGTGGTTCGTTCGATTTTTTGGACAGGACGCGCTCGCCCTATTGCCCACTCACGCAGCGGTTTTGAAGACGAAAAAGGATGCTCCCCCGCAGAAGGGAGAACCCTAAGCGACCTATACGATCAACTCCGCCAGCTCATCCAGCTTGGGAAGCACCACGTCCGCGCCGGCGGAGGGCAGGGCAAACAGGCAGCGCGTCACGCCATCTAACCGATACTGCTCCAGGCGAGCCGGATCGGGCGGCACCCCGAACACGCTCACGGAGATCGGGCCCCGCCCCGCCCTGGCAGCGAGGTCGTTCAGCTCCTTAATCTTATCCTCGAAGGAGTCGACGCCCCGGGCCCGGGGAAACCACTCGTCGCCATATCGGACGACCCGCTGAATGCCGCGCGGCCCGTCGCTCCCGACGAGGACCGGCGGATGGGGCCGCTGGACAGGCTTGGGCCAAGACCATATGGCATCAAAATTCACGAACTCGCCGTGGTAGGTGGCCTTCTCCTGGGTCCAGATCGACTTCATCGCCTCTACCCGCTCGCGCATCAGCTTCCACCGGCGCGCGTAGTTCGTGCCATGGTTTTCCATCTCCTCGCGATTCCACCCGCCGCCGATGCCGAAGTCCACGCGCCCACCGGAGAGATGGTCCAGGCTGGCCACCTCTTTGGCGAGGATGATGGGATCACGCTCGATCACCAAGCAGATCCCCGTACCGAGGCGCAGCGTCTTTGTCACGGCGGCGGCGGCTCCGAGGGCCACGAAGGGGTCCAGTGTATGGGAATATTTCTCAGACAATTCGCCGCCCCCGGGCCGAGGGGTGAGACGGCTGCTGGGTATATGGGTGTGCTCCGGCAGAAACAGAGACTCGAATCCGCGCTCCTCCACCGCCTTGCTGAGCTCTGCCGGCCCAATACCATAATCGGCCGGAAACATGAATACGCCAAATCTCATGATTCGCCCCTTTCAGCTATCTCTCCGCCGTTGGGATCTTCTGTTTAAAAATTACGGAATAAACCGTTCGAATAGCCTAGTGCATCCTGTCTGTGGCGAATTGCCCATTATAGCCGCGATTCAGGTTTTTCGTCGCCTTGTCCTTAATGGAAATCTTCAATGGAAATCTTCCATACCCCGTCCTGTCCAAAAACCCGGAACGGCGAGCAAGTACGCCCTCTGGGTGGGAACCAGCCCAGGAAGAGGGAACCTCTTCGCAAAAAACACGGGAACAAGCCGCTCGATCACGGTGACAGGGCTGCCCGCCGACGGCTCCACGCTCCATGTACTCCTGTGGTCGTTCACCGGGGGCACCTGGGTGTACAACGAGTACACCTTCACGGCGGCGGGGGCTTGAACGAGAGCCGGACTCAAGACAGAGTCAAATTCACTTATTCGACACCTTGCCATTGGCCTAGAACGATCGAAAAGGACGAACCCATCCCGATTTATTCGGATTAAAGGGTTTTAGTATTCAGCCCCAAATATGGAACAGGAAAATCAGAGAAAAAACAGAGGTTTGTCAGAGATATTGGCCCACTACCTAAATCAGTTTTGGGGAACCCTCGGTTACGAGAGAATTTCCATAGTGAAGTGGTGAAACTATCGAGGTCACTTCAATGTTATCTCAATGTTTACTCGGGCAGTCCCGTCGCCTTTCCGGCGCCAAATAGCCGTACCGCATTTCGATAGGCTATCTTCTCAGCAACCTCGCGCGGCAACTGCCTGAGCCACGCTCTGTGTTCCGCAACCAGGTCGCTGTAATTCGACCACCTCTCCGGTATATAGGTGTCTGTCCCATACACGAACCGATTTTGATGGCGCACGAATAACGCGCGCCAGGCCGGATCGATTTTACCGCCGGGAGCGATATCGCCCGCTCTAAATGAAACGCCGACCCAAAGTTTTGTATATTTGTCCATCAACTCCTGGACGACATTCGGCGGTTCGCTCATCCCAGCATGCGCCCAAAGTATCTTCGGCTTAGGATTATGGGAAAAAAGGGCTTTCACCGGACCCGAATCGGAGTGAACCTGAAGAACGATATCCCGCTCTACCGCGATTGTCACAAGCCCCTTTATCTGGAGCGAGACGGCATCGTGTACATCAAAAATGTGAAATTCTCCGATGCCTTTATACACGCCGCGCTTGATTCGATCCGAAACGTAGTTGAATACCTGTTGATTCCGCGCCCAATCGGACATGTCCGCTCGTTGGCGATAAGGACGGAGGCTGGGTACGATGCGATTGGGAGCGACCTCATAGAGTTTGAGGGTACCGTCGTCAGGGGTACTGGAAACGAGAGCTCTTTTTACGCCCGCCGCAGCGAGCATTTCTAGGATCTGTTTTGGAGAGTAGACGGCCCACGCACTCTGACTATAGTGAACGTGAGTATCAAATAGGGGGAGGCGCTCCTGGGCATTTGCATTCGCCCCCAATACACATTGAAGAACAAATACCGAAATCACAAAAATCCGTTTACAAAACTTCAATTTTTATCCTCCGTCTATTCCTATTATTCCACCTGTTCCTCCTGGAAGATCATCTCCCCCTCATCCGATAACCCTTCACGAAAGCGTACCGGAAATCCTATCTCTCATCTTGGACCAATTTATAGAGGCGCGCCAGCTTTGGGAGAGGGGAATCCGTGGCCGAGTCCGTTTCGCACGCATCGTAGCCTCCGAAAGAATTTCTGCCGTCAGACTTTAGTGGATACAATAGACCACCAAGGTTCATTGCATTACGGCCTTACAGGGCCGGAATTAAAAACCTAAGATTCACTGTTTCCGCACAGGGGGCTCGAACTCCAGTGGCATTTTCAACGAACTTCTCGGGATACCGATGGTTAAGTTTGTTTATTCCAACTACGATGAGGCGAATCACGCTCCTAACAAAAATCTCTCGCTTGACTTCTTCTCAAGGGGATTAAGGCAAGCACGAAAGTAATACATGATTTTGCAATAAATTAAGCGGAGGCGGACAAGTGAAAAACGAGGAACTCGTAAAAGAGGCAAAAAATTTGATCTCAGAGAATCGCCTCTGGGAGGATCTCGAGGCGCTTTGTCGTTGGGAGCGATTTTCCGGCACCGAAGGCGAATGGGAGGCAGCCCAATATATTCAAACCCAGCTAGAGGAAGAAGGTATTCCGACGACCCTGCACAAGTTCAATTCTTATCTCAGTTTGCCCCAGGAAGCGGGCCTTGAGGTCCTCGAGCCTGGGAAACTATCTATCCCTTGTACGACGCATAGCTTCGGGGCGTCGACGGAGGCTTCCGGTGTGGAAGGGGAGGCGGTTCTTGTCAGCCCGAAAGGCGAACCGGCAGAATCGCTGGATGGCAAGGTGGCCCTCGTCGATGGAATGGTATCTCCCGATATATTTTTCAAATTGGAGAGCACAGGAGCCATCGCCCAGGTATATGCGAACATCGGCGAAATTATCCACGAGCTTACGGTCTCTTCAATTTGGGGGACGCCCTCTCCCCAAATCGCCGATCGGCTTCCCCGAACCCCCGTGGCCACCATCGCCCGAAGCGCTGCCGCGCCCCTCGTCGAGGCCCTGCGGGACGGGAGGAAGGTCAGCCTCCGGCTTCGGGCAATAGTGGATACCCGGTGGCGCCCCGTCGAGATGCCGGAGGCGGTAGTCCGCGCCGGTGGAGAGCCCTCGGGGAAGGATGGATCGAGGGAATTTGTTTTAATTTCTGCACATTTGGATTCTTGGTACATGGGGGCGATGGATAATGGCACGGGTGACGTTCTTCTGATGGAAGTTGCTCGTGCCGTCCACCGGTTGCGAGAAAATCTCCGCAGGGACCTTCGCCTGGTTTTCTGGATCGGCCATTCCCACGGTCGATATTCGGGATCTTCTTGGTACGTTGACCGTTTTAGGAATCTCCTCAAGGAGGGTTGCGTCGCCCATTTGAACGTCGATCAGGCGGGATTTCGGGACGGGCGCGTTTTCCGCCTGCTCGCAACCGCGGACATTGCCCAATGGGCCCATCAGACTCTCCAGAGTGAAACGGGCCAGGACGCATATCCCAATCCGCCCGGCCGGAATTCGGACCAATCTTTCTGGGGGCTCGGCGTCCCCTCGTTTTCCCTTCGCGCCTCTTTGGTTTCCGAATCCGATGACTGGCCTCCCCATAAACCTCCAAACGGGCTTCCCTGGTATTGGCATCATCGTGATGACACTTTGGACAAGATCGACAGAAGGCTCATGGCCGAGCACACCCGCGTTCACGCCGCGGCCGTCGTTGATCTTCTCAGCCGACCGATTCTTCCATTGAATCCGGCGGCGCTCGGAGAGAAAATCCTTTCGGGACTGAAAATTCTTTCGGTGGAAGCTGGAGAAGGTTTTGATTTGGGGCCATCGACGGAGGCGGCCACACGGTTCGTTTCGGCGGCGAATAATTTAATGAAGGGAATTGGGGATGCCGGTGAACTCGACGCAGATCGCACCCGCCTCGTGAACCGATCCCTTCGGCAAATAAGCCAAAAGCTCATCTGCGTCCTGTTTACGGCCGGAGGGCCCTACGAACAGGACCCCGCCACATCCCAACCTCTTCTTCCGGGACTGGATCCGGCCCGCGGCCTATCTGGAGCCGATGAACCGGAATTTCTCATTGTCCAGCTTTTCCGGGAACGGAACCGTCTGGTGGATGCGTTGGAGGAAGCCCGGGAAATTACGGAAACCGCTCTATCGCAAATGGCATAAGGAAGTCCGCGAAGGACCTTCCACGAAGTTAAGATGTATGCATTATCGTTTTGCGGTTTTCACTCGAAAATCTCGAATCCTTGGAATGATCTCGTCGCGGCAAAAAGCGATTTCATCCATTGGAGGGTTGTACGAGTCGGGACCGCGAAGAAGAACGTGGCGCACACCCAACTCCGAAAGCATTTGCAGCTTTTCCACCCAGACCTCCGGCGGCCCAACGAGGGCGAGAGACTCCACCACCTCGTCTGGAATGAAAGAAGAAACCCGCGAGGCCTCAATGAGATCATAGGCGTGGCTCAGGTCCGGATATACATGCATGTCTTTCGGCGGATGCTTTTGGGGAAGCCCCGCGATCTCGAGGATGTGGCGAGAAGAGAGGTGGTAGGCAGCCATAAGATGGCGCGCCCTCGACAGCGCCTTTTCACGGTCCTGAAGCGCGCAGCAGTGCACCGACATTGCGAGGAAGATTTCATTGAAATCGCGCCCCGCCTTCTCCGCCCCCTTGCGAAGGCATTCAAGCCCCCAAGTCACTGTCTTCCGATTCACGCCCACTTGCATGATGACGCCGTCTGCGACCTCGCCGGCGAGCTCGATGGACTTTGGCCCCTGGGCGGCCATGTAGATGGGGATGGGCCGAGGTGGGTGAAACTCGATTCGCCTTTGCTTGTATTCCACCTCACCCTCCCGGAAGAGCGTCCGAAGCGCGGTTGCATATTCGCGGAGGTCCGCAAGCCTCCCGTGGCGCATCCCGAGCGACCAAGCGACGGACCCGCCCGAGCCCATCCCGAGGATGAACCGCTCCCCTGCGAGGTCGTAGAGGCTCGCGGCGGCGGCGCCCGTAGCCCTGGGGTGCCGCATATACGGAGTGGTCACGGCGACGCCGACCTTCAACGAATCTGTTCGCATGCCGATGGCAGTTAGGTAGACGAACGCGTCTCCCCAGCGGCCAGCGATGAGTGGTGTATCTGTTACCCATGCGGTTTCGAAGCCGGCCCGTTCGACATCCTGGGCGATCTCCGCCATTTCGATGGGAGACCTATTTGCTGGAGGGAGACGAATTCCGAGAGTGAGGGACATATAAAAATCCTATCACATAGAAGATGGGTTCTGTTCAGGATTTACAGTCCGATGCTAAGATGAAATACCAACTGATACAAGAGACGGATTTTCGCGCCGCCGGAGCGATTCCAGCCGTTTGCGGGGTCCGCGGTTCATCGGGAATCAAGAAAGGAGGGCGATCTTGAAAGAATGGGGTCTTCAAGAAGCGTTGTACAACCAACGGGCCATCCGGGAGTTTACCAATGAGCCGGTTAGTGAGGAGGACATCCAATTTCTTCCGGATACCGCCGTGAAGGCCCCCAACGGAGGGAACCGGCAGTCTTGGGCTTTTCTCGTTATCCGCGAGACGGAGACCAAGATCAAGATTCGTGATTTTTATTTGAAATCCTTTGACGCCTATCAGGGGCGTGTGCGGGCCTTGGCCGAAAAGGGTCTTCCCGAGGCCATCCGGCAGGTGGAGCGCTGGTCAAAAAACCCGAACATGGGTGATTACCAACGAAATTTTCACAAGATCCCCCTCATGCTCATGATTTTGGCGGATGATCGGTCCTCATCCGACGTTCATACTGGCTCGCCTGTGATGGCGATGAATTCTCTCTATGGCTCCATCTTTCCGGCTATGCAGAACATTCTTTTGCCTGCATGATCCGGGGATTGGGGGCATGCCCCACCTCCCTTCACAGCTATTACGAGAAAGAGGTAAAAGAGCTACTCGGCGTACCCGAACACTTCCGCACTTGCTGTATCGTCACCATTGGGCACACCGAGAAAAAGTACGGACCCACCCGTCGAATCCCATCGTGCCAAAAAACGCACTGGGAGCGCTGGGATGCGCAAAAGGAGTGGGAGCCGAAAACGAGAGCTTGAATGGTTGCTCAGGAAGACGCCGCCACCGAGAGGGGGGCCACCGTTTCGGTGATGATCTTCGAAATGATGGAGCGCGCCAACAGAACGGGACGACCTATTTCCTCAAGTACAATGGTGCGCATCTCTTCGTCCATCCCGACGCATGACATCCAAACGAGGTCCACGTTTTCCCCCCGGAGTTTTCTCGCTGCCTGGCGAACGGCTTCCAGACGGGACTCGCCCGTATAAGGCGAAGCCGATGTTGCGGCGCAATTCTCCACGCCGTAATCGTTCATCTGCTTGACGGCGTGTGCTTCCTGGCTGGGAGAGGGCTTGATGATTCCAAGCTTTCTCCCTTTTGCCAGAGAAGAAACGATACTCGGGAAAACAACCCCCGGATTCACGATGAGAGCGCGGGTCTTCACTTTGGACCAATCGTGGCCGCAAAGCACCACAATGACGTCCGCCCCTTCTTCGTCAAGGACGTTTGCCACTTTTTGCATTTCTTCAACAATTCCTTCCCTCGCGAGAGAGACCTCACTTCCGTCACGCAGGCGCGTCACGAGATGGGGTCCGTTCCTTTTGGGGCCGAGGGCGGAGATCTCCATGTCCGTTTTCCCGTCGAGAAAACCGCGTTCATCGATCTCGACCGAGTCGCCTACGTGATCACGGATGGTGGGTACCAGATCGGAACGGGGCGTCTGGCCGATTGTTGCGAGGCCGAGTTTCATCGAATTCCCTCCGATGTTATCGCAATGTGGGATCCAGGGCGTCTCGCAGGCCCTCTCCCAGAAAATTGAATCCCAAAGATACGATGAAGATCATGACGCCAGGAATAATGGCGAGCCGGGGGTGGGTCCAAAGTTGCGCCTGGGCGCCATAAAGCAGATTTCCCCAACTCGGCGTCGGTGGTTGTACGCCGAGGCCAAGACATCCCTGGGTCATGCCGCCGACTGCGCCAAGGCGTCGAGTTTTTGGGGAATGCCCCAACCACCATGCCCTTTACCCGGATTATATATGATCTTCCCATTATCGAAGCGGTGACGCCAGTCCGAAAAATCCGCCGGAAAGGGCAAGAAACCAAGCTCGTGGGCGTGCCCTTCCCCCTCGATGGATAGCGCAATCGCAAGGCCCGCGGCCTTTCCGACGTAGGATTCGAATGTGGATACGATGACCGCGAATCCACCCGCATTTTCGAATACAGACGCCACTTTTTTAGACGCCACAGGGCCTCCGAATTTGATCATCTTGATCACGCCGCCATCGACAGCCTCTGCGTCGATCAGCCTATGGGCGTCCTCGGCCGAGAAGATGGATTCATCCACAACCACAGGAACGCCCATTTTTCGAATTTCCCGGAATGTGTCCACAATGTTTTCGGTTTCCGGCGCGACGGGTTGCTCGAAATACTCGAAACCGGCTTTTCGTATTTTTTCTGCGAAACGAATCGCATCGGAAGCCGCGAAACCCCCGTTTGCGTCCACGCGCATCGTCACATCCTTGGGAAATTCATTTCGGAGGGCGAGGACGCGCTCCGCGTCCGTGTCGGGATCCACTCCTACTTTCAGCTTGAAGGTGCGAATTCCTTGCTCGAAATACTCTCGGCCTTTTTCCAACGCTTCTGGGATTTGGGTAATTCCAAAGGGACGGGTTACCCGGACTTCGGATCTTTTCTCCCCGCCCAACCTCGCGGACAAAGAGCGCCCCCCCGCCTGGTCCTCAAGGTCCAGCATCGCCATCTCGAGTCCCGCGCGGGCCGCGGGGGCGCGAGAAAAGTCCGCCAACGTGTCAACCGCGGCGGCAGGCTCGTCAATACTTGTCTCTTCTAGCTTTTTCATCGCCAGCCGGAGGACAGCCGCCGAACTCGCTGCGGTCTCGCCGGTGAAGTCAGGAAGCGGAGAGGTCTCGCCCCAGCCCGCGTTTCCATTCTCATCCTGGACCTTCAAGAGAACCCGGCTCAGCGTTTTCACGTCGCTTCCGTACCTCGTCGAGGGTTTTCCTGAGGCGGAAGTTGTGACCTCCCAGGCATCGGTTTTGATGATTCGCATAGAACTTCTCCGTGTACTTTCTATGACTTTACGATTTCAGCGGTATCTGACATGAGGCGCGCCGAACGGTCCAACGTATCTGTTAAACGATTTCTCTCGCGGACAAGATAAGTTTTTAGAAAATGGTAATCCGAAGAGGAGGAATCCATCGATCCGAGAGAGGACAACTTGCTGAGGCTCGGCAAAACGGGCAGCTGCAAGGCTGAATCTTGTTCGTAATTTCCTGCCACAGAATAGAGAACACTGTTCATGGTCCGGCAAACGCAAAGAAGTGCGCTGTTGACCCGCGCTGCGTCGTCTCCGTCTGTCATTCCAGGAATCACCTCCGCGAGTTTTTCCCCTTGCGTCTTGAAATTCGCAATGGCTTTTTTTGCCTTGGACATGTCGAAACCCGTATTGTCTTCTTTTTCGATCTCGTTTACACGTTCAGCCAAATGATTTGCAATATTTGTTATCTCGAAAGGAATGACGGCACTTGTCGATAACGCAGCGAGAAGTTCCAAATAAATTTCGGTATCTTTTTCCAATACTTCATCTGACCACTTATCGATGGTGTCTTCCTCAGAGTGCCACCACCAAGCGCCGGCACTACCGCCGACAAGGGCCCAGTCCGGACTTGATGCCGGAAGCATGCTGTAGGCTCCCATCGAGGTGAGGCCAGCATTGAGGAAGGACTGATCCCCGGCCCGGTAAGGCCGCTTGATTGAGGCGTCTTGGCCGGTCACTTTTTTGATGGCACCAAGAACGAGCGATTCAATTTCTGCCATGATGTATCGCCCCTCATACTCCGTCGCGCCTTTCACGCCCGGTGAATCAATGTTGAGGTACCCAATGCAGTTTTTGTTCAAATCTTCGAAATAGTTATCGATAAACCATGTAGACCCGGCGTACCTTCCTTGCGAATGGCCCGGCCACCAGCAAAATCGAACGCCGTGCTTGAGATCGCCCCGTCTTTGATTGAGGTTATTTGCGAGTTCCAGAAGGCAGGCGTCCCCGGTCGCATTGTCGGTGCAACCGAAGTGCCATGAACAGTGATGCGCACCCACCATGGTGAAAAGAGGACTTCCAGTCGAAGGGGGAATGAGCGCTGTGAGCAAATATATCGTTTCCCACCGAGTATTGGCTTCGGCGCTCAACCGGACTTTTACAGGCCCCTTATTGCATAGTGCGATGAGGCGTTCGCCGTCGTCGTTTTTGACTGTTACGGTAGCCATTCGGGGGAGGCGGGAGGCCGTGTCCGGCGTGGCCGTTCCCCAAACGCCATTTACGGTCATTTCGTGGATGACGTTTTCATCGCTTGGCCATAGAGCTATTTGGCCTAAAGCCCCGGCGTTTTGCGCCGCGTAGTAGCCGTCCGGACCGCCGCTTCGCGAAAGAACGATCTTTCCTGTTACGTCGATTTCCGCAAAAGCGCCATCGGTTTCTTTTCCCCGGTACTCGAATATGCTCGTCGCTTTGCCGGTTTCCGCCGCCTTTTCAACGGAAATCAACTCGCCTTCCACTCCTTGCTCCGGTGTGGTGGGGCTGAACGCCCGCGTTTTGCACGGGACAGAAAACTTCTCCGGAGCCAGAACTTCAAGAGAGGCGCTTTGCGGCATGCTGATCCAGGCGGGAAGGGGAATAATCTCACTTTCGACCCCTGATTTCTTTAGTTCGCTCTTCATGAATTCAAGCGCCTGCATTTCTCCGGACGTGCCCGAGGGGCGTTCGAAACGGGTGATCCCCTCTACGAACCGCCGGAGGCGCTCCTTTGATACCAGAGCACGAAGATCCGCTCCAAGTGACATGGTTTTCTCCAACGAGTGACTCGAGACCAAATCAAAAAATATCCGCGAGCAATAAAGGAGTTTGTCGATCGGCACGCCGGTTAAATGTCAAAATCCGAAAAACCAGGTTGTCGGAACACACCGAAGGATGCAACCCAGCGCGTCCGGTCCACGTGATGTTGGACGAATGTAAAATGCAGAGATATGAAAAGATTATTTCCTCTCAGACGATACGGGAGATATCGCACAAACTATACCCTCAATCACTTCTTTAATCGGCTGGATAACAGCAAAAACTCCCCCGCTACGAAATAAATTCCTCTTTTGAACCATTAGTTGCGCGAAGAACAACTCTTTCAAGGTGTTCAAGTGTACGGAGGATGCTCATCTTCTGAATTTTTCAGAGGGATGCCGCTTCCGTCGCCGATAGAAGCGCAGCACATAGGCGGTTCCGCTCCCGGACAAGCCGAGTGTAAAAAAGGCGGCCCTCGTGGGACGCCGGACCTGCGGCGAGGAATTCGTCCAACTGCTGAAAACCCGGCAGGGTCATGGCAACCGTAGCCGGATCCTGGTCGAAAGGACCCAGCTGGGTGTAGAGGACTGGGTTCAGCGCATGGCTGATTCGCAGAAGAGTGCGGTTCGCCTTACCGGGCTCAAGGGAGTCGATTCCGTCCATCAAATTCTTTGCCGCAGCGGTGAAGCGGGAAGAAGCAGAAATAGCCCGCATGAGATCGAAGGAGCCTCCCGTACGCTTCTGCAGATTCTCTAGTTCGGTCTCTACGGCGAGGGCCGTCGTCCTCGGATCGAGCGGGACGCGCTCGGCGGTGCACAATTCCAGCAGCGCAGAGGCATAGAGCCTTGCGTGCTCGGCGAGCAATTCCTTATCCATCTTGTCTAAAGTGTCAGCCGGATTGTGCCAATATTCGGGGAAGCCGCTTGCGGGGTAGTCTTTTTGCAATTCAGGAGAGTCAGGCGAGAGCACCGGCAAGAAGGAGAAAGAGGGAATCCCCACTCCCCAAAAGGATTGATCCGCCATCTTCTGGGGAGGATTGGGCGTGACCTTTTGGCCGCCGAAGCGCCCGACGACATCTTGCACCCATCTGGAGATTTCCGACGTTGAAAACGGCCGGTAGAGAGTACACTGCCGGCAGCCGGGCTGGTCGATGTTGAGATAGGCGACGCACCCCGCTCGCAGGTCCTCGAACATGTGGTCGGCATACCAGGTGGATCCCGAAAAACGTCCGTGGGAGTGGCCGTTCCACCAGGCGACGCGGAGGCCGCGCCTGAGGTCTCCCCGGTGGTTTTGGATGAGCCGCGCCAGCTCCATCAAGGTGGTGTTGCCTGCCGCGTTGTCGTTCGCCCCCATGTGCCACGAATCGATGTGCCCCCCGAGGAGGACGTATTCCCCCGCGCCGCCGGGAGGGTCGATTGTCGCCACGGGCATGACAGTTTTCCGCCAGCCGGTATCCGTCTCTGCGCGCACGCAAAGCTTGACCTCCTCCTTGGCCTTGAGGCGGTCGATGAGACTTTGGCCTTGTTCGCGTGTCAGGCTGACGACTGGGGTTCGTGGATACCGGTCCACGCTCTCCGGGGTTGGCGAACCCCAAATGGTGGAAACTGTCATCTCGTGGGTCAGACCCATGTTCACGTACACCTGGGCGATGGCCCCAGCCCGTTCGAAGGCGAAGAAACGACCGGGCATCACCATCCTCTCACCCACCACGATCCGGCCGGCCACGGGTCCGGTTGGCTCGCTTGCATCCCCGACAAATATAGCGTCCCCGAGAATCCCCCCCTCTCCCGTCGTGGCGCCGAAGGCGGCGGTGATTACCGGGAGGGACACATTTTCCTCTCCCAAAATTTCGAGCGAGGCATTGCCGGGAATGCTGATCCAAGCATCGACCTCATGAACGGTAACGGAAATCCCCACCTTCATGAGTTCCCGCTCGATATAGGAGACGGCCTGCGCCTCGCCGGGATTTCCCGTATACCGTTCCCACTGGCAGATTGCTTCGAGGTGCTTCCAAAGAAGGTCGGCGCTGACTTCTGATGCAATCGTCATTGTGCAATCCTGAAATGAGGCAGGAATCGAACCCTCCGAAATCGGGGTTCTCTCAGTCCAAGGGAGGACGAAGACTTCGGATCTCGGGCGTTGCCTGTTCGTAGGCGTGGGCCACCCGCAGTACGCGCGCCTCGCCCCAAGGGGGTCCCACGATCTGCATGGCCAGGGGAAGACCCTCTGAATTCAACCCGATGGGGACGGCCATGGCCGGAAAACCGGTCATATTGTGCGGTGGCGTGAGAACCAAACCGACGCTGTACCATTCCCTATCCACCCCGTTGATACGGGCCAGATTGGTCTTGATGGGGGCCGCCGGGCAGGGATAAGCGGGCATGACGAGGATGTCGATGGAACGGAAAATATCCGACGCGACCCGCCGGATCATTTCCCGGTCACGGAGGGCACGAACGTATTCGTCCAAGGTTACCTTGCTGCCGTTATCGAAATGATTCTGCAAGTCTTCATTGTAGCCATCACGGTTTTCGGCCATCCGCTCCGCGTGGACTTCGTGAAATTCGGCTGCGATGATGGTCCAGAACGCGTTTTGGATTCTCTCGGCGAGGGGGAAGCGAACTACCTCCATTTGCGCCCCAAGCCCACGGAGGACCTCCACGCTTTCCTCGAAGGCTTTTTCCACCGACTCGTCAAGCTCCACGCGTATCAGATCGGCGCAAAGGGCGATACGCATGCCTTGGATCCCTCTTTCGACCTCTGCGCAGAAATCTGGGACAGGGACATCCCGCGAGGTCGGATCCAAGGGGTCGTACCCTGCCATTCCCTGAAGAAAAATACCGCAATCGCGCGCCGTCCGGGCAAAGGGGCCCACGTGGTCGAGGCTCGTGGCGTGGGGGAACACCCCCCGAATGCTCACCCTCCCGTGCGTGGGTTTCAGTCCCATCGTACCGCACAAACTCGCGGGCCCACGGATGGAGCCGCCCGTGTCTGTCCCGGTCGCTGCCGGACAGAGAAAGGCCGATACCCCGGCACCCGATCCCGAACTCGAGCCTCCGGGAATGTAGTCTCGATTCCAAGGATTCCGCGTTGGGCCGCTGTCACAATTGTTGACCGTTCCACCGGCGAACGCATGGGTATTGCACTTTCCGATGAGTATCGCCCCCGAATCCTTGAGACGCCGGATTGACTCCGCGTCTTCGCTCGGAACGTTCTCGCGAAATATCCGCGAGCCGTTCGTGGTGAGAATTCCGGCCGTGTCGAAAATGTCCTTGGCGCCAAAGGGAATACCATGCAGGGGACCTCGGTAATGTCCGCCGGAGATCTCTTCCTCGGCCTTCTTTGCCTCGGCAAGGGCTTCTTCCGGGCACAACGAAATAAAAGCGTTTATGAGCGGATTTATCTTCTCGATGCGCGCAAGATGTGCTTCAACTACTTCCACCGGCGAAAGATCGCGTGCGTGGATGCGCAGGGAAATATCGTGAAGAGAGAGGAAGCAGCATTCGTCCGTGACCATAAAAGATCCTCTCGCGGATATACTTATCCGGATAAAAAGAAAGCAGAAATTGTACGCTAACCTCTGAGCCGGGGGTCGAGGGCATCGCGCAGTCCATCCCCAATCAGCGGTCCCACTTTCGTTTGCATGGCAAAAGATCGCCCCAAGTTCCCGCGAACTACATTCTCAGCCATTTGAAGTATTGAATGTGTGTCGGCTGATCCAAGCCGAGATCGCTACGAAGGGCCGCCAGGTCTTCGGGCGTCGCCTCGGGTCCAAGCATGAGAAGCGCCGGGTCACCGGGCAAGAAAACTATCATGAGGAAAACTACAAGTGAAACGCCCAGCAGAACCGGCACCACTTGCAACAGTCGCTTGGCAAAATACTTCGCCATTGCAGTGGCTATCCTGCACTAACAGAGAGTTCGTCTAGTACTTCTCGGGTAGACCAAATTTTCGCGAAATATTTCCGCATACTGCGAATCGAGGTAGCGTGCATCTTGTCGGTGGGAGAATAGAGGGCGAGCGAATCATCTCACCCCCCTTTGGCGGAGCGCCTCACGGGGCTGACGAATTCTTTCCGTGATTTGGCGCACCCGCTCAAAGTAGGGGGCCAGATGTTTGGCGATTTCCAACTCCTTCGCCCGTCTCCCCGGATCCCAGTTCGGTTCCGTATCCTAGTACTGCAAGTCCACGATCACGACCGCGATCTTCGCCGGCCGGAACATGTGCCGGGACATCGGATGGGCCAGCTTGGCCAGGGGTTTTCGGCGTCCATGTACGGCTGTCCTCATCTCCCCTTATTCGTGATATGCCGATTCCACACCGAGCAGCCAGCCGTTTGGATTCATTGTGACGCCCTTGACGTTGGCGCGCACACCCAGAACTTCCTTCTGGTGGTCGATAAAAATCACAGGCGCGTCATTGTTCACGATTTCGTTGATCTTATGGTAAATCTTTTTTCTCTTCTCCTTGTCGAATTCCTCCCGCCCGGCCACCAAAAGCCTGTCCACCTCGGGATTGTTGTATTGCATGTAATTGACGAACGGAACGCTCTTCGAGTGGACCATCGGATAGAGCGTAAGATCGGGATCGCTTACCTTCAAAAACCAGGAAAGCGCGGCCATATCGAAAGTCCGATCGTTTTTCCGTACCTTGGACAAGTATGTGCCCCATTCGAACGTCTCCATTTTTACTTTGATCCCGACCGCACCGAGGTTCGCCTGGATAACCTGGGCCATCTCCTTGGGCAGCTGCATGCCGGAGCCGGATTCCGGAACCCAGAAGTTCACTGAAAAACCGTTCGGATAACCCGCTTCGGCCAATAACTTTTTGGCCTTTGCCGGGTCATAACTGTACATCTTTACGTTCGGGTTGTAGCCCCAGCTTGTGGGGTGTGAGAGCTGGGTGGAAACGTCTCCGGTGTCCTTGAGTATATCGTGTACTATCGCTTTCTTATTGACAGCATAATTTACCGCCTGACGAACCCGAACGTCGTTGAACGGCTTTTTGTCGTTGTTGAGCACCACGTACCAATCGGTCAGGCCGGGTGTCTTGAGGATTCTCGTATTTTTGTTCTTCTCAATTTGCCCGATGGAGTCGGGGAATACCGGAATGATCACGTCCACGCTGCCCGCAAGGAGCTCAGCCACTCTCGTCTGCTCTTCGGCAATGGGCCGGAAAATAATTCTTTTTGGCTTTCCCTTCGTGCCCCAGTAATTATCGTTTCGCACCAGCGTCAGCTTCACCCCGCGCTGCCAGTTGTCGAGCTTGTAAGGGCCGGTTCCGACCGGCTTCGAGGAGAAATCCTCGCACAGCCTCTTGTGTGCCTTCGGGCTGACCATGCCGAAGTTCTGGTTCGCGAGGTATCCTGCAAAAGCAGCGTGCTTGTTCTTTAAAACGAGCTTGACGGTCAGGGGGTCCACGACTACGACCTCTTTAATGGGCCGGGCGTAACCGCGTACGAAGGACCATTTCCCGCATTTGTAGTCCGGGTGTTTCGGATTCAGATACCGGTCGATGCTGTACTTGACCGCATCGGCGTTGAACGGCTCGCCATCGTGGAACTTGACGTTTTCCCGGAGTTTGAAGGTCCACTCAAGACCGTCTGGCGAGACGGACCAGGATTTCGCCAAATGGGGTATCACCTCGGGGACGTCTGTCTTTGTCGTGACGAGGGCTTCGAAGATAAGCCGTATCACGCGCACCGAGTGCAGCCCCAGAATTTGAGCCGGGTCAAGATTGGGAACAGCCGCCTCGTGCGCCACGACGATGGTATCTTCAGCGCTCTCGGCAATACCAGGCGAAATGGTGAGGCCAAAAGAGAAAACCACAAAAGTCGCTACAAGCGCCATTCGCAACGATAAGTATCGAATTCCAGCTTTCATAGCCTTTCCTCCCCTATTGAAACGCCACATAGATTTCCGTCGTTCCGCATCCTCTCAATCGAAAAATGGCAACCCACAGGCCTTCCTCGCCCATAAGGACCGCCACCCAGACCCATTCCTTCCCGAAACCAAAACGATTGACTCCCTTCGGGAATTCTCGCCTTTTCTCCGGCAAATGGCCTCCCGCGGGATACGCCCACCAAATTTGGTTCTCCCGCGATTATCTTTTCAGCGATTACCTCAAATCTTCCTCCCGGAAGTGCCTAGTGTCAAGTAGAATGGCTTGGGAGGTGTCCATGGTGAATTAAAAAATCTACTCGAATTCAGGTTTTTCGTCGTCTTGCTCGCAATTGCTAACCTGTGTATGGCGATTTAGTAATTTATCTGTGAAACACAGTCTTTAGATTCGTTCGAGTTTTTGGACAAGACGCCAATGAAGATCGATCCAAGTTAAGTAACCGCTCACTCGAACACAACGGCAAATAAGAAACGCTTAGCCAAGGAGGTCGTATGGCGAATTCAGTCTCATGGGGGGAGGGCAAAGGCTTTCGGCATATCGCGCGGATGGATCTCCCTGGATGCGGACAGGTTTCCGTAGAGGGGAATTACGCTTACCTTGCCCACATGCGGCCGCCAGAGGGGACAACCATTCTGGACATTTCAGATGCGAAAAACCCAAAGATTGTCAGCCAGATTCAAGTTCCTCCGAACATTCACTCACACAAAGTCCGCGTCTCGGGGGATGTGATGCTCGTGAATTACGAGAAATTCAGGTTCTACGAGGGACCGGAAAAGCCCCGCGGCGGGCTGAAGATCTTTGATATATCAAACCGCGCGAAACCGAGGGAGATAGCCTTCGTGGAGGAGAGCGAGTGGGGATATCACCGCTTCACCTTCGATGGGCGTTATTGCTACGGCACACCCGCACCTGAAGGATACGAAGGCAATATCATGGGGATTCTTGACCTAAAAGATCCGGAAAATCCCGAATATGTTTCCAAGTGGTGGGTGCCGGGACAATGGGTAGGAGGAGGAGAGGATCCGCTTCCCGAGGGACGTCGGGTCCGTTGTCATCATCCCATGCGGTTGGGAAACCGCCTTTACGCAGGATGGTGGCTTCACGGATGGTACATTTACGATATCAGCGACCTATCAAAGCCGGAACCTATTTCCTACATGGATTGGAGCCCTCCCTACGTAGCGCCAACTCACACGACGATGCCGATCCCACATGAGATTCAAGGCCGACGCATCCTTGTTGTGGCCGACGAAGAAGCGGGAGACCGGCTTGCCCCCTCGCCGAATGCTTTTCTCTGGATCGTAGACATCACCGAGGAGACAAATCCCGTTCCAATCTCCAACTACCGCGCCCGAAAGATAGACCAGCCTTTCGATCCCGATTGCTGGTACGGTTGCCATCAGCCGCAAGAGCAAATCTATGGAAATCGGCTCGCAGTGGCCTGGTTCGGCGGAGGACTTCGCATGATTGACATTTCCGACCCCTGGCGACCCGAAGAGCTTGGATACTATCTCCCCATGCCGGGCAAGGGCCATAAGGTGGCCCAGAGCAACGATGTGTTCGCCACCCCCGATGATCTGTATTTTGTGGTGGACAGGCTGGGAGGATTCGATATCCTGGAGTGGGTGGGACAATAAAGAGAAACGGTCGAGTTTGCCGCTCTGGTGCGAAGTAACTCGATGGGATGGCTTCACAACAGGTTGTCGGAATCACTTGGGGTCAGCGCCAATTTTGCTCGATGAAACTTTGTTGGCATTTGAACCGGAACCCCGGATTCAGCCGACTCGATGATCGTCTCGATCACCGCGAGCGCCGCGAGGCCTTCCTCTCCCGCGACCTCAGGTCTTCCGCCCTCCTAAGATATAGGCCGCGAATTCGTCGAGTTTTTGGACATGACGTATTCGCCTTTTTTATGAAGGAATACGAAGCCGCTCCGGATCGATAATCGCTTCCGCCTCAATTTCGACCAGCATATCCAGCAACCAGAACCGGGGAATCTGGAGGAGGGTGCTGGTGGGAAGATCCGAGGTGAAGAATTTGAATCGCTCGTCAGAGCATCGGTAATACTCGTCAATGTCGGTTGTAAAGGTCACGGTTCTTACAATGTCCTGGAGGCCGGCCCCGACGCTCTCAAGAGATATCTTCAGGTTTTCGCAAACCTTCCCGATCTGGGCGCGCATGTCTCCCTTCCCCACGAGGTCCCCGTTTGTATCCCTCGCAGTACGTCCCGCGACATATATATGAGCATGTTTGGACCCCTGAACGACCACAACCGGGGTGTAGTGACTTTGTCCTCGTATAATCTGTTGGTACATGTTACTCGGCGTGACATGATAGCGGTGGAACATCTCGAAATCTCCTCGTCAAACATCTAATGTGCCGATTGCCGAAGCTGGTTTTTTTGAACTCTTTTCACACTTTCTACGTTGGGATACGAAGCCGCTCCGGCTCGATTATCGCTTGGGTGTCGATTTCAAGCAGCATCTCGGGCATCGCGAGCCGCGATACGCCGATCATGGTGTTCGTCGGCAGGTCATCGGATGTGAAAAACTTAAATCGCTCCTCCATGCAGCGATAGTATTCGTCCACATGCGATTCCACGACGTAGGTCACCGTTCGGGTTATGTCTTGAAAATCCACCCCCACGGCATCGAAGGATATTTTTATGTTTTCGCAAACCTTCCGGATCTGGGCACGCATGTCGCCCTTGCCGACGACAACGTCGTCGGAACCCCTGGCTGTCCGGCCTGCGGCAAAGACGTGGACATGATCCTCTCCTTCCACGACCACGATGGGGGTATAGAGAACCTGGAGATTCCCGCCGGTTTTGTACATATTCTCCGGCCAGACATAATGGCGCTTGAACTTGGAACCATTTCCCTTTGCCGGAACGATCACCTCCGCCTCGATTTCAACCAACATTTCGGGCCATCCGAGTCGGCCCACCTCGATGAGGGTGCTGGTGGGAAGATCGGAAGTGAAATATTTGAATCGCTCGTCCACGTGGCGAAAATATTCTTCCATATCCGTTGTGTAGGTCACTGTCCGGACCACATCCTGGAAAGTGGCCCCCACGGCATCTAACGATAGCTTGATGTTTTCGCATATCTTCCGAATCTGGGCGCGCATGTCGCCCTTTCCTACGAGATCGCCAGCAGAGTCCCTGGCCGTTCGGCCTGCGAAGTGAATATGTGTGTGGTCGCCGTCCTCCACGACCACGATGGGCGTATAAAGAGTTTGGTTATTCCCGCCGGTCTTGTACATGTTATCCGGCGTGAGATTTTTACGGTTAAACATAAATATTTCTCCCATAGATCCGGATTCACCCTCAGAAGGTGAGAGCATCAAAATCCCGGTTGTAACCAAACAACTGATTATCTGGATAATCGGGTGTGTCCATAAGTTATCACATTCTTGAGAGGTCTTTTAGAAACTTTTGGAGATGTTGCCGATTCTTCCTCGGTCTAAACTGTACTTTTCAGACAGGGAACAAATCTTCCAGTCACTTCCTCCGGAACTTTCCCCTTAGATTGTATCGCATCCGGATGGAACAAGAGCGAAAAAACGGGTTGGTATTTCATGAAATTTTCCTTCCTGCCGCTGGGGTGAGGTACATGGAGGGCAACCTGGAAAGTCCGGATTCCAAGCCACCCCCTTTGAAACTGCTTCATCGGATCCCTTGACAATCCCGATAATATTATGCAAAATTTCTTCTACTTGTGAAAAGTTGATGGGCATTCCGAGGCAGGTCTGTGCCGGACCAGCTTACGCCAACTGTATGCCGACAGTGTCGCGCGGATGCGTGTGGGCCGAATTTTTCAATGGAGAGACGCAACCACCTCTCCTGAGCACATCAAACGCTGTGGAGGCGTCAGCCTTTGTTTGGCCACAATGCATAGGCGTGAAAAGAAAAGGAACAACGAAATCTTTCGGGAGCGTCTAATTGGTATTGGTCAAACCATATCATATTTCGATGCCTCGCTACTTTGCCGAATCTGCCTATGACAAACAGTCTCATCGTTTTTAACCGTGTGACGAAGCGCTTCTCCGCGTCGGGAGAGGAGCGGGATGGAAACCAATTCGCGGCGCTCCAGGATCTGGAATTCAGTATAGCGGACCGGAGCATCGTGGGCCTGGTGGGCCCCAGCGGGTGCGGTAAAAGCACCACCCTTCGCCTCATTTCCGGCCTCATGTTTCCCGACGAGGGGAAGGTATTCGTAGGCGGCAAGGAAGTGACGGGGACAAATCCCGCCATCGGTTTTATGCTCCAGAAGGACATGCTCATGCCGTGGAAAACGGTTATTGAGAACGCTGAGTTGGGCCTCCAGGTGCAGGGAGTTCCCAAGGACGAGCGCCGGGATCGGGTCACAGCCCTTTTGACCAAGTACGGTCTGGGTGATTTCTTGCATCACCGCCCCCATCAGCTCTCCGGCGGAATGCGGCAGCGGGTCGCCCTGGCGCGGACCATGGCGCTCAATCCGGAAATTCTTCTTCTGGATGAACCTTTCGCTGCCGTGGATTTTCAAACCAAACTGGTTCTCCAGCAGGACCTCTTGCGCATTCTCCAGGATGCGAAAAAGACCGTCCTCTACATCACGCACGATATCGGAGAAGCCATTGGCCTGTGCCACCGTGTCATCGTCATGAGCCGACGGCCCGGCCGGGTGAAGACCGAGTACCCAATTGATATCCCTTCGTCGCTTCCCCTGATGGAGAAGCGGAACCATCCAGATTTCAACGATTACTTCAACAATATCTGGCAGCAACTTGATCTGGACGTCGGGGTGGGGGGCGGCTAAAAAGATGAGTTCGGCAGGCAAGACCCTTTTTCGCAAGGATGCCCTTGGCATACTCGGGACGCAAATCCTATTATTGGTTTTCATTGTCCTTGTCTGGGAAATTCTCACCCGCTTTCAAATTCTCGATACTTTTTACTATGGGCAGCCGACACAAGTCTGGGACCACCTCATCAACAAGCTACAAGATGGTTCCCTCCTCGTCGCCAGCCGAATCACCCTGCTTGAAACTTTGGCTGGATTTGCTCTCGGAATGTCGCTCGGAACGGTACTTGGCCTCGCCCTCTGGTGGTCCCCAACGGTAACCAAGATTGTGGAACCCTTTCTGGTGGCGCTCAACGCCATACCGAAGCTCACGTTCGCTCCCATTTTTCTCCTGCTTGTTGGTCTTGGTTTCGCGTTCAAGGTGGCCGTCGCTTTCGCCGCGACCGTCATCGTTGCGGTCCTGAGCGCCTATTCAGGCACACGAGAGACGGACCCTGATCTGATCGACCTGGTCCGATCCGTCGGAGCAAGCCGGTGGCAGATCTTCACAATCGTCGTCGTACCCACGGCGCTTCCATGGCTCATCATCTCCATGAAAATTACCGTGGGATTCGCATTGATCGGCGCCGTTGTCGGCGAGTTCATCGCCGCCAACGACGGACTCGGCTACATGGCGGTTCTGGGATCGGGAGCCTTCGATATGAGTTTGGTCATGGTATCCGTTTTTGCCCTCATGATTTTAGCGGCCCTAATGTATGGGGCGGTGCAGATTTTGGAGGCCTGGCTCCTTGCATGGCGGCCAAGCGATGTCGAGTCCATTATGGGCTGAATGGCCGCGAGTTGTCACGAAGATCAATTCACTAGGGAAAGGAGAAAACACCATGAAGAAACGATGTTTAGCAAAAAAGAGTGTCTCTTGGCGGGAAACCTTCGGCGTCGCCATGGTCGTCGGGGCCGCCATATCATTTGCAGGTCTGCTGGCCCTCGCGACACCTGCTCAAGGGGCCGCCAAATTAACCTTCGCCCAAACGCGAACCTCCTTGTTCACCCATGCGGTGTATGTAGCCATCGAGGAGGGGTACTTCAGGGACGAAGGAATTGAACTCAAGATGTTTGAAGCCGGGGGAGGGCCCCAGGCGGTGCGCGCCTTGGCGGCGCATCAGGCGAACGTCTCGGTCCAGGACCCCGCCCTTTGCGAGACCGCCCGGCAGAAGGGGGCGAAAATCAAGAGCATCGGCGCCGCCGTCACCCGCTTGGCAACCTATGTCGTCGGCAAAAAGGATATTGATGTTCAGAACATTGATGCCTGGAAGGGCCGCAAGATGGCCATCCTCCAGCGCCCGAACAACGGCGCGGCTGTTCTGGATTTGGTGCTCACAAAGGCCGGGTGGAAACAGAAGCCCCGCAACACTTACACATCCCCCAAGGGGGGGGCGCCGGTTCAAATGATCGAGGTCAAGATGGGCCATGTGTTTCCGGCCCTCCTTTCCGGGGCCGTGGACATGGGGGTCGGCTTCGAGCCTGGCGCTTCCAACGCCATCGTTGCCGGGAAGAACTACCACCTCATTTGGTCCTTCTCGAAAGCCTTTGGCGAATTCCAGTTCGGGACGTATTGCGCCCGCGATGACGATATCGCAAGCATGCCGGACCGGTTGCAGGCCTTCATGAACGGTATCGCGCATTCACTCAAGTTCATGCGGGAGAATCGGGAAAAGAGCCTGGCGCATGCGTACAAATGGTTTCCGAAACTGAATAAGAGAGCGGTGCAGATGGCGTTTGACCGCTTCGTCCAGGAAAACGTCTATCCGCCTCGTCTCACGATCAGCCAAAAGGCCTGGAAGGCAAACTTCGACAACTTTCTCCCCTTTGTGAATTATCCGCTGAAGCTCCCTGTAAAGATGGAGGACGTGACATATCTGGAGTTTGCGAAAAAAGCCGATAAAAAGTTCGGCTTGGACAAGTGACGAAAGCGAGAAGACGGCCCCTCGCGGATTCGCGGGGGGCCATCCTCGCCATCCAGATCGCGCTGGTGGTGGGCGGCGTCCTTCTTTGGGAAGTATTGACGGGTCGGGAGATCATCAATCCTTTGTTTTTCGGACGCCCGACTATAATCGCCCAATACATGGCCGAGGGCGTGATGGACGGGACCCTCTTGATGGCGGCCTTTGTCACATTAACCGAAACCCTTTACGGATTTGTCGCTGGGATCATCGTCGGTACGACCTTGGGGCTCAGCCTTTGGTGGTCGCGGTACGTCGCCCGCCTACTGGAGCCAATACTCGTTCTTTTGAACGCCATTCCGAAGATAACTTTGGCACCCATTCTCATCGTTTTGTTCGGAGTGGGCATTACGATGAAAGTCTCCCTGGCCTTCGTCAACGTCGTACCCCTCCTGACTCTTACCGCCTATTTGGGGGTAAAGCAGGCCGATCCTGACCTGATGGATTTGATCCGGTCGGTGGGCGGGAGCCGGTGGCAAGTTTTTTGTCGTGTTGTTTTACCGTCAAGCTACTCCGGGATCATTTTGAGCATGAAGAACGGCATCAGCCTCGCTTTTATCGGGTCTGTCGTCGGCGAATTTCTGGCATCCGATGAAGGGCTCGGCTTTCTCGCCCTTTACGGCGCCAACATCTTCAATATGAGTCTCGTCATGGTCGCCCTGCTAGGTCTTATGGTTTTGGCCCTTCTGCTCTTTGCTGTGGTCAGCAGACTCGAAAACTGGCTTCTCGGCTGGAGGGTTCAAATGTAGGAGTTGTAAGAAGACGAAAATTGCCTCGCTTCACTTGACGCTTAGTATATGGGTAACCCTCCTTGTGGTTTTTCACACTTAATTATTGTTTTAATCCGTTTGCCTATTTTGTATTATCGTAGTTGGTTTGATCTGATTGCCGCAAGAAATGTCCAGCGGGGCGACAACCCGCCGAGGAGGGAGAACGATGACCATCAGGCGGTTCAAAAACGACGATGAGAAAAGAGCGATCATCGCGAACGTAATCCAGGATTTCGATCTGGAAAAAGGCGCCTTCACAACCCCTCGTATGCGAGACAAGTACTTCTACCCGTTGACAGATCCCCAAAGCGTGCCCGCATTGGAAGCCACTCACATGCGCGATGGCGATCACGTGGTGGGCATCTATCACCACGGGGAAGCGCGGGCATACCCAACCTTCATCATGGATTACTATCACCACCTGAACGACATCATCGAAGGGGAGCCCTTCGTTTTCAGCACGTGAGAACGCTGCGGCGCAGGCAACGCGTTCAGCGGTCGGCTGGACGGCAGCGACGAAAGGCTCATGTGGGGGCACTGCGGGATACTCATGGCGCAGGCGGGCTCTCGCGACTTGAATACCGATAGTTACTGGTGGCCGCTCGAAGGACTCTGCTACCACGGTGCGCTCAAGGATGAGTTGCTGGATTCCTTTCCTGTCGTCCACTGCACTTGGCGCGAATGGAGGAAAATGCACCCGAATACCAGGGTAATTATCTCTCCCGAGGATCCGAATCATAGTGACTCTCGTCTCGGACATGGTGCAGAAGAGTATTGGGAGAGGCCGGACATCAGCACGGTGTTCCTCAATTCAATCGGCACAGGCGACCTCGACCGCCAACTTCCCGAAAACATTATGGTCATGGGCGTCAACCTGCCCGGTGGCGTCCGCGCATATCCGGTCAACGAGATCAAAAAAGATGGCGGCCTGATCAATGACGTGCTCGGTGAGGTTCCCATTCTGCTTGTCCTGGGTCCCGCGCCCGACAGCATTTATTCCGGGGCGTTTCACCGGAAGGTGAGAGACAAAATTCTCAAATTCGAAGCCAATGGATTTCAAATCATCGACGAGCAAAGCGGAAGCGTTTGGAATTCGGAAGGGTTTTGTGTCGAGGGCGAATTCAAGGGAACCCAGCTCGAACCCCTCCATCAAGGAATGGGGAGATGGCACACCTGGGTTTACCCTCGTCCAAAAACCGAAATTTACAAGAGCGAGCGGGAAGAAGCCCTTAACGTTGAATTGGGCGTATCTGAGGGAATCGTGGAAGGCTTTCGCGAGTCCCTCTACGACGTGAAAGTAGAGCGCGAGATCGTTAGCCTCGCTCGGCCGCTCCAGTCCGATCGGGGGTTGGCGCTCCAAATTAACGGCGAACCCTTTCTTCTCCAACACTTTGATTGCGATACCGCCGCACGAGACTACGAATTTTTTCAAAAGTATTCTTGCCGTTCGGGGCGCTACGTCCTGGAGTCCAAACCCCAGTTCATGATGACATCGCCCTCAACACTGCCCGAATGCCTGAGGGCAAGATCCAGTGGTCGAAAAAACTAAAAGAAGAGAAATTCTCCGATCTCTTCGGACGTTTCGCTCCAAAGGAACACAAGGGGAATGACTATCCGGGCTTCAGCGATATTTTCACAGGATTAAAGAAGCACGGCTACGACGTGGTTCTCGGCGCCTACGAACTTCATGCGGACTTTCCGCATTTTGATCCGTGGGGAACGCCGGTGGGCCTTCGCCCTGGTGAGGACAATTGGTTCACCGTCACCATCGATACGAAGGACCCGTTCGAGATACACCGGTTTCGGACGGCCGAGGCCGCGAAAGAATTTGCGGATTCTGTCCCTCACGCCACCATTCAAGTGGGACGGTACGTATTTTACTCGACGCCGGTAAACATGTTCGTCCTCCCAAGGTATCGTATGGTTGACAGGCCAAAGGAGAAGGTGGATTGGTCGGAACTACTAGAGGATGAGGATTTTCAAGCGGCACTTCGCGCCATCATCAAGGAATAGGGTCGGAAATCGTTTCGGCCATTCCTCGGAACCTTCCCTCGTGTCCTGGTCCAGCGAAACTTCACCGGTCATGTTCGCCTAGATTGACGGCAAAAGCTCGGCTACGTCGGCCGTCTTCACCGCGTCGAGGCGATGGAGGCCACCTCTCCCAGGAGTTTCCGGCCAAGCTCTTTGCCCTTCACGGCCAGCCTTCTGCGCTCATCGTCCGTGAATTGAATTCTCTTGCCGCGGAGTTTTCCTTTCAGGACGTGGTTCTCTTCGATCAGGGAGTCAATCACCCTCTGCTGATGGTGGTTCACCCAGCCAGATAAAATGATGAGGAGGAATTCCCAGGGTTGCACGGCTCTGTTCATGAGCGCAGACCCCAAAAACAATAACTTATACTTGGTGGTGGAGGCAGTCTGCTGCGAACCTCTCTCCCCGAATTCCCTGTTTAACAGGGAAAATACAGGGAAATGATTCGCCCTTTGGCCATGGCTACAAGATCATTTCAAGTGCCTGTCCAACCGCAAAAATTAGTAATTCGCCATGGACAGGTTGTTTCAGACGCCGATTGCCGCTTGATTAGAAATTCGCCATGAACACGCGTGACGCACGGGGCCCAGTTAAAAAAAGGGAACTCGTGTTGATTCTCAATTGGCTGCAATGTTCTCTATGAACTGTATGTCTTCATCTTTTAGACTGAAATCTAGTGCAAGATCTTCTTTCATATGAATCTGGCTGGTTGTTCCAGTTAAAGGTAAAATGCCTACATGCATAGAAAATCTAAATAATACTTGAGCGGGTGTTTTGTTGGCTTTATCTGCAATTTGCTTCACTTTAGGAAGGACGAATGGATTTGCTGTAAGAAGGGAAAATCCCTGATATATAATACCGTTTTCCTTGCAAAATTCTCTCACATCTTTATCCCATCCTTGTTGTGCAAAGCATCTGTTCTGCACAAAAGTGGGCTTAACTTTGGCTCCTTCAAATAGGACCTTTAATTGTTCAATGCTGACATTGCTTACTCCAAGATGCATAGATCGCCCTTCTTTTTGTATGGCCTCCATCTCTTGCCATACCTGCCAGTCGTCTTGTGTCAATCCATAACGAACCGATGGGCCATGCAATACGTATGAATCGATATAATCTATCTGTAAATGCTCAAGGGAATTTTGAAAAGATTGCTTTACTTGTGTGCCGTAATCCGCACGAATATCATAAGGTATCCTATGATCTTGACCACTTGCATATGTATATTTGGTTTGTATGAAAAGTTCTTCTCGTTTAGTGCCACTCTTTAACACTTTAGAAATGGCACTACCCACAGCTGCTTCGTTGTAATGGCGTCTTTGATTGGCAGTGTCAATGCCTCGAAAGCCCATCTCAATTGCTGTGAAAACAAGATCTTCAGTAGCATCTTCTTTCCATGCGGTACCATAGATCATTTTTGGAATATCGAGGGAATAGACCATTGGGGCATCCTTCCTTTATCCGAAATTATGCGGCAACACTCTCCCGTTTTCAAATTTCGACCAATTCACCCTTCCTCCGGCGATGCCTCTCGTGATCTGCCCTCCCAAACGCTCCCAAGCTGAACGCACGCCTTCAAATTCCCTCCCCATTTCCGCTTCCCCTCTCCAGGAAAGGGAACACACGGGAGCGTGCGTGCCCCTCAGCCTTGGCCTCTTGGACAATTAGACGAGCTTTACAGGCATTGTTTTCGCAGCAGGAGTATTCCTTGTCCCCATAAGGGGTGAAGGGGCTCATCTGGTGCCCGAGACTATCCGCCATCTTTCGGGCTTCCCTTTTTGCCCAGGCAGACCCAGCCATTTCCTCTCAGCCCTCACATCGGGGTCCAGCCGTAGGTTCGTCCGTTGTCCACGGATACGTTTTTTTCCTGGAAATCTTGCTCAATGGTCCTGATGATAACGCCGCAGCTTGAGCAGCGAAAGGATGCCCCCTTTGGGGATGGTGATTGTGGACCCGGACTCCTCCTCTAAGATGGGAAATGTCGGTTAAGGTTGTGCGTCCTCCCCAAACACAATCTTCACCGCCGTGCTCTCGCCTCTCTCCTTGCGGCGGCGCAGGGCCCGGACGAAAAGCGGGGAGAGGAACCAGTATTTCCGCCGGTAGCGGGAGAGGATAAAGTCATAGAGGGCTGGGTCCTCCAACCAGAAGGCCCGGCTCTCGAAGGGCTGCGCCGAACGGGCGCCGAAGCGGACGGTGACGCGGGGGTTTTTCTTTATGCGCCGGGCCTTGCGGGTGGTCTTGCGCGTAGTGAAGTAGACCTTGCCTTCATGAGCGAGGAAGAAGACGGATACCGTCCCCGAGCGCCCCCCCTCTCCGTAAGTGGTAAGGAACAACCGCAGGCGGCCCTTCATGGAGTCCAAGTCGGGCGGCGCGCTCACGCTACGCATCTCGCTGGGATCTCGGCCTCAGCGTGCAGCTTAAAAAGTAAAGAGTCCTCTCCGGCTGAAATATCAGCTTCCGCGTAGTGAAAACAAAAAGCATTTTTCGAGTCCATGGTCGATGACCTTCACCATTTCACTCAACTTCCAGGAAAGAATTGATATTAACCCGAATTTCCCATTTAAAAATATAGACACAGGAGGTTCCTTGCGACAAACGGGTATAAAAAACTTTAATCTGGATTTACGAAGCCGCTTTTAAGTCGGAATGGATAGGCCTGAAACCTTTTAATCTGGCAGGCCAGCCTTGCGCAGGGCGTCGAGTGCGCGCTTGACCCCGTCGTGTCCGAAAACACGATCGGGGAAATGTCCCCTTTTCCAAATGACTTTGCGGTGTAAATATTCAGTGTCGAAACCGTGTAAAAAGGGGAGTTTTTTGACCAGGAACAGGCTGCGTGAGACATCGATCGAGTTTTTGGACAGGACGCGTTCGGATTATTGGACATTACGGCTTTGCTCATGAGGGCAGATTCCAGCCTCTTGTCAGTGGAATGGGAGGCAGAATCCTCGCATCAAAAGCTCTTTTGGAAAAGGGATTTGGGATTCAAATGAGTTTTTGGACAGGACGGGAATGGGAGGCAGAACCCTCTCATCAAAAGATCTTTTAGAAATGGAACTTAGGATCCGATTGGGTTATTGGACAGGACGGGGGTAATCGGGGATGGGGGAGGAAACATTCTAGAGACCGAAAACAACAACTTAAACCTGGCGGTGGAGGCAGTCTGCTGCGAACCCCTCTCCCCGAATTCCCTGTTTAACAGGGAAAATACAGGGAATTCTTCGATTTTTGAGGGCGAAATTTCCCATAATTCTCCGAAATTGCCTTCCGTTAAAGGGTTTTGTGGATTCAGCCACAAACATGGAACAGGGAATTATCAGGGAATTGGCTTTATAGTTATCTGCGAAACACTAGACTTTAGATTCGTTCGAGTTTTTGGACAGGACGGGTTTCGGTCAGACGACCTCAACATAAAAATCGCTGGACCAGGACGCCGATGGCCGCTTGATTAGGAATTCGCCATGCACAGGCAGTCTATGCGGTCGCTTCCCCTTATCCATGGCGGGAACCATCGACCTATTCGGCGAATCGAATGTAGTGAGCGAAGGTTTTTCCTCCCGTGGGGGCGATGCCGGCGTCACTGTCAGCATAATCAGCGTAGAAGAGAAGCGAGGCTTCGAAGCTGTTAGGGCGCACGTTGCTGAAGTGCGTATGTGTGATGACGAGATGAGCAAGCTCCAGCGGAAGGCCCTTTTCCAAGATCTTATGAGCTGTATAGACGCCATGTTGGATTTTTTTTCCGATCTCACTTTCGCGCGCCGGCAGGACTGAACCTCCGCTCGGCGCACCGTCTTGGTCCGGCTCGCACTCCAAGGGCTTGCTGGCGTCATGGAGCAAGCAAGCGGCTACCAGCATGTCCCGATCGCAAGAAGTGCCGTGCTGCGACTCGGCGATCTCCGCCATCGCGATGGCCATGCAGGTGACGCCCCGGACGTGGCCCACGAGGGTGCGATGCCGTTCGGCCTCATAGTTTTTGGGAATGTCCTCAAAGCGGTTCCAGGGACACGTGGACGCCACATCCAGCCAAATATCGGTCACGCCCTTCCGCAAAGTGGGATCCTGGATCTGGTTGATCTCGGGAAAAAGTTTCTGGAGTTCTTGGGTGCCAATGGGAACGGGCATGAATCGATCTCCTCCCTGTGCCAGCGAACAGAGCCGCTTTCTTCGGAAAACAAATTTCTCAAGGCCAAAAGGTGAGTTTATGAAAAATGAATAAGACTTGTCCGCATAGGACCTGTCCGCGCAAATGAGAGGAGTTCGCTGGCATTATCTCGCATCGAGGCAACAATAGGAACCGCAAAGCAGAAAGAGCTATCCCGGCTTGAGATAGCGACGTATGCGGCCGATCCCCTCTCGAATATGGCTCTCTGAACATGCGAAGCTGAGCCGGATATAACTCTTCCCCGCCGGGCCGAAGTAAGGACCCGGGGCGACGGCGACGCCCGCTTCCTTGACAAGGTTGAGAACCAGCGCGGCTGAATCCATACCAGTGTCAGATATATTGACAAAGAAATAGAACGCACCCTCCGGCTTCCCAAATTTCACGTGAGGGACGCCTTCCAACTCTTCCGCCATCACCTCTCGGCGCCGCGCGTAAGTCCTTCGCGTCTCCGCCACCCATTCCTCCGATCCTTCCAAGGCAGCCAACCCCGCCCTTTGCACAAAAGCGGCAGCACACCGCGCGGAGCTATGATAGAGCTTCACCATCTTGGAGGTAAGATTTCGCGTTGCCACGTTATATCCCAACCGCCACCCAGTCATGGAATAGGTTTTCGAGAAGCTGTTGACAATGATTGTCCTCTCTTTTACGTCGGGACAAGCACTGACAATGCTGCGATGCGGCAGATCGTCAAAGGTAAGTTTATGGTAGATTTCGTCTGATATGACATGCAAGTTATGCTTCAATGCCACCTCGGCGACCGCTCGCAGCTCGTTGTCCCTGTAAACTGTTCCCGTAGGATTGTCCGGGGAGTTGATGATCACCGCTTTGGTTTTCGACGTGATCGCTCTCTCCAGCCGCTTTGGATCAAAAAGAAAGCGACCCTCTTTGTCGTCGACGTCCACGTAAATCGGTCGCGCCCCCAGCTGTTCAGCTATCAGTCGAAACTGTCCAAAGGAAGGGTTGGCCATCAATACTTCTTCTCCACGCCCAACGGTGGCGTGGAGGGCGAGATAGAGGCCTAAGGTTCCGCCATTCGTGATGGTGATCTCGGAGCGATCAGTCAAAATGCTATAGTCACTCTTCAATTGCTCCGATACGGCTTCTCGCAACTCCGGCAGCCCCGCCGCAGACACGTAATGCGTGTACCCAGCGTCCAGGGCTTCGGAAGCCGCAGCGACGATGTGCGCCGGCGTGCGGAAATCCGGCTCGCCCTGCTCCAAATGGATGATGTCGGCGCCTTCGCTTTCCAGCTCCCGGGACAAGGACACGATTTCCGCAATCGACATTCCCCTCTCATCCATTTGGGCGCTTTTCGCATGCGCCGACTCGGACCTACCGGTCACGCCGAGTGCCCTCCCTTCGCCACACGTCGCGTCATAGTTTCCGCACATGTGCCCATGGGTCGCACCATCGCCAGCGATCCTCGTCGCTACAGGTCATCATTGTATTTCATACCTCGGAAACCGGTTGGTTTCCGCGCCGAAGACTCCTCCTCCCGATTAACCACGCCGCGCCAGGAGAAGCGGTTTACGAATAGTCTCCGCTAGTGGCTCAAGACTTTGCTCAGGAATTCTTGGGTCCGCCGCTCACGTGGATTGGCGAAAAACACGTCTGGCACTGCTTCTTCCACTATGCGCCCTTCGTCTATGAAGATGATGCGGTGGGCCACAGTTCGGGCGAACCCCATTTCGTGCGTCACCACGATCATGGTCATCCCTTCCTTAGCCAAGTTAATCATGACGTCCAAGACCTCCTGAATCATTTCTGGATCCAGAGCGGAGGTCGGCTCATCGAAAAGCATGATCTTCGGTTGCATCGCAAGGGCGCGCGCCATCGCCACACGCTGCTGCTGCCCCCCAGAGAGCTGAATCGGATAGCTGTCGGCCTTTTCGCCTATCCCCACTTTTTGCAACAGCTGCAGGCCAAGCTGCTCCGCTTCCTCGCGCGGCATCCGTCTCGCCTTCCGGGGGGCGAGAGAGACATTCTCAAGGGCCGTCATATGCGGATAGAGGTTGAAACTCTGAAAGACCATTCCGATGTCAGCGCGGAGATTCGTGATGTTCGTATCAGGCCGATGGACAGAGGTTCCATTGACTATGATTTCGCCCTTCTGAATCGGCTCCAGCCGGTTGATGCAGCGGATCAGCGTGCTCTTACCGGAACCGGACGGACCGCAAACTACGACAACCTGTCCCCGGGAAATTTCAAGGCTGATTCCCCGGAGAACGTAAAGTTTCCCGAACCATTTGTGCACATCGCGGAATTCTATGATGGTAGCCTCAAGCATTCAGCGGCGAAGGGTTGCAGAAAAATCCCAA
Organism: bacterium; assembly: GCA_965225985.1. Lineage (GTDB taxonomy): Bacteria > UBA8248 > UBA8248 > UBA8248 > UBA8248 > CAZUHN01. The sequence continues at coordinate 209,432 of OZ245330.1, forward strand.
TCCATCGACAGCCAGCCATAAAAACGCGGCCTGGAAGATAAAAATGGATCATTTTGGACGATGATTCCAGGAGTTTCCCCAGCTAACCATTTCCGATTGTCGCGGACAGACTATTCATAAGAGGCCCCAACGAACTTTGCTCTTCCAGGGCCTGCAGAAAAACCAGTGACTCCTCAACCGCCTCCGGCCTCAGCGCGCGCAGGGCGAAAGAATTATACTTTCGCTCGATTTCCTCAATCGACAAGGGATTGCTGACGCTTCCTTTTGGCTCATTCACGGTTGCCTCGATCTTTGACCCATCCTCAAATGCGATGGTTAAGGTGGCCGGTCCACCCTGGGGGTCTCCCACGTTGGGGTTGAGTTCCATGACCTGAATCCGCCTCATGAGCGGAGATAGTCTTTCAACTTCTGATTCGCAGAAATGATCCACCTCTACGTTCCCGTGCGTCAAAGCACAAGCTATGCAGAACTCCACACTGAATTTAGCCTCCACCCCGGTCAGCGGCGGTCGGCGCAGCAGAACACGTCCAAGGGACCCGATGATGCAATTGACGCTCGCCAACCTCGACAGCGAGAAATTCGGATCGAAAAGCAAATCCAGGGCCGCATCTATCGAAGGGTGGGTGTAGTTGCAGCTAGGATACAGTTTGATGTCCGTTCCCGGATCGCAGATATCGAACGGTTTTCCCAGGCGGGCGAAGGTCGATGTGAGAGCTTCCTCCTCCAGACGCTCGTTGGCCGAAAAAGCCGATAAAAATCCACTGAGCGCCTGGGGCTGCGAGTCAAAACCTCTCTTTGCCAGCATAGCCGATAGAACGCCATTGCGCGCGGAGTTTCCCGCATGGAGGGATTTGACCATGGAGCCGATGTTCGCGCTTAAGCCGGAAGCCAGCGAGGCCGCAATTCCCATCGCGCGAATGGTTTCCGGGGGATCAAGCCGAATCATGTTGGCCGCGGCAGCCGTGGCCCCCAGGGTGCCAAAAACGCCAGCGGAGTGCCATCCCGCCTCACGGAGAGACGGTCCGAACAACGATCCCAACTTCCCCTGTATCTCGAATCCCACAATGAAAGAAGTGAGGACGTCTGCCCCCCCCATCCGTTTCATCTCCGCCAGGGCCAGGCAAACGGGCAAGACGGATATCGAGGCATGCCCATCCATCGATCTGCTCGTATCATCAATGTCCAGGATGTGCGCGGCCACACCATTGGCCAATGCCGCGTTCTCAAGAGATGAGAACAGTCTCGTCCCAACCAAGGTGCAATCTCGACCGCAATCGGATCGCTTGATTTGTTCTTGAATGATTCGCGCTCCGGGATCTTGGGAACCTGCAACTGTCCCCCCGAGGCAGTCCATGAACACGGACCGCGCCGTGGCAAGCACTTCCGGAGGAATGTCCAAGTAACTTGTCCCACTCACAAATTGAGCCAAGCTCTCTGCCCATCTCATTGGAAAACCCTCTTTGAGCGACATATTCCAGAAACGCTCGGTCCGCGTAATCCCATGAAGCAAATCAGGGTGGGTCTGTGAGAGGCTTCAGATATCGAGCGCCGAAAAACAATGTGACTCCCTTTACGCGCTCTTACGTTTTACAACGAGGCAACCCTGTTTTCCCAACCCAACTTCACTTCACAAAGAGCTCACGGTCAAAATTGGTGAGAATTTCGTGTCCTGTTTCCGTGACCGCTACGGTCTCGCTGAACGAAGCTCCGCATTTTCCATAGACCCTCACGGACAAGGGAAGATGGAAAACCATCCCTGTTTCGAGACGAACATTTGGCTTATCTATCACGCTCATAATGTGACCTTCTCCCCAGTCTGGGGGAAAGGCGAGCCCGATGGAGTAGCCACAGCGCTTCCCCTTTCGGGTTCCCGAGAACCCATGGCGCTCCAACTCTCCCATGCAAAGAGCGTATAAATCCGCTGTCATCGCTCCAGGTTTGAAATTCTCGATGAGAAGTCGATTGGCTTCTTCTGATGCTGTGGCCATCGCTCTCAGATCGTCGCTGGGTGAACCGATTGAAATTGTGCGCATGAGGGCGCCGTTATACCGATTAAACACACCGCCGATCTCCAAGATGATCGACTGTCCCCTTTCAATGGGGCGGCGTCCCCATATCCCGTGCGTGATCGAAGAACGTTTTCCCACAGCCACAAAGGGGCCCAGGGCGGGGTATTCGCCGCCCGCCTCGATCATCGCAAAATTCAGAGCGGCTGCCACATCGTTGTCCGTTTTTCCCTCCCGGGTCACCTCAATGGCAGCCCTCATCCCGGCCTCGGCTGCCGTTACCGCGCACCGAATGTACTCGATCTCCTGAGGCGATTTTCTTACTCGGAACTTTTCCACCGTCCCGGAAGAATCCACCCAACGAATGTTTGAATTTTGTTTCCGCAGATCTTCATACACGCGGGCGGTCAAGAACCACGAGCCCATCTCCAAGCCCACGGTCGCGTTGCTGACGCCGCATTCTGCCAACGCCTTCGACGTGGCCTCTGCATGCGGCTCTGTATCGTAATAGCACATGTAATCGTCCAACCAGGAATATGCGAAAGCATTTCCCTTCTCGGTATCTCGAATAAGCAAAACGGGATCATGCGAGTGCGTGATCAAGAGGCACTGGTACGCGTAATAGCCGGGGGTCTGGTAGCCACTCAAGTAAAGAATGTTCTCCGGCGTGTGCACAAGCAACGCGTCGACCCCGCGCTGCTCCATCTGGCGACGTACGGAGGCCAGCCGTTCCCGATACTCCTGGAGAGAGAAAAATAGTTCCCTATCGATCGTCGGTCCGCTCTGCCCCACCATTGGACGCTCCTCCGGATTTTCCAATCCGCAAATGAACGAAACCAGACCGACTTCCCAACGTATTCTGGCCCTCTATGTCTATCCGTTTGCCTCCGCAGCGATGCAGCCATACATAAGGGTCGCCATCTCCAGATCTTTCACCGACACATGCTCGTCCTGTTGATGCGACATTTTTGTATCTCCAGGTCCCAGAATGAGGGTGGGAATTCCCGCTCCGCGTATGCGAGACATGTCACAGTTGGGGGCAAACCCTTGCAATTCCACCTCCTCCCCCGTCAATCGCCCAATCGCCCTGCGCGCCAATTGAACAAAAGGGTCCGTCTCAGGCGTTTCTGTTGGCCCCCCCGAGGTCTCAAAGAATTGATCAATCGAGGCGTCGACAGACGGTTCCCGATAACGCAATCTATCAAATAGCTCCTCCAATTCGCCCCGCACCGTCGTCTCAGACTCCCCGGGAAGCATTCTTCTCGATAAGATGAGCTCGCATCGGTCGGGAATCACGTTCCCTTTCGTCCCCCCCTTGATGATTGTCACGGCGGCGGTGGGTGCGCCGAGTAAGCGGTGGACGCGACCTTGCAGGGCCTGATGATATTCTTTCAGCTTCAGGACAACATGAGCAGCACCCTCTATCGCATTGACTCCTGTATCTGGTTCTGCGGCATGAGCCGACCGACCCCGTACCACAATCCGTGATCGGCTCGTACCCTTGTGGGCGATGCAGATGCGGCAGCCGGTAGGCTCTCCCACGACTGCCATATCTGCCTTCAGGCCCGGAAATAGAGCCTTTGTCCCCGAGCTCCCCATCTCTTCGTCAACGACGGCCGTGAGAACGATACTGCCCTTGAGCTCGGACCTGAGCCCGGAAAGGATTTCCATCGAAGCGAGCATCGCCGCCAACGAACCTTTGGCGTCCACGCTCCCTCGTCCGTACAACTCCCCATTTTCGATGGCCGCCGAAAACGGATCACGTGACCACCCATCGCCTGCGGGCACCACGTCCATGTGTGTGTTCAGGATCAGTGTTGGGCCGGGTCGGCCTGTTAGCAATCGTCCCACCACGTTGGGCCGGCACGGTTTCACCTCGTGTGCTTCAACATCCAAACCAGCGGTTGTCATAAAATCAGCTACGAACGAAGCGATTTCCCCCTCGTCCCCCGGGGGGTTCACGGTGGGAAATGCGATGAGCTTTTCGAGAATCTCACAAACGCGCTCCGCCTTCACGCGCGAGACAAACTCCGAGAACAGGTCCGACATTACGCTCGGACCCTCTCGCTCTCGATCAACCCCAAAACTTGCAATTCCGTTTTTATCTTTGCCAACAGATCAGGTTTTGGCTCGTACAACGGCCGCCGAGTTGCCCCGATAGGCCTGCCTGCCATCTCCATCGCCTTTTTAAGGGGGGCGGGGTGCGCTTCGGCATACACCAACTTGATGAGTTGAAGCAGGTCCGATTGGATCCGGTTGGCTTCCGCAACGTCCCGCTGCCGCCACGCCTCATACAGCGACACAAAGTGGTCGGGGCAGAGATTGCCGAGCGCCAGGATCCCGCCGTCCGCTCCCACAGCCAGCGAGGCGGCAAAGAGGGAGTCACTGCCCTGCAAGATGACCGCGTCCGGGCCCAATGCCCTCCGGAGGCGTTGCAGTTCCGTTATGTCGGTGGTTGATTCCTTGACGCCAACAAAATTCTCTGTGGAATCCTGCAACCTTTTCATCAAATCCACCGGGAAATGCACCCCAGACCGACTGGGGACATTGAACACAAGGAAGGGGAGGGGGGATTGCCTTCCGATGTCCACAAAATGGCGATACACATGTTCTGGCGGAAGCCGCAAAAAATAAGGTGGGATGAACATGACCGCAGACGCTCCTAGCTCCGCGGCATGCGCTACCCTATCAATAATGTCCTTTGGAGACACGAGGAGAACGCCAACAATAACCGGAACCCGGCGCCGGGCTTGGTCGATCGTAATTTCCGCTACCCTCCTTTGTTCCTCGCGCGTGAGGGTCAGCGGTTCGCCTGTGCCGCCCAGGGGACACAACCCACGTACGCCAGACTCAACCTGGCAATCTATGAGCTCCCTCAGTGCGTACTCATTGATCTGCCCCCCTAGGTCAAACGGCGTCACCAGCGCGGTTACCACTCCACTCAGTTTCATAATGCGCTCCTTTTCCCCACAATCAGGTCCTAGGCAACTGCGCACAGCTGACCCGCGAGGCTCGTTTCAGGCCCCTAGGTCATCACACCATGCCCGTCCGTCTCCTTGCGGTCTGCCAGACGCGTTGCCCCGCTTGGGAAATGCCCAAATTGACGAACAGGTATATCAGAGCGACCGCAGCCAGTATTTCTATCGCCTTGTACTCGCGGGATATCACAAGGTTGCCAGCCCGGGTTAACTCAACCACGCCGAGAAGGTACGCCAGGGAAGTGCTCTTGAGCGTGGCCACACTTTGGCTCGTAAGACTAGGCAACATATTCACGACCGCCTGCGGCAATATAACAAAGCGAAGCACCCATACCGGAGACAGCCCGCTGGCTTGCGCGGCCTCCCATTGTCCCCTTGGCACCGCGCGAAGCCCCCCTCGAACGATCTCCGCCATCACCGCGCTCCGAAAAGCCACCATGCCCGTGAGGACCGCCAACATCGGTGAAGGGGTTTTTCCTGTCAGGAGGGGAAGGATGAAATAGAACCAAAAAATTATCATCAACAACGGCGTGGCCCGCATGAGTTCAATATACAGACTGACCGGAATGGATAATATCCGCAGTTTACTAAACCTTATGGCCGCCAGGCAGTTCCCGAATAGAAAGCTCAAAAAAACGATGACAGCCGACATCCACAAAGTCGTGATCAATCCATGGCCGAGAAACCAAGCGTTATCTACGACGATAGACCAGTCCACAAATCACTCCTCCAGGCCTTTACGCCCACCAATGTCGCCGAGCCGAGCCCGGACACCGAGCCCCTTCTCTAGGACATTGATTCCGGAAATGATGCTACCGGTTAATACAATATATAGGATGGTTACAGCGGCGGCGGCCTCAAATCCACGAAACGTATCCGCTTCAATCTGCCTCGCTGTAAATGTCAGCTCCTGGAATGCGATGGCCATCGCTACAGAAGAGTTCTTCACGATGTTGAGCATATCCGTCGTCAGCGGAGGAATGGCGAACATGAGCGCTTGAGGAAGGACAACAAATCCCCGGACCTGATTCGGCGACAGGCCGGAGGAAAGTGCAGCCTCAATTTGTCCTTTGGACACAGACGTAATTCCGGAGCGTACCGTCTCGGCAATATACCCGCTGGAATAAAGGGTGAGACCAATAACACCCGCCCAGAAACTCCCGAATCCGAGCCCAAAATAGAAAAACATCATGTGGATCACGACCGGAATATTTCGAAAGCACTCGACGTGGGCACCTCCGAACAGTCGAAATAAGGAGTACCTACTTGTCCTTAAAATCCCAATAAAAATCCCGATTATGAGAGAAAGAACCGCAGAGACCGTGGAGAGCTGCAAAGTCCTCACTATTCCCCACAACAGGGCATCGCGATATTCCAAAACCACCGACCAATGGAACTCCATGGTCTTCTTTGCCCCTTATTTCCCCCAATCGCCGGCAAGCGAGTCGGTTTCAGCCCGCGATTCGACGCAATACCCCCTTTTCCTCTTGCGTGATATTCGCTTGATGGGTAGCCCTGATGTTGCTCTTCTCCCCCGCCTCGCCGCGAGAACCGAACGAAGGCGGGGAACGGCACGGCTCAATCTCGCCGGCCGCTCCCCGCCGCGGAGAGGATCAAAACACCCATTGGGGAACGAAGAAATCTGGGTCGGGATCCTTGCCAAAGTGTTTCCGGTAGATCTCATGATACCTTCCGGAGTGCCACAGATCGTGGATGACAAAATCAACCGCGTCTTTCCACTTCGAGTCATTTTGCCGGAGCACAATGCCTATTAGTTGCAACTCATGTAACAGAGGAGTGGCCCTGAACTGACCAGGAATCTTTTTCAACATATCCTGAATAACGAAGTCGTTTGCGAACAACGCATTCGCCTGCTCACTTTTTACGGCCAGGAGCAACGCTGGATAATCCTGCAAAATTAACAACTTCGCTTTCGGCGCATTCTTCTTCAGCCGCACTTTGGCAAAGCTTCCTTGAACGATCGCGACCGTCTTGCCAGCCAAGTCTTTAAAACCGTTGATACTAGAATCCTTTGGAACCAACATGCGGTTTCCCTTACGGTCCATGTAATAGGGAATGCTGAAGTCTACAGATTTCATACGTTTCTTCGAGATCATCGTTGGCCCGATCGTCATATGAACCGCGCCGGTCTGAACCAGCGGGATGCGGGTGGCCGCGGTGGACTCCCTCATTTCCAACTTGACTCCTAGCGCCTTCGCGATTTCTTTCGCGATATCCACGCCGAAACCGTCGACTTCACCTTTCTTAGTTATGAATCCAAAAGGTGGAGAGGAATGTCTTACACCAATAATCACTTTTCCATTCTTTTTAACCTCATCGAACAAAGACGCCGCATTCGCGAATCCATGCACGGCGACCAGCGTGCCGACGGCGATAGCGATGGTGATCAACCACGAAAATCCTCGGCGACTCATCTCAAAACCCTCCTCTGCAGTATGATATTAACCGCTCCCAAACATCCCAATAACCTCTAGCGATCACGCTTCACGTAGACCTGCGCCGGCAGATTGGCAAAAGGGGAAGACTTCCCCCTCTCTCCGGCGCCTCGTGCCAAAAGACAAAACTCCACACATGGTGTTTTGCCCCCTTCAAGGGGAACACACCTGAGCCATAAAACGACCAACGCCTTTCCCACCTTTATTTATATTTAACAATATGTAATCTATGCATAGAAAATGTCAAGACGGTAGATCCGAGCACCTTTGTTCATGGCCGGCAAAGCCAACGGGGCTCACAGAGCGCCTGGGCTGGAAGTCAACGAGCCCTTAAGCTTAAGAAGGCAGAGGCACGTTGAGTTCTTTGGCGATCTCGGCGATCTCGGCCCAGACGGCCTCATAGATGGGAACACCTTCCCGAAGGCGCCGCCCCCTTTTGGCGAACCCAATCTCACCGGGAACGAAGATTTCATCCACATCTGGGGCTTTGCGGGAGGACTTGATCTCTTCGAGGTGGACGCTCGCAGCGCGGCGGAACTCTACGGGGTCGCCAAAGGAGGTCGGATCGATAGCGACGACGAGGTTCCCTCTCTTCCTCAACAAGTGTCCCCTCTTCCCTGTGGGACCCCCGCGGGCCTCTTCGACTGCTGCCTTGCCCACCTTGGCGCCCACAAGCGGGCCGGCGAGGAGGGCCATACACAGACCCAATCCGTAGCCCTTGTGGCCGCCGAGCGGCGAGTTCGCGCCCTCATTGGCAACGAAGGGGTCGCGCGTTGGAAGGCCATCGGGCCCGATGGCCGCCCCTTCGGGAAGCTCCTCCCCGTGAAGCTTGGCCTCGAAGATAGTGCCCGAGGCGATCTTGCTCGTAGCGAAGTCCATGAGGACAGGATGCTCCCAATTCGTCGGGACAGCGATCGAGATGGGATTCGTTCCCAGCAAGCGTTCCACGCCGCCGAAAGGGTGGACGAGGGGTGTCCCCGCCGTCATGACAATCCCGACAAGGCCAGCCCGCGCGATTCGCTCGCTATAATATCCAAGCATAAACACGTCGTAGCAATTCCTAACGCCTACAGAGCAACATCCCGCTTTCTTGGCCTTTTCAACCGCAAGGTCAGTCGCGAAGCAGAGCGCCAATTGGCCGGGCCCGGCGTCTCCATCCACCAAGGCGGAGCCCTCACGCTCTTGGACGACACGGGGTTTTCCATTGGGATTCGCGCGCGCGTCACGCATGGCGAGCACCATCGAGTAAAGGTGGTGGACCCCCTGTATCGAGTGACCTCGGAGATCCGCCTCCAGGAAGATGTCCGCACAAATCGCCGCCGAGTCGGCGGGCAAACCAACCGCCATGAGAATCCGTTTCGTCAGGTCGAACAGAACCTCCGCTTTCACAATTTGAGTGGGACGACTCCCCATTTGTATGCCCTCCTTGCTTATAGGTAATAAGGAAATGGAACTCTAAGGATCGACGCAGCCGATATCCCGCAAATTGCCCTCCTCGGGACAGAAGATTTCCCAACAAGCTCACCAAATCACGTCACATAAAATGGGGGCACATTTGGCGCAACGTGAGTGAGGTGGCAAACATGATACCAAATTCACCAACGCGTCCTGTCCAAAAACTCATCCGAATCTATGCCGCCTCGCGGTAATAGTATCTGAGCATTCCTCCAAGTCGCGCGCGGCAGCACACCTCGTCGGTTCCCTTTCCCCCACCTCTCTCCCTTTCGATCAACCGGTTTTCCAACCCTTAATGATTCCGCTCTCGATGGCAATAGGTCATATAAGTGGAAGCGGCCCGCCTCAATGACTTTTCAGAGAAAAAGATCATCCGCTCAAGGCACTCTTGCTTGATCGAAAGGACGAATCGCTCGCAATAAGCATTCAGATTATTGGCATCAAAAACTCTTTCGGAAAAGGGATTTAGGATTCAGATGAATTTTTGGACAGGACGGGCGGATGCCGCCGCACCAAAGCGTCTCACACAGCTTTGAATGAATTCTCAATCGACGATAAGTGGGGAAGGTGCGGGGATAATCGGGGAGGGAGGAGGAAACATTCCAGAGATCAAAAACAACAACTTAAACCTGGCGGTGGGGACAGTCTACAGCGAACCCCTCTCCCCAAATTCCCTGTTTAACAGGGAAAATACAGGGAATTTATTCGATTTTCGGCCCCAAATTCAGCCGAATTCGCCCGAAACACTCCGCCAAATAAGAGCTTCTTTAAACTATCGCATAAAATCGGAACAGGGAATAACAGGGAATTATCAGGGAAATGGCTTTATAGCTATCTACGAAACACAGGCCTTTGGTTCGGTCAAGTTTTTGGACAGGACGGGTTGATGCCCGCGCCGGAAGCGAGTTTTTTCGCCGAAACCAACTAGGAGACGGGCGGGCGACGGTTACGAATCTCGGGCGTCGCTTCTTCAAATGCGTGGGCGATTCGGAGGAGAAGACTCTCGCCCCAGGGCGGCCCCAGGATCTGGAGGGAAACGGGAAGGCCATCCGGGCTGAAACCGCTGGGGACGGCGATTGCCGGAACGCCCGTGAAGGTGTGGGAACTCGTCAGCGGACCACTAATAAATCGCAGTGACCTTTCCTGCCCGTTCACCTTTACCACCTCGGTATCGATGGAACCTGTCACACAAGGACATGTGGGCGTTAGAAAGGCATCCACCGAGTGGAAGAGGTCGAGGATGGAGCGGCGGATCAATTCCTTCTCTCGACGGGCCCAAATATATTCGTCCAACCTTATCTCTCTCCCGGCTTCGATGCGCTCGCGGGTGTCTTCTCCATACCCTTCGGGATGATTGGCGAAACGCTCGCGGTGCACGGAAAAAAGTTCGGCGCGGCTAATGATGACCCTTGCCTTCATGAGTCTTTCCATTTCTGTGAAACGGACCTCCTCGATTTGTGCGCCCAGCTGAACGAGCACCTTAACCGCCTCCTCAAAGGCCTTCGTTACAACCGCGTCGATGTCGGTGGCCATGAAATCTTCGCAAATGCCCAAACGCAGTCCCTTAACGCCTTCTTCGATCTCATCGCAGAAATCGGGAACTGTCCGATCTACCGAAACCGGGTCAAGGGGGTCATAGCCCGCCATCCCCTGGAGGAAAAGCCCGCAGTCGCGCGCGCTGCGGGCGAGCGGCCCCGCGTGATCGAGACTCGTCACGTTGGGGTAGACTCCCCGGAGGCTCACGAGTCCGTAGGTGGGCTTGAGTCCCACCACGCCGCAAAGTGCCGCCGGTCCACGGATGGAGCCGCCCGTGTCGCTCCCGGTGGCGGCCGGACAGATAAAGGAGGCGACCGCCGCCGCGGAGCCTCCGCTCGACCCCCCAGGAATCATCTCCGGGTTCCAGGGATTGCGCGAATTACCAAAGAATGGATTTTTGGTGGTGGTACCGGTGGCAAATTCATGTGTATTGCACTTCCCGATGAGGATCGCCCCTGCCTCCTTCAGGCGGCGGATGGATTCGGCATCCTCGGCCGGCACATTTTCGCGGTAGAAGCTTGAACCATGGGTGGTGAGAATTCCCGCGGTGTCGAAGATGTCCTTCGCCCCAAAAGGGATCCCGTGAAGAGGGCCGCGGAAATGACCGCGGGAGATCTCACCCTCTGCCACTTTCGCGGCCTGGAGCGCCTCCTCGCCGCATACGGTGATGAAGGCGCCCAGCTTTGAATTCAATGTTTCGATGCGCGCAAGGTGCGCCTCGATCACATCCACTGGCGATAAATCACGCGATTTGATCCAGCGAGAAAGTTCATAAATAGAAAGTCGGCAAATTTCATCAGTATTCACGGAGTCATCCCCTTTATGTTTTCCGAAGTCACGAGATCACGAGAAGGGTAAAAATTCCCAAGGCTGCAGGGCTCGGCTCACGGGGCGGTTCTTCCCTTTTTCAGGTGATTGGTGATGCAACGTCTTCGCATCATAACCTGTGCATGGCGAATTAATATTAGCGCACTGCGTAGTTATGGGCTTATGCGCTTCTTCGTATGCCCGGAAGTGAAGGCTGGGCAATCCCTCTCCCCGCAACGCTGGGCGTATGAAACCGCTTTCCTTCCAGAATCCCTGCAATCGTCAATATCTGCATCCGGGCGTAATCGATTCCGTCTATCACCCAATCACCAGCCCCTCCCATGAACTGGCGGAAATTCCGCTCTTTCACTTCACCTAGCGGCTCCATGATTATCAAGCCTGCCATGAGCGCGGCATCATTATCCAGTACGCCTTTCAGGGCGCGCAGGGCGGTGATATTCACGTTTCTGCCGCCCTTCACCTCGATTGCCATGCTTTGCAGGTCGCGTTCATCCGGGATGGAGAAGTAAAGTCGCCCGTCAATTCCCCCGTCCGCTGTGCGCTTGGTGGTAACAAAGCCGTCCACTTCCTCTACGGCCCACTTTTGAAAGTGGTATTTGTCGCGCTCCCAAAGGTCTTTTGCGCCTTCGATGTTTCGGGGAACGCCGTCAATCACAAAATCCTGCCCCTCGATTAAACCAATACGCTCTTGAAGTCTTACCCTGGCCACGCGCTTGATAGCATGAATGGCAATGTCGATTCCGATCCATTTTCGCTTAAGTAGTTGTGCAGCCTCCATCGTAGTTGCGCATCCACAGAATGGATCGAGAACCACGTCGCCTTCGTTTGATGACGACCTGATAATTCTCTCAATAAGCGCAAGGGGTTTTTGGGTAGCGTAGCCTAGTCGTTCCTTTGCGCGCGAATTGATCGGAGGAATGTCAGTCCACACGTCATTAAGGGATAAGCCTTTCATCTCATCCAAATAGCGCTTGATACGAATCCCGCCTTTGGAAGTGAAATACAAGCTATTTTCATCATCGAGCTCTTTCATTTTCTCAAGCGATACACGCCACAGAGACTTTTTCCTTTTGTATTCATATTCATATCCGCCGCCGCTCAGGCCCTTGGCGGTCAAATTATCATCCATCCACCGGCGGCCGTCAGTATCTTTGTGCTTATACCTTCGGTTTATATAGGATTTTTCATATTGAAGATGTTGTTGATTGTGGGTGAATTTATCTGTTTTCGTGTAATGCAGGATTGTATCGTGAACCGAACCAAGAGTCTTGGAATCACTATGCCCTGACGTTCTTTTCCAGATTATTTCACTTCTGAAATTGGTATGTTCGAATATGCCATCCATCATCACCTTGATGTAATGGCTGGCCGTTGGGTCGCAATGAAGGTAAACACTTCCTGTGGGCTTCAAAATCGACTTCATTTGAAGCAATCGCTCTACCATGTAGGAGAGATATGCGAGAAGGCGCGGTTGCGTGTTTCGCAGGGCATTCATCCATAGCTTCCAAAACTGCGCTACTTCATCTTCAATGCCCGCCTCTCGCATCAAAACCGGCATGGTTTTAATGGCCCGCTCACGCTCCTCATCCAGCGTCCACAAATCGCAAAACGCCTCTATTTGGTCGGGCAATGGACGCCCGGTTTCATCCTTGTAAATGGCGTTGTATTCACGATTCGAGTTGAACGGCGGGTCGAGGTAAATCAGGTCTACGCTCCCAGAGCGCATCCCCTGCATGATAGTGAGGCAATCGCCGTAATAGAGTTGGTTCGGGTCGTTCATACCATTGCCGCCCGCTTGATGAATGCCGAGAACAAGTCGGGTTTCTTGCGCGTGTTGTACTTGAAGCAAGCCTCCTGAATGTAGGCGTCCGCGTGCTTGAGGGTGTATTTGTGATGAGATCCGTACCATGCCCGTTTCAGAAGGCTCCAGAAGCCCTCAATCGTGTTCGTATGCTTGTAGCCTTCAACATACTGGACTTGGTGGTTGATGACCGCGTGAGGCATTATTTTGCTGGCGCGGTTGTAAGCGGGGTACTCATCCGTGATGAGCAGTGAACCTGCAGGGTCAACAGAATTTTCGATGAACTTTAGAATCACCTTACCGGACACATTCTCGGCAACCTTCGCCACCACGGACGCCCCACGTTCCACCGCGCCGAGGACGGGCATTTTGTCCGTTCCGCGCCCGCGTTTGTTTCCCTTGGGATAGTCATCGTCGCGCTTATTTCTCTTTCGGGGCTTCCCGCCGATGTGGCACTCATCCGCCTCTATGATGCCCTGCAGTAAGTCGCCATCAAGGGCCATGGCCTTACGGATTCTCATCGCCATGTACCAAGCGGTCTTGTGGTTGATTCCCAAATCGCGCCCCAGTTGATGCGAGGATACGCTTTTCTTGGCGTTCAGGAGTAAACCGATGGCGAGAAACCATACCTGCAAGTCGATTTTCGTCTTTTGGAATATGGTCTTTGAGAGAACGTTGAACGATGATTTGCAATCATGGCAATTCCACCGGCCTATGCGTTCTCCGTCCGCCTTCCGTGCAACCTGAACCCCTCCGCAATTCGGGCAATACGGCTCATCGCCGAAGCGGACTTTCTCAATATGCTCTATGCAGGATTCGTGGTCTGGGAAGCGTCTGAAAATCTTTACCAAATCCATTTTGTATCCCCCTTTGTGATCTGATACTTACAATATAAAGCATGGGGGATTGTTTGTAAAGCCCATAACTACGCAGAGCGTAAATTAGTTTTGTAGTACCCTCCTTATTCGGGGTAGTGCCCTTTTCGGATTGTGTCCGAGGGGGCATTTCCTTTTGTATTTTTTGAGATTCAAAAGAAGAACCTAGACAGATCAACCTCCGCACCGTTTCTCTGAAAAACCAATAATTTTCTCAAACTGACCCAGTACCCGGCTTGCTGGGTCTGGGGGGGCAGGGTGTATATTTATCCCGGATTTCATTTCCGCCTCATTCCTCGCCCGAACCAGGTTCAACGTGTCTCGCGTATTTTTTAGCTTCAATTATGCCGATTACCGAAATGCGCTCATCGTGAACAACGCGTGCAAGTTCAGGCGCGCGGGAGCCTCTATTTGCTTCAGCGATTCCATTTGGGAAAGCGCCACGAAAAAAGGCAATAAAGCCATGGAAGAGCTCGTGGACAACGCGGTCAGTCACTCGGATGTCACCGCTTTTCTAATCGGCAAGAGCACTATTTCGAACAAATGGTGCCGGCGCGCCCTCCAGAAGAGCATCGAACAAAAAAAAGGCGTTTTCGGAATATACCTGCCCAACCAGATGCAGCGCGGAAAATCGGAATTCCTCACCCAAAGGGGCTACCCGGTACACGAATGGGAGAGCAACTACCTGCGCGCCTGGATCATCGCCGCGATTCAAAAATCCCTTACGGCGGCTTCCTGACCCCGCCGCACCGATCAATTTCCTAACCGTTTCCCTGAAAAACCAAGAATTACTCAAACTGACCCAGTACCACAATTCAGGCGAAAAAATTTGCGCTGGTTCATTCCAAAAAATGCGGACTAAACGGTCGCCGGTGAACCCGGAGACCTGGCGGCGAGGCCCCTCTTGATGGCATCGACGAATTTTTCCGCCGCCGCCCTCCGGTCGTCCGCCTGGCGGATGGGCCGTCCCACGACGATGTAATCCGCCCCGTCCCGGATCGCGGCCTCGGGGTCGGCGGCGCGCTGGTGGTCGTCGCTCGATGCGCCCGGAAGCCGCATCCCCGGGGTGACGACGAGGAAGCCACCCTTTTTTTTCGCGTTCGCGGCGTCCCGGCAGATTTTCACTTCGTGCCCGGAGGTGATCACTCCGTCCATCCCGGCGTCGATGGCCATGTTCGCGCGCCGCCGCACCATGTCCGCCACCGTGATGCCCTTGCCCATCTCCTGGAGCGCGTGGTCGCTCAGGCTGGTCAGGACGGTCAGGCAGAGGAGCTTCAGCTCGTTCTTCCTCTCCCGCACCGCTCCCCTCAGCATTTCGCTGTCGCCGTTTCCGTCCACCGTCGCGAAGTGGGTATTCCGCTCGGAGGCGATCCGCACCACCGCGCCGACGGTTTCGGGAATGTCCAGCCATTTGATGTCGAGGAAAACTTTTTTGCCTTGGCTGACGAGCCAATCGATCACCCCGAACCCGGTGGCGGTGAAGAGCTCGAGGCCCACCTTGTAGAAGACGACCCGATCGTCCAGCGACTCGACGAGCCTTTTCGCGTCATCGGCGGCGGGCACGTCGAGGGCGAGGACCAGTCTTTCGCGCGGGGAGATGGCCAAGGCGGCGTTTCCTTTCAGGGCTTTTTCGGGAGAGTCAAACATATCCGCATCCTTTCGGTGCTGCAAGGGGCGCGGGTTTTCAGCGCGGGTTTTCCGCCAACCAGACGAGCCCTTCTTCATCAGCCATGCCGCTGGTTTGGTTGCCGAACCGGAGAAGGAGTTGATTTGTCGCGCCGCCAATCTTGTAACTGCCGGCTTCAAAAATGATCTTGATGCTTTCGGTGTAGATGGTGATGCTGGAAAATTTATCGCCTGGCCCGGCTGCGGTTTTGAAAATTTTTTCCAGCCTTGCGATGGCCGCGCGGGTTTTCTTGTCGGTTCGCTCTTTTCCATTCCCGTTCCGCCTCTTGGCGTCCAAGAGAGTGGAAAGGGTTTTTGCTTTGATGACGTCCAGGAACGAGAAAAGAAATTCGCCGCTCGTTTTGTTTTCGCGCGGTCTAAGCAATCTGCTCTGCGTCCAACCGCGGATCATCTCTCTGGTAATTTTGTGGACCGTTCCGCGGTTGCAGAAGTCCAGCAATTCCTGGCGGGTCAGTTCTTTGTTTTTTGGGAATGTCTCCATTGCAACCCTTGTCCTGGATGATGTGTTTAATATTAAAATAAATTAGAGTTATATATATGTCATATCTAGCAATAATTGCTAATAATAAAAAATAAAATGCAATAAATCTATGTGTTTTAAATAGAAAAATATGGCAATAAATTTTAAAATCCGTTTTTTGTAGAAGCGGTCCTGCATGGAAATACATGCGCCGACGGAGCGACCGCAAGACGTGAAATGATATAAATATCGTTATATCAATTAGTTGAATGAAACGTGCGCGCGGTGGTTACATTTTTGGTGGTGCACAAAATTAAGGCAAATTTTCATTTGTTGTGGATTTAACTTTGCGGAAAAATTTGTAATTTCCCCCTCCGGCTTTACCGTTCCACGTGGAACATCCCACCTTTTCCAGCCGGTCTTCCCCCGAAAAATTTCCCCCCGGAAAAATACGGTCAAAGGGCGTTCCACGTGGAACATTCGGCGAATTTTTCCGATTCGTCTTGAAATCCCTCTTTTTCTGTGCGAAGGTTCTATGTATCCGATGGGATGTATTTCTCCTCCCGAGGGGATGAAATTCTTTATATGGATGGTGAAAATCAGGCGGCCACAACGGTTTCGGCGGTGGATCCAGGGGACGATCCGGCCGCCTCGGGGCCCGGATGCCGGGTCATTGCGGTTGTGAACCAGAAGGGCGGGGTGGGAAAGACCACCACCGCCGTCAATCTCGCCGCCTGCCTCGCCGTGGCCGAGGAGCCCACCCTTCTGGTGGACCTGGACCCCCAGTCCAACGCCACGAGCGCCTTCGGCCTGAACGGGGACGATCCCGCCCTCTACCGGGCCCTGGTTCTGGGGGAGCCGGTCCCCGAAGAATCATTGCAACTTATTGATATTAAATGTGTTACTGTGTTAGGCTCCTCGATCGACCTCGTCGGGGCGGAGCTCGAGCTGGCCGATCTCCCCCGGCGGACCGAGCGGCTGGCGGCCTGCCTCGCCCCTTACCGGCGGCGGTTCAACTTCATCCTCATCGACTGTCCCCCCTCGCTCGGGCTTCTCACCCTGAACGCGCTCCGGGCGGCGGACGAGGTTCTCATCCCCCTCCAGTCGGAGTACTTCGCCCTCGAAGGGCTCGCCCGCCTCATGAAAACGGTCGAGCGCGTGCGTGCGGGCATCCACCCCGGGCTCCGGGTGGGCGGGATCGTTCTCACCATGTACGACGGGCGCACGAATCTCTCCCGGCAGGTGGGGGAGGACCTGCGCGCCCACCTGCCCGAGCTCACCTACAAGGTGGCGATTCCGAGGAGCGTCCGCCTCGCCGAGGCGCCGAGCCACGGCAAGCCCGTCATCGCTTACGACATCTCATCCTCCGGCGCCCAGGCCTACCTCGCCCTCACGAGCGAGTTCCTCGCGCGCGCCGGAAGAAAGCGGGGGGCGTAGACCGATCATGGCCGCCGAAAAAAGAAAGGCCTTGGGGAGGGGGCTGGACGCCCTTCTCTCCGGCGAAGAGGAAACCCTTCGGGAGGAGCGCGCCGCGCCGCCGGAGCCGGGCCCGGCCGAGGAGGCGGCCGAGGGAAGGCTCAGCCGGGTCGCGCCCGGGAGGCTCCGCCCCGGACTCCACCAGCCGAGGATGGACTTCGACGAGGATGCGCTGAAGGAGCTGTCGGAGTCGATCCGCCGGAGCGGGATCATCCAGCCCATCCTCGCGCGCAGGTCGGGCGATGGGTTCGAGATCGTGGCCGGGGAGCGCAGGTGGCGCGCCGCCGTCATGGCGGGCCTCGAGACGGTCCCTCTCCTCCTCATGGAGGCGGCCGGGGCCGAGGCGCTCGAGCTGGCGGTCATCGAAAACCTCCAGCGGTCGGACCTGAACCCCATCGAGGAGGCCTCCGCCTACGTGAGCATGATGGAGCGGCTCGGCCTCACCCAGGAGGAGGTGGCCGCCCGCGCCGGAAAGGACCGTTCCACCGTGGCCAACTATGTGCGCCTTCTCAAGCTGCCCGCCGAGGTGCAAGAGGCCGTCGCGGCGGGGAACCTTTCGATGGGGCACGCCCGCGCGCTTCTCTCCCTCCGGTCGGACGACGAGAAGAAGGCATTCTCACGGGAGGCAGTGAAAAAAGAGCTATCGGTAAGGCAGCTCGAGGGCCGTATCCGCAAGGTGCTTGCGGGGAGGGCCGCCAGAGGCGCAAAATATCCCCATCTTGTGAAGGGGGGGGGACCGGCCGGACCCCAGGCGCTGTTCCTGCGGGACATCAGGGAGCGCCTCCGGGCCGCGCTCGGGACCAAGGTCCAGATATCGGGAGACGAGAAGAAGGGAAGGATCGTCATCGAGTATTACTCGGCCGAGAACCTCGAGGGAATCATCGAGAAGCTGGTCTGACGGCCGGGCGGAGGATCGGAAGTTGGCGCGAAGCGGGAAGAACTACGAGAAGAGCATCCAGGCATTTCTCGGGGAAGGAACCGAGTTCAAGGGGGTGATCTCCTTCGAGGGAACCGTCCGCGTCGACGGTGTGTTCGAGGGCGAGGTGATCACGGATGACACCTTCATCGTCGGCCAGGCCGCGAAGGTGAACGCCAACATCAAGGCCGGAGTGGTGATCGTGATGGGGACGCTGGACGGCAGGGTGGAGGCCAAGGAAAAGTGCGAGATCCGGGTCGGGAGCACCATGAAGGGGGAGATCTACACCCCGAACATTTATATCGAAGAGGGAGCCGTCTTCGAGGGGGCCTGCCATATGACGGGCGAGGAGAAGGCCACCGAAGGCGAGCTGGCCCCGGCGGCCGGATACGCAAAAGGAAGTTGAACCGCCTTGGGGGACTCTGACCTTGCGCCCCGGCCCGCGATCGCGGGCCTAAAATACTGCCTCGTTTTTCTCCCCTTCCTGTTTCTTCCCGGTTGCCTTCTCGACATCGCCTCCCGGGCGATCAACAGGGGAAACATTTCCATCACCTATTCGCCGCCGCCCCACACCCGGAAATTTCAGGACCTCCACCTGGAGAAGACGAGCTCCATCGTCGCGCTGAAGATCGGCGGCGGGGACATTCGGGCGAACATGGCGAACGTTTCCCAGGTGCTCATCGAAAGGGGATTCGCGGTCCGGGACTATTCCTTGACCCTCCGCGCCCTTGGCCGGGAAAATCTTCTCAGCCGAAAGCCCCTGGACCCGGAATTGCTGCGGAGGGCGGCCGAACTTTTTCCCGAGTCGGCCGGGATCGCGGGGAGCATCGAGGTTGTCCAAAAGGAGCCGCTCCGCCTTTTCCTCGACCTGAATTGGATCGACATGAAAACGCGGAAGGTGATCTGGTCGGCGAAGGCGACCTATGAGGGGCGCCGGCTGGCCGCGGGCGAGGAGGCCGTCGCCGATGCGGCCCGGCGCCTGGTGGACGACGTTCTCTATGTGGTGCCCCGTGCCGAACCCTGACGGCCCGGCGGGCGCGCCGCGAAATTTACTGGAGGAAGGAGATGTTCGGAGAGAGCCCGGGAGTCCGTCTGGTTTTGGGTTTCCTGTTCTGGGTGGTCATGGCCTATTTTTTCCTCTGGTCCCGCTACACCGATATGCTTTGGCTCGGCCTCGCGGGGGTCGGGGCCGCCCTCGCCTACGCCCTCTGGCGCGCGGTAGCGCCCCGGATGCGGGGCGGGGGGAGAGAGAAGCCCCGCTCCGATCTGCCGGAGGCGGATTTCCACGACGCCCGCCCGGAGGACTTCGAGTGAACCCGGCGAAACGGGAATTCCGCCCGTTCGCAAAGAGGAAGGCGGAGAGGCCTCCGGCGGCCCCCGCCGGGGGCGCGCGATGAAGATTCGGATCGGTCTGGCGCAGGTCGGGCCCACGCTGGGCAACGTGGCGGAAAACCGGGAGCTCCTCCTGGGCGAGGTCCGGCGGGCCCGCAGGCGCAAGGTGGACCTTTTGGTCTTCCCGGAGCTCTCCCTCACGGGGTACTTCCTCAAGGACATGGTGCCGGAGGTGGCCTTGAGAAAGGGCTCGGATTTTCTCGCCGAGGTCGCCTCCCTGAGCAACGGCATCTCCATCGTGGCGGGCTTCATCGAGGAATCCGCCCGGCACGGCTTCTATAACGCGGCGGGGTATTTCGAGGGCGGAAAACTCATCCACCTGCACCGCAAGGTGTACCTTCCCACCTACGGTCTGTTCGACGAGCGCCGGTACGTCGGGGCGGGAAGGAGCGTGCGCGCCTTCGACACCCGCTTCGGCCGGGCGGCCGTGCTCATCTGCGAGGACGCCTGGCACCCCAGCCTCGCCTACGTCGCCGCCCAGGACGGGGCCGAGTTTCTCATCATTCCCTCGGCGAGCCCGGCCCGGGGGGTGCGCCGCGGCCGGGAGGGCGGCGGGCTCGCCATCCAGCGCGTCTGGCAGTCCCTGAACCGATCCTACGCGGGGGTTTTCAACCAATACGTCCTTTTCGCCAACCGGGTCGGCTACGAGGACGGGATCAACTTCTGGGGCGGCTCGGAGATCGTCTCCCCCAGCGGGGAGTTGGTGAAGGCCGCCCCGCGGGGAAAGGCGCGCCTCCTCACCGCCGAAGTGGACACCGCCGAGGTCCGCCGGGCCCGGGTCGCCTCGCCCACCCTGCGCGACGAGGACCTCGACCTCACCCTCCGCGAGCTGCGGCGAATCCGGGGGCGGGGGCAGTAGGCCCTCCTGCCGCCCGTATGGAAGCCGCCCCTCTCGCCTGCCGGCAGATGGAGACCGGCGAGTCTCCGCCGGCCCGTTCCTTCTTGAAGTGGGCGGGCGGCAAGCGCCGCCTCCTCGCCCAGTACGCTCCCCTTCTTCCAAACGAGGTCCGCGGCTATTACGAGCCCTTCCTGGGCAGCGGGGCGATGTTCTTCTTCCTCCGGCCCAGGCTCCGGGGCGGGGTTTTCCTTTCGGATCGGGTCGGGGATCTCATCGCCACCTACCGGGCGGTGCGGGACGGCGTGGAGGGCGTCATCCGCCGGCTCCGGCGGCACGCCTACGACAGAGATCACTACTACCGGGTCCGCGCCCAGAATCCGAAGCGCCTCTCCCCCGCGGGCCGGGCGGCGCGGTTCATCTACCTGAACCGGACCGGCTTCAACGGCCTCTACCGGGTGAACCGAAGGGGGGAGTTCAACGTCCCCTTCGGCAGGTACAAGAACCCGACCATCTGCGACGCGGAGGGCCTTCGCGCGGCCTCGGCCGCCCTGGCGGGGGCGGAGGTCGAAGCCGGGGGGTTTCCCGCCCTGCCCGGGAGAGTCCGCCCGGGCGATTTCGTCTACCTCGACCCGCCCTACCATCCGCTGGGGGAAACCTCGAACTTCACCGCCTACACCCCGGACGGCTTCGGGGACGGCAAGCAGCGCCAGCTCGCCGAGATCTGCCGCGCCCTGGACGGGAAGGGGGCGCGCTTCATGCTCTCGAACTCGGACACCCCCCTCATCCACTCCCTCTACAAAGGCTTTTGCATCACCCGCGCTTTTGCCGCGAGGGCCATCAACTCGAACCCCGCGCGGCGGGGGAAGGTCTCCGAGCTCGTCATCCGGAATTATTCGTGAGCCCCTCGCGCCGTTGCGCGGCGGGCTCCCCCCCGGCATGATGGGGGCCGGAGCGCGGCGTTTTTATGCGCCGAATCCGCCTCAGGGAAGGGATTTTTTCTATGGCCAGCGAAAACGGAGGCCCCCCGAAAGCGGCCCTGGCCGAGCTTGCGATCGACTGCCGGCTCGCGGAGGAGCTTCTCGTCGGCTTCATCCGGGACGGGGTGACCAAGGTGGGGATGCGGCGGGTGGTCCTCGGCCTCTCGGGCGGGATCGACAGCGCGCTCTCGGCCTTCCTCGCGGCGAAGGCGATGGGCCCCGGGAACGTGACGGGCTTCATCATGCCCTACCGCCAGTCCAGCCCCACGAGCGAGCGGGACGCCCGGCGGGTGGCGCGCGCGGCGGGGATCCGCTCGAAGGTGGTCGGGATCACCCCGCAGTTGGACGCCTACTTCGAGCATTTTCCCGATGCGGACAACCTGCGGCGCGGGAACAAGATGGCGCGCGAGCGGATGACCATCCTCTACGACCACTCCGCCGCCCTCGGCGCCCTGGTGGTGGGGACCAGCAACAAGACCGAGCTTCTCCTCGGCTACGGGACCCTGTTCGGCGACATGGCGAGCGCGGTCAACCCCATCGGTGACCTCTTCAAGACCCAGGTGCGCCAGCTCTCCGCCCACCTCGGGGTTCCCCGGGAGGTGATTGAGAAGCCGCCCAGCGCGGACCTTTGGGTGGGCCAGACCGACGAGGAGGAGCTGGGCTTCTCCTACGAGGAGGTGGACGCCATGCTCTACCGGATGGTCGACTGCCGGTACGGCCGGGAGGAGCTTCTGGCCGAGGGCTTCCCGCTGGCCATGGTGGACGGTGTCCAGCGCCTCATCCAGCGGAGCCAGTACAAGCGGCGCCTCCCCGTCATCGCCAAGGTGAGCCAGCGCACCATCGACCGCGACTTCCGCTACGCGCGCGACTGGGGCGTATAGTTTCAGAGAAATTTATTTATTAAAATAAATTTCCCGCCTCCCTTTTCCGCTCCCGGTTGAAACCGCCGCACCGGTATGGCATCATGGCGGGAATCTACGTAGCGGCGTTGGGGGGAATCTGCGTAGTGGAATGGATTCGCCTGAAACAGGAGCACGGGAGGGAAATGGCACTGAAAACAGGCGCGAAGGCCCCCACGTTCGCCCTCCGGGACGGCAACGGAAAGCTTCACCGGTTGTCCCAGTACAAGGGCAAAAAAGTGGTTCTTTACTTCTACCCGAGGGACGGCACCCCCGGCTGCACCCTCGAAGCTGAAGATTTCAACCGGGACCGCAAGAAGATCGAGGCCAAGGGAGCTGTCGTTCTCGGGGTCAGCCCGGACAACGAGGTGAGCCACAAGCGGTTCAGCCAGGAGCTTTCGCTGGATTTTCCCCTCCTGGCCGATCCGGACGGATCGGTGTCGGCCAAATACGGCGCCTACGGCGAGCGGACCCTCTACGGGCGCAAGTTCAACGGAATTCACCGGAGCACCATGATCATCGACGAAGAGGGGAAGGTGGCGAAGGTCTTCGAGAACGTGAAGGTGAAGGGCCACACCAAAGAAGTCTTGAAGTCCCTCTGATTTTCCTCCCGTACGAGTGAATCATCCCCCCCGGGGCGCGCCCGCTCAAATTCTCATCTGTGCCGCGCCGATTTTCTGCCGAAGGGGTTCCCTTTGACGCGCTGAACCCGGAATATGCCGCCGGGGGCAGCGTTGCGCATTGCTTCTGGGCCGGAAGGGGCGGCGCCTCCGCCGGCCTTCGCCGCCGACATCGAAAGGGGGGACTTTCCGCCATGGAACAGGGAGTCGTCAGCAGGGCGAAGGATCCGGGAACGTGGAAGCGGCTGCTCTACATGATCCTCTTCTCGGTGATCTTCCAGGTCGTGGAGTTCGTCCTTTTCATCGTCGTCGTGACCCAGTTCGCCTTCAAGCTGATAGCCGGAAAGGCCAACGGGCGGCTCCGGACCTTCGGGGCGAACCTGGGGGTCTACGTCCAGGAGATCATCGCCTTCCTGACGTACTACACCGAGGAGATGCCCTACCCCTTCGACGCCTGGCCCAACCAGCCCCCGCCGGACGAGGAGCCCGCCCCGGCCCCTCCCTCCCCCGGGGCCTGAGGCGGGCGGGGGGAATTTTGCCGAAGAATTTGAGGCAGGGCTGAGCATGAAGCCAAAATGCACAAAATTATTATGTTTTTGGGGATATCCCCCATATTTTGTGATTTTCTCGGGACATGATCATATATTTGGTATGTTCGTATAACGCATTTGATTTCAATTAGATGACGGGACTTGATCCCCCTCTATTATGGAAGCTGAGTTACACAAGACATTTTTTATGTAAATTTTTGCCCTTTTTTTACATTAAAGATCGCATATGCTCATTAGCGAGAGAAAACTTACACTGGGTACGCCTCATCGGCCGCTCAACTTTCGCCATTAAGCGAAATAGCATCCTCCGGGGACAGCGAGCTGTGAGTTTTTTGTTCGGTAGAGGCCTTTAAGCCGATGGCGTTAACTGCAGAAACGAGGAACTTTCGCGGCGGCCGCTACGTTCGCCAGCCGACCGGCTATCGGGCGTTTATCCCGTCCCCCCTTCCCCCAAATCCCTCCTTCTTGCTGGAGGGCGACCTGCAACTCCTTTTGTCGAGGGCGGATCAAGCCTTGGCGAGATTGGACGGAGTGGGATCCGTTCTGCCCGACCCGGAGAGTTTTGTGGCCGCATATGTTTGGAAAGAAGCCCTTCTAAGCTCCCAGATCGAGGGAACCCAGGCTTCTCTGGTTGATGTCCTCGAATCCGAAGTCAGCGATCCACGCGGAGAGCGGCGCGTGGATGTAGAGGAAGTGAGAAACTATGGGAGCGCCCTCAGGTACGGCTTGGAACGGGCCAAGGATCTTCCTTTATCCCTTAGGCTGATTTGTGAGATCCACGGCGTTCTTCTGAGAGGGGTCCGTGGTGCCGAAAGAGGTCCGGGAGAATTCCGCACATCCCAGAATTGGATCGGACCACCGGGGACAATGCTTGCCGATGCGGTGTATGTTCCCCCGCCGGTTCATGAGATGCGAGAAGCGCTCCATGAATTCGAGAAATATTTGTGCGAGAACTACGCAGACCCTCCTTTGATTCGATGCGCCCTGGTTCACACTCAATTCGAAACGATCCACCCTTTTCTTGATGGGAATGGTCGTGTTGGCCGCCTTTTAATCACCTTCATGTTGTGCGAACAAAAGATTCTGGAACGACCGTTGCTGTACCTCAGCTATTTTTTTAGGCGTAGGCAGCAGGAATATTACGAGAAGCTGATGGCAACGCGGGAACGGGGAGACTGGGAAGGATGGGTGCGCTTCTTCTTGGAAGGGGTCGCCGAGATGGCCGAGCAGGCCGCAAGGACAGCCAAATCTATACTCAGCATGCGCGAAGCCCACCACAAAGTGATTTCCTCGGGCGCAATGAAGAGCAAGCACGCTTTGCCCCTCCTTCGCCGGCTATTTCAAAGACCGATAATTACCGCATCTTTGGCTGCAAACGAGTTGGGTGTTTCGCATCAGACGGCGATGGCGCTATTTCGACGGTTTGTAGCTGCGGAATTGTTAAAGGAAATTCCCGGCAGGGAGCGGAAACGCCTCTTCGCGTATGAACCTTATCTTAGCATCCTGCGCGAAGGGACCGAGCCTAGGCCTGAATAAATTGTCCTAGCCCCTTCCCTCTCAAGGGCCTGAGGCGGGCGGGGGGAATTTTGCCGAAGGATTTCGGTTAAGACAAAAAACGAACCGCCGCGCCGGGGGCGGTGCGTAGCTTTTGTTTTCCCGGGACGGCGGGCTGTCCCTTGTCATTTCGATGGAGGAACCCGATAGATGGCGATTCGACCGAAGGAGCTGCCCGAAAAAGCCGACAACTGGGCGGAGGCCGATTTCCGGGGGCACGCCAAGAGCGTCGTCACCGTGAAGAGCGGACACACCGTCATCGTGGACGAGCCCCAGCGCCTCGGGGGCTCGGACGAGGGCCCCTCCCCGACGGGCTACCTCGTGACCTCCCTCGCCGGGTGCACGGCGGTCATCGTCGAGCGCGTCGCCAAGGACATGAAGCTCGAGATCGAATCCATGAAGGTGAAGTCCACCATCGTCTACAGCCCCCGCGGAATCGCCGGGCAGGAGGGCTACCCCTCCCAGCCGACCGAGGCGGCGAGCGAGGTGTGGCTTCGGATCAACGCGGATGCCGGGCAGGTCGAGGCGCTCAAGGCAGACTACTTCCGCCGCTGTCCTGTCTACAACCTGTTCAAGGCGGCCGGGTGCAAGATGGCGGACACCTGGCACGTGAACGAATAGGGGGCCGATTCCCATCCGGGCGGGGCATCCGCCCCGCGGTTCGCATTCGAAAGTCTTCTGCGATATATTTTCCCCGACGCCGAACCGGCCGTCCGCCGCCGTCCGCCGCCGTGCCGCCCCCGGGCGGCCGGGTGCAAAGCGGCGGCTTCCATGGAGGAAACTGCATTGCGAATCGTGAAATTCGCCCTCATCCTGATCGTTGCGCTCGCCCTTCCCGTCCAGGCCTACGACCCGTCCCAGCATCCCGCGCCGGCGGGGACCTCCCATTACGAGGTGGGCCGGATGGAGGTCCACAAGGGGAACTGGGAAAGGGCCGCCGAGAGGTTCCGGGCGGCCGTCGCCGATGACGGAAAGGACTACAAGGCGTACACCCTCCTCGGCTACAGCCTCCGCCACGCGGGGAAGGTGCGGGAGGCCATCGCCGCCTACGGCCGCGCCCTCGCCCTCCGGCCGGACTACACCGAGGCGCTCGAGTACCGGGGAAAGGCCCTCCTCATCGCGGGCGACCGGAAGGGCGCGGAGCGGGACTACCGGGCGCTCGTCCGCCTGGGCTATCCGGCCGCCGCCGACCTGAAGGCGGAAATCGAAAAGGTTGCGATAAAGACGAGATAAGCCGCGTTTTACTTTGCCCCTAGGACGCAAAGCTTCCACTGATCCCGTCAGTAACAAGAGGGCGAAGTCCCTCGGCGGGCCCCCTCCGGGGGTGGCCGGCGGGCTCGACGCTGCTTGGAACAAAATCGCGCCCCGGCGCACGGCCTGGGCGCGCCCCATCCCGGAGGAAGCCGTGACCGGCCCCGATCTCGAGGAGATCCGCTACGCGGAGGAGGACGGGGTGGCCACCGTCACCCTGGACCGCCCCGCGCGCCTGAACGCCCTGGGACTGAACATGGCGGGGGAGTTCCTCGAAGTGGCAAAGCGCCTCGCCGCCTCGCGGGAGGTCCGCGCCGTCATCCTCACCGGGGCGGGAAGGGCCTTTTGCACCGGGCGCGACCTCAAGGAGAGCGCGGAACACACCGAAGCGGACGCCCACAGGTTCCACCGCACCGGGATGGAGGCGCTCTCCCTCTGGGAGCGGCTCCCCATGGCCACGATCGCCGCCGTGAACGGCCACTGCTTCGGCTGGGGGATGGAGGTCACCCTCTGCTGCGACATCCGCCTCGCCGCCGAGGACGCCACCCTCGGCTTTCCCGAGTGCGCCCTCGGCATCCTTCCCGGCCAGGGGGGGGCGGTGCGCCTCCCCCGCCTGATCCCGGAAGGGCTCGCCAAGGAGCTCATCTACACGGCGCGGCGCTTCGACGGGCGCGAGGCCGAGCGCATGGGGCTGGTGAACCGGGCCCACCCGGGAGATCTCCTCATCGCGGAGGCCCGGGCCCTGGCGGGGACGATCCGGGAGAACGCCCCCCTCGGAGTGCAGGGCGCGAAGACCATCATCAACGCGACCGCGGGCATGCCCCTCGGCAGCGCGCTCGCCCTCTCGGACGCCATCCGCGCCCCCCTCACCTTCTCGAAGGATTTCCGGGAAGCCCTCGACGCCTTCCGGGAAAAGCGAAAGCCCACCTTCCGGGGGGAGTAGGGGGGCGGAAGGGCCGGTCCCGTGAATGTCCGCGAGTGTTTCCCGCGCGCGGCGGCGCGGGTCCCGCCCGATATTCTTTTCTTCCCGGGTGAAATGAGAGAGGATGAAGTATCGGCGGGATATGATCAGCGGGAGCGGCCTTTTGAAGACCATCGCCGGCTGACTGCCCGCGCAGAGGAAGGTTTCCCGCATGCCGGCGTCGGGAGATATTTCTTTCCGCGCCCGAAGGGGGGGACGATGGGTGCCGTTGCCCTTGCCGCGGGGACCCTTGCTTTCGGGACCTTCGTGCCCTCCATTTTTTATCTGAACTATTTCCTCTACCCAGTGGACTACCGGGGGGCGCCCTCGGGGGAGGAGTTTGCGGCCCTCCTCACGGACCTGGGCCTCATCTTCATTGGGGGGAGGCGAGGGTGACGCCCGACCGCTGGCTCGCACGCGTTCAAAAGGAGATCTTCGTCGAGGTCTCCGGCGCAGGGGTGGAGCGGGTGGGGATGCTCCGGCGGGGAAAAGGGAAATCCTCCGCTGAGGTGGACCCTCCCCTGGCCCGGCGGGCGTGGCGGGAGCTGGCGGAGTACCTGAGGGGGAAGCGGAAGGCTTTCGGCCTCCCCCTCGCGCTTTCCTCGCTGCCCCCTTTTTTCCAAAAAATCCTGCGCGAGGCGGCCAATATTCCCTACGGCGAGACGCGCTCCTACGGCTGGCTGGCGGCGCGGGCCGGGCGGTGGGACAGGCCATGCACCGGAACCCCGTCCCCATCCTCGTTCCCTGCCACCGGGTGGTGGCCGCGGACGGACTCGGGGGCTTCGCCTCCGGACTGGGCCTCAAGAGGGCCCTCCTCGCCCACGAGCGGCGGCACAAGTAAACGGAAGGCGCATCGTTGCGGGAGATCGACGCGCCGGATTTTTCGAAGGAGTAAATGACATGGCAGAAATCCATCCGGTCTTGAAGGGCCGGCAGAGCCGCCGTTCGTTCAGCGGGGTTCCCCCCGAGCCGGAGAAGCTCGAAGCGTTGATCGAGGCTTTCCGCTGGGCCCCTTCCTCGGGCAACAAACAGCCCTGGCGGCTCATCGTGGTGCGCTCGCCCGAGGCGCATGTGAAGTTCGACGCGTGCCTCATCGAGAGCAACCGCGCCTGGGCCCCGGCGGCCCCGGTGAAGATCATCATCCTGGGAAACCCCGAGGAGCAGCCCGAGCGCTTCGGCCAGGACCGCTGGCTCCTCGACTGCGGGCTGGCCACCCGGAACATGCTCATCCAGGGCTGCGACCTGGGGCTCACCGTCCACGCCATGGGGGGCTGGGAGGAGGAGCCCGTGCTGAAAAACTTCAATGCCCCGCCCCGTTCCGGGTGGCCGCCCTGTTCGCCGTCGGCTACCCCGGAAGGTTCGAGGACCTCTCCGAGGAGCTCCAGAAAAAGGAGAAGGCACCCTCCACCCGGAAGCCCGCCGAAGAAATCGTCTTTTGGGACGGGTTCGGGGAACCGGGGGCGGCCTAGGCGGTGAATGGTCCCGCGGCCGGAGGCCGCCCCATGACCATACTGTCCGTTTTGACTACGGTTTGGGCCGCTTACGACTTCGTCTGGTCCGAGCGGGGGCGGCTCTTTTTGCTGGCCTTCCCGCCGGTGATGGCGATCGCCATTTTGCGCGGGCTGGTGTTCACCGCCCGCGGCGCTGCGGCATTGGCCGCCTTGGTCGTGCTGATTTTGGTCGTGGTTTTTTTCGCCTATCTGATCATGTTCTCGGTCGCCTGGCACCGCGTGTACCTGGTCCCGGGAGAGGAACCCGACGCCCGGGCCCCTTTGAAGTGGGGGGGGCGGGAGAAGCGGTTCCTCCTTGTGACCCTCGGCGTGGGCGCGCTGGTGGTTCTGATTTTTATCGGTGGCTTTCTGGCCGTTTCGATAATCGCCGCTGGCCCGGGGCCGTTTTCCCTCCCCTTCTTTCTGGTGGCGGGCATTTCTGCGTGGCTGGTCTCCTCCCGCCTGTCCATGCTGTTCCCCTCGGCGGCGGTGGACCACCGCATGTCCTTCGGCGAATGCTGGGCGCTCACGGAGGGGAACGGCTGGCGGCTCTTCTTCATCATTTTTCTGGCCGGGATTCCACTCGGGCTAGTCCAATGGCTGATCGATTTGCCGGTCGCGTTCATCTTCGGTCTTCTCGGCCTGTCCGGGGGATTGATCGAAGTATCCGTCCGGGGACTCCTGGACATGATTTTTTGGTTCGCCGGCGCCGCGGTGGGCATCTCGGCGCTCTCGATCGCCTATGCCGACCTGATGATCGGAGGCCAGGCCACCTCCCCCGCCGGGGGCTGAGGCGGTTTGCGTCTAACAAAACCGGCGGCTTCCCGCCTCGGAAGCCGCCGGTTTTGTTTTAAGCCGCTAGCGCCTGCGTTTCGCCCTACGGCTTCTCGCCCTTGGCGACGGGCGCTCCGACCAGGTTCCCCCACTCGGTCCAGCTTCCGTCGTAGTTGGTCACGAGCTCGTAGCCGAGCAGGTACTTCAGCACGAACCAGGAGTGGCTGCTCCGCTCCCCGATCCGGCAGTAGGCGATGGTGGGCTTGTCGGGGGTGACGCCCATCCCCTTGTAGAGCGCCTCGAGCTCGTCCCGCGATTTGAAGGAGCCGTCCTCGCTCACGGCCTTTCCCCAGGGAATGTTCGCCGCCCCGGGAATGTGGCCGCCGCGCTGGCAGGTCTCGTTCAGCCCCGGGGGGGCGAGGATCTTGCCCGTGTACTCGTCCGGGGAGCGCACGTCCACGAGGTTGACCCCCCCTCCGCTCTCGAGGGCCTCCTCCACGTTCTTCCGGAACGCGCGGAGGTCGCGGTTCATCTTGGCTTCGTCCACGGTGTATTTCCCGGCGGGATAACCCGGAACCTCGGCGGTGAAGGGACGGTTTTCCTTCTCCCACTTGAGGCGCCCCCCGTCCATCAAGCGCGCGTCGGCGTGCCCGTTATATATGAGCTGCCAGACGAACCAGGCGGCGAACCAGTTGTTGTTGTCCCCGTAGGCGATGACGGTTGTGTCGTTCGAGACCCCGATGCCGCTCAAGAGCTCGCCCCACTCCTCGGGGCCGAGCAGGTCGCGGCGCACTTGGTCGCAAAGCTGGGTGTCCCAGTTGAGGCCCGCCGCGCCCTCGACGTGGCCCTTCTCGTAGGAGGAGGTGTCCACTTCGACGAGGCGCACGTTCGGATCCTTTCCGTGTTCGGCGACCCAGTCGGTCGTCACCAAAACTTCGGGATGGGCGTATTCGGCCATGGGGGGTGGCTCCTCGTTGGAATGAAACAGGGGAAATGCGTGCTTTTTTACGACGGCGACTGTATTTAACAAGCCATTGCGGAAAGAGTCAAGATTGGAGTTGAAAAATCCTGTTTCCGGAGCGGCTGGCCGGAGGCGGCGGGGCGGGGGGCGCGATTCAGGTTCGCGGAAGGGAGGAATCGTTTTCCCGGACGGGGCGCATGAAGACCGCGAACGCCCCGCCCAAGACCAGGGGAATGAGGGCGCCGCTGGCGTGGAGCACGGTGGCGTAGGCGAGGGCTTCCGCGGCGGGCACGGCGAAGAGTGCGGTGAGGGTATGACCCGCCAGGTAGTGAACGGTCCCCGCCCCTCCCGGCGAGGGGATCACGTAGGCGACCACGACGACAAAGGAGACGGCGATGGCGGCGCCCGCCCCCGAGGAGAAGCTTCCGCCGAACGGAAAGGAAAAAAAGAGGAACCAGATCCCGAGAATGTGGAGCGTCCAGATTCCCGCCGAGAGGGCGGAAACCTCCGCCGCTTTCCGCACTTGGAAGAGCCCGCCCATCCCCTGGAAAAAGTTCTCGCCCATTTGGACCGCCTGCGCTTCCCGGGAAGGCCAAACCTTCTGGAGGACGGCCCGCAAGAGGCGGAGCGTTTTCTCCGGGTGCCGCCCGAAGCCCCACGCAAGGGCCAGCCCGAGGGCCGTTATGCCCAGGGCGGCCCAGGCCGCCTGGCCGAGCCCGGGGATCAGCCGGGAGAGCCCCTCCCGGTAGAACCACATGGCGGGGGGGAAGAGAATCAGGAGGGCCGCCAGGTCGAGCAGGCGTTCGACGACGACCGTGCCCAGCCCTCTTGTCGCCGAGGTTCCCGTCAGGCGCCGGAGGAAAAAGACGCGCGCGATTTCGCCGCCGCGCGGCACGGCGGCGTTCACCGCGTACCCCACGCTGAGGGCCGCGAAGACCCGGATGAAGGGGAGGCCTTCGCCGTCCTCGGAGAGAAGCGCGCGCCACCGCCATGCGCGGAGCAGGAAGGCGGCGAATTGGACGCCGGCGAACTGGAGGACGGGGAAAAGGCGCGCGTTCTTGAGCGCGAGCCAGAACTCGCCGAGCGAGATGCGGCGGAAGGCGAGCCAGAGGAAAAATCCCATGAGGGCGAAGCCGATGACGGCCTTCGCCGCCCCCCGCGCTCTTTCCCTCGTGCCGCCGGTTTCGTTCAATTCGGTTCCGCTCAGGGCAAGGGTTTAATCATAGTACTTGGGGAGGGTGAGATAACCGAGCCGGGGAATCGCGATCTTTTCGGGGAGGCCGAAGATCCGCTTGAACCTTTGGATGGTCCGAAGGTGGGCGAGGGCTTCCCAGTAGATCTGCCGCAGGATCGTTCCCAGCTCGAAGGTGAAGTGTCCGGGCCGCGCCGGATCCTCGCTTATCCCGAAGGGGTGGACCTTCAGCCAGAGGCGCATGAAATCGATCAGCTTCTCCGGTGATCCGGCGAAGGCGGCGTTCGGGTCAACGGCGCGTTGCAAGGTTATCGAGCGGAGATCCGCGGGGCTCTCCCGCTCGAGGATCCCGGCGCAGAACGTGAAGATCGGGCGCATGAGTTCGATGACGGCCTCCCGGTCCGGCGCCATCCCGGGGGGGATGAAGGGTCCCTGGCGGGCGCGCAGGGCGGCGGGGTCCAGATCCGGAAGCTTGTACCCCCGCGCGATGAGCCCGTCCCGGAACCGGTCCAGGAGCCAGGAGCAGGGGGGGCTCGCGATGTGGCGGATTTGCTGGTCCACCGACCATTGGGCCCAGGCGGGCTCCTCCTGGCGGTGGGCCAGCTGCTCCTCCGTGAAGTCCTCTGTCTCCAACGCCACCTGATCCGGAACGCAGCTGAGCCCTTCCCGCAGCCCGGGGACCTCTGCCCGCATCGCATCGCTCATCGTTTTTTTCTCTTGCGGGCGCCGCCGCCCCGGCGCTTGGCGCTCTTCGCCCCCTGGCAGGAGACGGCCTCCCGCGCCCAATCCGCGAGCCGGCCGGCGTCCTCGACGATCTCAACGGGGACTTCGTAGTAGGACTTCAGGGTCTGCCTTTCGCTGGGCCGGAAGGGGGACATGCCCATTTCCAGGTATTCCTTGCGCGTCGATTCGTCCGTCTTGAAGTAGAGGCGGTCCCGGAAAATAATTCCGAAGAAAACATCCCGCTGATATAACCAAAATCCCCCGAACATGGAAACGCACTCCACCCCGCCCAGCCCTTGAAGCTGGTCGAGAACGAACTCCCGGTACGAGCCGGCGTCGGGGGAGATGGGCGCGCTCCTACCAGGGGTGGGTTTTTCTCTCGAAGAAGAACTCCCCGCTCGCCCCCCCGTCCGGAAGGAGGGCGGCCCAGACGGGGGTGTCCGCCCCTTCCTCGACGGTTTTCGTGGCGGCTTGGGTGCCCATGTCGGTCTTCACCCATCCCGGGTGCACCGTGTTCACCAGGATGCCGGCGTCCTTCAGCTCGTCCGCGAAGATTCGGGTGAGGGCGTTGAGGCCGGCCTTCGAGATCCGGTAGCCGGGCGAGTTGTTCTCCATCTTGGCGAGCGCCCCCATGCCGCTCGACAGGTTGACGATCCTTCCCCCGCCGCTTTTTTTCATCAGGGGAAGGAACGCCCGGCAAACGAGAAAGGGGCCGTAGATGTTGGTCTCGACGGTTTTCCGGAAGACGTCGAGCTTCAGGTCCATGATCGAAAGGTCCCGGTCGAAGCGGACCCCGGCGTTATTGATGAGAATGTCGAGCCTCCCGAATTCCTTTTCCACATCGGCGGCGCACCGCCCGGCGCTCTCCGGGTCGGTCACGTCCAGTTGGAGGGTGGCGGTCTCCAGCCCCTCCCGCTGAAGGGTTTGGGCGGCTTTCTTGCCCCGGTTCCCGTCGCGCGAGGTCAGGATGACCCCGATCCCCTTGCGGGCCAGCTGGCGGCAGATCTCCAGGCCGATCCCCTTGTTCCCCCCCGTCACCAGCGCGATCTTCTTTTCACCCATTTTCCCTCTCCGTCTGATTTCGGGCAGCCTCTCTTCCCTACCAGTTGTGCGGCTTCCGGTCGCGGAAGAAGCCGCCGGTCGGGCTCCCGTCCGGCAAAGTGGCCAGAAAAATCACGGTGTCCACCCCCTCCTCGACCGACTTTTCGCTCTCGAAATTCGTCATGGCGGTCCGGACCCTTCCGGGGCTCGCCGCGTTGACGAGAATGTTTTCCCCCTTCGTCTCGTCCGCCAGGATCCGCGTAAGGGCGTTCAGGCAGGTCTTCGAGATCCGGTAGGCGGCGTTTGTCCCCCGCATCCGGTTGTCCCCCTTGAACCCTTGCAGCGCGGCCGTCCCGCTGGATACGTTCACCACCCTTCCGTAGCCGTTTTTCCGGATCAACGGGAGGAACCGCTGGCTGAGGAGAAAGGGGCCGTACAGGTTCACCTCCATGGTTTGCCGGAAGGTGGCGATGTCCAGCTCGATCCCGGGCCTTCCCTGGTCCAGGAAGATCCCCGCGTTGTTCACGAGGATGTCCAGCTTTCCGAACTCTTTCTCCACGAAGGCCGCCGCCGCCTCGATGCTCGCCGGGTCGGCGGCGTCGAGGGGGTGGAAGAGAACGTCGAGGCCCTCCCCGCGGAGTTCCGCGCACGCCGCCTCTCCTTTTTCGGGGTCGCGCGCCGTGAGGATGACCCGGATCTCCACCCGTGCGAGCTGACGGCAGACCTCCAGGCCGATCCCCCGGTTCCCCCCCGTCACCAGCGCCAATTTTTTTTCGTTCATCTCTTTTTCCGGAAGGATCGCCCCGCGCCGTTCGCGTCGATCCCTACCAGGGCGTCGGCTCGCGGCCGTGGAAGAAACCGCCCGAGGGGCCGCCGTCGGGCAGAGTGGCCAGCCAGACGGCGGTGTCGGCTCCCTCCTCGACCGGCCTCGCTCTGTCGGATTGGTTCATCCGGGTCCGCACCGCCCCCGGGCTCACGCAGTTGACGAGGATGTTCTCCCCCTTCACCGCGTCGGCGAAGATCCGCGAGGCCGCATTGAGGCAGGCCTTCGAGATCCGGTAGCTGAGCTTGTTCCCCTCCATGGTCGCCAGCGCCCCCCTTCGGCTCGAGACGTTCACGATTCTCCCGTACCCGTTCTTCTGCATGAGCGGTATGAAACGCTGGCAGAGGAGGAAGGGGCCGCAGGCGTTCGTCTTCATCGCGGCCCGGAGCGTTTCTAGGTCCGATTCCGAGGGGCGCGCCGTCCCGTCGGAGGAGACCCCCGCGTTGTTCACGAGGATGTCCAGCCGCCGAAACTCTTTTTCCACATTATCGGCGGCGGCTTCGATGCTCGCCGGGTCGGCGGCGTCGAGCGGTTGAAAGAAAACGCCGAGCCCCTCTTTCTTCAGTTCCGCCGCCGCCTCTTTTCCGTACCCCTCGTTCCGCGCAGTGAGAACGACCCGGATTTCCCTCCTCGCGAGCTGGCGGCAGATCTCGAGGCCGATCCCTCGGTTGCCTCCCGTCACCAGCGCCACCCTTTCCAACGGTTTTTTCTCCATCTTCCCGCAGGTCCAGCGTATGTGTTCCGGAACCGGTTCATGATATATCAGGGGGGCGGACACCCCGCAAACCGAACGGTTTTTCTTTCTCTGCTGCGGCTTTCTGGGAATCCACCGGCATGTCCTCCCGGATGCACATCGTTTTGTTCGACGTGGACGGAACCCTCCTCCTGAGCGGAGGGGCGGGCGCCCGCGCCCTCGAAGAGGCCTTCCTCGCCCTTTACGACGTCCCCGATTCGATGCGGAACGTTTGCCCCCACGGGATGACGGACAGGGGGATCTGCGAGGAGCTCTTTCTGGAGCACCTCGGCCGGAAGGGAAAACCCGAGGAGTATAATTTGCTGTTGGCCCTCTACCTCGAATGCCTGGAGCGCACGGTGCGCGAGTCCCCGGACTTTCACCTCCTTCCCGGAATCCCCGGCGTGCTCGAGCGCATCTCCCGCAGCGGGCGCGTCGCCCTCGGCCTCGGGACCGGGAACGTCGAGAAGGGCGCCCGCATCAAGCTCGAGCGGGCCGGCCTGAACCCCCTCTTCTCCTTCGGCGGCTTCGGCGGCGACTCGGCCGACCGCACCGAGCTTATCGAGGCGGGCTTCCGCCGGGGAGAGGCCCTGCTGCGGGCGGAGGGAAACGGCGCGGAGGTCTTCCGCTGGGTGGTGGGGGACACCCGGCGCGACGTCGAGGCGGGCCGGGGGTGCGGGGCGCGGACGGTGGCGGTCGCCACGGGCGGGGACGCCTACGAGGAGCTGGCCCGCTCGGGGGCCGATCATCTCTTCGCCGACCTCTCGGACGAGGACGCCCTTCCCGCGCTCATCGCGGAGGCATAGCTTTTCTTTGGCGAACACGCGCGGCCCCCGGAAGAGGCGGGACCTCCGCATCTGGGCGGCGGCGCTTTTCTTCGTGGGGGCATCGGCCTTCTTGCTCTTCGCCGCGCAGCCCCTTTTTTTCCAGCGCACCGGCGTGAAGGCGGTGCTTCTGAAGAAAGCCGGGGGCCTGAAAGGCGGGCCCCGCGCGGAAGTTGTCCGGGAGGTGGGCCGGATCCTGAAGGCCTACCTCGACGCGGCGAAGCCCTCCCACCGGGCCGAGACCGCGATCGGGGAAGCCTCAAGCGAGCGGCTCGTCCTCCGCATCCTCCTTTCCCCGGCCGAAACCAGCCCCAGGAAGCACCGGGAGCGCGGCCGCACCACCGCCCGCCTCGCAGCCGGGATGCTCGCCCGCGCCGGGGCGGGGGATGTCTCCGTCGTCGTGGAGCTGCGCCGGAGGAGGGCTTCCGGGCGAAGGGAGTCCGAGCCCCTCGGGCACTACGCCTACGACCCCGCCGCGCGCAAGTACGCGTGGCAGCCGGCGCCCTGAGAGGCAATTCCTAAAGAGGAGCTTGGGGCTCACCCCTCGGGGCGGGGATACACCTCTATATAGGGGAAGAGCCGGGCGGCGTTTTCTTCGAGGCCGAAGAAGACGGGCCCCTTCGCCTCGCGCAGGGTCTCCTCGATGAACGTTCGCATGGCGTTCCTTATATAGATGTCCCCAGCGATCCAACACCAAACGGCCCGCCCCCATTTCGCCGGATCGCGCCCCGCTTGCCCGCCCGGAGAGGATGGGCGCATACTGCGAAGAGCGCCGGCGGGGCGCTCTCTTTTTTGCATCGCCTCCGGTCTCGCGTCTGCGGATGCGCAGGCGCTCTCTTTTGTGCCCGCCTCCCCGGATGAGGGAGGGAGCGGGCGGCCATCCGCTATGACCGAAATCGCCACCCCCGGGGAACGGAAAAACCTCAACGAATGGCTCGGGGTGCCCTCCCACGATGAACTTTCCGCCTGCGTGAGCTGCGGGATATGCCTTCCAAAATGCCCTACTTTTCAGATACTTGGGCTAGAAACCGCCTCCCCCCGCGGGCGGGCGGCCCTGATCCGCTCGGCGGCCGATGGGAGGCTCCCGCTCGGGGCGGGCCTGGAGGAGCACATGTACCTGTGCCTCAACTGCCAGGCCTGCCACACGGCCTGCCCGAACGGGGTTCGGGTGGGGGAGATGGTGGAGCGCACCCGGACCGAATTGCGGCGCAATACCCCCACCCCGCTTCTCCGGCGGATGGTTCACCGGCTGGTGCTCGGCTGGCTGCTGGGGCGGCACTGGCGGGTGGAGCTGGCCGCGGGCCTGCTCCGCCTCTACCAGAGGCTGGGCCTGGGCGCCCTGGTTCGCTGGCTGGGCGGGCGCGGTCTTCTGCCCGCGGGGCTCGCCGCGAAAGAGGCGCTTTTGCCGATCCTTCCCCGGCGCTTTCTCCGCCGGGAGATCCCCCTCGTCACCCCCGCCAAGGGTGAGCGGCGGGGCGCGGTGGGGATTTTCCTCGGCTGCGTGATGAACACCCTTTACGCCGACGTCACCCGCGCCACCATCCGCGTCCTGGCCGAGAACGGCTACGACGTGGTGGTGCCCAAGGACCAGCGTTGCTGCGGCGCCCCCCACCTCGCAGAGGGGGAGGAGGAGATGGCGCGCGATCTCATGCGGCACAACGTTCGCATCTTCGCCGAATACGGGGTTGAGGCCATCGTGAGCGACTGCGCCGCCTGCGGGGCCGAGACGAAAAAGACCGCCCTCCATCTGCACGGCGATCCCCTCCAAGAGGAGGCCGCGCGCTTCTCGGAGAGGGCGGTGGACGTGAACGAGTTTCTGGCGCGCCTTCCCCTGCGCCCCCCGGGGGGGGAGGTGAAGGCGCGGGTGTGCTATCACGACGCCTGCCACCTGCGGCACAGCCAGGGCATCCACGAGGAGCCGCGCGAGATCCTCCGGGCCGTCCCCGGCCTCGAC
This sequence comes from bacterium, assembly GCA_965225985.1. Lineage (GTDB taxonomy): Bacteria > UBA8248 > UBA8248 > UBA8248 > UBA8248 > CAZUHN01. The sequence continues at coordinate 247,463 of OZ245330.1, forward strand.
CTCATCGAGATGAAAGATTCCGACACCTGCTGCGGGAGCGCGGGGAGCTACATGATCACCCATCCCGGGATGGCCGACGCGCTCCTCGACGCCAAGATGGACTCCGCCGCGGAGACGGGCGCGGATATCATCGCCGCCGCGAACCCGGGCTGCCTGATGCAGATCGAATATGGAGCGAGGCGGAGGGGATCCACCGCCCGCGTTCTCCATCCCATTCAGCTTCTGGACGCTGCCTACCGGAGCGAAGAAAAGAAGAATCCCGAGTGCGCGAAGGTGAAAGGAGAGGCCCCTACGACTATACGAAGGGCTCCATCGGATGGGGAATCTTCCGGATCGCCTTTCCCACTTTCGGCGAGCAGATCATCTGGCGCCTCGATGCCCTCGCGGAACTCTTCTGGGTGGGTCGGCTCGGGCCGGAGTATCTCGCGGCCATGTCCCTCGGCTTCCTGGTCATCCTGCTCATCCGGGGGGTGGGATTCGGGATCCGGGTCGCCGGGCAGGCGCTCGTGGCCCAGCGGGTCGGGGCCGGGGACAACGAAGGCGCCGCGCTCATGGTGGGGCAGATTCTTTCGCTCCTGGCCATGATTCTGGCGCCGATCGTCATCCTCGGAATTTGGCTCTCGCCCCGAATCATCGCCCTGTTCACCTCAGACCCCCGAATCTTGCAGCTCGGCACGGGCTATCTTCGCGCCGGCTTCGCCGTTTTGTTTTGGGATCTATCCCTTAGACGATCCTAAATTCTTCCTTTCGTGACAAATCTTGAGAACTCGCCCTGATTGAACACATGCTTTAGCCTGTTCTTTCCGGCTTGGTTCAATAGCCATTGACGCGCCCCTTGTGAGTATCCGCCTCCGTCAAGGATGATGATGGTATCCACACCGTTCTGAGCTATTGAAAGAACTTCGTAGGGATATTTCTCATCGACGCTACCTCCTGAGGTTTGCCATTTGCACTGAATACAAAGGCAATCAGGCCACAAGGATGGGTGGCAGAGAATCACGTCTACAAATCGGTCTTTCCCGTAGATGCTCTTCCCAATCTCAAATTGCTTGGTGTAGATGGTTTGTTCCAAGACGCGGGCGGGATAGAACTGCTCACGGGGGACAAACTGATAGCCTCGCTCGTCAAGTTTCTCATCTACAAACCGCTCTAGTTGAGAACCAGATATGTTCGCGTATGTCCCTCCTGACTTCAGTGCCATCAATCATAACCATCATCGATAGGGCGGTTCATTCTTCGCCTCCTTGGTCAATATCCGAGTATGAGCAATTCAGACGCTTTTTCTCTCTCATCGCCCTTACAACTGATATTCCTCGCCCCCTGGACCTCAATAAGTCGGAAGTTCTTATAAAGAGAACGTATAAGGGAGGTGTCATTGTTTGAGACAATCACATAAGCGCCATCATTACGCCATCGAACACACGCTTCTCGCAAGGACCGATGATGATTCTCGTCAAATCCCCGGTCGGTATATCCGTCGAAAGTCTCATGGTATGGCGGATCGCAATAAACCAGATCGTTCTCTCCGGGTTCGATGTCTTCAAAAGAGTGAAATTTTATGGTTGCTTTCTTCAGGACCTCGGAAGTGGCGCTGATATTTTCTTCGTCACATATTCTGGGTTTTTTATAGCTGCCCATGGGGACATTGAATTTCCCCTGATTGTTCACCCTGTAAAGGCCATTGTAACAAGTCCTATTCAGGTAAATGAATCGCGCGGCCAAACGCACCGGATCGGCTTCTCCGTGTCCGTTTTTTCGCACACTGAGATAATGGGGTTTGTTGTGTTTCTTGCTATGCACTACCAGCTCATCAATTAACTTATCCGGATTGGTCTCAATCACCTTATATGTGATCATGAGCTCAACGTTTATGTCGGACAGATAGGCTGATTGAATGCGAGAATCGAGGGCAAAGAACACTGCCCCACCACCAACGAAAGGCTCATAATAGCGGCCAAATTGGGGAGGCAATACCTTGACGATCTCAGGAATCAAAGACCTTTTGCCGCCTGCCCATTTGACGAACGGGTAGGCCCTCGCCCGATCCAGGTATGTGATAGGGGTGTGCTTGAGGACTCTGTTGAGATCCTCAAGCGGTTCGGCCTGAGAACTCATGTTACCAATTCCCGATAGGTGAGCCGCGCGGCTTGTCCCATATCAAGCAGCCTGTTCACAATCGCTTCTTTCCCCCAAGACCCATTCCTGTGATTCTGACGGAAGCATACCGCATCAAGATAGAGTTGGGTGTGTTTTTTGCTCCACCAATGGTGTGTCCCCAAATATACCCGTTTCAATTGCGCCCAAAGGCTGTCTATGCTGTTTGTATGGGTTTCACCTCTCACATACTCTTTCTCGCCGTGATTAACCCGGCTGACTGCGTAGAAGGTCTCAAGGGATCCATAGGGCCGAAACTCGTCAGTGCTCATCTTTGAACCAAGAGCGACATTCTTAAGTGCGATAGGAACAATCGTCTTGCTGTCCGCATTTTTCACCTGGAACGCCCTTGCCTCTCCACCGCGCTCCCCTTATTCCAAACACGGGCTGTTTTGTCTTCACGCTGCGCCCCTGGGTCTTTGGTGTCCGCTTATGCTGATGCTTGTTTCTTTCTCGTCCGCCAAGATACGTCTCATCAACTTCAACGTGACCTCCAAGCATGGAAGTGTCATCTTTTGACATTGCATTTCGAATGCGTTGTAGCATGAACCAAGCAGTTTTTTGTGGAATGTCTATGTGCTTGGCCAATTGCACACTGGAGATTCCCTTGTTGTGAGTGGTTTCTAGATAGATCGCCATGAACCATTTTGGGAGCATTTTGATTGGGCTATCCCCGAATAGCGTTCCCGTGATTATGCGGAACACACGCTTACAGCACTTGCACCGATAGCGGACCCCATCGGAATAGCGGTATATCTTCTCCATACTACCGCAATGAGGACAATACGGGCCTTTACCCCCCCAACGGACTTCTTCGAGATGCTTGATGCAGGCTTCAGTGGTTGAGAATTTAAGGGTTAAGTTCATCAGGTTCATGACGATCTCCTTTGATTGTTAGGTATAATATACTACCTAATTTCAGGATCGTCAAAGTTATAATTCCCTTTGTTTTTCATCGAAGGCCAGCTGACGTTGGCGCAGATTTTCCGCGGGTCGGGAGAACCCTCCTTTTCGGTCACGGGCATGATCGTTTTGACGGCCGTCTCCGTCGCCGCGATGCCCCTGTTCATCTTCGGGGCGTGGGGGATTCCCGCCCTCGGTCTTCCGGGCGCGTTCCTGGGGACGGGGCTGGGGAAGGCGGCCGGGACAATCGTCCTCTCCCGCTTCATCACCTCCGGCCGGTCGCGCCTTCACCTTCGCCGGGAGCACCTGCGTCCCCGGCGCGAGCTGTTGATCCGCATCGCCGGCTTGTCCTGGCCCGTCACCGTCCAGAGCCTTCTCGAGCGGGGGGCCAACCTCGTTATCCTTCGCGTGCTGTCCATCTTCGGCGCCTACGCCCTCGCGGCCTGGGGGCTGGGGAACCGCGTCATCCTGACGGTCCGCATTCCGGGAATGGGCATCCACAGCGCGGTCCGCACCATGGTGGGGCAGAACATCGGCGCGGGGCTCCCCGAGCGCGCGCAAAAAAGCGTTTGGCTCGGCCTGTGGGCGGTGGCCCTGTTCGTGGGAGCGACTTCGATCGCCCTTTACTTCGCCGCGGACGCGGTGGTCCGATTTTTCGGGATGCAGGGGGAGGCCGCCCGGATCGGGGCGATGTGCCTGCGCTTTTTGAGCGTGGGCGTTCCTTTCGATGCCTGCCGCCGCGTCCTCGCGGGGGCGTTCCAGGGAGCCTCCAACCCCAAGCCCCCCATGCTGGCGGTCGCCGCTGCCCGCTGGGGGGTGCAGACCCCCGGGGCCTACCTCGCGGGGGTGGTTCTCGGGATGGGGGGAGCGGGCGTCTGGGGCGCGGTCTCAGGAAGCCAGATCTTCGGGAGCTGCGTGATGATCACGCTGTTCTGGCTGGGATTTTGGAAGCGGCGGTTGCACGAGGTGGCGGCTTCTCCGCGGGCCGTGGGAAAAACGGCTTAATACCCGCCCGTCCGACGCGCGGAGGGGGCGGCTTTGGCCGAAACATCATATTGCCTCGGCAAATTATCGCGAAAGCAGCGGAGGAATCCGAGTCGGTGAGCGCCAGGGCGGCGAAAGGCCGCGCGCGGTTCGATTACACCCGTGGCTCCGTCGCCGGGGGGCTGGCCCGGCTGGCGCTTCCGCAGTCCATCGAGTTGATCGCCTGGAACTTCGAGAACGTCTCGGAACTCTTCTGGGTGGGCCGGCTCGGCTCGGAGAAGCTGGCGGCATTGTCCATCGCCTATATCATGCTCTGGCTTCCGCGCTCCTTCGGGTTGGGCTTTCTGATCGCGGGCAATGCCCTCGTGGCGCAGAAAATCGGCGCGGGGGACGAGGAGGGGGCCTCCCTCCTGGCGGGCCAGACCGCTTTTGTCTCGATCGTTTTTTCGTTGGCCGTGTCCGTGCCGGGTGTTTGGTTCGCCGCCGATATCATGCGCCTTGTGACGTCCGATCCCGAGATCGTCCGGGGGGGCGCCGATTACCTGCTCGTCGGCTTCGCGGTGTTCATCATTCCGACCGGCTGCTTCATGTTGGGACTTCTCTTCCGGGGCGCAGGAGATGCGATGCTTTCATCCTTGGGGATGGTCGCCTCTTCGGTGGTCGTCGTGATCCTCATGCCCATACTCATATTGGGGGCGGGTCCGGTTCCCGGCCTGGGAATTTTCGGCGCCGGGCTCAGCGGCGGGTTGGGCCGCTTGGCCGGGCTTTTGGTCCTGCTTTACTTCATGTTCACGGGACGCTCCCGGCTCCAAATCCGCCTCCGGCATCTGCGCCCCCGCCTCCCCCTTCTGCTCCAGGTCGTTCGTTTGTCCTGGCCCATTTCCGTCCAACAATCTCTCGAGCGGGGAGCGAACCTTGTTTTGGCTCGAATCATTTCTCCCTTCGGTGCCTCCGCCCTGGCGGCGTGGGGAGTTGGGGTCCGGGTGATCACCATGCTGCGATTGCCGGGCTTCGTCATGCAGGGCGCGGCACGCACCATGGTGGGCCAGAACGTGGGGGCGGGCCTTCCGGGCAGGGTGCTGAAGAGCACCATGCTCTCCCTGGGAACGGTGGCCTTCCTCATGGTCTTTCTCACCTTCTTTTTGTTCACCTGGGCGGAGCCGGTGGTCCGCTTCTTCGGGATGGAGGGCGAGGCGGCCCGGGTCGGCGTTATCTGCCTGCGGATTCTCTCTTTGGGCATGGGTTTTGAGGCCTGCCGCCGTCCGCTGGCGGGCGCCTTCCAGGGAATGGGCATACCGAAGCCGCCCATGCTCGTCGAGGCGTTTTTTCGTTGGGTGGTGCAGCTGCCCGCCGCCCTTCTCGCCGCCTATCCGCTCGGCTTCGCCGAGGTAGGCGTCTGGTGGGCGGTCACGGGGAGCGAGACACTTGCGGGCGCTTTCCTGTTCTTCTGGTTTCTGCTGGGCCGATCATGGACACACCTCCGCCCGCGGGCGGCGGACCCGGCCCCGGAGCGGGAGGAGGCCCGGTGATGGCGCAGGCGCGGCGCGGCCCCCCCCGCTACGATTACACGAAGGGCTCCATCATCCGGGGCATCACCCGGCTCTCCGTCCCCGCGTTCGGCGAGCAGTTCACCTACAACATCGAGACCATCGTTGAAGTGTATTGGGTGGGCCAGCTCGGATCGGATCACCTCGCGGCGCTCTCCATCGCCTACATGTTCCTTATGTTCTCCCGGATGGTGGGATTCGGAGTCCGGGTCGCGGGCCAGGCCCTCGTGGCCCAGCAAATCGGAGGGGGGGATGGCGAAAGGGCCTCCCTCATGGCGGGCCAGACCATCGTTTTGTCCCTGGCGGTCTCGGCTTTGATCACCGTCCTGGGCCTCTGGTTCGCCCCGAACATCATGGGCCTCATGACGTCCGATCCCCGCCTCGTCCGGCTCGGGACGGGTTATCTCTATGCGAGCTTCGCGCTTTTCGCCTTCGTCGACGGGAACTTCATGCTGGCGCATCTCGTCCGCGGGGCGGGCGAGCCCGCCTACTCGCTCGCGGGCATGACCGTCGCTGCCGCCGCCGCCGCGATCCTCGTTCCGGTTTTCGTTTTGGGAATCGGGCCGGTCCCGCGGCTGGAGCTGACGGGCGCCGGCCTCGCGATCGCGCTGGCGAGGCTGATGGGCGCGGGGACGATTGCGTACTTCTTCCTGGCGAGGCGCTCGCGCCTGGCGGTGCGCCTGCGCCATTTCCGCCCCCGCTGGGAGATTTTCCGGCTCCTGGTATCGCTCGCCTGGCCGATTTCGGCCCAAAACGTTTTCGAGCGGGGGGGGAACCTCATTATGCTGCGCATGCTCTCCCCTTTCGGCTCGTTAGTTTTGGCGGCCTGGGGGGTGGCCGACCGCGTGTCCACCATGGCGCGGATGCCGAGCTTCGGCATCCAGGGGGCGGTGCGCACCATGGTGGGGCAGAACGTGGGCGCCGCCCGCCCGCACCGGGCCCTCCGGAGCGCCTGGGTCGCGGTGGGATTTGCGGTCGCCGTCATGGGGGGGACCTCCGCCGCCTTCGGGATCTGGGCCAACCCGGTGGTCCGCTTTTTCGGCATGGAAGGAGAGGCGGCCCGGTTGGGAACGCTCTACCTTCGTATCTTCTGCGCGGGGGTGGTGTTCGAGTCGGTGCGCCGGGTATTGGCGGGGGTATTTCAGGGCGCCTCATTGACGAAGCCCCCTATGGTGGTGGAGGTCGCCGTCCGCTGGGGGGTGCAGCTCCCCGGCGCCTACCTCGCGGCTTTCCCCCTCGGCCTGGGGGCGTTGAGCATCTTGTGGTCGGTGCCGGGGTACAACGTAATCGGCTCCCTGGCTCTCTTCGTCTGGTTCCTGAAGTTGAGGTTTTTCCGGAGCCAGCCCGGGCCGAAGGTGGAGACAGCATGAGCGCCCCGGCGGGGGGACGCCTCCACTTCGACTATACGAAAGGCTCCATCGGCCGGGGGACGGCCCGGATCACCATTCCCACTCTGTTCCAGGAGCTTGCCTGGATCTCCGACGGGATCGCCGAGATCTACTGGCTGGGGTGGTTGGGGACCGGGCACCTCGCCGCCATGTCGCTCGGATTTATGACCATCGCCGCCCTTCGGGCGATCGGCCTCGGGATACGCATTGCGGGCCAGGCGCTCGTTGCCCAACGGATCGGGACGGGCGATCCCGAGGGGGCTTCCCTCGTGGCGGCCCAGGCCCTCACGCTCTCCTTTTTCTATGTCCTCCCCGTCGCGTTCCTCGGCTACTGGCTCGCGCCCGGCGTCATGGCGCTCCTCACGGCGGACGCCGAGATCGCGCGCCTCGGGACGGCATATCTCAGGGCGGGATTCATCGCCTATCTTTTTATCGAAGGACTCTTCGCGCTGGAGCATATCTTGCGGGGGGCGGGCGATCCGGGGGTGGCCCTCGCGGGGATGGGCGGGGCGACGGCAGTGACGCTCGCCGCCATGCCGATCCTCATCTTCGGGGCGGGGCCCGTTCCCGCGTTCGGAATCGCGGGCGCCTTTCTCGGAAACGGGGTGGGGCGGGTCGTGGGGATTTTGATCATCATCCATTTTCTGCGCACCGGCCGCTCGCGCCTGCGGTTCAGGGCGGCCTATTTTCTCCCCCGGGCGGCGCACCTCGGCCGGATCGCGCGGCTCGCCTGGCCGGCCTCCCTTCAGAATTTCCTCGAACGGGCGGCCAACCTCGCGCTCGTGGGGCTGCTCTCCCCCTTCGGGCCACTCTACCTCGCGGCCTGGGGAATCGGAACGCGGGTTTCCATCATGGGTCGGATGCCGGGCTTCGTCCTGGGGCTGGGGACGCGCACCCTGGTGGGCCAGAACCTCGGCGCGCGCCGCCCCGGCCGGGCGCGCCGGGGCGTGTGGGTGGCTTTGGGGGCGATGAGCGTCTCCTCTTTGGCGGTCACGGCGTTCCTCCTTCTCTGGGCGGAGGCGGTGGTCCGGTTCTTCGGCATGGGGGGGGAGGCCACCGCGGTGGGCGCGCTCTGCATCCGGATTCTGGCGGCGGGCCTTTTTTTCGACGCGGGCCGCCGCCTCATCGCGGGCGCCTTCGAGGGCGCCTCGGCCATGAAGCCCCCCATGATCGTGGAGGCCGTCATCCGCTGGGGGATCTTGATTCCCGGGGCGTACCTGGCCGCCGTCCCCCTCGGCTTCGCGGCGCCGGGCGTCTGGTGGGTGTTTACAGGGAGCCAGGTTGTGGGGTTCATCCTTATATTCATTTGGTACCTGATGGGGATCCGGGAGGAGGGTGCCCCCCTGTTCCGGGGGATGGCGGCTGGAGGCGGAGCCCCGCCGACCGGTATATGATGGCGTGCCGGAGGCCTCTTTCAGGGGAGCGGAAATGAACCAGGAACGCAAGACGGCGGGCGCCGAGAGGGTCTCGACGATCTACGGGCCGGTGGATTCGTGGCGGTTCGGAAGGTCGCTCGGGGTGGACCTCATCCTCGTATCGAGCGTCTGCTCCTTCAATTGCGTTTACTGTCAGCTGGGGAACATCCAGGAGGTCACCGCCGGGCGCCGCCTTTTCGTCCCCACCGAAAGGGTGATGGAGGATTTGCGGGCCTCGGACTGGCGCGGCTCGGACATCGTCACCTTCAGCGGGAGCGGAGAGCCCACCCTGGCCCTGAACCTCGGGGAGGCCCTCCGCGAGGTGAAAGCCTTCACCGGGATCACCACCCACGTTCTCACCAACGGAACCCTGCTCGACGATCCGGACGTGCGGGAGGCCCTCCTCGGCGCCGACCGGGTATCCGTCAAGCTTGACGCCGCCGACGAGGAGACCTTCCGGCGGGTGAACCGTCCCGCGCCGGGGATCACGCTCGAGTCCGTCGTGGAGGCCACGGTCCGCTTCCGGGAAGAATACAAGGGCCACCTGGACTCCCAGGTGATGTTCCTTCCGGCCAACATGAAGACGGGGGAGGCGCTCTGCGGGCTGCTCCTCCGCATCCGGCCGGACGAGGTGCAGCTGAACACCCCGAAGCGAGCCTATCCCGCCGCGTGGTTCGTCGAGACGCGAGGCCGCTACGATAACGCCGAGGCCCCGGCGAAGCTCTCCAAGCTCCGGGTCATCACCCGCTCCGAGGCGGAAGATGCCGAGCGCCTCATCCGCGGGCGGACCGGCCTCGCGGTGAGCAGCGTGTACGGAGAGGAGTGAGCGGCTCCGGCGGTGCGGTTTTGGGGACGAATCATCGGCGCCCTCGGGCCGGGGCCGCCGCCCGGTTTCATTCATCCACATGAAAGGGGGTCCGCCATGGGGGTGACCTGGAGTGTCCGCTGCCCCGCCTTCTTTTTGGTCGCCTTCCTTCTCGCCGCCTCCCCCGCCCGGGCGGATTTCGACGCCGGGCGCAAAGCCTTCGGGCGCGGCGACTACGCCGCTGCCCGAAAGGAGTTCGAGCCGCTCGCCGGGAAGGGCGAGCCCAAGGCGCAGTACTACCTGGGGCGGATGTACCGCGGGGGGAAGGGCGTCCCCAAGGACCTGGCGAGGGCGCTGGGGGGCTGATCCGCAAGGCGGCCGGGGCGGGCCATGCGGGCGCGCAGCAGATCCTGGGCGTCATGTACGGCGAAGGCGAGGGCGCGCCGAAGGACGATAAGGAAGCCGTAAAATGGTACCGCAAGGCGGCCGAGCAGGGTGACGCCGGCGGCCAGTTCTCCCTCGGCACGGCGTACTACAACGGCGAGGGCGTCCCGCAGGACTACGCCGAGGCCGCGAGGTGGCTGCGCAAGGCGGCGGACCAGGGGGACGTTGTGGCCCAGTACAACCTGGGCATCATGTACGGCAAAGGCGAGGGCGTCCCGAGGAACCAGGAGGAATCCGCGAGATTGTTCCGCAAGGCGGCCGAGCAGGGGGGCGCCATGGCCCAGTACAACCTCGGGATGCGCTACTACCGGGGAGATGGCGCCCCGAAGGACATGCGGGAGGCTACCAATTGGCTCCGCAAGTCCGCCGAAGGGGGATACCGGAAAGCCCAGTACAATCTCGCGATCATGCACGACGACGGGATTGGGGTTCCCAAGGACCAAAGCGAGGCCGCGAAGTGGTACCGCAAGGCGGCCGAGCAGGGACACACCTCCGCCCAGTACAATCTCGGCCTGATGTCCGAGCGGGGCCAGGGGGGGAAGAAGGACCACGCGGAAGCCCTGAGGTGGTTCACCATGGCGGCCCGGCAGGGGCACCCCGCCGCCCAGTACAAGGTCGGCTTCAAGCGCCAAAAAGGAGAGGGCGCGCCGAAGGACGATAAAGAAGCCGTGAAATGGTTTCGGAAGTCAGCCGAGCAGGGCGATGCCGACGCCGAGCTCTTTCTCGGCATCATGCACGCCGACGGCCGGGGCGTCGCGCAGAGCCTGAAGGAGGCCCGGGTTTGGTTCGATAAGGCGGCCGATAAGGGACACCGCACCGCCCAGGCCTACCTCGCCCTTTTGTACCAGGCTGGAGGGGGAGGAATTCCGAAGGACTTCGTCCTCGCCCACATGTGGCTCAACCTGGCGGCGGCCGGAGGGGACGAAGATTCGGCGCGCGACCGGGACCGTCTCGAGGGGCTCATGAAGCGCGGGCAGATCCTCGAAGCGAGGCGGCGCGCCCGCGAGTGGTGGAAGAAGAAGGGGAATTGAGGAGCGCGCGCCATCGGGCGGCGCGTTCGGCGCGCGTCACTTCCGACTCGCATATTTCCCCCAGATCCATTCCGGCAGGAAGGTGAGGGCCGCCCCGCCCCCCAGGAGGGCGGCGCCGAGCCAGCGCCATCCGTTCGGTCCGAGGGGCGCGGCCCCGGACCCGTGGAGCGCGGCGAGCAAGGCTATCAGGAGAAAGAACGGCCCGGTGATGAAGCAGTGTCTTCTCCCGCAGCGGGAGGCGTTCACGAGACATGCCCCGCCCATCCATCCGGTGGCGGCCGTCCAGACGATCGTTTTCCAGAACGCCGCCAGGGGGCTCGCGAGGAAAAGGAGGGCCACTGGAAGCCCCCACACCAGCGCCCGGCTCAGCGGCCGGCCCGCCAAATCTTTTTGTTGATGGGTTTCCGCGTTATTCACCTTTTTATCCTCCCCGTTTCCGGGCATGCCAGTCTACCGGGGATGAGGAAAAATACATAAACCCCCTACGTTTTCGCCCCTCCCCCGAAAGAGCGGAACCCGCGCCCTCCACCTTTTTTCTTGCTGTTTCAAAGGCATTTTGATAGGTTCCAGGAAGGGACTCCCTTACGGCTTGATGGGATTTTCGCGCATCGGCGGGAGAGGTTCGCCGATGGTCGCTCTTAGAGGCTTTTCCGTTCGCACCGGAGCAAAAAAGGCCGGGTATCCCGGGCGGAATGACGCGGGTCGCCGGGATCGGAAGACCCGTTTTTTTTGTTTTGAGAGAAGTGTCCGGAGACCGGAACGGTTTTTGGGGGAAGGGCGGCGCCTCCTGGTCGATCTCCTCGCCGAGGGGGGCCGGGTGAGGCGCGGAATAATTTGGTTTTTGGGGACGCTGGCCCTGGCGGGCGCGATTCTTCTTGCCCTCGCGGGGATTTGCCGGGAGCCGCCGGAAGGGGGGGGGCGCTGTCGGCCTATTTCTGCGGCCGGCCGGGCCCGGGACCTGGGGGAGGAGAAACGCAGCGCGGAGCCGGCCCAAGGCCCTTAAATTCAACGAACGTATATTTGTTAGTAAGGAGAGAGGAGCATCATGCCGAATCCAGAAAGCCCGATGACGGACGCCATCGTCCAATTCATTCTTGAGACCGATTACGACTCGACCCCCGATGAGGTGAAGGCGATCTCGCGCCGCTGCTTCGTTGACGGAGCGGGCCTCATGGTGGCGGGCTCCACCGAGGAGAGCGGGAAGATCATCCAGGAGTATCTCCGGGAGATCGGCGGGGCGCCCGAGGCCACCGTCTTCGGGACGGACTTCATGGTCTCGGCCCACCAGGCCGCCCTTGCCAACGGCATCGCCGGCCATTCGATGGACTACGACGACACCCAGCTCAGCGGCTATCCGGACCGCGTCTACGGCCTGCTGACCCACCCCACCGTACCGGTACTCGCCGCCGCCGCGGCCATGGCCGAGGCGCTGGGCTCGACCGGCCAGGAGTTGCTCACGGCGTTTTCCGTCGGCTTCGAGGTCGAGTGCAAGGTGGCCGAGGCCATCCATCCCGACCACTACGTGAAGGGGTTCCACACCACCGGCACCATCGGAGCGGTGGGCGCGGCGGGCGCCTGCGCCAAGCTGATGGATCTGAACGAAGAGCAGCTGCGCATGTGCCTCGGCATCGTTTGCTCCGAGAGCCAGGGGCTGCGGGCGAACTTCGGCACCATGACCAAGCCCTACCACGCGGGCCGCGCCGCCGAGAACGGCGTCGTCGCGGCGCGCCTGGCGGCGGCGGGTTTCACCTCCTGCCCGACGGTGTTCGACGGCACCTGGGGGTTTTTCGAGATCATGGGCGGGGGCGCCGAGCCGGATTATCTGGTGGGCAAGCTGGGCAGCCCCTGGTCGGCGGTGGAGCCGGGGGTTTCCATCAAGCCCTACCCCTGCGGCTCGCTGGCCCACCCCGCGATGGACGCGATGCGCGAGCTCGTGATCGAAAACGACGTCGATCCCGCGAAGGTGAAGAAGGTGCGCATCGGCACCACCAGCCGCGTCCTCCAACCGTTGCGGTACGCGGATCCGCAGAACGCGCTCGAGGCGAAGTTCTCGATGCAGTTCGGCTTCGGCATTCTCCTGCTCGAGCGGAAAGCGGGGGTCAACGAGTACCGCGACGAGGTTGTGCAGCGGCCCGACGTGCGCGAGGCGATGGAGAAGATCGAGCCGTATCAGGACGCCGAGCTGGAAGCCATGGGGTACGACCGCATCCGGGGGAAGGTCTCCATCGAGATGGAGGACGGTACGGTTTACGAGAAAATGGGCGAGGTCTCCCGAGGCACCCCCATGCGGCCGATGGACCGCGACGAGTTGTTCGAGAAATTCACGGAATGTTGCGGGCTCGTCTATGACGAAGAGCAAATCGTGAAGGCCGAGGCCCTGCTGTATAAAGTGGATACCCTGGAGAGCATATACTCGCTGATCGAAATTCTGGCCGCCAAGATGGTCCCGGAGGGGAAGGAAGCATAGGCCGGGGTGGGAGGGGCGCGATGGGATTTCACAATTGGGAAGATTTTCCTCAGAAAGAAAATATTCGCAAGGGAACGTGGGTACGGGTGGTCAGCACGAAGGGGCTGACCGTTCAGCGCGGGAGAATCGACCCCGGCACGCAGTTCGACGGCGGTATGCACCGCCACCCGGAGGAGCAGATCATTCTCATGCTGGAGGGAAAGTTTTTGCTCCGGCTGGAGGACGACGAGCAGTGGCTCGAGCCCGGCGACCTTTGCGCCATCCCGGCCGGGGCGTTCCACGGGGGCATGGACGTGGGCCCCGAGGGCGCTTCCTATTTTGAAGTCCTCGCCCCGGGCAAGATTGACTATTTGACGGGATACGTCGGGCCTCCCGGAAGGGAATTCCGGCAGCCGGATTCGGGAGAAAAAACCAGGTGAAGGAAGCCTCTCCCCGCATCTTCGTTGTCTGCTCGGACCTCATGTTCTCCGCCAGAATCCGCGAGGCGGGCGCCGCGCACGGCGGCGTTTTCGAGTTCATCTCCTCCGCCGAGAAGTTCGAGGAGGCAATCTCGAATTTTCAGGCGGAACTCCTTCTTGTGGACCTCCATCATCCCACCCTCGGCGGCCCCGCCGCCGGGGAACTGATCCAAAAGCTGCGGGCCGACCCCAGGAGCAAGGGGGCGTACGCCATGGCCTGGGGCGCACACACCGAGCCCGAAATGCTCAAAAGCGCAGAGCGTGCCGGGTTCGACAAGGCGATGCCGCGGTCGGCCTTCGTGAAGGAAATGCCCGAGGTGGTCCGCCGGGCGGCGAGCCGGATCCGCTCCCAGCAGGAAGGCTGATACCGGCGTGCCCGCCCCTTCCCCTTCCGTCCCGGATTTCCGCCCCAACCCGGAACCCTTTTCGGGCAGCCTCGTCTGGTGGGTCGAGGTTCCCGCGCACGAGCAGTTCTATCTTCAAGGGGTGCTGGAGGGCTACGAAGGGCTGGGCTATTACCAGACCCTCCTTCCCCGCCTCGGAGAGGATGGAGAGAGGGCCTCCACCGCCTTGGGGCGGATCACCTCGGTCCCGGATGCGCGGGGTGAGCTGGCCTCCCTGCTTGCCGCCCTGGGCGAGGAGTGCGGCCTGCGATTGCCGGAGCGGGCGCCGGACATCCCTCCCGATTTTCAGCCCGCAAAGGCCCGGACCTGAGGGCCGGACCCTTCCCGCAGTGAATTTTTCCGGACCGGTGTTTTCCGTTTGACGGGCGGGTGCCGAAAGCCCAATATAATATATTGTCACAAGGGTTTATTCTCGTATTTCATTTCTCTATGTATCGGCCGCCTTCTGTGAGTGAGGGGTGGAAGTGCGCTGTTACGCCAGTGGTGGATGTTGTGCTGGCTGAGGAACGGGACGCTCGGCCTGATCAATCGCCGCCGCTGGTTGGGTATTTTTGCTCTTGCCGGAGTTGATCGCCCGTGGCTGACATCGGAATGAGAAACAAAAGCAGAGAAAAAGCGCCCTTGGCCGTTATCCTGGCGGCGGGAGAAGGCGCGCGCCTTTCGGATGGGGGGGGGGGATGCCCGAAGCCGCTCGCGAAGGTGCTGGGCCTTTCCCTCGCCGAGCGGGCGCTATGCAGTTGCGCCAAGGCGGGGATACGGCGCTTTTTGATCGTCCTGGGACACCAGGCGGAGGAGGTGGAGGCGCACTTCGGGGAAATCGGCCGCCGGCGCGGTTTCGAGGTGAACTTCTGTGAGGCGGAAGGGTGGCGTCGCGGCAACGGAGCGAGCGCGCTGGCGGCGGTTGGCAGGGTCGGCGAGGGGCCCTTCTTCCTGATCATGGCGGACCACCTCGTGGATCCGGAAATTTACCGGCTCATGCTGGAGGATCCTCCCCGGGCCGGGGAGGTATGCCTGGCCGTTGACCGCGCCGGGGGGAACCTTTTCGACGCTGGGGAAGCGACGAAGGTCCGCATTGAGGAAGACCGCGTTTGCGCCATCGGCAAGGGCCTTTCGAATTGGGACGGCGTCGATACGGGAGTGTTCTCTTGCGACGGCGGGATTTTCGAGAGCCTCGCCCTGGCCCGCGGGCGGGGGTGCCACGCCCTTTCGGATGCGGTGAGCGAGCTGGCGGAGCGGGGGGCGGTGCGCGCGGTGGATGTGGCCGGGAAATATTGGATCGATGTGGACACCCCCGCGTCGCTGCGCGAGGGGGGCCGCAGGCTGATCGCCTCGCTCCGTCCGGGAAAAGGGAGGGAAGACGGCTTTGTCTCCGCCTACCTGAATCGTCTGATCTCGATCCGCATCTCAGCCCTTCTTGCCCGCACCCCGATCACGGCGAACCAGGTGACGCTGCTCTCCTTTCTGACGGGAATCGTGGGCGCCGTCTTCTTCGCCGTGGGTGGCTACTTTTCCATGCTCCTGGGGGGATGTCTCGTTCAGCTTTCCTCCATCATTGATGGCTGTGATGGCGACATTGCCCGTTTAAAGGAGACCGTCTCGGCGAAGGGAGGCTGGCTGGACACGGTGCTGGATCGCTATGCGGACCTGGCGATGGCGATCGCCGTGACGTACGCCTATGCAGAGGCGCATCCCGGCAACGGTCCCTGGCTTGGAGGGATGATGGCGGTGGCCGCCTTCGTGCTGGCGAGCTATGTTACGAAGGAGTTCCAGATCCGTTTCGGGGTGAGCTATCCGAACGATTGGCTGAACCGGTTGAAGCGCCGGGACCTGCGGATTTTTCTCGTGTTTATCGGAGCCCTGGCGGGGCGGGCCTACGAGGCGCTCCTGGCAGCGGGAGGGCTCACGCATTTCCTCATTTTGGGCATCATCCTGAAGGGCTGGTTCTGGAGCGCAGCCCCTTCCCAGCCCCTGCGGCCTCTGGAAGCGAGGAGGAAGAAAGGGAGCCGAAAGATAGAGAGTCGTCCCGCCTCCCACGGGGGCGGACGACCGACCGGACGCGCCGCCTGAGGGGGCGGTTCCCGCCGTTATTGGGGGGGCGTTGCGTCGAGATCCAGGATGCGGGCGCTTCCTGTGTAGGCCTTCGTTCGGTAGTTTTTCAGGTTTTCCAGCTTCTGGACGATTTCGGCCATCTTTTCCGTGTTCCGGCGTATCGCCTCGAGGCGGGAGAAGGCCGGGTGGTCGCTGGGAAGGGTTCCCATCACGAGCTGCGCCTGGCCCATGATGACCGTGAAGGGTTGGTTCAATTCGTGGTTGATGGCGCCGGCCAGCTCGAGCGTCGCCTCCAGTTTTTTGGCCTGGATGAGTTTATCCTGGGCCTTCTCCAGCGCTTTGTTGGCGTCGGCGAGTTCGTTGGCCCGCTCGCGGAGGACTTCCTGAAGATCCGCGATTCGCAAATGGATCTTGATGCGGGTCAGCAGCTCTTTGTGATCGAACGGCTTCTGGAGGAGGTCGTCCGCCCCCAGGTCCAGCGCCCGCACCCTCCAGCCGATGTCCTGGAGGGCGGTGATGACGATGATGGGCAGGCGGCTCGCCGTTTCGTTCTCCCGGATTTTTTGGATCACCTCATACCCGTCCATCCCGGACAAGATCAGATCGAGGAGAAGAAGGTCGGGCGGCTCGGCCGCGATGCGTTGCAGGGCTTCTCCTCCGCTCGATAAGGCGTCGGCCTGAAACCCGCTTTTTTCCAAGTCGGCCTGAAGGATTTTGAGAACTTCGGGCGCGTCGTCGACGATGAGGATACTCTTGCTCTCAGGCCGGTCCGTTCCCGGCTGCGGTTCGTCCTCCGCCTCATTCCCGGAAGCGCCAGAAGGGGGCAAATCCAGTTCGGTGGAGGGGAGCGGCTCTGTCATGGTTATTTCCGGATCTCCGGGCGGGCGGATGGCCCGTCGTAAAAATTCTGGCAAGTCGAAGGCAGGTGGTGGTTTCCCATCTAAAATTAACAATAATAATATAACATATAATATCTCCCCTGGGAACCCCCTTGCGAAATATTCGTTACGCGAAGGAATTGCAAAGTGGTGGGTTTCAGCGGCACCATCCTGATGTCTTGGAAATATTCATCAGACGAAGAAATTTCAAAGGCATAATGTAATTTTCCGCAATGGGGACCTCGTTCCGGCTTTTTCCCCGTATTCCGCAGAAGTGAGGAAGGAGCCCCCTCTTTGAGGGGGGCTGCATGTTCATCGATGAGAGGAAAGGCCCCCGAAGGGGCCTTTGTGAGAGGAAATGCGGCATCGCAGAAAGGGGGGGGGCGATGCCTGGGGGGATTAGACGAAAAGCACGCCCGGGAATGCACCGTCCGAGTCTGGGCAGGCGTAACCGCCCCGCCGGACTCCTTCGGCAATCAGGCCAGCCGCCGCATCCACCCCAAATTCCAATTTTTTTGGGATTGTTGTCCGGATCCGCCGGGGCCTCAGAGCACCATTCGGCCCATTCAAGACCGCACGGGTCTTGGCCGTAGGCCTGAAGTTCGCTCCTTCCCGGGCGAATTCCAATTGAATAAATCAAGAAAATGAAAGTATGAAGCAAAAGAAAAAAAATGTCAACAATAAAATACTACATATAGGAATTTTAAGATATGATAGGCACCATATATGGAAAAGTGGTGACTTCTCTGGGAGTCTGGTGTCGGTTGAACCTTTAATTCGTCATTATTTTAGGGTCTTTTCGGCAAGGCGGATTCAGGCCGGATAGGGTGCCTCAATTGATGTTGGCGCCTTCCTGCGGGTGCGGGGGGCGGGAGGAAGAGCCCCCCCAAAATTTCAGGGAACGATTCTGGAGACAAGGCTCGTCAAGCCCTCGTGGAGGGCTTTATTGACGGCTTTTTGGATGACCGCCGCGAGCCTTTCATGGTGGGAGAACCGGGTGTCGAAGAGGTGAAAATCAAGCGCCTCGGGCTTCACCTCGATGGTTCGGCTGATGACCCGCCGCGCCTCCCGGCTGCCCATGTGAATTTGAAGCTGCACCACCCCCAGGTGACTCGCCTCGTAAAAGGTGCCGCGGCCCGAAAAGTCCAGCTGGAAAATTTCGCCGAACACCGCGAAGTCAGCGGGCAGATCCGCGAGGGATTCCACGTCCCCGCGCCACTCGCCCGGCCGGGGACGGTAGCCCGTCCGGCGGAAAAACTCCCGGGTTATCGCAGTCAGTGAATCAGAAACACTCCCCCCCGCCGGAACGAATTCGATCGTGTCGGGATATTTCCGGTAGGTCCCGAGCGTTCCCCTCTCCCTCCGCAGATCGGCGAAGGGGGTGACGAGCACCTCCGAAGCGCCTCTTGCGGGATCCCGGGGGAGAAGAAATCGCGCCGCGTCGAAGCGAAGGGGAACCTCGTGGCGTATCCGCTGTCCGGCGCCGCAGCCGGCGGCCCCCGCGAGAAGAAGAACAAAAGCCGCCCAGACCCAGGTGATTTTCCTTAGTTCCATGCCCATCAGTCCCCCGGCGCGGCGGAAAGCGGGTCGCCGCGATATTGGCCCTCCGCCCCTTCCGCTTCAAGGAAGACCATTCAATTCGGCGGCACCCCGATCGAAATATGCGGCACCGCCCTGGCCCCCACAACCGGTGCGGCGCAAAATCTGTTTCCTCGTCAGAACCGTATGACGGGAAGGGCGGCGCGGTGGCGGATTCGGGAAAAGAAACCTTAGCCCTTGTATTCGGGGAGGCGGCGGGTGAAGCCCTCCCGCAGGTTCCGGCCCTTCTTCAGGACGTAGTAATCGGGACCGTACCGGATGATGCTGGTGAGGGGCGGGTTCGGGCAGGCCTTGGGGACGATGAGGTTGTTCTGGCCGTCGCGGGGGAGGTAGCGCTCCGCGTCCTCGGGGGTGAGCTCCACCTCAAGGTCGCAACGCTCGGCGGGCTCGATATCCAGGCAGTGTTCGCAGGGTATTTTTTCGCCCATATTCTCCTCCCCGAAACAGCCCCGAATGCTAGGGAGCCGGAGACTTGGTGTCAAGGCGCCGGCGGCGGGATGAGGCGTCCCCCGGCCGGGTGGCCGGAGAAACGGAGGGCGAAAAGGATCAATACGTCGGTGACCAGGTCTGAGAAGGAGTGCAGCGCATCGGGGCGGAGCACATCCGGAGGGGCCTTCGCAGAAATGCCGATTGCGGCGCGGGAACGGGGAATTTTCTAATGCTTCTCGCGGTTGGTATTTGTGCCCGGAAGAATTAGGATGAACGGACTGACGAACGGCAACCGGGACGGCTCGCCGCATGATGCGTTCCAAAAATCGCTTTCGGAGGACATCCGATGTCGCAATTTTCCAAGGACATGCTGGACACGGGAAATACTTTTCCGATTATCGAGATCAAAAAGGTCGGCGGCGGGACCCTTTCAGTTCCCGGCGAGTTCGGGGGCGGATGGGGGGTGATGCTCTTCTACCGGGGCCACTGGTGACCCTACTGCAAGCAGCAGCTTTCCGCCTTCGCGCGGGCCGCGAAGCTCTATGATGAAGGCGTGAAGGTTGTTGCCGCCTCCGTGGACACGGAGGAACAGGCGAAGGGCACGATAGAAGAATGTGGCATCACCAACTTCGCGGTGGGATACGGCCTCGACAACAAGCAGGTCTGCGAGCTGACGGGCTGCTTCTATGAGGAGAAGCGCCAGATCCTCCACAGCACGGGCTATGTCATCAAGCCGGACGGGACCATAGCGGTGGGGGTGTACAGCACAGGACCCATCGGGCGGCTGGCCTGGCAGGACGTGCTCGCCCTCGTCCAATACTTCAAGAAGATGGCCGCTTCCTGAGAAACGCGGGCGGTGCGTGCGGGGACTTCCAGCCGCCCGCGCGTCATGTATATTCGCGCGTCCTATATATTAAGGAGCGCCCTCCCGGCGGAGAACCGGGGGGGCGTTTCGTTTTCTTCTTTCCGGGCGGAGGAGGGCGCCCGATTTGTTGATGTCCTGAGCGGTTCGGGCTATATGAGGGAAACCGCGTACGCTTTTTTTATGACTTCCAGCCGGAGGAGGTGTGCCATGGCGAAGGTGAATGAAAGGTTCCTCGACACCGGGGACATGTTCCCCCGGATCGGGCTGAACATCGCGGGCGGTGGAACGCTGGCCCTACCGGATTATTTCGAAGGGGAGTGGGGCTGTGTCCTGTTCTACCGCGGGCATTGGTGACCGTACTGCCTCGCCCAGCTTTCGGCCTTTTCCAAATCGAAGAAGCTCAAGGAAGAGGGCGTGATGGTTGTGGCGGCCTCCGTGGACACGGAGGAGGTTGTGAAGATGTCGATCGAGGAGAGCGAGGTCACCTTCCCCGTGGGGTACGGGGTCGACCCGGCGGGCATCTCCGAGCTGACGGGCGCCTTTTACCAGGAAGACCCCGGGGAGAGGGAAAGGCCCTTCCTGCACACGACGAACTTCCTCCTTCAGCCGGACGGAAGGGTGAACATCGCCGTCTACAGCACGGGGCCGCTGGGACGCCTCGTCTGGCAGGACGTCGTTCCGGCGGTGCAGTTCCGAAAAAAGAAAATGGCGGCCCTGAAAAAATAGGCGGACGGCGCGGGGGGCCGTTTCGGATGCGGCGGGTTTCACCGGGCCCTGTCCGCGTGCCGAAGAGAGATGAGGCCGTGCTTCCGTAAAAATCCCTCTACTAGGGCGTAGAAGGCCTCGGCCCGGTCCAGCTGGGCAAAGTGGCCCGCGCCCTCCACCTCCGCGGCCTCGCAACCGGGAATGCCCTCCGCCAGGCGGCGGGCACTCTCGTGCCGCTGCGCGTCCTTTTCCCCGACCAGGACGAGGGCCGGGCAACCCACTTCGGAGAGCCTGGCGTTTAAGTCTGGAGCGTTCAGCGCCGCGGCGCACGAGGCGGCGTGACCCGCCGGATCGGTTTGCAGAAAAATGCGATGGTACTCCGCCCGCTCGCGCGGGGTCATCCCCCGCGGGTCCCGCCCCTCGGCCTTCCGGGCCTGGAAGGCGGCGCGCATGTCCTTCCGCTCGGCACAGCGCATCCTCTCCTGGAGCGCGCCGCGGAGCTCCTCCGGAGGGGGGCCGGTCCCCGCCCCGGCGAGGATGAGGGCGGCCGGCAGGCTGGGATGCTCGATGGCGAGGGTGAGCGCCGCCTGCCCGCCCAGCCCGTGGCCGACGAAAATGGGTTTGTTGATCCGGAGCCCCTCGGCGAGCCTTCCGAGGTCGCCTGCCAGATCAGAGAGGGTGTATGGGCCCACGGGGCTGGATGAGCGTCCGGCCCCCCGCGGCTCCACCGCGATTACCCGGAGCCTCGCCTGAAATCGGGGGATAAGGTGCCGCCAAGCCCAGACGGTGTCTCCCAGATCCGGCACCAAAACCAAAGGGGGCCCATTTCCCGTCACTTCGCAGCAGAGGATCACCGGCTCATCCGTTCCCGGCGGGGAGAACTTGATGAAACGGGCGACGCGGGGGGATTCCCCTGCAAGGCGGGCCATGGAAGCGCCCCTTAGAGCGCGGCCAGGGATTGGATGATTTCGCGGAGACGGGCCGCAACGGCCTCGAAGTACCTCGCCCCGTTTTCCGCGTTCGCCGCCGCCGGGTCCCCCAACACCCCCGAGGGGTTCCGATCCCGGTGGAAATCCGGCGGGCGAAAGAGAATTCCCCGGTGGTGCATGTCCCGGGTCATGAGGGGATGCACGGGACGGAAGGATTTTTTTACGGCCTCGCTCAGATCGATGAGCTCCGGGCGCAGGTGCATCATCATCGCCGTTTCGAACTCGCCGCTGTGCGCCATCCCCCCGATCTCGCTCACTCTTATCTCGGCCGAAATCTCATTCCCCAGGTGGAAGTAGGTGACCATCCAGACGTCGATGCCCAATTCCTGGCGGAGCGGATTCAGCGCGGCCTGGATGGATTGGTGGTTTCCGCCGTGGCCGTTCACGAGCAGGAATTTCTTGTACCCGTGGGAGGCGGCCGAGCGGACGAGCTCCTGCACGAGGGAGATGTAGGTTTGGAGCGAAAGGGAAAAAGTGCCCGGATGGGTGAGGTGGTGGACCGCGAAGCCGGCCCACATTGTCGGGGCGAGGAGAACGTTTTCGAGCCCTTCGACCGCCTTGCCGCATACCTCGCTCACCAAGAAAGTGTCCACCCCGACGGGGGCGTGCGGGCCGTGCTGCTCGATGGAGGCGAAGGGCAGCACCACGGTGGCCCCTGCCTCGACCATCTCTTTGTGTTTGGGCCAGGAGAGTTCTTCCCAGCGCATAGGCGGCTTCCTCCCGGATGTGGGAATTCCCGCCCCGCCCGCATATGCGGGCCGAAATCGGGACATATCGTTTGTGGAATGCTCTCTTTAAAAAAGAGTCGCAGTTTTTCATGGGTCGGGCAAGCGGGCGGCATCGCGCAGGGCCAAAGGCCACTTATCTCTGCGGCTCGGTGATCGCTTGATTTTCATTGGATTATCATGTTTTATTGGCCCGCCGGTTCGTTCACCGGTGCAGGAAGGAGGAATTCCTTGGAGCTTCATTCCCTGGATCAGGTGCGGCGCGACCACAAGTGGATGGCCGAGGCGCTTCGGCTCGCCGAGCTGGCCTACCTCGCGGGGGATGTGCCCGTCGGGGCTGTCGTCGTGCGGGACGGCGCGGCGCTCGGCAGGGGGTACAACCGCCGGGAGGCGGCCTGCGATCCGACGGCCCACGCCGAGATCCTGGCCCTGCGGGAAGCGGCCGAGAAGGCAGGCCTCTGGCGGCTGGACGGGGCGACGATGTACGCCACTCTCGAGCCGTGCCCGATGTGCGCGGGCGCCCTGGTGAACGCGCGGATCGGGCGCCTGGTATTCGGGGCCTCGGATCCGAAGGGGGGCGCCTGCGGCTCCCTGTTCGAGATCCACGCTGACCCGAGACTGAACCATCGGATGCCGGTGATCTCCGGGGTACACGCGGAAGAGAGCGCGAAGATGCTCCGCGCGTTTTTCGGAGAGAAGAGGCGCCTGGCGCGCGCCGAGCGCCTCTCGGGGGACTGAGGCCGGAGCGCATCGCGGAGAGGTGGCCGAGTCCGGTTTAAGGCGGCAGACTCGAAATCTGTTGTGCGGGCAACCGTACCGGGGGTTCGAATCCCTCCCTCTCCGCCAGGCCTACTTTTTAAGTATCTGATATATCAAAATGTTAAGTAGATTAGGTATATTATATCCCTCTTTACGTCCCACACTCAACGCGAGATACGGGCTAAGTCATCGAGCGGCATATCCTGCCGGCGCTCGGCGCGCTGCCCTTGGCGAAAGTCGAACGCGATCGGGTCATGGCACTGCACGGCGGTCTCAGCGAAAGGCCCGCGATGGCCAATCTCACGGTGGAGGTACTGGCGCGAATGTTCACGATGGCCGATACATCTCTGTGTTTGGTTTTAGAAACATAATTTCTGCAGACAGAACAAATAGTTAGAAATTGTAGCGCTCTCCGAGAGTTTTCCCAAGTCGCTCTGTCAACACTAACTCAACACATCACTGCTTCGGTTGACATGCTGCCGGTATGAGCGTTCCGCCGACGGGTGACGAGGGTGAGAGCAGCCAATCGATCTCTCCGCTCAGCAGGCTGTTGTTTAGCGTAGGACGTTGACCCCTCCGATGCAAACGATTGCAACAGCATAGCGTGCCGATCGGCGTCAAACCCGCACGCCGAACAACACCCGCTGGCGCTTCCATGCATCCGTGTCCAGGGAGATTTCGACGGATGCGTTGACCCTGGAACGGGAGCCGGACCTGCTCGCACGCGCGAGCGGCCCCGATCGAAGGCGGGGCGGAGGAGAGGCGAAGCGAGACCCTGCGGAGGCATCGCGGGGCAGTCCTTTCAACGGGCGAAGGCATCTCGGATTGTCTCGGGTCCTTCGCGGAAACATCACCTACATGAACTCACTGCAATAGCGGCAGTTGCTAGAGCGACTTGACCGATCCCGTCGGCATCACGGTGAGCGCGTTGCGCCCGGCGAGCAACGCTTCGATGGCGGCCTCCTGGCCGGGGCGGAAACCCCCGAAACCGAAGACCTCGCTGAGCACCCGGCGAGCGGCGGTCATGGGCTCCGCCGGCATGTCGGTCAGTGCCGCATGTCCGCCGCGGCGGGCTTCTTCCCCTTGAGGATGGGGCGATGCGACTTCCGGAAGGTCCCCGGTGCGTCGGGCACGGCCTCGTTGCCGATCGCGCGTTCGGACAGGATGTCCCCGCGATGGGGTTCGAGCGGATGCATCGGGTGAACCTCGGTATGCCTGTCGCTCATCGGGCACGCTTCCCCGAGCCGGGAGGGGACGCGTGGGGGCTGCCCTGAACGAAGGTGGCGGGGGAGAAGCCAAGGCTGTCAATCGTCCCGCCTCCGCCATCGTCCGGGCCGCGGCCTGCTTACGGGCGCAGGGTCCGGCGTCTCGACCTCTTCCGGGTCAGGCGCGTCTGCTTGAAGGTCTGTGCGCACTTGCCGGGCACGCGCGCGCGAATGTCCTCGCATGCCTTGGGCGCGGCCCTGAGGGGGTCCCTCGTGTGCCCTGGGGCGGCACGCATCCGGACCGGGGATGCCAGCAGTCCCGAGGCCGACGGCGGCGATGCCGGCGCCAGGGCGGTCATGCCCGCATGTCATGGCGGCATACATTTTCCTGCACGCGGCATTATCATTCTCGCCCGGGCGCCATTAATCGGTTGGGTCCTGCACGTGGCACGGGCGGCTCTCCCGACCGGCCGCCAGGACATGGCCGATGCGTCCGGAATTCCATGGCTGACGGCGCCCGCTCCGGCGGACCGCCGCATGGGCGCGACCGGTGCATGCGGCATGACATGAGCGAGGGACGCGGCCGCGACGGCCCGCCGCGCTCCCGGTGCCTGCCGGACCCCGATGCCTGGCGTTCATCGGAGGTGGCGCCATGCATGTCGTGGTTGTCGAATCGCCGGCCAAGGCGAAGACGGTCCAACAATATCTCGGCGGCGACTACCGCGTGCTCGCAACCTGGGGCCATGTGAGAGACCTGCCGGCGAAGGAAGGCTCGGTCAGGCCCGACAGCGGCTTCGCCATGACCTATGCGAGCGGCCCGCGCGCAAGGCGGGTGCTGGGCAGGATCCGAGCCGCCCTCAAGGGCGCTGACAGCCTGATCCTCGCCACCGATCCGGACCGCGAGGGCGAGGCGATCGCCTGGCAGGTCCTGACCTGGCTGCAGGAGCGGGACGCCATGGGTGAGCGGCCGGTGCGGCGGGTGGCGTTCCACGAGATCACGCCCGAGGCGGTGCGCGCGGCGATGGCGTCGCCGCGCGAGATCGACATGGACCTGGTGCACGCCCAGCAGGCGCGCCGCGCTCTGGACTACCTGGTCGGGTTCCATCTCACGCCGGTGCTGTGGCGGAAGCTGCCGGGCAGCCGCTCGGCGGGCCGTGTGCAGTCGGTGGCGCTCCGCCTGATCTGCGAGCGCGAGGCGGAGATCGAGGCCTTCGTTCCCCGCCAATACTGGACCGTCGAGGCGCGCGTCATGGCGCACGCCGGCGGCACCTTCACGGCAAGGCTGAGCAAGCTCGACGGGGTCGCGCTCGACCGGCTTGCCCTGGAGAGCGGGGCCATGGCCCATGAGGCGGCCGGGCGCATCCGTTCGGCCGCCTTCCATGTCGAGGCGGTCGAGCAGGGCCGGACCAGGCGCAGCCCGACCCCGCCCTTCACCACCTCGACGCTGCAGCAGGAGGCCTCGCGCAAGCTCGGCTTCGGCGTGCGCCGGACCATCCGGACTATGCGGATCGCGCAGGCGCTCTACGAGGGCGTCGAGGTCGGCGACGAGACGGTGGGCCTCATCAGCTACATGCGCACGGACAGCGTCCGGATGTCGCAGAGCGCGGCCGGCGCGACGCGGCGCATCGTCCGTCAGCGCTTCGGCAAGGACTACCTGCCCGGCCGGTCCCGTACGCAGCGTGCCGTGACAGGGAACGCGCGGGAGGCGCACGAGGCCATCAGGCCGACCGACTTCGCGCGCACGCCGGAAACGCTCGAGGACCGCATCGGCGCGGACGAGGCACGGCTCTACGACCTGATATGGAAGCGCGCGGTGGCGAGCCGGATGGCCGCGGCCCGGCTCGACCGGGTGTGGGTCGCGCTCGCGTCAGAGGCGGGGGACATCGCGCTCGCCGCGAGCGGTTCGGAGACGACGTTCGACGGCTTCCTCCGCGTCTATCGCGACGACGGCGGCGACGACGCGGATGCCGTTCTGCCGGAGATGGCGGAGGGCGAGCGGGCGTTCGTCGGCGACGTGCGCACGGTGCAGCGCTTCACCGGCCCGCCGCCCCGCTACACCGAGGCGGGGCTCGTGAGGCGGCTCGAGGAGCTGGGCATCGGGCGGCCGTCGTCCTATGGCGCGATCGTCGGCGTGCTGCTCGATCGCGAGTACGCGGTGCTGCACCACCGGCGTTTCGTTCCCACCGAGCGGGGACGGGTGGTGACCGCCTTCCTCGACGCCTTCTTCGCCGACTGGGTGGCCTACGGGTTCACGGCGGGCCTGGAGAGGGACCTCGACCGCATCGCCGCCGGCACCGCCGCGTGGCAGGGGATCCTGGGGGATTTCTGGGGGGACTTCGAGCGGGCGCTGGGGGCGGCGGGCACGCTGCGGCGGCGCGAGGTCCTGGCGGCGATTGCGGGCGGGCTGGAGAGCTTCGCGTTCGGCGGCGCGGAGCGCGAGGGAGGCCGGACCTGCCCCGAATGCGGCGAACACGAGCTCATCCTGAAGATCGGCCGGCGCGGTCCCTTCGTCGGCTGCTCCGGCTTCCCCGCCTGCCGCTACAGTGGGCCGCTCGCGGCGCGCGCGCGGGTGGGCGACAGGGAGCCGGAGCGTCTCGGCGAGGAGCCGGAGACCGGGCTCGCGATCACGCTGCGACGCGGCCGCTACGGGTTCTATGTCCAGATGGGGGAGGACACGGAAGACGGCAAGGCTGCGACGGTCGCGGTACCGGCGGGGATGGCGCCCGACGGGGTCACGCTCGACGTCGCCCGCGGACTTCTGGCGCTTCCGCGCGAGGTCGGCATCAACCCGGCGAGCGGCAAGGCGATCACGGCGGGGCTCGGCCGCTTCGGCCCCTGGCTCCGGAACGGCCGCACCTACGCGGCGATCCCGAAGGACGAGGACGTGCTGACGATCGGCCTCAACCGGGCGGTGATGCTGATCGCCGAGAAGGAAGCCCGGTGAGGCCGATCCCCGGCGCGTGCCGCCCCAGGGTCGGCACGGTATTCCGTAGCCTGTTCGACGGACGCAGGAACACGTCCTGCGAATAGGGGTCGTCAGGTCCCTGGCCATGTGCGCGACGGCCGCGGCGGCGAGGGGGCGATCGGTTGTCGACGACCGTACAGGCTGCCGGCCTGGCGGCGCGGACTCGGGGACAGGAGTCGCGCGATCCTCGCCTCCTGCGGAAACCGCTTGCATTCGCTGCGGTACCGCGGCACCCCTGCCGCAACCCGAGACACTTGGTCCGATCGACACACCGGTTCAGTCAGGCCCGCCATGCCCAGCCCCCTCGCCGGCATCGCCCGCTTCCCGCGGGTCCGGCTCGGCCACGCGCCGACGCCGCTCGAGGCCGCCCCGAACCTCGGCGCGGCGCTCGGCATCGATCTCTTATATCAAGCGCGACGACTGCACGGGCCTCGCCTTCGGCGGCAACAAGGTGCGCCAGCTCGAGTTCCACTTCGGCGAGGCGCAGACGCGCGGCGCCGACACGGTGCTGGTCACCGGCGCGGTGCAGTCGAACCTGGTGCGCATCGCCGCCGCGGGCGCGCGCAAACTCGGTATGGCAGTCCACATCCAGCTCGAAGATCGGGGGGACGGCATGGGCGCGCTCTACCGCACCTCCGGCAACCTGCTGCTCGACCGGGTGCTGGGCGCAACCCTGCACGCATTCCCCGAGGGCGAGGACGAGGCGGCGGCGGACGCGGCGCTGGAACGGCGCGCGGCGGCGCTCGCGGCCGAGGGCCGCAGGCCCTACGTGATCCACTCCGCCCCCGGGCATCCGCCGCTCGGCGGGCTCGGCTACGTCCTCGCCGCCGAAGAGATCGTGGACCAGGCCCCCGGTACCGGGTTCGACGCCGTGGTCTGCGCCTCGGGCAGCGCGCTCACCCATGCCGGGATGCTGGTGGGCCTGCGGGCGCTCGGCGAGAGGGTGCCGGTCCACGGCATCTGCGTGCGCTGCGATGCGGACCGCTAGGGCTCCCGGGTGGCGCGGGTAGCGGGAGCGCTGGCTGCGATGATCGAACGCCCAGATGCGTTCGATGCGGGCGACATCAAGGTGTCCGACGCGGTGCTGGCGCCGGGCTATGGCAGGCTCAACGAGGCAGTGCGCGAGGCGCTGGCGGCGCGGCACGAGGGGCTGCTGCTCGACCCGGTCTACACGGGGAAGGCGATGGCGGGTCTGATCGCCCATGTGCGCTCGGGGCGGATCGCTCCGGGCACTAGCGAGGAGCTGTGCGGGCGCCGCGGGCAAGAGCGAGAGCGGCGGCGTGAACGGAAAGCCGGGCCGCAAGGCCGCGGGCGCGAGCTGGGTCGATACCGGCGCAACGCGCGCGACATGCACCTGTCACCGACGGCCGACTTCGCTGCATTGCGCGCTGTGAGGTGGGGCCGCGGGTGTTGGTCATCGATCGAATGCTGTTCACGATGGCTTTCGGGCGGGATGTGGATTTCCATGATTCGTTTCCACAATCGACCTACCTCGATAGGCGCATGGGCGATGTGGTGTGGTTCTACGAGGACGATGAGGACGCCTGCGGGGAAGCCGGGATACCAGCCGAGGAAAACCGACAGGGCCGCGAACGCGTCGCGGCGGAGCCCGAGCGCTATCTCGAGATCCCCGGCCTCGATCACGGCGAACACCACGAGGTCCTCCGGCAGTTCCTGCGATCGGACTGGACCGACGACGATGCGCGATGGCGCCGTGCAGCCGCGGCGTATTCGGGCTCGACCGGGAGATGGAAGAGAGATGTCCGCGACGAAGGAGCCGTGCATGGTTTCCATGAATTCCAGGAAAAGCGAATAGCCGAGCTGGCGGAAGAGTTGCTGCGGGAGAACGGGATTGTCCCGGACTGGAAATGATCGGACTGAGATAAGACCCCCCCCCTACCCCGCCAAGCATGCTCGTGAGCACCCTGGTCAACAAGCCTGTCAACGACGATCCGCGCTGCGTGGAGCCTGTCGCAGCGCCGTAAGGCCAGGCGGTGGGTGGATCGCGATCTGCTCGAGAAGAAACGACGGGTTTGCGCGATGCGTCCGGTCTGTTGCGGACGTTGCGGCGGCGAAGGAGGAAGGCGGCGGGGTCTGCATCACTCTAGCAACGCTTTGAGCAGAGCATCCGGCGCATCTGAGTAGAACTGGATGTTGATCCGCGTTGCCATATCGTCCGAGAGCTCGAACAGCTGCTTCCGCGCCGACACGGGCATGAGCACCGTATCCGCGCCTTTCTCGACAGCGACTTCGATAATTCCGACGGCATTCGCCAACGGTTCTACTGAGCCGCCGAGGTTGAGCGCGCCGACGACAATCAGCCCCCCCTTGATACTTTTCTCGAGCAAGCTGCTGCACAGGGCCATCAAGGCGGATAAGCCCAGGGAGGTTCCGTTGCGATCGTTGTCCATCGCACGGAGCTGCAAGGAAAACTCGTGGGAGCGGGGGTCGCGGTCGTCAACGAGCTGCTTGGCTCTTGTGTACAGATTCTGTTCGGCGTACCTGACGCTTTCACGAAACGCGGGCGGTACCGGAGCATTCAGAATTTTGACGCCGCTACCCTTACCGACTGTGACCTCAAGGCGGTAAAGACTGGCGCCCGTCTCAGTTCCGCCCGGACTGATGCCCCAAACCTGACCCGGCGGTAGTGGATCTAGTTCGATCGCTTCGTCGCTATGCAGCTCCGGCGTCGAGACGAATTTCTCGACCCCATCCTCGCCCATCGCGTAGCTGAAGTGCGTATTGCGGAACTCACTTTTAAACACTCGCTTTTGTTGTTCCTTCACCCGCCGACGGACTTCGAGCGCGACACGAACCATTTTCTCCAGTTCTTCGTCTGGAACTGTCATCTCGGGATCCGGGTACAGAAGTTTGAGCAGGCCGCTCACTGTCTTGTTGACGGCCGTGATGTCCCGTCCGCTGAGCGCGCCACCGTAATTCACTCGCCCCTGCAGCACCGGGACTCGACTTCCTGTGCGCAACCGGCTCCAGCACTCCGACAGGAAGTCACTGACCAAGGCGAAGTGGTCCGTGAAGTGTTCGTTCGGGTCGAGCTTCGGGAAATCCCAACCGGGTGCGTACGCGTGGATACGGTCCATGAATGCCGTGTCGTCTCGCAGCTCTGGAGGCAATGGGCTCAGCAGGTGTCCGACGCGTTGCTGATGCTCGACTTCGACATCAAGGTTTCCAACCATCACGATGCCGCCCTCGGCACGGATGCTCTCCTTACCGCGTGAAAATTCACCGGACTCCATGTAGCCCTTGAGGATGTTTACGCCGTCTTTCTGATCAAACGACACACCGGAGATTTCGTCGAAGCAGACGACGTCGTATTGACACACCAAACCACGCTGGCCGTTGGCGTTGTTGACGAACATCTTCGCCACCGTGGCCTTACCGCCGGAGATCAGATGTGCGTATGGGGAGATCTGCTGGTAAAGGTGGCTCTTGCCCGTTCCGCGTGGACCCAGCTCGACCATGTTGTAGTTGCGCTCCACGAAGGGCACCATCCTGACGAGCGCGACCAGTTGAGCACGCTCAGACAGCGCGGCCGGCTCCAGGCCAACGCTGCGCAGCAGAACGCGCTTCCATTCCTCCGTGGTGAAGTCGTGGCGGCTGCGTTTGAGCGTGTCCAGGACATCTGCCTTGGAAAGCTGGATGGCGCGCAGACTGTCGATCGCGAAAGGACGCCCACCCTTCTCCTGAGCGATCGCCGCGTCGTAGCTCAACGTGACTTCCGCATAGAAGCCATCGGTGAGCATCCGCTCATGCTGTTTGACGAGACTGTCGTTGATACGGACATCCTTGATCGCGAGGCTCGGCAGTTCCGCGACGAACGAGTCCGTCTTTGCGTCAAGCTTTGCTCGAACGATATCGATCAGCTTGATTGAACCTTGGTCTCGAGCCCGCGCCTTGAAGAGCTCCTCCTCACCCGTCCTGACCGTGCGGTCCGCCAACTGGCGCTCGACGATCGTGAGACCTTCCTCAATTTCCAGTTCGTCCATGCTTGCGCAGTAGCGCCCGAGCAGAAACTCGACCACATACGTCGGGAGCGGATACTGACGGCTGTACTTGCGTACCAGGTCCTTACGAACCAGGTAGCCTTCAAACGTCGTCGCCGCCAGACGATCGAGTTGGTCGAGTTCGACTTTCAATCGTCACCCCCGATGATCGTGGGTTGTTTCGTAATCACGTGGCCGCTGGCGTCCAGCACCACCACCACTGCCGGCGTGCCCTCGAGTTCGTCGTCGGCAACCAAAAGGCTGGCCGCTCCTTTGGCGCCCACCGGTCGTGCATTGCTGACACTCGAACTCGGGTCATTGACCTTCGACCGCAAGTCCACGGCCAGCCCAGGCTGAGCCGTCTCGACTTGAACGCGACAGCGCAATCCGACCCAGGAGACATCTCCAATCTTCGCGGCCGCCTTAGCAGCGGCTTCCCCGGCCGTGACCCGAATCACCGGAACCAGACTCTCTTGAAGGCTCAGCCCGCCGTGTGCGTATTCATTGCCCGCGCCAAAACACGCAATCCCCGATGCCACTGCAACCCGCTCATGGACATTCCAATGCCATCGGACGGTCGGAACCTCGACCTTCGATCCACCCTTGATCGCAGCGCATCGAGCCCATCGGCTTGCGGTTAAGTACTTGGGTAGATCGACCTTGGGCAGCCCCCCGGGGAGCCAGAGCCAGCCGTGGTCCGTCACCACACGGATCTCGCGCCAACCGGCATCGAGCAGAAACTCGATACGCTCAAGGAGCAACTCGACCTGTTCTTCGACTCGGACCGCGAGCTTGCCCTGCAGGGAGTGGCCCAACTTGTCGAGCTCACCGTTCTCGGTCCAACCGCGGCCCGAGGAATCGCCCGATTCGTGGGCACCTAGATACTGGTAGCCAGCCGTGGCCAGAAGTTTTCGGAACCGGTCCGTGGTCAGCGGCTGCTCGGTATCTGCCGTTGCAGGAAGAAAGTCCTCCCCGAGCGACAAACCCTTGATGCCCTTCGTGACCGGTGAGACTGCTGGCTTCGCGGTCGCCGTCACCGTAGGTAGACCCGCCCATCGAGTCGACGGGGTCACGGACCAGCCTTTCAAACACATGCGTTCAACGAGACGTTGTGAGACGTCGAATCGGAGCCCATCGGCGAACAGCACCAAGCCGCCGGGTTCAACCAGGAGATCTTCCAGCCCCTGCCCATCGTGCCCTGGAAGGGGCTCTTTCTCGGCCAAGGCCTGCAGATGCTCGGCCGCCGACTCCAGCCAGGGCCGGTAGATAGCGTTCAATACCCTGCCCACGGCCTGCGAATCGCCAGACGACTTCACCGCGGCCATCGCAGACAGCGCGCGGGTGTCGACCTCCCAAGCCGCGTCGACATACAGCTTCGCCATCTCGGCCGTCGATGTGCCGCCAAGTTTGGTCGCCGCACGTTCCGCAAGCTCGGCCAGGTGACCGAGTGCGTTGGCGAGCGGCGTCTGGCCCATCTTCGCCCAGACCCATTCGCGTCTCGATCCGTGCGACTTCTCGAGTTCGAGGATCCGTTCACGCGCGTTGGCAGGGGTGGATTTCCCCAGTGCAAGCAGCGATTGCCGCAGCGCCGCCTCTTTCTTCTCGTTGTTCTGTGGCCACGAGGAAGGCTCGATGAACAGGTCATCGCTTGGCATCGCCTTGCTGAGCCGCTCCGGCACACCCGGATAGAGCACTGGCGACTCGGTGAATCGTTCCCACACCGCGGCCCACGGCCCTTCCCGCCTGCCGAGCAGCTCTGCGCCGACCAGCTCGCCGTCTTTGTCGGGATCGAACTTGAAATCCGCCTTACAGCGGGACTTGAAGGCGCTCCATCGGCCGCTGTTCCGACCCGATTTAACAGCCTCTGGCTCACTCAGCCACAGCAACAGATCCTTGGCCGGATCGTCCGAAAAGAGCTTGTCGAAATCCTCCGCCTCGAGATGCTTACCCTTCAGCCGGTCGACCGACGTTGTGGCCAATTCCGCCAGAGCACCGAGCATGGCCCCACGTGTCGTCGCATCGCGCGCGAGGTCCAGACCGAGCCCGCCTCCTTCGGAAACCAGGAAAGCCTCAACCGTCCAGTCCTTGCCGTTCTTCTGAGTCCAGCAGGCGCCGCGGTACTGCAATTCCACCAGCGGCTTGAGACTGTCCGGGCACTCCTGGACCGCCCGGAGTTCCTGCCGGCTCACACCGGGGAGGTAGACGATCGGTGTTACTCCGTCCGGCAATTCAACCTCAGGCAGCCCCCAGTCTACGACACTTCGGAGCCAAATCGCCGGGCCGATTCGCTGTTCGGGTTGGTACTCACCAAACGTGAGGAGCTGTGGCAAAAGCCGCCGCAGTTGAGGAATGATCGGTTGCCATTGGGCATCGTGGTCT
The DNA here is from genome assembly GCA_965225985.1 of bacterium. Classification (GTDB taxonomy): domain Bacteria; phylum UBA8248; class UBA8248; order UBA8248; family UBA8248; genus CAZUHN01. The sequence continues at coordinate 281,011 of OZ245330.1, forward strand.
GTCCATAAGACGGCATACGGATGAACGACATCGTTCGGGTTGTACTTGGCCGCAGCCTGTAGAGAGCCTACAAGCGCCTCGATGACCGCGTTGCCGCTTCTGTCGAAAGAAGGGCTCGACTGCATATCAGCCTTGAGCCCCTGATTGCACTTGACCACTGCGCAAGACGAGCCTTAAATGATCCTCGGTCGCAATGAATTCCGGCTCTGTTCCGTTGTGCTCCAGCAGGAGCGGAATGATCTTGTTGCGCACCCCCATGCCCCTCGCGTCCACGTAACCGTAGTCACGCAGCACCTCGACAATCAACGGATTGCGCGGAGATCTCTGGCCGGCAATCATCTTTTCCACCGTCATCGAGTTCTGCAGTGCGCCTGGGCTCAGCACCTCCAAACGATCCGCGTACCGCGCGACCTCGATTTCCTCGTAGCGCGTCCAGTCGCGGTGGGCGAGCGCGTTCACAATTGCCTCGCGTAGCGCCTCCACTGGATACAACCATCGACGCTCGCGACGCATTGAGGCGTCGACATCGTCCGATTCCTCGGCGACGAATAGCTGCATGGCATCCACGAGTTTTTCGATGAGCCCGCCTTCCACAAGCTCGCGATTTCCTTTGTTGTCTGTCCTCCAAAGTGCAACCAGCGCACCGTCGATCACGCGGTCGTCCAGCGCTCTGTACGACTTGTCCTCGCCTTCGAACGCCAACCACCGGACGCCAGCCTGACGTAGGAGTCGACGCGGCGCGTATCCAAATAGGACAAGTCCCGCGATCGTACAAACGGCTGGGCCGTCTATGCGTTCAACCATGAACCCCAAGCCACAAAGACGTTTCCGCCAATCTTCGTCACTCGCCGGGAGCGTCTTGTCGCCTATGATCGTTGATAGATAGTCCTTGAGCCGGTCCAGGCTGAGATCCTGCAATCCGCTACCTGACACCGGCAACAATTCCGCATGCAGCATGCCGCCCAGGGCATACAGCCGCGCCTGTTGCTCGCGCGTTGCCAACCGGGACGTGCTGCCAACCCGGATAAAGATGTCTTCGCGATCCTTGCCCCGGACGACATACGGTTTGGTGACGCCCTGGCTGACGGTGATCACCGCAACCCGATGCTGCTCGTCAGCCTGCACCTCTTCGTAGAAGGGGATGATCATGGGATGTACGTAACGGCCGAACACTGTATCCATCACCCAACGCTCGAGATCTGTGCGCTGAATTCCGGTGATTGTGCCGTCGTCATCAACCCCCAGCAGGGTGCGACCGCCCTGAAAATTGGCCAGGGCCACGACCTCTTTCGCAAGCTGCTCGGGGCGCAGATCGTCGCGCTTGAACTCCACACCGGAGTTCTCGCCATTCGCAATCAGTTCGAGCAGCTCGGATTTAGTCATCAGTAGTCGAACCCATATTTCTCTTTGCGTTGCATGAAAGCCTCCTTGCCACCTTCCAGAATGTTTGCCACCTGATCGCGAATCGCCGGTATGTCGATGGAGCCTTGCGCATCGACCGGCATTTCTGCGCGATCTTCCGATGCAGAGCATGTGCCGATCCACTCCGCGTCGCCGAAGACCGGGATATTCGCGTTGTGGGTTGCGAACAAGAACTGGCGTTCGGTCTTGGCCGCGCGCAGCTCCTGCACGATGCGTTCAGCAATGAAGGCATTATCCAGGTTGTCTTCGGGCTGATCCATGACCAGAGGATCCCGATTGTCGAGGAGCAACAAGTGCAGGATGGCTGTGCACTGCTGACCGGTGGACAGGCGATCCAGCGCCCGGTACTGATCGCCGGTGTGGGAAACATTGAGCTCCAGGCCGACCCGATCCTCGAGGTCGATCGCTTCCAGGCCATAGACCTGCGCCGCCGTCATTCGAGTCAAGGATTCGGCAACGCCAGACGTCAGACCCCATTGCTTGCCCAATAGCGCATCTTTTCCCTCGCCGATGGCCGCGACCAGCCCCATGACAGTCAGATCCTGCGCTTCATCCACCCATTCTGTCTTTTTCTCGCCAACCCCCGGCAAGCCTTGCAGAAACTCGCGAAACGGCTGATGCAAGCCATCCGGCACGATCGATATCCGCAGCTTGCCAGCAAGACGTTTATTGAGGCCCTTCACTGCCTTCTGTTTGGCAGCCGTGCGCGCACTACGGACATCCGAAATTTCTCCCAACAGATTACGGCGCACCTGCTCCAGCTCCTTGACAAGCGCGTCAACAGTCTTGAGGCGGGTCTGCGATGGCCGAACCTGTTCAATTTCGCGCAGCAGTCTCTGATAGGCGCGCCCGATCTCCTTGCCGTCCTTGCCGGCCACTGCGGGCAGCTTGGCGAATTCCTTCTCAAGCTCTGTCTCGGTGTTGGCCAGCGCTTGGGTGAGTTCGGTAACAAGACTCTCGACCGACCTTTCGGTTTCACCGATGGCCTTGTCTATATCTCCGAGCTTCTGTCGCAGAGTCGCGCTGAGAATTTCCAGCAGCGCTCGCCCGCGCTGCAACAATTCGGCGTGCGGCAGGCTTTCCAGCGCTTTGTCGCTGAGGAAAACGAGGTCGGGAAGCGATTCGTCGAACTGCCGCTGCCCATCGCGAGTGCGCTTCACTTCCTCCAGAATCCTCGGACCGAGCTGACGTTCTCTCTCCAGCAGTGGCACTTGGTTCAGCTTCTCTTCAAGCCCCTGCTCTTTGAACTGTCGCACTTGCTCCTCAAGCTTTGGCAACTGTGCGATGTGCCTCTCGATCTCATCCTTTTGCTCCTGTGCCTTGGACAGTCGCTCACTGTTCTCCCTGAGTTTTCGCAAAGCCGAGTCTAGTCTCGCCTGTTGCTCCGCGCTCTCTGGAAGAAACCGATCCAGCACGCGCGTGAGCGCACCAGGACTCCTCGCCAACTCGTAAATCTCATTTTGGCCGTAGATCTCAATGCCGGGGAGCAGGTCCCTGCCGGGATGGAGCCGCGACTCATTGCCTTGCCCGTCGATTACCCGGGGCGGCTCACCGTAGCGACGGATGACCGTGTAGAGCTTCATGTGGTTCGCTGCCGAGCGCAATTGCAGAATGACACGGCCGCCCGCCTTACCGAGGTTCTCCTTCACAATTTGGTCGCCCTGCCTGATCGCATCCTCACTTTTATGAGGAACGTCCATCGCGTACCGCAAGCACTCCAGCAGGGTGGACTTGCCGGTGCCTCGCCCGCCAATGACGGCATTCAGATGGCCGGAGACTTTTGCTGATAGACCATCGAAATAGCCACCCTCAATCGAAATACTGTCGATCTGGCTGTAGAAGCGCTCCTGCAGATCATCGCTCAGCCGGACCCGCGATTCCGGATCCTTGAAGGCCATCAAGAAGGACGCGAAACAGGGGCGTGTCATCTTAATAAAAGTCGACGCGCGCGGGTCGCACAAATCGTCGGGTTTCGCCACATCCTTCGCGTTGATCAACGCCGTGGGATGATCACGCTTATAATCGGGATTCATATTCAATGCGATGGGCTTATATTCGGGCGGCAGGCCATCGATGTTGCCGGGAATTTGGGCGGCACGAAGTCGGGCATCTACCCAAAGGTTGTTGAACTTTCCATTCAGCAGACCACTACCCGATGTGGCATGAGCTGCAAAACAGAAGCCCCCGAGATCTTCGACACACTTCAGAAGATGTCGGCCCCCAAGATTGGACGGTCTTGCCCCGTCCTCCGGGTTGGTCAATGACAGACTTCCAAGGTAGCGTTCAAGCTTTTGTTCGCTTACATCCTCGGGGAATAGACATACCCAGTGGACCTTCTCCGTAGTGGCCACTTCAAACCCCGGGAAGACAACGATGCCGGCGTCAACCAACACCTTTCGCATAACCTCCGCGTCAGCCACGCTACCGTGATCTGCAAGACCCACGACCTGAATCTTCTCGGCGAGGCATGCATCCCGAAGTGCCTCGGCATAAGTGCTCGCGTCCATGCCGTGGTCCGTTCCGCGATAGGCTGCGCTATAAGCATGGAGATTGACCTGCAACGCACATTTCCAGAACTGCGCGAAGGTGTAATGTTGTTCGTTCATGTCTTTTCCCTCGCGCGGCCACGAGCCGCTCGCTTCTCGACAATCGTGAGATGCACATCATTGATCCGCTCCCCGGTGAACTTGCCGTTATCCCAAAACCAGGGGTATTGCCCTTGGTCGCGCACCGGCTCTTTGCCGCGGTATTTCTCCCAATGGATGTTTGGCTTGACCCGCAAGGTGCCAGCGCCTTTCTTGCCGCCGGGGATGTCCAGAGCCATGAAGGGACGGATGTTGAGTCGGACGCCGTCGTTGATATCAGGCTCCCATCCGATGGCCTGGTCCTCAATCGGTTTCCACCTGACGAAGAGGTCGAAGGGCGGTTCCCCATCGAGGATGGCGATGAGCCGCTTTTGCAGCTCCAGCGCCGCGGCGAGCCGGTCCTCGGCGCCGCCCTCGCCCCGCTTCACGCCATCCTGCTGTCGGGTTATCCAATCGCCCAGGTAGCTGTAGGTGAGCGATTCCAGAAGTCGGCGGCCCTTACCATCGCCCTCGGCCAACTTGTGGGAGTTGACCAAGGCATGAAAGCCGTCGCGCTTGCGGCCGTCCCAGATGTGCCAAATGAACGGGTGGTGGTGGAACAATTTGCAGTGTTGTTCGAAGAATCCGTTGCGGAGCCAGTCATCGAGATTCGAACTTCCTCCATCGGAAAGCAAACTCGCAAGTATTGCGTCATCCCAATTATCTACCCACACGGTCTGTAGGACTTTCAGCAAACGCTCATGTGCCGGACGTTCGCCCCGAACAGCAGGAATGCAAACGATGCCATCTTCATCCTGGATTTTTTCAAGACCATCTGCGCCGAGCACCGGGCAATCGGGGAAGCGCGAACCGGTCTGGCGCGGCCACTGGTAGCCGAGCAGCCGTGCTACTGCCACCTGCAACGGGCCGTCTGAAACTCTAGGCTGCCCGTCAAACAACCACTGCGTTGGGTCGCTGGAAGACGGCTTCGGCAACCCGTGTGGATACCTCTCAGCTGCAGCCTTATGCCAGTATGCGCGGTCGTAATCAGTATTTAAAACTGTTCCGACCTCAATTTTTCTATTTTGGTTTAGTGCCTTAGCCGAGCTAGCAAACGTCTCGGATGAACAGAATAGCCAAAGAGGAACAACCTCTGAGTCATCATTTGGGACAATCGCACAGCAATTATGATCATAGCGGTCGCCCAGATAGAGCGTCGCAGGGAAGTTGCCCATTTGACTGACAACAACTCCGAGTTTACCCCAGTTCGGCTTCCCTTTCCTCCAGTTTTGCGCCGAGTGATTAATTCCCTTTACTGATTCAGCAAGAGCGGCAAGCCGACCTTGTTCCCGCTCCCAGAGAATCACGTCCGTCAGTCCGCCGTAGTAGGTTGTCTTGGAAGAAGTGGACTGAAGAAACTCCCACGCGTCACCATTTCTTGGCCGCTCCCAGAATTTGCCAAAGTATTGAGCGGAGTCACCAGTAACTAAGCCCTGCAACACGGAAGCAACGTCGCCTATCTTCCCGCCGCCGCCAACGGCTGCCCGATATGCCTGATCTCCGCTTTTCAAAATATCGCCATATTTGACGAATAAACCATCCACACTTAAAAGCATCGCCGCCTTTTCGGATGGCTCTTTCCCAGAAGACGCATCGGCGAGAAGCATCTCAGCGCCACGCTCGGGCTCGCTGTTCTGGATGATCGAAAGGCCAACCAATTCACCACCCGCTTGGGAACTTTCGAACGCTCTTTCGCCGAGGCGGTAAAGCGCTTTGACAGCTTGATGCGTAAGAAGCCATTTTCGGTAGGCAGTATATCGCTTCAAAAACCACCAACTTTGCGGCGAGACAAAGGCTACTACCCCATGTTCTTTTGTCAGGTCAGCCATTCTGAGTGCGAACGCAGAGGCGAGATTCTCCTTTGCTAAATCGAGAAACGCATAGATGTGTTCCTTTAGTTCCGAAGAGAACTTCGACTGGGTTAGGAATGGAACGTTCGTAGCGACGAGTGTGAACTGTCCGGCAAGAATCTCGGCCGCTTTTGCCAAGCCGCGGGCAGTGACGGCCAACTCGTGCGCTTCGTCATCGTTCGTTTCCCGCGCTAGCGCCTTTTCCAGCAGCGGCTTGAGTTCATGGAACTCGGCCTCCAGTAAGTCGCCCTTGCCAGCGTGCGGGTTGGTAAGGCTTCCTAGCATAGCCGCCCTTCTAAAAAGCCGATAAAGTCGTTCCATGCCGCGCTGGAGTTTCTGGTTGTCGCCGGCAATCGCAAGCCAGTCAGCTTCGTGCGTATTCGGCGCGAGGCCGGAACAGGCCAAGTTCATCGTCGGCAGCGTACGATGGCCCACGCGCTGCCACGCAGCCAGCGCCAGGTTGAACGCGCCAATCTGCGTGCAGCGCGGGTCGATCTCCAATCCGAACAGGTTCTCGCGGATGACCGCCGCCACCGCCTTCGCTTCGTCTATCTTTTCCTCTACCGACCGCAAGGCCACCAGCCGATCGAGCATCGCCACCACGAAATGCCCGCTCCCCATGCACGGGTCGAGGCAGGTCAGTTCCTTCGTTGTCTCCGGCCAGCCGTCGAAGGTGCCCGCGGCGGGAGTCCACTTTCCGTCCTTGTCTTGGATGAACCGGAGATACTTCCACGGGCAGCCCGGCACCGCGACGGCTTGGCGAAGTTCGTCTTCGCTCTGGGCATTTGCGGCTAGCTTTGGATCTGCGGCGAGGACTTTAACAGCGTGCCACGCGCCGAGTGTGTTGTCTAAGAGGAAGTCCACCATGTAATCTTCGGTGAACAGTTGCGTGACGGACGGTAATTCATTCGCGCCGATCTTATTGCCGGCGGCGTTGACCTCGACCTTCTTCTTCGTCTGCCAGAACTGGTAGACCCAGCCGAGAGAGTCCGTCGCGGCAAAGACATCCGCCGGCAGCCACTCGACTAGCCCTTCGAGTTTAAGACGGTGTTCCCGCGCAAACTGAACCTCGAAGACGGGTTGGTCCGGCCTGAATACCTGCGGCAACATCCGATGCGCGAACTGTGCCGCCAGCACCCATTTATCGACGCCGTCTTCATCGGCCAATGCCTCGCATTCGTCGAGCGTTATGGCAACACCCATCTCCGGCTCGATGAGCAGATGGTTCTCAGCAAGAAAGCGCGCGAACAGCATGCCGTGCCAGTGCTCATAGGCGCACTCGTGAACCAGATGATCAATACCGTGACCACCCGAGCGCGCATCGGGGCGATCACCAAGCTGCCGGGCATGCGCGCGCAAGCGTCGGCGCAGAGTGCGCTGCTCGGCGCCCATGTGGCCGTACGGCTCGCGGTGCTGTGCGGCAAGCGCCTCGAGCGCAACGCGTGCACCGGCCTCGGCAACATCACGGGCCTCAATCACCGTTCGCTCGAGCTGCCTGCGGTACTCTGTCGAGAGTGTCTTCATATCAATTCCCTACGACACCACGATGGGGCCTTGCTTGAGCTGCTCGAGCAGCTCCTGTTCGGTCTTCGCAGCCCAGGTCTTGACCTCTTCTGGTGTTCGCAGCGTCGCACTACCCAGCTTGACGTGATGGGTTTTCGGCTCGATCAGTTTGTCGGCCTGCATGCGCGCGTCCCTGAAGAGCTGTGGTAATGCCGCCGTACGGGTCCTCCAGGCGTCGAGGGAGATTCGTTCGACGGATTCGAGCACCTCCTGTTCGGTGCCGGTCGAACCTTTAGTGACCTTGGCGATATGCAATCCGTTGAGGATTCTGTCGCGATCCGATTGATCGATCTGCTGCCAGCTCTCAGCGGCCTCCAGTCGCACCAATTCCGAATCGTAGATTTCGGAGTAATGCTTCTCTCCCGACGCCAGTGCGGCGCGCAGCGCATCCGCAAGTGCCTTAGCGAGATCGGGCACGGGATCTGCCGCGTCGAGCAAGCTGCGGTTGGCAGCGATCGCGTCGATTTGCGGCTGCGCTTCTGCCGCCGCGTCCAACCCCTCGGAATGGTGGGCCAGAGACTGCAGTCGCTTGTACGCCGGGAGGCGCTTCTCGGCCAGATCGCGCTCCTTAGACCAATCTTCGATGTTCTTCAGGAGTTCATCGTGCCGGTTCAAGATGCCAACCAGCTGCTCGTTGCCGGCAAGAGACTTTATGTCCAGCAGATGACTGGTGTCGGGGCGCTCGGGTAGCGGCGCTTCACCGCTGGCGCCACGCGCAAGCTCGATCAGCTTGTTCAGAAACTCTCCGACGGCGACGGCTTCTTCATTTGGTTTGCAGGCGACCGCGGCTGTCTGGAACAGCTTGCGCACCTTGAGGCGCTGGCGCGTGTCGATGGTCGCGCTTTCCACCCGGAAGTCGGTGCTCGAGACCTTCGCCTGATCGAGCTGACCGGGCTTGAGTGGCGTGCCGTTGGTGGTCGCCCGAAGATGCCCGGTACCGAACAAGCTAATGAGCGCGGCATCTACGGCGTCGCGTGACCAACCGTATGGCGGATCGGAGAAGTGCGCGCGCACGTCCTTACCCTTCTTCCCGGAACCCACGAAAGACAGCGCCGCAGAGCAGACCGGATGGTCTTCGGTCTTGCCGCCGTAATCCAACGCTTCCAGCGGGTGTTCGGCACCTTTTCGGGCGCGCTTGATCACTTCGGGCCAGCCGTGGTCATCGGCATCCTTGAAGTCGTAAAAGAGGCGGTCCAAAGAGGCATTGGCGGCTTCCTTGACCTTGTCCAGCAAGGAGGCCTCGAGCCGCTCGCTGCCGCCACCCTGGTAGACCTTCGCGCCATCGATGACTTCGGCGACCAAGCTCCGCAGGCCGTTACCCGCCTCGGTCAGTCGAGTCTCCATGCCTTGCCGGGCATCGATCCCCTCGGGGCTCGATGGCACACCTTTGTATTCCAGCGTGTCCTTTGCCGCGTTCTGGGCAGCAATGACCCGGGCCAGCGCCTCGGCACGCGATTTCGGCACGAACACTTGGATAATGGGGCTATCGGAGCCTGCGGCGCGCGCATCCGCGATGACGCTCTTCTCCTCCGCACCCCAACCATCGCGGATCCAGACGGGTAACTCATGGGACGTGCCCTGTGGCGGTTCAGCACCGAATTGCAATGCCAGCTTTCTCGGTTCCTTGCACTTGCCTTGCAGCAGCTTTACAGACCCGATGGCATCCTGAACCGCAGCACTCAGGAGCTGTGCACGCTTGCTGCTCATCCGCGTGGGATCGTTGACGAGCTTAGTCTGCCGGTTGTGGAACTCCACTTCCCACTCGCTGCTCTCCCGCGTCTGCAGGCTGTACTCGTTGTCGAGCTTCATCAGCGTGCCGGCGGCGACCAGCCCGTCCAGCAACTTTGGAAGCTGACTGCGCAGGGCGCTGCCGTCCTTTGCCAGATCCTTTGCCAGCAAATCCGCCAGGGTTTCCGCTGTGGCCCGAACGCCGATGTCGACTCCGGCCTCGCGAGGCAGCTTGCGGATGAGGAAGACCAAGGCACACAGCCGCGACTTCAGGCTTCCATCCAGCGTGCCGTCGTCCTGTTCGGCGATCGTCTCGTTGACCTCGCGTAGCAGCACACCGGACTGGAGCAGGTTGGCGGAGATTTCCTCGAACAGGAAATCGGCAGGCACAACCGTACCGACAGGTTCGTCGGCCGTGCGCCGGATCGCGTCGTAGACGATGCGCAGCTGTGTTCGAAGCTGCCCCGCAGTACCCGCTTGATCGACCGCACGCAAAGCGTGCTCCCAGAAGCGGCGGCGTACGGGGAGTAGCGGATAGTCCTCGACAAGGACCGACTTGTCTTCGCTGCGAGGACCGATCTTGGTACCGACCAGGTGGCGGTCGAGTTCGCCAGTGTTACCATCCAGAGTCGCTTTGACATCGTTGACGCGGTCCGGGCGTTTCGCCAATACGACTCGACGTGTGACCGTTTCGACATCGGTGTCGGAGAGTTCAACGTTGACTGTGAACCGGCCTTGGAGGCGTTGCAGTGCTGGCGTACCAGAGAGCGCCGTCTGCCCGGTACCCAGGAACAGCAAGCGGTCACCGAAATGTTTGCTGCATGCCTCCACGACTTCCTGCACCACGTAGGACCGGCTGGTGTCATCACCGATGTACTGCTGCACCTCGTCAAGGATGATTACCGTGCACAGCGTTTCACCTTCGGGGGCGAGGGCGTCCTGCAGCGCGGTAGTGAATTCGTCGGTGGTAATGTCCTTAGGTTTTGGAAACTGCGCGCGGAGCGCAGCTCTGGCGTCCTTCTCGCTGCCGGCGAAATTGGGGTCGGCGGCGAGCAGTGCTTTGGCGATGAGCGGGCTGACATACATATCGTTCAGCTCGCGGCGAAAGTCGCGCCCTTGCGCCTCTACAGCGGCGCAGACCTGGTCGTAGATATTGTTTTTCCTGAGCCAGAGGCAGAAGCGCGTCTGAGGGTAGCTCTCGGGCAACTCCGCGGATTTGAAAACGATCCCGAGCAACGCGAGGCGGACACTGTCGCCGGCGCCGGCGCCGAGCGTTCCCGCAGCGGCGTGAAGTCCATGGGCGCGCTTGCCAAGAGTCGTGATCTCCCTCAGCAGTTCCTGCACATCGTTGGGCAGCCGCGCTAGACCACGAGCGCTCGCGCCATCATCCGGGAAGGTGTAGTCTGTCCACAGAAAGCGGAGCATCTTCGCCAGATGCGATTTGCCACTGCCGAAAAATCCACTCACCCAGGCCGCCGGTTGCTCGGGCTGGCCCTGGCTGGTGACGTAGGAGTCGAGAATGCGTACGAGACCGCGCTGGTACTCACCTTCACAGACGAAATGCTCGAGCTCGAAGCGCAGCGTGCGGCGCTCATCGTCGGTCAAGGCGTCGGTCATAGTGGCGACGCCATTGTTCAGCAAGGTGATCTTGCTCGGATCTCTTTGGTAGATCTCTCGGTTCTTCATACCTCGTACACTCCTCGATCTTCTTGTAAGGTGATCGGGACTGCGAGGTAGTTCCACCCATCCCGTGCGTCCAACAACCGGTAGTTGTTGTTCTCGTATTCGCCGGGGAAGAACACCACCACGCGACCTCTGATATCTCGCTCGATCTCCTTCATGAGTTCGGACACGCGCACAAACCCGAACAGCGAAGCGATGCCGTACACGCCGACAACCGAATTCTCATCGGCTTCAGGGGCCATGAGCGCTTCTCTGACACGCCCAGCCACGTGCTCGAGAAAATCGTCCTCCAGCTTCAATTCTAGATCCTCGGGCGACTCGAAATAACTGTCTCGGTACTCGGTATCGGCCATCCACTGCGCGAAAACCCTGGTCAGATCACACTCGTGCCAAGTGTGCCCTACTTCTGCTGTGGCCAGCGCAAACAGATCCTTTCGCGCCCGCAGCCGGCGTTCGTCGGCTTTGTCGTAGACAATAAAGATGGCACGCTGCGCACCGGCCAAATCCTTTTGCCATGGCAAAGCGGAATAGCTCTTGTAGCGCTCAGCCAATCTGTCGATGCGACCCATGAATCAACCCCCGTTCCTTTTCGGTGAACAGTGCCGGAAACGACACATCGATCATCGAACCGGATTGTTTTAGATCGAGCAGGCCCAGCCGCTTGGCGTCGATGGCCACATCGATAAGGTCATCGGGACCGGTATCCAGAATTGCGGCCCAAGGCGTTTCGAACAGCAGGCGGCCGCGACGGCCCACGGCAAACCCGAGCAACAATGCGTACGTTGTTGCAGCCGGCGTCGCATTCACTTTCTGCCTTGTCTTGCGCCCTCGTCCACGAAAGTGACCGGACTGAGTCCACGAGGAAGAGGCGTTACGTACAACCTTGTCGAGGGTCGCGTCGCTCAGGCGATCCGCGACAGCTTCGGCAAGGGCATTCTTCATGGATTGCCGGGCAAACTCGTCGCCAAAGGGCGTGCGGATGACAGCAGTGGCGGTTGCTCTTAGCAGGGGATCTCGCGCTAGGGCCAGCAATAAGCCCAAGAGCGGCCGACTGCTTTCGCGGCGGCCCCAGAGGTCTCTTAGTACCCGGAATAGAATCAGCTGGGCATCGAGACCGTAGATCTCGGTCAGGCGTTGAAGGGAAAGCTTGCGAGTCGCCGCTGTCCGCTTGCCCAGGCAGTTGTGCTCCATGACGGCATCCGCGTAGCCTTCGCGGCCTACTTCTCCGGGAGCCGCATCCAGGAGATGTGACAGCTCGTCGAGCATGATGGTACGGCTTGTATGGGTGCCCCGATCACCCGAACGGAACCCCCAGACCAAGGCCTGGCTGTTCGTTAACCCGGTAATCACTGCTTCGAAATTCAGATCGGATATTGCGCCCATGGTGAGGCACTATAGTGGGCCGGAAATGTATGTCAATGCTCGCCGGCAAACTAGCCGGCGAGCATTGACAGTCACAGCTAAGATACTGCGGGCATTGTAAGTAGACGATGGTCGGGCTGACGGCGTTGCTCGACGCCAATGTCCTCTATGCGGCCGGGCTTCGGGACTTTCTGCTTCGTCTGGCAGACCGGTATCTGTATGCTCCGCTGTGGAGCGCCGATATCCATGCCGAATGGATGCGGAGCCTTCTCGCCGACCGGCCGGACCTTTCCGCTGATGTGTTGGAGAGAACCCGTGCGGTGATGGACCGGCACTTTCCCGAAGCGGTGGTGACTGGATACAGAGCCCTTACCGTGAGGCTCGACCTTCCCGAAGCCGGTGACCGCCATGTGGTGGCTGCGGCGATCCGGGGGCAGGCGGACGTGATCGTCACGCGGAACCTGCGGAACTTCCCGGCCGACCGTCTGGCGTCCCACGCTCTCACGGCGCAGCATCCGATGCGTTCGTCGTCGGTTTGTTCGAGGCCGGCGTCGACGAGGTTGTGGCGCCGTGCGGGATCATCGCGCGGCGCTGAGAAATCCATCGTGCTCGGCAAGCGATCATCTGGCCGCGCTCGAACGCGTCGGCCTGGTCCGGACGGCATCCCTTCTTCGGCCGCAGTAACCATTCGCTCAAGCCGTGCTGGACTGCATTGAACGCGGCAGTGAACAACCGCAATGGCAGCAAAAGGGGTAGTTGCGCGCTCCGCCTCATCTGCGAGTCGGACGATTCCACGGTTTGACCGAACAGATGCCGGCCGCACGCGAACGCTATCTGATTTGGTGGTCAGGAGATGCCTGGAGGTGTCTGAAGTTCCCCCCAATTCCGTTCCGACGACATTCCGAAACCCATTTCGGAAGATGTTGTCCGGAAGCGAAAATGCATCTAAGATACTGTTTCAGCGGTACTCCACGTGGTTGCGGGGGCAGGATTTGAACCTGCGACCTTCAGGTTATGAGAACTATATCGAGTCTGTGAGCCGATAGAAGGGTCTCTGGCAGGCTAACAGGGTTTGGTCGGCAGCCGCGAGAGACGAGCCCGCGCCGGCCTCATGCCGGGGGCGTCCCGTCCATGAGCGCCTCGATGTGATCGCCACCAGCCGCCCGCCCGCCGGGAGCATGGAGAAGGCGGGACGGAGGTGGCGCAAATCCGCGTCATGGCGGATGCGCTGGACCCCGGGGCTTGCCGAAAACGGCGGGTTCATCAACACCACTGTGGGCTGCAGGTCCGGCAGATAATCTGCGATGGACTCCGCGTTGTGACGGGTGACCGGCGCGTGCTCGAACAATCCGGCAAGCAACCCGGCGCGGACGGCGGCGATCTCGTTCAGGTGCAGGGGATTCCCTGATCGAGCGTCATCGGCGTGCTTGCCGAGGGCGCATTCGGCCATGACGGCGAGCGTGCCGGTACCGGCTGAGGGCTCCAACACGATGTCGCCGGGCCGGATGGCGGCGGCTTGCAGCGCGGCGTAGGCGAGCGGCAAGGGGGTGGAGAACTGTTGCAGGGCAAGCTGTTCTTCCGACCGCTTTGTCTGGGACGGCTCCAGCGCTGCCAGGGTCTCCAGCATGGCGAGCATGGCGGCGGCCGATCCGGGTCCGGCGCCCGCCTCGCGGCGCATGAGGCGGCCGTAGCGCTGGATGAACAGCACGATCGCGGCCTCGGCCGCTTCGTAGGCGTCCTTCCAGACCCAGGCGCCTTGCGTGTCGCTGGCGCCGAAGGCCGCGCTCATGGCTTCGCGCAGGGTCTTTGCATCGAGCGCCCGGCCTGCCTCCAGGTTGGGAAGCAGAGCGGTTGCGGCGGCCAGCAACGCGGCAGGCTTGGAGCGGACGCCCGTGGTATCGGCAATCGCTGGGGATATGTGAAGAGGCTGGATGGCGGGCGGACGCGCGGGCGCGTTCGCCGCCGGTTGGGCGTCGAGCATGAATGATCTCCCGAATGGATAAGGGCGGGCCGGAGCCGTGGCCGGGGCTTTACGGCTCCGGCGAAGGGCCGGGTGATGCCGGAAGCCGGTGTCCTCGCTCTCCCGGCTCCGGTTCACCCGGTCCGGGCGCAACCCGCCTCCTTGCGGGCGGGGGCAAAGGGATGGAGAATTATGCGGGCGCGGCCCGCGGTATCAGGCTGGTCCGATGCCGATGCGCTTGCGCCGGGGTTGGTGGATAGGAACCTGGATGAACCGAACTCTCGTCATCGTCGTTGCATTGTCGGTATTGTTCTCTATCGGTCCTCTCGCCGATGAAATCCCTTCCGGATTCGGCCCCGGCAATTCCAAAGCCAAGGGATTGATCCTCACGTTCGACGACTGGCCGCCGGATGGTGTGGACACGGACCCCCTTCTCCGGAAACTTCATTCCGCCGGGCTCAAGGCGGCGCGCAAGTTCCCGCGGTTCAGGGTTTGGGTGTTCGAGTGGGATGAATGGCAGGAGGGCCGCAGGGCGGAAAACCTGTGTAGTGGATTGCTACTGGATAATCGAACCTCTTCCCTGTTGGAGAGCTGTGAACCCGATTACATGCTGCATCCCGCCCGGCCGGCGGCCGCCGGCAACTAGCCGCGGTGTCATGCCGGTCCGATGTCGATGCGCTCGCCCCAGGGCTCGCGGTATCGATCGCCGTGTGGGGATCCCCAGACGCACCAGGCCACGGGATATAGGGGCGCGGTCTCGGGGTAGTTGTCGCATTCCATCTCGGTCAGGTAGAGGCAGCAGCCTGGACGCACCCCATGCTCATGGAGCCACGCGAAGCCTGGCCGGAAATCGGTCCCGCCCCGGCCCTTGATCGTGATGCTGTCCGGTAGTTCCCCGGCGGGATATTGGGCCGCGTCCTGCAGCATCGCGTCGACCTGAAGGACATAGATGCTGTCCGGCTGCAGTTCGGCGGATATCTCGCGGACCTCGGCCCAGAACAGAGCCAGCGTTTCGCCCGGCAGCGAGGCGGAGGTATCGATGATGATGGCGATGGCATCGATGCCCTCCGAGTGCATCGAGGGCAGATAGAGGCCGCTGTCGATGAAACGCCGGTTAGGGACGCTCCAGGAATAATCGCGGCGCGCGGCATCGGTCATGTAGCGGCGCAGCAGCGACCGCCAGTCGAGGATGCTCCGGTGCGCTTGCCGGACGTCTCCTCGACGGCGCCCGGCGCGTTGCCTTGCGCCCGCGCGAGACTGACGGCCTGATGCATGGCCTCGTCCCACGCCTGCTCCTCGGCGGGCGTGTCCAGAGGCGATTCGCCGGACTGGCCGGTGGCGTCGTCGCGGCGCTCGTCCGCGTCCATGACCTCGCCGGTGCCGTAAGGGTCGTGGCTGGCGGGCATTTGCCCGGATGGTTCCGAGCCCGCGCTGCCGCTGCCCGATCCCGGCTCGTCCTGCTCTTGCGGACTGCCGTCATCGGAGGGATTGGACGGATCGCTTTGGTCTTCGTCGCCGTCACCGCATTGGGGGTTGGCTGCGCTGCCACTGTCATCCACATCGCTGGATGGACGCGCGCTGCCCGGATCCTCTGCGTCGGTGGACGGTTCCGGAAGCCGGTCGTAGGCCTGCTCGGCGCTGATGCCATCCCAGGCCTCCGCGCCGGGCGGCAGTGCAAAGCCCGCGTCGCGCAGCAGGCCGTGGGTGACCAACTGCGAGGCCCGTTGCCAGCGCTCGGGGTCCCGGCCGCCCCGCCGGGTGTGATGTTTGAGCGCACAGGCCAGGACCACGCGCGCCAGCGCGGTCTTGATCCGGTCGGCATCGGTGTCCGCCACCCATTGGGGCGCGTAGCGAATGTCCCTGCCATCGCTGGCCAGGGTCTCGCGGGTTGCGTCGGCACGGATCGGCAGCCTTAGTGTCCGTCCGAGAAGTTTTCGGGTCATTTGAATCACTTGTGATTTTCTGCGGGATACCTGTTCGATTTTCCAAAGAAGGCGGCTAGCCAAGGATTACAAGCACCTGGCCCACCCAACGATGGCTCCTCATCTATCTGGCAACGATGCGCTTCGCACCGCGCAACGGGCCAAGTACCCGGTTAAACAACTAAACTTTCCGGACGGACTCTTAACGCCAGGCTGCCGAAAAAGGGTTGGTCGCGCAGCAGTGCGGTCACGCAGTCGCTGACGCGCCGGGCGGACTCGGAGCGGGCATGGGCGGCCATCAGGCTGCCTCCCTGTTTGGGATGTGCCCGTCTGTGGCGGCGGGCGCGAAGTAGCCCGCGAATTGCGCCTTGAGCGCATCTGCGTCGCGCTTGACCTGCCTGCGGAGGTTGGGATCGAAGCGTCCCGACGGGCGCAGGGCATCGGGTTCGATGCCGGAGAACTTGTCCTTCACCTCCCGGCACAGCATGGCCAGATCATCGTCGGCGAAGATGTTGAGCCGGGGCACGACGTCGACCAGCTCCCTGATGTTCTCGATCAGGCTGTCGCGGAACACCAGCGGCTTGCCGTTCTCGTCCTCGCGCAAGCGTTCGCCGACACGCTCGACCGCCTCGCCGAGGCGCCGGTAGAGATCGCGTTGGGCATCGTTGAGACGGGCCCGGACCTGTTGCTCGATGTCCCGCTTCACGCGCTCGGTTGTTGTTCGGCGCCCAAATTTGACCCCACAGGATCACGCCAAATCAATAAGTTAGCGTGCCGATCGGCGTCCAACCTGCGCGCCTATCAACACGCGGAGCGCTTTCTGAACGTCGTAAAGGAGCGGTTCGGAAACTTCGGACTGGAACTACACCCCGACGAGACCCGGCTCATCGAGTTCGGGCGGTTTGCTCTGAGAGACTGTCGGCAACGAGGGCAGGGTAGACCGGAGACCTTCGATTTTCTGGGCTTCACGCACTACTGCATGGAGACCAAGCGGGGGCGCTTTCAGTTGGGGCGCAAGCCGGTCGCAAAGTGAATGAGCCGCACCCTCAAACGGATCAAGGAAGCGCTGCGCAGGCGAATGCATTGTGACGTTATCGACACGGCGAAGTGGCTAGGGAAGGTGGTCGACGGCTGGCTGAACTACTTTGAGATCCCGACCAGCACCCTCTATCTGCGCCGCTTTGTCGAACGCTTAAAGCGGGTGTGGCTCAAAACTCTACGCCGCAGATCGCAAAAGGACCGCTACCGCTTGGACCAGATAGAAGCTCTATCATCGCAATACTAGCCCAAGTTGGAAATTCAACACCCGTGGCCGGATCAACGATTTGCCGTTAGCGCCAGCCATGGCGCAACCCAAGGGCCACCGCACAACGGCGGGATACGCCCATCTCGCCGACGGACATCTGGTTGAGGCGGCGGAGAGGGTAGGCAGGATCATTGCGGAAGCAATGGAAGGCGAGCACGGCGGTTAGTCTGCGTCTTTACGTAGTTGTTGGAACACATCGCTGAACGCCGCGGCCATGATCCCTGTTGGCATCGCCACGATAGCGATTGAAGTTATCGCTGAAATGCCGGCGAATAGCTTACCGATAGCCGTAATCGGGTAAACGTCACCGTAGCCGACTGTGGTCAATGTCGCCATGGCCCACCACATGGCGCGAGGAATGCTACCAAAGGCTTCGGGTTGCGTTGTTCCTTCGACAAGAAAAAGGCAGGTCGCAGAGACGAGCAAAATTAACAAGGTAAGACCGAAACTGAGGATAAGTTCTCTGCGTCGGGTTCGAATCGCGGTTCCGAGTAACAGGATGGCGTCGGCCCATTCGCTGTTGCGCGCCAATGTAATTATTCGAAGTGCACGAACCAATCGCAGCACGACGCCGTACGTTCCTTGAATGCCAAGGATGATATCGACCCAAAGGGCGACTGTTGCCACCAAGTCGATAATGCTCGATCTATAGGAAAATCAAAAACCGGTTTCTAATGGTCGCGATGTTTCGCCAGGAAGGTAAATTCCCTGAACTGTCGAACGGGGGAAGACCTTTCGAATCCTAATACGGGTTACGACCGCAATGCTCGAGGGGATGTGGTGAACGTTTTCCAACGGTAGGCACCGGGCCTGACGGCGGGCCGCACTGTCAAATTCTCCGTCACCGAGTTCTCCGACGGCCCGCTCGTGCACGTCGCCGTCCAGGTGCCATTCAGCGGCGTCGAGCCGGCTTCAATCGTCCGATCCGGCGCATCCTTTCGCCGCGGCTATCGAGGAGCGGGTCGACCCCGAAGCTTTTCTTGAGCGAGGCCGCCCAGCTCAAACGCCGCGGCTTGCCTCGATCTATCTATAGGAAAATCAAAAATCGGTTTCTAATGGTCGCGATGTTGCGCCTTGGATTCGGAGGACATAAGGAAAGCCCGTCAATACATATTTGCCGAGCATCTCGACAATTGGCGCATAAAGTCGGGTCGCATCGTGTGCTATGTAGCTATTGCGGTCACCGGTTTCACCGCAAGAAACGCAATTGGAACAACATCTTCTTACTCCACATTGCTTGTCTGTCTTGTAGCTTCGATAGGTATTTGGGCGATTCTCGAATTTTTGCTGAACAAACGGTAGCCAGTTGAAAATCAAAATTACCGATTAGGCCCACCATCAACACACAACATCTGGGGATTGGCCTGAAACACAAGATGTTGTGCCTACTTCGTAAAAGGTAGAATCGCGGTTCAATTCGTCGTCCGACCATCGCAGGCCTACCCCCGAACAGGGGGGGCCGCCCATACTGTACACGACCTCTCCCGTGCCGACCGTCACCGGCGCTCTCCCGCCGCTCCGGCGAGCTCGAATTGTGCTTCCTGAAGCCGCATCCTACCGGTATGGGGCGGCGCATCGGTCTCACGCCGATCAGTGCACCAGCTATCTGTTTTCATTCGATTTGTGAACATCATTGTAGCGCGCGTAACAACATTCATGAGGTTCCCTCGACGGCGTTCTCCTCTCTCCATCTCGCGCAATCGGATAAATAAGCGCGTGCGTCCTTGCTCAGCCGCGCGATGACGAGAAGACGCGACAAGACCAGGATTGGATCCTCTGCGTTTGCTAAAGCGTTCGCGTGGGCATCGATTACCCAACCGATCTCTGTCCGGGATATGTCTCGAATTGGGCGACCGTTGAGCCCCCGGAATGGAACGCGGTTGGAATGGCTCCCGGGCGCCCAGACAAAGACAGTCCCGAACTCGGAGTGGCGGTCCATCGAGCAGAGGTTCTTCTGCACTTGCTCCTGAATGCGCTTCCCGGTTCGTTGCCATCCGTGCTCCTGCGCTACTCTGCGAGCGAGACCATGCAACGTGACGGGTCCTTCGCGATCGACTACGCGGTGGATAAGTTGACGCAGAACCGGTGCGTATTCGGAATCGAAGAATCGATCAGGATCAGCAGTGATGTCGTCCTGACGCACACTCGCGACCTCTCCGGCAGAAGAGGAAGTCGGGCCTGCGCTGGGCTCACTCTGGGAGATGGGTGCCGCAGCTATAGGCATGGCGCCGTCGCCACCGTTGGATTCCGAATCGGTCGACGGGACCGCGCCGATAACCTCGTCGGAGCCCGCGATTAGCTGCAGGAGTTCCACCTGTAAGCTCGCTGCCGCTTCCTTCTCCTCAGCTACTTGATCGTGCTTGGGTTCGGAAGGCACAAGCTGGACCATCTCCGCATCATCGCCAGACATCCTGGGCAATACTGCTTCCGTCGTTTGCTCGTCCGCTTCTTCCTTGACGGTCGCCCGAACCGTTCGGTCTGCTTCAAGAAGCTGCTCGAGCTTGCCATGGAGCCGGTCTGCAACATCGAGCGAGTGCTGAAACCAGTCGGTCGACCAGACCCGGAGAATCGTCCAGCCGAGACCTTCCAGCACAGCCTGCCGAACCTTGTCCCGGTCACGAGCAGTCGCCGAGGAGTGGTACCTTGCCCCGTCGCACTCGATGCCAGCGAGGTAGCCGCCGGCGTAGTCAGGGTGCACGACGCAGAGATCCACGCGGAAACCGGATACTCCAATTTGAGTCCGGACATCCCAGCCTTTGGCGCGGAGTGCATCCGCCACCGCTTCCTCGAAGGGACTCTCGGCAGGGCCGAGTGAGCCCTCGTCGCGCGAAGGAAGTGCGATGGAGCCCCACTCGGCGTAGTCAAGAAACGCCTTCAGATCCTTCACTCCGACGGCGTGGGTACGGTCGAGATCGATCTGCTCAGCCCGGATTGAGGAGAACACATGAAGCTCCCGGCGGGCGCGGGTAATTGCGACGTTGAGTCGCTTCTCTCCTCCCAAGCCGTTGATCGCCCCGAAGTTCATCGTGAGCTTGCCGGCGAGATCGGGTCCGAAGGTCACCGAGAACAGCATCACGTCGCGTTCGTCGCCTTGGATGTTCTCAAGATTTTTAACGATCACTGGCTCCTCGCGTTCGTCGGCGAAAAACCACTCAAGCTCGCTGTTTCCCCGGCGGGCCTCGTCGAGCAGGTCCAGAATGAGCGACTGCTGCTCGGCGTTGAATGTGATGACCCCGAGGGTATGGCGCTGGTCTTCCGGGATCGCGAGCCAGGTCTTGAGACGCCGCTTGACCATCTCGGCGATGGCCTTGGCTTCCTCCTCATTAACGCGGCCTCTTCCTCGCGCGTAGGTGCCGTTCACCTTGTGGAACTTGATCGCGTCAGAGCCGGTGGACGGGGCCGGGAATGTTACAAGGCCGCCTTCGTAGTAGAAGTGGTTGGAAAAGGCGATGAGGGCCTCATCACGGCTTCGATAGTGCCAATTGAGATTACGGTGTGGCACGCCCGCGGCTGAAACCTCGTCGAGAATCGAAGGCATGTCGCGCTCGACTTCCGGGAGGTCTTCGTCTTCGTTATCGGCACGTCCAAAGAAGTTCGTGGGTGGCAGCTGCTTGGGGTCACCCACGATGACCGTCTGACGGCCCCGCGCAATTGCGCCGATCGCGTCCCAGGTCGTGATCTGCGAGGCTTCGTCGAAGATGACAACATCGAAGGTGGCTTGGTCCGCGGGCAGATACTGGGCTACCGAGAGCGGGGACATCAGCACGCACGGCGCGAGTTTCCCGAAGGTCTCAGGGAGGCCGGCCAGAAGCTGACGAATTGGCATGGAGGGGCGAACGAGGCCTAGCTGCTTACGGAGTATTCCGAGTTCAGATTTTCTCGGGACACCGTGCTTCGCGGGCAATCCATGCGCGATTCGTCGCATCACCTCAACGGGCGCGAGCTCCGCTGCGGCGTCGTCGAGCTTGCAAAAGGTCGCTATGACGTACTCGTGTTCCCTGTGCGTGAAGCTTCGAAGCTCGTCACTCGCATCCATCGCAAGTGGGAGCCACCGAGTTGCGTAGGCCCGTTTGAACACTTCCTCCGCGTCCTCCTCAAGTCGCCCGTCTTCGAGCGCCTCGACGAGTGGGCCGAGGCCTGCGGCGAGTCCCTCCTTGCTCTTCTTTACCCATTTGGTCCAGTCACCGAGACGCGCGCGTTCTGCCACCACTGTCGCAAGACCTGCATCAAGGTCCGCAACGCTCAACCCTGCAGGGAACACGCCGTCCTTCTGCGCAAATTGGCGAGCCTTGTCGTCTGCCTCCGCCTCTGCAGCAAGGTAGGCTTGGAGCGCATCCAGAGTGGTCCCGCCAGATGGGGACGCAAGCACGGAGGTGGCTGACTTATAGCGGACCGGGTCCTCGACGACCGAATTCAGATCCGCCAGAGCAGCCCGAATTTCGATTGTTTGGCGAACGGCCTCCGCTGAACGATCCGCGTCGGTTTCCCCGCCGGTCTCTGCAACCGGCGCCAGGGGGTTCTCGCGGATCGCGGCGTCGCGCTCACGCACCTTGAAGAGCGCCCTTAGGTCCACGGCAGGATCCGCCGCCCCGTTGTCGGCGTAGGTCTGCAAGAGCTTCCGAACCCTCTTCTTCGCGAAGACTGAGGCTGGCCAGATTTTCGCCTGGGCTTCGCGCCAGCCTGCATCCAGTTGCTCAAGCGGCATGCGTTGCACCGCGTCAAGCGGATACGTGGCCACTGTTCTGGAGCTGGCGACGGCAAGCTCCTTGACATCCGTTGCAAGTGACTCCGCTAAGGCAGTGAGACGATCCGCCGGCATGTCCGGTACGGAGGAAAGATCAAGTGCTTCTCGCGCCACACGAGGCGAGAGTGCCTTTAGTCGCGCGCGGCGTGCAGCCTCCAGTTGGGGGTCCGAACGAAGGCCGAGCTCTCGAGCCAGCGTATGTTCGGCACGCTTTAGCTCATCGAGCGCCGCTCGGAGAGATTCGATAGCGACGAGGACTTCCATCTCCCACTGGAAGGAAAACTCCTCACCACGGATCAGCGAGAGAGGGGGACCGATCCCGACCACGGCGTGCATCCGGCCAAGGTCCGCAGTAAGGGTTACCAGGCGCTTATAGCTTTCCTCGTCGTGCGCATCCTTGGACTCAAAGGAAACCTCGAAGGGCGGCTCGCCTTGGGCGACCGAAGCGACCGCATCGAACACGCTGAATCCCTGTGACCCCTTGGCATGAAGCGCCTCGACATAGCCGTTCAGTTGGTCCCGGGAGAGCCTCAGGTCTTCGTTTATTTCGATCCAATTCTTTTCCGTGCCACCCGAAGCCCGGTCCCAACCCCGTCCGAGTTGCGCGAGAACCGACTTCCGATCCGTCTTGTTCGAGTGGAGCTCGAGCACTGCGTCGCCGAGCCTCGTTGCCACAAGGCGGCGGTGAACCACATCAAGCGCTGCCGCCTTCTCGGCAACGAAAAGCACGGTCTTCCCCCCACCCAGGCACTGCGCGATGATGTTCGTGATGGTCTGGCTCTTTCCGGTACCCGGCGGCCCGACAAGGATGAAGTCACGACCCTCCGACGCTGCCAGGACGGCCGCGAGCTGCGAGCTGTCCGCGGGCAATGGAGTCAGGAGTTCCCGCGGCAAGCGACGACGATCGATCTCCTCCGGTGCTATGGGAGCTTTACCTTCTGCCTCTCCATACGTCTCCACGGAGCCGTCAATAAGGTGTTTCACCAGTCGGTTCTGCCGAAGCTGACCGGAGCGGTCGACCAGATCTTTCCACATGAGGTACTTTGCGAACGAGAAGGTTGAGAGCGCGAGTTCCTCGACAACTTCGAAGCCGGCGATGCCACGCACCTTCCGGCGCATAATCTCGAGTATGAGCGGGAGATCGATTCCGCTGTGATCGCGCGGCAGCTCGCCCTCAAGCTCCGGGATGCGGAGGTCGAAGTCACGTTTCAGAAACTCGAGCAGAGTCGAGTTGATCCGTACGTCGTCCTCATGGTGCGTGATCCGAAACGGAGACTGGGCCGACCGACGCTCCAGCTTGACCGGAATGAGCACAAGGGGCGCGCGGTAGGTACGCGTGTCGCCTTCGGTCTTCTTCCATCGGAGGAACCCCGCAGCGAGAAAGAGCGTGTTCGTGCCGCCCTCCTGCATGTCGCTCCTGGCGCGGCGGTAGAGCGTCAGCAGGCGATTGTTCATCTCCTGGCCGGTGAGCGGTACAATGATCTGTTTGTGCTCGAACGCATCGCGGATGACTTCCTCTTCGATCCGCTGCGCGTCCTCTGGGGAGACCGTCCGGTTGCCGAACGGATCGTTGTCGTTCAGGGAGAAGCCTCGAAATTTCTTTCCGGCGGCAAGCTCGTCTTCGAGGGCGGCGACGCTCGGACAGCGCAAGGGGAGGGTTTGCTTGCTGTCGCGGTAGTTGAGGAGGCGGTTTCGGAGCGACAGATCAAGAAGCTTGCGTTGCCATCGCTCAATGCGATCCAGAGGCGTCTCGGGTTCCTCTTCGGTGATGTCGCCCGGGAGCAAGCCGAAGGCTGGTAACGGTGGCAGCGCCGCGGGCGACGCCACATCGTTTGCGTCGGGTTCGGAGGGACCCGCGACCCTGGCACTCGCGAGGGGACGAATCCGGGCAGCACGAGACCGCGCGATGTCGACAGCCATCACGAATTCGGGGTCGCGGTTTTCGGCGAGCCGACGACGTCCCTCATCGACCGCCTGATCGAATCCGATGGCGGGACGCTTGGTGAGCAGTGTCGTCTCGATCGGTACGAACTCGTGAGCCTGCACGGCTTTGCGGACGGCAACGACATCTGGTTCCGTCACATGGCCGAAATCCTTCTTGACGATCCAGACCCCGACCCATGCGTGGCCCTGCGAGAAGAGGACTACAGGGTTCAGGCCCGCAGCCTCGAAGGCTGCGGCAAGAAAGAGCGTGGAGTCCAGACAGGTGGCGAGGCCCTCGCCGATGATGCGACTTGGCCCCCTGATCTTCTGCCCTTCTTTCTCGAAAGATGCTGGTGGCTCGGCATAGGTGAGAGAAAGACCGGTAACAGCGGACCAGATTGCACCAGCTAGCATGTAGGCACGGCGCGGATCACCCGACTGGTAGCCGTTCATCGAACCGTCGTGGCCTGCGCCCTCCAACAGACGTGCAGCGTCCTTTACTACGCGGGCTACCGCAGGATCGTTTGGAGAGACGAAGGCGGCGAGGATTTGAGCCATGTCGCCCACACCGCCCCATTCATCGCGTGCGAGCAGCTCGATTCGCCGCTTCTCGACAATCGTCTGAAGCCCCTGCGCCTCCATGCGGAATTCGAGTTCGCCGATCTCCGCTTCGTCGAGGCCTTCCAGCCGTTCGATCTCGAGCGGGGTAGAAATGTCGCGTACCGAGAGATGGGACCCTGGCGCGACACGATCGATGGCCCAAGTCTTCTCGCGGATGATGGGAGGGGCGGCCCGAAGCGTGATTCTTATGTCAGTGAGTGCCTCGTCCGTCGGATTCTCGACCGTGATTTCCTCGATGATCGCGACATCGTTCTGCGCTGAAGCGAAGTTGACCCGCCGCAACGCGTGATGTCGCAACGATACGACCCTGGGTTCCCCCTGCTCGTCCGGCGTTTCGATGTCGTTGTTACTGTTTGGCAATTCTTTCCTCCCAAGCTCCCGTTCCGAGGGAGCCCCCACTGAACGGCATTGAGGACGAGTATATCAGACCGCACAGCGACAATCAGGTGGTGGGGCCGTGCTTCCGGGACCAGTGCATCCAATGCCGATCATCCAGAGAGTCCCCGTATCCCACTGAATGCTTCACTGTGCCAAGGCAATGCGACATCGTCCGACCGTGTCAACTATCATCGCTCTCGTAATGGTAAGCCTGACCTTCGGCGTTGCACGCCTTGGCCGCGGCAGCAGCCGCCCGCGCCTCCGACGCCGCAAGCGCCGCTTCAAGGCGCTAACGTTACGTCGGCCGGTACCGGTCGTTCGGCCGGGAGCAAATCGGATTCACCGTCGCCCGGTAATTTCTAAGCGGGACGGGCCACCATGTTCGCATCGCCCACACTCGGCCCGCCCACTACGGCGGCCAGGTTCGCACCGGGTTGCGTCACTCGATCCCTTCCAACGAGTAGCTGAGCTTGCAGTACTGATCGATACATACCCGCCAGACGCCGATGGCCACGTGAACGGGGTTGAGAGCTTCTGAAGCGTGCTCAAGCGAGGGTATCAGGGTACGAACCCAGCCATCTCCGTACTACCACCCATCGCCCGCGCGATGGCCGCGCCAATGCATTCCGCTGCCGTCTCGATCTCGCGGTCGCCGACATGGGCGTAGCGCAGCGTCATGCTCGGTCGCTTGTGGCCGAGCAGGCGGGACACCACTGGCAGCGGAATGCCCCGAAGCACGGCGTGGCTGGCGAACGAGTAGCGTAAGTCATGACGGGTTGAGGGGTTCATAGGTCTGGATGCGCTTGTCATACGAATAACGGTCAAAACCTACGATAATATAATCACTTACGGTTCTCGGCAGGCCCGGTTCGGGGCTTGAAATGCCGCCAGGGATCGTCTTTGATACACCCGTGTTGAGTGCCGGTCGGTGTCTGGTTGTTCACGAACTTCCCGGCGCCCGGGGCCGGCCTCCGGCAGTGCCGAGCGGCAATCCGTTCGGTCACGGGGTGATGGGGGAGCGGCGCATGCCTCGAAAGAGCACCGTCAAGCTGAACAAGCGGGTCGTCGAAGCGCTCGCGGTCGAGCGCGGAGACCGGGTCTTCTACGACCGGGAGCTCACGGGATTCGGGGTCCGCGTCCATGCCACCGGGCGCAAGGTCTACGTGGTTCACGCGCGGGCGCCGGGCGGCACGCTGAAGCGCGCCTCGATCTATAGGAAAATCAAAAACCGGTTTCTAATGGTCGCGATGTTTCGCCAGGAAGGTAAATTCCCTGAACTGTCGAGCAGGGGAAGACCTTTCGAATCGTTATTATGCCTTTGACGAATTAGGCACAAGATGTGGGGTTGACCAGCATTTCGCCTGAAACACAACATTATGACATTCGCGGTGATCCATGCAACAAGGTTCAAGAGAAGCGCTTGCAGGATAAGAACGAACATGGAGAGAAGAAAAAGCACTGCCAAAAAGTGCGCGATGAGGTATGAGGGGGGGGAGAAAATGGCACCCTCGCCTGATCGGTTCGATCTCCACAAGATAGACTCCCGATCAGCCCTGCGGGATATGTTGCCGCCCAAGCTGGTGTTGGGAGCGCGAGACCGGCAAGCGTCAAGGCAAGAGTGGCGCATCGGTATATGATACAAAATCTCGCTGGTGGAGACTCACTTAGTGGATTCCTGAATTGGGATTCTTGTGGTTCAATATCGCAAACGGATGGGGGTTTGCGGAATCGAGGTGGTAAATGCAAGACCGAATTGATGAAGGAAAGCCTGAAGGCATCCAGCGACGAGATACTCCCCCGGAAGACAAGCTTCCACCTAGACTCACAGGATGGCGTCGCTTCTTTCTCCGTCTTGCCAGAGCCGCGATGGTTGTTGCAGTTTTATGTATCACCTATATCTGCTTCGCAATTCTTCGAGATCCCAACACCGTTCCAGAATGTGTTTTTTGCACTTACCTCGCGCTAGCAGGATTCTTGTCAGGACTAGTGAGTGATTTTCTTATTCGTCACAAGGCGCGTGTCCATGAGTCGCGAAAAGAAGATCGAAGCGAGATTGAAGCACTAATCCAAGAAGCGAAAAACATTCAACCGAGATTGACTGAACCTGAGATGCCCGCTGGATTCGGTGAAAAGCGTCAGCAGATACAGAAAGAGGTGCAACGGCTTGAAGACGTTGTGGGTCCCGAAGGATGGACGGAGTTCCAGGTCCTCACATTGGACCGCATGCTGATCGATTTCCTGTCGCTAGAAGACCTTAAGGCACGCGCCCGCGCCTCGAACGAGCCTCAATGAACTTAAGGAATACGCATATGGAGAGGCATTTTCTTACGATGATATCTTGTATCGTGAATGGGAAGACACAATCAAGTCCAACATAGACAGTCTGGATGCACTAGACAAGGATGACGAGAGTGCAAAAACAAAGGATGATAAAGCTGAGGCACTTCGTGCAAATCTTCGCTCACTACGTGAACATGTAGCTGACTATCAAGCCAAATGGGCCGAAGGTTCAACAATTGTTTCAGGCATCAGAATTTGTGGAGCAGCTTCAGTAGTTGTTTTCACCTTAATGGGAACTCTACCCTTACTGTACCCCACCCAGAATTGTACCTTTTTGTGTGATCTTCGTTTGGGTATCCTGAACTGGGGTTTTCTGGGGATGGCGGGAGCAATTGCCATTGCATTGGTTAGTCTTCGGAACACCAAGGAAGTTGAAGTTGCTGATACGGCTGGAAAGCGGGAACTATCGAGAGTAGTTCTAGGTGCTCCTCTTGGTCTTTTGGCTGGAATCATGGTTTTTTCTGCGATTGCGGGTGGAATGATAAAGAGTGGAGGTGTTATTCCGGATTTGTCGAAGCCTGGATTGTTGAGCGCTGGCCTTTCTGTCGTATGGGCGGTAGTTGCAGGTATGGGATTTGAAAGTGTGTTTCAGCGCGTACGTGGCACTGTGGAGTCCTAAGTGAATCGAATGGTGAGTAGCCCGATGAGGGAAGCGGCCCCAAATGCTGTAAATGAGAGTCTCGCAAGGCAGGATGATGATGCCGCTAATAGCCAAGTGTATGGTTTTGAACTCGTTCTTGACCTTCACGGATGTGAAGCCGAGTTGTTCAACCGGGATTACATCGACAAGTTCTTTACCGATCTTTGCGACCTGATTGAGATGGAAAAGTGCGAAGTTCACTTCTGGGATGACGTAGGTGTTCCCAAGGAAGAGCGGCAGACGTTGCCGCACACCAAGGGTACATCAGCCGTCTGCTTCATCCTGACGAGCACCATCGTAATTCACACGCTGGATGTTTTAGGCTCAGTTTACGTTAACATCTTTTCCTGCAAATCCTTTGATCTGGACGTGGCAGCGGAATTCACGAGCGAACGGTTCAAGGCGGTGTCCTGCAAAAAGACGGTTATCGAGCGCACTTTGTGACAAATCAATAAGGGAGAGGAAAGTGCTATTGAGAGAACGCGAAATCGACCTGCCGATTGCACTAGATAGATCGAGCGCGCTTACACAAATTCGAGAGGCCGCGCGATTTCGGTTACCTCCGAATATCGTACCTCTCAGATTCGCCATTACGAAGTCAGGTGGCGGTCGCGCTAGTTGTTCAATCAGCAGCCTGGAGGCGTCGTCTGAACCCGGCGATACCAGGGATATTTCGATCTTCGAATTTGCTCCGCGCAAGCTTGAGCACACAAACCGGTTTAACGTCGCATTTCTGATCCCAACGGGTATAGGTGCGGAGATTGGTGGTCATGCGGGTGATGCGACCCCGACTGCGCGATTGATCGCCGAGACCTGTGACACATTGATCTTGCACCCCAATGTGGTCAACGCATCCGACATCAACGAGATGCCAGCCAACTCCCTGTATGTCGAAGGGAGCGTGATCACCCGGTTGTTGATGGGAACCATCGGTCTCGCTCCGACACGAGCCAACCGGGTACTGGTGATCATCGATGCGCACGAAGACGAACTGTTCGTGAACGCCGTCATCAACGCGGTAAGCGCGGCACGTGCATCCTATAGTTTGGTTTGCCCTCAAGTGATAAAACTTTCCCCACCCGTGATGATGACAGCCGGATTTACCAGTTTCGGTACCGCCGCTGGCAAAATTAGCGGTCTCGAACGCGTCTTCGCAGTGCTCGAAGAACAAGAAGGAGAATACGATGCGGTCGCTATCTCCTCGGTGATCTCAGTTCCCAAGGAGTTCCACCAAGGATACTTCGATGCCGCAGGAGAGATGATCAATCCTTGGGGCGGGGTCGAGGCCATGCTCACTCATGCCGTATCGAGCCGATTTAATGTACCTTCGGCCCATTCACCGATGTTCGAGTCTCGGGATATCGCGAATCGGGATCCAGGGGTGGTGGAGCCACGCATGGCAGCGGAGGCGATCTCCCTAACATTCTTCGGAAGTGTTCTGAAGGGGCTTCACAAAAGCCCACGAATCGTTACCGATTCATCTCAGATATCCAAGCCTGGCGTCATATCGGCGTCTGACGTTTCGTGCCTAGTAATTCCTGACGGTTGTGTGGGGTTACCAACGCTGGCCGCGCTGGAACAGGGCATCCCGGTAATAGCCGTGCGGGAAAACAAGAACCTAATGGAGAATGATCTGACCACGCTACCCTGGCGATCCGGCCAACTCCACATCGTCGAGAATTACTGGGAGGCGGCAGGTGTACTCTGCGCGATTCGCGGTGGTATTGAGCCCGAGTCCGTCCGGCGGCCAATCGCACACACTCTGGTCACGACACGGACGTTCGACGACACCGAAAGTGGACAGCTTTCAGCGGAGAGCACTAAGCTTCTCAGCTAAGAAGTGCACCGTTGAAGACGAATTGGGCAAAAAGTGAAAAAGCCCAAAGAGCGGCAGCTTGCAGAGGCGCGGGCCACGAACAAGGAATCTGCGGCGAAATCCAGGCCGACAAGACACACGGAAAAGTCCACGTAACAGAGGCCGCCCGGCAGCAGACAGCTTCCTGACTAGGGGGGCCAACATCGCAAGAAGCGATCGGTGAATCGGTAAAATCGTGTGCGGCGGTTGCAGAGGCTGTCGCCGACAGTTTGGCTAATCTTGACCAAAAAGTCGGTGCAATAGCGTGTCAAGCAGGTTGCACGTATTGTTGCTACCTTAAAGTCCATGTGACGCCCATCGAAATCCTGGCTCTCGCCACCTTATGTCCTCAGGTCGTTCTCTGCGCATGCTCTCCAGGCGCTCAAAGAGCGCTTGGCAGTGCTAGGCGACGTTACCTACGGCATGTCAGAGGACACGAACGCGTTCGCGCCCGTGTTCCCTACCCGCTCCTTGAAGACGGCAGGTGCACGGTCTATGAGATGCGACCGTTAGAATACCGCGGCCTATGCGTCATCTAGTGCCGAAGCTTGCCGGGCGGTGTTGGAAGAGTCCGGACACTGGGGTGTGCCGGTCTGGTGACACCGGTACACAACATTCAAACACGCACAGGCGGGCCAACTGCTCGCGATCGCCGGTGCCTACGGCCGGTTCGATATTCTTGAACGGAACGCTGCTCTCAGAATTGCGCTTGACACGCCGGACGCGGTGGAACTTTGGCTTTCGGGGACGGACGTATTCGAGGAAGCGCGTCTAGAGCCTACAGATTCGGAGCGCCTAGCACTCCAGCCCTGGACGCCAACATTTGGGGACCAGGGCACTTAATTCGAGCAATCTCGCAACGTGGCATTCAGCCAAGTGCTAATTGTTGCCGTGGTTAAGTTTGACGCAACACCAGAAGCAATTGCTAGTAAGGCACCAAGTGGTAGTCTGGCTACCGCGACAAGGTGCTGGAGATCGTGGCGATCAATCTGGGCATAGCGGTTCCCGACCTTGGGTTCTATGCCGAGTGGCGGCAGGAGATCGACCGCTTAGCCGAGACTGGCCAGCGGATCCTAGCTGACCGCGAGACCTACGGCATTCATCTCGACACCATCGCGCTCGGTGGAGAGCGCGTACAGTGGGTACTCTCAGAGATCCACGAGACGCTGCGCAAGGACGACTAGCAGATCACGGAGGCCGGGAACCGGCCCTGAACCGGGCCGCCGACAAGCGGGTTATGTCTCGTCGTGCGAAAGCCGCGCAAAGGCCAGGCACATCGCCACCTCGGCCATGTTGTCCCATGTCCCGTGATCCTTGCCCGTCGCGATCTCGATGACCGTGTAGCGCGGTGGCCAGATTGGGATACCGCGATGCTCACCCGAGCGCACATAAGAGCGGCGTGCACACGCGGTGCACCGCGCCGCGCCCTTCGACGGTTTGGCGCGGTCGGTGTAAAAGCCGTCGTGCGCGCCGCTTGGCATAGCGCTGGCGGCTTCTTGCATCCTTCGCCTTCTTTCTTAAGCGCTTGGCCGCACTCCTAGCGCACCGTTCGCAGATCGAGTTGCCATCGGGGACAGGCGCGCTGCATCTGCCGCATTCGCTCGCGGTACGCCGTTCGGCATATTGTTCCCGCTCGATTTCACACCGCGCCTCGCGACAGGGTTCGCAGACCGTGCCGCCTTCAACGGGCGGATGCTGGCCGCAGCGCGTACACTTGCCAGCGTCCCTCCGTGCCTGATCGCGCCTCCTGCTCCTGGCGCGCGCTATCCTGCGACGCTCTTCCACATCGCGGCCACTGTAAAGCTTGCCGGCGGATTTGGCTTTCACATAGCAGCCTGTTGATTAAGTGTTTTTTCCGGCCCTCACTCCCAGATGAGGAATGCGGCGGTGAAAGCCGTCTGGCCGCTTTGCGAGACCCCCAGTGCCACCAGCATGGCGCCGATGGGCGTGAGCGGCACGAAAATACCACCAATTTCGCCCGCCACGGCCTCCCGGGGGTGCCGGCGCCGATGAGTTGGCGCATCAGCAACGATAGATTGTGGCCGGCGACGTGGAGCAGGCATCGCTTGTGCACATTCTCTCGCCCGCGCGGCCAGGTTCATCGCATGCCGCCGCGGTCGAGGTTGTGGGCAAAAGAGCGCTCGACGATCTCGGCGCAGAGCTTGAAGGCCTTGCGGGCGACCTCGGACTTAAGCCGCGCGCGGTTGTTGGTGACCGCGCGCGGCGGCGCCTCGTCACCGTGCCAACGCGAAAAGCCGGTCTGCTTGGGCGCGGCGATCCGAGTCTTCCAGGGACTGTCGTCCAGGGCCCTCATGACCGCCCGTGAGTGATACCCTTTGTCGGCGACGCATTCGGCCGGGTCCCCCGCCGTCGGTGCCGAATCCACCGCCTCAAGGTTCGCCTCGGCCGCCGCCGCCGCGCCGGTGTCCAGATCCACCGCGTGCCCGGGCTTGTAGGCCAGATGCGTCGTGCCGTCCTTCATCTTGGCGATCTTGGCCTCGTTGGAAAGCTTCTTTCCCTTGCGCTTCCGGTCCAGACGATCCGCCATCTCTCGGTAGCCCTCGCCGTTGTCGCGCTGCACGATGTTCCGCAATGCCGCGTTGGCCTCCATGGTCGAGGCATCGACGCCGATGCGAGCGCCCTTGATCAGCCCCGCATCGGCGGCCCGAGCCAGAACCCAGTCGAAGACCGCCATGTGGACTTCATGAGGCAGGCGCGTGCGCCTCCGCGACAGCCAGGAATGGTCCGGCACCCGATCACGGCTCCCCAGTCGCAGGAACGCCCGCAGCGAAAGCGAGTCCGAGCAGCGCCACTCCGGACCACCCTCGCTGTCGATGCCCTCGAAGTAGCCCACCAGGTGCATCCGGAAATATCGCCCGGGCGGCACCGAGGGCGCGCCCATCCTGGCCGCGTAACAGGGTCGGCAGATCGCCTCGGCAAAGGCGTCAAAGCCGCCCTCGATCAGCACCGACTACAAGCGGTCGCAAAACACATGGCCCGGCGAGCGCGGCATCTCCGACCAACTCACCATCAGGTCTCCCTGACAATCCTTCTGCCGTCCCATCCCCATCGGCAAATCCCCTTTCTGATCAAGCAAACACAGAATCAGAACAGGCCGACTTAATCAACGGGCTGATAGGGTACCCCCGGAGGGTATTTTTTGACCTCCGGCTCGCTGCTCCGGGAAGCCTGTGGACGGTTCGAGCCGTGTCGATGGTCCAGGCCGCCTTGTACCAGCTCGTCCTCGACCGGCGCTGCGGCGAGTAGGAACTTCCCGGCGGCGGCGCGCTGATCGCCTGCGGCAACCGCGAGGCCAGCGGCGTCACCCACCGCACGCCTTCAACCCCCAATCGACGGAGAAGGCCTTCCCCTTTCCGAGGACCTGGGAGTTTGTCTCAAATATCGTGCACCGCCGGAATGGCCTTGACCCGGCCTGTGAGCGCGCGCTGTTCCGGGTGCAGGCGAAAAGAAATAACTGCATATGGCCTGGAAAAACGCCTCGATTTTGCGGGCCATTCCGACGTGGCGCCCCGTGAGCGCCCCAGTCGAGAGACCTCCTGGACCCCAGCTACCTATCCCCGGCCGGGACATCGTGCATCGTGAGCGCCCCTTTCGAGCACGGGGCGCTGGCCTCAGATCAGTTGGCAAGATTGTGCTTGCGCCGCAAATCGGCAGAGCAAGCATTGCACCATGTGTTCGGTAGCTCGTCATGCCGCGCGAGAATGTCCTGGATGTCGCCGGGGTCTTTCGATACGTCCCAGGACCAGTGACCGAAGCCGCCGTGTGCGTTAACGGCGTTTACCCACTCATCGAGGAACCGACGTTTGGTCCGGTCCCGCTCACTGTCCTGACCCTTGGTTTCGAGAACAAGGTGCTTGCCCAATTTCAGCCGGACGAGAAAGTCTGGGCGATACTTCCGCACCACGCCGCGATGGACGTAGAACACCTCGAAGCCGAGGTGATCGTTCTTCACCCAGGCGGCCACTTCGGGGCTGCGGTCCAGAATGAAGGCCTCAGATGCCTCCCAGGTGCTATCGAAAACGCAAAAATTGATGTGGCTGCGCACCGTGCGCTCGCAGGGCTTTCCCGTATACCACGTCCCCATGTCGCCGGTTGAGCGGATGGGACGGTCGCGGTCGAACACCGGCTCCAGCCTCTCGGTGTTCTCGAAGCGGATGGCCTCCCAGACATGCTGGACCACCTTGGTCATGTTGAGCGTGATAATGAGGCGTCGCTTGAGATCGTCGTGAAGGAATAGTGCGGGAGTGACGCTGATTCTGTCCGAGCGGATGAACTGCTCGACCAGCCGCACCAGTTGGGCCAGCAGGAACGCCCTGCCGCCCCGCCAGTCCTTCTGCATCTGGTCGTAAACGTCGCGCGCGGTCTCGAAGATGATCCGCTGCGTGCGGAACTCCCGCGCCAGTTGCTCCAGGTCTATGGCCTCGATCTTCGTCACGTCCGGCTTGCCCTCTACGATAGGGGCAAGTTCCGCGATCCGGGCCGTCTGGCCGGCGTTGAGCTCCAGGGGCTTCACCCCTTGCCAGTCCAGAGACAGGCGCGGGCGATATACGTGGTCGATGCGAACGACGTTCGGCCAAGAGATCTCAAAATCCGCTTTGTCAGCTACCGGTTCGATCGCGGTCTTCGGCTTCGGCGGTTCAGGGATCGCGCCTTCCTCGGACTCGTGCGGCAGGAACGTGAAAGGCACGCCGAAGATGTTGACGTACTCCGGCTCGAAAAGGCCGTTCTCCGGATTGACGTCGTAGGACGTGCGGCGCAAGCCGCGCCCGACCACCTGCTCGCAGAGAAGCTGGCTGGTGAACGCGCGAAGGCCCATGATGTGGGTCACGGTCTTGGCGTCCCAGCCCTCGGAGAGCATCCCGACGGAGATCACGTTCTGTATCCGCTCGCCCGGTTTCCCGGTCCGGCCCACGGTGTCCACCTGCATGCGCAGCAACTCGGCCTGTTGCTTCCTCGTCATCTTGGGTGTGTGGCCGTTGTCCGCGTCTTCCTCGCTCACGCCAGCGCCGACCTCCGCGATCGGCTCCTCGGCGGCCTCGGCCGTGCCGAGCACCTTCGAGTCGATATGAAGGGTCCGCTCGGAGTCGCAAAGCTCGTCGATACGGACCCTGCCATGGTCGAATGCATGCTTGATCCGAGCCGCCGTCTCCGTGCGGTTGGCCACGGTGATCATGACCGGCGGGGTCTGGAACCCGACATTGCCCCAATCTTCGGCGGTTTCGCGCCAGTCGTAGCCGAGCAGGTAATAGCCGTTCATGACCAGGTCCGGCAGCGGCTCCTCGGGCGTGGCCCTCCGGTTTAGATCGTCCTTAACCTCGGAATCGTTGTAGATGTGATAGAGGCGGGATTTATAGGTCTTGGCGTCGGGCACCGCGTCGTCGCGGATCACGACTCGCGGGGTCTTGACCAGACCGGACTCGATGGCGTCGTTGAGCCCGAAATCGCTCACGATCCAGCCGAACAGCGCCTCTTCGGAACTCCGTTTGCCTGACGGCGCGAAGGGCGTGGCGGAGAAATCGTAGCAGGTGAGCACCCCGCGCGCTTTGTGGATCCGGTCGAGGCCGCCGACCCACTTGGTCGCCTCCTCGATCTCATCCCTGGTGACGCCCTTGACCTTGGATTCGGCGGGGACGCGCCAAGCGTGATGCGCCTCGTCGTTGATGACCAGGACGTTCCGGCTGATCGCCAAGTCGCCCAATACCTCGCAGACGTAGGCTTCGTCGCTCTTGGCTCCTCGCTTGTCAACGCCGCGTTTCCCGGCGACCCGCTCCTCTGTCTCCCAATTGAGCGCGTGCCAGTTGCGGACGATGACCTTGCCCTGTCGCAGCTTGTCGAGCAGGGACGACGGCACGATGCGGAAGGCTTCGTAGTAGTTCTCTGGATGGAACGGCTCCAGGACGGCCAGGCGGCTCTTGACCGTCAGGCCGGGGGCGATGACCAGAGCGTTCCTGGCGAACCGGGTATCTTGTGGATACGCAACCTTGTTCAGAATGTTCCAGGCAATGACCATGGCCATGACGACGGTCTTGCCCGAGCCGGTCGCCATCTTCGAGCACAGGCGCTTGAACGTCCCTCCGTCGGAAAGAATCTCGATGCCGACCTTCTCGGCCGCGGGCGCTTCGGCAAGCCAGATCAGCGTTTCGGCGGCCTCCAGCTGGCAAAAGAAAAACCGCCGGGCCTCGAATTCCTCCGGGTCCGTCCAGTGCGCAAGCAGTCGCTTCGTGATTC
Source organism: bacterium (assembly GCA_965225985.1). Lineage (GTDB taxonomy): Bacteria > UBA8248 > UBA8248 > UBA8248 > UBA8248 > CAZUHN01. The sequence goes on from OZ245330.1 coordinate 317,181, forward strand.
CCGTGACGCCCGGATACCCGGCTTCGCGCCATGCCCGCACGCGCGGACGAATTCGGTTGACCAGAGGAATCTCAACGAAGATTCCCGGGTCGTCGAAGGCTTGGGAGCCTTCCGAGGCAACGACGTATCCGGCCGGCCGGCGGCCGGCCGCAAGATCGAACAGACGCGTTGTCCGGTCGTAGCTCCAGTGCCGCGCCGGTTCTTCGTAGGGAGAGTTGATGATCAGCCGGCCGATGGTTGCCTGGGCCATTACCCGGCCTCCGGCGGAACGGCCGGTTCGAGCAGTACGATCAGGCCCGGCAGGTCTTCCCGCGCGGTTTTCCAGAGGATATCAAGATTCATGTCGAAATACGCGTGCACGAGCCGATTGCGCATCCCGATGATTTTCTCCCACGGAATCTCCGGCAATTGCAGGCGCGCGGGTTCGGCGACCTGGGCCGCGGCCTCACCGACGATCTCGATATCCTTGACCAGCGACAAGACGAGCTGGCGATCCGTGTCGAGGTCACCGCGCGTCCGGCCCCGCGCGAAGGATACGGCCTCTCGTGCGGCGTCCAGCATGTGACGCAAGCGGATCTCGTCATCCTTGCGCATATTGAACTTCCGCCGTGTCGAGGACGTCCTGGCGGAAATAGCGGCTCAGATCCTCCGGGGTTCGCAGGTCCACCTTCCGACCTCCGAACAGGGCCGACAATTCCAGCTCCATGCCGGCCACGTCCAACAGCCCCGGAACGCGGTCCGGCGCGAACTCGACCAGCACGTCGATGTCGCTCTCCGGCCCGAAGTCCTCCCGCAATGCCGAGCCGAAGACGGCGAGCCGACAAATCCCGTGCGTTCGGCAAAATTCTGCCAGCCGGTCCTTCGGGATGACGAGTTGCGGGTTCATTGAACGAACCCCTTGAACTCAGGCATTTGATCCCAGGTCCTGCCGTCCAGCTCCCGGCCCGTGCGCTTCTTGAACACGCCGCCCCATTGCTTAAAGAAAAATGGGGTTTCGCTATCTAAACAACTGTCGCGGATATCCCGAACCCAATCCGCTTCCATTGGCCTGGCGCCTGGCCCGGACTCGCCGCCGACGATGACCCAATCAATGCCCGCCAAGTCTATATTCGGCAAAGGGCCAAGTAGAGGTTCGAGCGACAGGAACTTCGTTTGGGCTCCGGTTTCCTGGATCAACGCCAGCCGGCCAAGCCATCTTTCGGATTCGATGCTTGTGCCAAGCCAGATATTCGGCGTCCAGTTCAGCCTTCCATCGAGCATAGCGACGCGGCTCGGTCGCTTGGTGAGCACCTGAAAGGTATGTTGGGACGCCTGGTTCATAATCTCGAACACAGACTCGATGAATGCTGACGGCACCGATTGGTGTAACAGATCGGACATCGAGTTGACGAAGACAAGCCGCGGCGTCTTCCACCGGAGAGGCTCTTCCAGGGCCGATTCGTGAATAGCGATATCGAATCCGTTCCGGTATTTTTCCACCCCCATCGCCTTCAGCCGCCCGGACATTCGTTCCGCGTAGCAATGCTTGCATCCATCGCTGATCTTCGTGCAACCCGTCACCGGATTCCAGGTCATCTCAGTCCACTCGATTTTTGAGTGCGCGGACATGACTACATGTGTTCCAAGATGTGCGTCGCGATACGTTTGGCTGGTTCGATTCCCTTTGAATTGCCGATACAGAACAAGAACTCAAACAGTGCGGAATTCTTCGAGTTTTTCAGTGTCCGGGATTTTTGAAGAAATCTATTGCCAAACAAAGAGCTTAGTTTTTTCTTGTAGATTCCAATAAGCCCGTCGACACCAGGAACTCTCTGAAACTCAATGTTTCCGAATAGATTCCCCTGTGGGGTTTCCTGATAAAGGTTGCGCCAACTCTCGTCGCCGAACACTGTTGTCAACCGATTGACCCAGCCTACCCCTATGTCGTCGGGCTTCTTTGATCTCGGCAGTATTCGCGCAATAGCGGATGTCGGGAAAAGAATCCAAGTGTCCAGCGCGTTGAAACCCGCTATCGTTTTAATGGTGGACCATTCGACCTCCGTGGAGAATGGATCGAGAAAAAGAACGCCGCGACATTGGTTCCAATCTTCATGCAGATTGGATAGGAAGGTATTCGCTTCGGAATTCTCAATCCTGATGTCCTTTTCAGGATGATGTGCACGGAGGCACTCTAACTTCGAGCATCGGCCAAGGTCTTTCTCGACAAAAATCAGCTTGTCGAAAGGTTTGTTTTCTATCTCTATCGCTCTCTTTGCAGAACCGCTCAGAAAGCTGGTTGCGTCACCATCGTCGTTGGACAACGTTACCTGACCTGTGCCCGCAAACGCATCGATGTACATGAGTTTGAAAGACTGGTTCTTCAAGGCTGTCGTGTAGACGTCCAGATACTTTTTCAGTATATCCAGCTTCTCAATGGTCCACTGTCCGCCGTAGCTCGCTTGGGGTTCGGCTGCCTTGTCCATCACTCCACCTTCACCACCTTCAAACTCTCGATCCCCCGGTCGTCGATGATCTTGACCGCCGCTCGTCCGTGCTCGCCCGCCTCGAAGGGCAGAGAGGCCGCGCCGCGATAGGCTTCGATCCGGTTCGGGTCGATCTCGGCCTTGAGGTTCCTGGCGAGTTTCGCCCATCCGTCATTGGGAGCGGCCATGGGAAAGAACACTTGGCGGGGAAACAGGCTGCGCCCGTCGTAGTCGGGGTCCAGCATCCACATGGCGATCCTGTCCGAACCGCCCGATTCCACGTTGCCGGACTTGGTGTTGTAGTAGTCAAAGCCCTGGACGGAGACGCGGAATTTGCCCTCGTCCTCGCCTTCCATGATTCTTTCTACTTTCACGTCCGGCTGGCCGATCAGCCAGAAGCTCTCGTTGCTCGCGCGCTTCTTCTTGAGGTCCTCGGTCAGGAGGTCAGCGTTCATCTGCGCCTTGAGCAGCGTCACCCCCGGCCAGTTGGTCTCGTCGATGTCCTTGGACGCCTCGGGGTCGAACTGGAAGGCGGCGAACACGATGACCTTTGGCTTGGGAACGAGGGTCTGGGCCTCCTCGATGGCGATGGCTATCTGCCGCTGTTCCATCGGCGCGTGATCCGGCCCGAACGAGATCACCACGCGCTCGGGATTCCAGGCCGTTCCCTCCTCCCGGACGCGGTCCGCACCGGCATCGTCCGGCCGGGTCTCGCCCTCGGCGTGCAGCCACTTCGTCCCCGGCAGGGGTTCGAGGCGGGCGAAGGAGATGCGCTGCCCCGCCTTGCCGCGGATACCGGTTTTCAACAATTCGTCCCGCCAGTCGCCCTGGCGCAGCGTCTCGCCGGTGCGGGCCACGGATGCGTCCGCCGGTTGCGCTTCGGGCTCTTCGATTTCGTCCAGAGACTTCACCGCAGGCGCGGGCACGGCCTCGACCGTAAACGGGCCGGTGACGCGGGCCTTCTTCGTATCGCGCAGCGGCTGGTCGTAGAGCGTTTCCTGCGGCGCGTGGCGGGCGATGGCCGCGTCGATCTCCTCCCGTCTCATGCCTTCCCGGATATCCGGGTTGTTGGCGATGAAGCCGAGCGTGATATGCGGCACGGTCTTGTACTTGAATCCGCTGCCGACGTCCTCATCCGGATGCGCCAGTTCGTAGTAGTCGAAGTTCGACGTCATCAGACGCTGCTTGGCGAGGGTGGTCGCGACGCGGGACGTGTCGCAGGTGATCCACCTGCGGCCCCATTGCTCGGCCACATGCGCCGTCGTGCCGGAGCCGCAGGTCGGGTCGAAGACCAGATCGCCCGGGTCAGTGGTCATTAAGAGGCAACGCTCGATAATCTTAGTTGCAGTTTGGACAGCGTAGGTTTTCCCACTCGCACCCTGTGTATCTGTCCACTGGTTAGTGATCTCCATGACTGGATAATCGTCCGTATAAAAGACGTATCGCGGCACGGTCTTAAGCCAACGTACACGCTTGGCGGCGATAAGCCGTTTCATGCCTTCGGGCGTGGTTTTCCAACTCGTCGTCGGATTGGGATAGGCGCGTCGACCCTCCAGCTCAAACCCAAAGTGGCAAGACTCCGTGTATCCTGTTGCCATTAAATCGATAAGTTGGAAATAACGTGCTGTATTTCTGTGATCTTCGGAAAGATTTTGGCACTGATCACGCTACCGTCAGGAAGCAGGCATGATGAAAATGGTGTTTCAGTACCATAATCACGTGGAACAAATAACCTGTTGAACTTTATTTTTATTTTGTCTCGTGCGTACCAAACCAAGTAGTCGGCGATATTTGGAACGTGTGCAGCGTTGAGGGGAATCTTGGTCCTGAATGAAATCAAGGACATGAAATTTGTCCCGCCGAATATTTCGTCCATTATATTGCGAACCAAGTGTACATTCTCGTCGCTAATCTGCACGAAGCATGAACCGCTCTCTGTCAACAGTTCCCTCGCCAGCAGCAAGCGGTCCCGCAGATACGTCAGATACGAATGTATCCCCAACTCCCAGGTGTCCCGGAAGGCGCGGATCGTCTCGGGCTCCTGGGTCAGGTCCTCGTCTTTGCCGTCCTTCACGTCGTGTTTGTTGACGAAGGGCTGGAAGTTCGAGCCGTAGCGGATGCCGTAGGGCGGGTCGATGTAGACCGTCTGCACCTGGCCGCCGAGGCCTTCCTTCTCCAGCAGGCTGTTCATGACCAGCAGGCTGTCGCCTGCGATCAGGCGGTTGGTCCAGTTGTGCCGGTGTTTGTAGAACTCGATGGCCTGGCGGATCGGCGGGTTTTCCTCGGGCGCGGCGAACAGCGACATCTGCGGTTTCGCGCCGTTGCGCTTGCGCACGGCCTCGATGACGGTGCGCGGGTCGATGCGTTCGTGCACGTGCAGGGAGACGGTCGGCACGTCGAACGAGGTGTGCTTGGCCTTCCCGGCCCAGGCGAGCTGCGGGTCCAGGTGCGGGTCGTGGGCGTAGGTCTTCTTGCCCTCGTCCCTGTCCGTCTCCGGCGTGACCAGACCGACGGGCGGGTTGTTCGCCCGCTCCTTGCCGGCGTGCGCGTAGTTCTCGATGTCCCGTTTCGCCTTCTTGCCTTGCCGCGCCATGTTATTCTCCGGCTGCTCCATGCGCTCCGGATGAAATAACGAGACTCTTCGCATCATCCAGGGAAACGGGTTGATCTGTCCTCCACCCACCGCACGGCCTGCGCCTTGATTGGAGAGGTTTCCCTCCCCGGCCGCGACCCGATAAACGCCGATGCACTGCCCGTGCAAGAGGCTTGTACGGGCGATTCCCCGCTCCCGACTTCTCTTTGTTCTGGACCCCTGCCGGGTGCTCGCCGGGGCAGGCTCCCTTGCCGTCGCCGCCTTGGCCGCCTTGGCCGCCCCGCGGGCATAGAATCAATATAAACAAAGTTCGGTTTCGTTGCCATGAAGGAAGACCCATGCGCTCCACTCGACGGCCGGGGCTTATCCTTGGAGTTTCCCCGTTTCGGTGGACACTTTCAGACTGTTTGCAGGAGGTGTTCAGATGGCAAAAGCTCATTCCCCTTACGCGCCGGAGTCCCGGCGCCAGATGGTCGAGCTGGTCCGCTCGGGAGACCGGCTCGGTACCGGTGAAGTCTTCGCGCTCGTGAGGGCGAATCAGGCCTGTCATCGGGTAGCCACAGTGTGCCGTCGGCTGGGTGTCTCCCCCAGCGGATACTACGCGTGGCGAAGCCGTGGGCGTTCGAATCGTGCGAAGCGCGAGGAGGAGTTGCGGGGCACGATACGAACCATCCACGAGGGCTCTCGGGGCACCTACGGGGCGCCACGGGTCCACGCCGAGCTCTGGGCCAGCGGGCGCCCGGTGAGCCGCAAACGGGTGGCTCGTCTGATGCGCGAGGCAGGGTTGGCCGGGGTGAGCCGGCGTCGGGGCGCGCGCACCGCGCGCGTGGATCCGAGTCATCGTGCGGTCCCGGGCCGGGTCGAACGCCAGTTCCAGGCCCAAGCGCCGGACCGCATCTGGGTGGCCGACATCACCTACGTGCCGACCTTGACGGGGTTCGTGTATCTGGCGGTCGTGCTCGATGTGTTCAGCCGCTGGGTGGTGGGATGGTCGATGGCCCACCATCTTCGCGCCGAACTGGTGCTTGGGGCCCTGAACATGGCGCTGGGACAGCGCCGCCCCTATGGGGTCGTGCATCACTCCGGCAAGGGCTCGCAGTACACCTCGCTCGCCTTCGGCAAGCGGTGCCGGGAGATGGGGGTGCTTCCCTCGACCGGCTCGGCCGGCGACTGCTTTGATAACGCGATGGCCGAGAGATTTTCGCCACGCTGGAGTGCGAACTCATCAACCGGCTCTCGTTCTGTACTCAGGCCGAGGCGCGCATGGCGATCTTCCAATTCATCGAGGGCTGGTACAACCCGCGCCGCCGGCACTCCGCCCTGGACTACCTCAGCCCGAACGACTTCGAACGCACCGCCGCGAAGGAAACGCCGCGTGCGGTGCGCAAAGCTCATCGTCCGGCTCGAGGCGTCCCCGGTGCTTCCCGGAGCAGCGAGCCGGTGGTCCAGCAATATCCTCCGGGGGTACCCTATCCACCGGTCTTGGGTAAGACTTTACGTCCACCGGCTATCGCCCACCTCAGTGCTGGTGGCGACAGCCATGAACTGTCCACGAAATCGGGGTAACTCCACCGACGCCGCAAGGGTTTGGAGGCGTCGCGGCGATTGAGCGAGACGATCGGGCCGCAGTCTCCGAGCGCGTTCCGCGTTGTCTTCCCGGCACCAGAGGCGACAAATCGCGGCACGCGGTGCAAGTTGGCGGCGACATTTTTCACACATCCCCCACCGGCAGCAGCGACGGCGGCAATGCGGGTTCACACGTTTCCGCAGCGCAGCCGAAACCGTCGCACATGTTCCCGCACCGCAGCCGGGCCGGTGCAACGCCTTATGCGTGGGCGCTACCGTCAGACTCACGCGCGGCTGCGTGAGCAAAGCGCGCAATGGCACCGAAGCAGTGATCCGTCACCGGCGCGGCCTCGACGTCGAGCATCGGCGCGTCGGTCCAGAACGGCGACGCGGGGCGGTCCTACAAACATCATGGAATTGTTGCGCTCGCCTATCGAAACGGCGAGGATAACGAGGAGCGCTGCCCCGACGAGCTCCATGAATGGAAGTGAGCCATAGCGATGCCACCAGTTCCGATCACAAGCACAAAAGTATCCGCTGTCTTTGAAACCTACCCACCGGAAATCCGCAAGCGGGCTATGCGGCTGCGCCAGCTGGTGCTGGATACCGCAGCAGATCTGGCCGAGGTTGGTGAGGTGGAGGAAACCTTGAAATGGGGTGAGCCGAGCTACATGACACAAACCGGCAGCACCATACGACTGGGCTGGAAGGCTTCGCGACCCGACGAATATAAGCTGTTGTTCCACTGCGGGACCAAGCTGGTTGATACGTTCAAAGAGCACTACCGTGACGCGCTCGAGTTCGAGGGCAACCGCGCGATCGTCTTACATGAAACCGCCGAGCTCCCGGTTACCCCGTTGAAACACTGTATTTCACTGGCGCTCACCTATCATCGCCGCAAGAAGCTCCCTCTGCTGGGGGCGTGAGCCCGTCATTGAAGCGGTGTAAAGCTCACCGCTGGTCTTCCGGCCGAGCCATCGCGGCGACGCGCCAGTGGCCGGCGAACTCGTCGGCGACGCGGCCTCCGGGATGTGCCTCGCCGACGCCGCCTATGACATCGACGCGACGGATGCTCATCAAAAGGGGACCTGTCCGGTCGCGCGGGTCGGACTACTGGCACGGTTAAATCCTGATCCAGCGAACCGAGCAGGCCGGGATGGCAGCGTTCTTCGCCTTCCCGCTGGACGACGGCGCGGCCCGTTCGCCGTCCAGCCAATCCAATACCTTGCGCCGCCATCCGCGTCTTCCGTTTCGTCCGGCAACGGCGGCGGCTCGGCCCTGTATCCCATCGCCCTTGCGATGATGGCCGCCGCCTGTGTGGCGGCGCCCTGCAAGGCGGCATCGTCGAGATGGGCGTAGATGGCGGTGTTGGCGCGGCGCTGGTGTCCGACATCCGCCCCACCGTGGTCAGCCCGACGCCGTTAATGACACCCTGCGAGGCCCATGTGTGGCGGCAGTCATGGATGCGCAGGCCGTGCAATCCGACTTCCTCGCGCACCCCGACCCAGAAGGTGTAGAACCGCGACGATGTGAGGTCCTCGGGAAACACCCGCTCCACGCCCTCGCACCGGGGCAGCGCCGCGACTATCCGCGCCGCGTCCGGCCCGAGCCAGATCGTGCGCGGGCCGGTCTTGGAGTCTTCGAGCTGGGTGCTGGTGCCGTCTTCGGACAACGCGCCGATCTCGCTCCATCGCAGGTTGAGCACTTTCGAGAGTCGCGCGCCGGTGAACGTCAGCAGGCGGATCGCCGCCACCGGCTAGGGGTGGTCGCCCGCGTGCCTGTCGAGGACCGCGCCCAGGCGTTCGAGTTCCTCGCGGTTGAGAAAGCGCGTCACGGGCTTGCGCCGATTCATGACGATGTTGGCGCAGGCGTCGGGGACATGTTCGCCAAGCTCGCCCCACTGCCGCGCGGTCGCAAGCATGGCGCGCAGGATCTCGGAGGCGCGGTTGGCCGCGCCGGGCTTGTCCCCGCTCGCCGCGTCGAACCATGCCGAGACGCGGGCGTGGTCGATGGCGTCGAGCCTGATCCTCCCGAAATGCGGCAGGATGCGCCCGCGCATGTAGATGTCGTAGGTCTCCAGCGAGGACGGCTTCCAGCGGCCCTTGCGGCGCTCGCGGTAGCGGGCGGCGAAATCCCGGAACAGCGGCGCTCGCGTCTTGTGAGCGGGCTCCACGGTCTCGCCGTCCCAGAGGCGGGCGAGGACGGCGGCGGCCTCCTTGCGGGCCTGCAACAGGTCCATTTCGGGGAAGCGCTCGATAGTGATCTTGCGCATCCGGCCGCGCACGCGAGTCTGAATGATGAAGGACCGCACGCCGGAGGGATGCACCCGCAGCCCGAAATGCGCCAGTGTGCCGTCCCAGAGCATGTATTCGGCCGCCCTCGGCGTGACGGCGGCGATGGCGCTGTGGCCGAGCCGCGCTTTCCTTAGCCTACTCGCCATGCTCCACCTCCTTCCGGCTTCCGGTCATCGCGTCGCTGACGATCCCGGAGATATGTCCCGCTGCCTCTCGGACATGGCCGTCGGCCAGGTGGGCGTAGCGCTCGGTCGAGCCAATATCGGCGTGACCGAGCAGGCGGCCCACGGTGTAGAGGTCAAGCCCGCTCATCACCGCGTGACTGGCGAATGTGTGGCGGCAGTCATGGGCGCGCACGTCATCCAGTCCGGCGAACGTGCGCAGCGTCTGCCACCGAAGGCCGAGATCGGTCATCGGCCCGTCACCCTTGCTGTTCGGGAACACGTAGGAGCTCTTGCGCGGCAAGGCGTGCAGGACCGGCCTGGCCGGGGGCGGAAGCTGGATCGCCTTGGGGCCGGTCTTGGAATCGGGCAGCACCGCGCGGGTGCCGCGTATCCAGTCCCACTTGAGGCCTGACCTCCGAGGACCGGGCGCCGGTGAACAGCAGGAGCCGGATGGCGGAGGCGGTCTGGGTGGCCTCGGTATGGTCGAGCACGAAGCCCAGGCGCTTCAGTTCATCCAGGGAGAGGAATCGTTCCCGAGGCTTGAGCCTGTAGCGGCGCATATTGCGGCAGGGGTTGGGCCCCTGGGGCCGGAGATCCCAAAGCTCGGCCTGGGTCATCATGACGGACAGGACCGACAGGGTGCGGTTGGCATTGCCGGGGGTGCCGCTCATGGAATCGAACCAGCGCTGCACGTCGGCGCGGGTGATGTCCACGACCCGCATGGCGCCGAAGAAGGGCGGGATGTAACGGCCGAGCAGGTCGCGGTAGCTCTCGCGGGTAACGGACTTCCAGCGCCGGCCCTGGCGACGCATGAACTCCTCGGCGAAGTCCCGCATCAAGGGGCCGGCCTCCCGGTCGGTCTTCGCGGCCTCAAGTTCGGCCATCGCCTTCTCCCTCGCCTCGGCGGCGGTGAGGTCATGGCACGTGCCGAGGACCACATTCTGGGCGCCGAGCTTGCGCACGACGCGGACGAAGAAGGTCCGGATTCCGTCTGCCGAGACCTTAAGACCGAAGCCGGGAAGGTCCTTGTCGTAGACGGTGAGGCCGCGACTTCCGGGGTTGCGTTCCCTGAAGGTGCGGCGGAGGGTTCTTTCGTTGATGGTGGCGTGGATGCGCATGGGCTGTCTCCTGGTTCGTGTTCCCTCGGATGCCGCCCTGTTCCCAGGGAACAAGGGCGGCGGTTACGGGGAGAGAACACGGCCCACGCGGGAATCGCGGCAACAGGCCAAATCCCGCCTAATCGATTGTTACGAAACGGAAAACGTGGTTCGGAAAAGGACCGGACAGGACTCGCTCAAGGAACCTCGGGTGCGTCAGGTGTGACTGCAAAGCCGCTCCGGGTGGTCCGGAACGGCGAATCATGCGGTATGTGCGATGGAGGAATCGACGCTGGCGCGGGACGCGCGGCGGCGCGGGCGGAGATGAAGGCAGTCCGCGGTAGCGTCCGCACCAGTGCGGGGAGCGGTGCGGGAGCCGGTGCGCGGCGTTAAGACCCGGATGATCCGCAACTGGTTCGCACGCCGTCCGCGCTGGCACGTCCACCTCACCCCGACCTCGGCATCCTGGCTCAATCAGGTCGAGCGCTTCTTCGCCCTGCTGACCGAAAAACAGTTGCGGCGCGGGGCCTACCGCTCCACCGCCGAACTGGAACAGGCGATCCTCCGCTACATCGACATTGTCAACGAAGACCCGAAACCCTTCCGCTGGCACAAGTCCGCCGACGAAATCCTCGCCTCCATCAAACGGTTCTGCCTCAGAACTCTGGAAACGGCGCAGTACACCGCATAATGGTAGGAACTAAAGAATCGGAACACTAGGCCCTTCGTCTGGATTGCCGATCCCAACCGCATCCTCGCCGCAGTCGATCGTGGGAGGAAAGCGTTAGAATCGATCCACTAGTGAGGAAATCTAACGCTTGGTGCCCTCTTTTGACGGCAGCGATAATTTTGTCTGGGTCGGCGGTCCAGGAGAAGGATTTTGGATTGTAATTGGTTTCTTCGACGAAGCGATTGATAGCGGCTTGGAGAGTTTGGCGAAGAACCCCTCGACGGCATTGAGCCAGGAGCAGGAAGTGGGCGTGAAGGGAAAGGTGAAGCGATTGTGGCGATCGAGCCAGAACCGGACCATGGGATGCTTATGGGCGGCGTAGTTGTCGAGGATGATGTGGACGGCTCTGTCCGCCGGGACTTGGGCATTGATCACGTTGAGGAACCGGATGAACTCCTGATGCCGGTGGCGCTGCATGCTGCGCCCGATGACCGTACCATCGAGGACGTTCAAGGCGGCAAACAGGGTGGTCGTTCCATTGCGTTTGTAGTCGTGTGTCATGGGCCGAGACGCCCTTTCTTCATGGGCAAGCCCGGTTGGGTGCGGTCGAGCGCCTGGATCTGGCTTTTCTCGTCGACGGACAGGACGATGGCATGGGCGGGCGGATCGACGTAAAGCCCGACGACATCGCGCAGTTTGCCGACGAAGTTGGGATCGTTCGAGAGCTTGAATTGCCGGTAGCGGTGGGGCTGAAAGACGTGCGAACGCCAGATGCGTCGGACCGCGCTTTCACTGATGCCAACCGCCACCGCCATCATTGCGGCCGTCCAATGGGTCGCTTCGGCCGGCGGGTCGTTCAACGTCAGCGCCACCACGCGCTCGGCCCATTCAGGACCCATGGGTGGAATGCGCGGCGGGCGCGTTTTATCGAGAAGAAGCCCAGCGACGCCTTCCTCCATGAACCGTTCCTGCCAGCGCCAGACGCAGGATTTCGACTTACCGGTCCGACGCATGATCTCCATCGTGCCGACGCCGTCAGCGCTCAAGAGGATGATGGCCGCTCGCCAAACGTGTTTCTGAGCGGCATTGCGGTCCCGGACCGCGCTTTCCAGGCGGTGGCGGGGCTGACTGTGAAAGATATTCCGGTGCGCATGCGCCAGACTCGCACGGTCACACAAAAATGAGAATCCCAAATCGGACTCTTCCGTTAAATGGCAACCACTAGGAAGCATCGAAAACGGGACCGAAGTGAACAGAGTAGATCACCGTGCTAAGCACTACCCTATTAATGCACGAAACTTCCAGCACCCCTTCCTCAATAGGTCGACCGAAAATCGCAAGATTGGAGGAGATCTTTGACTCCTCGAATTCTTTGTATTGAGGAATCAGCCGGTGCGACATCCCGTACATCGTTTCGAAGGGCTTCACTCCGTTCCTGAGCATACTGAAGTAGGACGGATACACGAGCCCGTCGAAGCCAACACATCGTGCAGCCAGCGAAATGGCTCTGGTGATCGGATATGAATGTGCCCCAGCGAGAAACAGCATACTCACTGCCAAATCCAGACTCTCGAATTCCGACACTTGCCGAGGTTCATCCAGTAAAGTCGCCACGTTCAACAGTTTCAGGTCGCGTGTGGGCTTGAGCGTGGCCACAAACAGATCGTCCTCGGCGGTGACGCGACATTCGTGTAGGCACGTCTGCAGATCTGGTGATGCATATAAGACCGGCCTTTCGGGAGTGTCGAGACGGCCATTGCAGCGTTCCGCCGGCGCGCTGTCGTATTGGCTACTGTCTGATGGAGTGCCAGGGTCCTTGCGAATACGATAGAATTGATCCTGCACGGTCAATTTCTTCGAACCATATTCCCGCAGAATCCTATCGATCACCTCGTTGCGCGACTCCTCCTCCTGAAGGCGCTTCAGTGGTTCGGTCCTGCCCAACAGCCACCATCGGGGCTCGTAGGAGAAGAAGCCAATGCCTAGCACATCCTCAAGAAGAGCAGCATCGGTGCGAAGCGATCTCGGCATTGCGATGTCCGTCTCGCGACGATCATTGAACTGTACGGCTGGCGCCGCACCGTAGCTGTATCTACGCACGGAACCCCAGACAAAAAAGTGCTGCGCAAGAGTGATCAACCGATCGGACGTAAATTTGCGACCGTCGACCGTCGTGCATCTAGGACATGTCGACGAGTCGCTTGCGCCTAAGCGTTCTGCGTCCAGCCGCAGTCCCATGTTGGTGAAGCAGTTTGAGCAGGCGACAAAGGTTTCAGACGACTTCAACTCGTTTCCTCCCGTCCGGGCTCGGAGCGCTGTGTCATGAAGGATCCGCTCTCCGCTGTACTGACGGCCACAAAGGCACCAGTGCCGGGTGATAACCTTCTGTTTTTCTCCAGGCGCGGCCGATGTCTACGCGCAAATATTGGGTGTTGTCATGCGGCGACGGCAAACGCCCAGCAGCCGCTATCGTACTAACCGCTACTATATTTATGAATCATTTATGATTCTGTCCTGGGCATCTGTTTAGGAGGATGCCCGATGTAGACTGCTGAACACCGCCGCGCGGCCGACCGGCGCGGGCTTCGCTAACGGGGCGCAGGACGCGAAGGCTTCAGGGCGGCAATGGAAACGCCCGGCCGCTGTCGCTCGCCAGCGCCGCGACGGTATCTGCGTATTTCTCAAGCGCTGCGTGGCCCTTCGGCGTCAGACCGTAGACCCCGCGAGGCGTATCGGAGCTACGTTCGAACCAGCCATAGTGATCGGCGCGCATCATGGCTCCGGCCCTGGCGACGCCGGTGGCCCTGGCGACGATCGCGGCCTTTGTCGAACCATTTAGGCGGAGATGCACGGCGCAGCGCAGGGCGTCCTGCCGGTAGACCGTCATGATCTTGCGTCGGTTTGAACCGCCCGCGTTCGGATCGCCAACCCGATGTTGAAACTCCCGCAGCAACCGCCCGATCCCCGGTTTGCGCTTGCGCGACCGGTAGACGGCCGGGTCGAGCAGCGCTTCCACCAACGGCGCGGGCTCAAGCCGGACCGTCAGGAGCCCGAGCCCGAGCCGGCGGCAAAGCACTAGGACATCCTTCCGGCGGGTGGTGCGGTCGGAAAACGGTGGAACAGCAAGATAGACGTTGTCGGACAGCCCTTGCCGCGCGATCCCTTGAAAGATCAGCGGCAGGGAGAAAGAGGTCTTCAACTCGACGATGACGGGCGGCTCCCCACCCCGGATCGCGACGACGTCGCAGCCATCGATCTCTCCCTTTACGGCATAGCCCTGCGCTTCAAGGAAAGCCTTTACCGGAAGATAGAGGTCCTGTTCGCGCATGGGTGGACTCTGCCAGAGGCGGGTTGTGCGTGAAAGCAGCGGGCCGCGGCTTTGGTGCATGGACCCGTCGAGGGGTAGTCTGTATGGGTTCGGTTCCGTTTTCGAGGGTTTGGCATGCCGCACAAGTTCCACGTGTCGCGTCGCCACCCTATCCCAACAGCCCAGTACCGGGTCACGAACTGGCCGGATTATGACCGCGGTTTGGTTCGGCGCGGCGATATCCGTTTCTGGATTTAGGAGAACGCCCTGGAGCAATGGGACGCAGCCAAGCGGCGATTTCCACGACGTTGTTGCTGGGGGCGGTATTCAGACTGCCGCTCCGCCGGACGGAAGGCTTTGTGCGCTCCATTGTGGACTTGATGGGGCGGGATTTGCCGGTGCCGGATCACACCACGCTGTCCCGGCGGCGGCGAACGGTGGATGTCGTTCCGGAAACCGGCACGAACAAGCGGCCTACGGATATCGTGCTGGATTCCACGGGCCTGAAATTCTTTTGCGCTGGCGAATCTCGCGCCAAGTATGGTGAAACGCGACGCTCGTGGCACAAGCTTTATATCTCGGTTGACCCGGCCGGCAGCGAGATTCGGGCGCATGAATTGACCGGTGACGACACGGCCGATGCAACGATGTCGGGACCGATGGCCGCCGGTTCCGGCGGGATGATCCGGCGCGTGTTTGCCGGCGGCGCCTATGACGGGGAGCCCGTGGCGAAAGCGATCCGAGAAGCTCGGCCACCGAATTCACCACCTGAAATCATCGTCCCGCCACGCGCCACATCCATTCCTCCACCGGACATGGCGGATCGGAACGGGAGCTGCATGCGGCGGAGATCGCGTCAAGGGGCTCAACGGCGGCAAGCTGACCGCTCGCACATTCCAATCCCGACAAAACGAAATCGCCATTCAGATCGGCGCACTCAATCGTTCCATCCGAGCAGCGAAGCCAAACACCATCAGGATCCTCTAACCAATCGACCATGGGAAATCACAACTTCTTGGCTCTATGCACCAAAGCCGTCGGCATGCGGTGGACGCCGCCGCGGTCGCTCTCGCGGTTGCCGCAGGCGATCAGCGAAGCGCCTTCGGGCAGTTCGTACTCGCCGCATTTCAGGTCCAGGACGAGTTGGTACAGCGCGGCCTGGACCATGGGCACGGCGGAGGGCAGCTCTTCCAGATTGATGAGCCAGCGCCCGGTGTCGTCGGATGGCGGCAGGAAGGCCGGCGGCGCCCAGCGCGTGCGGTCGGCGCCGACAGGCGGAGCCCGGGAGATCGGATCGCCGCTCCGGCGGATACGAACAGGCTGCGGCGCGAATCACGGGCGCGAGGCGTCGTTGTGATCTGCGTGCCGGATCTGTCGGCGGGGGGGCGTCGGCGTGGCGTCTCACGAGTTGGCAGCCACGGTGGAAGAAACCTGCTGCTGAAGCATCGACTAAGCGCGTGATCGGACTGGCGATGGCGGATCTTCAAGCCGGATCAGGGACTGTGGGGAGCGGCGACAGGGCTTATGATGTTTGCATCGGAATTGGGACGTTCCGGGGGGAGAGAGGTGCGACAGGAATGCGACCGGTTACGCTAGAGTTTGAACAAGGTCGCTTGCATGGAGATTACGGGCTGGTCGATACCAGCATAGGCAGGACACCATTGAGGGGGCTTGCCCGAGGGCAGACGCCGCAGGGGCCTTGAAGAGGTTGGCGAACTTACCTTCGGTAGTCTGTTCGCCGGTCGCGTTCTCCCGTTCGACAGCGACTCAGCGCGCGCCTATACGGAGACTGCGGAGCATTCCCTCGCGGCAAGATCGTGGATGGGACTTCGCTTATAGGGCAACCGCAATGTACGAGCAGATCCTACCGGAAAGATGGCATTGCGGTGGCCTCGTTGTAAAAAATCGAAGAAGTAGAAAAAGGCTGCTCCTGATACCGATTTTGGGATCAATCATTTAGGCAAATAACATGAGAAAAAAGAAAACGAAAACAAGGAAACCAAGAAGAGACCCGAATATGATCTTCAACGTCGCCGGAATGTTGGACTATCTCGATAAGCGGTGTCCCAGCAAGGGTCAAGATCCTCGCATATTTGGATGGAACCTTGGTAGACAGTTGGTTGCCCAATACTTGGCTGAAATTCTTCTTAAATGTGCCTACGCAAAATACCACAACGATGCTTTCCCGCATACCCACAGTCTAGCATATCTGTTCCAACACTTGCCGACATCCAAGCGCCGAGCCGTAGAGGAAAAGTACAAGATATTACTCAATAGTGGAGTTGAGTGGACATGGGATGTCTTCGAAACTGTGAAATCGTTTTTGGCATTTCTCGGCGACAAACCGATCACTGAGACACGATATTACTGGGACAAACGTAGCTCATCTAATACCCTTGCCATCCAAGGGTTCCAAGGGTTGATGGCGCCGGACGATCATCGGGTACTCAGCTACGCCTTGTACATAGTCCTGCATGGCTATCCCTCTCCCCCACTCGTCAAGCGGTACGACACGAGATTCGTGTCGCTCAGGGATGCACTGAGGAACGAACCGGGCACCACCGTCAAGACGCATGAGCCTGTATCGACCATCAATAACAGGGAAACGAGCCCGAGCACAGACCCTCGTCTCATCTACAATGTGGAGGGGGTACTCGATTACTTTCAAGCAAAGTTCCCGCATGAATCAACCGACCCACGCGGAATCGGTTGGAACCTCGGGAGGCAGGTGATTGCCCAATATTTGATTGAGATACTTCTTAAATGTGCCTACGCCAAATATAATGACGGTGTTTTCCCGCATGTCCATAATCTAGCATATCTGTTCAATGAGCTTCCTGCACCCATGCGTCGGGCAGTAGAGTATAAGTACAAGGAATTACTTAATAGTGAGGTTAAATCGACATGGGACGTATTCGAGACAGTGGAATCGTTCTTTAAATTTCTCGGTGACAAGCCGATCACTGAGACGAGATACCACTGGGATACCTGTAGCGCATCTAACACCTTGGGTGTAGATTTCTTCCAAGCTTTGGTTACCCCCGATAGTTACCGTCCCTTGGTTTACGCTCTATACATTGTCCTGCATGACTATCCTTCCCGTCCCATAGTCAAGCGTCATGACACTATCTTTAAGTCGCTCAAAGACTCCTTGAAGGACGAACCCGGTTCTGAGCAACGGCCGAGGTCGCAGCACGCCGCAGACACCGCGAGAACATCTGACTAACCTTCTCACACAATGCGATTACTGCTGTCCACATTGCTAAACCCGGACCGATCGCGACGGTGGAATCTTTCACAACAAGCGTGGCACGATCATATCTTGCCGATATCGTCATGCAACTGTCAGGTCGGGAAAATGAATGATCCTCATGTCGTCGCACTGCACTATGCCATCGAACACCACCCGTCGATGGACTATTGACCAGACCGAGTTTTTGTACCACTACTTGGGAGAGAGTTTTCATGACAGCCTGAGGCTGTGAACCCGGTTTTGGGGGAAGGAATGGCTTACAGGCCCCCGGCGCCGGGGGCCATGACGTTGCAGGCTACGATGTAGGGCTCATATTCAAAGCCGCAGCCTATGAACGCCAGACGGCGTGCCCCATCCTAGGGATTCCTGGGTGGTTGGAGCCGCTGGAAGTTTTGGCGAAAGAGTAATGACCGGGACGAACATGGGGATCACCTTTGACACTCACGCTGGCGATGGGGCTTCCAACATAGCCACCCTCCTGTTCGCGACCATCCCGAAAACGATCCAACCACTATCGCATGCGTTATTGCGGCTCGATTAGAAATATGCGGATGCCAGCGTTGCGTTTCACGCACGGCCACTGCGCGCTGCTCCGGACATTTTGGGCAGAACCTTCTCTCTAGGCCGGCACTCGAATCCGGAGAACGAAGTGTGAGAGAGATGACTATCGAACTTGGGCCTTCAGGGCTACTTGCAAAGGTCTTGGCGATTAGTGATGACGGTCGCAGTGTCTATTTCGACCTCCGAAACGGCAAGGCAGGTTCTATTGACAATGTAGACCAAGAGTATTCAGTTGGTGATGTACTACTCATTACTGACGATATCGATAACGAGCACACCGAAATCAAAAAGGTTCCCAGTAGCGCCTGGCCTGACGAACTCTGGGTCGGGATCGTGAAGATCAAGCTGTCAGACATCACGGCAATCGATTCAGGCGGAAGGTTTCGCACGGTCCCGACGGTGACCACGCTGTGTTACGAGAACGGGAACACGGTTCAGGCCGGAGACGTACAGGGAGTCACGCGGGTTCTTTCTGAGACGCCGATCAAGTACATCGACTTTCCGCAGGTGGATGACTCGGTCATTGATCGATTCCGCTCAACACATCCAGATGAGTCTGACCTCGGATTTAATGATTTCG
Source organism: bacterium (assembly GCA_965225985.1). Taxonomy (GTDB): domain Bacteria; phylum UBA8248; class UBA8248; order UBA8248; family UBA8248; genus CAZUHN01. The sequence continues at coordinate 335,728 of OZ245330.1, forward strand.
GAGGTCTCCCAGCGGTTGTAGCTAGGGCCCGGGAATTGATTGAGGTGCCACTACGGCAAAATGAACTATTGTCAGCGATTGGAGCACGTCCGATTAAGGGCGTGCTTTTCACCGGAGAGCCGGGCACCGGGAAGACGATGCTGGCTCGGATAATAGCCTCGCAATCTGAGGCGGCGTTCTACGAGATTTCCGGCCCCGAGATATTCAGCAAGTGGTACGGCCAGAGCGAGGAGTTGCTCAGGAAGTTGTTTGAGACAGCGGCGAAGCATGAGAAGGCGATCATCTTCTTTGATGAGATAGATAGTGTAGCGGCTCAGCGAGGAGACGAATCACACGAGGCATCGAAACGCGTTGTCGCTCAATTGCTTACTCTTATGGACGGCTTCACGTCTGATACTAACGTTGTTGTCATTGCTGCGACCAACCGACCGAAGGATCTCGATGTCGCCCTTCGAAGGCCAGGGCGCTTTGACTGGGAGATCGAGTTCCCCTACCCGGATGAGCATGACCGAGAAGATATCCTGACGAAGACGGCACGCCGGCTGTGCACAAGGGACCCACTTCCCCACGCTGTCATCGCAACGAAGTCTGTTGGGTGGTCGGCGGCCGAGCTAGCACAGATCTGGAGTGAGGCGGCATTGCTGGCCGTTGAAGACAAGCGACGCCAGATTTACGAAGAGGATTATGTCGGCGGGTTCGAGCGTGTCTCCCGCTACCGGAATCGGGCGAGAGAGGTCAGGCCGACCGGAGGCGCTAGATGAGTATCGCGTCTCGATTACGAGACTGGCTCCGACGCCTAAAGCGACAACAGGTCCCGGGGAACTCCACCGGGCTCCTGCGGGAGTTCGTTTATTTGGACGAAGTGTCTGTCTATAGCGTCCTAGCCTCACGGAAGGGTGGAATCGTCACCGAATTCACTGAGAGCCAGACGGCCTCTCTGAATAGTGATGTTGGGGGTTCACTTAGCGTTGGATTCGGTGGGACCAAGGCCAAACTCGACTCCGAGATGCGGGCTGGTCACGTTCAGAGCTCTCAAGTACTGCGCAAGGCAATCATTCAGACGAGCTTCAAAGAGCTGTATGACATTGAACGGGCTTCGCTCGCGCTGAGTCCGCCTGACGCCGATTGTATGCCTACAGTCGATGCGGTCGCCGATCTTGAAGAGAGACTTGATCCACCTGCCAAAGATGGTTGGCTTGTGGATCCGAGCACTATTCGTCGTGGTGAGCTCCTAGAAGTGGAGGTTGAGCTGGAGGCTGATCCGATTTTCCGCATGGCCTCAGTCATTACGACTCTTCAAGAGCTCATGGAGGACAACGAGAATCTGCTCGGGAACGCGATTACCGCCCAACTTCCTCAGATACGCTCGATGGCGCAGGTACTGGAGGTTCTGCTCGTTGGACTCGTCCCTATCCGAGGGCGCCTCGTAGATTACAAGTGGACCACAATTGGTGGTCGTGATGTATTGATTCACCGGTTACTTCTTGAACAGATATCACCCGGCACTCGACCCAAGGCAAACCCTGCGTTTGTGGTGGGTGTTGCTCAGCGTGACTTGTTTTGGAAGGATATCAGGCGAGTGCTGTTCTCGCAGGCTCAGTACACTGTCTTCTGCCGCCTCGCGATAGGCGGGATGTCAGAGAGGTGGCATCCAGTCAAGGTTGCTGATGTGCTTAGGGGGATTGTCCCACAATTTGATGAACTGATTAGGGAATTCAGCAAAACGACACGCCGAGCCATGACTGCGGCGGTTGGTGCCCCACCAACGTCGGTAGGTCAGGGCGCACATTCAGGGGCGGGCCTAATCAGCGCATACGTCGAACTGCTCGTAAAGCACCACGATGGCACTCTCGAGCCCGACGTGATTGATGACGTGATTCAAAGTATCTCGCTCGCACACGACTGGCTGAGCAGTGTGGATGGCCGACGACCCGTGTTTGCTGAGGCAACGCAACGCGTCGACAAGGCCTTAGGATTAGAGACTTCCAGCGAAGATGCGTACCACCTCCGGGATGCTGCCATGCGCAATGCTGGCCTCCCTGGTACGCTGGCTTCCCAGGCGTCGAATGGATCCGTGCACGATGCCGCACCAGTTCCTAGTAGTCATGAACGGTTCCTAGACGCCAAGATCATTGCGATCTATTGGCAATCGCGTAGCGAGACATCAAGGTCGGGTGGATGCGAAGCCCCTCTCCTGCGGCGCCGATCCCGCGACCGTTGAAGGCTTGGTCGCGAAAGTGCGGAGGGCTCGGAATGAGCGCCGGGCCGTTGCCTGCGGGTTGCGACCGCTTCAGCAGCGAGATCGGTATCGTGGACCCCGGCGCCTGCAACCCGTCGGGCGTGGCGCTCGCCATTCTTAACGCCAGCCGGCAGGTGATCTCCGAGGGTGGCTACCATCCTCCTCGGACCGGCCGAGATTGAGCCCGTCGACGCCGACGCCGGTGGAACCGGCATGGCGATCTGGATAGCGCGGGAGCATGCCGCCCCGGTGTTCAACACGGGTGCGTTTTCCCCGCGCACGGTCGACGGGCCTGGAGATCGCTATCGCCCGTGCGCCCGCGCTTCGCCCGCCCGCCGCCGGCCTCGTCCTCTCGTTGGTGTCCGGGCTATGCTGGTGAAGTCGGCCGGCGCCATAGGCGAGGCGCGGTCGGAAGGTTGCGGGCGAGACGGAAGCCGCGTTCAAGAGGCGTCACCGGACCCGATGACGGGCATTGGATCGGGCGTTACAGTGGAAACGAAAATGGCGCCGCCGTGGTCTCGGCGCGAGGCGTGCCGACGCCACGGAAAGCCCTTATCGGGATCGTGGAAGGCGTTTTTGGAGAACGCTGCGGCGGGGCCGAAGATGGGGGTGCGGGAAGAAATCTATGACAAACGCGGTCCTGGGTGCTGGAGTTATATTGAATCCGGTTTCAGAATGGTTACGCAATTGGAAAAGTAGCTTTTATACCGAAGTTCGGTATAGATAGATTGTATAATAAAAACAAATCGATAAGTGATTTTTACGCTCTTGAAAGCCGGATAAAGTTACACAAGAATGTCGGAGGTCATGGATCCGCACGTCGTCCAGCCCGGCCCGCGCCGCAGGCGATACCAGTAGTAGGTGATGTCCGTCAGACCGGCGCCCGGCTTCCTGCCCACGATCACCCGGGGATTGCCCGGAACGCGGGGAATATCGGCGAACACCACTTCCAACTCCGGCGTCAGCAGCACCATGCGCGGACCCGTCTTGGCGTCCCGGAGCCTGAGCTCTCCAGCCGCCCGGTCCACGTCGGCCCATCGCAGCGTCACGATCTCGTCGCGCCGGCATCCGGTCAGTATCAGCAGGCGGATCGCCGCGATCGCCGGAGGCCAGATCGAGCCGTCCGCCTCCAGCCTCGTCCAGCGCCCAGCCCGCGCTCAAGGCGTCGCCGGGATTGTCCAGCGGGACGGCTTTCCCGAAAATCGCCGGAATGGAGGAGAGACTCGAATGGCCAAACAGCGGGATCTGCGCCCTCTCTCGATCGGGTCCGCCGTCCGGTTCACCCACAACGGGGAGACAATCCACGGACATCTCCTCCAACGGCAGGGACGGCGACGCTTCGCGAAGGTGATCGATGCCGAAGAGCGGACCTGGAAAGTCTCGGAGTCGGCGTTGAAGGACTCGGGAGGCGCGCGGCGCGCCACGATGGTCACGTCGCACGACGAAGCGCGAGCCGATTACCGCCTGGGCGATCAGGTGGCGTTCGCAGGCCCCGACGGATCTATGCGCGGCGAGACCGTCAAACTCAACCCGAAGAGAGCGAAGGTGCGCCGCGGGGAGGCACGCTGGAACGTCCCCTATGGCCTGCTCAGCGTCGCCGGAGGTCAAGGCGCGAGGAACGGCGCGGAGCGGCTGAACGGCATCGCGGGGATGGCCCGGCGGCTGATGGACGAGCACGGGCTCACCGGCTGGACCCTCGCTTTCGTCGAGTCCAGGAGCCGCCTCGGCGACTGCCATTTCCGTGACCGCGTGATCCGGCTCGGTCGCGACCATGCCCTGGAGGACAGTGAGGAGCAGATCCGGGACACCGTTCTGCACGAGATCGCGCACGCGATCGCGGGGCCCGAGGCGGGCCATGGACCGCTGTGGAAGGCGACGGCGCGACTTTCTTCCTCCCGCATTGGCCAGAAGAACAACCACGCCCGCACCTGGGCCAACCAAGGAACCCTCCCGCGTGCGCCGCACGACCAGCGTGAATTGCATGCGCGCGAAATCGCGACACACTCAAAGTCGTTCCATTGCTGACCGTTAGCTCTGGCCCGTAGCCAAATCCTTTAAAATGAACCCTTTTGGGTCATTCCTAGTGTACGTATGGCCAAAGCCCTGCTATATGCGGTATCCGTCCAAAGGCCGTTTTGATTCTGTGAGCGAAAAGGAGCTACACATCATGGGCAGAGCCGCATTCATCGGGAATGTCGCAAAGAAGGGCAACATCAGCAAGGCCGAGTCCAAACGCATGGTCGACTTGGTGTTGGGCGAGATCGAGGCTGGGTTGATGAAATCGAAGAAGGAAGGCCGCTACAGAATCGGCAACTTCGGCACCTTCACCATCACCAAGCGTCCGGCGCGCAAGGGCCGCAATCCGCGGACGGGTGAAGCGATCCGGATCAAGGCCTCCAAGGTTCTGAAGTTCCGGCCGGCGGCCGCGCTGAAAAGGTCTGCGGGCGCGTGATGACTGCCGTGCTCAACGACGACATGTAACTCTTCAAGCAGTTCACAGACAACGAGGGGTTCCGGAGATGGCTGACGGATAACGTCTTCGGACTGACCTATGCGCGGCCGCAGGCCAAGAACCGGACGACGGCTCGGGATTAACAGCGCTTCTTCCCACGGCTGCCCGAGCGGCCGGCAACGGCATCGCGCCCGATGTACTTTTCTTCATCCAGATGCCCCCCGAGTTGTTGCACGCCTTCAACCCCCCAATCGACGGAGAAGGCCTTCCCGTGTCCAAGGCCCTGGGAGTTCGCCTCCAACATCGTGCACCCCCGGAATGGCCTTGACCCGCCCCGTGCGCGCCCCTTTCGAGCACGGGGAGCCGTTTGCAGGGGCCGGGCGAGCCCCATTCCTCTCCCCGCTGAAATGCTCTTTGCATCGCCGCTGCAACCGCCATTTTCGGGGCATATTTTCCCTGGTTTTTCCCCACGATTCTGCGACCAAATGAAGCAGGTAATAGCTCGCTGGAATCCGGCCCCCATCCCGGATCTTCCCGGAACTTCCCGCATAGGGGTTTGCGCCGGACCGCCCCCACCGCCAGACAGTCCGGTAAATTTCTACAGGGCGAGACGAGCGCGGGTTTTCCGCTTGTTTTCAGGGGCTTTTGAAGGAGCAGATACAATGCGAGACGCGAGGGCATGTGCGGAACCCCCCGCATTTCCGGTTCCGGTCTCTGTTCCTGATTTTCGGGGGGAGCGTTCGCGGCCCGCTCACAGCGCCGCGGCGAGCGCGCGCTGCTCATCCCAATCGGCGGGGAGCGGATGATGGAGGATGTAGTTTGACGTAAGCCCCACGGGCTGCCGGCCCTCGAGAGCGGCGCGGACGATGTCGGGCGCCAGGAAGGCATGGCCGATCGCCTTCCGCACGCGGGCCGCTTTGATGCCGTCTTCAGCCGCGATCTCCTTATAGGTCCTGCCCGCCTTGATCCGATCGAGCCAGGAGAGGGCGCTTGCGATGTTGCAGATGAGCGTGCGGTCGAGGGATTTTGCTGGATCGCCCAGCACGAGCTTTGCCTCGACGCCGCGTTTACGCAGGCGGAACGGTGCATTTACGCGGAGCGCGTCATCGCGGATGCGATCGGGGCAGACGGAAAGGGCCGCGCCGAGCGCATCTCGGTCGAGCAGGATCGACAGGGCCCCGGGTCCGATATCGATCCGCCGGATAAGGCCGAGCAGGCCGGCTGCAGAGGCGCCCTCGTTTCCGGCAAACCGCTCCTCGAGGAGGCGCCGCGCCGAGGCGAGCTCTTCCATCTCCGGGTCGCGGGTCAGCGAGGCCGGGAAGGCCGCGGCGCAGACATGCCGCCGGATGAGACGCGCGGCGGTCTCCTCGAGGAGCGGCGCGGGAAGCCTCCAGCCGGAGAGATCCTTCTCGCCGCTGTGCTTGATGGGGCGGCGGGAGACGTAGTAGCGGAACCGCTGCCCGCTCCGCTTTTTGGCGTGGCTCGGCGTCAGCCGGTCGCCGGTCTCATCGAAGAGCTTGCCGGCAAGCGGCGATCGCGCCGCGCCGCCCTTCGTGCCGCGCATCCGCGGCCTGGCGGCCCCCGCCTGCAGCTGCGCCTGGACGGCGGTCCAGACCTCCGGATCGATGACCGGCGGATGCCGGCCCTCGTGGACGCGCGCCCGGTGCCGGATGCGGCCGGCGTAGATAGGATTTGTCAGCAGGTGGTGCAGGTGCCCGCGATGGAACGGCAGGCCGCCCGTCCGCGTCCCGTCCCCGGCGCGGCGCTCCTTCGTGCGGAGGCACAGGCGATCGGCCTCGGACTTCACCTGCCGGATCGTTCCGTGCCGCCGGTAGAGGGCGTAGAGCGTCCGGACCGTCCCCGCCTCGGCCTCGTTGATGCAGAGCGTGCGCCCGTCCCGGTCATAGCCGAGCGGCACGATGCCGCCCATCCAGAGCCCCTTGCGCTTGGAGGCGGCGATCTTGTCCCGGATGCGCTCGGGCCGTCACCTCGCGCTCGAATTGCGCAAAGGAGAGCAGCATATGGAGCGTCAGCCGCCCCATGCTGGTCGCGGTGTCGAAGGACTGGGTCACCGAGACAAAACCCGCGCCGGCGGCGTCGAGCCGGTCGACGATCTTCGCAAAGCCGGTGAGGGACCGGGTCAGCCGGTCGAGCTTGTAGACCACGATCCGGTCGATGAGACCGGCATCGACGTCGGCGAGCAGGCGCTGCAGGCCCGGGCGCTCCAGGGTCCCGCCCGAGATGCCCCCGTCCTCGTAGGCGGCCGGCAGCAGCGCCCAGCCCTCCGCCTTCTGGCTCAAGACATACGCGGCGCAGGCCTCGCGCTGCGCGTCGAGCGAGTTGAACGCCTGCTCGAGCCCCTCCTCCGAGCTCTTGCGCGTATAGACGGCGCAACGGATTTTTGCCATGTCACGCGCGCCGCCGCGTCAGACCGAAGAAGCGCGGCCCCGACCAGTTCGCGCCCGTTATCCGCCTGGCGATCGCCGTGAGCGACGGGTAGGTCTTGCCGTCAAAACAATAGCCCCCGTCGAGCACCTCGACCCGGTAGATCCTGCCGTTCCACTCGCGGACAAGATGCGCCCCGGCGGACACGGGCGATACGCGGGCGGCGCATGAAAGCGCGTGAGAGCGCGCGCGGCGGAGCAGACCCGAAGGTTTGCTCCCAGGCCCGCTTCAGGCCGGCGCGGTCGAGACCTTCCAGCTCGACGGCATCTACCCGTGTGTCGGTCATTCCGGACTCCCTGCTCATCCGGCGGGCGACAACCCGGCTCTGCCGCCCGCAAAGCCCGGGCCGAGGCAACCTCGGCGGCTGCGCCGCGCCCAGCGGCACGATCGCTCTTCCGCGCGCCCAAGTCCAGTCGAAGGCCGAGCGGTTGCGGAGGGGGCAAATGCCCCGTCAAATGGCGAAAATACGCAAATGGGGCATGGCCGGGAACGGTCTGCCTTCGAGTGCCTGCCAAGGGGGGAAGCTTACGCTGACGTTGCTCCCGGATCCCGGACCAGGCGGTAAATTGGATACCGACCTGGAGGGACGATATGACAAAGCAGACTGAGGCGGCGGTTTTCGCTGGAATACAAGGAACAGTCAGTTGCCCGGCTGTCGGAGGCGGGTGCGACGCATTCGGCCGGGTCCTCCCCCGCGGTGCCGCATCGACCACCTCGAGATTTGCCTCGGCCGCCGCCAGGGTCTTGGAAATCGTCGTGCTGTCGCCCTATCGGCCGGGTGCAGCTCGGCCGCCACCACCGCGCCGGTATCCAGATCCACCGCGTTCCCGGGCTTGTAGGCCAGATGCGTCGTGCCGTCCTTCATCTTGGCGATCTTGGCCTCGGGGCCGCTCTTCGAAACCCAGTCCACGTTGGAAATTGATCGGGCTGATTTGATCGAAATTGTCTCGCCAGGAGTCCCGGGACTGTTGTGCTTGCCGGGCGTGCCGGGAATCGTCACAAGCGGCTTGCATGCGTGGCGGACAAAGCCGTTGGGCAGGTTGGGTGGACTGGCGTGGCAAGATGTCCAGCTACCAGCTAAACCGGTGAATTATTGCCAGGCGTACGATGCCAAGCTTATTCTCAACGTTGTAAGAGCAAGGCCTTCGAGGGTTTCCCGGGCCACAAGAATTATTCCCGGAACGGTTCACGTGATAGGTTTTCCGCCCGAAATCCAGATACGAGCCCTCGAGGCGCAGTGTCCAGGCGTCGGCCAGGGGTGCCTCGATACCGACTCCGGCCACCCAGCCGATTTCCGTCGAGCGGTCGCGAAAGGAATCGTCGAGGTCCACCCGCGTTGGTCCGGAATCGATATCGGTGACGGAATTGGCGATCTCGGCGAGCGCCAACCCGCCGGTCGCGAATAGTGTCGCGCGGCCGATGGCCTGTTCGATGCCGGCGCGCGCCGTGGCGATCCATCGGAACTCCGATTTCGCCGTCTCGTCCCGGCCTTCGGGATCGAGCGCGTCCGTCTTTGCCGGCAGGTAGCCGAACGTGCCGTCGAGCTCGATCCTGAGCGGCACGCCGCCGATGGCGAACTTCTTCCCGATCAGCGCGCCGCCGAGGACCCCGGCACCGTCGTAATCGACAACCGAACCGGGATTGCCCCAGTTCGCGAAGCCGTCGGCGTCGACGATCCGGTTGTCCGTTCGGCCGTGGCCGGCGAAGACGCCCGCGTAAGTCCCCGTCCAATCAAAAGCGGCATGGGCACTCCCGGCGCTTGCGGGACCACCGTTCGCGAGCAGGAGAATCGTCAGTAACGCAAGCACGGCCCTCCGCCATGCGAGGCCGCGCCTGGCGGCAGGCCGAGTATTTGCTTTCATACTGGCCCCCATATCGAGTTGCCTGGCGAAACGCTTCCAACCCGGATCATAGGCGAAGAGGCGGGCGGTGAAAATACGTTTGCAGCCGGATGCTCACCCGCCTGGCCGGGGAGAGCGGCATAGAGGCGCCGATCATGGTCTGCACTGCCGCGTGCGTAAGCACCGACGCATCTCCTGGGACAGCGCCGGTGATGCGGCACGCGGCGCATCGCTTCGACCACCCGGCTGTCCCGGATTCCTTTGGTGATTATTTGCTTTCCCACCATGTCGTTGCGCGCCCGGGCCCACCGGTCATCGCCCACCTTTTTCCCGCTTTCGCCGTGCCGTTTACCGAAAGTGCCATTTTTTCAATTCTTCCATCGCACCGTAATCCGTCAGGTCCAGCCGAACGGGGGTTACGGAAATCTTTTTTCGGGATGCCGCGGCGAAATCGGTTTCGGGCTCGTCCACCCAACCCAGCCCATTGCCGCCGATCCAGAAATACTCCCGGCCGCGGGGGTCGATCTTCTCGACGATGGAGTCGCCGTACACGCGCTTCCCCTGGCGGGTGATTTCAACGCCACTGCACTCGCTCTCGGAAATGTTGGGCACGTTCACGTTGAGAAGAACGCCTTCCCCCAACCCGCCCTGGAGGATCTTTTCCGCTATCGTGCGGGTGAATTTTTCGGCCAGTTCAAAGTGAAACGGCTCTCCCGGCTCCCATATGGAAATCCGCACCACCCTTTTAACTTCCCTCCTCAGCGCCTGGACTTCAGCGATCAGATCCCGAGCTATCCCCGCGCGTGCGGGGAACGCGATCTCCGTTTTGCGCATGGCCAACCTGATCCCGGTTCATCCCCGCGCGTGCGGGGAACGCGGCGCTGTCCCAGCGCCATGTTCAGGGCCCCAAGCACCAGTTCGGCGCGAAGATGGTGGGCCATCGACCATCCCACCACCCAGCGGCTGAACACGTCGAGCACTACCGCCAGATACACGAACCCCGTCAAGGTCGGCACGTAGGTGATGTCGGCCACCCAGATGCGGTCCGGCGCTTGGGCCTGGAACTGACGTTCGACCCGGCCCGGGACCGCACGATAACCCGCGTCCACGCGCGTGGTGGGCATACCCCGGCTAGGCCTGCCTCACGCATCAGACGAGCCACCCGTTTGCGGCTCACCGGGCGCCCGCTGGCCCAGAGCTCGGCGTGGACCCGAGGCGCCCCGTAGGTCCCTCAGAGCCCTCGTGGATGGCCTGGATCGTGCCCCGCAACTCCTTCGCACGATTCGAACGCCCACGGCTTCGCCACGCGTAGTATCCGCTGGGGGAGACGCCCAGCCGACGGCACATCGTGGTCACCCGATGATGGGCCTGGTTCGCCTTCACGAGCTCAAAGACCTCCCCGGCACCGAGCCGGTCACCTGTGCGAACCAGGCCGCGGCTTTTTTTAAGATCTCCCGCTCTTCGCGAAGCTGACGTACCTCTCGACGAAGCCGCCGCAGCTCCTCGAGCTCCGTGCTCCTCATACCGTCCTCACGACGGCCCTCGCCGCGATCGTCTGAGCCGAACACTCGAATTCTCGGGCCAACCCCCCTGCCGTGCGGCCAGCAAAGACCAGTTCGACCATCCGGCGCCGGTACTCCGGCGCGTAAGGGAAATGAGTTTTTGCCATCTGAACACCTCCTGCGAACAGTCTGAAAGTGTCCACCGAATCGGGGCAACTCCACCCCGCTGCCCCCTTGCCGCCCGCGGCGTGAGTTGGTATATTGACGTCCATCTGAACGGGTGATTTTGCCGGCTCGGCGTCATCAGTTCGTCATCGTTCCCCGAATTAGAGGGGAGAGCCTTCACATGCTTCGTCATTTTCGTCTGCTCGGCGTTTTTCCTCTCGTTCTCGTTCTCGTTCTCGTTCTCGCCGGCAGCGCCTGGGCTCAGAGCTTCAACAACTTTTTCGTGTTCGGCGCCAGCCTGAGCGACACGGGCAATATAGCCCAGCAACTGGAGCTGCCGGCGGGCAGTAGCTTCACCACCAACCCCGACCCGCTCGCCGTGGAGATCATCGCGCAGACCTTCGGCGCATCGGGCAGGCACTCCGACGCCGACGGACCGAACTACGCCTGGAGCGGCGCCTGTGTGCGCCCGGAGGGCCCGTGCCTCAATTCAGTGCCAACAATCACGGAGCAGATCGACCAGCACCTCTCCTTGCGACCGGGCGGGCGAGCCGACCCGGACGCACTTTACTTCATTTGGGCCGGCCTGAACGATATCAATGACGCATTGATCCTGGAATCGGCCAATGCACAGACCCACACTTTGGCCGCCGCCACCGCCCATGCCGCTCAGATCCGGCGCCTCCAGGAAGCCGGCGCCCGCTATATCGTGGTGCCCAACCTGCCCGACTTAGGCGTGATCCCTTTCGCCGCTAACCTGTCTCCGGCCGCCCGGGCAGCGCTGACCGCACTGAGCACCGCCTATAACGAGGTGGTCTATACTGGTCTGCGCGAGCGCGGGGATGGCATCGTCCCCATCAATATCATGGCCCTGACCGAGGAGATATTTGAAAGCCCCCAGACGTATGGCTTCACCAACGTCCGCGAAACAGCCTGCCCCCTGAACGCGGATCCCCTAACGGACCGCAGCCCGGTCTCGCTCGTATGCGGCCCGGAGGGCTCCGGTTATCCCAAGACCTACGCCCCCGGCGCTAATCAGCGCTACCTGTTCGCGGACGACAAACATCCGAGCGGCGCGGCTCACGCGATCATCGCCAGCGTGATCACCTCCACCCTCGCCGCTCCGGTCCAGGTTTCACTGGCCGGCGAGGCGGGCGTCGATGTGGCGGGTGTTCACCGCAACGCCGTGTCCTCGGAGCGGATAGCGGATTTCGCGCTTGACCGACCCGTCGGGAGCTGGCGCGGCTACGTGACGGGAGGCATCGGCAGGCATGAGCCTGACGTTCTGCCGCGCCTCGGCGAAACGCAGGCCAACATGCAGGTGCTCACTCTGGGGGCCAACCGCCGCGCGGGGGCCGAGCTGCACTGGGGCGCTGCATTGAGCCTCGCTCGCCACGACAACGACATCTCGGGCGCGAACCTCGACAGCACCGTGGTGCTCGGCTCGCTGCACGGAACGTGGCGTAGCGGCGGCCTCCACCTGAGCGGCGCCGTGAGCGGGGGCAGGACATCGGTGGACATCGAGCGCTCGATCCGCCTTGGACCGGCGCGGCGGCTCGAGCGCGGCTCCACCAGCGCCGCTCAGTTCGGGGCCGAACTCGACATGGGCTGGCTCTTCGGTGAACCCGAGGCTCTACAGCACGGTCCCTTCCTCGGTTTCGTCTGGATCGATCAGAAGGTCAAGGGCTACCGGGAGAGCGGGCGCTCCTCCACCTCAATGAACTTCTCCGACTTCGAGCGCGATTCCCTCATCGCGCGCGGCGGCTACCAGCTCACCTGGCGCCTCGGCGGCGGGGTCCGCCCTTACGCCCGCGTCACCTATGAGAGGGAACTCAAGGACGACCCCATCCTGGTCACCGCGGGATCCAACACCATGCCCGGGCGCTTTACCCTCCCGGGTTTCACGCCGCCGCGCCAGTCGGTGAGCACCGGCCTTGGCCTGACCGCGAAATTGACCGAGCGCGCGCGCGTCCTCGCGGGCTACACCGGACGCTTCGGCGACGGCTCGCGTCAGGACCACCAGCTGTCTCTCCTGGTGCGCATCGCCTTCTGATTCGCGCCCCCTCGCCGCGTTTCGCCTGCCCCCATTAAGTGGTCCACTTCCTATGAGAGAGTTGGGCGCGGGTTGAGTTGAAGGGCCGGACGTAGCCCACCAACAGCGTAAGTCGGTCCTGCAACGTTGGGCAAGACCGTTTCTGGCGTTGGTGGCCTGTACCGTCTCGGCCTCGGAGACCGGGAGGATATCGACCTAGCCCTGGGCCTCGAAGCCACGGGCCGCGAGAAGGACGGCGGAGGCGCACCCGAGCACGGAGCGATGCTGCGGTTCGCGATGCGCTGGTAGGCCCGGCGGCGATTCCGCGCACGGCTGGCTTCGGTTGCGGCACGGCAATCGTCGGACGCGGCGCGGTCCACTTCGCGCACCCCGCCGGAGCCGTCGCCTTTCCCTCTGCGGCAATCCCGCCGCGACGGCTCCAGACCCTCGCGGCGTGGCCTCACTGGCCGATGACGGTATGCAGGGCGCAAGCGCCCCTCGCGGACTCCCTGCGGAGTCTTTTCTGTCACACCCCACGCATCGGTGATGCCCTTCCGGACAGCGTCCGCCATCGAGTGAGAAGGCAGAAACGGCTTTAGTTGCAGAGCCTTAGGTCTCTGTCCGTCCCGTCCCGCCACGTGGCTTCCTCGTGCAATCGCCGCCGTGACCGCTTCCTATAGTGACAACCGGTCGCGCGGCCCAGGACAGGGAGGCGCCCCATGACCAACAAGCCCAAATCCACCTTCATGCTCAAGCGTTGGTCCAGCTTCACCCGCTTCATCGACGACGGTCGCATCTGCCTGTCCAACAATGCCGCCGAGCGCGCACTCAGGGCCGTCACGCTGGGAAGACGTAACTAGACTTTCGCCGGCTCCGACAGAGGCCGCCGGCGCGCCGGCGTCGGATACATCCTGACCGAGACCGAAAAGCTCAACAACGTCGACCCTAGAGCTTGGCTCGCCGACGTGCGCAACCGCATCAACGACCACTCGGCCGCGCGCCTTGACGAACTCCTGCCCTGGAACTGGAACCTCGACGTCACCCAAGCCGTCGCCGCGTCCCGCGAACGCTGACGCCATCTCGCCCGCCCCCCTGACAGTCAATCGGAACGGGCCTCGCCCCGGCTCGGGCGGTGTCTCATTTGGCCTTGCCGCCTCTCGATTTGCCCGGCGCTTTACGACCTGAAACCTTGCGCCGGATATGCACCGCGTTGCCCGGCCCCTTTCGAATTTCAAAACCGCCGGACTTGGTCGACAGTGTGCTCAGGTTGGGGCAGCCGTAAGTGCGCGGATCGAAATCTGGCACGGTGCCAAGTATCCGGGGCTGCCGATCCCCCCAAGGTGCGCCCACCCCTCACCGTCCCTTCCTGGATCTTGCCAGGGCGATGATATCCCGAAATTTCTCAGGACCAACGGCCCCCGGAATCAATTCGTCGCCGATCACGAAGGAAGGGGTCCCGTCAATGCCGAGAGCGCCCGCGAGTCTCCGGTTACGCTCCAGTATCGTCCGGATACCCGGACCCTCCATGTCCCGTTTCAGCCGTTCGGCGTCGAGGCCCGCCGATTCAGCGGCCTTCAGGATTCCTTCTTCAGAAAACGGTCCCGTATGCTTCATCAAGACTTTGTGGAACGGCAGGTACTTTCCCTGTCTTCTGGAAGCCAAAGCGGCCTTGGCCGCCAACAGAGAGCCGGGCCCCAGAATGGGGAATTCCTTGTATACGACCCTCAGCTTGGGATCGCGTTCTTGAATAGCCTTCAGGATTCCGGTCGTCCGGCGGCAATGCCCGCAGCGGTAATCAAAAAATTCGACCAGCGTTACGTCGCCCTTCGGGTTTCCGCCGACCGGCGATCCCGGGTCATGGAAGAGCTCCTGACTCCGCACGGCAATTACCCGGCGCACCGCATCGGCGCGGGCCTCCTGGCGTTTCCGCTGGAGCGCGCGAAGGGTGTCTTCAACGACTTCCGGATTCCTCAAGAGATAGTCGCGCACGATCTCTTCGATCTCTCGAACGGACCGGGTCTTGCTTTGACTCCGATCCTCTTCCGCCCTCGCCAGCATCCCCGTCCCGCCATCCCAAACGAAAGCCATCCAAACGAACAGGACCAAGGTCCTCCAACCGATTCTCCTAGGCATTGTTTTCTCCCGGGCCGCCCTCACCAGATGACGGCTTCTGCAAGGACGATTCGCCATGGGTTCCTTGTTTCCATTGGACAACCCGTCGATCTATGGGACCCCATCCCTATATATGCTTATGCCCTATTTTTCGTTCTGGTTTCCGCCTTTGCAGGATACGGCCCCATGCCTGTTCAAGCTTTGCTGCAAAACCCTCATCTCCCGAGGGTCCGCCTGTCCTCTCATGACGTCGTATCCTCCCGCTCTCTTCCCCGGATGAATCCCCCGGAAGAAAGCCCCTCGAGTTCCCAGCCCTTGCAAGCAGGGGATTGAACTTCACCCGATCGTTGCCCCTGCCTGCGACAAAGCCCCTCACGGGCCGATACTGGTCCAAGTTGGAAATCCGACACCCGTGGCCGAATCAGCGGTTTGCCGTCAACCACCCGAGGCAGGAGCCGGACGCGTTAGCGCGCAGGTCCGGATCTGCGCGGGGGGGGGGCCGGAAACGGGGATCCCTACCGCACTCCGAATCTTTCTGGATAATCTCAAAGTTTTGGAGAGCCCGGAGGCACGACCTTGGCGCCGGTCCTGGAGGCAGGAATTGGCGGCTTACTTGTCGCCGCTCAGCAGGGATAGGCCCATCGCACCCGAAAGCAGCGGCAGCGCGGCGTCTATGAACCCCCACACCAGGGAGACAGTATCCGCTCCAGCGCCGGTAAAATCGGGACTCAGCAAGCTGAACCAGTTCCCAAAAAACAGGATGCCCACAAACAGGAAACCGTAGAACAGCGTGTTGGCCGCCAGGAACTCGCGGGTAGGCGGCGCGGCGCCGCCTTCGAGGTCTACATCTCTCTTGCGGATGTAGCCGAAGATCACGCCCAGTACGACCGCCAGCGCCATGAACGGGTTAATGATGTTCCAAATCGGGCTGTACGGGCTGGCTTCGCTTGAAACGTGGTACAGCGGCTCGACGATCGTGTGGACTGCGACCACCGCTCCAACGACGATGAGCACTACGCCGATGATACGCCGGAACATATCCATAAAGTTTCGGAACTTCCCGCATAGGGGTTTGCGCCGGACCGCCCCCACCGCCAGACAGTTGTGCTCCGCAAAAATTGGATCCTACATAAAATGAAGGACTTATAAAGGTCGCTCCGATGGGTCCCGGCGTGGCAAGATCCACGTCATGCAAATAACCAAAGCGATTATTCAGGTAGTCATCGACTTATTTTCACTTCTTTCTCTCCTCCTGCGTTCACGGGGCAGATTGGCCGCCGAGAATCTCTTCCTGCGCAAACAGCTTGCTTACTATCAAGAACGGGACATTCGGCCACGCCGGCTTGATCCGGCAACCCGGCTCACGCTTGTTGGACTCTCCAAATTTTTCAATTGGAAGGATGCGCTGGTGGTCGTCCAGCCAAAGACTTTGGTTCGCTGGCATCGTGAGGGTTTTCGCCTGTTTTGGCTGGAAGTCGAGGGCTGGCAGGCCATCCATCCCTGAGGAGTTAAGAAGATTGATACGGCAGATGGCCCGCGAGAACCCCTTGTGGGGCGAGGAGCGAATTGCGAATGAGTTGCTCCTCAAACTTGGCCTCCGGGTATCTCCCCGAACGGTGCGGAAGCACATGGCGAAGAGACCGTCAGGCGGGCCACGTGGCGATCAGCGCTGGTCCACCTTCTTGCGTAACCACGCTGAAGCGGTTCTGGCGTGTGATTTCTTTGTTGCTGTCACAGTAACATTTCAAGTCTTGTACGTTTTCATCATTCTGAAGCATGGCTCCCGGCGAATTCTGCATTGCAACGCAACGGCTCACCCCACCTCCGGGTGGACACGGCAACAGCTGCGTGAGGCGATACCCTCCGACCACCAGTACAGATTTCTGATTCATGACCGGGACAGGGTTTTCTCAGAAGATCTAGATCGTACTGCCGAAAACATGGGATTGCGTGTGCTCAAGGCACCGTATCGAAGCTCCCAAGCGAATTCGATCTGTGAGCGGACCATCGGGTCGATGCGGCGAGAATGTCTGGATCACATGATTCCGCTAACGGAAAATCATCTCCGGCGGGTTCTCGAAGATTGGATTGCTTATTACAACAGAGCGAGACCCCATTCTGCACTCGGGCCGGGGGTGCCTGGGCCGACAAAGGACACCCCTGTAACCCTACAACACGGACGACATCGAATTGGAGACGGTCGGAAAGTGGTCTCCAGGCCGGTCCTGAACGGGCTCCACCATGAATACTTCCTCGTCCCGCGTGCAGCCTGACGGTGGATGGAGTTTTTGCGGAGCACAGGTGCCCAAGAGGACATCTTTTTGCAGACTTTATGGACTTCTCGGCGGGAAGCACCGCCCGAGGAAGGGTAAATTGGTCGAAATTTGCTAAATGGAGGGTGTTGCCGCATAATTCCGGACCAAGACAATCTCCTCGAACACCAAAGACGATATAGGGAATATCAGCCTAGGAAGAGCGAGGCAGTCCGCATGGCGCGCAAACCCTCTCCCTCGTGCACCCTGATCGCGGGGGGCGACATCGCCCTCAACCGGAAAAACCCCCGGGGGGCCTTCGGCCGCCTCACCCCCATCATCCGTAAGGCGGACCTCGCCTTCGCCAACCTCGAGCTTCCCCTCTCCCGGAGCGGCCGCCCCGCAGCGGGAAAAATTATTATCCGCGGCGCTCCCGAGATGGCCGAGGCCCTCGCCGAGGCCCGCTTCGATGCACTGTCGGTGGCCAACAACCACATGCTCGACTACGGCGAGGAAGCTTTTTTCGAAACCCTCGATCTCCTCGACCGTCGCGCCATCCCACATGTGGGCGCGGGAAAAAACCTCGCCGCCGCCGGCAGGCCCCGCATCCTCGAGCGGGGCGGCCTCCGAATCGGCCTCCTCGCCTACTGCTCGGTCATCCCCCGCGGCTTCGCAGCGGGCCCCGGGAAGGCGGGGGTCAACCCCCTCTGGGCCCGGACGGCCTACCAGCCCTCGGTCTCCCCCGAGGATTACCCGGGAGCCCCTCCCGAGGTCCTCACCTGGGCCGAGCCCGAGGATTTGCGCCGGATGGCGCGCGCGGTCCGCCGCCTGCGCAAAAGGGTGGACCTCGTCATCGTCAACCACCACTGGGGCACGAGCATGGTCCACGAGGTGCGGGCATTTCAGAGCCAGATTGCCCGTGCCGCGGTCGACGCCGGGGCGGACCTCGTCCTGGGCGGCCACTCCCACGTCCTCCAGGCGGTGGAATTCTACAAGGGCGTGCCCGTCGTCTACAGCATGGGAAACCTCATCTTTGACTTCGAGATCCCATTCTTCACCGAGGCCACGCGCCAGACCTTCCTCTTCGGCTGCACCCTCACGAAGAAGGGCGCCCTCGACCCCTACCTTCTTCCCTGCCGGATCGGGCGGGGCGGCACACCCGAGCCCCTCTCCCCCAGGCAGGGGCCGGGCCGCGAGGTCGTCCGGATCATGGAAAGGCTGAGCGCGCCCTACGGGGCACGCCTTGCGGCCAAGGGCGAGCGGGTCTCGCTGAAACCGGGTTTAGGGGTTTCGGGCTCCGTGCCTAAGATTACGGCCGATGACATGAAACAGAAAATTCTACGTGGAGAAGAATGGTCTCTAAGACCTCTTGAATCTGCGGCGAATGGCTAGTATCAACCAGGTCTTACCAATGATCTGAACACGGCCCCGGTCAACCTCCTGCGACTCATCAAAGCCTACCTTCGGCGGTGGGCCTGCGAAGAGACAACGCGGCTCATCAAGCAGATTTTCCAACTTGAGAACGTCCGAGCGCTCAAATACCGGGGGAGAAAGCGGCTGGCGCTATTCGCACAGTTGGCTTTCGGGTTCCTTACCGAACTTGCGTTGGTGGGCGGGAAGACCTTGAACTTTCATTTCGCCGACTACCCTTTCCTCGAACGCGCCTCCTACGATTCCCTTTACACAGAGGACCTCCACCGGACCCAGCTTCCCCTGCATCCATTGTAACGCCAGAAGGCCGCTCGTTGCTGTTCCGCCAGGGGATCGATCGTACTGGCCAGCCCCGAAAATGTTCACGTTGCGAAGGTGCACCCCCGGGCCGTTCCGCAAGTTCGAAAAAGGACACGATGCCCACCCCGCGAATCTCTTCCTCATCTGGATGGGCAAAAAGAGTAGCGCGGTTGAGCGCTTCCCGGATCCGCACCCGGCTGTGGGGAAGCCCGAGCACTTCGGCCACGTTCCGGAAATTCTCGATTGTCTGGGTACCAATGCGGATGTTGATCACCCCATTTTCGTCAAGCCAGGCCACCCCCTCTTCGGACTCGAGATAGGCGTGTTCAGCAAAAGGGGTCCGGTAGGTGTTTTCAACGACGACGGAAGACTCGGCAAATCCTTGGGCCACGTCACCCTGGGAGATATTCCACTCTGCAATGACGTTCCCTTCCACTTTCACACGCGGGGCGCCGGGGGCCATGGCGGCCACAGGATCGAACACCGCCGACAACTCCTCATAGTGCACCAGAACTCTTTCGCAGGCCTCAGCCGGGGCCTCACTCGTCTCGGCCGCGTCGAGGACGACCCCCTGGCCGAGGAGGCGAGCCCGTTCTGGGGCAAGA
Organism: bacterium; assembly: GCA_965225985.1. Lineage (GTDB taxonomy): Bacteria > UBA8248 > UBA8248 > UBA8248 > UBA8248 > CAZUHN01. The sequence goes on from OZ245330.1 coordinate 355,104, forward strand.
ACCGGAAGGTTGAGACTATGCTCATGGCAGCTGCGCAGGGCGCTGCTGCGGTCGGCGCTCGGCAGCCGGAGAGGAAGCGCAAGGCCTCCCGGGGAAACTTTACTGGCGAGCGGGCCTATCCAAGCCAAAGGCCCGCCAGCCATCCCAAGTATCGGATGCCCATTCTACACCTGCGGCCCGCTCGCGGTCTCGAATCCGTTCCTCGAGTTGTAATCGCTCGCCGTTTCGGTTTTTGGATAGGGCGGGGTTGATTCAAAATTTGCTCTAGACGAACGGGCCTTCGGCGATCTCGGCGCGCCAGCCCAGTTCGGCCTCGCACCAACGCCCGCAGGACAGAAGGTCCGCTTCGGCGAAGCGGGGGCCGACGAGCTGGATGCCAATCGGAAGGTTTTGGTCACTCCGGCCGATCGGGAGCGTGATGGTGGGAAGCCCTACCAGGGTCGGGAACAGGGGGAAGGGGGATATCTTCGGAAAGAGATCCGCCTCGGGAGGCACCATGCCGACGGTGGGAAGGATGAGGATGCCGTAGTGGTCGAAGAGCTTATACATCTCTCGCGCGATCCGGGCCCTGAGCCGGAGCGCCTTGAGATAGTGAACCGCCGGGACCATCAGGCCCGATGTGACGATCTCGCGGGTGCCCGGCGGGTAGGCGTCCGAATTGGCGAGAAACATCTCTTCGTGGTAGGCAGCCGCCTCGGCGTCCAGAATGATCATGTGGACGGCGTTGAGGGTGTCGAGGTCGGCCGGGAGCCTTCCCTCCTCGATGAGGACCGATCCCCGGGCGATAATCTGGCGGGATTCGTTCTGGGTCAGGATGTGGGCGTTTCGGATGAGGGTTCGTTTGGCCACAGGTAGTTTATCCCCGTCTCAAGAGATGACTCAAATCTCGATTCCCTCGACCAGTTCCGTGTTGCCGAAATCCTCTTTGCCGATATGGGGCAGGAAAATACTGACTTGTCGAGAGTCGCGCGCCCCTTTATTGGCTACGCTGTGGACCACCCCGGCGGGAACGATGATGGTATCACCAGGATGACAAATCGCCCGCTGCTCGCCCAAGAGGACCGACACCTCCTCCTCCAGGAAATGGATGATCTCGGCCACGTCGTGAAAGTGGGGAAGCACGGCCCCGCCGGGCTCGATCTTTTCAATGAGCACCTTCCAAACGCGCAGGCTTCGCGCTGCCCATTCCTCCTTCGAAAGGACTTCTTTGTAGAATAGGCCCAGATGTAGGGGCGCAGGATTCCATTCGATTTCATCCCACCGGACCAGAGTCGGTTTCATATGAGAGCCCTTTGTCTAAGGTGACGAGCTTCCCGGGTTTCCCGAAAAACCATCCATTCATCTTCTCCTTGGCCCTTCAAACAATCCCAACGCCCCGACACCAATCCCCGCAAGAATCTTCGGGGTGTCTTGAATGGATTCTACACCTATCCAATCATCTACGGCGTGGGCACAATTCGTTTCCCCCAATCCCCAGACAATTCCATCGTAGTTCTGAAGGACAGGCCCCTGCAAAGAAAGATCAGTGCAGGCTTCATGCCCATCCTCTCCGCCAGATTCGAGCGCGCAACCGGTTGTTTTCCCATAGACTTTCTGAAGGAGAGGAAGAAGGGGAGATTCCGAGTTGGTCTCATCCGAGATTCCCCATCTCTGAAAGCGCGCGCCTGGTCAACTCCCCAATCCCCTCCCGGGGGGGGACGGGGGGCCTGGCGGTGCACCCGGTTCGGTTTCCGCAGACGCTTCCTGGTTTCTCTCCTTGCCTAGAATACCGGTCTCGTCGGATTCATCTCTTCGCCCTCTGGATGGCATGAGGATGGCTCGAGGCGGCCTCGCAATCATTTGTCGGGCCTCACGTGCCCAGGGAAATGCCGCGCCTACCGCCTCTTCGACGAAACCGCACAGCCCTTCGGCTCACAATAGGGCTGATGTTTCTTGAGCATCCAATAGGTCGCCTCCGCCAAATGCAGCGGCCACGGCGCCCACCGCCTTCTGATGTCCTCTGCGGCGGAATAGTCGGTTGTAGAGCCGGCTCACGTGGCGGCCGGGACGTTATCACGGAACATCCTCGAGCCATGAGTTGTCAACACCCCCGTCGTGTCGAAGATGTCCTTGGCTCCAAAAGGAATTGCGTGCAAGGGACCTCGATAGTGGCCGCGCGCGGTCTCTGCTTCCGCCTCCCGCGCCGCGGCGCAGGCCTCCTCCGCGCGCACGGTCGTGAAGGCGTTGATTTTTTGGTTCAGCTTCTCGATGCGCGCAAGATGCGCTTCAACCACCTCTGCTGGCGAAAGATCACGTGCACGGATCCGAACCGAAAGTTCGTGAAGAGAGAGGAAACAGCATTCGGCCCCGACCATGAAATGGTCCTCTCGCGTATAAACTCATCTCGATAGACAGCATACAGAAAGGAGACGCTAAATCCTGAGCCGAGGATCGAGTGCATCGCGCAACCCATCACCGACCAGATTAAAGGCCAGGGCCACGCCGAAAATCATCAAGCCGGGAAGGGTCGCCACGTGCGGCGCAATGGCCAGATAGTTCCGACCATCCGCGAGCATCGATCCCCAGTCCGCCGTGGGAGGCTGCGTCCCGAGGCCGAGGAAGCTCAGGCCCGCCGTTTGGATGATCTTCGTCCCGATGTCCAGGCTGAACATCACCAGGATCGGCGCGAAAATGTTCGGCATGATGTGGCGCCCGGCAATTCCAGCGTCGCGGCCCCCCAAGGCCTGCGCCGCCTCCACGTACTCGGTGGCCTTTACCGAGAGAACAGACGCGCGCACCACCCTCACGTACGTAGGGACACCGACAATGGCGATGGCCAGCATGGCGTTGAGGAGGCCGGGGCCCAGCACCGCGACGAGCGCGATGCCCAGCAGGATGAAAGGAAACGCCATCACGACGTCCACGCAGAACATCACGATACGATCGACCCGCTCGTTGCCGTAGCCGGCTATCAGGCCCAACACCCCACCGACGGTGAGCGCCAAAAGAGCCGAAAGGATCCCCATTAAGAGTGAGATGCGCCCTCCCCAAACCAGGCGGCTCAGCATGTCCCGACCGATGTGATCGGAGCCGAGCGCGTAGCCCGGACTCGCATGGGGTCCCTCCAGGCGGTGCGCCGTGTCGATCACGTTCGGGTTTGCCAGAGGCAGAAGCGGCGCGAGCAGCGCGACCGCCACCACAGCCAAGAGCACAATGGCACTCACAAGCGCGAGCCGATTGCGGACGAACAGGCTCCACAATTGCCCAGCGCGGTGCGGCTCCCGCTCCATCGGCGGCAAGGTCTCTTCCGCTCTGGCGGTTGTTTGGAGTCCCTCAACCATAGCGAATCCGGGGGTCGAGAAAGGCGTATAGGAGGTCCACCACCAAGTTCACCAGCACGAACACAACGGCGATCAGGAGAACGCCCCCCTGAACCACCGTAATGTCGCGCTGCAAGATAGCGTCGAGCATCAAAAGGCCCAAGCCGGGCCACGCGAATACCCTCTCGGTGAGAACCGCCCCGCCCAACAAGTAGCCCAACTGCAGCCCGACGATCGTCACGACGGGGATCCAGGCGTTCCGCAAGGCGTGGCGGTTCATCACCCTCCTGGGGGTGAGCCCTTTCGAATGCGCCGTCCGGACATAGTCCTGGCCCAGCACCTCCAGGAGGCAGGAGCGGGTGAACCGCGCCACCGTGCCCAGCGAGACGAGGCCCATGGTGATCGCCGGAAGCATCAGATGGCCCAGCAGGTCCAGGAACCCCCCTCCCGTCGGGCTGTTCATGCCGCTCACGTGGAACCAGCCGAGTCGCAGGGGGAAGAGAAGGATGGCCATGATGCCGAGCCAAAAGACAGGCATGCTCACGCCGAACAATGCAAGGGCCGTCACGATGCGGTCCGCGAGGGAATTGCGGTGCTTCGCCGAGAAGATGCCCGCCATCACCCCGAAGAGCGAAGAGAACGACAAACCGGCAATGGTCAAAATGAACGTGGCCTTGAAGCGATCCCAGACCAGCGGGGCCACCGCCGTTTTCATGGAAAACGACCGCCCCAGATCCCCTTGCAATACTTTGCCCAGCCACAGGAAAAACTGCACGAAGAAGTTACGATCCAGCCCAAGTTCGTGGCGCAGCCTCGCCAGGTCCTCGAGAGTACCTTCCGGGCCCAACATGAGTAGCGCCGCATCCCCGGGCACCAGGAACATCAAGAGGAAGACCACGAAGCTCACGCCCAGCAGAACCGGGATAACCTGAAGAAGTCGTCTGGCGATGTACCACCCCATCGCGCCTCTTACCTTACCAGAACGGCGAGTTCTTCGAGCGCCTCTCGCGTCATTCAAACATTCGCAAACGTGTTCCGCATACTGCGAATCGAGTTAGCGTGCATCTTTTCGGTGAGCGAATAGAGGGCGAGGTAGATCACCTCGCCCCCATTCTGGCGGAACGCCTCGCGGAGCAGCCAAATTCGCTCTGTGACCTTCGCACCTACTAAAAATAGGGACGAGGTCCTCGCCGATGGCCGGTTCCCCTGCCCGCTTTTCCCGGGCCTCCGATCTGGATCCGCGTCGAGATACTGCATGTCCGCGATCCTGAGGGTGGTTTTCTCCGGCGTGACTGCGGAACGGAACATCAGCTGGGCCAGTGGCCAGGGGGTTCTCGGCGTCCATGTGACGCTAATCTTCCCGCCTACTTCACTTTGTAGGTCGATTCCACATCCAGCAACCAGCCGTTGGGGTTTATCGTCATGCCCTTGACATTCGCGCGGACGCCCAGAACCTCCATCTGGTGGTCCACGCGGATCCAGGGGACTTCCTCCGTTTATGATCTCGACGATCTTGAGATAGCCGGAATTATGCGGCGACGCTCTCCATTTAGCAAATTCCGACCTATTTATCCTTCCTCGGCGGTGTTTCCCGCCGAGAAGTCCATAAAGTCTGCAAAAAGATATCCTTTTGGGCACCTGTCCATGGCGAATTACTATTTCTGGCGGCTGGACAAGAACATGAAATGATCCTGTAGCCATGGCCAAAGGGCGAATCATTTTCCCTGTTAATTCCCTGTTCCATATTTGGGGCTGAATCCCAAAAACCCTTTAACTGCAGGCAGTTTTGGAAATTTTAGGGGGATTTGACCTCCGAAAGGCTAAAAATTCCCTGTATTTTCCCTGTTAAACAGGGAAATCGGGGAGAGAGATTCGTCGCTGACTTCCCCCACCATGACGAAAGAGTATCGAAAATCCTCTCATTCAGCATGGACCGGTTTTCGGGGGCAGGTAAACCCTATGAATGTTTTTCCGTCGTAAGATTCCGTGGGATCCGGTTTTTTTCGAACAAAACGGCCAACGGTGGGAATTTGAGAACGGGAGGCCGTTGCGGTATAATTTTATGGAAGGCCTACTCATAGACGGATACCGGGGCGGAGCGGCACTACCTGGCGCCGGATGTTCCCACCTTCAAGGAGCAGGGCTACGATGTGGCCATCGGCGCCTGGCGCAGCATCGTTGCCCCCAAGGGGATCCGACCCGAGTACCTAAGGTGCTTGAGGAGAAGTTCCTCGAGACGCTCCGGGACAAGGCATTCCAGGCGCGCGCCAGGAAGGCTGGCTTTGTCGTCTCGCCGCTGGGGAGCAAGGAGGCCTGGAAGCTCTGGGCAAATCATGAAAAGGCCCTCTATCCGGTGCTCGTAGAGGCGGGCCTCGTCAAGGTTCGCCGCAAGTAATAGCGCGTCGGCGCCCGGAAGGGGTGGATGAGAAGCTCTTTTTTCCTCATGGCGGGTGAATGACGAATCACGAATACGTTGGCAGAAGTGTCCCTCGCCTGGACGCCCCTGAGAAGACGGCCGGCGGGGCGACCTACACCCTGGACCTTCAGCTTCCGAAGATGCTCCACGGAAAGCTGAAGACCAGTCCGTTCCCGCACGCGCGCATCCTGGGGATCGACGCGAGCAGGGCTGAGCGCCTGCCCAGTGTGAGGCTTGTCCTCACGGCGAAGGATATCCTCGACCAAGTGATATGGGGCGTGATGCCTGGTTACTACAACCAGCGCCCCCTCCGTGCTGATATGGTCCGTTTCGTGGGCGACGCGGTGGCGGCCGTCGTGGCTGTATCCGAGGAGGAGGCCGCCGAGGCGGTAGAGCTCATCGAGGTGGAATACGAAGAGCTTCCGGCCGTCTTCGATCCCTTCGAGGCGATGCGCGATGGGGCTCCTCTTCTCCACGAGGACGCGCCGGGGAACATCGCCTTCACCAAGCACGTAGAGTTTGGCGACCTGGAAAGAGCCTTCGAGGCCGCCCACCATGTGAGCGAGATCTCCGCGGAAACCTCACGGCAGGCCCATTGCGCCCTCGAGACCCACGTCTGTATCGCCGAATGGTCGGCCGACGGGGGGCTCACCGTCTACAATTCCACCCAGGCCCCGAGCGTGGCCAGTCAAAAATTTTCAAAGGCACTCCATATCCCCGAAGCCAAGATTCGCGTCGTGACGAACTACGTGGGTGGAGGCTTCGGCGGAAAGTCGACCGGAAAATTCAACATCGACTTTCTCTCGATCATCGCGGCGAAGAAACTGAATCGACCTGTGAGGTTCTTCTACACGCGCGAAGAGGAGTTCGTCCTCGCCACCCACCGGACGAAGCAGCACCACACCATACGTATTGCGACGGATCGGGAGGGACGTCTGCTGGCGCGCGAGGTAGAGATGCTTGTGGACAGCGGAGCCTACGCCGACTACGGGCCCACAGTCGCCTCCATCACCGCCCACCAAGGGGGGAGTCTTTATAACTTCCAGGCCTACCGCCACACAGCACGAGCCGTTTACACGAACAACCCACTAGGCGGCTCGATGCGGGGGGTGGGGAACGCGGGCTATACCTTCGCAACCGAGGTTGCGATGGATAACCACGCGCGTGAAATCGGGATGGACCCAGCCGAATTTCACCTAATAAATCTCGTGAAGCAGGGCGATACCACCATCATCGGCGCCCATATGGCGAGCTGCGGTGTGAAGCAGTGCGTCCGGGAAGCGGTCCGGCGGGTTCCCTGGAAGGAGCCGCGCTCTTCGTCAAAAGGCAAGAGGCGTGGCTACGGACTGGCTGCGGCCGTCCACTCCACGGGTTCGCGCTCCGGGGGCCCTGCCACGGCCGGCGCTTTCATCAAGATGAACCGGGATGGCTCGGCCCAGCTCTTCTCGGGCACCATCGAGATGGGTACCGGGACTAACACGGTGCTCGCGCAGATATGTGCCGAGACGCTCGGGGTGCCCGTCGAGAACGTGCGGATCATCAACGGCGACACCGCAGTGACCCCCTACGGGCAGGGACAGCGCGGCAGTCGGACCACCACCATCGAGGGCGAGGCGACACGCCTGGCTGCCCAGAAGGCGCGCGAGGAGCTTTTCCGGGGGGCGGCGCAGCTCCTCGAGTGCGACCCTGCCGGCCTCGACGCGCGCGAGGGGAGGATCTTCGTCAAGGGAACGCCCGGGCGTTGGGTGAGCCACGCCGATGCCTATGTGATTATCCACCGTGAGGACTGCAAGGAGGTCACGGCGACCGCTACCTACAACTCGCCCTGCGAGGAGCCCGACCCTGCGACCGGCTACGGGAACTGGTCGGCAGCCTACTCCTTTGGCGTCAAGGTGGCCGAGGTGAATGTGGATACCGAGACGGGTGCTGTCGAAGTCCTCCGCGTCGTCAGCGCCACCGACGCGGGCACGGTAGTGAATCCGCATGCGGCCCTGGGGCAGATTGAGGGCGGTGTCCTCATGGGGGTGGGCTACGCCCTGATGGAAGATTTCCAGGTGGAAAACGGCCAGCCCGTCAACCCCAGCTGGCTCGATTACAAACTGCCCACGACGCTGGACGTTCCCAATCTCGAGGTCGTCTTCGTCGAGACAGAGAACCCGAACGGACCTTATGGCGCGAAGGGTTTGGGCGAGGTCGCCCAGCTCGGCACCTCGGCGGCCATCGCCAACGCTGTTTACGACGCGGTGGGTGTACGGGTCACGGACCTTCCCATCACACCCGAGAAGGTGCTAAATGCGCTGCGCCGGAAGGAGGCGGTAGCCGCCTCGAAACAAGCCGTGGCCTGAATGAACATTGTGGATTTGGAGGGGCCATGATGACACTTTTGGGGGAGAGGGAGCGCCGGGCGTTCGGCGACATCGCAAAACTCTTCGGGGCTATGGTCCGCAAAATTTGGTTCCCTCGGAATTTCCAACTCCTGTGCTGGTCCAGCGATTCTTGGGTTTTTATATTCAGTTCATTCAGCCGTAACGGTTTGAGTCGCGGACATTTGTGATATCCTTCGAGGTCCAACAACAGGAACTTTTTCGGAGGCCATCATGCCCGCTAAACGGGCTCAGCCAGGGATTCCCCTCTCCAATAGGCAGGCACCGCTGACCTGTCCACGGCGGCTTGATTAGCAATTCGCCATGGACATGTTTGCGGTGTGGCCTTTCCGCATCACCCGCTCGTCTGTGCCTTCTCCTCTTTTAGGCAGGCTTTCAAATCCGATAGCAGAGTTTCACGATCCACCCCACGGCCGATGAAAACCAATTCCGTCATCCGTTCCTCCTCCTCGCCCCAAGGCGCTCCGGGTTGCACTGCGCAGCGATCGCCCACCTGATGGAAGATGAGCCGCTCCGCCATCCCGGCCACGTGGAAGATCCCCTTGCCGCGAAAGATCGTGACGGGCAAGCGCTTCATGAAGGCCTGGAAAGACTCGGGATCGAAGGGGATGAGGGTTCGAAAGACGACGGCGGTGAAATCGCTCTCGTGCACGTGGGGCCGCCCGAGGCGCCCGAACTTCTCCTCCAAGCGGAAGGCGCCCACGTCGAGCAGGAGGTCCAGGTCGACGTCGGCGTTGGTGCAGCGGACGATGCGCGCGTCGGGGTTCAGCTGCCGGATGCCCCCCTCGATGAGGCTGGGAACATCGGCCCCCACCAGGTCGCACTTGTTGAGCAAGAGGATGTCGCCGTAAACTATCTGGTTGTAGGCGATCTCGGCCGCGTCCAGGTTCCGGTCGAAGTTCTCCGCGTCGACCAAGGTCACAATCCCGTCTAGCCGCAGGAGGCCCCGAAGGCCCGGATCGAGGAGGGTCTGCGCGACAGGCAGCGGATCGGCCAATCCCGAGGTTTCGATCAGGATGTAATCGGGGGGATAGTCTGCCTGCATGACCTGGGCGACCGCACGCAAAAGGTCCCCCTGATTGGTACAGCAGACGCAACCGTTCGCCAGCTCGATCACGTCGCCATTTTGGTTGGCGATGAACTTCTGATCGATGGAGAGCTCGCCGAACTCGTTGACGATCACCCCCACCAAGAGGCCGTGCTCGGCCTGTAGGATCCGGTTGAGCAGCGTGGTCTTCCCGCTGCCGAGAAAGCCCGTCAGAACCGTAACCGAAACGGCCGCCTCTTGCGTATTCAAATCGCTCATGCGCCCCGCTCAAAGACCAGCTCGCCGCCGACGTAGGTTTCGAGCACGACCTTTTTGTCTCTCAGATCCTCCGCCGGACAGGTGAGGATGTCCCGGTCCAGCACCGTCATGTCCGCCAGCTTGCCGATTTCCAGCGAGCCTCGGATGTTTTCCTGGAAGCAGGAATGGGCGATGTTGATGGTGTACATTCGAAGCATCTGCTCCCGCGTGATCTCCTGGCCCGGAAGCAGTACGCCTGCCATGGTGTCCCCGGTGAGGGCGACGTACTGGCTCAGGAAGGGCCGCTCGGGATCGTAGGCCACGGCCGGGACGTCCGAGCCGCCCGTGACATGAACGCCCGCCTCGAGCCAGTCTTTGATCGGCATGCCCCAGTCGCGGACCGTCCGCTTCCACGGGTCCTTCTCTGTCATCTTGGCGATGCGCACCTGCTCCATGATCTCGTGCATCCGCATGGAGCGGGCCGCAGCGTAGTAGATGAGCAGGGGATTGGCGGCGATGCTGATGCCGAGCTTCTTGGCGCGCATGTAATGATCGGGATTCTCGAGACCAAGGCCGTGCTCGAAAGAGATGCGCCGCCCCTCGAGGGGCCGCTCCTTGTCCGCTTCCTCCAGCAGGGAGATCACCATCTCCGTCGAGTTTCCCTCGCCTTCCCCGGCGCCGCCGGTGTTAATGTGGAAGGCCATCTGCCAGCCCCGGCGGTTGTACGCGCGGATCAGGAACTTGAGCTTCTCGGGGCTGTAGGCCCACCAGCCGTCGTTCACCACCACGAACTTGATCCCGCCAAGCTTGAGCATGTCGTCCCCGAGGTGTTGCTTGGGCCCGAAGTAGCTGGAGATGGCCGCGTCGAGCTCGGGGATGGTCATGTAGCGGTGGGGGAGGCCCAAGATGACGTCGGTGCGGATCTTGAGCTCCCCCCTCCGGTGCATCTCGATGAAGGCATCCAGCTCGTCGACCGAAGTGCCCATCTCGCGTACCCCCACCACGCCGCACGCGTGGAAGATCTTCTGCTGGGCCTTCATCGCCTTGATGTGGGTCTCGAGGTCGTAAAACATGAATTCCCATATGCTCGGATTTCGGCCCTGGGCCTTCCACCAGTTCATGCGCGCGAGATCGCCGGCCCCTCCTATCAAGTGGCCTGTGGGATCCCCATTCTCTTCCTGCACGATCCAGCCTTCGGGCTCGGTGGGGTGGGGGGTCTCACGGTCGATCTCGGCCAGGCGGAGCCCGTACGAGTTGGTGATGATGTTCTTGCCTGACTGAAAAATGTAGACCGGGTTCTCCGGTGAAACCTTGTCGAGATCATGCCGGTTGGGGAATCGCTCCTCTTTCAGGGTGCCCCGGTACATATTCGACGTCGCGATCCAATCCCCCGGAGAGGTTACCTTGACCTTTTCTTCGATGATTCTGAGGACCCCTTCTATCGACTGTTCTCCGGCGACGTTCAGTTTAACGGTATTGTTCAGCCCGGCCAGGGGTAAGTGAGCGTGGTTGTCCATCTGGCCCGGCACCACGCAGCGGCCCTTCAGGTCGATTTCCTTCGTGCTGCTTCCCGCCAGCGCCCGGACCTCGCCGCTCGACCCCCTGGCGACGACCTTCCGGTCGTACACCGCAAGGGCCTCCACCACGGAGAATTGCGGATCGACGGTGACGATATTTCCGTTGTAGAAAATCAGGTCAGGGGAAAATTCCAGGGGCATTTCGAGACCTCCATTATTTGGCCCGCCGATGGGAATAACACGACCGTCGGCGCGCAAGGGGAGCGGACATATAGTTCGACGCGCCCTGATGAGAAAATGATCTTCACATCGTATTGTTCAGGAAATGCAATGGCCCTACAGTATGGCAAGTTTACTTCCATATAACAATATATATCCGTTTCCCAAAGTGGGGTCGGCCTGTGCTCCGCAAAAATTGGATCCTACATAAAATGAAGGACTTATAAAGGTCGCTCCGATGGGTCCCGGCGTGGCAAGATCCACGTCATGCAAATAACCAAAGCGATTATTCAGGTAGTCATCGACTTATTTTCACTTCTTTCTCTCCTCCTGCGTTCACGGGGCAGATTGGCCGCCGAGAATCTCTTCCTGCGCAAACAGCTTGCTTACTATCAAGAACGGGACATTCGGCCACGCCGGCTTGATCCGGCAACCCGGCTCACGCTTGTTGGACTCTCCAAATTTTTCAATTGGAAGGATGCGCTGGTGGTCGTCCAGCCAAAGACTTTGGTTCGCTGGCATCGTGAGGGTTTTCGCCTGTTTTGGCTGGAAGTCGAGGGCTGGCAGGCCATCCATCCCTGAGGAGTTAAGAAGATTGATACGGCAGATGGCCCGCGAGAACCCCTTGTGGGGCGAGGAGCGAATTGCGAATGAGTTGCTCCTCAAACTTGGCCTCCGGGTATCTCCCCGAACGGTGCGGAAGCACATGGCGAAGAGACCGTCAGGCGGGCCACGTGGCGATCAGCGCTGGTCCACCTTCTTGCGTAACCACGCTGAAGCGGTTCTGGCGTGTGATTTCTTTGTTGCTGTCACAGTAACATTTCAAGTCTTGTACGTTTTCATCATTCTGAAGCATGGCTCCCGGCGAATTCTGCATTGCAACGCAACGGCTCACCCCACCTCCGGGTGGACACGGCAACAGCTGCGTGAGGCGATACCCTCCGACCACCAGTACAGATTTCTGATTCATGACCGGGACAGGGTTTTCTCAGAAGATCTAGATCGTACTGCCGAAAACATGGGATTGCGTGTGCTCAAGGCACCGTATCGAAGCTCCCAAGCGAATTCGATCTGTGAGCGGACCATCGGGTCGATGCGGCGAGAATGTCTGGATCACATGATTCCGCTAACGGAAAATCATCTCCGGCGGGTTCTCGAAGATTGGATTGCTTATTACAACAGAGCGAGACCCCATTCTGCACTCGGGCCGGGGGTGCCTGGGCCGACAAAGGACACCCCTGTAACCCTACAACACGGACGACATCGAATTGGAGACGGTCGGAAAGTGGTCTCCAGGCCGGTCCTGAACGGGCTCCACCATGAATACTTCCTCGTCCCGCGTGCAGCCTGACGGTGGATGGAGTTTTTGCGGAGCACAGGCGGAAATGTATATTGTCGCGAGCGGCTTGGAGGAATGCTCAGATACGATTACCGCGAGGCGGCATAGATTCGGATGAGTTTTTGGACAGGACGCGCGAACGCTATTCACCCCAACGAATTCCTGTTATCCTAGCCCTATATTCCAAAAACTTGTTCCGTTTGAAATGTCTCAATTCACTGGTGCCTAGGTGTAGGTCCTTTCGGGGACTGGACCGGCGCCGGGGGAAAGCTGGAACCGGAAGGAGTTTTCATCTTGCCCAACCCGAAAGAAAGGTAGAAGAGCTTTCCGCCTACGGCCGGATGAGCCGCGAGGCACTGATGAAGGGGGCTGGGTTCACTCGGGATCAGCTTGACCGGCCTTTTATCGGGGTGGTCAACGGCTATGGCGAGATCAGTCCCGGAGCAGCCAACCTCGACAAAGTGGCAAAAGCGGTGAAGGAAGGGGTCAAGGCGGCGGGGGGCACGCCCGTCGAGTTCTACGTCAGCTCAACCTGCGTGGGCATGGCCCACGGTGGGGACAATTACCGGTGGACCCTACCATGGCGCGATATCACGGCGGCCTACATCGAGGCGGTGGCCGAGATCAATTATTTCGACGGCTTGGTCATGGTCACCGTCTGCGACGACGGGGTGCCCGCCCATCTGATGGCCGCTGCCCGGCTGGGGCTGCCCGCCATTGTCATCCCCGGCGGCACCATGCGGGCGGCCGTCCATGACGGAAAGCGCCTCGACTTCATAGAGCTTCTGCACAAGTACGGCGAGAAGCAGGTTGGAAACGTATCGCAAGAGGAATTCGACGCGATGCACGACTGCGCGGTTTGCGGAAAGGGCTCATGCGGCCTGATGGCGACGGCGAATTCCATGGCAGTTTTCGCCGAGGCCGTGGGGCTGGCGCTGCCCGGGGCCGGAACCGTGCCGGGCGAAGATCCGGAGATTTTGGATATCGGCCGCCGCTCCGGAGAAAAGATCATAGACCTGGTCCGGGAGGGATTAGGCGTAAGGAAGATACTGACGCCGGAAGCGCTGGAGAATGCCATTCGCGTTTTCCTTACGGTGGGAGGTTCCACAAACGCCTTGCTGCATATCGCGGCCATCGCCTACGAAGCGGAGCAGGAACTGGGCATGGAGGTGTTCGACCGCCTGGGGCGGGAAACCCCCTTTCTCGTGAACTGCCGCCCGGCCGGAGAGTTCGATGTGTCCGATCTGCACGACGCGGGTGGAGTCCAGGCCGTGATGAAGGAGCTGGCCCCGTTACTTTACCCCGACGCCCTTACCGTTACCGGCCGCACGGTGGGCGAAAACGTCGCCGAGGCGAACGTGCGGGACCGCCGCCTCATCGCGCCCTTGGGCCAGCCGCTTCAGCCGGAGAGCGGCTACGCGGTGCTCAAAGGGAACCTTGCCGCCGACGGCGCAATCGTGAAGGGCGTGGCGGTTCTCCCCTCCATGATGCGGTTTGAAGGACACGCGCGGATGTTCGAGTCCGAGCAGGCGGCGACCAATGCTTTGATTGAGGGAAAAGTTGAAGCAGGCGATGTCGTCGTGGTACGCAACCAGGGGCCCAGCGGCGACCCCGGGATGCGCCAGACCGGCGCGCTTTTCGCGAACATTCTCGTGGGGATGGGCTTGGCCGATAAGGTGGCCTTCGTCACCGATGGCCGTTTGTCGGGCTCCAACGAGGGACTGCTCGTGGCCCACGCCTCCCCGGAGGCAGCCGTGGGCGGTGGACTGGCGGTAGTGCAGGAGGGCGATCTCATCGAGATCGACATTCCCGCCCGGAAGCTCTCCCTTCAAATTCCGCAAACGGAATTTCAAGAGCGCCTCTCACAGTGGAAGCCGCCTGTCTCCGGTGTCAAAAAAGGTTTTTTGAAGGTCTACGAGCGGCTGGTGCAGCAGGCCAATCGCGGCGCCGTCTTCGCCGGGTAGCGGCAGGAGAAAAAAAATGGGAGCGGAGGGGAAGGTCGTAACAAACATTCGTATGATTGAGCCTCTTGATATGGAAGGAAAAGAGGTAGGCGGGGTGATCCGGGAAGGCCGTGTGGATTCATGGGCCTTGATCACGGGCGAGAGGATCCAGCTTACGGAATTTCACGTCGAAAAGGATTATTATCATCCCTTACACAACCATCCGGAGCACGAGTCCATCGGATATGTCATCAGCGGCAGGTTACGAATGTGTATCGGGGAAGAGGAGTTCACTCTTGGGCCAGGCGACGCCTGGCACCATGGGGTGGGGGTATTCCACTGGACCCGCGCCCTCGAGGACACCCGCGCCGTTGAAATTCATTCACCGCCCCGCCCGGAGTTTTCGAGCTCCTAGGTATGGGATTTTGATGTTTGGGTAATTTCTAACCCTTGACGGAGGAGAAAAGGATATGTGCCAAAATCGACCGAAGAAGATCTCTGCATGGATTTTGGGAGTGGCACTTTTGTTGGCACCCGTCTTCTTCGCTGTTGACGCTCCGGTGGCAACGGCGGCGGAAGAAATCCGGATCGGTTTTGTCGCCCCTGTCTCCGGCGGCTTGGCCCGCCTCGGCGAGGCCATGAAGCACTCCGCGGAGATCGCCGTGCAAAAAGTGAACGCCGCGGGCGGCCTCGAGGTCGGCGGAAAGAAATACAGAGTCAAGCTCGTCGTGGGCGATTCAGAAGGGCTGAACATCGAAAAGGCGGTAGCCGCCACCATGCGGGTGATCGAGCGCGACCAGGTGCATGGGATCGTGGGAATGGTCATCAGCTCCAACGTGCTCGCGGCCATTCCTCTCGTTCAGCAGATGAAGACACCCCTTCTGAACGTTGTCGGCAAGTCCGGCGGGATCCCCAAAATGATCGCCGAAAAGAAGATGGATTACATCTTCCAGGTGAGTCCCACGAACGATGAGCTCGTCGCCTCCCACGGCGGCCTGATAAGCCACTACGTAAAGCCCAAGAAGATCGTCTTCATCGGAAACAACACCGACGCGGCCCGGGACTATCTGAAGCGGGCGGAGAACAAATGGCCCAAAATGATGCCTGGCCTGAATATCACGGGCATCTTCGTCGAGCCCAACACGATGGATTTCCAGGCCCACCTTTTGCGGATCCGGAAAGAGGCCCCCGACCTCATTTACGTACTGCTCGTTGGGGCCAACACTTTCGCCTTCGTGGACCAGTTCGCCGCCACCGGATTGGGAAAGAAGATCGTGGTCCTCGGCGATTCTGATTACGGCGATCCAGCTTTCCCCCGGAAGACTGCGGGCAAAACAGAGCTTCACTTGGGAAATGCTGTCACTTTCGAAGCCCCCATTACTAACCTCACGGTTCCCTATTTCCAGGACTACAAGAAGAAGGCCGGCCAGGGCCCTCCGTATTACGCTGTTCAGCAGTATGACGGGATGCTGATGATGTTCGAGGGAATCCGCCGCGCCGGAAATCTCACCGGCAACTTGGCCAAGGATCGTGAGGCAATCAAGAACGGCCTGTCGAAGATCACCAAGGATAATAGGGTCTTGGGAGTACGTGGCCGCCTCTTCTTCTCGCCCGTATCGGAAGGCCGGCGCGTTCCTGCGGATATCGCGGTGGTGCAGTTCAAGAACAAAAAGGCGGAACTGATCTGGCCCCGTGGGCCTGCGGCCAAACCGTTCACCGATCCGCGCAAGTAGGAGACAGCGGGCAGCATGGCATGATCATGACGGCGGCGGGCGCCAATGGTGTTGACCCCATCCTGGCGGGGTCGAACTTGACCCGGCGGTTCGGAGGGGTAGTCGCGGTGGACGACCTCTCCTTCGCGGTGAAGGAAGGCACCGCCACGGGCATCATCGGGCCCAATGGGGCGGGAAAGACCACGCTGATCAACATGATCTCGGGTCTGGAAACCTTGAACGCCGGACAGATTTTGTTGAAAGGCGTGCACATCGACAGGCTGAAGGTCCACGCCATCAGCCGTCTGGGCGTCGGGCGCACATTCCAGACGGTGCGGGTTTTTGAAGAGCTCACCGTCAAAGAAAATCTTCAGGTGGCTGATCTGTACGCCCGGTCGGCGGAGGGAAGAAGCTTCGCCGACCGGGCGGCCGACCAGCTCCGGTTCGTAGGACTGGAAGACTACGCTTCACAGAAGGCGGGGGAGCTTTCATACGGCCAACAAAAACTCCTCGAAATGGCCATGGTCCTCATGTCGGGGCCATCGGTTCTTCTTCTGGATGAACCTGTAGCGGGAGTGAATCCCGTCCTCGTTGAAAAAATCAAGGAATTGTTGCGGCAGTTGGTGGGCCGGGGCCTTACCCTCATTGTTGTGGAGCACAATGTTCCCTTCGTGGTGGATCTTTGTGACACCGTTCTCGTGATGTACAACGGGAAGCGCTTGGTCGAAGGGTCCGGGTCGGACATACAGAAAGACGAGCGTGTTTTAGAGGCTTTCCTGGGAGGGAGTTAATAAGGGTGGCACTGCTGGAAACGCTTGGCATTGTGGCAGGATATGGTGGCTCCGCCGTGTTGCACGAGGTGAGCCTGGGGGCCGAACCGGGCCGTATCACCGGTATCATCGGGCCGAACGGGGCCGGAAAATCCACTTTCCTGAAGGTTCTCATGGGTTTTATCCACCCGAATGAGGGAGAGGTGCGGCTGAAGGGAAAGTCAATCCTCGAAATCCGGCCCGAGCAGCGGATTCGCCTCGGAATGGCGTACGTCGCACAGACCCAGAGCAGTTTTGCGGCTCTCACGGTGCAGGAGAACCTGCGGCTGGGCGCCTACCTCGTGCGCGAAAAATTCGTCTGGGAGGAGCGGATGGAAAAGGTATTCCGGCGATTTCCCGCATTGGAGGAGCGCCGGAAACAGCTGGCGGGCGTCCTGAGCGGCGGCGAGCGGCGAATGTTGGAGATTGGCCGTTTCCTCATGATGGAGCCCCAAATGGTCCTGTTGGACGAGCCCTCCATTGGCCTGGCGCCGCAACTGGTCGAAATGGTGTACGAGCAGATCCATGCGCTGCGGAGCGAGGGCATGACCTTTCTCGTGGTGGAGCAAAACGTGCGGAAGCTTCTCGGCGTCGCCGACTACGTCTACGCCCTGGAAGCGGGAAGCAACCGGTACGAGGGGACGCCAAAGCGCCTCACCGAGGAAGGACGCCTGGCTGGGCTGTATTTGGGAGCCAAGAATTCCGGGGGAGATGGCGGGGGGGCCGGCGCGTGATCGATTACATCAACTTCATCGTGGTCGGAATCGTGAATGGGGGCCTTTACTCCCTGCTGGCGTTGGGGCTCACCCTGATATTCGGCGTTATGCGCTTCATCAACGTAGCCCATGGGGAAATGCTGACCCTAGGGGCGTACGCATCGATAATGTGGGGCCTCTTTGTGAGCACCAGCCCACTGGGAACGCTCCCGGCCGCCCTGGTTTTCGTCCTTTTGGTCGGAGTGGTCGTGGCCATCGTCATTCTGTCGCCCATTTCCCGGGAGGGCCGTTTCAACGCGCAGCAGGCTTTGGTGCTCACGTTGGGTCTTTCGTTGTTCCTCTCCAACGGAGTGCAGGCCGTCTTCGGCGCCGACTACCAGCAGGTTCCCGGATTGTTTGCCACATGGGCCCTGCGTATCGGGGACCTCACGCTGGAAGGCCAGCGCCTGATCATTCTGTTGGGAAGCTTGATCATCTCAGCAGTCCTCATGGTGTTCCTGCGCTACACCCTTCCCGGTTTGGCCATTCGCGCCACCGCGCAGAACCCCGAGGCGGCCCTTGCCAGCGGGATCGACATCCGCCGGACTCAGAGGCTTACTTTCGCCTTGGGTTCCGCTCTGGCGGGGGCGGCTGGCGCCCTCATCGCTCCAGTCGTTTACGCGTTTCCAGCCATGGGTTTCCCTTTCACTATCAAGGCCTTCATCGTCGTGATCATGGGCGGGCTGGGGAGCATCTGGGGCGCGTTGCTCGCGGGATACATCCTCGGTGTGACAGAGTCCCTGGCGGTGATATTGATGCCGACGGGATATGACGCCATGGTGGGACCGTTGATGATGCTTTTGATCCTTATTCTTCGTCCCTCGGGAATTTTCGGCGGGATGGCTGAACGCGCCTAGCGTGGAATGAAACGGAGGAAGCCTGGACGGACATGAAACGTCTTAAACCTTCCCATTTGATATTAATCCCCATCGCGGCATACGCCCTGGCGTTTCCACTGATTGCGCCCAATACATATGTGATCAATATTGTGAATATCGGCTTGACCTACGCCATCATGGCGGCGAGTTGGGATCTGCTATACGGATATGCTGGGCAGCTCAGCTTCGGGTACGCCGGATTCTTCGGGGTGGGCGCCTACACTTCCGCGCTTCTCTCTTTTTGGTTTGGGATATCTCCCTGGTTCGGGCTTTTGCTCGGAGGTTTAGGGGCGGCGGTATTCGGCGCCATCGTGGGCATTCCCTCCCTCCGTCTCAAGGGGGTGTACCTGGCCCTTTCCACCCTCGCCTTCACCGAAGTGGCCCGGGTCATAATCACCAATTGGCACAGCGTCACCCGGGGCACACTCGGATTCAGCGCGCATCCCACATATCCAGGGCTGCCCTTTACCCGGCTTCATTATTACTACCTCATATTGTTCCTCGCCGTGCTCTGCATCGGCTTCATGTACTGGCTGGGAAATCATACGCGAACAGGCCTGGTCCTGAGGGCCATTCGTTCAGACGACATTCGCTCCCAGGCCCTGGGCGTGGACATCCTGCGTTACAAAGTGCTCGCGTTCGCGCTGAGCGCTTTTTTCGCAGGGGTGGCGGGGGCCTACTTTGCGCATTACCTGCGGGTGATTACGCCTGGGGAGCTGAGTCCAACGATAACCATCTTCATCATCGCCTACGCCACCATCGGCGGTGTCGGCACCATCATCGGTCCCGCGGTGGCGGCCGTGGTCATTCACTTCCTCATCGAGTACTTGAGGATCTTTGGGGCGGTCTACAACCTCATGGCGGTGGGTGCAATGCTCATCGCCTTCGTTATCTTCCTTCCGGAAGGATTGGCGGGTCTGCTGCGGTCGCTAAAAGGCGCGCTGCGCCGAAGCCCCGCTTCTTCCGGCGATTGAAATCTTATGATTGGCTAATTTAAAGGGGAGGCATTTTATCGTGCTCACCATGATCAAGGGCGGAACCCTCATCGACGGCACGGGGAGTCCCCCCGCGGCGGGGATGGCCGTGGTCATCGAGGAGAACCGGATCAAGGCCGTGGGGAGGGAGGCGGATTTTGCCTCCCAGACAAAGGGAAACGGCGTTAACGTCATCGACGCCGCCGGGAAGTGGGTCCTCCCGGGCCTTATCAACGTCCACGAGCACCTCATGATGCAGGAGGTGGAGGGAAGTCCGCTGGACAGAATGTGCCGTAGCGTTGTGGAGCAGTCCGCGCTCGCCGTCCGGAACGCTCTGGTCGCCCTCCGCCGGGGCTGGACCTCGGTGCGGGACATGGCCGCCACGCACGGGGTTTCCCTCGTCATCCGAGACTTCATCGCCCAGGGCGAGATTCCGGGTCCGCGCGTTTACGCTTGCGGCTCACCCGTCTGCGTGACGGGGGGCCATGCCCATCACGTGTGCGTCGAGGCGGACGGAGCGGACGCCTGCCGCCGGGCGGCCCGCGGGCAGCTGAAGGCGGGGGCGGATTTCGTCAAGGTGATGGCGAGCCACGATCCATATCCCATGCCCGGCCCGGAGCAGACCCGGGCGGAGATAAGCCTCGACGAGATTCGGGCCGTCTTCGAGGAGGGGCGCCGCTGGGGAAAGAGAACCGCCTGCCACGCCATGGGCACCGAGGCCATCGCCAACGTCCTGGAGGCGGGGGTGGACGTGGTGGACCACGGCGTCTACCTGAACGACGAGCTCGCCGAGCGCATGGCCCGCCAGGGCACGATTCTGTGTCCCACCCTGAGCGCGTACGACCGCCAGACCATGAACCCCCGGTTCAAGCGGGGGGAGGAGTGGGCGAAGAAACACAGCGTGTTGGTGAAGCCGCACGAGGATTCATTCCGGGCGGCGGTCCGGGCGGGGGTGAAGATCGTGAACGGCACCGATACCACGGGAGACTACGCCGAGGAACTGGAGCTCATGCGGGAGGGCGGTTTGAAGCCCATGGACTCGATCCTGGCCTGCACCGGCACCGCCGCCGAAGCCCTCGGGTGGGAGGACCGCGTCGGGACCATTGCGGCGGGAAAGCTGGCGGACATCGTCATTCTGGACGGCGACCCGCTGGCCAATCCCCGCGCCCTCGAGCTGGTCGATCTGGTGATCAAGGACGGAGTCTCCTGCCGGCCGGAGGAGATTACGCTTAACATCCCCTTCTGAGCAGCTGGCGGCCTCCCGGATTTTCGTGTCGCCCTATAATTTTAGGTTTGTACCTCACATTTTTACATGAGGTGTGAATGTCGGAGTTTAAAGTCGCCGGAAAGGGCCACGTTCGCCTGGATGCGCCGGACAAGGCGGCGGGAGTGGCGCGCTTTGGCGCGGACATTCCCGCGAACCGTGCGCTGATCGGCCTCGTATTGCGCAGTCCGAACGCCCATGCGCGCCTCGTTTCGGTGGACGCGAGGCGGGCCCGGAGGATCCCCGGGGTCTGCGCCGTTCTCACCGGAGAGGACTGCCCCGACACCCGATTCGGCGGCGACGTGCAGGACCAAAGGCTGCTCGCCCGCGATGGCTTCGTGCGCTATGTGGGCGACCCGGTGGCCGCTGTGGCGGCAGAAACGAGGGAAGCCGCCCGGGCAGCCCTCGAAGCGATAGCCGTCCGGTACGAGGTCCTCGCGCCCGCGGTGGATCCCCTCGCCGGCCGGGAAGGAAGGGATCCTCTGCTCCACCGGGACTGGCGGGAGATCGGCCTCGGTCCCGGCGGGCATGGAAATCTGATCGCTAGCGTCGAGCAGGATATGGGAGATGTCGATAAGGGATTCGCCGAGGCGGATCGGATCTTCGAGCACATCTTTACCACTCCCTTTTCTCATCCGGCCTACATCGAGCCCCATGCCTGCCTGGCCGAGGCGGGCGCGGATGGAAGAGTCACGATCTGGACGTCCACCCAGGCGCCTTATTGGATTCGGGACGAGGTGGCCGAGGCGCTCGGCCTCCCCGTGTCGCGGATCCGTGTAATCCCGACCGAGGTCGGCGGCGGGTTCGGCGGGAAGATTTTCTCATTCATCGAGCACATCGCCGCGCTCCTGGCGCTGCGGAGCGGGCGTCCCGTCCGGGCCGAGATGACCCGCGAGGAGGATCACAGCACCGTAAATCCCCGCCACCCCCATCACATCCGCATCCGCACCGGCGTCATGGGGAACGGCACCCTCCTCGCCCGGGAGATGGACGTCACCCTGGAGCACGGTGCCTATGGCCGAATGGGGGCGTACCAGGCGAAGTCCAAGATGGTGATGGCGGCGGGCAGCTACCGCGTCCCGAACGTCCGCGTCCGTGCCTTCGCCGTCTACACCAATGCGCCCATCTGCGGGCCGGTGCGTGCCCCGAGCGGCCCGCAGTATCACTTTGCCACCGAGGTTCATATGGACATCATTGCCCGGGAATTGGGGATCGATCCCCTTGAGATCCGGCGGCGCAACGCCGTCCGGGGGGGCGACGCCAGCCTGTTTGGGGTTCAACCTGATGACGTCATGCCAGAGGTACTAGAGCGTGCGGCGCGGGAAGGAGAATGGGGGGCGCCCATCCGGGCCGGCGGGGATCTGGAGGGGCCGGGCTGGGTGCGCGGCCGGGGCATCGCCTGTGGATTTTGGAGCTCGCCCGGGGGGGGAGCGAGCTGCACGATGAAGTTGAACGAAGATGGAACGGTTCAGGTGGTATCCGGGACGGTGAACCTCACCGGTGCAACCACCTCCTTATCACAACTCGCTGCAGAGGAGCTGGGCCTTAATCTGGATGCGGTCCAATTCGATTGCGGCGACACCGACACGGCGCCCCGCTCCATCCACGCGGGCGGGAGCATGGTGACCCGCTCGGTGGGTGCCGCCGTTCTCGGAGCGGCGGCGAGTCTGAAGGGAAAAATTCTCTCCGTCGCGGCCGAGAAGCTCGAAGTCGCCCCCGAGGACCTCGTTTTGGAAGGGGGAAAGGTATTCGCGCGCGCCGCCCCCGAGCGGTCGTTGGGCCTCGGAGAGGTAGCCGGGGCTGCACCCGGGGTGCAGGGTTTCCTCCTGGGAGCTTCGGAGAGCGCCGCCCCGCCTCCCTGCCCCATCCACACGGCGCAGGTGGCCGAGGTGGCGGTGAACCCGGAGCTCGGCGAAGTTCGCGTCCTGCGCTTGACCTGTGTGGAGGACGTTGGATTTGCGATCAATCCACTTTCGGTCTCTGGCCAGATCGAGGGAGCAATGATCCAGGGTATGGGACTGGCGCTAATGGAGGAGCAGCACCGTGGTCCGGACGGCTCCCTTACCGGCGCGAGTTTCCACGATTACCTGATCCCGACCAGCCTCGACATGCCCGAGATCAAAACCGTTTTGCTGGACAACCCCGCCTCGGATTTGAGGGCGCCCTACGGGGCCCGGCCGGTGGGGGAGCCTCCTATCGTAGCGACGGTTCCCGCCATCGCGAACGCCATCTATGACGCCATTGGATGCCCTTTCTTTTCGATTCCCATCGCCCCCCACCATGTCCGGGCAGCGGCAGCGCTGTCACGGCGGAAGAACGGGGAAAACGTAAAATAATTGCCGAAAAAGCGAGCAAAGGAGGAAAAACTTGGCTGTCATCCCAAATCTGACAAAGAAAAAATGTGCTGAAGGAAAGGTGGTCATCGGCGCGGTCCTCCGGATTGCCCGGACCATGGACGTGGGGGTGGCGCTGAAGGCTTGCGGGTATGATTTTCTTTTCATCGACGCCGAACACGGTACTTATGACCTCGACGTCGCCGCACAAATCTCGGTGGCGGCGCTCGGACACGGGATCACCCCGCTGGTGCGCATCGCTTCTCTCGAGGGGAACCTCGGTGCGCGGGTCCTGGACGGCGGGGCGCAAGGCATAATCTTGCCACACGTGAACAGCAGCGAAGATGCGGAAGAATTTGTCTCGGCCTGCCGGTTCCCTCCCCTCGGACGGCGGGGCTCCGGTGGCGGTTTCCCCCAGGCCGAGTTTGATTCTTCTCGCGCATCCGGTCTGCTGGAGAATCTCGACCGGGAGGCGCTGGTCGTGGCCATGATTGAAACTGCCGGGGCCGCGGAACACGCCAGCGAGATCGCCGCCGTCGAGGGAATCGACGTCCTATTCATAGGAGCGAACGATCTCTGCCTCGACATGGGTGTTCCGGCACAGTACGACGACGGACGGGTAATTCAGGCGTTCGAGCAGGTGATCGAAGCCTGCAAGAAAAACGACAAGACCCCGGGCATGGGTGGTTTCAGCGATACCGCTTTGATCGAACGGCACATTCGGGGCGGGATGCGCTTTATCGTTTGCGGGACCGATATCTCCTTCCTGATGGCGGGCGCGAAGGCCCGAGCCGAAGTGGTCCAGAACGTAAGGATATGAGAGGGGATGTGCTCCGCAAAAATTGGATCCTCGCCCTGTCCAAAAACCCGACCGAACCTAAAGACTGTGTTTCGCAGATAACTATAAAGTCTGTCCTGGCCCAGCGATTTTCATGTTGAGGTAGTCCGACCGAAATCTCTTGAATATCCAGCATTTGTGATCGCGACTATCCCCTTGACACAACAGCTAGGATGGGCATGATGCCAGGATGCGGGATATTTTTCGACAGGCTTGGCGCGACACTAGGAGGTCTTTCTGTCTTAAGTGGCAGTCATTCGTCAATTATGTCGTCCTGCCAGGAATCGTCGTTTCCCTGTTGTGGGTATTCCTAGGAAGGAAACAGGCGATGGACGAAGTATGGGTCTTCGTGTTTTGGTTGGCAGCGGTTTTCCTGCTGTTTGTGTTTTCATTTGGTTGTAATCTTTGGCTTGCGCCCTATCGGTTGATTAATAAAAAAATGGATCAGCGGAGCGTGCGCCACCCTTTGTCTCCGGACTACAGACAGCCCAATGTTAAGCATTGGGAAGGAACTAAGACCTTCAAATTAGGGGACGCGGCGTGCCTTTGGGTCGGCGTGAGGCCTCATTCCCCCATAGATGATGATCGGGCTGAGGGAAAATTTGCGTTATTGAGTAGTGCAATGATTAGTGGGGAAATTCCTTATAGACCTGGAGGGCTTCGGGCGCTTACAAACGCTCTGGAAGGGAAACGCCCGTGGCCAGAATATTCATATCCCGTATCCGCTATCTATTTGCGGAAATATGCGGACAGAACAAATGACGTCCCAACCTTCCTTCAGTCTGTTGAGGTTCCACCTGATCCTGAGCCTGTAGAAGACAAGGAAGACAAATGACAACAGAGCGTTTCGACATTCTCCTTCGCGCGGTCCTTACTAGAGGCTCGCCACCAGATCACCGAAGATCGCGTCCGGCCGCTGGCGCCGGTTATAGTGATACTCGAACTCCTTCACGTAATTCTGAAGATGCTTCGCCGAAACGTGAACGTGGGTCCCGCGGATCGACAGTTTCAGGCGAGCCCAAAAGCCCTCTATCCCGTTGACGTGGCTACCTTTCCTCACATATTCGCCAGCGCCGTGATTGACGGTCCGATGCTGGTAGCCGGCCCGGTCCAGTCCCCGATAGGACCGCAGTTCGTCCGTATGGACCGTACTGCCCGGCTCGACGTTCTCGACGACGATGGGCTGGATCGCGCGCTTCTTCACGTCCGGCACCACCTTGGCCATCACGTCGCCGCCGCGTTCCAGCATTCCGAAGACAACCGTCTTGTTTGGAGCGCCGCGCCCGCGCTTCCCACCAGTCGTCTTGCCGCCGACATAGGTTTCGTCGGCTTCGACTTCTCCGCCAAGCGGCCATTCGCCGTCGACTTCGGCCATGTACTTGCGGATTTCATGCGCCATGCGCCACGCCGTCTTGTAGGTCACGCCGATCTGGCGCTGCAATTCCTTCGCCGCCACGCCATGCCGCGAAGTAGAGAACATGTGCATGGCGTAGAACCACTTGTGAAGCGGAGTCCGCGACCTCTCCATGATCGTACCTACGGTCGGGTGCAATTGGTATTTGCAGTGCTGGCAGACATAGGCACGCTCGCGCGTCATGCGATAGAACTTGCCGTGATCGCCACACTTCGGGCAGTCCAGTTCAGTACCGCCATAGCGCTCAATCATTATCCGCTCCAGGCACGCCTCATCATTCGGATATTGGTGCTGAAACTCGTAGAACGTGGTCATGACGATCTCCTATGTGCTTAATATAGGGATCTCCCATTGTTGTGTCAAGGGGATAAAGGCGTTTGTGATAGCCTCCGAGGTCCAATATTCGTGACTCTTTTGGGAGGCCATCATGCCTGTGGGTGGCGAATTAGTAATTCGCCATGCACATGCGCCTTGATGGGAAGGATTGACCCAATTATAATTATGCCACTCCCGCAGATCCACCGAAGGGGGGAAAATGGGTATTTCCCTTTTCGGAGAATGTATGCCAATTCAGGCGGGAAAAGGATTTTCCCCACAACGTAGTATTTCCTATTCACCTAAGTGGAGGGTGTCATGTTTGGTCAAATTGTCTCCCGAAAATGGAAAGTTAGGTTGATTCTCGCATTCGTGGCCCTGTTCGCTATTGGGGGGCTGGTCGCGCCCGGCCAGGCTGCTTCGGCCGAGAAAACGCTGATCATCGCCCAGGCGGGCGACGTGGCCGTGATCGACAACCAGCAATCCACCGGCCCCGCCAAGACCGCCCTGATCCAGATCTACCAGTGGCAGTGGATGCCCTGGCGAACCATCGTCGGCTCAAAAGGGGGTCTGGTCGTAAAGCGGGAGCAGGTTCCGGGCATCATCCGAGCCTGGAAGACGATCAAGAAAGCCGACGGCACCGTCTGGAAACGCTTCCACGTCCGGCCGGGCCAGGTGCACCACAGCGGGAACCCCATCGTGGCGGCGGACTTTAAGTACTCCTGGTTACGGCGGGCCGGTCTGGGCAAGGATTACCTGCATCGGTTTTTGGGAGGGATGCACCACATAAGC
Source organism: bacterium (assembly GCA_965225985.1). Classification (GTDB taxonomy): domain Bacteria; phylum UBA8248; class UBA8248; order UBA8248; family UBA8248; genus CAZUHN01. The sequence continues at coordinate 381,590 of OZ245330.1, forward strand.
CCCACGGGCAAGTTCAAAAGGGGGGATCCCATTCCGAAGAATTCGCCCTTGGAGAAATCCATCAAGATAATTGATGATCTAATATTTGAAGTGAACGTCAAAAGGGACATGCCGTTTTTCTTCGACCTTTGGGGTCAAAGGGTGCTTTACGACCACAAGCTGATGAATAGCAAAGCCACCGCCAAGGATCCCTGGGCCAAGGCGTTCGCCGCGAAAAACGACGGGGGCGCCGGCCCCTACACGATCGAAAAGTGGGAGGTGGGCAACGAGATGGTCCTCAAGAGATTCGAGAAATACTGGGGTCCCCGCCCGGCCATCGACAGGCTCATTTTCCGGACAGTTCCAGACCTTTCCGCCCGCGTGTTGCTTCTCAAGAAAGGCGACATCGACGTTGCCCTGGACATCCCGGTTCGCGAGATGAAATCCTTGAAGAGTGATCCGAACATTCGGGTGCTGTCGACCCCTACCTCGATGCAGCTCTTCATCGAAATGAACGCGAATATGAAGCCCTTTGGCAATAAAGACCTGCGCCTGGCGCTTAGCTATGCATTTCCCTACGACGATATCATTCCCGCCGTTTATGACGGCGCCGCCACACCGGGCTACGGACCTATCCCGACTGGATACAGGGGCGCGCTCAAAGAGCGCAGATACAAGACCGACTTGAATAAAGCAAAAGAGCATCTGAAAAAGTCTGGTCTGGGTGAAGGGTTGACTTTGTCGTTGAAGTGGCAGACGGGATTCACCCAGCATAAGCTTATCGGAATTCTGTTTAAGGACAATCTGAAGAAGATCGGCGTCAACCTGAAGTTGCAGCAGCTTCCCCGCGGGCAATACAACACGGGAAGGCGGAAGCGGTCGATGGACTTCTTTTTCGCGGAAGTCCTGGGCTGGGTTTCCTCGCCTGAATATCAGAACACCATCAACTTCTCCTCAGAGTCCAACGTCAATTATGCCGACTACAAAAATGACCGCGTCGACCAGCTCCTCGTCGATGCGCTGAAAGAACCAGACGCCGAAAAAAGAGCGAAGATGAGCGATGAAGTTCAGGAGCTCATCATGAACGACGTTCCCTTCATCTTCATCGCCCAGCCGGACGGGCAGTTGGCGATGCGAAAGAGCGTTGTGGGTTATGTAAACCAAAATACGTTGTTGCCTCACTTCTGGATGGTGGATAAAAAATAAGCCGGATCATCATCCTTCCCAGGCGGGCCCAGAACTATCCGAGAGGGCCCGCCTGGAAATCCTTCGGGAATTCAGCACCAGAAAATCAGCGTGTGTTGGGGTCCGCTCGAATTCCATGTTCCCGGAGAAAATATTTTCAACTTGCCTTTATTCGCAGATCCGTGTTGTGACGGATCGTCTTTTATAGACCAATGCGCGGGACGAATAAAAGCAAGGTGAATTCGAGGTCGGTGACACCTCATCTGGTCTGGGAAATCATATCTGATACCCCAATGAAATAATTCGAGGAAGGCATGGTGAAGCGGATCGAAGGCGCGGTAGAGCGACCGGAGGCGGTGGAAATCTTCGTCGACGGTAAACCGATTCCCGCCTACCCGGGCGAAAGCCTGGCCGCGGCCCTGCTTGCCGCTGGTATCGTCCGTCTGCGTTACAGCCCCCGCGCCGGCACCCCTCGCGGAGCGTTTTGCCTGATGGGAGTGTGCCAGGAATGCGTAGTGCAAGTGGACGGTCGAAATACGGAGTCCTGTCTCCGGCCCGTCCGACAAGGAATGGTGGTCTCCTTGGGGCGCAGGCAATGATCGGTGAGGTGGAACTCCTCGTCCTCGGCGCTGGGCCAGCGGGCATCGGTGCAGCAGTAAACGCGAGCTCAATTGGCGTCGACACTTTAATCGTCGACGAATCGCCTGCTCCGGGCGGGCAGGTCTATCGTGCGCCTCCTTCCTCCTTTCGCGGCAAGACCGGTTCCCCGATGGGGCCGGACCACAAAATTGGTGAAAAGCTCAGAAAAGAACTCAAAGAGAGCCGTGCCCGAAAAGCTTTCGGCATGCGAGTTTGGTCCGTGGCGCCAGGTTTTCGCGTAGAGGCCATCGGGCCAAGCGGCCCTCAAAATTGGCTGGCGAAGGCTGTCGTATTGGCGACAGGAACTTACGAAAAAATTATTCCGTTTCCCGGCTGGACTTGTCCTGGCGTCATCGGACTCGGTGCTGCGACGGTTCTCCTGAAGTCCCAACAGTTGATTCCCGGGGAACGTACGGTGGTGGCGGGCTGCGGACCTCTGGTTACCGCGGTGGCCGCCGGCATCATCAAGGGAGGCGGAAAGGTTGCGGCCATGGTTGACCTGTTAGGCACCGGCGATTGGCTCACCGCCATTCCCGCTCTCGCCTCCCGGCCGAATTTGATGCTTCAAGGCATGGGATGGTTACGGACGATACAGAAAGCCGGGGTGCCTATTCTTCGTCGCCATGCCGTAACCGAAGTGCGCGGAAATGAAAGCGTATCTGAGATCGTGGTCAAACCTGTGGATTCGAACTGGCGATCGGGAACGGGAGCAACTGAGCGCACCATCCAAGCGGATTCACTGGCTATCGGGCACGGGTTCATTCCGGACACGGAGATAACGGGCCTTCTTCGCGCGCGCCATGAGTTTCACGAAGCGCGTGGCGGTTGGGTTCCTTTTCGCGACACCGATTTCCGGTCGTCCATCGATGGGGTATACATTGCCGGAGACGGTGCGGGGATCTTGGGCGCATCGGCGGCCACTGTCCAAGGGAGAATATCTGGGCTGACCGTTGCCCTGGATCTGGGAAAAATTACCAAGAATGATTTTTTGAAAGCCACGGGCAAGCTAAGAAAGTCCCTGGCAGGGGCGGAAAAATTTGGTTCTGCTGTGTCCCGGCTGATGACGCTTCGGGCAGGTCTTCTCGACGGGATGGCGTCTGAAACGGTTGTATGTCGTTGCGAAGACGTTACACGCCGAGAAATCGAAGAGGCAATTTCAAAAGGGGCGAGAGACGTCAATCAGCTCAAGGCGTGGACACGGTGCGGGATGGGACCGTGCCAAGGGCGGATGTGCGGCGAAAGCGTGGGCGAGTTGGTTGCGGCGCAAGTGGGGGACAGGGTGAAAGCGGGGAAGTGGACGTCCCGAATCCCCATCCGCCCCGTGCCGTTGGAATATATTGTGGGGGAGTACGAGTACGCCGATATCCCGGTACCCGAACCCGCCCCCGTATAAATTTGAAGTCTCGGCACAAATTAGTGGTACCCTCAAAAGGGGTTACCTAAATTTTCGCGAAAGGGCCGGAAAATGATCGAATTAAAAGGAGTAATTCCGGCTTTAACCACCCCTTTCAAGGATGATCGATCTCTCGACCTGGAAGGTTTTTGTGATTTGGTTGATTTTATTATCGAAGATGGCGTCCACGGCATTATTGTGAACGGGTGCACTGGCGAGTCTTGGGCCGTCGCTACGTCGACGCCGGTTCTGGGGCGGAAGTCGATCGATTTCTACACAGCCGTCATCACAGGCGATCTTGAAACGGCCCCCCGACTGCAAACGGAAATGGCCAAACTGAACGCCGGATTCTTCAGGGTGGGCACATTCCCGGCCGGTGTGAAATTCGCTCTTGATCTCCTGGGGAGGCCGGGCGGCATAACGCGCGATCCGATCAAGCCGCTCAACGCCGAGCAGCAAGAACGCTTCAAAGAAGTGTTGATATCAGCGGGTATTGTTTCCACCCAAGAAGACCTTCGCGGGACAACTTGAGATTCGGTGATATGCTTGATGCTGCTGTAATAGGCGGAGGTGTGATGGGATGTATGACTGCTCTCCATCTCGCCCGCGGCGGGATGCGTGTTTCTCTCTTGGAGCGGCGCGGCCTATGCATGGAAGCCTCAGGGGTCAACGCCGGTACGCTTACCATGCAAACCAAGCAGGTTGCACTGATGCCATACGCTTGGCGTGGATATCAGCTTTGGAGGTCGGCTCCCGAATGGCTTGGAATGGACGTGGAAATTCGCCCAAAAGGCGGGCTCATACTCGCTTTCACGGAAGAAGAAGCCAGGTTGCTCCAGTTCCTGATGAAGAGGCGCAAAGCGGCGGGTTCCCCGATCGAAATTATCGACCGAAAACGCGCCCAAGAGATTGAGCCGGGGCTGTCCGACCATCCGATATTGGCTTCCTACTGCGAACTGGACGGTTATGGGAACCCCAGCTTAATCGGCTTGGCTTTCCGCAACGCCCTCCTCAAAGAAAACGTTAATGTAAGGGAAAGAAGCGCTGTTGCCTCGATCGAACGTGAAAAAGGCGGTTTCACCATTCGCACGGGCGAAGGGGCGGTGAGGACACGAAGAATCGTCCTGACAGCGGGGGTGTGGCTTCGTAAGATGCTACAATGGTTCAATCTTGATTTTCCAATTTTGTGCCGAATTAATATGGTCTCCGTTACCGAGCGGATGAGACCGGTCATGAGAACGGTGATCGGAATCACGAGCGGACTGCTGACCCTCAAGCAGACGGAGACTGGGACAGTGTTAATCGGTGGCGGCTGGCAGGGAATCGGCGATCCAGAACGCGGGGGGGTCGAAATCATCCCTGAAAACCTGGTCGGGAATATCCGCCTGGCACATTATTCGATCCCAGCGCTGGCCGAGGCGCGGGTGGTCCGAACCTGGCTCGGTCTTGATTCACATACCCCTGACTTCATGCCGCTTGTCGGGCCGTTGCCGGGCGTAGAAAACGCATTCATGATCGGGTGCGTTCGAAGCGGATACACAACTGGTCCTTATATGGCGCAACTGCTAGCCGACTCCGTACTTGGTCGAGAGCCGGAGATGCCCCTTTTTGATCCGGCGAGGGCGATAGACGGGTATCCGGATTATCAAACCGGCTCACAGGCATCAGAAGAGCATGCCGATGAAGGGAAAATCCAGGTGCCGCATTCTGCACTTTGGGGTGCCGATTAGCGAGTTTTATAGTCCAGGAGAGGTACCTACCTACTCGTCAGGACTCCCGTTGTTTCAAAAAAAAGCGGCCGCCCCGATGTGGGACGGCCGCGAATATACGCGAAAATTACTTAAGCGGCACTTTTCTTTAGAATCCCGAGAGTATCTAGGATTGCTCGGACTTTATCCTTTTCTTCTTCGTTGAGTCCGAGCAGCGGCGGGCGGGGATACCCACCCGGCCGGCCCACCATATTCATGGCCGCCTTCATTGTGGCCGGGCCCGTTCCGATTTTGCTCAAGGCCAAATCCAGCGCGAGGGTTCGCTTCTGCACACGCTTGGCCCCTTCGATATCTCCCTTCGCGGCAAGTTCAAAAAGAGAAATTCCTTCACGTCCCATTATATGTGGGTCGTTACTGCTGACCAAGCCCACGCATCCCAAGAGAACCGATGCCATCCCGCGCGAGGCAGATTTTCCGCTGAATACCAGCATCCGATCCTCGACGGCGTTGATTGTTGCCTCCAACTCCACAAAATCATCGCAGCTCTGCTTGATCGCCACTACGTATTCGATCTCGGCCAGTTCTCTGCAAAAGTCCGCCGTGATGTCGACGCATGTGGCTTTGGGCGAGTTGTAGAGAAGGATAGGTATCTTGGAACCGTCTGAAATCGCCTTGAAGTGGGCCACGACCTCCCGACGGTTCACTTTCGCGTAATAGGGCGGCATGAGCATCACGCCGTCCGCCCCCTCTTCCTTCGCCTTTGCCGAAAGCGAAGTCACCTTCGGCGTGACAATGCCGCCGGTGCCCAGGATCACGGGCACTTTTCCACTGGCGGCATCTTTCGCCAGCTTGAGCAACCGAAGTTTTTCGTCACCATCCATCGCCCAAGATTCCCCGTTTGCTCCCGAAACAACGATTCCATGAACGCCCTCGGAAATAAGCAACTCAATGTTTTCCGAAAATTTTGCTTCATCAATTTCCCCGCCTTTTGTAAAAGGAGTCACCGCCGCAGGAAAATTTCCTCTCCAATCAACCTTTCCATTATTCATGGTTTCACAGCCTCCCTCACGATAACAGCAAATATTTATTAATTATCTTAATGAAAAGCACATTTTTTGCTTCAAGGCGCTAGCCATTTACCTAGACGTTATGGTTGATCTCACCGATTATTCGCCTGTCTCCATTTGCCCCAAAATAAATACGTACAGGGAAAATGAATATAAATATACTACCCATACTTTCCCTTTTTATACCAACGGCCACAATAATTCAAAGGAGTGTTCAAGATGCGTTTCCGTCCCAACCATATTGGTTTTTTGCGCCTTCTGGTGTAACAAATTCATCCTCCAGATCTTTGCGGATTGCTTCCCGACTTCGATCCTTTGGATTGCCGAACCCAGACCCACCGGACACTTCAACGGTGATTGTCGTTAATTCATCCAGATCGACGAAGAGGCCTTTGAAATGATCCACAATGGGGGCATCGTGCGCCGCCGTACTGTAAAAACGCATGCGGTTGCCGGCTTCACCGCCAAACAATCCAGGCGTGTCGGAAAGCAAACCCGTCGACCATCCTCCGATGGTGTACTTTCCGCCGGTTTCCCCAGCCCGGCGCCGAATCACCGTCCGCTGACCCAGGGCGCCCCGGAATTTCCCCGGCCCTCCCGAATCGGGAATGAATTCCTTCTCTACGACGAGAAAGCCGGTTCGCATTTCGAACATTTCCACCGAAACATTGGCCGCGCTGGTGGGAAAAAGCGCGGTTTTTTCCCCATCCCCCTGACTCGACGCCCCGAGGCCCCCGGCAATGAAAAAATGGTCGTTGAAGGCCTGTCCTGTACTCGTGTAACCATATGTCTTGAGGGCGACGGGATAACCCGTATGCCCCCTTACCTTGTCGGGAAGCACCGAAGCCAACGCCTGCGCTATCGCCGGCTGAATCGTCCAGGTTGTACGGGTTCGATTATTCACCGCCGCAGGACGAGTACAATTAAACACGCTGCCTTCCGGCGCCTCGACGCTCACCGGCCGAAAGTTGCCGTCATTTCCGGGAATTTCCGAAAAAAGAAGGCACTTGACCATAAAGATCGCATTGGAGAGCAACATGCTGAGGGTCACATTGGTTCCGCCTATGGGTAACTGATGAGGACCGTCAAGGAACTCGATAATCATATTGTCTTGCTCAACCTTGACTCTTAATCGATAACAAAAGGGGTCTCCCATCCCATCACACCACTGCTCGGCCTCATACTCTCCATCCGGCAAGGCGGATATCGCTTTACGCATCGCCATTTCCGATCTGTTTTGCACTTCAAACGTCAGATCTTCCAGATCATTGAGATCGTACTCATCTAAAAATTCCTGTATTCGCTTCGCCGCCATTTGATTGGCGCTCACCATGGCATGAATGTCTCCCATCACCATGGTTGATAGCCGGACGTTGCTCTCGATGATTTCAACCAGCTCTTCATTCAATCGCCCGTGATCGTATAATTTGAGCGTTGGGATAAAGAGCCCCTCATCATACAGTTCTCGCGTTGTGTGGCGGGCTCGGGTGCCACCGATATCAGCCACGTTGGCCATGCTGGCCATGATCGCTACCATTCTCTCCTCCCGGTTGAATACCGGTGTCAATATGGCAATATCGTATAAGTGCCCCGCGCCCAGCCAGGGGTCGTTCGTAATAAAAACATCTCCTCGCTGCCAGGTTTTCAAAGGATAGCGCCGTAAAAATGCCTTCGCACAGTTCGGCAGGGTTATCGTGAAATCAGGCATCGTCCTTATTGGGTGCGCAATCACAAGCCCATTGGGATCAAGAAGTGAGCATCCGTAATCATGTGCCTCTCCCACAGCAACCGAAAAGGCGGTTCGCCAAATGGTAACCCAGCATTCTTCGGTGATGCTGATTACCCGCTGCCACATGATTTCCAGATTCACAGGATCTCGGATCAACCCCATTACTATCCTTTCGTTCTATTCCTGTACGACGCTTTTAAGGGTTTCCCCCATTTTTCTTAACTTATATTGAATTCTTAGTTCCTTGTGGATCCATTTTCCAACCGTACTGCTCACAAGCCCCTTCGGGCGTGGAAAGTTCATCTATGATATCTCTGTATGGCCTCTGGATCGCGGGACTTGGAATCGCCAAAGCCGGATCCACCAGCCATTTCAACTGTAATTTTTGTCCGTTCGTCTAAATCTATGAAGAGACCCCTAAAGTGATCTTGAACAGGCCCACCGGGCACCGCTACACTGTAGAATCGCATATGACCTCCGGCACCGCCACCATGTAAACCAGGTGTGTCGGTAAGCAAGCCCGTTGACCATCCCCCAATGGTGTATTGTCCACCGGTCTCCCCGGGTGTCCTGGTCCAGCGATTTTTATGTTGGTCCGTTCAACTGAAATGTCTTGAATATCCGGCATTTGTGATAGCCTCCTAGGTTCGGTGATAGCGACTTTTTTCGGAGGCCATCATGCCTGTGTGTGGCGAATTCCCAATTAGACACCAAATTCCTAATCAAGCGGCCATCGGTGTTTAAAACAGGCCTCGGCAATGTGATAGCCACTCTAAATTTCTCAAATTCGCCGGGGGTGGCGAGTCTTTTCCAGCAGCTTCCTTTGGTGTATTCAGATTCAGCGCCTGATGCACCCGGTGGGTGTTGTAATAGTTCTTAAACTCTTCCAGCTTCTCCTCCAGATCGCTTTTGTTCCAGAAAAGAATCTGGTCCAGGAATTCCCGCCGGATGGTGCCGACGAGCCGTTCGGTGAAGGGATGCGACAAGGGTGCATGGGGAACGGTTTTGATCTCCTCGATCTCGCGGATCCGCAAATTGGCCCTCCACTGGTGAAATCGAAACAAGGGATCGTGATCCGAACTAAGATAACGGGGCGCGCTTTTGCCGAGCGCAGCATGATTGAACATACAGCAAAGGGCGGGACCGTCGACATCACCGGCATGAACGCCAATGTCGATGATTCTCCGTGTGAACTGATCCATGACAACCAGGACCCAGTGGGTCTTGAGGAAAATGGACTCGCACCGGAACAAATCGACACTCCAAAGGCTATCTTTCACATGGCCGATGAAGGTGAGCCACGAGGGCCCATCTCCTGGCTCTGGACAATTGTGCTTGGCAAGGACACGCCTCACGACATCTTTGTCGATATCGATGCCAAAGGTCCTTGCGATCTCCCTGCGCGATTCGTGGACAGCCGAACCGGGGATTGTGGCGCTATATCTCCCAAATCAGCTGGATGAGATCGGAGCAAGGTCCCTTGGGACCGGGCTTGCCTCTTCTTTTGGAGGAATAGAGGAGGCGGTATTTTCGTCTTTTGAGAGCCCTATGGAATCCCAGAATGGTTGACGGTCTAACGATGATCGCCATCCGCATGAGGCGGCGTGGATGAAGAAAGAAAGACCCGAAGCCAAACAATAATCGGTCAAGCGCCGATAGATTGGGTGCCCGATGCCGGGACCGACTGATGATGAGAAGCTGCTGCTTCAAGAGAAGGTTTTCGGTGATGAGTGCTTTCCTACCACCAAGTCTGAGCAGTCTGGCAAATGTGACCAGAAAATGGGCGGAGAGCAGGAAAATATATTTCATGGCTGGGGAGCTTAGGAGGGGTGGCGCCCAAGAGCAAGTTGGGGAAAGATCCTGATTCAGGCTAAAAATATTACGCTCTGCGTAGTTATGGGCTTTACAAACAATCCCCCATGCTTTATATTGTAAGTATCAGATCACAAAGGGGGATACAAAATGGATTTGGTAAAGATTTTCAGACGCTTCCCAGACCACGAATCCTGCATAGAGCATATTGAGAAAGTCCGCTTCGGCGATGAGCCGTATTGCCCGAATTGCGGAGGGGTTCAGGTTGCACGGAAGGCGGACGGAGAACGCATAGGCCGGTGGAATTGCCATGATTGCAAATCATCGTTCAACGTTCTCTCAAAGACCATATTCCAAAAGACGAAAATCGACTTGCAGGTATGGTTTCTCGCCATCGGTTTACTCCTGAACGCCAAGAAAAGCGTATCCTCGCATCAACTGGGGCGCGATTTGGGAATCAACCACAAGACCGCTTGGTACATGGCGATGAGAATCCGTAAGGCCATGGCCCTTGATGGCGACTTACTGCAGGGCATCATAGAGGCGGATGAGTGCCACATCGGCGGGAAGCCCCGAAAGAGAAATAAGCGCGACGATGACTATCCCAAGGGAAACAAACGCGGGCGCGGAACGGACAAAATGCCCGTCCTCGGCGCGGTGGAACGTGGGGCGTCCGTGGTGGCGAAGGTTGCCGAGAATGTGTCCGGTAAGGTGATTCTAAAGTTCATCGAAAATTCTGTTGACCCTGCAGGTTCACTGCTCATCACGGATGAGTACCCCGCTTACAACCGCGCCAGCAAAATAATGCCTCACGCGGTCATCAACCACCAAGTCCAGTATGTTGAAGGCTACAAGCATACGAACACGATTGAGGGCTTCTGGAGCCTTCTGAAACGGGCATGGTACGGATCTCATCACAAATACACCCTCAAGCACGCGGACGCCTACATTCAGGAGGCTTGCTTCAAGTACAACACGCGCAAGAAACCCGACTTGTTCTCGGCATTCATCAAGCGGGCGGCAATGGTATGAACGACCCGAACCAACTCTATTACGGCGATTGCCTCACTATCATGCAGGGGATGCGCTCTGGGAGCGTAGACCTGATTTACCTCGACCCGCCGTTCAACTCGAATCGTGAATACAACGCCATTTACAAGGATGAAACCGGGCGTCCATTGCCCGACCAAATAGAGGCGTTTTGCGATTTGTGGACGCTGGATGAGGAGCGTGAGCGGGCCATTAAAACCATGCCGGTTTTGATGCGAGAGGCGGGCATTGAAGATGAAGTAGCGCAGTTTTGGAAGCTATGGATGAATGCCCTGCGAAACACGCAACCGCGCCTTCTCGCATATCTCTCCTACATGGTAGAGCGATTGCTTCAAATGAAGTCGATTTTGAAGCCCACAGGAAGTGTTTACCTTCATTGCGACCCAACGGCCAGCCATTACATCAAGGTGATGATGGATGGCATATTCGAACATACCAATTTCAGAAGTGAAATAATCTGGAAAAGAACGTCAGGGCATAGTGATTCCAAGACTCTTGGTTCGGTTCACGATACAATCCTGCATTACACGAAAACAGATAAATTCACCCACAATCAACAACATCTTCAATATGAAAAATCCTATATAAACCGAAGGTATAAGCACAAAGATACTGACGGCCGCCGGTGGATGGATGATAATTTGACCGCCAAGGGCCTGAGCGGCGGCGGATATGAATATGAATACAAAAGGAAAAAGTCTCTGTGGCGTGTATCGCTTGAGAAAATGAAAGAGCTCGATGATGAAAATAGCTTGTATTTCACTTCCAAAGGCGGGATTCGTATCAAGCGCTATTTGGATGAGATGAAAGGCTTATCCCTTAATGACGTGTGGACTGACATTCCTCCGATCAATTCGCGCGCAAAGGAACGACTAGGCTACGCTACCCAAAAACCCCTTGCGCTTATTGAGAGAATTATCAGGTCGTCATCAAACGAAGGCGACGTGGTTCTCGATCCATTCTGTGGATGCGCAACTACGATGGAGGCTGCACAACTACTTAAGCGAAAATGGATCGGAATCGACATTGCCATTCATGCTATCAAGCGCGTGGCCAGGGTAAGACTTCAAGAGCGTATTGGTTTAATCGAGGGGCAGGATTTTGTGATTGACGGCGTTCCCCGAAACATCGAAGGCGCAAAAGACCTTTGGGAGCGCGACAAATACCACTTTCAAAAGTGGGCCGTAGAGGAAGTGGACGGCTTTGTTACCACCAAGCGCACAGCGGACGGGGGAATTGACGGGCGACTTTACTTCTCCATCCCGGATGAACGCGACCTGCAAAGCATGGCAATCGAGGTGAAGGGCGGCAGAAACGTGAATATCACCGCCCTGCGCGCCCTGAAAGGCGTACTGGATAATGATGCCGCGCTCATGGCAGGCTTGATAATCATGGAGCCGCTAGGTGAAGTGAAAGAGCGGAATTTCCGCCAGTTCATGGGAGGGGCTGGTGATTGGGTGATAGACGGAATCGATTACGCCCGGATGCAGATATTGACGATTGCAGGGATTCTGGAAGGAAAGCGGTTTCATACGCCCAGCGTTGCGGGGAGAGGGATTGCCCAGCCTTCACTTCCGGGCATACGAAGAAGCGCATAAGCCCATAACTACGCAGTGCGCTAATTTATGTAGTCAAGTTTGATAATTCAAGAAAAATATTTCTTATTATTTTATTGGCCCCGCAATATCCTCCAGCCCCCACACCCGATCCGTCACCCCCGCCTCCATCGCTGGCGTCACCCGCGTTGTCTGATGGAGGCGCACGAAATTGTAGTGCATGAAATACAGGCTAACCGCGTATGAATGGTTCGGTAGTGGGTCAGTTTGGATTTTCCCCGCAACTGATCTCCGCCCCGTTCGTTTTTCAGATTGAGAACAATCGGATCCTCCCAACCCTCGTTCAAATTCATTCCCGTAAAAATGCAGGGGCGGCTCCCTGTGGTCGCCCTTTTGCGGGCTCGACCCCCGTGCCCGACCCGGCAGATTCGATGGATGGGATTTGTGGCTATTTGACAGGCTTTTCCGCGGTCCCCTTCCCGTTCCGCCCGTCCGCGTTTCCGGGCTGTCCGGACTTCCGCAGGTGCACTTCGAGGACGGAGACGGCGGCGGGGGTGACGCCGGAGATGCGTCCCGCCTGGCCCAGGGTGCGGGGGCGGATCTCCTCCAGCCTTTGGCGCACCTCGGCGGCGAGGTGGCGCACCGCATCGTAGGAGAACGAATCCGGGATGCGGACCCGGTCCGCCGCCCGCAGGGTGGCGACCTGGCTCGCCTCCCGGGCGAGGTAATCCTTGTAGCGCACCTCGGCCGAGACGTGCCTTTGGGACTCGCCGTCCAGCCCCTCCCAGATCTCCCGGAAACTTCCCCCCCCGAGGGCGTCTATCTCGGCGGCGAGACCGGGGGAGACCTCGGGCCTTCGGAGCAATACATCTAATTTCAATGGTTTGCGCGGAACGGCGGAGCCCGTCGCCCTGAGGGCGGAGGCCACCTCGGGCCGGGGGGGGATGGTCCTCCCCTCGATGTACTCGACCGCCCTCCGGCACCTCACAGCCCTCGCCTCGAACGCCCGGTAGGTTTCCGGGTCGAGCGAGCCCAGCTCGTGCCCGAGCGCCATGAGGCGGAAGTCCGCGTTGTCGTGCCGGAGGAGCAGCCGGTGCTCGGCCCGGCTGGTGAAGAGCCGATAGGGCTCGACCGTCCCCTTGGTGACGAGGTCGTCGATCATGACGCCGGTGTAGGCCTCCTCCCGGCCCAGGACAACGGGCTCCTCCCCCCGGGCGAAGCGGGCGGCGTTGATCCCGGCCATGATCCCCTGGGCGGCGGCCTCCTCGTACCCCGTCGTCCCGTTGATCTGGCCCGCGTGAAAGAGGCCGGGGACGCGCCGGGTCATGAGGGAGGGATGGAGCTCGGTGGGGTCCACGAAGTCGTACTCGACGGCGTAGCCCGCCCGCATCATCTCGGCCCGCTCCAGGCCTTTTATGGTGCGGATAAAGGGGATTTGCACGTCCACCGGGAGGCTGGTGGAGATGCCGTTCACGTAGATCTCGGTGGTCTCCCGCCCCTCGGGCTCGAGGAAGATCTGGTGCGCCTCCTTGCCGGGGAAGCGCATCACCTTGTCCTCGATGCTGGGGCAGTACCGCACCCCGGTCCCCTCGATCTGGCCGTTGTACATGGGGGCGCGATCGATGTTTCGCCGGATGAGCTCGTGCCCCCGCTCGTTGGTGAAGGTGATGTGGCAGGGGATCTGCTCCTGCTCGATTTTTTTCGTACGATAGGAAAAGGGCAGGGGAGGCTCGTCCCCGGGCTGGAGGGTGAGTGAGGCGAAGTCGATCGTTCGCCCGTCCAGGCGCGGGGGGGTTCCGGTCTTGAGCCTTCCGATCCGGAAGCCCAGGGCAGCGAGCTGATCGGTGAGCCCGGCCGCGGCCCCCTCCCCGGCCCGGCCGCCCGCGATCTTCTGGTCCCCGTAGTGGAGCAGCCCCCGGGTGAAGGTGCCCGGGGTGAGGACCACCGCACCGGCGAAAAGCCGCTCCCCGAAAAGGGTTTCGACCCCCACCGCCCTTCCCCCCTCGATCGTGATTCGGCGAAGGGCGCCCTGCTTGAGGAGGAGGCCGGCCTGGTTCTCCACCGTTTTTTTCATGTGGGCGCGGTAGGCCTGCTTGTCGGCCTGGGCGCGGAGGGCCTGGACGGCGGGGCCCTTCTTGGTGTTCAGCATCCGGAACTGGATCCCGGTGGCGTCGATGGCGCGGGCCATCCCGCCGCCGAGGGCGTCCACCTCGCGCACCAGGACGCCCTTGGCGAGTCCCCCGATGGCGGGGTTGCAGGACATGAGGCCCACCGTGTCCAGGTTCATGGTGAGGAGGAGAGTCTTCGCGCCCATCCGCGCCGCCGCGAGGGCGGCCTCGCAGCCCGCGTGCCCCCCCCCGATCACGATGACGTCATACTGGCCGTTCAAGTCCAATTCCCTTTCTTATGTGTATATCCGGAGGTTATTTTGTAGAAATAAATATACGTATATGCATACATAGGACGGTACGGTGAAATCCAGTAACCCCTTATTTTCCAATGCAAAACTCGGAAAAGATCCGGTCCAGGAGGGCTTCCCCGTAGTCCCTCCCGAGGAGGCTGGAGAGGGCCGCCTGGGCCTCGTTCAGGTGGACCGCCACCAGCTCGGGGCTCTCCCCGGAGAAGAGGGCATCCCCCGCCCGCCCGGCCGCCTTCCGGCACTTTGCCACCAAATCCCGGTGCCGCTCCCGCGTCAACAGGGTCTGGCCCCCGGCCCCCGCCTCCCCGGCTTCTCCTGCGAGCGCCCCGGCCATGGCCCTCCGCAGGGCGTCCACCCCTTCGTTCCGGAGGGCGGAAATTTGACAAAATCCCTCGTAGGGAAGGGAATTTCCGCCGTTACCGCTCGCCGCGGGCGCGGTGGAGAAACGGGCCTCCGGCAGGTCGATTTTGTTGGCGACAAGAAGGCTTGGGGCCTCCAGCCTGCCGCACTCCCCCGCCGCCCACGCCCTCTCTTCGGGACCGCCGGCGGCGTCGAAAATCACCAGGCAAAGGTCGGCCCCCTGCGCCGCCAGGCGGGCGCGCGCCGCTCCTTCGATCTCGACCAGGTCCCCCGTCTCGCGCAGTCCCGCGGTGTCGATGAGGCGGATGGGGATCCCCTCCACATCGCAGGTCTCCTCCACGGTGTCCCGCGTCGTCCCCGGGATCGGACTCATGATGGCCCGGTCCGTCCCCAAAAGGCAGTTCAGAAGGGTGGATTTCCCTGCGTTCGGCCGCCCCAGGATGGCCACGCGCGCTCCCTCGCGGAGCATCCTGCCGGTCCGGTAGCTCTGTTCCAGGGCGAAAAGGTTTTCCTCGATTCGGCGGAGTCTTTCCCCCAGCTCCTCCCCATCCATCGGGGCGCCCGTAAGGGACGGGCCCGCCCCCGGCTCGAACTCGTCGGGAAAATCGATGGCCGCCTCCAGGTGGGCCCCCGCCTCGACGATTCGCTCCCAGGCGTCTTCGAGCTTTTCCGACAGCCCCCGGTCCATCAAGGCCAGCGCCGCCCGGGCCGCCCGCCCGGTCTCGGCCGAGATGAGGTCCGCCACCGACTCGGCCTGAATGAGATCGATCTTGCCCTCCAGAAAAGCCCGCCGAGTGAACTCGCCGGGAGCCGCGGGCCGCGCCCCCGCATCCGCCGCCACCTGGAGGATGGCCTCGACCACCGCGGGGCCGCCGTGGCAGTAAAATTCCGCCATGTCCTCGCCGGTGAAAGATCTCGGCTTCCGCATCAGGACGGCCATTCCCTCGTCTAACACCTCGCCGCCGGCCCCGACGAAGCGCCCGAGGAAAAGCCGCCTGTTTAAAAGCCGTTTCGCCCCTTCGCGGGGATGAAAAACCCGCCCCGCGACAGCCTCGCTCCCCGGCCCGGTCAGGCGGACCACCGCGATGGCCCCCCGGCCCGGGGCCGAAGAGAGCGCCACGACGGTGTCCCGCTCGGTGGCGGCTGGTTGTGCGTCTTCCCGCGCTGCCATAAATTCCCTACCCAGTTCACTTCACCTGCGGGGCCGGGCATGCGCCCACCCCCGCCCGGGAGAGCGCCGATGTCCGAGATGCGCTGGAGCATAATTCATGAAAGGTGGGCCCTCATCGCCCCGGACCGCCGCACCCGGCCCGGCGCCCATCGCCATGCGCCCGCCACGCCCCAGTCGCCGGACCCGAATTGTCCGTTTTGCCCCGGAAACGAGGAGAAGACGCCCCCCCAAACGGACATTCTCCCCGGCTCCTCCCCGAACGATCCCGCGGGCTGGCGCGCCCGGGCCGTCCCGAACAAGTACCCGGCCGTCGGCGGCGGCCCCGCGCCAAACCCGCACAGCCCCGGACCTTTTCCTTCCCGGGCGGGCTCCGGCCGGCACGAGGTCATCGTCGACTCCCCGGTCCACCTCCAGGGCCTCGCCGATCTTCCCGATGACCACACCGGCGAAATCCTCATTTTCCTCCAACGCCGGGTGCGGGAGTTCTACCGCAACGATTCCATCCGCGCCATCACCGTCTTTAAAAACCACGGCGCCACCGCGGGCGCCTCGCTGTCACACTCCCACATTCAGGTGGTGGGCCTTCCCGAAGTGCCTTCCTCCGTCGCAAAAGCGCGCGAGACGGGAGGACGGTTCCGCCAAAAGGAGGGCCGCGCGCTCCTCGCGTATTTTATCGAGACCGAAATAAAAGAAAAGGCACGCATAATTGAAGAAGGGAAAGAAACGGCCGTTCTCTGTCCGTTCGCGTCAAGGTTTCCTTACGAAACCCTCATATCGCCCTGGCCGGTGGAGGAAAGCTTTTGCGATTCGCCGCGGGAGAGTCTCCACGCCGTCGGCGGCGCGCTCGCCCGAACCCTCAGGCGCATCAAAACCCTGCTCGCCGACCCGCCCCTCAACGTCGCCTTCCACATGGAGATCCGCCCCGGCGATGCGGATTCCCCGCCCGCCTGCGCTTGGTATATCGAGGTGTTGCCGCGCCTCGCCGTTCTCGCGGGCCTCGAGGCGGGCTTCGGGATGCACATCAACGTGACCTCGCCCGAGGACGCGGCGGCGGAGCTTCGGGGCGCGAGCGCGGAGATCGCCGGATAGCCGTCCGCGCGGCCCCCCATCGATCAAAAGAGAATGCCTCTACTCGGTAGCCAAATGGGAAATGTCGGGTTAAAAGAGTCCGGCTACGTACCGGGAGAGGAATGGGAGGAGAGAGGGATCCGGCCGCGAGGGATTTCCGTCTCCTCGGCGTTTTCCCGTTTCGGGAAATTCTGATTGAATGTGCCGACGTGGCATCTTGCATGCCGCCGTGCGCGGAACCGCGAGGGCCGACAGGTGCGACCCTGCCCTATCCTCCCGTGTGAGGAGCGACCCTTCGCCTTCAAGGGGCTTGGGGAACGATGACCCTGGACGCCCCCCTCCGGGACGATGTCCGCCTGCTCGGCTCCATGCTGGGGGACACCCTGCGTGAGCAGGGCGGGGGGGAACTGTTCCACACGGTTGAGAGCGTGCGCGCCCTCGCCAAGGGCGCCCGCGGCGGCAACGCCGACGACTCCCGCGCGCTGGCGGAACTCCTCTCCGCGCTTCCATTCAAGAGCGCGCTCTCTGTGGCCCGGGCATTTTCCCACTTCCTGAACCTGGCCAACATCGCCGAGCAGCATCACCGGGTGCGGCGCTACCGCGCCTCCCAAAGAAGCCCCGACGCGCCTCCCCTGCCGGGCTCGTGCGAGGAGGTCTTCCGAAAACTCATCGAATCCGGGGTCGCGCCCGATGCGCTCCACGCGGCGGCCTGCAAGCTCGAGGTCGAGCTTGTCCTCACGAGCCACCCGACCGAGATCGCCCGCCGGACCCTCCTCCAGAAGAACAACCGGATCGCCGCCATCCTCGCCGACCTCGACCGCCCGGACTCGGCCCACATCGAGCGGCAGCGCGACCTAGAGGAGCTGCGCCGGGAGATCACCGCCTACTGGCTGACGGACGAGGTCCAGCACGAGCGACCCACCCCGGCGGACGAAGCGCGGAGCGGACTCTTCTACTTCGAGCAAACGATCTGGGACGCCGTCCCTCGCTTTTTGCGCTCCCTCGACGCCTCCCTCCGCAAGCATACGGGAAATCCCCTTCCCCTTGACGCCGCCCCCGTCCGCTTCGGCTCCTGGATGGGCGGCGACCGCGACGGCAATCCCCACGTCACGCCCGAGGTGACGCGGCGAGTCTGCCTCCTCGCGCGGTGGATCGCCGCGGACCTCTACGTGCACGAGGTGCGCGCCCTCCAGGCCGAGCTCTCCATGGCTACCTGCGGGGAGGAACTTCGGTCGCGGGTGGGTCCCGCCCGCGAGCCTTACCGGGAGCTCATGCTCGAGGTGGGGGACCGCCTGCGGGCCACCCTTCGCGGCATCGAGGAGAAACTCGAAGGGCAGCACGGCGCGGTTCCGGGCGCCTACGAGGGGCCGGAGGAGTTGGAGGAGGCCCTCCTTCTCTGTTACCGCTCCCTCCACGAGACGGGCGCGGCGATCCTCGCCGAGGGCCGCTTGCTCGACCTCATCCGGAGGCTCTACTGCTTCGGGCTCACGCTCGTGCGCCTCGACCTGCGGCAGGAGGCGGAGCGCCACACCGAGGTCCTGGGCGCCGTTACGCGCTCCCTGGGTCTGGGCTCGTACGCGGAGTGGGATGAAGAAAAGCGGCTGGCGTTTCTCCTGCGGGAGCTTTCGTCCGGGCGCCCCCTTCTCCGTCCGGACCTGGAATCGAACGAGCGCATCCGCGACGTGTTGGAAACGTTCTCGGTCGCCGCGGAGGTGGGGCCGGACTCTCTCGGAGCCTACGTGATTTCCATGGCCAGGGCGCCCTCGGACATCCTGGCGGTGGAGCTCCTCCAGCTTCAGGCCGGCGTCCGGCGTCCCCTCCCGGTAGTCCCTCTCTTCGAATCCGTCGGCGACCTCCGCGGGGCGGGCGAGGCCGTCCGCAGACTGCTCGCCATCCCCTGGTTCCGCGAACGGATCGGAGGCCGCCTGCAGGTCATGATCGGGTATTCCGACTCGGCGAAAACCGCCGGGCTGCTCACCGCCGCGTGGGAGCTTTACAAGGCACAGGAGGAGATCGCCGCCGCCTGCTCCGAGGGCGGCGTCCGGCTCATCCTTTTCCACGGGCGCGGCGGCCCGGTCGGACGCGGCGGAGGACCCGCCCACATGGCCATCCTCTCCCTGCCGCCCGGCTCGGTGGACGGCCGGCTGCGCGCGACCCAGCAGGGCGAGATCATCCAGACGCGCTTCGGCATTCCGGGCATCGCCCTTCGCACGCTGGAGAATTACGTCACCGCGACCCTTCAGGCGACGCTGACCCCGTCCGAGGCGCAGCCCACCCGTTGGCGAGAGCTGATGGAGCGGCTCTCCGCCGCGGCGAACGCCCATTACCGGAGCGTGGTGTATGAGGACCCTCGCTTCCCCCCCTATTTCCGGGCGGCGACGCCCGAGGAAGAGCTCGGTCACCTCAACATCGGGAGCCGTCCCGCCCGGCGCCGCGCCGAGGGCGGGATCGATACCCTGCGCGCCATCCCCTGGAACTTCGCCTGGACCCAGACGCGCCTGTTCCTTCCCACCTGGCTCGGGGTGGGCGAGGCGCTCGGGGAGGCCATCGCGGGGGGCGAAGAAGCCGCGCTCCGGGAGATGTACCATGAGTGGAAGTTATTCCGATCCGCGCTGGACCTCATCGAGACGGTTCTGGCCAAAACGGACCTGTCCATCGCGGAGAGATACGACGAGATGCTCGTCCCCGAGCACATCAGGCCGCTCGGAGAGGACCTTCGGGAGAGGTTCCGCAGGACGGTGAAAGCCATCCTTACGGTCACCGGACAGGAAAACCTGCTCGAGAAAAATCCGAGGCTGCGCCGCTCCATCGAGGTGCGCAACCCCTACGTGGACCCGATCAACATCGTCCAGGTGGAGCTTCTCCGCCGGCTGCGCTCCGACCAGGTGGACCAGCGGCTCCGGGACGCGCTCCTGGTCACTATCAACGGCATCGCCGCCGGGATGCGCAACACGGGCTGAGGGGGAAAGCGCCTGTTTCCCCGCGGCGAAAGGCTGCCCGCGCCCGCGAGAGGAGGAGGAAGACGGGTTTTCGGCCGCAAATGCTTGGCGCCCGGTTTTCTTCCCCCGCTCTCTCCCATTTATTGAATGTATTTCCCTCGCGCATCGGCCCATTCTCATGGTAGGACGGTCCCATTGAAAGGAAGGGCCGGGAAGCGCCGTCCTTTTCCCGTGGGACATTTTTCGGGGCTTCGCGAACAGAATGTGCGCGGGATCGTTTTGCCAAATTGGCAGGCGGGGATTCCGAATTTTGGCAAAAGAAAAGCGGTTATCTAACCAGGAGCGAATGACGAGCTGTCGCCTTGGGGAAAATCCATGACCGGGGAACTCTTTTTGTTGGCCGCGGGCGTCGCCTTGTTTTATTACATTTGCATCCGCCCAGGCTGGAACAGCCGGCGCAGGACTCGCGAGCAGAAGGTGGACTGGCGGTTTCTCGGCCCGGGAAGCGGCGGCATATAACGCCCGCGCAGCTCTGTTTCCGCGCCGGAAAAAAGAGCCCTTCCGGGCGGGCCTCCATCACCCGGGGCCGCCCCGTTTCTTCGACCCGCAACAAAAAGGCCCCGCGCGGACGCATGGCGTCCGCGCGGGGCCTTTTGCGTCAAACGGTGAACACGCCTCCGTTGATGTCGAGCGATATTCCCGTGATGTACCCCGCCCCGGGGGTGCAGAGGTACCAGATCGGGTCGGCGATGTCCTCGGGATCGGCGAAGCGGCCGAGCGGGATGGCGCGCACAACCTCCTCCGAGGGGACGCTCCCACGCATTCCGGCGAATCGGGGCGTGAGGGTAATCCCCGGGGCGACCGCGTTCACGGTAATCCCGAAAGGGCCGAGCTCCGCCGAGAGCCTCCGGGTCATCCCCATAACGCCGGCCTTCGCCGCGCTGTAATCGAGGGCGGTGAAGGCGATGCCCGTTCTCCCGGCGCGAGAGGCGATGCTCACGATCCTTCCGTATCCCGCCTTCTTCATGGGAGCGGCGGCGGCCTGGCAGCAGAGCATGGCGCTCTTGAGGTTCCAGGCGATGCCGGCGTCCCATTCCTCTTCTTTGATCTCTTCAATCGGAAAGGTGTCGACATACCCGCCCGCGCAGTTGACGAGGATGTCCAGCCGGCCCCACCTGCCGAGGACCCGCCCGAAGGCGGACTCGACCTCGCCCTTGGATGCCGCGTCGGCCCTCACAAAGAGGGCCTCGCCCCCCGCCGCGTTCAGCCTCCCGGCGGCCTCTTCTCCTGCACGCGGATTCCGGTCCAGAACGGCCACCTTCGCGCCCTCTTCCGCGAAGCGTTCCGCGCAGGCGCCGCCGATTCCCTCCGCGCCTCCGGCGACCAGCGCAACCTGCTCCCGGATTGACGATCGGCTCTCCATCCCGTCCGCCTCCGGCGATTCAGAAAAAGGTGTGAATTTGAGATCCGGCGGGGGCCCGCCCCTCCTGCTCAGGCGGTGAACCGGCCCCCGTTGATGTCGAGCGAAACGCCGGTGATGTACCCCGCCCCGGGGGTGCAGAGGTACCAGATCGCGTCGGCGATGTCCTCGGGCTCTGCCACCCGCCCCAGGGGAATGGTTTTAACGATGTCGTCCATGATGTCCTTGTGCATGACGGCAACGCGCGGCGAGAGGGTGACGCCCGGGGCGACCGCGTTCACGGTAATCCCGAAAGGGCCGAGCTCCGCCGAGAGCCTCCGGGTCATGCCCATCACGGCGGCCTTCGCCGCGCAGTAGTCCAGCGGCGTATAGGCCAGCGCCGTCCTTCCGGCCATCGAAGAGACGTTGACGATCCTTCCGTATCCGGCCCGCTTCATGGGAGCGGCGGCGGCCTGGCAGCAGAGCATGGGGCTCTTGAGGTTCCAGGCGATGCCGGCGTCCCACTCCTCTTCCTGGATGTTTTCGATAGCGGTGTTCTCGAAAAAACCGCCCGCGCAGTTGACGAGGATGTCCAGCCGGTTCCACCTGCCGAGGACCCGCCCGAAGGCGGACTCGACCTCGCCCTTGGATGCCGCATCGGCCTTCACGAAGAGGGCCTCGCCCCCCGCCGCGTTCAGCCTCCCGGCGGTTTCTTCCCCCTTTTCGGAATCCAGGTCCACGACAGCGACCCGCGCACCCGCTTCCGCGAAGCGTTCCGCGCACGCCCCGCCGATGCCCACCGCCGCCCCCATCACCAGCGCCACATGATCCCGGATTGAAGAGCGTTTCGGCATCCGATCTCAGCCCCTAGCCGCGCCGGCGCCCGAAGCGCCGCGGGCGCCTGGCCCCGTCTTCGTCCGGGCAAGCAGAAAATACGTGTCCGCGTCGTTGTCCCAGCCGCCAGTCACCCGGAAACCGGCGGCGCGAATCTCCCGCTTGAGGTCGGCCGGAAGCGCGCCCATTGTGGCGGGCCGTACGCCGTCGGCCTCGGGTGCCACTCGATAAAGGCGGCCGTTCCCCCGGGGCGCAAAGCGCGGCGCGTCTCCGAGAGCATCGCTCCGACCGAGCTCGCCTCGTGAACCACGAAGGCGAGCAGCGCCATGTCAGAGCAACCGTCCGCGAATGGGATTTCGGTGTCCCGGCAGCGGCGCAGGGCAAGATTCCGCGCCCCGCCCCTGCGGGCGCGCTGGCGAACTTCCCGGAGCATCGTGGGCGAGATGTCGCAGGCGAGAACGGCGCCCTCTTTACCCACGATCCGGCTGGCCGGAAGCGTGAAGTAGCCGGGCCCGCAACCCACGTCCAGGAACGACATCCCCCGCCGAAGGCCGAGCTTGCGCAGGGTGGCCGCCGGGGGCATCGCCCTCCTGCGGGCCGCCGTGAGAAGGGCGGCCCTCCGCCGCACAGAAAGCACCCAGGGCCTGCGGTCCCGCTGCGGGCTCACGCCCTCTCTCCCGGAAACCGTTCCAGCGCCTCCCCTTTTGACCGGTCTCTATTGACCCTCTTCGGCCAGCTTGGGCGGGGCCACGGACCGGTTGACGAAATACTGCTGAATGATGGAGAGGGCATTGTTCGCAAACCAGTAGATCACCAGCCCGGAAGGGACGGGAAAGTAAACGAACATGCCGGTGAACATTATGGGCATCATCATCATCATCTTGGCCTGGGCCGGATCGCCTGTGGTGGGGGTCATTTTCTGCTGGAGAAACATCGAAGCGCCCATCAGGATGGTGAAGACGTGAAACGGATCCTGCACCGACAGGTCGGTGATCCATCCGAAAAACGGCGCCTGGCGGAGCTCGATGGAGACAAGCAGCGCGTTGTAGAGCCCGAAGAAGACGGGAATCTGAATCACCATGGGGAGGCAGCCCATGGCGGGGTTCACCTTGTTCTCGCGGTAGAGCGCCATGACCGCCTCGTTCATCTTTTGCTTGTCGTCTTTATAAATCTCCCGGATTTGGGTCATCCGCGGCTGAAGCTTGGACATCTCCCTCATGTTTTTCATGCTGACGTGGGTGAGGGGATAAAACAGGATTTTAATTAAGATGGTCAGCAGGACGATGGAGACGCCCCAGTTTCCAACTACGCTTTGGATAATCCGCAGGGCCCACATCAGGGGCAAGGAAACGAAGGAGAAATACCCGTAGTCGAGCGAATCTTCCAGCCCCACGCCCAGCTTGGCCATCCGGCCGGGCTCCTTGGGCCCGACGAATACGTCGAACTCCGCTTCCGCCTTTCCCTTTCCCTGGAGAGGAACCATCACCGCGTAGTCGTTCTCCGTCTTCCCTTCGCGGAGCAGGCTCGTTTCGGAACCTGCGGCCCCCGCGCGGGGAACGAAGGCGGCGATGAAATACTTCGTCTGCAGGGCGACCCAGGACAAGTCCTCGCCGTGAATTACGGTCTCTTCCGCGGTCGGAGAGTCGTAAAAAAGCTTTTTGCCCGCCATGCTCATGGGGCCTTCCTTCACGCCGCCGTAAGCGCTGCTGCCGCCGCCCCCGAGACGGGGGCCCCAAACGACGCCGATGGGCTTCGGGTCCGAAAGGCGCTCCACCCGAAGCCGAAGGCCGATCCTGTAGCTGTCGTGCCGGAAGGTGAAGGTCTTTTCCGCGGCCTTCCCGTTCTTTCCGTTATAGACAAAACGGAGTTTCCCGTCCGGGTTCGACGGGGTCAGGGCCATGTCCCTTCCCTCGATGCGGAAGACAGAGCGGTTCAACTCCGATGCCGTATCTCCTCCCGCGAAGAAAAAAGGCCGAATCGCGGGGCCTCCTCCAACGACAAGCTCGAGCGGTCTCCCCTTCACGCACTTTTGCGAAAACAACAAGGAAGGTTTGCAGATATTCTCCGGGTGTCGGAGAAGGCGCGCAGAGACAAGCCCAGCCCCCCGGTTCGTGAACTCATACACGGCGCTTCCCACATCAACCCGGACGCGGCGCTCCGCCGCCGCCGGGACTTTCGCCGGCGGCGCAACTCCTTTCGTGGGAGACGGGATTGGCGCTGGGAGCGCACTGCCCGGGAGCGGCTGCGACAGGGCCGGGGCGGCCGGGCGCGTTTTTCCCCCGGTGCTTTCTTCCCTGGCTTTTCGCTCCTGTCTCTTTTTCTCCCCCTTCTCCTGCATGGGCTGAAGCACGAGCATCTGCCAGCCGATCAGGACAGCCAACGAAAGGACTGCGGCGATAATCGCGTTCTTTTCCATCTGACACGCCTCGTTCAGCGGGACCGCGGAACCGGATCCTCGCCCCCGGGGTGGAAGGGATGGCAGCGCCCAATCCGGCTGACCGACATCCACAAGGCAAGGCAGGGGCCGTGCCGCCGAAAGGCCTCTTCCGCATATTGCGAACATGTGGGAGTGAAGCGGCAACTTCCCGGCAGAAGCGGGGAAATAAAAAGCCGGTAACCCCAGATCAGCGCGACCGCGGTTTCCCGAAGAAATCGCCCAAAGAGGCCGGGCTCATCACCGGTTGTGCGGAAACCCGATGGTGTCCCGGAATTCGATCTCCACATCCTTTAGTCCAGCCCTCGCCAAAGGGGGTTTCGCCACGACGACCACGTCGAGGCCGGGAGGGAGGTGCGAATGCAACTGCCGAAAGACCTCCCGAAGGATCCGCTTCACGCGGTTTCGCTGAACCGCCTTGCCCATCCGCCGGGTGACGATGATGCCCAACCGGCTCGGGCCCCCACTGCCTGTAACCAAATGGAGAGAGAACAGGCGGCTGCTCCGCTTCCTACCCTTTTTCAGGACGTGGGAAAACTCTTGGGTTCGGCGGATTCGCATCTCCGGCCGGAATCTCTGCGGTGCCATCGCGTCATCCGGCAGGGGGAAAGCCTGGCTATCCGGCTCCCGCTTCTCATGCGGTAGCAGCGAGGCGCTTTCGGTCCTTGGCCCGCCGGCGCTTTAGTACATTTTGCCCCCCGACGGTCTTCATCCTGCGGCGGAAACCATGTGTCTTCAAGCGCTTCCGCCGATTTGGCTGATAGGTTCTCTTCACGACGAGCCGCCTCTCAGATAAACGGGAAGGCCGGGGGCAGATCCACGATTTTGCTTGTCATGCCCGCCTTT
The DNA here is from genome assembly GCA_965225985.1 of bacterium. Lineage (GTDB taxonomy): Bacteria > UBA8248 > UBA8248 > UBA8248 > UBA8248 > CAZUHN01. The sequence continues at coordinate 407,179 of OZ245330.1, forward strand.
TTCCTTGAAAACAGAGCGCACATTAGCCACGGCCCCCATGGTTGTCAAGGACTTTGCGCCTCACTGTAGATTGGCGCGGGGGCCCGGTTTGAGGTCTAGTTTCCATAGGAGCCGCACATAGGGACGAGCCTCATGCTTTTTGGGTGTCGGTGGCGGGAAGAGCATGGTGCCCTAATGCGTGTTTTTTCACATGCATCCAGTTTTTCGCAAAAATAGACTATTTTTTTGTGAAAAAAGCTTGATTTTGGGCGCTGTCTTGTGGAAATCTATGCCTCGCAGTCCTTCTTCTGGTGAAACTCTTGCCGCTCGCGAGATCTTTTACGCGGTCGTTTTTGCTTTTTTCTATGAGTTCTCAGAAAAATACAGCTTTTTTATAATATAATATTTTACCTTCAAACCGGCCGCTTTTATGGAAACCCTCTGGAATTTTTGTCTGGAAAAGCTGCGAGAGGAAGTTTCCCCTCAAACCTTTGACAGATGGTTCGCCGAAACGCGCGAGGTCTCCCGCGACGATGAGACGGTCACCGTCGAGGCGCGCGACAGCTTTACGATCGATACCCTCCGCACAAGGTACTGGGGAATAATTTCACAAATTTTGGATCAGGAAAGCGGAAACCGGATTGCGCTCCGGTTTGTGACCCGGAACGGTGACGGCGCTCCGGAGCAGGCAAGCCCCCTTGCGGCTCCGAGCCCCCCACCGCGCCAAGCCGTGTCCAAGCCGGATTTCCTCAACCCCAGATACAAATTTGACAACTTTGTCGTTGGCAATTCAAACCAGCTTGCTCATGCCTGCTGCAGACGAGTGGCGGAAAATCCCGGCCTCACCATGAACCCCCTTTTCATCTACGGAGGCGTTGGGCTCGGGAAGACACACCTTCTCCACGCCATTGGGCATCAAATCCTCGAAACGCGCCCGACATCGCGGATCTACTTCACTACCTCGGAAAACTTCATTAACGAACTCATCGCCTCGCTGCGAAGAAACCGCATGTTCGAATTCCGCAGCAAGTACCGCCGGATGGACACTCTAATCATCGACGATATACAGTTTTTCGCCGGGAAAGAACGGACCCAAGAGGAGTTCTTCTTTACCTTCAACGCGCTTCATGAAGCGGGAAATCAAATTGTCATAACAAGCGATCGGGTGCCTAAAGATACGGCTGGCCTGGAAGAGCGCCTTCGGACCCGCTTCGTCTGGGGAATGATGGCAGACATCGGGGTGCCTGACTTTGAAACAAGAGTGGCCATTCTCCAACGAAAAGCTGTCGAGCAAAACCAGAGTCTTCCCGTTGACGTCGCCCACTTCATTGCCTCTAAAGTCAAATCCAACATTCGCGAGCTGGAAGGCTGCCTCGTTAAATTAACCTTTCACGCCTCCCTTCACGGAACCGAAATCGACATGCCAATGACGCAAGAAGTTCTCCGCCAAATTATCTGGGATCCTTCCCGGTTAACGGGAATTGACACCATCCAGCAAACCGTTTCCTCTCACTTTCAAGTTAAGGTGTCCGATCTCCGCTCCAAAAACCGTTCTCAGATTTATGCGCTTCCCCGGCAGATATCGATGTTCCTCTGCCGGGAAATGACCCGCGCATCAACTACCGAGATAGGCCGTCGGTTTGGGGGAAAGGACCACACCACCGTCATTCATTCCACAAACAAGATCAAAGATCTCATTCAAAAAGACCCCTCGATCGCCTCAACCGTTCAGCGACTACGCGACATCATTGAAGTGTCATAACCCGTGGAACCGCCTGTGTATAAACTCTTTGCTTCTTTTTGCTCTGTGGAAATCTCCATTTCTTTCCCCATCTCCCCACAACCAGCTTCAATATATTCACAATTCCTCCCTGCTCAAATATATTTCTCTTCAAATACTTGGAGCCCTTTCCACAAACAAACCGACCCTACTACTACTACTGTTTTTACTTCTTATACTTCATAGATAAAGAAGTACCTGAGGATAACTTTCAATATCCCGAAAACCGCCAGAGAAAAAATAGAAAAAAGAATCGCCTGAGAAGCAATGACCTAAAGTTAGCCAAAAGGATAAGAGTACGTGGCAGAAAGAGAGCGAAACAGAAAAAAACCTGGAACGGGCAGTAATATGGATTTTTCACAGAGACCCATTTTCCGTGATATGGAGTCGTCTTTTGGGCGGCTCTTTTTAATGGAGAAATACTGACTGAAATTCACGGATGTTTTGTCCGGAAAGGGGGAATAAAAAGTATCTTCTGGAGTGGAATCCAACTTTGTGACAGGGGGATGCTCTGTTATAATTTTGGTTTGGACCGGATGATTATTGGGAATCGTCGGGCCGGTTGCCGCGAAGGGACATATATCTTTTTTACTCCGCCAGTATGTAAGGATTTTTGGGAATAGGGCGAGGGCGTTGATTTGGGTGAACGTCCTACGTCGAAGTACGAGATAGAACAGGGGTGGTAAAAGATAGAAAGGGATTATTTGGGCGGAACTCCTTTTGTTAGGGTACTTTTTGAGAGAGTTTTTCTAGGGAAGGGATAGGCGAGAAAATGGCAACGGGTTCGAAAGAAAAGAAAAGGACCGCCTACGGCGCGAAACAGATCCGGGTGCTGGAGGGCCTTGAGGCTGTCCGCAAGCGCCCGGCTATGTATGTCGGGAGTACGGGACCGAGTGGTCTGCATCATCTTGCGTACGAGGTGGTGGATAATAGTGTTGATGAGGCCATGGCGGGTCACTGCGATCAGGTTGAAGTCACCATTAACGAAGACGGCTCTGTTTCGGTGAAGGACAACGGGCGGGGCATCCCGGTGGACAAACACCAGACTGAAAAAATTTCTGCCGCTGAAGTGGTGATGATAAAACTCCATGCCGGCGGAAAGTTTGACAACAACGCGTACAAAGTATCAGGAGGATTGCACGGCGTAGGTGTCTCCTGTGTTAACGCGCTCTCAGAGTGGTTGCACCTGGAAATCAGACGGGAGGGATACCTCTATAAAATGTCTTTCGACAGAGGCGTTGCCCGGGGCCGCCTCAAGAAGGACAGGAAAGTGAAGTCAACCGGCACGACGGTAATTTTCAAGCCGGATGAGAAAATATTCGACACGGTTGAATTTGAATATGACATTCTCGCGGCCCGGTTTCGCGAGCTCGCCTTCCTGAACAGCGGGCTTCGAATCAACGTTGAGGACGCCCGCACCGGCCACAAAGAGCAGTTTTACTACAAGGGGGGAATTGCCTCTTTCGTTGAGCATCTGAACCGGGCGAAAGACGCCATCCACAAGAAGCCCATATACATCGAGGGCAAAAAGAACGGCACTGTTGTCGAAGCGGCCCTGCAATACAATGACGGATACAACGAAACCCTTCTTTCCTTCGCCAATAACATCAACACATCGGAGGGAGGCACCCACCTCGCCGGATTCCGAACCGCGCTGACACGCACCATCAACCGCTACGCAGCCAAGAACAACATGGTGAAGAATTCCCCCACGCCGAGTGGAGAGGATGTCCGCGAGGGCCTGACGGCCATCATCAGCGTGAAGCTGCCTGAGCCCCAGTTCGAGGGCCAGACAAAGGCCAAGCTCGGGAACTCGGAAATGAAAGGACTCGTCGAGCAAATCGTGAACGAGAAACTGGGGAGTTTTTTCGAGGAAAATCTCTCCTACGCCCGACGAATCGTCGACAAGGCCATACACTCCGCCCAGGCGCGCGAGGCGGCCCGGAAGGCGCGCGACCTGACCCGGCGCAAGGGTGCCCTCGAAAGCGGATCCCTCCCGGGGAAGCTGGCGGACTGCTCGGAGCGGGACCCGACTCTTTGCGAGCTCTTTCTGGTTGAGGGAGAATCCGCGGGCGGCTCGGCGAAGCAGGGCCGGGACCGGAAGTTCCAGGCCATCCTTCCCCTTAAGGGAAAAATTCTCAACGTCGAGAAGGCGCGCTTGGACAAAATGCTCGGCCATGACGAAATTCGGGTCATGATCACAGCCATCGGCGCGGGCATCAAAGACGACTTCGACCGCGACAAGCTGCGCTATCACAAGGTCGTGATAATGACGGACGCCGATGTGGACGGGTCCCACATCCGAACCCTGCTGCTTACGTTCTTCTTCCGGAACATGAGACCGCTCATCGATGGGGGGTTCCTCTACATCGCCCAGCCTCCCCTCTACAAAGTGAAGCGCGGAAAAAGCGAACGGTACGTCAAGGACGATCACGAGTTCGAGGAATTCCTCGTCTCGGTCGCCACCGAGGAAACCGAGGTGCTCATTTCGGGGAACGGGCTTCCGGGAAAGCGCGGAAAAAAGGCGTCGCGGAACGAATCGTTCCTCAAGGGGGAGAAACTCCGCGAGCTTTTGCGCCTTCTCGGTAGGGCGGAGGCCGCCGTGGGCCACTACGCCCGGCGGGGAATGGACGATCGCATCATTCGCCTGCTGTCCGATGAGCCGAACTTCGGCGCCAAGAAGCTTGCCACCGAAAAAGGCCTGAAAGAGCTGGACAAGATGGCGAAGAGATACTTCAAGGAGGAGTGCCCCGGGGACGGGGAGCCCCGCTCGGAGATTCGCAAAGACGAAGAGACGGGAGATCCCAAGGGCATCGTCTTCCGCTCCCGGAGGGCGGACCGCGAGCTCTCCACGCGGATCGACGCGTTTTTGATCGACTCGCAGGAGTTCAGGTGGCTTCGGTCGTCCTCCGAGGCCCTCTCGAAGGTCGGTGAGCCGCCGTTCGTCGTCAAGGGCAACGGCGATGACGTGTCCCTGAACCGGGGAGAGGATCTTCTCAAGCACTTCCGCGCGCTCAGCCAGCGGGGACTCGCCATCCAGCGCTACAAGGGCCTTGGGGAGATGAACCCCGAGCAGCTCTGGGAGACCACGATGGATCCCGAGCAGCGCACCATGCGTCACGTGGAGATCGAAGACGCCGCTCTCGCGGATGACCGGTTTGCCACCCTGATGGGGGACGCGGTCGATCCGCGGCGAGAATTCATCGAATCCCACGCCCCCGAGGTTCGGAACCTGGACATTTAGCGAATCCGAAAAGGGGTGAGACCGGCCGCGCCGAAGGGCGGTCCGCCCTCACCCCGCGCGGCCGCGTCGGACGGCCACCTCGAAATCCTTCGGATGAAGGAGCCAATCCATGGCCGACGGCCCCTTGCCCCCGCGGATCGAAAACTTCCTCGCTTGGCAGGCCGGTCGCTACTCCGAGCACAGGAGGGCGGAGGAGGAAGCCCTGCCCGGGCCGTTCGTCACCCTCTCGCGCGAGTACGGCTGCCAGGGCGTTCCGCTGGCCGAGCTCCTGGCCGAGAAGCTGAGCAAGATCGACCCGAAGCCCACGCCCTGGGTCTTCATGGGGAAGGAAGCCATCGAGTCGGTGGCCGAGGGCCACGGGGTGGCGGCCGAGTTCGTGGATGCCATCTTGACGGCGCGGCGCGGCCACATCCGGCAGACCGTGGACGTTCTGGTGGGCCGCAAGCCTACCGAGTACCAAGCCTACGAGGCCCTCGCCAAGTCCCTCGTCTCACTCGTCGAGGCGGGCCGGGTCGTCGTCCTGGGCCGGGCCTGCGCCATCGCCTGCAGCGCGGCGGAGCGGGGGGTGCACGCCCGCCTGATCGCGCCGCTAAAGTGGCGGGCGGAGAAGATCGCGCGCGAGCGGAGGCTGAGCGTGCCCGAGGCGGAGTCCATCGCGGTGAGGGAATCGAGGGTGCGCGAAGAATTCGTCCACGACTTAACGGGAAAGAACGCGGCCGACCCGATTCATTACCACGTCGTGTTCAACAACGAGAAGAACACGATCGAGGAGATCGCCGACCTCATCGCCACGGCCCTGCAAGCCAAGAAGTTGATTTAACGATTCAGCGTTTTGTTTTGCTCTCCCCGCACGCTAAAAACGGAAATCCGCGTGGCACCGAAGGCACGCGAGGCGAAGCCGGATGAAAGCGTCGGCAGCGGCCCCAAACTTTTTTTCTTTTGCCGCTGCGCTGAGCCGGTCGCTGAGTTCCTGAACCTGCCGGGCGAGGGCGGCGAAATCCTCCTCGCGCCTGTAGTCGTCCAATTTCGGCAGGAGCTTGGCCGTCTCGGAGATCTGCCCCGCACTCTTTTCGATCGCATCGTAGGGCATATCCCCGCCAATCTCTTGGATCGGCAGGAGGATGACGGACTCCATCAGCTTGATATAGGCCTTTTCGAACACCCCCATCAGATCGGTGATGTCCGGGTTATTCTGCGCGGGGGCTGGCTGCGGCCGGGAAATACCGGACGCGAGAAGGAAAAGAAGCGCGGCCGCGGCAGCGAGCCGGGCCGGTCCTCTGGTTGGCGGTCGCATACGCACTCCTTTTCGGCCCCGATCGGGGGGCGGGTGTCCGGGCGGCAGCCGGCGCCTCCCGGGAGGAAAATCCGATGAACGAAAACGGCCCGCCCGCGGCCGAGGCCGCCTGGGTCCGGATTCCGTCGGGCGGCGGTTCCATGAACGGGCTCTGGTGGCCCGCGCGGACGCCTCCAGGGGGAGAGCCGGATTGTGCGGCCGTTTATTTGCACGGCAGGGCGCTCGACATGTTTACCGCCCTGGGACCCGCCGCGGCAAGGTCGATCTCGCGGCGCGGGATGCCCGCGCTCCTTTTCGACCGGAGAGGGCGCCACCTCGCCACCGCCGTCGAAGGGCCGGAGATCGGCGGCGGGGCGCACCACAGCATGGCCGATCACGAAGAAGACGTGGCCGCGGCCGTTGGTTGGGTCCTGGCCCGGGGCGCCCGGAAGGTGCTCCTCATCGGCCACAGCCAGGGCGGGCTCCTCGCGGCCCGGTATGCGGCGGTGAATCCCGGGGAGGTTCAAGCCCTTCTCCTGGCGTCCCCCATCCCCCGCTACGCACCGATAACGGCTTCCAGCCTCGGGGCGGGATGGGGCCTGAAGGCGAAGCGCGAGGCCGAGCGGCTCGTGGCCGAAGGACGGGGGGAGGACCCCATTCTCATGGACAAATGGGTATTCATCATCAAGGCACGCCTCGCCCTGGAAGATCATCCCGCCCGCGAGGTGGACGCGCTCGAAAAGGCGCTCTCCCGCGTTCGCTGTCCCCTTTACTACACCGTCGGCACCGAGGGGGTGGACCGGAACTTTTCAAAGGCCGGTCTCCGGGCCGCCCGGGCGAGCGCGGCGTCGCCCAAAAGGATCCGGGTCCGAGAGGGCGGAGACCACCTGTACGCAAGGGACACGGAGGCCGTTCTCACCGACATGCTCGGTTTTCTCGAAAAGACCGGGACGGTCCCGGGGGGCGCCCCGCCAACCCCTTGATAAGGCGGCCATTCCGGAGCCGAAGAATCGCCGCAAATTGTTGATTTTCTTGCCACTTCCAGGAATTTTTGTGGTATAATTCAGAGGTTGAAAGCAACCCCCAAAATCGCCTTTTCTCTGCCCCCCCCCCCCCGCAAGGCCCGAGCCCGCTGGCACCGAAGAAAAAACGAGGAGGAAAACGCCGGAAGAATGGAAAAACCACGCGCGGTCAGCATCGAGAAAGAGCTCAGCACTTCCTTCATGGACTACGCCATGAGCGTAATCATCGCGCGCGCCCTGCCGGACGTGCGCGACGGGCTCAAGCCGGTTCACCGGCGCATCCTCGTCACTCTCCATGACCTCGGGCTCACCCACACCAAGGCCTTCCGCAAGTGCGCCAAGATTTCGGGCGACGTCAGCGGCAACTATCACCCCCACGGCGAAGCCGTGGTGTACCCGGCCCTCGCCCGGATGGCGCAGGACTTTTCCCTGCGCGCCCTCCTCGTGGACGGACAGGGCAACTTCGGCTCCATCGACGGCGACCCGCCGGCGGCCATGCGCTACACCGAGGCGCGCATGACCGAGCTGGCCGAGAACACGCTCGCCGACATCGACAAGGAAACGGTGGACTACGTTTTCAACTATGACAACACCCGCACGGAGCCCACCGTGCTCCCCTCGCGCGTGCCGAACCTGCTTTTGAACGGCTCGACGGGAATCGCCGTCGGGATGGCCACCAACATCCCCCCCCACAACCTGGGCGAGCTTTGCGACGCCCTCGTCCTCGTCCTGGAGAAGGAGAACGTCTCGGCCAGCCAGCTCCTCAAGGTCATGCCCGGCCCCGATTTTCCCACGGCGGGGATCGTTCACGGCCGCGCGGGCATCCGGGAGTACTTCGCCAACGGGCGGGGGCATGTCCAGCTTCGCGCCCGGGCGGTGGTGGAGGTGGACTCCCGGACGGGGCGCCAGTCCATCGTCGTGACCGAGATCCCCTTCATGGTGAACAAGGCGCGGCTCATCGAAAAGATCGCCGACCTCGTGCGGAACCAAAAAATCAGCGACATCTCCGACCTGCGTGACGAGAGCGACCGGAGCGGGATGCGGATCGTCGTCGAGCTCAAGCGGGACGCCGTGGGCGCCGCCGTCTTGAACCAGCTCTACAAGCACACCCAGATGCAGGCCACCATCGGGGTCATCCTCCTGGCGCTGGTGAACAACCAGCCCCGCGTCATGCCCGTCCAGGAGATGCTCGACCACTTCCTCCGGTTCAGGCGCGAGATCGTGCTCCGGCGGAGCCGCTTCGAGCTCCGCAAGGCCGAGGAGCGGGCGCACGTCCTCGAGGGATACCGGATCGCCCTCAAGAACATCGACGCCGTGGTGAAGCTCATCCGGAAGAGCAAAACCCCCGAGGCCGCGCGGGAGGGCCTGAAGAAAAAATTCGAGCTTTCCCAGGCCCAGGCCCAGGCCATCCTCGACATGCGCCTCCAGCGCCTGACCGCCCTCGAGCAGGACAAGATCGAGGAGGAGTACAAGGGGCTCCGGAAGGCGATCGCCCACCTGAAGCGGATCCTCGCCGAGGGGGAGCTGCAGACGAAGATCATCAAGAAGGAGATACTCGAGATCAAAAAGAAGTTCGCCGACGAGCGGCGGACCGAGATCATCGACGAGACCGGGGAGATCACCCTCGAGGACATGATCGTCGAAGAGGACATGGCGGTCACCATCTCGAACTCGGGATACATCAAGCGGAACGCCGTGAGCCTTTACCGAAAGCAGCGGCGCGGCGGAAAGGGCGTGATGGGAATGGGGACGAAGGAGGAGGACTTCGTCGAACAGCTCTTCATCGCCTCCACCCACGACTACATGCTCTTCTTCACGAACAACGGGAGGTGCCACTGGCTCAAGGTGCACGCCCTTCCCCAGGCGGGCCGCTCCGCCCGCGGCAAGGCCGTCGTCAACCTGCTCCACCTCTCCGCGGGGGAGCGGGTCTCGGCGGTGATGCCGGTCCGAAAGTTCGAGCCGGACAAGTACATCCTCATGGCGACCCGGCGCGGCGTTCTGAAGAAATCCGAACTTTCCGCCTTCAGCCGCCCGCGGCAGGGCGGGATCATCGCCATCGGCCTGAACAAGGGCGACGAGCTCATCGGGGTGGGCCAGACGGACGGCACCCGGGAGGTGTTCCTGGGCACCCGGATGGGGAAGGCCGTCCGCTTTCCCGAAAGCAAGGTGCGCCCCATGGGGCGGGGCGCGCGCGGGGTGCGGGGCATCCGGCTCGCCGAGAAGGACGAGGTCGTCGGCATGGAGATCGTCTCTCCGATGGACAACATCCTCACGGCGACCAAGCTCGGCTACGGGAAGCAGAGCCGCGTCGAGGCGTACCGCGTGACGAACCGGGGCGGCAAGGGCGTCATCAACATCAAGGTCACAAAGAAGAACGGGCCCGTCATCGGAATCCGCCGCGTGGGCGAGGAAGACGAAATCATGCTGATCACCACGGGCGGCAAGCTCATCCGGATGCGCGCGGCGGACGTATCGGTTATCGGCCGCGCCACCCAGGGGGTCCGGCTCATCGGGGTAAAGGGAGGCGACCGGGTGGCGGCCCTCGCCCGCATCGAGGAAAACACAAACGGCGGGGAGCAAGGCTAAGGCCCGGGAGAAGGGCGCATTCGCTGGGGGGCCGGCCCGGACCGCGGCGGCCGGATCGAATTATGAAAAATTTTTACCGGAATCGTTTTGCCAGCGGGGCGCTCGGCCTCGTCCTGCTGATGGCGGGCTGCGCCTCGCTGGAGGAAGCCCGCTCGCCGGAAGGGACCGCCGCCTCGGAGGGCACGCCCGCTGCCTCTTCGCGGGCCGGCCCGGAGCGCGTGCGCGAGAGCGCCGCGCGGGAGAAGAGAAGGGAAAAGGAAGAAGCCGATGCGGCGCGCGCCGCCAGGCACAACCAAAGGGGCGAGCGGGCCTACCGGCGGGAGAACTACGCGGCGGCCGAGCGCCACTTCCGCGCGGCGCTGAAGGTCCGCCCCGCCAGCCTCTACGCCCTCACGGGGCTGGCCTGGACGCTCTACGACTCCAAGCGCCCCGGCGAGGCCTTTCCCGTCTTCGAGAGGGCGCGCTCCCTTTTCCCTGGGGACGGGAGCGTCACCCGCGGGCTCGGCTATCTTCTCTACCGGTTCGGCGAGCGGGAGCGCGCCCGCGCCATCCTCAAGACCCTGAGCAAGGCGGTTTGGCCCGAGCTCGCAAACATCGAGATCGAGCTCGCCGAGCGCGCCCTTCCCCCGCTCACCGCCCCGGCCCCGGCCGGGAAAGAAAGCGGCCGCCCCCCGGCGGGGAAAACCCGGAAGCCGGACGGCCAAGAACCGAAGGCCGTGACGCAGAAGGCGCAGAAGGCGCCAAAAAAAGCCCCCGAAAAGAAGAAAAAGGCCCCGCCCCGGCTTTCTCCCGCCCGCCAGGCGCGCGTCCTTTTGACGCCCGCCCGTCCGGCCTCCCGGACGCCTTCGTTCGAGAACATGGTGTCCGTGCCCGGGGGCCGGTTCGTGATGGGCGGGAAGATTCCGGGCAAAAAGAATCGGATCAACAAGGAAACGCCGCCGGCCTACGTCAAGGTCCGCGCTTTTCTTCTTGATAAGTTCGAGGTCTCCAACGCGGAGTACGCCGCTTTTGTGCGCGAGAAGGGATTTCCCGGACCCCCCTTCCGGGGAAAAGAGCGCTTCGCGGGGCCCCACCTCCCGGTGGTGGGGGTGACGTGGCACGAAGCGCGGGCCTACTGCGCCTGGGCGGGCAAGCGGCTTCCCACCGAAAAGGAGTGGGAGTTCGCCGCGAGGGGCGGGGAAAAGGGGCGGCGCTACCCGTGGGGAGACAAATTCATCGGCCGGAACGCGGTTTTCGGCCTCGCCCCCGATCGCGGGAGCCCGAAGGCGGTGGGCCGGCACGCGGGCGGGGCGAGCCTGCACGGGGCCGAGGACATGGCCGGGAACGCCTGGGAATGGGTGGAGGATCCCTTTCGCTCCCGCCTGGACAGCCCTTCCCCCTATTCCCGGGAAGGGGTGGTCTACCGCACCCTGCGCGGCGGTTCCTGGATCAACGGCCGCTGGGGGCTCGCCAATTCGAGCCGCACCGGGGATCGCCCCGACAGGAGGCTTCCCGTCTATGGGTTTCGGTGCGCGGCCTCCCTTCCGTAATGGTCCATGAAATGGGTTATGATAGGGACCGCTCACCAAAAACCGACAGGACACCGAAAACCGGAGGAGGAGGAATGTCGTTAAAAAAAGCGATCATCCCCGTATCGCTCGCGGCCGCCATGGCCCTGGGAGCGGAGGCGCAAAGCGCGCATGCGCAGGCTCCGGCCGGGCCGCCGCCCTTTCCCGCCCCCCAGGCCCAGCCCGCCCCGCCCCTGTCCCCCCCGGGCACCTTCACGTTCCAGCAAAGGCAGCGGCCGCTCGACCTGGTCGTGACCGTCACCATGGCGACGGGCCAGATCGAAACCTTCGCCCGCGAGATCGACAGGATGGAGATCGTCACCCTGCCCGACGGCCGGATCGAGATGGTGCACCTCATCCTCGTCGCGGGCGGGGAGCGCAATACCCACATCTGGTACAACTACGCCCGAATCGCAAAGCTGAGCTACCGGTTCTTCACCGCGGAGGGGAGGAGCCGGGTGAGCCTCCGGGTGCTCCAGGGGTCCGCCTCCACGCGGGAGCTCACCGACCGGCTTGAGCCGCTCAGCCCGAGCGAGTACAGATAGCCCCATTCCGCCGCCGCGGCGCCCGCCGCGGCGCTCTCCCGGGGAGGCGCTCCAGAACCATGAACGCCAAGGGCTATACGAATCCCGGCCTCGCCTGGACCCCCGAGGAGCTTCGCGGCCGGATCGGGGATCACAAGGGGGACGACCTTGTCATCATCGACACCCGCCCGGCCCCCGATTTTTGCGCGGGGCACATCGAAGGGGCGGCGCACTTCGACCTCTACGGCGTCTCGCTGAACGACACCCGCCCCGGGCCGCTCGCGGCCTTCACCTGGATGCTCGCCTACCTGATGGAGACTCGGGGGGTGGACTACGGCAAGACGGTCGTCTTCTACGAGGAGAGCTCGGGCATGCGCGCGGCGCGCGGCTTCTGGTTCCTCGAGTACCTGGGGCACGAGGACGTCCACATCCTCGACGGGGGGATCGGGGCCTGGGGGCTGGCGGGCCATCCCGTGACGCGGGAGGCCTGGCCGATGGCGGGGGGACCGTACGACCCGGGCGTCTCCAGCAACAAGCAAATCTTTCGCTCCTCCTTCGCGAGCCGCCTCAAGCCCTTCGCCGAGGGCCGCATCGCGACGGCCCAGTACATCCTGGACCACCTGAACGACGGGGACGTGATGATCCACGATACCCGCAGCGCGGGCGAGTTCTACGCCGAGAACGTTCGGGCCGCGCGCGGCGGGGCCATCCCCGGCTCGATCCACAACGAGTGGATCGAGGCCGTCGGCGAGGACGGCGCCCTCAAGAACGGGGTCGAGCTGCGGGGGATGCTCGAAGGGCTGGGCTTCACCCCGGACAAGGAGATCGTCCCGCTGTGCCAGGGGGGGTACCGCTCCGCCCACGCCTACCTGGTTTACCGCCTTCTGGGGTATCCCCGGGTTCGGAACTACCTGGGCTCGTGGAAGGAATGGGGGGACCGGGAGGACCTTCCCCTCGTCGTGCCCAAAAAAGGCTGAGGCGCAGGCGCCCCCCTACCGGAACCGCAGGGCGACCGCCTGGGCGATGAGGCCCGCGATCGGGGGAACCCAGATGACCCCGGCGAGGCGGGTGAAGAAGAAGGCCGAGCCCATGATCGGGATCTCGTAGAGGATCACCCAAACCGGCCCGAAGAGCGCGGTCGAGGTGAGCAGCGCCACCATGGGCCCGATCCCGGCGCCTCCCTTGAGGAGCCCGGCCGCTATCGGAAGAACCACGAAGGGCGCCCCCGAGGGCATCATCCCCCCGACGAGCCATCCGAGAAGAATCCCCCGCCAGCCGGCGCGGTCCGAGAGCCAATTCTGAATGATCTCCCGCGGGATGGCCTCGGTGAGAAGGGCTCCGATGAGAAAGGCGAAGGTGATCTTCGGAACGATGTTCACAAAAAGGGCTCCGGCGCGGCCCGCCGCCCCCCAGGGGACCTGGCCCGTTTTCAGGTAAACGTAATAGAAAAGAGCCGCCGCGACCCCCGCGATGATGAATGTCATACGGTCAACCACCCCAACCATGTGCACTCCTTTTCAGAGAGAAGAATTCCGGCGAAAGCGCGCCTTGCTGATTAACCGAGACGTGCGGAGATCTGCTGCGCGATGATTCCCGCCGTGAAAGGCATCCAGAAGACCGCGGCAGCGCGGACGAGGAAGAACTGGCTTCCCATGATCGGAATCTCGTAGACCAGGATCCGCGCGGGCCCGAAGAGGGCCGCCGAGGTGAGCATGGTGACGATGGGGCCGATCCCGGCGCCGCCCTTGAGGAGCCCGGCCGCCATCGGCAAGATCACGAAGGGGGCCCCGATCGGCATCGAAGAGCCGACGAGAACGCCGACGACGTGGCCGCGCCAGCCGGACTGGTCCGACAGCCAGTTCTCGATGATGTGCCGCGGGAGGACGTCCGCGAGGACGCCCCCGATCAGGAAGCCGAAGACGAGCTTCGGCAGGATGCTCGCAAAAAGGCTTCCGGTCCGTTCCGCGGAGGCCCAGGGGAAAGCGCCGACCCTTTGATAGGCGATGAAGTAGAGGATTGCCGCCAGCGCGGCGAGGACGAAGGTGGTCCGGTCGAAGGCGGTTGGCATTGGCTCTCCTCTTTGCGGTCGGAAAGGTGAGTGGCGTGGCAGGGGCGATGCCGTCAGAGTGATTTCCCGCGAGGCGATTTCGCCGCCCCCGCACGCAAGCTACTCCCCGCGCGGCGCGCGTGCAATCCGGGCGGGGAGTAGCTTGCGTGCGGGGGCGGTGTAGCGCGAGAGCCAGGGTCGAATATAATGCCGCCCGCGTGCCGGACCGGCGGGGCGCCCCGGGAGCGGTACCTCACCGGCACCCTTCCGGGAACGGGAGGCCGCATCCGGGATGCGCCCGATGATTTTCTGGTGGAGGAAATTCCGCTCTCCCCCCCGGAGGGGAGCGGGGAGCATCTGTACGTTCGGATCGAAAAGCGCGGCCTTCCCACGCTGGAGGCGGCCCGTCGCCTCGGCCGTCGCCTCGGCGTACCCGAGCGGGACATCGGCCTGGCCGGCATGAAGGATGCGCGCGCAGTGGCCCGCCAGTGGTTCTCCTTCCGGTCCCCCGGGGGCGAGGCGGAGCGGCGGCTGGCGCGGGAGGAGGACTCCGCCGGGCCGGCCCTCCGGGTGCTGGACGTGACCCGGGGCCGGGCCAAGCTCCGGCGGGGGGGCCACCGGGGAAACCGCTTCGAAATCCGGATCCGGGAGACGGTCCCGGGAGGGGCGGAGAAGGCCCGGGCCATACTTGGGGTTCTCGCCGGGCGGGGCGTTCCGAACGCCTTCGGCGATCAGCGCTTCGGCGCGCGGGGGGACTCGGCGGAGGTGGGCCGGGCCCTCGCCCTGGGCGACGCCGCCCGGACCCTCTCCTTCCTCCTCGGCGGGGAGGGCGGCGGAGAAATGAGCGCCTGGCTCCGAGAGGCCCGGAGGCGCTTCGGGGCGGGCGACTTCGAGGGGGCGCGCCGCCTCTATCCCGGCGGGTGGAAGGCGGAGCGGGCCGTTCTCGCGCGCCTCTCGAAGGGGGAGCCGCCCGGCGGCGCGCTGCGGGCGATTCCCCGGCGCGAGCGGCTGCTTTTCGCCTCCGCGTTCCAGGCGGCCCTCTTCAACGCTTGCCTGGCGCGAAGGCTCGCCGGGGAGGCGATGGATCGGCTCTTTGCGGGCGATGTGGTTTACCACCACCGGACGGGGAAGGACCGCCGGATCGGGGACCCCGCCGGGGAAGCAGAAGCCGCCCTCCGCTTCGAGGTCAGCCCCGCCGGCCCCCTCTTCGGGGAGCGGACGCTGGAGGCGGGGGGGGAGGCGGGCCGGATAGAGGCGGAGATTCTCCGCGCCTTCGGCATCGCCCGGGAGGCCGCGGCGGCGGGGCTCGCCCGGCTCGGCGCCCGCGGCGGCAGGCGCCCTTACCGGGTGCAGATCGAGGGAGCCGGTGTCGAGGAGAAGAAGGGGGAGGAGGAGAAGGAGGGACCGGACCTGCTCCTCCGGTTTACGCTGCCGCCCGGGGCGTACGCGACCGAGGTTCTCCGGGAGGTCATGAAGACGGCGCCGCCGGTCGGGGAGGAGCCCCGCCTGGCGGGAGCGGAGGAAGCCGAAAACAGCCTGCGCGGCAGGGGAGGAATGGCATGAAACTTTTCGTGACGGGGGGTTCGGGCTATGTGGGCGAGTCCCTGCTCCGCCAGCTCTCGGAGGCGGGCCATGAGAGCCGGGTTCTCTCGCGGGAGGCGGAGCCCGCGCGGACGCGCCTGACCCGGATCCCGGGGGTGTACCCCGTTCAGGGGGACCTCACGGCGTACTCGATCGATCTGCTCGCCAGCCTGATGCAAAAGCAGGAAGGGGTGATTCACCTCGTGGGGATCATCGTCGAGAAGGGAACCGCCGGCTTCGAGGCCGTCCATACCGAGGGGACCCGGCGCGTGCTCGAGGCGGCCAAGCAGGCGGGGGTGAAGCGCTTTCTGCACATGAGCGCGCTCGGCGCGCGGGAGAACGCCGCCGCCCGCTACCACAAGACGAAGTGGGCCGCCGAGCGGTTCGTGCGGGAGAGCGGGCTGGACTGGACCATCTTCCGCCCCTCCATCATCTTCGGCGAGGGCGACGCGTTCCTGAACACCTTCGCCGGCATCGCCCGGCGGTCGCCGCTCCTCCCGGTCATCGGGCCGGGCCGGGGGAAGCTCCAGCCCATCTGGGTGGAGGACGTCTGCCGGTGCTTCGTCCGCGCCCTCGAGCGGCCCGGGACGGTCGGCCATACCTACGAGCTCGGGGGGGAGAAGGCCTACACCCTGAAGGACCTCCTCCGCATGGTGGCCCGGGCCATGGGAAAGCGGCGGGGGCTCGTCCACCTGCCCATCCCCCTCGCCCGGCTGCAGGCGAAGCTCTTCGACCTTCTTCCGATCAAGCCCCCCTTCACCGAGGAGCAGATCACCATGCTGGGCGAGGACAACGTGTGCGACATCGGCCCCATGAAGGAGGCCTTCGGCCTCGCGCCCCGGCCGCTGGAGGATTACCTGGGAGAGCGCTTCGGGGCGCGCGCGGGCAACGCCGCGCCCCAGCCGGCCATGGGTCCCAAACGGTGAAAAAGGCCAAAGTTCTCTTCCTCTGCACCGGAAACTCCTGCCGCAGCCAGATGGCGGAGGGGTGGGCGCGCGCCCTAAGGGGGACTCTTTCGAGCCCTACTCGGCCGGGATCGAGGCCCATGGGCTGAACCCGCGCGCGGTCCGGGTCATGCGCGAGGCCGGGGTGGACATCTCCGGCCAGCGATCGGAGAGGGCGGAGGCCCTCGGGCAGATCCCCTTCGACCTCGTCGTCACGGTCTGCGGTAACGCGCGCGAGTCCTGCCCCGCCTACCCCGGGAGGACCAAGGTGATCCACGCCGGGTTCGACGATCCCCCCCGGCTCGCCGAGGGGGCGGGGAGCGAAGAAGAAGCCCTGGGCCACTTCCGCTGGGTGCGCGACGAGACCAAGGCGTTTGTCGAAACCCTTCCCGGGGCGCTGGACCCGGACGGATAGGCCTCTCCCGCCGGAGCGCCCCGCGGCAGAATCCCGAAATTCTCAGCAGAGGAAAAGCCCTTATCCGGCCGCGAGGGCCTTCCGCGCGGCCTCGATGGCGGCGCGCTGGGCGCTGGAAAGGGGGAGGGCGGGAAGGTCCGCCATCTCCACCCAGCGGGCTTCCCGGTCTCCTTTTTTTCGCGCCCCGCCGCTTCCCTCCGCCGGGGGGAGGGCGCGGAAGACGCGAAAGAGAATGCGCCTGTGGGTGAGGGTCCGCTCCACGCGGGCGAGCTCCTTTCCCACGGCCCAGCCGGGCCCGATCCATGTCCCGCCCGCCAGCGCGAGCGCCACCCGCGGGCAGCGCGGGGGCTTTCCCTCCGCCATCACCGCGGGGAGCTCCCACATCCCCCCGAAGAGCCCTCCCTCGGGCCTTCGCACGAGCCGGATCGCCCCCCTCCGCTCCGCCCAGAGCTGGAACATGGCGGCCTCCTTGGGCGGCGCCTTCCCGGACCGGACCGGGCGAAGGTGAACCCGCCCCCGGCCCCTCGCGGCGCAATCCTCCTCCAGCGGGCATGCGGGGCAGGCGGGCTTTCGCGGCCGGCAGATGCGCGCCCCCAGGTCCATGAGGGCCTGGTTGAAATCGCCCGGCCGCGAAGGGGGGATCAGCGCCTCCGCTTCCGCCCCGAGGGCGGCCCGGCCCGCGTACGAGTCGATGGGCGCGGGCGAGTCCAGGAGCCGGCTCAGGACGCGGAGCGCGTTCCCGTCGAGGGCGGCGGCGCGCTCCCCGAAGGCGATGCTCGCCACCGCCGCGGCCATGTAGGGGCCGAAGCCGGGAAGGTGCCGCAGCGCCTCGCGCGTTTCCGGGAGCGCCCCCCCGGACCCTTCCAGGACGGCCGCGGCGGCGCGGTGAAGATTCCGCGCCCGGGCGTAGTAGCCGAGCCCCTGCCACTCGGCGAGCACCTCTTCGAGCGGCGCGTCGGCCAGGGCCGCGAGGGTGGGGAAGCGGGCGAGGAAGCGGGGGTAGCGGAGGCGGACGGTCTCGGCGCGGGTCTGCTGGAGCATGACCTCCGAGACCCAGATGCGGTAGGAGTCGGCCTCTCCGCGCCAGGGGAGACCGCGCTTTTCGGCCACGTACCAGCCCAGAAGGCGCGCGCGAATCCGCCGACGCGCCTGGGAGGCGAGGCGGATCGCGGATTTCGGGATCTCCTTTTTTTTCGCGTTCGGCATCCCCGGGAGTTTAGGGAGATCCCCCCGCCTTTTCCACGCCCCGCAGGTCTGGGAGCCGGGAATCTGGTATACCTTTTTCCATGACTCGCCCCCCATTGGATCGGCACCCGGGCGCGGCCCGCCGCCGGGCGGGCGGCTTGCGGCTTATCCTCGTCCTCGCGTCGCTGGCGCTGTGGGCGGGGGCGGGGCCCGCCGCCGAGGCGGCCCCTTCCCCGAGGAGGGCCTTCGTCGTGGGCGCGCTTCTCGACCTTTCGGGGAAGGGAGGGGCCGCCGGGCGGGAGGCGCGCGACGCCCTCCTCCTTGAGGTGGACCGCCTCAATTCGAGGCCGGACGGCGGGGACCGGATTCAGCTCATCACAGTCGACACGAAAAGCGACCCCGGGGAGGCGGAGGCGGGGCTCCGGAAGCTCGCGGGCGAGTTCGCCGCCACCGCCGTCCTGGGCCCCGCCTTGAACGAGACGGCCGCCGCCGCCGCGGAGGCGGCCGAGATCGCGCGCGTTCCGCTGATATCGATCGCCTCTTCGATGGACTTTTACCGCCCCCCCCGCCGGTGGGTGTTTTCCACGGCCCATTCGGTCGCCCTTGCGGCGCGCCGGACCCTGCGGCACATGCGCTCGAAGGGAATCCGCCGGCTGGCCATTCTCACCGCCTCGGACAAATTCGGCTCCATGGCCCGCATGAGCCTGGCCTCCCTCTCGCTCGAGATGGGAATCTCGATCTACCTGGACGAGCGCTACGCGCCGAAGGAGCACAATTTCCTGCCCTACCTGAAGCGGGCCGCGGCGCGCGGGGCGGGCGGGCTCATCCTTTGGGACCGCGGGCCGGCGCCGGTCGCGATGATCCGGGCGCGGCGGGCGCTCGACCTGAGGCTGGAGGTGTACCTGATCCCGGTCATCTCGGAGGGAGAGGGGCCGAAGGAGGGAGGAAGGGCGCTTGAGGGCGTTTTCTTTCCCATCTCGCGGATGGGCGCCCCCCGCCGCATCCGGGAGGGGGAGACGGGCTGGGAGGAGATAGACTCCTTCCGCAACGCGTTCCGGAGGCGCTTCGGGCGGCTTCCCGGAGGCTATGCGGGCTATGCCGCGGACGCGGTCCGCATCGCCGCCGAGGCGCTCTTCTCCGAGGGCGCCGACCGGGAGCGGGTGCGGAACTACATCGAGGAGCGGCCCGCCTTCGACGGCCTCACCGGGCGGTACCGGTTTTCCCCCGCCGACCACAACGGCCTCGGAGAGGATGCCTTCCTCATGGTCCGGATCGAGGGGGGGAAGTGGGTTCTGGACGAGGAGGAAAAGAAAAGCGGCGGGAAATAGGCCGTAAATTTTCCCGGCCGACGATCCGTTGTTGGAGGACATCCCCGCTGTTCACGCGTGCATAAATTCACACGAATTTTGGATATGTCAAAAACATATGCATTAAGGGGCCGTCAAAGCGAATAAATTACGAACAAAAGGTTGACTCAAACTCACCTGCTGCCAAAATTGAGGCCCAAGACCCTCCCCGTCAATTTTATAATGTGAAAGAGGGCGTTTCCCCAGCCTCAGCTATTGACAGACGCATGGCGAGGGCTTATATATCCGACTGAACTAGTCGGGGACCTAAATGGTCGGATATCATCCTTCCAAGGGGATTCCTCCGGCGGGCCTTTCCGGCGAATCGGCCCTGATTTTGGGGCCTTTTTCCGGGATCGGGCGGCTGTGGGCAGAAAGAAAAGAAAGAAAAGAACGAAAAAGAACGAAATAAGAACAGAACAGGAAAAGAGGAGAAAAGGGATGCTGGGATTTTCGAAGCGGACGGACTATGCGCTGATGGCGCTTTCCTGCCTCGCCGCCGAGGAGGAGGGAGAGGCCACGAACTCCCGCACCATCGCCAGCCGCTACGGCATCCCGCCCGAGCTTCTGGCCAAGACCATGCAGCTCCTGGCCAGGAGCGGGATCGTGGATTCGCGGAACGGGCCCAAGGGGGGCTATGTCCTGGCCCGCCCGCCCGAGTCCGTCACCGTCGCCGAGGTGATCCGGGCGATCGAAGGGCCGATAGTCTTGGCGCTTTGCCAGGAGGGCGAAGCCGCCGAGTGCGATCAGTACGAGACGTGTCCCATATTTCACCCCATGGAGCGCATTCAACAAAGGGTGGCCGGTCTTCTCGAGAGCATGACCCTGATGGACATGATCGGCGCACCCTTAGGAGATATTCGATGAGCATCAAGCTTCCCATCTACATGGACTATCAGGCCACGACCCCGATGGATCCGCGCGTCCTCGATGAAATGCTTCCCTACTTCAACGAGAAATTCGGGAACGCGGCGAGCCGGAACCACAGCTTCGGCTGGGAGGCGGAGAAGGCGGTCGATTTGTCCCGCGAGCGCATCGCGGGCCTTATCGGCGCGGACCCGCGCGAGATCATCTTCACGAGCGGGGCCACCGAGTCGGACAACGTCGCCCTCAAGGGCGTCGCCGAGATGCACAAGGAGAAGGGGAACCATGTCGTCACCTCCGCCATCGAGCACAAGGCCGTCATCGATTCGGCCAAGCGCCTCGAGAAATGGGGCTTCGAGGTGACCTACATCGAGCCCCCCGAGAACGGGATTACGACGGCGGAGATGGTCGAGGCGGCGCTGACCGACCGGACGATCCTGGTTTCCATCATGGCGGTGAACAACGAGATCGGGGTCATCAATCCCGTCGGGGATATCGGAAAGCTCTGCCGGGAGCGGAAGATTCTTTTCCACACCGACGCGACCCAAGGCTACGGGAAGATCCCGATCGACGTGGACGAGATGTGCATCGATCTGATGTCCTTCACCGCGCACAAAATCTACGGCCCCAAGGGGATCGGCGCCATTTATGTGCGGCGGCGCAAGCCGCGCGTGCGCATCTCCCCGATCATCGACGGCGGGGGCCACGAGCGTGGCATGCGCTCGGGGACGCTGAACGTCTCCGGCATCGTGGGCTTCGGCAAGTCGGCCGAGCTTTGCCAGGAGGAAATGGACGGGGAGGCCATCCGCCTCACCAACCTCCGGGAAAAGTTCAGGTCCACTCTCTTCGAGAGCCTCGAAGAGGTTTACGTGAACGGGCACGAGACGGAACGGATTCCCGGAAACCTGAATGTCAGCTTCCCCTATGTCGAGGGGGAGTCCCTCATCATGGGGCTCAAGGACGTGGCGGTTTCCTCGGGCTCGGCCTGCACCTCGGCCAGCCTCGAGCCCAGCTACGTGCTCAAGTCCATGGGGCGGGGAGATGAGCTGGCCCATTCCTCCATCCGCTACGGCCTCGGGCGCTATACAACCGAGGAGGAGGTCGATTATGTGGCCGAGAAAACGGTGGAGGTCGTCAACCGCATGCGGGAGATGAGCCCGCTCTACGAGATGGTGAAGGAGGGCGTTGACCTCTCGAAAGTGGAATGGCAGGGGCACTAGGCGGAAATGCGGAGAATCATCGGCTGAATTCGGATTCCATCCGTTCATCATGGGAGCCCGCGGGCTCACCGATAAGGGAGAAGAAAGAAAATGGCGTACAGCGACAAGGTGGTCGGTCACTATAATAATCCGCGTAACGTCGGCTCGCTCGACAAGGGCGCCCCAAATGTCGGCACGGGAATTGTCGGCGCCCCCGAGTGCGGCGACGTGATGAAGCTCCAGATCAAGGTGAACGACGAGGGCACGATCGAGGACGCCAAGTTCAAGACCTTCGGCTGCGGAAGCGCCATCGCATCGAGCTCGCTGGCGACCGAGTGGCTGAAGGGCAAGTCCGTGGACGAGGCCGAGGAGATCAAGAACACCCGGATCGTCGAGGAGTTGAGCCTGCCCCCGGTCAAGATTCACTGTTCGGTCCTGGCCGAGGACGCGATCAAGACCGCGCTCAACGACTACCGGGAGAAGAACGGCATTCCCCTCGCCGAGCGGAAGGGCCACTAGGCCGGGCCGGGCGCGGGTCTTTTAACCGGGCTGCGCGCATCCCGCCTTGCGCGCGGGGCGCGCGCGGCGCGCGGGCGCAAAAAAGCGGAGCAGGGAAAGAAAACGGGGAAAGCAGGAAGCGGGAAACAGGAAGGAGCGATGCCGATGGACGCCGCAGCGGACAAGACGGCCATTCAGGTGACCGAGAAGGCCGTGGAGAACATGAAGCGGTTCATGGCGCAGGACGGCGCGGAAGGCTCGCACGTCCGGGTCGGGGTGCGCGGCGGCGGCTGCTCGGGCCTCTCCTACGTCCTCCAGTTCGAGGGCCGGGAGAAAATCGGCCCGATAGACAAGGAGTTCGATTACGGCGGCGTCAAGCTCGTCGTGGACAAGAAGAGCTATCTCTTTCTCGCGGGAACCACCCTCGACTACGAGGACGGCCTGGCGGGAAAGGGCTTCGCCTTCAAGAATCCCAGCGCCCGCCAGAGCTGCGGGTGCGGGGAGAGCTTCTCGCTGTAGCGCCCCACCCAAGGAACGCGGCGCGCCCCGTCCGGAACGGCAGGCGCGACGCGTTTTTTCTTGGGGGCGCGGCGGGAAAGGGTTCCGAAATGAGCGGGTTGGGCAAGACAGCGGAGGCGTTTCCGGTTTTCGATGCGGAGGGGCGCATCCGGCCCGTACCGGCGGAGCTGGATCCCTTCGCCTTCTTCGGCCTCTCCCGCCGGCTGGGGCTCGACGAAGCGGCCCTCGAGGCGAAGTACTACGGGCTGAGCCGCAGGCTCCACCCCGATTTTTTCACGAACGCGCCCGCCGCCGAGCGCGTCCGCAGCCTGGACGCCACCGCCCGGCTGAACGAGGCCTACCGGATCCTCAAGGACCCCATCCGCCGCTCGGTCTGCCTCGTCGAGCTCGAGATCGGAAAGATGGAGGAGAACAGCGCGACCCCCCCCGCGGACCTGCTCGAGCAGATCCTCGAGACGCAAGAGGACGTGGCCGAGCTCAAGTGCTGCAACGGGGACGACGAGCCGGACGGGATCCGCGGCCGCCTCCTCGCGGGGAAGGAGTGCTTCGAGGCCCTTCGCGCCGGCCAGCGGGCCGAGATGGAAAATCTCTCCGCGAAGTGGGACGCGGCTTTCGACGCAGGGGATCCGCCCCCCGGCGAGGTGGTCGAGAAGATGCGCTCCCTCTTGAGCCTCCGGAAATACATCGAGAATATCCTGCGCTCGGTCGAGGACGCGCTGAAGGTATCGGCATGAGCCACATCATCGGGATCGACCTCGGAACGACGAACAGCCTCGTCGCCGTCGCCAGGGAGGGGAATCCCGCCGTCCTGGCCCCCGCGGGGGAGCGGCCCCTCCTCCCCTCGGTCGTGAGCTTCCGGCCCGATCGCGTGCTGGTGGGGGAGGCGGCCCAGCGGGACCGGATCGGAAACGTCCGGAACACCGTCTTCTCGGTGAAGCGCTTCATGGGGCGCGGCTACGCCGACATCGAGGACGAACTCCGGCACTTTCCTTTCCAGATCGATCCCGCGCAGCGGGAGGCCGTTCACGTCCGGGCCCGGGGCCGCTCCTACAGCGCCCCCGAGATCAGCGCCCTCATCTTGCGCGAGCTCAAGGCGCGCGCCGAGCGGGCGCTCGGCGGGCCCGTCATGCGGGCGGTCATCACGGTGCCGGCCTACTTCAACGACGCCCAGCGCCAGGCCACTAAGGACGCGGGCCGCCTCGCGGGCCTGGAGGTGACGCGGATCCTCAACGAGCCCACCGCCGCCTCGCTCGCCTACGGCCTCCACAAAAGGGACCGCGGAATCGTGGCGGTGTACGACCTGGGCGGCGGAACTTTCGACATATCCCTCCTCCGCATCAAGGAGGGGATCTTCGAGGTCCTCGCGACGGGGGGCGACACCCGCCTCGGCGGGGACGACATCGACCGGGCGATCGCCGACCGAATCGCCCGCCGGGTGTTGGAGGAGACCGGGGCCGACCTCCTCGCCGATCCCGGCGCGGCGGGCGAGCTGGCCGTCGCCTGCGAGCGGGCCAAGCGCGAGCTCTCCGGGGCGGAGGAGGCCGGGATCGCGCTTGAAAATCCCGGCGGGCTCACCCTCTCCTGGTGCGGAACGCTCACGCGCGGGGAGCTGGAGGAGATCGCCCGCCCCATCGCCGAGCGCACCCTGGGCCCCTGCCGGGGCGCCCTCGCCGACGCCGGGCTCGCCCCCGGGGAGGTGGACGAGGTGGCGCTCGTGGGCGGCTCCACCCGGATGCCCCTCGTCCGCCGGATGGTGCAGGACCTGTTCGGCAGGGAGCCCCACTCCGCGCTGAACCCGGACGAGGTGGTCGCCCTCGGAGCCGCCATCCAGGCCGACATCCTGGCCGGCGGGCGGAAGGACATGCTCCTCCTCGACGTCACCCCCCTCTCGCTCGGCATCGAGACCGCGGGGGGGACCATGGGGTGGATCATCCCCCGCAACACCACCATCCCGGCGAGCGCCCGCGAGACCTTCACCACCCTCAAGGACGACCAGACCGGCGTGGACATCCACGTCCTCCAGGGAGAGCGCGAGCTCGTTGCGGACAACCGCTCCCTCGCCCGGTTCCGCCTGGCCATCGAGCCGGGCATGGCGGGGATGGCCCGCATCGAGGTCACCTTTCTCATCGACGCGAACGGCATCCTGAGCGTCGCCGCCCGCGACCTCCGCACCGGCAAATCGGCCTCGGTCGAGGTCCAGCCCTCCTACGGGCTCACCGACGAGCAGGTGGAGGAGATGCTGCTCGAATCTTTCGAGCACGCCGAAGAGGATATCCGCGCCCGCCAGCTCATCGAGGCGCGGAGCGAGGCCGAGACCGTCCTGGTCGCCACGGCCCGGGCCCTCGGCGGATACGGGTCCGGCGAGGTGGGGGGGGAGGAGCGCGCCGCGGTCGAGGGCGCGGTGGCCGCCCTGGAAGAAGCCTTCCGGAACGGGGACCACTCCCTCATCCGGGAGAAGATCGAAGCGCTCAACGAAGTCACCGTGCCGCTCGCTGAGCGCATGATGGACGGCGTGCTGAAGGCCGCGCTTCAGAACAAGAAGATAACCGAGGCCCTGAGCGACTGAGCCGCCGCCCGCGGGCGGCGGCGGATACGGGGAACTGCCATGGCGAAACTTCATTTCACCGGCGAGGACAAGACTGTCGAGATCAAGGCGGGCGAGAACATCCTCGACGTGGCCGATGAGAACGGGATCGATCTCGACCACGCCTGCGGGGGCGTTTGCGCCTGCTCCACCTGCCACGTGAAACTCCGCACCGGCGGGGACTTCTTCAGCGAGGCGGAGGAGGACGAAGAGGACCAGCTTGACGACGCGCGCGACATCGAGCTGTGCAGCCGTCTTGGCTGCCAGGCCGTTCTCGAGCGCGATACGGACGAGGTCATCGAGGTCGAAATCCCCACCTGGAACGTGAACCTCGTCGCCGAGGGGCCCGACGCCGCCCACGCCGATCGCTGAGCCGACATTCATCCGGGGAGCGGAAGAATTGGAAAAGTTCACCTGGGACGACACCGAGGACATCGGCATCGCCCTGTTCGAGGCCTACCCCGATACCGAACCCCTCTCGGTCCGCTTCACCGACCTCCACGAATGGGTGTGCAAGCTGGAGGTGT
This sequence comes from bacterium, assembly GCA_965225985.1. Classification (GTDB taxonomy): domain Bacteria; phylum UBA8248; class UBA8248; order UBA8248; family UBA8248; genus CAZUHN01. Next base: position 432,843 of record OZ245330.1, read on the forward strand.
TCGGGGACGACCCCATGCAGTCCACAGAGGGAAAGCTCGAGGCCATCCAGATGGCCTGGCACGCCGAGTACAAGGACGGGCGCGGGGAATAAGCTTGCCTTCAGAACGGGCCGCATAACGGGCCACCGAAAAAAGCCTGCCCGCCACCCTTCATGGCTTTTCAACCCATTGAAAAATAAGCAATATCTCGGACTTGTTCCGCGAATGGAATATCTGCGCCCATACGAAAAAGAACTAGAATAAAAGGGAAGAATTGATTTTATTAGTTAAATTGCATTTAATATAGTTATGTCATATTTTTAGTTTAATATTGTTTTGTAGATTTAGGGATGATTTGTTTTATTGGAGGGTGCTTTCATGGTGAAACTTGGAGGTTCCGGGGCGCGCCCTCCTTTCGATGATAGAGACAAGGGGAAGGGCGGCATCCTGATCGTGGACGACAGCACGGACGCCACCGATCTGTTCGGCGAGATTCTCCGGAAGGAAGGATACCGGGTGGCGGCGGTTCTGGATCCGGCCGCCGCCCTGGAGGGCAAGCTTCCTTTCGAACCCGACGTGATCCTGGTGGACGCCAAGATGCCGCGGATGGACGGCTTCGAGTTGATCCGGTGGCTCCGTGACCGTTTCCGGGGGAGGGCCGTCCGCGTCGTCATGCTGACCGGCCTCGCCGGCCGCGAATTCGAAGAGAAGGCGGCGGCGGGGGCGGATGAGTTCCTCTCAAAGCCGGTCCCCAGGGAAGCGCTGCTCTCCTGCGTGGAAAGGCAGTTCCGTGCCCTCCGCGCCGGGAGCGCGAAAAACTGCCCGGCGGGCTGACCTGCTTTTTTCCTCCTCTCCCGCCGCCTGGGCGGGACGCAATACCCGCCGCTTTCCTGCGCCGGGCTCCCAAAATAGAATAATATTTAATGGTTTGCGCCCGCCTCCCCAAGCGGTGCGTACAATAGCGAAAAATATTTGATTATATGGTGTAATATAAACATATTGTAATCCATATAATTTAGTAGGGATTTCTCCGTCGCCGGTTCCGGGGGGGAACGGGAGGCGCATTCACAATGCCGCGGGCCATCAAGCGCGCGAATTCTTCATCCCCCGGGAAAAAGCAAAGGGGCAGGGGCGGCGTCCTGATCGTGGACGACGACCCGGTCGCCATCGAGCTGTTCGGCAAGTTTCTCCGGAACGGAGGGTACCGGGTGGCGGCGGTCCTGGAGTCGGCCGCCGCCCTGGAGGGCAAGCTTCCGTTTCAACCCGACGTGATCCTGGTGGACGCCAAGATGCCGCGGATGGACGGCTTCGAGTTGATCCGCCGCCTCCGGGGCCGCTTCCGGAAAAGGGTCCGCATCGTCATGCTGACCGGCTACGCCGGCCGCGAATTCGAGGTGAAGGCGGAGGCGGCGGGGGCCGATGAGTTCCTCTCAAAGCCGGTCCCCCGGGAAGCGCTGCTCTCCTGCGTGGAGAGGCAGCTCCGCGCCCTCCGCCCCGGGAGCGCGAAAAACTCCCCGGCGGGCTGAGGATCTTTTTCTCCCTACCTCCGGAACCGCCTCCGAATCGCGACGAGAAGAAGCCCCGCCTGGATCGGGAAGAAGATCCGCGCGAGGGCGGGCAGCCACCAGTCTCCGTGGGTGGCGGAATACTCCAGGGGACGCCGGAAGGTTATGTTCTGGAGGGTGAACTTCGCCGCGTGGCCGAACACCTCGTACCCGGGGACCGGGTCGGTGCAGGGCGTTCCGGCGTTCGGCGGGAACCTGAGGAGGCGGTAGGGCTGGCCGTCGAAGCGTTCGCAGTGGTAGGCGGACCGGGGATCGTTCAGGTCCTGTTTTTCGAGCCACCCCGGGGCGTGGTAGAAGCCGAGGAGGCCCTGGGCGGCGGACACGAGGGCGAAGGCCGCGAGGAGGACCCCGGCCGCCCGGCCGATCCGCTCCCCGTATCCCGCGAGGGCCTTGTAGAGCCAGATCGCCAACGCGGAAAAACGCTCCCCGAATCCTGCCCGGCTCCACTCCCGGTTCTCCGCGTACCGCCGCCGCCGGTACTCCATCTCGGCGAAGTGAAACTCCCCCGCATCGGCGTAGTTCCGCTTGTTCTCGAAGTTCAGTTTCAGCTGCTGGCAGAGGCGCTCCAGCCATTCGAAGGTCGCGCAGGAGGGGGGCTTCTCGAACTTGACCCCCGTGAGTATCCTGCCCCGAAACGAAATGTTTCCGTTTTTGTCCTTCGGCCAGGCGGCGTCCACGAAATTCACCCCGGTGACGTCGGTGTTCAGGAAGGAAACGCCCTCCAGGTTCGCCGAGGAGAACCAGACCCGATCGGGGCGGTCGAGCCGGACCCGCTCGAAGCTGACCGGGACCCCCGCCCCCCCGGAGAAGATGCGGCCCTTGGGGCTCTCCGGGAGGCCGAGGAAGGCGAGGCTCCCCAGCGCGGTTGCCTCCTCGAAGGCGGCCGAGCCCGTGAAATCGGCGTACCGGAAGTCGGCCCCGTCTCCGAACGCCGCCCGGTAGAACGACGCCCCGCTCTCGAACCTCGCACCTTCAAATGAGGTGTTCTTTCCGAAGGCCGCGCGGTGGAACAGGGTGTCCTTGCCGAACTTGGCGCTGAAAAACCGCGCACCCTCGTCGAACAAGGTCTCGATAAAGGAAGCGCCCTGACCGAACGTGGCCCCGTCAAACCTCGCGTCCTCGCCGAACTTCGCGCCGCCAAACGACGCCCCCTCGCCGAAGCTAGCTACTTCAAAAAACGCGCGCTTGCCGAACCGCGCGCCGAAAAACTGGGCCTTCTCGCCGAACTTCGCCCGGGAAAACCACGCCCCCTCGCCGAACACCGAATCGGAAAATTCCGCCCCCACGCCGAACTTCGCCCGGGAAAACTGGGCTTTCGCGCCGAACCTCGCACTGAAGAAGGATGCGCCCTTGCCGAACTCCGAATCAATAAATGACGTGCGTTCGCCGAAGGCCGCGAAGGAGAAATCCGCCGGTGGAACGCGCCGGTTTTCGAAAAAAGAGAACTCCGGCGGAAAGAAAAAACCGACGCAGTCGAGGGGGTTTTTGTCTGCTCTCCCTCCAGCTTCACTTCGAATTCCTCGACGAGAGCGGTGAAGCGCTCGTTGAAAAGGTCGCCTTGCGCTTTTTTTCATCTTCGTCCTGCGGGTTCCAGTGGAAGACGCAGACTTGCCGGCCGTCGAACTCCGCCGGATGGGGGTACTGGTAATTCTCGGGAAGTTCTTCGTGCCTGAACGTGCAGCGGGCGGTCTCTTCGTTCGCCAAGGGATGGGGCTCCGATGATGAAGGTGAACGGATGCTTTCCATCCTATGTGCCGCCTTCCCCCCTGACAAGGCTTTCCCGGCGGGGGGAAAACCCGGGGGCCGAGGATCCCTCCCCCTCCGGGGGAGGCGGAGGAGGGGGGAAAATCGTCCCTCACCCCAACCCTCTCCCCCCGGGAGAGGTGGAGGAGGGGGAGTTGGCCCGAAAGATCCCGCCGCGAATTTTCCCGAATTTCTGGCGGTTGGATCGGGGCGGGGGGATGGTAGGTTTTCTCCGGGTGTGTGTGCGGGCGGGGGCCGTTTTCGCTCTCCTGTTGGGAAGGGGGCGCCCGGCGGGGTTTGTCACCGGCCCGATTGTCACTTTTCACGGGAGCCGCTTCCGGGGTTTTTGGGGGATATGGAAGGGTGTGGAAGGCAAAAAAAATTCCGGGGCGCGGGGTGTATCGGGACCGGCGGGGTTTCGGGAATGCGCGTGGTTCGCCGCCAGGCGGCCGGGCCTTCCGCAATTTTCCGTGAGAGAGAGGGGGAAAAGCAGGGCCTTATCCCGAATCTCCAGGTTGGCGAAGGCAGGGCGCGTGGGCTAGGATGGACGGATTCGGCATGGGGCGGAAAATCCTTGCAATTGGGGAGGAATGCGTGGCGGACGAGGAGCGCGCGGGAGGGAGGATTCTCCTCCGGCGGGAGGGGCCGGTTGCGACGGTCACCTTCAACCACCCGGAGAAGATGAACGCCATCGAGCTGGAAATGTGGGCCGAGATCGCGCGGATGATGCCCGAGCTGGACGCCGAGGAGGCGGTCCGCGCCGTGGTTTTCCGGGGGGCGGGGGATCGCGCCTTCTCGGCCGGTGCGGATATCTCCCGCTTCGGGAAGGAGCGCTCCGACTCGGCCCGGGCGCGAACCTACGCTGAGGGATTCCTCGGCGGGCTCGACGCCGTGGACGCTTTCTCAAAGCCCATCCTCTGCCTCATCCGGGGCGCCTGCGTGGGGGGCGGGGCCGAACTCGCGGCGGCGGCGGACCTTCGCATCTCGGGCGAATCGGGCCGCTTCGGAGTGCCGGTGGCGAAGCTGGGTCTGGTGGCGGGCTTTTCGGAGGTGCGCCGCTTCGTTCATTCCATCGGTCCGGCACGCACCCTCGATATGCTCCTCACGGCGCGCCTTTTTTCGGCGCACGAAATGCTTGCGGCGGGCTTTCTCGCAAGGGTGGTTCCGGACGATGAGGTGGAGGAAACAGTTTACGAGACTGCCGGGCGCATCGCCTCCCTCGCCCCGCTCGTGCACCGCTGGCACAAGAGGTTCGTGAAGCGGGTGCTGCAGGATCCTTCCCTGTCGAGTCTCACCGAGGCGGATGTGGCCGAGCAGTTCGCATGCTTCGATACCGGGGATTTCCGTGAGGGGGCGGCGGCATTTCTCGAAAAGCGCCCGCCCCGGTTTGAGGGCCGATAACCATGGCCGAGAATCAGCCCATCGAGACCGGGGGTGCCCTTGAGGGGATGCGCGTCATCGAGGTCTGCCAGGTTATGGCGGGCCCTTTCTGCGGCACACTGCTCGCAGATATGGGTGCTGACGTGATCAAGATCGAAAAGCCCGGGAGGGGGGACGACGCGCGAATGTTCGGCCGCCATTTCGACGGCGGTGAGAGCCACGGTTTCATGAATCTAAACCGGAACAAGCGGAGCATGGTGATCAACCTCAAGGATGAGGAGGGGCGCAATCTTCTTCGGGAACTCGCTGCCGGAGCGGATGTAATTACCGAAAATTACCGGCCGGGGGTTCTGGACCGGATGGGACTTGGATATGCGGATCTTAAAAAAGCGAACCCGGGCCTCATATATGCCTCGATCTCGGGCTACGGCCGGACGGGCCCATTTAAGAACAAGGGAGGATTCGACTTGGTATCGCAGGGGATATCGAGCCTGATGAGCTTCACGGGGGAGCCGGGCAGGCCACCGGCGAAGATTCCGCTTCCCGTTTGCGATCTGAACGCAGGGATGTACTCGGCTTTCGCTATTTTGTCCGCCTTCATTTACAAGCAGCGAACGGGCATGGGGCAACAAATAGATACCTCTCTCACGGATGCGGGTCTCGGGTATGCATTCTGGCAGACCTCTCAGTTTTTCCCTTCCGGAAAGCCGCCGGTCCCATTGGGCTCGGCGCACGAGATGACTGCGCCCTACCAGGCATTCAAGTGCGAGGACGGTTACATCATTCTCGGCGCGGCGAATCAATCGAACTGGGAGCGTGCCTGCAAGGCAATCAGCCGGGAAGATCTATTGGAGCTTTCCAGTTACGCCTCGGACAAGGACAGGGCGGAAAATTGTCTCGCTCTTGCGGAGGATCTGGGATCTGTGTTCGTGAAAAAAAGTCGGGCGCACTGGCTTGAAATTCTTGAGGCAGCCGGCGTTCCATGCGGGCCCATTCTCTCCATGGACGAGACGTTTTCCCATCCGCAAATCAAGGCCCGGGAAATGGCCATCGAAGTGGAACATCCGAAGGCGGGCAAAACGAGAGTATTGGGAATTCCGCCTAAGCTCTCGGCGACGCCCGGGCAAGTATGGAGGCCCGCCCCCCTCATGGGCCAGCACACAAAGGAGGTTCTTCGGGAGCTGGGAAAGACCGACGAGGAAATCCGGTGGCTCTGGGCAGCCGGCGTTGTGGCCTGAGGATTACATCTTCCGGCCGGGTATATCACATGGCGGATGAACAGAAAGAGCTGCCAGCCGGCATTTATCTGGTTGCCACCCCCATCGGAAACCTGGAGGACATTTCCTCCCGCCAGAAAAGGATATTGTCTGAATGCGACTTGGTGGCGTGCGAGGACACGCGCCGAACGGGATCTCTCCTTTCGCGCCTAGGAATTAAAAAGCCTCTTCTGAGCTACCACGAACACAACGAGACGGCTCGTGCGAGGGAGCTTGCCGCAAGGGCAGCGGCCGGCGAGCGAATCGCAGTCGTTTCGGATGCGGGGACTCCGGGTATTTCCGACCCGGCCTACCGGGTTGTGCGCGAGGCAGTGGAAAAAAACGCTCGGGTGGTGCCGGTGCCCGGACCCTCCGCCGTCATGGCCGCTCTTGTAGCTTCCGGTCTCCCGACGGACCGGTTCGTTTTCGAGGGCTTCCTGCCGCAAAAAGGAGAACGCCGCCTTCGCCGCTTGGAAGAGCTTCTCGCCGAAGAGCGGACGGTGATCCTCTTCGAATCACCCCTTCGGATTTCCCGCCTCGTCAGGGAAATATCTGTGCGCGCGCCGGACCGCGCGTTGGTCCTGGCCCGTGAATTAACCAAACTCCACGAGGAAATAGTCCGTGCTGCAGCCAAGGACCTTGTTCTGCGCCTGGAGAAAAAGAAGATAAAGGGAGAGTGCGTTTTGCTCATCGGCCCGAAACGTATGGAGAAAAAAACAGGCCAATGATTAAGATGATTTTCCCCGTGGATTAAGGGAAATCGGGCCTGAACCGCAATGTGCAGGGAACAGATTTCCAGTTATTTATGTTAGCTGTTTAAGGGCAATAATTTGTCCAAGCCGATGGGTTTTTTGCCTTTTGCTTTTTTGTCAGTTTCACCTTGAAGAAATTTCCATAGGAGTCTTTTCATGAATTTCTTTTTCTTGGGCATCCGAATCTCGACCGCTGCATTTGCGGTTCTCGCGTTTGCGCCGATAGCTTCTTACGCAGCCGAAACAGAAAATTCTACGGCCAATGAAAAGGCCGTTCCGGGAAATGTGACCATCGCCACTTTAGGAAACCAGAATATTACTCTGGCAGATTTCAATCGCTTCGTGGCGCAGCTTCCCGAGCGAGAACGATCCTTTGTAAAGGCGCGCGGGCCTCAGATTCTCGAAAATCTCGTGCGGCGCCTTTTGATTGTTCGCTATGCAGAAGCAGAGCGGCTTAATGCAAAGGAAATAGTGAAAAAAGAGCTCGCTGATATGAGAAACGAAATTTTGATCAGGGCGGCAATACGGTCGTTACAAAAAGAATTCCGTCCGTCTGAAGAAGAAATCAAAGCAGAGTACGAGAACAATAAAGATAGTTACCGTACGGGAGACAAGGTCACTGCTTCGCATATTATGGTCTCTTCGGAAAAAGAAGCGAACGACTTAATTGCCAAGCTCGAAGAAGGTGGCAATTTCGCCGAACTGGCGAAAGAGCTTTCCGTGGCGCCAGAACGTGAAAAGGGGGGCAGCCTTGGGACAATGGCGCGCGGCCAATTCCGCACCACCGGGCTTCCGGAGGCTATTGAACAAACCGCTTTTTCGCTAGATAACGGGACCTATAGCAAAGCGGTGAAAAGCATTTATGGTTGGCATGTGGTTTATACGAAAGAGAAGATCACGGGGAAACAACTGGCCTTCTCCGAGGCCAGGGCCTCCATCGAAGAAAAGTCGGGTTCGGAAAAATTCGGCACAGGAATTAGAAATCTGTTGGCCAAATTAAGGGAAACCTATCCCGTGAAGATGTATCCGGAAAATATTCGGTGACGGGGAATCGAAAATGCGACGACGAGGCAAAGTGTCGATCATATTTTTGCATGAGAAGATTTTATTTGTTTGCGATGACATAGCCGCGATCCATCGACTAGAGATGGGACCCCTAGGAGACAGGGATTTGCGGATTGCGGGAGGGCGCAAGCCGTAGAATCACAAATGCGGAGAGCAGAGTTCCCAGTATAGTCAGGATAAATGGAAACGCGTAACTTCCCGTATGATCGAACGTGTAGCCCGCCAAAGGAGCGCCAACGACGCCGCCCAGCGCGTAACTGATTTCGAAAAAGCCCATAATCACGCCGAATCGGGGTCCCTCAAAAAGATCGCCCGCAAGGGATGAATAGCAAACGCTTAGGCCGCCGGCCCCCGTTCCATATATCAAAACGAAAACGATACCGGCAAATATCCCGCCGCCAAAAAGGGGGAGGAGCAGGAGGACACCCACGCCGGTCGCCGCGATAAGCGCCGAGAGGGCACCCCCGCGCCCTCTTCCGATGAGGTCGCTCACCCATCCCATGGCAGTTCCGCTCACTGCGCGGAGAAATCCTACAGAACCGAATATTATGGCAGCCGTGGAGGTATTGTAGCCTGTATCGACGAGGTAAAGATGGAGATGACTGAGAATGGTGTTCGCATGAAATCCCAAAAGAAGGCCGAAGAGAACGAATAAGCGAAACTTTTTGTCATTTTTCACCGAATGGAAAACCTTGCGGACTCCTTGGTCTGTTTTTTTGCCCATAGATAAAGGCGGCAATTCATCACGTTCCTGGAGTGGGTTGCCGTCGCGAGCTTGGCCGACATCTTCAGGCCGATTGCGCATGAGGAGAAAGTTGGCAGGTACCAACACGAGAAGAATAAAAAACCCCAGGATCAGGTAGGCGTGTCGCCAGCCGAAAAGGGCGATGAGGCGCTCGGTGATGGGTGAAAGAACGAGAACGCCGAATCCCGCCCCGGCGACCACGCTCATTCCCACCGCGCGTCCCCGCTTCTTGAGGAACCAACGGGGAATGATGGCGCTGTGGGTGGCAAACCCGCTTATGGGAATGGCCAATCCAACGAGGAGCCCCATGAGTATATAGATGTGCAAAAGGGAGTTGACGAAATAACCAAATAACATGGCGCATCCGGCCAAAACCGGACCCCAGGGCATGACAGCGCGCGGCCCCCTTTTTTCCAGGAGAGAGCCCATGAAGGGAACTGCAATGGCATAGCTCAACAGGGAGAGAGCAAAAGCGCCGCTCAGCGTGCCGCGTTTCCATCCGAACTCGGCGATGAGGGGTACCTGGAAAATGGCGAAGCCATAGCGTGTGAAAACCTGGAAGGCCATCGTGAAAAAACTGAGACCCACGATGATCCAACCGTAGTAGATACGAGGAGTTTTTTTAAAGCGAACGTTTGTCATCACGCACGGACTGGGAAGCGTTGGGAAATTTTAAATGTCCTGTATTCGACAAGATGAAAGAGAGTCGCTATTTCTTTGGAGCGAGTTTATATTGATAGCCATAAATCGCGAATTTAAGTATTTTGAAGAAAAAAATTTACAAATAACAAGGACAAATTAAAGTAGCATAAATTATCGTACGAACGACAGCTTTTGGGGAGTAAACGTGCAAATTTTCTTTATCTTTCCCAAAAACTAATCGCTGTCCCGTAATGCATATCCACCGTGTCCTCCGGATCGACGGCGTAACCGCCGCCGAGCGTTCCCGCGATGGGAATAGATCTCTTGCGGCATTCGAAGAGAACGATTTCGTCGCGCTCCCGAATGCCTGCTTTCGTGAGCTTCAGAGTCCCTAGCTGATCGCAGGCATAGGGATCGGCACCTGCTTGATAAATTACAAGATCGGGTTTGTGTCCATCCAAAATCTTAGGCACGTTCTCGCGGATGCAAGGCAAATAATCGTCATCGGTGGCCAGGTCGTACAATCCCACATCAAGGTCGCTCTTCTTCTTTTGGGGGTAAATATTCCCCTGATGTATCGAGAAGGTAAATACAGTTTTATCTTTCTGGAATATAAAAGCTGTCCCGTTTCCTTGGTGAAGATCACAATCGATGACAGCCGCCCGATGGATGAGCCCATCGTTTTTCATGACGCTGATTGCAACGGCCAAATCGTTTATGTAGCAAAATCCTTCTGCCTGCGCAGGAAAGGCATGGTGAAAACCACCCGATAAATTGAGCGCTTTCCCATTGTTTAACGCTACGCGGGCTGCCTGAATCGTCCCGCCTGTGGCAAGGAAACTCGCACCGACAATTTCAGGGCCAATCGGTAATTCACTTGGAAGCGTCCGAAAAGTGTGTACTCCATTTCTGAGATCGGCGATGTATTCTGCCGTGTGAACGAGGCCAACTTCTTCATCGGAGGCGGGGTCGGGCTGGGAGAAGGCATCCTCCGGAATTCCCGCTGCGCGAAGCCTGTCGTAGGTTTTTTGGTACTTTTCCACCTGATAGACATGATCGCCTACACCGGCGAAGTAGCCTGGATGGTATGAAAATACAGTCATGAAGGCCTTCAATGAAGGGGAAAATAGGTAGTGGTCTATTTTGACGGATTTAAATTCTTGACATGGCGGGGGTATCACGTGACACCCGATCCCTTTGTGGAATTCCTCCTACTCGCCCTTCAATGGCGATATTCCACTGGAGCAGTTACTCGCCTTCGCATATATTCCATAAATGGCAAAAACGCTTGACATGTTGAGTATCATGGGCTATATTATTTCCCATTGAAAGGAGTGCAACGCCATGCGAGAAATTATCGAAGCCATTTCCCGGAAACGGAAACAAATGTCCGCCATCCAGAGTGATATTGAGGCGTTGGAAAAGGCACTCAAGATTGTCGATGGTGAGTCCGACACGATGCGAACCCCAGGCCGGCCGAGCGGTGTGTCGAACAAAACCTCTACCCTGACAGTAGCCGCCGACATCCTTCGAGATAAGGGCCAACCAACTCACATTGATGACATTATTGAAGCGTTTGACAGAGACGTGAAAAAAACGTCTCTCGCAAGTTCTTTGTTCCGAGATGTTAAATCAAAAACCCCCACGTTCACAAAGGTTGTTCCGAATACATTCGGATTGGCAGTTTGGGAAACCCCAAAATCAAATAAAGACGCCCTGGCGGAAACACAAGGAAACCGCCAGGGCGCTTTAAGCGATGGAGCCAGCGAGGGTTCGATTCCCTTTGGCTCCACCATCAAATAACGGCGGGGTGGCTGAGAGGCTTAAAGCGGGGGATTTATAATCCCTTGTCCGATGCTAGACCATCGGACCGCAGGTTCGAATCCTGGTCCCCGCCGCCATTGAATTTAGCGGGCATTGAGGGTGCTGATACACCCTCAATACCCTTGGTCACACCATCCAGGAGCACCCGAATAATGTGAAACCGTACTTCCCAAGATACTCCACAGCGCACGGAGAATCAAGAGAAAAGTGACGGGTATTGCTCCTGGGTCGCCAAGGGAGCACCTGTCAATGAATTGCCTTCACCGATCCAAGAAAGTGCAAATTCTATCAATGCTCACTGAGGGTATGAGCATCTGTGCTATCTCTCGAATCACCGGAGTCCACAAGGTCACGATTCTAAAGCTCTTGAATGAAGCCGGCGAAAAGTGCGAAGCGTTGCTGGATTCCAGGATGCGGGGTATCCCGGCCAAGGAAATCCAAGCTGACGAAATCTGGACGTATGTTGCCAAGAAGCAACGGAAAGTCAGAAGGTTTGATGGCTTAGGGGTGGGCGATCAATTCATCTTTGTGGCAATGGAAGCGGAAACAAAGCTGATCCCATGCTACGCCGTGGGGAAGCGAGACGCCCTCACCGCCAATCGATTCATGATGGATCTGCAAAGCCGGATCCGGGGCAGGGTGCAGTTAACCACGGATGCTTTCAGGGCCTATCCAGACGCGGTTGAATTGGCTTTCGGGTCGGATGTGGATTACGCCCAACTGATAAAGGCGTTCCGATCCAATGGATTTACGAGGGAGGTCTACAACCCCAGCGATATAATCGAGACGGTCCCGATAACCATAGTGGGAAACCCGGACAAGCGCTCAATCTCAACCAGTTACATTGAGCGGCAGAATTTAACCATGCGGATGCAGATGCGCCGACTAACACGGCTGACGAATGGATTCAGCAAGAAACTGTGTAACCTGAAAGCGGCGCTGGCGTTACACTTCGCTTGGTACAATTTCGGACGGATTCACCAAACCTTGAAGGTCACGCCGGCGATGGAAGCGGGGATTACGGACCATCTGTGGGGTTGGGAAGATATTATGGACTGGTCAAACTAGACCACTACCGAAAAATAGCGAGGCTGTTGTCTAAATAACTCCCTTCTCACGGAGGCGTGACAAATCTTCTTTCGTATATCCCAAGCTGTCCAGCACTTCGTCGGTATGTTTCCCCTTGGATGGGCCGGCCCAGCGAATGCGGCCAGGCGTATTTTTTAGTTTGGGCGTTACGTTTTGCATCTTTATCGGCCCGAGCTCGTCGTCTTCTACTGTGGTGATCGTATCTCTGTAGATCACATGGGGATCCGCCATGAGCTGGGCGACGTCGTAGATAGGACCCAGGGCACCTTCAAAGTCTTCGAAATGTTTGACGGTTTCTTCCAGGGTGTGCTTTCCAATCCACGATTGGATGGCTTCGTCGAGTTCTTTCATGTTCGCCACGCGGCCGGCCTGCGTTTGCATTTCAGGGTTTTCTGCAAGGTCCGGGCGGCCGACGGCGTTCATGGTTCGCTTGAAGATGCTCAACGCACTCGCGGAAAGAACGACGTACCGCCCGTCCTTGCACCGGTACGCGTTGCGCGGGGCGACAAAAGGGATGGTATTTCCGGTCCGATTTTGGATAATTCCGAGTTGGTCAAACTCAAGTGGCTGTGGACCAAGAATTGTGGTGATGGGTTCGTAAATGGCAATGTCGATCTCCTGGCCCGGCGCGTCGTGTACGTCGCGATAGTATAGCGCCATCATGACCGCGTAGGTGCCGGAGAGGGCACATATGCCGTCGGCAAGAGCCATGGGAGGTAAAGTTGGCGGTCCTTTGGGGTCTCCGGTGATGTGGGCGAAACCACTCATGGCCTCAGCCAAGGTTCCAAATCCAGGCCGCTTCGCGTAGGGACCTTCTTGGCCGAACCCGCTGGTTCGGGCAACGATAAGCTTAGCGTTTATGGAGTGGAGCACTTTCCAGGAAAGGCCCCATTTTTCTAGGGTGCCGGGGCGAAAGTTTTCGACTAGTACGTCTGCTTTTTCGCAAAGCTTCTTGATAATCTTTTGTCCTTCGGGGGTGGAGAGATTACAGGTAACGGATTTTTTGTTCCGCCCTGTTAATTTCCACCAAAGGGAGACGCCATTTTTCTGGGAGGCGAAATCCCGCAACGAATCCCCAAGTGGGTGTTCAATTTTGATTACCTCGGCCCCGAAATCGCCCATGTAAGTAGCAATCCATGGGGCAGCGAACAAAGTTCCAAGATCAATAACGGTGACGCCCTCGAGCGGCATTCTCTTATTTTCTGGCATTTGTTTGCGCATTCCTTCCCAACATTTTTTTCTCTCGTAATTCGGTCATGCCTTTATCTTCCGGAATGCAAATTGGAAGAAGTCAAAACGGACGAGATAGTAACAAAGTGCGACCAAGCCTGCATCTACACTTTTCCGGAATGCAAATTGGTCATTATTGAAGCGCCGTCGCCCTTAAGGAGCGGGTTTTGATCAGGGCATATACATTTGATCCGACTTCCAGACCCAGGTCTTTTACGGCGTCTTCCGTTACCTCGGCGAGAATTTTCTGGCCCACATTTACTTCTACCACGGTTCGTGTTTCAAATCGGCGAATCCTTGAGATCAATCCATTCCAGACGTTACGGGTGCTAATTTTCGGTACCTGACCGACTGATAAGATAACCTCGTCCGCACGTAATGTGACGAAGGCTTTGGTTCCAACGGTTTGTTCTTCAAGGGGAACATGCATTTCGAACCCATTGGCCCTCACGGTTGCGTAACCAAGAGACTTGTCCGCTTCTACTACCTCTCCACGAATCACGGTTTCAATCGGTCCTACGCCGGCGAGTTTCCCCACATCTTCGAGCATCTCGAGCGGAGGACCGACCTTGATGGTTTGACTTCGCCAAATGCCGTCTTCATTTTCTTTTACTTCGATAGCTACCATATTATCTGAAAGTGCCGCGAGGTCGGAGAAAAAATGGCTCACATATATGATTCCAAGATTGAGTTGTTCCTTAAGTTGGATAAGGTAGGCAAGAATTCGATCCCGGAGTCGCCGATCTAAACCGGTTAAGGGCTCATCGAGCAAAAGCAACCGCGGGGAGGTAAGCAGGGCTCTTCCAATGGCCACGCGGCGCTCTTCACCCCCAGAGAGTTCACTTGTCCCCTTATCGAGGAGGCGTTCCAGACCGAGCAGGGAAACGATTTCTTCGAGGTGAAGGTGGCGCTCTGCGGGCGGGGTACGCCAATATCCAAACAAAAGATTCTCATGCACATTAAGGTGGGGAAACAGATGATTCTCCTGAAATACAATTCCTACCCTTCGCTTTTCAGGTGGCAAATTAACATGTTTTCGGGCATCCCAAAAAGTATTCCCGCAGATCGTGATTCGACCGGCGTGGGGAATGATGATGCCGGCAATGGCGTTAAGAATGGTGGTTTTCCCGCAGCCCGATCTGCCGAATAGGCCAGTTACTTGAGCATTGCTTTTAATGGAGGCATCCAGCCAAAATTCTTTACGACGCACCCCGATTTCGAGATCGATCATCATCCGGTTGCCTTTATAATTTTTACTTTTTCTGATCGGTACCTCTGAATCAATGCCTCGCTCATGGCGAGCGCCACGATACTGATCGTGATCGACGCCAAAGCGAGGCGGAAAACGGCTTCCTCCTGGCCAGGGGCTTGGTAACTGCGAAAGATCTCGAGCGGAATGGTTCTATACCCATCTGTGCCCGGAGACATCATCACCGTTGCGCCGAATTCTCCCAGGGCCCGGGCAAAGCAGAGCACGGAACCAGCCAAGACGCCGGGCCAAGACAGCGGCAGCGTCAGGGAGAAAAAGGTCCGCCATCGCGAGTATCCAAGGGTTCTTGCTGCGGACTCAAGACGCGGATCTACTCCCTCGAAGGAGCCGCGTACGGTGCGAACGATGAGCGGAAACCCCATGACCGCTCCGGCAAGAGCCATTCCCGCCCAGGTGAATGGGATCTCTATTCCGATCGCCACCAGCCATTCACCAAGAAGGCTTTTTCTCCCCAAGAGTATGAGCATGACATAGCCCGTTACCACGGGGGGGATCACGAGAGGCAGAAAAACGAGAGCTTCAATTATCGTTTTCCCCCAGAAAGAGCGCCGGGCAAGGAGCCAGGCGATAGAGACGGCGGGAATAATTCCAATAGCAACAGAGCAAATACCCATGAAAAGGGAAAGGAGAAGGGCCGAGCTCTCCAAACTTGTCACAATTAATTTCCTCTTGGTGAAAATCCCCAGCGGTGGAGTACGCTTGCTCCGAAATTGCTCATCATGAATTCAAGAAAAGCGGCGGCGGTTTCTTTTTTTCGGCTAGCCGAAACCACAGAGCCATCGTAGGTAATGGGCGTATAGGTATCAGAGGGAAACTCAAAGGCGATTCGCGTATGCTTTGAGAACATTGCGTCCGATTTGTAAACGATTCCGGCGGAGACTTGTTCTCTCTCCACAAGGATTAGTGCAGCTCGGACATTGGGTGAGAATATCAGCTTTCCTTTTTCGCTCAGATTTCTCCAAAGTTTAAGCTTTGCCAGGGATTCGTGGGCGTATATCCCCGCTGGAACATGAGCGGGATCTCCGAGGCTGATCTTTACGGCGTGAGAAAGGTCGGCCGGTCGCGAGAATCGAATGGGTGATGAAAGGGGAACGACGCATACAAGAGAATTCCCCGCCAGGGCTCTTCGGCTTTCCGGCAATATGATCTTTTTCCCTTCCAAATAGGTTCCCCACCGCTTACTCGCAGAGAGGAATACATCGGATGGCGCGCCTAACTCGATTTTTCTTGCCAACGATCCTGATGACCCGTATACATAGGAAATCCGGACAGATTTTGTTTTCTCGAATTGATTTCCCATTTCGATCATCGCGTTTTGTAAACTGCTTGCGGCGTAAACGACGAGGGGTGATCGCTCATCGGGTTTGCCGGTTGCGGTATCAAGCGAAACCATGATGGAGACAGCGGCCCCGAGAAGGGCATACAGAGTGAACTTCGAAAGATTTCTCAATTTTCTGTTTTCTTTCTTTGCCCGTCCATTCAAAATCCTATGATTCTCATTCTCCAGTTCAAAGACTTGCATTAGCTCATTTCCCCTCCGCCTTCTATTGAAGGCGAAAACGTTAACGGGAAGATACCGTAAAAAGGAAGGAATGGTAGTATTGTGGACTGATGGGGCTGGATTGGGATATTTTTGTGTTCGAAGGGAAATATCGTTTTCATATCAGATATTATAAATCATAACGGATTGTTGTCTTGGGGTGGATATGCAAATCAAATTTGCCGTTTTGCTTTTTTTCGCTCTTTTCTTCGCGCCAGCGCACATTGGCCTTCCCGGTTGGGATTCCGATGGTTTTCGCTGGGCCCGTGACGAGGCACGCGCACGGAGATTCGGCGGAATGCGCAGTTTCGGCTTTCGGGGTTCACGGGGTTTTACCCGCCGCCCTGCACGCATTCGAGGGGGTTCTTCCCGGCGTTCAGCCTTCGGCAGGAGTTACCGCCGGCCCGCTTACAGGCCTCTTCGAAGACCTTTCGGTTCTTTCGGCGGCGGGTTTTTTGGAGGATTCGGCGGGATACTGCTGGGCGGAATGCTCGGCAGAATGTTTTTCGGACGGGGATTCGGCACGGGTGGGGGGTTCGGACTGCTTGAGATTCTTCTTGTTGTTGGAGGGATATTTCTCCTCATACGCTTCTTTCGGCGAAGGGCCGAGCCCGCCTATGGAGGAGCCTATTCCAATTCCGGCCAGACGGATTCCGGCCGAGCGGCAGAGGACCCCTACGGGGTGGGGGGATACGCTGATACCCCTGGGAAGGGAGAGGGGGGAAAACCCCTTTATCGTGGACCGGACATTGGCCCAAGGAGGGGCGTGCGGTCTCCGACACGCTCCCGTCCGGAGCCCCCGTCTCGTGCTGACCCGGAAGCTGACTTTCGCCTGATCGCTTCATCCGATCCCTCGTTCAATCCGGAAGTTTTTGTCGATGAAGCTCGCAAGAATTTTCACCGCTTCCAAGAGGCCTGGGCAAGCCGCGATTTGGAGCCTGTCCGAGAATTGATGGACGGGGATATATTCGACGTGTGCATGCGCGACCTCGATGCCCTTCGCCGGGAACGTCGAATAAATAAGATCGAAAATGTTCAGGTCCACGAAGTGGTACCTATTGAAATTTGGCAAGAGGAGGGTTTTGACTTTATCGCCCTTCGCTACCGGGCCAGTCTCCTTGACTATGTCATCGACGAGGCATCGTCCGAAATTCTGGAAGGCAGCGCCACGGATTTAGACAATTTTGTGGAATATTGGACGTGGACACGGCGGAGCGGGGAGGGACAATGGTTTCTCTCAGCCATGGAACAACGGTAAGGCGCCAAATCTCATCGGCCGGGGAGATTAAGGTGGTTGGCCGCCGCTTGATGCTAATTCTTTTAGCGGGTCTTATCGCGGGTTCGAGCCTGGGATGCGCTAGCAAAACCCCTCGGGCGGTCCGTGATATCCGTGTCGACACCATGAATGTTAAAGGTGCGGAATGCAAGGGAAGCGACAACAGAGGACATTTGTATTTGTGGAACAAAACGCCGGCCATGGTCACTGTTTCCAAAGATGCCTTTCCCTTGATGCTCACTTGCCGGAAAGCGGGTTTCAAGAAAACGGTGCGTGTCTTGGACGGCAGGGGTCTTCCCTTTCCGGCGGACGAATCATTTCAGGGGTATCTTCGCCGAGGATTGAGCGCCATGGTGCAGGCATTCGGTGGAGAGCTCCCTTCGGTCGAGCGGGGGTTCCTGGTGCGCATCCCCATGGAACCCGAAGATTTCGCTTCAGGGAAAGCAAAAGAAGCATATAGGCGTGCGAAGCAAAAGGCCGAGGGAAGGGTTCGGTTCGAGAAAATCGATTTATTGCCTAAACGTTCTAAAAACGATAAATGAGTTTGGACAGGCGAACTTGTAAAAACATGTACGGAGGTGGCTAAACTTTTTTTTCCATTTCAGAAATCTGGGGGTCATTTTCCCGTCCCCCTTCGCCGTATCGCTTTCCACCTTCCAATTCCCGCAGTGACCACCAAAGATAGAGAATGGTCCCAAGAATTACTGTCATTAGAAACGCAAATCCGACCAGAAAATAACCAGGAAGTTGGCCCCGGTAATTCGGACTTATCGGATCTTTCGCGGACAAAAAATTTGGATCGGGGGATGGACGTCTATCTGCGACAGGAGGAAAGCCAACGGAAGACCCCGATTTGTCTTTTCTGATGATCATTTTGTCAGCTGCAAACATGGTGTAGCTCCAATATCCCAGCCCCACAAAGAGAGCCAAGATGAGCGTCGTGCAGATTGGCCACTTAATTTTGAATTGTCCCATTTGGCGTTCTTTCAATTGAAAACCTTCGCATGAAGGCTTTAGTAAATGCCTAACGACCAAAAGATTTGCGAAGAAACATTAATGCCTCCCGGAAAGTTAGAACAGCGACGGGGTCGGGTCAACAATGCGAATTGTATCCGCCCGAATGTTCCATCCTGTGAAAAGGGGATGTCAAAATGACCGACGCTGGTCGTCATTTTGCCCTTCAGCAGACTTTCTTGTTGAGGTGAACGCAAAAGGAGGGTTGGTTGCATTTTATTGATAAAATTGACGTTGTCACCTTTTCTTTTTGTGGCACTGATTGTGCATTTAATTAATGAAAGCTGTGGATTGTTCTGTAAGGCTATTGAAATTTACAAGCGATCAATTCTGAAAATAAGGAGAAGGAAATGGGAGTAAATGGCATTGGCAACGGATTTCAGCCTACGGCCTTCCCGCACGTGGGTGCCGGCAAGGCTATCGGCACGTTGCCCAAGCCCGACCCTTCGCCGGTCGAGTCGGTCATTGCCTCGCGCCTTGAGGAACCTCGTTTCATGAAGACTATCGCGCACACCGCGATTGAGGCCCAGATATCAAAATCTCCCCTGAAACAATTCGGCTTGCCCGGCCAAAACCAAACCCGGGGTGGAAACCTAGATATCCTCGCATGATGTAGGCTTCCAAGTAATTCAGAGAAGAAACTTCTTCGATCCATTTCGCAAACCCTTTATTTCCAAATGAAAGGGAAGCGAGGGGAAGTTTTTCCTTTGACACTCCATTCACCCCCATCTATGATTTTCCCCGT
Source organism: bacterium (assembly GCA_965225985.1). Classification (GTDB taxonomy): domain Bacteria; phylum UBA8248; class UBA8248; order UBA8248; family UBA8248; genus CAZUHN01. The sequence goes on from OZ245330.1 coordinate 451,958, forward strand.
CCGGATCAATCAATTTCCGATTGGAACCCAAAAGGTAAAATTCATTGGTCGAAATCTATCCATTTGCTGCCCTCCGCCATGCATGTGTTCCCCCCGATCGCATGGGCGAAGTGTCATCTCCCCCCTATGATCTTTTCACAGCAGAGATGCAGCGCACTTTTCATGAACGCCATCCGCAAAACATTGTTCGCTTAATTCAAGGCGAGATTCGCCCGGAAGAGCGCGGAGACGAGGGACGCATCGAGCGCGCCGCTGCCTTCCTTTCGGCTTGGCGGGAGGATGAAATTCTCAAATTCGATTCTAAGCCGGCCCTTTATCCTTACCGGCAAATTTTTACCGTTCCTTCCGGAGCGAGCCTTGAGCGCCGCTCTTTTTTTGCTACCCTCCGTCTTGAGCGATTTGGAGAAGGCCGGATATTCCCACACGAACATACATTTCCAAAGCCCAAGAGCTACCTCTATGGGCTTTGGGGCAAATGCGGGGCCCATCTCGGGCCGGTCTTCGGGTTTTTCGACGATCCTTCAAGGGCCCCCGAAAAGGCGCTTTCTCCTGTGGTGAAAATGGCTCCCATCGCCGACTTCGAAGAAGAGAGCGTTTGCCACACCCTCTGGCGTTGCGAGGACGAAGGGATTATCTCTACTGTCCGGCAGGCACTCGCTGAGTGCGACGTATTCATCGCCGACGGCCACCACCGCTACGAAACCTCGCTCCGGCTGCGCGATGCGGCGCGTGCGGAGGGGGCCGCCCCTGGTGGAGAGATAGATCGTCTCTTGATTTGCCTTGCCAACCTTTCGGATCCTGGCATGATCGTCCTGCCTACCCATCGCCTCCTGATGAAGACTGGCTCTTCCCTGCCCGAAGCTCTCCGTCGGCTTGGAAATCTGTATGATGTACAGGAGGCCCCCGATCCGGGACCAGGCGCCGGGCCGGGTGTAGCAGAAGTGCTCAAGGGCATGGGCGATGACGGAAAGCGAACTGCATTTTGCCTCTCTGGTGGCCGTGGTACCTTGCATTATCTCCTCCGCCGGCGTGACGCCCCCGCCGAAAAAAGCGATTCCCCGGAGGCAGCAGTGTCAACGCTCGATGTGAGCCGCCTTCATTCGGAAGTGTTAGAGGACGCTTTTGGGGTTTCCAAAGAGGAAGCCATAATGGAATTCACGCCCGATCCTGAAGCCGCCCTTTCTGCTGCGCGGGAAGGAATTTGCAGCGTGGCCTTTCTTTTGAATCCAACCCCCATTGAGGCGGTCACCCAAATCGCGCGGGCGGGCGGGCGAATGCCCCAAAAATCCACCTACTTTTATCCGAAACTGCGAACGGGCCTCGTCATGCATGCTTTTGCGCCCCCTGCCGCGGATTGAGAATCTTCCGGGTTCTCCGATGAAGATTGAGCGAGCCGAATTCATCACCAGCGCGGCGGACCGGGGGGGCTGGCCGCCGGAAGAAACGCCCGAGGTTGCTTTCGCCGGCAGGAGCAACGTCGGAAAATCCTCCCTCATCAATGTTCTCCTGAACCGGAAAAATCTTGCCAAAACGAGCACCACCCCCGGAAAGACTCAGCTCATCAACTTTTTCCGGGTCAACGGCCGCTTCAGCCTCGTCGATCTCCCCGGTTATGGCTACGCCCAGGTTCCCCTCGCAGTGAAGCGCCGCTGGCGCCCTCTGATCGAGGAATACTTGCGCGATCGGGAAGCGCTGGTGGGAGTGGCGGTCCTCATCGACGCACGCCGCGGGGCGGGGGAAATGGACCTGGGCATCCTCGAATGGATCGGCGCGGTGAACCTCCCCGCCTGTCTGGTCCTCACCAAATCGGACAAGCTCAAGAGCAGCGACCGCCGCGCCGCCGCCGCCGCCCTCACCCGGCTCCTCCTGCAGTCGGCGGGCTTGTACGGCCGGTGGTCCGGCCCCATCCTTTTCAGCTCCCATACCAAGGCCGGCCGGAGAGAGCTCCTCGCCCAGCTCGGGGAGTGGATCGAGGGACCCCCCCGGGGCCTTCCCGCCGCCTAGCGCCCGGGTTGGGGTGCGAAAAAACCCCTGAATTCGCTGAGCATGCATCTTTTCCCCTCCCTTTCACGGAAAATTGCGGAAGGCCCGTCCGCCTGGCGGCGATTCGCGCTCATTCCCGAAACCCCGCCGGTCCCGATACACTCCCCGCCCCGGAATTTTTTTTGCCTTCCACACCCTTCCATATCCCCCAAAAACCCCGAAAGCGGGCCTCCGTGAAAAGTGACAATCGGGCCTGTGACAAACTCCGCCGTTCTCCCTCAACCTCCCCCATCCCGCCGGGTGAGGGAAAACCATTCCCCCCCGAGCGGGAGACCAGACCCCCCTCCCCCTCCCAGCGGAGAACAAGACCCCCCCCTCTCCATTCTTGCGGGGCCTCCAAGAACCGCAGATTTTTGGGGTGGGGGAATACGGCCCATCTCGAGGCCCCTGACCTTCCCGCCAGGAAGAAAACAAGAAACCCCCTCTCCCCCCATTCTTGCGGGGTTCCTGAGAACCGCAGATTTTTGGGGCGGGGGAGAGTGGAAACCGCGGCCCGCCCAGAGGGAGCGCAGGCAGGATTTCCGTTCTCCCCCGGGTCCAAAGCGGCCCCCCCCGGATCGCCTCGCCGAAAACCGCGGGCAGGCGCGGGGCCGCCCGGCCGGGGCGGGGTGTATGTGTGTGTTGGGGAGCCATCCGGAAATTTTCCGGCTTCGCGCCGCCGCCGGGGCCTTATGCGCGCCGCCCCTCTTTGGTAAGGTTTTCTCCCGCGAGTGAACGCAGGGCGGATCCCCCCATCCCCTGAGGTGAGCATGCCCCCGAAGCGAGCGGCGGCGAAGGTGGCCCCCAAAAAGCCCGCGAAGAAAACGCCCGCCAAGAAAAGGCCCGCCGGGGTGGCCGCCGCGCCGAAAGAAGATGTGAAAAAGAAGAAAGAGGAGAAGGTCTACGACGGCCCCCTCCGGGTGAACCCGCCCCCGAAGCGGCCCGACCGGATTTTCTTCGGAACCGGGGGCGTCCCCCACTCGGCCAAGCCCAAGACCCATCCCGCCGCCGTCCGCCGGCTCCGCGAGCTGGGCCTCGGGGTCTACGAGATCGAGTGGGTGCACGGGGTGCGCGTCCGCCCCGAGACCTGCGGGGAGGTCAAGGCCGCCGCCGCCGAGACCGGGGTGCGCGTCACGGCCCACGGTCCCTACTACGTCAACCTCTACTCGCTCGAGCCCGAGAAAGAGGCGGCGAGCCGGAAGCGCGTCCTCCACACCGCCCGGGCGCTGGGCCGGTGCGGGGGGGACGGCGCCTGCTTCCACGCGGGCTTCTACCAGAAGCGCGGCCCGGCGGAGGTTTATGCGCACATGCGGGGCCAGATCGAAGAACTCGCCGGAATCCTGGCGGGCGAGGGCTGCCCGGTGCGCCTCGACCCCGAGACCACCGGGAAGGCCTCTCAGTTCGGCTCCCTCGACGAGCTGACCCGCCTCGTCCGGGAGGTTCAGCCCGCGAACGTGGGGGTCACCGTGGACTTCAGCCACATCCACGCCCGGGATGGCGGGGGGCGGAACACCTACGAGGAGTTCGGCGAGGCGCTTCAGCAGATCCGGGACCGCCTCGGGGCGGCCGCCCTCTCCTCGATGCACATCCATTTATCGGGCATCGCCTACGGCGAGAAGGGCGAGAGGAACCACCTCGAGCTCGACGAGTCGGACATGAACTACCCGGACCTCTTCCGGTCTCTCATCGACTTCGGGGCCGAGGCCCGGGTGGTGTGCGAGAGCCCCTCCCTCGAGTACGACGCCCTCATCATGCAGAAGACCTACCGGAAGCTGAACGGGGGGTAGGGGCCTCCGAGGGGAAAGGAGAACGAAGCCACCCTTTTACTAGGCGAGAGACAGTCCGAGGGTTGAGTGCTAAGGCCGCAAACAATCTTTAGGAAGGAAAAGTATACGGCGGCATCTTGAGGACGACAGTTTTTTCGTCGGCGAGTTTCATTGAGTAATCTGATGCATCACCCGTCGCCACCAGCGTGATGTCACCTGCCTGATTTATGAGCCACTCACCGCTTTGCTCTATAGGCAAGTGCTCCTCCTTGTGTATTTCCGTCTTTTCTTCAGGTGATTCAAGGACTATTCCGTGAAGTTGGTTTGCTCCAAACGTCATCACCAAGGTCCCTACAATCATTGGTTTTTCGAATTTCCCCAATCGCTTTAATCTCCCAATATCAATCGAGCGGGCACATCGTGCAACACAAATATTAAGCGAAAATAGGGCTTAAAAGCTTGTTGGACATTATCCATTGACATTGTCTAATATTGGACATATATTCTATATCTAGACAACACGGGAGGGTCCATTCATGCCTGCGATGAGGTCCGCGACCAACGCAGATTCGGACGCTCCGGACGAAATCGTATCGCCTGACACTTTTAATGCGGATAACCGCGCCCGCTTAAGCGGGCCGAGCCTGCGAACGTTTCAAAATATCTCCGATCTTTGGCAACTCAAGGAGCGAGAGCGCATCCTGGCCTTGGGCAGCCCCCCGCGGTCGACCTACCACCATTGGGTTTCCAGAGCTCGGAACGATGAGAATATCTCCTTGCCACTGGACACACTGCTTCGGATATCCGCGATCCTGGGAATCCACAAAGATTTGAGAATTCTTTTCGGAGATCGCCAACGAGGCGCACAATGGCTTCGCACAAACAACACGGCCCCTTTGTTTGGAGGCCAACGCCCCATCGATCTGATCACTCCTGGCACTCAGATGGGAATTTTCGAGGTACGTCGCTTCCTCGATAGTTGGCGAGGTGGCGTTTTCTCAGCTCCCATTGAACACCCTTCCGAGGATCGATCTTGGAGCGACGAGGATATCGAGATAATCGGTGCCTGATGGTGTCTCCGTTCCAGATCCGACATTTCGACTAATACCGTCCCAATTTCCTCCCATTTCTGCCTTTGACGACGTGAGTTCGCATGACGATTTGGAGGCGGTCATGGAGTTGGAGGGATGGACCAATGACAGGCTGATTCTAGCTCGCCTTAATTCTTTGCCTCGTTCGGAATGGGTTTCCGGTAGGCCAAATTCGAGCGTCATCATGGCATCATTTCTTCACGGCGCACCCAATGGGAACCGTTTCACTGACCCTGCACTCAACGCCTGGTATGCGAGTCTTGCCCTGAAAACGGCCATTGCCGAGGTCGCTCACCACCTTCGACGTCAAATGCTCAACGAAGGAAGACAAAGCGAGCGAATGATCTATAGGACGTACGGTGCTCGACTAGACGGAGAAGACTATATCGATATCCGTGGCCAGCAGGTCGTCCGACCCGATTTGTATGACCGGAGATCGTACGCGAGAAGCCAGGTCTTCGGAGAAGAACAACGGGCTGCAGGTCACGATGGCATAATCTATGACAGCTTGAGACAAACTGGCGGCGTAAACGTCGTTTGCTACTTGCCCTCTAAAGTTCTCGATGTAGTTCAACAGTCCCATTTTGAAGTTCAGGTTTTCGAGAACCCTGACCGTAGACCAATTGCGGTTCGACTTTCATCCTAGCTTGATAACCGATCATGGCGTTTATCCTTTTCGCAAACCCATTATAGGTTGTCGTCTATCCAAGCCTTGGCTTGTGCGAGAGCCTTTTCTGCGGCGGTTTCTTGTGTGGGGAAAGATTCAGGAGTGCTCGATGAAGCACCTAGTTGCTGGTCAATCCGGTCGCCACTCTTATAATAGGTAACGATGACTTCGCTCCACGACCAAGTGCCCTCTCCGCTTTGCCCCACATCGGCCCGGATGCGGCATCCGCTATAGCTGCCGAGATACATAATTTTTTGGTCCTTTTAAGGGGCCATTCTATTTTTGTGGATGAACACATAAAACGTACGGTATTTGGCGGTACATTTCAATTTTCTCTAACGAAAGGGCCGGGGAGGGGGATCCCGGCGGGAAATCTTCCCTCCCCTCATTCGTATGGGGCCGGGGAGGGTGCGTGAAACCGCGCCCCCGCTGATTGTCCGGCTTTTCCAACCGGTTTCCTCCCCTTGAAAAATTCCTCTTGACTCTGTACCCAGGTACGGGAGGTATCTTTGTAACCGGGGATTGCGGGCGCGAAGCCCGCCGCCGCGATCCGGAGCGGATTTTCTGTTCATCGGGATGAAACGAGGAGAGAGATGGCCGGGACGAAAGAGGTGACGGTTTATTCGTCCACCACCTGAGCCCCCTGCAAGGCGGTGAAAGAGTTTCTTTCACATCATGGGGTCGCGTTCACGGACTATCAGGTGGACCAGGACAAGGAAGCCTTCGAGGAGCTCGCCGCGCGGAGCGGGATGCGCGCCACCCCCGTCATCTTCGTGGAAGACGAGATGATGGTGGGCTTCGACCGGGGGAGGCTCGAAGGCCTTCTGGGGATCAAAAAATGAACGAGCGGACGAGCGAGGCCGCGCGGCAAGTCCCCTGCCCCGGGTGTGGGATGGAGATCCCCGTCCCGTGGGACGCCGAGGCGGGCGACCTGATCGCGTGCGGAAACTGCGCCGGGGTCCTCTTACGCCTGGGGGAGGAGGGGGGGAAGGACGCCCTGGCGCTGGTCCAGCTCGTCTCCTGCCCGGTCTGCGGGGAGCGGATCCCGGTGGACGACGGGACGCCCGAGGGCAGCACCGTCCGGCACGGCGGGGCGGAGTTCCGCCTGGCGAAGGAGTTCGGGGCGTTCACCCTCGAGCTTGCGCCGGGTGCGCAGCCGGTTTGCGGGACCGCGAAACGGGCCGGAAAAAACGAGGAGGCATAGGAAATGGGCAAGCCGCTCGCGGGAAAGGTTCTCCTCGCCGGGGCGTTTTTCGCCTGCCCCTGCCACATCCCCATCTACGCCGTCATTCTGGGCGGGGGCGCCCTGGGTGCGTTCTTCGCGGAACGGATCGTGACGGTCATCCTTCTCATGACCGCCCTCTTTCTCGTTTCGCTTTGGTGGGGATTGAATTTGGTGCGATCTCGGCCGGATTCGCCGTCTTAAATCTTGGGAGGATAATCGGATGGACGATAAAAGGTGGCCGTTGCGGAGTTCCATCTTTTTCGGCGCCCTTTGCTCGGCGTGATGAATCGGCCCTGCGCTGGCCCTGGGTCTCGGGGCCTCGATCTTTGGGGCGGCCGGCAGCCTGATGGCCTACCGGCCCTATTTCATGGCGCTCTCCCTCGCCTCGCTCACCTGGACTTTCTGGAGGTTCTACCGGCATAAGCTGGCCGCGGCGCGGGGGCTGGGGCTTCAAAGCGCTCTCGCCGCCCTGGTCCCGGGCCGGCGGGACGCGCCGCTCTTTCTTCTCGCGGGGCTGGTGATCGCGCTCATCCTGTTCCCCTACTGGGGAACGCCCCTCTTTTCGGGCTGAGCAGTATTCGGTTGGAGGGGGGCAGATTCAGGCGAACGCAAAAGCAGAAGAGCGCGCTCGGAGTGATCTGGCAGGCAACTGGATCAATTTGTTGAAGATATGGGGAATTCCAGTTGCCTTGATTCTCATCGGCACTCTGGTGGTTGATCCTGCCCGGGTCCCCGGTCAAATCCTCCTGACTGTGGGATACTTGTGGATCGGGGCCGCATGTTCAGCCAACTGGCTGAGGTGCAGGAGGACCCACTGTGTCGTCATGGGCCCCGCCTTTCTCATTTTGGGGTTGATGCGCCTCGGCAACCTCATGAGCCTTTGGTCGGTCGGCGGCACCTATATTCGGAACGCGGCCTTCATCGCTATCATATTGGGGTTTCTTCCGGAGTTCTTCGGCAAAAAGTATCTGGGCTAGCGTTTCCTGGGGGTGCATCGTGCGTTCCATGACCATCGGAAAGCTCGCCGCGGAGGCGGGGGTGCACGTCGAGACCGTCCGCTACTATGAGCGGCGCGGCCTCATCGAGCGGCCCCGGGCGCGGCGGGGCGCGGCGCGCGTCTATCCGGAGGAGACGGTCCGCCGCATCCGGAGCATCAAGCGGGCCCAGTCCCTCGGCTTTTCCCTCAAAGAGATCAAGGAGCTTCTCGGCCTGCGCCTCGATGACAGGGCGCGCTGCGGGGATGTGCTGATCCAGGCCGAGCGGAAGCTCGCCGAGGTGGAGGAAAAGCTCCGGGCGCTCCGGGCGGTGAAGGGCCGGCTCCGGAAGCTCTCCACGGCCTGCCGGGCGGAGGCGCCCGCCTCGGAGTGTCCCATCCTGGAGGCCCTGGAGGAGATGAATTAGCGGAACCTTCCGGGCGATCCCGCGTCTCAAGACAAGAGGCTCCCTTTTCTTATAAGAAGGAGGCGCGAGATGCGAAAATTTCTTTCCCCCTGGATTTTCGGCGCAGCAATTCCGTTTCTGGCCGCGGCGCCCGCCTGGGCCCAGCCCCAAAGGTGGGAGTACGGGGCCGGCCCCTGGGGCATGCATTACATGTGGGGGGCCATGGGGGTGGGGATGTGGCTCTTCATGGCCCTTTTCTGGACCCTCATCATCGTGGGCGTGGTCGCGCTGGTCCGCTGGCTCATGCTCTCCTCGCGCCATCCGCACCCCGGGGGCGGGGGTCCAGAGTCGGCCGAGGAGATCATCAAGCGGCGCTACGCGCGCGGGGAGATCGAAAAGGCGGAGTTCGAGGCCAAGCTGCACGATATCCGGGACTAGCCCTTTGGCCCGGGGGAGAGCTGGCGGTCGCCCTCCGCGCGCGGGGGCAGGGCGGGAATCCTTTAGATATGCGTTTCTTTTCCGGCCCCTGCCGCCCTTGGCAGGGATGCGGGGCGGGTGATACATTACCGGGGGCATGGGAGGCCGCTTTTTTTTGCTTCCGGGCCCGTCGTTTGCCGCTTCACCCAGCGCTGGAGTTCAATTTGGGCCAAAGGGATTTTGACATCATCATCGTGGGCGCCGGCCCGGCCGGCCTCACGGCGGGGCTCTACGCTGCCCGCTCGAAGCTGAACGTCGTCTGCTACGAAAAGCTCGCCCCCGGCGGAGAGATTCTCAACACCGAGTACGTCGAGGACTACCCCGGCTTCGAGCTCATCGGCGGGCCCGAGCTCGCCCAGAAGTTCACCGACCACGCCGTCAAGTTCGGCCTGCGGATCGAGATGGAGGAGGTCCTCGAGGTCCGCAAGGACGGGGAGGACTTCCTGGTCACCACCGATGCGCGCGCGCGCCGCTGCGGCGCGGTCATCTTCACGCCGGGGGGCTACCCCCGCAAACTGGGGATCGCCGGCGAGGAAAAGTACGCGGGCAAGGGCGTCAGCTACTGCGCCCTTTGCGACGGGGCCTTCTTCCAGGACGAGGTCATCACCGTCGTCGGCGGGGGGTCGAGCGCGGTCGAGGAGGGCCATTTCCTCACCAAATTCGGCTCGAAGGTCTACCTCGTCCACCGGCGGCAGGGATTCCGCGCGCCGGCCATTTTGCTGGACAAGTTCAGGGAAAACGAAAAGTCGGAGATGATCCTCGACACCGTGGTGGAGGAGGTCATCGGCGACGAGAAGGAGATGAAGAAGCTCCGGCTGCGCGACGTCAAGACGGGCGAGGTGAGCGAGCTCGAGTCCTCCGGTCTTTTCATTTTCATCGGCTTCATCCCGAACACGGACCTCATCAAGGACGAAGTCGAGAAGGACGGGGAGGGCTTCATCTTCACCGACCAGAACATGGAGACGAATGTCCCCGGCCTGTTCGTCGCGGGGGACTGCCGCAGCCAGCTCATCCGCCAGATCACGAACGCCGCGGGGGACGCCACCACGGCCGCCGTGGCGGCGGAAAAGTACCTCGAAGCGCAGGAAGACGCCAAAAAAGCGAAAGAGAGGACCGCCGCCGCGGCCTCTTGAATCGGTGGCGCCCGCCGCCGGAGGTTGGGGGGCGCCGGAGGGAGTAAGATGGGATTCGCCCGAACCATGAACCGTTTTCTCCTGTTGGACATCCTCAAGGGTTTGGCCGCGACGTTGCGCCACTTGTTCAAAAAGCCCGTCACGCTCCAGTACCCCGACGAGCGCTGGACCCCTCCCGAGCGCTACCGCGGCTTCCTCGGGCTCACGCGGGATTTCAAGACGGGCGAGGAATACTGCATCGGCTGCCTCAATTGCGAGAAGGCCTGCCCGGTGGACTGCATCACCATCGTCACCGCGGGCAAGGGCCGTGAGATGTACGCCGCCGAATTCTATATCGACTACATGCGGTGCATGTACTGCGGCCTCTGCAGCGAGGCCTGCCCCACCACGCCGAAATCCATCGTCCATACCCATCAGTATGAAGCGCCCGGATACTTCCGCGACGACCTCGTCTACGACAAGGACCGGCTCTACGACGTGTGGGAGAAAGAAGTGAACTATCGTGGGCCTCGTCCTTGGGGAAAGCTCTTCGGCCTCCGGAACCAGGAAATGGCGCTACGGCCCGAAGAAGAGAAGCCGGAAGCCGAGCCGGTCGCCTCCGCGGAATAGCGGGCTTGAAGCCGGCATCCCCCCGTGAATCTTTTCACCGCTGATTTCGACGACATCCGATCCGGCAAGATCACCGACGTTTATTTCGCGCGCACCCACAAGATTCTGGAAGCCGAGGGATTGCGCAAGCGCGTCCGCGCGGAGTTCATGTTCAGAGAGCACATTTCCGGCTGGGGCGTCTTTTGCGGCCTGGAGGAGTTACTCTCCCTCTTGGAGGGATTGCCCCTCAACGTGCGCGCCGTCCCCGAGGGGACGGCGATCCGCCCCTTCCAGCCCGTCATCGAGATCGAGGGCGTCTATAACGATTTCGACGTCCTCGAGACCCCCCTTCTCGGGTGCATCTGCCAGGCGAGCGGAATCGCCACCAAGGCGGCGCGCTGCAAGATCGCGGCCGGGGAGCGGCAGGTCATCAGCTTCGGCGCCCGGCGGATGCACCCCGCCATCGCGCCCATGGTTGAGCGATCGGCCTACGTCGGCGGGTGTGACGGCGTGGCCACGGTCGTGGGCGCCGAACTGCTCGGCATTCCACCGGTGGGCACGATGCCGCACGCCCTCATCATCGTGATGGGGGGCCTGGTTCCGGCCCTGAAGGCTTTCGACAAGATTATCGAAGCGGACGTCCGGCGGGTGGCGCTCGTGGATACCTTCGGGGATGAAAAATTCGAAGCCCTCGCCGCCGCGAAAGCCATTTCGGACCGGCTCACCGCCGTCCGCATCGACACGCCGGGCTCGCGGCGGGGCAGCCTGCCGCAGATCCTCCGGGAGGTGCGGTGGGAGCTCGACCAGGCGGGGCATTCCCACGTCAAGCTCTTCGTTACCGGGGGCTTGGACGAGGAAAAGATCCGGGAGCTGAATCCGTGGGTGGACGGAGGATACGGCGTCGGAACCTCGATCAGCTCGGCTTCGACGGTGGACTATTCGATGGATATCATCGAGGTGGAGGGCGAGGCGGTGGCGAAGCGGGGGAAGATGTCCGGCTCGAAGCATTTTCTCAAGTGCCGCGACTGCGGAGAGGAAACCGTAATTCCCTTCCACCGCCCCTACGGGGATTGCGAAAAGTGCGGCGGGGTCATGGAACAGCTTCTCGCCCCCGTTATGGCGGAGGGCAAGCGGCTCGCCGATCCGCCCGCCCATTCGGCCGTGCGGGACAACGTGCTCCGGCAGTTGCACGGCCTGAGTTTATAGAAGGCGGTATGCACACGGAAAACGCCTCCTCCGGCGGCCGGTTCGGCGAAATCCGGGAGTTCATCGCCGCCCATGGCCGCTTCCTCCTCCTCACCCACATCGGCCCCGACGGGGACGGCCTGCTTTCCTGCGTCGCCCTGAGCCGGTATCTCCGATCCAAGGGAAAACAGGCGACCGTCGTCACCGACGGGCCCTGCCCCCTCTTCGTGGAGCCTTTCGATCCCGATGGGCTTGTCCGCCCCCACGACGCTTTGCTCGAAACCCCGGATTGGGCGGATCGCTTCGACGCCATCCTCGTTCTCGACACGGGAAAGCCGAGCCGGCTGGGGAAACTCCACCGCCCCCTCATCGAGAGCGGTCTTCCCGTCGGGGTGTTCGACCACCACATCCGCGAGGAGGGCGATTTCGACGGCCCCGCCGCAATCGATTCCGGGGCGGCCGCCGTGGGGGAGATCATTCTCGATTTTCTCGAAGAAGAGGGAGGGGGCGCCTTCGAGGACCGGGTGATCGTCCGGACGCTCCTGGCCACGCTGGTCTACGACACCGGCCAGTTCCGCTTTTCGAACACGAAGCCGAAAACCCTCCGGTGGGCGGCCCGGCTCATCGAAAAGGGGGCGGATCAGGGCGAGGCGTACTCGATCTTTTGGGAGTCGAACAGCGCCGGCTCGATAAAGCTCCTGGGCCACCTGATGAGCAATCTCAACTTCGATTGCGGCGGGCGGCTCGCGTGGTTCACCCTCGGCCAGGCGGTTTTGGACAAGTACGGCGTGAAGCGCCACGAGACGGAAGAGTACATCTCCTATCCGAGGAGCATCGCCTCGGTGGAGGTGGTCGCCTATTTCACCGAAATCGGGAAAAATCTCACCCGGGTGAGCCTGCGCTCGAAGGGGCGGGTGGTCATACACGATGTGGCGCAGCAGTTCGGCGGCGGCGGGCACGCCTTTGCCTCGGGGGCGCGGGTGGCCATGGGCCTCGAAGAGACCGGGCGCGCCGTGGCCCGGGCGCTCACCGAGAAAATCAACGCCACCCTCGGGCCGGGCGGATAGGCGCGCCCTTCCGGGACGCCGGGGCCTATATTGAATCGGAGAGGGGCGCACCGCTTCGGTCCCCTTTGCCGCCGGCGCGGAGGATGACCCATGAAGCTTCACGCATCGAAGTTCGGCCTGGCTTGGGCGATATTTTATGCCCTCTTCATGTTGGTTTTCATGGCAGGGGCGGCCGTCTCCGGCCGTGGTGAGAAGCTTTTCGAGCTGTACGCGAGCTTCATACCCGGGATCGCGCCCACCTTTCTGGGGGTTGTGATCGCGGGGGGATGGGGGGCCATCATGGGCTTCGTCTTCGGGGGCGGGGTGGCCTGGGTGTACAACCGGCTTCTCGATTGAGAACCGCTAAACGCGCTGCCGGAGGGCCGCCTCGCCCGGAGGGCCGCTTCGCCCGGAGGATTTGTGCCGTATGGAAATTTACGCCCGCGAGGAAGGGGGAGAGGAGGAGCTTCTCCGCTGCAAGAGCTGCGGGGCGGGCGGCCTGGAGCCCCAGGGGGGAGCCGAGGGAACCGGCGCGCCCTCCTGGAGCCTGATGAGCCGCATGCGCGCCCGCTGCCCCGCGTGCGGCGAGGAGAGCCGTTTCGCCTGGAGCGGCCGGGTGGGCTTCCGGTTCGGCCGGACAAAGGGCTGAGGCGACCCGCCCGGTCCGAATTCCCGTCTCCGGACTCTCCGCTTGATTCATCCCGGCGCCCCGGCACCGCTGCCTGCCTTGCGCCCTCCGAAGATGGCGTGTCCCGCCTTCATCCAGTACACGTCGACCTCCGAGAATCCGACGTCCTCCAGCCAGTTCAACTGGCGGATGAGCGGTGAAGGCTGATCGATGGGATCGGGGCTCGGGTCGGAGAAAAAATTCCATTTCGATATTTGAAACCGCTCAAACGCGGAAAGGTCCCCGCGCCGGAGCAAGGATCTTTCGCGAACCGCGTCGTCCCACTGCCGCGCGGCGAGCGCGGCCCCCGGTTCGCTTTGGGGCAGAACCAGGTCCGCCACCACAAAGACGCCGCCGGTTTCCAGCGCCCGGAAGACCTCGCGGAACAAATTTTGTTTCTGTTCTGCATCCAGGTGATGAACCGCCAGCGAGGAGACAACTGCGTGCGGCGGGGCGGGAAGGGTATGCCAGGGGGCGTCCGAGAGCGCAAATTCGCGCAGATCGACCCGGCCGCCGTATTCTTTGCGTACGGCCCCCGCGCGCTCCAGCATTTCGGGAGAGCCATCCAGCGCGATTACCCGGCACCTTTGATGCCGGACGAGCATGGCGCGGGTCAGGTGCCCGTCGCTGCAACACAGCTCGACGATGAAAGTGCCTTCGGGGCAGTCGGGAATGAGGGCGCAAACAATTTCGTCCTGAAGTTCCCTCTCGGGCACGAAATAATCGCCGAACCGGATGAAGTCCCGGCTGTCGCCCTCGTCCCAAGTTTCCGGGGTCTTCGTTTCCTTTGGGATCGGATCATCGCCCATGGTGCAAGGCCTCGGTTCGCTTCGCGCGCAATCGCCGCGGCCGGGGCCAAGGGCCACCGGCGCGGCCGCGCATTCTAACCCGCGGAAGTTCGCCCAAGGGTCTCAGGGGAGAACGTGCTTTCTGAAATGCGGCGTTTATTTCATCGCCTTCGCGAGCTGCTCCCCCCGGGCGCGCATCTCCGGCTCCGGGACATTTCCGTGGGGCAGAAAGGCCATCGCCACGAAGACGTTCTCGACCCCGCCGCTGACGACGCGGTTCCGGTAAAGGGGCGAGGGGCAGCAGATTGGGGCCGGCTCGCTTTCGCCGACGTGGCGGAGGTCCCGGTAGAAGTGATAGGCGATCACGGCGCGGGGGGGGACCCAGCGCTCGCGGGGTGCGCCCTCCCCGTCCAGGTCCCGCACGACGCCCCCGAAGCCCCTCGTGTGCCCGTCGCCGTATATGTACTGTCCTTCCTGGGCTTCGTCGCAGTCGTCCAGCTCGGCGAGGGTCTGGTAGGTCGTGTTCTCGGGGTCCCACCCTTCCGGAAGGGGCACCTCGTTCCGGCCGCAGGCGGGGCAGATGAAGGTGACGGTCCGGTCGTCGGCCATGCGGGTTGCCTTTCTTTTCGCCGGCGGGTCCCCTGCCGTGCCTCAGGCGCACGCGGGTCCCCCATGAGGGGGACGGAAAATCCTGCCAAATGAAGGTGCGGAGCGCAAGGACGGCCGGCGCTACTCCCGCGCCGCGCCCTCCGCGGTTTTTTCCCGCTCCCGCCACATCTTGATGAGAATGCGGTTCTTGAACCGGGCGAACTTCCGGTACCGCGAGTAGAGGAGCAGCCCCGCCGCCTGGGCCGCGATGAGCGCAAGCCACCCGCGCGGGGTCCAGCGGGCCAGCGCGAAGAGGGCGAGGGTGCAGGCCCCCGCGATGAGGCAGCTCCGCCACCATCCGGCGCGGGTGTCTTTCCCGTATTTTTTGGCGAGCCGGTCGAGGAAGCGCTTTTCCCCCGCGGAGAGTCCGGCGGCTTCCTTTCCGTTTTCCGGTTCCAAGGGATGATTCCTTCGGCGAAAAAAAGAATCAGGGGTAGAGGCCGCGCAATTTCTTGGCCTCGGCCACCCGGCTCACCCCGAGCATCAGGCTCGCCGCCCGGAGGGAGACTTTTTTCCCGGTGGCGAGGGCGTTCACCTCCTCGAAGGCGCGCTTCATGATCTTCTGCAGACGCGCCTCCACCACCTCCTCCTCCCAGAAGTAGTGCTCGGTGTCCTGCACCCACTCGAAGTAGGAGACGGTCACCCCGCCCGCGTTCACGAGGATGTCCGGCAGCGTCAGGATGCCCTTCTCGTTCAGGATGGCGTCGGCCCCGGGCGTGGTGGGGCCGTTGGCGCACTCGAGCACGGCCCGGCAGCGGAGGCGGTCCGCGTTCTGCTCATGGATCACCCCGCCGAGGGCGGCGGGGACGAGGATGTCGCAGGGCTCGGCGAGGAGGTCCTCGTTCGTGATCGGCTCGCCGCCCGGGAAATTCTTCACCCAACCCTGGTTTTCCCGGCAGTGGCAGAGAATGGCGTCGGTGTCCAGGCCCTTCGGGTTCCGGACGGCGCCGCTCCGGTCGCCCACCGCCGTAATTTTCACCCCCAAGCCCTGGAGGTTTTCCGCCGCCACCGCGCCCACGTTGCCGAAGCCCTGGATGACCGCGGTCATCCCCGCGGGATCCCAGCCCCAGGCGCGGCAGGCGCGCTCGAACACAAAAACCGCCCCCCGGCCCGTGGCCTCTCGGCGCAAGAGAGAGCCGCCGAGGAGGAGGGGCTTGCCCGTCACCACCCCGTGGACGGTGTGGCCCCGGAGAATGGAGTAGGTGTCCATCATCCAGGCCATGACCTGCATGTTCGTCCCCATGTCCGGGGCGGGAATGTCGATGTCGGGGCCGATGAACGGGGCGATCTCGGTCGTGTATCTGCGGGTGAGGTTTTCGCGCTCGGTGGCGGAGAGATTCCGCGGGTTCACGGCCACCCCTCCCTTCGCCCCCCCGTAGGGAAGGCCCATCAGGGCGCACTTCCAGCTCATCCACATGGCCAGGGCCGCCACCTCTCCCAGCGTCACGTCCTCGTGATACCGCACCCCCCCCTTGGCGGGCCCCATGGTGAGGTTGTGCTGGACGCGGTAGCCGGCGAACACCCGGGTTTTGCCGTCGTCCATCGCGGTCGGCACCGATACGATGAACGCGCGCTTGGGGTGGCTCAGGCGCTCGTGGAGGTTGTCGGGGAGATCGATGAGCCGGGCGGTCTCGGCGAGCTGGGCCAGGGCGGCCCGGTACATCGGGGAGTCATAATCGCAGTGCGTCAGAGTCAAAGGGAGTATCCTCGGGCGGCATTGTCCCCCCAGCAAATGTAACACCAACGAGGGGAAAAGGCTTCCCCGGCGGGAAAAATGAAGCGGGGGGGCGTATGCGGAAGGGCCGCCGGGAGGCCGTTCGCGCTATCTTTGATTTTATTATTTAATCCGCTATCCTTCCTGTATCAATTCCTAAAAATTGGCAGAGGTCATCCAAACTTCCTGGGAGGGAAGGGATTATGGCAATCCGGAAATCTCTGAGAATTTCTCTGGCCGTTTTTCTAGCGCCCAATAGTTGCCTTGGTTCTGCCCCGAATCCCGTGCTCCGCTACACGCCGGGGGACGAAAAGCGAAGCTGCACGAGCCTGAAGGCCGAAATCGCCTCAAATGAAGTGGAATTGATTCAGTTGGCCAGCGACAAGACTTCCACGGTCACCACAAATGTTGTTCTTGGGGTCACGGGATTTCTCCTGATCGTGCCTTGGTTCTTTATGGACCTAAAGGGGAAGGAGGCCGGAGAGATTGATGCTCTGCGCCACCGTAATCGTAACCTGCGCCAATTCGCCGCGGGCAAAGAGGAATGCCATGTCCCCGAGTCCAAGGTGAAATTTGAGGGAAAGCCAGCGGAGGCCGCAAAACCAGATCAATCTTCTAACTAACCCACTGCCCGCTATCTCCCCTTCCAGGCCGGGGGGCGCTTTTCGAGGAAGGCGCGGATCCCCTCCTTTTTGTCCTCGGTCCCGCAGAGCGCCCCCTGGGCGAATTTCTCGAGGGCGAGCCCGGCGGCGATGCTTCCCTCCATCCCGGAATGGACCATCGCCTTCATGAAGCGGGGGACGAGGGGGGCGAGGGCGGCGAGCTTTTCCGCCATCGCGCGCACGGCGGGAAGCAGCTCCCCGGGCGGGACCACCCGGGTCACGAGGCCGATCTGGAGCGCGCGCCAGGCGTCGATGTTCTCCCCCATGAGCAGCATTTCGAGCGCCCAGCCCCGCCCCACGATGCGCGGAAGGCGCTGGGTGGCGCCGCCGCCGGGGATGATGCCGAGCTTCCCCTCCGGGGTGCCGAACTGCGCGTTCGCGGAGGCCACCCGCAGGTCGCAGCCGAGCGCCACCTCGAGACCGCCCCCCATGCAGAAGCCGTTGACGGCGGCGATGGTGGGCTTGGGGGTGCGCTCGAGCCGCTCGGCCAGGCCCTGGACGATGGGCTCCAGCGCCTTCAGGAGATCGCGGTGCTCCACCTCGGCGAGGTCCGAGCCGGTGGCGAAGGCTTTCTCTCCCGCTCCCGTTACCGCGATGACGCGGACGGCCTCGTCCTCCGCAGCCGCCGCCACCGCGGCGTGCAGATCGTCCAGGGTTCCGAGGGAGATGGCGTTGAGCACCTCGGGACGGTTGATGGTGATGAGGGCGAGCGGCCCCTCGATCTCGTAGAGGACGTTTTCGTAGGTCATCATGTTCCCTTTCCGTAGGATGCCGAATTTTTGCGCGGGACGCCTTCGACATCCTTGTCCCGCCCCCCCGGGCGGGTCAAGCTCAGGATCCGCGGGGGGAGGGAGCCGGCCTTGAAATCGGAACCGCTGCGGTTTGTCACCCGCTGCGTGCCGGAGGGATACGGGACGCACCGGTATTTGCTCGAAGTCCGGGTGGGCCTCCGCTCCCGCCCCCGGCTCGCCGTGATCCTCAAGAATCCCTCGACCGCCTCGGCCAGCCGGAGCGACCCCACGGTGGGGAAGGTGGAGGCCTGGGCGCGCCGCGCGGGCTACGGCTCGGTCGCCTGCGTGAACCTCTTCGCCCTGCGCGCGACCCGGCCGGAGGGGTTGAACGGCCGTCCGTACCGGACCGTCGTGGGGCCGGAGAATGACCGTTACATCCTGGAGGTCGTGCGCTCTGCCGACTTTGCTGTAGCCGCGTGGGGGAACCCGAACGGGATTGACCCGAAGGTCTATGGGAGAAGGGTCAATGAGATCCTGCGTCTTTTAAAGGGCCGGCCCCTCCACATCGTCGGGCCGCTCACGAAACAGGGCCACCCCCGCCACGGGCTTCGGTGGAACGGGGGCCTGCGCGTCTCGCTCTCGACCAGGTCGCCGGGCCGGCCCGCCTCCTAGCCCAGGCGCAGCACGCGGTTCCTTAAAACCCCGATCCCCTCGATCTCGAGCTCGACCAGGTCGCCGGGCCGGAGCCACCGGCCGAGGTCGGCCCCGCAGCCCGTTCCCACCGTTCCCGAGCCGAACATCTCGCCGGGGTGGAGCGCCTCCTCGGAGGAGGCGTATTCGATCAGCCGGTCCCAGGAGAAGTGCATCTCCCCCGCGTTGCCGTGGCTCCATTCCTCCCCGTTCACCCGGGCCGTCATGCGGGCGTCCCCCGGATCGAATCCGTCCTTCGTCACGAGGCAGGGGCCGATGGCGGTCCCGAAGTCCTTCCCCTTGTTGGGGCCGAGCCAGAGGGACATTTCCTCCTCCTGTACGTCTCGCGCGCTGAAGTCGTTCAGCACCGTGAAGCCGAAGACGTGATCCTGCGCTTTGCCCTCGGGAATGTTTTTCCCGCCCTTCCCGATGAACATGGCGAGTTCGAGCTCGAAGTCGAGTTGTTCGGTGTAGCGCGGCCAGAGGAGGTCCTGGTCCGGGCCGATGATGGAGAGGCGGTTTCCCTTGTAGCAGGTGGGAAGCCGGTACCAGAGCGGATCGATCTGGACGTCCCGCCGCTTGGAGGCGTCGGCCTTGTGCCGCTCGAAGGTGAGGAAGTCCCGGTAGCTGACCGGCCGGGGCACCGGCGCGAGGAGCCGGACCCCGGAGAGGGGATGGACGAGCCGCTCGCCGGAGGGGCCCTCGGCGCTCTCTCCCGCCTCGGCGGCATATTCAAGCGCGAGCCGGGCGGCCTCCAGGGAGGGCGTGCCGCCGGCCATGACGCCGCACATGTCCTGGGGGAGGCGGAAGTCGGCGTACTCACGGAAGCGGGGCTCGCTTCCCTCCGCCCGAAGCCGGGCCGCGTAGGCGGGGGCGAGGTCCACCACGCGGCCCTCCCCGCCCGGCCCTCCGGAATCGCCGAGGGCGCCCACGCGCGCCACCGGCCCCAGAAGGGTTTGGACCTCGAAGGTGACGAGTTTCATCCGGGCGCTCCTTGCGAAGTCCCGCGCGGAAGGGGGCGGCCGGGCTTGCCGCGGCCCATCCCGCCCCGCCGGCGGGGGGGGTGGGGCGTGCGGAGCGAAAAAGAGGGGTTTTTCAAGGGGGAAGATACCATTTGCGCCCCCCGGGGGGGAGTGCCCCTTCCTCTTTTCCGCCCCCGGCGGGGAAGGGCGTCCGCCCCGCCGGGGGCCGGTTTTCAGGGCCGTTCCGGCCGTTTGCGGGAAAGAAAATGCGCCTTTTTCGGGGTGTGGGCAGGCTTGACTTCGCCTGGCCGCGCGGGTAGCTTGTGGCGTTTTTCGTGGCCGGGACCCGTTCCGGACCTGAAAAATGTGCGAAAAATCCCCAAATTCGTTTTGATTATCCGGCCGCGGAGGGCGCGCGCGCTTTCCCCGGCCGTACACGGCCATCAGCCCTCACCGGGGGGCCAAAGCGGGGTTCACGGGGCACGGATGACAGTTCGGCATAAAGTTCAGCGGCTCCTCCAAGCATGCGCGCTTTCCGGTATCGCTCTCCTGGTGTCGGGCCTCCTCCCCCGGGCGGCCTTCGCCGCCGCCGCGGGCGGGCTCGAAGGGTGGATCCATACGTTCAACTTCGGAAGCGGGGCGCTCATTCTGAACCCCGTGATCATCCTGATTCAGTGGGCGAACTTCCTCGTCCTCCTGATTGTCCTGAACAAGATTCTCTACAAGCCGCTCTGGCGCCTGATGAACGAGCGCTCGGGCAGGATCCGGTCCGACCTCGAAACCGCTGAGCGCGACCGGAGCGAGGCGCAGGGCTACATCAGCCAGTACGAGGATTCCCTCCATGAGACCCAGAGGGAGGTTACCGAAGCGCTCGTCGTAGCGCAGCAGGAGATGACCGAGGCCACCCGGGAGCGGGTCGAAGAGGTTCGCGCCCAATCCGCCCGGGAGCTGGAGGAGGTCCGGGCGGACATCGCCGCCCAGGCCGAAAAGGCCTCGGCCGAGCTGGAAGGCCACGCGAGGGGATTCGCCGTTGAGATCGCGAACCGGCTCGCCGGGCGCAAGGTGGCCTGATGGCGGCGCGCGCGCACGGGAGGGGGCGTTGCCCCATGATGTTCTTTCCCCTCGCCCTTGCGGCGGCGGCGGTCTTTTTGGCGGTCCTTTGGCCCGATGGAGCCTGGGCCGCCGAGGCGGGGGAGGTTTTTCACAAATCCTTCAGCTTGAAAGAGGAGATCTTCAAGCTCTTAAATTTACTCATCGTGATCGCCATCGTGTACAAGATGGCGGCGAAGCCGCTGCGAAAGTTCCTGGCCGAGCGGCGGAAGGGGATCAAAAAAGCCCTCGAAGATTCGGAGGCGGGGCGCCTGGAGGCCGAGCGCCTCTTGAAGGAGCAGCGGGACAAGGTGGCCGACCTCGAGGCGGAGCTGGAGCGCGTGCGGAAGAAGGGCGTTCGGGAAGTCATGGAACTGCGCCACCGCCTCGAGACGGACCAGGAGGCCCAGGTCGAACGCCTCCTCGAGCAGACGCGCAACGCCATCGGCCTGGAGGCGAAAAAGGCGATGGCCGAGATTCAGAACAAGGCCTCGGAGATGTCCCTTGCGATGGCCGAGGAAATCCTGAAGAAGGGCATCACCGCCGAGGATCAGGGCCGGCTGGCGGAGGAGTACCTGGCCAAGCTGGACAGCGGGAACGGAGGGGCGAGGTGACCGGCGGCGAGGTGGCGCGGCGCTACGCCAAGGCCCTCGTCGGGATTGCCGAGGAGCGCGGCGTTTTGGACGAGACCGGGGCGGACCTCAAGGAGATCGCGGACGCGCTGCTGGCCCACGCCGGGCTCCAGCGCGTCCTGGAGAATCCCCGCTTTCCGAGGGCGGCGCGGGCGCGCCTCATCGAGAGCGTCCTCGAATCTTCGGGGACGAGCCCCCTCCTGCGCGAGTTCGTGCGGGTGGTGATCGGGAACGACCGCACGGGCGAGCTTCAGGCCATCGCCGCCAAGTTCCAGGAGCTGGCGGACCGGCGGCGGGGCCGGATGCGGGCGCAGGTGCGCTCCGCCCACGACCTGGACGAGGGCACCGTCGGGCGCTTGCGGGAGAAGCTTTCCCGGATGACCGGCAGCGAGGTTATCCTCGAGGTCGAAAAGGACGATAGCCTCATCGGCGGGCTGGTTTGCCGGGTGGGAAGCACCCTCCTGGACGGAAGCATCCGGAACCAGCTCCGGGGCCTGCGGGAAAAACTTTTGACAAACTAGCCGGCGTGCGGGGCCGCCCCAACCGGGCGCCGGCGAGACCGAGGGAGCGAGATGGAGATCCGCGCCGAAGAAATCAGTCAAATCATCAAAAAGCAGATCGAAGGGTTCGACGCCACTGTCGAGCTGGCCGAGACCGGAAACGTCATCTCGGTGGGCGACGGCATCGCGCGCATCTACGGTCTGGAGAAGTGCATGTACGGCGAGCTCCTCGCCTTTCCGGGGGAGCTCTTCGGCATGGCGCTCAACCTCGAGACGGACAACGTGGGCGCCGTCCTTCTCGGGGACGACCGGCACGTCAAGGAAGGCGACGAGGTCCGCCGGACGGGGCGGATCGTCCAGGTCCCGGTCGGAAAGGCGCTGCTCGGGCGGGTGGTGAATCCCCTGGGGCAGCCCATCGACGGGAAAGGGCCCATCGATGCCGAGGGCAGCCGCAACATCGAGCTGATCGCCCCGGGCGTCATCGACCGCCAGCCGGTGAAGGAGCCCCTCCAGACCGGGATCAAGGCCATCGACGCCATGATCCCCATCGGCCGGGGCCAGCGCGAGCTCATCATCGGCGACCGGCAGACGGGCAAGACGGCAATCGCCATCGACACCATCATCAACCAGCGCGACACCGACGTGAATTGCATCTACGTCTGCATCGGGCAGAAGCGCTCGACGGTGGCCCAGGTGGTCCGCTCCCTCGAGGAGCACGGCGCGATGGACTACACAATCGTCGTCGCCGCCACGGCGTCGGAACCGGCCCCCCTGCAATACATCTCCCCCTACGCGGGCTGCGCGATGGGCGAGTATTTCCGCGACAACAAGATGCACGCCCTCATCGTTTACGACGATCTTTCCAAGCAGGCGGCCTCCTACCGGCAGCTGTCCCTCATGCTGCGCCGCCCGCCGGGCCGGGAGGCTTATCCCGGCGACGTTTTCTACCTGCACTCGCGCCTCCTCGAGCGCGCGGCCAAGCTGAACGAGAGCAAGGGCGGCGGCTCCCTCACCGCGCTTCCCATCATCGAGACCCAGGCGGGCGACGTTTCCGCCTACATTCCCACCAACGTCATTTCGATCACGGACGGGCAGATATACCTCGAGTCCGCCCTCTTCTATTCGGGCATCCGGCCCGCCATCAACGTCGGGCTCTCGGTCTCGCGGGTGGGCGGCGCGGCGCAGAACAAGGCGATGAAGAAGGTGGCGGGCACCTTGCGGCTGGACCTGGCCCAGTTCCGTGAGATGGCGGCCTTCGCCCAGTTCGGCTCCGAGCTCGACGCCGCCACCCAGGCCCAGCTCAAGCGCGGCCAGCGCCTCACCGAACTCCTCAAACAGCCCCAGTACGCGCCCGTGGCGGTCCACAAACAGATCATGTCCATCTTCCTCGGGACCCAGGGCTACCTCGACAAAATCCCGGTGGAGAAGGTGGCCCAGGTAGAGGCAGACTTCCAAACGTTCATCGAATCGCGGCATTCCCAGCTGGGAAAAACGCTGGCCGAGAAAAAAGAGCTCACCGAGGATCTCACCGCCAAGCTCAAGGCGGCCATCGAGGAGTTTTTGAAGACGATCAAGGACAAAAAAAAGAAAGACGCACCGGCCGAGAGCGCCGCGGCCGTCGGCTAGGGGACTTCTATGCCATCCCTCCGCGATTTCAAGAGGCGCATCGGAAGCGTCAAGAACACCCAGCAGATCACCCGGGCCATGAAGCTGGTGGCGGCCTCCAAGGTGCGCCGCGCCCAGGAGCGCATCGAGAATGCCCGTCCCTATTGCGACCACATCTCCGAGCTGGTGAACTCGCTCGCGCTGCGCATCGAGGGGGAGCCGCCCCCCTTGCTCCGGGACGACCTGAAGGACGACCGGGCGGTCCTCCTGGTCGTCACTTCCGACAAGGGCCTCTGCGGCGCCTATAACACCAATGTGAACCGGATGGCTCTACAATATCTGCACAAGCGCGAGGAGGAAGGCAAGGAAACCGCGCTCATCGTCGTGGGCCGGAAGGGGAGGGATTTTCTCTCCCGCCGCGGCTACCGGGCGGCGCACGAGTACGCCGAGGTTTATGGCAAGATCAATTTCGACCTGGCCAAGGAGATCGCCGACCTCCTCACCGCGGAATTCCTCGAGGGCAGGGCGGACGAGGTCCACGTTCTCACGACGGAGTTCATCTCGATCATCCGCCAGTCGGTCCGGCTCGGCCGCCTCATTCCCCTCGCCCCCCCCGTCCCGGACGCGATCGATCCGAGAGGAGACCCCGTTCTCACGGATTATCTTTACGAACCTTCGCCGGAGAAGGTGCTCGAGAACATTTTGCCGCGCCACATCTCCGTCCAGGTCTACCGGGCGCTGCTCGACGCCGAGGCCAGCGAGTTCGGCGCCCGCATGACGGCGATGGACAGCGCCACGCGAAACGCCGAGGAGATGATCGCCGCGCTGACCCTGCGGATGAACCGCGTCCGCCAGGCGTACATCACCAAAGAGATCATCGAGGTGGTCTGCGGCGCGGACGCCTTGAAAGGATAGGAACTGCCGAAAGGGGCGCTTCGCGCGCCCTCCTCTGGAAGGAGCCGGGGATGAACGAAGGACTTGTCACACAGATCATCGGGCCCATCATCGACGTCGAATTCGAGGTGGGCCAGCTGCCGGAGCTCAAAAACGCGCTCATCGTGAAAAAGGACGCCTCCCTCGTGAAGGAGGGAGAGCGGGACGAAATCGTCGCCGAGGTCGCCCTCCACCTGGGCGAGTCCACCGTGCGGACGGTTGCGATGGAGCCCACCGACGGCCTCATCCGCGGCCTGAAGGTGGTCGACACGGGCGCGCCGATTACCGTCCCGGTGGGAAAGGAGGTCCTCGGCCGCATTCTGAATGTCATCGGCGAGCCCGTGGACGGCAAGGGGCCGATCCTGACCCAGAACCGGATGCCCATCCACCGGGCCGCCCCCTCCCTCGAGGAGCAGAGCACCTCGACCGAGATGCTCGAGACCGGCCTCAAGGTGATCGACCTCCTCGAGCCCTATACCAAGGGGGGGAAGACGGGGCTCTTCGGCGGCGCGGGGGTGGGAAAGACCGTCCTCATCATGGAGCTCATCAACAACATCTCCAAAGAGCACGCGGGAACCAGCGTGTTCGCCGGGGTGGGGGAGCGCACCCGCGAGGGAAACGACTTGTACCTCGAAATGGAGGAGAGCGGCGTTCTCGCCAGCGTGGGGCTCATCTACGGCCAGATGACCGAGCCCCCGGGCGCGCGCCTGCGGGTCGGCCTCACCGGCCTCACCGTGGCCGAATACTTCCGCGACGTCGAGGGCCAGGATGTGCTCCTCTTCATCGACAATATTTTCCGCTTCACCCAGGCGGGCTCGGAGGTCTCGGCGCTGCTCGGCCGGATGCCGAGCGCCGTCGGCTACCAGCCCAATCTGGCGAGCGAGATGGGCGACCTCCAGGAGCGCATCACCTCGACCGACAAAGGATCGATCACCTCGGTTCAGGCCATCTACGTGCCCGCGGACGACCTGACCGACCCGGCGCCCGCGACGGCGTTCGCCCACCTGGACGCGACCACCGTTCTCTCGCGCCAGATCGCCGAGCTCGGGATCTACCCGGCGGTGGACCCCCTCGACTCGACGAGCCGGATTCTCGATCCGCGCGTCATCGGCGAGAAGCATTACGCGGTCGCCCGCGGGGTGCAGCTGGTGCTTCAGCGCTACAAGGAGCTTCAGGACATCATCGCCATCCTCGGGATGGACGAGCTTTCCGAGGACGACAAGGTGACGGTGTCGCGGGCGCGCAAGATCCAGCGTTTCCTGAGCCAGCCCTTCTACGTCGCCGAACAGTTCACGGGGACGCCGGGCGTCTACGTGCGCCTCGAGGAAACCATCAACGACTTCAACGAGGTCATCGAAGGAAACGTGGATCACCTTCCCGAGCAGGCTTTCTACATGGTGGGAAATCTCGATTCGGCCAAGGAGAAGGCCAAGTCTCTCGGGGTCGAGGTATAGCCCGTGGCCGAGGGAAAAATCACCTTGGAGGTCGTCACCCCGGAGCAGCGGCTCGTCTCGACCCAGGTGGACGAGGTGACCGCGCCGGGCTTCAACGGGGAGTTCGGCGTTCTGCCGCGCCACACACCCTATCTTTGCCAGCTCGACATCGGGGTGCTCTCCTACCGGGTCGGGAGCGGACGCTACTTCCTGTCGATCATCGACGGCTATGCGGACGTGGGGCCGGAAAAAGTGACCATTCTGGCCGAAATGGCCGAGGCCGCCGAGGGCATCGACGCCGAAAGGGCCAAGGCGGCCCGGGGCCGCGCCGTGGAGCGGATGCGGGGAGAAGGCGCCGAAGACTCCCCCGATTTCGAACGCGCCGAGATCAGCCTCAAGCGCGCCCTGGCCCGGCTCTCCGTCGCCCGGCAGAGCGGGATGGACAGGGACCAGCCGTAAAGTCTCACCCGGTCGCTCCGGCGTCTTGGGGTCCCCGAAAGCCGCAGTTCTCCGGGGCCGCCCCTCTCCGCCCGCGCCAGCCGGCGCCCCTCGGGTTCTCATCGGCGCAAAGCGGGCGCCGTTTTGCGCCCCTCCCCCCAAAAATATTCGATTTTCGGGGACCCCGGAAAAGAGAGGGAGGGGTTTTTTCATCCCCGTCCTTCAGCCTGACCAACTGGTTCGAATTCCACAGCGCGCGCGCCCCTTCCCGCAAAATTCTCTTTCCATGCGTTGATAATCCGCTGATACGAGTCCTTTTCCTGTTTTATCGCGGTTTCCCCCCATGGGTGGTACTTTCCCCCCTGGGACCCGCAGGGAATCCCGGGAGGGGGTTTGGGTGTTTATCCTAAGTAGTCTGCCGCCTGAAGCTGCGGAAATGAGACGGTGCGCTCCGTTTCGCGGTTTTTTGCCGCAAGCCTCGAATTTTACGGAAAATGGGCTTTTTGCCGGTTTCTGAAGGTCTTGGTCGGGAGGAAGTGATAATGAAAAAGGCTCGAATCATTACGGTTTTACTCATCGCCCTCTCGCTTCCGGCCCCCGCCTTCGCGGTGGGCGGCGGAGACGGGGGCGACGGAGCCGGAAGCGATCCAGCCACCTCGATTTACAATATTTCCCCGTCTTCCGCCTATGACGAAGGGCGAAATCTTGCTCGCTTGGGCAATTGGAAGGGGGCCATCGCACAATTCCAAAAGGCCGTAGCGGATGATTCGAAGGATCACAAGGCCTACAACATGCTCGGTTATTCTCTTCGCCAGGCCGGCCGGTACGAAGAGGCCATCGGGGCGTACAACCGCTCCCTTTCCTTGAAGCCGGACTTCGCCGAGGCCCTCGAGTACCGGGGAGAGGCATTCCTGAAGATGGGAAACCGGAAGGCGGCGATGAAGGACTACAATGCCCTCCTCCGCCTGGGTTCCCCGTTCGCCGAGGATTTGAAAAAGGCCATCAAATCGGCCGTCATCAAGCTGAACTGACCGGCTGCGGCGGGGCTTTTTCCCCGGCGGGGAGGGGTGAAAGGGAATGTGCCTCTTCCTGGCGGATATCGGCTGATGCCCCAGGACGGGCATTGTGAGGAGCCACGGGCCCCGGAAAAGGAGGGGGGGGGGGAAATTTCCCCATAATCCAAGCCAGTGCTCGGAAATCCGGCCATTCGGCGGGCCAATCCCCCTGGAAGACGCAAATAAAATTACCAAATTTCTGAGAAAATTGGTAATTTTCACCGTCATGGAATATATAATAGAGTAAAATATGTTTTTATATTTAACTTTTCAAAGAGAAACCGGACGATGACGATTTATTCGAAGCCATCCAAAATTGGGGTCCGAATTCTCTCCTATCTCGCCTCGAAAGAGCCTGACGCCGTGCACGCGGTGCGGGACGTGGCCAAGAATACCGGCGTTTCGGAACCCACAGTCGCGAAAACGCTCCAGACGCTGGCGAAAGTCGGTCTTCTCAAGTCCCGGAAAGGCCCGGGAGGAGGGTTTGTCCTGGCGACGTCGCCCGCCGATGTCAGCCTGGCCCGGATCGTAACCGCCTTCGAGGGAAATGATTTTTTCCCCGATTGCATCGGTGGTTTGGAGGAGTGCTCGGACCTCGCCCCCTGCCCCCTCCACGATAAGTGGAAATCCATGAAAGCCTCGCTTGTGGAATTTTTGGAGGATACCTCCCTGAAGGAGCTCGTCGCGGTGATGCGCCGCAGGGAGAGGCTTCTAAGAAAGAATTAAGCGGGGGAAAATTTTTCAGGAACAACCACGGAAAATTTTTTTCATCTGAATTTGCCGGCCGTGTTGATTATCGGCGAACGGTTTGCGCTCGTTTCCCGGGACGGCCGGCATGGTGACGATTTTCGTCCTCGCCGCCGCGAAGGCGGCGCAGGCCGCGATGTGCTTCATGCCCTGCGGGCGGAGCGGATCGTGATCCACGCGATCGCCGGCGCCCCGCTGATTTTCACGGTCATCCTCTTCCCGGGGCCCATTCCCGGTATCGTGTACGGCCGGTGAGCCGCCGCCCGAAGGCCGCCGGACCGGCCTTGCGCGGTCCGGCGCGCTCTGTCATCTTGGTGCCCTAGACAAACGCGTCAAGCTGGGGGAAGCGGGCGGCCCGGACCCCCCCGGAGCAAAATATCCGGAGAGGGGCTGAGAGCGGCTTTTTGCGGGCTCGATCCACCTCTCCCGGCCGGATTTGGCGCGGGGGGAGGAAGAGACATGGATATTGGCCGTCCGAGGCGGTATTCACGGTTTGGGATTACCCTCCTCCGCGCCGCCCTGGGCGCGTATTTTTTGCTCCACGCTTATTTTGTCTGGACGGTTTACGGCATCGCCGGTTTCTCCCGGCTCGTCGCATCCGCAGGAGTTCCGTTGCCCGAATTCATCACCTGGCTCACCCTCATCGGCCACGCGATCGGGGGCTTGATTCTTTTGGTGGGCTATTTCTCCCGGCTCGGCGCTTTTTTGAACTTGATTATCATGACGGGGGCGCTGGTCAATGTGCATCTCTCCCAGGGCTTTTTTCTGACGGGCATCGTCATCGACGCCGAACGGGGCAGGGCCGTAGCGGGGGGGTATGAATACACGCTCTTTCTCGCCATCGCCTGCGTGTCGATTCTGCTCCTGGGGGGCGGGCCGCTCTCGCTCGAGGAAGGGGAGAGGCGCTACCGGATTTCCTACGACTGAGGCCGTGAAAAACGAGAGAGCCCCCTTTCCGCGCTCCTGACCGGCCGGGAATCTTTCTCTGCATGAAATCGGCGGAGCTCTCCCTGATTTGCTCATCGCGATCCTGGACATTCCGAAGCCGCCTGTGGTCCAATTGCCCTTCTGCCGCGCCGATCCACGCCTTTCGGTTTGGAAGGAGCAAAATCGACGGCCGGTCTCCGGCCGGCCATCCCGTCGCGGCGGGTTCGCCCGCCGAGCGGTGCGGCGGCCATTTCCCTGAATGGGGGTTGAATCGGGGCTCGCCGCTTGAAATCGGGCGAACCGTTCTTGGAAAGGAGAACAATACATGACGGCGGAATCGTTGCGCAGCCTTCCCGCGAACCTCGCTCCCATTTTGGAGAGCAAAGCCTTCACGTACCTCTCGACCACCATGAGCGACGGATCTTCCCAAGTCTACCCTGTCTGGTTTGAAGTGAAAGAGGATCACGTCTTCATCAACTCGGCGCAGGGGCGGCTCAAGGATCGGAACATGCGCGCCCGGCCGAAGGTGGGGCTCGCGATGGCCAATCCGGAAAATCCGTACAACTACATCGGCATCCGCGGCACCGTCGTCGAGATTACCGAGGAGGGAGCCGACGCCCACATCGACAGTCTGGCGAAGAAATATCTGGGCGTTGACGAGTATCCCCACCGCCGGGAGGGCGAGGTGCGGGTGATCTATAAGATCCGCCCCGATAATATTTTTGCCATGGGATAGGGAAAAATCTTCGCATCATCGGCCCGCCCGGCGAATCCCATTTCGCATAGGAAAAAAACCTCCGCTCCCTCCCCAGGCCGAGGGGGCCCGCTCTCCTTGCGGCCGGGCGGGAAGGCGTTCCTCTTGCTTTCCGGCGGCTCCCTCGTGCAGTCTCTCGGGGGCCGCTTTTTCCGCGTTTCGCCGAGGAGCCGTGGGACATGAGGAGCCAGGGAGCATGAAGAAGCCGGTGGTCTGGGTCGTAAATACGGGCGGCACCATCACCTCGAAGTTCGACCCCGCCCTCGGCGGCTTTTCCTCTTCGGCCGGTGCGGACGAGCTGATCGGCCCCTTACCCCGGATTCAAGAGGCGGCCGAGATTCGAATCCGCGAGTTTTGCAACGTGAACAGCGTTCTTTTGACCGTGGAGCAGGTGTTCGCGCTCCGGGGGGTGCTCGAGGAGCTTCTCGCGGAGGACGGGGTGGCCGGCGCCGTCGTCGCGCACGGCACCGGCACGATGGAAGAGAGCTGCTACCTGATAGACCTGACGCTGCGGAGCCGGAAGCCGGTCGTCTTCACCGGGGCCGTTCTCCAGCGCGCCCAGCCCGACTCGGACGGGCCGCGCAATCTGTACCACGCGGTTCGGGCCGCAGCCCATCCCGGCATGGTGGGGATGGGGGTCACCGTCGTGATGGCGGGCGAAATCCTCGCCGCCCGGGACGCGGTGAAGGTGAGCCTGCAGTCGGCGGAGTCCCTCCGCGCCTTCCGGGTGGGCCATCTCGGAACGGTGGACGACGAAGGGGTTCATTTGAAGCGGCGGCCCCACTTCCGCCGCACGTTCGACGTGGATCGCATTTGCCCCCGCGTCCAGCTGGTGAAGCTCGGCATGGGGATGGACGATCTTCTCGTCCGCGCCTGCACCGACGCCTATGTGGAGGACCGGATCGACGGCCTGGTCATCGAAGCGCTCTCGGCCGGGAACGCCAACGCCCCCAATTACCATGCGATCAAGGACGCGTGCGCCGCCGGGCTTCCGGTCGTGATCGCCAGCCGGGTCCTCGACGGCACCGTCCAGGACGACTACGGCTACCAGGGCGCGTTCCGGACCCTGCGCGAGGCGGGGGCGATCGGGGCCGTCCGGATGGGGGGCACCAAGGCGCGGATGCTTCTCATGGTGGCCCTCGCGCACACGAAAGAGCGCGAAGAGTTGCGGGAGATTTTCGCAAATTCCTGAGCCAGGAGAGGAATTTTCATGAAGGAAAGAGGAAATTGGTATGGCGGCTTCGAGACGGTCTCGAACTTCCGGATGTATTACCGGGATTGGCGCCCCGCGAAGGAAGAGGCGGGGGTTCCGGTCGTCGCCCTTCACGGCTCTCTCACCCAGAGCGGGATGTGGTGCGCCACCGCCGAGGGGACGGGGCGATACCGGTTTGTGTGCCCGGACCAGAGGGGCTTCGGCCTGAGCGCGGATCCGGGCAAGGATGATTCGGCGGCGGACTTCGCCCGCGATGTCATCGAGCTGGTCAACGTCCTGCGGATCGACCGGTTTGCCGTGATGGGCCATTCGTTTGCGGGGGCCATTGCCCTGCGCGTCGCGGCAGCGGAGCCGTATCGTGTGGCGGCCGCGGTGCTCGTCGATCCGACGGTGCGCACCCGGAAGGCGAGCCGGGAGAACCTCTCCGCCGCGCAATCCCGGCCGGAGGGTTTTGCGAGCCTCAAGGAGGCGGAGGATTTCTTTCGAAAGACGGAAGAGGGCGCGTGGCCCGGGAGTCCGCTCAAGCGTTTCGTCCGGGATGTCATGATCCGGGAGGAGAACGGCGGGCCGTGCCGGATGCCGTTTCAGAAAGACCGGCTCATCCGGTTGAGGAATTTCCAGGCGTCGGAGCAGAACGATTTCCTGCCCTTCCGGTTTACGAAAAAGGTGAAGTGCCCGGTTTTCATTTTCCGGGGCGGGCAGAGTTCGCGCTTTGCCGAAAGGGACGCCCAGCGCCTCGCGCGCGCGTTCCGGAAGGGGGCTTCGCTCGTGAATTGCGCGAAGTCCGGCCATTTCCCGACGGTCTCCGAGCCCGAGCGGGTCGCAAGGGAGTTAAGGGAATTTCTCGGGGGCGTAAAATAATGCGCGGCGGCCCGCCCGCCCGTATCGGAGCGGCCGGAGGACCGGTGCGGTGCGTGATTCCGGAGGCGCGGACCTTCGGTGAAGCGCCCCGCCGGGCGGAGCGGCCGCAAGCCTCTCCCCCGGTTTCTCCGGCCTTGCCCATCCCGCCCTGGCAGGCAAGAGGAAGGCTTGCGATCGCGGCATGAAAAAAGTACAGGGCGCACCCGAACCCATCCAGACCGAGCTCAGCCGGGACCTGGGTCTCACCACCGTGCTTTCCATCGGCATCGGGACCATGATCGCGGCCGGCATATTCACGCTCTCGGGCCTTGCCGTCCGGAACGTCGGCTCCTCGGCCGTCATATCGTTCCTGCTGGCGGCCTTGGTCGCCTCATTCACCGCCCTGACCTATTGCGAGTTCACCTCGATATACCCCGAGTCGGGCGAAGGATATCTTTACGCGCGGCGGACATTCACCCCGCCGCTGGCGTACCTGGTCGGCTGGACGCTCCTTCTCGGCTATATCTCTTCGTGCGCATTTTATATCTCCAGCCTTTCCAGCTACTTCGACGAATTCATTTGGCAATCCCCCTTTGAGCAGCTGGCGGGGATGGTGGCCCTTGCGGCCCTTGTCCTGCTCAACATCAAGGGAACGAAGGAGACCGTGCGGTTTCAGGTGATCGTGACCGCCGGAAAGGTTCTGCTGCTGATCTGGTTCGTCTTCGGCGGGATGTTCGAGATAGACGCCAGCGCCCTGGCAAAGCGGATGAGCAAGGATTTCGTCGCGATCGGCGCGACGGCGGGATTGGTGTTTATCACCTTTTTCGGCTTTTCGGCGATCGCCGCCTCCGCCGGAGAGGTGAGGAATCCGACGCGGACGATTCCGATGGCGATTTTCATTTCCATGGGGGCCGTCACGGTTCTGTACACGCTGGTCGTCTTCGTGATGGTGGCGGCCGATCTCTCCGAGTATACCGAGTCGGCCATGGGCAACGCCGCCCGCATGTTCCTCGGCCCCGTCGGGGGGATGGTCATCGTGGCGGGCGCCCTCTTTTCGATGATCTCGGCGTCCAACGCGACGATCATGGCCGGCTCGCGCGTCGCCTTGTCCATGAGCCAGCTCCATCACCTACCCCAGGGGATCGGCGCGATCAATCCCCGCACCCGGACGCCGGTCATATCCCTCATATTGGTGGGAGGGGGCATCCTCCTGTTCGCCCGGAGCTTCGAGCTGGAAGACCTCGCCCACTTCGCGGACACCATTCTCCTCCTGGCCCTCATCCTGGTGAACGTGGCGCTCATCTATCACCGCAGGAAATTCCCGGACATCGAGCGGCCCTTCAGGGTTCCCCTGGTTCCGCTGCTGCCCGGCCTCGGAATCGTTTTCAATTTGTATTTGCTGGTTCAGATTCTCGATCACATCGAGCCGGTCGTCATGGCCGTGGGCTGGCTCGCGATGGGGATGCTCGGCTTCCTGGCCTGGAAAGGGTTCCAGGTCGAGGAGGAGTCGTTGCCGGGCCTTCCCTCCCGGGTGGCGCAGGTGAGTCCCGCGGGCGGTGAGAGCCGGTTCCGGATTCTGGTGCCCATCGCAAACCCGGACAACGTGATTCCGCTGGTGGACCTGGCGGCGGCCGTTGCGGGGGACCGCTCCGGCGAGATCGTGGGCCTTCGGGTGGTGCAGTTGCCCGAGCAGCTGCCCCTCAACCGGGAGGCGTCCTACGTCGAGCGTGAACGGCGCATCCTCGAGCAGGCGCACGCACGCGCGCGCGAGCACAATATTCCCATGACCTCCCTCATCCGCATCGGGTACAACACGGCGCGGGCGATACTGGAAACCTCCCGGGAGCGGCATTGCAATCTGATCCTTTTGGGCTGGAAAGGGTATACCTCGACCGCGAAAAGGATTCTCGGCGAGGTGGTGGACGAGGTGGTGGCGCACGCGCGGACGGACATCATGCTGGTGAAGCTGGTGGGCGAGATCCGCCTGAAGAATATTCTCCTTCCCACCGCGGGCGGAGCGCATTCGCGGCTGGCCGAGCAATTCGGGGTCTCGCTCGCCCGCTCCCAGGGTGGGGAGCTGGTGGTTTTCGGCGTGGTCCCGCCGGAGGTTTCGGAGGAGAGGGAAAGGGAAGTCCGGGAGCACCTCGCCCAGGCGCTGGAGCGGGTCTCCGAACTCGACGGGGACCGGGTCCAGAGCAAGGTGGTCCGCCATAAGTCGGTCAGCGTGGGGATCATCCAGGAGGCGAAAAACCACGACGCCGTGATAGTGGGCGCGTCGCGCGAGGGCTTCTTTCAGCATATCCTCTTCGGCAGCATTCCGGAAAGCGTCGCCAAGCACACCGGAAAGCCCGTAATCGTGGTCAAGCATTATTCGCCGGTCAAAGCGCTGGTCGAAAGGGTCATGGAGGATTGAGGCGCCGGCGGGAATCGGCCGCCCGCACTTCTTCCGCCGGATCGCGGGCGGAGCGGCGGGCATCCTCCGATTTGCCGTTTCCATCGTGAGGGGAATGTGCCGAAAGTTTTTTCGGGCTCGGCCGAGGCGGTCGCCGACATTTCAAGCGGCGCGTCGATCCTGATCGGCGGCTTCGGGATCTGCGGGATGCCCCTGAATTTGTGCAAGGCGCTTGCGCGGCGCGGGGATGCCGGCAACTTTCATCTCGTGAGCAACGCGGGCGGGGCGGACGGCCTGGGCACGGGGCTCCTCTTCGAGGCCGGAAAGGTGGGCTCCATCATCGCCAGCCGGGTGGGTCCCGCCTGCAAGGCGTACGAAGAGCAAGTGCTCTCGGGAAAAGTTCAGCTCGAGATCACCCCCCAGGGAACCCTGGTCGAGCGGATCCGCGCCGGCGGGGCGGGCATGGGAGGCTTCTTCACCCCCACCGGCGCGGGGACCGTGGTCGCCGAGGGGAAAGAATCGCGTGTCATCGGCGGGCTGGAGCAGATATTTGAAAAGCCCATCCGGTGCGACGTGGCCCTCGTGAAGGCCTGGAAGGCGGACCCGGCGGGGAATCTCCTTTACCGGATGGCCGCGCGCAACTTCAATCCCCTCATGGCGGAGGCCGGGGAACTGACCATCGCCGAGGTCGAGGAAATCGTTCCCCTCGGCGGGCTGGATCCGAATTTCGTTCATACCCCCGGCATCTTCGTTCAGCGCCTTGTGGTGAGCGACGATCCGGGGAAGCCCGTCGAGATCCGGACCACCCGGCCGCGGAAAACCTAGGGAGGAGAGCGTGCCCCTGTCGAGAGAGGATATCGCCCGGCGGGCGGCGCTCGAGGTGCCCCAAGACGCCTACGTCAACCTCGGCCTCGGGATTCCGACCTTGGTGTCGAATTTCATCTCTCCTGAACGCAACGTCACCATTCACTCGGAGAACGGAATCCTGGGCGTGGGGCCCTTTCCCTTCGAGGGCGAGGAGGACCCCGATCTCACCAACGCCAGCAAGGAGACGGTGACGGTTCAGCCCGGCGCCTCTTTCTTCGACAGCGCGACGTCTTTTTCCATGATCCGCGGTGGCCATGTCGATGTCACCATTCTGGGGGCGATGGAGGTCGCGGCCAACGGCGACCTCGCGAACTGGTCGGTTCCGGGAAAAATGATCTCCGGGATGGGCGGGGCGATGGACCTCGTCACGGGCGCCAAGACGGTGATCATCACCATGGAGCACGTCACGAAGAGCGGCGGGCCCAAGATTCTGGAAAAATGCACCCTCCCCCTTACCGGCTCGGGGGTGGTGGACATCATCGTGACCGATATCGCCTTCATCACCGTCGGGGAGGAGGGGCTCCTCCTCCGGGAGGTCGCCCCCGGGGTGAGCGAGAAGGAGGTCCGCGCCAGGACGGCGGCCCCCCTTCGCTCCGCTCCTGATTTGCGGGAGATGTTCTCCCGGGGTTGAGGGCGGGGAGACGTTTCCCCTCCCCCCAGGGGAGGCGCGCACGCGCGCTTCTCCCGCCCCGTTCAAATCCGGTATGATCCTCCCTCGAAGGGAGGGAGCGGTCTCCCGCCTGATTTCTCTTTCTCTTGCCGCAGGGCTTCCCGGATTTCTCAGATGATCGATCTGGACAGGTTCACCCGCGAGAATTGGGACCGGATTCGGTATTCCTCATACCGGATGACGGGAAACATCCTCGACGCGGAGGATCTGGCGCAGGAGATCATGCTGCGCGCGGTCGAGATGGGCTCTGCGCTGGGGGAGGTTCCCGACCACGCGGAGTGGATCCAAATCACCTCCGCCGAGACGGCGCTCGCCCTGTTGCGCGGCCGGAAGTCCTTGCCGTTGGATGAGTTCGACCTTCCCGACTCCATCCAGACCGAGGGCCCCGGCGCGGCGAAGGGCACGCTCTCCCCGGCGGGGGACACCTCCCAGACGGGCGTCCTGCTCCAGTTCCTCTTTCCGCTTCAGTACATGACGCCCGAGCAGCGCGTCACCCTCGTGCTCCGGGACGGCAACGAGGACGGAGATCGCATCGCGGCGACCGCCCTGGGGATGACCTTTCCGGAGATTTACGAAATCGTGGACAAGGCCAAGGTGCGCTACCTCGAAGTGAGGAAGCGGTGGGGGGAGAACATCCCCTTCACCTTTTTCGAGGAGGAGGAGGGCGCCGACAAGGTTTTCCGCCGCTTCATCGAGATCCTCCAGTTCCGGGACCGCGCCCTGCTGCAGCAGCTTCTCTGGGATCGCGCCGAGCTGCTCGCCCAGAGCGAGCGCAGGAGCGGGCAGGACTTCGTGACCGTGGCCTGCGTCGAGCTCCTGGAGCGCGGGGGGGCGGAGGCCCGCTTCACCCCCCTCTGGCTGAACGGGTGCCGGGGCCTCCTTTGCTGGCGGCGGAGCGGCGCGGACTGGGAGCGCTGGGCCGTCCTGCTGGTCATTTGCAACGGGAAGGGAGTGCGGACCCTGAAGTGGAGTCTCGACGCCCATCTTCTCCGCGGGATCGAGGCCGAGGAGCCCGCCGAGGGCGAATCGGGCCCACCGGCGGAGTCTTCCGCGCGGCGGCCGGGAGGAATCTCATGAGGCGGCCCCCGAATTGGCTCTGAAGGACTACCTTCTCTACGCGGCCACGGTTCTGATCTGGGGGACGACCTTCTACGGCATCAAGCTCCAGCTCGGCCCCGTTCCCGAGGAGGTCTCGATCGCCTACCGCTTTTTCCTGGCGGCGGCCATCCTCACCGCCTACTGCCTCGTCCGGGGGCGCTCCCTGCGCTTCCCCCTCCGGGCGCATGCCCCCATTGCCCTTTTGGGGATATTGCTTTTTTCCCTGAACTACATCGCCACCTACTTCGCCACGGGCTATATCGCGAGCGGGCTGGTCGCCCTCGCGTTTTCGGCCGTCGTCATCTTGAACATCTTCAACGGGGCCCTGTTTCTGGGGTCGCCCGTTCACCCGCGCATCCTCGTCGGCGCGGCGGCGGGCGTCTCGGGGATCGCCCTCGCCTTCTGGCCGGACCTCGCCGCCCTCGACTTTTCGGGCCGCGCCCTCACCGGGCTGGGCCTGGCCCTTCTCGCCGCCGCGTCCACCTCCCTCGGCAATATCACGGCGGTCCACATCCAGCGGAAGGGTCTCCCCACACTCCAGACCATCGCCCTCGCCATGGCGTACGGCGCCGTCCTCATGGCCGCGGTAGCCCTCCTGGGGGGAAAGCCCTTCCGCTTCGACGGGTCGGCCCGGTACGTCGGTTCGCTAATTTTTCTGGCGGTACTCGGGTCGGCGGCGGGATTCGCGTGCTACTTCACCCTGCTCGGCCGCATCGGGGCGGACCGGGCGGGCTACGGGTTCGTGATGTTCCCGGTCATCGCCCTCGTGATCTCGGCTTTCCTGGAGGGTTTCGAG
Organism: bacterium; assembly: GCA_965225985.1. Lineage (GTDB taxonomy): Bacteria > UBA8248 > UBA8248 > UBA8248 > UBA8248 > CAZUHN01. The sequence goes on from OZ245330.1 coordinate 489,389, forward strand.
TGGAGCCTGACGAGCGCGGCCGCCCTGGCGCTCGTCGTGGGCGGGAACGTCCTGGTGATGACGAAGGCCGGGCCGGGGGAGGCTACCCCTCCAGTTTTCTCCGCTTCTTGACCCGCTCCTCGCAGGGGGTGGCGTTCTCGTTTCCCAGCCAGAGGTCCCAGGCGCCGTGGTGCCCGATGTCCACGCCCTCGCCCTGCGCCTTTTGCTGAAGCGCGCTCTGAAGGGCGTCGAAGAAATCGCACTCCATGAGATCGAGATTCTCGCCCAGGTGGCGGTGCAGGACGCGGTAGACGAGCTTGAGGTCCTCGATCGAAGCCTCGAAGCGGACGGAGTTTTCCTTCACGTCGAAAGTCATGGGCCGTTTGTCCTTTCTCGAAAGGTTCCGGCGCGCGCGCCCGGAGCGGGGATCGGTCTCGTCCCCGGATTCTAGCGGAAGCGCGGCGGGCGGGAAACAGCGCGGTTTTTAGAAAATATGGCGAAAGTTTTTCTCTCTTTATCGCGATTTTTTTTGGATTGGTTCTCGCAAAGATTCACAGGGCCGCGCTTGAAAAAAGGAAGGACCGGGGGTCCGGAACTGCGCATGGGGCCGGACCCCCGGCTTTGGTGGTGGGAAGTGCGTGGGGAAATTAGTTCAGGCAGACTTGCTTCAATGTTTTATAGTGGTCGAGGGCGTATCCGGTGCCGCGAACGACAGCGGTGAGCGGGTCTTTGGCCCGGTAGATGGCGAGGCCCGTCTCGGCGTGAAGCCGTGGGCCGAGCCCCTTCAGCAGGGAGCCGCCGCCGGCGAGCACGATCCCCCGCCGGGTGATGTCCGTCGCGAGCTCGGGGCTCGACTTGGCGAGGGCCTTGCGGATCGCCTCCACGATCGCCTTGACGGGCCCTTCCAGCGCCGTCCGCGTCATTTCGTTTGTCACTTTGATGATGCGGGGAATCCCCGTGGTGACGTCGATCCCGGAAGCCTCGATTTCCTCGGGGGAGGACAGGGGCCAGGCCGAGCCGGCCGCGATCTTGACCCGCTCGGCCTCGAAGGGGCCGATGGCGAGGCCGTGCTCCCGGCGGACGTACCGCCGGATGGCCTCGTCCATCTCGTCTCCGGCAACGCGCAGGGACTCCGAGTAGGCGATGGCGTACCGGCTGATGACGGCCACCTCCGTGGTGCCGCCTCCGATGTCCACCACCATCGAGCCGGTCACCTCGTTGATGGGGAGGCGGCTCCCGATGGCCGCGGCCATGGGCTCTTCGATGAGGTGGATGGTGCCGGCCCCGCACTGGATGGCCGAGTCGATGACGGCCTTCATCTCGACGCTCGTCACCCCCGATGGCACGCAGGCCATCATGGTCGACCGGCCCAGCCGCCGCCGGGGAAGGGTTGTTTTGATGAAGTGGCGGATCATGGCCTGCGTAACATCGAAGTCGGCGATGACGCCGTCCTTCATGGGCCGGACCGTTTTGATGTTCTCGCCCGTGCGGCCGTACATGTCCTTCGCCTTCCTGCCCACCGCGAGGATGGAGCCCCCGTTCTTCTGGTTGAGCGCAACCACCGAGGGCTCGTCCAGGATGATGCCGCCCGACTTGGTGTAGATGAGCGTGTTCGCCGTTCCGAGGTCGATTGCGAACCGGTCGCCGATGAGCGAGCGAAGCTTGCCGAGGATCGTCATGAGATCACCTTCCCCCATGTAGGCATAACTGGTTGGCTCCCTCCGACCGCGCCGCCTGGAGCGACGAGAGGGCGGAGGAGAAAAGGCCTTCGGGCCCGGTTCCGTCCTCCGGAAAGCACGCGATCCCGACAGAGGCGGTGAGGGAAATCTCGCGCCCGGCGCCGGTGAAGGGGCTTTCGTTCAGGTCCTGGATCAGGCGCTCGGCCACCGCCTCGGCGTGCTCGTGCGAGGTTCCGTGGAGGAGAAGGAAAAAGCGCGTCCCCATGTGACGGACGAGGATGTCCCCGTCGCGGGCGTAGGGTTCGAGCGTCCGCCAGAGGTGGAGGGCGAGCGCCTCTTCCTGCGCGGGGGATACGCGTTCGCTCAGATCGTCCGATTCGTCCGGCGCGATGGCCAGGAGGGCGATCTGGCGGCCCCGCGCGTTCGCGTCCTGGAGAATTTCGCCGAGCCGCGAGCGCAGGAAGAGCGCGTTGCGCCCGCCGGTGATCCAGTCGCGGGATTTGCTCTCCTTCCGGCGGCGCAGATCGCTCAGCCGCTCAAGGGCGGAGGTGGCCGCCCCCGCGATGAGCTCGGCCCGCTTCACCGCCCCTGCGTCGAACATGTTCCGGCGGCGGTTCGTGAAGCCGAGCGCGCCGAGAACCCTTTCCCCTGCTGCCAGGGGGACAGCCGCCACCGAGCGGGTATCGAGGGTCGGCTCGTCCGGGTGGAAAAGGGGCCTTCTCCCTTTTTGTCCCTTCAGGTCGGGAAGGCGCAGGGATTCGCCCTTTCCCAGGACGTAGCCCGCGACGCTCGCCCGCCCGCTCACGGGGATCTCCCCGAGGAAGAGTTCCCCGAAGCCCGCGGTGCGGACCAGGCTTGCGGTCCCCTTCTTTTCATCCGCCAGGACGAGGAAGCAACCGTCGAAGGGGAGCAGATCGCGCGGCACCAGGCAGATGGCGTTCAGCAGCTGATCCTCGCTCTCACAGATGCGGAGCGATTCGAGGTAGCCGCCGAGGGAGGCGATGTCGATCCGGCGGCGTTCCCGATGCGCCGCCGCCAGCGCGCCGTCCACCAGATAGGCGAACTGCTGGGCGAACCCGGTGAGAATTTTTTGGCATTTGGGTGTGAAGCACCATGTCTTCTTGCTGTCGATGGCCAGGGCCCCCCGGGTCCGGGAGGACAGGAGGGGGGCCGCCATGAAGGATTTGATATCCTCGTTCCGATCGTAGTAGCCGAGAACGATGGTGTCCTTGTCGAACTGGTTGACGCTGAGGGGTTCGTTGTTTTCGAGCACCCAGCCCAGGAAGCCCTGACCGCTGACCACGCTGGCGTCGGGGATGATGTGCGGGCTCAGGCTGTGAAAGGTGGTGAGCTGAAAGTTCCGGCGGCTCTTGTTTTCCAGGAAGAGCGAGGCCGAGTAGGCCTCCATGACGTTGCCGACAAGGGTGATGAGGGAGAACAGATCCCTCTTGAGATTCGTCACGCGCCACCCATCAGGGCGGATGGGGAACGGGCGGAATAATAACAGGAGAGGGGGGATATACTCAAGTAGTTTTTTAACTAGAGCCTATAAATAATTGATTTATAATGACTTATTTGAATTAAATTTTTGACATTTCTGGAGCGCCGGCTGGGACTTCATCGGAGGGATACAGGCATACATTTGAAATTAAACATGTTACTTGATTGGCCGGCGGCCGGTTCCATTCCCGCCCGGCCGAAATTCATTCCGTCTGGGCGCGCTGTATCCGGCGGGCGCGCGGGTCGGGCGCGCTGACGATCCCGCGGCTGAACGCTTTGGCGATCTCCCGCGCGAAGGAATCTACCCCGGAGAGGTGGATTGCCCCGCCCGGCGGCTGCGCCGGCTCTCCGGCGGCGGAGGCGCCGATCGCGTAGAGGGGCTTTCCGCTCTTTCGCGCCGCCTCGATCCAGCGCTCATCCGGGTCGCCCATGGCGAGGAGGGCGTCGGCGGCGGCGCAGATCCGGGCGGGAAGCTCCGCGGGGGATATGCCGGGAATCCGCTCATCGAATGAAGGGCCGATTTCGGCGCTCTCGCCCGCCGGGAATGCCGCGGCGAGAAAGGAACCCCCCGCCTCCCGGTATGCTCCGGCCGCGGCCAGGGCCGCTTCCTCCGGTGAGACGAGAAGAAGGCCGTGCCCGCCCGCCGCGATATACCGGCCCGCCTTTTCCGCGTCCCCGACGGCGCCCGGGCGCTCCTCCTCTCCCGGGGGCCAAAAAACCGCGATCCGCATCGCTCGCCTCTCGCCGGGGCGGCGGGGTCCCCGCCCGCCCTCAGAGCGCGGTCCCGGAAACCCTCCCGGTCCGCATCCATTCCTCCCAGTCGCGCATCGCCGCCCGGGTGGTGTCGAAGGCGAGATCGCCGAAGGGAATTTCCTCCGCCCCGACGAGGCGGAGCGCCGTGCTCTCCGCCGCGGCCCGGGGCTCGCCGGAGACGACCTCCCCGGCGAAGGCGATGAGTATGGTCGGATATTGATCGAAGGAGTAGACGCCGAGGAGGGCCCCCACCCGGACCTCGACCGCCGCCTCCTCCAGCGCCTCGCGCGCCGCCGCTTTCTGGACGACCTCGCCTTGGTTGACGTAGCCCCCCGGAAACGTCCAGAGGCCCTTTCCCGGGTTGTGGGCGCGCTGGAGGAGGATCGCCTTGCCCCCGAAGGTGGGGATGACGCCGGTGGCCACCTTGGGGTCGAGGAAGTGGACGTGGGTGCATCCCGGCCGGGTGCAGCAAAGCTGCTCTGTGCCGTCGAACGCCCAGACGCGGCGCTCGAGGGGGGCGCCGCACACGACGCAATGGCGGACGGCGCCGCCCAGGTCCGGATGCGCCTCGGGCTGAGGGTTCCCGCTCACGCTTCGCTCTCCTCGGGCCGGGGGCCGGTTTTTTCAACCAAACAATCGCTCTCCGCCCGGCTGACAGAAAGGGTTCGTCTCCTTCTCGATCCCGACGGTGGTCTCGGGACCGTGGCCGGGGTGAACCACGGTATCGGGCGGGAGGGAGAGTATCCGGGTCCGGATGCCTTCCAGCAGGACCGCGCCGTCCCCCATGTAGAGGTCGGTGCGGCCCACGGATCCCGCGAAGAGCGAATCCCCCACGAAGGCGTGCCCGGGCGCGCCCTCCCCGTCCGGAAGGTAAAGCGTCACGTTGCCGGGCGCGTGGCCGCCGGTGAGGCGGATCTCGAAGGCGAGCTCCCCCGCCGAGAGGGTTTCCCCCGGCACCAGAAAACCGTCCACCTCGGGGACGGGTGGGGCGGGAAAGCCGTACCTCCGGGCGGCCTCCGGCATGTTCTTGAGGTTGTGCAGCTCGGCCTCGTGCAAAAGGTAGGGAACGCCGAGCTTCTCCTTGGCTTCGGCGGCGCCCTCGGCGTGGTCGAGGTGGGCGTGCGTCCCGGCGAGCTTGGTGATCCGAAGGCCCCGCCCGGCGGCCAGGGCGATCACCCGCTCAACCTCCGCCCCGGGATCGATGTAGACGGCCTCCCCGGTTTTTCCGCATCCCGCCAGGTAGCTGTTCATCTGGAAGGGACCGACGGGAACGCGCTCGACGATCATGGGAGGTGCCGCCTCGGGTGAGAGCCAGAAGAAAGCGCCCCTTGCGGAGGCGCGTCATTGCCGGGGGCCAGTCTATCGGAGGGCGGGGGGCGGGGAAAGCGGGCGCTCGGCCCGGCCCGGATCGTCCGGGGGGACTGCGGCGGGCGGGCTAGTTCCGGGGAGGGAAGATGACGATTTCGAGGCGCCGGTTTTTGCCCCTGCCCTCGCGCGTTGCGTTGTCGGCGAGGGGGCTGTACTCGCCGAAGCCCGCGCCGGAGATCCGGCGGGGCTCCACCCGGCCCACCTCGATCAGGTGCCGCACCACGCGGGTGGCGCGGGCGGCGGAGAGCTCCCAGTTCGACTCCCAGCGCTCGATGAGCCGGTCGCTGAGGGGGATGTTGTCGGTGTGTCCCTGAATCTGGACCTCGCGGTTCGTGTACCGGTTGAGGGTGGCGGCCACTCTCCGGAGCAGGCTTTTGGCCCTCGGTTTGATGTCGACCTTGCCGGACGAGAAGAGGAGCTCGCTGGCCAGCCGGATCAATACGCGATCGCCCGCCAGGCGGATCCGCACTTTGCCCTCGCGGATCTCGCGGGCGAAGTTGGCCGTGAGGTCTTTTTGCACCTGCTCCTGGAATCGGAGCTTGTCCTCGAACCGGGCGAGTTGGCCGCGCACGCGGACCAAATTCGCCTCCAGCCGGCGAATCTTCTCGAGGCTCGCTTTTTGGGCGCTCTCCAGCTCCAGGGTCCTCTGCTCGGTGGTTTTCTGGTCCTGCCGCTGGGAGGCGAGCTGGGCCCGCCTGTCCGCCAGGCGGGTTTCGATCTGCTGCGCGTGGCGGCGGGCCAGCGAGAGGGATTGGGCGAGCTCCTCGTTTTCGAGCCGCCGGTCGTCGATCTTCTTGCGGAGGTCGTCGACGTTCCGCAGGAGGGAGCCGATCCGGGACTGGGCGGCTTCGGCCTCCCTCCGGAGGCTCCCCGCCTCATCGACCTTGCGCTCGTAGTCCTCCAGGGCGACGCAGCCGGAAAGGAGGAGGAGGCCTGCCAGTGCGAGCCGGAACGGTCCCTTGCTCTTCCTCATTCCCGCTCTCCCGCCAAGAACCTCCCGGCTTCCGCCACCTCTTCTTTGCTGCCGACGATGAAGGGGACCCGCTGGTGGAGTTTTTCCGGGAAAATATCCATGATTCTCCCCGTGCCGTCGGTGGCGGCCCCGCCCGCCTCCTCGGCGATGAAGGAAATCGGGTTGCACTCGTAGAGCAGGCGGAGCTTTCCGCTGGGATTTTTCCGGTCGCCGGGGTAGAGGAAGATGCCGCCCTTGAGGAGGTTGCGGTGAAAGTCGGCGACGAGGGAGCCGATGTAGCGGGACGTGTAGGGCCGCCCCGAAGCCTTGTCGTCTTTCTTGAGGTGGGCGACGTAGCGGGAGACGTTTTCCTCCCAGTTGGCGGAGTTCCCCTCGTTGATGCTGCAGATTTTGCCCTTGGGGGGAATCTGGATGTTCGGATGCGAGAGGAAAAACTCGCCGACGGAAGGATCCAGCGTAAAGCCGTTCACGCCGTTTCCCGTCGTGTACACGAGCATGGTTGAAGATCCGTAGATGACGTAGCCGGAGCAAAGCTGCTCCGTGCCGGGTTGGAGGAAGTCCTCGAGCACGGCCGCCGTGCCCGGATTGCGGAGCCGGAGGATGGAGAAAATGGAGCCGATGCTCACGTTCACGTCGATGTTCGATGAGCCGTCGAGCGGGTCGTAGAGAATGATGTACTCCCCTTCGTCGATGTGCTCGTCCGGCACGGTGTAAAAGTCGTCCATCTCTTCGCTCGCGAGCGCGGCGACCGAGCCCGTGTGATCGAGCGCGCGGCGGAAAACCTCGTTTGCGTACTCGTCGAGCTTTTGAACTTCCTCGCCCTGAATGTTCGTGTGGCCGGTCAGGCCGAGGATTTCGACCAGGCCCGCCTTGTTCACCTCGGCGTTGATGATCTTCGAGGCCAAGGACACCTGGTTCACCAGCCGCGTGAAGATTCCCCGCGCGTGGGGATGGTGGCGCTCCTCCTCGCGAATGTGGCGCTCGAGGGTGATGCCTTTTTGCACTTCGGTGACGGTGGTCATCCCCGCCTTCCTTCCCTTTCTCGGAGCCGCCCGTTATACGGCGGCCAGCTCTTTTTCCAACTCTTCGGAATAGCTGCCCGAGCGCGCAGCGCCGTTGCACTTCGCGCGGTGAAAAAAGATTTTCTGGGCAAGGGGCACGTTCTCCGCCGAGCCGGCCCATGCCTTGAGGGCCGGGGCCTGGAGGGCCCGCCCGTAGGAAAAGCTCAGCGGCCACGGGTGGCCGCCGTCCATCGCGTTCAGGTGCGCCGTGGCCACCTCGTCGCTCTGGCCGCCGGAGAGGAAGACGATTCCCGGAACGGCGGCGGGAACGTTGCGCAGGTAGCAGCGGACGCTCGCCTCGGCCACTTCCTGGACGCTCGCCTGGACCGGGCAGTCCTTCCCGGAAATCACCATGTTGGGCTTGAGCAGTATCTGCCCGAAGGGGACGCGCTGCCCGAAGAGCGAATGGAAGACGCTGTGCAGGGTCGCTTCGGTGATTTCGTAGCAGCGCTCGATGGTGTGATCTCCGTCCATGAGGACTTCGGGCTCCACGATGGGAACCAGGCCGGCCTCGACGCAGAGGGCGGCGTAGCGCGCGAGGGCGTCGGCGTTCGCGTCGATGCAGTACTTGCTCGGCATGCCGTCGCCGATGGTGATGACCGCGCGCCACTTGGTGAAGCGGGCGCCGAGGGCGAAATACTCCTCCAGCCGGCCGCGCAGGCCGTCCAGCCCCTCGGTAATCGTTTCTCCCGGCGCCCCGGGAAGCGGCTTGGCCCCCGTGTCGACTTTGATGCCGGGGATGATGCCCTGCCGGGAGAGCACCTCGGGGAAGGGCGTCCCGTCCTTTTTCTTCTGGCGCAGGGTCTCGTCATACATGATCACCCCGCTGATGTAATCGGATATCCCCGGGGCGGTAATCAGCATTTCCCGGTAGGCGCGGCGGTTTTCCTCGGTCGAGGGAAGGTTGATGGAGGCGAAGCGCTTCTCGATGCTTCCGGTGCTCTCGTCGGCGGCGAGAATTCCCTTGCATTCGGCAACGAGCGCCTTTGCTGTAGTTTCCAGGGCGTTTGCGTTCATAATGGCACTCCGAGATATGGGATGGTTAAAATCCTTCACCGTTCAGGATGCGTCCCCGTTTTTGTGTTTTCCGTTTGCCAGAAACCGGTCTTGGCCCAATTCGCCTGCGGGAGAGATATCGAAACGTTGGGGATTCGGGCCAAACACCGCAATATATTTATAATATTTGTTTCCGTCGCGATTTCGTAAACCGCAAATTTGATTGGCCGTTCACGGGAAGCAAATCAAATACCAGCAAACCAAATCATATCAAAGAGGTTTGGGGATGGGAAGGGTAGGCCGGATGGCTGCGGTTTGAAGGCGAAAGTTGACCCGCGCACGCGGGAGATCCGTCCATGAGGAAGGAGATTCCCGCGCTTTCCGCATGGCGGATGCCTTTCTTTTATTTCGCGCACTTTTTCAGCGTGGGCGTCCTCCTTCCTTTCTTGAACCTCTACTTCCATGGGATCGGCATCGGCGGGGCGCAACTCGGGTTGCTGAACGCCGCGCCGAGGCTCGCCACCGCCCTGGCGCCTCCCCTCCTGGGGGCGGTGGCCGACAAATTCCGGAGCGGCCGGGAGGTCCTCCTCGCCTGCAACCTCCTGAGCGTCGTTTTCATTCTGGGGATGTGGGGGACGAAGGCGTTTCTTCCCCTGTTCGTGCTCATCACCCTTTACGCCTCCGCCAAGGGGGCCTTGCTTCCCATCGCCGAGAACGCCTGCCTCCGCGACCTCGCCGAGCACGGCGGGCAGTACGGCCGGGTCAGGTGGTGGGGTTCGCTCGGCTTCATCGTGGCGGCGCTCGGCGCGGGGTGGCTGGTCGAGAAAATATCGGCCGGGGTCATCTTTCCCCTGGTGGGGGCGAGCGGGCTGGCGCTTTTCTGGGTGATCTATCTCCTGCCCCGGGAGGAGGGCGGCGTCCAGAGTCATTTCGGGGGGGCGCTGGCGGGCCTCATGAAAAACCGCGCCCTTCTCGTCTTCCTCGGCGCGTCGATTCTGGCGTCGATCAGCGCGGGCCCCTTTTTGATCTTTTTCAGCATCCACTTGTGGGAGCTGGGCTTCTCGGCGGGGGTTATCGGCCTGGCCTGGGCGGTCGGCGTGGTGAGCGAGATCTTTTTCATGTTCAATGCGCAGGCCATACAGCGGCGCTTCGGCTTGCGGGCCATGATCGCCGCGGGGATTATCGGCACGGCGCTGCGGTGGGAGCTGGTCGCTTGGGCCACGGGCGGCGCCGCCCTGGTGGCCATCCAGACCCTCCACGGGGTGAGCTTCGGCCTTTACCACACCGCCGCCGTCCAGTACGTGGACACCCTGAGCAGCCCGGCCACCAAGAATACGGCCCAATCCTTGTACAGCGCCTCCATCTTCGGCCTGGGATCCACCGTGGGGGCGCTGCTCGCCGGCTGGCTGCTTCCGATCTGGGGGTTCGTCTCCCTCCTCCATGCGGGGGCCGTCCTGGCCGCCTTGGCCGGATTCCTGTTCGTGTTGTTTTCCTATCTGACCGGGAAAAAAGGCGTGAAGAAAGAAGGCGGCCGCCCAACGGGAAGAAGGGGGCTTGCCCCATGAAGCCGGATGCGGAACCTCCCTTTTTCCGGGAAAAGGCCGGGCCATGAGTGGGCCAGCCCTTTTTCTCACCGGAACCGGAACGGGTGTGGGCAAAACAGTGGTGGGCTGCGCCCTGGCGTCGGTCTGGGCGGCGGCCGGAAGAGGCCCGCGCGTGCTCAAGCCCGCCGAGAGCGGCTGCGAGCGGCGCGAGGGAGTGCTGCATCCGGCGGACGCCGCGGCGCTCCGCGAGGCGGCGGGCGACCCCCGGCCCCTCGAGGCGGTTTGTCCTTACCGCTATTCCCTTCCCATGGCGCCCGCCCACGCCGCCGAAGAGGAGGGAAATCCCCCCGACCCGGCGGCCATCACAGCGGCGGCAGCGGCGCTTCGGGAAGAGGCGGGCCCCCTCCTCGTCGAGGGAGCGGGCGGCCTGCTCGTTCCCTTTTCGCCCGGGGTGCGCATGAGCGATCTCGCGGCCCGGTGCCGCCTCGCCCTTCTGGTGGTCGCTCCCCTCGGCCTGGGGACCCTCAACCATACCCAGCTCACCGTCCGTGCGGCCCGGGCCGAGGGCCTCCGCGTGGCCGGGATCGTCCTCAACGACCTCGAGGGAGAGGAGACCCCCGCGGCGCGGAGGAACCCTTCCGCCGTCGGGGAGCTCTGCGACGCCCCCCTTTTGGGTGTCTTTCCCCACCTCCCCGGCATCGGCGCCGCCATCCGGGAGGGGGTTCCGCCCGGCTCGCCCGCCGCGGAAAGGCTTCGCCGCGCCGCGGAAGGGCTCGACCTCGCCCGGCTGGAGGAGATCCCTCCCAACTAGGCGCTGCCCACGAATTTCCGGAGGGAATTCACCTGGTCTTTGTGGCCGAGGGCGTAGAGGTGATCCTCGGCCTTGATGACGAACTCCGGCCCGGGGTTGAAGTTCATTTCGCCCTCCCGCCGCCGGACGGCGATGAGGTTCACCCTCGTTTCCTGGCTGATGCGGGAGTTCTTCAGGCTCTGCCCCACCAGCTCGGATTCGCCGGGAACCCGCACGGTGTCGAAGTCCAGATCCGCGGTGGCGTAGCCCGCGATCTCGCTGAGAAAGCCCACGAGCTTGGGGCGGATGAGGGTCTCGGCCATGCGCATGCCCCCCATGGTGTAGGGGGAAATGACATGGTCCGCCCCGGCCGCCTCCATCTTCGGGATGGAGCTCTCCCGGGCGGCGCGCGAGACGATGGTGAGGCCCGGGTTCAGGGAGCGCGCAGACAGCGTGACGAAAATATTTTCCGCGTCGGTGGCGAGGGCGCAGATGATGCTCTTCGCGCGCCCGATGCCGGCATTGGTGAGTACGCGGTCCTCCGTTGAATCTCCCGGGATGACCAGCTTTCCCGCCTCGTTGAGGGCGGCGGCTTTTTCGGCGTTGGCTTCGATGATGACGAAGGGCTCGCCCTCGCGCTCCAGCTCCCGGCACACGACGAACCCGATCCGCACGTACCCGCAAACGATGTGGTGCCCGTTGAGGTTCATTATCTCGCGCACGCGTCTCCGCCTCCCAAGCACTTGCCGCATCCGGCCTTCGATGATCGCCTCGGCGATGCTGGCTGTCCCGTAGAATATGGTTCCGATTCCCATCAAGAGAAGGACCACGGTGAACATCCGCCCCGCCGGGCTCAGCGGGTGCATCTCCCCGTAGCCCACCGTGGTGAGGGAGATCATCGTCATGTAGAACGCTTCGTTCAGGGACCACCTTTCGATCAGGATGTATCCCGCGGTACCGAGGACGACGATCCCCAATGCGGCGGCGGCGATGTAAAGAAACCGCATAGGTCTGATTCTCCCGGCGCGCGGCCTTACGCTCCGCCGAGTAGGTTGAAGAGGCCGTCCCCCAGCCGCTTCCGGGCCTCCTCGATGACGGGCGAGACCTCCGCGGCGAATGCGGCGCGCTCCCCGGCGGTGAGGTCCACGAATTCCTTCCCCTCTTCCTCCAGCATCTTGCGGATCTTGACTTCCCCCGCCCCCGCCGCCCCGCGCTGGAACGAGACGGCCTCGCGCACCGCTTCCCGCACGGCGGCCTGGATTCCGGCCGGCCAGGAATCGAAGCTCTCCTTGTGGGCGAAGATGCCGCGGGCGCCGTAAAAGTGGGCGCTCATGGTGAAGAAGCGGTGATGCTTGTGGACGTTGTAGGTCACGGTGTTCGCCAGGGGATTCTCCTGCGCGTCGACCTCGCCCGCCTCGACCATGGCGATGCCTTGCTTGAGGTCCGCCTCGACGGGCTTGGCGCCCAGGAGGCGGAAGGTCTTCGAGTGCGCCGCGTTCGGCTGGAGGCGGATGCGGAGTCCGGCGCAGTCGGCGGGCGTGCGCACGGGACGGAGGCGGTTTGTGAGGTGGCGGAAGCCGTTGTCCCAGAATCCGAGGACCCGGTAGCCCGTCTTCGCTTCCACCTTTTCGGTGAGCAGCCCTCCCAGCGCGCCGTCGAGGGCGGCGTGGGCGCTCCCGGCGTCTTCGAAGACGAAGGGAAGATCGATGATCTCGAGCTCGGGGACGCGGCCGATCAGGTAGCTCGTGGAGAAATAGCACATGGTCAGCATTCCGCACTCGACCATCGAGAGCAGGTCGTCGGCGCGGTAGCCGAAATCGAGAACGTTCCAGAAAATGTCCACTTCCGCCGCCGCCCCGGCCCGCTCCGCCAGGGCCTCGCGGAACCGGACCGCCGCGCGGCTGTGAGAGGTCTCGGGGGGGGAGTAGCCCCCGAGGCGGATGTGGGTGGTGCCGGCCATGGTCGTCTCAATTCAGGCGAGGATAGGCTTGGGCCCCCAGAGTGTAACATGGGCGCACCCTCTCCCGGTTCGGGCCGGAGGGGGGATTGGCGAGGGGGGATAAATTCGGGATTCCGCCTTGACTCCTTCTCTCCGCTGCGGCAATTTCTCCCGGTTCGGTGAACGTATTCCGAAAGGAGAAGGGGTGATGTCAATACTTCAGGAACAGCTATTCGTCCAAACCGCAGCCGAGTCGTTGCGCCGCCTGACCAAGGATTTACAGGGAAAGTACGAGCCCAAGAAAGGAGATCGGTTTAACATCAAGGGAATCACCTACGAGATCGGCCCGCCCAAGTTCCACGACAACAAGATTCAGTTCGAGATAAGCAGCAAAATACCGGGTGAAGAGCTTCCCGCGGGTTATGACGAGGCGAAATACTTCAAGAAAATCGATAAAATCTGCGCCGGGGCGAAGAAAAAACCCGTCGCCTCCGACATGGAGAACATTGTCCGCGAAACGCGGGATCAGGAGAAAAAAGAGCGCGATTACGTGAAGCTCACCTACCAGTACGCCTCCGAGGATCTTTTCAACGAAAAGGAGGTCCAGACCGAGGTCGGGGCCTACGCGAAGGACCCGAACAAGAAGCCGCCCCCCAAGTTTCCCGGCACCCTCACCCTGGCCGGCCGCGTCATCCTGCACAAGACGGAAAGCTCTCTTTATGAGGCGGCGGAGTCGAAAATCAACGAATTGATCAAGGCGAACGATTCGGTTCGCTCCGAACTCAAGAAATCCTAATCGAGATAGTTTTCCCCCTATTTCATGGCTCCCGCCCTCGCCCTCCTCGGATGCGAGGCCCGAACGCCCGCGGAGCGGATTCCCGACGCACTCCTCCTGATCGAGGGGAAGCGGATCGTCTACGCGGGACCGCGGGGCGGCGCTTCGGTACCGCCGGGCGCCGAGAGAATCGACCTCGCAGGGGCGCTCGTCTTGCCGGGCTACCTGGACCTGCAGGTGAACGGCCTCGGGGCGGATGCCCTCCTCCCGGGCGGGAAGGAGGCCGTGGCCCGCATCGCCCGGGCACTGGCCCGGCGCGGCACAACGTCCTTTCTTCCCACCGCGACCACCCACGCCCCGGATGTCCTTCTTCGTGCTGCCCGCGCCGTGCAGGCGGCTTGGGAATCCGAGGGGGAGGGCGGGGCCCCGGAAGCTTCCATCCTCGGGCTGCACCTCGAAGGGCCCTTCCTCGCGCCGGCCATGCGCGGGGCCCATCCGGAAGAGCACATCCGGCCGGTCGATTTGGAGGAAGTTGAGCGGATCGCCGGCGCGGCGGGCGGTTGGGGCGCCGCCGGGCGCCCGGGCCTGGCGATGGTCACCCTCTCCCCCGAGGTGGAGGGAGCGGCCGGGGCGGCGCGCGCTTTGTCGGCGCGCGGGGTGGTGGTCGCCATGGGCCATACGGCGGCGCCGGAGAGCGCCGTCGCCGCGTTCCTGGAGGCGGGCGCGCGGTTTGCCGTCCACGCGTTCAACCGCTACCGGGCCCCGGGGGAGGATCCCTCCCTCTCCGGCCCCTCCCCCGCGTCCCTCTCCTCCGGTCCCATGCGCGCCGTCCGTTCCGACCCCCGCCTTTGGGCGGGAATCGTCGCGGACGGGGTTCACGTCAAACCGGAAATCCTCGCGGACTTCGTCCGCGCGCGCGGCTGGGACCGGACCGTGCTCACTTCGGATCTGGTCTCCGACGGAGGGCTGTCGGGAGAGGGGGGAGAGGGAGGAGAGGGGGGAGAAGCCGCATCGGGCGCTTCGGTTTGGCGGGACGGCGTGCTTGCGGGCAGCCGGCTCCCGGTGGGTGAGATGGTTCCCCTGTTGAAAAAGGAGTGCGGCCTGGAGGCGGGGGCCGCCCTGGCGGCCGCGACGGCCAACCCTGCAAAGGTGCTGGGCCTCGAGAAGCGCCTCGGGTCACTCGCTCCCGGCTTTCCGGCGGACATTTGCGTCCTCGACCCCGAAAGCCTGGAAGTCCGCGGCGCCATGGCGGGGGGAAGGTGGGCCTCGCGGCCCGCCTGATTGCGATATGGCGATGTTTTTCCGATAATTGTGCGGTATCAGACAAATTGCGCGGCCCGCGCGCTCCCCTCTGCCCGTCTGACGGATGACGCCATGTTCGATCTCCTCTTCCGCGAGGCCACGGTTTACGACGGGACGGGCGGGGAGCCCTTCGTCGGCGACCTCGCCGTTCGGGGAGAAACCATCGCCGCCCTGGGGGGGCGGATCGGCGGGAAGGCCTCCCGCGTGGTGGACGCGGCGGGGCTGGCGCTCTCCCCCGGCTTCGTCGACATTCACGGCCATTCCGACTATTACCTCCTCCTCAATCCCACCGCCGAGGCAAAGGTGCGCCAGGGGGTGACCACCGACGTGGGAGGAAATTGCGGCTATTCCGCCGCCCCCATCGGCGGCCCCGCGCTCGAGGAGCGCCGGGAGACCTACCGGGAGCAGTACGGCCTCGACCTCCCATTTTCCGACCTCGACGGTCACTTGCGCCTTCTTGAGCGGGTCGGCGTCTCGGTGAATTACGTCTCGCTCGTCGGACACAACACGGTGCGCGAGAGCGTCATGGGAGGGGCCGGCCGGCCGGCAAAGCCGGCGGAGATGGCCGAGATGGAGCGCATGGTGGACGAGGGAATGGACCAAGGCGCGTTCGGCCTTTCGACGGGCTTGGTCTACGCGCCCGCCTGCTTCGCCGGGCGGGACGAGCTGACCCCCCTCTGCCGCGTCGCGGCGCGGAGAGGGGGGTTTCTGTCCACCCACATGCGGAGCGAGGGCGATCAGCTTCTCGAATCGATCGAGGAGGTGGTCGGCGCGGCGGCGGAGGCGGGCCTTCCCCTTCAGATCAGCCACCTCAAGACCGCGGGAGAGCGAAACTGGAACAAGCTCGGCGGAGCCATCTCCCTCATCGAGGAGGCGCGCGCCCGCGGGCAGGACGTCACCTGCGACCGCTACCCCTACACCGCGTCGAACACCCACCTGAGCGCCCTTCTTCCGGACTGGGTACACGAGGGGAGCCAGGCGGAAAAGCTCGCGCGCCTTCGCAAACCTCCGGACCGGGCGCGCATCCGCGCCGATATTTTGTCCGCCCATCCCGAGCCGGAATACTGGGACCGGATCATCGTCAGCCGGGTTCTCACCGAAGCGAACCGCCCCCTCGAGGGCCGCACCCTGGCCGGGGCCGCCCGGATGCGGGAGGCCGAGCCGGTGGAGGCGATGATGGATCTTCTCGCGGAGGAGAAAATGAGCGTCGAGATCCTCCTTTTTATGATGAGCGAGGAGAACATGCGCTGTATTCTCAAAAAGCCCTACGTCATGGTGGGGTCCGACGCGGGGGCGCTCACCCATGAGCCTCCCCTGGGGAGCGGACACCCGCATCCCCGGAATTTCGGAACCTTTCCCGCCGTGCTGGGAGGGCTTGCGCGCGACGAGGGTCTCTTCCCGATGTCCGAGGCGATCCGGAAGATGACCCTCGACCCCTGCCGCCGCCTCGGCGTCCGGGACAGGGGCCGGCTGGCCGAAGGGATGAAGGCGGACATCGTGCTGTTCGACCCGGAGCGCGTGGGGGATCGGGCCACCTACGAGCGGCCGGTCGCCTATCCGGATGGGTTGGAGATGGTTCTCGTCAACGGCGAGACCGTCGTGGAGAAGGACGCGCACACGGGAGCGCGCCCGGGACGCGCCCTCCGGCACCGGCGCGGCGCCGCATAAGGGAATTTATGCCGAACTTATATGTGAGCCTGGCCCTCATCGGCGCGCTGGTGGTGGTGTCGATCGCAACGCTCGGATTTTTTCTCCGGCGCGCCTCCCGGCGGAACGACTTTCCGGCCGGAACCTGGGATTCGTTTTTGGAGGAGGGCGAGGGCTCCCCCTCCGAAGAGGAAGAGGCCGGAGTGGAAAAAATCTCCGGGGGCGCCTCGCGGGAGGAGGTATCCCTGGCGACGCCTCCCGCGCCGGCGGGCGAATCCGGCGCCGTCGAGCATATCGCGGGGCCGGAAGCGGCCGGGGATGGAGGCGCGCCTTCTTCTTTCGGAGGGGCGGGGGAAGCGCCCCCCGTTTCCGCCGCCGCTCCGGACATCACGCCGCCGGGCGCCGGGCCCCGGGAGGACGATTGGTGGAAGGGTATCCCCGCCCCGGCGGATGTTCCGCCCCGCCGCACCGTGGCCCAGCTCATGGGGATGGCGGTGGCCGAGGCGGTGCCGCATGCGGAAGGGTCCCCCGCCCCGTCCGGGGATGAGGCTCCGTCGGAGGGCGAGGTTCCCCCTTCCTCCGGGACCGGCTTGGAACCGGAACCGGAGGAGATGCCGGCCGATGAATTCTTGATGCCGGAGGCGGAAGCCGCCGGGACGGAAGGGTCGGAACCGGCGGCCGGGTATGCGGCGGGCACGGCCCCCGCCCCGGGAGAGGCGGCCCCCGCCCCGGGAGAGGAGGATCTGCTCGAGGAGGCCGAGCCTGGGATCAGCCTGGAGGAGTTCGAGGGGCTCGAACCGGCGGAGGCGGCCCCCCCGCACGCGGGGGAGGGTGCGGCTCCTTCCAGGGTCATCGAAGGGGAAGAGCCGCCCGCCGCCGAGCCGGAAGGCAGTTTTGAGATCGAGGAACTCCAGGGGCAAGAGGAAATCGAAGGGGCGGAACCGGCCATCCAGGAGGAAGGGGAGGCGGCCCCGGTGGAGGCGGCTGAAGAAGCGGGGGAAATCATCGAGCTGGAAGAGGCCGGGCCCCTTGCGGTAGCGGAAACGGCCGAAGGGGAAATGCGGGGGGAGATAGAGGACCTGTCCCCGGAATTGGAGGAGCTGGAGCCGGCCGGAGAAGTGGAGATGCTCCCCGATCCCGAAGAGCGCCCTCCCGCCGCCGGGGCGCCCCCGGGGGATGTTCCGCCCACAGGTGAAGAGGAGTTGGCTTTCGGCGGCGGGAGGGAAGAAATTCCCCTTGAGCTGGAGGAGGGGGAGGTTCTTCTCTCGGACGCCGACATGGAGGAAGAGGCCGAACCTGAGTTGCTGACGGTGGAAGAGGAGAAGGACGACGTTTTCACCGTTCTGGAAAAGGAGCGTGAGGGTGAAGAGGATTTCGGCGGAGAAATTGAGAGCGTAGAAGAGCGCGAGGCCGTCTCCGGGGCGGAGGAGGCTCCCGCCCCGCCAGCGGAGGAGGCTCCTGTCCCGCCAGCGGAGGAAATTCCCGGCCTTTCCGAGGAGGATGAACCCTCCGCCGTCTGGGCCGATGAGGCGCTTACCCGGGATGTCTCACCGGAGGAAGGCGAACCGATCGCGGCTGCCCTCGATGCGCCGCCCGGCCCGCCCGCAGCCGGTGAGGGGGCGGCTTTCACGCCGGAGGAGCGGGAAGCCGCGCCGGGTTCCGCCGCACTTCCGGAAGCGCCAGCCGAAGGGGCTCCCTTCGAGAAGGTCTCCGTCCTCCTCGCCGCCCTGGTCCCCGGCGATGTTCTCTCCATCGAGGGGGAAGAGGCCGGTTTGCCGGACTGGGCCGCCGCCCTGGCGGATGAGGCAAGCGCCGACCTTCAAGGCCGCGAGGGTGAAAGGCCCCCGCCGGAGGGGGGGGAATATTTGCGGCTGGGGATATTGGAATATCTCTTGGGCCGTTCCGATGGCGCAACCGATCGGCTCAAGAAGGCCCTCCGCCTCTCGAGCGATCTGGGCTCCGTCTTGAACGCGCTCGCCGTGGCCACTTATGCCCGGGGCCGGATCGACCCGGCCATTTCGTATTGCAGGGAGGGGCTTCGCGAGGCCGGGGGCGACCCCGTTCTTGAAGCCGCCCTCTGGCGTAATCTCGGATTTCTCTATCAGGCGAAAGGGGACCTCGCTCCCGCCGCCGAGGCCTACGTCTCCGCGCTCGGCCGCATGGACCCGGATGCGGACACCCTTCTCTGCGCCCGCCTGCATACGAGGGCCGGGCAGATTATCCGGCGGCTCGGCGACCCCCGCCGCGGAGAGGAACACCTTTCCGAGGCGGTCAACCTGTACCGGAAGGGAGGGGACGAGGAATCCCGAATCCGGGCGCTCGTCGCCCTTTCGTCCGTCCAAAGTGACCTTGGAAGTTTCGGCCCCTCCCTGAAAAGCTTGGAGGAGGCAGCCGCGCTTTGCGCGTCCACGGGCGATGTGCCCGGCGAGGCGCTTGTCCTCGGGCAGATGGGCATCGCCTATGCGGCGCAGGATCAGCACACCCGCGCCCTCTCCCACTACGAGAAGGCGCTCGCCGCCCACCGCGAGCTGGGCAACCGGAAGGGCGAGGCGGCCATGCTCAGCAATATCGGCAATATCCATTATTTCCGGGACGATCTGGACGAAGCCTTTTCGGCCTATGAAGGGGCGCTCGCCATCAACCGGGAGGAGGAGCATCCCATCGGGATCGCGACGAGCTTGGGCAACCTGGGCCGGCTAAACCTGGAGAAAAGAGATTTGGCGCTCGCCCGTGAGCAGCTTACCGAGGCACGGGACATCTTCAAAGAAGCGGGCGCGCAGGCACAACTCGAAACCGTCCGCGGCGCCCTCGAAGACTTGGACCAAACCGAGGGAGCCTCCCCCCCCGCTTCGTAGCAGCCAAAACGCCCGCCCCATAGAACCAGCCGAATCGCAAGACGGATACCGCACAGCCAAAACGCTCGCTCGCCCCTCCGGCGCCCATCGGCGGCAGGCGGTGCTTTCGGGGGGCGACCCCCGGGAGGCGGAAATCCGCAAAGAGCTGATAACCGGGATTTCCCAGATAGCCGTTGCTCTCCCCTGTTATCGGCAGCCTGCACACCGAATGCGGCTCTAACGACAAGAAGCGGAAAATCCTTGAGAAATCTCGATCTTTTTATTCGGTAATTATCCTGGAGCTTCCCGATAAGCCGCCTCATCGATTCGGGAAGCTCGCTTCGAAATTGAACTTTCTGGTGTTCGGTTTTCTCTTCCCCCGCAGCGGTTTTCTCTTTTCCCACAAAGGGGCTTTTCACAGGATCGGCCATCTTCTTCATCTCCACCAAATCACCCCGTGATCTACGGGGGAATATGCCGTTTGGCAAACCGGGGGCGGTGTCCGCGTCGTTTTTGAATCGTTTACCGGAAAGCTCCTCTTTGCGATTTGTTAGTATTTTGCATTTTATCAGAAATTCTTCACGAATAAAGCCGAAAAATTACGAAATAGATATCGCTTTTTTATCATTATGCGAATAAATCCCGTCAGATTCTTCATTCTAGGGCGAAACCATCCGCGAGGCCGGCGAGGATCCGGGCCGCCGCCTGGAGTTCGGCGACCTCGATGAACTCGTCGGGCGCGTGCGCGTTTTCGATGTTGCCCGGTCCGAAAACGTAGCTCTGCTTGTTTCCGGTCCGGACCGCGACGAGGCCGGCGTCCGTGTAGTAGCCGACCCCTCCGCTTTCGGGCTCCCCGCCGGTCACTTTTTTTACGGCCTCCCGGATGCGCCGGGCCCCCTCTCCCTCCGGCTCCGAGATCACGGGCGGGCGGTCCACGGAAAGATTTTTCACCACCGCCCGGGTTCCGGGAACGCGGGCGCAAGCCCGCGCCGCCTCCTTCTCGATGAAGTCCTTCGCGCCGGATAAGGTAAGGGGCGGGGCAAACCGGAAATCGATCTCCATGCGGCACCGGTCGGCCACCACGTTGGTTTTCCGCCCCGCCGCGATCACGCTCGTCACCAGCGTCGGCCGGCCCAGGAGGGGATGCGAGTCCTCCATGGCCTTCACCTTCTCCTGGAGCTGGATCACGGTGTGGGCCGCGGCCTGGATGGCGTCCGCCCCCATGTGCGGGGCGGCGCCGTGCGCGCTCTTTCCGGAAAAGACGGCCTCGTACCACATGACGGCTTTTTGGGCGGTGATGAGTCGGAGCCGGGTGGGCTCGCATGAGATGATCACATCGCCGGAGCGCACGCGCCCCCGCTCGACCGCCGCGGCCGCGCCGCGCATCCACGGGCCCTCTTCGTCGACGACGATGCAGCTCCGCACCGCCCCTGCGACGCGCGCGCCCTTGTCGATTTTTTCCTTCAATGCCTTGACCGCGACAAGTCCCGCCGCGAGCCCCCCTTTCATGTCGCAGGCGCCCCGGCCCCAGATCTTGCCGCCGGACTCCTCTCCCCCGAAAGGATCGCGCGTCCAATCCTCCCCCGCCGGAACCGTGTCCATGTGGTTCAGCAGGACGAGGGTCGGCCCCTTTGTGGGATCCCCCAGCTCGGCGGTTACGTTCTCCCGCCCGTCGCACACCGGGTCCCGCTCCACATCGAGGCCCAGCCGGAGGAGATAATCCTCCACCCGATCCGCCATTTGGTTTTCCGTTCCGGTCGGGTTTTCACTGGGGATGCGAATCAACTCTTTTGTGAGGGAGACCACCTCGTTTTGGAGTTCAGGGTCCACGCGATTCCTCCCGCCCGCTGGCGTTCAAATTATGGGTTTTTATTCTTCGGCGCGCTGTGGTGCAAATCACATTTGATTTCTTTGTCTCATTTCGATTCAGGCGCGGGACGGGGGAAGGGGAACCGGCCGCCCGGCGTGATAGCCCCGAGGACGGCTTTTCGCCCCGCCCCGGTGGCCGCCGGCACATTCGTGGGGATCCCCTGCAGCGTTCCCCAGGCGAGCAGGGCGAAGGCGGCCGCCTCTACGGCCTCGGGGGGAAGCCCCCTTTCCGCGCTCGAAACGAGCGGGATCGGTTTCAGCCCCTTCTTCAAAAGATTCGTCAGCGTCCGGTTTTGAATTCCCCCTCCCCCGGCGATGACCTCGGCCGGGGGGGCGTCCTCCGGAAAATGATCCCGAATCGCCCGCAGGATGCATTCGGCCGAGAAGGCGGTCAACGTGGCGAGTTGATCCTCCGGCCGGGGCCGCCGCCGGGAAAGGGGGCCGAGGACCTCCGCGAGAAACGCCTCGCCGAATTCCTCCCGTCCCGTGCTTTTCGGCGGGGATTGGCTGAGGAAGGGGTGCCGGAGCAGGGCGTCAAGCGTCTCCGCGTCCGCCTCCCCCTTGGCCGCGAGCTCACCGTTCCGGTCGAAGCGGCTCTTCCCGTTCGAGATTTTTTCGGCCAGGGCGTCGATCAGCATGTTGGCCGGTCCCGCGTCGAAGCCGAAGAGGTTCTCGCTCCCCGAGGGGGGGATATAGGTCAGGTTCGCGATGCCGCCGAGGTTGAGAAAGGCGGCCGGCTTGTCCTTTCTGGCGAACAGGACCTGGTGCGCCCAGGGGGTGAGGGGGGCGCCCGCCCCCCCCGCCGCCACATCGCGGGCGCGGAAATCCGAGACGACGGTCATGCCCGTCCGCTCCGCGATGACGGCGGGGTCCCCGAGCTGGAGGGTGGAGGGGAGAAGGGGGCCTTCCGCCCCCGCCCCGCCCGCGGGCAGGTGGCGCACGGTCTGGCCGTGGCTTCCCGCGAAGTCCGCATCGCCCGGCGGAATGCCCGCCTCCTCGAAAAGGGAGAGCGCGGCGTCGGCGAAAGCCTCTCCCACCTCACGGTGGAGGGAGCAGATCCCGGCCGTGCGAAGGCCCGGCTCCCCCCCCGCGAGGAGGACGCGGCGGCGGAGCCCTTCGGGGTAGGGGCTGGACCGAAACGCAAGAAGATGGACGCGCGGCCCGGGCGGGGAGGTGATTCGAACGAGGGCCGCTTCAACGTCGTCGGCGGAGGTTCCCGACATGAGGCCGAGGGCGGTTTGATCGCCGGGAGAGCGGGGGCTCACGAGGGCCTGTCCCCCCGGGCGCCGTTGCCTCCCAGCTGAGGATAGATGCGCTGGTATTCCCAGTAGTATCCCAGGACCCTCTTCACGTAATTCCGGGTTTCCTGGTAGGGGATGCGCTCGATGAAGGTCTCCAGGGGTTCATCCTTCCGGGCGCTCCACCACCTTTTCACCACCCTGCGTCCTGCATTGTAGCTGGCGATGGCCGGGACGACCGCGCCGCCGAAGTCCTTCAGCAAATCGCCGAGATGCCGGGCCCCGAGGCGTACGTTGATCGCAGGGTCGAAGAGCTGGTCGGCCGAGGCGAGCTTGAATTTGTGGGCCTTCGCCAGGCGGCGGGCCGTGGCGGGCATGAGCTGCATGAGGCCTCTCGCGCCCGCCCGCGAAAGCGCTTTTTCCTCGAAAGCGCTTTCGGCTTTGATGATGGCGTTGACGAGAAGGGGGTCGGCCCCGCCCGCCTCTTTCCGTTTCACGCTCAGGGGATAGGCGATGCGCCAAAACTCAGCGGGCAGATCCTTTCCCCCGGAACGGATGGCGTCCCAAAAATGGGATGCGAGAATCCGGAAGGCGCGGCTGTGCTCGCCGCCTTTTGCGAAGGCCCTCGCCGCCCGGTACTGAAAGAAAGGCCGGGCGGTCAGTCGGGAGTATTCCTCGCCTGCGTGGCGGTGAAATCCCATCGAGGAGAGAAGCTGCGCCGCCCTCCATTTCACGCGCATGGGTTTGGAGTAAGGGCCCGCGGGGATTTTGATCCAATTCTCGTATCCCGCATCCCGCAGGGCGAGAGGCTTTTCCGCAAGGAGATTCCCATTTTGGGCCAAGCGATCCAGCGCCGCCCGCGCGAGGTGGCCGAAGTAGGTGTGCCGAAACACTTGGGAGGATTCCCGGTAGGCCGCCACCGCCTTTTCGGCCTCGCCGGCCGCCTCGGCCGCCGCCGCCGCCCAGTACAGGGAAGAAGATTGGAGGAAATGGCTGGCATGGCGGCGGGACAAAGAGGAAAAACCCGCGTAGGCGGACTCGGGCCTGCGCTGGCGAAGGTGAATCCAGGCGATCTGCCAGAGGGCCTGCGGGACGAGGGAGGAGCCCTGGTGCCGCGCGGCGACCTCCCTGTAGTACCGCCCTGCGTCTTCGTATTCCGAATCGTCTTCGTGAACGCGGGCGAAGAGGTAGCGCATCTTGGCGGCCCACTCGCCCTTTCCGCTTTCCTTCAAAAGGGTTCTGCCGTCGCTCTCGAATGCGTTCCGGTCTCTCGCGCGGAGATGGTTGCGCGTCTGATAGTAACGCGCCTTCGCGCGCTCCGGGCTGCCCGCGGAAAACAGCTGGATCGACTGCCAGAGGGCGTCGCCCGCCTCGGGGGTGCGCCGCAGGGCGTAGAGGGCGAGGGCCTCTTGCAGGGCGATCCGCCGCCGGTAGGGCGAGTTCGGATACCGGAGCTTGAGTTCTCCGTAGGCGGCAAGGGCCTTGTCGTAGTAGTAGCGCTTTTGGAGGAGGCGGGCGCGGCGGTAGTGGTCAACCGCCCCGGGCGCGGGAAGGGGCGGCGTCAGGCCGGCGGCCAGCGACCCGGCGCGGTCGAGGGCCCCCCCGGCTTCTCCGCTTTCCGGGTGCGTCCGCCACAGTTCCCGCCAGGCGAGGGCAGCCTCCCGCCTGCGGCCCCCCTCTTCGAGGGCTTCCGCCCGCATGGCCAGGATGGCGGGGGCCCTCTCTTCCTGCGGGAAGTAGCGGAGCAGGCGCCCGAGGCGGGCCGCCGCCCGAAGGGGCGCGCCCTCCCTCAGATCCAGCGCGGCCACCCTTTCGTAGGAAGAGGGCGCGAGGGGACCCTTGGGGTCGGTCTGCAAAAGCTCTTCCAGCGCGCGGCGCTCCTGCCCCGCCTCTTTTGTTCCTTCGGCGGCCTCCGCCAGATAGAAAAGCGTATAAGCGCGAAGGGCGGGGAGCTCCTCGAGCGCCAGTTGGAAGGAGGGAAGGGCGTCTGCCTGCCTGCCCAATCGGAGGAGCGCGTAGCCGCGCAGAAAATTCCGCCGCCCGTCGAGATCGAATCCTCCTGCCTCCAGCTTCTCCAGGAGCTGGGCGTGCTGGCCGCGCTCGACGAGCCGGCGGAGGGACTCCGGAATGGGCCGTACGGATGGCGCGGCGGTTTTCGGCCCCGAATGCTTGGGCGGGGCGGGATTCGCGGTGGGTTTTTCCCCGAGCGCCCGGGGCGCCGGGAGCAGGAATACGAGCGCGGCGAGAAGGAAGGTCCCGGGAAGCCTGGCCACAATCTTTTTCACTTGAAATCGGCGGTTTTCAAGGATAATCGCGGGCAGGGCGCTGGGGCGGTGCTCCGCGGGGCGGATTTCGGGGTGCCGATGAAGGCCGTAGAAGGGAGGCCGAAGTTTCTTGGCGTATTTCTCGATCCACCCGGCGGACGCCGATTTCACGCCTTCGATTTCCATGGAAAATAGCCTCTGGAGGGGCGGGGCAAAATTATTGCAACGGTTTAGAATTTATGTCAACGATTCCTTGGAAACGACTGTATTGACGGTCATTTGCAAACGGTTATACTGAATGCTCCCGCCCGGGAAGGAGATGCCCGTTGTTCTCGTTCATTGGCCTCGCCGCCGCGCCTCCTCCTCCTCCTGTCGAGGCCGATCTCGGCCGGTTGGGTATTCTGGACCTCGCCACGCAGTCGGGCGGGGTGGTGATGTTCGTTCTGATCATTTTGTTCTTTTTCTCGTTGTCATCCTGGGCGATCATCATTTGGAAATATTTCGAAATCCGGCGGGCCAAGCTGCGCTCTGGAGAATTTCAAGAGTCGTTTTGGCGGTCGAAACGGCTGGATCTTCTCTTCGAGGATGCCTCGAATTTCGAGGAAAGTCCCCTCGGGCAGGTCTTTCTGACCGGCTACCGGGAAGCCGAGCAGATCTTAAAGGCGCGCACGAGGGAAGAGGAAACCGATACAGCGGTTCTCACCACCGACCTGACCGGGGTGGAGGCCGTCGAGCGGGCGCTCCGCCGCGCGGCGAACCAGGAGCTCGGAAAGCTGGAGCGGCTCATGACCTTCCTCGCCACCACGGCCAGCGCGACGCCCTTCATCGGATTGTTCGGGACGGTGTGGGGGATCATGAATTCCTTCCGGGAAATCGGCGCGAAGGGAACCGCCGGGCTGGCGGTCGTGGCACCGGGGATCAGCGAGGCGCTCATCGCCACCGCCTTGGGTCTGGCAGCGGCGATTCCGGCCGTCATTGCTTATAATGCGTACCAGAACGGCATCAAGACGATATCCGATGAAATCGAAAACTTCTCAGCGGATTTTCTCAACCTGGTTGGCCGCCATTTCATGCGGTTGTAGGTATCGGGAGGCAGTTTGGCCGCCAAAGTAAGCAGGGGTACGCGTCTCTCGGAGATCAACGTCACGCCCCTCGTGGACGTAACGCTGGTGCTCCTGATCATCTTCATGATCACGGCCCCCCTCCTTCAGCAGGGGGTGGACGTGGAGCTTCCAAAGGTGGTGGGCCGAAGCGCGAGCATGGCCGAGGACGCCATCGTCGTAACGGTGGACAGGGATTCCAGGCTTTTTGTCAACGACAATTTGGTTACCGCCGGCGAGCTTCGCACCAAGCTCACGGCCCTCTTCAAGAGCCGGGCGAACAAGGAGATTTTCCTGCGGGCGGACCAGGCCGTCTCCTACGGGCGGGTGATGGCGACGATGGCCGTCATTCGGGCCGCCGGGATCAGCAAGCTGAACATGGTGACGGATCCATTGAATTCGGGCGGGCGCCGCCGGCGGAAAAATTCCGGGCAACGCTGAACGGGCCGGGACGAACATGAACCAACAACCAACCCAGTCTCATGATCCGGAGCCGGATCCGGTACAGGACCGGCGCGACGCCCTGCTCCGCCGCAAGAGGGGGGAGCGTTTCAGCCTGATGCGGAACATTCGGTTTCGCCAGGCCGCGGGCGTCTCTGTTTTCTTCCATGTGCTCCTCGTCGTCTGGGCGACCTGGGCGCCTTCGCAGCCCCGCTTCCGGTTTTACGGAAGCGGAACGGCCGTGAACCTCGTGGGCGCCCACGAGATACCGGGCGGGTCGGCGCGCGGCAAGTCGGGCGATCGGCCGGACGCCCGGAAGGAAGCCCTGCGCTCCGCCGATAAGGCCGCGCGGAAGATCGCGGTGAAGAAAAAAACCGTAAGCAAGAAAAAAGCAAAAAAGAAAAAGGTCTCAAAGAAGAAACCGTCGAAGAAAACGCCGGTGCCGAAGAAGCGCACCGTCCGCAAGAAGAGCGCGAAAAAAGACACGGTGGCCCTCAAGCGGAAGCGGGCCAAGGCGCGCGAGCGGCTCGCACGATTGAAGAAGATCAAAGAGCGGCGGGAGCGCGAGCGGCGCTGGCGGCAGCAGTACGCGAAGAGAAAAAAAACGGAACAACAAAAGCGCACCGCCTCGACGCCCCCCCCCAAAGATTCGCCCGCCGGCAAAAAAGCCGTCACGAACCGGCCCAAATCCAAAGTCGGGTATCCGGGGGAAGGGGGCGGCGACGGCCAAGGGGGCGGAAGCCGGGGCGCCGGCGGCGGCGGGGCCGCCCGCTCGGACCTTGATCGCTATTACGGCCTGCTGGCCGAACGGGTCCGGAATCATTGGGCCATCCCCTTGAACCTGGAGGGGGTCAATACCCTGCGGACCATCGTGATTGTGGATGTGGAAAACGACGGGACCATCCAGAATCTTGAAATCGAGCGGTCGAGCGGAAACAGCGCCTACGATAAGGCGGCCCTCCGGGCGGTGAAGAGCTCGGCGGACCCGGCGTTTCCCTCGCTGCCCAACACGGTGAAAGATAAATGGATACCCATCGGTTTCCGCTTTTGCGGGTTCAATTTTTGCCGGTCCTGATCGGGGGGGTTGGAGCGCGGTCGGGCCGCCGGGGAGATTCGGCATGAAGTGGCGCGCGGCGTTGTTGCTGACGCTCGTTTCAATTGTATTTTCCGCGCCCGCCTTTGCGGCGAAGGCGGGCGCTCGGGTGTTCATCGATATCTACTCTCCCAACGCGCGGAAGATACGAATCGCCATTCCGATTTTCCGCCCGTTAGATGACGGCCGCCCCTCTCCCGTCGGCATGAATATCGCCCGCGTCATCGAAGAGGACCTCACGCGGAGCGGCTTGTTCTTCGTTCCCGCCCGCGAAGGCTACCTCGAGAACCCCCTTCGGGCGGGAATCCGGAAAAATGCGCAGCGCTTCTCGGATTGGTCGAAGGTGATCAAGGTGGAGGCCCTCATAAAGGGCGGGTATGAGGTTTCGAAAAACACGATTCAAGTGGAGGCGTACCTGTACGATACCGTCCGGGGGGTGCAGGAGCTCGGGAAGCGCTACCGCTATCCCGCCAGCGGCTGGCGGCTTTTGGCCCACCGCTTCGCCAACGACGTGCTGGAGCGCTTCACGGGCCAGAAAGGGATATTCGACACCCAGGTCGCCTTCGTCGCGCGCCGCTCCCAGAAAGAGCCCGGCGAGATCTTCATCATGGATTGGGACGGGAAGAACCTTCGCCGCGTTACCCGGAACGGCAGGGGGAACAACGCTCCCGCATGGTCCCCGGACGGAAAATGGCTCGCCTACTCTTCCTTCAAATCGAATCCGCCCGCGGTTTTCCTAATGCCCACGAATGGCGGGCGCGAAATCAAGGTCAGCTCGAAGAAGGCCCAGGCCATCGGAGGCACGTTTTCCCCCGGGAGCCGGTGGTTCGCTTTCTCGGAACTCACCGGGCGCAATTATGAGATTCACCTTTATAACATTGCAACCAGGGTGAAGCGGCGCCTCACCCGCCACTTTGGAATCGATGTTTCTCCGGTTTTTTCTCCGGACGGAAAGAAAATCGCGTTCACCTCCGGCCGGACGGGAGGTCCCCAGATTTACGTCATGAACGCCGACGGGAGTTCCCCGCGCCGGATTTCATTTCAAGGAAGATACAATACCGAGCCGGCCTGGAGCCCCCGGGGGGACCGGATTTCCTACTCCACCCGAATCACGGATGGGTCTTCTATCGATATTGTAACGGTGAACCCGGACGGGTCGGATCTGAGGCGCCTCACGGGCGGGCAGGGGAAAAACGAAAGCCCCACCTGGTCCCCCGATGGGCGCCATATTGCGTTTTCCTCGGATCGGAACGGGAGCAAATTCATATACGTGATGACTTCGCTGGGCTCCCAGCTCAAGCGCCTTCAGCCGGGACAGGAGCCTGCCTGGTCGCCTTCTTTGCCCTAAATGATAAATTTCTCGCCAAATGCGAAATAGTTCACCAAAATTATGGGGTTGGGCTTGCCCCTTGCCCGGAAGGGCTTTATAATTTTATTTCTGAAGGGAAAAACGCTCGTACGCTCGAAATGGGCGGAGGGGGATCGGTTTTTTCCCTGAATATTGGGAGATAATCCGTAATTCTTCTTACAACCTTCCCATCCCGAGACTTGCAGGGCTTCGAGGAGGACATTTGAATGTTCGCGAAGGGTGAAAATAAGCGGTTTCACGGCGTTTTTATGGGTGTGGCTCTGCTTTTTGTAATGGGATGCGCGCAGCAAACGGTGAAAACGGACGAAGCGATGACTTCGGCCGCCGGCCGATCGGGGAGCCAAGCCGGCGCCAAAACGGGCGGGCGCTCGGAAGGAAGCATGACCGAGGCCGAGCGGAGCCGCAGGCGCGCGGAGTTTAAGAGCGGCATCGCCAGCCTGGAGGCGGACAGGATTCATTTCGATTTTGATAAGTCTTCCATTCGGCCCGATATGCGGCCCATCCTGGACAGGAAGGCCCAGTTTCTTCTGAAGTTTCCGACGGTTCGGATCCAGATCGAGGGCCACTGTGACGAGCGGGGAACCGTCCAATACAACATCGCCCTGGGACATCGCCGCTCACAGAGCTCCCGGGATTACCTGGTGTCCCTTGGGGTTTCCTTTTCCCGAATTGACACAGTCAGCTACGGGAAAGAGCGCCCCTCCGACCCGCGTCACAACGAAGAGGCGTGGTTCAAAAATCGCCGGGCCAAGTTCAACGTCATCGGCGGAATTCCGGCGGAGTTGAACTGAGCCGTCCGGTTGCCGGTTGAGAAAGGACTCCCCGGCGGTGTGCCGCCGGGGAGTTTTTTTCTGATGAGAAAGCCTCCTTCCAGCCGTGGCTTTGTACTCTTTGCGGCGGCCATGGTTTTGGCGCTTGCGGTCTCCTTTGAAGAATCCCCTCCTGAAGAATTCAGCGGCTTTCCTCTGATACTGCGTGCCGTACTGCCGGGGGCCGGCCTTCCCGGAGTGTCTGTGGCGGCGGCGCAGGCGGAGAAAGAAAAAGCTCCCGCAAGTGTGCCCGATGAGGGAATCCTGAAAGCCATCAGGGGCCTGGGGGCCACCCTCCAGGGCCTGCGGCGCACCCTGGCCGATCAGGAACTTCGCCTGGAGGGAGCGCGGAAGGCGATCCAATCCCTTGCGGATCAGCTCGAGCGCGGCCAGGGCGCCCAGGTGGAGGAGCAGGCAAAATTCGGAAATATTCTCGAGACCTTGAGGGAGCGTCTCGATTCGATGGAAAATGAGCTGGCCAACCTCCGGTTTGCCGACGTCCGCCGGGGGAGGGCCGATGTCGGAGCGGCATCCGGCAAGGAAACACCGGTGGGGGCTCCGGCAACGGAATCGCATGTCGGCCTCCCGGTGGCGTCGCCGGAATTTGCCGTTCCTCCGGTGGGAGCTCCCTCCGCCGGGGTTGCCCCCGTCGGGGTGGCCAAGGTGAGCGCCTCGGTCTCGCCATTGGCGCAAAGCGGCGCTACGGTCGCGAAGGTGACTCCCCCCACGGGTCCGGATCCCGAGGTCGAATTCAATGAAGCCCTTCAGGTCTTGCGGGAGGAGCGCCAATTTCCCCGGGCGCGGCTCCTTTTCACCCGGTTTCTATCGAAAAATCCCACGCACGAGCTGGCGGATGACGCCCAGTACTGGATCGGGGAATCCTATTTTGGAGAAAGAAACTTCGAGCGGGCCATCCTGGCCTTCAACAAAGTACAGGTGGACTACGCCAACGGAGACAAGGCGCCCGACTCCTTGCTGAAAGAAGCCCTTTCCTTTCTCCGCCTCGGTGACAAGGCAAGCGCGCAGGAGTTGTTCGAGCGCGTGGCGAAAAAATATCCTCAGAGCGAAGCGGGGAGGACCGCACGAGAGCAGCTCAAGAACTTCTAGGCGGCGGGCCGGGCGCTCTCTTTCGCCGGACGCCGCCGCGTCGATGACCCTTCCCTGAGCGGACGATGAGCAAGCCGAAGGAGCCGCCTCCCAAAGTGCGCGAGAAGGCGAAAGCGCTCGCCGAAGACCTGCATCGCCACACCTACCTGTATCACGTCCTCGACGGCCCGGAGATTTCCGACGCCGAGTACGATCGCCGCCTGCGCGCGCTCCAGAAGATGGAAGAGAAATACCCCCTCCTCGCCACCCCGGACTCGCCCACCCGGCGCGTGGGCGCCCCGCCGCTCGAGGCGTTCGAGGTTTTCGAGCATGACCCGCCCATGCTCAGCCTTGATAACGCCCTGCTGGCGGAGGAAATAAAAGAGTTTAAGGAAAAAGCGCGGCGATTCTTGCGACAGACCTACGACCGGGATGTGGAGAAGTTCACCTATGTCGCCGAGCCCAAGATCGACGGCCTCGCGGTCGAGCTCATCTACCGCGAGGGTGTCTTCGTATCGGGCGGAACGCGCGGCGACGGCGTCCGGGGTGAAACCGTCACCCAGAATCTTCGGACCGTCGGCGGAATTCCCCTGCGCCTGCGCGCGCCCGAAGCGGGACCGGCGTATCCGCCGGCGCTTGCGGTGCGCGGGGAGGTTTTCATGCGGCTGGACGCGTTCGAGCGGATGAACCGGGAGCGGAGGGAGGCGGAAGAGCCCCCCTTCGCGAACCCGCGGAACGCCGCCGCAGGGGCGCTCCGCCAGCTTGATCCCGGAATCACCGCTTCGCGCCAGCTCGGCATATACCTCTACGGGATCGGCCGGATCGAAGGGCATTCGTTCGAGAGCCAGTCCGACCTTCTTGAGACCCTTCCGAAGTGGGGATTTCCCGTGAATCCATCCTGGCGGAGGTGCGAAGACCTCGAAGAGGCGCTCGCCTTTTACCGGGAGATTCTCGAAGCCCGCGGAGAGGCCGCCGTCGAGATGGACGGCGCCGTCATGAAAGTGGATTCGTTCGAGCTGCAGCGCGACCTCGGGTTCCGTTCGCGGTCGCCGCGCTGGGCCATCGCGTACAAATTCCCTCCCAGCCAGGAGACTACCGTGGTCGAGGACATCATCGTCCAGGTGGGGCGGACCGGCGCGCTCACCCCCGTCGCCGTGATGAAGCCCGTCCGGGTCGGGGGGGTGGAGGTGTCGCGGGCCACCCTTCACAACGAGGATGAGGCGGGGAAAAAGGATGTGCGGAAGGGCGACACTGTCGTGGTCCAGCGGGCGGGGGACGTCATCCCCGAGGTGGTCTCCGTCGTTTTGGAGAAGCGGCCCCGGGGAGCGAGGCGCTTCCGGATGCCGAAGAAGTGTCCCGATTGCGGGACGGCGGCCCAACGGTCCGCCGGGGAGGTGGCCACCCGCTGCCCGAACCCCCGCTGCCCCTCGGTGGTCCGCGAGGGCCTTCGCCATTTCGCCTCAAGGGGGGGGCTGGACATCGAGGGGCTCGGCGAGAAGCTGGTCAATCAGCTCGTGGATGCGAAGCTGGTCGTGGAGCCCGCCGATCTCTTCTCCTTGGAGCGGGAGCAGCTGGAATCCCTCGAGCGGATGGGGGAGAAGTCCGCCGAAAACCTGATAGCGGCTTTGGATAAGACCAAGACCCCCCCCCTGGCGCGCTTTATCTATGCGCTTGGGATCCGCCACGTGGGAGAACACTTAGCGGAGGTGCTCGCCGGGCATTTCAAAAGCATCGGCGGACTGAAAAAGGCGGGCTTCGAGGAGCTGACCGCCATCCACGAGGTCGGCCCCCAGGTGGCCGAAAGCATCGCCTCATTTTTCGGGGACCCGCAGAGCGGATCGTATGTGGATGCCTTGATCGAGGCGGGCGTGCGGCCCGCCCCCCCCACGGGGGGCGCCGCCGGCGCGGGCGGTGCGGCGCCCTTCGCCGGGAAGGTCTTCGTCCTCACGGGTACCCTGCCCGGGCACACCCGGAGCGGGGCGAAGGAGGCCATCGAAGCCCTGGGCGGGCGCGTGAGCGGAACGGTGAGCAAGAAAACGGATTATGTGATCGCCGGGGAGAGCGCCGGCTCCAAGCTCTCCAAGGCGGAGTCGCTGGGCGTAAGGGTAATCGGCGTCAAGGGATTCGAGCGGATTTTGGCCGAAAAAAGCCTTCCTTGACGAATATTCGCCTATTTCCTAAGATTTACCCGAATATGGATACGCCTTCGCATTTCGCGGAACATCTTATATTTCCCCACCATTCTTAGGGTATCCCCGTGGCGCAAATCCGCAAGGCTGTTTTTCCCGCCGCCGGGCTCGGCACCCGCTTTCTGCCCGCGACGAAAGCCGTTCCCAAAGAGATGCTTCCCATCGTGGACATCCCCCAGATTCAGTATAGCGTCCAGGAGGCGGTGGACGCGGGGATCGAGGAGATCATCCTCATCACGGGCCGTGGAAAGGTGGCGATGGTGGACCATTTTGACATCTCCTATGAGCTGGAGTCCCACCTTCGCCAGCGGGGCCAAAAGGACCTTCTGAAAATCGTCGAGGAGATCGCCCGGGCAGTGCGCGTCGTCGCCATCCGGCAAAAGGCGCCCCTCGGCCTCGGGCACGCGATTCAGTGTGCGAAGAACGCCGTGGGCGATGAACCTTTCGCCGTCATCCTGAGCGACGACGTCATACGGAGCGAGGTTCCGGCCATCCGCCAGCTCATCGAGGCCTACGACGCCACCGGGACGGCCACCATCGCGGTGATGGAGGTGGAGGGCGGGGAGATTTCGAAGTACGGGTCTGTTATCCCGGCCGGGGGGGAGTCCCCCGGTCCGCGGCTCACCCGGCTGCGCGGAATGGTCGAGAAGCCCCCCGCCGGAAAGGCCCCTTCGAACCTCGCCATCATCGGCCGCTATGTCCTTCCGCCCGAGATTTTCGGGGCCATCGAAAAGGCCAAGCCCGACGCCAAGGGAGAGATTCAACTCACCGAGGCGCTTCGGATCCTCCTCGAGGATCACCCCATCTTCGCGTATGAATTCGAGGGAAAGCGCTACGACGCGGGCGACAAGCTCGGCTTTTTGCAAGCCACGGTGGAATTCGCGTTGGCCCGGAAGGATATCGGGCCGGCGTTCCGCGACTATCTGAGGAGCTTGAAAATTTGAATTCCGATTCGGACTCTTCGCCTGACGGCGAACCTCCGGGATTATTCGGAACCTCATTCCATTTTCGGCGGGCGGCGGGGCGGCTCCTCCTTTCTTCGCTTGGGGGGAGGGGCTGAGCGATGGAAGCAGACCTGCTTTTCCGCCTCGTCGCGTTCTTCGTTCTGATCGCCCTATCGGCGGGGTTTTCCGCGAGCGAGACCGCCTTTTTCTCCCTCGGCGGCTACCGCGTTCAGGGCATGCGGAAAGAGGGCGGAGTGGGCGCGCGCATCGCGGCCCTGCTGAAACGCCCCCGCCGGCTCATCATCTCGATCCTGATGGGAAACGAAATCGTGAACATCGCCGCCTCGGCGGTGTTCGCCGGCGCCGTCGTGTCCTTTCTCGGAGAAGGGAGGAGCTGGCTCGCCGTCGTTTTGATGACCCCCATTTTGATGGTGTTCGGCGAAATCACCCCCAAGTCCGTCGCGGCGCGGTTCCCCGAGGGATTCGCCCGCCTCCTGGCGGCCCCGCTTTCCCATTTCGCCGCTTTCATCCGTCCGTTTCGCGCTGTCGTCCTTTGGATTTCGAACGGCGTGCTCATCCTCCTCGGCGCTCCGCCGCAGGCGAAGAGCAACATTCTGATGGAGGATGAATTTCTCACCCTTGTCGACGCGGGCCATGAGGAAGGCGAGCTCGACGCGGTGGAGAAGGCGTACATTCACAACATATTCAAGTTTCACGACGGGACCGTGCGCGAGATCCAGGTTCCCCGGACGGACATGGTCTGCTGGGAGGCCGGCCTGCCGCTCGCCGAGGCGGTCAACCGGGTGCGGTCTTCTCCCCACTCGCGGATTCCCATTTACCGGGATGACCGGGATCACATCGTGGGAATCGCCTACGTGAAGGATTTTCTCCGTCTGGCGAGGCGGAAGTCGTTCGATCCGAGCGAAATGATTCCCGCGAAGATGTTGCGCGAGCCCCTTTTCGTTCCGACCGGAATGAAGCTCGAGGCCCTGTTCCGCTTGTTCCGCCAGAAACGGACCCACATCGCCATCGTGGCGGATGAGTTCGGCGGCGTGAGCGGCCTGGTGACGATGGAGGATCTTCTTGAGGAGATCTTCGGGGAGATCAAGGATGAGTTCGACGCGGGCGAGGAAGCCGAAGCGGAAAAACAAGCGGACGGTTCCTACCTTTGCCTGGCGCGCATCCCGCTGGAGGCGTTTCGCGAGAGGACGGGGTGGCCCCTTCCCGGGGCGATGGGGGCGAACACGCTGGGCGGCCTGGTGTTCCATATGCTGGGCCAGGTGCCGAAGGTGAACGAAAAAGTGCGGGTCGGAAACATCGAGCTCACCGTACTGGAAGTGCGGCAGACGCGGGTGCTTCGGATTCGGGCGGAGCGGCTGGGGGAGGCATCATGAATTTGATCTACACGTTCCTTCCGGTCGGGATCCTCTTGCTGCTGGCCGAGGCGTTTTTTTCGGGCTCCGAGATCGCCATCGTTTCGGCGAACCGGGGCCGTCTCCGCACCCTGGCGAACGGGGGAGACCGGGGGGCGAAAACCGCGCTCCGGCTGCTCGACAGCCCCGAGTGGCTCATGGGGACCATTCTCACCTGCCACAATATTTGTTTCGTCACCAACGTCACCCTCGCCACCCTGATTTCGATAGACATCGTGGGTCCGAGGTACGGCGAGGTGGTCTCGGTGCTCGCCGTGATCCCTTTCCTCGTGATCTTCGGGGAGGTCGTGCCGAAGAGCTATTGCCAGGACCGGGCGGATGACCTCGCGCCGTTCCTGGCGCGGATCATCTGGGGCGCGAGGCTCCTGGTGTATCCGCTGGTCTGGGTGCTGAGCCGGGTCATCAGGGCCGTTCTGGGCATTCGCGAGGCGGACGGAAACCGGAGCCCCTTCGTCACCCGTAAGGAGCTCGAGACTTTGGTGGAGCGTCACTACGCCGGGGACGTGAAGGCGGTCGAGCGGAAGATGATAGAGCGCATCCTGGGTTTCGGCGATTTGCAGGTGGACCAGGTCATGGTCCCGCTCGTGGACGTTTCCGCGGTGGACGAAGAAGGGGCGGTCAAGGACGTGATCGAGCGCATCGAAGAGGACGGCCACTCGCGCATTCTCGTTTACCGCGGGGAGATCCACCACATCGTAGGCGTCGCGTACGCGAGAGACATTCTCGCGCTGCCCCCCGAGACCACCGGCGCAATCCGCAAGGTTGAGAACATCGTCCGCCCCCCGTATTTCGTTCCCGAGTCGAAACCGGCGGACGATCTTCTTGAGGAAATGCAGAAAACCAAGCAAAAGCTCGCCGTCGTCGTGGACGAGTACGGCGGGTGCAGCGGCGTGGTGACGATCGAGGACCTGGTGGAGGAGATCGTCGGCGAGATCAGCGACGAGTATGACGTGGACGAAAAGCGCCTGTATCAGCGGCTGGGGGAGGGGCATTACCTCGTGGACGCCCGGATGGAGGTCGAGCACGTGCGGGACGAGCTGTCCATCCCCATTCCGGAGGGGGATTTCGAAACGCTGGCGGGCTACCTCCTCGACGTTTTCGAGCGGATCCCGAAGGCGGGCGATCGGCGGCTCATCGACGGATGGCTGTTCGTCATCGACCGGGCGAGCGGGAACCGAATCGAACACGTCCGGTGCGAGCGGCGCGGGAAGGAAGCGCCGAAGACGGGAGACCCCGCCGGCCGGTAGGCTTCTTTTTCTGCAAGCGTCTTTGTAAATATCTGTCTATACCGGGTCCGGGGTTTTTGCCCCTGTTTCCTCCGCGATCCGGCGCAGGGCCTCCCACTGGGCGGGGTCGTAGGGGATCCCCTCCGCCTCGGCCTTCCGGCGCGCCTCGCGCTCCCCGGGAAGAAGCATCCCGGGGCCCCCGTGGCGGCGGATGTCCGCCGCGG
This sequence comes from bacterium, assembly GCA_965225985.1. Lineage (GTDB taxonomy): Bacteria > UBA8248 > UBA8248 > UBA8248 > UBA8248 > CAZUHN01. The sequence goes on from OZ245330.1 coordinate 525,814, forward strand.
CCTCCTCGATTTTCCGCCGCGCATCCGCCTCGGGCATGAGGAAGTCGAGCCGCCACGCCTCGAAGGTCTGGGACACCCGGCTCAAGGGTTGCTCGCGCATGGAGGGGATGCGCCCGGTCGACCCGCCCCCCATGACGGCGTCCATCTCCACCAGGATGGCGAGTCCCGAGCCCTTGTAGCCGAAGCGCTCCCCGCCGAGGGGGCGGACCGAACCCCGGAAGAGTGTTTCCAGGGACACGATTCCCTCGAGGGGATTCATTTTTTCGTCCATGAAATAATCGGGCGGGAGGGGCTCACCCGCCCTGGCGGCCCGCAGGGCGGGGCTTACCGCGCGCTGGGTCATGGCGATGTCGATGACGATGGGCTGGTCACCGCATGGGACCCCCCAGGTGATGGGGTTGGTTCCCAGGCGGATGCGGTCGCCCCCGAAGGGGATCATCCAGGCGCCCGAGGTGCAGGTGGCTCTCCCGGCGAAGCCCCGTGCGGTGAGGGCCTCGACATAGACGCATGTGGCGCCGAAGTGGTTTGCGTCGCGGACGTACACCTTCCCGTAGCCGAGCGCATCCGCGATGTCGCCGGCCAGGTGGGCGGCGTCCATGGCGGCGGAAGGCCCGAGACCGCCCTTGGCGTCCATGGTGGCGAGCGCCCAGTTTTCCTTGCGGTTCACCTCGGGCTGGGCGTTGATGTTTATGGCACCCGCCCGGACCCGCTCAATCGTCTCGATGAGGCCGGTTCCCCCGGCCACGCCGTGGCTCGATATGCCCCGCGAGTCGGCCCCCACGAAAACTTCGGCCGTGGTCCGGGCGGCTTTCTCCTCCGCCCCGAGCGCGCGAAGGGCGGAGAATGCGAAGCCGGTGAGCGCCCCGGGAGAGATCCGCCGGTTCTTGTCCATGAAACGTGAACTCCTATCTGGAAGAGGGGTTGGGGGAAGATGCGGCCTGCCCTTCTCTTCGGCCGGGCCGGCCCAGCGGGGAAGGGCAGGAGGATTTCGTTTCGGGCGAAACCGGATTCAAGGAGAAGCGCCGGAACTTTTCCACCGCTCCGCCGCCTCCAGAATCACTTCGGCCGTTCCCGCTGTCATGGGTTTTAGCCAGGCGATTTTCTTTAACGGGAACCAAACCGCCTCTGACACATCCCCCGAGGGGCGAAGCTCTCCCCCGGCCGGCCGGCAGACGAAGTCGATGAGGATGTAGTGGTATTGGACCCGGTTCCACTGGTCCCGGGTGATGCGGTCCAAAACCTTGCACCGAAACAGAGTTTCCACGGAAAGCCCCGTTTCCTCCAGGACTTCCCGCCGGCAGGCCGCCTCCAGGGTCTCGCCCAGCTCGACGCCCCCCCCGGGGATACTCCAAACCCCCTTGCTGGGCGGATTTTCCCGCCGGACCAGCAAAACCTCCTCATTTTCCAGGACTATTCCCCCTACACCCACATAGGGCCGGGAGGGGTATTCGCGCCCCATATCATCTCCTGTCCGGGCAGGGGGGCCTTCCGGTGGCCGGATTCAGGGCAAAAAGGGCCGTAAGGAGGCCGAAAAAGGGCAATTTCTTCATTGACACTCATGGATTCCACAACGTATCATTTTTGCATGTTTTCTGATAATCCTGCCCGCGGAGAACCTGTATGACCAAGAGCGACCTAATCGGTATCATGGCCAAGGCGGGAGATGTCCCTAAGGCCAAAGCGGAATCCATGTTCAACTCCTTGATCAGCGGTGTCTCGGACTCGTTGAAGTCCCGGGAAAGGGTGGTGATTTCGGGATTTGGGACTTTCTCTGTCCGTGAGTCGAAGGCCCGGACAGGCCGCAATCCCAAAACCGGAGAAACCATCCAGATCGCGGCCAAATCCGTGCCAAAGTTCGTCCCGGGCAAGGAGCTGAAGGGAACCATCGCTGCTTCCTAGGATATCCCGCAAAGGCGGATTTCCCCCGAATCTTTACTTATTGAAGGGAAGGAGCGGGCATTGCGCCCGATCCTTTGTCTGGCAGGGCATTTGTGCGCCTGGATATTGTATTCGCCCTATTCGCGCTCGGACTGCTCGGTCTTAATGATTTTCTCTACAAATGGGGCCAGCGCTGGGAGTTGCGCTCGGGCCCCTTTATGCTCGTTCAAAACCTCGCGTTTATCCCCACCGCATTTCTCGCGGCCCATATCCGGGGCGAGTTGTTTTGGACCCCCTCCCTTCTCCTGGGGTATCTGAACGGTCTTGTCGCCTTCACGGCTTTTCTCTTTCTGTTTCTCGCCATGCGCGGGGGCGCGGCGGTCGCCATCGCGCCAATCGTCCGGCTCAATTTCGCAGTCACCTCCCTGCTGGCCTTCGCCTTCCTGGGAGAGATGTTTACCCCCACGAAGGTGGCGGCTCTGATTCTCGCGGTTGGCGCCGTATCGGCGGGGGGATTCCGGGCCTTTGGCGAGCGGGGCGGGCGCCGCCACTTTGGCCTTGCCGTTTCTTCCATGTGCCTTCTGGGATTCATGGGCGTCTTTTATAAGCTGGGCATTCGTCTCGGGGCGCCCCCGGCCGCTTTGACCGCCGCCCAGAGCCTGGGCGTTTTCAGCATGGCCCTCCCCTTCGCGATCTACGCCCAAGACCCCATCCCCCGGGGGGGCGGGCCTTTCTTCATTCCCGTCGTCTGCGGCGTGATCACCTCCCTCAGCTTTGTCTCCTTCGCTGTCGCGCTTTCCTACGGGGAGGCAATGGTGGTCGCCCCGATTGCCCAGCTCAGCTTCGTTCTCACGGGAATTCTCGCCATTTTTTTCCTGCGCGAGAAGGTCACCGCGGGGATTGGAGCGGGAATCGTTCTCGCCGTGCTCTCGGTTTTGCTGTTTGCGCAAAGCTGATTCCCCGGCCGGGTCATTCGGGGGCCGGGAAGCGCCGGGTTACACGCGGAAACCGGGATTGGTAGGATCGGGGCATCGCCCGGAAATAAACGGGGGCGGCTGGGGTTTTCCATTTTGGAAGGAGGAGATGTTCGATGGCGCAAGAGGTCCGCCTTACAGGCATCCACCACGTCACCCTGGTGGCACGCGACATAGAAGCCATGGTGAAGTTTTTGGCCGAGGTGGTGGGGATCTGCCTCGTGAAGACCACCGGCAACTTCGACGCCCAGGATCAAAAGCACTATTACTTGGGCGATGAGATTGGCCGCCCCGGAACCGTCGTGACCTTCTTCGAGAGCCCCAACCTGGCGGACAACCGCCTGGGGGCGGGCGGCATGCACCACATTGCCTTCGGGGTGGAGGACGAGGCCGCTCTGAGGGCCCAGATCGAGCGCCTCGAGGGAATGGGAATCGGCCACTCGGGGATTCAGGATCGGGGCTACTTCAAATCGCTCTACATTCGGGGGCCCGAGGGGCTGATGGTGGAGTTCGCGACGGCGGGCCCTGGATTTCAGATGGACGGGGATCAGGTGGAGGGAAAATACCGCCCTGGCAGCGTGGCGGCCCAGTGAAACGTATCTGCGTGTACGCGGGCTCCAAGCCGGGAAAGAACCCGGATTATGTTTCCGCCGCCCGGGCGGTGGGGCGGACGCTCGCCGGCCGGGGGATCGGAATCGTGTACGGTGGCGGCTGCAACGGAATGATGGGCGCCTTTGCGGATGCGGTCCTGGATGCCGGCGGAGAGGCCATCGGCGTCATCCCCCGCAAGCTCACGGAGATCGAGACCCCCCATGATCACCTGACGGAACTTCGCCTCGTCGATACCATGCACGAGCGGAAGGCCCTTATGGCCGACCTCGCGGACGGCTTCATCATCCTGCCGGGCGGATTCGGCACCCTGGAGGAGACGCTGGAGACCATCACCTGGGCCCAGCTCGGGATACACGAAAAGCCCATCGGCCTGCTCAACGTGGCAGGCTACTACGACCCCCTGCTCTCCCTTTTCGCGCACGCGCAGGAGCAGGAGTTCATATTGAAGGAGCAATTCGGCCTGTTTATCGCGGAGAGCGATCCCGATCGGCTGCTCGATAAGATGGCGGCCTACTCCCCGCCCGCCCTTTCCGGATGGAAGGCGCGGAAGGAGATCCTCTGAATTTCGGCTTGAACAATCGGACCCCGCCCTTCCCCGGGGGTGTCCTTCGCCGCCGCCCGTTGGGCGCACGGGGCGGCCTATTCCCAGGTGAGTAGCCGAAGGTAGCCCTCATCCGGAATGACGCCGGCGGGGGGCAGCCCCTCCGCCTCCTTGTGTTTTTGTATGGTTTTGAGGTGGGCGTAGGCCTCCCACGAAACATGCCGGAATGTGTATTCCAGGTTGTAGTGGAAAAGGTCGGGGTCTTTTTCGTCGCGCCAGTACCGGCCCGGGTGTGCTTTCAGGGAGATGTTTTCGGTCCAGTCGCGCATGGCGTCCCCGGAAGGCCAGCGGTAGTCCCTCGGCACGCGGCACGAGAGCGCCTTTTCCCGAAGCGAGGCCAGCGTTTCCTTTTCGAGAATCTCCCAGGCCAGGCTGAGTCCGTCCTCAAGGGCGTCGAGCAGGTCCGCCATCGCGTGAAACCGCTCGGGGTCCATCTTCCGGTCGGCGCCGCCCGTGTCCGCGAGAGATTTGTCGCGGGGCCATTCGTCCCCGAAAAGGGTCGGCCCCCAATTGCCGAGGAACCAGCGGTAGTTGACCATCGCCATGTGGCTCACCTGATCCCGGACGGACCACAGCCCCCAGCTTTTCTCCGGCCGGCGGCGGTCCAGCTGGCTTTCTGTGAGTCCCTCGACTTCGTTCCGGTACATCCCGGCGAGTTGGGAATACTCGGGGAAAAGCCTTTGTCCGGGTGTGCCGGGATCCTCGCTCACGGATGCGCTCCTTCTGCGAAAAAGGTTTTCCTTCCGGGCCACCGTGCAGGGAAGCATATCAGGGGCGGAAAGGGAAAGGAGGGGCGATCCCGCGAACCAGAAGGGCCGCCCCGCCTTCCGGGCGTGGCGGGCACAATTCCAGAATGCCATAATCGCCGAATGTTTCTGCTCTGATAATTTCTTTTTTGCTGCGGGCGCATTTGGGCGGGCGGATGGGATCTCGGTATCTTGGGCGTCTTTCTCTCGGCCGGGGGCCTGCGCCCCGGCGGCGCGGGGCCCGGATTCGCCCACCGGCGGGATTCGCCGAATCCGGCGCCGGGGCGGTGGGAGATGCTTGATACCTATTCGGCCGTCCCGCCCGTTTACCGCGCGCTGCTCGGCGCTTTCCTTTTTGCCTTGAACCAGATCATGGTCCGCCGGCTGACGGACCGCGCCTCCCCCCTCACCCTGGCCGTCATGGTGAACCTGTCGATGGGGATGGTGGCGATCCTTTTGTCCCCGTCGGAGGAGGGGTATGAAGGAAACCTATTGCGGGGTTTCATTATCTTTCTGAGCGTCGGATTTCTGGGGACGGGCCTGGCGCGCTATCTCGCTTATCACTCGAGCATCCTCGTCGGCGTAAGCCGGACATCGACCATCATCTCCCTGTCGCCCATCGGAGCGGCCCTCACGGCGATCTTCTGGCTGGGGGAAACGCCGGGGCTGACCTTGTGGGGGGGGACGGGCCTCGTGGTGTTGGGGTTGATGATTATGACGAGCGAAAAGAAGACGGGGGCGGTCCCCCTTGCCTATTACATCTTTCCGTTATTGGCGATGCTGGCCTTTTCTTTCACGCCTTTTTTGCGCAAGGTCGGTCTTCAGCTCGTGAACGCCCCGTTGATGGGCATCGCGGTATCCAACCTGGCCGCCGTCACCGTCCTCTTGTTCACGTCGCGCTTCCTTCCCGAAGCGCAGAAGTTCCGCGTCACCTTCCGGACGGCCTTGGCCATCTTTCCCGCGGGCCTGGTCGCGCTGGGAGCGGCGATCAACTTCTGGACCTCGCTCCGGGATGGCCAGCTCTCCGTCGTAACGCCCCTCATCCGGCTGACGCCGGTGTTCGTTTTGGTTCTTTCAGCCTTTTTGCTGCGGGGAAAGGAGATCATCACCCCGCGGATCGTGGCGTCGATGCTGGTCGTCGTGCTGGGGGCCGTTCTTGTGTCTTCGAGCCAATGAAGGCGCCGGGGGCGCGCCGCGAGAGGGTCCGGCCTGGTTTTTTCCCGTATTCCTCTCCCGCCCGGTTTGACCATCCGCTCCCGCTCTGCGAAAATTCCGCCACATTTCTGTTTGGGTCAATCACTCCCCATTTTAACCGCGCCGGCCGGGTTTTCGCCCTGTGGCGGTTTTTCGAACCGGGAGAAAAACGATGAAGGTGCTCCAAATCATTCCGGAACTCTGCACCGGCTGCATGCGGTGCGAAATCGCCTGCTCCTATGAGCAGACCGGAATGTTTCAGCCCTCCAAGTCGGTCATCCGGGTTTCCGCCTTCGAGGGGCACTCGAGCTATGCCCCCTATACCTGCACCCAGTGCGACGAGGGATGGTGCCTGGCGGCGTGCCCGGTGGAGGCCATAACGATTTCCCCCGCCGGGGCGAAGGATGTGGCGGATGACATCTGCGTGGGCTGCAAGCTGTGCACCATCGCCTGCCCCTACGGCACGATGTTTTTCAACAAAACGACGAACAAGGCGTTCAAGTGCGACCTCTGCGGCGGGAACCCCGCCTGCGCGCGCGTTTGCCCGACCGGGGCCATCCTTTTCGCCGAGGGCGAAGCGCGCGATTGGCTGGGCGATTTTGCGGCCGAGCGGAGCCTGGGCCCGGCGGGCCCCCTCGCGGCCGGGGGCGCGGCGTGATGGCCGAAGCGAAGCGGCACCTCATCGTCGGTGCGGGGACAGCGGGCTGGAACGCCATCACGACCATCCGCGAGATCGACAAGGGCGCCTCCGAAATCATCCTCGTCTCCGGCGAGATACCGTATTCCCGGATGGTGCTCCCTTATTATCTGGCGAACGAGATCGGCGAGTCCCATGTGGTCACGGCCGGCGATGCCCGCTTGGCCGAGCTGAAGGTGACGGCGCACTTCGGCCGGCGGGCGGCGAAGCTGAACCCGGCCGAAAACCTTCTCACGCTCGATGATGGCGAGGAGATCGAATACGACGATTTGCTCATCGCAACGGGGTCCTCCCCCGTCCGGGCCCCGGTGCCCGGGGCGGACGGACCGGGGGTGCACAGCTTCTGGACCCTCGATCAGGCGAAGGGCGTCGTTCGGGAAGCGGCCCCGGGCAAGCGGGTGGCCGTCATCGGGGCGGGCTTCATTTCCTTCACCATCCTGAACGCCCTCATCAAACGGGAAACGAAGGTCCATGTCGTTGAGATCGCCCCGCGGATCCTCCCCCGGATGGTGGATGAGACCGGGGCGGAGATCGTGGAAAACTGGCTCGCCGCCCGCGGCGTCACCGTCCGGACCGGAGCGGAGGTGACCGCCATCGAGGGCGAGGCCGGCAGCAAGCGCCTCCGCTTCCGGGAAGGGCCCGAGGCCGAGGCGGATCTCGTCATCATGGCGACGGGAATCCGGACGAATCTCGAATGGCTCGAAGGCTCGGGGGTGGAGACGGGGGCGGGGGTGGTGGTGGACGATCACCTTCGCTCGAGCGTGCCGAACGTGTACGCCGCCGGGGATGTCGCCGAGGGCCCCGATTTCGTGACGGGAAATCCGGCGGTGCACGCCATCGAGCCGACGGCCATGCAGCACGGCCGGGTGGCCGGGGCCAACATGGCCGGGGAGGACACCCCCTACCGGGGCAGCCTCCTCATGAACATCGTGGACCTGCTGGATTTGGAGGTCGCGAGCTTCGGGAGCTGGAACGATGAAGGCGCCGAGGCTGTCTCCGCCGTCCTCCCGGAGCGGCCCGCTTACCGGAAACTGCTCTTCCGCGGGGGCCGGCTGGTGGGGGCGATCCTCATCGGAATGACAGAGGACGTCTGGGCGACGAACGATATGGGCGTTCTCAACGGTCTGATACTCTCCCGGGCCGATCTGTCGGCGTGGGTGGACCGCCTGCGGGAAGACCCCTTCGACGTGAAGCGCGCCTTCGTCGCGACCGGCGCGACGGGAGACCTTCTTCCCCGGACGATTCTTGGGCGCGCCACCGTTCCGGCGGGAGAGGTCGCCGCCGGGTAGGCCGCCGGGCGAAAAGGGGAATGGAACGTTGACCGAAAACCGGGCATACGCGTACGCAGGCCAGATCCTCCGGGTGGACCTCTCGTCCGGGCGGACCTGGGCCGAACCCTTCGCCGCCGAGGACCGCCGCAAGTGGATCGGCGGCGCCGGCCTCGGGGCGAAGATCCTCTGGGAGGAGGTTCCCCCCGAGGCGGAGTGGGACCACCCCGATAACCGCCTGGTGATGGCCACAGGTCCCCTGGCGGGCCTTCCCGTCTGGGGGACGGGCGGCCTCACGGTGGTCACGCGCGGGGCCTTGACGAACGGCGCCACCAACACCCAGGCGAACGGCTTTTTCGGGGCGAACCTCAAGCTCTGCGGATACGACGGCATCGTCATCCAGGGGAAATCCCTCCGCTGGGTGTACCTCCACATCCGCGACGGCGCGGTGGAGCTCCGGGACGCCGCCCACCTCCTTGGGAAAGACACCTGGGAAACCCAGCAGGCCGTTGAAGCCGATTTGCACCTGAGCGGCCACAATCTCAGCGTTTACAGCATCGGTCCGGCGGGCGAGCGCCTCGTTCGCTTCGCCGCCATCCAGGGGGATTACGGCCACGTCGCGAGCAAGAACGGCTGCGGCGCCGTGATGGGCAAAAAAATGCTCAAGGCCGTGGCCATCGAGCGGGGCAAGAAAGGCGTGTCCGCCGCCCACCCCCAGGCCCTTTTCAACGCGGCGGACGAGATTGCCCACAACCTCAAGGTGGATCCCTCCACCAGCTCTCTTTATCAGTTCGGCACCCTTCCCGGGGTCCTGAACCTTCATGGAATCGGCGCGCTGCCCATCCGCAACTACACCACGAACCTTTGGCCCGAAGGGGTGGACAAGGCAAAGTGGGAGGCCAAGAACCTCCGGGCGGGCTTCGATCACAGGGGACACCAGTGCAGCGCGTGCGGGATGCACCATTGCCACATGCAGGTCATCTCCGAGGGGCCGCACAAGGGCGAGCTCGTGGACGAGCCCGAGTACGAGGGCTGGTCCGGCGCGGGGTGGACGATTGGTTGCACGGAGCCCCAGCAGGTTTCCTGGCTCAACACCCGGATCGATCGCGCTTGCGTGGACGTGAACGAGTTCGGCTGGCTCTGCGGCTGGGTGATGGAGTGCCAGGAGAAGGGCTACCTGACCGAAGAAGACCTCGGATTCCGTCTGGAGTGGGGCGACGCCGAGGGAGCCAACCGGCTCCTCCAGATGATCTCCCGCCGGGAGGGCTTGGGGGATCTTCTGGCCGAGGGCGTGAAGCGCGCCTCCGAGAAAATCGGCGGCGAGGCCGCCGACTGCGCCATTTACACGATGAAAGGAGACAGCCCGCGCGGGCACGACCACCGCTCGCGCTGGGAGGAGATGCTCGACACCTGCACCGGGAGCGGCGGCACCCTGGACTCGGGCCCGCCCGTTTTTCCGACCGAGTTCGGCCTTCCGGCCCGGGTCAACCCGCAGGACCCTGAGGCCGTCCCCCGGCAGGTGGGCGGGTTGCGGGGCCGCCGCCACTTCGAGGACTCCCTCGGCGTGTGCATCTTCACGACCCGGATCCGGTTGGAGGTGCTCTGTAAATCGGTCTCGGCCGCGACGGGATGGGATATCCGAAAAGAAGAAGCCATGCGCACCGGCCGCCGGATCGCCGCCCTGATGCGCGCCTTCAACCTGCGCTCCGGCATCGGCCCCGAACTCGAGCGGCCCTCCAAGCGCTACGGCTCGATCCCGAAGGATGGCCCTGTGGCCGGCCAGTCCTCCGGGGAGAACTGGGATCGGATGCTCGAGGTCTGGTATGAAACCGTGGGATACGACCGGAAGACGGGCCGCCCGAAGCCCGAGACGCTGCGGGAGCTCGGCCTCGAATTCGTCGTCGAGGAACTGTGGGGGGCCGGGGCGGCGGGCCGCGGTTGAAGCGGATCCTCCCCATCCGGCCGCCTGACGGGGACGCCCGAATGGACGCCGCCAATCATCGTCTCCGGATTGAGCTGATCGCCTGGGCGACCCGGTTCGTGGGAGGAGACGGAAGCGAGCGGGCCGTCTTCGAGGAGGAGGTCCGCCCGGGCGATACGGTGCGAAGCGTCCTCAAGAGATTTTCCGCGCGCCATCCCGATCTGGACGGCGCCCTGTGGGATCAGGACTCGGAGGAGCTGGGCGGGCATCTCGAGGTGGTCGTGAACGACGCCGTCCTCGGCATCAATCACACCCTCGGCAGCGAAGTGAAGGAAGGGGACTCCATCCTCCTCATGGGGCAGTACATGGGCGGGTAGGGGCGGGCGGCCCCGCGCGCGGTCCGGTTTAGTTTCTCGATTCGGTCAGCGCGTTCAGGAAGGTTTTCACCCACCATTCCACGCTCTTTTCCTCGACAATCCGGAACATTTTATTGTGGCGGGCGGCCCGCTCATCGGCCGGCATCGACAGCGCCTTGTGAAGGCCGTCGGCCACCTCGTCCGGCAGGTAGGGGTTCACCAGAACGGCGTCGCCCAGTTCCTCGGCGGCGCCTGCGAACCGGCTGAGGACCAGCACACCCGGATTTTCGGGGTTTTGTGAGGCGACGTATTCCTTCGCCACGAGGTTCATTCCGTCCCGGAGCGGGGTGACGAGGCACACGTCGGCGTTCCGGTAAAAAAGGGAGAGCCGGTTCTGGGAATAGGATCGGTACAGATAGCTCACGGGCACCCAATCGTGCTCGGCGAATTCTCCGTTTATCCGGCCGACGAGTGTCTCGACGGTGCGTTTCTGCTCGACGTATTCGGGCACGCGCGTCCGCGAAGGCGCGCAGATTTGGAACATGGAAACGTTTCCGCGGTATTGGGAATAGTTCCGGAGCAGGGTCTCGAACGCGCGGATGCGGTCCGGAATGCCCTTCGTGTAGTCGAGGCGGTCCACCCCGATAATAATCCGGCGCTCCTCGCCCGGCACCTTCAACCCCCGCCGTCTCCGGTTCGTGGAGGCGGTGGCGGCTTCGAGGGAAAAGCGCCCGGCGTCCACCCCGATGGGGAAGATTCCCACCTTTTGGCGGTGCCCCCCGCTCCGAAGCCGGGTGCCGTCCCAGGATGCGTCGAAGAATCTTTGGAAGGCGTAAATATAATTGTCGCGGTAGGTCCGGGTGTGGAAGCCGACGAGGTCGTATTCGGCCATCGCCTGAAGAACCTCCGCCGGGTTCGGGAGGAGGTGCCAGATGTCGTAGGGGGGAAAGGGAACGTGGAGGAAGAATCCGATGGGCCCTTTGTGTCCGAGGCGGCGCAGCTCCCTGCCCAGGAAAAAGAGGTGGTAGTCGTTCACCCAGATGGTATCGCTCTTTTTGATGTGCGGGGAGAGAAGTTGGGCGAAACGCGAATTGACCTCTTGGTAGATTCTCTCCTCGGCCCGGTTCAGGTGGACGCGCCCCTGAAAGCTGTGCAGAAGGGGCCATAAGGCCCGGTTGCAGAAGCCGTTGTAGTAGGCGTCAACCTCCCGCTCGGAGAGGTGGATTCCGACGATCCGGTTTTTGCCCACATTCCAGGTGACCTCCGGTTCCGCCCGCCCCTGGCTGTATTTTCCGCTCCAGCCGAACCAGGTGCCCCCGCACTTCATTTCCAGGGCGGAGAGAAGAGCGGTCACCAAACCGCCCACCTCCTGGGTCCGGCGGGAGAGGTTTTCCATCTCGGGGAGCGGCGGCAGCCGGTTCGAAACGACAACGAGGTCATTCATTTTTCGGTTGCCTCCCGGCCGCCGGGAAGGGAAATGCAACCCGGTTCCCTGACGCCTCCGGGACAGTGGTTGGCGGTGAGGTCGATGCTGCCCCGGCCCGTTTCCGGCGGTGTTCGTGAGGGAGACGGAGGCATGAGCGCGCGCTCTCCAGGAACAGGACCAAAGATTGATTCGGATTGATATTTTGTGCGCGATCCCCGGTACTTAAATGAAACAGGAAAACGCCTTTCTATTGTTTCAAAACATATTCGCCATTACCGGCAACGTCGAATTCCTGTCATTGGTAATTTGTGAGAACAAGGGGAAAGGATCTGCCGGAAACGGCTGTGTTAGTGATTATAGGAAAATTCTCGCATGATTCGGTGGATTGCACAAGGGAAGCATGATTCCTGAAATTTTTCGCGGCGGGTAAAATGGTTCCCCGATTCGAAGCAATTCCTTTCCATTTTCTTGTTTCCCGAGAAAGTCGATTCCATTTTATTATCGGAAAACGGGAAGCGATTTCGTCTCCCGTTTGACGCCGCGCGCGGCACTCTGCTAGCGTCTGTTCACTGCGGATGACCGTTCACCGCGGATGATTCCAGTCGCAGCCCGCCTTTGTTTCTTATGTTCAAATCGGAGGTTCAAGCTGATGGGGTCCGCGCTCGCGAAAGCCGATCCGGATGTCTTCGCCGCCATGGAAAACGAGAGAGAGCGCCAGGCGGACGAGCTCGAGCTCATTGCTTCGGAGAATTACGTCAGCACGGCGGTGTTGGAAGCGGCCGGCGGGGTCATGACGAACAAATACGCCGAGGGCCTTCCCGGGAAGCGCTATTACGGGGGGTGCCATTTCGTCGACGTGGCGGAAACCCTCGCGATTGAGCGGGCAAAAACCCTCTTTGGGATGGATCACGCCTGCGTCCAGCCCCACAGCGGAGTCCAGGCGAACGGAGCGGTGTACTTCGGCCTGCTCGAGCCCGGCGACACCATCCTGGGAATGAACCTCGCGCACGGGGGCCACCTCACCCACGGCCACCCCGCCACCTTCTCCGGCCGCTGGTTCAAGGTGGTCGCCTATGGCGTGGACCCGGAGAAACAGGTCATCGATTTCGACGAGGTGGAGCGGCAGGTGAAAGAGCACCGCCCCAAGATTATCGTCGTCGGGGCGAGCGCCTATCCGCGGATCATTGACTTCAAGCGATTCCGGGAGATCGCGGACGAGGTGGGGGCGGTCGTGATGGCCGACATCGCCCACATCGCGGGTCTCGTGGTCGCGGGGGAGCACCCGAGTCCGGCGGCCCACGCCCAGATCGTCACCACCACGACACACAAGACCCTGCGCGGCCCGCGGGGGGGGATGGTGCTTTGCGACGAGGAGTTTGCCGCGAAGATGGACAAGGGCATTTTCCCGGGCACGCAAGGGGGCCCTTTGATGCACATCATCGCGGCCAAGGCCGTCGCCCTCCAGGAGGCCTCGACGGCGGATTTCCGGGCCTATGCCGCCCAGATCATAAAGAACGCCAAGGCGCTCGCGGCCGCTTTGGCGAACCGGGGGCGCCGCCTCGTCTCCGGGGGGACGGACAACCATCTCCTGCTGGTGGACCTCCGGGAGGCGGGCTACAGCGGAAAAAAGGCGGAGGCCGCGCTGGGGCGGGCGGGCATCACCGTCAACAAGAACGCCATTCCTTTCGACACGCGCAAACCCACCCTCACGAGCGGGCTCCGCATCGGAACCCCGGCGCTCACCTCGCGGGGGATGAAGGAGCCCGAGATGAACGTGATCGGGGGCTGGATCGCCGACGTGCTCGAGGACATCGGGAACGAGTCACGAGAGGCCTCGGTTCGGAAGGACGTAAAGGAGCTTTGCGCGCGCTTTCCCATGGGGCCGGGAGGGGCCAGGCCGGAGTAGGTTTGCAAGCCCCCCCGCCCGATTCCTTCATTTCAGCGTGGACGCGTTTTCTCGATTGGCGCCCGGCTTTGTCCCGGATATCCGGATGGGGACATTCCGCCGGGCCTCCGCGCCAGGCCGTGTGTCAGCCCTTCTCCCGTCCGCCGGGCCGGAGAAACCATACCAGTGCGGCGAATTGGAGTGCGAGGGCAAAGCCGAACGCCGCTTGGTAGGCCTGGGGTTGGTAGCCCCCCGTTGCGGTAAGGGGCCAAAGGTCGATGAGGATTCCCATCGCGTATTGAATTCCGAACGTCGCGAAAAGCAGGAACATGTTCAGCATGGTGTTCACCCGGCCCGCGAGGCGGCGGGGAAAGAGCCCGGTGAGAATCGCGTAAACCGGGGCCGAGGAGGTGCCGAGAAACCCGAAGAGCGCCCATATCAGATAGGACCGCGAAACCACCTCGAATAAGATGAGAAGCTGAACGGCCTCGAAAAGAATGTACGACATACCCACGATGACCCTTTGGCCGATGCCGGGCGCTTTCAAGAGACTGAAAATTATCCCCATCGCGAAGTATCCCGGTACCATGAATAAGGAGATGACGAGGAGGTGGAGGGCGACCTCCGGGCGCTCGAACCCCGCCACGTCCCGGAACCACGGCGCCGCCCAGAGGCCCTGGAGGGAGAGGAAGCCGCCGGCCGAGAGCGCGTAGACGAGCGCGTATTTCCAGAAGACGGGGCTTTTGAGGATTTCGAGGTAGCCGCGCCATTGTTCCCGGACGGTTTCCCCCGATTTTTCCGGTGCCCGGGCGGGAACGAACAGAAGAATCATCGCGGAGGCGAGAGCGATGAGCCCGCTCGTCAGTACGAAAATGGTGCGCCAGTCGGAAAAGCGCAGGAAATATTCGATGGGGACCGTCGATGCAAGGCCGCCGAGTCCGCCTCCGGCCAGGATGACGCTGTTCGCGAGCACCACTCGATCCTTGGGGAACCAGAGCACGTTGGCCACAAAAGGGGACATCAGCGCGCCGGAGAAGCCGATGCCGATGAGTGCCCGCCCGGCCACAAGGGCGGGTACGGTTCGGCCCCAGGCGAAGACGAGGGTGCCCGCGACGCCGAAGAGGAGGAGAGTCCCTCCGACCTTCTTCGGGTCAAACCGGTCGAGCAAAAGTCCGAGCGGGATCTGGAACAGGGCGAAGGAGAAGAAGAAAGCGCTCGTAATCAGGCCGAGGTCGACCGCGGACGCGCCGATGTCCCGAACGAGGTCGGGCGAAATGACCGCGTTGATTGACCGCAAGAAAAAAGAAAAAAAGTAGCCGATAGAAAAAGGAAGGAGAATCCGGAGCGCCGTGAGAGGAGAAGGAAATCTTTCTGTTGCGGAAACTCTCACCGATTCCTTCACCGAAGGCGTCAGCCTTCGAAGGGCGCCCGTACCGCCCGGATGGCTCCGGTTTTCTCGAGCTGGTGAACGGCGGCGAGCATCCGGTGATCATCGAAGGGCGCCCCCATGAGCTGGGCTCCCAGCGGGAGCCCCTCCGGGCTGAAGCCCACCGGAAAACAGGCGGCGGGCCCCCCCGAGAAGTTCGCCAGTCTGCTGAACCAGGTGAGGCCGAGCCGCGCGTCGACTTCCTTTCCCAGAAGGGTGACCTTGTCCGCATCCCGCCGGGGCGCGGCCATCGGCACTGTCGCGAAAAGCAATCCGTCCACCTTGCTGTAAACCTCCCGGAGGAGGAGCCCGGTCCACTGGGAGCGGAACCGGAGGGCTTGGATGTAGGCGGTGGCCGGTACGAAAAACCCCGTTTGCATCCGCTCCACGACGTAGGGGTCCATATCCCCCGGCCGCTCGCGTATGTGCATCTCGTGGAAAGCGGCCACCTCCGACATCAGAATATTGATCGCCGCCTCGAACACCTGCTCGTGCTGGGGGATCTCGATCTCGGTCACTTCCGCGCCCGCATCGGCGAAGGCGCGCGCGGCCTCGTCCACCGCCTTCGTGATGAAGGGCTCGGATCGGTCCGCGTAAAAGCTGCGGGCGTGCCCGATCCGGAACCCCTTGAGGGGACGCTCCAGCGCGCCGATGAAGTCGGGCGCGGGCCGGTTCACCGAGCAGGGATCCGCGGGCTCGTATCCCGCCATGGCGGTCATGGCGAGGGCGCAGTCCTCCGCGGTGAGGGCCAGGGGGCCGAAGGTGTCGAGCGACCATGCACAGGGAACGCAGCTTGCCTTGCCCACGAGGCCGAAGGTGGTCTTGAGGCCCATCACCCCGCAGAGGGCCGAGGGGTAGCGGATGGAGCCCCCCGTATCCGAGCCGACGGTCACGGGCGCCTGGCCCGAGGAAACGGCGTTCCCCGAGCCCCCGCTCGATCCCCCGGTGACGCGGGCGGGGTCCCAGGGATTTTTCTGATCCCCGTAGTGGGGGTTGTGGCCGGTGGGGCCGAAGGCGTACTCGTGCAGGTTCAGCTTCCCGAGGATGACCGCCCCGGCCGCGCGAAAGCGGCGGGTGAGCGGCGCGTCCCCGGCGGGCACGCGATCCTTATCGATGAGGCTTCCGGCGGTGGTGGGAAGGCCCGCCGCGTCGATGATGTCCTTGAGGCCGACCGGAACCCCGGCGAGAGGGCCGGGGTCTTTTCCCGCCGAGGCGGCGGCGTCCACATCCTTCGCCGCCTTCAGCGCGCCCTCCCGGTCGAGCGTGATCCAGGTGTTGAGCGGCGGGCCCACCTTCCCGGCGCGCGCGAGATGGGCCTCGGCCACCGCTACGGCGGAGAGCTCCCCCGCCCGCACGCGGCGGGCGATCTCGCTGGCCCGCAGCCGGGTCGGATCATCCGCCAAGGGGCATCCTCCGCAAAAGGGCATCGTAGCCCGCCGGCTCGGAGGCGGGATCGAGGCGCTCCGCCAGCTCGCGGGAGGACTGGAGGTAGGCGTCCGCCACGCGCGCGTTCCAGGCCCGCCGCCTCTCGTCCAACGGATCCCCGAAGATTTCTCGGCACAGGCGCTCCATCTCCGCGTCCGCCATCGGCATGGGCAATCCTCCTTTCGGAAAGGCCCGTTCCATTTATCGAATCGGAGGCCCGATTTTGAACTCCATTGAAGGGGAACGCAACGGCGCCGCCCGGCCCGGGAGGCGGAGCTGGCCCGCCTCTCGTACAATGGGAGTCCCCGCGCTTTCGGCCTCCGCCGCGCCGGTGAAGCGGGAGGAGGGATGCCCTTCAACCTGGCGCCCTGCGCCGGGGAGCCGGGGGGTTTCGCCCGGAGAACAATTTGGTGGCGGCCGGAAACGGCCCGGACGTTCATGCGCCCTACCCGCTCGGCGCGCGCCTGGCGCTGGGCCTTCATTCCCTCGACGCGGCCACGGGGCGCACGCGGTAATTTCAGGGTCCGGCCCGGGCGGCGTCTTTTCGTAAAAGAGTTTTGCATGATTCGTCTGAGTGTCCTGGATCAGTCCCCCATCCGGAGCGGGGGGACGGGGGCGGATGCGGTGCGCGAAACGCTCGCCCTCGCCGAGGCCGCCGAGCGGCTGGGCTATCACCGCTACTGGGTGGCGGAGCACCACAACACGGGGGGTTTCGCGGGCTCGACCCCGGAGATTCTCGTCGGCCAGGTGGCCGCGCGCACCCGCACGATGCGGGTGGGGGCGGGCGGCGTCATGCTGAGCCATTACAGCCCGCTCAAGGTGGCCGAAAACTTCCGGATGCTGGAGACGCTCTACCCGGGCCGGATCGACCTGGGGATCGGGCGCGCGCCGGGGAGCGACCGGTTGACGGCGATGGCCCTGGCGTGCGGCCCCGGGGCGGCCGGGATCGAGCGTTTCCCGGACCAATTGTCCGACCTGTTCGGCTTCCTGCGGAATGAGATGGAGCCGGCGCACCCTTTCGAAAAGGTCCGGGCCGTGCCGGAGGGGCCGACCGTGCCGGAGGTGTGGCTGCTCGGATCGAGCGATCAGAGCGCGGCCTTCGCGGCGCACTTCGGCTGCGCGTACTCTTTCGCCCACTTCATCGGCGGCGAGGGCGCTCCGATCATGCGGTTCTACCGGGAAAACTTCCGGCCCTCCCCGGGTCTTGCCAAGCCCTTGGAGAGCGTGGGGGTATTCGTGATGTGCGCCGGCACCGAGGAGGAGGCGAGGTACCACGCCGAGGGCCGGGCGCTCTGGTTCCTCCGCGTCCGCACGGGGCAGCGGACCGCCATTCCCTCGCCCGAGGAGGCGCTCGCGCATCCCTACTCCGAGGTGGAGCGGCACTTTGTCCAGGATGTCTGGCGGCGCACGGTGGCGGGCGATCCGGAGCAGGTGAAGGCGCGGCTGCTCGAAATGAGCGGGGCGTACGGGGTGGAGGAGTTCGTGGTGGTGACGGTGTGCCACAGCTTCGAGGCCAGACTCCGCTCCTACGAGCTTCTCGCCGAGGCGTTCGGCTTGAAAACGGCGGATCGGAAAGACTGAAAAACCGGAAAAAAGAATGAAACAACAGCGGAGGGGTCATGCTTCCCCCCCAGCCGTTTGTCCTGAAGCCCGGCGGGCCGCCGGGGCCGCGTGGCTCCTGCCTTGGCCCGCGCGGGCAGATCGGCTAAAAATGGATTTTTCCGCTTTGCGTCACTGCGGCTTCGTTTCGGGTGTCTTCGGCGCAGGCCGGTCTCCCCCGCAGGGTGGCATTCACTCCGGAAGGTGACGAATGGAAACTCCCGATTGCGCGCATGCAGAACTATCTTGATCTGATCCGGGGCTATCCCCGTCAGCTCTCGTTCGGGTGGCTTCACTCCTTCTTCTCCAACCTGGGGCACACCTGGTTCTTATCCATATTCGTGCCCCACATCCGGGAGACGTTCGAGCTTCAAAGATCCGAATTCGGGGCCCTCTTCTCCGCGGCAATCCTGGCGGGCGCCGTCCTCCTTCCCACCGCCGGAAGGCTTGTCGACCGTTTCAATTTGCGCCTTTACAGCATGACCGCCGGCCTCTCCCTGGTCGCGGCATGTTGGATAATGGCCTCTGCCGGTTCATTGCCCTTTCTCTTTCTGGGGATTTTCGGGCTGCGGTTATTCGGGTTCAGCATTTTGACCCAGATCGAGTCCATATCCATCAGCCGGTATTTCGGCAAACGGCGGGGGATGGCGCTCGGAATCAGCTCCCTCGGGAGTCCGCTGGGAACGGCCGTGTTCCCCATAATCGGCTCCTTCTTGATCATGCGCTTCAGTTGGCAGGAAAGTTATTTTCTCATGAGTTTTTTATGCGTATTGGTTTTCTTGCCGCTCAGCGTACTGCTGCTGCGCAAAGAAGATGATTTCCAGCATCCCCCCGGCACCTCGCCCCGGGGCCGATCCGAAACCGCTTCGGTTCCCCAAATGGGCCGGAGGGATGTTTTGCGTTCGCCGTATTTCTACTTCGTGCTGCCGGTACTGGTCATTCCGGTGTTTATTCTCAACGGCCTTATCTTCCATCAGGGGAGCCTCGCGGCGGACAAGAACTGGCGCCCAGGATGGATCGCCTCCTTTTTCGTTATGTATGGAATCGCCCAGAGTATCGCCTCATTTGGGATGGGGCCGATGATCGACCGGTTATCCGCGAAAGTGTTTCTCCCCTTCTATCTTTTTCCCATGGGGTTGGGCTTGATCGTCCTGGCAACGATGCCGGGCTTTCCGGCGGGGGCCATTTGCTTCGGCATGATCGGGCTGAGCATGGGGGGCGGGCGGACCGTGAAATCCGCCATCTGGGCGGAGGTGTACGGCACGAGGCATCTGGGCGCCATCCGGGGCCTTTACTTCTCCCTCGCGGTTTTTGCGGGGGCGCTGACCCCGGCCCTTTTCGGCTGGTTCCTGGATTTGGGGATGGACATCAACACGCTCTTGCTCAGCGGGGCGGCGCTGATCGCGGCGGCTTCCTTTTTGAGCTTCGTCGCGCCGGAGCCGGGAAAAGCCGCCGCCGGTTCCTGAGCCGGTCCCCGCGCGTTCCGCTTCGGAGAATTTGCGCGGGGGAGGTCTTCTTCCTGGGGGGGCCTCGCCGGCGGCACGGGGTCTATGCTGCCAGACCGCATCGGATCGATACGAGATTCTCGCCGCGGGTCCGGCTTGGCCCGCTCGGGCAAATCGGCTAAAGAGAAGGATTCCCGCATGTCCGCCTGGAAGCGCCGCCGCAACCCTTCCGGTATTTCCGCGGCTCTCTCTGTATCCGCCGGGCGAAGAACAGGATCGGAATCATGGAGAAAATCATACTTCGAGTGCGGCCATGCGAAGCTATCTTGATTTGATCCGGGGCTACCCCCGCCCGCTCTCCTTCGGGTTTCTCCACGCCTTTTACTCGAGCCTGGGCCAGACGTATTTCATCGCGATTTTCGTGCCCTACATCCGGGAGAGCTTTCAGCTTCAGCGGACCGAATTCGGGGCGGCTTATTCGGCCGCCACCCTGGCGGGCGCCTTCCTCCTCCCCTACGCGGGCCGCCTCATCGACAGGTTCAATCTGCGCAATTACAGCTTCACGATCGGATTATTCATGGCCGCGGCTTGCTGGATCACCGCCTGGTCCCCGTCTTTGCCTCTTCTTTATTTGGGAATATTCGGCCTGCGCCTGGCGGGTCGGGGATTGATGGGTCACACCGAATCCGTCTCCATCAGCAGGTACTTCGGCACAAAACGGGGCAAGGCCCTCGGGGTCACTTCAATCGGATATCCGGTGGGAATGGCCCTGCTTCCGGGTATCGCCGCTTGGCTGATTCTGCAATACGGCTGGCGGGCCGCGTACGTGATTTTCGGCGGCTCGTGTCTTTTGGCGTTTTTGCCGCTTAGCGCGTGGCTGTTGCGGAAGGAGGACGATTTCCGGCGCCCGGCCGGAAGCGTGCCGGCGCGGCCGGGCGAAAGCGGCGAGGCTCTCTCCTTCGGCCGCAGGGAGGTTCTGCGCTCACCGTATTTTTACTTCGTCATGCCGTTGATCCTGTTTCCCTCGTTTTTCGTTACCGGTCTCCTCTTTCATCAGGGAGACTTCGCCGCCTACAAGGGCTGGCGGCCCGAATGGGTTGCGTACTTTTTCGTGGGGTACGCAATTATGCAGAGCCTCTCCTCTTTCGGGATCGGGCCGGTCGTTGACCGGTTTACGGCGAAAAGACTCGTATCTTTTCAGCTCCTTCCCCTGGGGACGGCCATTCTTCTCCTGGCCGCGAGCAGTGGCCCGGCGGCCGGAGCCGCGTTCTTCGCCCTCATGGGATGCGGCCTGGGGGTCCAAAAGACCGTTTCCACGGCCCTCTGGGCGGAGGCCTACGGAACCGGACACCTGGGCGCCATCCGGAGTCTCACCTTCACGATCCAAACGTTTTCGGCGGCGGCCAGCCCCGTCCTTTTCGGCTGGTTCTTGGACGCGGACATGGATATTGATCTGCTCCTTTATGGCGGAGTGGCTGTGATCGCCGGGATATCGGTCTTGAGCTATTTTGCGCGGCCCCCCCGGGCGGCGGCGGCGCCGGCCGGAGCGAAGAGCCTTTCAGATCTCGATAGCGGCCATGCGAAGCTGTCTTGAACGGATCAGGGCTTACCCCCTTCAGCTTTCATTTGGATTCCTGCACGCCTTCTTCTCTATCCTGGGGCAGACGTTTCTCTTCGCGATCCTCGTTCCTCATATGCGGGAGAGTTTTCAGATCGACCGGACGCAGTTCGGAATGATCTATTCTGTCGCGAACCTCGGGGCCGCCTTCGCTCCTCCCGTTCGCCGGGCGCTCTTTGTTACTGCCTTATCGGAATCAGCTTGGGATTCGGGAGGAAAATCAGGTCCGCCCTCTGGGCGGAGGTGTACGGGACCCGGCACCTGGGCGCCATCCGTGGCCTGTATCCATCCGTCGTGGTGGTCTCATCGGCGGCGACCGGGTTTTTTCGGCTGGATGCTGGACCGGGGGATGGACATCGGCGGCCTTCTGCTCGCCGCGGCGGGGCTTCTCGCGCGGGCCGCGGTACGGAGCTGCCTCGCCCCCGGGCCGCGGAAAGCGGGGGGCGGGGGCGGGCTTCGATGCTCCGGCGAAGCGCATCCTCCGGGGAGGCGCGCCCGGCGGCTCTGAATTCCGGAGGATGATAAGATAGACAAAATTTTTCTTGGTCACTTTGGAGGATTGGCGTGGAAAAACCCTTGGATCACCACAAGCTCAGCACCGCACCCGGCGAGCGCGTCATCGACAAGCCGGAGCTGCCCCGGCAAGGGCTCGTTCTCACCAATTGGGCGGATACCGAGATCCTCGAGGGCGGCCAGCTCAAGGTGGGCCGCCACAAACACTTTGAGGTGTATTGCGACGAGCCGGAATACCTCGGGGGAGGCGATGCCCACCCCCAGCCCCTCACCTATATCGCCATGGGGGTCGGTTTCTGACTGCTCACCCAGCTTGCGCGGTACGCGCACATGATGAAGATTCCCTTCAAGAAGGCGAGTTGCCGGGTGGAAATGGATTATTTCCTCAAGGGCTCCGTCCTGAAGGGGACGGTTCACTCGGGGTGCACCGCCGCGCGGTCCCACTTCACCGTCGAGTCCGGCGCACCTCCGGATGCGGTGGCGGCCCTGATCCGGAACGCCAAGCAGGGCTGTTTCGCCGAAAACATGATCCAGACGGCCGTTCCCCTGGAGAGCACGGTCGAGCTGAACGGGAAGGCCGTTTCTCTCTAGGTCCCCCCCGGAACCCCGCCGATTTTCACCGGATGGGGGAAACCGGCGGGGCGGCGCGCCGCGGCACGCCATTTTCCGGAAAAGGGCAAGGCTCGTGATCACGCTGAACGGGAACGTCTTCGTCGAGGCCGCTTGGTATCCGACGGTGAGCTGCGTCGTGACCCCGGAGGGGTTGGTCGCAATCGACGGCCCGCTCAAACCCTCCCTCGCCGTGAAGTGGCGGGACCTCATCGGATCGAATGGTCCTCTCCGCTATCTCATCAATACCGAGCACCATCGGGATCACATCGCCGCGAATCACTTTCTCTCCGGGATCGTCATCGCGAACGAGGGGACCAAGGCGGACTTCCTCGAAACGGTCGGCTCCGACGAGCAGGCGCGGCGCGAGCTGGGCGAGATCGATCCCGAGGGCGCGCCCCTCCTCGCGGCGTACCGCCTGCGCCCCCCCGAGATCACCTACCGCGACCGCCTCACCCTCTACCTGGGCGGAAATACCTTCCGGCTGATCCACTCCCCCGGCCACACGCGCTGGCAGACCATCGTCCACGCCGTGGAGGCGCGGGTGGTCTTTACGGGGGACAACCTCGTTCACGGGACGCCCCCCTTCTTCCACGGGGCGTCGGTCCGGGGCTGGTTCCGGTCCCTGGACATGCTCGAATCCATCGACGCCGACTGGTTCGTGCCGGGCCACGGCGAGCCCTGCAAGGCGGATTGGATTCCCCGGCTGCGCGCCCAGATGCGGGATGTCGTCGAGGAGGTCCGGCGGGAGAAGGAGAGGGGCCTCGGCCGGGAGGAGGTCCAGGATCGGGTGCGCTACATCGACCGCCCCGATTTTTTCTATCCCGAGGCGTTCCGGGAGCGGTACCGCGGCTTGGAGCGGGCCGGGGTGGGAAACATTTATGACCAGCTCGAGGAGCGCCCCGCAGAATGAAAAGGGCGATCGTGGTGGGAGCGAGCTCCGGGATCGGAGAGGCCCTCGCCCTGGTTCTCTCCCGGGAGGGGTACGCCGTGGGGCTGACCGGGCAGGAGGAGGCGATGGCCGCCCTGGAGGAGCTGATCGGCGAGATGGGGGGGGCGGACCTCATCGTGATCAACTCGGGGGTTCGCCACCAGAACCCGGAGGGAAAGTGGGAGAGGGTGGAGGAGAGGTCAAGCATGGACCATGGCCGCCCTCGAGGATGGGGGGGGCGGACCTCATCGTGATCAACTCGGGGGTTCGCCACCAGAACCCGGAGGGAAAGTGGGAGAAGGAGAGGAGCACCATCGAGGTCAACGTCTCCGGCTTCGCGGCGGGCGAGCGTGGCGATGGACTACTTCCTCGCGCGCGGGGGCGGGCACATCGTGGGCATCTCCTCCGTCGCCGCCCTCCGCGGGAGCGATACCGCCCACGCCTACAGCGCCTCGAAGGCGTTTGTCTCGAACTACATGGAGGGCCTTCGGAAAAAGGCCGTAAGGCGGAAAATCCCCCTCGCCGTCACCGACGTCCGGCCGGGCTTTGTGGACACTGAGATGATAAAAGAAATAAAAAGGTTGTTCTGGGTGTCCACCCCGGAGACGGCCGTGCGGCAGATATTCTCCGCGATCCGGCGCAGAAAAAAACGGGTCTACATCACGCGGAGGTGGTGGGTGGCCGGCTGGCTGCTGCGGTGGGCGCCGGACTGGATTTTTTACCGGGTCTAGCGGGGGGATTCCGGGTGCGGAGAGCGGTGGGAAGCGGCATTTGCCTGTGTGGGTCCCGGGCGGGATCCCGATAATTTTTTTCTGGTTCGCGGCGTTTCACGCGGAAAGGAACAAAAAATTGGATATCTATGTCATCATCGTCGTCCTTCTGGGCCTGTTCGTGGGCGCGTTGAATGCCGCGACGGGGCTCGGTTGGGGGATACTGACCCTTCCGGTCCTGTTCATGATCCCGGGCCTTTCCACCCGCCAGGCTGTCGCGACGCTGCTCATCGGCTATTTCGGGGCCGGGTTCGTCGCTTCCTTCGAGAATGCGCGCCACGGATTGATCAACTGGAAGTACACGCTGTTTCTGGTGATCGGCGGCGCGGTGGGGAGCATCTTTGGCGCCTACATGCTGCGGACCCTGCCCGTCCTCCTGATCCGGCGAACGGCGGGGGTGATCGTCCTCCTCTCCGGGGTGCACCTCCTCTATACCTCCCGCTGAGGGGGAGATGTGCCTCACCTTCCGAAGGCCGCCACCTCTTCCATGGTCTCGCGGAAGGAGCCTGCGGGATCGCCGGGAAACGGGCGGATGTTGAGGATGATCTCGTCCACCCCCAGCTTCCAGTAACGCTCCGCCTTCTCCCAGACCTCCTCGGGGCTGACCGCCACCGGAAGCTGCTCCATCATCCTCGGGGTGACTTCCTCCGCCGCGGCCGAGGCGTCCCCTTTCCCCCACGCCAGCCGGAGTTTTTCCACTTCCTCCTGAAAGCCGCTCCGCTCGAGCTCTGCCTGGCAGAAGGGCCAGCGCACGTACTGGGACACATCGCCTTTGATCTTCCGCCTCGCCGCCTCGCGGTCCCGGGAGGCGTTGCAAAGGATGCTGGATACGATCCGGATTCCGGCCGGGTCGCGCCCGGCGGCGGCGGCGCCCTCGGCGAGGTTTCCCTTGATCCGCTCGAATGCCTCCGTCGTCACCAGGTGCAAAACCACCCCGTCCGCCATCTCCCCGGCGAAACGCGCCATGCGGGGACCCAGCGAGGCGACGTAGATGGGAACCGTTCCGCCGGGAGGCGGGAAGGCCTGGTGGAGGTTGTTGACCTGGAGGATCTTGCCGGCGTGCGTGAAGGGCTTTCCGGTGAAGGCGCCCCGGATGATGGTCAAGTAATCGCGCATCCGGGCCGTGGGCCGGACCAGGGGGGTTCCGTGCATGTCCTCGGCCCGGTCCTGGTGGCCGGTTCCGAGGCCGAGGACGAACCGCCCCCCGCTGATGTCGTCCAGGGCGGCGGCCTGCTGGGCGAACACGAAGGGGCTGCGCGAGTAGATGGTGGCGATGCCGGATCCCAGCCGGAGGCGCTCTGTCTCCCGCGCGAGGGCGGCGAGCTCCGTCAGCGGATCCTTCCATTGCCCTTCGGTGAGCCAGAGGGTGGCCCATTCCTGTTTCTCGGCGAACTTCGCAACCTCCCGCATGAACGGCCATGGGTATAGCCCCTGCATTTGGAGACCGAGTTCCGGCATGAAAATCCTCCGTGTCGATGAGGAATCGGGGGAAGCGGGTACGGCATGAAGCGGTAACTGTTGACACAATCATCGCCATTTGACAGCTTGCCAGTCAAATTTGATATCGAGGTGCCGGACGCGAAAGGGGCGGGAGGGAATCCCCGGCCGATATTGCGCCTGCCCAATGGCCGTTTGAGATGAAAAGGAGGTGCGTATGCGGCTCAAGTTCGGGATCGGTTTTTTGCCGGGTGATTTTCAGACCACAGCGGATCAGGCAAGGGTCGCCGACGAGGCCGGCTTCGACCTGATCCGGGTGGCCGACTCGCAGTGCCTTTACCGCGATCTCTACGTCACCCTCACCGTCGTGGCGCTGAACACAAAGCGCGCCCTCGTCGGCCCGGGTGTCACGCCTCCCTCCACGCGCCACCCCACCATCACCGCCGGCGCCATCGCCAGTATCGACGAGCTCTCGGGCGGGCGCGCCATCCTCGGCATCGGTGCGGGGGACAGCGCCGTCCTGAACATCGGGGAGCGGCCGGCAAGCGTCCAGACCCTCCGCGAGTACATCACGGCGATCCGGGAGCTCTTCCGGAACCGGGAGACGGTCTACCGGGGGAAGACCATCCGGCTCACCTGGCCCGCGCGCGAGGTGCCCATCTGGCTTGCCGCCGCGGGGCCGAAGACGCTCCGCCTGGCGGGCGAGCTGGCGGACGTGGTGGTGATGGGGTGCGGTTTCCTTCCGGAGTGCATCCAGGAAAGCCTCGCCTACGTCGAGGAGGGCGCGCGCGCCGCCGGGCGCTCCCGGGAGGATTTCGAGGTCTGGGCCTACGGGCCGGGAAACGTGGCGGACTCGCGCGAGGAGGCCCTCGCGCCCCTCCTTGCGGGATCCGCGGCGACGGGCCACCTTTCCTTTCCGCCGGGGTTTAAGCAAAAGAGCGTCCCGCCCGCGCTGCTCCCCAGCCTGCGGAAAATGGCCGAGGAATACGAAACGCACCACCACCAGCACCGCGGGGGCCGGAACGCGGAGCTAATCGAGAAACTCGGGCTCACGGACTACATGGGAAGGCGCTTCACCCTTTCGGGGACAGCCGAGGAATGCATCGCCCAGGTGCGCGCCGCCGCCGGGGCGGGCGCCCAGGGATTCATGCTCACCATCATCACCCCCGAGCCGCTCAAGACGATACGGGATCTGGGCGAGAAGGTGGTCGCCGAATTTCAATAGACCGGCGCAAAGGATCGTATTACGGGATGAAGATCGCCAGGTTGGAGGAATCCCCCGGAAACCGATAAGATCGGAAGTGGTGCCGCTCCGGACCTTCTTTCCCCGCGCCGGCGGATCGGCCCGCGCCGGCCGCCGGACACGGAAACCTATGGACTCGCTTCACATCGAAGAACTTCCCCGTCTGCGCCGTCCTCTCTTCGTCTCGGCCTTCACAGGTTGGAACGACGCCGCCGAAGCCGCGACCAGCGCCGCCCGCTTCCTGGTGGAGAATCTGGGGGGGAAGCGCTTCGCTTGGATCCCCCCCGAGACCTACTTCCAGTTTTCCGACCTGCGACCCATCATCTATTCCAACGAAGAGAGGAAGCGGCGAATCCGCTGGCCCACGACGGACTTTTTCCATTGCCATGATCCCTCCCTCTCCCGGGACCTGGTGGTGGGTATCGGGGCCGAGCCCCATTTTTACTGGCGGCAGTTCAGCCGGGAGGTCCTGGAGGTCGTCAGGCGGTGTGGCGCCACCGACACGATCTCCTTGGGCGCCCTGATCGCCGGGTATTCCCACACCGAACCCATACACGTCGTGGGGTTGGCGACGAGCCGGGACCTTTTCGAAAAGCTCGGCGTCGAACTCACGAGGTACGAAGGCCCCACCGGCATCGTCGGAGTCATTTACGCCCTCCTCCAGGACGAGGGGATTCCCGCGGTGAGTCTCTGGGCCAATGTCCCCCCCCACGTCGCCTCCCTCTCGAACCCCAAGGCCATCCACGCCCTCCTCGCGCGCCTTTGCGCCTTCGGCGGGCTGCGCCTGGATCTTTCTCCTTTGGAGGAATTGTTCCAGCGCTTCGACCGCCAGGTCGAGGATCTCATCGCGAAAAATCCGGAGATTTCCTCCTTTGTCTCCCAGCTTCAAGGACACCAGCAGGAAGAAGAAGATTCGGAGGAACGTGACCGAGAGGAGGAAGAGCCGCTCAAGGGAGAGGATATCGCCGCCGAGATCGAGCGCTACCTTCGGAGGCGGGGTTCCCGCGGGGAAGGAGAAGAGGGAAAATAGCATCCGGCCGGGGGCGGCGTCATCCCCGCCCCGCCCGAAAAAGATTCGCGGCTATCGACAAAACCCGTTTATTTCAGAAACAATCGAGCGCCGGATGCGGGGGGCGAATGCCGCACCCGGCGCTTTTTTTCCGCGGCCCTTCTCTGTGGAGCGGGCCGGCGGGCGCAAGGGAGAGGGAGGATGCGCGCAATCGTTTTGGCGGCGGGTCTGGGAACGCGCCTGGGACCGCTGCGGGAGGTGGCCCCCAAGGCCCTTCTTCCGGTGGGGGGGATTCCGCTCATCCGCTTCGCGCTGGCCAAGCTGCGCCGGGCCGGGGCGGCAGAGGCGGCCGTCAACCTTCATCACGGCGCCGAGACCGTGCGGAACGCGCTGGGCGAGTGTGCTGAGGGGCTGGCCCTTTGCTACTCGTTCGAGCCGCAGATCCTGGGCACGGCGGGCGGGCTCAAGAAGATGGAGGCTTATCTCCGCGAGGAGGGCGGCCCGTTTTTCGTCCTGAACGCGGATGCCCCCTCCGGCGCGGACCTCGCCGGGGCCCTGGAGCACCACCTGCGGGGCGGATTCCTCGCCACCTTGGTTCTTCGCGAGTCCCCGGACGCGGAGCGGTTCGGGACCCTCGCGGTGGACGGGGAGGGACGGCTCCGCCGGTTCCTCGGGCACAGCGCGCCTGACCTTCCCCCGGGCCGGTTGACCGAGGCCGTTTTCACGGGGGCAAGCGTTTTGTCCCCGGAATTCCTGGATCATGTTCCGGCCGGGCGGCCCTGCGATATCGCGGCCGAGGTGTACCCGGCGCTCATCGAGAGCGGCGCCCCCATCGGCGCTGTCCTCTCGAAGGGATATTGGGCGGACGCGGGCACGCCCGCCCGTTATCTCGACATCAACGCCGATCTTCTCGCGGGCCGTTTTCTTCCCGATATGACTTGGCCGGAGGGAGGGCGCCTTCTGGCCGCGGGGGCTTCCATCGCCTGGGGGGAGGGTCATCTCCTTCCCCCCGTCCTGCTGGGGCCGGATGCGGTCCTGGCCCGGGGGGCGATGGCCGGACCTTTCACGGTATTGGACAGGGGTGTTACCCTTGCCGAAAGAGCATCGGCGGCCCGGACAATCCTGTTGCCGAAGGCCAAAGTGGCGAAGGGCGTGCTCCTTGAGCGTTGTATCGTGGGGCCGGGCGGAATCGCCGGATCGAGCTCCCGCGAGGCGGTGTTCCTGGCGGGAGCGCGCGCGCCGCGCCCCTTCGAGGGCCCAGCGTAATCGGGGAGGGCCCAGCGTAATCTGGCCGGAAAGTTCCCGGCTGGATCGGAAAGTTCCCGGCTGTTTTGCGCTATTCCGGGGTTTTTTTCTGAAAAGCAAACTACACGAGGCAAAAAAATGCCCGAAGCCACCTCCAGGGCCTCCCTTGAGACGGGGCGCTCGCCGGTTTACGCCGCAGAGGGAATGGTGGCCACGAGCCAGCCCCTCGCGGCGGGTGCCGCCCTGGAAATTCTCCGGGAAGGGGGGAACGCGGCGGACGCAGCCGTTTGCGCCGCCTCTATGCTGAACGTTGTTGAGCCCCAGTCCACCGGGATGGGCGGGGATATGTTTATGCTGTACTGGGACGCGGGTGAAAAGGAGCTGTTCGGCCTGAACGGCAGCGGCCGCGCCCCCCGCCGCGCCACCTCGGAGCGGTACCGCGAGGCGGGTTTCGAGACCGTGCCGGAACAGGGAATTTTTTCCGTCACCGTGCCCGGCGCGGTGGACGGCTGGGCCGCCACCCTTGAGCGGTTCGGGAGCGGCATGGGTCTGGCCAAGGTGTTGGCCCCCGCCATCCGGTACGCCGAAAAGGGATATCCCGTCTCCCCCATCATCGCCTCGGCCTGGAAGGGCCAGGAGCCGAAGCTTCGAGATTTCGAAAATTCGGCCCGCGTCTATCTTCCGGCCGGCCGCGCACTCCGGGCGGGAGAGATTTTCCGCAACCCCGAGCTCGCCGCGAGCCTCCGCCTGGTCGTGGACGGCGGCCCGAAAGCCTTCTACGAAGGCCCTATCGCTGAGGCGATCGTCAAAACCTCGGGTGAACTCGACGGGCTCCTCGAAATGGAAGACCTCGCCGCGACGAAGCATTCCTGGGTCGACCCCATCCGGACGGACTACCGCGGCGTCGAGCTTTGCGAGATTCCCCCGAACGGGCAAGGCCTCGCGGCGCTTATTTGCCTGAACATCCTGGAGGGATTCCCCCTGGGAGAAATCAGCTTTGGGTGCGCCGATCACCTGCACTTTCTCATCGAATCCCTGAAGCTCGCCTTCGCCGACAAGGACCAGTACATCGCCGATCCGGAAAAGGCCGAGGTCCCGGTCAAGGCGCTCCTCTCGAAGGATTACGCCGAAAGCCGCCGGGGCCTCATTCGACCGACCGCAGTGGCCCCCCTCCCTGGCGTCCCCTCCGGCGGGAGCGACACGGTTTACCTCACAACCGCCGACAAAGAAGGGAACATGTGTTCATTCATCAACAGCCTCTTCAGTCATTTCGGCTCAGGAGTGACTGTGGGAAATACCGGGTTCGTGCTCCAGAGCCGGGGCGCGGGGTTTGTCCTGAATGAGGGGCATCCCAACTGTATCGCTCCCGGGAAGCGTCCCTTTCACACCATCATCCCCGGTTTCGTCATGCGTGACGGCGAACCCTGGATGAGCTTTGGCGTTATGGGAGGGAACATGCAGCCCCAGGGACACGCGCAGGTTCTCTCGAACATGGTGGATTTCGGAATGAACGTGCAGGAGGCCATCGATGCCCCGCGGTTGCGCATCATGGGAGGCCTGGCCGTGAACATCGAGAAGGGCGTGCCTGCGCAAGTCATCGAAAGTCTGCTCAAGAGAGGCCACGATGTGACGGATTCACAGGGGTTTGAGGGCTGCGGAGGTGGACAAGGCATCGTCCGGCTTCCCGAGGGGGTTTACATGGCGGGTTCGGACCACCGCAAGGACGGCTGCGCGGTGGGTTATTGAAGCGGCGATTCCCTGGGAGGAGCGCTCGTGCGCGGGGGCAAAATAAAGGCATCCGCATTGTGCGCGGCGGCGCTGCTTTTGGCGGCCCCGCTTTCTTCCGCCGCGGAAAAGGATTGCCGCGCCGTGAAGCGAAATGGCGGCGGCGGTCGGTGGCAGGGTCTCTCTGCTGGCCTGGAGGTGAGGGACTACCGCTTCCTTTTCACCGATGAATCCTCCGCGCGCATGACGGCGGTGCGCGTTGGGCTGGAAGTGTTTCGAGTCCGGCTCCGCTGGCTGGCCAATGGCGCTCCCAAGGTTTCTACGGCCGAGGCGCTCGGCCAGGACATGCAGATTGGGGTGATTGCGAACGCGGGCTACTTTGACGAGAACGGCAGGCCGCTGGGTTTTTTCCTGTCAGGGGGAAAAACGTACAATCGGCGCTTGCTCTTTCGGGGGGAAAAATCGGCGTTGCATCTGGGCGCCGTCTTTTCCGTCCGGGCGGGTACGGAAAAAGTCGGGATCGCCACCCGCGAGGAATTCGAGCTCGGAGCCGAGGCATTCCAGGCCGGGCCGCTTCTCGTTCGCGGGGGCATGCCTACAGTGGGACTCGAGGGTTACCGGGAGTTCCGCCGCCCCGACCGGCGGACCGTGATCGCGCTGGGGCGGAGCGGGCGGCTTTTGTTGTTGGTGAGCGAGGAGACCAGAGGGGGGATTTCCTGGTGCGAGCTCCAGGTTGTCCTTTCGCGGCCGGAGAGAGAAGGGGGGCTCGGCGTCGAGACCGCCATGAACCTGGACGGCGGCTCCAGTTCCCAGCTCTTCATCCGGTCGGGCCCATACCGCCGCTATGTGCCCGGCAGGAAAGTTCCCGCGCTGATCGTCATCACACCCCGGGGAGTGAATTAAGTGTCTTGGTTTGCCGAATGGAGAGGAGTGTTCCTCATGCGCGTTCGCGATATTATGAAGGGCAATATCGTTTCCATCTCCCAGGAGGAAAAGCTCGATCTCGTTGATGAGATCATGGGCAATGGGAATATCCGCCACATGCCCGTAACGCGCGGAGGCCGGGTTGTCGGGATCGTCAGCCACCGCGATTTGCTAAAAGCGATGCTTTCCACCGTCATCGAATTTTCGAAGGAGGACCGCATAGACCTGCTGAAGGAGACGGAGGTCTCCCAGGTGATGACCAAGGAGGTTCAGTTCACGCACCCGGAAGAGTCCGTCGCGGATGCGGTGCAGCGCATGCTGGATTATAAGGTCGGATGCCTTCCCGTCGTGAACCAGAATCACGAACTGGTCGGCCTCGTCACCGAGACTGACGCAATGCAGCTAATCATCGATACATTCGGAGAAGATTCGCCGGCGGGCGGATAGAGCACCATGGGCGACATGGACGGAAAGGTGGCCCTCGTCACCGCCGCCAGCCGTGGGCTGGGCCGGGCGACAGCCTTGGCGCTCGCCCGGCGAGGGGCCCGGGTAGCCATCTGCTCGCGCAATCCCGCCGCCGCCGCCTCTGCCGCCACCGCGATCGCCAAAGAGACGGGGGCGGAAACATGGAGCAGCGCGGTGGACGTGAGTAAAAGGGACGAGGTTTCGAAATTCGTCGGTGACGCCGCCTCCCGCTTCGGGGGGGTGGACGTTCTGGTGTCGAACGTGGGCGGTCCTCCCGCCGGAGATTTCGGAGCCTTCGAAGATCCGGAATGGGAGCGTGCCTTTGATCTCATCGTGATGAGCGCGATCCGGCTGGTCCGTGAGGTCCTGCCGCACATGCGCCGCCGTGGCGGGGGAAGGATACTCTTCATCCTGTCTTCCTCGGTGCGCGAGCCCATCGATCACCTGATTCTCTCAAACGTGATGCGTCCTGCCGTGGCGGGGCTGTCCAAATCGCTCGCCCGCGAGTTGGCGGGGGAGCAGATTCTGGTGAACGCGATTGCGCCGGGGACCATTCTGACCGACCGGGTGAGAGAACTCCGCGCGGCTGCCGCCGAAAGGGAGGGAATCTCCCTCGAGGATTCGATCGCGCGCGCGGGCCAGGAGATTCCGATGGGGCGGTTGGGCGAACCCGAGGAGTTCGCCGCCCTGGCGGCCTTCCTTGCCTCGCCGGAGGCCAGCTACCTCACGGGCGGCTTTTACGCCGTGGATGGAGGGCGGTTGCGGGGTATTTAGGCCGAGAGGGAAATCGGAGAAAAAAGCGCGGGCGCGGCTGGCCGGGTACCGGCGCTGCCTTACTGTGGAGAGGCTTCTTTCCGGATCGCCCGCGCTTTTTCAAAGGCGGGGATTTGCCGATCCAGTTCGGCGAAAAGAGATTTCGGTGCCTCTCCAAACGCCTGGAAACCGGGCGCGTTGAGGATGTCGGTCGAATCCACCTCCACGCGCGTCCGGCCATCGGCCATTTTCGTAATGAAAACCGCCAAGGTAGTAAAAGTGGACAACGCCACGATACGCCCCTTTTTGGGATTCTCCTTGCGCACGTTTAGCTTCAGGTTATGCATGGCCCGGAATGTCGCCGAATACACCAGCTCGTAGGGCTTCTCGAACACCCGAGCCACCCCCCTCCCGGGCCGGACCGCTTGAAGGCGTTCGTTCACCCCGTAGCAACTGGAGAGAACGCCTGCCAGGAGGAAAATCATGGCAGGGGAGGAGAGCCGCATGGGTTTTGCCGCCGGGGGGCAAAAGGAAGCTCTCTGATTCTGCATCGACGGGTTCCGTTCCATATCCATTGAAGTGTAGCATAATTCGCCGTTGACACTCTGAAAATGGACCCTCCATACTGGTCGGATGGTGAATTTCGCCTATTGCCCGACACATACGCGATAGAGACCGGGGAAGATGGAAGACATCATTATTGAAGGCGCCCGGGAGCATAACCTGAAGAACGTCTCCCTCCGCCTTCCCCGCGAGAATTTCATCGTCGTGACCGGGCCGAGCGGGTCGGGAAAATCCTCGCTGGCCTTCGACACCATCTACGCCGAGGGCCACCGGCGCTATGTCGAAAGCCTTTCCACCTACGCCCGCCAGTTTCTTGAGCGCGTCGATAAGCCCGACGTGGACGTCATCGAGGGCATCAGCCCGGCCATTGCCATCGAACAGTACAACCCGGTGAAGCACTCTCGCTCGACCGTGGGGACGGCGTCGGAGATTTACGATTACCTGCGCCTGCTCTTCGCCAAGGCGGGGCAGATTCACTGCCCGGAATGCGGAGCGCCCGTACGGCCCGCCTCGGTGGACAGCGCGGCCGAGCTCCTCTTGAAGGCGCACGCTGGGGCGAGGGGATTCATCCTCTACCCGCTCTCCCCCCCTTCCCCGGGGGATCTGGAGGAAACCCTGCGGAGCCTCACGGCGCAGGGGTACGTCCGGATCATGGCCGGGGACGAGGTTCACAACATCGTCCCGGGTCTGGCCGCGCGCCTCCAGGGAGAGCCCCCCCTCGTGGAAAAGCCGGCGCGAGGAGAGAAAAAATCCCCCTCCCCCAAAAAATCGGACAAAAAAGTGGAAAAGGCCGGAGGGGAAAGTGCGCCCGCCTCCCCCCTTCACCTGCGGGTGGTGGTGGACCGGCTGGTTTTTTCCGATGAGGACCGCACCCGCCTGGGCGAGTCGCTCGAGACCGCCTTCCGGGAAGGAGAGGATGTGGCTGAGGTCCTGGTGGTAGACGGCCCCCGCCTCCGCTTCAGCAGGCGGCTCGAATGCTGCGGGCGGACCTTCGACCCTCCCACCCCACTCACCTTCAGCTTCAACAACCCGCAGGGCGCATGCCAGGAGTGCGGCGGCTTCGGGAACACCCTGGAGATCGATGAATCCCTCATCATTCCCCGGCCGGAGCGGACCCTGGCCCAGGGGGCAGTGGAGCCCTGGACCCGGCCCCGCTACCGGCGCCATTTCGGGAAACAACTCCAGGAGGCGGCCGAGGAGGAGGGGCTCGACCTGCACCGCCCCTGGAAGTCCCTCTCCCGCAAGCATAAAAAGATGGTCCTCCACGGCTCGAAGAAGCTCGTGGGAGTGTTTCCCTTTTTTGAGCGTCTCCGCAAGAAAAAGTACAAGGTATGGATCCGTGTTTTCATTCGCCGCTACCAGAGCCTCAGAAGCTGCCCGGGGTGTGGCGGCGGGCGGCTCCGCCGCGAGGCGCTCTGGGTCCGGTTCGGCGAAAAGACCCTCGCCGATCTTTGCGCCCTCCCGGTGGAAAAGCTCAAGGCGTTCTTCCGGGCGCCCCCCATCCGTCCCGATCAGGAGGAGCGGGCCCGGGACATTCTCCGCCAGGTGGGCGAGCGCCTCGACTTTCTCCACTACGTCGGCCTCGACTATCTCACCCTGGACCGCGAGACGCGAACCCTCAGCGGGGGCGAGGCGCAGCGCATCAACCTGGCCAACCAGCTCGGCGCCCACCTGACGGGAACGCTCTACATTCTCGACGAGCCCACCATCGGCCTCCACCCGAGGGACAACGACAAGCTCATCCGGATCCTGAAGGGGCTGGTGGACCGGGGGAACACCCTCCTCGTGGTCGAGCACGACCGGGACGTGATCGATTCGGCGGACTACGTCGTGGACCTCGGGCCGGGGGCGGGCGAGCACGGGGGCGATGCGGTCTACGCGGGGCCGCGCGAGTCCCTCCCCGGCTGCGAGCGGTCCCTCACCGCGAAGTACCTGACCGGCGAGCGGAGGGTCATTCCCCGCAAGCCGAGGGGAACTCCCACCTCCGACGGGCGGGTCCTCTCCCTGCTCGGCGCGCGCGGGAACAACCTGAAGGGGGTGGACCTGCACCTTCCGCTCGGGAAGCTCGTCGCCGTGACCGGAGTTTCGGGGTCAGGCAAGAGCACCCTGGTTCACGACACCCTGTACCGCGCCCTTGCGCGCATCCTGTACCAGTCGACAGAGTCCGTCAGCGCCTTCAAGCAGATCCACGGTTTCGACTGCATCGCCGACGCCGTGCTCCTGGACCAGAGCCCGATCGGAAAGAGCCCCCGGAGCAATCCCGTCACTTACCTGAAGGCCTACGACCCCATCCGGCGCCTGTTCGCCGAAACGCCCGCCGCCCGCTCCAAGGGTTTCGGCCCGTCGCATTTCTCCTTCAACACCGTCGGCGGGCGGTGCGAAGAATGCGCCGGAACCGGCTTCCAGAAGATCGAGATGCACTTCATGGCGGACATCTTCATCCGCTGCCCGGAGTGCGAGGGAAAGCGGTTCAAGCCCCAGACCCTCGAGCCGCGCTACAAGGGGCTGAACATCCACGATGTGCTCAACCTGACCGTGAATGAGGCGGCGGATTTCTTCGAGAACTCGCGCCCCGTCGTGAACAAGCTGCTCGTCCTCGAGGACGTGGGGCTGGGCTACATGCGGATCGGCCAGCCCGTCACCACCCTCTCGGGGGGTGAGGCCCAGCGCCTCAAGATCGCGGGCCAGCTCGCCTCGAAGCCTCCCCGCGACGTGCTCTACCTCATGGACGAGCCCACCACGGGCCTCCACTTCAAGGACGTCGAGCGCCTCCTCGAGGTTTTGTTCCGCCTGGTTGCCCTGGGAAACACGGTGGTGGTGATCGAGCATAATCTGGACGTCGTCCGCGCGGCGGACTGGATCATCGACCTCGGGCCCGAGGGCGGGGAGGCGGGCGGGCGGATCGTGGCCGAGGGGCCGCCCGGTGAAGTGGCGAAGTGCCCTGACTCCCACACCGGGGTCTACCTCAAGGCCTACCTCCAAAAGCACCAGGCCGTGTGAGGGCCGCGCCTCGGATGTCCCGGCGCGCCTATCTCCTTCTCCTGGCGGCGGCCCTCGTTGCCCTTTGGGCCGGGGCGCGGGCCTATCCCCCGACGCGGCACCCGATCGATTCCTTTTTCCTCGCACAAGCCCTCTTCGCCGAGGGAGAGAAAAGCCTGCTCGCTCGGCGCTCCTTGCTGCCCTCCCGCTCGGAGGCGGAGACTGCCGAGGGGCCTCTGGACCTCTACCTGCCGGGGGAGGCCGCCGAAGCGGCCCGCCCCCGTGGGTGCATTCTCCTCGCCCACGGGATGACCGACTTGGGGCGGCGGGACCCGCGCCTCGCCGCTTTCGCCCGGAACCTCGCCCGGCTGGGGTTTGCGGCGGCGGTTCCAGGGCTGGCGGGAATGCGGCGATTCCGCCCCGAGCGGAAGGACATTGATCGGGTTGCGGCCGGGTTCGCCTGGCTGGACAAGAATTATGGAAGGGGCGGGCGGTGCGGGGTGTTCGCCTTCTCCTTCGCGGCGGGCCCCGCCCTCATGGCGGCGGCGCGGCCCGGCGCGCGCGATCGGGTGGGCTACCTCATCGCATTCGGCCCCTACTTCGACCTGCGGGCGG
Organism: bacterium; assembly: GCA_965225985.1. Taxonomy (GTDB): domain Bacteria; phylum UBA8248; class UBA8248; order UBA8248; family UBA8248; genus CAZUHN01. The sequence goes on from OZ245330.1 coordinate 562,667, forward strand.
TCCTTCGGCACATGACCACCGGCGGGCGGGGCGGAGAGCCCGCCATGCCGGGGGGGCCTCCCCTCCGCGCGGGGAAATGGATCTTCCTCCGCCAGAACCCCGATCTGCTCGGACTCGCGGGCTACGAGGCCGAGGCGGCCGAGATCGCCCGGCGCAAGCTCATCGACGAGGACGCCGGCCTCGCCCCCTTCCGGACCCGCCTGCCCGGTCCGGCCCGCCGAGTCCTCGGCCTCATGGAGAACCGCGACCCGGGCCGGTTCGATGAATTGTACGAGGCGCAGGACCCCGCCCTGCGCGAGCGGCTCGGAGCCTGGTCCCTGCGGGAGGTGATCCCCCGGATCCGTGCCCCCCTCTACATCCTGCACGGAAGGGGAGATCCCTTTATCCCCCCGGAGGAGAGTCTCCGGCTTGCGGCGGCGGCGCGGCGGCGCGGTGCGGGCGCGGTGCGCCTTCTCATCCTGGAGGGTTTCCTCCACGTGGATCCCGGCCCGGGCGCCCGGGCGCTGACCTGGTCCCGGGCCGCCGGGGGTCTCCGCCTCCTGGGGTTCATCTCCGAGGTCCTGACCGTGATGGAGGGAGGATGAGAGGGCTTCCCCTTAGAAGGGAATTTGGGTGGAGAGAAGGATGAGCGGCGGGTTTTCAGCTTCTTCCGGCGCGGCCGGACTCGAACGGAATGTGCGCCTATATCCCTGGTACGCGGCCGCTTTCAACGCCTTCTTCTGGATGCCGGTCTTCTTCCTCTATTTCAGTGCACAGTTTTCGCTCGAGAACGTACTTCGCCTGGAGGCTGTGTACTACGCCGCCGTGGTGCTGCTGGAGGTGCCTTCGGGATACTTTTCGGACGTCCACGGGAGGCGGAAAACACTTCTGGTTTCCTCGGCCGCGCTCGTCTTCGCCTATGCGCTGTTTTTCTTCGGAGGAGGATTCACCGCCTTTGCGGCGGCCCAGGTCTTCCTGGCCGCGGGGATTTCCTTCAACTCCGGTACGGACGTTTCCTTCCATTACGACTCGCTGGCCGCCCTCGGGCGCGAGGGGGAGTTCGGCGAGCGCGAGGCGCGGGTGGCGCGGAACGCTTTTCTCGCCGGAGGGGGCTCGGCCCTCCTGGGCGGGCTGGCCGCGGCGCTCCAGCTCCGGTTCGCCTACGGCCTCTCCCTCCTCGCCGCGCTGGTCACGCTCGGGATATCCGCGGCGGCGGCTGAACCCCCCGCCGGGCGCGAATCAACGCCGGCGGGGGGGATCCTCCGGCAGATCGGAACCTGCGTCGGCCTCCTTCGGGGCCGGGTGCTTCGATGGCTATTCGGATTCTCCGTCCTGATGACGGTTGTGAATCACGTGCCCTATGAATTCTATCAGCCCTACCTGGGTCTTCTTGCGTTCGAGCTGGATCTTCCGGCGAGGGGAACGCCCGCCGCCGCGGGCTTCCACGTGGCGGCGACCATGCTTCTGGGCGCGTGGTTCGCCGCCCGGAGCGTCCGCCTGGAAGGCCGGATCGGGGTAGGGGGGCTCCTTCTGTTCACCGCATTTTCTCAGGTCGCCGTCATCGCGGTCATGGGCACCATTCTTCACCCGTGGGTGGCCGCCCTCATTTTATTCCGGAGCGTCCCCCGCGCTTTGATGACCGCTCCGCTCAACGCGGCCATCGCGCCTCGGGTGCCCCAGGCGCAGCGCGCCACCTACCTCTCCATCCAGAGCCTGGCCGGAAGGCTGGTTTTTTCCGCGATGTTGTTCCTGCTTTCCCTCGCCGCGGGGGCGGGTGCCGCGCCCGATTGGCCCGCCCTCTCCCTCATGCAGAGCCTGTCCGCGGGGCTCGCCCTCGCGGGCGCTTTGGGGCTGGCGGCGACGGTGCGCGTTCTGCGGCGGGGGGATCGGTGAAGGACCCCCTCACCCCTCCGCGGTGGGGGGCATGGGGGCAGTGCCCTGGCGCCGGATGGCCTCGCCCTCCTCGGCGCGGATGCCGGTGACAAGTTCGATTTTCCTTCCGGTCAGCGCCATAAGCTTTTCGACGGAATAATCCCCCATGTCGGTACGCCGGATCTGGGCGTGGCGCGCGCCGAGGACGAGGGTTCCGACCCCCGCGTTCAGGGTGGCCCAGCAGCACATCGGGCAGGGCTCGAGGGTGGTGTAGAGGGTGCAGTCGGTGAGGTCGGTTTTCTTCAGGTTGGCGCAGGCGTCCCGGATGGCCACCGTCTCGGCGTGGGCGGTGGTGTCGCAGAGGGAGTCCACCCGGTTCCGTCCCCGCCCGACCACTTCCCCGTTTAAAATCACCACCGAGCCGACCGGGGCGTTACCTTCTTCCATCCCGATCCGCGCCTCCTCCAGCGCGATGTCCATGAAATGTTCGTGGCCGAGCGCCATGAGCCTCCCTCCCGGTGGAAGTGAATCGCAAGTTTGTCCGTGTGCCGGCTCATCTTACCGGCCGGTCCCCTGCCGTCAACAGCCCGGGTGGCGGATGGGGCCCGCCTTCCGGAGCGGTGCCTAGCCCTCCTCCCACTCGAGCCGCAGGCGGGTGCACTCCTCCTCCCGGACCCCGGTCACTACCTCGACGCTCTCGCCCGACATCGCGAGCAGCTTTTCGACGGTGTAGTCCCCGTAATTCACCTTCTTCACCACCGTCAGGCGCCCTCCCAGGACCAGCCTTCCGATCCCGGCCGACACGATAGCCCAGCAGCACATCGGGCAGGGCTCGAGGGTGGTGTAGAGAGTGCAGCCCGGAAGGTGGGGCGTCCCGAGTTTTTCGCAGGCCGCCCGGATGGCCGTCACCTCGGCGTGGGCGGTGGGATCGTTCCGGGCGGCCACAAAGTTCCCGCCCCGCCCGATTACCGCCCCGTCCCGATCCCGGACGATGACCGAGCCAATCGGGTTCCGACCCGACGCGAGGCCGGCGTGCAACTCCTCGAGGGCGAGCTTCATATAGTGCTCGTGGTCGAGTGGCATGGAACGGTCCCTCCCGCATTGAAGGCAATGGATTCCCGCAGCCCGACTTTACCGGAACGTGCCCTCCCTGCCGATGCGGCGGGGAGGCCGCTCCGGTTGGCCCCGGGTGGCGGAACGTGAGAAGCTTTCGCCGCCCGTACATTTCCGGCAAAAAACAAAACCGTGAACCGGGGGAATTCCCTCCAAGGCGAGGCCCGTGTGACGGATCGACCCCATTCCCGGCGCGTTTACTACGGCTGGTTCGTCCTCGCCGCCGGATTCGCCATCCTTGCCACCGCCATCTCCATCCGCAGCTCGTTCGGGATCTTCTTCAAGCCTATTTTGACAGAGATCGGCCTGAGCCGGTCGGCGCTTTCACTTCCGGTCGCGCTCTCGCTCATTCTTTACGGGGTGATTCAACCGGTGAGCGGATTTCTGATCAACCGGTACGGGGTCCGCGCCGTCACCGTCGCCGGCTCTCTCATCAGCGGCACCGCGGTGCTCGGGATGTCGCAAATCGATTCTCTTTTCGGAATATACTTTTTCTTCGGAATCCTCCTGGCCATCGGGGGGGTGGGCAACGGCCCCGCCCCGGTCGTCTCCCTCGTCACCTCCTGGTTTCGAAAGAGACGCGGGATGGCCCTTTCCATTGCTTTCGTGGGCATCAGCGCGGGCCAGCTCGTTGGCTTTCCCCTCATCGTCCGCTTGCTGGAAGCGGTCGGCTGGCGTGCCTCCTTCGTCTGGCTGGGCCTTGTCTTGATTCTGGGTCTGGCACCTCTTTGCCTTTGGATTATCCGGAACAGCCCGAAGGATGTGGATTTCCCTCCGGAGGAAGCGGCGGGTCCAGTAGGAGAAGAAGAAGCGCCTGTCCTCTCCTTCCGCCTCGTCTTGACGCAGGTTGTCCGGACGCCGTCCTTTCTCATCCTCTCCTCGGCCTTCTTTTCGGCCGGCTACGCCGTTTCCACTATGTACGTACATTGGGTTCCCTACGCGACGGACATGGGTTTTGCGGCCACCACCGCCACGACCGCCTTCGCCGTGGGGGTGGGAATGAGCATACCCGTCACCCTCTTCATCGGCCCACTTTCGGACCGGATCGGAAGAAAGCTCCCGCTTTGCGCCGCTTATCTATTCCGGGGCACGGGGATCAGTTTGTTTCCGCTGCTCCAGAACGATTTCGCCCTCTGGGCGGGCCCCATCCTGATCGGGATGGGCTGGCTCGCCCCCGGCTCGCTCACCTCGGCCCTGGCGGGCGACATGTTCGGGCCGCGAAACGTGGCCGTCGTCATCGGGTTCATCATGCTGATTTACCAGATCGGGCAGGCCTCGGGCGCCTGGGTGAGCGGCTACCTCCACGACTTCACGGGGAGCTACAAAATCGCTTTTTTCCTGGCGGGCTACCTTTGCCTTCAGGCGACAGTCATTTCCGCCTTCATCCAGGAAAAGAGAAGGCACCCTTTCTCCGCTGGGGCCACAGCCGCCTAGCGGTCTCCGGTTTCCCGTCGCCGAGGCCGGGGTCCGGGCGGGGGAAACCGATTTCGTTTTGCGTTCCGAGGGTCATGTGGCGAGCGAAACCCCTTCCCGAGAGCCTCTCTACTACGGCTGGTTCATCGTTACTACGGCTGGTTCATCGTTGCCGCCTGCTTTCTCATCGTCGGCGTCAGCGCCGTTGTCCGCAACTCCTTCGGCCTATTCTTCAAGCCCATTCTGGCCGAGTTCGGCCTGAGCCGGGCGGCCCTTTCGCTGCCGGTCTCTTTCTCGCTCATTCTCTTCGGAATCGCCCAGCCCATCGGGGGATATCTGACGGGCCGCTACGGCGCGCGCGCCGTCATTGCCCTGGGCGCCCTCCTCACGGGGGCCGCCATCCTCGGCATGTCCCGTATCGAGTCCGTCTGGGGGATTTACCTTTTCTACGGCGTCCTGCTCGCGGCGGGCGGCGCCGGGACCGGCTCCGCCGCCATCCTCTCCCTGGTCGCCAGCTGGTTTCGCCGGAGGAGCGGTTTCGCAATCTCCCTCGCCTACTCGGGGAGCAGCATAGGCCAGCTCGTGGGCCTTCCCCTCATCGCGCTGCTCCTGGGGGCGGTGGTCTGGCGGAGAGCGTTCCTGGCGGTGGGGGCAGTCTATCTTCTCATCACCCTCCCCATCTGTCTGGGGATGACCCGGAACTGCCCCGAGGAGGACGGCGCCGATGCCACAGGAGAGGGGCAAGCCCGGGACCGGGGGAAAGCGCCCCTATACCTACGGCCTTACCTGGCGGAAGGCGGTTTGGACGGCGCCCTTCCTTCTTCTTCTGGCAAGCTCGATTACCGCGGGGTGCACCGTCATGATCATGGCCGTGCACTGGGTCCCCTTTGCAACCGACGTCGGCTTCTCGGCCACCACCGCCGCGACCGCCTTTGCCGTGGGCTCCGGTTCGAGCCTGCTCTGCGTACTGCTCACCGGGTTCTTCTCGGACCGCATCGGCCGCAAGGTTCCCCTCGGCGCGGTGTACTTCCTCCGGGGCCTGGCCTTCCTGCTCTTCTTTTTGGTCAAGAACGATTTCACCCTGTGGGCCACCCCGGTACTTGTCGGCTTCACTTGGTTCACGGGCGGGGCACTCACCTCGGCCCTCACCGCGGACTTTTACGGCTCCCGCAGCGTGGGGATCCTCTTCGGCCTCATGACCATGGTGTACCAGCTGGGGTCGGCCGTCGGCGTCTGGCTGGCGGGCTTCATCCACGACGCGACGGGTAGCTACGATTCCGCCTTCTTCGTGACCATGCTCTTTTGCTTCCTGGCGGGAACCCTGGTCTGGCTCGTGAACGAAAAGGAGGTACGGGGCGATCCCGCCGGCGGGGGGAGCGGCTAGGCCCGCGGTCTATCCCCTCCCCTCTTCTTTCTCCCCCAGCCGGTCGATCCCTCTTCCGGCGAGGAGGGCGTCCTCCCCGAAGCGCTCCCGCACGGCGTCCACCCCTCGGGTGAGGCTTCTTTCCTTGGCGAAGTCACCTTCCTCCAATAGGGAGAGCTGGCCCTGCACCTCGGCCAGCCCGGTGAGGTAGACCCCGAGGAGGCGGACCCTGCGACCTCCGGCGAGCTCCCCGAGGGCGCGCCGGAGAAGGCCCAGGGCGGTATCGATGACGGGGCGGTCGAGCGCGGCGGGGGGATCGAGGAGGGCGGCGCGGGTGTAGGTGGCGAAGTCGGCAAAACGGATCTTGAGGGTGACTCCCTTCGCCTGGAGGCCTGCCTTTCGGGTGCGCGCGGCGGTTCCCTCGGCGAGACGGGAGAGGACGGCCTCGAGCCGCGCCGGGTCGTCCTCGTCGGCCTCGAAGGTGGTTTCCTTCCCCAGGCTCTTGGGGCGGCGCTCCAGCGCGAGCGCGTCCGCGTCCTCCCCCCGCGCCTTGCGGTAGAGGTCCAGCCCGTGGCGCTTGAATTTTTTCTCGAGGACCTCCTCCGGCAGGCGGGCGAGGTCGCCTACCGTGCGGATCCCCATGGCGAGGAGGCGTCCCTGGGTGACTTTTCCGATGCCGGGGATGGCCCCGACGGCGAGGGGGGCGAGGAGGGCGGCCTCCATCCCCGGCAGGACATGGAGGATGCCCGCGGGCTTGGCGAGCTCGGATGCCACCTTGGAGAGGAGCCGGTTCGAAGCCATCCCCACTGAGGCCGAGCAACCCACCTCCTCTCCGATCCGTCCGCGAATCCGGGCCGCCGCCGCGAAAGGGGGGCCGTGCAGACGCTCCGTTCCGGTGAGGTCGAGGTAGGCCTCGTCCACCGAGACGGCTTCCAGGACGGGGGAAAACTCCCGGAGCACTTTCATGACCCGGGCCGAGGCGGCCTGGTACTTGGCGTGGTCGGCGGGAATGTAGGTCCCGTTCGGGCAGAGGCGGCGGGCGGTCGCGACGGGCATGGCCGAGTGGATCCCGAATTTTCGGGCCTCATAGGAGGCAGCCGAGACCACCCCCCGGCTCCCCACGCTGCCCCCCACGATGACGGGTTTCCCTGCGAGGGAGGGATCCGCCATCTGCTCCACCGCCACGAAGAAGGCGTCCATGTCCACGTGGGCGATCAGGCGGGGGTGTTGCTCTCCAAGGGAACTTTCCGCTGGTGGAGCGACCATTCCGGCGGGTCTCCTCCGGGCGGCCTCAGTACTTCCGCAGCACCCCCACCACGACGCCCTGGATGCGCAGGTCGCCTTCGTTGACGAGGATGGGCGACATCTGGGCGTTGGCGGGCTGGAGGCGGACTTGGCCCCCCTCGCGGTAGAAGCGCTTCAGGGTGGCGGCCTCGCCCCCCAGGAGGGCCACCACGGTCTCGCCGTTGCGCGCCTCCTGCCGCTCCTCGACGATGACGTAGTCGCCTTCCTGGATGTGATCCTCGATCATGGAGTCGCCCTTCACCTTGAGGACGTAGAGGTTGCTCTGCCCTGAGGACCAGGGAAGGGGGATGGTCTCGTTGTCCTCAACCGCCTCGAGGGGGACCCCCGCGGCGATGAGGCCCCTCAGGGGCAACTCGGCGGCGCCTCCGGCCGGCCGGCCCAGGGTGTCCGCGTCGGGGAGGAGTTCAATGGCGCGGCTGCGGTTCCAGCTCCTTTTGATGAGTCCCTTCTGGGCCAGGTTCTGAAGGTGCTTGTGCACGGTGGCGGGGGAGGTGAGCCGGAAGTTCTGGCCGATCTCGGCGATGCTCGGGGCGTAGCCGTGGGCGGCGATGAACTCCCGGATGTATTCATAAATTTGGCGCTGTCTTCGGGTCAGGTACATTGAAGCTGCCTCCTTTTTCTTTCTCTTGCTCTCAACCGAGCGGAGCGGAATCCAGGAACCAGGATGTCACGGTTTCTATGTGGGCGGTGTTGGGGAACATGGGGATCATGCTCGCGCTTCCTATGCGGTAGCCCGCCTCGGCCAGCGCGCGCGCGTCGCGGGCGAAGGTGGCCGGGTTGCACGAGACGTAGAGGATGCGCCGCGGCGCCAGGGCGGTGACGAGGGGAACGGCCTCGAGCGCGCCGCGCCGGGGCGGGTCGAGCAAGACGGCCGCGGGCCGCTCTCCTTCGAGCGCATCGATGATTTCGCCGGGATCGGCCCGGCCCGCCTCCCGCCGAAGAAATCGCACGTTCCCGAGGCCTGCCGCCCGGCGGTTCGCCTCGGCGTCGTAGAGGGCGTAGGGGTTGGCCTCCACCCCGGCCACCCGTGTGAAGAGGCGCGCGAGGGAGAGGGTGAAATTTCCGGCTCCGCAGTAGAGGTCCACAGCGGCGGCTCCGCCGGGCGGGGCGGCGTCCGCCCGGTCCGCCTCCTCCGGCGCGCGCGCCCAATTCACCGCCGCCTCCACCAGCGCCCGGTTTGCCGCCCGGTTGGGCTGAAGGAACGATTCGGGGGAGACCCGGAGGGTCTCTTCCCGCCCGCCCTCTCCCGGAACGGGAAGGGAGTAGGCGGCCGTCCAGGCCGGGGGCGTGGAGGGGGGGCGCTCCCCCGCGACCGCGAGGGGATGGCCAGCCTCCCGGCAATATGTTTCCCATTCCGCCCGGGTACCGGAGGAAAGGGCGGCGGCCCTGCGGTTCCGGCTTCCGGGGGGATGGAGGAGAATACCGGCCCCCTCATCGGGCCCGGGCCCGAGCGAGGTGATCTCGACCGCCTCGATCCCCCGCGCAGCGGACGCGCTACCGAGCAGGTGGCGCACCCCGGCTAGGGCGCTCTCCACGGCGGGCTCGGCGAGGAGACAGTTTTCGACCGGGACCAGCTGCCGACTTGCGGGGGCGAAGAACCCAATTTCCTTTCCCTTGACCTGGAAGCGCACCCGGTTCCGGTAGCCGAACCCGGGCGGGGCCGGGCCGGGCGCGTGGAGAGGAACGGGGAGATCCATCTTTCCGATTCGGGCGAGGGCGTCGAGGAAGATCCGCCGCCGGGCCTGTGCCTGGCCCTCGGGGTTTATCTGCTGGAGGGGGCAGCCGCCGCACGCGGCCCAGTGCGGGCAGGGCGGCTCGCGCCGCCAGGGGCTTGGCGCGAGCACCTCTGCCAGCTCCCCCCGAAGGTACTTCCCCTTGTCGGCGAGAATCCGGAAGCGGACCACGTCCCCGGGCGCGGTGCGCGGGATGAAGACCGCCCGGCCCTCCAGCCGGGCCACCCCCGCCCCACCGGCCGCGATGCTCTCGACCCGCGCCGTCTCGAGGGATGCGGCGGCCCCGGCGCGGGCAGCGTCCATTTGAGGAGGAGGAACCATCTCCGAATCCCCGCGAAAAAACGAGCCTCGCGAAAAAACCCCAATTAGAATACAAACAAATACCGAACATGATTGTCAAGCGAAAAATAACTTATTTTATTTCAATGGGTTATATCAATGAGGCGGCCTTGTCGAAGTCCCGCCGGGCTACTCCCCCGCCAGTTCTTCCTGCGCCGCGTCGAGGGATTCCTTAAAGAGCGAGACGGCTTCCTCGATCTCCTCCTCGGTGATGATGAAGGGCGGGGCGATCAGGATGCGGTCCCCGTCGAGGGTGTCCGCGCCCCCCGTGGCGGGGTAGACGATGAGGCCCCGGCGGAAGGCCTCCGCCACCACGCGCTCGGCGGCCATGCGGCTGCGCGGAAAGGGCTCCTTCGCAGCCGGGTCCCGGACGAGCTCCACCCCCGCGAACAGTCCTTTCCCCCGGATGTCTCCGACGAGGGGATGATCCCGGAGGGGGGCGAGGGCCTCGAAGAGCTTCTCCCCCATCCGGGCACAGCGCTCGATCAGGTTGTGCTTTTCGGTGTAGGCGAGGACGGCCGCCCCGATGGCGCAGGCGAGAGGGTGGCCGGAGTAGGTGTGGCTGTGCACGAAGGCGCCCGATCCCCCGGCGATGGTCCGGTAGACGCGTTCCGAGACGAGGAGCCCGCCCAGGGGGGCGTACCCGCTTCCAATTCCCTTTCCGGTCGCGATGAGGTCCGGCACCACCCCCCAGTGCTCGATCGCGAAGGGCTTCCCGGAGCGCCCCACCCCGGACATCACCTCGTCCGCGATGAAGAGGATGTCGTGCCGGTCGCAGATCTCGCGGATCATCGGGAAATACTCGGGCGGAGGGACGGCGGGCCCCATCCCGGCGCCCACGAGCGGCTCGGCGATGAAGGCGGCGACCGAATCCGCCCCCGTCTCCCCGATGGCGCGCTCGAGGTCGGACGCGCACGCGACTTCGCAATCCGGATACGTCTTCTCGAAGGGGCAGCGGTAGCAGTGGCACGGGGCGATGTGAGGGAAGGGCAGCAGCATGGGAAGAAATTTCTCCCGGCGGCGGATTTCCCCGGTGGCCGAAAGCGCCCCGAGGGAGGCGCCGTGAAAGCTCTGAAGACGCGCGATGATGAGGTGCTTTCCCTCTTTCCCCCGCTCCAGGTGGTACTGGCGGGCGAGCTTGATGGCGGACTCGACCGCCTCGGAGCCGCTCGTCAGGGGAAAGAGCCGATCCAGGTCCCCGGGCGCGAGGGCGGCCATGCGCCGGGCGAGCTCCTCCTGGGCGGGGTGGGTGAACTGGGAACCGTGGACGAAGGAGAAGCGCTCCATCTGGGCCGCGGCCGCCTCGGCGATTTCCGCCACCCCGTGGCCGATGCTCATCACGACCGGGCCGCCCGAAAAATCGATGTAGCGATTTCCCTCGGCATCGTAGATATGGATCCCCTCGCTCCGCCCGGCGACGGGGTAGGCCTTTTTCGGGTTCCGGTAGAAGACTTGGCTCGGGGGGGAGGGGGATGGCGGCATTTTCTGCTCCTTGTATATGAAAGACAGGCCGGATTCGAAATTGAATGAGAAGGCCCAAATCTACTCTTTGTGCCGGGCGCGCACAAACCGGCGCCCCTTTTCTTTTGACAGGAAAAAGCGGGGAACCTAAGCTCTTACTGTTTAAACTCCGAAACCTGTCCCGCGCGGCTCCCCGCGGGGCCGCTCCTCCGAGGGAGAATCTCCATGGCCACGATGTCGGCCGGCCACGCCGTGGCGGATGCGCTCGCCCGGCTCGGGGTTCGTCAGGTCTTCGGGATGGCGGGCTCGTGCATGCTCGAGATCCTGGACGGCATGTACGGAAGGGAGGACATCCATTTCCTCTCGGTGCGCCACGAACAGGCCGCCGCCCTCATGGCGGACGCCTGGGGCCGGATCACCGGGCGGCCCGGGGTGTGCATGGCAACGAACGGCCCCGGCGCGACCAACCTCGTCACCGGGGTGGCGAACGCCTGGCAGGCGCAAAGCCCGGTCCTGGTCATCACCGGCGCCCCCATGATGCGGGACACCTTCCGGGACTCGGCGCAGGAGATCGATCAGATCGCCCTCTTCCGCCCGGTGGTGAAGTGGTCGGTCCAGGTGCGGAGGCCCGAACGCGCGGCAGAGGCCGTCCGCGAGGCGTACGGGATCGCCCTCTCGGGCGTTCCCGGGCCGGTGCACATCGATCTGCCGCGGGACGTGCTGAACGAGGAGGTTCCACCCCCGGATTTTGACGGGATGCCGGAGGGCCCGGCGGCCCGGCCCGCGCCCGGCCCGGAGGCGGTCCGCGAGGCGGCGCGCATTCTGAAAGAGGCGGAGCGGCCCCTCCTCCTCGCGGGGGGCGGGGTTCTCTGGGCGGAAGCGGGCGGGGATCTCATCAAGCTCGCCGAGGCGCTCGGCGCCGCCGTGATGACCTCGACCGGGCGGGACGACGCCGCCCCGGCCTCCCATCCCCTCTGCCTCGGCTCGGTCGGACGCGGAACGCTCCCCGAGGCGGCGGCCCTGTTCAAGCGGGCGGACGCCGTGTTCGCGGTGGGGACCCGCCTCGCCCACACCACCACCTTCCTCAAGCCCGATTTCTTCGGGGCGGGGGCGAAGCTCATCCACGCCGCCCTCGATGGGCGGAACATCGGGCGCGTGTATCCCGCCGCGGTCGGGATGGTGGCGGACGCGGGGCTCGCCCTTCAGGCGCTACTTCGTGAGCTCCGCCCCGGCGAGGCGGGCGGGCGGACGGGCTGGCGGAAGGAGATCGAGGAGGTCCGCGCCGCCCAGGCGCGCCACCGGGAGGCGGCCGCGAACCGGAACGGCAAGCCCATCGACCCGCGGCGGGCGCACGCCGCCCTCGCCAAGGTGCTCCCGGCGGACGCCATCCTCACCACCGAGGCGGGAAGCGGCGCGGGCTATATCTACGAGCTGCAGACCTTCGGGCGGCCCCGCAGCTTTCTCGCCCCGCTCGACCTTTCCGCCATCGGAGTGGGCTACCCCCTCGGCCTCGGCGCCAAGGTCGCCGCGCCCGGGCGGACGGTCGTCACCCTGAGCGGGGACGGCGCCTTCCTCTGCAACGGCGCCGAGGTCGAGACCGCCGTTCGCGAGAGGATTCATACTGTCTGCATCATCCTGAACAACTTCAACTACGGCTCCGAGCGCGCCTACCAGGCGCACTTCTACGGGGGCCGCTACATCGGGGACCGGATCGGAAACCCCGCCTTCGACGCCTACGCGCGCGCCTTCGGGGCGGTGGGGTACCGGGTGACCGAGCCCGCCGACCTGGAGGACGTCTTCGCCGAGGCCCTTCGCCAGGATGCCCCCGTCCTGGTGGACGTGCTCTGCGACCCGGACGTTTTCCCCGCCCCCCGGCGCAAGGACACGGTGCGGATGGGCGGGTAATTTTTTCCATGGCCAACGCGATAAGGAGGGCCTCCTCATGTCCGAAATCCTTCACTACATAACGATCCAAGCGCCGCCGGAGCAGGTCTTCGAGGCCATCACCACCCAGGAGGGGCTCCAGGGCTGGTGGACGGACGACACCGTCGCCGAGCCCCGTGTCGGGAGCGTGGCCGAGTTCGGCTTCTACAACCGGGCCGTCGTCTTCCGTATGAAGGTGGAGGCGCTCGAGCCCGCGAAGCGCGTCCGCTGGAACTGCATCGGGGGCCCGGAGGAGTGGATCGGGACCGAGATTACCTTCGCCCTGGCCCCGGCCGAGGGCGGCGGGACGGGGTTGCACTTCGACCACGCCGGCTGGCGCTATGCCGAGGGGGAATACAGGGGGTGCAACACCACCTGGGGCCACCTGATGTTCTATCTGAAACAATACGCCGAGAGCGAAGCACCGGGCCCCTTTTTCAAGAGCCCGTGACCCGCCGCCCCCGGCAGATGAAGGGGTTCGGCGCATATACCCCCCGGCAGCGTTCCGGGAGGCATTTTTGTGGGAAAGTCCCGCTCCCCTTAGAATGGCGTGAGGTCAATTCAGTTTTTTCCAACAATTGGGCGGGCGGGGGCAATGGGCTTATTTGGGGAGTGGGACTTTCTCTACGGGTGGTGGAAGCCATTCATTGATCCCCTCCTCGGCCTGCTTTGGACCCTTGCCATCATCGCGGCGGGCGGAGCGATCTACTACCTCGTGGCAGGGCGCACAACCATCGCCCGGTACCGCCAGTTGTTCTACACGGAGGACGAGGCCGGCCCCGAGATCCCCTCCAGCGAAGAGGAGATCGAAGCCCTCCTCGCGGCACACTACCCTGAGGTATCCGAGGAGGAGGTCCTGGAGATGGAGGGGATACTCGAAGCGGTGATCCGCGAGGACGTTCACCCCGACATGGCGAAAGAGATCGGGCGGCGCGGCATCCCGGTCCGGGTGATGGCGCTGCCCCCGGCGCGGACGGTAAAGGAGGTGGGCGCGGTCCCCCTCGCGGTGTGGATCCCGAGGATGAACGCGGTCGAGATCTACGGCGCCCCCATGAAGTTGCACTGCGGGGGAAACGCGGGGGCCTACCGGAAGTACATGGGGGAGATGCTCCTCCATGAGATGGCCCACGCCCTCGGGCTGGACGAACCCAAGATCAAAGACTTCGGTGTGTGAGTTCTTTTTCCTTGAGGTTACACTCACCCAAAGACCGCGCCCACTATCGAGAGCGTTTCCGTGGATACGGGGCTGCTCTGGCCGCCGAACCACAAGACGCGGAATGTCGCGGTATCCGTTTCGGTTTCGGATAACGGAGACGCGAGTCCTTCGACCCGGGTCATCTCGGTATCGAGCAACGAGTCGCTGAACGGCACGGGCGACGGGAACACCGATTTCGATTGGGAGATCACGGGCGGCCTCACCGTGGACCTCCGGGCCGAGCGCGCCGGAGGCGGCAGCGGCAGGGTCTACACCGTCACCGTCGAGTCAACCGACGCTTCGGGCAACAGCTCGACCGCGACGGTTGACGTCACCGTTCCGCACGATCTGGGGAACGGAAGCGGCGGCGGCGCGAAGTAAAGGGGGCAAGCAAGGAAGCAGGATCTTCAAAAGGAAAAAGGCGGGCTCCCCGGGAGAGCGGCTCCCGGGGAGCCATTGAGAAGCAAAACCGCCTCTCGGTTTCATCCGGGGGGCGGTTTTCTTTTGGGTGAAGCGGCCCCTGGGCACCTTCCCGCCCGCCTGATATAATTCCCCCCGCGTAGGGAGAATCTCCCTCCCCCCAATTCCCTCCCGGCGGGAGGGAAGAGCAAAATGTCGCTCGCTTTGCGCAGCTGAAAAACTGAGGGCGCATACGGAGAAGGGCGAACCGAAGAATTTTCGATCTTCAGGGACTCCAAAGCGTCGTAACGCTGAACAACCTTGTGAGATTTTACAACGGGGACAATCTGAGCCCGCACCGGGCGGGGAGCATAAAGAGATGGGGAAAGCGATATTCGGGGCAGGGTGCTTTTGGGGCGTCGAGGCGGCCTTCCGGAAGGTGAAGGGGGTGAAAGAGACGGCAGTCGGCTACTCGGGCGGCTCGGTCGAGAATCCGAGCTACCAAGAAGTCTGCACCGGCCGGACCGGACACGCCGAGGTGGTGGAGGTGGCGTTCGATCCGGGGGAGGTCTCCTACGAGGACCTGCTCGGGGTCTTCTGGTCGGTCCACGACCCTACCACCCTGGACCGCCAGGGCCCCGACGTGGGGACGCAGTACCGCTCGGCCGTCTTCTTCCACACGCCGGCGCAGGAGGCGGCGGCGCGGGCGTCCAAGGAGGAGCAGGACCGCTCCGGCCGGTTCCGCGCTTCCGTCGTGACCGAGATTACCCCGGCCTCGCTCTTTTACCGGGCCGAGGAGTACCACCAGCGGTACCTGGAAAACCGCGGCGTCGCCCACTAGGGGCGAGGATGCTTTCCCTGTTGACCGGCCGTTCCACCGCGCCCGGGAAATTCCTGACGTTCTGACTGTCTTTTGAATATTCGAGGCCGGATGGACTCCGCGATGGGGAGTTAGCCCCACCCCGCCAGCGCCGCGACTCCCGAATCACTCGCCCGCGATGCCGAGCGGGCGCTGAGGGGTAAAATTGTTCGCCTCCTCCCCCAGGATTCAGGCAAACCCCCCTGTTCCGAATGCGGTTGTTGACCTGGAAGGCAGGGCCGAGGCGGGCGCTCGGGGAGAAGCGTTCGATTATATATGCGTTTCCGGGCCGGAATTATACACGTATCAGGACCTTACAAGTTATTGACAATACTTTCGTTAACTGCCGAGAGCTGTTCGATGACGGGGCGGATGTCCTCCGCCTCATCCAAGCGCTCGAGACTGGCCAGAGCCTCCTCCGCCGATGGCCTGCTCAATGGAAATGCAGCGCTTTTCGCGCAGGAGAGAAACTTTTCCCGCCGCTCCTCCGCGCTGAGAGGCCATTCGGGCCCGCCCTTGATCTTATCGTGAACCACTTCGGCGGACCGGCCGTCTTTGAGCCTGACACACACCTTGGATGGGACGATGAGAAGACTTTCTTTTTCCCAGACGTTTACCTTGATTTTCTCGGCGAGACGAATGGTTTCGGTTCCGGCCACCACGGCTTCGGGTTCAAAGTCGGGCGGACTCGGCGCGCCATGTAGCAGGGCGAAGGCGGTTGTCCATTGGGCGCTGAACTGGGCGTCCACCTGCGGATTTTGGCGGATTTGAAAGGGTCGGCCGATCATCGAGTCCGAGATGGGCGTGATCCAAACGTCTACGCTCTCCACGGCATCGGCCGCGAACGGCCCGAGCTTCGCGCAGGCCTCGATGGCGGCGCTGATGTTGGGGTGGGAACACCGGCAGCAGGGATAGGGTTTGGTACCGATCTCCTCCAGCACGTAATTTTTGCCGAGCCCTTTGGTCAAAAATGTTATGTCTCCCTTGCCGTTTCCGAAAAGTGCGAAGATGCCGTCCTCCCCTTCGACGATGCGGTGCGGGCCTGTCGCTCCGACCTCGGCGAGGACCGCCGCCTGGACGCCCGCCCGGGCGCTGAAAGCGGGCTGGAGGCGTTTGGCGTGGCTCCCATCGAGAAGGGCTTGTCGGTTTCCTTGCGCCTGCGCGTAGCCGAAGCCCACCGCGTTGGCGATTCCATCACCATCCAGCCCCATGATTTTGGCCGAGCCCGCCGCCGCCCCGATGGATCCGAAAACAGTGGTGGGGAGCCATCCGGGGTGGATGTGGGCGTTTACGGAAAGGTTCAGCCGAAGCGAGAGTTCGGCGGCCCCGGCGAGGGCAGCGATGAGGGTTTTCCCCGCCAGGGGGGTACCCATGCTTTCCCCGGCGGCGAGGGTAGCGGGGAGCAGAGTCACGAAAACATGGTTTTGCAATCCGTCATGGGTGTCGTCGAAATCGTTTGCGTGAATCAGAGCGGCGTTGAGCCAGGCGGCTATGGGAGCCGGGAGCCTGTAACCAAAAACGAAAACAGTTGCTTCGGGTTTCCCGCCCCAAGAGGCGTGGCGCTCGGCGATCTCCGGGTTGAGCGGAGCGTTAGAGCCAGCGAGGGCACACCCCAGCGCGTCGATGACGAGGGCTTTTGTCGCCTCGACAGTCTCTTCCGGCAAATCATCGAAATGGAGCGCGGAGTAGAACGAAATGAGTTTTTTCATCGGGTCCATGGCAAGGGCTCTTTGGTTTTCCTTTCGGAGGAATGGCCAACTGTTTTATGCTGAAATTTGCTTCGCGCGCTCTTGATTTTGCAGCCGAGTTCGAATCTCACCGAGGGTACCCACATCCGCCGGAGCGCCGTCCCGGAACAAAATGACCTGGTTGGAAAGGAGAGGGATGCGCGCGCCCGGCGTGAGAATTCCCACCAAGTTTAACGGGTCTGAGGCAGAAACGATTACATTTTCATCTTCACCCTTTTTTCGCCTGACAACACGAAGGGTCTCTACGGCCTCGGGGAGCGCGAACTGCTCTCCCGCAAAGCCATTCACGAACCTTCCGCCCCGGATTTCCCCACGCGCCTCGAACCGGCGGAAAACTTGGAGAAGTTCCCGCCATGGGACGTTGTTTGTTTCCCTCGCCACCATCTCCCGGAAAACCACCCCGTAGCGCCGGAGGAGCTGGCGCCCAACCGCCTCGACACGATTGTCCGGCGGTTTAACACCTTTCCGCCAAAGCGACCATCTTCCTACCGGCATGAACCGTTCGGGGGCGCGTCCTCCCCGGATGGCCTGTAGCCGCCGTCGGGGCTTCCGCCGCTCGGCCTCCGGCATGAGCAAAGCCCGGAGACCGGCGATCCCGTCTCCCGTAACGAGTCCTCTCGAGACAAGCTCCCACAGTGCGTCTTCCACCGCTGTGTTCAGGTGGCCCAGTTCCTTCGTGATGTCCGTCAAAAAAGAAGCGCCCCGTTTTTCGAGAAAAGCGAATGTATCACCCGCTACGCGCGAGAGACCTTCCATGATCTTTTCGGCCGGCCCCTCAGGATCGAGGAGGGAGGGGATATCCCCCCGGAGCAGGAAGGCCAGGGGGGCCTGCCGGGTGGGCGCGAGTTTTCTCCGGCGCGCGCCGTTCGGCTTCTCCGAATCTTCTTTTGAAGCAATTCCGAGTTTCAGCCGCCCCCAGGCTACGGCCCCTGCCAGACAGAGGGATTCCAGGTCGGCGGGGTCGTAGCTCGCGATCCGGGAGGAGAGGACCTGCCCTTCCCAGGCGGGAGCGGGGAGCTCTATTCCCTGCAACTGGCCGATAATCTCTAGCAGGCCGTCTTTTCCGTGCAGCTGAGTGCCTGAATGGACGTGTTGCCACCTGAAAAGAAAGCGTATGAAATCAGCCGCAGAGACAGCTTCAATCTCCCGGCGGAGCCGTCCCAGCGTGAGCCGGTGGATGCGTGAAAGGAGTCTTCTGTCGCACCACTCGATCTCATCCTCGTTGCTCTTCCCGGCAAATCGTCCCCGAAGAACGATCCCCTGGCCCTCCAGCGTTGCCATTGCGATCTTCACGTCCGCTTCGGGCAAGCCCAACAGCGAGGAGAGGTGGGTCGTCGTTACAGGGCCGACGCATTCCATCCAGCCCTGGACAATAGCGCGGAGGGCTTCTGCTTCCGTGGGTTCCGGAGAAGACGCACGAGGCTTGGGTTCAGAGATCTCCGGTTCGATCTTTGTGAGGGAGAGCGCCGCGCGAGCGAGCCGAAGCCGCTCTGCGGCGATGTATCCCTTCCGGGTTGCGCCGTTCGCATCCGGCCAATAGGCCGTCACCACGCGGCCTGCTCGGATGAGTTCTTCCGCGAACACGCCCCACTCACCCGCTTCTCCGAGGGGCAATAGGCAGAGCGAGAGCATCGCGTCGTGCAGTTCGTCCGGGTCACGTACATTGGGCCAAGATTGAGCGCAAACCTCAGCGATGGCCTCTTGGTCGAGCGCTCCGATTTCCTCTTCCATATCCGGGAGTGTGCGCCGGAGGGAGACGGCCCGCGCACGCCGTTCCTCGAGCGGCGCGTCATCCAGGAAGGCGTAGGGATTCGCGTTCAGGATCTCGTGGCTCATGGGGGAGGGAGCGGGCGTATCCACCGCACGGGTCGAAAGTTCCCCCCGGAAAATCCGCTCAATAATTTTCTGAAGCCCATCTACGTCCATCACTTCCTGGAAGCAATCCTTGATGGTCTCGTTCACGAGGGGATGGTCGGGCGGTTCGATATCGCCAGAACGATTGTCCTGGCAACCCAGTTGTTCGGGGAATACCGCGGCAAGGAGATCCTCCGACCGCATCCGCTGAATGGCGACCGGCACCTTCCGCCCGCCGCTGTGGCGCAAAATCGCAAGGCTTCGCATTGCGTTCCAGCGCCAGCGGGTGGTGAACATGGGGGACTGGAGGGTAGCCTGGAGGACGTCCTTTTTTAATTTTCTCGGATGGACGAATCCGAAGGCGCTCTCCAAGGGGAAGCTGTGTTGTTCGCCGAGGGAGAGTACGATTCCGTCGTCTGTGGCCGCCGCCTGAAGCTCAAAATCGAATGTCCGGCAGAAGCACTTTCGAAGGGTGTTCCCCCAGGCGCGGTTCACCCTTCCGCCGAAGGGGGCGTGAATGACGAGTTGCATTCCCCCTGCCTCGTCGAAAAAACGCTCGGCCACGATATTCTCTTGGGTCGGGACCGTCCCCAGAACTTTCAAGGTCTCTTGGATGTAGGAGACAATCTGCTCAGCGCCCGCCCGGCGCACACCCGTCTCGGAGACCAGCCATTCCACTGCGTGAGCAGGATTTTTTACGCGCTCCGCTGTTTCCTTGCGAAGGTCCGAAAGGACGGCGGAGAGTTCCGCCGTCCGAGCCGGTGCTTCCCCCAACCAGAAAGGAATGTTCGGCGGCGCCCCTTGTGCATCCTCTACGCGAACTTTTCCGGTTTCCACGCGCCGTATTCGCCAGGACTTGTTTCCCAAAAGAAATATATCTCCCGCAAGACTTTCGATGGCAAAGTCCTCGTTCACCTTTCCAACGAGAGTCTCTTCGGGCTCCTCGATGACATCGAAATCGGCCGTATCGGGAATCGCTCCCCCGGAGGTGATGGCCGCGAGGCGGGCTCCTCGCCTTCCTTTGATTTTTCCGTTTATCCGGTCGTGATGGATGTAGGCGCTCCGCCTGCCGCGGCGGGTGGAAATGCCCTCGGCGAGAATGTGAAGAAGCGCTTCCAGCTCTTCCTCTGTGAGATCGCGGAAATGATGAGCGCCCCGCACTATCTTTTTGAGTTCTTCTTCTTTTATTTCCGCGCTTGCCGCCATGGCTACAATTTGCTGGGAGAGAATGTCGAGCGGTTTCTCGGGAAGGATGATCTGATCCAGCTCTCCCCTGCGGACTGCGCGGACGGCGGCGGCGCACTGGATGAGTTCATCCCTTGTGATCGGGTAGAGGATTCCCTTGGGCAGCGCACCTTTCCAATGGCCCGAGCGGCCCACGCGCTGGAGGAGGGTGGCGATCGATCGCGGCGCACCAACGTGGCATACGAGGTCCACGTGTCCCACGTCGATTCCGAGCTCAAGGGAGGCGGTGGCTACGATGGCCGAAATCTCGCCCTCCTTCAGTCGCCGTTCGGCGTCCAGACGAATCTTCCGCGAAAGACTCCCGTGATGCGCCGCCACACGATTTTCGCCCAGGCGGGCGGTGAGGTTGTGCGATACGCGCTCGACGAGACGCCTCGTATTCACGAAAACGATGGTTGTTTGGTGTTTTTTGATTTGAGTGGTCAACCGGTCATAGACTTCCGCCCAGAGCTCGTGCGAGGTGATGGGGCCGAGTTCTTGGTCGGGGACATCGACAAAAAGATCCATGTCCCGCTGATGGCCGACATCAACGATGGCGCAGTCCGGCTTCCCTTCCTTCCGACCTCTTCCGGATCCAACCAGCAAGCGGGCAATCTCTTCGATGGGCTTTTGCGTGGCACTCAGGC
Source organism: bacterium (assembly GCA_965225985.1). Lineage (GTDB taxonomy): Bacteria > UBA8248 > UBA8248 > UBA8248 > UBA8248 > CAZUHN01. The sequence goes on from OZ245330.1 coordinate 583,094, forward strand.
CGATTCGCTGAAGGCGGCGGCAGAGGGCGTCTAGGCGTTCAAGGGAAAGAGCGAGGTGGGCACCCCGCTTGTCTCCCGCCACCGCGTGGATCTCATCCACAATGACGGTTTCGGCCGTCTCAAGGACGCGACGGCTCCGCTCCGCGGTGAGCAGGATATATAGGGATTCGGGAGTGGTGATGAGGATGTGGGGGGGCTTCCGGACCATGAGCCGCCGCTCCCTCGCCGGTGTGTCTCCTGATCGGACCGCAACACGAATTTCGGGGAGGACAACTCCTTCCTTGTTTGCCAGATGCCAAATTTCCTTTAACGGATATTGGAGATTTATCTGAATATCGTTGCCCAGGGCTTTCAGGGGAGAGACGTAGACGACACTTATTTTGTCTTCGAGGGCATCCTCTAACCCCTTTTGCACGAGTTGGTTGATGGACCACAAAAAAGCCGCAAGCGTTTTGCCGGAGCCCGTAGGGGCGGAGATCAGAACGTCTTTGCCCGAGACGATATGGGGCCAGCCATCCGCTTGGGGCGCGGAGGGTTCCCCGAATTTTTCGGCAAACCATCGGGTAATCAAAGGATGAAAAAGGGTTCTGTTCATGGATTGTATTTTCTCTCTGATCGCGGCCCTTTTCAATTGGCCGTGAACCGGCGGCAAAAATGAACTACGCGTCATTGGTAAAAGGTTGTGCTTTTTGGCGGCTTCTCACATTCTCTTGGATTGGCACGATGACACAATTTTCTTATTTTGATGGGTCAATTTCGATTCGTACCATACAAATGGGGAGGTTATCGGCGTGACGAAGGAGATATTGGATCCCAAGAAAACGATGAACCACGTTGTTGTGAGACGCATTCGGAATAAACAGTGCCAGATTACCGTCGGGCAAACACATACCTTTATCGGCGACGAACCCCCGGTATTCGGCGGGGAGGGGCTTGCCCCAAATCCCTTTTCCTACGTCCTTGCCGGCCTCGGACTCTGAACGATTACCACGCTGCTGGATGCAGCGCGGCAGTTGGGTATACCGCTGGAAGACATGGAGGTCACCCTAACCTATAAAGCGAACGCTCCCCGGGGAGATGACCCCTTGAACGTCGATCGGATTCGAAAGTTGCGAATGGCGAAAATCAAGCGCGAGATTCGTTTCATGGGTCCCTTGAGCGAGGCCCACCGTGAACAGCTTATGCAAGAGGCGAAGATGTGCCCGGTGAGCAATGCCCTCTCCCAGTCCACCCGGATCGAAGATGTGGAACTGGATTGAGGGAAAAGAAATGAAAGGGGTGGGAATTCGCGGGAGGCGATTGGGGCGATATTCGAAAATCAAACGGCGATGATGATGAGGCGTTCATTGCAAGGATGGAGTAATTATGGAATTCACTCTCCGATCACTTTCACCAGTACCCTTTTCCGCCGTTGCCCGTCGAATTCCGCATAATGGATTTGCTCCCATGGTCCGAAATCGAGGCCCCCGTCCGTAATGGCGACAACCACCTCCCGCCCCATGATGGTGCGCATCAAATGCGCGTAGGCGTTATCTTCTCCAGTGAGGTTGTGCCGGAAGCTCTTTTTGGTGTCCACCAATTCTCCGAGCCATTCTTGAAAGTCATGAATAAGGCCAGATTCCGCGTCGTTGATGTAGACAGAGGCGGTAATGTGCATAGCGTTTACCAGGCAGAGCCCTTCTTTGACCCCGGCTTTTGCTACGGTTTTCTCTACCTGAGGGGTGATGTTGATGTGCTCAATTCTTTTTTTGGTCTGAAACCAGAGGTGTTCGGTGAGCGTTTTCATTGTTCCTGCCTCCTTTTGGATAGATTTTGGGGGATTTTGGATCTTTCGGCTTGACATCTTACGTTGCGGGAATCCTCAAAGTACGGTTGGAAGTTTGGTATTGGCACGGTTCCTAGGGAGACCAAAGATGTACGTTGCGATGAACCGGTTTTGGGTGAATCCGGGAAAGGGTCCTGAATTTGAGGAAGTTTGGAGAAAGCGCGAATCTTATCTCAAAGAGGTGGAAGGATTCGTTGCGTTTCACTTTCTGCGCGGCCCCGAGGAGGAATACATCAGCCATACTCTTTGGGAGAGCGAAGAAGCATTCCAAAATTGGATCGGAAGCGAAGCCTTCCACAAAGCCCATGCTCAGGCTGGGCAGATGTCCAAGGATTTTTTGAAGGAATCCAAACTTGCGTATTACGATGTATTGCTCTCCGAAAGAAAATGACACGGGTTTTTATTTACTTGTTCATTTCCTCGAGATGGGCGAGGAGGGCTTCTTCGTCCAGCGGGGCGGATGGTGACGTCAGGAATTCGCCCTTCTGATTCCGGGTGTCGACATAATACTCCACCTCGGTACCCTCCGGATCGCGGAAGTAAAGGGCCAGGCTTACCCCGTGGTTTGATCCCCCTACGGGCACACCTGCGTTCTTCAAACGGCGAAGGACACGGGCCAAACTGGCCATGTCCTCCACTTCAACAGCAAAATGATACATCCCCACAGATAACTCAGGAGGAACCGGCGCGCCGGCGCCGATGAATCGAAGCGCCAGGTCATGGTGCCGCTTGCCCAGGGTAAGAAAAACGAATTTACCTGGAATCCGTTCCTGAACCTGAAATCCGAGGATTTCTGTGTAAAAACGCTCAGCTCTGTCCAAGTCGCGCACGTTCAAGTGCACATGCCCGATTCTCGTGGCTCGTATCATTTGAGAATCCTTTTTCAAAATTTTCCCGCGGGGTCCTCGCCTAGAAAGTTACTTTTTGTCCGTCTTGGGCCGCCTCAAAGGGGAGATTTCCCTCGGCAACTCTCTCCAGCATGGTTTCGCCCATATGGGTGAGGAGGATGCGCTTCGTATCAAGCCGGGGGGCCTCCCTTACAAGGTCTTCAAGAGAGGTGTGAAAGCGGAGATTATTATGGGTCATGAAACATTCGGTTAGAAATAGGTCCGTGTCCCGGGCAAGGTCTACGATGGCATCGTTCCATTCCGTATCGCCGCTCCACCCCATGGCCCGCCCTCCCCACTCGAATCGATAGCCGAGTGTGAGTGTGTGGTCCTGATGCACCATTTTTCTCGAGTGAATTTGGAGACCGAGTATCTTTTCTGTACTTCCTTCGGAAAGCTCCCGATATTGGACCTCGTACCCCCGTTTTTTCAGTTCATAGGTTTCTGTGTACCCTAGTTGGTAAAAGGCTTCACATCGATTTTCTGTATTCGACGGCCCAACAACGACGAGAGGACGATCACGAATGCTTCGATATTGAAAATCCAAGAAAAGGCCTGGAATTCCGCCGATGTGGTCCCAGTGATGGTGGGTGAGAATCACGAGGTCGATAAGAGAAAAGTCGAATTCCATACTTTGGAGCATTGTGAGTGTGGTTGGGCCGCAGTCAAGAAGAACTGCACGAGCATCCCCTGGCTCCGGATGGATTCGTTCAAGTAGATAACTGCTGTAAAGACGCCCCTTTGAGGCAAAAGCATCGCCTGTTCCCAGAACGGTGAGGGAGATCTCATGGTCGTCTGGAGAAGTTTTATTCATTATCTAAAGAACACGAAATGTGCGTTAAATTTCATGTTGGGGATTATACCTTCCTGGTTCGATGACAGGCTGTCCTATCGGTTTTATATGCCCCGAAAGGATTAATCGGGCATGATCAGGTCTTCTGCTTTTACGAACTCTTCATCCATTTCTTCAAAGACCTCCTCGATTTCTGAAAGCGACAAATTCAGCGATTTCACAACTTCTGCTTCGAGGATGGGCATGCCGTTATCGCCACCGCTTCCAAATCCGACCGCCCGAGTCAAAACGTCTGATATATGGATGACGGCGGCAGTACTTGCCGCCTGCTTTGCTTTTAGGGGTGCGTGATGAAAGATAATCGGGTCTCGCAGCGAACTTGGCAAATTCCATTTATCACTGAGCCAATCCGCTATTTCCGTATGGTCAAATCCCAATATTTCTTTTTCAGCCTCGATGAACATCATCCCACTTTCCGATACCTTCGCGTTTATCTCTTCAAAGTACTCCGGGCCTTCGACCTTTAGGACCACTTTCCCGATATCGTGTAGGAGGCCGGCTACCTGGACCTCTTCCGGATCCTTCACGCCCAGCCGTCTCGCGATAATTCCTGATGTCATTGATACGCCGAGGGAGTGCATCCAAAGCCCTAGCATTTCGCCCGCCATGATATCGAATACAGAGGCAGTGAGAACGAGACCTTTCACCGCGGTAAATCCGAGCAAAACAAGTGCGTGGGCCTACGGTGCCGATTTTTCCGGGAAATCCGAAAAACGCGGAATTGATGAGTCGAAGAACTTTTGCGGAGAGAACTTGGTCCGCCGATATCATGTCGCCCACTTGGGCGGTGCTCGTGTTGGCACTTTCCACCATCATGGTAATTTTTTGCACCACGCCAGGGAGGGTGGGTAGGCTTTTGAGTGCTTCGACTTTTCTTCGAAATTGCGCGGCGTCGATCGGCAAACAGCTTCTCCTTCTATTTTCGGAGAGAGAATTTAATTGTCTTCAATTCTTTATAGTGTCATTTGAGGACGCATCGCCGTCGGGCGTTGGTATTTCATCTTGAATAGTGTGTCTCTTATTTATGTGCTTGGTCACAACATTTTTGAGGACCATCATGAGTTTGTTGTCGGTGACTTTGGAGAAACGTTGATCAAGCTCAGCCATTTCTTCCTCGAGCGTTTTGCGTGGGCTTCCATCGTCAACCGGATTTCCTTCAACAGTGATGTTAGCGATTTCGAGTCGCTCTAAGCGGGCGATGAGCGCCTCGCTGAGTTCGGTTCCTTTGGCGCATAGAATTTGACCATTCGACGTTTCTACCGGCCGACCGAGGATCATTCCGGATTCAGCCTGTGATAATTTAATGCGTTGCATTCAGAGAATTCTCCGACAAAAAAGTATGAAAATTGGTTTTTTCAGCATCCAGGAATCGCCCATGACAAAATCTGGAGATAATACCAGGAAAAAAGGTGGATCAGAGAAGCGTGAAGTGTCAAGGGCCATTGAAACATGCCTTGATTAAGTTCTGGCTGCAATGCTAACCTTTTATGAAGTTTAGGAGGAATTGTCGGACGCTGTCTCCCATCTTTTTAATATCGCCGAAAACCCTGAGCGGACAAGTTATGCGTGCCTACAGTACTTTCACCGTGTTGGGAGTTGTCATTTCTATCTTTTTGGCGATGAATATCCCTGCGGAGGCGGCTTCCACAGGGAGTGAAAAATCAGGAATAGAAAAAAGAATAGAAGGGTATTCCGTTCCCAACCTTGGGCGATCCCAATTTCTAGGGTGGGTTCGACGGGACCTCACTGACCGTATTCCAAAGGAAGAGAGTTTATATAAGCAATATAACGATGAGTGGGGCTTTAAGTTCGAAACCATTACTATCAATGGGATTCTTTTTGTCTACAATATGGATTTAAACGGTAGATTTCCTTACGACGTCACTTTGATCGATACGGATTGTGACGGAATCTTTGAAACCAAAGTAGAAACGGAACCGGAAGAAAAGGTGGAGATGCCGATTCCGGAATGCGTTTTTAAAGTTTCGATAAAATAGTAGAACAACTCGGAAATATATTACTCCGTATCAGACGTGAGAAGATAAATGAACAATAAATCAATTCTCTTTATCGCGTTGTTTTTCTTTCTTCTGCTTTCGGGCCGAGGCGAACCTGCGGAAACCAAAGGGCAAGTTCTGCCTCCCGAAGGGGATCTACGGCAGGTTCGTGTAAAAAACGTAATCCTTGATCCAAGGATCCGCCAACCCATCGTATTTCTGGAGGAGGTGCAGGGAAAGCGGATTATTCCTATTTGGATCGGTCCTGCGGAAGCACAAGCAATTTTGATGGAGATGAAAAAAATTGTTCCTCCTCGCCCCATGACCCACGATTTGCTGCGTAACATAATTGGCGGTCTCAAGGGACGGGTTGATCGTATCGAAATCACAGAAGTCAAGGGCGGGACTTTTTACGCGCAGATCATCCTAAAGTCCTCAGACGGCAGTTTCGCAATTGACAGCAGGCCATCGGACGCGCTCGCCCTTGCGCTTCGGACCCGGTCGCCAATTTATGCGAGGCAGGCTGTCCTCACTGCGGGGATTGCGCTAATCCCTGAGCCAAAACTTTTCCGATCCGAGCGGGTCGGGTTGATTCTCCAAAAAATGAATCCTTCTCTTGCACGGTTTTTTGGTGGAGGGAAAGAAGGGGGTTTGCTCGTATCTCAAGTTTCGGAAGAAACGCCTGCATCGCGGGCGGGTATCAGGCGGGGAGACGTCATATATGAGATTGAAGGCGAAACGATCTCCACTTTGAATGCATTCGAGCGGGTGCATAAAAAACACCGGAATGGAATGGAACTTTCCATCCGACGGAGGACGAATGGGAAAGATATCCGGCTTCAAATTGAATTCGTGCCCATATCGGAGGAAGGAAGTAAGTGAACATTCTTTTCGTTTGCACAGGGAACCTGAATCGTTCCCCCATGGCTGAAGCCCTTCTAAAAAAGTTTCTAAAGCGGAATGGGCGTAAGGATGTTTGCGTTCGGTCGGCTGGCACGCATGCGATGAACGGGAACCCTGCCCCTCATGAGGCGATTGAGGTGGCCAACCAAGCGGGGATTGATCTCAGCGTGCACTTGGCGCAGCCCCTTTCTCGTGAATTGGTGGACTGGGCGATGAAGATCGTCGTGATGTCTCCAGAACACGCGGACTTTATTGAGATCAACTATTCAGACGTGGTCGAGAAAATTGACGAATTGGCCGTTTACCGAATCGGGGGAAAGCCTGGCGATACTATCTCTGATCCCTATGGACTTTCCATGTTTCACTATAGACAATATTTCTCTGAAATAATGGAAGCCGTACAAGGTTTTTATTCGAAGATGTAAATGGTTTTCTTGGTTGAGGGGCGCCCTGTTGGGAAAGATTGGGGTAGGACCTGATGATGCGCTTATCGTAGTTGACCTGCAGATTGATTTTTGCCCCGGCGGAGCGCTTGCAGTACCGGCGGGGGACGCCATCGTCGAAACAGTGAACCGTTTGATGGGCATTCCTGATTGGATAAAAATAGCAACGCGGGATTGGCATCCGTCAAATCACATTTCTTTTAAGGAACGAGGGGGAGTCTGGCCCCACCATTGCATAGCGGGCACGGAGGGGGCCGAATTTCATCCTGGATTAGAGGCAGACAAGGCGGATTTGATCGTTTCAAAAGCGGCAACCTCCGACGCGGAAGCCTATTCGGGTTTCGATGGCACCAATTTGGGTACAGAATTGAAGTCCCGGGGAGTGAAGCGGATTTTCGTCTGCGGGCTCGCGACAGACTATTGTGTTCGAGCCACTGCGCTGGACGGACGGAAAGAAGGCTTTGAAGTTTATGTTTTGGAGGACGCCATACGAGCTGTAGATATGAATCCGGGTGACGGCGACCGCTCGAAAGAAGAAATGCGAACAGCCGGTTGTCTGTTCTCCGAATCTCGGGACCTAATCCGTTAGTTTTTCGAAGAGACGTTTTCCCAGATAATCCGTCAATTTTGATGGTTCGGTTTTGGTAAATACGGGCAAGCCACAATGGAGGAAGTCCGTGTCCCACGTTCGCGTTCAGGTGCCTGCCAGCACGACGAATCTGGGCCCGGGTTTCGATGCCCTTGGGGTGGCGCTGAACCTTTACAACCGTATTGAGCTTGACGAGTTGCCGTGGAATTTCACGATCATCGTTGAGGGCGAGGGAAGCGATTCAATCGCACGGGACGAATCCAATATATGCGTCCAGGCCGTCAAGAAAGTGTATGGAAGAGTCGGTAGGAAGCTTTCGGGTCTATGGATGAAGCAGCGCAATCATATTCCGCTTGCCCGAGGTTTGGGTAGCAGTTCGGCCGCTTTGGTGGGGGGACTCGTGGGAGCGAATTTATTGCTGGGAAACCCGTTGCCTCTGGACGATTTGGTTGAAATGGCGGTCGAGATGGAAGGGCATCCGGACAACGTTGTGCCCGCTCTTGTCGGAGGGTTTTGCATCTCTGTAATGGACGAGAGTGGGAAAACCATTTTCGCTCGAGCGCCTGTCGTTGATCGTTACAAATGGGTGATCGTGGTGCCGAATTTTGAGGTCAGCACAAAGTCTGCCCGGAAAAAGCTTCCCAAAAACGTTTCCCTTTCCGACGCCGTCTTTAATTTACAGAGAGTCGGAATGCTTATGACCTCCTTTGCTTACGGAAGGGACGAATTATTCTATGAGGCGATGCAGGATCGCCTGCACCAGCCGTATCGAGCGGACTTGATGGGTCCCTTAGAAGAGGTCTTTGCCGCCGCACGCTCAGCCGGTGCCCTGGGCGTCTGTGTAAGCGGGGCGGGTCCTTGTATCCTCGCCCTCGCTTTGGAAAATGCGGGAAAGGTGGGAAACGCAATGCGAAAGGTTTATTTGTCCCACGAAATCGGTTGCAGGATGCACGTACTTCGGATTGCAAATGAAGGTGCGCGCGAAGTGGACCTAACTTTGCAACTTTCCACCGGTGGATAAGCATTCACTTGGATCGCTCGTCGTCTTTTTCGTCTAATTCTCGACAGAGTGCCAATTTCTATTCGCGATACCGAATCAAAATGCGGTCTTCGCTTGACGCTTCCCAGGGCGATGGCGCGTGCCGGCCCAATGTCGATCATGCCGAGCGATGGAAGACACTATCTTTGGTTGGGAGAAACGTTTTTCCGAATGGCGTCCATAAACTTCGGCAGGTCGATTTTTCCTTCGCTCTTGAAGGCGACTCGGGGTTGGAAAATACCTTCTAGAAAAACGGTACCCTCCATCTTGTACTCGAACGGTTTGTCCGGATTCAGAGAAACCGCTTGCCGGATCAGCGAGAGGGTGGTCGTGCTGGCCCTGCTGGATACCACCGCTTCGCCGAGCCTTGGAACTTCTATGGATTGATTGGAAAGCCCCTGGAGCAAGCGGATGCCGTTTAAATCCAGGTTGAACTTCAGGCCCGTGACAGCCAAGGGGGCATTGGTGGGGTTCCGAATTCGGACGTCGACCCGGAGTTGTTGCTCGAACAGCGTTAGTCTTTGCGGAACAATGTCAACGAGAACGACCTCGGGCGGTTCTGTCGCTTGCCCGCCTGGGGCGCAGCCCGCGGCGGATAGTGCGAGCATGAAAAGCAGGGGACAGATCCCAGCGTTTTTCTTCTTCATTTTGTTTCTTCGCCCTTTTGAAAATCGAAAGTGTTTTAGATCCGTTTTTTTCAATGAGAGATTCTTCTCACCGTTTTTCTGGTCGCCCCCGGGGATAGTTCTTGGACCTGCAAGCGGCCTTCCGGCGCTCATCGCTTCGCGTCATGACGCGATGGTTGAATCCTTTCCAGGCGGCCGGCTGGACAACGGAAAACATAACACAAATTGGGGACTTCTCCTTGTTACGGTGTTATTTCCTTAGATCGTATTGCAGGAGGGAGCACCGCCGGGAATCTAGCTCGCCGGGCTCCGGAAAGGAGGAAGCACGCCCTTTCGCCGTGTCCTTCCCCACTGGATCTTGGTACCATCTGCCAAATATTTATCAAAAAAGGAAAGCGGATGCACGCAATCGATTCGCGAATGCGCCACCCGAAAAAATTTACCGACGTGCTCGGCAAGAAAATGGCCTACGTTGAGGCCGGTGAAGGAGATCCCATCGTCTTTCTTCACGGGAACATCACCTCCTCGTACATGTGGCGAAATATCATCCCTCACTTGGAAGGCCTCGGCCGCTGTATCGCGGTGGACAACATTGGCCAGGGGGACTCGGAGAAACTCGATGGCTCGATGTATCGGCGCCGATCACCAGGCCTACGTCGATGGCATCCTGGAAGTCCTGAAGGTTCAGGAAAACGTCACTCTCGTGGTTCACGATTGGGGGGCCCAGACCGAGGAGGTGAGCCACGGGTCGCTCACACTCTCCGGGAGAAGCTCATCAAGATCGGGGCCAGGGTCTCCTATCACGCCAGGAAGTGGCACGTTCACGTGGCCTCGGCCTTTCCTCTGGCCCATTACTACCGGGCGGTGTTCGGCTATGGCTGATGCGGGGCCGCAAGCGGGTATTAAGTCTAGAGGAGAAGGGATCATTGCGCCCCGAAATGGGGAAAGCCGCCTTCCCGTTGGGATTTCGAAAGGAGGAGGTGCCTCATATGGCGGTACTTGCTAAACTTGATGAACTCCATTTGAGAAACACGGTCAAATCGTGGGCCGATGGTGCGGAATCTAGGAATGGGCGGCGATTGCCGCATAATTCCGATTCACTACTATTGGTAACTCACTACATGATATTCGCCCGGTTGGTCGGGAGGGGTACTGAGTGAATATGTGATCGTGGGACACACCCAATATGGAACAGAGATTGCCATGCTAAAGACTCTACAACATGGAAGAATGTGGCTGGTTACTCAGCCAGATCACGCACAGGTCGCTGGGTATCTCGCCGCGCACTGGGGGAATGACTACTTCGTGCGTCCGGGTTATTTTGCGAGTGTCCCGGACCAAGAACGACTTCGCGCCGAAACGGTGATGGCGGTGGCGCAGCACGACAACGGTTGGTGGGAATGGGAAGCGATTCCCGACCTGGCCGATGCCGACGGATTCCCTTCAGAACTCGCAGACGTACTAAAAAACCAACAGGAAGGCATGAACCGCTGGCGACAGGGCCTCCGTCGTTTCGACAACTCCCCCTACGCGAACTTGCTTATAAGCTACCATGCCTACTGGCTGTACGCTGGAATGACTCTCACGGACCCTGACCCCGCATTCGCTCATCCGCTGTTCTGGAAGGGTTCTCCCGAGAAGCTACTTCCGGGGAAGCGAGAGGGCGCGCTCGACTTCGTTACGGAATTAGAACGGCTCCAGCAGCAATGGTTGGAGGTTCTTCGTGCAGACGCCGGAACCGCCAGCTGGATTGAACCGGAAATTCTGAATCCGCACGCGCGTTTGCTTCAGTTGCTCGACGGTCTTTCACTGTCGCTGTGTTCCGCATATATCCCCGCACATTCCGGAGAAGCCAAGGGCCTCGGTGAGGACGAATTTGAACTCCGCGACGTTCCTCGACGCAGCTGGAACGACCGCGTCACCATCCAGGTCACATCCCTGGGCGAGCGGCAGATTCGCCTCAGTCCCTACCCGTTTGACCAGGACCCGCTAACGGTCTCGGTGCCTGCCCGAGTCTTCGACCTGGCGGCGGAGAGGTCAGGTCACTTCCAAACGTGGTGGCACGCAAAGCCCCCGGATGTGATCGAGTTTCAGTACAGTTCAGGCGGGCAGATCTCAACTTGGTGTCTGGGAACCGGTTCGCCGCTGGCAGGTGGGCTTGATGTTTAGAAATTAATTGTGACGATTCCCATTTTATCAGGTGAAACCAAATGGCCTCCAACCCCAAAATTCTCGCCTTTGCGGGCAGTGCCCGGAAGGATTCCTTTAACAAAAAACTGGTCAAAATTGCTGCCCAGGGCGCACGCGGCGCGGGAGCCCAGGTCACCGAACTCGATTTCGGCGGCCTTCCCCTGCCTCTGTTCGATCAAGACCTCGAAGCCGAGGAGGGTCTTCCAGCGGGCGCGATCCGGCTCAAGGAGTTGATGCGGGAACACGATGGCTTTCTCATCGCATCGCCCGAATACAACAGTTCGATCTCCCCCATGCTCAAGAACGCAATTGACTGGGCCTCGCGATCCGGCGGACCCGACGACTCGCCGATGAGCGCGTTCAAAGGCAAGGCGGCCGCTCTGATGAGTGCATCCCCGGGCGGCCTCGGCGGTTTGCGCGGCTTGGTAACTGTTCGCTCCATCCTCATCAACATCGGCGTTCTGGTGTTGCCGGACCAAGTGGCCGTCCGCGGCGCCCATGATGCTTTCGCGGATGACGGCTCTCTCAAGGACACTGCCCGGCACGAAGCGGTCGAGAGGCTTGGAAGCGAGTTGACCGGACTTTTGGCGAAACTCAAGTAGGGATCGGACAAAAATTCGGGGTCGGGGGACCTCCATCCCTTCGGCTAATCCCAGTTAATACTACCCGGTAGGCCTGGAGGGTTTGCACGTCACAGGCGGGCACAGAAACTCTGAATTCTCTACCAGGCCAATTCTCATGTGTTTTCTGAGATATTCTTTGCATTTCAGCCACAATTAAATTCAGAACTTGACCTTTACCAATACCGCAACCAGCCCCCGTTAATGCGAGCAAAAGAATGACTACTCTCATCGCCCTAAATACAACTATAACGCGTTAATATAAAGTTGCGTTTATTGTGTTTCGCCTGTTCTTGCAACGCAAGAAAAATTGCGCACTGCGGCAAAGTGAAAAAGAGTGAGGAGAATAGGTACATGTCCTGGCCCGAGATTCTGTTCGTCGCCGTCATCGTTCTGGCCGTAATTTGGCCGAGGAAGGGGCGGAAGGACGAAGGAGAAATCTTTGGAAGTGGGGAGGCCGGTCTTTCTCCAAGATGGATAACCAAGACTTTTGGGAAAAGGAAAAGGAACCCCCAACCGGGAGACCAAAGGGTCCAACTATCGGGACGAGGAAGATTTCTAAGCCTGCCTCTTGCGCTGTTGTGAACGATTTTCCCGATGCGCTTCCGGTCCCATACCCCGAGGGGATCGGTTGGTCTGCCCGCAAAGGTTGATCCCGCCGGGGAAGAAGTACTTCTGCCAGTTGGGAAAGTCAGAAAGTCTGCGGGAAAACTCAAGCCCTCTGTTCGCATTGGGCGGGAACGGCGGCCCTACGGGAAAGATAGCTTCACCGCCAAATAAATTTGAAACACGCACTCCCGTCCGGCGCGGCCGCCGTGTTAGGCTGATCCACCGTTATGGATAAGTCCATGAGCCGGAGAGGCTTTTTCCAGCGCGCCGCCAAGTGGGGGCTCGGCGCGATCGGCCTGGGCGCCGGGGGAGTGGTCGCCGGATGCGGGCGCGTCATCGGGTTGCGCCCGCCGGACGATGCCGAGCTTCCCCTCCCCGAGGCGCAGGGGCGCGCTTTGGTCTCGCCGGATTCCCTCTATCTGCCTCACGGGCGCAGGGGAGGATGGTTCAACCCCTGGTGGCCCAACCCGGGGAGCCGCTGGAATCTTCTTCGCTGGAAGTTCTTTTACCGAAATCCTTATGCCGATGCGAGGCGGCGCGCGCCGGAGGTTCCGGTTCTCCCGAACGATGGGCGGTATTTGGCGCAGGCTGAGACCTCCGCCTCCATCACCTGGGTGGGGCACTGCACTTTCGCGGTGAAGGAAAGCCGAGATACCTTTCTGACCGATCCGCACTTCGGCCCGCGCGCCCTTTGGCCGAGACGCTATCAACCGCCGGGCCTTCCTATCGAGAGCGTTCCGGCGAACGCATTCGCCGTCATTTCCCACAACCATTACGACCATTTGGATGCATGGACGGTCGGGCGTCTTCCCAAAACCGTTACTTGGTTCGTTCCGATGGGGCTGGGAGAGTGGATCCGCCGGGCGGGCGGCGGGCAGGTGATGGAGATGGACTGGTGGCAGAGCAGGCGTCACGGAAAGTGGAAGGTCACATGCCTGCCTGCCCAGCACTGGTCCAACCGACTCGACATGGAGAGAAACGCGACTCTTTGGTGCTCCTGGCTCATCGAATCAGATAAGCGGAAGATTTACTATGGGGGAGACAGCGGCTTTTTCCACGGATTCGCCGAGTTTGGCCGGAGGTTTGGGCCGATCGACCTCGCTCTCCTCCCCATCGGGGCCTACCACCCGCGCTGGATGATGCGCTACGCCCACATGAATCCCGCCGAGGCCTACCGCGCCTTCCGCGACCTCAAGGCCCGCTGGATGGTACCCATGCACTGGGGCACATTCGATCTCACCGACGAACCCGTCGACGAGCCTCCCCGGGCCCTTCGCCGAGCGGTCGGCGGGGCGGGCGGCAACATGAATGACATCAAGCTCATGGCAATCGGCGAGCGGTGGCACATGCCGGAGTAAGGGCGACCTTTCGACAGGAGCACCCATGCCGCGAATCAAACTCGGAGAGGTTAATATTAATTACGTTGAAGCGGGAGGGGGTGAGGCCTTCCTCTTCGTCCCCGGCCTCATCGGCCTCGCGAAAGCCTGGGAGTTTCAGTTCCCCCATTTCTCGGGACGCTACCGTTGCGTTTCCTTCGACCATCGCGGCTCGGGAGAAAGCGACAAAGCAGAAAGTGGTTACACGACGGCCCAGATCGCAGCTGACGCGGTCGCCCTGCTGGACGCACTCGGAATCGAAAGGGCCCACATCGCCGGCGCCTCGACCGGCGGCTGCATTTTACAGAACCTGTGCCTGGATCATTCGGCCCGCGTTCGTTGCGCCGTCTTCACAAATACCTGGACACGGGCGGACCCTTACCTCACGCGCCTTCAGAACGCGCGCAAGCAGATCCTCCAGGCGTACGGGACAGACGCTTACATCGAAGCCAGCTCGCTCTGGACGGGCGGGGCGACGATTTTCCGGAACAACTACGAGACGATGATTGAGCTTGAAACCCGCCAAAAAGATACCATCGCCGATCCCGCCATCCTCGCGGCTCGTATCGACATGACGCTCCGCCACGACCGCCTCTCCGAACTCGACCGCATCGACAAAAAAGCGCTCATTGTCACCGCCAAAGACGACGCTCTTACCCCGCCATATTTCGCCGAGGACCTGAACGAGACCCTTCAGAACGCAAGGCTCCTCGTACTCGAGGAGGGTGGGCACAACAGCTACCGGCGAAGGCCCGACCTTTGGAACGAAGGGGTCGAGGCGTTTCTCTCTGAGAATGAAAAGAGCGCCTGAGCGGGCGCAAGGGTGTGCCCGGTGGCAGTGATATGGGAGTTAGCTTTCCCGTTTTGTTTCCCCTGAGGAAGAAATGCCGGCTCCCCTCCTTCAGCCCACCGGCTCATCGCGGTCGGAATGTGGGGCAAACTGCATGAAGCACTTTTTCGGGATGTGATCCGCATTACATCTGCGGCACCATTTCAATTCAAAAAAGTCAGCAGAAAAAAATTGGTGATTTTGTGTCTTTCCTCACACGTTTTCCGGGCTTCCTGTGTTCTCTTTCACTGGTTCAGTCCTCTTTCGCACCGATATTAAAGGTAGTGGAAATGATATCGGACCTAAGAAAAGAGGGTTGATCATGATGAAGCTAAGCCAAAAAAGGGCAGGACACATGTTGGGTTTCGCCGGGGTGGGCCTCTTTGCTTTTCAGATGCACAATGCATCCCAGTCCGGAAGGATGTTTTCCCTCTCCCTTTACTCCCTCTGGAGGGGTTTCTTCGACTTGATGGACGGTTTCGTGGTCATGCTGCAGGACTTCCTTCCTTACAGCATGAGCGAGACGATCCTCGCGACGCTTTATTATCAGAAGCCCCCCTACTGGGCAGTACGCGTCCTTGAAATGGTGTCTATCTCGGGATTTCTTCTCGCTTTGGGTTTTTTTCTTGTTGTCCTGCGGGAGAACGAGGGCAGGAGAGCATAATCGCGTCGTCGTTTTCGCCGAGGGCGATAGTGGTAGAATGGACGAGGGGAGAATAGGAAAGGGTTCGTGATGACAAAACCGAGCCAAAAAAACCTTGGGCATTTCTTGGGTTTCGCCGGGGTCGGCCTATCCGCCTTTCAGGTTCACTATGTTTCCCAATATGGGAGGAGGATTTCCTTCTCTCTCTTCTCCCTCTGGAACGGCTTTTTCGCGTTGCTGGAGTCCTTCGTCGAGATGCTGCGCGGCGTCCTCCCCTATAGTGTGAGCGACATGGTCCTCTCGACGCTCTATATCCAGGACCCCCCTTTCTGGATCGCCCGCCTCTTAAAAATGGTGCCCGTCTCTGGTTTTCTTCTCGCGGTGGGCTTTTTGCTGGTCGTCTTGGGGGAGATCGACGAGGAATCCGAAGGCTGATCTCGAATCCCTCGTCTTTCCCTTCTTATTTTATTCATTTATCTCTCTTCATCAGGGGAAGGATTCCCCTGCCTTTTTCCGTCCGCCGAAGGTTCCTGTCGATTTCCCACAGGGCGTGCGCATCGTCCGGCACCCCCCGTTCTGGCAAAATAGCGGTCAGGGAGATCCTCATTGCCCCGGGGGGAGAAATCGGGAATGGCTGGACGAACCGAGGAGATATGGAAAGAGTTCAGTGCCAGCCTGCGACGGTTTATTTGCAGCCGGGTGCGGAACGAGCAAGACACGGAAGACATTCTTCAAGAGGTTTTCTGCAAGATTCACGATAAGATCGGTCAACTCGAGGATTCAGGAAAGCTTCAGGCGTGGGTCTACAGGATCGCCCGAAACGCCATTGTCGATTTCTTCCGTAAACAAAAAAGTGGAATTGCGCTCTCCAATATTCCCGATGTGCCGGGCGATGAGCCTCTCCCCCCGAGCCTCAACGAAGAGGTGGCCACTTGCCTGCGGCCCATGATCGATGGATTGCCCGAAAAGTACCGGGAAGCGCTCCGGCTCACTGACATCCAGGGAATGAGCCAGAAAGAGCTTGCGGAATATAAGGGGCTTTCCCTTTCGGGGGCGAAAACCCGGGTGGCAAGGGGCCGGAACAAGCTGAAAGAAGCCCTCCTCTCTTGCTGCCACTTCGGATTCGACCGGTCTGGGAACATCATGAATTACGAGGCCAAGGAAAAAACCTGCCGCCACTGCGCCGGGGAAGGGGCGGGCGATGAGCGGAAATAATTTTGCGTCCTTTTTGGGTTTTCACCGTCCATATAGGTGAAAAGGAATATACGTTCCGTTTGAACCCAATGGAGGAGCAGGAAGATGAAGGATTTTAATAACGAAGAGGTACGCCGTGCCGTGCGCGAGAACTATGGGAAAATCGCGAAATCGAGCACCGTTTCGGATGCCTGCTGCGCAGCCGTCCAGACGGAAGCGGCTAGGAGTTGTTGCGGTACAGAATCCTCCTGTGGCGGTGCGGAAGTTGAGGCCTGCCCGTCGCCGGAAGGCGTCTCGGCCAAAATCGGCTATACCGAAGAGGATGTGGCCTCGGTGCCGGAAGGCGCCGACATGGGCCTGGGATGCGGCAATCCGAAGGCGATTGCTTCGCTGAAGCTCGGCGAAACGGTGCTGGATCTGGGCAGCGGCGGTGGATTTGACTGCTTTCTCGCCGCGAAAGAGGTGGGAAATTTGGGCCGGGTCATCGGGGTGGATATGACCCCCGAAATGATCAGCAAGGCCCGCGAAAACGCCACGAAGGCGGGATTCGCCAACGTTGAATTCAGGCTTGGAGAGATAGAGCATCTGCCCGTCGCGGACGATTCGATGGACGTGATCATCTCCAATTGCGTCGTCAACCTTTCGCTGGAAAAGTCGAAGGTCTACGGGGAGGCATTTCGCGTACTGAAACCGGGCGGCCGGCTCGCCATCGCAGATGTTCTCGTCACGGCCGATCTGCCCGAGGAGGTGCAAAACGATATTGCGCTCCTTACGGGGTGCGTGTCCGGCGCATCAAATCTTGAGGAATTGGAGTTCATTTTGGAAAAAGCCGGCTTCAGCCGCATTCGGATAATCCCCGTAGACGAGAGCAGACGGTTCATCCGCGAATGGGCTCCGGGTACGAAGATTGCGGATTTTGTGATTTCCGCAACGATTGAAGCGGTGAAGCCTTAGGAGAAATATCTGCAAGTTTTTTTTGAAATTGACCGCAATTTTCGGATAGACGGCGAGGCGCCCATTCCTTAGGCTTGGCAGTCACAGTTCTGAGGAGGAGTGCCCATGGACGATGAGGCCCGCTGGCAAGCCGTTTTATCCCGAGACCCCGGCGGGGATGGCCGATTCGTGTACGCCGTCCTTTCCACGGGGGTTTTTTGCCGCCCCTCCTGCCCGAGCCGGCGTCCCGGCCGGGAGCGGACTCTTTTTTTCGATCTCCCGGAGCTTGCCGAAAGCGCGGGCTTCCGGCCCTGCCGCCGTTGCCGCCCCCAGGATGCGCCCGCCGACCACCGGCTTGAAAAGGTGCGCCGGGCCATTCGGTTCATTGAAATGCGGATAGGGGAGCCGCCAACCCTGGCCGAATTGGGCGCCCAAGTCGAGCTGAGCCCCCACCATCTCCAGCGCGTCTTCAAAAAGGCCGTGCAGGTCACCCCGCGCCAATACATGGACGCCCGCCGCCTGGGGCGTCTAAAAGAAATGCTGCGGGGAGGGAACTCTCTTGCGGGTTCCATTTACGAGGCCGGATACGGCTCACCCAGCCGGCTCTACGAGCGGGCCGGAGCGCAGCTGGGCATGACCCCGGCCGCATACCGCCGCGGGGGCGAAGGCGCGGAGATAGGCTACGCCGTCGTCGGCTGTTCTTTGGGGCGGCTGCTCGTGGCCGCAACCCGCCGGGGGGTGTGCGCGGTCAAATTGGGGGATTCGGACGCCGCCCTCGAGGCGGATCTTCAGGCCGAGTTTCCGGCCGCCCTCCTTCGCCGCGATGATGGCGGGCTAAAAGGCACCTTGAAGATTATTTTGAACCACCTGGAAGGGGAGATGCCGCACCCCGGTCTGCCCCTGGACGTGCGGGCCACCGCCTTCCAGCGGCGGGTGTGGGAATATCTTCGGACCATACCTGCAGGCCAGACCGCTACCTATGGCGAGGTGGCCGAATCCCTGGGCCTGGAAAAAGGCGCCCGCGCGGTGGCGCGGGCCTGCGCCTCCAACCCGGCCGCGTTACTCGTTCCCTGCCACAGGGTTGTGCGTGCGGATGGGGGCCTGGGGGGCTACCGGTGGGGTGTTAAGCGCAAACGCGCGCTTTTGGAGCGGGAGTGCGCCCGGGTGAGAAAAAAGCGGGGATGACCGGAATCGTAAACCCGGCTATGGGGCGAAGCGAGTGGTTCCTTCTGGCGCTGCTTTCGATGCTCTGGGGCGGTTCTTTCTTTTTCATTGAGCTCGCGGTGGAGGAGCTGAAACCTTTCACCGTGGTGCTGGGCCGCACCGCTCCGGCGGCCGCTGCCCTCATCGCCTACGTATACCTCCGGGGAGACCGGATACCGGCGTCGCCCCGTCTTTGGGGGGCGTTCCTGGTGATGGGGGCGCTGAACGGCTTTTTTCCGTACACCCTCATCGTCTGGGGCCAGGTGCAGATCGAGAGTGGCCTCGCTTCAATTCTCACCGCTACGACCCCCCTCTTTAGCCTGGTACTCGCGCACTTTCTGACCAGAGAAGAGCGCATCACAGTGGGCCGCGCGGCGGGGCTGCTGCTCGGAGTATGCGGGGTGGCGGTTATGATCGGGCCGGAGGCCCTTCGCGGGCTTGGCCTGCGCTCCCTCGGCCAGCTCGCCGTTCTGGGCGCCGCCTTCTCTTACGGCTGCGCCGGAATTTACGGGCGGCGCTTCAAAGGGCTTCCCCCCCCGTCGCCGCGGCGGGCCAGGTTAGCGCAAC
This sequence comes from bacterium, assembly GCA_965225985.1. GTDB lineage: Bacteria > UBA8248 > UBA8248 > UBA8248 > UBA8248 > CAZUHN01. The sequence goes on from OZ245330.1 coordinate 602,420, forward strand.
GGCGATCCTGGCGTTGCCGTTCGCGCTCCTCATTGAACAGCCCTGGGCGATACGTGCCGGCGCCCTCACTTGGAGCGCGATTTTTGGTCTGGCGTTTCTCAGCACCGCGGCCGCGTACATTATCTTTTTCCGGATCCTCGCGGCGGCGGGCGCTACAAACGTCATGCTGGTCACCTTTTTGATCCCGGTCAGCGCTTTGTTACTCGGGGTGTTTGCGCTCGGCGAGCGGCCTGCCTGGACGGCCTTCGCCGGGATGGGGCTAATCTTCACCGGCCTCGCCGGGGTGGACGGAAGGCTCCTCTCCCGCGTGGGCGAGCGGGGCCTTCCGGCAAGGCTGCAATTCCATAGTGCCGGGAGGCTTTTCACCCGAGTCCCGTTGACATCCCCCCGGCCGGATACGAAACTATGCGTGCGTTTTTGGTCGGTTGTCCGGCGTACCTTTATATACAAATATAGATGTTCATCGATGGGAATGGACGCATGACGGGATACGCGATGAACGGTGCCTACCTCGCCCGCCGGGTCCGCCGGGGGGCGCTCGCCGACATTCTGGAGAAGGTGGAGGCGGGCGCGCGGCTCTCCTTCGAGGAGGGCTTGCGCCTGTACGCCTCGGACGACATCACCGAAATCGGCTACCTGGCCAACCTCGTGCGCGAGCAGATGCACGGGAACCGCGCCTACTACAACGTGAACGGCCACATCAACTACTCGAACATCTGCGTCCTCTGGAAGGCGTGCAAGTTTTGCGCGTTCGGGAAGAAAGAGGGACAGGCCGGCGCCTACGAGTACTCCCTGGAGGAGATCTTCAAGATGGCAGAGTCGCTGGGCCGGGGCCGGACCGAATTCCACATGGTGGGGGGCCTGCATCCGGACCTTCCCTTCGACTACTACCTGGAGATGATGCGCGGCATCAAGGCGATCCATCCTCAGCTGCATCTGAAGTGCTTCACCGCGACCGAGATCCGCTTCCTCGCGGATCAGATCGCGCATCTGAGCGTCGAGGACACCCTGGCGGCGCTGATCGAGGCCGGACTGGGCTCCCTCACTGGGGGCGGGGCCGAGATTTTCGCAGAGCCCACCCGCTCGAAGATCTGCAAAGGGAAGCACTCGGGCGAGGACTGGCTTGAGATCCACCGCATCGCACACAGAATGGGGCTTCGCACCACCTGCACCATGCTCTACGGTCATGTCGAGACCGACGCCGACCGGGTGGACCACATGCTGCGCCTGCGCGCGCTTCAGGACGAGACGGGCGGCTTCACCGCCTTCATCCCTCTCGCCTTCCACCCCGACAACACCCAGATGGCGGACATACCCGGCCCGGGCGGGATGCTCGACCTGAAGAACTACGCCGTCGGCAGGCTCCTCCTCGACAACATCCCCCACATCAAGGCGTACTGGATCATGGTGGGGGTTCCCGTCGCCCAGCTCAGCCTGCGCTTCGGGGTGGCCGACCTGGACGGAACCGTGGTCCAGGAGAAGATTTATCACATGGCCGGCGCGAAGACGCCCCAGGGGCTCACCGTCGCGGACATCGAGCGCATCATCCGGGAGATGGGCCGGGAGCCGGTGGAGCGGGACACCCTCTACCGCGAGGTGGTCCGCGAAGGAGACGCATGGGCCGTTCACACCTGAGGGAACCCCGGCGAGACGGCGCCACCCGGGGGCCCCTGAGGCTCGGCACGGTACCCTTTCTCAATGCAAGGCCCCTCACCTGCGCGCTTGAGGCGCGGCGGGAGCAAGTGCGCCTTCGCGTAGAGCCCCCCTCGAAGCTGGCGGAGATCCTCAAGGCGGGAGAGCTCGACGGAGCGCTCGTCTCCACCTTTGCGATGTTTCACATGCCGGGGGCCCGCTACGCGCCCGGCGTGGGAATCGTGAGCTGCGGCGAGGTGGGCAGCATCCGCTTTTACTGCCGAAAGCCCGCCGACGCCCTCGCGCGGGTGGGGTTGGACAGCTGGTCCCTCTCGGCGGCCAACATGGCCCGGGTCCTCCTCAAGCGCAGATGGGGCGTCGCGCCCGAATTCGTACCCATCGATCCGGAGCGTCCGCCGCGGGAGGACGAATCCCTCGACGCGATCCTCCTCATCGGGAACAACGCGCTGCGGGAGCCGCCGGGGGATTTCTATGTCTTGGACTTGGGGGAGGAGTGGACCAACTTCACCGGGCTCCCCTTCGTCTATGCGCTCTGGGTGTTTCCGGAAGGGGCGGGGGACGCGGCGGCTTGCCGGCTGCTGCGGGAGGCGAAGGAGGAGGGGCTCCCGCAGCGCGAGGCTATCGCCGCCGAGGCGGCTGCGCAGTCACCCTACCTGACCGAGGCGGCCGCGCGGACCTACCTCACCGAGCGCATCCACTACGACGTGGGCCCGCGGGAAGAAGAAGGACTTATCCGGTATTACGACTTTCTCGTCGAAGACGGCCTTGCACCCCCGGGGTGGCGGCCCGCCCGCCTTCCGGCGGAGGAGGTCCCGACGGAGGTCCGCTACGGGGGCGCCTGAGCCCCGGTCTCCCAACCCCCTTGCCCGAAAGCGAAGCGGTCGCTTGCGCGGCGCGCGGCCCGGTGCGGGCGGTGGCGTGCGTGTCGAGGCGCGTTTTTCTCTGACGATTTTAATCGGAAGAATACATGGATTATTTAAGTGATGCACGAAGAATCTTTTGTGGGAGTAGGTATCAAGTCACAGAAGAAGATATGAAAAAGTTGGCAGAAAACATGGCGCTTCTTGAAAAGAGAAAACTTGGAAAACTTAATGAAAGGCTGAAAGATAATCCAAGGGGAGTTTTGGCCACCATTGCAGAACATAATTTTGCCGTTACGTTGGTTTCACAGCACTCCTCTGAAATTCCAATATGCTATGAGACTTCAGAGAAACAACGCCCACCTGATTTTAAGATCAAAATTGGAAAAATTACCTATTGGATACAGATGAAAGACCTGTCAAAACCGGAGAGGGAAAACAAACAAGACAAATTAATACAGGGGATCGAAAAGAAAGCAGAAGAGATTAAAATTGGAAGATTTTTCAGTTGCATGATATCAGACGATTTTAAAGAAAGCTGCTTACCAGAGCTTATCAAATTCATAAAAGATAAAGCAGCGTCCGCTTCCGAAGAAGAAAGCCTTCATTTTACAGGTAGGGACGACCAAAGGGCCGAGATTGAGTTTTTGTCGCCTCAAAATAACAAGTTGTCTCAATTAACACTCGGTGAAGCCGGTGATTTGAAAATGGTGGAAACAACAGAACAGACCAAATGTCAGATAAAACAAAGCCTGCTCAACGCAGCAAAGGCGTTTGATTGGGATGTAGACGAGAAGAATATTAACCTCATTTGTATGGAAGCCGATGACGAAATGGACTTAGATATCTGTGATGCTCTCTATGGAACAGAGTTTCCGGGAATTAGAAAAGGTTGTAGCCGTCCGACTTGGGGAAGAAAAGATGATGGCTTGTTCAGGAATTCAGATTCTTTAAGGAAAACGGTTGGTGTCATTGCAATAAAGAGGAAGAAACGGAAACTGATTTCCGACTATAACGTGTTTTTGTATATGAACAACAGCTTTAGATCTCGACTTGAAGACGTAAAAAAACTTCTCACTTTTGACAAGGTTGTTTGGTGTAACATGAGGCCTCCTATGGGACATGGAAATTTCCTGCGCTCCTAGGTGAGAGTTGGGAAAAGTCCTGCCCGCGATGAGAGGCTGGGGCGAGAAGGCGCGTGGCGATGTAATTGCCGGGTTTTCGTAAGACATCTGGGAGGACCTGCCTTGCCTACGGCGACGACCGAATATTACGGCGTCATCAAAAAAGCCGCGCGGACCTACCTCACCGAGCGCATCCACTACGACGTGGGCCCGCGGGAAGAAGAAGGACTTATCCGGTATTACGACTTTCTCGTCGAAGACGGCCTTGCGCCCCTTGGCTGGCAACCCGACCCGCTGCCGGTGGAGGAGGTGTCCGTTTAGGGTGCGGCGGGGCACATCTTCCAATATGGATTTATATAATCGCGGAAAAACCCTGCCTGTCAAAGAGGAGGAGGCCAGGCGTCCAATACCCTGGAACTTGAACACAGGCGGTAGTTACCGCATAATTTCAGATGGTATAGGTGTTCTGGGAGGTCAGGGTAAAAAATTGAATTAATTGCAATCAGGTATCAGCCAAGAGAGAAAATGTGAAATCTCCGTGTCCGTGGACTATATTTCACCCAGACGGGGGCGAGGCCCGGCGCATTTTCCGCATACCTCTCCTCTGAGGATGGATCAGAATTAAAAGGAGTTTGGAAGATGCTCGAAGATGTAGCAGTAGGCGACATTCTCCTCGCGCGGGAAGCCGTCGCTTTGATGGATCAGTCGGACCTGGGTCCTTCTATTGACGTGCCTCCCATCCCCCTGGATGCCGATCCAGAAAACATCCCGGAGGAGGAACGGGAATGGCTCCACGAGGAGATCCGGCGTCTGAAAAAGACGCGAAACGCCCTCGTCCTCGCGCACAACTATGTCCCGAGTGACATTCAGGATGCGGCGGACGTCGTGGGCGATTCGCTGTTTCTCGCCCGTCAGGGAGCCGATTCCAACGCCGATTTTCTCGTCGAGCCAGCGGTGCTGTTCATGAACCAGATTCTGGCGGCCATGAAGAAGCCGCACCAGAAGGTACTCGCTCCCGACCTTGGCGCGCTCTGTTCCCTCGCCGCCCACGCCGACGTGGAGAAGGTCCGCGAGTGGAAACGCGAACACCCCGACGGAATCGTGATCAGCTACGTGAACACCTACCTGGAGGTGAAGGCCGAAAGCGACTACTGTTGCGCCTCGGCCAATGCGGGAAAAATCTGTCTTCACGCCCTTGAGCACTCGCGCCCGGATCAGCCCATCCTCTTCCTCCCGGACGTCTTCCTGGGGTTCTATGCAGCAAAATTATTGGAAAAACAGGGATATTCCCTGGACCGCCTCTGGCTCATGATGGGCTCTTGCCACGTGCACGAGCGCATTCGTCCCCACCATGTGGAAGAACAGCAAAGGCTGCACCCCGGCGCCCTCACGGTGGTCCATCCCGAATGCGGCTGCACCAGCGCCTGCATGCGCCAGGTGGATGACGGCATCGTACCCCAGGACATGCTTCAGTTCCGCTCCACCCAGGGGATGGTGAAGCTCGTCAAAGAGGTCCCCCAAGAAACGATCATCGTGGCGACCGAGGTCGGGAACCTCTACCCGATGTCCAAGATGGTCCCCGAGAAGAAGCTGGTTCCGGCGAGCCGCGAGGCGCAATGCGCCTACATGAAGCAAAATACCCTTCGGAAACTCCATCTTTCGCTTCGGGACCTCGTTCACGAGGTCGCCGTCGACCCGGAGCTTGCCGCGCGCGCGCGCAAGCCCATCGAGCGGATGCTCGCGATAACCTGACGATCCGCGGCCTGGCAGCAGCACACCGAACCACCCCGGGACACCCGCCGGAGGGACCATATGCGGGCAGGCCCCCTCGAGCTTCGTTCCGGGGAGGGAAACGACGAGATGGACGTACGCTCGAAGATACGCGAATGGCTGCTGGAGGATTTCGGCGAGGCGCCCCTTCACTTCAAGACGGGAGAGGATTCGTGGTGCGAGGCGGAGGTCCGGGCGAAATCCGAGGGGGTTCTCGCGGGGAGTCCCTTTTTCGCGCCCGTTTTTGAGGAAACGCAGGACCTCCTCGCGCTCGACCGGGGAAACCTTCCCGAAATTGAGTGGAAAAAGAAGGAAGGAGAATCCATGCGCGCCGGAGAGGTGCTGGCTGCCGTTCGGGGGTACTCTCAGACTTTGCGGAAGGCTGAGCGGACGGCGTTGAACGTCCTTTCCCACATGTCGGAAATCGCCACGCACACCGCCGGCCTCCTCCGCTGCCTCGGGGAGTTTCCCCCCACCTTCCGCGGAATCATCGATACGCGGAAGAATCGTCCCGGCCTTCGCTATTTCGAGAAATACGCCGTCCGGACGGGTGGGGCGAAGAACCACCGGCTCGGCTTTTTCGACGGGGACCTCATCAAGGACAACGACATCGCGGCGGCGGGCTCGATACCGCTTGCGATCGACGAGAAATGGGGCGGCCGCTACATGGTGGATGTCCAGATTGAGGTTCAGAATCTCGAAGAGCTGGCGGCCGTCCTGGAGGACGGGCGGGTGAACATGATCCTCCTCGACAACATGGACATCGAAACCCTCCGGACGGCGGTCGCGCACGTTCGGGAACGCGGGGCCGCCTCGAAATCGGGGAAGCCCTACATTCTGGAAGCTTCCGGGGTGAAGGGAACCGATTTTCGCGCAATCGCGCAGACCGGAGTGGACTACATCTCCTCCAGCGCTCTCGTGCGCGCGGCGCCTCCGCTCGATTTCCACATGAAGATCGTCCGCGTGCACACCTAGCCGTCCGCCGCTCCCTTCCGTGGCTTGGCGCGGGAATTGGCTTTATAATCGGGGTCCGAATCAAGAGGATGAAGTTCCGGGCGTTTTCTGAGAGAGAGGACATCGCGTGACCACGGCGACGACGGCTTTTTATGAATCCCTCGAAAAGGCCGCCTCGGGCGAGCGGCTTTCCTTTGAAGAAGGGCTCGCCCTCCTGGAGGGGGACGACCTCGTCGCCCTCGGGGCCGCCGCCGACGAGGTGCGCGCCCGCAAACACCCCGGGGGGATCGCCACCTACTGCGTCGACCGGAACATCAACTACACGAACGTGTGCGACGTGTACTGCAACTTCTGTGCGTTCTACCGCCCGCCGGGAGACCACCCCGAGGCCTACGTCCGGACGCGGGAAGAGCTCCGCCAAAAGCTCGATGCGCTTTACGCCGCCGGCGGATGGCAGATCCTCCTCCAGGGGGGCCATCACCCGGATCTGCGCATCGAATGGTATGAGGAGCTTTTCCGCTGGATGAAGGCGGAATTTCCCGATCTTCATCTCCATGCCCTGAGCCCGCCCGAGATTCACCACATCGCCCGCCTCGAAGGGATGGGCTACCGGGAGGTGATTGCGCGCTTGAAGGAGGCGGGTCTGGATTCCGTCCCGGGCGGGGGGGCGGAGATCCTGGTGGACCGGGTGCGCCGCCAGATCGCCCGCCTCAAGGTGGACACGGACGGCTGGCTTGACGTCATGCGCCAAGCGCACAAGCTGGGCCTGCGCTCCACCGCCACCATGATGTTCGGCCACGTGGAGACCCCCGAGGAGCGGATCGAACACCTGGATCGCCTCCGGAGTCTCCAGGACGAGACGGGCGGCTTCACCGCCTTCATCTGCTGGACCTTCCAGAACGACGGCTCGGCTCCCCTCAAGGCCCCCACCGTGGGGAGCAACGAGTACCTCCGGATGCTGGCCATCAGCCGCCTCTACCTGAACAACTTCGATAACTTCCAGTCCTCCTGGGTGACCCAGGGCATGAAGATCGGGGAGCTCTCCCTGCGCTTCGGAGCGAACGACATGGGCTCCACCATGCTGGAGGAGAACGTAGTGAGCGCGGCGGGAACCGTCCACTTCCTGGACGAAAAAGACCTCCACCGCATGGCCCGGGCGGCGGGCTTCACCCCCCGGCGGCGGAACTTCTTCTACGAGCTGATCTGAGCGTTTTCATCCCGTTCCTTTCAATCCCACTCTCGGCGCGGAAGCGGGGTTTCCGGAAATGAAGCGTACCCTCTGGCGGGCGGGGCTGGTGTGCCCGGTGGTGGAGCCGCCGATTCGGGACGGCGCTATCCTGGTGGAAGGAGGGCGCGTCCGCGCCGTGGGTCCCGCCGCCCGCCTCCTGACCGATGCCCCCGGCGCCGAAGTTCGCGAATTCGAGAATGCCGTCCTCGTCCCCGGTCTGGTGAACGCCCACGTCCATCTCGAGCTGACCTTGCTTTCGATTCCGAGGTTGCCCATGGCGGAGTGGATCGTGCGCCTCGCCCGGGAGACACGGGGGTGGGAGCCGGAGCGCTTTCTGGCGTCGGCCCGGGCGGGCGCCCGGGAATCTCTCGCCGCGGGAGTGACCTGCGTGGGGGACATCTCTCTCTCGGGCCAAAGCGCCGCCGCGGTGGCGGAGGCGGGCATTCGGGGGGTGGTGTTCCACGAGGTGCTCGGCCTCGACCCCTGCCGCGCCGGGGCGGTTATGGCAGAGCGCCTTCCCTTCCTCGAAGGGGCGCAAAGAGGCGCCGTCCGCCCGGGGGTGAGCCCCCACGCGCCCTACTCCACCTCTCTGGACTTGTACGAGATGGCGCTTTCGGCGGCCGGGGAGCGCGGCTGGCCGGCCGCCACCCACCTGGCCGAAAGCCCGGAGGAGGTCCGCTTTCTTGCCCGGGGGGACGGCCCTTTCGCCGATATGCACAAGGCGCTGGGGGTCCCTTGCGAAGGGTACGCGCCGCCCGGGAAAACCCCGGTTCGCCATCTCGCGGCGGCGGGCCTGCTCGAGGGACTGGATTTGGCGGTTCACTGCAACCAGACGGATGGGGAGGAATGGGCGCTCCTCCGCCGGGCGGGGGTTTCGGTTTGCCTCTGCCCGCGGACGGCCGTCTTTTTCGGCCACCCGTTCGCGGACGCGGAAGGGATGCGGGAGGCGGGCCTCCCGCTCTGCCTGGGAACGGACAGCCGGGCGAGCAGCCCCTCCCTCTCCCCGCTCGAAGAGGCCGCCGCCTTGGGGGAGGGCGCTCCTTCGCTCTCCCCCGATGCCCTCCTCGGGATGTGCACCCGCGCAGGGGCCGAGGCCCTCGGCGTCGCCGGGGAGGGGGCGGGCGCCCTCGCCCCGGGCGGGGCCGCGGACTTTGCCCTCATCGAGCCCCCGGGGGAGGACCCCCCCGAGGCGGCCGGGCTCTTCCTCCCCGGCGCGGAGGTGCGCCTCACCGCCGTGGGGGGCGAAGCGCGGTATCGGCGGGAGCGATGAACGAAAATTTGATATGCGGTATCATATAAATTCAAGCCCAAAGAAAGGCGGTGGGTCGGTGGCAAAGAAGGGAGAAAAGAAAAAAGCCTTTTCGTATACTGTCACGAACCGAAATCCCCGTGAGCTTCCGGCCTACGGAATCGCTGAGGCTGCGCGCTATCTGCGCATGCCTCCTGCTACGCTTCGCTCCTGGGTTTTCGGCCGATACTACCCCACCGAATCGGGAAAGAAATTTTTTCATCCCGTTATTATTCTTCCCCAGAGGAAGCACCATCTGCTCTCGTTCATCAATTTGGTGGAAGCGCATGTCCTGGATGCGATTCGAAGGGAACACGGCGTCTCTCTTCGTAAGGTCAGAACCACTCTCAATTATCTAAAAAAATCTTTCCCTTCTTCGCATCCGTTAGCCGAGCAATCCTTTGAAACCGACGGCTTGAATCTTTTCATCCAAAGATACGGTCAGTTGATCAACATATCCCAGGCCGGCCAACTCGCCATTCGAAGCTTTTTTGAAGCGTACCTGCGTCGGATAGAACGTGATGCTTCGGGTTTGCCAGCAAGGCTTTTTCCTTTCACCCGAAAGCGGCAACCCGAAGAGCCGAAGAAGATCGTCATCGACCCTCTGGTTTCCTTTGGACGGCCCATCTTGGCGGGAACAGGGATTCGAACCGAAATCGTAGCCGAGAGATACAAAGCGGGGGAATCGGTGGATGATTTAGCGGAAGACTACAACCGAGACCGTCTTGACATCGAAGAAGCGATCCGGTGTGAACTTCAAGTCAAAGCCGCCTGATCCCTCGATTTTTTTCATCGAACGTTCCCTTGGGAGCAAGACGGTTCCAGAGGCACTTCGAGAGGCCCGGCTGGAAGTGGAGATTCATGATGATCACTTTCCCCAGAACGCGGAAGATGAGGTTTGGCTTCGCGAAGTTGGGAGGAGAGGCTGGATAGTCCTCACAAAGGATCAAAAAATCCGATACCGGCCGACTGAACTGAACGCCTTGATCATCGGGAGAGTCGGGGCCTTTGTGCTCACGGCGGGCGACCTTCAAGGCGCGGAAATGGCTGAGATTTTTATCAAGGCTCTCCCGAAGATTCGTCGGCTGATAGAGATAAACTCCCCGCCTTATATTGCGAGCGTTACAAGAAGTGGTTCCGTCTCAATTTTGTTTGGCGGGCAACCAAACGCCTAAACATTCAAGATTTATTTGAGAGCTGAAATTGAGGGCCGCGAGTTCAAAATGGGAGCGAATTCCGGCGTGCGGGCTCATTCTCTCTGAGATCTTACGGGTTATGTAGGAGGGTATCATTTCATGGCGAGCCAAAAATCCATCTTCGACAAGACCGACTGGAAAACGCGCAAGCCGCGCTACGACGTGGCGGAGGCCCGGATGGGGCGCGTCCTGGCCATCCGCATGGCCCCGGGGGACGATCTTTTCGGCACCACCCTCAAGATCTGCAAGGAGCGGGGGGTCAGGGCGGGGGTCATCCTGAGCGCCGCGGCGAGCCTGCAAAAGGCGGTCCTCCGCAACGTGTGGCAGTTTCCCGACCCCTTCCCCATCACGGACGCGTGCCGCATCTTCACCCCGGTGAACGGCCCCCTCGAGGTTCTCCAGATGAGCGGAAACATCACCCAGACCGAGGCGGGCGAGCCCTACCTCCACGCGCACGTGACCATTTCCCTCGGCCGCCCCGAGGCGACTTGTTTCGGCGGCCACCTCGTCGAGGGATGCACCATTTTCAGCACGTGTGAGCTGGTCATCGCCGAGATGGCGGACATCGCCTTCATGCGGGTCATGGACAAGCACACCCGGGTGGGGGAGGTGTTCGGCATCTCCCGCAACGGAAAGTCGGAGGCCCAGGTGAAGAAGGAAATCCGCAAGCGCAAGGCCCGGCCGAGACCGGCCGGGGTGAAATAACTTGCCCGCCTCCCTTCAGACCGTCCTTTTGCTCCTCGAGGCGACCGTCCTCGGGGGACTCATCGGGCTCGAGCGCGAGAGGAGCAACCAGCCCGCCGGTCTCCGCACCCACGCCATTTTGTGCCTGGGCGCCGCCCTCATCATGGTCGTCTCCAAGCGCGTGGCATTGATCGGAAGCGGGAACGACCCCGGCCGCATCGCGGCCCAGGTGGTGACCGGGATCGGCTTCCTCGGGGCGGGGGCCATCATCCGGATGGGGGCTTCGGTCCGGGGGCTCACCACGGCGGCGAGCCTGTGGACCACGGCGGGGGTGGGCCTCGCCGTGGGGGCGCGGCTGCATGTGGAGGCGATCGCAGTGGTGGCCATCATGCTGGCCACCCTGGCATTCGTCAAAAAATACGCGCGGCGGCTCTCCGGCCGGGTCAAGCACCGGCTCCTCGACATCACGGCGAGAATGGAGAGCGACGAGGCGGTGGAACAGGTGGAGGGCCTTCTCAATGAGGAAAATTGCACCGTGCGGGAGATCGACGTCCGGAAATTGCCGGAGGAAGAGACCGTGCGCATCCGGGTTCAGATCACCACCCCACGCGATTTCGACGCCACCCGCCTGATCGAAGCCCTCCTCCGCCTGCCCTTCATCGTCACGGCCGAGGTCCGCTGAGCCCCCTCAGAGCCACCGCCGCACCGAGGCCTTGTAGCGCAGGTATTCCTCCCCGAACTTCCGCTCCAGATAGCGCTCCTCCCGGGCGATCACCCCGTAGCGGATGACGGCGATGAGGGGAAGCAGCAGCCCCAAGACCCAGAGGCTCCCCGCGGCGATCCCGATCCCGGCGTAGATGAGAATCAGCGAAACGTATATCGGGTTGCGGGAGAGCCGGTAGAGCCTGCCCTTGACGATTGCGGTGGTCGGCTTGTGCGTTTCGTGGGGGGTTCCGGCATCGCGGAACAGGTGGAGGGCGACGGCCATGATTCCCACGCCGAGGGCGATGAGGGCCGCCCCCGCCGGGTACCGGACGAGGTTCGGAAAGGACGCTGCCGGCCAGGCGAATTCGAGCGACAGCCCGGCCAGCAGAAACGCGAGACAGATGACCGGCGGCGGGGCGATAACCCCGGCGGTGTCTTTGCCGTTCCCGGTTACACTTGAGGCTTCGCCTCGAAAATCAGCAGACATTTCCCGCAAGAGTCCTTGGGCGCCGACATTTGCAAGACATCGGAAGTTTCCCCGATTTGGTTGTTCCTGTCACGGCCCGGCGGGTTCGCCCTCCCAATTTTTCCGAAGACGCCTTGCAGCGCTGGTTCATGTGCGTTTCCCGGATGAGGGGAATCGGTTCCGCATCGAACGGGCGAAAATGATAGTGCCTGGAATTCCGCGACGAAGGGAAGAAGGAAGAGGATCCCTTTTACAGGATGCGATTCAAAATAACCTTGCGGTGGATATCCCCACCCAGGCGGCGAACAGGCACCCCAGTGCCGAAAGAACCAGGTTGGAAAAGGCGCCCCCCGCCTCTCCTCCCTGAAATAGAGTTACGGTCTCCATGCTGAACGCCGAGAAGGTTGTGAATCCCCCGAGAAGTCCCACGATGAGGAGAAGCCGCACATGGGGCGGCATGAGGAACCGTTCCGCTCCCAATGTGGAGATAAGGCCGATGGCGAAGGAGCCCACGATGTTGACCGTCAGCGTTCCGTGAGGCCAGCCGTCTCCCCACCGGTTCACCGTTCCGGCGATGCCGTACCGGAGCACGCTCCCCACGGCACCGCCAACCGCCACCCAGATCCATTCAACCACATTTCCCTCAAAAAATTCTCATTTGGAGAATCAGGCGCACAAAGCCCCGGAATATGGCACTTCTCCGCCTTCAGGGCAATCCGATGTGGGGAGGATCACACCGGATGAGTGAGGCCGGACATACACGCTGAAGGGCAACGGGGCGATATTGAAAATGAAAGGGGGACTGAAATGGTTCCTGGCAATTCCGTTGAAAGCCCCAAAAACCGCCCTGTGGGGATCAAAAGGGGAGGGTGGATGATGTATCCGAGCACACCGCAGGATATGAGCAGGCCCGAAGGGAATAGACGTTTCAGACGCCAGATCGGACCCCTCACAAAACCGCCCGGGCCCGAGCCGGCCCCGGAAGGGAATGAAGAAGAGACCCTGCCGGAGGAGGCGGGCGCTTCTCCCGAGGCCGGAGAGACAATCTCTGAAGTAGAGAACGGCTCGGCATCCCCAGAAGATGGAGCGGCCTCTTCTGAGATAGAAGCTGCTGCACCCTCTCCGGAAGCCGCGGCGGAGAGGGAGAAATCCGAGGAAGACACCAAGATGGAAGAGAACAAAGTAGCCCGTGAAGATCTCGCGCAGGAGGGCGAGGGATAGTGGGCGGCTTCCCTGCGTCCCCCGAGCGGGGGGCTCCGGTCCTTTCTGCCTGAAAGGACCGGGGCTTTTTTTTGCTCTTGAGGCTCCCTAGAATCTCCCCATGGATTCTTTCGTCTCCCGAAAATCCCAATCCTGGCGCGGCACGATCCGCGAAGAGCTTCGTGCGCTTTCCGAGGGCGGCCTGCGGCGGGAGCTCCGGACCGTATCGGGGGCCCAGGGGCCGGTCATGCGTCTTGAGGGGCGCGAGCTCATCCTCCTCTCGAGCAATAACTACCTGGGCCTGGCGGATCACCCCGCCCTGGCCGAGGCGGCGGCCGGGGCCGCGGAAAAGTGGGGCGGCAGTGCGGCGGCGAGCCCGCTCGTTGTCGGCCATATGGAGCCCCACGCGGCATTCGAGGCCGGGCTGGCCGAGTTCAAGAATTATGAAGCGGCGATTCTGTTCGGCTCAGGCTACCTCGCCAACCTGGGGCTGATCTCCTCCCTCGCCGGAAGGGAGGACGCCGTCTTCAGCGATGCCCTCAACCACGCGAGCATCGTGGACGGCTGCCGCCTGAGCCATGCCCGCCTTCATGTCTTTCCGCACAACGATATGGACGCCCTCGAGCGCAGCCTTCGCAAAGAAGGGGGCGCCCGCCGGAAACTCATCGCCGTGGACGGGGTTTTCAGCATGGACGGGGATTTCGCCCCCCTGAAGGATCTGGCTGATATCGCCGGCCGGCACGGGGCCATCCTCCTCGTGGACGAGGCGCACGCGACGGGGGTCTTCGGCCCGGGAGGGCGGGGGGCCGCCGCGCATTTCGGGGTGGCGGACGGAGTGGGGGTCTCGATGGGGACGCTGGGAAAAGGACTCGGCTGCTACGGGGCTTTCGCTTGCGCGGACCACGACACGATTGCCTACCTCGTGAACCGGGCGCGGCCTTTTATCTACTCGACGGCCCTTCCGCCTCCCACTGTGGCGGCGGCGCACGCGGCGCTGGATCTGGCCCGGGGGGAGGAGGGGGAGAAGCGGCGCGCGCGGCTGCGGCTCCTCTGCGCCCGCTTCCGGAAAGGGCTCCTGCGGATCGGCTTTGGGATGCCCCCCGGAGCGGGGGAGGGGCCCATCTTCCCCCTCATCGTCGGGGCGGCGAAGGACGCTCTCGCCCTTTCCGACTATATGCTCGATGCCGGGGTGATGCTCGCCGCCATTCGCCCCCCCACCGTCCCCGAGGGGACGAGCCGCCTCCGCGCGTCTCTCATGGCCACCCACACCGAGGCGCAGATCGACCACGTTCTCGGCGCGCTGGAGGAGGGGGTGAAAAAGCTGGGCCTGCATCTTTGGTAGGAGCGGAAATCGGCGGAAAAATCTCCGGCAAAATCCCCTTGGGCGCAGCTTTTGCCTATCCCGCGCCTTCGCTTTCAAAACATTCCCGGGCGATGCCCCCAGAAGGGTCTTCGCCTCCGCGGATGCGGCAGCGAACGATTCCGGCTCCACCGCCCGGCCTATTACCGGTGCGTCACCCAGATCCCCAAAAACACCACGATGACCGCAAGCGCGAGGTTCAGAAGAAGAAGCCCTTTCCGGCGGGCCTTCATGCCCTCGAAACCCCGGGGAAGGGTGAGGGCCACCCCGATGAAAACGATGGCCAGGGCGAGGGCGATCTTGAGGATGAGGATTTCCTGTATCCGCATCCCGGACCGGATGAGCCGGGTGATGTGGTGGATGCCGGTGAGGATGAGCAAGAGGAAGGAGGCGTGAAGAATGGGAGAGAAGCGCTTCCGGAGGACCTGCTGGAACCGGTCCTTCTCCGTTTCGGGGAGCCCTTCCGCGAAAGGGAGCGCGACAAACCGGAGAAACGCCACCCCGCCGACGGCGAGGATGGCGGAGAGAATGTGGATGGTGGTGACGATGATATTTCCTGTGCTGTAGCTCATTGGGTCTCCTCGCGTGGGTTCAATTCGTCGTCCGAGAATAATGTTGCGGTGCTCCGGGGCGTCGCGGGTGCCGGCGCGGATCGCGGGCGCGCTTTCTCGCCGGGCGGCGCTTCCGGCAAGGGCGCGAACACGGCGGCACCTTCGGAACCCTTTCGATGTTTCCTACGAATGCCCAAATTCAATGCGATTTCCGTTCAGTTCGATTTCGCTTTTGAGGGGGACGGCGGCCTGAATCATGTTTTCGGCGTAGCATCCCCGCTTTGCATTTTTTATGAGTTGCTCGATCTTCTCGGGCGGCGCGTCGCTTTCCACTTGAAAATAGGTGCGCGCCTCGGTGCAGCCTGACTCGATCGTTCCCTTCAGCACGGAGCCCCGGAGGAACCAATCCAGCTCCACCCGGCATTTCGCCTTTTTGTATTCGACTTTCATCATGTGCGCGTACCGCGCAAGCTGGGTGAGCAGTCAGAAGCCCACACCCATGGCGACGTAGGTGAGGGGCTGGGGGTACTCGTCCGAACCCCCGATTCGCGCGGGCTCGTCGCAGTACACTTCGAAATGGCGGAAGCGGCCGATTTTGAGTTGACCCCCTTCGAGGGTCTCGCATTCCGCCCCCATCGCAAGAACGTATCCCCCTTTGGGCAGCTCCGGGCGGTCGATGCTTCGCACACCTGTTTGGGCGAATTCTTCATCCGGCGAGATGGGCTTGTCGGGCAAGGCAGTCTCCTTGATTTTGATTTGCGAAGGGAGAGCGGATTTCCACAAGTTTCAGCCCGCAAAAGGTAACATTCCAGAGAAAATGAGGACAGCGCATGGGTCGCCCCGCATCCGGGCGGCCTATCTGATTCCGGCAAAAGATTATCCTTCCCGCTAATCTGGCGGGGCCGCCCCATGGGATCTTTTCCGGCGCGCGTGGTTGCCCGCCCCGCCGCCCTGACCTAGAGTGGGCTTCCCCCTTTCGAGATATTCAGAGGCAAGCATGGTGAAACGGAAAAAATCCGCCCCCGCGCAATCCTTCCCGGAGGGCAGGCGCCTGGGGATGTTCCTCTACCTGGCGGTGTTCATCTCGGGCGGCTCGATCCTTGTCCTCGAAATCGCGGCCGGCCGGGTGATGGCACCCCATTTCGGGAACACCATCTACAACTGGACCAGCATGATTGGAATCATCCTCGCCGCCCTGAGCGTGGGATACTCGGCGGGGGGGCGCCTGGCGGACCGGCGGCCATCCCCCCGGCTCTTTTTCCTCCTTATGCTGACCGGGGCCGGGCTGGTGGCGCTGGTGCCGGCGCTCCGGCTCGCGCTTCTGCCCGCTTTTGAAGCCAGCATGAGCGTTCGCTCGGGGCCGCTCTTCGGGGGAATCTTCCTCTTCGCCGCCCCGAGCCTGGTGCTGGGGATGCTCACCCCCTTCGCCGTGAAACTCGTCGCCCAGAACGAGGCGACCCTGGGCACGGTGACGGGGAACCTCTTCACCTGGTCCACGGTGGGCAGCATCGTGGGCACCTTCGCCACGGGCTTCGTCTTCATCCCCACCTTCGGGCTGAACTCCATCTTTCTCGCAACCGGGGTCACCCTCGCGGCGATCTCTCTCCTCGGCCTTTATCTCTTTCGCCTTCCGGATGGGAAGCGCAGGGGCACGGCCGGCGGGTTTCCCACCGCCATTTTTGCCTTGGTGGGGTCTGCCTTCCTGGTGGGCGCCGCCACGAGCGGCTCCCCCCCCGGATTGACGGAGGAGACAATCTACTTTCAGGAGAACATGTATCACACCATTCGCGTCTACGAGCGGGATAAAGGTGGGGGTCGGGTCCGCGAGCTGTACCTGGATTCTCAACCCGAAGGGGCGATGGTGGTGGGCGACGATCGGGCCCTTCATTTTGAGTACACGAAGTTTCTGGAAATGACGCCGCTGGCGGTTCCGGATCTTCGCCGCGCCCTTTTCATCGGCGGGGGGGCGTTCACCATGGCGAAGGCGCTTCATCTCATCCGCCCCGAGGCGGAGATTTCGGTCGCCGAGCTTGACCCGGATGTTGTGGACGTCGGGCGGAAGTTCTTCCGCCTGGGGAACTATCCCAAAATCCAGGTCGCCGCGGAGGACGGACGGCGCTACCTCCGCCGCTCGTCAGGGAGATGGGACCTCATCGTGGGAGACGCATACCGCGGCCTGCGGACCATCCCAAGCCATCTCATCACGCGGGAGTTTTTCGTCGAGATCCGTGAGCGCCTCGCGGCCCGGGGCGCGTTTTTCATGAACCTGATCGCCTTCCGGGCGGGACCGGCCGCGCCTCTCTATGCCGCCGTCTACCGCACCATGACGGCGGTCTTTCCCGAGGTCTGGGTATTCAGCACGGACCCCCAGAGCCCCACCATTCCCCAAAACATTCTCTTCCTCGCGTTTCGCGAAAAGAAGGCGGGTCGCGCGAGAGAATTCATGGGCCGCCTCGAGCGGGAGGCGAGGTTGAGTTTCATCGCCCAGGGCCGGGTCCCGCCCCCGGGCCCGCGGGTGTACGGCCCCGAGCTGACGGACGATTTTTCACCGGTCGAAAATTTGATCGAAAAAGGATACTAGTTCCCCACCCTTCGGCTTCTCCGGTGGGGAGGGTTTCAAAGGGGGGAAAATGGCCAGGCATCGAATCGCGCTCATCCCGGCGGACGGAATCGGCCCCGAAGTGGTGGCTGAAGGCGTCCGGGTGCTCCGGGCCCTGGCGAAGCGGGAGCCCCGCCTCGAATTCGACTTCACCCGCTTTCCCTGGGGGAGCGACTATTACCACGAAACCGGCCGGATGTGCCCGGAGAATTTCCTCGACCGGCTCCGCAAGTTCGACGCCGTTCTGCTCGGCGCGGTGGGCAGGCCCGACATCCCGGACCACATTACCCTGAACGAGCTGCTCCTTCCCATCCGCAGAGGGTTCGATCTGTTTGTGAACCTGCGCCCCATCATTCTCTATGAGGGGCTGGAGTCCCCCCTTCGGGATTATGGGCCCGGCGATATCGACATGCTCTTTTTCCGGGAGAACACCGAGGGCGAGTACAGCCCCATCGGCGGACGCCTTTACGGGGGGCATCCGTCCGAGATGGCGGTTCAGGCGGCGGTTTTCACCCGGGGAGGCTGCGAGCGGATCATCACCGCCGCGTTCGAGGCCTCCCTCAAGCGAAAAAACCACGTCACGAACGTGACCAAATCCAACGCCCAGGGGCACACCCTGGTCCTGTGGGACGAGGTGTTCGCCGGGGTGGCCGCCCGGCCGCGCTACAAGAGGGTGAAGACCGCGAAGTTTCTCGTCGACGCGGCCGCGCTCGAATTAGTCCGGCGGCCGAATATCTTCGACGTCGTCGTCTCGACGAACCTGTTCGCGGACATCCTGACTGATCTGGGAGCGGCCATCGTTGGCGGCTTAGGAATCGCGGCCAGCGCGAATTTCAACCCGAGCAAGGAGGTCCCCGCCCTCTTCGAGCCGGTCCACGGCTCGGCCCCCGATATCATGGGGAAGGGGATCGCCAATCCGGTTGCGACCTTGTTCTCTTGCGTTTACATGCTGGAATACCTGGGGGAGGCGCGCGCGGCGAAGCGGCTGGAAAAGGCCCTCCGCGATCATCTCGCCCGGGGGCGCCGAACCCGCGACCTCGGAGGAACGGCCACCACGAAGCAGGCGGCGGCCGACGTTATCCGCCAGCTTTAAATTTATTATTCAAGCCGGAAAAATCGCAGTCAGATTGGGCCGGGATCCGGGGTGCGGGCAGGGGCCGAGGTTCCGGCCTGGGCGGTGAGGGTATCCGCCACGTGAAACGTTCCCCGGCGGCGTGGATGCCGTCTGGAAACTTCAGGCGATGTAGTAGTCGTAGAGCGCTTCGAGGCCCACCTTGACCATGGCGGCGAGGGGCACGGCGATGAGGACGCCGACGAAGCCGAGAACTTCCGCCCCCACAAGCACAGAGATGATGATCACCACCGGGTGAAGCCCCACCTTGCTGCCCACAACGCGCGGCACGATCACCGCCCCCTCCGCCGAGAACACTATCGCAAATACCAAAAGAATCATGAGCGGATGGATGAAGTCCTGATGCTGAATGGCGGTGAGCGCGACCGCGGTCGGAAGCCCGACAATGAGTCCCAAATAGGGAACCATGCTTGCGAGTCCCGTCACGATGCCGAGCACGAGCCAGAGCGGAACATCCGAGAAGTAAAACCCCACTGTGTAGAGAACGGCGAGGATGAGGCCGACGATGAACTGACCCTTGATGAAGGTCCCGAGGACATCATCGAGGCGTGTCAGCCGCTTTCGGACCTCATCCCGGTAGTCACGGTGGATGAAGAGGTAGAAGTTTTTTCCGATCTCATTGAGGTCCCGGAGGATGTAGAAGGTCATGACGGGGATGAGCGCGATGAAGGCGATCGTGACGAGCAAGGAGAGAAGACCGGTCGTCGTACGGATGAGGACGTTCCCGCCCGCCCGGATCGCCTCGAGGGGAACGCTCGCGATGGCGGCGAGATTTTGAGTAATAAAATCGCTCATCTGGCCTGACGGAAGGATTTCAAACCGGCTGAGGGTTTTCTCGGCCCAGCTCTCTATCACCCGGATATAGCCTGGAACGCTGCGGGAAAAAGCGAGGATTTGCTGCTCCACCAGCGGAGCGACGCTCACCGAAAGGAGGACCAGCAAGACGACCAACGCCGAGAGGACGAGGATCACCCCCAGGGTACGGGGGATTTTTTTCTCTCCAAAATCCCCACGACGGGATTCAGCAAGTAGGCCAGGATAAAAGCCGCCGCCACCGGCCCCAGGGCGGCACGTGCGCTGACGAGGAGCCAGATTGCCGCCAGGAGAATGAGAATCAGCCAGATCCGCTTCCATGTGAAAAGGGGAGACAAACTGGTTCCAGGCACGCGACGGAATTACCTTTTGAGGGCTGCGGCGGGAGAACTCTCCCCAGCCGAGATGGGGGATTCCTTCGGGGAAAGCATTCGGGCACCGACGAAAAATACGTAATGCAGGCCGGAAGCGATGGTGAGCCCGCCCGCCAGCCAATATAGAAACGCCAGGCCCGGGGCCCCGTTCATTCCGCCGGTCGCGACCGCCAGGGCGGCCAGCACCGTCGCCATCTGCGCCGCGGTGGTCGCCTTGCCGAGGATGGAGGGAGAGGGGCTGACGAAGCGAACCGTGAAGGAGAGCGCCATATAGGCCGCGCAGATCAGGACGTCCCGGCTCACCACCACGATGGCGAGCCATTGGGGGATGAGGCCGTGGGTTCCCATGAGAACGTAGGCGGAGAAGATGAGGAGCTTGTCCGCGATGGGATCCAGAAGGGCCCCGAGGGAGGTCATCTCTCCCCGGCGGCGGGCGAGGTAGCCGTCCACGGCGTCGGCGAGGCTCGCCAGGAGAAATACCGTTAGGGCGAGCCCCGATTTTTGGTAGGTCAGGCAGATGACGAATGCCGGGATGAGGAGCACCCGGGTCACGGTAATTTTCGTCGCTAGGGTAAGACTGTTGTTTTCCTGGGCGGTCATGGCTCGGCAGATCTCCCAGGACAAAAATGGATTTTTCCAGTCTTCCCCGACATCATATCACAGCCTCCGGCCCGCTACCGCTTGGGAGCGGGGGGCTTGGACATAACGCGGCGGGGCGGAGGATGTGCCCGCCGCACCTCGGAGAGGAGCGCCGCCGCCAGCTCATCGCCCGCTCTCGTGAGGGCCGCTTCGTGGCCCTGAAAGCGGCCTGTGGGCCGGATGCGCACCTGCTTCGAGCGAAAGGCGAGCACCCTCCCGTCCTTCGTCCGGATTGCGCGGGCGCTCGCGAAAGCGGCGAAGGCGCCGTCTCCCTGCCGCTCGGCGATGGCGCGCGCTGTTATCACGATCGGGCATCGGCAAAGCGCGCCCAGGGCGCGGGCGGCGTTAATATCGCCGCGGACGGCGGCTCCGATCTGGCCGGGTGCCGCGGGCTCCCGCTGGGCACGCGGGTCCACGGGGACATATCCGGCCTGCGCGAACCGGATGAGAAGCCGCCTCTCGGCGGTTCCGATCTCGTTGGTCTCGAAAGGGAGGGGTTCCCCTCTCTCCCGCCGCCTTTTTCCGAGGATTCGCTCTTCCACGAGAAAGAGAACGCGTACGATTTCCGCTTTGGTTTCCATCAGGCGGAGCGAGCGCAACACATCGCTCACCCAGGAGCGATCCACGTTTACTTCGAGCCGGACTTTGATTTTTTCCCGGGAAGGCGGCGCGCTCTGGCTCAGAACGCGGTACCTCCGGATGAATTTATCGCTCTGGCGTAGCAGCGCGTTTTCGATGGCGGGCCGGTTCCTGCGGAACCGCTCCTTTCCCATGATTTCCGCCGCAACTTGGGATACGGCTTTCCGGAAAGCGTTCCGGACCGCGCTCTTCGCCGCCCCCGCCCGATTCAATCCTTTGACGGCCGACTCGCCTTCTACCTCGAAGCGGACGCCCTCGCCCGCGCTTCCCGCCGCGGCGGCGGCCGGGAGAAAAAAGAAAAAAACGTATCCCCCGATGGCGATAGAAAAGATTGCGTTGAGTAACCGCAGGCGGGGGGGAGTCTTCATGTCCTTTTTTGCCTCCCCCCCGCGGCCGTTTTCTTCCGCTTTTCCAGGGAACGCGCCGCGGGAGGCTTGCTGCGGCTCCCGGCCCGCCGGATCGGAGGTTCGGGCTTCGCCGCCTGGCGCGCGTTCGCCGTGTCCGGAATCCCCGCAAGCGACCTGAGGCGGCGCACCTCCTTGACCGTGAGGGGGCGAATTCCGCCGGGGGGAAGGCCGCGCACCCGGATTCCGCCGTATGCCACCCGAACGAGCTTGAGGACAGGGTGCCCCACCGCCCGGCACATGCGCTTCACCTGGTGATGCTTCCCCTCTTGAAGCTCGATCCGGAGCCAGGTATTCCGCTCCGCCTTGCGGCGCAGAACCTGAACTTTCGCCGAATCGGATTTCGGGCCGACGGTCCCGGCCCCCCCGGCCATTCGCTCCAGGGCGCGCTCGGAGGGAATCCCCTTGATCTTGGCCTCGTAAAGACGGGGCACGCGGTAGCGCGGGTGGGCCAGCCGGTTGGCCAGCTCTCCGTCGTTCGTGAGAAGAAGGACGCCCTCCGCGTCGAAGTCGAGCCGCCCCACCGGGAAGGCGCGTTTGCCCGTGCGTTTGAGAAAGTCCGCCACCGTGGGCCGGTCCTTTTCCTCTTCGTCCCGCATGGTGGTCAGAACGTGAAGCGGCTTGTTCATGACGAAGTAGACCGGCGGCTCCCTGCGGGTGATGAGGCGGCCGCTCACCTTGACGGCGTCCCGTGCGGGATCCGCCTTTTCCCCGAGGGAGGCGACCTTTCCGTTCACCGTGACCCGGCCTTCACCGATGAGCCGCTCGGCCTCGCGGCGGGAGGCGAGCCCCGCCTGGGCGACGATCTTTTGGATGCGGATTTCCATTTGAACATTCCCGCGGCGGCGGCCGCCAGACAAATATCGATCCCGCGCGGGGTCGGCCCGCAAGGAGGAGATTATACCTGTTCTTCCAAGAGAGGCTCACCCGGCGGAGCAGGTGGATAATGGCGATAACCGTTCAGGAGGGAATTGGCTCTCCCGCGTTCCGCAGGTCGGCGAGCTTGAGGGCGCCGTAGAGGAAATCGTTCAGGGGGGTGGGGACGCCGGCCTCCTTCCCGAGCCGTGAGACGGCCCCGCACTGGCCGTCGATCTCGAGTCGCCTCCCCGCCTCGAGGTCGTGGCACATGCTCCCTTTGCTTTCGTGGCCGGAGGCGCGGAGGTATTTCATACGATCCTCCTCCCTTCCCACCGGAAGGGACACCCCCACCGCCCGGCCGACGGCCTCGACCTCCCGCATGGTCTCACGCAGCATCCGCTCTGTCCCCTTGTAGGAAAGCAGCGCGCCCAGGGGGGAGCGCGTGAGGGCGGTCATCCCGTTCACGGCGCAGATGAAGATGAACTTCGTCCAAAGGTCCGTTTGAATGTCCTCGGAGAGGACCGCGTCGATTTCCGCCGACCGGAGGGCGGACAGGACCTGCCCGCCCCGCCCGCTCCCGCCCCCTTCGAGCTCGCCGAAGACGATCCGCCGCCGCCCGCCAACCTGGACCACCCGGCCCGGGCCTTTGAGCGAGGAAAATATGTATGCCGCCCCCCCCATGACGCGCTCCTTCCCGTGAAAGGCGGCAATCTGCTCGGCGTTGTCGATGCCATTCTGGAGGGAGATGATCGTGGTATCGGGGCCCACCATGGGGGCGATGGCGGGGATGGCTGCCGCGTTCGCCGTGGTCTTTACGCAGAAGAAGATCGCATCGCAGATGCCCGCCTCTGCGGGATCATCTGTGAGAAAGGCGTCTTGCACGGTGAATTCGCCCGGCTCTACGCTTTCGACGCGAAGGCCTTCCCGGCGCATGGCCGCGAGATGATCCCCCCGCGCGATGAGGCAAACCTCCGCCCCCGCCCGGGCAAGCATCCCGCCGTAGTAGCCGCCGACCCCGCCGGTTCCCATAATGCCGAAGCGCAAGGCTCCTCTCCTCATTTCGGCCGCCCGCTCGGGCGAGGGCCGGAGCGCACTTGAATAATCTATCCGGTCATTAAAGTTGGAAAGCGCCCGTGCAGAGCACGGACGCTCTTTTCTGTTACAGGACCAATTTCAAAGAAAATCCCGAAGCGCATCTACACGGGCTTTTCGGCTGCGCCTTCTCCTTCACCGGCCTCGGCCCCTTCAGGGACGGCCTCGGTCGAATGGGTGTGCCTGTTGGCGGAACCGTTGGCGTGCCCGTTCGCCGCATCGGCTTCGGCCAGTTCGGCGCTTTCCTGAAGGGTCTGAAGGGGGCTGGGCGCCGGGATCTCCTCCGTTCCTTCCGGCGCGCCCGCCCCGGGATCTCCTTCGGAGGAATCCGCAAGGGGGACGCTCTCTCCTTCCTCACCCTCACCGGCGAGCGCCTCCATCCCTTCGAGATCGTCGGGTCTCGGCATATCGGCGAGGTTCCGGAAGCCGAAGTGGTCCAGAAAATAGGGTGTCGTCCCGTAGACGATGGGCCGGCCGACGACGTCGCGCCGTCCCAGGATGCGGATGAGGTTCCGCTCGAGGAGCGTGTTCAGGACCCCGCTGCAATCGACGCGGCGGACCTGTTCGATCTCGGCGCGGGTTATGGGCTGTTTGTAGGCGATGATGGCGAGCGATTCAAGCGAGGCCTGGGAAAGGCGGGATTTCTTCGACGCCTTGAGGAACCGCCGCACCCAGAAAGAGAAGTCCGGCCGGGTGCACATGCGGAACCCTTCCGCCACCTCGGCAATTTGGAGCGGCCGCTCCCGGTACTCTTCCGCCAACTCGGCCAGGATCTTTCGGACCACCTTCGCGTTTATGTTTTCGACGCCCCGGAAAAGAACTGAGACGTCCCGCGGGCGAAGGGGCTCATGGGCGACGAACAGGACGGTCTCGACGATCTTCTTCGCCTCGCCATAGTCGAGAAGCAGGGGCGTTTCGGCCTCAGGGGCTTCCGCGCCGTCTTTTGCGGTTTTCCCATCTTCCTCGGCGGCGCCCGCCCGGGTGAACGGCTCCTCCTCCATCCTGGGCTGGAGAGGTTCCTCCGGCGGAGCGGATTCAGGCTGTGACGCCCCGGCGACAGCCGCCGGGTCTGATGAATCGGCTGCCTTTTCACCGTCGAGTGGAGCCGGTACCTCGCCATCCTCCTCGAGCTCGAATGCAGAGTCATCGATCTCTTCGATGGCTTCCATCTGGCGCTCTGCAAGGGCCTTGGCGACAGTCTCTTGCTCGGCAGGGCCCTCTTCGCTTTCGAACGCGAAGGGAGTGGATTCCTTTTCTGATTGATTCTCTTGTTTGTCTTTTTTCGGGTCAGTCATCGGTTACCGCCTTGACGATACAGATCTCCGCGAATCGGGCGGCCTGATAGGCCAGGAGCAAGTTTTGCCGGATTAGTTCGAGAAGCGCAAGGAACGTCACCACAAGTTCAAGAACGCGCGTGCCGGCGGGGAAAAGGGAGTGGAACGCAATCCCCTCAGTTCCCGCCTTTTCGATAGCATCCAGGAGGAACGCCTGCCGGTCGGCCACCTCAAGCTCGTCAATCTCGACCAGGTGCACATTTTCGCCGGCCTCTTCGATGATAAGCTTGATGGCGCTGATGAGATCGAAGGCGGTGACCTCGAGTCGAGGCGGTTCTTCGTCCGGCGCCAAGACGATTCCGTCCCCGTTGCCGCCCCGGCTGAAAATGTGGAGCTGCTCCTCCTCGGCGCCGCGGAAAAGCTGGCTCAGGTGCTTGACCTTTTGGTACTCGGCGAGCTGGCGCTGCAGCTCGAGGCGCATCTCTTCGGGGTCCGGCCCGGCATCCTCTTCCTCCTCGGTCAGAGGGAGGAGGGTGCGGCTTTTGATGTAGACGAGGTGGGATGCCATCACGAGGTACTCGGAGGCCACGTTGACGTTTAAATTTTTCATCATTTCGATGTACTTGAGATACTGCTCGGTGATGAAGGCGATCGGTATGTCGTTAATGTCGAGTTCGTGTTCGCGCACGAGATGAAGCAGGAGTTCAAGGGGCCCCTCGAAAACATCCAGCTTGACGAGGAAGCGGTCCGACTCCTCATTGAAAGAGCCTTCCGCCGCCGCTGCCTCCGGGGGCCGGGCGCTTCCCGGCTCTCTCTCCCCGCGCGGCTCTGCCTTCTCCGTCTGGACGGGCGTCCAGCCCTCGGGGTTTCCCGCTGTCATGTCCCTTCCCGCACCGAGTTCGTCCAGCGCCATGGCCTCCATCCGGGGCGCCTCGGATGCAGGCGCGGAACCCTTTTCGGGGGGATCAGCCTTTGGCCCGTCTTCCGGGGAAGAAGTGTGCTCATTCAATTTTGAGGTCACCGGAAAACGCCCCATCCGGGCGAGGAGTGAGGATTGTCCAATCTGGAAGAGGTATATATTAAAGTGGGCGTTGCGGTTCCCCATATGTCTGCAAGACACTAATAGCTTAGAGAAACAATGTGTTATTGTCAATGAACAAGTTTCTCAATTTGAGAGCCCGCGCGCCTTGGCGGATAATCCTCCCAGAAACTTGAAACATCATACGAAGAGGAAAAATGTCCGGAAAACTCATTTCTCTTGAAGAAGCGGGGGGTCTCGTCAAGGACGGCCAGATGCTCGCGCTGGGGGGAAACTCTCTCACGCGGAGTCCCGCCGCTTTCATCCGTGAACTCGCCAGACAAGGCCGGAAAGGCCTGTGCCTGGTGAAGACCGCCGGCGCCTATGATGTGGATCTCCTATGCGCGGCGGGGGCAGCCGACGAAATCCGTTCAGGGTACATCGGTTTCGAGAACCTCTTCGGCCTCGCCCCGGCCTACCGGCGGGGCGTGGAAAACGGAACCGTGCGGGTTGTCGAGCACGCCTGCTACTCCGTGATCGCGGGGCTTCGGGCATCCGCCTACGGCCTTTCGAGCCAGCCCATCGCCAGCCTGGAGGGGAGCGACGCCCCCGCCCTCACCGGCTTCAAGCAGGTGGAGGATCCCTACACGGGAAAGTCCCTTTACATGATTCCCCGTATCCGGCCGGACTGGGCCGTTCTCCACGTCCAGGCCGCGGATGCCGAGGGGAACGGGCGAATCTCGGGCGGTCCCTTCGAGGATATTTTGATGAGCAGGGCGGCCAAGGCTGTTATTTTGACCGCCGAGCAAATCCACGATTCTTCCGACTTCGCCAAGGAGCCCGAGCGGACCTCGATTCCCGCTTTCCTTGTCCGGGCCGTGGTGCATGCGCCGCGCGGGGCCGCGCCGGGGTCGTGCTATCCCCTTTATGACACGGACGAGACCGCCTGCGCCGCCTACATCGAGGCTGCCGCATCGAAAGAGGGTCTTCGGCGGCATCTGACGACTTGGGCTGAGCACGATCGCGGAGCGAAGGCGGCCCCCGTCCGGGGAGGGCGGGCTTGAAGGCGGATTCCGTTTCCGCCGACGTGCGGAGGGCGGCCGACCGCATCGCTGTCTTCCTCGCGCGCCAAATCCGGGACGGGGAGACCGTCTTCCACGGAGTGGCCTCGGCCCTTCCCATGGTGGCGGTCGCCCTCGCGCGGAGGCTGCACGCCCCGCACCTGATCTATCTGAACATCCCCGGCGGGGTGGATGCCCATCCCTCCCGCCTTCCGGCCAGCACGGTGGGCATTCAGCTCCTCGAGGGAGCGCGCGCGTACTTCAGTCTAATGGAAATCTTCGACCTCTCGGCAAGGGGGGGACTCGACATCGCTTTTTTGAGCGGAGCGCAGATCGACGCGCGCGGGGATTTGAACCTTTCCTACATCGGGGATCCGGCCCGGCCCGAAGTGCGCCTCCCGGGCGGGGCGGGAAGCGCGGCCATTCTTCCCACGGCGGGACGCACCGTGCTCTGGCGCACCGTCCACGACGCGAGGAGCTTTCCCGCGCGCTGTACGTTCGTGACGGCTTCGGGGGAGGTGGACCGGGTTGTGACCCCTCTTTGCATTTTCCAAAAAATGAACGGCCTCCTCCGCGTCGAGAGCCTCCACGATGGCGTAAGCCCCCATGCGCTGAGGGATGTGACGGGGTTCGACCCCGGACCATGCGAGGATGCGCCCGTGACGCCCGAGATCACGGCCAAAGAATGGACAGCCCTCGAAGAGGTGGATCCGGAAGGGGTCCGCTTCCGTGAATTCGCCTAACCTTCCTTCTCCGGCATGGCCTCTCCCCGCTTTGACGCTGTAGGCATCGGCCTGAATTCGGTGGATCTCCTCTGCGTGGTGGAGCGCTACCCCGCGTTCAATACGAAGAGCGGGCTGCTGGAGGTCGCCCGCCAGGGCGGCGGCCAGGCGGCGACGGCCATGGCCGCTCTCGCCCGGCTGGAGCTCCGGACGGCTTACATCGGCGCGGTGGGGGATGACGAGGAGGGAGTTTTCTCGCTCGGCAGCCTCCGCGGGGCCGGGGTGAACGTCGAGGGGGTCGCCATCCAGCCCGGGCAAAAGAGCCAATTCGCGGTCATCATCGTCCAGCGGGAGGGCGGGGAAGAGGAGCGCGGGGGGCGGACAATCATGTGGCGGCGAACGGCGCGCCTCTTGCCGGAGGAGGTGAGAGAAGACATCGTGAAGAGGGGGCGCATCCTCCACCTCGACGGGCATTCGGCCGAGGCCGAAATCCGCGCCGCCCGCTGGGCGCGGGAGGCGGGAATCCCTGTCTCCTTCGATGCGGAACGGGTCCTGCCGGAAACGGAGGAACTGATCCGGATGACGGATTATCTTGTCGCGGCGGAGGGCTTTCCGCAGGAGTTGACCGGAGAGAGGGATCTGGGCGAGGCGCTTCGCCGCATCCGGGAAATGGGACCGCGGGTGGCCGCTGCGACGCGGGGCGCGCGCGGGGCGCTCGCTTTTGACGGCGAACGTTTTTATGATTCCCCCGGCTTTTCCGTTGAGACAGTGGACACCACCGGCGCGGGGGACGTTTTTCACGCGGGGTTCATCTACGGCGTCCTCGGCGGTTACAGCCTTCCGCGCACCCTTCGATTCGCAAATGTCATGGCCGCCCTCAGCACGGCTGGTCTGGGCGGGCGGGGGCGTTTGAGCCGCCTCGAAGAAGCCGAGGCGTTTCTCCAGGAACATCCGGAGCGGAATGAAGCATGATCTATTCTTTTTCAGTTCGAGCGGCGGTTTCCCGCCCCTGGCTCGGGGCTTTTCTTCTTGCTTCGGCGATGGCGCTGGCGGGCTGCGGCGCGGGCCCGCCGCCGGGCTCCCTCTCGGGCACGATCCGGCTGGGGCGGAACCTCCCGCCCGCCGCCCGGCGGAACCGATCCCTGCTCGTCATGGCGGAACGGGCGGATACCGGAGAGCCCCTTGCGGTTCTTCGCCTTGTCGGGCCGAAGTTCCCTTACAAGTATGTTCTCACGGGGGACGATCTGGTTCGGCAGGGTACCTCCTTCAAGGGGGAGGTGCGCGTGCGGGCGCGGCTTGACCGGGACGGCGAGCCGGGCCCCTTCGTGAAGGGGGACTACCGGGGGAGGCACCCCCGCGCCATCGAGGTCGGGGCAAGCGGTGTGGACATCCTGATCGATGAGGCCGGAACCGAGGAGCCGCCGAAGACGGCGCGCAAAAGGCCCGCCCAGAGGCAAGCGCGCGCGCCGCAGATGGCAAGGGCCCGGGCCCCGAGGCAGGGTGAGCCTGGGGCCATATCGGGCACCGTTTCCATCGCGCAAGGACTCGCCCGGAACGCGGTCGGAAAGCCCGCCTTGTTTCTCATCGCCCGGAAAGGGCGGGGGGGGCCGCCGCTGGCCGTCCTGCGGGTTCGGAACCCGCGCTTTCCGCTCCCCTACCGGCTCACCAAGGAGAACGTGATGGTCCCGGGGCGGTCCTTCGAAGGGAAGGTTCGCCTTACCGTCCGGGTGGACAGCGACGGTTCCGCGGGCCCTCCCCAGCCGGGGGATCTCGAAGGGCGCTTTCCCGATGAGGTGGAGGTGGGTTCGGCCAACGTGAACATCGTGGTGAAAAAGAAGTATTAGCCGGAAAGGACCTCCTCAGCAGGTTCGCGGAGAAGGTTCTCCCGAATTTTTCCGGGTGCACCTAATCTCTCTTGACGAACTGAACATCGATAGCGATCTGAACGTTGTCCCCAACCAGGAATCCGCCCGCCTCGAGAACCCGGTTCCAATTCAGGCCGAAGTTCTTCCGGTTGATCTTGACGGTCGCGCTCGCGCCCAGGATATCACGGCCTCGGTTGTTCCTCAGCCGCGCTATGTCCTCCACATTGAGGACGACCTCTTTTGTCACTCCACGGATGGTGAGGTCTCCGATCAGTTCGAAACCGGAATCCCCGGCGTTCTGAATCCTTTTTGATTTGAAGACAATCTGCGGGTACTTTTCTGCGTAGAGAAAATCCGCGCTTCGCAAGTGGTTGTCCCGCCGCTCGTGGCGCGTGTCGATGGAGGCCGCCTCGATGACGATCTCGACCTTCGCCTTTTCCCACTTTCCGGGCTCGAAATTGGCGGAGCCCCGCACCTTCCGGAAATATCCCCCCACCCATGTGACCATCAAGTAGCGCGCTTTGAAGCCAACCGTGGTGTGGCGGGGGTCGACAACCCAGGCGCTTGCGCCTGCCACATGCGGTATGACAAGGAAGGCAAGGATGAGAAGAACTCTTGTTGCGTGGCCAAACCGATTCATTTCACAACCTCCGAAAAAACCGTCCGGCGAAGACACCAGCCAACGGCGCGGGTCCCGATACGATTACACAGAAAGGGCGGGAAACGTTCTTCGCGTTAAGTAAGACGGCAGAGAGTTCCGCGGGCGGAACGTCGTCCCACTGGCGGCGCGCCCGGGAAAGAGGGATAATCGAGCATTCCCTTTGCGTTTTTTTCTCATTTGCGTCTTTTTCTCAGAGGAGCGTTCGCATGATCATCGACCCCCACGCCCACATTTCCCCCGCCTCCTGGATCGAAGAGGTGCGCGCGGGCCGTTTCGGTCCGGGCATCAGCATAGAGCCCGGCGAGAAGTGGGAAATGCTTGTGACGAAGAGCACTATCCTTGGAAAGGAGCGCGTCCACCACAATCCGCTTCCCAAGGAGACTTACGACGTGGAGCTTCGGCTATCGCACATGGAGCAGATGGGGGTGGACAAGCAGATCCTCTCGGTGGTGCCCCCCATGACCTTCTATTCCTTGGATGCGGGGATGAGCAAGGATCTTGCGGCCTCCCTCAACGATTCCCTGTCCAATTTGGCGCGCGAATTTCCCGAGAAATTCCTCTGCATGGCCACCGCACCGCTCCAGGACCCGGAAGCGGCGGCGGCCGAGCTCGGCCGGGCCGTTGCGGACGGGCACATCGGGGTCGAGATCGGCTCGAACGTGGCCGGGGTGAACCTGGACGATCCGGGGCTCTACCCCTTCTGGGAGAAGGCCTCCTCCCTGGATGTTCCCGTCTTCATCCACCCGGTGGACACCCTGGGCGCCGCCGACCGCTTGAAGGATTATTATCTTCGAAACTTCATCGGGAATCCCCTCGACACCACCATCGCCGCCGCCTGCCTCATCTTCGGAGGGGTGCTCGACCGCTTCCCGAAGCTCAAGTTTCTCCTCTCCCACATGGGGGGGTTCACCCCCTGGATCCGGGGGAGGTGGCAGCACGGCTACGGCGAGCGCGAGGAGCCCAAGGTGCGCGGGGCGGGGGCGCCCGAGGAATATATCGGCCGGCTTTACTACGACACCATCATCCACAACCCCGCGTGCTTGGAGTTCGGGGTGAAGACCCTCGGCGTGGACAGCGTCCTCTACGGGACGGACTACCCCTTCGACATGGGCAACCTCGGGCCGGCGCAGGAGGTCCCCGGCCTCTCGGGGCTGCCCGAGGCGGATCGGGAAAAAATCCTCACGGGCAACACCAAGAAGCTCTACAAGATCCAGTAGTAAGGGTCCCGGCCGGCGCGTATGGCCCCGTCTGGCGAGGCCGGGCGGCTGCCGGGGGAATTGTTATCGGAAAGGAGGCGGGAATGGAGCTGGAAGGAAAAATCGCGTTCGTCGGGGGAGGCGCTCTCGGGATCGGGGCGGCAACGGCCCGGAAGTTTCTCGCCGAGGGGGCGAAGGTGGCCGTCGCCGATATCAACGAGGAGAAACTCGCCGAGCTGGAAAAGGAGGGCGCGGGCTCCCTCCTCGGGATCAAGGCGAACATGGGAAAGGGCGAGGAGATCAATCGGGCCTTCGACGAGACGGTGGCGCACTTCGGGGGCACGGACATCTTGATCAATTGCGCGGTGTACAGAGCTCTGGGCGCCATTGACGATGTGAAGGAAGAGGAGGTGGACCTTGCGCTGTCTGTCGGTGTGAAGGGGTACATCCTTTCCGCGCAGCGTGCGGCGCTTGAAATGCGAAAGCGCGGCGGCGGGGCCATCGTGAGCATGTCCAGCACCTACGCCTTGATGGCGCGTCCGGACCGCGTGGTCTATTGCACGGTGAAAGGGGCGGTGGCCAGCATGACGCGGGTGCTCGCCACTTCTCTGGGGCCGGACAAAATCCGGGTGAATGCGATTGCGGCGGGACCCATCCTTTCCGAGGCCGTGCGGAGTTATGTTGAAGCGGACCCCGCTTTCAGGGAGTATCTTACCCGCGACCTTCCCTTGGGGCGGATGGGCGAAGTCGAGGAGGTCGCCGATGTCATGCTCTTTCTCGTCACTCCGCGCGCCTCATATATTACCGGTCAGAACGTGGTTGTGGATGCGGGGATGACCATCGTGTGAGCGAAGATCCGATCTTTAGGAGTATCGGGACTGAGACGGGCGACCGGTCCCTGGCGCCGGCCCCCTGAGGGGAAACCATGACGCCCGAAGAGAGCTTCGGCCGCGCCTTCAAAATCGCCTTCCGGGACAGGGTCAATCTCATCGATTTTTTGGAGCCGCTCACCGAGTCCCAGGCCCGGTGGAAGCCGCCGGACGGGGAGTGGTCCCTCCTCGAGGGTTTGGAGCACATCATGCTGGAGGAAGTATCATTCCGGGAGGGCATCCTGAAGGGTCTTCGCCACGCGGAGGAGACGGGTGGGTGGAACAACGCTCCGGAGCCGCCCGTTAAAATGACGGCCGAGGCCATGCGCCGGCGGGAGCAGGGCCGCGTGGAGGCGCCCCCCTGCCTGATTCCCCGGGGAGATGGGGATTTTGATGGGATGCGGGCCGCGCTCATGATGGATCGGGAGCATTCACGAGAGGTTCTTCTTCCCTACCGCTCCCGCGGCCTCAGCCAGCTGGTCATACCCATGAGCTCGATTTACGGGGACCTGCACGTTTATGACCGTATAGAATTCTGCGGTATTCACGACGCCCTCCATCAGGAGCAGATGGAGCGCGTCATAAAGTTTCCCGGTTTTCCCGGAGGCGGCTAGGTTCGCATCTCCCGGGAGGAATTACCGGCTGCCCGCTTCCGTTTTCCCTTCCATCCGCATTATCCCTCCCAGCGCGGCGATACAGCCCCCGCCCGCCGCGACAACGGCGAATACGAGGAGAAAGCCTGCGCGATAACTCCCCGTTGCATCGAAAAGGGCCCCGGTGAGGTAGGGGCCGAAAACGCCCGAGAGGCTGAAGATCGTCATGGCGGCGCCGCTGATGACCCCGAGCCATTTTCCCTGAAAATTGTCCATGAGGAGGGCCGAAACCGTCGGGCGAATGAGGCCGTAGCCGAACCCGGCGAGGACCACCGCCGCGAAGAACGAGAGGGGCGGCGAACCCCGGACGAAATGGGCGAACAGGAGCAACGCCACCAAAGAAATGAGCGTCCCGAGGAGATAGGTCGTCACGCGCCCGATACGGTCCGACACGCCGCTCGCCGCGTTTCCGAGGACGAGGAAGAGCCCCCACAGGGCGTAGAGCACGGCCCCCATGGTGGGCGTGAAGCCCTGGTCCGTCGCGTGGGGGAAGAGATGAACAATCAGGGCAGGAAAAAAATAGGCACATGATGCGTACCCGCCAGCGATGAGCCAGAAACGGACCGTTCGGAGGGCCCCCGCGAGACCGCCGGCATAGAGGGTGCCTTTCTCAGCCTGGCTTTTCTCTTGCGGCGGCGGGGGTCCAGGAATCCGTGGCGCGTCCGGCTCCAGGAAGGGAGCGTCCGCCTTTGTCCCTACATCCCGGGGATGATCCCGCTGTAGCAAGGCTACCAGCGGGAAGGTCCCGAGGAGGATGAGGGCGGCGATGGCGATGTAACTTCCCCGCCAGCCCAGGCAGATGATTAACGCCGGCGTGGCCAGATTCGCGAGGAAGCCGAACCCTTGGGCGGAATTCGTAATCCCGATCGCAAAGCCGCGCCGGATGACAAACCAGTTTGCGAGAAGCGCCACCTGGGGGATATAGCTCGCCGCCGCGAAGCCCGTCGAGATGAGGAAGTACATCAGGTACAAGTGCCAGAGGGCGCCGATGAAGCCTCCGATGAGGAGCGAAGCGCCGAAGACGAAAACGCCCAGGGACATCGTCCGGCGGATTCCCCATCGGTCCATGATCCAGCCAAAAAGGGGAGAGCCCACCGCCTGGCCCAGCATGCCCGCCGAGAAGGCGCCCGCCGTTTCCGCCCGGCTCCAGCCGAAATCGCTGGCGATTGCCTTGAAGAAAATACCGAAAGAATTTCGTGTCGTTATGAGGCACACCATGGTGAGGAAGGTGACGGCGAGGACGATCCATCCGTACCAAATTCTTTGCTCGGAGCGCGGGGCGGCGTGCATGAAACGGGTTCCCAGGAGGTGAACGGCCGGACAAGGCGGCGATGGTAGCACGCGTGGGCGGAAGGTAGAATGACCGCTTCGGTGGGTGCGCGGCGTGTCATCCGCTGCATGCCCAGGGAACAAAAGGGCGGGAATGATTGTTTTAAAAGATACCTGGAGATTCTGTATCTATCAGGGGAAAATGAGAGGCGCCTTTCGAAGCGGGCCTTGCGATTGCAAAGCAAAAAAGGAGGTTGCGTAATGCGCGCGCTTTTGACTTTCACCTACGGTTTGACGGTTTCCATGATCTTGGCGATCGCCTCCCCCGCATTCGCCGCCGAGGGAGACGTTTTCTCGCGCTTGAAGAGCAAGGATAGCGCCGAGCGGGCCCGCGCCGCGCTCGAGCTCGGCGAAACGGGAACGATGAAGCAAACCACTGCCCTCGCGGTGCTGCTCAAGGACTCGAATCCCGGAGTCCGCCAAGCCGCCAACGCTTCCTTATGGAAGATTTGGATGAGCTCGGACGATCTGGAGGTCGATACCCTCATGGAACAGGGCGTCCTGCTGATGCAAGCGGGCAACCTTTCCGCCGCCATCAAGGCCTTCAGCGAGATGATTGCGCGCAATCCCGACTTCGCCGAGGGATGGAACAAGCGGGCGACAGCCTTTTATTTGGCAAAAAGGTTCGACGAATCCATCGCTGACTGCAACAAGACGATCGAACTCAATCCCCATCATTTCGGAGCCCTTTTCGGGCTGGGTCTGAATTACGTAGGCCTTGAGGACTACGACCGGGCGATTGAGGCGTTTCGCCGTACCCTTAAAGTGGTTCCCTATTCGCGGCCGGCCCACTCTTATATCGATGCGCTGGAGAAGAAGATAAGCGAAAGCCGAAAGAAGATTTGACGTATCGCATCTCCAAAATAGCCGAAAAAGGCTTTGCTCCCTTTCCGCAGTCGGTTTCACCCCTGCGCCCTGTGTTTCCCGCCCGGAGCGTTGCCGCGAAATATCGGGCAGGGGGGGGGCGGAGATGGCCGGGGGGGCGGTTGTCCCCTCCGTTGCCCCCCATTTCGATGAATTTCCCTGTTTTTTGGGGGCGGAAAAACCCCGCGCATGAGGCTCCGATTTCTTGACACCCCGAAGGTGCGCCCCGTAATATCTCCCTGGTTTTGCTGGATTTGCTTTTCGATTCCGCCTCCCAAAGAGGGGCGGATGAAGATATCCCTTGGAGCTGTCCTTTGCCCCAGGAATTTGTACCGATCCTCACCTTCCTTTTTCTCGCTGCCGCCTTTTCTTTGATCAGCCTTTTTGCATCGCTTCTTTTTGGCCGCCGGCGCCCAAGCGCCGCGAAAAATATGGCCTACGAGTGCGGCATCGTTCCGCAATCGAATGCGCGCGGGCGGTTTTCCGTGAAATTCTTCCTGGTGGGGATCCTTTTCATCATTTTCGATGTGGAAGCGATTTTCCTATTTCCCTGGGCCGTCGTTTTCCGCGAGCTGGGAGCTTATGGTTTTTACGTGATGTTGCCGTTCATGGGACTTCTGATCGCCAGCCTGATTTACGAGTGGAGGCGGGGAGCGCTCGAATGGGATTAGAAGAGAAGCTGGAAGGACAAGTCGTCTTGGGCCGGGCGGTGGAGGTCATCAAATGGGCGCGGAAAAATAGCCTCTGGCCGGCATTGTTCGGGCTCGCCTGCTGCGCCATCGAGATGATGGCCACCTCGGCGAGCAAGTACGATGTCGCCCGCTTCGGGGCCGAGGTGTTCCGCGCCTCCCCCCGGCAGGCGGACCTGATGATCGTGGCGGGGCGCGTCTCGCGGAAGATGGCCCCCGTATTGCGGCAGATCTACGACCAGATGCCCGAGCCCAAATGGGTGATTTCGATGGGGGCGTGCGCCTCGACGGGGGGCATCTTCAACAATTACGCCCTTGTCCAAGGCGTTGACGAGGTGGTTCCCGTTGACATCTATGTGCCGGGATGCCCTCCGCGTCCCGAGACCCTCATCGAGGGAATCATGAAGCTGCAAAAGAAGATTGCGAGCAGCCAGCTTTATCCGGACCGTTCAAAGGCGGGCGCCATTCCGGCGTAGCTGGCGCAACTTTGCGGCGGCCCCCCGATTTTTCGATGGGGTTTCGGTACCAGCTGCCGGACGGATAAGGCGAGAAGAACGGAGAGCGGCGCGGCGTGACGGAACCCGGAGGCCCCTTCGAGAAACCCCAATCGGCCGAAGTCCACCCGGACGCAGTGGCGCTCCGGGAGGCGGTCGGCGAAGGCGTGGGCGAGGTTCGCTTTCACCGGGGCCAGGCTTCGGTCGAGGTCGCCCCTTCCTCCCTTCTCGATGCGGCGAAGTTCCTGCGCGATCGGCGGGGCTTCAAGATGCTCAGCATGATCGCCGGGGTGGACTGCCTCGACCTCCCCGTCCCTTACCGTTTCAAGGTGACCTACTCGCTGCTCGATCCCGGGCGCGCCGAGCGGCTTCGCCTGGAGGTGCCCTGCGATGACGACCTGGAGCCGCGCCTTCCGAGCTTGTGCGGAATATGGCCCGCGGCCGAGCCGCAGGAGAGCGAGGCGTATGACATGGTGGGGGTCGTTTTCGACGGTCACCCGAATATTGAGCGCATCCTGACCTCGGAGGGCTTAGAGGGCTTTCCGCACCGGAAGGACTTCAGCATCTCGGCCGAGCCTGTGGAGTTCACCTTCCGGGAAACGCCTCCCGGCAAGCCCGAGGCGAGAGAGTAGACGGCCTGGGGCAATCCTTGCCATCCGAATGAATCCTGCCAGGAGAGGGGAATGAACACGAAGGCGGAAAAGGTCGTCGAGCGCGATCCCGACCTGCTCGGCCCCATCCGCACCGAAACCATGACCCTCAACATGGGTCCCCAGCACCCGAGCACCCATGGGGTGCTCCGCGTGGTGCTGGACCTGGAAGGGGAATCGGTTCTTTCCTGCAAGCCCGTCATCGGATATCTTCACACCGGCATCGAAAAGAACATGGAGGTCAAAACCTACAACAAAGCGCTCCCCATGACGGATCGGATGGACTACCTGGCCCCGATGTCGAACAACCTGGGCTTCGTCCTGGCCGTCGAGAAGCTCCTCGATATGGAGGTCCCCCGCCGGTGCCGATACCTGCGGGTGCTCCTTGCCGAGTTGACCCGGATCGGCAGCCACTTGGTCTGGCTGGCGACGCATGCCCTCGACATGGGGGCGATGACGGTTTTTCTCTATTGTTTTCGCGAGCGCGAGGCCTTGATGAAAATCTTCGAGAAGGTCTCGGGGGTGCGGATGATGACGAGCTACTTCCGGGTCGGCGGGGTGGCGCGGGAGCCCTACCCCGAATTCTACGAGGATTGCCGACGGTTCCTTGACGATTTCCCCGCGCGGGTGGACGAATACGAAGAGCTGCTCACGGAAAACCCCATCTTCCGGAAGAGGACCCAAGGAGTCTGCCCCATCTCGGCCGATCGGGCGGTCGCCATGGCCGTGACCGGCCCCATGCTGCGCGCCTGCGGAATCGATTACGACATCCGGAAGAAAGAGCCCTACTCCGGATATGAAGAGTTCGAATTCGAAGTGCCCCTCGGCGAGGCCGGCGACGTCTACGACCGCTACCTCGTCCGGATCGCCGAGATGCGCCAGTCGCAGAAGATTGCGCTCCAGGCGCTCGAGGGGATGCCGGAGGGGCCTCTCCTCGCGGACGACCCCAAGGTTGTCCCCCCGCCGAAAGAACAACTTTCGTACGACATGGAGGCGCTCATCCACCACTTCAAGATATTCACCGAGGGCTACCACGTCCCGGCGGGCGAGGTGTATCAGGCCATCGAGTCTCCGCGCGGGGAGCTGGGCTACTACATCATCAGCGACGGGACCCCAAAACCCTACAAGGTGAAGGTCCGGGGGCCGAGCTTTTCGAACCTGTACGCCCTGCCGGAGATGGTCCGGGGCGGGTTGGTGGGGGATGTGGTGGCGGCCCTCGGCAGCATCGACATCGTGCTGGGGGAGGTGGACCGCTAGTGCTGATTCCCATTCTGGGCGAAAAGCTCCATCCGCCGGCGGAGCGCTTTCCCCACTCGCCTCAGGGGGAGCGCTTCGAATTCACGGCGGAGAACATGGCGGAGTTCGAGCGCATCGCCTCCAAGTACCCGTCCAAGCTCTCCGCCCTCATCCCGGCCCTCCAGCTCGCCCAGGGCCAGGCGGGCTGCATCACGAGCGCGGTAATGCAGTACATCTCGAGACTCTTTCAGATTTCCCCCATGGAGGTCTGGGGGGTGGTGAGTTTCTACAACATGCTCAAGACCGAACCGGTCGGCGATTATCACTTCCAGGTCTGCCGGAACCTTTCGTGCGCCCTCTTGGGCGCGGGACAGATCCTCCGCCACCTGGAAAAACGCCTGGGGTGTAAGGCGGGCCAGACACGGGCGGACGGGAAGTTTTCCATCGAAAAGGTGGAATGCCTCGGGGCTTGCGGGGGGGCGCCGTGTTTCCAGATCAACCGTGACTATTTCGAACGGATGAGCCCTGAAATGATCGATCGCATCGCGGATGCCCTCGAGAAGGGGGAGCGCGTCGCGCCCGTCGGGGCGGATGAGGTGATGGCGCCCGTGGAAGAGGCAATCGCAGCGGCCGCCTCCGGGGCGGGGGAAACGGATTCCGGGGCAGAAGTCCAGGGAGGGAATTGATGGCTCTTGTGATGGAGAAGATCGTCACCTCCCGGTTCGGCGATGCCGAGGCAGGCCGGCTCGGCCGCTACGAAACGACCGAGGGCTACCAGGCCATCCGCCGGATTCTCGGGAAGGTGGAGCCGGCGGAAGTGATTGAGATTGTGAAGACTTCGGGCCTTCGCGGCCGGGGCGGGGCGGGATTTCCCTGCGGCCTGAAGTGGAGCTTCGTCCCCCAGACCGAAGGTCCCAAATATCTCGCCGTAAATGCCGACGAGGGCGAGCCGGGCACCTTCAAGGACCGTGAGCTCATGCTGCGCGATCCGCACCAGCTCATCGAAGGCATCCTCATCTGCTGTTACGCCGTCGGGATCGAAAAAGCCTACATTTACATCCGGGGGGAGTTCGACGCATCTTGGCGCGCGGTCGAAAGCGCTCTCGCCGAGGCCTATGCGAAAGGTTATGTTGGCGAGGACATTCTGGGCAGCGGCTTCTCCTGCGACATCTACACCCACCGCGGGGCGGGCGCCTACATATGCGGGGAGGAGACGGGCCTTCTCGAATCGCTCGAGGGAAAGCGCGGCCACCCGCGCCTCAAGCCCCCCTTTCCGGCGATAGTGGGCCTCTACGGCTGCCCCACCGTTATCAACAACGTTGAAACCCTTTCGAACCTCCCCCACATCATACTCAAGGGTGCGGCTTGGTTCGCCGGAATCGGAATCGACGAGAAGAACACGGGCACCCGCATGTACTGCGTCTCCGGCCATGTGATGCATCCCGGCAATTATGAACTTCCCCTCGGCTTGACGTGCGAGGAAATCATCTACGAGCACTGTGGCGGGATGCGCGGCGATGCGCCGCTCAAGGCGGTCATACCCGGGGGTGCGAGCGCGCCCGTCCTCACGGCGAAGGAGGTGCACGAGGGCAAAGTGAAAATGGATTTTGACTCTCTCGCCCAGGCCGGAAGCATGGGCGGGAGCGGGGGCGTCATTGTCATGGACGAGACCGCTTGCATGGTCCAGGCCGCAGGGGTGCTGGCCTCGTTCTTCGAGCACGAGTCGTGCGGGCAATGCTCGGTCTGCCGTGAGGGAACGGGCTGGGTGTCCGAGATCCTGGGGCGAATCGAGAATGGGAGAGGGGTGATGGACGATCTCGCTACCCTGCTCTCGATCGATCCGAACATGCGGGGAAACACCATCTGCGTTCTCTCGGACGCCTGCGCCATGATGTTCAGCGCTTTTTTGACCAAGTTCCGGGACGAGTTCGAAAAACACATAGCGCTGGGCCGCTGCCCGCTGGGCAGCCCCTATATCGCCTGAGCCAAGCGGCGGAAAAAGAGTGAGGTTCATGCAAGACAAAGGACAGTTGGTCAATTTCCTTACCTTTACGCTGAACGGCCAGCAGCTCAGGGCGCGGAAGGGGGAGACCATTCTTGCGGTTGCCCTCCGGGAAGGCTTTCACATCCCCCATTTTTGCTACCACAAATACCTCTCGGTGGTCGGCCAGTGCAGGGCCTGCCTGGTCGAAATTCTCGACGCGGGGAACGGCAAGTCCATCCCGAAGCTGCAGACTTCTTGCTCGACCCCTGCCGCCGAGGGAATGGTTGTCAGTTCCGAGAATGAACGCGTGGACGAGGCGCACAAGGGCGTTTTCGAGTTTCTTCTGAAGAACCATCCCCTCGATTGCCCCGTGTGTGATCAGGGCGGGGAATGTCCCCTCCAGGATCAGAGCATGGCCTACGCCAAATCCTTTTCCCGTACCCATGAATTTCGCCGGATCTATCCCCAAAAAGAAATCAGCCCCTACATCAAACCCGAGATGAACCGTTGCGTGCATTGTACGTGCTGTATCCGCTTCACACAGGAGATAGACGGAGGGAGTGAGTTCGGCTGGGCGTACCGGGGGGACCACACCGAGGTCGGCATATTTGAAGACCTCGCGCTCACGAGCATCGTATCGGGAAACGTAATCGACATCTGCCCCGTCGGGGCGCTCACCGACAACAAGTACCGCTTTACGGCCCGGGTGTGGGAAATGATCCACACCGAGGGACCCTGCACGCTTTGCAGTGTGGGATGCCGCCAGCGCGTTTGGACAAAGGACGGGATGATCAAGCGTGTGACGGCGGGCGAGAACGATGAAGTGAACGACAGTTGGATCTGTGATGTGGGCCGGTACGGCTGGAGCGGGGTCCACGGAGAGAGCCGGATCCAAACGCCCATGCTGCGGAAAGGCGGAAGACTCCAGCCCGTGAGTTGGGAAGAAGCCATCGCCGCCGTGGCCGGCCGTTTCTCGGCCATCCGGGAAGAGAGCGGCGGCGGGGCCATTGCGGGCCTGGGGGGAGGTTGGTCCACGAACGAGTCGGCCTATCAGTTTGGGGTATTCCTGCGGGCCATACTGGGGAGCAACAACGTGGACTGCCGAATTCACCCGCGGGACGCCGCCCAGAGCGAAGCCCAGCGGATCGCCTTGGGCGGAATCGGAGGTCACGGCTCCATCGAAGCGCTGGGCCGGGCGAAGGTGATCCTCCTGGTCGGGTCCGACCCTTTCCGGGAGAATCCGATCCTCGCCCTTCAGGTGCGGAAAGCGCACCGCGCGGGCGCGGTCATCGTCAGCGTCAATCCCCGCCGGGTCGATCTGCGTCTCTATGGGCGGCTCCATCATCTGAACCCCCTTCAAGGCGAGATGGCCCGCACCCTCCGCGCCCTCGCCAAGAATCTTGCCGGTGAGGGTGTTTTTCCCGAAGGTGAGGGCGCCGAGGCCTACCGGACGGCGCTGGAAGGGGAGGAAATCGGAGACCTCCTCCGGTTCGCGGGCATCGAAGCCGAGCCGCTTGCCGAAGCGACGCGCGGATTGCTGTCCGCCGCAGAGGGCGGGGCGGCCGTGTTGGTGGGCCCCGCCGTCTGTGATGAAGCGGCCTCGGTCGAGGCGGTGAACCTCTCTCTTTGCATTGGCGGGGAGATCATTTTCGCCTCCGCTACACCGAATATGCAGGGCGCCCTGGATATGGGATTGCATCCCGGGTGTCTTCCCGGCGGAGTTCCTCTCGACTCCGCCGAGGCGCGGGAAAGGTGCGCGAATGCCTGGGGCCATCCTGTAGGGCCGGATGCCGGTCTTTCGGCCGAGGCCGTTTTTGACGCGCTATCGGGGGGAGGCGTCCGGGCTGTCTATTTATTCGGCTGCGATCCGGTGGCCGAGCATCCGGACGGAGACCGGGCGCGGAAGGCCCTCGAGGCGGCGGAGTTTGTGGTGCTCCATGCCTCCCACGCGAACGCGAGTATGGGGTGCGCCGACGCCGTCCTGCCCGCGGTTACTTTTTATGAGAGCGAGGGGACGGTGACGAACCTCGAGCGGCGCGTTCAACGCCTCCGCCGGGCGCTCCCGCCCGCTGTGGAAGGCGGGCCGAAGGAGGATTGGAAGATTTTCTGCGATATTGCCGCCGGGATGGAATCGCCGATGAAGGCGCATTCGCTGGAGCGGATCCGGCTCGAAGCGCGCTCCCTCGCCGGGGACTACGCCGCCGCATTCGGCCGCCTTCCGGAGGAGGGCCTGCGGCTGGCCCGGCCCGCGCACGGGCGCTTCCAGGCGCGGAATCTTCCGAACCACAT
This sequence comes from bacterium, assembly GCA_965225985.1. Lineage (GTDB taxonomy): Bacteria > UBA8248 > UBA8248 > UBA8248 > UBA8248 > CAZUHN01. Next base: position 644,863 of record OZ245330.1, read on the forward strand.
ACCCGTTAAAGAGGTTTTGCGCTTGTTTCTCTCGCCTGCGCTTCCCCACTCGGGGTCCTTTTTCGCTTCGGCGAATCATCTTTGGGACATGCCGGGCCCGGCCCTCGCTCTCTCCCCTTTCGATGCGGCGCAGGCCGGCATTGAGGATGGGGACGATGCGGAGATCGGGTGGGGGGGGCGCAGTATCCGGATGCCCGTCGTGCTGGACGAGACCCTTCCGGCGGGAATGGTGGTAGCGCCCGAGGGTTTTCTCCGGATTCACGGGGACGCTAGACTCAACCGCGCGGGCGACCCGCAGGGCCGGGGCGTGGAGATTTCGCTTTCGGCTCCCGGGCGCGTAGGCGTGAGGGTCTAGATGGCGGAAATGGCCGTAATCCTGATCAAGGCAGCCGGGGTCTTGGGGGCGCTGTTGTTGATGGCGACCTATATGACGTGGATGGAGCGGCGCGTCTTCGGCCTCGTGCAGGTCCGCTACGGCCCGAACCGCGTGGGCCCCGCGGGGCTGCTCCAGCCCATCGCGGACGGAATCAAGCTCTTGTTCAAGGAGAGCGTCATCCCCGATCAGGCGGACAAGCTGGTGTATCTGCTGGCGCCCGCCATCACGCTGATACCGGCCCTCTCCACCATCGCCGTGATCCCCTTCGGGGATACCGTGACGATTATGGGCCGCCAGGTGGACCTCCAGGTCGCCGACGTCAACGTGGGGATCCTTTACGTCTTCGCCTTGGCCGGGATCGGGATTTACGGAATCATCCTCGCGGGCTGGTCATCGAACAGCAAGTACCCCCTTCTCGGCGGGCTGCGCTCCTCCGCCCAGCTCATCAGCTACGAGCTTTCGATGGGCCTCTCGCTGCTGGGGGTGGTGATGATCGCCGGCACGCTCAGCCTCAAGGGGATTGTGGCGGCCCAGGCGGGCCTGCCCTTCATCGTCCTTCAGCCGCTCGGATTCTTTCTTTTCGTCATATGCATGTTCGCCGAGACGAACCGCGCGCCCTTCGATTTGCCCGAGGCCGAGAGCGAGCTCACCGCGGGCTATCATACCGAATACAGCAGCATGCAGTTCGCCATGTTCTTTTTGAGCGAGTACTGCAACATGATCACGCTTTCCGCCGTCGCGACCACTTTTTTCCTCGGCGGCTGGCGAGGCCCGTTTCTGCCGCCCGTGATATGGTTCTTGATCAAGGTCCTCGCCTTCATGTTCTTTTTTATGTGGCTGCGGGCGACGACCCCCCGCCTCCGGTACGATCAGCTGATGGCGTTCGGATGGAAGGTCCTGCTTCCGCTCTCGCTGCTGAACCTGATGGCGACGGCGGGGGTGATCGTTTTGGTGGGAGGCTAGACCGCTCCTGGCTCCACCGGGGCCGGGCGGCGCACAGATTCGAGGGGAAGCGCACATGTTGGCCGAGGTGTTCAAGGGACTTTGGGTCACATTCAAGCACGCCTTTCGCCCCCGCGTGACGGTGCAGTACCCGGAAGAGAGGGAAGAGATGCCGAAAGGCTACCGGGGGCTGCACAAGCTGTTGCTCTGGGAGGACGGCCTCGAGCGGTGCGTGGGGTGCAAGCTGTGCTCGGCGGCCTGCCCCGTGGATTGCATCTACGTCGAGTCGGAGGAGAACGATACGGCGGCGCCCGTCTCCAAGGGAGAGCGGTACGCGAGCATTTACGAGATCAACGAGCTACGGTGCATCTTTTGCGGGTACTGCGAGGAGGCCTGTCCGGTCGGAGCGATTGTGCTCGGGAGCGAGTACGAATTTTGCCAGGACGATCGGGACAAGTTCCTGTACACGAAAGAGAACCTGTTGGTGAAGCGTCCGGATGAGATTCCCGAGTTGCAGACCCGGTATGACGAAAAGATGCTCCTCACCTATGTATAGCCGCGGCCGGAACACCGGGGTTCGTCGCCCGAGGGAGTCCTTGTAGTGGAAGGGTCATTGGCATTTTACATTTTGGCCGCGGTGACCGTGGGAGGGGCGGTTGCCGTGGTGTCCCTGCCGAATCCCCTCTACAGCGTCCTTTCCCTGATCCTGACCTTTCTCGGGTTGGCGGGCCTCTACCTCACCCTTAACGCCCAGTTTATCGCCATGGTCCAGGTCATCATTTACGCCGGCGCCATCATGGTGCTTTTCCTGTTCGTGGTGATGCTCCTCAACCTGGGCCGCGAGGAGCAGCAGCCGCTCCAGCTTCCCTTCCAAAAAATACTCGGGGTGGTGGCCGGGTTGACCATCTTCGCGGCGATCCTGAACGCCGCCGTCGTGAATTTCTCTCTGACCGGGGAGAAGGGCCTTTTTCCGGCCGAGCGGATCAACGAGCTCGGAAATACCGAGGTCATGGGCAGGCTGCTCTTCACCCAGTACCTCCTGCCCTTCCAGGCGATGGGGGTACTGCTGTTTGTCGGCATCATCGGAGCGGTCGTGTTGGCGCGGCGGCGCACAAACTAAGGGAAAAATCAGAGAGGCAGGAGCGGAGTGGCCCCGCTTTCGAATTATATTTTTTTGAGCGCGCTGCTTTTTTCGATCGGAGTGGTGGGCGTCATCGTCCGCCGCAACGCGATTGTGGTCTTCATGTGCATCGAACTCATGCTGAACGGGGCGAACCTCGCGTTCGTCTCCTATTCGCGCTTCTTGGAGTCGATGGACGGGCAGCTCATCGTTTTTTTCGTGATGGCGGTAGCGGCCACCGAAGCGGCGGTGGGGCTGGCCATTGTCGTTCTCATATACCGGAACCGTGAATCGACAAACGTGGATGAAATCAACCTTTTGAAACTATAGCCATGGACGAACTGCACCTTATATTGCTGTTTCCGCTCGCCGGGCTGGCGGTGAACCTCCTTTTCGGCTGGAGGTTCGGGGAAAGATTCGCCGGCGGGGTTGCCTCCGCCGCCATGGGGGGCGCTTTTCTTTCTGCGATATTCGGATTTTTCCGCCTCCTGGACCTGCCCGCCTCGTCACGGCTTCTCCAGGCCACGCTGTTCGAGTGGATACCGATCGGCCAATTTCAGGTAAAGGCGTCGTTTTCGCTCGATCCGCTCGCCTCGATTATGACCCTCGTGGTGACCGGGGTGGGTTTCCTGATCCACATTTATTCGATGGGGTACATGCACGGCGACAGGGGGGTGGTCAGGTACTTCATTTTCCTGAACCTTTTCTCTCTGTCCATGCTCATCCTCGTGCTGGCGGACAATTTCCTGGTTCTCTTCGTCGGCTGGGAGGCGGTGGGCCTTTGCAGTTATTTGCTCATCGGTTTCTGGTACGAGCGCGCCGCCGCGGCGGAGGCCGGAAAGAAAGCGTTCATCGTAAACCGGGTGGGGGATTTTTGTTTCCTCATCGGCCTGTTTCTCGTTTACAAGTATTTCGGGACGCTCGAGTTTTCCCGGGTGCTCGAAAGCGCCCCGGCAGTCCTCGGTGCGGGAAGCGCCGCCGCCACCGCGATTTGCCTCCTCCTTCTTGCGGGAGCGACGGGCAAGAGCGCCCAGATTCCCCTTTACGTCTGGTTGCCGGACGCCATGGAGGGTCCCACCCCGGTGAGCGCCCTCATCCACGCGGCCACCATGGTCACCGCCGGGGTCTACATGGTGGCCCGAACCTATGTGCTTTTCGATCTTTCTCCTTTCGCGATGAATACGATGGCGACCGTCGGCGCCCTCACACTCCTCCTGGCCGCCGCAATTGCCCTTGTGCAGAATGACATCAAGCGCGTGCTGGCCTACAGCACCATCAGCCAGCTCGGCTACATGTTCCTCGCGCTCGGGGTTGGCGCCTATGTCTCCGCCATTTTCCACTTGATGACCCACGCCTTCTTCAAGGCGCTGCTCTTTCTCGGAGCGGGCAGCGTCATCCACTCGCTGGGCGGAGAGCAGGATATCCGGAAGATGGGCGGGCTTCGCGCGGGCCTTCCCACCACGAGTTGGACCTTCACCGCCGGGGCCCTGGCCATTGCCGGGATATTCCCCTTCGCCGGATTCTTCAGCAAAGACGAGATTCTGTTTGCCGCGATGAGCTCGGATAACGGGAATTTTCTCTACTGGCTGGCGGGGGCGGTGGGCTCGCTGATGACGGCTTTTTATATGTTCCGGCTCGTGTTTAAGACGTTCCACGGAAGGTGCACGCTCTCCATGGAGGAGCAACGAAACCTCCACGATTCGCCCGCCATCATGACGGCGCCTCTCAAAGTATTGGCGGCTCTCTCGATAGTGGGGGGATGGGTGGGGATACCCCTGATTCCGGGCGCGAATGTGTTCGTGGATTTTCTCGCGCCATCCTTCGGCGGTCCGCTGGAGGCGCATCACGAGGGCGTGTTCGAGGCGGCGATGATTCTCGTATCGCTCGTGATCGCCATTTTGGGGATATATCTTGCGTACAACTTCTACATCATGAACGCCGATGCGGGCGAGGCGTACGCCCGGCGCTGGCCCCGGTTGTATCGCATCGTGTTGAACAAATTCTACGTGGACGAAGCCTACGACTTCCTTTTCGTTCAGCCCGTAAAGCGGTTTTCCCTGCACCTTTGGAGAGGGATCGACGACGGCGTGGTGGATACGGCGGTGAACAGCGCGGGCGGTTTGGTCGCCTCGGTGGGGAGCGCGCTTCGCCGCCTCCAGACCGGTTACGTGAAGAGCTATGCCGTGACGATGCTCGTGGGAGTCGTGGCGATCGTCTTGTTTCTAACCACCCGGATGAAGTAGCCGCGGATCGATGAGGATGAAAAAAGCACGGTGAATATTTCCCTGATCACCTGGATGGTGTTTCTGCCTCTCGCGGGAGGGTTGCTTCTCGCCGTTGCGGGCGAAGAGGATGAGGCGGGGCGCCGGCGCATGCGCGTCATCTCGATCGCCGTTTCCCTCATCACCTTTGTTCTCTCCCTCGGCCTGTATTACGGCTTCCGGGCCGGCTACGCGGGAATGCAGTTCGTCGAAAGATTCGACTGGATCCCCCGGTTCGGTATCGCCTACAAGGTGGGGATTGACGGAATTAGCCTCCCGCTCGTCCTGCTCACCACCTTCCTCACCCCGATCGCGATACTCTCTTCCTGGCAGGATATTCAAAAACGCGTACGCCTTTATCACATGGCCATTCTCTTCCTAGAAACCGGCATGCTCGGGGTGTTCGTCGCTCTCGATTTCTTCCTTTTCTACGTTTTTTGGGAGGCGATGCTCATCCCGATGTACCTGATAATCGGGGTGTGGGGGGGGGCAAGGCGCATCTACGCCGCCGTGAAGTTTTTTCTTTACACCATGGCGGGAAGCGTGCTTATGCTGGTTGCCATCTTATGGCTGTATTTCGCGAACGGCGCGGCCACTTTCGATATCCTGACGTATTTGGAAAGGCCGGTTCACGCCTCTTTGCAGGGCTGGCTCTTCGTCGCCTTCGCCCTTTCGTTCGCGATCAAGGTGCCAATGTTTCCCTTCCACACCTGGCTGCCCGATGCGCATGTGGAGGCGCCGACGGCGGGAAGCGTCATCCTGGCCGGCGTGTTGCTGAAAATGGGTACGTACGGGTTCATGCGTCTGGCCATGCCGCTCTTCCCCGCCGCGGCCCGGGCTTTTGCCCCTTTTATCTTGATCCTGGCGGTCATCGGGATCATTTACGGGGCGCTGGTGGCCATGGTCCAGGAGGATGTCAAGAAGCTTGTGGCGTATTCCTCGGTGAGCCATCTGGGGTTTGTGATGCTGGGTCTTTTTTCCTTTAATCTGCTCGGCGCGGAAGGGGGATTGATCCAAATGGTGAATCACGGAATCAGCACCGGCGCCCTCTTCCTCATCGTCGGGATGATCTACAGCAGGCGGCATACGCGCCTCATCGAGGATTTCGGCGGCCTCGCCCGGGTGATGCCCGTATTTTCGGTCTTTTTCGTGTTGGCCGCCCTCAGCAGCATCGGGTTGCCGGGCTTAAACGGGTTTGTGGGAGAGTTCACGATTCTCCTGGGCGCCTTCCAGAGCCAGCCCGTATTCGCCGTCCTGGCTACAGCGGGGGTGGTGCTGGCCGCGGTGTATATGCTCTGGATGCTTCAGCGGGTTCTCTTCGGCGGGGAGGCCTCGCGGGTGAATCGAATGCTGCCCGATCTGGGCGTGCGCGAGTGGGTTGTGATATTCCCGATGGTGGCGCTCATGTTCTGGATTGGCCTTTATCCGAAGCCCATTTTTCTCGTAATGGAACCGACCGTCCAAGCCTGGCTGCGGCAGGTGAACCGGCGGGTCCTCCGCGTGGAGATGCCCGTGGCGTCCCCGGCGGCGAAAATCGCGAATGCAGCCATTTCCGCGCGGATCGGTTCTGAAGGAAAGCGGCCGTGACGCTCACCTTTCCCCTCATCGATTGGCCGGTGATCCTTCCCGTCATACTGGTGGTGATCGGCGGGGTTCTCGTCTTGGCGTGGGACGCTTTCTTCCGCGGCGATGCGCGCTCTTTTGTCATAACCCTATCGCTTGGCACGCTCGGAGCCGCGATGGGAGCGACCATTTTCGCCCGTCCAGTGAACGAAACCGCTCTTTCCCTCGGGGGTTTGTATCTCTTCGATGGATTCACCCAGTTTGTCTTCTTTTTGATTCTGCTTTCGAGCTTTATCTCGATCTTGGTTTCTGCGTCCCAGCCCGAGCTGGAGAAGACCCCCGCCGGCGAGTACTACTGCCTCATTCTTTTCGCCACCTGCGGGATGATGCTGATGGCGGCGACCCGGAACATGCTCATGATGTTCATCGGCCTCGAGATCTTCTCGATATCGCTCTACGTTCTGGCTGGGTATCTGCGCTCGCGGCTGCAAGGAAACGAAGCCGCGTTGAAGTACTTTCTGTTGGGGTCGTTTGCGTCCGGATTTCTCCTTTACGGAATGGCGCTCATCTACGGGACGACGGGCTCTGTCGATATCATGAAGGCGGCCGAGCACCTTGCCCAGAACCCCGCCTCCCGCAGCTTGGCATTTTTGCTGGGGGTGGGGTTCGTTGTGATGGGCCTGGGTTTCAAAGTGGCGGCGGTCCCTTTTCATATGTGGACGCCGGACGTTTACGAAGGCTCCCCCACCTCGGTGACGGCGTTCATGTCGGTGGGGCCGAAGGCGGCGGCGTTCGCGGCGTTTTTCCGCATCGTCATTTCGACCGCCCCCCACATCGGCGCCGAGATTGGCGCGGTGCTTTGGGCGATGGCGGCCCTCACCATGACGGTGGCGAACGTAGTTGCCATATGGCAGTCGAATATCAAGCGGATGTTGGCGTACTCAAGCATTTCCCACGCGGGGTACCTTCTCGTCGCGCTCGTGGCCGCGAAGAGTGGGGGCGGCTTGGCGACGGGCGGATTTCTGTACTACATGCTCGTCTACGTGTTCATGAACCTGGGGGCTTTTTGCGTTGTGGTGGCGACGGGCGCGGGGGGGAAGGAGCGGGTGGAAATCGAAGAGTACGCCGGGATGGGCGATACGCGCCCCGGCCTCGCTTTCGCGATGGCGATTTTTATGATCTCCCTCGCGGGGCTTCCCCCCACGGGCGGGTTTGTCGCCAAGTTTTACGTTTTCAGCGCCGCGGTAAAGGCGGGCCACGTTATCCTCGCCGTCATCGCCGTGCTCAATAGTGTGATTGCGGTTTACTACTATCTCCGCATTGTGGTCGTGATGTACATGCGGGAGGCCCCCGCGGGGGCGGCCGCTGTGGAGCTGGGCCGGACCCGGCCTTACGCCATCGCCACCCTCGTATTCGGGGTGGTGGCCACCCTGAATTTGGGAATATTTCCGGCTACTTTCATGGAGATCGCCCAGCGCTCGGCGGCCCTTTTGAACTAGGGCGGGGGGGATGGTTTTTCCCCCCCGGGCCGTGCTATAAAGTGCCCGGCAGATGAGGACTTTCCTGAGCCGCCTCGTCGCGGGGCGGCTCTTGCTTGCTGGCCCCATGTTTTTTTGCTCCCTTTGAAGTGGCGAAGGGATCGGCGCTGGCCGGTATACCGTTTTGAGGCGAGGTTTAGGGTGTATGGAATTCGTTTCCGGATTTTTCCGTGAATATCAAGCAATAAACAGCTACGTTCCCCTTTTTATATTCACCTTGGTCGCTATCGGATTTGCGGGCGTCACTCTTCTTGTCTCCCTTTTGATTCGCCCGAACCGGCCAGATCCAGAGAAGAATTCCCCCTATGAATGCGGCATCCCGCCTCTTACCGAGGCGCATGAGCGTTTTTCCATCCGGTTCTATCTGCTGGGGATCCTTTTTCTTCTCTTCGATGTAGAGGCCATGTTTCTTTTCCCTTGGGCCGTGCGGTACGACGCGCTCGGGCTTTTCGGCTTCATCGAAATGATGCTATTTATTTTTGTCCTTCTGATTGGCTACTTCTACGCATGGCGGAAGGGAGCGCTGGAATGGGCATAGTTGAAGGAAAATTCAGCGATAATTTCTTAACCACCAAGCTGGATAGCCTGGTGGCGTGGGCACGAAAGAGCTCCCTTTGGCCGATGACTTTCGGCCTCGCCTGCTGCGCTATCGAGATGATGGCCTCGGGCGCCTCGCGTTACGACTTCGATCGATTTGGCGTTATCTTCCGAGCCACCCCTCGGCAATCCGACGTAATGATCGTGGCCGGGACGGTAACCCATAAAATGGGGTCAGTTTTGCGGAAAGTGTACGACCAGATGCCCGAGCCAAGATGGGTCATATCCATGGGCAACTGTTCGACATGCGGAGGTCCTTATCCGAGCTATGCTGTCGTGCAAGGCGTCGATGAACTGGTGCCAGTGGATGTCTATGTTTCCGGTTGCCCGCCGCGTCCCGAATCTTTGATGTGGGGCGTGATGCAGCTTCAGAAGAAAATTGAACAGGAAAAATTCATCCGCGCGTAATTAAGGGCGACAAGAAGAGTAACGATGGAAGAAACCGCCAAATCGAAGGAGAGTACAGAAGGCGACTCTGAAACAGAGACGCCCGAGGCCCCAAAAGAATTTCCCGGAAAAGACCTGAGAGAGCTGATAGATAGGGAGTTTCCGGGAGACATACTCGAAGAGTCGGCCTTCAAAGATCTTGAAGACGAGGTAACCTTCATTCTTAAAATTGACGCTTGGCAGAAAGTCGCTGTCTTCTTGCGAGATCATCCATCATCTAAATTTGTTCTTCTAACTGACCTCACCGCAGTTCACTATCCCGAAGAGGAAGAACCTTTTCAGATCATCTGCCAAATGGTCAGCCTTGAGCACAATCGCAGCCTTCGATTGAAGGTGAAAATGAAAGAGGGAGTTTCGGTTCCCTCGCTCTCGGGAATTTGGTCCAGCGCAAATTGGATGGAGCGCGAAATTTGGGATTTGTACGGCATTCCATTTCAGGATCACCCGGACCTCCGCCGGATCTTGCTGCCGGAGGACTGGGGGGGGCACCCGCTTCGCAAGGATTATCCACTCGAGGGCCGCAGAGAGCGCGTGTACGAAAAGCCCAATCGTAAGGAAATCGGGGAATAGAAACTGGTTCCATTCCGAGAAGGATCAAGGCCGAGGGAATGACGAAGCCGTTGCAGTTGGAGAATTAAGCGATATGTTCGAAGTAGAGTCCCCTCCCCGGGTGGAAAAATCGAGTGCCCTCCCTGGGACCGAGGATCTGGTTATCAATATGGGGCCGCAGCACCCGAGCACACACGGGGTGCTGCGGGTGATCCTCAAGCTGGACGGCGAGACGGTGACCGATTGTGACGTCGACATCGGGTACCTTCACCGCGGGACTGAAAAGATCGGCGAGAACATCACCTATACGATGTTCATTCCCTACACCGATCGGCTCGACTACGTCGCTGCGCCATCGAACAACTTGGCTTGGGTAACTGCGGTCGAAAAGTTTTTTGACTGGGAGATCCCGCTGCGCGCGGAATTTGTGCGATCCATGGTGGGGGAGTTTTCACGGATTGCGAGCCACCTTCTATGGCTTGCGACCCATGCCCTGGACATCGGTGCGATGACGGTTTTCCTTTGGTGCTTCCGCGAGCGCGAAATGGTTCTCGACATATTTGAAACCGCATTCGGTGCACGCCTCACCGTAAATGCATTCCGGCTCGGGGGCCTGGAACAGGACGTACCGGAAAAATTTCTCGATCTTGCGCGGGAGTTCATCGAAATTTTTCCCGACCGCATCAAGGATTATGAGACGCTTCTAACGGATAACCGCATCTGGCTGAAGAGGACCCGCGGCGTGGGCTACATTTCTGCCGAGGATGCCCTCGACCTTGGCTTAACCGGTCCTCCCTTGCGGGCCTGCGGTGTGAATTGGGACCTTCGCCGCGCGCGGCCCTACGCGGCTTACCCATATTTGGACTTCGTTGTCCCTGTCGGGCAAAACGGGGACGTTTATGATCGGTATTTGGTCCGAATCGAAGAGATGCGGCAAAGCACGCGGATCATTGAGCAATGCCTGAATATGCTTCCGAGCGGCCCTGTGACCTGCAAAACTCCACGCACAATTAAGCCTCCTCCGGGTGAGATTTATCACAGCATCGAAAATCCCAAAGGGGAGTTTGGCTTTTATATCGTGAGTGACGGCAGCGAATCGCCCTACCGGGTACGCATCCGCCCCCCGTCGTTTATTAACCTTGGCGCTCTCAAAAAGATGGTCATTGGCGGACTGGTGGCCGACGTGGTTGCCGTCATCGGTAGCATTGACATTGTCCTGGGGGAGTGCGACCGCTAATTGCGGACGCAATCACCTGTCAGTTATTTGAAATTTGGCGCACTCGTTAGGTGGTTGCTTGATCCGGCCGGGTTGCTCGACGGGAGAACCCCTTTGGCGGAATGGCACAAAGGAGAGAGGAATTCAGTTCTTTGGACATAATAGTTGAAATCGTCATCGTCACAATAAAGATCGCAGTCGTCCTTGGCGTAGTATCTCTCGTTGTGGCGTACCTTACTTATTTGGAACGGAAAATCATCGCGCACATACAGATGCGTATGGGGCCTATGCGGGTAGGCTGGCACGGCCTTCTCCAGCCGATCGCTGATGGGCTCAAACTATTCCTAAAAGAAGACATTATTCCGGACAAGGCGGATCGAATCGTCTTCATTCTTGCGCCCATTATGGTTCTCGTTCCTGCTTTTGTGGTCTATTCGGTGCTTCCCTTTAGCGAAACTTTTTATATCACTCGGGTAAACATCGGATTGTTACTTATCATTTCGGTGAGTTCGCTCGGTGTTTTCGGGGTCGTAATGGCCGGTTGGGCTTCTAACAGCAAGTACAGTCTTTTGGGTGCCATGCGGAGCGCGGCGCAAATGCTGAGCTACGAAATTTTCCTCGGATTTTCACTAATCGGACCTCTGATGCTCGCTGGCACCCTGGACATGCAGGGGATTGTCAAGGCCCAAAGCGATGTTTGGTTCATCGTGTATCAACCGCTTGCCTTCATTGTTTTTTTTGTGGCGTCTCTTGCGGAGACGAACCGGGTACCATTCGATTTGCCCGAGGCGGAAACGGAATTAGTCGCTGGATTCCACACCGAATACAGCGGAATGAAATTCGCTTTCTTCTTTTTGGCTGAGTATGCCAACATCATGGTGGTTGCGACGGTGGGCGTAGCCCTTTTTTTTGGCGGCTGGCAGGGCATCTCGGGAATACCGCTTCCCGGCTTCATTTGGTATGTTCTCAAATTATTCGCGTTGATATTTTTGTTTATATGGTTGCGCGCCACCCTTCCGCGCTATCGGTATGACCAGCTCATGGCAATTGGCTGGAAGTTCATGTTTCCCCTTGTTATGGCGAACATTTTCCTGACCGGTTTGCTGAAATACCTCTTTCTTTAAGAGGAGACGAACACCTTGGAGTTGCCCTTCTTTTATTTGTTTTCGACAGGAATTGTGGTCGCTTCGCTATTGATGGTAACGCGCGCCAACGTCATACACGCTGGTCTATTGTTGGTTCTCACGTTCTTGTTCCTGGCGGGACTGTACGTTCTTATGGGGGCAGAGTTTCTCGCCGCAGTACAGATACTTATTTACGCTGGTGGAATTATGGTTCTGTACCTTTTTTCTATCATGCTTATGAATATCGATGTGGCGAAGCGCCTTCGGCAGTGGCATCGGCAGAGCTTTGCAGCTCTTGTGGTGACAGTTGTTCTTGGCATAGAGGTTTGGATTGTTCTTGGAGATGGAAATTACCCCGCACAGAAAAGCCCCGTCGGGATACTTGGCGCCACTCCCGGAAATGTCGAGGCTCTCGGGAACGTCCTTTACACAAAGTTCTTGTTCCCTCTTGAAGTAGTTTCGGTTTTATTGCTCGCGGCGATGATCGGCGCGATCGTCCTGGCGAAGCGGACGATAGAGCGCTAATAGTCGGAGGAAAGAGTCGATGGTTCCGCTTTCCCATTATTTGGCACTGGGGGCAATCCTATTTCTGATCGGTGCGGGAGGGGTGTTGATGCGCAGAAACGCGATCATCATCCTGATGAGTATCGAACTGATTTTGAATGCAGTTAACGTTACTTTTGTGGGCTTCTCGCGCCAGCTCGGGGACTTGACGGGTCAGGTATTCGCCATATTCGTCATCGCGGTAGCGGCGGCTGAGGCGGCCGTAGGGCTTGCCATCCTGGTAACGCTCAACCGGGATCGGTCCACTGTGAACGTGGACGAAGTGAACCTTCTCAAGTGGTAGGAAAGGCATGATCTCGTACATCTGGCTCGTCCCGCTTTTGCCGGCGATTGGCGTTCTCATCAACGGATTTTTGGGGACGAAGTACACGCGTGACAAGGCAGGCCACATTGCTTGCCTGATGACGGGCCTTTCTTTTCTCGTTGCGCTTTTAATCAGTTTCGAGATGATTTCTGGCGAAGGGGGCAGCCATACGGTTCCTCTCTGGAGCTGGATCGTAGCGGGCGATTTGAATGTATCGGTAAACCTGCTCGTTGACCCCCTGAGCACAATTATGCTCCTCGTGGTGACGGGGGTGGGCTTCGTCATCCACGTCTACTCGCTGGGCTATATGCACGGAGATCCCAGCTACCCCCGGTTTTTCACCTACCTGAACCTATTCATGCTCTCCATGCTCATCCTCATTTTGGCGGACAACTTTCTCCTCATGTTCGTCGGTTGGGAAGGGGTTGGTCTTTGCAGCTATTTATTGATCGGATTCTGGTACGAGAAAAAATCGGCCTCTGACGCGGGCAAGAAGGCCTTCATCGTGAATCGAGTGGGGGACGCGGGTTTCCTTCTTGGCATGTTCCTTATCTGGGTTCTGACGGGAAGCCTAACCTACAGTGAAGTATTCAAAGAGGCGCCCCAACTTTCGGCGGCGGGGGCGAGCGCCATTGGGCTTTTGCTCTTCATCGGCGCCATGGGGAAAAGCGCGCAAATTCCGCTTTATGTCTGGCTCCCGGACGCGATGGAGGGCCCCACGCCGGTGAGCGCTCTGATCCATGCGGCCACCATGGTCACCGCCGGGGTCTACATGGTGGCACGCTCAAGCCATATCTACGTCATGGGGGGTGCCATCCCCCTCCCTTTCCTGGGGCTCGAAATCCCACCGGTGCTCGAAGTCATCGCCGTGGTGGGTGCCCTCACGGCTTTGATGGCCGCTACGATCGGGCTTGTCCAAAATGATATCAAGCGCGTTTTGGCCTATAGCACGGTGAGCCAGCTCGGCTTCATGTTCATGGCCCTCGGCGTGGGCGCCTTCACGGCCGGCATCTTCCACCTTATGACCCATGCCTTTTTCAAGGGACTTCTCTTCCTCGGAAGTGGAAGCGTCATTCACGCCCTGCATCACGCCCCCGTGGACCAACAGCAGGACATGCGCTATATGGGCGGGCTTCGCACGAAGATGCCCGTTACCTACTGGACCTTCGTGATAGGTGCGGTCGCGATTGCGGGGGTCCCGCCTCTGGCTGGATTCTGGAGCAAGGATGAGATTCTCGCCAATGCGTTTTTCACTGGCCATTTCCCCATCTGGGCCATCGGAACCGTCGCCGCCTTCATGACCGCTTTTTATATGTTCCGGCTCATTTTCATGACCTTCCACGGGGAGATGCGCGTGGACCATCACGCCCGTGAATATATTCATGAATCACCCGCATCGATGACAGTCCCCCTCGTGATTTTAGCTATCCTCAGCGTCATTGGAGGAATCATTCCGGGATTTCCGCCTGAGGGGGGGTGGATCCATGGGTTTCTCGCACCCTCTCTCGCTACCCTGGGAGGCGGACACGCCGCGGCCGACCCGCGGCTCATTTTCGTTTCCACTGTGGCAGAAGGGACGAATGGCGGAGGTCATGGGGGACCGGCTGCGGTTTTGCTTGTGGTGCTCGCTACCGCAGTTGCTCTCGGAGGGATCGCACTGGCCTGGTACATGTATATTCGAAGGCCCGCCACTCCAGATCGCCTCGCGTCCCAATTTCCCGGGTTATACCGGACCTTCCTAAACAAATACTATGTAGATGAGTTCTATCAGACCTACATCGTCGAGCCCATCTATCGTCTCATGAATTTTCTTTGGGATTTTGATGCCAAGGTGGTAGATGGCGCGGTCAACGGGAGCAGTCTCGTTACGTTGGTAACCTCTCGTTTTTCGGGAATTTTCGATCTTCAGACGGTGGACGGCGCCGTGAACGGAACCGGTTCGGTCATCCGATTTTTCTCGCAGGCGCTGAAATTCATACAGTCCGGCATGGTACAAAACTATATTTTCTTTATGCTGATCGGCTTATTTTTGATGCTCAGCGGCTACCTTTTCCGCTAGCGGACGGCATTCGGAGGTTTCAATGAGCAACATCATGGAATTTCCCCTCCTCACGTTGATCACTTTTCTCCCTCTTTTGGGAGGAGTGATCTTGATGCTCTTTTTCAAGAAAGAGCACACAACGGCCATCAAGTCCTTTGCGACAATCGTCGTCTTGGTGGACTTTTTCCTTTCCATCCCTCTTTGGACAAAATTTGATACATCGGAGGAGGGATTCCAATTCTTAGAGAAAGCGAGTTGGATTCCGGCCATCGGTGTGAATTATCTGATTGCAGTGGACGGAATCAGCGTCCTCCTTGTTCTTCTGACTACACTGACCATGGTCGTCTCGGTGGTCTGTTCTTTTTCCGCGATCAAAGAGCGGGAGAAAGAATACTACGTTTGCATGTTGTTCCTCGCAACGGGAATGATCGGTACATTTGTCTCCCTGGACCTATTTCTTTTTTACGTATTCTTCGAGGTCACCCTTGTTCCGATGTATTTCCTGATTGGAATCTGGGGGGGAACCCGGAAGCTCTACGCCGCAATAAAGTTCTTTCTCTACACGCTGTTCGGCAGCGTGCTCATGTTGCTGGGAATCCTGGCTCTGTATTTCGTCAATTTAAAATTGGGAACGGGTCAATTCACCTTTAATCTCATTGAACTTTATGATGTCGGGCCAAAAATTCCGCTGGAAGTTCAACGTTGGATTTTCTTGGCTTTCTTCATCGGATTTGCGATCAAAGTGCCAATGTTTCCCTTCCACACTTGGCTGCCTGACGCCCACGTGGAGGCCCCCACGGCGGGAAGCGTGATTTTGGCGGGCGTCCTTTTGAAAATGGGAACTTACGGCTTTGTCCGCTTCATGCTTCCGTTGCTTCCCCAGGCGAGCCAATTTTTTGTTCCCTTCATGGTTCTGCTGGCGATCATTGGAATCATTTATGGCGCGTTGGTCGCCATGGCCCAGACAGATGTCAAGAAGCTTGTGGCCTACTCATCGGTTAGCCATCTGGGATTTGTCATGCTGGGCATTTTCGCTTTGAACCAGCAGGGCGTCCTTGGCGGCCAACTTCAGATGGTCAATCATGGCATAAGCACAGGGGCGCTCTTCCTTCTGGTTGGAATCATTTACGAACGGCGGCACACCCGCGAGATCGCCGATTTCGGCGGACTTTCGAAACAAGTTCCCATTTATTCGACCATTTTTGCCATAACCATGCTGAGCAGCATCGGCCTGCCGGGCCTCAACGGATTTGTGGGAGAGTTTTTGATTCTGATTGGTGTTTTCAAGGTAAGCGGCCTCTACGCGGCCTTCGCTGTGATTGGAATTATTCTGGGCGCTGCCTACATGCTCTGGCTGTTTCAAAGGATGTTCTTCGGGGAGTTGGAAAATCCGGAGAACCAGAGGCTTACAGACTGCAACAAGCGCGAGATAGCCTATATGTTGCCTCTTATATTTTTGATGTTCTGGATCGGTCTATATCCGAAGCCCTTCCTGGAGCGCATGGAGAAAAGTGTGGGCAAGGTGGTTCGGATGGTGAATGTGGCCCAGGCGCCGCAGGGGAAGCGGGTGAGTGCCATCCCGGAACCGGCGGCGGTCCTTAAGGCAAAAGAGGCGCGCTTAGCGCGCTAGGAATATGCGTTGGAGCCAGGTTTGATGGACATTGCATTTCCTGAAATTTCTTTTTGGCTGGCGGCCCCCGAGATCGGGCTCGCTATCCTAATCGGTATTGTCCTGATTGCGGACCTTTTTACCCCCCTTGAGAACAAGGCGGCGATAGGCATCTTGAGCTTCATCGGGGTTGTTCTTCTTGCGTTTCTCAGCCTTTCGCAGTGGGGCGGAGGTGCGCAAACCACTTTCAGCGGCTTCTATGTGGTGGACAACTTCAGCGTTTTTGTGAAGGTGGTCATCCTTACCGCCACGGCGCTTTCGATCTCGCTTTCTCTGCAATACTTGAAAGTCGAGAAAATCAACTACGGCGAGTTCTACGGATTGCTCCTTTTCTCGGCGTTCGGGATGCTCGTGATGGCCTCAGGAAATGATCTCATCTCGATCTATCTTGGCATTGAGACCATGAGTTTAAGCATCTATGTTCTCGTCGGGTTCATTCGCCATGATCCTCTGAGCCGGGAGGCATCATTAAAATATTTCCTGATGGGCGCATTTGCCTCTGGAATCGTTCTGTACGGAATGGCGCTGACGTACGGTCTGACAGGCACCACATCACTGATCGGGATTTCCGAGTCGCTCTCGGGCGCGGGGGGAGAGGAAATCTCTTCGAATCCTGTCATGATTTTTGCTCTCATTCTTCTTGTGGCGGGTTTTGCGTTTAAGCTTGCTCTTGTCCCGTTCCATATGTGGCTTCCTGATGCGTATACAGGTGCCCCTACAACTATTACGGCTTTTATGTCGGTTACCGTGACGGCCGCCGCGTCCGCGGCATTGATTCGTCTTTTTTTCATCGGACTCCAGGTACTGGCACCCAGGTGGAACTTTCTGCTTTGGCTGCTCGCAGCCTTCACCATGATCTGGGGAAATGTCGCCGCCATTGCCCAAACCAGTCTTAAACGGATACTTGCTTATTCGAGCATTGCCCATGTGGGTTACTTATTGTTGGGTGTAGTAGCGGCCATGACCATCAATGACGGGAAGGTGGTTTTTAGCGATGAAGGGATTAGCGCCGTCCTCTTTTATCTGGTGGTATACATGTTCACCAACCTGGGCGCATTCGGGATGCTCATTCTAATTTGCCGGGAGGGCTATCGGGGGGACAACATCGAGGACTGGCGAGGAGTCGGGCAGGCCCACCCTATCGTCGGCCTTTCTTTCGTTGTGTTTTTGCTTTCATTGGCGGGGATACCTCCCACAGCGGGATTTGTGGGAAAGCTAATCCTTTTTGCAGCCGCCATTCAAAACCAATACTATTGGCTTGCCGTGATTGGGATATTTTCGAGCGCCGTCTCGATTTACTACTACGGCCACATCATACGGGTGTTGTACATGAGCCCGAGGGATACGAGCCAGCCTCCAATTGAATTTTCGAAATCCCCCTCTCTTCTGCTCACCCTATTCCTATTGGTCATCGCCACCATTGCGCTCGGAATTTTTCCAGGCAGCTTTATCGAAGCGGCTCGGGGGTCTGTTCTGGGCATCTGAGCTTTTCAAGGATTTATAAACTTTCCCCATTTCATCAATCAATTTTCCACCAATTCATTGATTTTTCGGCAACCACCAAAATTCGTTTACATATCAATGGCCATGAAGGAGATCCTGTTTGGCCTAAGAAAAGCCAAACTGACAAATTGTCTCAAAAATTTCTTACATTCTTGAAATTGCGTGAATAGATTTCCTTACTTTCCCTTCATTATTTGATTTTTTGCCGATGGATTAAAATACAGAATCGGGTGTAAAGCTTTGTTTTCATGCCTTTAATATTTCTTGTATTATTCTGGATGCTTTTGCAAACATTTGGCATGTCATGTGCAAATATATTGCAGGTGTCAGGGAACATCTGAGGATGCCGATAAGAACGGCAGAAAGAAAAACAGCTTTTGAATCAGCTGAGGTCTTCGGTGTTCTCAAGGGAATAGACCAGGAAGAGAGGAGAACCTGGGATTATTGATAAAGTTGCCCGCTAAGGCGGCTTTTCTTTAGAAAAGCCGTTTACCCCCCGGTGGCCGGTTGCGGGACTCACCCGATGCCGGTCCACTGCATCCCACCAAATGCCCTCAGGGTGACCTGATAGGGCCCTTCCGAAAGGGGCATATCTCAAATATGAGATATGCCCTTTCCTTTTGTCAAAAACAAAAAGTTGACACCCCTTCCAATTGGATGGAGGCGCAACCTGTTTCAGTTGATAGATGAGTGGCTGAGGGATTCAAGGCCAGACGGAGAAAAACATATTGCAACGGGGACTTGCATTAAATTTGTTTCGCAAAATATCAAAAAAGAAGCCTTTCGAGCAGAGTAATTGCCTCCCCCAGGCGCTCCACCCGGTAATCACATGAGGGTCCTGATGAGGGTCCTGGCTCGGGTGCAAGGTGAACAGAGATCATTCCCGCCTCTCTGGCGGCCATCATGTCATATTGACCGTCACCGATAAAAATGCACATTTCTGGTGGTACATCGATTGCCTTTGCACCTGCCAAGACATGCCGGACATCAGGTTTCCAGTAGCCGATGTCTCTCGTGATAATTCTATCGATGGATAGCCTGGTCCATTGAAGCATCAAAGATATGTGTCGCATCGCGTTGTTTGTCACCACGCCAAAAGGAATATTTTTTGTTGCTAAGAATTCAAGCAGCTCTACCGCTCCTTCGTTAACTTCGGCGCGCTCTGCCGCCGCTCGTTCGTGTCGCTCCAGCACCTTGGCAATCTGCTGCGCGCGATACGAGGGAGCGGTTGTCAGGAAATCAAGAATCGACACCGAGTCCGTCTCGAAATTCATCTCACGTTTCATGGCCGGCCAGTCGATCACCGGCTTAACAAGGGTTCCATCAAAATCCAAGAGAACACCATGAAAGATTTTTTCCAATCCATTGCCCTTTCAGAGCACCTTGCTGATTTCATCAGCGTCGAACCGTGGAAGCGGAAATCGTTTCCCACTTTGGAGAATGGTTACGCCCTCGGCGGGAGGCAGCAAAGTTCCGATCCGGACTCCCAAACCACCCGCCTCTTCGAGGATCCCCCGAAGGAAGTTTTCGTTTTCCGATGGCACGGCGAGAAGAAGCGCCCCTGAGGTGATGACCCCCAAAGGATCAATGCCGAGGGTCGAACAAATGGCCGCTCCCTCCTCCGAAATCGGAATGGCGTCTTTCTCCACGAGGGCGCCCAGCCGAGCCGCTTCGGCCAACTCGTGCACCCCAGTGGCCAGACCGCCCTCCGTCGGATCGTGCATTGCGTTGACGAAACCAGTTTCCGCCGCTGCGAGAGCAAGGCGAACTACGCTGATTCCTGGATCCTTTAAATAGTTTTCCGCTCGATCGATTAAATCGGAACCAAGAGTTGGGATGAGTTCTTCCCTCTTCGCCGCTGCCAGGATGGCTGTTCCTTCCACCGGAATTGCGCGGGTAAGTAAAATAACGTCACCTGGTTGGGCACCGTCTCCGCGGACGAGGCGTTCCTTATTTACCTCCCCAAGCATTTGACCACAGAGAATGGGCCGGTCGAGACCTTGGGTGATCTCTGTGTGTCCGCCACATAGGGTGATACCAAGATCCTTGCAGGCGCTTCGAACGTCAGCCCAAATGGTTTCCACCATCTTCTCGTCAGTAAGATTTTCAGGAAGAAGAAGAGTCATTAGAAACCAAAAGGGTTGTGCGCCCATACATGCGATATCGTTTGCGTTTACGTGAACCGCATACCATCCGATTCGCCCTTCGACGAAAGTGACGGGGTCGGATTTCGCGACCAGATAACGATCTCCCAATTCGATGACGGCTGCGTCCTCTCCAACGCGCGGGCCGATGATCAGGCGCGGGTGTCCTTCAAGTTTCATTAACATTTTGCCGAGCATTTCTGAGGAGAGTTTTCCGACAGGGAGATAGGTCTTCACTGTACCTCCATTTCACGTTTGGGAGCGTACCAAGTCTAACAATACAGCCTCTCCTGGACAAAATGATGCGGATGGACCGGCGCAGGCCGTTTATTCCTCACGTCAATCTATTTGAATTTGAAGCGAGTTTTCTCAATTCATTTTCGCAGGGCCTTGACGCTTCTAATAGGTCATTTTAGAATCGGAGCCTTTTTAAGGAATGAGTTTTGTAAGTATGTGAAAGGCTTTGGCAGCGGTTCGTGAGAATATCAATTCACTTTCCCATCATGCCACGGTAGCTCAGTCGGTAGAGCAGCGGACTGAAAATCCGCGTGTCGGCGGTTCGATTCCGCCCCGTGGCACCATCCTCTGTTTTCTCACGTTTCCGTGAATATCCGAATATCCATAAAATACCATTGATTATAGGGGTTTTTTATTTTTAGTAGTGCTTGCGCCTTGCCTTACCTTCCTGTAAATTACCTGAAGTAGTATGGGTAAAATAATGGGTAAAATAGAGGATCGTATGGGGAAACTCACAGCTGCAAAGGTGAAAGCAATCAAGAAGCCGGGGCGCTACGGTGATGGAAACACGCTCCTTTTGAACGTCGCGCCCGGTGGAAGCAAGTCTTGGATTCAAAGAATCACAATTGCAGGAAAGTGCCACGATATCGGTTTGGGTGGCTGGCCAATTGTTTCTCTCGAAAAGGCGCGGCGGCGCGCATTCGAAAATCGCGTTGCCGTCTCAGAAGGGAGAGACCCGCTGGCTGAGAAAAGAAGGGCCAAGACGCCAACGTTCCGGGAGGCAGCGGAGCGGACATACGAGGGGCTTAAACCGCGCTGGCGTTCCACCAAGGGAACGAAGAACTGGATACAGCAGCTAGAGCGCCATGCTTTCAGCCGCCTTGGCGATTTGCCGGTGGACACAATCGGTCGCGAGGACGTACTAGCCGTTTTGACGCCGATTTGGACTTGCAAGCCGGAAACAGCGCGCCGCGTTCGCCGTAATATCAGGGCCACGCTCTCATGGTGTCAGGCGAGCGGATACGTGGAAACTAACGTAGCGGGTGAGGCTATAGACGGCGCGCTCCCGTCCATGCCAGCTGTGAAGGAAAATTATCGGTCGTTGCCATACCAAGAAGTACCTGAGGCGGTTGTAATCGTGTGGGCGTCTCGGGCTTCGCTGGCCGCGAAAGCGTGCCTCGAATTTGTGGTGTTGACGGCTTGCCGATCAGGCGAGGCGCGAAATGCGGAATGGAGAGAAATCGATCTTGAAGCGCGGGAATGGCGCATTCCCAGCCAGCGTATGAAAGGTGGAAAAGAACACCGCCAGCCGCTTTCCAATGCAGCTGTCGCTGTGTTGGAAAAAGCGCGAGAGATTGATGACGGAAGCGGTCTGATTTTCCCGTCGCCGGTGAGAAAGGGCAAACCGCTTTCGGATATGAGCTTGACAAAGTTGCTCCGCGACACGGGTATTGCGGAACGGGCTGTCGTGCATGGTTTTAGGTCGAGTTTCAGGACGTGGGCGAGCGAATGCACGAATGCCGATCATGCCGTCATGGAATTGTGCCTCGCCCATGCCGTCGGCTCATCTGTCGAGCGAAGCTATGCAAGAAGCGATTTGTATCAAAAGCGAGCGCGGCTTCTGGCGCAATGGGGCGCGTTCGTGAGAGGTGGAGCGCGCGGGAAGGTGGTGCAGCTTCATGGATGATGAACGCCGCGCGAAATGGGACGTCGCTATTACGAAAAAGGATCAGGGCGAGGAAGTGTCGCTAGAAGAACATGACGACTTGCTCCGACCAAAAAATAACAAATTGGGTAAGCCAGGAATGTTCGAAGGACTGAACAAGGCCGACCGTAAAGAAGAGGCCATGTATGTCGTCCGATATTGGCTGCATGGGTTCGACTTGTCCCCAATTTCGCCGCGTGGTTCGGCGGAAGCGGAAAACTGGTTTGCAATGCGGAATAGATGGGGCGAGGAGCGCCAGGCAGAGAAGTTGCGGGTAATGATTGAGGCCAGCACCCAAGCTCCCGATTACTGGAAGGCGTTGCATCTCATCTCCATCCGTTTGCACGCGGAGGGAGAGTTGTTTCCAGACGACCTCGCTGATTGGGCGATTGAAATTCACAGGCAGAACATCGAGGAGAAGCTCAATCGGCCGTCGAAGCCACAAAGTAACAAAGGGGAGCCGCATTACGCATACGATGTTCGGAACTATATGTTCGCCGATGTTTTCTACCTGCTCGAATTTTTGGGACTTAATAGCAAAATGGAACGCTACGACGCCATTGCCGAAGAGCGCGGCATTAGCGAACGTACCGTGTGTAAAGCGATCAAAAAAGGCCTGCGAATGGACGGCAAGCTACCTAAGCCGTGGGAATGCTGGCCTCCCAGAACCTGACGGCTGGCCTTTAGAAGGCTATCTCGAGACAGCCTGTTAACCTTCTCCAGGGAATAGCGGGCATCCTCCGGGCATTAGATATAACTGCTAATAACGGAGGGTATGCCATGTCAGAGAAACTTCTCACCCGCCCCGAAGTGGAGTCGCGCTGCCGAATCGCGACATCAACCTTGTACCGCCTCATGCGTGAGGCTGATTTCCCGGAGCCGCTTAAAATCGGTCCTCGAGCCGTTCGCTGGAAGGCCTCCGAAATCGAAGCCTTTCTAGAAAGCCGCCCTCGTGCGAGCGGCGAAAAATACGAGCAGAGCCGCATCGGGATTGGCGAGGAATGAGAATTCCCTCAGCCGAAACTATCGCCCGAGGCCTAGAACGTTCGCGGCGGGTCGCCGGTGGCTGGCTATCATGTTGCCCTAGTCATGATGATCGCGAGCCGAGCCTGTCGATCCACGAAACCGAAGATGGCAGGGTGTTGGTCCGCTGCCATGCCGGCTGTAACCAGCGGGCCGTATCATAGCTCTGAAAGAACGCGGCTTGTGGGGCATTCAAGATTTTCGACGTCCATTACACCGTTCGGCTGCACAACACTATTCCGATCAACAGGAGCTTAAACGAAGAGCTTTTGCTCTCAGTATCTGGCGATCTTCCACTCCCGGGAACTGGAACGCCGGTCGAGGCCTATCTCGCCGTGCGGGGCCTCACCCCTCCGCTTCCGTCCTCGCTTCGATTTCATCGTGGCCTCAGGCATCCCTCGGGTGGGCGCTGGCCCTGCATGGTGGCGCTGGTGACGCAGGGCGATGTCGGCAGCCCGCTGGCGATTCACCGTACCTTCCTCGCCCGCGACGGTGGCAGAAAGGCGCCGGTTGATCCGGCCAGGATGATGCTCGGCCCCTGTCGGGGCGGAGCGGTGCGGCTCGGCGTGCCTGATCAGCTGCTGATGGTCGGCGAAGGTATTGAGACTTGCCTCGCGGCGATGCAGGCGACCGGACATCCTGCCTGGGCCGCGCTGTCCACCGCCGGCTTGCGTGCGCTCGACCTGCCCGAGACCGTGTACGAGGTGATCGTTCTCGCCGATGGTGACGAACAGGGTGAGGCGGCGGCGAAGGACTGCGCCCTTCGCTGGATGAGGCGAGGTCGGCGCGTACGTATCGCTCGCCCGACAAGAGGTCTGGACTTCAACGACATTTTACTCGGCCGCGCACCTCGCAGCGAGGAGAGCGCGCCATGAGCAACGAGAACAATGGCTTGAACTCCATCCGCGATGCCATAGAGGCCGCCGAGGAAGTTCCGGACCTGCTGGAGGAGCTGGTCGAGAAATCACAGGCTGATCCCGGTGTCGCCTTCGCCCCAGAGATGGTGAAGCATATCGCGATGCTCAAGAGAGACGATCCTGCGGCTTTCGAGACGCTCCGGGCACGGCTCAGGAAGACGAGATGCCGGGTGAGCGTTCTCGATAAGGCCATCGCCGAGGAAACCGGCGAGGCAGGCGGGGGGAGACCGACACAGTCCGACATTTTGATCGAACTTGCAGCCGAGGTGGAACTATTCCATACCGCTGACGGAACTGCCTATGGCAATCTTCACTTCAACGGACACCGTGAGACTTGGCCGGTCCGCAGCAAAGGGTTTAAGCGCTGGCTCACGCGGCGGTTCTTTGAGGCCACTGAAGGTGCCCCGAACTCCGACGCCCTTCAGGCGGCGTTGAACCTGCTCGAAGCACGGGCACATTTCGACGCGCCGCAGGGGCAAGCATTTATCCGGGTGGCGGGCCATGGAGAGAAGCTCTACGTCGATCTCGCTGATGATTCTTGGCGGGCGATAGAGATCGACGGTGCGGGATGGCGCGTCGTCGGGAAGACGCCGGTCCGTTTCCGCCGGGCCGCCGGCATGGGACCACTGCCGGTCCCGATACCGGGCGGGTCCGTGGAGATGCTGCGGCATTTCCTCAACGTCGGTGATGAAGATTTCGTTCTTGTCGTGGCTTGGATGCTTGCCTGCCTGCGGGATTGTGGTCCCTATCCGGCCCTCGTGCTGTCGGGCGAACAAGGATCGGCCAAGTCTACCTTTTGCCGCGTCCTGCGTGCGCTCCTCGATCCCAACGCAGCCCCGCTGCGCGCCCTGCCACGCGAGGACCGGGAGCTGTTCATCGCGGCAAACAACCAGCATTTGCTTGTCTTTGATAATGTCTCTGGATTGCCGCCGTGGTTATCGGACACGTTGTGCCGTCTTGCCACGGGTGGCGGCTTTGCAGTGCGCCAGCTCTATACCGACCAAGACGAGGTACTGTTCGAAGCCATGCGTCCGCTTGTCTTAAACGGCATCACGGACATCGTGAACCGGCCCGACCTCGCGGATCGGGCCATCTTCCTGACCCTGGACCCAATCCCGGATGAGTGCCGCCGACCCGAAAAAGAACTCTGGGAAAAATTCGAAAGGGCGCGCCCGAAGATTCTCGGCGCCTTGCTCGATGCTGTCTCGACCGGTCTGAGACAATACCGTGAGACAAAACTGGAGAAGCTGCCGCGCATGGCTGATTTCGCGCGCTGGGTGACAGCCTGTGAAACTGCTCCTTGTGGCCCGCCGGGACCTTCTCAGCGGCCTATCTGGGGCAATCGCGACGCGGCGGTGGATAACGTTATTGATGCTGATCCAGTGAGGTTCGGCGCTTCGCTCGCTGATGGAAAGGCGGACCGAAGTGGACGGGCACCGCGACGGAGCTTCTGGAAGTCCTTTCCGATGAAGTCGGCGAGCGGGTCACCAAGACCAAGGCTTGGCCGACGAGCTCGCGGGCGTTGTCTGGACGGGTTCGTCGCGCCGCGCCCCTACTACGCAAAGTCGGGATCGAAATCGATTTCAAAAAAGAAGGCCACGCGCGGACC
Organism: bacterium; assembly: GCA_965225985.1. Taxonomy (GTDB): domain Bacteria; phylum UBA8248; class UBA8248; order UBA8248; family UBA8248; genus CAZUHN01. The sequence goes on from OZ245330.1 coordinate 670,312, forward strand.
CGGCTGATCGAGATTTTTCGGAAGGCAGATTGTGAGGGGTTAACATCGTCCCTACCGTCCGCATCGTCCGCCGAAGGCGCCAAGGGTGTGCACAGCCAAGGCCTGGAGGACGTGAGGGTGCGGACGCAAGAGCCGTCCGCGGACGCAAACGGCCATTCGCCGCACAAGTCCTCCGTCCGCGGAATCCCCTGTGATACCTAGCTTGCGGACGCTGCGGACGATAAGGACGAAAATATCCCGGCTTAATCTGGCTGTTGGAAGTTGCGGATATGAGTGCGAGAGAGGCCCCTCACCTAGCGCATAAGAATGTTGTCCGGAGGATTGGCGGGAGTTCTTCGAGGAGCGGGCCAGCATTATCGAGTTCAGTAGCGTTAAGAACCGAGAGCAGGCGGAATCGGAGGCAAAGAGCGCATGACTAGGAAAAAGACTGCTGAGCAGAAGGAGCAAATGACCATCGTCGTCAACGACAAAGAGGATCGCAAAGGCAAGTTAAAGGGCATCGGCGGCTCTCAGTCCGATAAGTGGAACCACACACTTGTCGAACAGGTGCTGGAGACGCTCAGGATTCCTCACGAGTCGAAACGCGAGGAGCTATATCGTGCCACAGTTGCGGCGCTGATGGGAATCGCTCCACGCGACGAACTCGAAGGCATGATGGCCACCCAACTGATAGCCGCACACCAAGCCACAATGGAGTGCTACCGACTCGCCATACTCAACGGACAGACTTTTGAGGTGTGGCGCGAAAGCCTCAATCAGGCGAACAAGCTCTCCCGCACTTGGGCGACGCTTCTCGACGCACTCAACAAGCATCGCGGCAAGGGCCAGCAGAAGGTGACGGTCGAGCATGTCCACGTCCATGCCGGCGGGCAGGCCGTGGTCGGAAACGTCGGAAGACCGGGGGGTGGGGGTGGCGGCAAATCGGAGGAACAACCCCATGCAAAGCAGTCTTCAGATGCACTTGAGCCCGCGCTGCGGTGCCCGGACACGGAGGGGGGCACTTTGCCAATCACCTGCGATGGCGAACGGCCGATGTCGGATGCACGGGGGAGCTTCGCCCGGCGCGCCGAGAGGCAACACCAACGCCTATAAGCACGGGCTCTACACCGCCGAGGCTATCGCGCGGCGGCGGGAATTGACAGCGTTGATGCGCTCAATGCGCAGGCTCGTTCGTGATGTGAACGGGTAAGATAGGCGTCATGTCGGTATCACTGCGAAGCGCAGGTGCGAATCGCCGCCTGGAGCAAGGTTTTCTGTGAGTGGGGCTCAGTTCAATAGCGTAATTGTGAAGCATGGGGAATTACGCCGAATCCAATCACAGCGCAGGTCTGCCATCACGCTCCGTGTCGTATTGGCGCTCGGATGGTTCCAGGTCTCGCCATCCCCACTCACCTGATCGTCTTTTCGATAAAACCGAGCGTGTTCGCATTCTCGACCAGGGTGCGAACCTTTCCGCGGTCCAGACCGCTGGGAATCTCGGCATCGATTTCAAGCTTCAGGGACACCTCGCTGCCGGGAATGGTGGCGAGCTGCTCGACAACGGCTTCAATGACTTGATGGATATCGCGGGCAGGACGCTCCGCGGAGATCATCACCGTGCCGATGAAGCGTGTCGGCTTCTCCTCGATCGGTTCGGGTGGATCGAGTTCGTCGGATTTCTCGTCAGGAACCGTCTTCTCCTGAAGATCTTTCGATGGTTCCGGCGGTTGAGGGCGGTTCGCCTCCGCAACCTCCGGAGCCACGATCAGGCTTTCGCTGTCAATCACAACATGGACACCGGCGGCATTGTCTATCGCGAGGCCCCGATAGGTGCCAGCTGACTCGTCCCTGCTTTCGGCAGTCGGTTATAATCGCGCTTAGGCCTTTTACAAAGTGAAACACCATATGTAGATCCAGGCAACCATACAGCATTTCACAAGATATAGTGGTCGGAGTGGGTGGGGGATTATCATTGTATTGTGTTAAGACATAGTGCCGCATGGATATTCTCGCTTTTTCACTATTCTTGCAGGGGATATAGGGGCACACCATGAGCAAACATGAGTTCGCCATAGCCTACGATGGCCCGGCCTTGGAAGACCACACGATGGATGTTCAAACCCTTGGACCGGCACTGCTGGCATTCGGCGATATGTGTCGTGAATCCAACTCCGTTATGAATGGCAAAGGTGTTGCAGAAATTAATGTGCGGGTCAAGGCTACAGCGTCTGGCTGCTTTGACATTCTTTTTGAGATCACCCAAAATGTACAATAAGGTTGCGGAGCTTATTAAAGACGAACACGTTGCAACTGCGCTCGCGGTTTTGGCTGCGTGGGCGCAATCCCTATATTAAGGACATAGGAGATTGCCATGACGACGTTCTACGAATTCCAGCAGAAATTCCCGGACGATGAATCGTGTTTGAAGCGCATCATGGTCGAGCGCTACGGCGGCACGGAGATGGACTGCCCGAAGTGCGGCGCCCACGCCAACTTCTATCGCATGACGCGGGAGCGCGCCTATGTGTGCCAGCACTGCAAACACCAGTTGCACCCGACCGTAGGAACGATCATGGAGAGGTCGCGGACGCCGCTTCACAAGTGGTTCTACGCCATGCACATGTTCTCTACTTCGCGGCATGGCGTGGCGGCGAAGGAATTGCAGCGCCAGATCGGCGTTACCTACAAGACGGCGTGGCGCATGGCGCATGAAATGTACATGGCCGAAGTCGACGGCGAATGGCCGCTTGGCGGCGAAGTCGAAGCCGACGAAACCTATGTCGGCGGCAAGACGACTGCTGGGAAGCGAGGGCGCGGCGCTCCAAACAAGACGGTTGTCTTCGGAATGCTGGAACGCGGCGGCGACGTGATGGCCAAGGTGGTGCCGGACGTGAAGAAGCGCTCGCTCCAACCCAATCGCCGAGAACGTCGATCCGGGCAGTACGGTACATACGGACGAACTGCGGTCCTATCGGGGACAGCTACCAGCATCGGACCGTCAATCATGGCGAATATGTGAAAGGTACTAGCCATGTGAACGGGATCGAGGGTTTTTGGGCGCGGCTGAAGCTGTCGATACGCGGGACCCACGTTCACGTTTCGGAGAAATACCTTCAGAAGTATGTGAAGGAATTTGAGTATCGGTACAACCGGAGGAAGAGGCCTGACGCGATTTTCGGCGATCTGGTGGCGAGCCTTTAGTCAGGACTGCTCGCAGGAGGGCATCGAACCGGTTCATTGTCTATCTTTCATAAACTGCTCGAAGTCGGTTTTCTCAATCCGTCTCCTAACTGTTCTTAGGGTTGCCCGCGCTCCCCTAAGATCATAAATACGCGATTGGGCGGCAAGAAAAACAAGAAAAGAGCACCATAATATGAACTGATCCAGGTTCTCGTGGGTTCTTGCAAAGCTGGGAGGTCGATCGGGGCAGCCAACACCCAAACCATTCTGAAAGTTCCCACAGTCTAGCGCTATAATTCAAAGAAGATCGCGGCAGAACGGAGCCATCAACTGTTCCAAACAGAAACCGATGAATGCGAAAACCCCGATTGCGAATAAGAGGACGCTGGCCGCTTCGATAGAAGGTGACCATGATAATGTTATAGTTATAAGTGAACCAGTATATAGGCTTTCCCAGGACTTCCGCGTCCGAGCGTCCCAACGCAGAACGCTATCACCTCTGGGAAACGATGGGGTAAATGAATTCCAGGTTCGCCAAGGCAACAGTCCGGTAATATCTATTGGAAAAGATGAATTGGACAAAGGTTATTTTGACTTATTGTCATGCGATATTGGCGGCGAAGAAACAATTGGGGAACCTCAGATGTTCGATGCGGTTCTTTTGCTTCGCTCAGCAGTGTTTGTGAAGGACAAGAAATGGCAATTCTATTATGGAGACGATATGATATCAGCGTCTCTGAGTGACCCGGAGTTTGTTAGGCGGGTATTTGTGGCCGGAGATCGATTCGGTGTTGGAGACCGTTTTAGGGTGCGCCTTTGCCTTTCCCAAATCTTTCTACCAAACGGCAAAATCCGAAATGACTACGAGATCGTCAGGGTTATTGAAACCACACCCGGTCCCAAGCAGCCCGATCTGAACGGCCTTACGCCATAATCCTAAGACACGGACCGTGACCCCCTAGATATTGTGTTCAGACGTTCCGGGTGTGAGGATCTATACCTTGTGGTTACTTCGTCAAAGGCCTAAGCGCGGTGTATTTGCCCCTACAACGAATTTTTGCGGGTCAATTTGTATAGCTGCTCGAGCTCTTTTTTAGTGGGCTCGCGGTTCTGGCTGCGTGGGCGGTTGGACGCGGGGGCCAGCACGATACGGCGTAGCACTTCCTCAAACTCGCCTCGTTCGACGGGGTCGCGCGGAACAATGTCTAGACCAACCAAGCTGACCCCGAACACGATCAAGTATGGTTGCCGAGGCGGTCCGTCAGGGCCTCACGAATCAGGATGCCTGCCGGGCCACCGGGATACACGTCGCGTCGCCCGATATACCGTCCACCGTCGAGGCCAAAAAGCCCAGTATTTATTGGTCAAATTTGTCACGTTTCGGACAAAAAACACGCGCGCGCGCGAAGGCATCGAGAAAACCTACGAAAACCAAATATCGAGGCAGCCACCGCGCGCGACCGAAACCTTGCCGTCAACGAACTGGATCACGTCCCGGAGGTCAGCGAAGGCTATTCGCTTGAGCTCGATCGCTACTCGGTCGTCGGTTCAGCCGCGGCGAGAGGGTGAGGTCAGGGTGAACGGCCGGCTCACGTTGGGGCTCGACTACGAAGCGACAGCGGAGTATCCGTGAGGCCAAGCCGAGTGTGGAGTATTTCAACGGCGCGTTGGATGACGCCGGAGTCGCTTCCTGGGGCACGCATGCGCAGGACCGCTTGGACTTCAATGCCTCCCAAGCCCCCCCAGTCGAGTTCGATTCTTCTGGCGGTGGTCGGATTGACCCACTCATCACTGCTGAGAGTCCCAAATTCCGATCCCCCGAGGGAATATTTCGGAATCGGTACCACGGTACGGTGCTGAAAGGAGACCGCCCGTTGAAGATGCGCTGGATATTGACCTGCGTGGTCGCCGGTTTCCTGCACGCGGTCACGCCAGCCAGTGCCCAGGACCAGGATTACGAAGCGACACGGCACGCGGCCGAGCAGGGTGAAGCCATCGCCCAGAGCAACCTCGGGATCATGTACGCCACCGGTCGTGGCGTACCGCAGGACGACGCTGAAGCCGTCCGGTGGTACCGCCTGGCCGCCGAGCAGGGCGACGCCATCTCCCAGAGCAACCTCGGGGTCATGTACGCCACTGGTCGGGGCGTGCCGCAGGACGACGCTGAAGCCGTCCGGTGGTACCGCCTGGCCGCCGAGCAGGGCGACGCCCTCGCCCAGTTTAACCTCGGGGTCATGTACGCCACCGGTCGTGGCGTACCGCAGGACGACGCTGAAGCCGTCCGGTGGTACCGCCTGGCCGCCGAGCAGGGCGACGCCCGCGCCCAGAGCAACCTCGGGGCCATGTACGCCACCGGTCGGGGCGTGCCGCAGGACGACGCTGAAGCCGTCCGGTGGTACCGCCTGTCCGCCGAGCAGGGTGAAGCCCGCGCCCAGCTTAACCTCGGGGCCATGTACGACACCGGTCGGGGCGTGCCGCAGGACGACGCTGAAGCCGTCCGGTGGCACCGCCTGTCCGCCGAGCAGGGCGACGCCATCGCCCAGAGCAACCTCGGGGTCATGTACGCCACTGGTCGGGGCGTGCCGCAGGACGACGCTGAAGCCGTCCGGTGGTACCGCCTGTCCGCCGAGCAGGGCAACGCCAAAGCCCAGAGCAACCTCGGGGTCATGTACGCCGCTGGTCGGGGCGTACCGCAGGACTACGTTACCGCACACATGTGGCTAAACCTTGCCGCCGCGACCGGCCACGAGAATGCCCGAAAGGCCCGCGAGATTGTCGCCGCCAGCATGACGCGCGAACAGATCGCCGAGGCGCAAGCCCGGGCCCGGGAATGGGCTAATCGATAGCCTCACGCCTGTCGTAGCTCTCCGTGGCCGCCGCGCTATAAGCCGAGTTCTGAATGTGATCCGAGGCGCACCCCTAAACGGGGAGACGCGGGGTGCGCTTCGCCGCCGCTACGCGCCCCTCCCGAGCCGCCAGGATGCTCTAGGACGGACGAACACAACCAGGCGCACCCCCCCCCCTCGCCCAGTCCCGGCGCGTTCGTCGCTCTCAGGCCACGTGTGGCCTTTTCACGCGGCGTTCCTCGACATCGTGCCCGTGGAAACCGGACAATAGATGCAGCTTTCCGACGCTGCTGCATGATTACACCTGTGCTCCGCAAAAATTGGATCCTACATAAAATGAAGGACTTATAAAGGTCGCTCCGATGGGTCCCGGCGTGGCAAGATCCACGTCATGCAAATAACCAAAGCGATTATTCAGGTAGTCATCGACTTATTTTCACTTCTTTCTCTCCTCCTGCGTTCACGGGGCAGATTGGCCGCCGAGAATCTCTTCCTGCGCAAACAGCTTGCTTACTATCAAGAACGGGACATTCGGCCACGCCGGCTTGATCCGGCAACCCGGCTCACGCTTGTTGGACTCTCCAAATTTTTCAATTGGAAGGATGCGCTGGTGGTCGTCCAGCCAAAGACTTTGGTTCGCTGGCATCGTGAGGGTTTTCGCCTGTTTTGGCTGGAAGTCGAGGGCTGGCAGGCCATCCATCCCTGAGGAGTTAAGAAGATTGATACGGCAGATGGCCCGCGAGAACCCCTTGTGGGGCGAGGAGCGAATTGCGAATGAGTTGCTCCTCAAACTTGGCCTCCGGGTATCTCCCCGAACGGTGCGGAAGCACATGGCGAAGAGACCGTCAGGCGGGCCACGTGGCGATCAGCGCTGGTCCACCTTCTTGCGTAACCACGCTGAAGCGGTTCTGGCGTGTGATTTCTTTGTTGCTGTCACAGTAACATTTCAAGTCTTGTACGTTTTCATCATTCTGAAGCATGGCTCCCGGCGAATTCTGCATTGCAACGCAACGGCTCACCCCACCTCCGGGTGGACACGGCAACAGCTGCGTGAGGCGATACCCTCCGACCACCAGTACAGATTTCTGATTCATGACCGGGGCAGGGTTTTCTCAGAAGATCTAGATCGTACTGCCGAAAACATGGGATTGCGTGTGCTCAAGGCACCGTATCGAAGCCCCCAAGCGAATTCGATCTGTGAGCGGACCATCGGGTCGATGCGGCGAGAATGTCTGGATCACATGATTCCGCTAACGGAAAATCATCTCCGGCGGGTTCTCAAAGATTGGATTGCTTATTACAACAGAGCGAGACCCCATTCTGCACTCGGGCCGGGGGTGCCTGGGCCGACAAAGGACACCCCTGTAACCCTACAACACGGACGACATCGAATTGGAGACGGTCGGAAAGTGGTCTCCAGGCCGGTCCTGAACGGGCTCCACCATGAATACTTCCTCGTCCCGCGTGCCGCCTGACGGTGGATGGAGTTTTTGCGGAGCACAGCGGCGATATTTTGAGCCTCATCACCGTCGGCATGTACGACAACCCGCTGGCTATCTACCGGGAGTACATCCAGAACGCGGCAGACACGATCTCCACCGCCGAAAGCGCGAGGGATGGCAAGGTCGAAGTTGACATCGACCCGTCCGGGTTGCGCGTGAGGATTCGCGACAACGGTCCGGGGCTGTCGCACGAAGCGGCGCTTCGGGCGCTGTTACCTATCGCCCGAAGCCAGAAACAGCGGGGAACCGATAGCGGATTTCGCGGGATCGGCCGCTTGTCTGGGCTGGCCTTTGCGGAGTCGGTTACGTTCATGACACGCGCCCAAGGCGACCAACCTGTTACCAGTATCGTCTGGGACGGTCCCAAGCTCCGTAACGGCATCGCCAGGGCCACGCAGACGGAACACGCAATTCTGGAATGCGTCGCCATAAAAACGTTGCCCGGGGCGGAATATCCCGCTCATTTTTTTGAAGTCGAGGTCGGCGGCATCGGGCGGCACGCAGCAGGGTTGATACTCAACCGAGAAGCCGTCCAGGCTTATATTGGTGAAGTCTGTCCCGTTCCCATCGCTCCGACATTCCCATTCGCTTCGAAGATCGCAAATCTCTTTGGAAAAGATAAAGCCCCGCTGGCACTGGATGTCACTCTTGATGGCGAGTTTGCGCCCGTAACGCGGCGATACGGCGAGATGATTCGATTCTCAAAAAACCGGGAGGACCGTTTCACGGAATTCGAAGAAATTGATATCCCCTCTACGGACGGGAACGGAAGGGCCGCCGTAGGCTGGATTGCTCATTCATCCTACCTCGGCGCAATACCGAAAGAGACCGGAATTCGAGGCATCCGGGCGCGCGCGGGAAACATCCAGATTGGAGATGAGGCCGTGTTCGATCGCCTCTTTCCGGAGGAACGGTTTAACCACTGGTGTATCGGCGAGATTCACATTGTGGACCCGCGTATCGTCCCGAACGGACGGCGCGATTACTTCGAGTCGGGACCGCGCACTCGGAACCTCGAAAATCATTTAGGCGCTGTCGCCCGCCGAATAGCGGCGAGATGCCGGACGGCGTCAGCAACGCGCAATAAGGAGCGCAGGTTCCAGACCGCGCTATGCCAAATGGAAGAGACGCGCGATCTTGCAGTGTCCGGGTATCTATCCGTCGAAGCCGCGAAGGCATTGGTCGGACAGGCATTGGACCGTATCCGGGATATCCGGGAGGACTTCGGCGCGATGAATAGCCACGCGAGAAAAAATTTTGAGAAGTTGGACGCGCTGGAGAAAGAATTAAGCAACTTCCGCGCTCGGCGTGGCCGCCCGCCGTTTGGAGGCGTTGCAACGTCTGATGTCGAAACCTATAGGAAAATATTCCAAATCTTGGCGAAGGTATCACCGTCGCCACGCGCCGCAAAAGAAATAATCGAAGCCGTCTTGGCGAATGCTTAGCTCAAGCGCGGTGCAATGCATCGCAGAATGCCGACGGAGGCCTGGCGCGAAGCAACAACAGCAGCAGCAGCAGCAGCAGGAAGATTCGGATCAAAGGGATTCTGGCGGCATGATCAGCGCCGGAGAATATAACTTGCCGGAATCTAGGAGACACCATCCTTATCTATGCTGCCCCCCTTTTTTTCGTCCTGGTTTCCGCCTTTTCAGAATACAGTCCATGCCCCCTCAAGCCTTTTAGTCTCCCTCACCCCAACCCTCTCCCAGGGGGAGAGGGGTCTGCCTGTCCTCTCATGCGGCCATTGCTGCGGATCTTGGCAATATGGCGATCCCGGACGCTCGGATCATGCGCCGATTGCGGGCTGATAACCGCGTTCTTCGGCGGCGATGTGACAACGTCGATGGCCTCCCCATGGCGCTGCCTCAGCAAATCTCGTGTTGACGCTCCATCATAGGCGCCGTCAGCCGGAAAGTGCGAGGCCGGGGCATCAAGCCGATCCAGGAGGCCCGGCAAGGCCGTTGTGTCTCCAACGTCATCGTGCACCAGATCGGCGCAAACAACCTTGCCACCGGCAATGTCCAGTCCGAGGTGGAGCTTGCGCCAGCGGCGGCGGATTCCCTTGGTTTTATGCTTCCGGGCAAGCCATTCCCCCTCGCCGACTATCTTCAGGCCCGTACTGTCGACAGCCAGATGGAGGGGAACGGATCCGGCTTGCCTCATCACCGGAGCGATGATCAAAAGGTTTGCGCGGCGCGACAGCGTGGAGTAATCCGCCACTCGTATATCCAGCCCCATGAGCTTGGCGATGGAACCCATAAGCCCCTGTGTCTGGCGCAGTCCAAGCCGATATGCCGTGCGCAGGGCCAGGCATAACTCGATCGCCAAATCCGAGTATCCGCGCTGTCCACCTTGTGGCGTGCGGCGCGGCGCACTCCACAAGCCTTGTGCATCCTCATTGACCCAAATCATCAGGTCACCCCGTCGGCGCAAGCTCTCGTTATAGTCCGGCCAGTTGGCAACCCGGTACCTCGCCTTATCAAACTTGTGCCGCCGTGCGGCGTTGAACTTATGTGGCATTTAAACTGGCCCCGGCGGCGAAAGAAACCAGTCATATGACATTCGCGGTGATCCATGCAACAAGGTTCAAGAGAAGCGCTTGCAGGATAAGAACGAACATGGAGAGAAGAAAAAGCACTGCCAAAAAGTGCGCGATGAGGTATGAGGGGGGGGAGAAAATGGCACCCTCGCCTGATCGGTTCGATCTCCACAAGATAGACTCCCGATCAGCCCTGCGGGATATGTTGCCGCCCAAGCTGGTGTTGGGAGCGCGAGACCGGCAAGCGTCAAGGCAAGAGTGGCGCATCGGTATATGATACAAAATCTCGCTGGTGGAGACTCACTTAGTGGATTCCTGAATTGGGATTCTTGTGGTTCAATATCGCAAACGGATGGGGGTTTACGGAATCGAGGCGATAAATGCCAGGCGAAATTGATAAAGGAGAGTCTAAAAGCATCCGGCGACGAGATATTCTCCCAGAAGACAAACTTCCGCCTAAACTCTCCAAATGGGACCGCTTCCTTCTCTGTCTCGCCAGAGCCGCGATGGTTGTTGCAGTTTTATGTATCGCCTATATCTGCTTCGCAATTCTTCGAGGTCCCAACACCGTTCCAGAATGTGTTTTTTGCACTTACCTCGCGCTAGCAGGATTCTTGTCAGGACTAGTGAGTGAGTTTTTTATTCGTCACAAGGCGCGTGTCCATGAGTCGCGAAAAGAAGATCGAAGCGAGATTGAAGCATTAATCCAAGAAGCGAAAAACATTCAACCGAGATTGACTGAACCTGAGATGCCAGCTGGATTCGGTGAAAAGCGTCAGCAGATACAGAAAGAGGTGCAACGGCTTGAAGACGTTGTGGGTCCCGAAGGATGGACGGAGTTCCAGGTCCTCACATTGGACCGCATGCTGATCGATTTCCTGTCGCTAGAAGACCTTAAGGCACGCGCCCGAACGAGCCTCAATGAACTTAAGGAATACGCATATGGAGAGGCATTTTCTTACGATGTCAGGCTTTATTATGATTGGGAAGACACAATCAAGTCCAACATAGACAGTCTGGATGCACTAGACAAGGATGACGAGAGTGCAAAAACAAAGGATGATAAAGCTGAGGCACTTCGTGCAAATCTTCGCTCACTACGTGAACATGTAGCTGACTATCAAGCCAAATGGGCCGAAGGCTCAACAATTGTCTCAGGCATAAGAATTTGTGGATCGGCTGCAGTAGTTGTTTTCACCTTAATGGGAATTCTACCCACCCTATGGCCCGTCCAGAATTCTACACCTGAATTGAATCTTCAACTGGGCATCCTAAACTGGAGCTTCCTTGGGGTGGCGGGGGCAATTATCAGCGTGTTGATTGGCCTTCGGAACGCCAAGGAAGTTGAGGTCGGCGACACGTCCGGAAGGCAGGAACTATCGAGAGCGGTGCTAGGCACTACTCTTGGTCTTATAGCCGGGATTTTGGTTTTTTCGGCACTTGCAGGTGGAATGATAAAGAGTGGAGGTGTTATTCCAAATTTGGCGATGCCTGAATTGTCGGACGTTTATCTTTCTATCGTGTGGGCGGTAGGTGCAGGCATGGGATTTGAACGTGTGTTTCAGCGCGTACGTGGCACTGTGGAGTCCTAAGTGAATCGAATGGTGAGTAGCCCGATGAGGGAAGCGGCCCCAAATGCTGTAAATGAGAGTCTCGCAAGGCAGGATGATGATGCCGCTAATAGCCAAGTGTATGGTTTTGAACTCGTTCTTGACCTTCACGGATGTGAAGCCGAGTTGTTCAACCGGGATTACATCGACAAGTTCTTTACCGATCTTTGCGACCTGATTGAAATGGAAAAGTGCGAGGTTCACTTCTGGGATGACGTAGGTGTTCCCAAGGAAGAGCAGCAGACGCTGCCGCACACTAAGGGGACTTCAGCCGTCTGCTTCATCCTGACGAGCACCATCGTAATTCACACGCTGGATGTTTTAGGCTCAGTTTACGTTAACATCTTTTCCTGCAAATCCTTTGATCTGGACGTGGCAGCGGAATTCACGAGCGAACGGTTCAAGGCGGTGTCCTGCAAAAAGACGGTTATCGAGCGCACTTTGTGACAAATCAATAAGGGAGAGGAAAGTGCTATTGAGAGAACGCGAAATCGACCTGCCGATTGCACTAGATAGATCGAGCGCGCTTACACAAATTCGAGAGGCCGCGCGATTTCGGTTACCTCCGAATATCGTACCTCTCAGATTCGCCATTACGAAGTCAGGTGGCGGTCGCGCTAGTTGTTCAATCAGCAGCCTGGAGGCGTCGTCTGAACCCGGCGATACCAGGGATATTTCGATCTTCGAATTTGCTCCGCGCAAGCTTGAGCACACAAACCGGTTTAACGTCGCATTTCTGATCCCAACGGGTATAGGTGCGGAGATTGGTGGTCATGCGGGTGATGCGACCCCGACTGCGCGATTGATCGCCGAGACCTGTGACACATTGATCTTGCACCCCAATGTGGTCAACGCATCCGACATCAACGAGATGCCAGCCAACTCCCTGTATGTCGAAGGGAGCGTGATCACCCGGTTGTTGATGGGAACCATCGGTCTCGCTCCGACACGAGCCAACCGGGTACTGGTGATCATCGATGCGCACGAAGACGAACTGTTCGTGAACGCCGTCATCAACGCGGTAAGCGCGGCACGTGCATCCTATAGTTTGGTTTGCCCTCAAGTGATAAAACTTTCCCCACCCGTGATGATGACAGCCGGATTTACCAGTTTCGGTACCGCCGCTGGCAAAATTAGCGGTCTCGAACGCGTCTTCGCAGTGCTCGAAGAACAAGAAGGAGAATACGATGCGGTCGCTATCTCCTCGGTGATCTCAGTTCCCAAGGAGTTCCACCAAGGATACTTCGATGCCGCAGGAGAGATGATCAATCCTTGGGGCGGGGTCGAGGCCATGCTCACTCATGCCGTATCGAGCCGATTTAATGTACCTTCGGCCCATTCACCGATGTTCGAGTCTCGGGATATCGCGAATCGGGATCCAGGGGTGGTGGAGCCACGCATGGCAGCGGAGGCGATCTCCCTAACATTCTTCGGAAGTGTTCTGAAGGGGCTTCACAAAAGCCCACGAATCGTTACCGATTCATCTCAGATATCCAAGCCTGGCGTCATATCGGCGTCTGACGTTTCGTGCCTAGTAATTCCTGACGGTTGTGTGGGGTTACCAACGCTGGCCGCGCTGGAACAGGGCATCCCGGTAATAGCCGTGCGGGAAAACAAGAACCTAATGGAGAATGATCTGACCACGCTACCCTGGCGATCCGGCCAACTCCACATCGTCGAGAATTACTGGGAGGCGGCAGGTGTACTCTGCGCGATTCGCGGTGGTATTGAGCCCGAGTCCGTCCGGCGGCCAATCGCACACACTCTGGTCACGACACGGACGTTCGACGACACCGAAAGTGGACAGCTTTCAGCGGAGAGCACTAAGCTTCTCAGCTAAGAAGTGCACCGTTGAAGACGAATTGGGCAAAAAGTGAAAAAGCCCAAAGAGCGGCAGCTTGCAGAGGCGCGGGCCACGAACAAGGAATCTGCGGCGAAATCCAGGCCGACATGGAGTTGGCCCGTTTTGGTGGACACCTTCAGACTGTGCGTAGGAGGTGTTCAGATGGCAAAAGCTCATTTCCCTTACGCGCCGGAGTACCGGCGCCGGATGGTCGAACTGATTCGCTCGGGCCGCACGCCCGGGGAGCTGGCCCGCGAGTTCGAGTGCTCCGCTTCGGCGATTCGCAACTGGGTACGCCAAGCCGATCGGGATGAGGGCCGTCGTGAGGACGGTCTGACGACGGCCGAGCGTGAGGAGCTACGGCAGCTTCGTCGAGAGGTCCGTCAGCTTCGCGATTACGCCGGGAGCACGGCAGGAAAAGTTCATCCTGGAGCTTGGTTCGTTAGTGGAGCGTGTCCAGATGACGTTCAGGCCCATTGGCTGGCGGCTCGGACATATCAAGCGGTGCTCGACCCGCATGCCCTTGGAAGCTTGGAAGAATATCCGCAGCGATGCTGTCGGCTATCCGGGCCGCCGATTCCTGGACCGGATCCCGCGCAAGATGGGCGTAGCGCGCCGTAGTCTGCGCCTGAGTGTGCCCGAGCAGCTTCCCGATCATGGTCAGGCTCTCGCCGAGCGATAGTGCGCTCGAGGCGAAGCCTCGCCGGATGTGGTGACCGACATTGCGGTCGGAAGGGATTGCTTCTTGCCCACGAGGTACGGTCATGCGAATTATGCGACGCCAATTCCCGATCGGGCAGGGTTGCTTTCATGCCCGTCGCATATCGTTGTCCGACAGCGCTGCCATGCTTCCGGCCAAATGGACTATGTCTATGACTGCGCTCGACGGATCAACGAGCGTTGCAGGACGCAATCGAAATTTACGGGATGCGAACCTCACGCGTTCACGCCCTCTTGTCTCGCATTTCGACACCGATCATGTGAATGGAATGAGTTATCGGGAGGGACAATATGCAGAGAATCGGGGAATCGCTGGAGGTGTATTTCGAGCGGCGCATGGCCCGCATCCTCCTCCTGGGGATCATCAGCGGTTTTCCCTGGGTCCTGATCGGGAGCAGCCTTAGCCTCTGGTTGAAGGAAGACGGTCTCAGCCGCAGCACCATCGGCTGGGCCGGCCTGATTTTCGGCGTCTACGCCTTCAATTTTCTCTGGGCGCCTCTCATCGACCGGTTCCGGTTGCCCTGGCTGTCGGTCCGACTCGGACACCGTCGCGCCTGGGTCATCACGCTTCAGGCCGTGATTCTGGTTTGTCTCGTCCTATGGAGCGCTGTCGAGCCAACGGCAAACCTGACGGGCGTCATCGCCATCGGCCTGGTCATCGCTATTGCATCCGCAACCCAGGACATCACCATCGATGCTCTCCGGATCGAGCAGTTCGGCCAGGCGGAAGGCGAATCGATGGCCGCGGGCGCTGCCACCGCGGTGGTCGGCTGGTGGACGGGATACAAGCTCGGCGGCGTGGTTGCGCTGGAGACGGCCGAAGCCTTCCAGAACGCTGGGGTCGAGGGCTACTGGCAGGCCACGTTTCTCGTTCTCGGGATCGTGGTCGTTCTATGCAACATCGGCCTCTCGTTCGTGCGTGAGCCGTCCGCGGCGGAACGCATTGCCGCCCAGGCCGGGGACGACGATCTGATCGCCTCCCGCCTCAACGTCTCCGGCCCACTCGGCCGCACCGCCGCCTGGCTCGCCGGTACCGTGGTTGGCCCCTTGATGAGCTTCTTCCGGCGGAACGGTTTCGCGATCGCCGCCGCCGTGCTCGGCTTCATCTTCCTGTTCAAGATCGGCGAGGCGTTCCTGGGGCGCATGTCGCTCGTCTTTTATAAGGAGATCGGATTTTCCAAGTCCGACATCGCCCTGTACTCCAAGGGATTGGGCTGGGTCACCACCGTGGCGTTCACCGTGCTGGGCGGGCTCTTCGCGATCCGGATTGGATTGGTGCGGGCCATGTTCGTATCCGGGATCGCCATGGCGCTGACCAATCTCCTGTTCGCCGTGCTCGCCTGGGCAGGCAAATCGGAACCATTATTCGCAGCGGCGGTTGTGATGGACGATCTGACCAGCGCCTTCGCGACCGTCACCTTCGTCGCATTCATCTCAATGCTGGTGGACCGGACCTATACCGCCACCCAATACGCGTTGCTCGCCTCGATCGGCACGGCGGGGAGAACCCTCTTCGCCGCCTCCTCGGGCGCACTGGTCGACTGGCTGGAAGGAGACTGGGGAACATTTTTCGTCATCACGGCGCTGATGGTGATCCCGTCCCTCGTATGCCTGTGGACCATCCGCGGCAAGCTCGACGACCTGCTGTCCGGGGCGAGGGTGTAAATCTTCGCAAAGGACGTGGACGGCGCACCCTAAGTCGGGCGGTCGTCGGGGAGTTGCGTCGCCGGATCCGATGACGGGCATCGGATCGGTTGCCAAAGTGGGACCGAAGATGGGGCCGCCGTGTGGCCTCGGCGCCGGGCGGGTCGACGCTACGGAAAGCCCTTATCGGGATCGTGAAAGGCGTTTTTGGAGGGTGCCATTGCCTTGTGATTACTTTATCCGGTCACTTTCACGTCGATCGCCGACTTACCGTCCTGTCTCTCCCCTGTCCGTGCCTCGAACGATTTACGGCGTGACTTGACCAGAGTGGACAGATTTTTGTGCCCGAAGCTGCAAGGATCAAAGGCAGGGTCGAGCTTGCGTATATCCGTCACATACGATCTCAAGACCGCCCCATTTGCGTGCTTGTACCGCTCAGGGTGTGCTGGCGACGTTCATCTATTTCTCCTCTTGACATGACCGGCCTTCTTTGTGCCAGCGGAAGTGAGAGAGAATCTCACGAAGGAGGAAGCTGGGCATGCCGATCCGAAAGTAGAAAGCAGAGCAGATTGTAACCTTGCTGCGGCAGATCGAGGTGCAGATCGCAAACAGGATGCCGGCTCCCCAAGCCTGCAAGGAAGCCGGCATCCACACCCAGACCGATTCCCGCTGGCGGAAGGAGTACGGCGGACTGAAGCTGGATCAGGCGAAACGGCTGAAGGAGCTGGAGAAGCAAGTGCTACGGGACGTGCCCCAGGGAAACTTCTGAGCCCCGCGCCCTGGACGCCGCACGGGTGAGACGGGGAGCGGCGACCGACCTCCGACCCTCTGAAACTTGTTTACCGCAAGTCAGAAGACTTCAAGTGACTTTGGCCCGCGCACGCCGCGTGAGAATATCCTGGATGCCGCCGGGGTCTTTCGACACGTCCCTGGACCACCGCCCGAAGCCGCCGTGTGCGTTGACGGCGTTTACCCACTCATCGAGAAACCGGCGCTTGGTCCGGTCTTGCCCGCTGTCCCGGCCCTTGGTCTCCAGCACCAAATGGTCCCCTGGTTCGATCCGGACGATGAAGTCGGGACGGTACTTCCGCACCACGCCGTATGGATGTAGAACACACCTCGAAGCCGAGGTGCTCGTTCTTCACCCAGGCGGCGCGCAGGAACCAGCGAAGTCGGTCCACCTTGCACTTCTCCCGGCACTCTCCGAGCCATTCGGCGAGCGAATACTGAATGCGAAAGTCTTCGAATTCGTCCACATGTTTCTCTTGTCCGCCTCGCGTATGGCTACGCGCTGCGCAAGACCTCCCCCGGGAATCGCTGCTGGCTGGCGGAGCTTCCCCCCGGCGATCCGCTTTCGCATGGGCCCCCTGCGCGGGTTCGCCTGCCACGGCAGCCCGCGCCAGGTCAACGAGTTCCTGTGGGAGACCACCACGCCTTCGCACTTTCTCGCGAAGCTCGCCGCGGACGCCGACTGCGACGTGATTCTGGGCGGGCACACGGGGATTCACTGGAGCCGCCGGTTCGCGCGCCGGGGCTGGGTACGTGAACGCCGGGGCCCTGGGGCGTCCGGCCAACGACGGGCGAACCTGCGTCTGGTATGCTACGCTATCCACGGACGCGGACCGGCTGGAAGTGGAGCATGTTCCGGTCCGCTACGATCACGAGGCGCTGGCTCGCGAAATGGCGAGAGAGGGCATCTGTGAGGAGTTCGTCACGACGATTCGCACCGGGTGGTGGACCACCTGCCTGGAGATCCTGCCGGGCAAGGAACGGGCTCGCGGGCGCTACTGAGGGTCCGTGGTCCCGGCTTTCCTCCGGTGCGCCAACCGGGAGGCGCCGTTGAGTGCTCACATCGCCTATCTGGACGGACCGCGCCTGCGCCGGTCTCTGGTCGCCGCCTGCGAGTACACCCGCCAGCAGCGGCAGGAACTGAACCGCATCAACGTCTTTCCGGTGCCCGACGGCGACACCGGCACCAACCTGGCCCTCACCGTGGAGGCCATCGCGGACCGCCTGCGGCGCAACCGCGACCGGGCAGTTTCCGCCGTCGCGGACGATGCAGCCGAAGCGGCGCTGCTGGGTGCGCGCGGCAACAGCGGGATGATGCTGTCGCACTTCCTGCTGGGCTTCGCGGCCCACCTGAAGGGACGCAAGCGCGTGGGCCCGCGCGGGTTCGCCGGGGCGCTGGGCGGGGGCATCGACAGCCTCTACAACGCGCTCGACAACCCGGTCGAGGGCACCATTCTGACCGTCATCCGGGACACCGCGAACGCCGCGAAGGAGAGCTCCGCCACGGACTTCGTCCCCTGCGTCGACCGGCTGGTGGACGCCGCGCGCGAGTCGCTCGAGCGCACGCCCTCGCTGCTCCCGGTGCTCAAGGCGGCGAGGGTGGTGGACGCCGGCGGCCGCGGTTTCGTGCACATGCTGGAGGGCGTGCTCCTGCTCATCAACGGGGACCCGATCGTCGCCTCCGGAGACGAGACGGATTGCGCGCAGGTCCCGGCGACCGTCGCCGAGGTCGAGTATCCCGAGGATGAGGAGCAGTACCGCTACTGCACCGAGGCGCTGGTGCGCGGCGAGGGGCTGCCGGCGTCCGCGATCGTGCGCGAGGAACTGCGCCGCCACGGCGATTCCATAATCGTGGTCAGCTCCGACACCCTGCTCAAGGTGCACGTGCACACGGACGGTCCTGATGGAGTCTTCTCCTACCTGCGCACGCTGGGCAGGCTCGCCACGAAGAAAGCCGAGGACATGCGCGCCCAGCACGCGGCGGCGCGCCACGGCGGGGGCGGCCACCAGACCCTGGTGCGGCGTCCCTTCGCGATCGTGACCGACAGCGGCAACGATCTCCCCGAAGACATCATCCGCGCCCACGGCATCCACGTGGTCCCGGTCGTGCTAGTGGACGGAGGCCGCCCCCTGCGCGACGGCATCGACATCACCGCGGAGGACTTCCACGAGAAGATGCGCGACGCCAGCGGAGAACTGCCCACCACCTCGCAGCCTCCGCCGCAGGCCTTCGTGGACGGCTTCGCGCGGGCCGCCGATGACGGCGACCAGATCCTGGGCGTCGTGCTGGGAAGCGGCGTGTCCGGCACCTTCGGTTCTGCGGAAGCGGCGGCGCGGACCTTCGACAAGGTGCCGGTGCACCTCTTCGACTCCTGCGGAGTGTCGATTCTCGAGGGGCTGCTCGTGCTGAAGGCGGCGGAACTGGCGGAGAGCGGGACGAGCGCCGGCGAGATCCTGGCCGAACTCTCCCGCGTGCGCGACCAGTCCGGCATTTTCGCCACCGTGGACACCTTCGACCGCCTGCTGCACTCGGGGAGGGTGGGGAAGGGCCAGGCCTGGTTCGGGGGCATGCTGGGGGTGAAGCCCATCCTGTCGCTGACCGAGGAGGGGAAGGTCGGTCCGGTCGGCAAGGTGATCGGCCACAAAAAGGTGCTTCCGGCGGTTCTCGGTCTTCTGGAGGACCGCATCCCGGCCGGTGCGAAGAAACTCCGCTTCGGCGTGGTGCACGTCGGGTGCCCGGAGATCGTCGAGCAGGTCTCGGCCGCCCTGCACGCGCGCTACGGCGACGTGGACATCCTCGGCGGCCCCACGGCCCCGATCTTCGCCACCCACCTGGGGCTGGGCGCCTGGTGCCTGGCCTACATGGTCGAGGACTAGGGACTAGCTCAGCTCGGCGAGGGGGCAGCGCACATGGGCCGCCAAGCGGGCGAGGCACGTCTCCTAGGACGCGGGGCTGGTCACCACGGAGAGCAGATCAACTGCCATGCCGCCATTCCCCAAACGTCACCGCGCGGAACCACGCCCACCACGGGACAGCCAGGAACACCCACCCACCACCACCTCATGACCACCCCCGCCCTCGACAAACGCTCGGCTGGATGAAACCATGTGAGGTCTTCGCCAAGACCGTTGCGTTGACCGCTTCCTGGGCTACGTCCCGTAGCACTTGCTTCTCCAGCGACAACTCGGCCGCCAGCCGCTTCAACCGCGTATTTTCCTTCTCCAGCTCCTTCAGCCGTTTCGCCTGATCCAGCTTCAGCCCGCCGTACTCCTTCCGCCAGCGGGAATCGGTCTGGGTGTGGATGCCGGCTTCCTTGCAGGCTTGGGGAGCCGTCTTCCTGTTTGCCATCTGCACTTCGATCTGCCGCAGCAAGGTCACAATCTGCTCTGCTTTGTACTTTCGGATCGGCATGTCCAGCTTCCTCCTTCGTGAGATCCTCTCTCACTTCCGCTGGTTCAAAAAACGCCGGTTAGGTCAGAACGGCGTGACGTTCGCGACGAGGGGGCGGTCCATGCCTTCTACGCCTCCTAGGAAGAGCAGATTGCGGAACTGGTGGAAGAGTTCCTGCGGGAGAACGGTATCGTTCCGGAATGGAGATGAACCGCCTGGAACGGGATCGCCCGCGGCATTGGTTCGCGGCAACGGACGGCGCACCGGCAGCGCGATGGCATTGGTCAACGCCATCATTGCGGCCCTTGCCGGCGGGGGGCTTCCGGGTTCGGGGCGGAGTCCGAACGGCTACGATTCGCGCGGCCGATGGTCTCGAATCGGCAGAAACGGCGGATCGGCGGCGGCACACGGCGTCAGGAGCGCGACTCGGTACGACCCGATCCCCGTGTTGAAATAGTGTTGAACTTTGCAGATAGCCGTCAGTCAGGAAGCATGGAGAAACAGATATATACATATAATATCAATATGTTATGCAACCGCCGCAACGCGTGGAAAAAAGCGATCCATAAATTCCCAGCGCAGCGTTTGTACCTCGTTCAGCCGTCACCACCGCGAGGGTCTCCGCCAGCACCCGGCCCAGCCGCCGGAACTCATCGTCTGACAGAAACCGCTCGCGCTTCTGCTCCTTGTACTTCTGGACGAACCGGCAGGGATTTCCGCCGTCGCGCCGCAGGCCCCACGCCTCGGCGAGATGCGGCCGGCCGTCTCGAGGCGGAGCTGGGCGTGGGCGCGCTTGGCAGGCACGGCGTCGTGACCCCGTATGCGGGTGGGCTGTCGGACGGGGGCGGCCAGACCTGCCGCATGGGCACGCGCTTCCGGCTCGGGCCGTCCTTCGCCCTCGGCCTTGAGGAGACCCGCCGCGAGGCCGCCAACGACGAGGCACCTGATCACGGCCTCATGCTGCGCGGCTCGCTTCGCTGGCAGGCGCCGTCGGCCGTATTCGTGGGCTCGCGGAATCCCGGAGCAGCGTGGTTTCTCCGTCGAGGTGGGTATCGCCCCGGGAGTAGGAGGAAAAATGGATTCGTTTTTCGCCGTGTCCAGAGTGGCTCTTTGTATCTGCCTGCTCGCCCTGGCGGCGGCCTCTGAGCACACAGAGAATAAAATGGATGTATTCCCCGGTGTCGCCGGATCGATTTTTCTGCTCGCCGTTTTCGCCCTCGCGTTTCAGCCCGGGTTTTCCGGCGCCCTGCCGGCAACCGCCGCCATTCCGGCGTTGCGCCCCGTGAGCGCTCCTTTCGAGCACGGGGCGCCGTTTGCAGGGGCCGGGCGAGCCCCATTCCTCTCCCCGCTGAAATGCTCTTTGCATCGCCGCTGCAACCGCCATTTTCGGGGCATATTTCACCTGGTTTTTCCCCAGGATTTTGCGTCCAAACGGAGCAGGCGACAGATCGACACGGTCAAGAAGTTTATCTAACCTGTGAGGGAAGAAGCCTAGTCATACACATAGCGTATATAACAGGAGCAACGATCTACCACTTCGCCAGTGCCGCAGTGCAAACCACACCACTGGTGACCGAGGTGCTTGGCCAAGGTGTTCACTGAATGCTTCAAGTTTCAGCAGACGGTAGCGTAGACGGAACGAGCGAAGGTCTATTGCCAAATCAAAAGACCATGGTTCAAGATAATCGACAATGGGATTTTGACATTCAACGAGAACGAAAAGTGACCGACATTCCTCCAGCCCTGATAGACGCAGTCAAGGAGCAACGCGCCGTGCTCTTTCTCGGCGCGGGTGCAAGCCGGAACGCCAAACATCCCACTGGAGACCAGATTCCACAGGGCGACGACCTTCGCGACCTGATCTGCGGCAAATTTCTGGGCGATGAACTAATGCAGAAACCGCTCAACGCCGTAGCAGCTATGGCGGCCAACGAAGCAGGCCGCACCGAATTTCAAAAGTATATCTCCGATCTGTTCATGCCGTTTGATCCAGCAGACTTCCACTTGTTGATCCCTACATTCCGGTGGCGTGCCATTGCCACTACAAATTTCGATATGATCGTCGAAAGAGCTTACGCGAGCGCACCAGCCCGGCAGCAAAATCTAATCAAGACAGTGAAAGATGGCGACAGATTTGACGCAAGATTAAATCAGGAAGCCAATCCCGTCGGTTTCTATAAGTTACATGGATGTATAGAATCCTACTCCGATTCAGAAATCCCACTTATCCTCGGCAATGAGCAATACGCAAGTTACGGGAAGAAAAGAACCCGTCTTTACAATCGGTTTCGCGATCTGGGATTCGAATGTCCAATCATTTTTTCAGGCTATTCGATTTCCGATCCACATATTCAAGAGCTATTATTCGACCTGACCGATTCTGGTATCGATCGGCCACCTTTCTACTATATATCTCCGAAGATTACCGACTTCGAGAAACGCTACTGGGAAGGACTCCGTGTGTTCGCTGTCGAAACTACCTTCGAGGATTTCCTTAGGACAATTGACCAAGCGATCCCGGACTTGGCGAGGGCGCTTCCTATCGATATCGGTGGCGGCGAGCTATCTATCCGTAAACACTACCGCATCGCGCAACCCACAGAATCATCCTCTCTAACAAGCTATCTTGCCACTGATACCACGCACGTTCATTCTGCACTGACTGCTCCTTGGCAGGATCCTAGCCAGTTCTACCGTGGATACGACGATGGCTGGGGTTGCATACTTCAAAATTTAGATGTCTACCGCTCATTTTCCGACTCGGTACTCTTTGACGCCGTTCTTCTTGCCGAAGAGAAACGCAGCACGACCGAACTCTTTATGCTTAAGGGGCCGGGAGGCAACGGTAAGAGTGTCTCGCTCAAGCGCATCGCCTGGGAAGCAGGCGTTACCTACGACAACTTTGTCCTGTACAATGAAATTCCTGCTGGCTTGCGCATAGAGCCGCTTGCCGAAATTCACCGCCTAACTGGCAAGCGCATATTCCTATTTGTCGATCGCGTGTCACTCGTCCGCGATGAACTGCGGAAACTGCTAGAAAACTCACGATCTCAGTCCATCCCGCTCAGCATCTTCGGTGCCGAGAGAGACAACGAATGGAACATCTATTGCGAGCAACTCGAACCGTTCGTGCGTCAAGATTTTCCCGTCCGTTATCTAAGCGAGCGTGAGATCAAAGATCTTCTTCGCCTATTGGAGCGGTACAATACTCTCGGCCTGCTTGAAAATCTCACTCCCGAAAATCGGGTCAAAAAATTCACAGAAAGGGCGGAACGTCAGTTACTGGTCGCCCTCCATGAAACAACACTAGGAGTTCCTTTCGAGGATATTGTCGTTGACGAATTCCTACGCATCGAACCTGCGGTTGCCCGCAACCTGTACCTCGATATCTGCGCTCTCCACCAATTCAACGCACCAGTGCGAGCTGGCCTCATTTCACGCGCCTCCGGGATCAGGTTTGAGCAATTTCAAGCTAAATTTATCCAGCCCCTTGAAAACGTCGTCCGTGTCGTCAGGGATGGACACAACCGTGATGTCTACTACCGTAGTCGCCACCAGCATATCGCCGAGATCGTCTTCAACCAGGTATTAAGTACCCCAGAAGAAAAGTTTGATCTTCTCGCGAGGCTACTCAAAGCCATGAATATCGATTACTCGTCGGACCGCGAGACTTTCTCTCGTTTGATCAAAGGAAGGGGCATCGCCGATATATTTCCGAGCGTCGAAATCGGGCGGCTGTTCTACGACCGTGTCCAAGAGGCGGTGCCGAACGACTCATTCATTTGGCATCAACGCGCCGTTTTCGAGATGCAGCATCTCGGCGGGTCGCTTGCGCAGGCTGAAGCAGCGGCCGCGCACGCATTTGAGTTGAATCCAAACAGCCATAGTATCCAACATACCCAGGGAGAGATTGCCCGCCGAATGGCCAATAATACGGATGATCCGCTACGCAAGCGAAGCCTGAGGCGGGTCACTCGGGAAAAACTCGACAGGGAAATTCCGCAACTTAGCGAATACGACCTATATACACGTGCACACCTCGCTATTGACGAGTTCAAGGAGTTTTCAGCTTCGCTTAATATATCCGACGATAAGAGGCCTCCCGCCGCTTTCCTTGAGGCTGCGAAGGAAACCGAAACCATCATTCGGCACGGCCTCCAAACCTTCCCCGAAAGCTCTCAATTGCTCGCTGCTGAGGCAACCTTCAGAGAATATCTCAATCAGACCACCCGGGCACAGAAAGCCCTTGAGCGCGCTTTCAACCTGAATCCAAGGCAGGACTGGCTTGCCGTCCGGTTGGCGCGCATGTATCAAGCGTCAGAAGACGTGGCGAACAGCAAACGCGTATTGAAAGCCTGCCTTCAGGACAACCCTTCCAGCAAGTTCGCACATCTCGAAATGGGCCTAGTCCTCATCTCATCCGGCGAAAACAACGCGGCAATTGAGCATCTAAGGCGGGGTTTCACCTGGGGTGACAACCATTTTGAAGCCCAATTCTGGTATGCGCGCGAGCTATTTCTTCAAGGTCAACTCGACAAAGCGGGCGAGTTGTTCACTGCTCTTAACGACAAAGCACCAGGCCGATTCAGGACTCGGGCGGCGGCGGCGGCTGAACGAGATGGAACCTCAATCGCGTACGATTGCCGCCTTGAACGCAAAGAAGAGGGCTACGCGTTTCTGAGGTTGCCCCTGTTTCCGAAGGATATCTTTGCTTCCCGCGCCGACAGCGATTCCGCCGAGTGGGACAAGCTATATGCCAGAGCACAAGCAAAATGCTGGGTCGCTTTCAACCGCCGAGGTGCTCGTGCGATCTCCATTAGCCTGGCCTCGTGATACGAACGCATGTTCGTTCCTGGGTTAATTTCGCCCGTCGAACACGTTCAAATAGTTCGTCCGGATTTCCCGATCGTCAACTCGCCGCTGGGCCCTGTTAATCCGAGTTCGCCAAATAGCGATCTCGTATGACCGTAAATTATGGAGAATCCAGGGGACACCATATATGCTTATACCCTCTTTTTCGTCCTGGTTTCCGCCTTTGCGAGATACGGCTCAATACCTCTTCAAGTCTTCCTACAAAACCGTCATCTCCCAAATGTGTCCTGCCTGTTCTCTCATGACGTTGTATCCTCCCGCTCTCTTCCCCGGATACCTCACCCGGAAGAAAACCCCTCCAGTTCCCGGCCCTTGCCGGCAGGGGCCTGACCTTCACTTGATCGTTGCCCCTGCCTGCGATTGCCCCGCTCGGTAACGTGATGGGAGAACCCCGGCGCCGCGGCCCGCGCGATCCTTGCCATGCACGGGCGCTGCGGCGCCGCATGTCGAGTTCGATGTGTTCGAGCCGAAGGCGTATGGCGGGGTGCATGGAAGCACGGTCAGGCGCGCGATACCGACCTGCTCGTCTACGCGCAGCGCCGCGAATCGCGCGCGGGCAACACAAATTCACCTTGCGCATTGCCTCGACATGGATCAACAGCGAGATGTAGAATGGGAGGCAGTGAAAGGGGCATAAAACTTTATGGATATGTTCCGGCGTATCAGCGGCGTAGGGCTCATCGTCATTGGAGCGGTGGTCGCAGTCCACACGATCGTCGAGCCGCTGTATCACGTTTCCAGCAAAGCCAGCCCGTACAGCCCGATTTGGAACATCATTAACCCGTTCATGGCGCTGGCGGTCGCGCTTGGCGTGATCTTCGGCTACATCCGCAAGAGAGGCGTAGACCGCGAGGGCGGCGGGGCGCCGCCTACCCGCGAGTTTCTGGCGGCCAACACGCTGTTCTACGGTTTCCTGTTTGTGGGCATCCTGTTTTTTGGGAACTGGTTCAGCCTGCTGAGTCCCGATTTTACCGGCGCTGGAACGGATACTGTCTCCCTGGTGTGGGGGTTCATAAACGCCGCGCTGCCGCTGCTTTCGGGCGCGATGGGCCTATCCCTGCTGAGCGGCGACAAGTAAGCCGCCATTTCCTGCCTCCAGGACCGGCGCCAACGTCGTGCCTCCGGGCTCTCCAAAACTTTGAGATTATCCAGAAAGATTCGGAGTTCGGTAGGGATCCCCGTTTCCGGGGCCCCCCGCGCAGATCCGGGCGTGCACGCTAACGCATCCGGCTCCTGCCTCGGGTGGTTGACGGCAAACAGCTGATTCGGCCACGGGTGTCGGATTTCCAACTTGGACCAGTATCGGCCCGTGAGGGGCCTCAGCCGTTGCCAGCCGAAGCGGTCCTTTTGAGATCGTCTGCGGAGCGTGAGCATCCATAGTCTTTGGACACTATGGAGGAACTTGCTCAGGCTGCGGAAGCTGGTCGGCACGGCGTCGTAATTTAACCACCCGTTGACGACCCGGCCCAGCCATCGTCCGACCTTGTGAGGGTCGTCGTGCTTGCGCCTGCCCGAAACGGCTCCGAGATGACGCGATCAAGAAGGAAAAAGAGCAATAACAATATATTTGATACGAAAAACCGGCGCGCTTCGGATTCACGCTCTCCGCTGCACCCTGTCATTCCCGCAGAGCACGCCCTCGAAAATTTTTGGTCGGGGGGCGGGAATCCAGAGGCCCCCGCAGCGATCTCCCCGCTCGTATTCACGACCTTTGCCGCACCCTGGCCAGCCACGCCGTCATGTCGGGCGAGAACCTGCCCCTGGCGGGGCTGTTGAAAAAGTCCTGATTTCGTGATTCGGTGTATGGATATTTTGCGCCCGAGAGGGGGGTAAGTCCCTCTTTGGTCAACCAGATTTGCTAGATAAAGGATAAATCGTGCAGGTTCAGAGACGGGAACAATCTTTAAAATCTCGTTCCAGAATCCCACCCGAGACCGAGAAAAAAATGCTCCTCCGCTCTCGTCGCCGCTGCGCGATTTGTTTTGGCTTGAACCGTGACGCTTCCGTAAAGCGAGGCCAGATCGCTCACTTAGACCACGATCGCTCAAACAACAAAATTGAGAACCTTGCTTTCCTATGCCTTGATCATCACGACCGATACGACAGTCGTACGAGCCAAAGCAAAGGGTTTAGAAGAAAAGAAGTCCAGTACCATCGAGCGGAACTTGAGGAAGCGTTGCTGGAATCTTTTTCGGCACCATTAGAATTGCACAAAGATGAGCCCTCCATGAAAGAATGGGAAGGCATCTACAGGTGGCAAAGCGGTAATGCCTCTGCAGAGTTGCGGATTGTCAGGAGTCCTCCCGACCGTTATTGGATTTTTGGGCTTGCATTCTGGGGCATTCAAACTTCAGAGGTTCCGCATGACGGAATTTTAGATGCCGCTGCGATGCTCAAGGGCGACTGCCTAGTGCTCAAGGACCAAGACTACGAACTCTCCATGGCACTCACTAATTCGGGCTTAAGTGCAACCCAGGAGCCCCTCGCTGCAAACTTGTTCGGGATGAACGTCACATTCGAGGGGCAGTACCGTCGCGTGCCAACCGGCGGCGAGGCGCTACCGCAACCAGAGATGAGACCCTTCGAGTCAGAGTTCTGGCCCGAGGAGGGAATCCCAGTCTTCGAGGCTAAGTGCGACCGCCTCGTCCTGCGCGCACGCCCCAATTATGACGCACCTATGGTTGGGTACCTATCGGCGGTACTAGGCTCGCGTATTCTGTTCTCCGGCTTCAGATACCGTACGCTGCGGCCGGGACGTGTCGTTGTCCACGAGAAATACACGCTAACTGGCCGCAACCTGGGACAGACCGATTATGTGTCTTCGGCCAACTACTACAATGATGGGGGTGAGTTGATCACGCTCACGCTTCAGGCAAATGATCGGCTGGAGTACCTGCAATATCGAGCCGAGGGTTCCAGCTTCATCCGGTGGCAGGGTCTTGTCTTGGACGTTGAGTATTCGCCTTGGCTGGGCTCGAACCGGCCTCTTGAACTTGTTGTCGAACCTGTCACTGAAGCGTGGATTCGAGTGGAATCTGAATCCGATATGGGAGCAGGTTGGACCCTTGTCGACGAAGAGGCGGTATCTGAGATTAACCGAGAGTTTTGAGCAAACTCATCCGCTCTTCTGCTTGGGCGCGACGGGTCCACGGCTTCGTGCAAGCCGCCTCCAGAGGGTTTTTGGATGTTGTTTGGCCTGTTCAATATGAACAGATCCCAGCCGTCTTCGGTGGCGGTGGTTTGGCGATCGAGCCGGTTGCCCGGAGGTGGATTTTAAGCGTGGATCAGAGGCGTTTCATGCCTACCGGCAGGCGCACATCAGACAAAGGTGTGTCTGTACGCCGAAAAGGTCTTTCGAGGTACGCGAAATCCCTCCCCTATGAGGCTGTTGAAAAACCCCTGATTTCGTGATTCGGTGTACGGATTTTTTGCGCCCGAGAGAGGGAGGTCCCGAGATGCTGGGACGCAAGAGCCGCGCGCTGCGGGGCGATTGCCTGCCGAAGACGCGGCCGAACAAGGATGTGGTGCTCCCGCATGACTACCCGGCGCTGCTGCGCGCCCGTCGGCGGCATGCGCGATGGAGCGGGGAGGAGCGGTGAATGTACCAGCGTCACCTCTGGCGTTCGGAGGGCTTCCACGGCGAGGTGAAGACCTGGCATGGACTGGCGCGCGCGGTGCGGCGCGGTCTGGACAACATGAAGATACAGTCCTACCTGACGGCGGCGGCGATCAACCTCAAGCGGCTCGCCGCCGCCCTTGTTGCAAGGCTATGCGCCGTCCGGACGGCCGGGTCGCCCGAGGAGAGCCGCTGCATGCCCATCAAGCCCACGCACGCCGAGCGGGTTTCCGGGCCGCCGCCGCGTGATCCTCCATACGCCCGGTCTTGAAACCGGGTTATTCAACAACCCGATCAGGGGCAGGTTCTCGCCCGACATGGCCGCATGACTGGCCGCCGTGCGGCGGAAGTCATGAATCCGAAGCAGAACGCGGAGATTCAAGTCTCCTTTCCCGCAAGTTTGTGGGACAGCACTGCTTCCAGTTGGGTGGTCAATGCACGAAGGACGCCTCCGCGGCGGCGGCTTCCTGTTCAGCAAGACTTCCAGCCGCCGTTATGCCTAACGCCAACGAAAGAGCGAATGATGGTGAGATCACGGACGCGGCCCGTCATCATTGATCAGGCGGATTTGCCTTGGGAAGGGTGGGAGGATACCGACCTCGCTGCACGCAGCGCCATCCGCTGGAAGCTGTTGATCGCGGGCGAACGCACGGAGAGCACCGGGCTCGTCACCGGCATCGCGGAGGTCCCGCTGGGCGAGCGGCTCTTGCTGCATCACCACGGGCCGGAAGAGACCTATTACATCGTGAAAGGGCGCGGGCGCATGGAAATCGATGATCGTGCGGCCGACGTCGGGCCCGGATACGCCGCCTATGTTCCGCCCAATTCCAAGCACGCGTTGCGCTGCACCGGCACGGAACCGCTCTTCCTGGTGTTCTCGTTCGCGCGAGACCGCTTCGACCAAGTCGCCTACCACTTCGACGAATAGCGCCTCGCCGTCATCGGCCTGCGCGTTGTCGGCTCGTCGCGACACGCTTCCGGCTTGCCGATACCGGCCTTAACCTTGCAAAATCCCCAAGTACCCATCTCGTGGCCCATCGCAAGCGCGGAATAGTGTTTCATCGTCGGCCGCCGCCGCCATTATCGTGGCCAGTCAATGGGTTTCTTCGGCGGGGTGATCGCGGCGCGGCGGCGGCGCGGTGCGTGACGATATTTCGTCGATTGTTTCTTCAACCCCTCTAACGGGAGGCCGTATCCGTGGAAAACGTTAAACTGGAAGTCGCGGACGGTAACCGGCTTGTTATTGAAGTCGATCTGAACCACCGCGGCGACATCAGCGCTTCAGGAAAAACCAAAAGGGTGGCGTCTACCCTTGGTAATGTCAGCATTAAGGATGCCAATGGCGTCGAAGTCAAAATAGGGCTCAACGTTTACGTCAAGCCCGGCGATTGACACCGGTTCGACTTACCCCCCCGCAGAGCCGCTGAAACCGGTGTGCTCCGCAAAAATTGGATCCTACATAAAATGAAGGACTTATAAAGGTCGCTCCGATGGGTCCCGGCGTGGCAAGATCCACGTCATGCAAATAACCAAAGCGATTATTCAGGTAGTCATCGACTTATTTTCACTTCTTTCTCTCCTCCTGCGTT
Source organism: bacterium (assembly GCA_965225985.1). GTDB lineage: Bacteria > UBA8248 > UBA8248 > UBA8248 > UBA8248 > CAZUHN01. The sequence goes on from OZ245330.1 coordinate 700,432, forward strand.
CACGGGGCAGATTGGCCGCCGAGAATCTCTTCCTGCGCAAACAGCTTGCTTACTATCAAGAACGGGGCATTCGGCCACGCCGGCTTGATCCGGCAACCCGGCTCACGCTTGTTGGACTCTCCAAATTTTTCAATTGGAAGGATGCGCTGGTGGTCGTCCAGCCAAAGACTTTGGTTCGCTGGCATCGTGAGGGTTTTCGCCTGTTTTGGCGCTGGAAGTCGAGGGCTGGCAGGCCATCCATCCCTGAGGAGTTAAGAAGATTGATACGGCAGATGGCCCGCGAGAACCCCTTGTGGGGCGAGGAGCGAATTGCGAATGAGTTGCTCCTCAAACTTGGCCTCCGGGTATCTCCCCGAACGGTGCGGAAGCACATGGCGAAGAGACCGTCAGGCGGGCCACGTGGCGATCAGCGCTGGTCCACCTTCTTGCGTAACCACGCTGAAGCGGTTCTGGCGTGTGATTTCTTTGTTGCTGTCACAGTAACATTTCAAGTCTTGTACGTTTTCATCATTCTGAAGCATGGCCCCCGGCGAATTCTGCATTGCAACGCAACGGCTCACCCCACCTCCGGGTGGACACGGCAACAGCTGCGTGAGGCGATACCCTCCGACCACCAGTACAGATTTCTGATTCATGACCGGGACAGGGTTTTCTCAGAAGATCTAGATCGTACTGCCGAAAACATGGGATTGCGTGTGCTCAAGGCACCGTATCGAAGCTCCCAAGCGAATTCGATCTGTGAGCGGACCATCGGGTCGATGCGGCGAGAATGTCTGGATCACATGATTCCGCTAACGGAAAATCATCTCCGGCGGGTTCTCGAAGATTGGATTGCTTATTACAACAGAGCGAGACCCCATTCTGCACTCGGGCCGGGGGGGCCTGGGCCGACAAGGGACACCCCTGTACCCCTACAACGAGGGCGACATCGAATTGGAGACGGTCGGAAAGTGGTCTCCAGGCCGGTCCTGAACGGGCTCCACCATGAATACTTCCTCGTCCCGCGTGCAGCCTGACGGTGGATGGAGTTTTTGCGGAGCACAACCACTTACCGCGGCGTCCGGCAACGAGGCAGAAGTTACCGCCCTGATGGAAGCGCGCCTAAATGTACTAATCGATCTCGACCCCCTTTGGGGGCAGCTCGTCCTCTGCGTTGCACGAGGAAGAGAACGCCTTTATCCCCTTGACACAACAGCTAGGATGGGCATGATGCCCGGATCCAATGGAACCTCATACTCCTTCGGGCCGCAAGCTTCGGGTTCCAAGTCGCCGGGGGATTCGGTTTTGCCAGGGTCCGGTGGACCGAGGATCGAGTGATGCTTGGCGCGCATCCATTAGATCCGTTCTTCATCGAAGCGGCCAGCGTCCTCTTATTCACAATCGGGTTTTTCGGCTTCATCGGTTTCTGTTGGAACCGGATCTCCGAATGGAGGTGGATAAAGGCGCTTCTGTCTTCAAAGCCAGCTGACTTTCATAATCTATATGATGAGATAGTTGCGCTGAGGGATGATCTGGTCGCGGTTATTGATGGCTCCGTTCTGCCGCGATCTTCTTTAAATTATGGCGCTAGACTGTGGGAACTTTCAGTTTCGCTTAATGGTTTGGGTGTTGGCTGCCCCGATCGACCTCCCAGCTTTGCAAGAACCCGCGAGAGCCTGGATTATTTCATATTATGGTACTCTTTTCTTGTTTCTCTTGCCGCCCCATCGCGTATTTATGATCTTAGGGGAGCGCGGGCAACCCTAAGAACAGTGAGGCGACAGGTTGAGCAAACCGACTTCGAACAGTTTATGAAAGATAGACAATGAACCGGTTCGATGCCCTCCTGCGAGCCGTCCTGACTAAAGGCTCGCCACCAGATCGCCGAAAATCGCGTCAGGCCGCTTCCTCCGGTTGTACCGATACTCAAATTCCTTCACGTACTTCTGAAGGTATTTCGCCGAAACCTGAACGTGTGTCCCTCGGATCGACAGCTTCAGCCGCGCCCAAAACCCCTCGATCCCGTTAACGTGACTGGGCCCGCGAACATATTCGCCCGAACCGTGATTGACGGTCTGGTGCGTGTACCCAACCTTCGCCAATCCGCCGTAGGACTTGAGTTCGTCCGTATGAACAGTGCTACCCGGCTCAACATTCTCAGCGATGAACGCTTGCAGAGTGCGCTTTCGTATGTTCTGGACGACGTTCGCCATCACGTCGCCGTCGCGCTCAAGCATTCCGAATAGGATGGTCTTGTTTGGTGCGCCGCGCCCGCGCTTGCCGCCAGTCGTTCGACCACCGACGTAGGTTTCGTCGGCTTCAATATCGCCGTCCAGCGGCCATTCCCCGTCCACAGAGGCCATGTACTTGCGGATTTCGTGCGCCATGCGCCACGCCGTCTTATACGTCACGCCAAGCTCGCGTTGCAGTTCCTTCGCGGCCACACCATGCCGGGAATTGGAAAACAGGTGCATCGCATAGAACCACTTGTGAAGCGGCGTGCGCGACCGTTCCATGATCGTACCTACGGTCGGGTGCAATTGGTATTTGCAGTGCTGGCAGACATAGGCACGCTCGCGCGTCATGCGATAGAACTTGCCGTGATCGCCGCACTTCGGGCAGTCCAGTTCAGTACCGCCATAGCGCTCAATCATTATCCGCTCCAGGCACGCCTCATCATTCGGATATTGGTGCTGAAACTCGTAGAACGTGGTCATGACGATCTCCTATGTGCTGAATATAGGGATCGCCCATTGTTGTGTCAAGGGGATAGTCGCTGGCGTCTAAGGCTCCACAATAACTCCCAGAACCGCAACTGTCGAGACCGAAGGGGGAAATCACAATGACAACAATGAAACGTGATTCAGACAAAAAACCTACGGTCGAAGTGCCTCATCCGAGCTACCAGCCGACCGCAAAGGAGTTCCGAGAGGACTTGCGGCTCAAGGGGACGTTCGAGGATGCGGTCAAGGCACTAGTGCGCCCCGTTCGCGTTCGTCAGGTCATGCCGCCGAAGCCCCGGTGAGTCTGGGCTTTCGCCACTTTCGGATATAATCCCCTTATTTATCGTTGCCCTGCCTGCCAGAAGCCCCTTATATAGTGCTTCCTATTACCCCTCGGCCCGCACACGCTTGATCCCACGTCAATTGGCAACGGTTGCTCTATCATCACGATCTACGTGTTTTGGCTACGATAGACGGGGTGGTCTGCCCTGGTTCCATTACGAATGACACCGACGCGAAGGTCCTCCGGAGAACGACGTTTTAAAGGATGTGAAGAGCGTTGCGTAAACCGCTAAGGAGAAAGAAGAAGCAACGCCTCCGGAGAATGAATCAATCGGGGTGAGTAGAGTCATCAGTCTGTGGGGTACCAGGGCGCGCAAGGTGAAGGAGTATCTCGCCGGCGAAGTGGTTGACCCGTGAAGTGAACGAATAGAAATCGATCCATGTCGTAACTGGGGTGGATGGATTACTCCAGACCGCTTTGGGAAGAGGGCGCGAAGTCGAAAAGTTTTTAGAGTTTTCGGAGTTTTTGGAGGCTCAAAAACACACCCCAAAAAATTCCCGCAGATTCCTAGAGATGTTGCCCACTGCCTGTAAATTTCTTTTCCTTCCTGATAACCTAGGCTTGTTTCATTCGTTGTTGCCCGCATTCCGGCGAACGAAGATTTTCATACTTTTCCGCTTATGAAATGGGAAAAAAAGTGGGAAAACATGAAGTAACGAACGTAAAATATAAACAAAAACAGTAGTTTATTGCTTTAGTTATATTCCGCCCCGTGGCACCAGTTGAATCGCCCACCCCTCATCGTCCCCTGAAAAGCTAGGGTTTCCGGGTCCATCACTGGAATCGTCCGGGTCGAAAGGATGGCCCTCGGTGATGACGAAGGGGCTGTAGCGGATGAGCAAGGCGTCCGGGTGGACCTGAATTTCTCGCACAAAACTTCGGAGCAAGTGCAATTGCTCCATTTCCTCCCCCTCAGGAGCACCTCCCGGAGGAACTCCCGGAACAAAGTGGGCTTGGTGGCCTTCTTGAGCACCTTCTGGTGTCTCGCCTCCCGCCGGGCCAGGGTTCGCCGCCGTGTCCTGCAGCCCCTCGACGTGGGCCCGCTCCGCCCTCCGGCCATGGCTACAGGACTAACATAGGGAGTTGTACAACTATCGGGGGTATGTCAGATGCTCATGCGCGAAATGCTGAACAACCCTCGCCTGGGCTATCGGCCGGTTGGCTTTGTCGACGATCACTCGGGAAAGCTTGGCCGAAAGATGTATGGGATCGAGGCCATGGGGAACCGCAACGATCTGCGGCGCATCATCCTGGAAGAGCGAATCGAAGAGGTCATCATCGCCATCCCTTCGGTGCAGGATGAGAACCTCGTCAACTTCTTCGTTCCCTGTTCGGATCTCGGGGTGCCCTGCCGGCGGATACACAGTCTCGTCTGACGTTATTTCTTAAATCACCAACAAGCGATTTTCTGATTTCTGACTTACGGAGTTTTAGCAGTAGAAATCCTGAATGGTCTGGACCACGTATTGCTGCGCTTCCCGGCTCAGTTCAGGATATATCGGAAGGGCGAGCACTTCGCGGCTCGCCCTCTCGCTTTCGGGAAAATCGCCTTGCCGGTAGCCCAAATAGCGAAAGCAAGTTTGCAGGTGGAGCGGTAGGGGATAGTACACTCCAGTTTGAATCTCACGCTCGTTCAGGAATTTTCGGAGGGCATCCCGCTTCTGGGCCCGGATGACATATTGGTGGAACACGTGGCCTTTTTCCGGAACATCCGGTGTTTCGACCTGCTCGTGGGTTAAATCCGCTTCCTCAAAGAGCGAATTATATGTGCGGGCGATCTCCAGACGGCGTATTGTCCATTCATCCAGATACTTCAGCTTCACGAGGAGGATGGCCGCCTGAAGTGTATCGAGTCGAAAGTTCCCTCCCACTTCGTTATAGGTGTATTTTTCGGCTGACCCGTGGACCCTCAGGTTTCTCATGCGGTTGCAAAGGTTTTCGTCCTGGGTAAGTACCATCCCCGCATCTCCAAAGGCGCCCAGATTCTTGGTCGGAAAGAATGAGAGGCATCCCACATCACCTATAGAACCCGCTGTCCCCAAGTTCGTGCGTGCGCCGATGGCTTGGGCCGCGTCTTCTATGAGAAAAAGGTGGCGGGATTTGGCGATCTCCAAAAGCGGCGTCAACGCGGCACAGCGCCCGTAAAGATGTACCGGAAGGATTGCCTTGGTTTTTGAGGTAAGGACGCCTTCCACTTTTAAAGGGTCGATGTTGAACGATCCCGGCTTAATGTCAGCGAAGACTGGCCGGGCGCCAAGGCGTGCGATCACGCCTGCTGTCGCGAAGAAGGTGAATGGCGTCGTCACAACCTCATCGCCCGGCGATATGCCCAGTGCCATGAGGGAGACGAGCAATGCGTCGGACCCGGATGAGACGCCCACGGCGTATTCAGCGCCGGAATAGGCGGCCACCTTTTCTTCGAGGGAGGCGACCTCCGGGCCCAAGATGAACTGCTGGCGCGTCATGAGTTCATTTAGGGTCGCAGTGATTTCACCCCGCAGGCTCTGGTATTGAACCGTCAGGTCAAGGAGGGGGACGCGCATGAGCCTTCTCTGCTCCCAATTTTAACTGAAAACCCTTTAAAATGATCGGTGAGTTCAACTGCAATAGAGTGGAAGAATACCGGCCCCAGATCGACTATCAGAGAATTTTGGAAAAATCGAAGCGTGACGCCAGACGATCAGGAATTTTCAAGTCGGTCGAATTTATGATTGCCGAGGATGAGAGTATTTGCACTCCAGAAGATCGCCCATAACACACTGTAGGAGAAAATATCCTCGAAAGTTGCACTTATGGCAAATGCGAGAAGACCTAAAAATAAATAAGTACGTAATTATCCCCTTGACGTACGTTGATGAATGGCCTATATTGAGTGTCAGGAGGAAATGACATGACACTCACGGTTACCGAATTCTTCCGCCAGTTCCCGACCGACGATTCCTGTTTGGAGCATCTTTGGCAGGTCCGGTTTGGCGCTGAAATCGAGTGCGAGAAGTGCGGCAAGGTCGGCAAGTTCTACCGCCTTCGCAAAGAGCCGGCGTATTCCTGTCCTCGCTGCGGCCACCATATTCACCCGATGGTCGGCACGCCGTTTGAAAACTCCCACACGCCGCTTCAGAAGTGGTTCTACGCCATGTATCTGTTCACGACGACGCGCCACGGCGTAGCGGCGAAGGAGCTTCAGCGCCAGCTTGGCGTGACGTACAAGACCGCATGGCGCATGGGACACGAACTCCGCAAGTACATGGCGGACGTTGATGGGGAAACGCCTCTTAGCGGCGATGTTGAAGCGGACGAAACCTATGTCGGCGGTCGTACGACTGGCGGGAAGCGCGGTCGCGGTGCCCCGAACAAGACGGTCGTGTTCGGGATGCTGGAACGAGACGGCGACGTAATGGCGAACGTTGTCCCGAACGTTCGCAAGAAAACACTTCAGCCGATCATCAAAGAAAACGTGGTGAAAGACAGCACCGTTCATACCGACGAATTGAAATCCTACAGCGGGCTTTCCAGGGCCGGTTTCGAGCATGAGACGGTGAACCATGGCGCAGGGCAATGTGTTGATGGCGACAGTCACGTTAACGGGATCGAGGGGTTTTGGGCGCGGTTGAAACTGTCGATTCGCGGGACCCACGTTCACGTTTCCCGGAAGCACCTTCAGACGTACGTGAAGGAGTTTGAGTATCGCTACAATATGCGGAAGCAGCCCGAACTGATGTTTGATCGGCTGTTGGCTGCTTTCTAGCCATCGCTGATAGCAGCTTCGCGAAGCGGCTCCCGTCCCCCTCGGACGGGTGTTCCTTGCAGAACTGGGCGATCTGCTTTGCATTCCGCGCTTCTTCTAGGGATAGATATCCTCCCCTAGACATGTTCCAGCTTTCCGCGATCGGTTTGCGTCGACAATCGGTCAGAATGAGAAAATGGCAGCATGGGATCCTGCGGCAAAATGAGGTCCAAATCTTTGTTCATTTTGCAACGCCGCCTCTTCGGATGGCCATAGCTGAGCAAAAATCGCAATTGGCCCTTCATTCTAGGGTCAGTTATACCAGATATGTCTATGTTTTCTCCATAAGTGAATCTGAACTGCCCTGGCGCAACGAGCACTTTACGATTTAGCCATCTGCTCTCTGCCTGACCAACCCTTTGCGCGCAAGACGTGTACAATTCGATTATCTCGGTCTCGATCGGAAACACAGCGTCGTTCTTCACCTCAAACCCAATGGCGACGATGTTTCCGTCTCTAATCACTAGTGGACGAATGAACTGTAGCTTGTGCTCAGGGTCCCTCTGAAACTGGAGATGTCGATAGACCAATATGCCCATGATCGTAGAAGCGAGCGTGACAGTCGTGGCTGTCACTGCCCACATCAAAGCATGGGCATCGTAAACGCCGATCATCCCAGCGCCCCCGACCACTGCTGTAGGCACGGCTGCCAACGACCAGCCCAATATATCCCACACGCTCGGCGCGAAAAGCGGCCCGAGCCATCTCCACTTAGCCATTCATCCCCCTGATACGAAGAATCAGCCGAGAAAGGTGCGAGCCTTAATAATAGCTGATCCGGAACGTACGTAAAGGGGATAAATTCGCCTTTTTATTTGTCATTTCCCTTCGGTATGGTGAACAGCAGAGGCTTGGAGGCAATGCCGAAGCTCTCGTGCCGGGAGACGGACGATGAAGAATGAGGAGCTTCTTAATCGGGTGGCCGTTGTTCCTCAGGTTTGCGGCGGAAAGTCTTGCATCCGCGGGGCGCGGATCTACGTCGAGATCATCCTGGACGCCCTGGCCGAAGACCTCTCTGTTGATGAGATTCTCGACCATTACCCTTCGCTTCAGCCCGATGACATCCGGGTGGCGGTGGCTTATGCGGCGGAACTCGCGCGCGAGAACGTCTGGAAAGCCGCTGCCCCATGAGGCTCAAGCTGGACGAGAACCTGTCCCGCCACCTCAAGACGACGCTTCAGGATGAAGGCCACGACGTTTCGACGGCCGCCGAGGAGGGTCTTCTCGGCAGCCCGGACGCGGAGGTCGGCGGCGCGGCCCGGCGCGAGGAGAGACGGATGATGCCTGATCAGTGAGATTGGAATTCAGATGAATTTTTGGACAGGACGGGATTTCCGACTCTTTTCAATATGTTTCGCCGCATAATGTGGGTGACAATATCCAGGTTGTTATTGGGATTCAGAGGGGGGCCGGGATGGTATCGTTCCCTGTTGTTTTTCGGTGCTTGATATGGGTTCTTGGTCCAAATAATCATTTAAGCCGGTATCTGTGTTGTTGAGAAGCTGACCGACGCGACGATAGGGCACTTTCACTTGATTGCAAGAATCGTAAATTTCCTGAAGCCGTTCATCTGTGGCGGAAGGGATGGCAATGAGAACTTCTTCTACTTTGTGCTCTCCCACCATATAGGTGAGGTCGTGCCGGCTGCCCAGAACCCGCATACCGTGAATGGTTCTGCCCCCCTTGGACGGATCGTCGTCAATAAAACCCACTGGTTGGTAGCCCATCCGTTTGTTGTTGCGCAACTCACGCAGGAGAAGCTCCCCTGCATCGCCGGCGCCAATGATGAGGGCTCGTTTTCCGTTCTTTTCCCCGAAGTGAGCGAACGATTCTTTGAATCCCCTTGTTAAGAGGCGCACTCCTCCCGCCAGCAGAATGAGAAGGAGCCAATCAATTACGAAAAGAGAACGCGAGAATCCCGCGAAACGGTACACGAACACCAAGGTCAATACGCTGAGGAGAGATCCCAGGCTAACAGCCTTAAAAACGTCAAAAAGATCGGAAATGTCCGCATATCGCCAAATACCTCGGTAAAGCCCGAATGAATGGAACGTGCCAAGTTTGATGATGATCAATATCGGAAGGGTGTTGAGCATTAATCCCATGTGGGCGTCCATTTGGCCGGAGCCTTCAAACCGTAAAAGGTTGGCGAGGTAGTAGGCCACGACGATTAAAAGAAAATCTAGAAAGAGTTCGACGAATTGGCGCTTGTAGAGCATCTGGGCACGGAGGACGGTGCGTCCTTCCGCGATCTTTTTCACTTCTTCGCTTTTCGGATCTTCCTCAATGGGGAGTGAAACTTCCTCCAAGAACATGGCGAAGACCACCGCCGCCACCAATGTCAATACGGCGAAAACACTTACAATTGTCAGGTCCAGCCGCGTATAAAGGAGGGCGATTCCCCCGAAAAGAATGCTGGTAAGGTAGATGAGAATCACCGTGCGGGGTTCTGAAAGTCCTAATACCACCATTCGGTGGGAGGTATGATCCTTTCCCCCTTGCGTGATTGGTTGTCCTCGAAAAAGGCGGGAGAACGATACAAACGCGGTGTCGAAAATGGGCACTCCCAAAACAAACACAGGTACGATAAGTGTCGCTATCAAGTTGGACATGGGATGCGTAGTTCCCGCCACGGACAAAACCGCCAACGAGTAACCCAAAAACATACTTCCACAATCTCCCATAAAAATACGCGCAGGATGGAAGTTGTATCGCAGAAATCCCAGGCAGGCTCCCATAAGGGCCAGTGAAGAGAGAGCGATGAGGAGGTCGCCATTCCAAAAATTTACAATAAAGATAATACAGATGAAATTGCAGCCGTACCCGTGGCAAGACCGTCCATATTATCGATGATATTAAAGGCATTTGTGAGCCCGACTATCCAAACAATTGCAACTATTGCCGCGATTATCTGATTGGGAATGCCGATGAAAGATGTTCCCGTGAACAGAACGATACAGGCAGAGCAAATTTGAAATAGCAGCTTCGTTGCTGGCCGCATGGAGCGGAAATCGTCCGCCAAGCCAGCCGAGAAAACGAGAATTCCCCCCAGAAGCCAGCCCATCACCTGTTGGTTTGGCGGGGAGGGAAAGAAGGAGATGATAGAGGCCATTGAGGCGCAGAAAATGGCGATGCCGCCAAGAAGAGCGGTGTCCTTTTGATGCCAACGGCCTGGAATGGAGTGGGCGACAAATCCCATGCGAATGGAGGCACGCGCCACTATCGGTGTGAGGAGAAAGCTTATGATCAAGGCTGCGAAAAAAGGAACTGCAAACTGTTCCGCGAATTCAGCCATTTTTCCTTAGCCCCATCGTGCAGCAGGAAATTCTACCGGCAAAGCGCTTGAAAAATTACCCATTCGCATGATGTCATTTTCCTGTTTTTATCGATTGCTTGTGCCAGGATACCGTCCGCCGGAGGCCTTCATCAAAAGGAACTTGTACTTTATATCCTAGCAATTTTTGGGCTTTTGATACATCCGCTAACGAATTCCTGACATCCCCGGGGCGGGGTGGCTTGTAAATCGGCTCAATTTCGTTAATGCCAGTAATTTTGCAAAGTTGCTGAAAGAGTTCGTTTACCGAATATTTAGTATTTGTGGCAATGTTGAATACTTCGCCACAGATTTTTTCGGATTTCATTGCCAACAGATTCCCGAAAATCACATTGTCGATGAAGGTAAAATCACGCGACTGCTCGCCGTCACCGAAAATGGTGGGTGATTTTTGCGAGAGCAAATGGCGCACGAAGATGGGAACGACGGCGGCGTATTGCGAGTTGGGATCCTGACGTGGTCCGAAAACATTGAAATACCTCAGACTTACAGTAGGAAGCCCATAAAGTTTATTAAAGAGAAACGCGTATGTTTCTCCAGCCTGCTTGCTTGCAGCGTAGGGAGATAGTGGCTTGAGTACGGCATCTTCGCAGCGGATATCTCCAGGGGTGTCACCGTAAACAGATGAGGAAGAAGCGAACACGAACCGTTTTATCTTCACATTTTTCGCCGCTTCAAGCAGCGTCAACGTTCCTCCCACGTTTACGCGGTCGGTCAAAATTGGATTCTCGATAGATCGGGGAACGGAGGGGATAGCCGCTTCGTGCAATACATATGAAACATTTTTCATCGCTTGAGCACAATTTTTCTCAGATTGAATTCCTTCCGGATCATCGATAAGCTCAATATCGTTCATTACATCGGCAAGATTTTCTTCTCGTCCGGTGGAGAAATTTTCGAGAACTCGGACTGTATAACCTTCCGCGAGCAGGGCACGGACGAGATTCGACCCGATGAACCCTCCTCCTCCCGTCACCAGTGCTCTTTCCACTCCTCCTCGACCCCCAATTGAAATGCATATTTGAATGCATGAAATTTAAAAATGGAAGTGGGAAAATCGGATCACACAATTCTAAAATTTATCGCTCACCTTGAATGTTAGTTTCATTCCAAATTGGCGATCATATTGAAAATCCGCTTTTATTCAGTATGCGCTTGGCGAATTAACCAGATGAGGAATTCGCGCGATAAAAATTGATAACCGAATTCAGAATATCGTCCAATTGATATTCCGGTCGGTATCCAATGAGATCGCATATTTTCGTGAGATCGGGGACACGGCGTTCCATATCTTCAAATCCGTCGCCATAGGCTTCCTCATATGAGATTTTCCGAATGGGCGAACGGGAACCGGTCAGTTCTTTCACCCGGTTCGCCAGCTCTTCCATGGAAATTTCTTGTCCATTACCAATGTTAAAAACATCGCCGACGGCGCCGGGATGTTCCATCAAATTGATCAAGCCCTTCACTACGTCACCAACGTGGGCGAAGCACCGCGTCTGTCGGCCCGACCCAAAAATCGTAATAGGTTCCTCATTGAGGGCGGATTCCACGAAATTTGGAACCACCATTCCGTATTGAGCAGTTTGCCGCGGGCCTACCGTGTTGAAAATTCGGGCGATAACGACAGGAAGCCCTTTTTCCCGGTGGTAAGAAAGGGCCAAGAATTCATCCAATGTTTTTGTGTTCGCGTACGCCCAACGCTGTTTTATGACCGACCCCATAATTCGATCGTCGTTTTCATGGAGAGCACCGTATTTGTTTTTTCCATATATCTCCGAGGTGGAGGTGATGAGTATCTTTCGGTTGTATTTTTGTGAAAGTTCGAGTATCACCTCGGTCCCTTTCACGTTCGTCATTATGGTCTCAACCATTTTCTGCAAAACGAGCCGGACGCCGACCGCCGCTGCCAGGTGGAATATGCATTCGCACTTCTGGACCAACGGTTCCAAGCAGTCAGCATCTTGAACATTTCCTTCCACGGTGCGCAGCCGGGGATGGTCTTTGATATGCGCGAGATTGCCTGCGCGTCCAGTCGACATGTTGTCGAGAATGAAGACCTCATGACCTCGATTGAGCAATTCCTCTGACAGGTGAGAGCCGATGAAGCCAGCACCGCCTGTTACTAACATTTTCATGTAAGCAGTGACCTCAAGGACTTGGCACGACCCGATCCCGCTAAAGATTCAAGTCATGAGGGCCAAAGGAACCCCGGTAGAATGACTCAGAAAACTCGGATTTCATACCTGTCTTTATTCGCCCTTTCAACTGCAAACCTGTTTTCACGCCCGAAATGTGTCCAAAGGGTGTCGCCCAATCCCGTTCGGGTTCCACCCTCATCTTGAGAATGGATGTGGTGGATGGGGGTTCGAACCTTATACGGGCGGGCCGGCGGCGATCTCGCCTGCGGGGCGGAGAAATCTTTGGCTCAGTATGCCAACGATCAGAAGGAGAATCCCGAGCCCGTCCGTATAGAGGCCCGGCTGCATGAGGGCAAGGGAACTGATGAAAAAAACGGTCCGCTGGCCGTAATTGAGCCGCTGGGTCAAGAAACCCTGGAGAGAGACAGCCAAAGAGTAAATTCCCAATGTCGCTGTGGTGACGGCGATGATGATCTCTCCTGGCGTTCCAATGAGGATGAGAGCGGGGGAGAGGGCGAACATGAAGGGAATGATGTAGGAGGCCCCCGCCAGCTTAATGGCTTCAAAAGAGGTTTTCATCATATCCGACCTTGTACCTATCCCGTATGAGTTCTTCCTTGTCATGCTGATAGGATAACGGATGCCTGCTCCCCATGGGGAGCAGGCGCGGACGGGAGACCGGCGTGACCTGGGTTGTGGGAGACCGTGGGGCAGCCTGGCTCCCCGTCCGCCGCTCCTGAATCCTGAACAGTCGCTTGGGCATCAACAGCCCGCATTTACAAGGAAGGGAGGGGGAGATGGTCTCAATCTATGTGGGAATCGATGCCTGCAAGGAGCGCCTGGACGTGCATTTCGCTCCCTCGGGAGAGAGCGGGTCGGTGAGTTATGACGAGGCCGGCCTCAAGGAGTTGACCCTCCGGCCCTCGCGCCTCAGGAGCACGTGGAGCCGCCGGTAGCCGTAGCGGACGCGCGCGCGGCGGCGAGGTCTCGAAGCCGTATTCTCAAGGCGGCCTGCCCATCGGCGACGGAACGGTAGCGGTGGCTCGAGCGGATGAAGCCGGTCTCATATACCATGCGCGGGACGTAAAAAGGGTGTGGGGGCATTCTACCCCATGAGATAAATCTCATTTCCGTAGGATGAAAATGGTTCGGATATTCCTGACTCTGATCCTTCTCTTCGCACTTGCTGCTCCCGTAGAGGCGGTCGGCGTCTCTATCGAGATGCTTCGTGCGATGGCCGAGCGTTATCAACGCGTCACCGGCTACACGGCCATTTCCATAAAGCGGGAGGTCGTTGACGGTGCACTTCTGCCCCAAGAGAGAGTTCTCTTAAAGTTTAGCAAACCTTTCAGCGTTTACATGCGCTGGCTCAAAGGGCCACACGATGCCTGACGCCGAAGAAACGATTCGAATCAAGCGGGCATACGAACCGCCACACCCCGGCGACGGTGCCCGGATCCTTGTGGACCGCCTGTGGCCTCGTGGGCGGAAAAGCGAAGCGCTCCGGCTCGCCCATTGGCTGAAGGATGTGGCGCCAAGCACCGCGCTTCGCAACTGGTTTGGACACAAATCGGACCGATGGGAGGAATTTCAGGAGCGCTATTTCGCCGAGCTGGACGCCAAGCCCGATGCTTGGCGTCCCATCCTGGACGCTGCCCGGCAAGGGACCGTCACCCTCGTGTTCGGTGCCAAGGACCTTCAGCACAACAACGCGGTCGCCCTGAAACGCTATCTCGACCGAAAGCTGAGGAATCGGCCTCCCAAAGCTCGCCGATGATTGGCTCAGGTGTGTGACGCTTGCGGCTCATCTTGGTTCCCCAGTCCGGACGGTTGAGTCCGAAGAAGATCGAAAGTTTTTTCATTCTGCATGGACCGATTTGGGGGCAGGTTAGGGAGTGACCTGCCTCCCCATATCGGTCCATTATGTGAGATGATTTCCGGTCGCTTGGATTTGCCTCCCCCTTTCGGGTCCGGCCTCTATGCGGCCTTTCCAGCTGCTCCCCTCAAGGAAGAGGTCAAAGAGCTCTGGCCCGGCGGGAACGCCATGCGAGCCCTTATGCGGTATTGATAGAATTTTTCATCTCGTTGTTTCTCCTTTGCGAGTCGAGATCCTTGGCGCGTCTTTTTGAGAACGATTCCCTTGAGTTGATCGGCCGCTGGGGCGTGGAAGTCCCGGCATTTGAGATGGCCGAGAGCCCAGAGGAGGCCGCCGCCGCCCTGGAGCGCCTGGGGGGAAGGGCCGTCCTCAAGGCGCTCGTTCCGGTGGGAGGGCGTGGCAAGGCCGGCGCGGTGAAGCTCGTCTCCTCGCCGGAAGAAGCACGCGAAGAGGGCGGCCGCATCCTCGGCCTCACGGTTCACCGCTTTCCCGTCAAACGCCTCCTCGTGATGGAGGCGCTGGAGATCCGGCGCGAATTTTTCCTCTCCATCACCTTCGACCCCAAGCACAAGAGTCCCCTCATCCTCTTCAGCGCCGAGGGAGGGATCGACATTGAAGAGCTCGTGGCGGACCGCCCCGAAAAGCTCTTCGAGCTTCCGATGGACATCACTCGGGGACTCGAGGCCCGCCGCGGGTCAGAACTCGCCGGGCGCGCCGGGCTGGTGGGGGATGTTTCTCTTCTCTGCGGCCGGGCGATGCAGGGTCTCTACGAGCTGTTCCGGACGTGCGACTGCCGGATGGTGGAGGTGAACCCGCTGGCCGAGCTCTCGGATGGGCGCCTCATGGCGGGCTCGGGGGTGGTCAATCTGGACGAGCAGGCCCTGCACCGCCATCCGGACCTGGAAAAACTCGTGAGAGAGGAGGAGGGGAACGGCTGGCGGCCCCTGACGCCCCTCGAGCGCGAGATGCGCGAGATCGACGCCATCGACCCCCACAGCGGGGCCATCCGCTTCGGCGAAATGGAGGGCGACATCGCCTTCATGGTGACGGGGGGCGGGTACGGCCTCGCGAGCCTCGGCCAGTTCCTCGAGGAAGGGGGCCGGCCGGCCTGCACCTTCGACATCACCCCGGGGCGCTACGAGGAGAAGATGTACCGGGCCGTCAAGGCGGTTCTCTCCAAGCCGGGGCTCCGGGGGCTGGTGCTGGCCGGGAACGTGAGCAACTTCACCCGGGTGGATATCAAGGTGGCGGGGGTGGTCCGCGCCCTCAAGGAGGCGGGCCTTGATTTCAGGAAATTTCCCGTCGTCATCCGCTATGCCGGGCCCGGCATAGCGGAGGCGCGGCGGATGATCGCCGAGGTGCCCGGGGTGGAGTGGCACGAGGCGGACTTCTCCCTCGAAGCGGTCTGCAGGCGCATCGTGGACCTCGCCTACCGGCGCGGAGAAGGAAAGGAGCGCGCGTGAGCATCATCCTCGACGGAGCGACCCGCGTTCTCGTCCAGGGGATCACCGGCGCGGAGGCGCGCCGCCTCCTCCCCACTATGCGCGATTACGGGACGAACGTCGTGGCCGGGGTCTCGCCCGGAAAGGGGGGGCAGACGGTGGGCGGCGTTCCCGTCTTCAGTACAGCGGAGGCCGCCCTTCGCGAGGTGGAGGCGGACATTTCCGTCCTCTTCATCCCGGCGCGCTTCGTGCGCGACGCTGCCCTCGAGGCGATCAAGGCCGGGGTTCCCGCCGTCCATATTCTCGCCGAGGGGGTTCCCCATCACGACGCCTGCGAGATCGTCACCCGGGGGAAATCGGCCGGCGCCTTCATCATCGGGCCCAACAGCCAGGGGATGGTCTCCCCGGGCAAGGCCAAGCTGGGGGGAACCGGTGGCGAGGTTCCCGGTCTCATGTTCCGCCCCGGGCCGGTCGGTGTGGTGAGCCGGAGCGGGGGGATGGGGGCGGAGATCTGCCTCTTCCTCACCCTGGCGGGAATCGGCCAGAGCACCTACGTCGCCATCGGGGGGGACCTCATCATCGGGGCCGCGTTCGTGGAGATGCTGGAGCTCTTCGAGAAGGACCCCGAAACCGAATGTGTGGTCATGTTCGGCGAGCCGGGCACAGGCCGCGAGGAGGCGGCGGCGGAGTTCATCGCCGCGGGCGGATTCACGAAGCCGGTGGTGGCCATGATCCCGGGCGAGTTCATGGAGAGCTCTCTGACCCCCACAAGCCTGGGCCACACCGGGGCCCTCATCGAGCGCGGGGTGGGCGCCCCCTCGGGGAAAAAGAAGCTCCTGCGCGAGGCGGGAGCGGAGATAGCCGAGCGCTTTTCCGATATCGTTCCTCTGGTGGCAAAAGCGCTCGAACGGCGGATCATCTGATACAACGGGGCAGAAGATTATGCCGAGGGATGAATGAAGGAGGGGGCGGCACCCGAATCTACTGGGCTGCGATCGTTCCATATGGATCGTTTAGTGCGAGAAGCGAAGCTGGCTCTACCGGCCGGATCCGGCGAGACCCATTGGGAAAAACTTCTTTTGTAGACTGCGTAATCAGATATGGCTTGGCAAATATGACAAATTTCAATTCAGGAAAGCACCAACGCCTGCCACATTATACTAATAGGTTTATTGCTTTTTAATTTAACTTTTTCCGGCCTCCCATCAGCACATTTGCCCATCAAAAATTCCCTTATATTTCAATGGATTGAATATTTATATATTGATTTTTTTTATGTATCATGGTAATGTGAGAATTCTAAGCTTGGATTGACACACAATTGAATTTTACCGCCCGAGGAAGCCAGTAAAGCTGTACAGCATCCCAGGCGAGGGGCTGGTTTGCCTTTTGCCCGGGATGTTCGGGACAAGGTTTTTATCGGCTTTTTTGACGACAAACAGCCCCGGAGGATTGTATTTTCTCGTTTGGTTAAACCCTTTCGCTGAGTCGTCATTCGGGGCCGAGCGTTTCCTGTAACAAATTTCGTCCGAGAAACGATAGGAGGTGCCGCCATGCCGCTGTGGGTAATTCTTCCTTACTTTGTTTTGCCAGCCGTACTTCTGGTGATATTCGCTATGACGGGAGGTGATAGCTAATGTCTCCACAGGCTTGGTATTGGGTTGGACTCGTTATTTACGTCGCAGCCGTCGCGTACATCACTTATAAGGCGGCTCAGGCGACGCACACCTCCGAGGATTTTTATGTCGGAGGCCGCAGCCTGGGAATCTTTGTAGTCGCCATGACTTATGCCGCATCCTCGGTGAGCGGAAGCACCTTCGTAGGCATTCCCGGGGTCGCCTACCGGTTCGGTTACGGCGTCTACCACCTCTACGGGTCGAGCACGATCGGTATGGTGTTGGGCTGGTGGTTTGTGGCGAGGATGTATCGAGAAGCCGCCGAGCGGACAAACGCGCTCACCCTTCCCGACATCATGGCCAAGCGCTTCAACAGCAATTTCGTCCGGTTGCTTGGCGCGCTCGTCATCATCGTCGGAACCTTCTTCATCATGGTGGCCCAGTACAAGGCAGTGGGGATCATCTTCTCCGAGCTCTTCGGGATGTCGTTCAACACCGCCGTGATCCTCTTTGCAATCATCGTCGCAGTCTATCTGGCGGTCGGCGGGTTCTTGGCCGTCGCATGGACCGACACGCTCCAGGGCTGCATTATGATTGTCGGCATGCTGTTGATCGTCTTCATTGGTCTCGGCCAGGTGGGCGGTTTCGAGGGGCTGAACGCAAAAGTGGGTGAGGCCAAACCGGAGATGCTCCAGGTGTTCGGGTGGCTGTCGGGTTATGGGCTAATCGGCGGGGCTCTGTTGCTCATCGCGTTCAATATGTCGGTTCCCTATGTCAGCGTCCGCTTCATCACCTATCGGAAGGGTCCCAATGCCGAGCTGAAGGCCGGTATCTTGTCCACGATCGCCAACATGATTTTCTCCCTTGCCATAATTGCGGGCATGCTGGCGTTCGTCCTCCTTCCGGGTCTTACAGAATTCGACAAGGCCATGCCATTGCTGATTCTCCACCTGCTCCATCCGCTGGTTGCGGCAATTCTCCTGGCCGCTACCGTCGCCGCGATCATGTCCACGGTCGACTCGGGTCTGATCATAGTGGGCCAGTCCTTCGCGCGGGACATTTACCAGAAGTTGATCGCGGGTGAGGAGGAGGTTTCGGACGCCAGGCTCCTGGTCCTCTCCCGTATCATCGTGGTGCTCGTCGTTATCGTAAGCGCCATTTCCTCTATGTGGGCGCCGCCAGAATTTCTCACGCTCTTCCTCCTGTTCGGGGCCGGGTTTATGGCTGTCACGTTTTTCCTCTCTCTCACCCTCGGTCTGTGGTGGAAGCGAATGAACAGCTATGGCGCAATGGCCGGCATCCTGATTCCCTTAGTAATCTACGTGGGGAACAAGATGTTCGGCTTCGGAGCCTCCGGCTTTAAGCTCTTTGCGGTTTCCATTTTCTGGGGCTTAATCGGCGCGGTCTTGTTGAGTTTGTTGACGCCGGCGCAGCCGCGTGAGGAACTTGAGGCTGTATTCGGGAGGGGAGTGTAAGGCGAAAGGAAACGGAAATTGAGTGTGTAGCCGATTGGTTACACCGAAATTGAACTCACGGGAGGGCCCTCTGCAGGATCACATCGCGGAGGGCCTTCTCTCTTTTCCAGCTGAGCCCGTCGTATACGATGTGCTCTCTCTTATTTCGTTTCTTTTCTTCGATAACCAGAAAGGGAAGATGGATCGGATGTTTTTCGAGAAAATTTATCATCGGGGTGTAATAGGTACGAAATTTTAGAACCAGAAGCCTGTCGCAGGCCTTCCGGGCGAGCTTCAGCGCCTCCTCTTCGGACACAGTGCCTTCCACCACCAGGGTGTCGTCGGCCGGTTCCAGTTCCCCGAAATCGAATTTTTCTCCAAAAATGCTCCAAAATCCCTTGATCGAATCGAGGAGAATGCTCATCCTCACTTTTTTGGGTTTCATGAATATCCGTTTGATGGTGCAGTCGAAAACGAAGATCTGATGGGGCATATATATTTTCCGGTTCCATCGCGCCCGGAGTTCTTCTTCGGGGAGGAAGGGTGGGAATTCGGGGGAGGGATTGTCCTCGCTGCGTAATGTCGTCACATGTCTTTTTTCCGCCATCGCCGTTTTTCCGTTCAACCGATTGGAGTCGTAAGGGCGGGAGCGACACCCTGGCCCCGCGCCGGGACACAGGGTGGCTTCTGTTGCGCTCAGATTTTGTCGCTCTCCGCGGCCGCAGACCACTCGGGGACCTGGCCCGCGAAAATCATGTGCAGATCATGCGGGCGGACGCGGAGGGAGATGAAAAATTGTCCGAACTCGCCGTACCAGACGGTCGCCTCGTCGAAGCGCATTTCGTAGACCAGCTTTTTGAAAACGAGGGGATCGTCCGAAAAAAGGTAAACGCCCCATTCCCAGTCGTCGAATCCGATGCTTCCGGTGATGATCTGCGTGACTTGTCCGGTGTACTTTCTTCCCACCATTCCGTGATCCCGCATCAGCATCTGCCGTTTTTCGATGGGCTCGTTGTACCAATTCGCTTTTTCGCCCCGGCGCTTGCTCATCGGGTAAAAGCAAAGATAGCGGAGGTCGGGGATGGGCATGAAGAGGCGTCCCTTCATGCGCTCCCGCTGGTTATCCATTTCGGCACGCCATTTCTTTTTCCATTCATCGGTCCCGGGTTGTAGGCCGTCCGCGAGAAGCTGTTCGTGGAGCTTGATGGTCATTTCGTAGAGCCCGAGCTCCAGATAGGAAACGTATGAGGTGGTCTCCTCGAGGTGCTCGGCGAGGGAGAGACGGCGGAAGCCGATCTCGGCCTCGTTCAGCAGGTCCAGCGTCGGGCGGAAGTGGAGCAGGAGCAGGTCGCCCTTGTGCCCGAGAAGAGAGAAGAGGGCGCTCTCGCCCTCCCTGGGCGGGGAAGTCTGATGAAGATATTCTGCTGCCTCGTCCAGAATTTGTCTTTGCTTTTGTTCATCGAGCCGCTTCCAGGAGGGCCAGTTGATGCGGAATATTCCGTGAAGGATAGCCCATCCCTCCAGTGTTTCGGGAACCACGGCCCTGTGGTTGTCCTGGCTCACGCTTTCATCTCCACAAAAGAATCGGGGTATTCCGGGAAAGCTTTGGGGCCAGCAAGGCTCTAGGATATTATGCCTTCTCTCCTATCCAGCTTACCCGGATACGACAAAATTCGAGAAATTCAAAAGCCGGAAAACAATGTCATAATAAGAGATATGTTGGGAAATTGCATCTCCCGGTTTTGCTACAGGGGGCCTCGTGGGATGGAGGCGTTTCCAGAAATCTATATTTATGGGCGCACACTTTCGGAAATATCCGATGAATCTTGGCGCTAAAAATTAAAGAAAAAGCCCAGCCGGGGGAAAACCAGCCTAGGCGCCACTCCTCGCTTCTACCTGTAGTGGAACCATCGACGGGGAGGCACCTTGTTGAAATCGTTTTTTTGCCGTTTTTCCTTGGAAAAGAATGGTGTGCTTGACTTCGTTGACTGGGCATTCTAGGAATATTCTCCAGGGATTTACCCATGGATGATTGTTTGAGATAGTCCCTTCGGAACAAATGAGCGGCGATCTCACCGCTTGTGCGCACAACTCGGATCGAGTCTCCAAATCAAGGGAAATGGAGGATTCCAGCCGGAAGACCTCCTGGCAGGAACCTGGAATTCAGGGAAAGCACAAAGCGAGAGGATCGGATATGCACGGTAAAATCTGGAGCATCTATCTCACGGTCGCTGCATTGACCCCTGCACTTGTAGTCCCGGTCTCCGCCTATAAGGAGAGCGGCGTCAAAGGGGGGGGCTCGATATCAGGAACAATCAAGTTTGACGGGGCGGTGCCCGACCTCAAAAAACTTTCGGTCAATAAGGACAAAAAGGTCTGCGGTAAAAAACCGATCCATGACGAGAGCCTCGTGGTCAAGGACGGCGGCGTACAATGGGCGGTCGTGTCTTTAAAAGGGGTGAAATCCGGGAAGAAGTGGGGCGCATTAAAAAAAGCGGTGTTGGATCAAAATGGCTGCCGTTACAAACCTCATGTCATTATCATGAAGACGGGTGAAAAGCTTACGGTCCTGAACTCCGACAAAATTCTGCACAACGTCCATACGAATCCAGGAAAAACGAAAAACAAGGTGGCGAACGTTGCCCAGCCCAAGTTCAAGAAAAAGCTCCGTCTCTCGACGCGGTATTTCAAGAAATCAGGGATTATGAAGGTCACATGTGATGTGCACGCCTGGATGGAGGGCTACATTGTCGTGGCTGACAATCCCTACCACGTGGTGTCGGGCGAAGGAGGAAAATTCAAGATTTCAGATGTGCCGGCGGGCTCATATACCCTTGAGATCTGGCATCAATCCCTCGGCACGAAGTCGATGAAAGTCGAAGTGAAAGCAGGCGCCGATTCCAGCGTCGAGGCGACCTTGAAGAAATAGCCATTTTGTAAGTTTTTCTAATTCGAAAAGACGCGGGAATCGTCTCCCGCGTCTTTTCGCGTTTCAAGAGCGAGCTATTTTCTTCCCTGCCCGGACCGCCTCTTATTGGCAAGCATGGTCACTACTTTTCCGAGGCGATCAATTTCTCTTTCTGTATTCAAATAATGGATGGAGGCGCGCAACGAAGGCGGATTCGAATCGACGGCTCGAATGACGATACTATCCTTTTTCAACAGAATTCTTAGCGCCTCTTCTGCGTTCACATTTTTGATTCGGAAGGATACCAGCCCGGATTGAGCGGGGCCCGGCGGGGAGAGCACTACAGTTCCTTTACATTCTCTCAATGTGTTTAGGAATTGGTCAGCCAGCTTTGCGATCCGCCTTTCGATGAAGCGAAGTCCCGATTTTTGGCAGATATCGATAGCAACCCCGAGGCCGGAAAAAAGAGCGGGACTAATGGTACTTACTTCGAAGCGCCCAGCGTCTGAGCGTGGCTTAAAGGTCAATGGCTCAAGGCGCTTTATCCGCGCCGACCGGTATCCGGCTGCCGCCTCGCTGATCTTCCTTCCGAGTGCCTGCCGTACAAACACAGCACCGGTTCCCTGCGGTCCCATAAGCCATTTCTGGCCGGAAATCGTATACACATCCGCCCCCAACTTCTTTACATCAACCGGGATCTGTCCCACTGATTGAGCACCGTCTACGATGAGAAGTGTCCCGGCCTTTTTGCAGAGGTGGCTGATTTTTCTTACTGGAAGGCGCCGGCCTGTAAGCCAAGCCACATGGCTTATGCATACGGCACGGGTGCGTGGGCCTAAAGAAGTGGCGAGATTTTTCAATAGGTCATCGTCTGAATTCCCTGTTTGCAACAGGTTCACCCGAATGTCTCTCCGGCTGCGCCAAACGAGCCAAGGCAGATAGCCTCCGGGATGTTCCAGGTCGCTGACGAGCACCTCGTCCCCTCGGTTCCACTCCATCCCGGCGGCGGCGAGATTGACTCCTGCCGTGGTGTTGTCCACCAAGGCAATTTCCTCCGGCCGGGCGCCAAGAAGGCGTGCCGCGGAGCGGCGAAGGGATGATAGGATTTTGATCGATTCTTTCCGAATCACCTCGTGAAACGGTCCCAGCACTGCCTCACGCTGAAGGACTCGCCCCACCTCGCGAATTACGTTGTTAGGGGAAGGGCCACCTCCACCCCAGTTTACGTATATCTGCCCTTTGAGCGCGGGTACGCTTTTCCGAATCCGTTTGAGTCTCTCTTCGCTGGACAATGTCGGAAGAACCTCCTCCCTCAGATGGGTTCGATTACTGCAAGGCAATTTTTCACCGAGAAAACCGGTAATCTAATTTCCTTCCCCTGGGCTGCGGAGGACACGTTTATCTCCCACACGCAGTGTGACGCGAACGGTGTCAAAGTATTCCAGGAGCGGAATTGCATGCTTGCGGGTGATGCCGAGAAGGTCACGAAATTCTGCGGCCGTGATCTCCTTTTTTTCCGTTAGACATGCAACCAACCGGTTCTGTGCCTCTTCTAGTGCTTCTCGGTGATAGACGATGTTATCTTTGAGGCGGATTAATTTGCACTCGTCAATGAGCACCTGCAGTATTTGTAGGCCTGAGGTCGCTTTTGCTTTGTTTTTGGCGATGGCATCTTCCGGGGAAGGGGGTTGAAAACCTGCTATCCGAAAAGTTTCTTCCAGCGCCCCCTTTACCTTCGCCAGTTCCGCGTCCACCCGTACCTCATGTGTGGAAAGGCGCAAATTTGCCCCTTGTTCCGCCACCTGTCCGCTGGAGATTAGTTCGGCAAGCGCCATGGCGAAGATCCGCTCCCGGCCGGCCTTCGTTTTTCCGCGCACCTCTTCTTTGGCCGCACCGGGTCGAAGAGGATTGGATTTGTGGTAATCCCTGAGAAAGGCCAAGATGGATTTTTGAACAATTTCGAAATTCTCTGTCGACAGGGAAAGACCTGTCTCCTTTTCCACAATGCGGACAGATCCATCTTCGGCGAGGGCCTGGAGCTGTTTTCTGATTTCCTCCGGAGTCAGGGTAAGGCGGCCTGTGAGCTCTTGGACGGTCGATCCCATTGTGCCTGCGTCGCCCAAAAAGATCTGAAGACGCCCCGCTTCATCCTGGGTGTAAAGATTCTGGAAATGGCTTAGGGCTGATGCGCGCATGCGGCGGTGTTTACGGGGCATGACATCGAGAATTTCTCCCCCGCCAATGGTTACGATGGGCGAATAGCTCCGGATAACGAAGCGATCCCGGGGGAGGGTGGCCACTGGCGATTCCAAGCGGAGTTGTGCGTATGTGCTCTCTCCAGGCTCAAGGGCTTCTTGGCTGATCATATAAAGCCGGCCCATCACCTCAGTGGTTCCGGCGTGGAACCTCACTCGATCGCGCGTTTTGAGGGGGCGCGGCGCATCTCCAAGGTGTTCGAGGAATACGTCCAGCATGTAAGAGGGCTTGATATCTCCGGGATGACCAAGCACGTCCCCGCGTGTGATCTCGGCGTGCTCGATCCCCTGGAGATTTACTGCCGTCCGCAATCCGGCCTCTGCATTTTCTACCGCCTCCCCATGTACTTGAAGGCCTCGAACGCGGGCCTGAATCTCCCGCGGATAGACCTCTACCCGGTCCCCCATTTGAATCTGGCCGCTGAAGAGCGTTCCCGTGATAACTGTTCCGAAACCACGCATGACAAATACGCGGTCGATCGGAATGCGGAAAATTCCCGTTTTGCTTTTGGGCTCTTCTATTTCGGCGAGCGAGGCAATCCCTTTGAGTAAGGCTTCGAGGCCCTCCCCTGTTTGAGAGGACACAGGTATGACAGGCATCTTTTCCAGAAAAGTGCCCTTCACGAAGTCGATTAGGTCGTCTTTGACGAGTTCGGTCCATTCCGAATCGACGAGGTCAGTCTTCGTCAGCGCTATGAGCCCCGTCTTTACTCCGAGGAGTTGGCAGATGGCAAGGTGCTCGCGCGTCTGGGGCATGACGCCTTCATCGGCAGCGATGACGAGAATAACGAAATCGATGCCTCCCACACCGGCAAGCATGTTCTTAACGAACCGCTCGTGTCCTGGGACATCCACAATTCCCGCCCTGACACCGTTGATGTTAAGATGGGAAAATCCGAGCTCAATCGTGATGCCACGCTCTTTTTCTTCCTTGAGACGATCTGTGTCGACGCCGGTAAGAGCTTTTACGAGAGAGGTCTTTCCGTGGTCAATGTGACCGGCCGTACCAATGACGAAGTGTTTCATCAGTTTCAGGAGTCCCGCCGGCACCCGTTACGGCGTTTCATTGGCTGAAAGGGTCATTCTCCGAGAGAGAGTTTGCAAGGGCGTGAAGCCCTGCAGCGAGAATATCGATCTCCCCGTCAATCACGCAGCGCATGTCGAGGATAATCCGGTCGTCTTCTATCCGGCATATGATGGGAGGATTGAAATCCCTGAGACGGGCCTCCGCGCGCTTTACGGAGATTTTCTGCGGCGAGAGCGAGATCGCAGTGCTTTTCAACTCCGCCAGGGGCATGGCCCCTCCTCCTACTACTGCAGTGGAATCGACGATTTTGGCTTGGAGCCTCCCAACGGCTTCTTCTCCAATTACACCCATCAAAGATTCGGCCCGTAGGAAGGTGCGTTCCTGTTTTTCTACGAGCATTCGCAGGGCAGGAATATCTTCCAATGCGCGTTCGGGGTCGAGGTAGGCGCGGAGGGTGGCTTCGAGAGCCGCCAGAGTAAGTTTATCCGGACGCAGGGCGCGCATCAGAGGATGACTTTTCATCTTGTCGATTACGCTGGTCTTGCCGACCGCGATTCCTGCCTGGGGCCCGCCTAGGAGCTTGTCGCCCGAAAATGTTACAATGTCCACTCCGGCGTTTATAGAAGTGGCTACGGTAGGCTCCGGAGGGAGGTCCGGGAGATTGATAAAGCAGCCGCTTCCCAGGTCTTCCATAACTGGAATACCTCGCTCGCGGCCGAGGGCGCAAAGACTTTCTCTTGAAACTTCTTCGGTGAACCCTAAAATCTTGAAATTGCTCGTGTGAACCTTGAGAAGAAGCGCCGTGTCCGGTCCAATGGCGTTTTCGTAGTCGATGATTCGGGTCTTGTTTGTCGTCCCAACTTCCGCGAGTCGCGCCCCGCTTTGAATCATGATATCGGGAATTCGAAAGGAGCCCCCGATTTCGATTAGCTCTCCCCGAGATACCACAACGTCTCGGCCTTCGGCCATGACGAGGATGCCGAACATAACGGCTGCGGCATTATTGTTCACCACTAGGGCGGATTCTGCGCCAGTTAGTCGCAGGAGGATCTTTTCGACAATGGCTTCCCGCTTCCCCCGTTGTCCAGTAGAAAGGTTGTATTCCAGGTTTGAATACCCTCGCGCCACCCGCGAAAGGGATTCCGCAGAGGCATCGCACAGCGGTGCGCGCCCCAGATTGGTGTGGAGGATGACGCCGGTGGCGTTTATTACGTACCGAAGATTTGGCAGGCTGTCGGTCAGCAAGTAATTTTTGGCTTCCTGACCAATTTCCTTTATAAGTTTTTCGCGAAGAACTGGTCCATTCTGGGGTCCATTCATGGGGGATACTCCCGCCTGGAGAGCTTGGCGATAAATATTGATGGCGTAGCGTGCTGCATCGGTGAGCCGTTGGTCGGAAGCCCGGCCCATTCCGGCGTCCCGGAGTTCGGCCACCAGTTCGTCAACCGAAGGAAGATAACGGAGTAATTTGGTAGAATTTTCAGGGAGTGACATGGACGAAGATTATCTCCAAAATACGGTATTATTTTCGAATATACGCAGGGGCGTTTCGAAAGGTCAACCACGAAGGACTGCCGGAAATTACGGCCCTCATATTTGTCTCACCCCCTGGCGAAATTCTGTGGCGGGAAACCAAGACGGCGTTGAGGGTCATCCCATGTGATTGCCGAAAAGGTCGTGCCGCGATTTGGTATGGTTTTAATCCGCCAAAAGATTTGGGAGATCAGATGAATTTGGGTAATATTTCCAGGGAGATAATTTTATGGAGTCGTTTTTGAACCAAATCCTGGAGATTACTGCCCACCCGGTGATTTTGATTCTTGCCTCTGTTTTCATTTTTTTTCTACTGGCTTGGCTTGCACTCCCTTTTGCATTATACGGTATTCGGTGCCGCCTTGACCGCATTGTTCAATTGTTAGAGCAGGGTGTGCAGGTTTCCGCCGGAAGAGGGGACGCGTCGGCAGTGTCTCCCGATTCAACGGATAACGAAAACATGGCCAGCGCCCTTTTCGTCGATTTACGGAGGGACCTTTTGCGGATAGCCCGTCCCCTTCGTGAGCGGGTATTCGACCAGAAAAATGTCGTCCTTTATTATGAAAGGGGTGGAGAGGATAATGTGGAGTTGGTTTTTCTCTCCCTGCGCGATGAATGGGTTCTCATTTCGTTTCCGCTCGAGGAGTTGAGCGTTTCGGTGACTGGTTTCTCTTCCGACCAGTTTCAGAGCTATATTGCATCATTTCTCCCAGAGAAGTTCGGTTATTTCTCGGTTCTTAGCCCGGACGGCCGAGAGCTCCAGATCAATCTGGAGCCGAGGGAGGCCAATCAACTGGAGTTGTTTGTAGGAATAGTGAAGGAACAGTTAGTGAATTTGGTGGAGAAGGAGTCGGTAAAGTGAAAGAACTGCTCGGTTTGCTAAAGGAAGTCAATCGTATTTTGCGGGACGAGCGCGACACAACCGTGCGGACAAGTAAGCTCATCTTAACTAAGCTTCAAGGAGTATCCCTTCGGTCAGAAGCAAACCGGCGTCGGCTCGATACCTTGCGCCAAAAGCTGAGGCGCCCTGGGGAATCGGGGGGATGAGCCCCCGCGCTCTATTTCATATTCCATTTTGTTGAATTTTCTGCATCGCAACGAGAGTTGCCGCTCGAAAGCGGTAAAATGGCTCATTCCTGCCGCGGGGCCTTCCCTTTTCGTTAATATTCTCGGAAATTTCCGTAAACACCCATGGTCCGGCTTGCCCTAGCCGCTGAGCTTTACGCCACCGGGCCCCATGGATGTCTCTTGTGTGCATGGGTCCGGCTTGTGTGTGTTTGGGACGGGCTTGCCCCGGCCGCCGATCTTGACACCCCCGACCCCCGCTGTTAGGTTCGCGCCCGGAAATGGGAGAAGTGTAATTATAGCGTAAAAAGAATGCGTTTATTATCGTAATTGCAATTATTTATATTTTTTGTCTCTTCTTTGATGATTTCCGAAGGTATTTCGCTTTCAGGACATCGGATGGTTACCCTCGCCCCACAGCCTAACCTCTTCGTTCCCGACCCCAGCAAGCGGGTCGTCCCTTTCATGCGGGACGTATTCACCGTTCCGAAAAGCACGCGCGAAAAACCCCGTCTCATCGGTTCGGTTTGTACCGAGTGCGAGGAGTACTTCTTCCCGAAAACGGGTGTCAAAGCGACCTGCGACAACCCCTTCTGCCCGCGAAGCACGAAAGAAACCCTGTTGAGCGGAAGGGGAAAGCTCCTCTCCGCGACCGTTACGAGATCCCCTGCGGAAAACGAAGAGCGCGCCTCGGCCGTCATTCTCCTTGAAGAAGGGATCAAGATTAACTCCCACCTCGTGGGCTGGGAGGGTTTTCGGGATCTTCTCGTGCCCGGAACCTCTGTCGAGCTGGTTCTCCAGGAAATCGAAGAGAATGACGAGGGCGCAACCGTGGTGGGATACGCTTTCAAGCTCGTAACAGGAAGGCGGAAGCCAAAATTCCCCGAACCCGGGGAAAAAGGTTCCGAGGGGCCGGAATCTGCGAAAACGGGCCTTTCCAAAGCGGAGGAGCGGAAGGCGGAACGGGCGGCGGCGAAGGCGAGGGCCGCGGAGAAGAAATTGGCGGCGAAAGAAGCCGCAGCGAAGAAAGCCGCCGAGAGGAAAACCAAAGCCCTCGTCCAAAAGGAGGCAGCGGCGGCCAAGAAAGCCAAAGCCCTCGCCCGGAAGAAGGCGGCGGCGAAAAAAGCTGCGGCGGCCAGGAAGGCCAAAGCCCTCGCCCGGAAGAAGGCAGCCCAAAAAAGGAAGGACGCGAAAAGAAGGGCTGCGAAAAAGAAGGCGGCCAAAAGGCGGCTTCCCAAAGCGGCGCGAGGGAAGACAAGGGGCCGCCCGGGCCTCTCCAAGGGCAAAGCCAGGAAATCCGTCAAGAAAAATGCCGCCCGGAAAAAACCGGCGAAAAAGACCTCCAAATCCTCTGCAATAAAAAGGGCCGGAAAGAAGTCCCTCAAGCGAACCTCGCGAAAAAAGAAGGTCGTGCGCAGAAAACGCTGACCTTATAACCCCCTTTGGGTCGGAATCATGCGCATTCTTGAAGGCCTCCGGGCAATTGATGCCAGCCAGTTCCTCTCCGGTCCCATCGTTTCCCTCTATCTCGCGGCATACGGCGCGGACGTCATCAAGGTGGAGCGGCCCGGCGGTGAGGATGCCCGCGCCATCGGGCCTTTCCGTGGCGGTCAAAGTTCCTATTTCATGAGCCTGAACAGGGGAAAGCGATCCATTACGGTCGATCTGAAACAACCCCGGGGGGTTGAGATCTTCAAGCGCCTTGCCCGCAAGGTGGATGTTCTCGTCGAAAATTACCTTCCCGGCGTTATGGACCGCCTGGGCGTCGGCTACGAAACCCTTCGTGCTGAAAACCCGAAACTTATCTACGCCGCTGTCTCGGGATTCGGCCAGAGCGGACCCCAAGCCGGCCGCCCGGCTTTCGACAGCCTCCTCCAGGCGGCGGGCGGGCTCATATCGGTGACAGGCCCTGTGGGCGGCCCTCCCGTTCGGGTGGGTGTCTCAATCGTAGACATTTCGAGCGGCCTCTATCTTCTCTCGGGAATTCTCTCCGCCCTTTGGAGCCGTGAGCGCACGGGAGAAGGCCTACGGGTAGACGCTTCCATGCTCGATGTGACGGCCAACCTCATGGAAAATCCCGTCTCGCGGCACAGCTTCACCGCCAAAATCCCAGCGCCCGAAGGCCTTTCGCACCCCGTCGTCTCCCCCTTTTCCGGCTACGCCACCGAGGACGGTCTTATCTTTGTCGCCGTCTCGAACGACAACCGTTTCCGCGTGCTCGTTGAAGCCCTCGGCCGGCCTGAATTGGCGGAGGACCCCCGCTTCGCCGGGAACAATGACCGCATCAACAACGACGAAGCGCTGCGGCGCATTCTTGAAGATATCCTCACGGCCAAGACCACCGGTGAGTGGGAAGAAATTCTCATTCCGAAGGGGGTTACGGTGAGCGCCATCAACGACGTCGCCCAAGTCAAGGAAAAGTTTCCGGAGGCCTTCGTGAACGTGGACCATCCCGCCGCCGGTCCCGCGCTCCTGCCGGGTTCCCCGCTCAGGTTCAGCAACGCGGAAACGGACTTCTCCTCCCCCTCCCCTCTGGCCGGACAGCACACCGGGGGAATTCTATCGGAACTCGGTTATCGCAGTGAGGAAATCGAAGAAATGCAGCGGGAAGGGGTGGTGTAGGCGCCACTCTGGACGCCCGGCGATTAAATCGTTTCATGCCGGATTACTCGACTGGAACGCCGTTCCGCCACCTCACAGAAGAGCCATCAGGGCCGATCGCAACTCCGTTGAAGGGTTCATCGTCCCTGAACTCGCCCTTGAAAAGGGTTTTATCTCCTTTTTCGTCCACTTCGATTAAGATCCCCAGGCCGTGATATTCGTTGTCCCGCCAATTGCCCTCATAGCGGTCGCCTTCGGCCCAGGTATAGAGATCCCCCGGCCGTGCTCCTTGCCGTCCCGCAAATCGCCCTCGTAGCGGTCGCCTTCGGAAGTGGTAAAGATCCCCCGGCCGTGCTCCTTGCCGTCCTTCATTTCTCCTTCGTAACGTATTACCACCTCCCCTTTTTCGTGCCAGACGAGAGTGCCCCGGCCCGAGGCCTTGCCGTCCTCGCATCCGCCCGACCAGGTGACGGACCAACCCGGTTCTGGGTCCAGGTCCCAGACAGCGCAGCCCGAGCGGGCGTCCCGGAGCCAACCGGGCAAGGTTCCGAGGTCTCCGCCGCCGCCACTTCCACCACCACCACCCTCACCACTGTTGCCGTAGGCGGGTATCCTGCTGACGACGCTGTCATATGCAACCACAGTGCACGCCGCTGGGTTACCAGGGATTTCGCGTCTGCATTCTTCCATCGCGTCTTGTATCGCTTCTTCGGCCGACCCGCGGCCCCATACGCTGTGGCACGAACCTTCAGGATCATCGCCCAATGCCAATGCCCTATGATTTTCCCGGCCCGAGAATTCGGACAGTGAACCTTGGCAGTTGTGACTCAACACGCTGGAATCGTTGTAATGATTGCCGACGAAAAGGATCATGCACGCTGCAGGATCCGACGGAGTTTCCTTGCGATAATCTTCGAGGGCTCTTTTTATGCGGTCCCTTCGGAAGGCTGGTCCCAGGTGGAAAAACAGCCCCCTCCGTCCAACGCAGCAACCGCCATTGCCTTGTGCCCGGATTTATTCTCGTAACCCTCCATGCCGCAATAGTATCGCGTGGGGCCACTATCTCCGCCATATCCACCGTCTCCGCTATATCCACCACCAGATGCACAAGAAGAAACGAAAAATGCCACAGCCAAAAGGAGGAGCTGGTTGCGAACTCTCATTTTTGGATCCCCCCACTTAAAGTGGATTTATTGAAGCCCACAATTCGGTCGTGTTTCTCAATTGGAGTTCATCAAGTTTAGCAGTAACCGCCAGAAGACACATCCTCAGGCCAAAACACGGCCTCAAAGCGGCGTATTTCCTTTTCCGGGCAAATGCCCCCTCCGTTCCAGGACCAACACCACTGCAGGTTTGCATCAGCCTGTCGACCCGTCGAGAGCCTCCGGCTCGACTGCCTTTGTCCCGCGCTCCCGCCGGGTACTCCGCTCAGGTTCAGCAACGCGGAAACGGATTTTTCCTCCCCCTCCCCTCTGGCCGGACAGCACACCGGGGGAATTCTATCGGAACTCGGTTATCGCAGTGAGGAAATCGAAGAAATGCAGCGGGAAGGGGTGGTGTAGGCGCCACTCGCGCGGAAGCGGCCCAGGGAAGAGAATCCGCCGGCGGGCTGAAACGGGCGCTTGGACGCCCGGCTACTAAATCTCCGGGCTTTCCCCGATACGCGAGATGAAGTCTTCTTCGTCGCGGTTCCAGTCGGGGGCCGCCGGACGGAGGCTTTGCAATTCCGCGGACAGCCGGCGGATGAGGTTATTTGAAATCTGGAGTTTTTCGAGGGCCGAAATCCCGATATTGCGCATTATTTTTGAGGTGATTTCTCCTTCGAGCCCTTCTATGACCTCCGTCTCAATGACCAGAAGCAGGCAGCTTGTTTGGGCGCGGACCCCGGCCGAACGAAAGCTGCCTATGAGCAATCCCGCCTCGCCGAAGGTATCTCCTTTTTTTAGCATCCCGAGAAACTCATCCTGCTTGCCAACCTCGCGCGTGATATACGCTTGGCCTTCCAGGATGTAAAAGAGACTTCCCCCCGCTTCTCCCTCCCGAATGATGTGGTCAAATTTCTTCGCCCGTTGGCGGCCGCAGCGGCTGAGGAAAAACTTCACTTCAGAATCGCTCAACCCCTTAAAGAGGGTGGTTGTCTGCAGGAACTTGATTAGCTCCTTTCCCCTCCCGGGAGGCATTTCTGATTGAACGTTTTGGGCCATGGCGCCCCTCGTGTCCTTTGGCTGGCTTGTTTAGGCTGTGTTTTTCGTTCTCGGATGGCGAATTTCACAAATTCAGGGAAATGGTCAACTCGTAATTCGGGTGACTGGCCGCCATCCCGGCGCCGGCTGGAATCCAATTGGAAACCGGAAAATCACGCCTCACGTTACGGAATATACGCCCAGAGGTCGAGCGCTACCGTCGCCCCCGGAACGGGCAGCGGGCAGTTTGCGTATTCGACGATTGTGTTTGCGGGCGGCTCGGGGCCGAATCTGTCATTCCAGATCTCAGAGCCCAGACATAGCTCTTCAAAATTCGAATAAATTGTCTGGGTCCGGACGATGTTGTCAAAACCCGATCCCCCGGCCGCCTGCACGATCTTCTCGGCGTTCCCGAGGATGTACGCCATCTGCTTGCGGATGCCTTTTTCGTGCCAAGGGTAATTCGGATTGCCCCGGCACAAATCGGGAAAATGCCCCTTTTCGTCAGCCGCGATGCCGGTGGAGAGGAATACCAGGTTTCCGGCCCTCACGGCGTGCGGTTCGTGGAGGGGCCATTTGGGAACCCCGCGCGCTTCAATCGTTTCAGGTTTTATGCCGCCGTCCCGGGTGAGGGCGACGAAATTGATTTCGATCAGGCATCCCTTCCCGCCGAGGCCGTCGGTGGGGGTGATGGTTCGCGCGGGCGGATTTTTGGGGAAATACTCCTTCCAAATTTCGTCGAGCCTTCCCACTTCCCGCATTCCTTCGGCGGTGAGGTACACCTGGGCCTTGACGGTGAGGTCTCGCGATGACCCGGCATCCTCCAGAATGATGGAGAGGCGGTCGAGCGTGAAGCGCGTTTGCAGCTCGAAATCGCTGCCGTACCAAAAATCCTTGTTCGTCTGGGCGGCGGGCGCGACGCCCTGGTTCCAATCGGTCGGGATGTCGCCGGAGCAGAAAACGTAGGGGCCCACCCGGATGGCATGGCTGTAGCCTGCGGGCGCGTGGGAGATGCGCGGGGAGGTGATGGCCTCCTTCTTCCATTCGCTGTCGTTCGCGATCGCTACGAATTCGACCATGAAGATGGCGGATTTTACGGGAAGGTTGCTGCAGCGCATTCCGGTCGAGGCGGGCCTTCCGGCCGATGCCGGAATGTAGGCGTTCCGCGCGAGCCAGGCGTCCGTTACCGAGCTGATGTGGCCGGTGGGCGTATCCTCGAGCACGCCGAACCGGTCGGTGCGCACCGTATTTTCGAAGGAAGAGCCGCCCGCATCCAGGATTTTTTTGGTGAGGGGATAGACGTATTCGGATTGGAGACGGAGTTCGCTCAGTTGGAGATCGGGACACAGCGGATCGCGCCTGGCTTCCGGAGGCAGGCCGTGTTCGGAAAAGTCCGTCGGGAGCTGTCCGGAGACAAAGACCCAGGGCCCCGCTTTGACGGCGGGCGAATAGGGGGTGGAAGGCATCGGTGTCCCTTTCGGGACGATCGCCTGGCGAATCCGCTTTGCCATTTTCTCGCTCTCCTTCGCCGGTTCACGTGGAAATAAGGAGAAAGGCTTTTCCGCAGCCCTGGGGGGCGCTTTGTTCCGGTATTTTTCTCCCGGCCCGCAAATCACGGCGGATGAGGCGGATCGCCGCCGGGGCCGAAAACCTCAGCCTGTCTTACTTTTTGAACCTCAATCCGCCGGCGCGTAAACCCAGAGATCCGCCATGATGGTGCAGCCCGGCGCCGGCATGGGCGCGGGGACGCGAATCGCACCGTAGGGGATCGGATGATCCGGCAGGAACTCCTGCCAAACTTTGTGCACCGGGTAGAACTCGCTCAAATCGGTGTGAAATTGGTGCGCGCGCAGGACGTTGTCGAGCGAGGTGCCGGCCGCCTGGCAGATGCGTTGGGCCGCGTTGAGGATGTGGCGCATTTGACTCTGGGGACCTGCGCCGTGATAGGGCATGGCGGCCCCGGCCTCGGCGCCCGGTATCGGACCGTCATCATCGGTGGCCATCAGCGCCGAAAGGAGCAGCAGGTCGCCGGCCCGCACGGCCGGCGGGCCGTACGTCATGGTCGATGGAATGTCGCACTGGATAATTTCTTTCTTGACCGATCCGGCATTCTTCACGGCCATGACGTTGATCTCGATGATGCCGTCGAGCGTCCCAAATCCGGCTGTCGGCACCACGCTCAGGGCGCACGGGTTTTCGCCGAATGCCGCGTTCCAGGTCTCCATGAACGGGGGAACGTCTTGGACGTCCGAGAGGTAGGCCTGGGCCTTGAGAACGTTCCCCAGGGAGGAGCCCGCCGCTTCGAGGGCGGGGCCGATGAGTTCCCGCAGCATAAACTCGGTTTGCAAAATAATCTCGGTTCCGCCCCAAAGTTGCTTTTCGTGAACGTGCGCCGAGGGGTCTATCCCCATGTTTCCTCCGTGGTGGGACATCTGGCCCGCCATGAAGACGTAGTCCCCCGAGGTCACGGCCGGCACGAATCCCGAGGTGGGGGGCGCCTTCAGCTTCGCCCCCGAAACGCGCTGCACCTCCCGCCCGTCCCCGGGCAGGACGGCGAGCATGGAGGCGTTGATTTCCGCGTCCCGGTGAAGCAGCTCGCTCATCAAAACCGATGTGCTCGGCGGGATGAATTTTTTGAAAAACGCGCGCCGGGCATAATGATAGGGGTCGACGGGTTTCCAGGTGGGGTAGTACTGATCCAGCCGGACCGCGTGGGTGGGGTCGGTGCCCGCCTCGGCGAGCAAATCCTGGAAGCGGTGGAGGATGAAATCGCCCTCGCGGCGGCGCTTCGGGGCGCCGTGGAGAGGAAGCCCCGGTTTGCCGAGGACCTCGGGCGCGAGGCCGGTTTCGAAGTTTGTGGCCTCATGGCCTGTGAGAAACACCCAGTTGCCGCCCTTCATGCCTTGCGCGTAGAAAACGTCCGTACCGGCGATTTTGACGGGAGAAAGCGGTTGTACACGGCTCATCAAGTATCTCCAGAAAATTCATGCGGTGAAGTTATGATATTGGGATTTGGTGGTCTCGGGGGGAGTATAGCAGAGGCCGGCCCCTTTTTGCCCGGCGTGCCGTGCGAATGTTCCGGAGCGTGTTTTCACTCTCACGGCGCCGCGGCGCCGGGCCCATCCTTTCCCCTTTCCTGGCATATGTAGACCCCCAGGATAATGAGCGCGGCCGCGGCGGCGAGGGGCAGCGTTATCCGCTCGCCGAGGAGGAGGAGGGCGAAGATGAGGGTGAGGATCGGGATGAGGAATTGAATGACGCTGACCCGCATCACCCCGCCCGAGTTGAGCGCCCAGTACCAGCTCCCGTAGGCCACGATCGAGGCCAAAACGGCAAGATAGAGAATGGCCAGCCAGCTTGCGGCCCCCACCTCCGCCCATTGGGTTTCCCCCGCCCGCCACCACAGGACCGGCAGCAGCACGAGGGTTGCCAGCAGGATCCCCCAGAGCGTGGTGGGCCAGGTGTGGTAGGTCTTCGAGAGCCGCGCGCCGGAGATGTAGCTGATCGCAACGATGAGGCAAGAGAGAAGGATGACGAGATCGCCGAGGAGGCTGTGGCCGCCTTCGCCGAAGCCGAGCCGGAAGAAAATCAGCAGAAACTCTCCCGCCAGGGCAAGCGACACCCCCAGCCACCATCGGGCCGGGGGCGCCGTTCGATTCAGCGCCGATTCGGTGATCCCTGCAAAGATGGGAATCGTGGTGATGATGAGCGCCCCGTGGGAAGCGGAGGTGTACTTCAGGCCCACGGAAAAAAGGATGGGGAAAGCGATATAGCCGCCGAAGGCGGAAAGGGCGAGCAGCCGGAACTCCCGGGCCGTTCCGGGAGGCGAGTAGCCGCTCGCCCAGACGATGGGGCCGGCGAGAAGGGCCGCCAGGATGATCCGCAAAGCGCCCACCGCCACCGGGTCCACCTCCACCACGGCAATTTTGGTGACGACGGTGGAGCCGCTCCAGATGATCATGGTCAGGCACGCCGCGGCCAGCACGGCGAGGCTCTTGCGGACGGGCAGCGCCTCCGGGGGGCGCTGCCCCTTCACTCGGCTGGCTCCGGCGCGCCTCGGGGTGTGTCGGATTTTGCCGGGATCGAAGGGGGACTCTTCGCCGGACTTTTTTGGGGGGCGGGGCGGGCCTCTCCCTTCGGCTTCTTCGGCGCAAAGCGCCGCTTCCAGCCCGCCGTCTGGCGCCGGGTGATGCCGTAGAGCAGGATCCCGCCGCCGGTGACGGAGATCAGAATCAGGACGAATCCCAGCGTCATCGCCCTTTGAAAAGGGGCCGGGCGCCGCCGGTCCGGCGCGCCGCTTTTTTCGCTCGCGGGGGAAGTCTGTCCCGGGCCGCCGGGCGGGGCGGCGTCCCCTTCCCCGGGCGGCTCCACCTCGGGGAGCCAGAAAAAGGGAAGCGCCACCATCCCCGCGACGAAGAAGAGGGGTAAGACGAAGCGTGTCAGATAGATGCGGATCAAGTCGAACCTCCCGCACTGAATATAAAGCGGCGGGAAGGACGGGGTCCAGCGGCGGGAGGGCCGGGCGCCATTCCCGGCCGCCGGAAGAACTCCGAATCAATCGCATCGGGCGGGCGTATGGCGGCGGTCCCTGGACATTCCCCGGAAAATACCTAAGACTCTGTACGAGGCGGAAGGCTCTCTCCTCCGCGCCTTGAAGGACCTTTCCATGACGCGGCCCCGTATCGGAATCACCTGCGACCTCTCCGAAAAAAAAGCGGCCGATGAACCGCGAAAGCGTGATCTGCATCTTCTGAAAGGCGCCTACGTCGAGTCTGTGCGCAAGGCGGGCGGAATTCCGCTTCTCCTTCCCTCGCTGGATGACCACCTGGCCGCCCTCTCCTATCTCGACGCGGTCGATGCGCTCATCATCTCCGGCGGGGGCCATGACATCGATCCCCGATTGTACGGCGAGAAGATTCGGCCCGGGTGCGGCCGGCTGAATCCCAAGCGTTCGGAATTCGAAATCGCAATTTGCCGGGAAGCGCTCTCCCGTGACATGCCCCTTCTCGGGATCTGCGGCGGGATCCAGGTGCTCAACGTCGCCGCGGGCGGCACCCTCATCCAGGACACCCGCTCCGAGGTGAAGCATTCTCTTCCGCACCGTCCCCCGGACGAGAAAGCCTCCTACACTTTTCACGAGATCGAGGTTTTCCCCTCGTGCCTTGAGGAAACGATCGGCGCGGGGCCCCACACCGTGAACAGCTCCCACCACCAAGCGGTGAGAGAACTTGCCCCCGGCTTCCGCCTCACCGCCAGGAGCGCGGACGGGATCGTCGAGGGCATCGAGTCGAACTCCCACTGCTTCGTCCTCGGTGTTCAATGGCATCCGGAGGCCATGTCCGCCTACGGGCTCGGCCACGCCGTCACCGCGGAGCACCTCCTCGCCCGCCTCATCGATGAGGCGGGGGACCACGCCCGGGATCCCGCGGGGCGGATAACGTAGCCGTCTCCCCCGGCGGGTTCGGCCGCGGCACTTCTCCAGACAAATTAACCTGGATGGTGGGCGCTCTTTGCCGCCCGCGGTTCGCCATTCCGCCTTTTCGATCAGGGGAAATCGATCTTGAGGATCGGGATCATCGGCCTTCCCGCAAGCGGCAAGACGACGCTCTTTAACGCGCTGACGGGCGGCGCGGCGCGGACCGGCGGCTACGGAGGGGCGGAGGCCCACGTGGGGGTGGCCAAGGTGGACGATCCGCGCGTGGATGCGCTGGCGGAGATTTTCCGGCCGAAGAAGACCATTCATGCCACCGTGGAATTTGCCGACGTGCCCGGCTTGGGAGAATCCGCCGAGGGCCGCGCCGGCCGAGACGGTGAGGCGAACATCCCCCCGCCGCTTCTTATGGCGGACGCGCTCCTCCTCCTCCTCCTCCGCGCGTTTGAAGCGCCCGGCATTCCCCACCCCCGCCAGAGCGTGGACCCGGCGCGGGACCTGGAAGATGCCCGGCTGGACCTCGTCCTTCGCGACCTTGCCGTTGCCGAGCGAAGGGTTGAGCGGCTCAAGCGGTTGGTGGCGCTGAAGAAAAACCCCGAGGAGGAGGCCGAGTTCAAACTTCTCAAAGTGGTTCAAGGCGCCCTGGAGGAAGGGCGCCCGGTCCGGGACCTCGATCTGTCGCCGGAGGAGAATGGGCGTCTTCGCGGCTTTGGCTTTCTCTCCGCCAAGCCGCTCCTCGTCGTGGTGAACGCGGGAGAGGAGCGCATCGGTGAAGCGTGCACAGCCTTCGGCCTTCCCCCCGCGGAGAGCGATACGGCCTCTGTTCTTTGCGCCAAGCTGGAAGAAGAGATCGCCGGGCTTCCCGAAGAGGATCGGGCGGATTATTTGGCCGGCTACGGCCTGGAGCGCCCGGCCGCCGATCGCGTGGCAAAGGCTTCCTTCGCGTTGTTGGACCTTCGATGCTTCTTCACCACAGGGGAGGATGAGGTTCGGGCTTGGCCTGTCCGCGCGGGAACGGCCGCCCTGAAGGCGGCCGGGACGGTTCATTCCGACATGGAGCGGGGTTTCATCCGGGCGGAGGTAATCTCCTACGAGGAATTCATGGCGGCCGGCTCAATGGCGGAGGCCCGAAAGCGAGGCACCCTTCGGTTGGAGGGAAAGAGTTATGAGATCCAAGACGGCGACATTTTTCGCGTCCGGTTCAACGTTTGATGCGCACCCCGGGAGCGTGAAGAAAGCGGGCGAGAAGTCTCTTTACCGGTTTTGGCTTTAATTTTTCAGCAGCCTGTAGGCCCGATCGACGAGTTGGGGAAGATGGAAGGGTTTGATCACGAAATCCTTGGCCCCGACCTCGACGTACCCTTTTACGAGCTCGGCCGTAACTTTGGTGCTGAGGATGATAATCGGCGGCAGGGCCACTTCCATTTCCTTCAACTCAGTGAGCACGTCGTTGGCCGATTTGGCAGGCATCGAGTTGTCGAGGATTGCCAGATCAAACTGATTTTTTTGAAGGTGGGCGAGCGCCTCGTTCCCGTCGGGCGCGTTGACCACATCGTGGCCGTCCCGGGTGAAGGACTGTTCGAGGAGGCCGCGCATGGTGCCATCCTTATCCGCTACCAAGATTCTCGACACCGGGACGCCTCACTGGTTGCCCCCCCCATTAAAGCAAACGAGTGTACTGACGATTGGATGAACACGCGTTGATTTGCGCGATTAAAGTCTTTTTAGCCGGGACAATTTTATAACAGATTTTTTTGCATTTTGCGACAGTTTCTGAATTCTAACGGGAAAATGACAAAAGAGGGAGAACATTTCCGATAAATTCGAAATTCGGGCTCGCAAGTCCCGGAGACCGTCCTTTTATTTGCAAAGTTACTTTTCATCGCCGGCCGGCCGGCTTTCCGCCAGCCTCGATACTTTCTCCCGCAGGGCGCTGTGGCTGCCGCACCCCACAAGGGTTTTTCGCCGATCCTGAACCCGGGCGAGGTGGCCCTTTTCCAAGAAGTTCCGGGTCGGTTCGGCGAATTTGGCTTTCGCGGCAAGGATTCGCCCCAGCGATTGATTTTCGGCCTCGGGCGATAGAATTTTTCCCCGGACGGCCTGGGCGATGCGGGCCCAAGCGCGCTCCCCGGCCTCCTCGCTGTGGCAGATGAGACCGATGTCCGCCCCGGCCAAAACTCCCGAGAGGGCCCCTTCGACCGGGTCTGCGATCGCCCCCATATCCAAGTCGTCTGTGATGGCAAGTCCCCGGTGGCACAGCTCCTCACGGAGCAAATCGCGGGAAAACTTGGAGGAAAGACTGGCCGGGCGCTCGGGGTCGATCTTCGAAAATACGGCGTGCGCAATCATGATCCCGGCGGCTGCGCCGTTCGGCGGGCTCGGGTTCACCGCCTGCCGGAAGGGCAGGAGCTCCCGCGTTTTAAGGGTTTCCAGGGTGAGGTCGCTCGCGGGCAGGGTTTCGTGCGGATCGGGCGCCATGTCTCCGATGCCGGGAAAGTGTTTGGCCACGGCGGCCACCCCCCCGGCCTGGAGCCCGGCAATGGCGGCGGCGCCCAACCCGCCGGCAATCGCGGGGTCCTTCCCGTAAGCGCGGTCCCCGATGACGGTGCAGTTCGGGTTGGTCAGCAGATCGAGGACGGGCGCCATGTTCATGTTGATGCCCACGCAACGAAGCTCCACGCCGGTGACGCGGGCGGCTTCCCGGACGAGGTCCCGGTCCCCGATTCGGCCGAGGGCGGCGGCCGGGGGAAACCGCGTGAAGTCATCGGAGAGCCGGCCCACGCGCCCCCCCTCCTCGTCGATTGCGATCAGAAGGGGCACCCCCCTCGGGGATTGGGCGGCGGCGCGCTGAAGCGAATGGGTGAGATGGAGGGTTTGTTCCGCGTTCTCGATGTTTCTCGAAAAGAGGATGACGCCGCCCACCCTTCCCTCGCGGATCCGCTCCAGCGCCGGGGGAGGGGCCTCGGTCCCGGAGAAGCCCACCATGAGGTGCTGTCCGGCGATCTCCTCCGGTGTCCAATCGCTCAGGGTCATTGGTTTCGCCCGCGGGGGGAGGCGGTCAGCGCATGCGCGTAATGGTGAAGGCTTCCGCCATCGGAAGGTTGGCCATCCGGCCGAAGTTGCGGGCCCGCTCGCGGACCCGCTTTTCGGTCGCGGCCGGGTTGGTGATCTGGCTTTTGTGCTTTTTGATGGCGGCCACTTTTTTGTTGATGGTGTCCGAGATGTCAACGAAGAAGTTGGGTTCGAGGCTTTGGCCGTAAAGCAATGTGTTCGTGTGGTGGGCCTTGATGCCGGCGTGGGTCAGTTCGGGCAGGAAGTGATGGTCCCGGGCGTAGACGATGCCCTTGAACGTCGCGTGGCCGACGGCCCGGTGATCGGGGTGTTGGTAGTAGGGGCGGTGGGGGTCGTGGGTAACGATGGTGTCGGGCTTGTAGTGGCGGATGAGAAAGGCGAGCTGGTTGCGGAACGCCCGGTCGTCCTCGAGCTCGCCGTCGCGGTGGCGGAGCAAGATGGTTTCTTTCACGCCGAGGCACTTGGAGGCGGCGAACTGCTCGGCCTCGCGGAGGCCGGCGAGTTGATATGGCGAGAGGTTCTTCTTCGTTCCCTTGTCCCCGTTGGTGCAGAGCACGGTTCGCACCAGGGCGCCTTTTCCCGCCCAGCAGGCGATGCTTCCGCCCGCCCCGAGCTCTGCGTCATCCGGATGGGCGATGATGACCATGATGTTTTGGAATTCCGCGGGACTCAAATGCCGCTTCCTCCCACGCAGGCAAGGGTCTCGGCGGCGGGGTACTCCTCGTTGGGGGAGAATCCGCCGTTCAGGAACACGGGCGGGGGAGCGCTCCGCTGGGGTATCAGGCGCTTCCAGATGGCGAGCTCGCGGGCGGCGACGGCGACCCACGGGAAGGCCCGGGCGCGCTCGCGGGCTTGTTGTCCCACGCGCTTGCGCGCGCCGGACGCCTCGAGCATCCAGAGGAGCGCCTCGGTGAAGGCGCCGATGTTCCCGTCGGGAACCAGCTGGCCGCTCACGCCCGCCTCGATGGAGTGGGAGAGTCCGCCCACGTCGAAGGCGACCGCGGGAAGGCCGCACGCGGCCGACTCGAGGGCGACCAGGCCGAAGGTCTCATAGCGGGAGGGGATGGCCAGGGCGTCGGCCGCCGAGTAGAAACGGGGGAGTTCCTCCTGGAGCTTGGCGCCCACGAAGGCGAGCTCGCTCACCCCCTTCTCCTGCGCCATGCGCAGGATGCGCCGCACCTCGGCCCGCTGGAGGGATGAGGTGAAATCCTCGGGACCGAGGCCGGCCGGGGAGGGGCGCCCGTTTCCGTTGCGCACCGCGCCCCCGACGTGGATCGCCCGGAGGGGAAGGCCCGGCCGGAGCGCCTTGAGGTGGGCGATGACCTCGATGAGGCGGTCGAGCCCCTTCACCGGCTCGACCCTTCCCACCGAGAGGATGAGGATATCTTCTTTTTTCACCCCCAGCGCGGCGCGGGCGGCCTCCCTCGGCACGGACGCGAAACGCTCCAGGTCCACCCCGCAGGGCACGACGTGGATGCGGCTTTCCGCCGCTCCGAGATCGCCGTGCAGCATCTCGGCCTCGGCGGCGGAGGAGGCGAACAGCGCCTCCGCCTCCTGGGCGAGTCCGCCCTCGGCGAAGATCCGGCTGCTGGACTCGTGACCGTTCGGGGAGGGGAGAGACCGGTTTTTCTGCAGGCCCAGGGTGTGGAAGCGGAGGGCGAGCGGGACGCCCCATCTGCGGGCCAGGAGCGCGCCCGCGACCCCGGAGAGCCAATAGTGGGCCGATACGATGTTGTAGCGCGCCCCTTGCCGGGCGGCGAAGGCTTCGATTCCCTCGGCGAAGGGGCCGGTCAAGGGGAAGAGGTCGCCTTTGTGGAGGTCCCGGCGGGGGCCCGCCGGGACCCGGGCCATGCGCGCCCCCGGGGCGATTTCGATCAGGTCCGGCGCACCCTCCTCGCTCATGCGGGTGAACACGTCTACCCGAACGCCCTGCCGGGAAAGGGCCCGGGCGAGCTCGCGGACGTAGACGTTCATCCCCCCCGCCACGTCCCCTCCGAGGGGGGCGAGCGGGTCGGTGTGCATCGAGAGGAGGGCGGCGCGGAAGGCCGTCTTGGGTTTCATCCCTCCTCCCGCTTCAGCCGGACCCGCATGATGAACTCGTCTTCCGCTCCGTAGCTGTACTTGTATTTCTCGTCCCCGCGGAGCATGTCGAAGGCCTTCCGGCCCCCCTGGATGGCTTCCTCGATGTTCTGGACGATGAGGACGAGCCCGCCGCTGAGCGCGCGCTCTCCCGGGTCGAACCCCGAGTTGTACAGGTAGATTCTGTCATCGAAATCGAAGGAGAAGTTGACGGCGACGGGGTGATTGTCCACCCGCATGATGGTCAGATCCAGCCAGCCGAGCTTGAGCATCTCGCGCGCCATCTCTCGGAAGAATCCGCGGTGCCCTTCGTTCCAGAAATCCGCCTTCTCCGGATGGCTGAGGGCGTGGAGATGAAAGAAAACCTCGATGTCCTCTTCGAGTTGGGCGGGGGTCAGGGTGCGGTGAAACTCCAGGCCGGGCTCCATGTGCGCCTTGCGCACCTTCCGCCGCATCTCGCGCTCATCGCGGGAGGAGAGCATGCCGAGATATTCTTCCACCGAATCGGGAAGGGAGACCACCGGGCACACCTCCTCCCGCGCGACCTCCGCTCTTCCGCCGGCGGGACCGTTCGCTTCCGAGAGGATCCGGACGGTGGGGGAGTCCTCCGGGACGCAGTGCAGATCGAGCGCCCGCCAATCGGGCGCCCCGGTCCCTTCCAGGTGGGCGAGCAGCGCCCCCCAGGCGGCGGGATGGTCACGTTCGGCGGCGACGATATCGAGGTAGTCGGTCACATCCTCCCCCCCGGTGAAGCGGAGCGTGCCGTCTTCGCCGAGCGCCCAAGGGGCTACGGCGAGAAGGGAGCCGTCCTCCCGGCGCACGGCGCAGATATAGAGGGCGCCCGTTCCGAGGTGGGACCACCAGGCGTGGTGCCAGGCGGGATCGAAAAAGGGGTGCCGGGGCGAGGCGTTCTCGAGAAGGGCGCGCCACTCCGGGGCCAGTTGAAGGATGTCCCCGGGCCCCTTGTGAACGGTGACGAGGAGGCCCCCTTCCACCGGCTCACCCTTCGGGGCGCCGGCCTGCGGGACGGAGGCGGAATTCGGGGCGGGAAAACAGCTTGATTTCATTCCGGTTCCTCTGGGGACCTCTTGCTCCACTCGCGCCGGGCTGCGCGGAATTCTCCCGAAAACCCCAAAATACTAATGAGAGGCGCGTGGACCCGTCAATGCCCCTCCCCGCCTTCGGCTACCGCACGAATACGGCCGGAGGGTGGCCCTCCAACGGTGGGGGGAGTTCGGACCGCGGAAATCCGAAATGGCGGCGGAATTTCAGGGTTTGAAAATGGACGAATCCCGCCTTGGTCACCCCTTTGCGCGAGGCGGTGTTTTCGGAGCCAACGAAAATTATGGCCCGGCTCAGGTCCAATCCCCGGGCGTATTCCAGAGCGCTCCGGAGAACGGCGGGATAGAGATTGTTCCCCCGCCAGGGGGCGAGCGTGAAGGCGTCGTACAGGTATATCTCGGACAGGCCGGGCTGGACGCCCATGTTGATCTCCTCGACCCCGACGATGCCGCGCGCGCCCCAAATGTAGCTAACGACCCTCCCTTTGTGCAGGGCGACGAAGCAATTCTCCCCTCTTTCGAACCGGGTTGAGGTGAGCAATTCACCCTGAACCTCCGCGATGAGATTGGCGTCGGCCGAGGCGCGGTCTAATACGCGAAACTCCGTCTCGATGCGGCTTTCGGCCGGGGGTATCGCATTCGATAAAAAGTGATCGTAAAGGCACAGATCGATCTTTCTGAACAAAAAGGAAAGAAGGAGG
Source organism: bacterium (assembly GCA_965225985.1). GTDB lineage: Bacteria > UBA8248 > UBA8248 > UBA8248 > UBA8248 > CAZUHN01. The sequence continues at coordinate 745,040 of OZ245330.1, forward strand.
CTCAATCCGTGATTTCTCCCAGTGCGGTTTCGAGCGCGTCGAGGCAGGGCGCGAGCCGATCCGCCAGGCCCTCCGCGCCGGGAAGGGCGGCAAGGTGGCACCGGATGTGGGCGAGGGCGGGAGGAATGTGGCGCAGGTACCTTGATGTACCGCGGGCCGTCTTCTGATGCGCGAATGTGCCAATCGCCTTGAGGTTGCGCTGGAGGGCGGTCCAGGAAAGGCGGGTCCGGAAGGTTTCGGCATCCGCAACGGTGGCGATTCCTGTTCGATCCAAAAACCGCGCGATGAGCTCTTCGCGGAGGGAACCGGGCAGGGATACGTAGCTGTCGAAAACCAGGGAAGCGAGGTCGTAGGCGGCGGGACCGAGCCGGGCGTCCTGGAAGTCGAGCACGGTGAGACCGCCCCCTCCCCGTACCATGAGGTTCCGGCTGTGGTAGTCCCGGTGGGTGAGGCGGAAGGGTTGGGAGCAGACAGCGCGGGCGAGGGCGCCGAAGGATTCATCGAAATCGCTTTTCCCGGCCGCCATCCCCAGTAGTTCGCCGAAGGCGTATTTCCGGGTGTGGTGCAGCTCCCGGACGAAGACGGCCTCGTCGAAGGCGTACCGCAGAGCCAGATGCGGAGAGGCGGGATCCGGCGATTCCGCTCCCGCCTGGATGCTTACCAGAATGTCTACCGCTGCGAAATAATAGGGGCGGGCCCCGTTCCACCCCTCCCTCTCCCAGAGCGCTTCGAGAGAAACCTCTCCCGCATCTTCGAGGAGGAGAACCCCGCAGGCCGGATCCGCCCCATAAAGGCGCGGGACGGGGATGCCGGTGATTTCGAAGTGATTTCTCACGTTCAAGAAAGGGAGTTCGCCATCCGCAAAGGGCGCGGCGAGGATCATTCCAACAGAGGTGGGCGGAGCCGCATCCGGATGATTGAGCCGGGCGTAGCGCCGGTCCGACGCGCCACCCGCGAGGGGGACGATATCAGCCACCTCCACCCCGAAACGCGCCCGAGCAAGCTGCCGCAGGCCGCCGATCGCTTGGGAGCCGAATATCCCGGTTTCCGTCCCCGCCGGGATCATATTTTTCCCTCTTCCGCATACGCCCCGGGGGCGTGGGCGAGGCAGGACAAGGTTTCGGAGTAAGTTTTTTCTTCCTTCCGGCGGATTTCAAAGGACCGGGGCCCCGAAAATCCGGCCTCCTCCAGCGATTCCCAAAGCGCGTTCCAGGGAAGGACTCCCTCGCCCGGGATCAGGTGGCCGTCGTGTTCACCGTCGTTGTCGTGCAAGTGGATGGCGGCGGCGAGGGGGGCGAGGCGCCGGAAGGCGGCGGCGGTCCGGGCTCCCTCCGTGAGAAGGGCATGCCCGGTGTCGAGGCATGCCCGCACCCGGGGGTGCGCGCACCCTTCCACAAACTGCGCCACGGCCTCCGGTCTTCCCAGCGGGGAGGGGATGTTTTCGATGGCGAGCACCATGTCCGCCTTTTCGGCGAGGGGGAGCAGCGCTTCCACGCTTTCGCGGAAATTCTCGCGTGTATCCTCCGATCCCGATGGCGGCGGGCCGCCCGGATGGAGCACGGCGACCCGGGCGCCGAGGCCGCCGAGGGCCCGCATGGCGGTTTCGGTGCGCGCGACCGCCTCGCGGCGGTGCGCCGGATCGGGGTGGGCGAAGCTGAGCCATTCCCCGGCGCGGGCCCTTTCAAGGTCACGGTAAAAGGGGGCGTGAAAGCTCACCGCTTCAAGGGAAAGCGCGTCCAGCCATTCCTTCAGCCGGGAAAGGGCCGGCCCTTCGGCCACGTCGAAGTGGGGGGTCATCGCCCACAGTTCGAGACGGTGGAAGCCCGCCTCGGCGACCGCCCGCAGGTGGCCGAAAGCGAGGGGCTCGCGCGCGAAAATGTGGGCGGAGATGCAAAACGGCGAAGTCAATACGCAACCTTTTGGAGAGAAAAAGAGCGGGGCCGGGCATCTAGCGGTCGATGACACAGTCTTAAAACGCTTGAAATTATACGGCCCGCCCATTGGGCTGGCAATGCGGGGCGAAGGTTAATCCGGGAAGACGGAAGATGCCGGATTTTCTCCGATGATTTCATTGACATACTCCGTCCCTCTTCCCTAATATTGGGCTGACCACCAGACCACAGGTTCCTGGCTTCCATCTCGATTGCGCGCTCGGATTTTTGCGTGGGTGCATCCGGCGGGTGCGCGCCTTTTCCCGGAGGATGATCAGCGGTGAGGGTATTTGCCCGTGCCGCTCCGCTTTTTGGATTCGGGTCGCAACGATTCTTGAGACCCGGAACGATTCTTGAAACCCAGAAGGCAAGGAGGTCCCCCCCTTGCTCCGCCCGGTGAAGCGCACCCGCCTCTACGAGGATGTGGTCGCCCAAATCCAGCGCCTCGTTCGAACGAAAAAGCTATCCCCGGGCGATCGGCTCCCCTCCGAGCGCGAGCTCGCGGCGGCCCTCGGGATCGGGCGCACCTCGGTCCGCGAGGCGCTCCGAACCTTGGACAGCATGGGCCTCATCGAGGTGCGGAGCGGCCAGGGCGCGTTTCTCCGCAACATCGGCCTCGACCCTTACCTTGCCACCATCCGGGAGAGCCTTTCCTTTTTGCTCGACGTAAAGGAGGAGTCCCTCGTGGAGCTGTGGGAGGTCCGCCAGGGGCTCGAGGAGCAGATCGCCCCGCTCGCGGCGCGGCGCCGCGAAGGGTCGCATCTCGCAAAGCTCCGCCGCCTCACCGAAGAGATGCGGGAGGGCCTCGACGGTCCGGACACCGTTGTCCGCTCCGGGATTGCCTTCCACCGCACCCTGGCCGAGGCGGCGGGAAACGCGGTTCTCCTGACGGTTTGGGAGGCCATCGCCGGCCTCATCGAAAAGAGCCAGCGCCGCATCGTGGGCATTCCCGGCCAGGCGGCCCAGGCCCTCGCCAAGCACGAGGCCCTGCTTCGCGCCGTCGAGGAGGGGGACGGGGCGGCGGCGCGGCGCGCCATGCAGGCGCACATGGAGGCCGAGGGGGACCATCTGCGCGCAGCCCTCGCGTTGCACGAGAAAGAGGAGAAAAACGGGGAGGGAATGATAAAAAAAGAGAAGAAAGAAGCCAGAACGGCGTAAGGGGCCGCCCGGCGATCCGGGCTCTCCCCGCCGCTTGGCCGCCGAGGGACGATTCTTATCTGTTCATCCAAACCACTCCATCGTGGAAGGAGACAGCGATGCAACAGGGTATTCCGTTGGATTTTCTGCAGAAGGAGCACTACCAGTCGCCCCGGCGCGTTTACAGCCAGACGGGGAGCGACTGGCAGCGGCGCGTCGACTTCGACCAGCTCCGGAATGACCGCCTCCAGCGCGCCAAGGACATGATGGAAAAGCACGACATGGACGCCATAATCATGTTCAAGGGCGAGAACATCCGCTACACCTGCTCGGTCTATCAGGGGAACTGGAAGAACAATATCTTCATCCGCTACGCCGTCCTTTGCCGGGGGGCGAAGACCCCGGTTCTCTTCGAGACGGCGGGCTCGGACTTGGAGTGCGCCAAGATCGACGCGCCCTGGCTCGAGGGCAACATCCGCCCGGCCATCACCTGGAAGTGGTCGGAAACGGCCGAGCAGATGATGGTCAACCGCATGGTCGATTCGGTCATCGACGCGCTCAAGGAAGGCAACATCCCCCTCGACGGGCGGATCGGCATCGACATCATGGACTTCCAGGCCTATTCGGCCTTCACCGAAAAAGGGGTGAGTCTCATCAACGCCTGGCCGGCGATGAGCGAGGCGCGCGTCGTCAAGACCCCCGAGGAGATCGAGCTTCTCAAGATCAGCTCCACCGTGGGCGACACCTGCATGTGGAAGATCCGGCACGAGTGGCTCAAGCCGGGCATCCGCGAGTGCGACATCACCGCCTGGGTGAACGAGCTGCTCTTCGCGGAGGGATTCGACTTCGTCTACGATATCATCGTCGCCTCGGGCGGGAACACCAGCCCGTACCGCCGGTGGCACACCGACAAGATGATCCGCAACGGCGACCTCATAATCGTGGACATCAACGCCATCGGCCCCGGCGGCTACTTTGTCGATTACGTGCGCTGCTTCAAGGTGGGCGGGGACTGGACCAAGCGCGAAAAGAAGCTCTACCGCGAGGTGTACGACTCGATGTACGCCGGCCTGGAGCAGCTCAAGCCGGGCAAGACCTCGAAGGATGTCGCCTCGAAGTTCCCGCCCTACGCCGACGACAAATACGGCACCGTCACCCTCCAGCAGTTCGCCCACTCCATCGGGCTCGACCTTTATGAGGGCATGTGGATCAGCCGGGCCTACAGCCTGGACTATCCGGCCGAGATCAAGGAGAACATGTATTTTGCCATAGAGACCTTCGCCGGCCATCCCGGCCTCCCGCAGACGGTGCGCCTTGAGGAGAACGTCCTCGTGGGGCCGGACGGCCCGATCATCTTCACCGGGGCCGAGCACTACGACGAGTGCATCCAGGATTCGCAGTGGTTCGACTTCTCGGCGAAGTCCCGCGGCGAAGGAAGGGATGACGATTAGCGCAACCTCCCTCGCGGCACCAGCCGGAGAGCGGGCCGGGGGGGAATTTGGACGAGATCATTCACACCCGCTCCCGCGGCGGCGCGACGCCCCCGCGGGACGGGTCAGCCCCAGAAAGGAGAGTGGGCGATGAACGAGCCCTGGAACACCGAGATGTGGTTCACCAGTCCCTGGAACTTCGACGGCGAAGTCCGGAAGCAGGTGAAGTTCGATCCGCACCCCCGGTTCCACGACGTGACCCTTCGGGACGGGGAGCAGCAGGCCGGGGTCATTTTCAGCAAGGACGACAAAATCAGAATCGCCGAGGCCTTGGCCGAGGTGGGGATCCACCGCATCGAGGCCGGCATGCCCGTCGTCTCGAAGTCGGACGAGGCGGCCATCCGGGAGATCGTCAAGCGCCTCGAGGGATCGAACACCCAGGTCTTCAGCTTCGCCCGCTGCATGGCGGACGACGTGAAACGCTCCCTGGACACCGGCGTGAAGGGAATCGTGATGGAGGTGCCGAGCTCGACCCACATCATCGAGCGCGCCTACAAATGGGACCTCAACAAGGCCATCGACACCTCGGTGAAGGCCACCCAGTTCGCCAAGGAAAACGGCCTCTACGTCGTCTTCTTCCCTATCGACTTCTCGCGCGCCCCGCTCGAATGGGTGCTGGACATGCTGAAAAAGGTGGCGGCCGAGGGGCACATGGACGCCCTCGCCATCGTGGACACCTTCGGCGGCCTCGCCCCCCACACCGTCGCCCACCTCATCAAGAAGATGCGCGAGGTGTTCCCGGACACCCCCTTCGAGCCCCACTTCCACGATGACTACGGAATGGGGGTGGCCAACACCCTTCTGGCCATGGCGGAGGGCTGCCAGGTGGCCCACACCTCCATCTCCGGCCTCGGTGAGCGGGCGGGCAACTGCGCCTACGAAGAGCTCGCCCTCGCCATGAAGACCATGTACGACGTGGACGCGGGGCTGAAGACGGAAAAGTTCGTCGAGGTCTCGCGGCTCACCCTTCGGATCGCAGGCGTCACGGTGGCCCCGAACCGCTGCGTCGTCGGGGAGGAGCTCTACGACATCGAGAGCGGCATCATCGTGAGCTGGCTCAAGAACGCGGGAAAGGATTTCCCCACCGAGCTCGTCCCCTTCCGCGCCGGCCTGGTGGGCCAGCGGGAGCCGCGCCCGGTCATCGGAAAAGGGAGCGGGATCGATTCCATCGCCTGGTTCCTGGAAGAGCTCGGGATCAAGGCTTCCCAGGAGGAGATGATGGCCCTCCTGCAGGACGTGAAGGAAAAATCCCTGGGCGAGAAGCGCCTCCTCAGCCTGGACGAGTTCAAGGAGCTGGCCGGGGCGAAGTAAAAAAACGCTTCGGCGGGGCGCGAAACGGGGGCGGCCGGTGCGCCGCCCCCTTTTTTTGCCCCCCGCCCCTTTCGTATCGGCCGGAATAAAATGGGAGAATGCGGGGAAGCGCAAAACCCGGGAAGCCCCAGTGATCGTGCCGGACCCGGCGGTGGCGGGTTCCCGCCCCGGGCACCGCGGGGGCGGTGGGGGAGGGGTTCGATGGGAAGGCGCCTGAACTTTTGGGGCTGGGGCTTTGAGGACGAGGCGGCGACGGGCGCCGAGCAAGCGGCGCTCGAAGCGGAGTGGGCCGGCCGCTTCGGGGTGGATGAATTTCAGGCGGCCCCGCCGCCCACCCTCGACGAGATTGACCTGCGCCCCCCGCGTCCGGATTCCCGACAGCCTCGCCGGCATCTGCTCCACCGACAAGTACGACCGCGTCGCCCATTGCTACGGCCAGTCCACCGCCGACCTCGCCCGGATGTTCGCGCGCGATTTCTCTAACCCCCCGGACACGGTGGCTTTTCCCCGCAACGAGCCGGAGGTCGCGGACCTGCTCGACTGGTGCGGCGGGAACGGCATCGCGGCGGTTCCCTACGGCGGCGGGTCGAGCGTGGTCCGCGGGGTCGAGCCCCCCCGCGAGGCGGCCTATCCGGGCGCGGTGACCATCGATCTGCGGCGGCTGGAAAAGGTTTCGCGCTCGGCCTGGATACAGGCGGGCGTGTTCGGCCCCGCCCTCGAAGCCCAGCTCAAGCCGCACGGGCTGACGCTGCGGCATTTTCCCCAGTCCTTCGAGTTCTCCTCCCTCGGCGGATGGATCGCGACCCGGTCGGGCGGCCATTTCGCCACCCTGTACACCCACATCGACGACTTCGTGGAAAATCTCCGCGTGGTCACCCCGGCCGGGGTCGCCGAATCGCTCCGGACGCCCGGCTCTGGGCCCAGCCCGGACCGGCTGTTCATCGGGTCGGAGGGGGCGCTCGGAATCATCACCGAGGCGTGGATGCGGCTCCAGGATCGGCCCGTCCACCGCGCTTCGGCCTCGGTGCGGTTCGGGGATTTTTACGCCGCCGCGGAGGCCGTGCGCGCCATTTCCCAATCCGGCCTGAATCCGGCGAACTGCCGGCTGATCGACGCCGAGGAAGCCGGGATCACGGGCACCAACGACGGGACGGCCTCGGTCCTCGTGCTGGGCTTCGAGTCGGCGGATCACCCCCTCGGCCCCTGGATGGGGCGGGCGCTCGAATGCTGCGCCGACCACGGGGGCGAGGAGGTCCGGGAGGAGGACGGAAATGGGGGAGGCGGCCCGCGCGCCGGGGCGGCCGGCAGGTGGCGGGACGCCTTCTTCCGGAATCCCTATTACCGCGCCGAGTTCGTGCGGCGCGGGATCTTGCAGGAGACCTTCGAGACTGCGATCACCTGGGATCGGTTCCGCGAATTTCACGCCGCGGTCATGGAACAGACGCGGCGGGCCATCCGGGAGGTCACCGGACGCAGCGGAACGGTGACCTGCCGGTTCACGCACGTCTATCCGGACGGTCCTGCGCCCTATTTCACCTATCATGCCCTCGGGAATCGGGACGGATTGGTCCGGCAAATCGAAGAGATCACATCGGCGGCCAAAGAGCGCGTCCACCGGCTGGGCGGCACCATCACCCACCACCATGCCGTCGGGCGCGACCATCGGCCCTGGTACGACAGGCAGCGACCGGGCCTGTTCGGTGAATCCTTGCGGGCCGCCAAGCGGGTCCTGAACCCCAAGGGAATCTTGAACCCGGGCGTGCTGATCGACCCGGAGCCGTAACTCCAGGGGAAAGGAAACGCGGCGGGCGGGCGGTCATCGGCAAAGAGGGTGAAAATGCCGCGCCTATTTTTCCTCTGATTCGGTCTTTTCTTTGCGCGTCAAGGGTTTTGGAATTATCGTATTTGCAGTCCGTTTTTCATTCAGTAGAATATTCTATTCCGGCGTTTTTCGGGGGATTGGGATCTCAATTCCGAAAGGCCCAAAACCGTTCAGTCCGGGGGGAAGGCTTCTCGGTCTTCGCCCCATGGGCCCAATGGGGGTATCATTACCCGAACTGAAAGCCCGGGCGGAAAGACAGCTCGATGACCGGGCGATTCTTCCAGGACTCGAAATGGATCTTCTGCCATGAAAGCCGCTCTTCTCGAAGCGCCCCGCAGGATGACGGTGGGCTCCCAGCCGGACCCGGCCCTTCCGGCCGGGCACATCCTCGTGAGGGCGGCGGTCACCGCCATCTGCGGAACGGACGTCTCCATCTGGGCGGGCAAAATGCCCTCGCGCATGCCCCTGATCCCCGGCCACGAGTGCACCGGTGTCGTGGAGGATACGGGCGAGGGCGTCTCCCTTTTAAAAAAAGGCGACCGGGTGGTCCTGAACCCCCTCGTCTCTTGCGGAAAATGCCGCTATTGCCAGCGGGGGCTGATCAACCTGTGCTTGAACGGCGGCCTCCGCGGCCGGGAGCTGCCGGGCACCTTCGCCGAGTACACCGTCGTCCACGAGACGGATGCCTTTATCATTCCGGAGAACGTGAGCTTCGGGGGGGCGACGAATTTCGTCGGTCTCGCTACGGTGGTCTATTCCCAGCGCAAGGCGCCCTACATCCCCGGCGGGAGCGTCGCGATCCTGGGACAGGGGAGCACCGGGCTGCTCCACACCCAGCTCGCCAAGGCCTCGGGCGCGGCTTCGGTCATCGCCGTCACCCGGAGCAGGTGGAAGCTTGAGATGGCCCAGAAGATGGGGGCGGACCACATCGTCCCCGCGGGCGAGGGGAGCCCCGTCGAGGCCGTTCTCGGCCTGACAGAGGGCCTGGGCGCCCAGGTGGTGATCGAGACGGCGGGCTCGGCCGAGACCATGCGCCAGGCGCACGATATGGTGCGCCCCGGCGGGGTGATCCTCCAGTTCGGAATCGGCCCCGCCGCGGTGGACGGCATGCCCGGTCAAACCTACTATTTCAAGGACCTCACCGTCATCGGCTCGCGCGCGTGCCTCGCCGAGGACTTCGAGCGCGCCGTCGAAATCGTGGCGAAAGGACTGGTCGACGTGGAGCCCATCGTGACCCACCGCTTCCCCCTGGAGGCCATCCAGGAAGGGTTCGAGTTCGTCGAGGGCGGAGGGGACGGCGGCACCCTGCGGGCGGTGGTGGATATCAACGAGGCCGCCTGATTCAGCGGGCGGGTACTTTTGCCAGGGCGGGGAGAGATTATGCCGCATCAATATCCGCTGGTGCATATCGATGACGTAAAACCCGAGAACATGGACGCGGAAGAGGGTTGGCGCATCAGCCAGTTCCGGCTTCCGATCAGCAAAAAACAGGGCAGCGCCACAACCGCTTTCCACTCCCGCTTCCTGCCCGGCGCTCTCCACAAAAAGCACCTCCACACCGAATGCGACGAGCTGGTCTACTACATCTCGGGCCGGGGCATGGCGGGGCGCCGGAAGGAGCTGGAAAGAGGTGCGGGGGGGGTCCTTTCGCCTCAACCCCAAGGGGGTGGAGCACTGGTTCTGGAACCAGGGCGGGGACGAGCCGGTCGAGATGGTGGGCTTTTACCTCGGGGCGGGGAGCGTCGAGGAGACGGGCTACGCTTACCGGGGGGACGTGGCGGAAGAGGACGTTTCGGGCTCCCCGGGGTCTTACGAATACCCCATCGGCCACCTGGACGACGTGAAGCCCGAGAACATGAACGCGGACGAGGGCTGGCGCATCACGGATTTCCGCCTCCCCCTCAGCAAGCGGGAGGGGTGCGCCTCCACCCTGTTCCGCGCCCGCTTCATGCCCGGGGCGGTTCACAAAAAACACCACCATGCGAACTGCGACGAGATCTACTACATCATTAGCGGCCACGGCCTGGCGGGAGCGGGCGACGACCGGGTCGAGGTGCGCGGCGGGCACTTTCACTTCATCCCCAAGGGGGTGGAGCACTGGCTGCACAACCTGAGCGGCTCCGAGCCCATCGAGGGGGTGGGGGTCTACATCGGGGCGGGGAGCGTCGAGGAGACGGGGTACGTCTACACCGGGGAGGTGACGGAAGAGGACATCCGAAGCCGTACCGGGTAGCCGGGCGGGCCGGGCGTGCGGCGGGAGGCCGGGCGAATGAGAAAGGCCCGGTGAAAGAGGAGGACACCCGGTTGGCCGGCAAGACCATGGAAGCGCTGGTTCTGCTCGAACCGGACCGTTACGAGATGCGGGAGGTTCCGGTTCCCGGAGCGGGGCCCGCCGAGGTGCTTTGCCGGGTGGGCGGGGTGGCCATCTGCGGAACGGACCTCGGCATCATCTCGGGCAAGTTCTTCCCCATGTGGCCGCCGGAGTGGCCCTTCATCATCGGGCACGAGTGGGCCGGGACGGTCGAGGCCGTGGGGGAAGGGGTGGGAGGTCTGGCGCCGGGGGACAAGGTGGCCGGAAGCTCGGCCGTGGGCTGCGGCCACTGCCGCAACTGCATGACGGGCCGCTACAACCTCTGTCTCAACTACGGGAACATGGCCTCGGGCCACCGCCAGTACGGGATGACGGCCCCGGGCGCGTACGCGCAGTACATCGCGGTGAACGCGCGCTCGGTGGTGAAGCTGCCGGCCGATTTCGACCTCGCCGAGGCCTCCCTCATGGACACCGGCCATGGACACCGGCGGAATCGGCCTCCACATCGCCAAGCGGGGCGGGGTTTCGGCCGGCGACACCGTGGTGGTGATCGGGCCGGGCTCGATCGGCTCGATCGCCTACCAGTGAGCCCGCGCGCTGGGGGCGGGGCGCGTCATCGTGGTGGGAAGGGGCCACCGCCTCGGCATCGCGGGCGCGCTCGGCTGCGAGACCCTCGACTACACGAAGGGCGACGTTCCCGCCGCCATCGCCGAGGCCACAGAGAACATCGGGCCGGACGTCGTGCTCGAGTGCGCCGGCACCGCCCCGGCGATCCAGCAGGCGGTGGGGATGGTGAAAAAGGGGGGGGCGTTGTCATCGGCGGCCTCTCCCCCGAAGACGCCCCGCTCCCGCTGCGCCGGTTCGTCCTCGACGAGATCGAGGTGGTGGGCTCGCGGGCGGCGCCGAACTGCCTGCCCGAGGTCCTGCGCTTGGTCCAGAGCGGGGCGCTCAGGCTGGGCGAGCTCGTCACCCACCGTTTCCCGCTGCGCTCTTTCACCGAGGCGATGGAGACCTTCCGCGACCGCAAGGGCGGCGCCCTCAAAGTTGTGGTCGAGCCCGAATGAGCGCGGGGGGGAGATCCGGAGGGGGCGGCCCCCTGACCATCACCATCGACACGAGCGTCATCAACGCGCGGGGCTCCCTCCCGGGCATGAACCGGATCGAGCGCTGGCACGCCGAGGGCCGGGTCGCGCTGCACACCCCGCCGCCTGTCATCCGGGAGGCGCGGACCCACCGGTGCGCGAAGGGGAGGGCCCTCTACGCGGGAAAGGCCGCCGCGCCGGACCCGGGAGAGGGAAGGAGGGCGGCCTCGCCCCCGGGGAGGCCGCCGCCATCCTCTTTCCCCACACCCGGCCTCACGCCATGACCGTAAGCCAGCGCCGCGACGCCGAGATACTCTCGGCCCACCACCGGCTCCGGCACGACGTCCTCCTCACCCTCAATTCGCGCCACTTCATCCGGGGCGGCCGGCGGGAGCGGCTGGCCCGGGATTTCGGCATCCGGGTCATGACCCCGGCCGAGCTCGTCGCCCTGGCGGGGAGGGAATCAGGCTTTCTGCCGGGGGGAGATGGAGGGAGAATCGATTGATTTTCCAAGGCGATTTTTTTTTGCCGCCCCGGGGATGCCATTTCTCCGGGGAAGTGGTATCTTAATGCTGACTAAATTACTCCTATTTCTCTGCAAACGGAGATGATGCGATGAAGGTTTCCGAGGCGGCGGCGAACAAAGTAAAAGAGATCATGGAGACAAACGGCGGCGGATTCGCCGGAATTCTCATTTCTTTCGAGGGGGGCTACCGTCTCGATCTGGTGAAAGAGGAGGACGCCGGAAAATACATCAAGATCGAAGACCCCCTCCTCGGCGTGTACACCCTGCCCGAGCACCGGGAGCGGACCGAGAAGGCGACCGTCGATTACGTCACCGAAGGCGAGACCAGCGGTTTCAAGCTGACCCGGGAGCGCGCGCCCGGGGAGGATTCCCTCCTCTCCCAGATCCAGGACATCATCGACACCGAGATCAACCCCGCCGTCGCGACGCACGGGGGCGCCATCAACCTGCTCGACGTCGAGGAAAAGCGCGTCTTCATCCAGATGGGCGGCGGCTGCGCCGGATGCGGCATGGCGGACGTCACCCTCAAGTCCGGCGTCGAGGCCCGGCTCAAGGAGCTCGACCCCGAGCTCGAGGTGGTGGACACCACTGACCACGCCTCGGGATCGAACCCCTACTACACCGAATCGAAAAAATAGCCCCGCCGGGAATCACTCCGGCTCGATGCGGAACCGAAGGCGGTCCAGCGCCGTGCGCAGGGCCGCCTCCACTTTTTCGGGCGCCTCCCCCCGCGCGAAGATGAAGCCGAGGTAGCGGTCCCCCTCCGGAAGGGGGAGCACCCGCCCGCCGGGGTGGATGGTGACCTCCACCTCCTCGACGCCCTCCACCGCGAGCGCCTCTTCCTTCCCTTCCACCCCGCGGAGAATCCCCGCCCCCGGGATGGGAATCATCATGACCCCCGAGGCCCCCTCCACCCGCCCGGCGGCGGGGGCTTCCCGCCCCAGGGCCCGGCCGAGGATGAGCCCCTCGAGCGAAGCGTCCCCCTCGAAGCGGAGGGCCCTGGAGCAGCGCCCCCCGATGGAGCGCGCCGCCACGTCGATCACCCACGCCCCGCCCTCGTTCACCCGGAGCTCCACGTGCACGGGGCCTTCGCCGATGCCGAGCGCGCGGAGGGCGCGCGCGGCGGTGTCTGTGATCGCCTCTTGCGTTTCATCGGGCAGCCGCGAGGGGGTGACGTAGATCGTCTCCTCGAAGTAGGGCCCCTCCATCGGGTCGGGCTTGTCGAAGAGGGCGAGGACGCGGAGTTCCCTCCCTTGGAGAATCCCCTCGAGGGCCACCTCTTTTCCCGGTATGTAGTCCTCGGCCAGGATCATCCCGGCCTCATCCCCCCCCCCCGCGGCCGTCTCGGGCTCGCGCAGGATGGCCGTGATGCGCCGGAAGGCCGCGGCGAACTCTTCTGGATCGTCCGCCCGGATGACCCCCCGGCTCGCCGCGAGGAAGGTGGGCTTGAGGACGCAGGGGTAGGGCACTGTCCGCGCCAGCGCCTCCGGGCTGTCTTCGACCGAAAGGAGGCGGAACCCGGGCGAGGGCAGGCCGTCCTCCTCCAGAATCTGCCGCGTCTGGTACTTGCTCCGGACGGCGAAGGCGGCCTCGACCGGGTTCGACTTGAGGCCCAAGGCCTTCGAGGCCGCCGCCGCGAGGGGGACGGTGTCGTCGTCCACCGCCACCACCGCCTCGATGGGGTACGCCTCCGCGAACGCCTGGATGGCCCCCGCCGCCCTCTTGGGGTCGAAGAAGTCGAGGGTGAGGGCGCTTCCCGGAACCACGTTTTCCAGCACGTTGGGCCGGTCCGTCCCCACCGTGACCCGGACCCCGAGCCTTTCCGCCGCCGCCAGAAAGTCGGACGCCCGGTAGGTGTTCGCCGTCATGAGGAGGAGGACGCGGGGCATGGGGTCTAGTACTTATTTAGGTCGTCAAAAAAGTATGTGCCAGTTGTAAATATCTTAAGTGGGCTTAAATAATGGCATATTAAATCATATTTGGTGTTTTTAATTTGATCGATGTTTTCGATATGTTTATTTGTCCATTCGAAAAACGTGGTTATTCCCTTTTCTATCTTTGATTGATCTTGGCACATAAAAAAGCCTTCTACTAATTTGCCAATTAAAAAGGAAACCTACCCCGCGTGCCAGCCGCCGTCCACGAGGAGGGAAGTGCCGGTCACGAGGCTGCTCGCCTTCGAGGCGAGGAAGATGCAGGGCCCGACGAGCTCCTCCATCTTCCCGAAGCGGCCCATCGGGGTGCGCGCGGTGATGGCGTCGTAGACGGGCTTGTCGTCTTTTAACACCTGGGTGAGGGGGGTCTCGATGTAGGTGGGGCAGATGGCGTTCACCTGAATATTCTCCTTCGCCCACTCGATGGCGAAGGAGCGCGTGAGGGCGACCACCCCTCCCTTGCTCGCGCTGTAGGGGCCGTAGGTCTGCCCGTGCGGGTTCTTGAAGACGGACCAGGCCATGAGGGAGGCGATGTTGACCACCTTGCCGCCCCCCGCTTTCTTCATCTCGGCCCCCGCCCGGCGGGTGAGGAAAAAGAAGCTTTTAAGGTTGAGGTCGAGCACCTTGTCCCAGTCCTTCTCCCCGACCTCGTCGAGGGTCATGCGGATGTTCGTCCCCGCGTTGTTCACGAGGATGTGGAGCCCCCCCAGGTTTCCGGCGGTCTCGGAGACCATTTTTTCTATCCCGCCGGGGTCGGTGACGTCCGCCTCGACGAGGAGGCACTTGCGCCCCATGTACTCGATTTCCCGTTTCGCCTCCCCGGCCTGGGAGAGGTCGATGTCGGAGATGGCGACGTTCGCTCCCACCGAGGCGAGGCCGACGGCGAGGGTCCGGCCGATCCCCCGGCCCGCTCCCGTGACGAGGGCGGCCCGCCCCGAGAGGTCAAAGTAGGATAGGCTCATTGCGCATTTCTCCTTCGGCTATGGGAGGGTGCGTTTTCCGATCGGCAAACCCCGATTTTCCTCTCCGGCGGGGGCGGGGTCAACGGAGCGGCGTGTCCGCTGCGGGCGGATCGGCGCCCTTCAATTTTTCCGTCCCTCTCCCCTTTCCGCCGGATCGGGGGAGGCGCGTTGGCCCGCCGGAATCCGTGTGATAAGCAAGGGGAAAGCCCTCTGCGGCGGAGGGAATGGAAGGAGGCGGGGGATGGCTCCGGCGGGCCGGAATCCGGGCGCGAAAAGCGGGCGGGCGGGCGGAAAGGCCCGCGTTTACCGCTACAACTCCGGCGAGGAGATCCCGCCCCTCTACGGGCCGGAGGGGGGGCTATCGGACCCGGCGCGGTACGCCGAGAAGCTGGGCGACCCGGGGGAATACCCCTACACCCGGGGCATCCACCCCGACATGTACCGGGGCCGGCTCTGGACCATGCGCCAGTACGCGGGCTACGCCACCTCGGCCGACACGAACGCCCGCTTCAAGTACCTCCTGGAGAACGGCCAGACCGGCCTCTCGATGGCGTTCGACCTGCCGACCCAGCTCGGGCTGGATTCGGACGATCCCGCCGCGGAGGACGACGTGGGCCGCCTCGGCGCCGCGATCGACACCCTGGAGGATATGGAGGGCGTCTTCGCGGGAATTCCGCTCGATGAGGTGAGCGTTTCCTTCACCATCAACGCCACGGCGCCGATTCTCTTCGCCATGTGGCTCGCCGCGGCGGAGCGCCAGGGGGTCGCCCCCGGCGCCCTGCGGGGCACCTTCCAGAACGACATCCTCAAGGAGTACATCGGCCGGGGCACGTGGATCTTTCCGCCGCGGCCCTCGTTGCGCCTCGCGGCGGATCTCATCGAGTACAGCGCGGCGAACTGCCCCCGGGTGAACGCCGTGAGCGTTTCGGGAACCCACATCGCCGAGTCCGGGGCCACCCTGGCCCAGGACGTCGCCTTTCCGATCCTGAACGGGCTGGCCTACATCCGGGAGATGGCCGGGCGGGGCCACCGCGTGGACGGCTTCGTTCCCTCCATGTCCTTCCACCTTGCGGTGGGGGGCGGGGTGGGGCCCTTCCACTTCTTCGAGACTGTCGCCAAACTGCGCGCCGCCCGGCGGTACTGGGCCGGCCTCATGAAGGAGAAGTTCGGCGCGAAAAATCCCAAAACCATGCAGCTCAAGTTCTCGACCGGGATCTGCGGCAGCCGCATGGCGGCGCGGGAGCCCCTGAACAACATCGTCCGGCAGACCTTGTACACCCTGGCGGCCGTCCTGGGCGGGACCCGCTCGGTCAACATGGCCTGCTACGATGAGGCCTTCGAGATCCCCTCGGACGAGTCCATCCGCGCCGCCCTGCGCGTCCAGCAGATCATCGCCCACGAGAGCGGGGTGGCGGAAACGGCGGACCTCTTCGGGGGAAGCTTCGAGCTGGAGGCCCTCACCGATCGGCTCGAAGGGGAGATCGCCGCCATCGTTGAGGAATACGAAGCCCGCGGGGGGATCGTCCCCTTCATCGAGAGTGGAGAGGTCCAGGGCCTTCTCGCGCGCCAGGCCTACGCGCACCAGAAATGGGTCGAGGCGGGCGAGGTGGCCTGGGTGGGGGTGAACAAGTACGCGGATGAGGGAGAGGACCGCCCGCCCGCGGGGATGAAGCTCTTCGAGGCCGAAGCGGACGCCCGCTCCCGGCAGCTCGAAAGGCTGCGCCGGGCGAAGGAGCGCCGCGACTCGGCGGGGGCGGATGCCGCGCTGGAGCGCTTCCGCGCCGCCTGCGTCTCGGGGGAGAACGTGGTGCCCGCCCTCATTGGGGCGTGCCGGGCGGGGGCGACGGTGGGTGAGGCGACCGGGGTGATGCGCGGGATTTTTGGAACGTACACCGAGCCTTCGGCGGTCTAGGGATGGAAAGCGGCGCCCGCAGGCCTGTCCGCGTCCTCCTCGCCAAGCCCGGCCTGGACGGCCACGACCGCGGCGTGAAGGTGATCATGCACGCCCTCCGCGAGGCGGGGATGGAGGTGATCTACACCGGGCTTCGCCAGTCGGTGGACCAGGTCGCCGCCGCCGCCGTCCAGGAAAACCCCGACGTCATCGGGCTGAGTATTCTCTCGGGCGCCTACATGGGGATCGCCCGGAGGCTCATGGCCCGGCTCGAGGCCGAGGGGCTGACGGAGGTTTCCGTCATCATCGGCGGGAACATCCGCGATCAGGACGCCGAGGCGCTCCTCTCCCTCGGGGTCGCGGCGGTGTTCCGCCATCACGCCCGGCTGGAGGAGATCGTTCGTTTCATCCGGGAGGCTGTGCCGGCCGGCTGAGCCCGCCCCTTTGCAGGAGGTTTTCCCTTGGACAAACCCCTCGCGGGCGTCCGGATCCTCGATCTTTCCACCCTTCTCGCAGGCCCTTTCGCCAGCATGATCCTCGCCGACCTCGGCGCGGACGTGATCAAGATCGAGATCCCCGGCCGGGGGGAGCACGTCCGGCGCATGCCGCCCCACTTCGTCGGGGGGACCAGCGCCTACTTCATCGCCTTCAACCGGAACAAGCGGAGCCTCACCCTGAACCTCAAGGACGCGGAGGGGCACCGGGTTTTTCTCGAACTGGTCAAGCGGGCGGACGTTGTTTTCGACAACTTCCGCCCGGGCGTCCTCGAGCGCCTGGGGGCCGGTCACGAGGCCCTGGAAAGGGTGAACCCGCGGATCATCTCGGCCTCGGTGACGGGATACGGCCTGACCGGGCCCGACAAGGAAGGGCCCGCCGTGGACCTCGTCATCCAGGCCCGCGGCGGCATCATGAGCTTCACCGGGGAGCCGGGCCGCCCGCCCGTCCGGATGGGGGCGCCCATGGGAGACCTGGGGGGCGGGGCCTTCGCCGCGCACGGAATCCTCGCCGCCCTCTACCGGAGGGAGCGGACCGGGGCGGGCGGGAAGGTGGACGTCTCCCTCCTGGACTGCCAGATCTATCTCGCAAGCTACCGGGCCCAGTACTACCTCACCGCGGGCGAGGTGGCCCGGCCCATGGGGACGGGCCACGCCTCGGCCGTTCCCGTCGGCGCCTTCGAGTGCGGGGACGGCTGCTGGCTGGTGATGGACGCCATCCTCCCGCACTTCTGGGAGGGGCTCTGCCGGGCGCTGGATCGTCCCGGGTGGCGGGAGGACCCCCGGATGGCGACTCCCGCCGACCGCTTGGAGAACCGGGACCATGTGAACGCCGAGCTGGCCGGGGCCTTCGCCACGGCCCCCGCCGCGCACTGGCTCGCGCGCCTCGCCGCGCACGGGGTTCCCGCCGGGCCCATCCAGACCATCGACCAGGCCCTCGCCGATCCCCAGGTGCGCGCCCGGGAGATGGTGGTGGAGATGGCGCACCCCGCCTTGGGCTCCATCGAAACCTTCAACAGCCCCATCAAGATGGAGGGAACCTGGGGCGCGGCGCCCTCGCCGCCTCCGCTTCTGGGGGAGCACACCGAGGAGGTGCTGCGCGAACTGCTGGAGATGAGGGAGGATGAGATCGCGCGCCTGCGGGCGCGCGGGGCGATCTGAGACCCGCGCCCATGTAATTTTTTGTCTGATTTTGGAGAAATCCTGCATGTTCCGCGACCGGAAGGCGATATTGCTGGACCTCGAGGGGGTTCTCTACGCCGGGAGGGAGGCCCTGCCCGGCGCCCGGGAAACCATGGAGGAGGTCCGCCGCCGCGGGATTCCGCACCTTTTCATCACGAACATCTCGTACATTCGCGCCGGGGAGGTGGCGGCCCACATGGAGGCGCTCGGCCTCCCGGCTTCGCCGGACAAAATCGTGAGCGCGCTCGAGTGCGCCGGGGAGATCCTGCGCCGTCTCTACGGGAGCGGGCGGGCGCTCGTGGTCGGCGGAGGGCCGCTGCGGGACGTGCTCGAGGGGGCGGGATTCGGGGTTGCGGGCCCGGGGGAAGAGGAGGGGGCGGACCTCGTGGTGGTGAGCCGGGACGACGGCCTTACCTACCGCTCCCTCAGCGCGGCGGCCCGCGCGGTGGCGGCCGGGGCGCACTTCGCCGCCCTGAACCCGGACGTGCGCGCTCCCCTCGAAGGCGGGAGGTTCGAGCTCGGCTGCGGGGCCGTCGTGAAGGCGATTGAGGCGGCCGCCGGGAAGCGCGCAGCGATCCTCGGCAAGCCCGCCCCCCATCTCTTTGGGGCGGCCCTCGAACGGCTGGGGGTTACCTCGCGCGAGGCCGTCATGGTGGGGGACAACCTGCGGACCGACATCGCGGGCGCCGCCGCCCTGGGGATGGGCTCGGTTTGGATCAACCGGTGGGGGCGCCTGCCCGGCGACCCGCAGGTGCAGCCCGACCTCGAGGTGGGGCGGGTGGACGAGATCCTGCCTCACCTTCCCGGAGGATGAGGAATCAGAGCGGCGGCCTCACCGGCGGGTGAACAGGTTCAAAAGGATGGTGAGGATGATGCTGATGACGATCGATGTGGCGAGGGGGAAGTGGAAGCTGAAGTTCTTCCCCCGGTAGTGGATGTCCCCGGGCAGGCGCCCGAGAAAGGGGATCTTGGGCGCGACCAAAAACAGGAAACCCAGCACGACGAGAACGATTCCCAAGGTGATGAGGGTCCGGCCGAAGCTTCCGAACGGATCGAGGTTGCCGAACGGGGCCATCTTTTTCTCTCATTCCTCTCTGTCTTCCCCAATTCCTGTCCAGAGATTTTCCTGCGCCCCCTTGGGCGGCGCAAGGCCGAGGTGGACGTAAGAGGGGGGGGCGGCGCACCGTCCCCCCCGCGTCCGTTGAAGAAATCCCGCCCGAAGCAGGTAGGGCTCCACCACATCGACCAGGGAGTCGGTCTCCTCGTTCAGGGTGGCCCCGATGGCCTCCACCCCCACGGGCCCGCCGCCGTAGTGCTCGATGATGGCCTTGAGGTAACGGCGGTCGAAGGCGTCCAGGCCCTTCTCGTCCACCCCCTCCATGGCGAGCGCCTCGCGGGTGATCTCGATGCTGATGGAGCCGTCCCGGCGGGCTTGGCTGAAATCGCGCACCCACATCAAAAGCCGGTTCGCCGTGCGGGGGGTCCCCCGGCTGCGGCGGGAAATTTCGATCGCCGCGGGGGTGTCGATATGAATCCCGAGGCGGCCGGCGCTGCTCTCGATGATGAGCCGGAGCTCTTCTTCCGAGTAAAATCCGACGTGGCAGAAGAGGTAGAACCTGTCCCGGAGCGCCCCCGAGAGGAGGCCGGGCCGCGTGGTCGCGCCGATGATGGTGAAGCGCTTGAGGGCGAAGTTGATGGTGCGGGCCATGGGCCCCTGGTCCAGGACGAAGTCCACCCGGAAGTCCTCCATGGCCGGGTAGAGGAACTCTTCGACTTGCCGCGGCAGGCGGTGGGTCTCGTCGATGAAGAGGACGTCTCCCTCCTCGAGGCCGGTGAGGATCCCCATGAGGTCGGCCGGCCGGGTGAGGGCGGGTCCCGAGGTGCGGATCAGCCGGGTGCTCATTTCTTCGGCGATGATATGGGAGAGGGTGGTTTTTCCGAGGCCGGGGGGGCCATGGAAGAGGATGTGGCCGACCGCCTCCCCCCGCTCCTTGGCCGCTTCAATGGCGATGCGCAGCCGCGAGACGAGATCGGTCTGCCCGACGTAGTCCGCGAGGCGGCTGGGGCGGAGGCGGGAGATGGCATGCTCCTCCTCCGGATCGGCCGATCGGGGGGATATGCGCCTTTCCCGGACCATGCTTTCTCCTTTACCTGCCGAGCCGGAAGACTTCGGTCAGGATGGCTTCGGTCTCGGTCTCTTCGCCGAGCGCGGCGAGGGCGCGTTCGATAAGGTCCTCCGCCTCGGGGGTGCGATAGCCGAGGCGGCCCACCAAGACGCCCATCGCCTCGGCGCGCTGCGCCGCGCTCTTGGGGGGCGGGGCCTCTTCGCCGGGGGTTTCCGCCGCGAGGGCGAACCCGGCGAGTTCGTCTTTCAGCTTGGAGACGATTTGCTCGGCTTTTTTCATTCCGACTCCGGGCAGCTTGGTGAGAAGGGAGATGTCTCCCGCCACGATGGCGCCCGCGATGCGCTCGGGCGGAAAGATGAGGGCGCGGATTGTGCTCCGGGCGCTCAAGCCCTGCACCTTGATGAAAGAGAGGTAAAGCTCTCTTTCGGCGGCGGTCAGAAATCCGGCGAGCCGGGGAACGAGCTGGCCCGCGGCCACGTTTCCCTCGAGGTAGTGATGGGTGTGGAGCTCGACCGGCTCGCGCGCGCCCATCAAGGCGCGCAGCTCCGGCAGGGCGTAGGCGCCCACCAGCACTTCGTAGCAAAGCCCCCCGCCCGTCCGCACCACTACGCTGTCCTCCACGATCTCGGCGATCTCCCCCGAAACCCGGCGGATCATCCCGCGGCTCCCGCGGCGGCGCCCCTTCCCCGGAGGGCCCGCTCGATGTGGCAGTAGGCGGCGGCGATGGCGTCGGCGAGGTCGGGAGGCTCGGGGGGTTCGTCGAGGTTCAGCCTTTGCTGCACCATCCGTTGCATCTGGGCCTTGGTCGCCCGGCCCACTCCGACGAGGGATTTCTTCAGCTCGGTGGCGGAGTAGCTTCGCACGGCGACTCCCCCCTGCGAGGCGGCCAGGAGGATGACCCCGCGCGCGTGGGCCATCACGATCGAGGTCCGCGGGTGCTTGTAGTGGCTGTACAGGTTTTCGACCGCCATGACGTCCGGGCTGTGCTGGCAAATGATGCCGGTGAGGTCATGGTGGAGCTCCGCGAGGCGGCTCTCCAGGGGGGCCTTCTCCGGGCTTCGGATGACGCCACCGTCCAGGAGGACGGGTTCGGCCCTTTCTTCGGGCTGGGCGAGGACGGCGTAGCCCGTCACCCGGAGTCCCGGATCGATCCCGAGGACGCAGTAAGACCGGGAGGGTTGGGACACCAGAGCCTCGCTCGGGCGGAGGCGCGGAGGGGGGTCAGGCCGAAACCTTCGCCATCTCCTCTTCGGGGATGTCGAAATTGGCGTAGACGTTCTGGACGTCGTCGTTGTCTTCGATCGCTTCGAGGAGGCGGAGCATCCGCTCGGCGGTTTTTCCTTCGAGCCTGACCGTGGTCTTGGGCACCATGGTGATCTCGGCCGTCTCGAAGGGGACCTTCTTCGCCTCGAGGGCGGCGCGCACTTCTTCAAATGTTTCAGGGCTGGTTTGGACCTCGAAATGACCCTCCGAGGCCACGAAATCCTCCGCCCCCGCTTCGAGGGCGATTTCCATCAGCGCGTCCTCGTCCGCCCCTTTTTCCGGGATGAGGAGCAGCCCCTTTTTCTCGAAAATCCAGGCCACCGCGTTCGGCTCGGTGAGGTTTCCCCCGTGCTTGCTGACGAGATGCCGGACCTCGGAACCGGTGCGGTTGCGGTTGTCGGTGAGAATATTGATCAGAATGGCGACACCGGCCGGCCCGTAAGCTTCGTAGGTCGCTTCCTCGTAGGAGGTGCCCTCGAGATCGCCCGTGCCCTTGGCGATGGCCCGGGTGATATTGTCCTGGGGCATGTTGGCCGCCTTGGCGGCCTGGATGCCTGTCCGGAGGCGGGGGTTAGCCTCCGGGTCGCCGCCGCCGATGCGGGCGGCGATGGTGATTTCCCGAATGAGCTTGGTGAAGATCTTGCCCCGCTTGGCGTCGGCCGCGCCCTTTTTCCGCTTGATGGTGCTCCATTTTGAGTGGCCGGACATGGCTGCGAAAACTCCTGCCAAGGATGAAAGCTCGGCGGCGCGGGGGCGATTCTCAATCCATTGGGGTCATCTCACGAACCCTTAAAATCACGAAAGGTCTACCACGCCCGGGGCGGCTGCGTAAAGCTTGGAAGGGGAAGGAGGGGAGTGGAAAATCCGTGATAGTCCTGTAATTCCCATGGTAATTGATGGGGCGCCGGCGGGTGCGCACCCGGAAACTGGAGGCAGGCTTCCCCTCCCGCGACGAGGGCCGCATGGCGGAGCGGCCGGGCTGGGCAACGGGAAGAGTTATGCGTGCATATTTTCAAAGTGACAAAAGACACCAAAATGTAAGATATATATTTCAATAAATATTTATGTTGGAGGGTGCTTGAGCGTTTTTATTCCTATTTTCCTTTGGGGGCAGGGTATAATTTGGAGATGAAATAAATTAATGTATTACTTGAATTTATTCTTTATTTTCTGTTATTATTAAAGTAATTACCCGCCCTTCCCCCCGCCAACTTGCACGGTCCTTTTCCTCACTACAAGGTTTTGGTCTATTAATTGCATAATCCATTTGGGAGTGTCATCTGGACGGTGGAAAGTCATTTTCTGGGCTTCCCGGGAAATTCAATATAAGGAGATTGATGGTAAAGGAGAAATTAGACAACATAAGCTGAATTCCTCTGTTTCTTCGCATCGGGAGCATGTAATTATTGATTTATTATTATTTATTTATGTTATATTGCCAGAAGGTTGAGCGGATGTCCTAATTTTCAAGGGCAATTTTGATGTATCCGGAAGGAAGAACAGAAAAACCAGTCAGGGAGAGCAACTATTATTATTATTTTTCTTCTCTGAACCTTGCCGCCAGCCGATAAGTAAAATGGAGGGAGTGAGATCATCACCCCTCCCCCAGGGCAAGGAGGTTACCCTGCCGCTGACGGGGTGAATGAAAAAATGAAGCCGAGGAAATTCAATTCACGAGGGTTGCTTCTTCTTTCGATTTTGTTGATGAGCGGATGCGCGGCTTCCATCGATACGGCCAACCGCTTCTCTCCCCAGCCTGATGGCCGTTACGACAACAACACATATCTCATCAACTCCCCCAAAATGAATCTCCAACAGATCTCGAATGCGATAATTACCCTCCGCACTGAAACAATGTTTGAGACCCAGAACGGTAAAAGGGCTCTTCACGTGCTCGAAGGCAGCGGGGTGGTCGTGGGCGATCGATTTGTCCTCACCGTGGAGCACTCCGTTTCCCAGCACGAGATTGTCATTCAAACCCCGTTCGGCAAATACAAGCCACCGGTAAAGAAGGTTTCAGAAGAGAATTTCGTAGTTTGGGAAGGGAAAAACTATCCCTTGCGCATTGTCTACAAGAACAAACTCGACGACGTTGCGCTTTTTGAACTTCCCCCTTTGGTCCGGCCTCCCTCATTTCCCTATACTTTCGGGAACAGCGATGATTTGAGAGTGGGAAACTACATCTATGTGGTCGGAAATCCCTTGAATTTGGGGGTCAATGTACGCGAGGGAATTGTAAGCGCGATGAAAGCCCCCACGCAGATTTCCGAAATCGATGCAAAGGGGGAAAACGCATTTATGGTGAGCAACGGGCTTATGCCCGGCGATAGCGGAACTCCAGTAATCGCCATTCGGGACGGAAATTATGAGCTCGTTGGATTGTCCCAAGGAACGTTTCTCGGAGGAACGCGTCTGGGATGGGTGATTCGCATCAACGTCATCCGAGAACTTCTCCTCACCGCCCAGGCTCTCTCCGAAGGGAGGCAATGGGCCGCTCCGCCTCGCGTCCTCCCGGTATCTGCACAGGGAAAAAGAGGATTCGAGAGTCCCTGGCCTTTTGCCTGGCTTGGGGCCGTAAAATTGAACGCCCCATCCAACTGAATGCGTATCTGATTTTCCGGAAATTCTTTCTAACGGCGCGTAACGCGCCTCCAGCACTGCCTCGGAAAAGCGGTTTCGGGTTATTTGCGGACTGATCGGGGCGGGGCATTGGACTGGCTATTCGCCGAACGGATTTCCGCCTCCGCTCCGGACGCTTCCCCAGTACGATAATTCCCTTTATTCAAAGTATATTTTACCCATAGACACCATGGATTTACGATGATATTTTCCCCAGGAATTTTGACATATTCGAACCTGCCCGATATTTAGAAATCATGGCAATGGGGCCGGTTTTTCTTTAAAACGGAATAGACAATGGATCCGGTCGAACGGGGAAAACAAACCTTACGCATTGAAGCGGAGGCTATCGGACGGCTTCCGGATCGGTTGGGGGAAGATTTCGCCAAGGCGGTGAATATCATTCGCGCTTGCAAAGGCCGCGTTGTCGTATCGGGAATGGGAAAAAGCGGACTTGTCGGGCAAAAGGTCGCCGCTACCCTCGCAAGCGTTGGCGTGCCCTCTTTCTTCCTCCATTCCGCCGAAGGGGTCCATGGCAATTTGGGTATGGCCACGAACGACGATGTTCTACTGGCGTATTCGTATAGCGGCGAGACGGAAGAGCTGCTTCAACTGTTGCCGGTGTTCGGACGGTTGGGGATTCCCGTGATTGCCATTACCGGTGAGAAGAATTCGACCTTGGCGAAAGTCGCCGATGTGGTACTTGACGTCGCGGTAGAGAAGGAGGCTTGTCCGATGAACCTTACTCCGACAGCCAGCAGTACGGCATCTCTTGCCATGGGGGATGCGCTCGCGATGGCCGTTCTTGAGGCCAGTGAATTTCGAGAGGAAGATTTCGCGCGATTTCACCCGGGCGGCGTTTTGGGAAAGCGACTGCGGCGGGTGGGGGATTTGATGTTCTCGGGCGATTCGGTGCCAAAAGTGCGGGAGAGCGCGCCCCTCGTGGAAGTAATCCACGAGATGGGCAAGAAAAATTTGGGAATGACCTGCGTGGCAAATGATGGAGATCGCCTTGTCGGGATCGTCACAGATGGTGATCTTCGGCGGGCGTTGGAGGCATCGAATGGTTTGCTCAATGCCGACGCGAAAGCATTAATGTCATCTTCGCCGAAGACGATCGGGCCGGGAGAAATGGCCGAGGCCGCTCTCCGGATAATGGAGGACTCCGCGATAACCTCTTTGGTTGTAACGGGGAAGGAGGAGAAACAAATTTTAGGCGTTATTCATCTTCATCACATTTTGCGTGCGGGTGTCGTATAATTTTTTTCAAAATGCGCAAAATGCTTTACAGAAAAGGGCATCTTCCGTTTTTTGTTTTTTGGGCGTTGGCGCTTGCCGGATCACAGTTTAGCCGATTAATATTCAGTTATATACAAAAGCGGATTCGAGGAGATCTTTTTTCACCTGCTTGCGATAAGGTTTTATCTGCCATCGCCTAAATATGATTCGGTTTGGGAGATTTATATTTCTTGCTTTCCGTCGGCGCATTAATCCAACTTCAAGACGCTGTCAATAAAGTTCGGCTTGTCTCCCGGGTCATCGGATGGAGCAAAAACGAATGCCTGATGTTGGAGCAGCCGAGCCGCGGCGGGCAGGCCGTCCAGCTTCCACAGGGCGTAGTCATCGTCGGCCGGGGTATGCATGAGGGGCGTGCCTGGGGATTCAAGTCGAAAATCATGTTTCAGACATTGCAGCCTTTCCGAATATTGTTCCTTACATTTCCCAATGAAATCGAGGAAATATCTCTCCGGAAATCTGAACGGGTCTTGTCCAAAATTTCAACGGTCATCTCAACGCGGAAACATGATTACGCAAATATCAAGGACCACCCGGAAACGCCACACGGGATCATCCGAAATTTGAGCGTGGGCGGTTGTAGCGTGGCCTGTCCCTACAAGTTTGAATTAAATATGCCTTTGTTTTTTTCTTTTGAATTGCCCAACGGGGAAGTGATAGAGAACTTGATGGGTTTCATTCGAAGCGACACCCGCGAACACAAAGAGAACATATATGGCGTTCAGTTCGACGAAAGGAGCGAAATGTATTCGAACGTGATTGAATACGTTAAAATGGCCGCCATGCTTGTATTGAGCACCGATACGATAGATTGATTCTGTGAATCGCCAGTCGCGGATTTGTTCACGATTCACCGGCCCGAAGATAATGCGGAAAATATTCTCTGGTCCCGGATGTACGGGGTCCGCCCATAACTTATACTTGGAAAGTCCTGCCCCTGCGGAAATTTTTCAACCGAAAAACGGCCGGCTTTGGAAAGATTGTGCGGGCCGATCGGATCACGGAAAGATTCCCGCGCGCGTATGCTTCACGCAAACCTGCAATTTGGGCGGCCACGAAAGCGGAATTTGCAAAAGCCCGGCTCCCGGACAAAACCCACGACTTCCCAATTCTCCGTTCGGCTCAGTGTTTTGGAGACAACATCGCCGGAGGCGGGTGCCCTTCTCTTCTTAGAAAATGACAATTTCTTTTTCATGGGACCATGATTATCCAAAAGATTGATCTTTCCCTTTCTGTTTGTCGAAAAATTCATTGTAATATTCCGAAAGGTTCACTTGTGAATGCCCATGATGCGAACGCTCCGGATCCGCCGACTTCGCGATTGAAACGACATCTATTTCTAAAAAACAACGGCGATAAAAAGAAGATTTCTTGAATGGAATAATTTGGTTGCCCCTCGAAGGGCGAGGATGTTACCCTTTTTGGGTCGTTATTGATCCGCCCCCTTGAGCAATTTAGGGGATGGTTTGAGTCCGCTGATTATTGGAATAACGGTTGGCAGATGTAACCGGTTTTTTCTTCCTGTTTTTCTGATCATTATTCTATTCATTTCTGGCTGCGCAATAATTCCTGCTGCTCTTGTCACTGCGTCGGTTGTGGGCGTCGAATATTCTTTGACAAACGTGGCCTCGAAGGTGTTCCCGGTGGAAAGGTTTCAGGCGCAAGAGGCCGTCAAAAACGCCGTCGAGCGACTCACGCTAAATGTGGATAAGACATGGGAGGCCAAAGAAAATGAGGTAATCCTCATTGCATCAACGGAGAAGCACAATATTGAAATTCGGGTCGAAACAATCGCTCCAAGCGCAACAAAAATTTGGGCAAATGCCTACCATAAAGAGATTTCATTTTTGAAAGACAAATCTTTGGCTACAGCAGTGCTTCTTGAGACCGAAAAGGAATTGGGAGTTGGCCGGCAAAGGATGAAGAAATGAACGGCAAGGGATTTGGAGCCTTTGGCAAAGAACGCCCTGCAGGCCCCATAAAAAGCATTTTCATCCTAATTATTCGTGTGTTGCTTATCGGCCCGTTCTTGTATGTCACCTATCTGAGGTTTGTTTGGCGCAAACCGCGCCCGGCATCCCAAAAATCGCCGGGGGGTTCCATTTCAAGCCAGCCCGCAAAATCCGCAAGCTAAACCGCCATTTAATCTGGGAAAGGTTTAACCGCCTTTACGGTCGTACTCGTCAATCCTTCCCGCAAGTAGGGTGTACGGGTGAGAATTTCCGCATCTTGAAAACCGGCCTGTTGTAATCCGGCCAAATATTCTTTTTCTGTGATGGCACCCGCGATGCATTCGCCCCACTCTTCCAGGGAGCCCTCCAACTCCAAACCCTCTTCCCTCAGGACATCCGAAACGACAATTCGGCCGCCTGGCCGAAGCACACGGTGGGCTTCCCTGAAAACGGCGTTTTTGTCAGGCGAAAGATTGAGTACGCAATTGCTGATGATGACGTCAACGCTCATATTCTCAACGGGCATGAATTCCATCTCGCCGGTCGTGAATTCAACATTGTCCATGTCGAGTTTGCGTCGGTTTATTTCTGCTTTCTCGAGCATCGCATCTGTCATGTCGAGGCCGATAACTCTCCCTTTGTTGCCCACCTCTGTTGCCGCGAGAAAACAATCCAGCCCTGCTCCGGAACCCAAGTCGAGAACGGTCTCACCCGGAACCAGCCCTGCAAAATGCAGCGGATTGCCGCAACCCGCGTTCGATTCGGTGACCGAGGAAGGAAGATGCTCGACCGCTTCCTGGTCGTAACCAATCCATTTTACGCATTCTTCCCCCGTCAACATTTTCGGATCGCCGCCCCCGCAGCAACTGGAGGTGCCTTCCGCCACCTTCGAGTACAGTTCACGGACAGCGGACTTGATCTCTTGCTCAGTTTTGGTATCAGCATTTGAAACGTTCATCGGAGGGATTTTCCTTTTCAGGCGGTAAGGAAAAAGGTTGGTATCCTGCTCACCCTGTCCGGTTGAATATGTAGGAAGTCCCGCAAAGAATCAATTGCTCGATCGTGCGTGCGCGAGGGACGAAATTCCCATGAACGAAAGATTTGCCTTCGCGCGCGGGATTCCCGAAAGCGAAGAGATACAAAATCATCCCCTCTGAGACCAGGGCAAACAAAACGTTTTCACATCTGTTTTAACAACGGCTGAGGGAATTTGATCGACTAATTGATGAAAAAACTCTATTTTCCCGCGGATTAGTCCAAGTCCGCTCCCAAATCGTTCAACATATCTTTGATTTTCTCTTCCTCGCCGGCATCTGAATCCTTGGGCAAATCCGGGGGGAAATCTGGGGCGGTCTGGGATTGGGAATCCGGGGGAATCCCGAAAGAGGTCATTTGCAGGGGGGGTTCTTCTTTCGACAAGAAGTCTTGGGTGTCATCCGAAACGGCTGGCCCTGGGATAATTTCGCCATCGATGGAAGAATCTTCTTCTGGCTCGCCCTCCGAGAAGTCCGCCCGCTCCTTTGACTGCGGGAGGCTCGGTTCGGAAAGGATGGGCTCATCTTCGGAGATGATGGCCTCCCGGTCCTCGGGTCCGTAATCAAATTCATCGAGGTCTTGGAGAGTTTCCTCTTCCTCCATAAAACTCGCTTCAAGGTCCGTATCCGGGTTCTCCTCGCTCTCCGCTCCAGCATACTCCGCCTCTCCATTGGTTGTCTCGACCTCGCCGGACATCGCCGGAGCGAATCTCTCGCCTTCCGGTTGTTGCCCTATCTGTTCCAATAGAGTCGCGGCGCGTTGCTCCTCCGGCTGGGCGTTCATCAGTTTCTGATACTGGTTCAGATACTCCGTAATTTCAAAAAACGGCCCTTTCGGCTGGAAGAAGGAATTCATCGGCACATCCAAAAGTTTATGGATAAACTGAAGCACACCCCGGTGCATCACCGTCTTGGTCCCTTCTTCAAATTCGTACTCGAATCGCGGCGGGCTTTGTCTTCGGCCGGCCAACTTCAGCTTTGGTATTCTCTCAACTTGATCGAGCCGGCCCGAGATCAGCGCGCCGATAAACGAGAAAAGAAAATCCTTTCGTGCAATGAGTTCGGCAGAGCAGGCTTCCGCGCCTTGGAATGATTCTCTGTGCAGCTGAAGGAGCTTTCGGAAAGTTTTTCGGAGGTATCCCACGAATGGGTGGCATGCGAAAACGGGAAGGCCGGCGGGAGAGAGAACAAACACGGCGCAGAGTTGATCCCAAGGATCGAGGCATCTCAACGCGCCGCCCCCCCCGGATATATTCCAGAAGCCTGCTGGTTGCGCTGGCAGGCGGTTTCTTTTTTGTTGCGGGAGAAATATTCCCAGGGGGAGTGGATTCTCTTTTGGAAAGGAGCAGGACGGGGGCCTGCTCAACTTCATCGAGGTTTAGAGAAGAATCAGACGGGATTTTGCGGCCCTTGTCTTTTTCCGCCCGGATGGGACCGATGTTGGCCAGTGGGGGGTTCTCTTCGATTTCTGTAATTTCAATCGGAGATGAGAATTTTGGCGGGATGAGGCGATTCGAATGAACCTCTTCCCCGTCGAGGAGCTTGCTTTGCTCCTCGGGGAGCAGATCTTCCATTGGCATCCGAGCGGATTTTTTGGGTTCCTCGGGTATATCGGTCTGGTGAAGAATCTCTTGCGATTCCTCCGCCCGCCCGGGCTCAAGTAAATTCTCGCCATAATTCCGGGGGATCTCCTCCATCGAAATCTCTGATTTTTCCTCGGGCCCATCCTGCGGTTCTCTGGCAAATGATCCTTCGCTCTCCTCTTCCAACAAAACAAAAGGTTCTGCCTCAATGGGAATGGGGGTCCCGGTTTCAGATGAGGATACAGAACCCTCCTTCTCGGCAGGAGGGGACGCTTCGGCGGATGCGTTCGAGGAGGGGGGAGAGTTTTGCCGAAGTACCTGCTCCGCCTCCCGGAGGATACGGATGCTCCGGCCCACCTCGTTCCACTTCGTTTCCCGTTCCTGTATCTTTTTTTGGAGGTAACCCAGGAGGT
The DNA here is from genome assembly GCA_965225985.1 of bacterium. GTDB lineage: Bacteria > UBA8248 > UBA8248 > UBA8248 > UBA8248 > CAZUHN01. The sequence continues at coordinate 775,399 of OZ245330.1, forward strand.
CTTCAGGAGATATGTCGTCCGGCATTGGGTTTTGACTCCTTGTGAGGCTCAAAGAATCGAGTGGGCCAAAAAACCTTGATTTTTCGCGTCATGACCCACTAACCACAGCACGAAGAATATGATCTTCGTCGGCGCATTGTCAACTACACATTGAAAAACAATAGGTTGCTGGGGTCATCCGGCCGGTTCGGCAAAGGGCGCGTGGTGTGTTGCCAGAAGATGAAACTCGTGCGAGGTTTTGAAAAATTCACCGGCAATCTCTCCCCATACGCGGATCAGCTGTAAATGGCGAAAATCGAGAAACAGATTTATCTCATCGACGGTTCGGGTTACATGTTCCGGGCTTTTTACGCCATGTTTCGCCAGCGTCTTTCGAACTCGCACGGCTTGCCGACGGGGGGGATTCTGGTTTTCGCCCGGATGCTCTTAAAAGTCATACGGGACAAATCCCCCGACTATATTGCAGTTGCCTTCGACACGCCCGAGCCTACTTTTCGCCACGAGCTTTATCCCGCTTACAAAGCGAACCGCGACGCCCCCCCCGAGGACCTTGTCGCCCAAATCCCCTATATGCAACGAGCCGTTGAGGTGCTTCGGATTCCCGTCCTCGTCCAGCCCGGCGCCGAGGCGGACGACCTTATCGGATCCGTGGCGGCGCAGGCGGTCGCCGAGGGTTTTCGCGCGGTCCTCGTCACGGCGGATAAGGATTTTATGCAGCTCGTAAGCAAAAAGGTGATGGTGTGGGATCCGATGAAGGACGTTACGTTCGGCCCCGCCGAGGTGGAAAAACGGTGGGGGGTGCCGCCGGATAAAGTTATCGATGTACAGGCGCTCATGGGCGATTCTTCCGACAACGTTCCCGGCGTTCCCGGGATTGGCGAAAAGACGGCCATCGCCCTCATCCAGGAGTTCGGGGGCCTGGAAGCCGTCCTCAACTCCGTCGAACACATCAAACGGGCCAAGCAACGCCAAAACATCGAGGACAATGCCGATCTCGCGCGCCTCTCCAAGGAACTTTGCACAATCCGGCGAAACTGGCCGACGGAGAAAAATCTGGAATCCTACCGTCTCAGGGATGCGGACTTCGAAGCGGCGAGCAAGCTTTTTGTCGAGGAGCTCGAGTTTAAAAACATACTGGAACAGCTCCCGGGTTACGCGGGCTCCGGATTGGATACGGAGCCGAAAGAAAATGGTTCGCCGGCCTCTCGAAAGACCGAAAAAGAGCTTGATTACCGCATTGTACGCACGAAAAAGGAGCTCGCCCTTTTTTCAAAAGAGATCAACAGGGCAAAGCGGATTTCATTGGACCTGGAGACGACCTCCCTCAATCCCATGCGTGCGGATATCGTGGGGTTCAATTTCTCCATGAAATCCGGACGGGCTTTCTATATTCCGATAGGCCACGAAGGGCTCGAGGTCGGCCCCCAACTCCCGCTCAAGGAAATCCTGGGAGTCATAAAAAAACCTCTGACCTCGCCCAAGGTGGAAAAGGTCGGCCAAAACATCAAGTATGATCTGGCTATCTTGGGGGGGGGCGGCCTGACGGTAAACGGCCCTGTATTTGATGCCATGGTCAGTTCCTATCTCATTCACTCCGATCGGACGAGTCATGGCCTGGATCACCTCTCTGAAGTGTACTTAGGCGAAAAAACGATCAAGTACGCCGATTTGTGCGGCACGGGGGCGAAGCAGATCCCCTTTTCTCATGTGCCAATCGACGCGGCGGCGCGCTACGGCTGCCAAGACGCGGACTTCACAATCAAAATTGCCGAACGCATGAAAAGTGAGTTAAAGGAAATGGATTTGGAGGCGCTGTTCTACGATCTTGAAATGCCCCTTCTGCGGGTTATCCTGGAAATGGAGCTGACGGGGATCCGGCTCGATCCGGCGTTCCTGAAGAAAATGGGCAAGAAACTCTCTAAGCTGCTCGAGAAAATGAAGGCGAAAATTTACGAGCTTGCGGGCCAGGAGTTCAACGTGAACTCGACCCCCCAGCTTCGGGAGATTTTGTTCTCCAAACTGGAACTTCCCGTCATTCGAAGGACCAAAACAGGGCCTTCCACAGATATTGATACATTGGAAAGGCTCTCACTCCAGCATCCTCTGCCTCAGGAAATCTTGAATTATCGCCAGCTTGCCAAGTTGAAGAACACGTATGTGGATACGCTTCCCGGTCTGGTCAATCAAAAAACGGGGCGGATCCACGCAAAGTTCAACCAAACTGTGGCGGCCACAGGCAGGCTGAGCGGCGCGGATCCCAACTTGCAGAATATTCCCATCCGAACCGAATTGGGCCGTGAGATTCGTCGCGCCTTCCTGCCGGAAGAAGGGTGGAAGCTCCTTTCTGTGGATTATAGCCAGATCGAACTTCGCGTCCTCGCCCACTTCACGGAAGACCCGGGCCTCATTTCCGCTTTCGAGCGCGGGGAGGACATTCACGCCACCACGGCGGCCGCCGTCTATGGCGTCGCGCCCGACGACGTCACGGGCGAGATGCGCCGGGTGGCCAAGGCCGTAAACTTTGGCATCGTTTACGGGCAGCGGGCCTTCGGTCTTTCGCAATCCCTGGGAATTTCTCGAAACGAGGCGCAATCGTTTATCGATACCTACTTTGAACGTTTTTCCAAAGTACCCGCTTTTATTGAGAAAACGATTGCCGAGGGAGAAAAACGCGGTTATGTTGTCACCCTTTTGAATCGCCGGCGGTACGTTCCGGATCTGAAGAGCCGGAACAAAAATTTTCGAAACGCCGCTGAACGGACAGCGGTCAACTCCATCATGCAGGGAAGCGCGGCCGACATCATCAAGAAGGCCATGATCAACATTTCGGGCAGGCTGAAAAAAGAAAAGCGCAAGTCGAGAATGCTCGTCCAGGTGCATGATGAACTTCTTTTCGAGGTGCCGCCGAAAGAGCTGAGGTCGGTTACGAAACTTGTCTCCGAAGAGATGGAAGGGGCGGTTTCGATTCGTGTCCCTCTTGCGGTGGATTCCAGCGTGGGAGACAACTGGGGCGACGTTCATTAAAAACGCGTGGCCAAAAGAACGTCTCGCTTGGAACGTATTCTATGGATTTTTTCTATGTTTTTCGGATTCCCATTCATTTGCCCCCGAATGAATAACGCCCTAAAATTGATTTTGTTGCTGCCGCGCCCTGGCATTTCAAAAACCGTTCACATTATTTAACCAAAGGATTCCCCCTCTTTCTAATGGGCAACCTTTTCTCCATCGGTGACATTCACGGCCAGCGCCCGATGCTGGACCTGATGATCGATCGCGTCCCGTTTCAAAAAGACGATGAAATCGTTTTTATCGGCGATTTTATCGACAGGGGGCCGGATTCGCGCGGGGTGGTAGACGCAGTGCTGGAGTTTCGCCTCAAGTTTTCCAATACAACCTGTTTAAGAGGGAACCACGAAGACATATTTCTGGATTATATCAAGGGGGAAGATCGATACGATCCAGGATTATTTACGATGAACGGAGGCTACGCAACCTTGGAGAGCTATGGAATTGATCCGCGAGAGGGCCCTCCCAAACTTCCGCCGCTTCACATGGAGTTTTTCGAAGAGTTGAAGTTCATCCACGAGACAGGGGGGTTTATATTCGTTCATGCAGGTTTTCGCCCCGGCGTCCCCATCGAGGAGCAGACAGAGCGTGACATGCTCTGGATTCGGAATGATTTTTTTGAATCAAACGGTGATTTCGGCCGGCCAGTGGTATTTGGCCACACTCCCATGCGGGAGATTTCAAACAAATTGCCGAAGTGGCTCGGGATCGACACCGGTGCCGCCTTCGGAAACATGCTCACCTGCGTTCAGCTTGCCGAAGAAAAAATCACAAACATTTACCAGGTTCACGCCGACGAAGTGAATGCCTGAGTTTGCGATTGGGCTCCTTGAATCCTTTGTATCCTTTTTTCCGCCGAGCTGCATTCTCACTGTGAAGATATTTTGGTGATGAAAAAAGATAATGGGCCAGACCTCGCTGCCGATTCGATTTTGGCCTTGCTTTCCAAGGAACAGCGGCCCATGGCCATCCGTGAGATGGTCAGGCATCTCAGTGTATCTTCCGAGCAGCGCCCGGCGCTTCGCAAGCAGCTTCGTGCGCTTGCGGCCGAAGGCGTTTTGGTCAAGGTCCACGCCCGCTACGCTCTTCCGGAAAGCCTGCAAGTCGTTCAGGGAACATTTCGTGGAAACCAGGCGGGTTATGGTTTCGTTATTCTCGATATAGGAGGAGATGAAGCAGAGGAAGGTCTGCCCACGGGTGACGTATTCATCGGCCGGCGGTGGACTTGCGGGGCGATGGACGGGGATCGGGTAACCGCCCGGGTGGACAAAATTTTCCCCGACGGGCGACGGGAAGGGCGCGTTCTCGAGATCCGGGCGCGCGCCCACAAAACCCTCGTTGGCCGTCTCGAAGTGGATCAGCGAGAGGCCTGGGTCGACCCGCAGAATCAACGCATTCCCTGTCCTGTTTTCGTTTCGTCCTCCGGGCGGAACGGAGCGAAGGCCGGAGAGCTCGTCGAGGTAAAAATCACCCGCTACCCCCGCCCCAGAGAAAACGCGCGGGGACAAATCATTCGCTCCTTTGGCTATCCGGAAGACCCGGCTGCCGAGCTGTCCATGATTGTTTCGAAGTACGGCTTGCGCGAAGCGTTTCCCGAAAAGGCATTGGCGGAAGCCGAGGCTTTCCAGGCCCCCTCCGAGGATGAACCTTTTCCCGGGGGCGTAGAGGATCTGCGCGATCTCGTCACGTTCACGATCGATCCGAGAACCGCCCGTGACCGCGATGACGCCATTTCGATCGAGGGCCGACCCGGCGGCGGGTGGAGGCTCGGTGTGCACATCGCGGATGTGAGCCATTACGTCCGGAGAGGTACGGCTTTGGACAAGGAGGCGCTTCTTCGGGGCAACAGCGTTTATTTTCCCGAGCGGGCCATCCCCATGCTTCCCCCGAAGCTATCTTCTGATATTTGCTCACTCAACTCGGATGCTTGCCGCCGAACTTTGTCGATGTTTCTGGATTTTAACGCGCAAGGAGAAAGGAGTAAGTTCCGCTTTACCTTGGCCCGTATCCGCTCAAGAGCGCAACTCACCTATGCCGGGGCGGGAGCGGTACTGGAAGATCGGGAGATCGAGGAGACCGCCGAAATCCGAGCCGCCGCCTCGCTTGAGAATGAGATCCGGGCGCTGGCCGCGTTGGCCGAGAAGCTCCATGCCCGCCGGACGGAGGGGGGAAGTCTCGACTTCGATCTTCCGGAGGCTTATGTCCTTCTTGGCCCAAAAGGTGAGCCCGTCGCTATCGCGCGCGCACCGCGGAACACGGCGCACAGGCTTGTTGAAGAGTGCATGCTCGCGGCGAACCGGGCCGTTGCCGATTGCCTGGAAGAGGCAGAGGGTGCCGCCGTTTACCGTGTTCATGACCCGCCGGATGAAGAGAAGCTGCATTCTGTCCGGGTGGCCCTCTCAAATATGGGTCTACCCGTACCTCCGTCGGAGAAACTCAAGCGCCCGGGATCGCTCCAAGGCGTTCTGGATGCCGTCCTTGGAAAAGAGACCGAACGCTTCGTAAACCTCCTCGTTCTCCGGTCCATGAAGCTCGCCACCTATGAGGCCGCCCCTTCCATGCACTTTGGGCTCGGTTTTGATCGCTATACGCACTTTACCTCGCCCATTCGGCGGTATGCGGATCTGCTCGTTCACAGGCGCCTCAAACAACTGATGCGCGGTGAACGGAGGGAGCCGGATAAAAAGCGCCTCGCGAAAACTTGCGCGGAAATCTCCAAGGCGGAAAGGTCAGCGGAGGCCGCTGAGAGAGAAATGGTGGATTTCCACAAGGCGGTATTTATGAAGAATCGCATCGGCGAGCGCTTCGCAGGGCATGTATCGGGGGTGACCGCTTTCGGCATTTTCATTGAGCTGGATGAGGTGTTCGTTGGGGGAATGGTGCCCCTCGCTCTGATGACGGATGACTACTATTCCTTCTTGCCCGAGATGCACGCTGTTCTTGGGGAGCGGACGGGCAGGCGGCTTCGCCTGGGAGACCCGGTCACCGTACGCATTGAGGATGTTGACCTCGGCCAGCGGCGGGCGACCTTTCAACTTCTTTCAGGGGGAAGCCGGGTGGTGGGAACGGAGGAGTCCGGCATCCGCCGGAGGGGCCGCCAGCGCGGGATGCGGCGACCTGCGAAGGCGCGCGAGACAGCATCTGCCAAGGCCTTCACCAAAGGGGGCAAGACCCTGAAACACAATCGCACTGGCTTAAAAAAAAGAGCGAGAAGGAAGTAGCAGCGGGGAAGATTCAGTATGGTAAATTTGGCTTATATGGCTTATATTAATCACCGAATGAGTTCTGGAGGGAGCGGAGGCTCCCTCTTTCCTTTTCTCTTTGGAATGCGGGGAAATTGGGAAAACGAGAGACGGGTGAATGTTACAATGGCCGGGATCAAGATAGTCGCTGAGAACCGCCGTGCCAGAGCCGAATTCGCGATTGAGGAAACCTATGAGGCGGGGATTGTCCTTGTGGGCACTGAGGTGAAGGCGCTTCGCGAGGGAAAGGCGAATTTGAAGGAGAGCTACGCGGATGTCCGCAATGGAGAAGCTTGGCTCATTGGGTGCCACATCAACCCTTACGAAAAGGGAAATATCAACAATCATGAAGCTACCCGTCCCCGGAAACTCCTCCTGCACAGGGAGGAAATCAAACGTCTGCTCGGCAAGACCCAGGAAAGGGGATTCTCGCTCGTTCCCATGAAAATGTATTTTTCGAAGGGGAAAGCCAAGGTGGAGCTGGGCCTCGGACGCGGGAAGAAGCTCTACGACCGTCGCCATGAGTTGAAAGAGCGGGTTGCAAAACGTGAGGTGGAAAGAGCACTTCGGGAGCGCCAAAAGTGAGCTTAAAAGGAACTATGCCATCTTGGCGTTTTCTAAATAAAGGATATCCAGCCGGGCGAACCCGGGTCGCCGTCCGGTTGCGATCACGATATGGGGGCGACTTGGATTCGACGGGAGGGACTGAAGTCTGAGCTGCGCGCCGGGGACGCCACTTGGCCCCGTTATCAATGTGGCAAAATACACCAGCCGACACTGAGCTGGCTCTCGCTGCCTAAAAGCTAGCGAGCGTCTCGCCTCTCCTTGTCCGCGGGAGGGGGCCGGGACGCCATGAAGCGGACTGGCCGCCATTTCCTTCTGTCCGGAGGCGGTGGCGGCGAGATTGAATCGGACTAGCCTGGGGGGCAGCTCCGCCGGTGGGCGCGAACCCGGGCGAAATTCAAATTGCCGGCTACGCGCGTAGAGGCTCACGGCAGAAACCTTTCGGACGCGGGTTCGATTCCCGTTAAGTGATTAATAGATACATCTGCGTCTTGTGCCATCCAATGGAATCCAGTATAAGAGGGGGTATTAAAGGGGGTATCGGGACCAATCGGCTGACTGATAGGGCGATTCAGGCGTTTGTTGCCAGGGGAGAAGTAGGGAAAAGGATTTCGGATGGCGGTGGACTTTTCCTGACCATTTCCCCAGCCAGAACCCTGTGCATGGCGAATTACTAATCAAGCGGCCATGGATGTCTGAAACTGACCTCAACAATGTGACTGGCACTCAAAAATTCTCATATCCGCCTAATTGGTTGGGCACTTCGATTTGAGTGCCGGCGGGAGGAAGTATCAATGGTAGTATCTTCCATTTGTGGCCATAAGTTTATGTCTGTAACTAGTTGATACAACTTTATTTATAAGTTCCAGTTCGATTCCCAATTAAGTTTTGAATCAGGCTCCCGCTACCGGAAAAATCAAAGGGTTGCGGTCGCGAGGCCGCAATCCTTTTTCGCTTCGTCGTCTCACATCTTTCCAAAAATGAGCTTCACCGAGAGCAGATCGTCTTCCCCCTCAAATAGTCCATCTCGCCGGGTTCAATCCCCAATCATCGCGATGGCCTCGATCTCGACCAAGTATTTTGGGTTGGCCAGCGGAGCCTCCACCGTGGAGCGCGCGGGCTTGTTCTGGCCGAAGAATTCGGCGAAGACTTCGTTCATGCCGCCTATGTCTCCGATTTTCGTCAGGAAGACCGTCACCTTCATCACGTCGGCGACCTCCGCCCCGCCTTCCTCGAGCACCGCTTTCACGTTGGCGAGTACCTGCCGGGTCTGTGCCCGGATGTCCCCCTCGCCCACGATGTTCCCCTCTTTGTCCACCGAAGTCTGTCCCGAGGTGAACACGAAAGTACCCCGCTTGGTTCCCGGTACGATGGGCCCAGTCGAAGGGCGTAGCGAAGACGGCTGAATCACGATTTTTGCCATAAGAAACTCCTCTTCTCACCAATGAAAGAGCAGAGGCCATGCCTCCTCCCTCGCGACGACCCCCCTTGCGCGATTGCCCGCACTTGGGACGCTCGCCGCCGAAACGCTGAGAATTTATATCCGGAGCAGAGTCTTCAACAGCCTGGGTTCTGTCAAGACCAGGAGGGTGAAATCACCCGCTCTTCTTGCGGGCCTGTCGGGACATCGGCGATTCTTTCGCCTTCCGGCCCGAGGGGATGAATTCGGAGTCCTTCTTTTTGCGTGACCGGATTGTCGATAGGAATGACACTTTGCTAGTCTTAAGAGGACTCTTCCGGCCCCTGAATGTCCGCTTGCTTTGGGAAGACCTGATGCCACCTTCGAGGGTCATCCGGGCCAATCGATCCCGCTTGAGGCGGGAGTTTGAAGCCCAGGCCCGCATCGGCCGTTATGGCAAGACCGGCTTGGCCCGTGTCGCCTTCACCCGCGACTACAATCAAGTGCGGAACCTTTTTCGCGGCTGGATGGAAAAGGCCGGCCTGAAGACCCGGATAGATGCGGTCGGAAACCTCTTCGGTCGCAAGGAAGGCCGCGTAAAGGATCTTCCCCCCGTGATGACGGGCTCCCATCTTGATTCCATCGCCCCTGCTGGTGGCAGGTTCGATGGGACGGCGGGCGTCCTCACGGCTCTTGAGGCCGTTCGGCGGATCGCCGAGACAGGGGCGGAGCACGACCATCCCTTGGAGGTCGTGGGGTTCATCGGGGAGGAAGGATCATATGGTTTGAAGTACGTCCTTGGCAGCAGTATTCTCGCAGGCCTCTGGACTGGTCGGTTGGCCCGGCAGATTCGCACTTCCATCCACCCGCCCACGGGAAAGACCGTGTACGAAGCGGCGCGAGCCTCCGGGGAAGACCCCTCGAAGTGGAATCGATGCCGCCTCCCCAGGGGCTACTTCAAAGCCTTCATTGAGTTGCATGTCGAGCAGGGGCCCGTCCTCGAGGACGAGGGGGTCTCCATTGGCATCGTCGATGTCATCGCAGGATACCGGCGCGGGGAGATCGCCTTTCAAGGGGTGGCTGCTCATGGGGGAGGACAGCCCATGGATCGTCGCAAGGACGCCGCCATGGCGGCGGCGGATTTCATGCTGGAGATGGAGGGTCTCGTGCGGCGTGCCCCCGAGTGCCACCGGATGACCCTCACCTTCGGCAGATTGTCCGTTCAGCCGGGCGGACTCGCCGTCGTTCCAGGTGGAGCGGTCGTTTCCTTCGATCTCAGGACAAAAAGCGCGGCCGCATCCAGGGCGATGTTTGGGAAGATGAAGAAATCCCTCGTGCGGATCCGCATGCAGCGGGGGGTGAAGAGCCGGATGAGGCAAATAGGGGTCGTCTTTCCCCCATGCGCCGCATCGCCGGGGATCCGACGCGCCCTCCGTTGGGCCACCGAGAAAACTGGCTATCCCTACATGGCGCTCCCCAGCGGGGGGCTGCACGATGCCTGCCGCATGTCTCGTCTCGGTCCCATCGGCATGGTTTTTGTGCCTTCGGCAATGGGGCTCTCGCACACCCCCGCCGAATTCACGCGCATGTCGGACCTGGCGGCTGGAGCCGAGGTATTAGCCGCAGCGCTTCTCCGCCTCGCCGACCGAGGTGTAAAGTCCTAACGTGGCCATTTTCGACTCCTCTCCCACCTTCGGGGAAGGTCTGAAACGCCATTTCTCTACTCCCGCCCTTTCCCGCCCCGACACGCCGCTTTCTTGGAGAGAGACCTGATGCCACCTTCGAGGGTCATCCGGGCCAATCGATCCCGCTTGAGGCGGGAGTTTGAAGCCCAGGCCCGCATCGGCCGTTATGGCAAGACCGGCTTGGCCCGTGTCGCCTTCACCCGCGACTACAATCAAGTGCGGAACCTTTTTCGCGGCTGGATGGAAAAGGCCGGCCTGAAGACCCGGATAGATGCGGTCGGAAACCTCTTCGGTCGCAAGGAAGGCCGCGTAAAGGGCCTTCCCCCCGTGATGACGGGCTCCCATCTCGACTCCCAGAATCCCGCGGGCCGCTTCGACGGCGTGGCGGGGGTCCTCACGGCCCTTGAGGCCGTTCGGCGGATCGCCGAGACAGGGGCGGAGCGCGACCATTCCTTGGAGATTATCGGCTTCATCGGAGAAGAGAGCTCTTGCGGGATGCCGGTGTTCGGCAGCAGCGTTCTCGTGGGCATGGTGGGGGCCGACGAGATGCGCGCGGCCATCCACCCCCCTTCCGGGAAAACGGTATACGAGGCGATCCGGGCCGCAGGAGGGAGCCCATGGAAAGCGAAGCAGTGCCTTCTCCCCAAGGGGTCGGTCAAGGCGTTCCTCGAATTGCACATTGAGCAGGGTCCCGTTCTCGAGGCAGAGAAGATCCCCATCGGCATTGTCGACACCATCGTGGGCCTCGTGCGGGGAGGGGAAGCGCTTTTCGAGGGCACAACGGCCCACGCGGGAGGCCAGCCCATGGGCTATCGCAGAGACGCGGCCATCGCGGCGGCACGGTTCATGGTGGAGATGGATGCGGAGGTGCGGTGCGCACCAAAGCGCGAGCGGATGACCCTCACTTTTGGGGAGGTATCGGTTCAGCCGGGCGTGTGGACCATTGTCCCAGGTGCGGCGCGCATCTCCTTCGACCTCAGGGCCAAGAGTAGCGCCGCAATAAACAGGATGCTCGGCAGGATGCGAAAAACCCTTGAGCGGATAGAGAAGTCCAGCGGCGTGAAAGGAAGGCTAAGACTGAGGGAGAAAGCGCCCCCCTTTCGCTGCTCGCCGGGCATCCGCCGTGCCCTTGTGAAGGCCGCTGAGAATACGAGCCACCCCTACATCGTTCTCTCCAGCGGGGGAGTCCACGACGCCTGCCGGATGGCCAAAATCTGTCCCATTGGGATGATATTCGTTCCCTCGGTGAAGGGGCTCTCCCACACCCCCGCCGAGTTCACGCGGTTGTCGGACCTCGTGGCTGGAGCCGAGGTATTGGCCGCAGCGCTTCTCCGCCTCGCCGACCGAGGGGTAAAGGCCTAACGCGGCCAATTTCGACTCCTCTCCGAGCCCCGGGAAAGAGCTGAAGTCCTGTTTCTTTCTTGCTTCCGCCCTTTTCCGCTCTGACCGGGATTCCAGGATGGGAGAAAGATCTCGACCTTTGCTCATAACAGAATAAAAATGTATAATTTTAGTATAGAAAATTCTTCTTTTCATCGTGACTAAAGCAGGAAAGCCTCTCTCTGAGGGCAAAGATCTCCAACTCCGAAGCCACCAGAGCTGGTTTGCGGCGTTTCGAAGTAAGTGTTTCTCAGTGCAACAAGCCAAACAAAAGGAGTAAGCCATGAGAGATACAAGTACTCTGAACAGACGCCTCGGTCTTGCGTTCCTCCGCTGGGCCGCCGCTCCGCTGACGGCCTTACTGCTCTCCGCCTTACCTCCTTTCGCTGGCGCGGCGGAAAAGCCCTTCGTGATCGCCTTCCCCGGAGGAGCCTACACGCTCGACGCCCACGGGAGAGACGAGACGACCACCATCTCCATCCAGATGCACATGTTCGATACGCTGATTTTCACGGGGATCGATGGCGAGCTCGAGCCCGCCCTCGCCACCTCCTGGAAGCCCGTCAGCGATACGAAGTGGCGCCTCAAGCTCCGAGAAGGCGTGCGCTTCCACGACGGCGTTCCCTTCACGGCGAAGGTGGCCGCGGAGAGCCTCCTTCGGGCGAAGGGGAAGGGATTCGCCAAAAGCCATGTGAAGAAGTTTACCGTGGGCATCAAGGCCGTCCACGTCATCGACGATTCCACCATCGAGATTGACACCGGGAAGCCGTGGCCCGCGCTTCCCGGTGAACTCACAGGCCTCCGGATGGTTCCGATTCACTATATCAAGGAAGTGGGCAACGCCGCTTTTGCCCTCAAGCCTATCGGGACCGGCCCTTACAAGTTCGTCGAGTGGGTGAAGGACGATCACATAGACCTCGTGGCGAACGAGGATTACTGGAAAGGCGCGCCTTCAATCAAACGCGTCCGCATCCGCCCGATACCGATCGGCGCCGCGCGGACGGCGGGCATTCTGTCGGGGGAGCTCGATGTCGTCTGGGGCATCTCCCCCGTGGACGGCGCCAAGCTGGAGAAGAACCCGAACGTGAACGTGTTCCGGACCGCCACCCAGCGCACCATGTACATGCACTTCGACGTCTACCGGGATAAAGGCGGCCCCTATAAGGCTTTTGGACCCGTGTCTCCGGGCCTCCCCAAAGGCGCGCCAAACCCGTTCCTCAAGCGTAAGGTCCGCCAGGCGGTCATCCAAACGGTGGATGTGAAGAGGCTCATCCGCACCATCATGCACGGAAGCGGGGTGCCCGCCACCCAGATGATCCCGCCCCAGGCGTTCGGTTACAACAAGCGCCTCAAGCGGTTGCCCCATGACCCTGCAAAGGCCAAGCGACTCCTCGCCGAGGCCGGCTTCCCGAACGGCTTCGACGTGCGCCTTGACTGCTCCAACGACCGCTACATCAACGATGGTGCCCTGTGCTTGGCCATCAGCGGGATGCTCACCAATGTGGGCATCCGGACCACCCCCAACCCCAGGCCGAAGTCGGTATTCTTCTCGAAGTTGTCGAAGGGCGACTTCGCCCTGTACATGGCCGGCTATGGGGGGACGCAAGTTGGCGCGGCGATGAATGCCATCTTGCACACACGGGATCTCAAGGCCGGCTATGGCCAGTTCAACCGGGGCCACTACTCCAACAAGGAGGTGGATGAACTGATCGAGAATGCCGCCTCCGAGATGAATGTGAAGAAGCGCCAGGCGCTCTATGAGCGGGCCTGGGAGATCGGCCTCAGAGATCAAGCTTGGCTGCCCCTCTTCCAGAACGAGGCGATCATCGCCACCCAAAAGAACATCGAGCTCAAGCCGCGCTTCAACGAGTGGGTTCTCGCTCAGGAGATCACGGTCAAGTCCAAGAACTGAACCTTTGGGTGTCCGTCGCGGGCCTTCGGGAGATCTTGCCTGGGGCCCGCGGCGGTACCGGGTCTGATCCCTTGCACAAGTACTTATTCAAGCGTCTCCTCCAGAGTGTGGGCGTCTTCTTTGGGGTGAGCCTTGTCGTTTTCGCGATACTCCGCCTCGCGGGCGACCCAATTGAACTGCTCCTTGGCGACGATGCCAGGCCGGAGGACATCGTTCGGTTCCGATCCTTATTCGGCCTCGATCTGCCCTACATCGTCCAGTATTTCCTTTTCCTGAAAAACGTCCTCAGGGGTGACCTGGGGGTCTCCTACCACCACGGCGTCCCCGCCATGGGGCTCGTCCTGGAGCGGATTCCCGCCACGCTGGAGCTCGTCCTGACGGCCATGGTGACCGCCACCATCGTGGCGATTCCTATGGGAGTGATCGCCGCGACCCGCAGGGGTGGGATCCTCGACCGTCTTTTCCTCAGTGGCTCGCTTGTGGGCATTTCGGCGCCCACGTTCTGGGTGGGAATCGTCTGCATTCTCATCTTCGGCGTCGCCCTGGGGTGGCTCCCCACCGGGGGGCGCGGGGGCCTGAATCACCTCGTTTTGCCCGCAGGCTCCTTGGCGCTCTACCGCCTGGCTCTCTTCATACGCCTGATACGTGCGGGGATGCTTGACGTTCTCGGCCAGGACTATGTCACGTCGGCCCGGTCCAAGGGGCTGACCGAAAATGTGGTGGTCTTCAAGCACGCCCTCAAGAACACCCTCATCCCGTTCATCACCATCGCGGGACTCCAGATGGGAAGTCTCCTGGCCGGGGCCGTGGTGACCGAGCGGGTGTTCGCCTGGCCGGGGATGGGCCGGCTCATCCTCGATGCCATCGAGAGACTGGACTATCCGGTCGTCATGAGTTGGGCGCTCGTGACGGCGGGGATGTTCATCCTCATCAACCTCGTCGTGGACATCTCCTATTCCTTCGTGGACCCGCGGGTCCGCATCGAGTGAGGGAACCGCCGTGATGACCGAAGCGTCGCTGGCTTCCGTTGAAGAAGCCATCGAGGAGACGCTCGTCAGAGCGAGGAAGCATCCGCTCTCGCTCGCCTCTCGCCCGGATGCGGCTGTGAGCCTCGGCGTCTTCATCGCGGCGGTCCTCATCGCTGCCCTCGCGCCCTGGATCTCGCCCCTCGACCCTGTCTTCCAGGACCTGGACTTCGCCCTGAGGCCCCCTTTCTTCATGGCGGAAGCGTATCCCGGCCATCTCCTGGGAACGGATGGCCTGGGGCGGGATATTCTGAGCTTCATCTTTTACGGCCTCCGGATCTCGATCACGGTCGGGCTCGCCTCGGTCCTCATTTCGACCGTCCTAGGGGTGACCCTGGGGGTGTGGGCGGGATACAAGGGAGGGCGGGTGGACGCTATCCTGATGCGCCTGGCCGATTTCCAGCTCACCCTCCCGGTCATACTGGTGGCCCTCGCGGTGATCGCCATGTTCGGCTCGGGTGTAGGAAAGCTCATCCTCCTCATCGGCGTCACCCAGTGGCCCATCTACGGCCGCACCGTACGCGGCTCTGTGCTCGCGACGAAGGAGCGGGAGTTCGTGGAGGCGGCGCGGGCGACGGGCGCCCAGCCGCTGGCTATCATCTTCCGCCACATTCTGCCGAACGTTCTTACCCCTCTTCTGATCATCGCGGCGGTGGAGCTTCCCCGCGTCATGCTGCTGGAGTCCACCCTGAGCTTTCTCGGCGTAGGAGTGCCCGCCACGGTGCCCTCGCTGGGGGGAGCCATCGCCCACGGCTACGAGTTCCTGGTGAGCGGATTCTGGTGGCTGAGCGTGCTGCCGGGGCTGGCGCTCATGGTGGTCGTCGTCTCCATCAACCTTCTGGGGGACTGGCTCCGCGACGTCTTCGACCCAAGGATACAAAGTTAGCCGCTCCGTCGGGCGTGGCGCCCTGGCGGCTGCAGTCGAAAAAGCCTTTCTTGGGCCAACGAACAGGACAACTGAGGAGGAGTGTCCTGGTCCAGCGATTTTTATGTTGAGGTTGTCCGACCGAAATCTCTTGAATATCCAGCATTTGTGATAGCCTCCGAGGTCCAATATTCGTGACTCTTTTGGGAGGCCATCATGCCCGTGAAACAGGCTCTCCCGCGGATTTCTCTCCCCAGAGACTGGCGCGGCCGAGTAAAATCAGCAGTCCTGCATACGCACGCGACTTGGAGGAATGCTCAAATACTATAACCACGAGGCGGCATAGATTCGGATGAGTTATTGGACAGGACGGGGTTGGATCCCGAGAGCAAGGTGGGGAAAGCTCTCGTTTCAGGCTGGAATTATTAATTCGCCATGAACAGGATATCTTTTTGCAGACTTTATGGACTTCTCGGCGGGAAGCACCGCCCGAGGAAGGGTAAATTGGTCGAAATTTGCTAAATGGAGGGTGTTGCCGCATAATTCCGGACCAAGACAATCTCCTCGAACACCAAAGACGATATAGGGAATATCAGCCTAGGAAGAGCGAGGCAGTCCGCATGGCGCGCAAACCCTCTCCCTCGTGCACCCTGATCGCGGGGGGCGACATCGCCCTCAACCGGAAAAACCCCCGGGGGGCCTTCGGCCGCCTCACCCCCATCATCCGTAAGGCGGACCTCGCCTTCGCCAACCTCGAGCTTCCCCTCTCCCGGAGCGGCCGCCCCGCAGCGGGAAAAATTATTATCCGCGGCGCTCCCGAGATGGCCGAGGCCCTCGCCGAGGCCCGCTTCGATGCACTGTCGGTGGCCAACAACCACATGCTCGACTACGGCGAGGAAGCTTTTTTCGAAACCCTCGATCTCCTCGACCGTCGCGCCATCCCACATGTGGGCGCGGGAAAAAACCTCGCCGCCGCCGGCAGGCCCCGCATCCTCGAGCGGGGCGGCCTCCGAATCGGCCTCCTCGCCTACTGCTCGGTCATCCCCCGCGGCTTCGCAGCGGGCCCCGGGAAGGCGGGGGTCAACCCCCTCTGGGCCCGGACGGCCTACCAGCCCTCGGTCTCCCCCGAGGATTACCCGGGAGCCCCTCCCGAGGTCCTCACCTGGGCCGAGCCCGAGGATTTGCGCCGGATGGCGCGCGCGGTCCGCCGCCTGCGCAAAAGGGTGGACCTCGTCATCGTCAACCACCACTGGGGCACGAGCATGGTCCACGAGGTGCGGGCATTTCAGAGCCAGATTGCCCGTGCCGCGGTCGACGCCGGGGCGGACCTCGTCCTGGGCGGCCACTCCCACGTCCTCCAGGCGGTGGAATTCTACAAGGGCGTGCCCGTCGTCTACAGCATGGGAAACCTCATCTTTGACTTCGAGATCCCATTCTTCACCGAGGCCACGCGCCAGACCTTCCTCTTCGGCTGCACCCTCACGAAGAAGGGCGCCCTCGACCCCTACCTTCTTCCCTGCCGGATCGGGCGGGGCGGCACACCCGAGCCCCTCTCCCCCAGGCAGGGGCCGGGCCGCGAGGTCGTCCGGATCATGGAAAGGCTGAGCGCGCCCTACGGGGCACGCCTTGCGGCCAAGGGCGAGCGGGTCTCGCTGAAACCGGGTTTAGGGGTTTCGGGCTCCGTGCCTAAGATTACGGCCGATGACATGAAACAGAAAATTCTACGTGGAGAAGAATGGTCTCTAAGACCTCTTGAATCTGCGGCGAATGGCTAGTATCAACCAGGTCTTACCAATGATCTGAACACGGCCCCGGTCAACCTCCTGCGACTCATCAAAGCCTACCTTCGGCGGTGGGCCTGCGAAGAGACAACGCGGCTCATCAAGCAGATTTTCCAACTTGAGAACGTCCGAGCGCTCAAATACCGGGGGAGAAAGCGGCTGGCGCTATTCGCACAGTTGGCTTTCGGGTTCCTTACCGAACTTGCGTTGGTGGGCGGGAAGACCTTGAACTTTCATTTCGCCGACTACCCTTTCCTCGAACGCGCCTCCTACGATTCCCTTTACACAGAGGACCTCCACCGGACCCAGCTTCCCCTGCATCCATTGTAACGCCAGAAGGCCGCTCGTTGCTGTTCCGCCAGGGGATCGATCGTACTGGCCAGCCCCGAAAATGTTCACGTTGCGAAGGTGCACCCCCGGGCCGTTCCGCAAGTTCGAAAAAGGACACGATGCCCACCCCGCGAATCTCTTCCTCATCTGGATGGGCAAAAAGAGTAGCGCGGTTGAGCGCTTCCCGGATCCGCACCCGGCTGTGGGGAAGCCCGAGCACTTCGGCCACGTTCCGGAAATTCTCGATTGTCTGGGTACCAATGCGGATGTTGATCACCCCATTTTCGTCAAGCCAGGCCACCCCCTCTTCGGACTCGAGATAGGCGTGTTCAGCAAAAGGGGTCCGGTAGGTGTTTTCAACGACGACGGAAGACTCGGCAAATCCTTGGGCCACGTCACCCTGGGAGATATTCCACTCTGCAATGACGTTCCCTTCCACTTTCACACGCGGGGCGCCGGGGGCCATGGCGGCCACAGGATCGAACACCGCCGACAACTCCTCATAGTGCACCAGAACTCTTTCGCAGGCCTCAGCCGGGGCCTCACTCGTCTCGGCCGCGTCGAGGACGACCCCCTGGCCGAGGAGGCGAGCCCGTTCTGGGGCAAGAACCGGAAGGTTGAGACTATGCTCATGGCAGCTGCGCAGGGCGCTGCTGCGGTCGGCGCTCGGCAGCCGGAGAGGAAGCGCAAGGCCTCCCGGGGAAACTTTACTGGCGAGCGGGCCTATCCAAGCCAAAGGCCCGCCAGCCATCCCAAGTATCGGATGCCCATTCTACACCTGCGGCCCGCTCGCGGTCTCGAATCCGTTCCTCGAGTTGTAATCGCTCGCCGTTTCGGTTTTTGGATAGGGCGGGGTTGATTCAAAATTTGCTCTAGACGAACGGGCCTTCGGCGATCTCGGCGCGCCAGCCCAGTTCGGCCTCGCACCAACGCCCGCAGGACAGAAGGTCCGCTTCGGCGAAGCGGGGGCCGACGAGCTGGATGCCAATCGGAAGGTTTTGGTCACTCCGGCCGATCGGGAGCGTGATGGTGGGAAGCCCTACCAGGGTCGGGAACAGGGGGAAGGGGGATATCTTCGGAAAGAGATCCGCCTCGGGAGGCACCATGCCGACGGTGGGAAGGATGAGGATGCCGTAGTGGTCGAAGAGCTTATACATCTCTCGCGCGATCCGGGCCCTGAGCCGGAGCGCCTTGAGATAGTGAACCGCCGGGACCATCAGGCCCGATGTGACGATCTCGCGGGTGCCCGGCGGGTAGGCGTCCGAATTGGCGAGAAACATCTCTTCGTGGTAGGCAGCCGCCTCGGCGTCCAGAATGATCATGTGGACGGCGTTGAGGGTGTCGAGGTCGGCCGGGAGCCTTCCCTCCTCGACCGGTACGCCTGCCTCCTTCACGCGGGAGATGGCCCGCTCCACGAAGTCGGCCACCTCGGGATCGCACCTCGGCAGGAAATCCTCCTTGAGGAAGCAAACGCGCCGCGGCTTTCGGGGAGCGGAGGCGGCCACGTAGTCGGGGACGGGGAGGTCGAGCGCGCCCTGGTCCCGCTCGTCCGGCCCGGCCATGGCTGTGAGCAGTCGCGCCGCGTCCTCGGCCGAGCGGGTGATGGTCCCCACGTGGTCGAAGGTCCAAGAGAGGGCAAACACGCCGCTCCGAGGGATACGCCCGTAGCTGGGCTTGAAGCCCACCACGCCGCAAAAGGAGGCCGGGCCCAGAATGGACCCGACTGTCTGGGTGCCCAGGGCGGCTGGGATCATCCCGGCGGCCACGGCCGCGGCAGAACCCGTGCTCGAGCCTCCGGGCGCGCGGGCGAAGTTCCAGGGGTTTCGCGTCTTCGGGATGTTGGGGGTGGCGAAGGGAGTGGTCACCGTCTTTCCCAGGACGATCGCCCCGGCCGCGCGCAGACGAGCCACGCAGGCGGAGTCTTCCTTCGGGGTGTAGCCCGCAAGGAGCGGCGAGCCCGCCTCCCGCGGTAGCCCCTTGACGTCGATGACGTCCTTCACCCCGCACGGGGTTCCACCGAGGGAACCCACCTTCTTGCCCGAGACATAGGCGGCGTCCACGGCCTCCGCCTCCGAGAGGGCGCCATCTCGGTCCACCGCCACCCAGGCCTTGATCTCGCCCTCGCAGGCGTCGATCCGCCCAAGGAGCGACCTCACCCAATCGGTCGCGGTGAGGCTTCCCTCCGCCGTCCGCGCAAGGCCCTCTGAGAGCGTCAAGCGCCATGGCTCGGCCAAGCTAAAACCCCCCTTTGCCTCGGAAAACGAACCCCCCGGCATGAGGAGCACAGGCTCATTTTCCGACTTCGCTGTCCGATGCGCCTGCGAAAAACATTATCCTTTGCCCGCGCGAGGCCTCACGTTGGGGAGAAACCTTCCCACAAACATCGCAGTGTGGCGAGTCAAGGCAAGACACTCGACATTTCCCACATTTATTGATTGGGGTATGGCGACGGTCGCACAAACCGGCGTCCGAGGCAATCGTCGCTCCGCAGAACTCCAGTTTCAAAATGGCGGTCGAAATCTAGCCGAAGAGGCTCTTCTGCGGCTTCACCCACCGGGTGTTCCCCACAACCGGGCAGGAATTACGGATAACTAATTGAAATATAACCGAAAAAACGCCACAAGGGAGAGGGAATTTAAGATTTAATTGGGAAATCCGCAATTGATCATGGAAAACAGAGTTTTTCAACACCCTGCTCGGCGAGCGCGCGTTGCGAAACATAAGAAAGTAAGATAAGCTTATCACTAAGCTAAAATCACAACCGTTACTTTTTCCATTGATGAGACTCGGCAGAAGTCTCATCCAAACAGGCGATGGTGTCCCTTGATGGTGTCCCTTAAGGTGCGGCATCGAGACGCATCGCGGACATCCATCCCGGTCAAATCACTTGGAGGAAAGGGATATGGGATCAGCAACCGCAAATCTTCGACAATTCGTCCTGGTGGCCGCGCTCGCGCTTCTGGCCATCGGCTTCTCCGCGCCCTCCGGCCACGCACAGGGGGGCGGCGACACCATCATCGTCGGCCACGAGGCCTCCGTCCCCAACCTCGATAACGCCCAGGCGCTGGGCATTCACTCCGTGCGCGTGTACCGACTGATCATCGAACCGCTGGTCTCCACCAAGGCGACCTCCACGGAGCTCATCCCCCACCTGGCCAAATCGTGGTCCTTCTCGGACGACGGCATGGAGTGGACGTTCAAGCTTCGGGAGAACGTGAAGTTCCACGACGGCGAGCCCCTCACGGCAGAGGCGGTCAAGTACAGCTTCGAGCGGTTCATGGACAAGAACCACCCCGAGTACAAATGCGGGAAATGGTCTTTCGCCCCGGGCTACGCGCGCGGCGTCAAGCGCGTGGAAGTCGTCGACCGGCTCACGGGGAAGTTGGTGTTCAAGGCCCCCCACGCCGCCTTCGTCAACACCTATCTCTCCCAGCCGGTCCTGGGCGTCATCAGCCCCAAGGCGTTCAAGAAATCGTGCAAGGACTTCGGCAACAATCCGGTGGGCACGGGCCCGTACAAGCTCGAAAGCTGGGAGCGCGGGGTGAAGCTGACCATGGTGCGAAACGAAGATTATTGGGGGACCAAGCCAAAGAACAAGCGCATCATCTGGCGCCCCATCTCCGAGGATACGACCCGCGTGGCCGAGCTCCTCGCGGGGGGCGTGGACGTGATACTCCCCGTCTTCCCGGACTCCATCAGCCAGATCAAGGCCAACGCCAACACGAAAATCCTCGAAGGTCCCGGTCTGACCATCTGGTTCGTGATGATGAACCACGATAAGAAGCCCTTCAACAACAAGAAGGTCCGCCAGGCGCTGAACTACGCCGTCAACAAGCAGGCCATCGTCCGCGACGTGCTCAAGGGAACGGGAATCGTGGCCACCCAGGCCGTCCATCCCACGAGCTGGGGGTATAACCCGAAGGCGCGCTCCTATCCCTACAATCCGGAGAAGGCCAAGAAGCTTTTGGCCGAGGCGGGATACCCGAACGGCTTCAACGCGACATTGTGGCTGCCCGAATCGGGCTCGGGGATGCAGCAGCCCAAGGAGATGGCCCAGGTCATCCAGGCCAACCTCAAGGCGATCGGAGTGAACTTGAAGCTGGAGGTCTTTGAGTGGGGCACGTTCCTGACGAAGGTGATCAGGAAAAACGAACGGGACTTCGAGATGGCCGCCATTTCTTGGTTCCTCAAGACGACCGATCCAGACATCGCCCTTCACCCACTGTACTTCTCGAAAAACGTTCCCTTTTTGAACTATGGGAAATACAAGAATCTCGAGGTGGACAAGCTTCTGTCGCAAGGGCGGGAGGAGTACGACCAGGGGAAGCGAAAAAAGATCTACGCCAAGGCCCTCGAGCTCATCAACGAGGATGCGCCGGTGATCCTCATAGACCACCAGAAGGAGATCCTGGGCCTCCGCAAGAACGTCAGGGGGGTCACCATGAACCCCAACGGCTATTATCTGGGGGTGGAGACAGGCTACAAGGACAAATAGGCGTGAATCCACGCGTGCCAAGAGGCCAATAATCTCCTAGCCGATCCCGCCCCCCGCCGCCGCACGCGGCGGCGGGGGGCGGAAAAACTGGGCCAAGAAGGAGAAAATCGACAAGCAGTGGGGAAAATACCCTCGTAAGTCAGCGCGCGTATTGGGAAGCTTGCAATGCGGAAAAGATACCTGATGGCATCCTGAGAGACCCCGCGATTACACGTGCCACGCCGAGGAGTGGAGGGGCTGGCCTGATTTCTCGGGCAGCGGAAGAGGCAAAAGCGGCTAAAATCTTAGCAATGAAGTAATGCCCGGCCTTTCTGATATATAGGCAAATATTCACTTCCTCGGAATGGTTTCTCCGCCGCCTTCAAGATCTTCACCAGGTTGTCCAGGATGTATTCGGTCTGAAGCTCAACGTCTGTCTTTCCTGTGAAGGGAAAGGCCTGGTTGGACTTCACGGGGATGTCCATCTCGAAGTCAGTCGCGTAGGGGCCGGAGACATCCTCCGGACCCGACATCTGGAACTTGGCAATCTCCACATCAATCATGTTTCCGGCACTCCCCTCTGGATTTTGAGCAGGAAGATAAAACCTGGTTCCGATGGTTACGCCATTTTCAAATCTGCGCGCTGGACCACCCCGGCCGATGCGGCCTGGGCCTCCTTAAGGATCCGCCTCTCGTCCTCCGGGCTGATCCATGTGAGCTTCCCGTCCGCCAGGAGCAGCTCTCCGTCCACCCAAACCCGCCGTACCTCGGAGCCGTTGGACTGATACACCAACCCAGAAGGAACGTGGTGCATCGGGTAAAGGTGGGGCTGCTCCAGATCGAAGAGGACTAGGTCAGCCTTCTTGCCCGGCTCGATGCTGCCGATCTCCTCTTCCAGCCCGAGGGCGATGGCGCCGTTGCGGGTGGCCATGTCGAGTGCCTGCTGGGCGGTCATGGCTGCCGGATCCGCGTTCACCCCCTTGTGCAGCAGACAGGCGAGGCGCATCTCCCAGAACATGTTCGCCGTGTCGTTGCAGTTGGCATTATCGGTACCCAGGGCAACCGGAATCCCCGCCATGAGCAACCGGGGCACCGGAGAAATGCCCGAGCCGATATAGAGATTGCTCGAGGGCAGATGGATCGGTTTTACCCCCGACTCTAGGAGTAGGCGGATGTCCTCGTCCTTCAGGTGAATGCAGTGAGCAGCGAGAAGATCGGGCGAGAGCAACCCCCAGGCCGCCAGGTGCTGGACCACGGGAAGCCCGCCCACCTCGGACTCCATTGGGTCTTCCGCCACATGGGTCGAAACGCGTAGATTTTTCTCCTTCGCCCACCTCGAAACATCCCGGAATGTCTCTCCCTTGATATAAACCGGTATGGCGGGCCCGGGCCATACATGAATCCGCCCGCCATGCCCTCCGTGAAACTTGCCATGAAGAAACTCCATCTCCGCGAGAAACGCCTCACCGGTCTTTCGGTGATGGGGATAATCGCGCGGCCATGCGGCCGTGAGCGAGGCGGCGCGCTCGGCCAACCTTCCCGTTGGCCCCAACTCGTTGAAGCAGAGAACAAAAACGCTCCGCATTCCGCTCTCGGCGAGCGAGTTCAGCATGGCCACCGACAGAGGCCGCTCCACACGCTCGTTCGTGACCACCGTGGTGGTGCCGGAGCGGATGGCTTCGATGGCGAAAAGCTTCGTCGCCACCTCGGCGTCCTCGGGCGTGCAGGACGCCTGGCCGGGAGCCATGACATTCAGTCGCCAGTCCATCAGCCTGCGATCCGCGCTCAACCCTCCGCGCAGAAGAATGCACAAAATGTGGCTGTGGGCGTTCACCAGGCCGGGCAGCAGGGCCATGCCTTCGGCCTCTACCACCTCCGCCCCGCTCTCCCGGACATCGGGAGCTTCATAGACGCGGGCGATTCGACCCTCCTCGATGAGGACCGATCCCCGGGCGATGATTTTGCGGGATTCGTTCTGGGTCAGGATGTGGGCGTTTCGGATGAGGGTTCGTTTGGCCACAGGTAGTTTATCCCCGTCTCAAGAGATGACTCAAATCTCGATTCCCTCGACCAGTTCCGTGCGGCCGAAATCCTCTTTGCCGATATGGGGCAGGAAAATACTGACTTGTCGAGAGTCGCGCGCTCCTTTATTGGCTACGCTGTGGACCACCCCGGCGGGAACGATGATGGTATCACCAGGATGACAAATCGCCCGCTGTTCGCCCAAGAGGATCGACACCTCCTCCTCCAGGAAATGGATGATCTCGGCCACGTCGTGAAAGTGGGGAAGCACGGCCCCGCCGGGCTCGATCTTATCTACGAGCATCTTCCAAACGCGCAGGCTTCGCGCTGCCCATTCCTCCTTCGAAAGGACTTCTTTGTTGAATAGGCCCGGATGTTTGGGTATTTGGCGCCATTCGATTTCATCCCACCGGACCAGAGTCGGTTTCATATGAGAGCCCTTTGTCTAAGGTGACGAGCTTCCCGGGTTTCCCGAAAAACCATCCATTCATCTTCTCCTTGGCCCTTCAAACAATCCCAACGCCCCGACACCAATCCCCGCAAGAATCTTCGGGGTGTCTTGAATGGATTCTACACCTATCCAATCATCTACGGCGTGGGCACAATTCGTTTCCCCCAATCCCCAGACAATTCCATCGTAGTTCTGAAGGACAGGCCCCTGCAAAGAAAGATCAGTACAGGCTTCATGCCCATCCTCTCCGCCAGATTCGAGCGCGCAACCGGTTGTTTTCCCATAGACTTTCTGAAGGAGAGGAAGAAGGGGAGATTCCGAGTTGGTCTCATCCGAGATTCCCCATTTGGTTCTTTTGATGAAGCCATTGTAGTCCAAAACGGTCACTCCAGGGGCCGAAGTGACCCAGGATCCTCTGCAGAGCAGTCAATTCGGGGTCGAAACAGCATCTACCAGCTGGGATAACAATGCGATTTCGCATCATTTTCACGTATTTTGTCGTTTCTCTGGCACACAATCATCTGTAACCAGTTCCCCCTTTGACATACCTGCGGCCGCAGCGGTTGCGCCAGGAGTTGAAGCCGACCGATAAGACCCAAGATTTGGGCGGACAGCTCACTCGATACCGCGACTTCGGCCAGCTGGAAGATGACGTAGCGCCCGTGGCGAACCACCTTCGCGCCGATTTGATGAGGTTCTCCTTCAAGGTCGTCAGCGACCAGTGGCTCACCTCATCGGGCAGGGCCAGTGTCCGCGCAGGAAGTTCCCCAGGTTGTAGTTAGGTAAGGGCGAAGAGCTGGAGCCGCACAGTGTTGTCGCGGAACCTCTGGCAGGAGAGGCGCGTCCAGCGGATAGCGCTCTTGCCCTCCCTGATCCACTGCTCAGCCGTGTCCCGTTGGTTGTAGAAGTGAATCACACCCTCTGCAGGCCGCCTAAGATTAGTGACAATGAACCCCACCGGGGGAAGAGTTCTCCCCGGTGCCACTTGACCTTGGTCACAACACGGCGGGGCTTGGCCCAGTTTGAGATTAGTAGCGGAAACTAGCGTAGAAGACCCGGGGCTTGAGCGGCGGTCTCACCACGGGCCGGGTGAGCAGGTGGTCGATCTTCTCCTGGAGCTTCTCGTTGGCGGGCAGGCGAATGGCGTAGAGAAACCCTTCGGCCTCCAGGAAATCGTAAATTTCAGGTCTCGCGCAGGCTGCGTCGGCTCGTATGGAACGAGACAGCTTCCGGCCCCGGTAGCGCGCCACCACGGGTTCGAGGACTTCGCGCCATTCCTTAGAGCTGTGCACATTGCCCGGCCGGAGCGTAACGAAGCCCGGAGGGCATGGCTCGAACGCTTCGGGTGCGGGCGGCCGACGGTCCACAAGGAGGGCGCGGGCGCACCCCCATTTTCGGGTTCGGCCTTTTTCAAGTCATCCCTTCGATCACCGCGACCGACAACTCGCTTCCCCGGTGAAGGAGGTCGACGCGAATGTTCTCGTCGGGGGCGTGCGCGTTCGAGTCGAAGTTGGCCATCGGGAACCATACCGAGGGAATTCCCAGGTCCTTCGTGAAGTAACCATCAGGAAGGCTCCCCGCCGTGTTGGGATAGATGACGGGGGCTTCGCCCTTGGCGGCCACTGCGGCGATGATCTTCTGGACGAAGGGATTCTCCAACGCGGTTTTGCTGGGGGGGAATATGGCCATCTTCCGGGCCTCGATGTCCCTGAATCCCTCCGCCTCGAGGAAGCGGCAAAGGTCCTCGAAAATCTGATTCGGGTCCTGGTCCACCACGAGGCGAAAGTCCATCTTGACGGCCGCATCGGCGGGGGTGACCGTCTTCATCCCCTGCCCGGAATACCCTCCCATGAAGCCGCAGATGTTCAGATTGGGCTCGGTGAAGACCCTCCGGAAAAAATTTCCGATGTCGGGGATCCGGTTGGCGCCCTCCCCGAGGGCGGCCCGGAGCCCGGACTCGGGGCTGGGAATCTCCGCCAGGACCTTTTCGTCCTCCTCCCCAAGTGGGCGGACCGCCTCGTAAAAGCCGGGGATTCGCACCCGCCCATCCGGCCCCCGGATGGTCTGAACCGCCTCCAGGAGGCGCCAGAACGGGCTCTGGACCGCCCCCCCGTACAGGCCCGAGTGCAGGTCCTTGCCCGTGCCCCGGCAATGAAGCTCGACGTACAGAAGCCCCCGGCAGCCCAAAACGAAGGTTGGGCGATCGGACGGATGGAGCCAACCGTCCGAGGAGAACGCGACGTCGGCCCGGAGAAGGTCCTTGTTCTCCTGGATGAACGCCTGGAGGTTCGCCGAGCCCATCTCCTCCTCGCCCTCGACTAGGAGCTTCACGTTCACGGGAAGAGGCGTTCCCGTTTTCCCGAACGCCTCCATCGCCTTGATGTGGGCGAAGTGCTGCGCCTTGTTGTCCCCCGCGCCCCGCGCAAACACTCGGCCGTCTCGAATCTCCGGCTCGAACGGCTCCGAGGTCCAACCCTCCGCCGCGTCGGCGGGCTGCACGTCGTAGTGGCCGTAAATAAGCAGAGTCGGCGCCCCCGAGGGGCCCTCCACCTCCCCATAGACGACAGGAAAGCCTTTCGTCGGGAGGATTCGCGCCTTCACCCCCGCCCGCTCCATGAGGCCGACAAGATGCTCGGCCCCCTCGCGGACGCCCGTTCCCAGGGTGCTGATTGAGGGTATCTTCAAGTATTCAATGAATTGGCCGAGACTTTCCTCGCGGTGGCTGCGCAGGTAATCGATGACGGCAGACATCATACATCCCTCCCGTAGATGGTTCGGGCACGACCTAGAAGCCGTTGCCGAAAGGGGAAAGGTCTTATCCAATATTTTCCATATTTCCTCTGGATGGACCAATTGTAGCATGAGAGACCCTTGGCTTGGGCAAAAGCGCAGACCATTGTGCGGTTAGAAGTTGCGCAAATGGTCGCGAGTCTGTTCCTGTACGCCTTGGAGGGCCAACCGAGCTTGGCATTTCGCACCTTGTTTGCATAACCTGGCAATCCTAGGCGCACATCCACCACAAATCGCCTCCATCCTTCTAATGGCCGGGTCGAATCGAAGGCGCTCTGCATCGTTCACGTCCTCGTAGCCAGTCAGCCGTCCCAAAACGGCCTGTCTGAAGAGACCGAGGAGTGTGCGTTGAATGTTCTTGCCCGGGCGGCTCTCGGCGAGGCTCTCCGCCGCCATCCGGGTCAATCCAAGGGCCTCATCGAGCTCGCGGAAGGCGAGCGCTCCCGCATCCGAGGTGATGGTGCCCCCCCGGAACTCCAGCTTCAGTCGGCGGTCGAAATGGACTCTGAGGGGGCGCTTTGTGGCTTCACCCATTGGGGGTTCCCCACCAACTGGCGGGAGAATTATTTTAAGGATGGGATACCCGGAAAACCCAAAGCAGGATTTCAGGTACTGACTGGATCTGGAATGAAATTCTCCATGGCAAGGTCGAAGTCCTGTTTCATTGCGCCTTCATAGTTGAAGAATGGCAGACCGTAAACAGAATAGTCTCGGCCTTGAAATACAATTTGAATCTGCGCTTTGGAATTTACCTCCTTCAGGAAACATTCTTTCCATTGCTCTTGTGATTTGAGGTATTGCCCTTTCGGTTCAATGAACAGTTGCATGATCATGCTTTTTCCCGTCTCGGACTTTCTAAGGAATAACAAGAAATCAGGTTCAAAGGCTCGACCATCCTGAAAACTATAGAGTGTAAAAAGTTTCTCGTTTCGGATGAGGAAGAATTCATCATATAGCTTCCTAAGCTGATGCTCTTTTTCGCTCATAAAGCGAATAAACTGCTTTTCCTGATCTGTGCCGTAGCTGTCATCGTAAACGTGCCAATCCTTTTGTCCCAGGTTGATTAGCGAAAGCCCTTCTATGTTGCTGTCTTGCCAGCTTAGTCCGTGTTCGCCCTGCACACCGATCTTCAGTGTCTTGTCTACGACAATCGCCTTCAGCTCGTGCGGCTTGAAGTATTTGTCGCCGACATACTCGACACTCTTTTGTTTCATGCCACTTTCTATCTGATGAAGCACGAATCGGGTTATCTCCACCTTCTGCCGCGGTTTCAGTGTTTCAAGGTTGTCAGCAAGGCCGCTCACCTTCACCATCACTCCACCCAAGAACTTTTCAGAGGTCATGAATTGGCCCATGCTTCTTAATGATGGGAAATAGTCGCGCAAACGCTCGAAGCGGAAAAACTCGTTCGTGTCGAGTGCGAAGCGAAGGATCGGCTGACCGAAATCTTTCAAAGCGAGCGTTTTGGAAATCGGCTCTTGCCTGGGTTTTGCTGTCTCTCCCGTGTCTTGGCCGAAGGCGGAGGCTTCTGTCACTTGGCCCGTCATCAGGCGCGGAAAGGTGAAATCAAGCTCTGGAAGATAATCCTTGAGGCTTTGCATCGTGTCGCGTGGGTTCTTCAAGCGGTTATTGACCCAGATATGACCCTTCTTGAAAAATTCGGTCTTCTTGAAACTTTCCTTCACCCGCAGCGTTACCGTCCGGGCGGTTTCGTACAGCATCCCGGTCTCTCGTAGCGCATTGCGGATGTCGTGAATATATCTGGGGTTATGCGAGCAGTGGTAGTGCAATTGCTCCAGCAGACGCAAAGGATGCTCGATTTCCCAATCATACTTACGCTTTTCCCGCGCTGCGTCGGGTTGATCCGGGGCTTTGAACGGGAAATAGCGCGCGCCGCGTCCAATCAATTGCGCTTCCTGCATGGTGGTTCTGCCCACTTTGTTCGCCTTGCCGTCGCGGGTGTCGTAGAGTCGCACGATGTCGAAAAGGTTCAGAACGTCCCATCCTTCATTCAGCTTATCGACGGCGAAGATAACCCGTATCTCATTGTCGCGATCCTCAAGCGAGTTGAGCGCGACCTGTTTGTTCCGTAAATCCTCCGGCTTGTTGACGTTCACCACTTTTTCGGGGGCGAAGTCGATACTCAGTTCCTGTGCGAAGGCGTCTGGCTCAATCCCGTGTTCTTCGAAGATATAGGCGAAGGCGCGGGTAAGCGTTCCGTCCTCGCCAGATGCCGCCCGCAAGTCGTAGAGCCTCTCGCCGTTCATCCCCTCAATGAGCGTTGTGAACGCCGCCTCGTTCTCACCCGATTCCGCAATAGTCCTGGACTTCATCAGAATCACCGGCTTGCAATGCAGCCCATGCGCCTCGGCAATCTTGCGGCGATATTGGCTCAGCACCACGGCCTGAAGCATCCGCTCAACGGGGGGCAGGTCAGCCTGCCGAAGTTCGATGTCCTTGGAATAGGCGTCTTCTCGGAATTGCTTCAATGGGTAGTCATAGATGATCTTGTCGTTATACTTGGCGCGGATCGCCTCATGCTCCAAGTCCGCGTTGCTGTAAATTCCAACAACAGGTTGTCGGTATTGGAGTGGAAGATACGGGCGACGGTACTTTCCCAGCTTTGCTTTTCGTCCGCTTCGGTCTTCGATAGTTTCGCCCTCGTCTCGGCGTTCAGGTGATGCGCCTCGTCCGAGATCATCACAATCTTGCTCGCCTCGAAATCCTCGATAGTTACCGCATTTTCTTTTGGATTCAGCATCCCGAAATGCAACCCCTGAATGGTTGTGAAATGGATGTTGATCGCCTCGGGCGTAGCCTCTTCGAAATTATCTACGGTCCGGATGCCCACCAGCTTGTCATCCACCCTGAGCGGATCGGCGAATAGAAATTTGCTGGATGCCGGGTTGAGGAAGTTTTCCTTGGTCTTTTCGATGATCTGGACGGAGTTCACGAAGAACAGGAAATTACGATAGCCCTGCTGGCAAAGATAGAGGACCATCGCCGCCATCAGCACGGTCTTGCCGCTGCCCGTGGCCATATGAAAAAGCAGATGAGTGGGGTAAGAGCGATGCGGGTAATCCTCTATGAAAAAGAGGAATCGCTCCATCGCCGTCGACTGATACGGGCGAAGCGTGATTGTCGAGGCAAGGTTTCTCGTCACGTCATCGGGGATTTTCTTGGAAAGCATCTCCATTTCAGTAATGGCGTCAAATTTCTGCGAAAGGCTCTGCTCACTCATGCCTTGCCCTCATAGAAGGCGCGGTTGAGGCCGAGGTCATCATCGCTTACGCAATAGGCTTCATCGCCGATGTCTCCAAGGTTCACATAAAGGTGGTTCATATCGAGGCAGTCGAGCAAAACCTTCTTCTGATCCTGAAGTGCTAGTGCCGCGAAGTCATCAGTATCAAATTGGGCAAGATCCACGTCAAAACGAAGATAGCCCGTGGCTTTCACCTGCTCATACATCCTCAGCATGTCTTCCTGTGCCCCGGCATCGCGGATACACTCAATGAGTGCGGCGTTCCACTGCATCATCTCGGCGTAGACAAGCGTCGCATTCTCAAATAATGGCGCGTCACGGCGGAGCACTTCGATGAGACGCTTCTTCGTCGTATCGCGGATATAGTCGAGTTGCTCTGCAAGAATGAACCTCCGGCTTCCTCCATCGGCTTTGTTCAATTCCATGACCGCATGGCCCGTTGTCCCGCTACCGGCGAAGAATTCCAGTATTCTCGCTTGCTTTTTACTTCCGACAATCGCTTTCAGGCAATCGAATACCGTCCAAAGTGATTTTGGGAAGGAAAATTCACACCCAGGAACCAGTTCTTTTAAGAGTTGTGTACCGTATATATTCGCATCATAGCGAGTATCTTGCCATACAGTTCGGTAAAGTTCGAAATCTTTGCCAATCTCAATTTCATACCCGCCATTTTTGGGGACTGCTCTTAAGAAGGTGTTTATCTCGTCCACGGACTGTCTGGCATATCGCCATTTCCTTTCGACGCCATTTTTGTCGATTGGGAAAACCGCAATGCAATCATCATGCTCAACGGTCTGAGCAGGGTGTACGTCATTCGCCAGAACGTGACCAAACCCGATGACTTTTCCATCTTCCACCTTGACTGAGTAAAAACAGTTTTTTGTGTCTGATCTTAGGCTTTCTGTACCTCAGTTGCGAAAGTTGTTCCAGCAAATCTCAGTTTTGTCGATCTTTTTATATCCTACAGAGTTCATGCCTCTTGGAATAACGAAGAAAGCATATTCATGCGTATACGAAAAATTCGCGCCTTGAACGCCGCGAGGATTGTGGACAATGGTGATGCAATGCACTTCGTGATCCGGGAACAATTCATTGAGCATGACACCCAAAAAATAAAACTCGTTATCGTCCATGGCTACAACCAGGGAGCCGTCTTTTGTAAGCAATTGCTTTGCCGCCTCAAGCCTGTTCTTCATGAAGGTGAGCCATGAGGAATGGTTGAACCTGTTATTGTAAAGGAAGGTATTTGCATGTGAGGGCGGGTTATATGGTGGGTCGATATAGATCAGGTCAATTTTTCCCGCGAAGCGCGCTTTCAGCGAATGCAGGACCAGCAGGTTATTGCCCTTGATGAGAAGGTTGTCCCCGTCTTCGACTCGTTCCACGCGCTTCGGCTCGCCCTCCGCCACGGCCTCGGCATCCCAGCGTTCAAAACCAGTCAGAACCTTCGGTTCGAAAAGGCGGCTGATGTCATCGGGGGCCAGCGTTGTGTTCCAGAACACTTCTTCCCGTCCCTTGTCCTCTTTCGTCATGCCGCCTTCGAGGACGCAATCCTTGTAGGGCCATGCCAGCACCACATCGCTCGACTTCATTGAGTAATCGGCTCCGTCCATCAAACCGATGCGATTCTTAAAAACGGTGTAACTGTCGGGCAGGAAGGCCTTGTTCGAAACAAACTCCTGAAACTTCACCTTGTCGAATACCAGTGTGCCATCGATGTCGGTGAAGAAATGCCGTTTGACCGGTTCGGACTGCATCAGGAGCCCCAGAAGACCAGCATCCATTTTCAGCGCCCGTTCGATCACGGCATTCTTGAGAATTTCACCATCCGAAAGCGAAGATGGGTCTTTTTGCAATAAGGTTTCCAGGTCTTTGATTAAGTTTTGCATTTTTAATTTACGGTTTCGGTTTGATACGGACCCACAAGACAGACAACAGGACCATCGGCCCAGCATTGCTTAATGAACCAAGCCTCCGCCATCTTTATCATCTGGGAACATCCGCATTACATCGATTAGTAAAATACCGTCTCTAATAATGTTTTCCTGATCCCCTACTATGCCATATGGCGGCCGAGAAACTCGCCGAGACTGTGGGGAAAAATCGCGAATCACCTGGGAAATCCGAGTTAGCTCTTTAAAATGGAACCTGAAATGCGCCTCAAAGGTGAGGAAAATGAAGATTTTCCTGGGAAATATGGGTTGAGTAATGCCCAGGTCGTGGTATAATGAAATTCAAATATTCCTACAAGAGTCAGATATTTCTTTAAGAACGTACCCTCAATTTTATTTGGGAATTGACGGGTGAGTGTCGGCAGCGCTTTCAGAGGGCGGGGCGGCCTATTTCTTCAACCCAAGTTTTGAAGCAAGGCTTTCGCATCTTGTACCCACATTTAGGGAGGAAGGTGAAATGAAACGATCGTTTTGGAAGGTTACGCTATTTGGAATATGCGCTCTGGCCATCGCCGCCGCGGTGTTGTTTCCTCCGGCGCAGAGGGTGGCAGCTGCGGGTCCCAGCGGCGAACAAGTGGTTAAGTTCCGGGTCCGAGACGATATAATCTCGTTGGATCCGGCATACGTCCAAAAGCCCTCGGACCACCTCCACGCCTTCAACATCTATGACGGTCTCGTTCGCCTCAAGGCTGGTACCACCGAGCTCGAGCCGAACCTTGCCACCAGCTGGGACCTCTCCCCCGACGGGAAGGTGTATACGTTTCACCTGCGACGAGGCGTAAAATGGCATAAGGGATATGGTGATTTCACCGCCAAGGATGTTAAGTATTCTTTGGACCGGATAAAGGATCCGAATACAAAGTCCCGCTACCTCGGTAATCTCACTCCTCTCAAGAAAATCGAGATTGTCGATGACTACACCATCAAGCTCCATCTGGACAAGCCATTTCCTTCCTTTTTGCGAGCCGTTCTTGCTTACCGGCCCGGCTGGATCGTGAACGAGCGCGCCATCAAGGAGAAGGGCAAACGCTACGGGCAGGATCCCATAGGCACCGGGCCGTTCATGTTCGACAAATGGGTGCGCGGGAGCGAGATCGTCGGTGTCCGAAACCCCGACTATTATGAGAAGGTTCATATCGAAAAATACATCGCAAAAGTAATCCGGAAGGACACGGTGGCCAAACTCGCTCTGGAACGGGGCGACCTCGATTGGTCCCTCTTCCTGGAAGGCGCAGCGATCGAGGCAATGAAGAAAAACAAGAAGCTGAAAGTCCAGAGCGCCGCCGGATACTCGACCCACTTTTTGTGGTTCAACCTCAAGCGGAAGCCGTTCAACGACATTCGTATGCGCAGGGCCATTCTCCACGCCATCAACAAAGTTCCGATCGCAAAATACGTTTTCTTCGACAATGCGACGACGGTTCATAACCTCCTGAATCCCAACGTCTTCGGCTACGAGAGGCTCGAGAAGAACTTCTACGATCCGGAAAAGGCGAAGAAGCTCCTCGCCGAGGCAGGGTATCCGAACGGGCTGAAGATCAATGCTTTAATCTTTCCCACTGGGGATTGGCCAAAGATAGGGGCCGTGCTCCAACAGCAATGGCGTAAGGTGGGCATCGATACCAAGATAGTCGCCCCGGAGCGCGCGATCTTTAACCGGCTTTGGCTGAAGAGCCAGTACGACATCATTTCCATTACCATCACCCGGATCGATGCCGACCAGTATCTTCATCCCTGGTTTTTCACCGGGGTGCGGAGAAACACCGCGGGGTATACGGGAGCGGACAAGGAGATCTTACAAGCCCGCCACACCGTCGACGACGCGAAACGTGAGGCATTCATCAAATCCACGGCGCGAAAGATCTTCCTGGAAGACCTCGTGGGCTTCGGCATGGTGAACGTGAAATATGCTCTGGCCATGCACCCCTACGTCAAGAACAACGTATTCACGTTTCAGGATTCTTACCCCTTGCGCCAAATCTGGCTGGAAAAGTAAACCGGTTGCGCCCTCCCCCCGCCGGCCGGCGGGGGGAGGGCTTCTTCCCTCGAGAGCTTTGCCCCCATGCAATATGCGATTCAGCGGTTTTGGGTCACCCTCCTGACTCTGCTGGCGGCTTTCATCATCGTCTTTTTCGTCGTTCATCTTGTCCCAGGGGATGCGGTCGAGATGCTGATGGAGGAGTTCGCGACCGATGATGAATCCGTTGAGAAAATGCGGCGTGCGCTTGGACTGCATCTGCCGCTTCACGAGCAGTTCGTACGGTACGTTGGCCACGCCGTCCAAGGAGATCTCGGAGAGTCGTTTCGTAGCCAACGGCCTGTGATAGATGAAATCGTCGCCATCTATCACCACACACTTTTATTGGCCTTAGGGGGGATCTTTTTTTCCATCCTCATCGGTATCCCGGCGGGGTTTTTTTCGGCCGTTTACCGGAACAGCTGGTTCGACCGGCTGTCCATGATAGGTGCCCTGTCGGGCATCTCGATGCCCGTCTTCTGGCTCGGGATCCTTCTGATCATATTTTTCTCGTTTAAATTTCGCATATTTCCTACCATCGGGGTGGGCGACCAGGACAATCCTTGGAGCGTCCTGTATCACTTGGCCCTGCCCGCAATCTCGCTCGGCCTGCGGGGGGCGGCGCTCATCGCTCGGGTGACGCGGTCGAGTTTTCTGGAAATCCTGGGGCAGGACTACATTCGGACCGGCCGGATGAAAGGGCTCTCCGAGGCCATAATCCGGGGAAAGCACGTTTTTCGAAACGCCCTACTGCCCATCGTCACGGTGATAGGGCTGGACCTCGGTCAGCTCCTTGGCGGGACCACCGTCACGGAAATTGTTTTCAGCCGCCCGGGCATGGGGAACCTTCTCATCGAGTCTGTCTTGGCTCGTGATTATCCTATGGTCCAAGGGACGATGTTGGTCTATCTCTTCATTATCATCATTGTGAACGTGACTGTTGACTTGGTGTATGGGTGGATAGATCCGCGAATCCGGTATACGTGAGGCGAGAGTGACGAGAGAACTGGCGCCCCAGAAACACATTGATACGACAACCGTCGAGGAGGAGGGAAAGCACCCTACGCCAACCCAGGAAGCGCTGCATCTGCTTCTCCATTCGCCAACTGCTCTGCTTGGCATTTTTTTTGTGAGTGTGATGGTATTTGCAGCCATATTTGCTCCTTGGATCGCCACACACGACCCCGCGGACCAGATTTTGTCTGACCAGCTAAAGCCCCCCGGTGCGCAGTATCTTTTGGGGACGGACCTGCTCGGCCGCGACATTTTCAGCCGCATCGTGTGGGGTGCGCGCATTTCGCTCCAGATGGGGATAACCGCCGTATCGATCGGGCTCGTCCTCGGCCTCACGGTAGGATTCATTTCGGGCTTCTTGGGCGGGATTGCCGACCTCGTACTGATGCGAATCGTGGACATCCTCCTGTCCTTTCCGCTTTATTTGCTCGCCATCCTCATCATGGCCATCCTCGGGCCTTCGTTCACCAACGCCATGATCGCCGTCGGAATCGCCACCTTTCCCCATATCGCACGCCTTGTGCGGGGAGAGACCCTTTCGGTCAAGGAGCGGGATTTTGTGGAAGCGGCGCGGGGCCTGGGGGGCGGTTATTTCCGCCTCGGCGCAAGACACATCATCCCGCAACTCATGGGACCCTTGGTCGTTATGGCCACTTTCCGGGTCGCCACCGCCATTGTCGTAGAGTCAAGCCTGAGTTTTATCGGCCTGGGGCCCCCTCCGCCCACCCCCGCCTGGGGACTCATGATTGCCGAAGGGCAGGAGGTGCTTGATGTCTCTCCCTGGGTATCGGTCGTTCCGGGAGCGGCGATCATGATGCTCGTGTTGGGCTTCAACCTGGCGGGCGATGCGCTGCGCGATGTGTTGGATCCGCGGCTGCGCGGGATACAGGGAAAGGCCGTGAGGGAGGATTCCACCTGACCTCACCCCATTCCACCTCAAGGTTTCAGCGGGGGGCCGACTCCGCGGCCGCGATGAGCGCGGCAAAAGCGCGGTTTCGCTCCCGAACGGGGCGGGTGTAGAGTACGCGGCCCTCGTGGGGCGCGCGGGGTCAATTGCCAAGACCTGTGGCATAGACATCGACAAGGACCTCGTGAGGTGTATCCTCGCCAAGTACTATCGTCCGAAACCGGGCGATGGCGGCCCCTCTTGGCTGACCTTCATCTGTCACATGAAGGACAGCCTTTGAAGCGTCGATTTGTTTCGGTGCGAGACTGTTCTGCTGAAGACCCACTGGGTCATTGTCGTCATGGACCAGTTCACGCGGCGGGTCATCGGCTTCGGTGTGCAGGCTGGCGATGTCGATGGTATCGCGCTGTGACGCATGTTCAACAAGGCCATTTCCCGTATGGGCGAACCACGTTATGTCAGCTCGGACCATTGCCCCTTGTTCCCGTCCTATCCAAAAACCGGAACGACGAGCAAGTACAACCCAGGGAAAAGATTCGAGACCACCAACGACCAGCAGGCACTAAGTGGTCAGCCAAAAACTGGGGCAGTTACGCGAGCATTAGATTGTGGACCTGCCCGCTCGCCCACAAGATTTCTTTTAACCTCGATCCGCCTTTGCCCCTGTCACTTCTCCCAGTGGTTCTGGATTTTCTCGGCGAGCTTTTCGCTCAGAATCCGGTAAAAAACGTCTCCCTGCTCCGCCGAGGCGTTGGAGGCATCTCCCCATGTTCCCGTTTCAGTGTACCGCGGCCAGTTGAAAATGATCGCGCGAACGTCCAGGTCCATCGTAATGGAAAGAAATTCCTCCGGAATGATCGGCGGGCTGACCCTGTCGAAGTTCACGAGCTCCGGCTTGAAGTACATCACCCCCGAGGTCTCCTGCTCTCCCGCGTGAGCGCCCCAGGGATCGGAAAGCTTCCGGCCCAGTTCTTTTTCGGCCTCGGCCTTTAGCGCATCGCTCGTTTGGATTCTGAGCATGTCCACGACCATGACCTGGATTTCTTCCCCATGCTTATGTTTGAGGTCGTTTGCGGTAACGTCGCTGGGAGCCCGGTTGCCGACGTGGGCGTTCAGAAAGGCGAATTTCTTCATGCCGTGGCGCATCAGGGATTCTACCATCTCGGAAACCACCCGCCGGTAGGTGTCGATGCTGAGCGTCATGCTTCCGGGAAAGCGCATGTGGCGAGGTGAATACCCCACGGTGAGCGTCGGGGCGACGAGCGCGCCGATGATCCGGGCGATCCGGACGCTCATTTCCAGGGCGATGATCGAATCCGTTCCCAGGGGGGAATGGCGGCCGTGCTGCTCGGTCGACCCCATGGGGAGACCGCCGTATCGACGCCAGCCTTAATTTTTTCTTCCACGTCCACCCAGCTCATGTAAGGGATGTATCGCTCTCTCATGTCATTTTCCCTTTCCAGGTCAGAAAATCGCGGTTCCGGTCAACCTATCCACGAAGAGGCAATTGCCCGCCTCCGGGTATCGCACCATCATCTATGAGTCCGACATTTTCCATATGCCTTCCTGATAAGTAGAATTTAGCATAAGAGACTCCTGAACAGACATTTCCCATATGCCCCGTGCGGATACAAAATTTTTAGCACAAACCGCCGTCCGCGAGGCTCTCTTCGAGCAGGTGGTGGATCACTTTCTGTTGGTCCCGGTTAACCCGGCCGGCCAGGGAAACGACGAGAAATTCCCAAGGTTGGAACGATTTGTTCATGAAGGAAGACGCTCCCCTTTTCCAGTGGAGTGTGATGCAGAATGTTCGCATCACGAGCACTTTCAAGAAAGGAACTTATGGTTCGTAAGGGTTTTTGGACACAACGGGTTGTTATGGTTCGTAAGGGTTTTTGGACACAACGGGTTGTTAATCAAGATTGGCTACGGTAGGCTTCTTATTAGAAGTGGTACAACTATCGGGGGCAGGTTACAACGATCTTCTCGGCATGGCGGCAATCATGAGCTCCCATGTCCGCTTTGATGACCCAAACGATGCCCCAGACGAAAACCTCTCGTCCGGCTTTTGCCCCGCGGGGATCGTGGAGGGGCGCCAGACGGATTCGAGTCTCGGGATCCGCTAGATGGAGAGAAGAAAATGAAAAATCAGGATCTGGCTGCGGAAGTCAAGAATTTGGTCTCGGAGGATCGGCTCTCAAGCGACCTCGAGGCGCTCTGCCAATGGGAGCGTTTCTCAGGCACGGAGGGAGAGTGGGAGGCGGCGCGCTTTATCCAGAGGCGGCTCGGGGAGGATGGCATCCCGGTGACCCTGCACAAGTTCGAATCCTACCTCAGCCTTCCCCAGGAGGCAGAGCTCGAAGCGCTCCAGCCCGAGCGAAAAGCCATTCAGTGCCTTACGCATAGTTTCGGGACTTCGACCGACGCCTCGGGCGTGGAGGGGGACGCCGTCCTGGTCGACAAGGGGGGCAACCCGGCGGGGCCTCTGGAAGGCAAGGTGGCGCTCATCGACGGAATGGTGTCTCCCGGCACCTTCTTCTATGAGGTGGAGCGGCAGGGAGCCATCGCGCAAGTGTATTCGAACATTGGCGATCTTCTCCACGATTACATCGTGTCAGACGTCTGGGGTACCCCCACC
Organism: bacterium; assembly: GCA_965225985.1. Classification (GTDB taxonomy): domain Bacteria; phylum UBA8248; class UBA8248; order UBA8248; family UBA8248; genus CAZUHN01. Next base: position 814,175 of record OZ245330.1, read on the forward strand.
CCGGAAACCGCGAAACGACTCCCCCGAACACCTGTGGCCAGCATCACCCGGAGCGACGCCAACCCTCTCATCGAGGCGCTGCGAGGGGGAAGGAATGTCCGGCTTCGGCTCCGGACAAAAGTGGATACCCGCTGGCGCCCCGTCGAAATGCCCGAGGCGGTGGTGCGCGCCGAGGGAGAGGGGTCGGGGTCCGGCGGCGCGCGGGAGTTCCTCCTGATCCACGGCCACCTGGATTCCTGGTACACGGGCGCGATGGATAATGCTTCGGGAAATGCCCTTCTCATGGAGCTCGCACGCATATTTCAAAAACTTCGCGCGAGCCTGCGCCGCGACCTCCGCGTGGCCTTTTGGAGCGGACACTCCCACGGGCGGTACGCCGGGTCGGGCTGGTACGCCGACCAGTTTTGGGACCTCCTCAGGGAAGGATGCGTCGGCCAACTGAACGTGGATCAGGTGGGGTTCCGGGACGGACGAATCTTCCGCACGGTCGCGACCTCCGACATCGCGAAGTGGGTGCAGGATTCCATCCGGGACGAAGCCGGCCAGGACGTTCCGCCATTGCCGGTCGTCCGGTACAGCGATATGTCCTTCTGGGGCCTCGGCGTCCCCTCGTTCTCGTTTCGCACTATTCTTCTTCCGGATTCCGAGGACTGGCCTCCCCACAGGCCCGAGGACGGGCTTTCCTGGTACTTGCATCGCCGGGAGGACACACCCGACAAGATCGACCGGAAGCTCATGGCCGAGCACGTCGGCGTCCAGGCGGCCGCCGTCTCCGATCTGCTCAGCCGGCCGCTCCTCCCGCTGGAGCCAGCGGCGCTGGGGGAGAAGATCCTTTCGGAGCTGGAGGGCATCGCGGGCGACGCTTTCGACCTGGGGCCGCCGAAGGAAGCAGCCGCCCAGTTCCTCTCTGTGGCGAAAGCGTTCCAAGATCGGATCGCCGCGGCCGGCGGCCTCAACGCATCCCAAATCGGGCTCGTGAACCACTCCCTCCTGCGGATCAGCCAAAAGCTCAACTGCGTCATGCTCACGGTCGCGGGGCCCTACCATCAGGACCTCGCCACCCCCCTGCCCTTGCTCCCAGCCCTGCAGCCGGCGCGCGATCTGGGAAAAGCAGAAGAGCCGGGGTTCCTCCACGCCCAGCTTCTCCGGGAGCGCAATCGCCTGGTGGACGCCCTGCGGGATGCAGAAGAAATCGCGGAGCGCGCGCTCTCGAAGATGGCTTAGCCGCAGCGCTTCGAACCCAAGCAATCATTTTCCGGTCGGCTCTTTGCCGTGGTTCACCTGCCACCGACCGTTGTGCCACACCCATCCTGTCCAAAAACTCGATCGAATCCGAAATCTCTATCTGTATGAGATTTGGATCCGAATTTCAAAGCATTGAATATATAGGGCTCCAATTATTGCGGCGCACAGCCGTAAAAGCGCGATGGAAGCCTGAAAACGCTGGATGAAGTCATCGACTACTGCGGCGGGCTTTCATTCTGATACAGAATAGAGCGATTCAATGGGCAGGTCAATTCAAGCCCGAATAATTGCTGCAACGACACCCCCCCCGACAGGTCCCTGGTGGAACACCAGGCCCGCTGAGACATAGATCGCCGGATCCTGGACGACGGAAGCGATGACGGCGTTCGCCACCGCGCGGACGGGCCGGGTACCGAGTACGGAGTCCGTCAGCAGGGTCGTCCGCTTGCCGAGCAGGAGTCCGTCCCACGGCGCACCCGCCTTGGCCAGCACGTGCACCACCCGCCCCAGGTCGGCCTGGCTTGGCAGACCGTCGAACTCAAGCCCGGCGTTACGAAGTGCTTGGCGGACGGCCTCGGCGTCAATCAGATGCTGAAGCACCGCGCGGCCAATTCGGTACGGACTCACGGAATTTGAGATGTTTCCAAGAACCACCACCTCACAGCGCATGAGTTCCACTCCGGCCGAGCATGAAACCATTTCAGAATAGAGATCCCCCCTGGCGCAGACATCTTCGAGTCCAATCTTTGAGCGATCGATCTCGCCCAGCCCAACCGCCGCACCGAGGGCAGAGCAGCCATTGGAAAGGCTCATCGAGCGGGTGGTGTCAGTTGAGACGACTTTTTTTCCGCGGCTTGCAGCATCGTTGATCCGGTCCGAGGTGAGAAGAGGACACTTGACCTGCACGTAGCCCACATCGCCCAGGGATTCGATTCCGGCGTCCTGCATGGCTGTGCGGGCGGCCTCGGCCACGAAGTCAATATGGGTCATGGTTCCGAGCTCTTCGGGGAGCAGTTCGCAGGTGAAGCCCAATCCCAACGTCAGGCGTTTTTCGTTCGGCCGGGGTGTTCCCTCAGGAACACTCTTCTTGGCAAAAGCCACGGCATGCGGGCTCATTACGCCCTCACATCCCCCGGACATGACCATGGCGCAACGGGCCTGGACTTCTTCTCTGCCGAGAGACAGCGTCTCCATCAGATAGTCTTCGAACGAATGCAACGAATAGGGGCGCGAAAAATCGTTTACCCTCCCGTTCCCCTCAGTCTTTGCGATGATGGCCATGATATTGGGCGCTGTTATTTTTCCTCCGCTGACCGCTTCAGCCAGGCCGGAGACATCCTCCGGACCCGACATCTGGAACTTGGCAATCTCCACATCAATCATGTTTCCGGCACTCCCCTCTGGATTTTGAGCAGGAAGATAAAACCTGGTTCCGATGGTTACGCCATTTTCAAATCTGCGCGCTGGACCACCCCGGCCGATGCGGCCTGGGCCTCCTTAAGGATCCGCCTCTCGTCCTCCGGGCTGATCCATGTGAGCTTCCCGTCCGCCAGGAGCAGCTCTCCGTCCACCCAAACCCGCCGTACCTCGGAGCCGTTGGACTGATACACCAACCCAGAAGGAACGTGGTGCATCGGGTAAAGGTGGGGCTGCTCCAGATCGAAGAGGACTAGGTCAGCCTTCTTGCCCGGCTCGATGCTGCCGATCTCCTCTTCCAGCCCGAGGGCGATGGCGCCGTTGCGGGTGGCCATGTCGAGTGCCTGCTGGGCGGTCATGGCTGCCGGATCCGCGTTCACCCCCTTGTGCAGCAGACAGGCGAGGCGCATCTCCCAGAACATGTTCGCCGTGTCGTTGCAGTTTCCGGCATCCGTGCCCAGGGCCACCGGAATCCCCGCCATGAGCATCCGGGGCACCGGGGAGATGCCCGAGCCGAGATAGAGATTGGTCGAGGGCAGATGGATCGGTTTTACCCCCGACTCTTGGAAGAGGCGGATGTCCTCGTCCTTCAGGTGAATGCAGTGCGCGGCAAGAAGATCGGGCGAGAGCAACCCCCAGGCCGCCAGGTGCTGGACCACGGGAAGCCCGCCCACCTCGGACTCCATTGGGTCTTCCGCCACATGGGTCGAAACGCGTAGATTTTTCTCCTTCGCCCACCTCGAAACATCCCGGAATGTTTCTCCCTTGATATAAACCGGGATGCTCGGCCCGGGCCATACATGAATCCGCCCGCCATGCCCCCCGTGAAACTTGCCATGAAGAAACTCCATCTCCGCGAGAAACGCCTCACCGGTCTTTCGGTGATGGGGATAATCGCGCGGCCATGCGGCCGTGAGCGAGGCGGCGCGCTCGGCCAACCTTCCCGTTGGCCCCAACTCGTTGAACATGAGTACAAAAACGCTCCGCATCCCGCTCTCGGCGAGCGAGTTCAGCATGGCCACCGACAGAGGCCGCTCCAACCGCTCGTTCGTGACCACCGTGGTGGTGCCGGAGCGGATGGCTTCGATGGCGAAAAGCTTCGTCGCCACCTCGGCGTCCTCGGGCGTGCAGGCTGCCAGGCCGGGAGCCATGACATTCAGTCGCCAGTCCATCAGCCTGCGATCCGCGCTCAACCCTCCGCGCATTAGGATGAACACCATGTGGCTGTGGGCGTTCACCAGGCCGGGCAGCAGGGCCATGCCTTCGGCCTCTACCACCTCCGCCCCGCTCTCCCGGACATCGGGAGCTTCATAGACGCGGGCGATTCGACCCTCCTCGATGAGGACCGATCCCCGGGCGATGATTTTGCGGGATTCGTTCTGGGTCAGGATGTGGGCGTTTCGGATGAGGGTTCGTTTGGCCACAGGTAGTTTATCCCCGTCTCAAGAGATGACTCAAATCTCGATTCCCTCGACCAGTTCCGTGCGGCCGAAATCCTCTTTGCCGATATGGGGCAGGAAAATACTGACTTGTCGAGAGTCGCGCGCTCCTTTATTGGCTACGCTGTGGACCACCCCGGCGGGAACGATGATGGTATCACCAGGATGACAAATCGCCCGCTGTTCGCCCAAGAGGATCGACACCTCCTCCTCCAGGAAATGGATGATCTCGGCCACGTCGTGAAAGTGGGGAAGCACGGCCCCGCCGGGCTCGATCTTTTCAATGAGCACCTTCCAAACGCGCAGGCTTCGCGCTGCCCATTCCTCCTTCGAAAGGACTTCTTTGTAGAATAGGCCCAGATGTAGGGGCGCATTTGGATTCCATTCGATTTCATCCCACCGGACCAGAGTCGGTTTCATATGAGAGCCCTTTGTCTAAGGTGACGAGCTTCCCGGGTTTCCCGAAAAACCATCCATTCATCTTCTCCTTGGCCCTTCAAACAATCCCAACGCCCCGACACCAATCCCCGCAAGAATCTTCGGGGTGTCTTGAATGGATTCTACACCTATCCAATCATCTACGGCGTGGGCACAATTCGTTTCCCCCAATCCCCAGACAATTCCATCGTAGTTCTGAAGGACAGGCCCCTGCAAAGAAAGATCAGTGCAGGCTTCATGCCCATCCTCTCCGCCAGATTCGAGCGCGCAACCGGTTGTTTTCCCATAGACTTTCTGAAGGAGAGGAAGCAGGGGAGATTCCGAGTTGGTCTCATCCGAGATTCCCCATCTCTGAAAGCGCGCGCCTGGTCAACTCCCCAATCCCCTCCCGGGGGGGGACGGGGGGCCTGGCGGTGCACCCGGTTCGGTTTCCGCAGACGCTTCCTGGTTTCTCTCCTTGCCTAGAATACCGGTCTCGTCGGATTCATCTCTTCGCCCTCTGGATGGCATGAGGATGGCTCGAGGCGGCCTCGCAATCATTTGTCGGGCCTCACGTGCCCAGGGAAATGCCGCGCCTACCGCCTCTTCGACGAAACCGCACAGCCCTTCGGCTCACAATAGGGCTGATGTTTCTTGAGCATCCAATAGGTCGCCTCCGCCAAATGCAGCGGCCACGGCGCCCACCGCCTTCTGATGTCCTCTGCGGCGGAATAGTCGGTTGTAGAGCCGGCTCACGTGGCGGCCGGGACGTTATCACGGAACATCCTCGAGCCATGAGTTGTCAACACCCCCGTCGTGTCGAAGATGTCCTTGGCTCCAAAAGGAATTGCGTGCAAGGGACCTCGATAGTGGCCGCGCGCGGTCTCTGCTTCCGCCTCCCGCGCCGCGGCGCAGGCCTCCTCCGCGCGCACGGTCGTGAAGGCGTTGATTTTTTGGTTCAGCTTCTCGATGCGCGCAAGATGCGCTTCAACCACCTCTGCTGGCGAAAGATCACGTGCACGGATCCGAACCGAAAGTTCGTGAAGAGAGAGGAAACAGCATTCGGCCCCGACCATGAAATGGTCCTCTCGCGTATAAACTCATCTCGATAGACAGCATACAGAAAGGAGACGCTAAATCCTGAGCCGAGGATCGAGTGCATCGCGCAACCCATCACCGACCAGATTAAAGGCCAGGGCCACGCCGAAAATCATCAAGCCGGGAAGGGTCGCCACGTGCGGCGCAATGGCCAGATAGTTCCGACCATCCGCGAGCATCGATCCCCAGTCCGCCGTGGGAGGCTGCGTCCCGAGGCCGAGGAAGCTCAGGCCCGCCGTTTGGATGATCTTCGTCCCGATGTCCAGGCTGAACATCACCAGGATCGGCGCGAAAATGTTCGGCATGATGTGGCGCCCGGCAATTCCAGCGTCGCGGCCCCCCAAGGCCTGCGCCGCCTCCACGTACTCGGTGGCCTTTACCGAGAGAACAGACGCGCGCACCACCCTCACGTACGTAGGGACACCGACAATGGCGATGGCCAGCATGGCGTTGAGGAGGCCGGGGCCCAGCACCGCGACGAGCGCGATGCCCAGCAGGATGAAAGGAAACGCCATCACGACGTCCACGCAGAACATCACGATACGATCGACCCGCTCGTTGCCGTAGCCGGCTATCAGGCCCAACACCCCACCGACGGTGAGCGCCAAAAGAGCCGAAAGGATCCCCATTAAGAGTGAGATGCGCCCTCCCCAAACCAGGCGGCTCAGCATGTCCCGACCGATGTGATCGGAGCCGAGCGCGTAGCCCGGACTCGCATGGGGTCCCTCCAGGCGGTGCGCCGTGTCGATCACGTTCGGGTTTGCCAGAGGCAGAAGCGGCGCGAGCAGCGCGACCGCCACCACAGCCAAGAGCACAATGGCACTCACAAGCGCGAGCCGATTGCGGACGAACAGGCTCCACAATTGCCCAGCGCGGTGCGGCTCCCGCTCCATCGGCGGCAAGGTCTCTTCCGCTCTGGCGGTTGTTTGGAGTCCCTCAACCATAGCGAATCCGGGGGTCGAGAAAGGCGTATAGGAGGTCCACCACCAAGTTCACCAGCACGAACACAACGGCGATCAGGAGAACGCCCCCCTGAACCACCGTAATGTCGCGCTGCAAGATAGCGTCGAGCATCAAAAGGCCCAAGCCGGGCCACGCGAATACCCTCTCGGTGAGAACCGCCCCGCCCAACAAGTAGCCCAACTGCAGCCCGACGATCGTCACGACGGGGATCCAGGCGTTCCGCAAGGCGTGGCGGTTCATCACCCTCCTGGGGGTGAGCCCTTTCGAATGCGCCGTCCGGACATAGTCCTGGCCCAGCACCTCCAGGAGGCAGGAGCGGGTGAACCGCGCCACCGTGCCCAGCGAGACGAGGCCCATGGTGATCGCCGGAAGCATCAGATGGCCCAGCAGGTCCAGGAACCCCCCTCCCGTCGGGCTGTTCATGCCGCTCACGTGGAACCAGCCGAGTCGCAGGGGGAAGAGAAGGATGGCCATGATGCCGAGCCAAAAGACAGGCATGCTCACGCCGAACAATGCAAGGGCCGTCACGATGCGGTCCGCGAGGGAATTGCGGTGCTTCGCCGAGAAGATGCCCGCCATCACCCCGAAGAGCGAAGAGAACGACAAACCGGCAATGGTCAAAATGAACGTGGCCTTGAAGCGATCCCAGACCAGCGGGGCCACCGCCGTTTTCATGGAAAACGACCGCCCCAGATCCCCTTGCAATACTTTGCCCAGCCACAGGAAAAACTGCACGAAGAAGTTACGATCCAGCCCAAGTTCGTGGCGCAGCCTCGCCAGGTCCTCGAGAGTACCTTCCGGGCCCAACATGAGTAGCGCCGCATCCCCGGGCACCAGGAACATCAAGAGGAAGACCACGAAGCTCACGCCCAGCAGAACCGGGATAACCTGAAGAAGTCGTCTGGCGATGTACCACCCCATCGCGCCTCTTACCTTACCAGAACGGCGAGTTCTTCGAGCGCCTCTCGCGTCATTCAAACATTCGCAAACGTGTTCCGCATACTGCGAATCGAGTTAGCGTGCATCTTTTCGGTGAGCGAATAGAGGGCGAGGTAGATCACCTCGCCCCCATTCTGGCGGAACGCCTCGCGGAGCAGCCAAATTCGCTCTGTGACCTTCGCACCTACTAAAAATAGGGACGAGGTCCTCGCCGATGGCCGGTTCCCCTGCCCGCTTTTCCCGGGCCTCCGATCTGGATCCGCGTCGAGATACTGCATGTCCGCGATCCTGAGGGTGGTTTTCTCCGGCGTGACTGCGGAACGGAACATCAGCTGGGCCAGTGGCCAGGGGGTTCTCGGCGTCCATGTGACGCTAATCTTCCCGCCTACTTCACTTTGTAGGTCGATTCCACATCCAGCAACCAGCCGTTGGGGTTTATCGTCATGCCCTTGACATTCGCGCGGACGCCCAGAACCTCCATCTGGTGGTCCACGCGGATCCAGGGGACTTCCTCCGTTTATGATCTCGACGATCTTGAGATAGCCGGAATTATGCGGCGACGCTCTCCATTTAGCAAATTCCGACCTATTTATCCTTCCTCGGCGGTGTTTCCCGCCGAGAAGTCCATAAAGTCTGCAAAAAGATATCCTTTTGGGCACCTGTCCATGGCGAATTACTATTTCTGGCGGCTGGACAAGAACATGAAATGATCCTGTAGCCATGGCCAAAGGGCGAATCATTTTCCCTGTTAATTCCCTGTTCCATATTTGGGGCTGAATCCCAAAAACCCTTTAACTGCAGGCAGTTTTGGAAATTTTAGGGGGATTTGACCTCCGAAAGGCTAAAAATTCCCTGTATTTTCCCTGTTAAACAGGGAAATCGGGGAGAGAGATTCGCACCAGACTGCCGCCTCCACCATATTTACTTTCCAGCGAGGTCCGGTAAGGTCCGACAACGTCCATATACTATTGAAAATAAAGGAAAGTACTGTTTAGTGACAACTTGACTCGTCCAGGCTAATCTGGTAGAGAAGGTAGTATCAATGGCAGTATCGAACCGGAGGGCGTGGATGAAATGTAGTATCGGTGGCCGGGCGACCAACGAGCTGACCGACCTGAAAATCAAATCTTTCATTTAGCAAGGGAAACCTCACACAACACTCAGCGACGGCGGGGGTATATTCTTGACCCTCACCAAATCGGGTACTCCTGTCTGGCGAATCAAGTTCCGGATGAATGGGAAGCAGCGTTTATATAGCGTCGGACCCGTCCTGTCCAAAAACACAACCGAAACTTAAGTCTTTTCAGAGCAGGAACTTAGACCCTGTTCGAATTATTGGACAGGACGACAAGGCGACGAAAGACCTGAATTTCGGCTAGAATTAGTCATTCGCCATGCACAGGTCAGATATTTATTGGCTTTCCAGCGCAGGAGATCAGACAGATGCGAAACGTGTTCGAGATTGGCAACACGCAGGCAAAGGCGGGAGAAATGGCGAAAGGCGCCTTGGGCTCAGTCGAGCTGGCGGACGGATCGAAGGTCACAATCCCTCTGGTCAACGTAAACGGCGCGGAGGACGGCCCCGTCCTGACCGTCGTCAGCGGCGTGCACGGGGTTGAGCTCAGTCCGATCGGCGCGGTTTTCGGCGCTCTGAAAAAAATCGACCCGGCGTCGATGCGGGGGGCGCTGCTGGCCGTCACCTGCGCCAACCCCCTGGCCGTTCGCGAAGAAACGTACCGGACCCAATTGGACAAAACAAACCTTTCGGGACCCTGGTTTCTCCCTCCCGTGGACCAGACATCGGCGACCGTGACCCAGAGAATGGCATACCACATCAACAAAGCTCTTGAGCCGGCCGACTACGTTCTCGACATGCACGCCAATCCATTCCCATCCATCCCGTTTGTGATCACCGCGCTGCAGCTGGCCCCGAACGATGAGGTGCGGGAGGGAATCAGGAAAATCGCAAAGGCTTTTGGCATAACCCCCATCAATAACCGGGCAAAAGAACCCACGGGCATCATGGGGACCAGCGTGAACAATGGGAAACCCGCCCTCACCCCGGAGCTTGCCGGAAACGTCTTCCTCTGGGACAGCATCACCGATTTGGGAACCAAAGGGATCTTGAACGTGATGAAAGCGGTCGGCATGCTGGAAGGGGAGCCCGTGAAACAAAACGCGGAAGTGCTCCCGGGAGATCTCGAAGCCTACGGGAATCTCTACGCCCAACGGGGCGGGTTCATGTTCGTCAAGAAAGACCCCGGGGTGAGGCTCGAAAAGGGAGAAACCGTCGTCGAAATCGCAAATGTATACGGCGATGTGGTGGAGGAAATAAAAATGCCGGTCGACGGCTACTGCTGGTCATTTACGGGCGGCCTCGACGGGGGCGGCGCGGGCGGATCGCACGCCGTCGCAGAGGGAAACAAAGTGGCCTACGTTTTCACGGAACGGGGCGAGATCGGCGAGTAAACTTTTGGCTTCGGGCGTTTGGCCTCTTGGCCGGAGGGATCCAATTTTCGCCTGCCAAGAGGATCTTTACCGTTCGCGTGCCTGGCATCTAGGCACACCTGCCGGAGGGGGACCGACACCTTCATTCCATTCCCCTCGCAGAGAACATCAGGCTGTGTATCCTTCCGGTTTGGCCAGGAACGCGCGGGCAGCCTGGACGAACACGCTCACCCCAACGGCAAGAGCGTCCTCGTCGAGGTCGAACCGGCTCGTGTGGATGCCGTGCACGATGCCGCGCCCTTCGTTCCGGCCTCCGACGCGGAACATGGCCCCCGGCCGCGCGTTTACCATGTAAGCAAAATCCTCCGCGCCCATGGACGGAGAGTATTCCTGGATCTTCTCCTCTCCGAGCACCTCGCGCGCGGCGTCCTGGATGAGCCGGGTGGCGTTGGGATTGTTCACGAGGGGGGGGTACCCCTCCACAAAATCGAATTTCGCCTCGATCCGGAAGGCGGCGGCGATGCCCCGCATAGTCTCTTCCATACGCTCTATCACCAAATCGCGCGTCTCGGCGCGGATAGTACGGACCGTTCCCTGCATGCTCGCCTCCTCGGGGATGATGTTGAAAGCCGAACCCGCGTTCACACACGTCACCGAGACGACGACCGAATCGAAGGGGTCGACGTTCCGGCTGGCAATGCCCTGGAGGGCGGCGACGAGGTGCGCCGCGGCGAGGACGGGGTCCCGCGAGAGGTCGGGGTGGGCCGCGTGGCTCCCCGCGCCGCGCAGGGTGATGGTGAACTTATCGGCCGCGGCCAGGGTCGGGCCGCTGCGGGTACCGATCGCGCCCACCGGGATGTTTGGATTCACGTGTCCGGCGATCACCATGTCCACCGGAGGATTGTCCAATACCCCCTCCTCCACCATGACTCGCCCGCCGGCGAAGCCCTCTTCGCCGGGCTGGAAGAGGAACTTCACGTTTCCCCCCAGGCCTTCCAGCAGTTCCGGATTCGTGGCGAGAACGCGGGCCGCCCCCAGGAGCATGGTGGTGTGGGCGTCATGCCCGCAGGCGTGCATCTTCCCCTTCTGCCGGCTCCGGTAGGGCACCTCGTTCTCTTCCTGGATGGGCAGGGCGTCCATGTCCGCCCGAATGCCGAGGGTGGGGCCCCCGCGCCCCGTCCGGAGGAGGCCGACCACGCCCGTCTTTGCTACCTCTTTTTTCACCTCGATCCCGAATCCTTCGAGGGCCTCAGCCACGAGGCTTGAGGTTTTGTGCTCCTCAAACCCCAACTCCGGTTCCATGTGGATGGCCCGGCGCGTTTCCACGAGCCAGGGTTGAACCTTCTCGACAGCACACCGCACAGGATGAGACATGTTTTCTCCTCCACCGTCACATCGGGGTGACGATTCGATTGATTCCCATTTCGGAAAATTACAATAGAGCAAGGAATACGACAAAAAATCCGCCGGGCCAAGCCCTATCAATACCAGCAACGGCCCCCGGTGATGTTCACGTCCTGGCCAGTCATGTGCCTCCCCTCCTCGGAGGTGAGGAAAACGCACAAGCCCGCGACGTCCTCGGGCGTGACCATGATCTTCAAAGGGGCGAGGTTGATGAGGGCTTGGGTGGCCTCCTCGACGGAAATACCCTTGAGCTTGGCCCCTCGACCGATACTGCCTCGGAGGCGCTCCCCCACAACGGCGCCCGGGCAGATGGTGTTCACCGTGATGCCGAACTCCCCGAGCTCGAAGGCCAGGGTGCGCGTCAGGCCGATGGCGGCCATTTTCGAGGCAGCGTAGTGCGTTCGGTAGACCAAGGGCTCTTTTGCGTTCACCGAGCCGATATTGATAATCCGTCCGCTCCGTTGCTCCTTCATGGCGGGGATGACGGACTTGCAGCAGAAGAATATTCCCGTCACGTTTACCGTGAAGCACTCCTCCCATTCCTCGCGCGTCACGTCTTCGCAGAGCTTGGTAGGTCCGGCGATGCCCGAGTTGTTCACCAAAATATCGATGCGTCCGAACCTTTCGAGGGTTTCTTCAGTCATATTTCGGACGGTGGTCTCATCCGTCAAGTCCGTCTGGACGGCAAGAGACGTGCCGCCTGAGGCTTCAATTTCCTTCCGGGTGCTCTCGAGATTCTCAAGGTTCCGGGATGCGACCGTGACCTTGGCGCCCTCCCGAGCGAGGGTGAGCGCGATGACTTTCCCGATCCCCTGACCACCGCCCGTGACGATGGCGATTTTGTCTTTCAGCCGCATCCCAGACAGACCCCTGGTTGTCGATTCCGTGAGTGGAACGGAGCTTGATGCGTTCCTGGATTTCCTCTCGGATCGCTCCGGGACCCGTTTCGGTTGGGTCCATGGCGCCCCCTCGGCTTGAGCCATAAGGCGCCCCTCAAAACTTCAGCGGGATTCCTTTCCGTCATCGGCTGGCGGTTGGCTCCATGAGGCCGACATTTTCCAAAATGACTTCGAGCTGCGACATCTCCTCCTTCGTCAAAGGAAGAATCGGCTTGCGCGGGTATCCTCCGGGCCGGCCCAGAAGGTTCATGGCCGCTTTCACCGAGGCGGGGAAGGTCCCGAGCCCGCGCGCGGCCAGGGCCTCGAGACCCAAAAGCTTGTACTGTAGTTTTTGGGCCGCCTCGTTATCCCCGCTGGTGCACACTTCGTAAAAACCGACGGCTTCCTTCCCCATCACTGGCGAATCGACGCTGCTCACAAATCCGTCCGCTCCCATAACGGCGGTGGGGAAACCTCGAATCATCGAGAGCCCATCGAAAATTTTCACCTCGTTCCGGCAAAGTCTGAGAGTGGCCACGAAATCCGAAAAATCTTTCGAGCTCTCCTTGATGGCAACCACGTTTTCAATCTTCGCAATTTTGGCCAGCGAGGTCGCAGGGATCGAAATGCCCACCCGCCCGGGATTGTTGTAGACCAGAATAGGGAGATCCACTTGCGACGAAACTTCTTGAAAGTGTTCGAATACCTCTCTTTTATTTGGCAGGGCATAGTGGGGGGGCGTGAGCATGAGCCCGTCGGCTCCGATTGCCTTCGCCTTCTTGCTGAGCGCAACTGCCATATCGGTATTCACATGCGCGGTGCCCGCGACGATCGGGACCCTTCCAGCCACGACCTCCACGGTCAGTTCGTACAACCGGACCCGTTCCGCGTCCGTCAGGGACGATACCTCCCCCGTGCTCCCGGACGGGATGATGCCGTCGATCCCTTCCTGGATTAACAAATCGATATTTTGCTGGAATAGCGCCTCATCGACTTCGCCATATTGCTTGAACGGTGTCGTGACCGCCGTGAAATTCCCCCTCCATCCAATGTCGTTTCGATCCATTTTCCGCTTCTCCTGGTTTCGGGATGGATATGAATCCGCGATTCATTTTGTTCCAAGCCGATTTGATGTCTCCCGATTTTGCCTCATATGTTACGGAAGGAAGCGAGGCTTGGCCAACGGGGCGAGGAAAGCCGGCCGGCCGGCGACTGTGCTGAAAGGAAAGCCTGCATCCTCCCTCGGAGGGCGGGCGGGATTTTCCGCCCAACGGCTCGCTTTTGAATCATCCACTTCGCCAGTCCCTGAAATGGCTCAAGCCTTGGTCTCCGGCTCCCACTCTTTCTGTTCCCCGAACCTTTCCCAGTGGGTCTTGAGGTGGGCCGGATGGCGGCGGTTGGGACCGTATCTCACCCCCCGGACGCCGGGCCTCGCTTTTGCGTCCCCCTTCTTCAGGTGGCCGATGGCGAGCAGCATGCAGGTGCGGTAGTAGTCGGGGATCCCGAGGTATGCCTTCACCTCGTCCTCGCAGCGGGCGTAGAGGGTGGTCGGGACCGCTCCGAGGTCCCGGCTCATGCTGGCGAGCAAAATATTCTGCACCGCGAAATAGATGGAGCCGTAGAGGGAGTTCATGGCCAGGACCGGCGCATCTTCATGAACGGCAAGGGTGTTCCGCTCGTCGGCCAGTATCATGATCATGAGGGGGGCCTGATCGAAATTCCTTTGAAACGTGTCGATGTCAGGCCCTTTCGATTCCATGCGCTCGGCCTGCCGCAACACATCCGGATGGCCCTCTCTCTCGGCCAGCTGGAGCACGCTCGCGTAGTAGATCTGGAAGCCCGCCATGTAGAAATCGCGCATCTTGCGCCTGGCCGCCGGGTCACGGATGACGAGGAACGCCCAGGGCTGCCGGTCCCCCCCGCTCGGGGCCTTGACGGCGGTGTCCAGCAGAAACTGAATGTCCTCGTCTCTCACCGGCTCGTCGGAGTATTCCCGGATGGACCGCTGATTGTACAACGCTTCGATGAGCCTCCATTCTTTCATTGCGGCTTCCTTTCACGCCGACCGGTTTCCGGCCGCGTCACACAACGCCCCCGTACCCTCCCGGCGGCGTTCCTCCCGAAACGAAGAAACTCCCCTTCGGTCCGCTCCCCTATCCCACATGACCGTAGTGGTGCCAGCGAGGGAAAGCCAGTCTACAGGAGAAATATGTCCGGGGAGCGCCAAAATGCCTCGAAACGAGGCAATAATTGACTGTTGTACAGGGATGGAGGGGCTGTTTGGGACCAGAGTCGGTTGCTCAGAAAAGAATCGTGGCCTGGAATGGCCATATGAGGCTAGAATGCCTCAATTCAAGGAACAAAATGGGAAATGTCGGATTGGGAATAGCTGATTCACCTCCGTCATTTCGGGAGGGAGAGAGGGGGAGCGCCGATGAGTGGCGAAAAATCGATCGAGATAATCAATCCCGTCGCCGCCGTCTCGGCGGCCACCGAAACCCTGGAAGGCGTGAGGTCCGTCGAGAAGGTGGAGGGCCTTCGGGTCGGCCTCCTCGAGAACAACACGCGCCACGCCGACGAGTTCCTTCAGCACGTGGGGGAGGCGGTATCGGAGAAATTCGAAGCGAGCGTCTCCATCCAGCGGAAGAAGGGCCAGTGGGTCCCCCACGATGAAGCCGAGGCGATCTACGACGAGATCGCTGCGAGCGCCGACGCGGCGGTGACCGGCTTCGGGGTCTGAGGGGACTGCACGTCGCGGAGTGTCCGCGACGCGATTCGGCTGGAGAAGCGGGGGGTCCCCACGGTCGTCGTGGTGGCCCGGGATTTCGAGAAGGCGGCGCGCGCCTACGCGCGCGCCTACCGGTGGACGCCCGACTTCCGCCTCCATCTCCTGGACAACACCGTGGCCCACGAGAGCGGGGAGGGTTTAAGGCGGATCGCCCTTGAGTCCGCCGGCCCCATCGCGGCCGAGTGGCGGCGCGCCATCCGCGAGGATGACGCGCCGGGGGGGGGCGCCCTGGCGCAAGAGCCCGTTCTCGCTGTCCCGGGGGATTTCATCGAAGTGAACCGGGAACTCCTCGAGCGAGGGGTGACCGACGGCCTCCCTGTAATCCCTCCCATCCTGCCCCTGGTCGAGCGCTTCGCCGCCGCCGCGGGACGGCCCGGGGCGGAGGTGATCGCCCGCTACATGCCGCGCCTCGCGGACATCACCGTCGAGCGCATCGCGGCGAACGCGGTCATGGCGGGCTGCACCCCCGAGATGATGCCCATCCTCGTCGCCATCGTGCGGGCGATGGAGGAGGAAGACTTCAAGGTGCATCACATCCTGACCACGGCGCACACCATGTCCCCGCTCATCGTGGTGAACGGGCCCATCGCCAAAGAGGTGGGGATGAGCGACGGGCGGGACCTGACCGGGAAGGGCTGGTTCCCGAACGCCGTCCTCGGCCGCGCCGTGCGCCTCATCCTCTACAACTGCGCCGCCGACCTCGATACCCGCGGCGCCTACTGCCAGGCCCACCTCGGCAAGGTGGCGGAGGCCATCACCGAGAACGTCGAGCAGAGCCCCTGGGAGCCCCTCCACGTCGAGCGCGGCTTCCGCGAGTCGGACAGCGTCGTCACCATTTTGGGAATTGAGCCCATGCAGATGGTGGACGACCAGAGCGCCGTGACCGCCCAGGGCATTCTCGGCACCTTCGGGACCGCGCTCGCCAGCTCCGGCAACCGCCCCATGTTCGCCCGCTCCTCGCACATGCTCCTTTTCTGTCCCGCCCACGCGCAGAAGGTGTCTCGGGACGGCTTCGACAAGAAGCTCGTGCGCGACTTTCTCTACGAGGTCTACCGGACCCCGGTGCACGCCTTCCCGCCCGAGGCGCGGGAGCGCTGGAGCCCCTGGAAGAAGAAATTCTTCGGGGTGAACACCATGGAAAACGCCACCATCCCGGTGGTCGAGGACAGGGAGGATCTCCTCATCGCGGTGCACGGCGGGGCGGGGCCGAACTCGATCTTCGCGCCCGGCCTCGTCAATCACAGCCCGGTGAGCCGGAAGATCGAGTAGGCGGCGCACGGGGGGGGGGGGGACGCCTCCTCCCCTCGTTCTTCTGGAGGTTTTCCCGTAAGATGGACGCGCACATCGACGGCCTGCCCTCCGCGGTGGAGGAGGCAGTCCGGGGGTAAGATTCCGCGGGCGAGGAGGAGCGATGGCTGGAGTCCTGGACGGCAAGGTCACGATCGTCACCGGCGGCGGGACGGGCATCGGCGAGGCGATTGCGAAAACCTTCGCCGGCGAGGGAAGCGCCGTCATCGTGACGGGGCGGACGAAAGAGACCATCGACCGCGTCGCGGACGAAATTTCCGGGCTGGCCATCCGGATGGACGTCTCCGTCGAAGAGGACGTGAAGGCGCTCTTCGAGACGTGCGACAATACCTACGGCCGGCTCGACGTCCTGGTCAACAACGCCGGCATCACGGGCCCCGTCTCCGCCGCCGAGGACATGGACATGGCGAAGTTCGACGAGACCTTTGCGATCAACGTGCGCGGCGTCATCCTCTGTACCAAGTACGCCATCCCCCTTCTCAAGCGACAGGGGGGGTCCATCATCAACATGTCCTCCCTGATGGGGCTGCGCGGCTACCCGAACCGGAGCGCCTACACGGCGAGCAAATTCGCCGTCACCGGGATCACCCAGGCGGTGGCCCATGAGGTGGGCCAATTGGGCATCCGGGTCAACGCCCTTTGCCCCGGGGCCATCAGCGGCGCCTTGATGGATCGGGTAGTGGCTACCCGGGCCAAGGTGGAGGGGCGCTCACCCGAGGAGATCATCAAGACCGCTTATACGGACGTCGCCGCCATGCGGAAATGGGTGGAGCCCGAGGAGGTTGCCACCGCCGCCCTAGCCATGGCCAGCGACGCCTTCAGCGCGATCACGGGCGAGTACCTGAAGGTGGACGCCGGCCGGATGTAAGGAAACGCGCGGAGGCTGTGGTGGAAACACCCCACCTCCCTTTGCACATTCAAATATTCTCACAGGAGGAAGATGCGATGAGCGAGACCCTGCAAATCGAAGGGAATGTCCCCGCCGTCGTGACGCCGTTCAACGAAGCGGGCGAACTGATGATCGATGAATTCGCGGAGGGGCTGCGGTGGCACTTGAGCCAGGGCGTCGACGGCATCTGCATCGCCGGGGACAACGGGGAGGCCTGGAGCCTCACCGCCGAGGACCGAAAGCGCCTGGCCGAGACGGCAGTCAAGGTGGTGGGCGGGAGGGTGCCGGTCATCATGGGCGCAAGCTATCCCTCCGCCCGCCAGTCCATCGACGTCGCGGAGATCGCCGCCGAGGCCGGTATCGGCGGGCTCATGACCGGCCCGCAGCCCTATGTGCTGAAGGCGACGCGGAAGGAAATGGTCGACCGTTTCAAGGCGATCCACAAGGCCGTCCCCCTGCCGTTCGTGGTCTACAATTCCCCACGCCGGACCAGTCTCAACGCCGGGGTCGAGGATCTTGAGGCGATCTACGATGCCGTCCCCGTCGTCGGGCTCAAGGAGGCCTCGCGGGACATGTTCCACGTCTCCTACATCATCCGGGTCTTCGCCGAGCGCATCTGCATCTTCATCGGGCCGTGCCCGCTTCTCATGCCCGCCCTCAGCTTGGGCGCGCGCGGCTTCATCTCGAGCGGGCCGGAGCTTTTCGGTGAGACGGCCTCGCGCCTCCGCTCCCTCGCCGCCGGGAAGCCTGGCGAGGAGTACCGCGAGATGCACTTCAAGCTGACCCGGATCTACGAATTCATGATGGGAACGGGCACCTGGCCGGCCGCGCTGAAGACGGCGCTGAATCTGATCGGCTACCCCGCCGGGGTGCCCCGCGAGCCGGTCCAGCCGCTTTCCCCCGCGGACACAGAGAATTTGCAGGCATTGATGCAGGAAATCGGTATTCTCTCGCCCATCCCCGCCTAGGAGATCTGGCTGAGGGCCGGGAAATTCGAGGGATTTTGGAGGAGGGTCCGATCCGCCTTAAATGTAAATGAACATGAAAATGCGAGCCGGTGGGGGATTTCGGCCTGATATTGCGGAGGCGAGGGCGGAAGGCCCGGCAGGGGGGACATTCCCTTTCAAATCGTTGACCCCCGCCGTTTTTTCCTGTAAAAAAAATTCAGCCTAGAAACATCAGCCTAGAAACATCATAGCCTAGAAACATCATAGCCTAGAAACATCATAGAAACATCATTAGGAAGCTTATCCTTTATTATGCTTTTCTATTATGCTTTTCGCCGAAGGTAATGAATCCGTTCGGCGAGAGGCGACTTTTGCATCTTAGCTCTTGCACCTTTAGAGGCGTATCCTTTTCACAATCATAAAGAGGGGGTGTAACGATGAATCGGATGAAACCGTGGATGGGGAAGTCGGCCGGACTTTTTGCGCTTGCATTCACTGCAAGTATCGCTGTGGGAGTCGGTAGCGCAAATGCCGCCAAGGAAAAGGTACTCGTCGTGGCCCAGGGGGGCGACGTGGCCGCGATCGACAATCAGCAGAACGTGGGCCCCGCCAAGAACGCTCTGATTCAGGTCTATGACTGGCAGAAGGTTCGCTTCCGCATCGTCGCCACGCCCCCCTACAAGGGCGATTTTAACATTGTCCGCCGGAACGACCAAGACGTCCTTCCGGGACCGCTCTACGCATGGGCGACCGTGAAGAAAAGGCCGGACGGCACAGTCGTCAAGCGCTTCTTTCTCCGCCCGGGCATGATGTTCCACAGCGGGAACCCGATCACATCCGCGGACTTCAAGTACTCCATCCTGCGCCGGGCCGCTTTCGGCCGGGACAGCACCAACCGGAAATTCGGGATGTACCGTTACGACGGAAAGCCCATCCCGGGCGCCCCGCGCAATATGAAGGCGGATGAGAGCATCCGAATCATCGATCCGCTCACTTATGAAATTGACTTGCACCATGACAATCCCCTGCACTTCGGTCACTGGGCCCAGCGGACCCTCTACGATAGCGTGCTGATGAAGAAAAACGCCGCCAAGGAAGACCCCTGGTCCAAAAAGTTCGCTGCGAAGAACGACGCCGGGTCCGGACCCTTCACCATCGAAAGGTGGGCTGTGGGGAACGAGATGGTGCTCAAACGGTTCGAGGACTATTGGGGCCCCCGCCCGCCGCTGGACAAGATCATCTTCAAGACCGTCCCTGATCTCTCCGCGCGCGTACTGCTCTTGAAGAGGGGAAACATCGACATCGCACTGGACGTTCCCTTCCGCGAGATCAAATCGCTCCGCAAGGCCCCGGGCGTGAAAGTGGTGGAATCGCCCAGCACCAACCATTTGTTCATCGGGCTGAACCCCAAGATCAAGCCCTTCGATAACAAAGACTTGCGCCTGGCGCTGATCTACTCCTTCCCTTACGATGATGTAATCCAAACAATTTTCGGCGGCGCCGCCCGGCGGGCGTACAGCTCCATCCCGACTCCTATGCAGGGGTCCCTCGATAAGCCCCGCTACTCCACCGACATGGCGCTGGCCAAAAAGCATTTTGAGAAATCCGGCGCAAAGTCGGGGCTGACCATCACCATGCAATGGCAGGTGGGCCAGGACCAGCACAAGCAGATCGGCATTCTGTTCGGGGACAACCTCAAGAAGATCGGGGTCAGCCTCAAGCTGCAGCAGCTTCCCAAAGGCCAGTTCCAGACGGGCCTGCGAAAGAACACGCTGGGCATGTTCATCCGGCTGTACAACATCTGGATCAAGACCCCGGAGCTGCAGCACTTTGTCCTCTATTCCGGGGAATCGCACACCAACCCCATCGGCCACAGTATTCCGGGAGTGGACAAAACCATCTCAGATGCGATTCTGGAGGGGGACAACAGCAAGAAGGCGATGATGAGCGCACAGGCGCGCGACAAGATCCTGGACGAGGCGATCCACATCTTCATCGCGCACCCGGACTATCTCTTGCCGATGCGCAAGAACGTGGTGGGCTACGTCGCGCAAAACACGGGACTCCACCACTTCTGGCTCATGGATAAGGTGGATTGGATGAAGTAATTCAGTCGATTTGCAAATCCGGGCGGCCCCCGCTTCCTGTGCGGGGGCTTGTTCGGATTTTGCTTCTCCTTCGCGGAAAATGTGCGCGCTTGATTGGATAATACATGAGTAACCCCGTACTCAAGGTGGAAAAATTAGCCAAAAAGTTTTACGTCAAGCGTTCGGTTTTCCAAAAAAGCGATGCGGTCAACGCGGTCAACGGCGTGGACTTCGAAGTCTCCGAAGGCACGATTTTCGGCCTGGTCGGGGAGAGCGGTTGCGGCAAGACTACGATCGCGCGCTGCCTGGTCGGGCTGGAGCGGCCGACCGGCGGCAGGATCCTGTTTCGCGGGGAAGAAATCGGGAACCTTTCGCAAAAAGACTTCCGCCCGTACCGAAAAAAAATCCAGATCGTCTACCAGGATCCCTCCGATTCGCTGAATCCCCGCTTGACCGTCAGCCAAACCATCATGGAGCCGTTGAATATTCATACCGAGCTTTCCAAGGCCGACCAAAAAAAGTTGGTGATGGGAACCATGGAGATTGTGGGGCTTCGGACTCAACATCTAGAGAGGTTCCCGCATCAGCTGAGCACGGGTCAGCAACAGCGAGTCGGGATTGCCCGGGCGATTATTTGCCACCCGGAATTCGTCGTGCTCGACGAACCCACCTCGGCGCTGGACCTGTCGGTGCGGGGCCGGGTGCTGGAATTGTTGCTGGACATCCAGCGGCGGTCCAATCTCACTTATATATTCATTTCGCACGACCTCGGCGTGGTGCGGTTCATCTGCCAGCACATCGCGGTGATGTACCTGGGATACATCGCGGAGAGCGGCCCCACCAAGGAATTGTTCAAAAATCCCGAGCATCCCTATACGAAAGCCCTGATTTCAGCGATACCCAAGATTCGCGCCGAGAGCCGAAAAGAACGGATCATTTTGCAGGGAGAAGTGCCCAGTCCCATTAACATGCCCCCCGGATGCCCTTTCAGCAACCGTTGCCCCGAAGCCGAAGAGATTTGCTTTGAGAAAAGACCGAAGCTTCTCCCCACGAGCGAGGGCAGAATGGTGGCTTGCCATATGGTGGTGCGCGAAGATGACAGCCTTCTGGCCAAAACCTCCTGACAGGAAGGGAGGAGTGGGGCACCGGGCGGAACAACGCCCCTGAGGCTGACGGGAGCGGATTTCGTGAATTTATTCTCTTATATCCTGCGAAGATTGCTTGCTTTGATCCCGGTCGCGATTGGCGTTCTTGTCATTATCTTCGTCATCGGGCGAATCGTTCCGGCCGACCCCCTGAGTTTTTTCATCGGCCAGGATTCGGACCAGGAGCTCATCCAACGGCTCACGAAGGAACTCCATCTTGACGATCCGATATGGAAGCAGTTTTTTTATTACTTGAAAGACATCCAAAACGGGAGCCTCGGGATGTCCTGGAGCACGAGGAATCCCGTCTCCTTCGATCTGGCGCAAAAACTCCCCGCGACGATCGAGCTCATCGCCATCGGTCTGTTCTTCACGGTGATCATCGCCATTCCCTTGGGGGTGGTCGGCGCGGTGAAGCGGGACTCGTACGCGGACCATTTGTCCCGCTTCGTGGCCCTGTGCGGGGTCTCCTTGCCGGGTTTTTGGGTGGGATTGCTACTCATCTTCTTCTTGTATTTCTGGCTGGGATGGTTCCCCCCGCCCATGGGGCGAATCGAGATGGGCATGAGCGTGAATCAGATAACGGGTTTTTACCTAATTGATACGCTTATCGCGGGGGACCTCAAAGCCTTTGGAAGCGTGGTCAGTTATTTGGCGCTTCCTGTCTGCGCGCTCGCCTTCCGCGCCCTGGCCCAACTGACGCGCCTGACGCGCTCTTCCATGATCGAGGTCCTGAATAGCGACTACGTTATGGCGGCACGGGCGCAGGGCCTCCGGCCCAAGATGATCCACTACAAGCTGGCGCTGAAAAACGCCATGCTCCCCCCCGTCACCCAAATCGGGCTCCTCGCTGGCGCCTTGATCGGGAACGCGGTCATCATCGAGATCGTTTTCGCTTGGCCGGGGGCCGGAAGATGGGCGGTGGACGCGGCGCTGGCGGGGGACTTCGCGCCGGTTCAGGCATTCGCCGTCATCGCCGCCATCGCGAGAGTGCTGATATTCCTCGCAGCAGACGTCTCGTACACGAAGCTCGACCCGCGAATCACATTTTGAACCGTTTGGATAAGCATATTGCGTTCCGGCTCCGAAGGGAAAGGTCCAGGGCATGGGCCAAATTCCTTCATCGTTGGAACGGCTTTTTTCGTCCTCCTTTTGATTTCATGATCCCATCGACATATTTTTTGTTCAGAAAATGTTAATCTCCTGTTGTTGCGGCGAACCTATCCGCCACACAGCCTGACGCGCAAAAAGGGCCCGGAATGAAGTCGACGCAAGATCCCATCGAGATGGAGATCATGTGGCAACGGGTGATCAGCATCGTGGAGGAATGCTGGATCACCATCTGGCGGACATCGTTCTCCGTGGTGGTGGGCGAGGCCCTCGATTACGGCTGCGCGATTCTGGACAGGCGCGGGGGCGTCCTCGCGCACCCCTGGCGGTCGATGCCCGCCTTCAACTTCGCGCTTCCCTACTGCGCCCGGGCGGTCCTTCAGCGCTATCCCATTGAGACGTGGCGCCCCGGGGACGTCCTGACCACCAACGACCCCTGGCTCTGCGCGGGGCACCTGTTCGACATGGCGGCGCTGACCCCCGTCGTCAACCGCGCGGGAAAGCCGGTGGCGATCATGGCCGCCATGGTCCACTTGGCCGACATCGGCGGGACGCGGGCGCGCCACACCACGCGGGAGATCTACGACGAGGGCCTCTTCATCCCGCCGCTCAAGCTCTACAAGGAGGGAAAGCCGAACGCGCAGCTCATCGAGATCATCGAGAACAACGTGCGCTTGCCTTCCATGGTGATGGGCGACATCCACGCCATGGTGAGCGCGAACGAGGTGGGGGCGGAGCGCGTGAGGGCGTTCATGGACGAGTACGGCCTCGACGATCTGGAAGAGCTCGCGAACGCGATCCAGACGCGGACGGAAAGGGCGGTGCGCGCGGGAATCTCCGCCCTCCCGGACGGGGCGTACGAGGCGGAGCAGTGGTGCGACGGGGTGGATGAGCCCTTTCGGTTCCGGCTGCGGGCCACGGTGAAGGGGGACAGTTTGGAGGTCGAATTCCTGGACGTCCCCCCGCAGCTCCCGCAGGGGGGGACCAACATCACCTACAGCATCCTGGTGTCCGACCTCATCTATCTGATCAAGTGCATCTTGACCCCGGACGTGCCGGGGAACGACGGCGACTTCCGGCCCGTGACCGTCAAGGCGCCGGAGGGCAGCGTATTCAACTGCACGCGGCCCGCCGCGGTCAACCAGCGCACCCGCAGCCTGTGGAACGTCGCCCCGGCCCTGATGCACGCCCTCGCGCCGATCATCCCAGATCGGATCCGGGCGCACACGGGCTATCCCGTCTCCTTCAAGACCTACGGCCACACGAGCGAGGGGGACGCCTTCAACGACCACATGTTCCAGGGCGGGGGGCAAGGGGCCTCGAGCCGGGAGGACGGCCAAAGCGCATTACTGTTTCCCACGAGCGCGGGGAACGTTTCGGTGGAAATGTTCGAGATGCGCACCGGCTTCCTCGTCGAGGAAAAAGAGTTCATCCCCGACTCGGGCGGCCCGGGGAAATTCCGCGGCGCCCTCGGTCAGCGGGTGACCATCCGGCGGCGCCCGAAAGAGAGCGGGGGACAGTACTTCATCGGGGTCTGGCCGACCGGCCTGCGCTACGACACCCCGGGGCTCAACGGAGGGGGCCACGGCGGGCGGATGCGCCTCTACGGGGCGGAGGCCCCCGGCGGGCCCGTCCGGGATTACTTCGGGGGCGTGTTCGTCGACCTCGACGAGAAGCTGAGAATCACGCTGGAGCTGCCCGGCGGCGCGGGTTTCGGCGACCCGGCGGACCGGGATCCGGAGGCCCTTCGCCGGGACCTGGCGGAAGAACTCGTTACGCTGGAGGCCGCGCAGAGCCAGTACGGATGGAAAGCTGAGAAGAGACGATGATCGATATCAAAGACCCCGTGAACCTGGAGATCATGTGGCAGCGTGTAATTAGCATTATCGAAGAGTGCTGGGTCACCATCTGGCGGACTTCCTTCTCGGTCGTGGTGGGCGAAGCCCTCGATTACGGCTGCGTGATTCTGGACCCGCGCGGCCGCGTGCTGGCACATCCTTGGAGGTCGATGCCCGGTTTCAACTTCGCCCTGCCCAACACGGCCAAGGTCCTCTTGGAGCGTTACCCGGCCGAGACCCTGAAGCGAGGGGACGTCCTCACCACCAACGACCCCTGGCTCGGGGCGGGGCACCTCTTCGACATCGCGGCGATGACGCCCGTCTTCAACCGGAATGACAAGGTGGTGGCCTTTATCGCCAGCATGGTCCATGTGGCTGACATCGGCGGCACCCGGGCCCGCCACACCACGCGCGAGATTTACGACGAAGGTCTCTTCATCCCTCCCCTCAAGCTCTACGACGCCGGCAGGCTGAACGAAGAGCTGATCGAAATCATCGAGAACAACGTCCGGCTTTCCCGCATGGTGGTGGGCGACATCCACGCCATGGTGAGCGCGAATCAGGTGGGGGCGGAGCGAGTGAAGGCGTTCATAGAAGAGTACGGCCTGGACGATTTGGAGGAGCTTACCTCCGAGATCCAAGGCCGGACGGAGCAGGCGATGCGCAAAGCCGTCACCGCACTGCCGGACGGGGTGTACGAGGCTGATCAGTGGTGCGACGGCATCGAGGAACCGTTCCGGTACCGGCTGAGAGTCACGGTTGCGGGGGATAGCCTGGAGGTCGATTTTGTTGACGTCCCGGACCAATTTCCCTACGGGGGGACCAACGCCACCTACAGCATCCTGATGTCTCACACCAACTACGCGCTCAAGTGCATACTGGCTCCCGGCGTGCCGGGGAACGACGGCAATTTCCGGCCCGTGACCGTCAAGGCGCCGGAGGGAAGCGTATTCAACTGCAAACGCCCCGCCTCGGTGAATCAGCGTACGCACACCACCTGGACCGTCGCGCCTGCTCTGATGCAGTCGATGGCAAAGGTGATCCCGGACAAAGTACGGGCCCATACGGGATTTCCCGTCTCCTTCAAGGCGTACGGGAGGACGCAAAAGGGGGACGCCTACAACGACCACATGTTCCAGAGCGGTGGACAGGGGGCCTCAAGCCGGGAAGACGGCCAAGGCACTATTCTTTTCCCCACGAGCGCGGGAAACGTCTCTGCCGAGATGTTTGAAATGCGGACCGGTTTCCTCGTCGAGGAAAAAGAATTCATCCCCGATTCGGGAGGGGCAGGAAAGTATCGCGGCGCGCCGGGCCAGCGTGTGACCATCCGGCGCCGGCCAAAGGAATCCGGCGGCCAGTACGCCCTTTGGGCGTGGCCGCAGGCGCTCTCCTACGACATCCCCGGCCCCTTCGGCGGCCGGCCCGGCAGCCGGATGCGCCTGTCCAAACGGGCGGCGCCGGGCGCCCCCGTCGAGGAGTTCTTCGAAGGCCTGCTCGTCGATCTGGACGAGACGACCGAGTGTACCCTCGAGTTGCCGGGCGGATCGGGGTTCGGCGACCCGAAGGAGCGGGACCCCGAAGCCATTCGCCAGGATCTGGCAGAGGAGATCGTTACGCCCGAAGGGGCCCGCGCGCAGTATGGCTGGGAGGATCAGGCAGAGTGAGCACCTATTTCCTCGGTTTTGACATCGGCGGTACGTTCACGGACTTTGTACTTTTGGACAAAGAGTCCGGCCAGACGTGGGTGCACAAGTGTCTTACCACCCCGAAGGATCCCGCCGAAGGCGCCATGGAAGGCATGGCCGCCCTGTTAAAGGAAAGGGGTCTTGCCATGGCCGACCTCGCCATGGCGATCCACGGGACCACGCTGGTGACGAACGCGCTGATCGAGCGAACGGGTGCGAAAACTGCCTTGATCACCACCAAGGGCTTCCGGGACATCCTCCAGATGGGCAAGGAACAACGCTACGACATCTATGACCTTTTCTTGCAGTTCCCCGAACCCTTGGTCCCGCGCCGGTGGCGCCGCGGCGTCCACGAGCGTTTGGACCGAAACGGCGTGGTGATCACCCCCTTGGACATGGACGAGCTTCGGCGCGAGATCACGAGCATGGGGGAGCAGGGCGTCGAGTCCATCGCGGTCTCCTTCCTCCACGCCTACGTCAACCCGATGCACGAGCAGGCCGTCGCTTCTTTGATCGAGCAAGAGTTCCCTTCGATGAGCCTTTCCCTCTCCAGCGAAGTGGTGGCCGAAATCCGGGAGTACGAGCGAACGGTGACAACCGTTGCCAACGCCTACGTCAAGCCCTTGGTGTATCGCTACGTCGATTCCCTAAAGCGGAGGCTGGCCGCGGGAGGATTTCGGGGGAACCTCTTCTTCATGAAATCCGCGGGGGGAACCGCGACGCCCCAGGTGGCGCAGGAGTTCCCCATCCAGCTCCTGGAATCGGGCCCCGCCGCGGGCGCCCTGGCCACCGCTTTCTACGGAGAGCAACTGGGGCGGGAGAATTTGATCTCCTTCGACATGGGCGGCACCACGGCGAAGGCATGCCTCATCGACGAGGGGGTTCCTACCGTCACCATAGTGCAGGAAGCGGCACGGGTGCACATATTCAAGAGGGGCAGCGGCATCCCCATCAAATCCCCAGCCATCGACCTGATCGAAATCGGCGCGGGAGGGGGATCCATAGCAAATATCTCCAACCTCGGCCTGATGAAGGTGGGCCCGGAATCGGCTGGCGCCGTTCCGGGCCCGGCGAGCTACGGCCTCGGCGGAACCGAGCCCACCGTCACGGACGCCAACCTGGTGTTGGGTTACCTGAACCCGGACTACTTCCTCGGCGGGAAAATGAAACTGGACCTCGGAGCCTCGAAGAAGGCGCTGGAAAAGGTGGCGAAGCCTTTGAGAATGAACGAGGTCGAAGCGGCCTGGGGCATCTACTCCATCGTCAACGAGAACATGGCCGCCGCCACCCGCATCCACATCATCGAGCGGGGGCGGGATCCGAGGCGGTACTCCCTCGTGGCCTTCGGCGGCGCCGGACCGGCGCACGCCTGCCGCGTCGCGCGCATCCTGAACGCCCCCGAGGTGACCATGCCCATCACGGCAGGGAACACCTCGGCGCTGGGCTCCCTGGTCGCGCCGATCTCGTTCGACCTCTCCCGGTCTTTCCCCATCGTGCTGGACGATCTAGATTGGGACGAACTCAACCTGTTTTACAAGGAACTGGAAGAGCGGGGCACCACCCAGCTGGCGGAAGCGGGGGTGGATCCGAACCAGATCGCGATCAGCCGGACGGCGGACATGCGCATGGAGGGTCAGTTCCACGAGATTAGCGTCCCCCTTTCGAACGGCGCGTTCGGCCCCGGCAAATTGGAGGGCATGAAGAAGGCCTTCGCCGATGAATACCGCCGGCTGTACAGCCACATCTTCGAGGGGAATCCGATCATGGCCATTACGTGGCGGGTCCGCGTGGCGGGTCCCAAGCCGAAGATCTCGTTGGCCAAGAGCGAGGCCGCAAACTTGGGCGGGAAGGGAGACGGCCGACAGGCGCTCAAGGGGGTCCGGAAAGCCTACTTCCCCGAGGAGGGGGGCTTTTCGGAGGTGAACGTCTATGATCGATATCTCTTGCAATCCAACGACCGGATACCCGGGCCCGCGATCTTCGAGGAGCGCGAATCGACCGCCGTTATCTCACCCGGCGATGTCGCAAATGTGGACGACTACTCGAACCTGGTCGTTTCAATCGCGAACGGTGACAGAACCTCATAGCAGAGGAGAATGAAATCGGGTCACCGCGCGAATTCCTTCATTCATTAAGGCGAACGGGATAAGGATTTTTCCTGATGAAATTGATCAACCGAATCATGGACTTCCTGCACCTTGCCTTCTATCTGATGAAGCGCAATCCCTTGAGTCTGTTGGGCACCGTTGCCGTCGGCATTTTCGTCCTCATCGCGATTTTCGGTCCGATGTTAACTGTATTCGATCCAGTAAAGCCGGACATTAAATCAATCTCCCTCCCTCCCTCGGCCAAGCATTGGATGGGGACGAACGCCTTGGGCATGGATATATTCACACGAATCATTCATGCGGCACGTATCGATTTGTTCATTGCTATTTTCGCCGTGGGGGGCGCCGTCATCGCGGGGACAGCCTACGGAATGATCAGCGCTTTTTACGGAAAGTGGGTGGACGAAGTGTTAATGCGGATTCTGGATAGCGTTCAGGCGTTCCCGACCATCATCCTTGCCATCGCCATTGCGGCCGTGCTGGGGCCCAGCACGCGAAACGTAATCATCGTGCTCGTCATCATCAACTTCCCAATATACGCGCGGCTGGTGAGAAGCTTGGCGCTCTCCTTGAAAAAATCCCAATATATCGACGCCGCTCGAACCGTCGGAAACAAGAACTTCAAGATCATTTTCAAACATCTTCTCCCAAACTGCCTGGGGCCGGTTTATGTGACAGGCTCATTGAACATGGGCTGGAGCGTCCTCCTGGCGGCCGGGCTGAGCTTCATCGGACTGGGCGTCCAGTCGCCCACGCCCGAATGGGGGCTGATGATCAACGAGGGTGCGAGGTACATGGTGCTGGGCGAGTGGTGGATGGCCTTCTTCCCCGGTCTTTTCATCTTCCTGTTCGTGCTGTCCGCGAGCCTGCTGGGCGACGGCTTGCAGGACGTCTTTGACCCGAAAAGGCGGTAGGCCGGATGGAGCAAGCGAGGAGAGACCCGGTCCCTTCGGCGGCGGCAAGCCAAGACGACGCTCTGCTTCGGCTCGAGGATCTGCACGTCGTGTTCGATACCTATCAAGGCACCGTACACGCCATTTCAGGTGCGAATTTGATTTTGTACAGAGGCAAGATCACGGGACTGGTGGGGGAGACCGGATGTGGGAAATCCGTGACAGCCAAATCGATCATGCAACTGGTCGGATCGCCGGGCCGGGTCGTTTCCGGCCGCATTACCTTGGACGGAGAGGATCTGCTACAGAAATCCGAAGCCGAGATGCAGGACATCCGCGGCAAAACAATCGGGATGATTTTTCAAAATGCGCGCGCGGCCATGAACCCCGTCTTTACAGTTGAAGATCAGATGCTCTTTCTTCTCGAACGACACAAGGGACTGGACAAAACCCAGGCCCGGCCTGTCATGCTGAAGGCCCTTGCTGAAGTGGGAATCGCCGATCCGGAAAAAAGGCTGACTAACTACCCCTTCGAGTTGAGCACTGGCATGTGTCAGCGGGTTATGATCGCAATGGCTCTCTCCTGTCAGCCCAAATTGCTCATCGCGGATGAACCCACAACGGGGGTGGACGTCACCATCCAGGCCCAGGTTTTGGATTTGTTCGCCAAGCTGGCCTACGAGCATGGTGCGACCGCATTGATCATCACCCATGACTTGGGCGTCGTCGCGGAAACTTGCGACTACACTGCGGTCATGTATGCCGGGAAGGTGGTGGAGTTCGGCACATCCGAGGATATTTTCGAAAATCCTCTGCACCCGTATACTCAGGGATTGGTCAAGTCTTCGTTCACCGCGGATGAAGGCGACGAGCTGCACTACATCCCGGGCACCGTCCCGGACCTGCTCAATCTGCCGGTAGGGTGCGCTTTCGCGCCGAGGTGCAGCGCGAAAATGGATATCTGTGAAAAGGAGCCGCCTCCGCTGGCGAGCAAGGGGATGCACAGCGCGAGATGTTTCGCCGTATAGGCGCACATTGAGGGGAAGGATCTCGGCTGAACGGATTTTCGTGGATCCGTGAAGTTGTGGGAGCGAGGACCTACATTTTCTCTCACAGGGCATATTCTATTATCTTAATTCATAAGACGGGAGGCGAAGAAATGCGAGGGGTATTCGAGGTCGGCGACACCAAACCCAAACCGGGGGAAATCGCAAAGGGTACGCTGGGTTCTGTGGAAATCTCGGATGGGACCAAAGCGACGACCGCCCTGATCAACATCAACGGGGCCGAGGACGGCCCGGTCTTAACCGTCGTGGGCGGCGTCCATGGCTACGAACTCAGCCCTATCGGCGCCCTTTTGGCCGTCGCCAAGAGCATCGATCCCCGGAAGTTGCGGGGCGCGTTCCTCGGCATTCCCATCGGAAATCCCCTCGCGGTCCGCGATGGCGTATACACGACTCCGACGGACGGTCTAAATTTGTCTGGCCCTTGGTATCTTCCCGCAAAGGATCAGAGTACCGCTTATATCACCCAGAGGATGGCCTACCAGATTAATAAAGCCCTCGAGCCCGCCGACTACGTTCTCGACATGCACGCGAATCCGTACCCTTCCATGCCCTTCGTTATATTAAATTATGAAATGTGCAAGGACGAAAAGACCAAGGCGGAAACCAAGCGGATCGCGGAGGCCTATGGCGTTACCGTGATCAACAATCCACGAAAAGTGGCCTCAAGCATGCGGGACATCTGCGGCAGCCATGGGAAGCCATCCCTGACCCCGGAGTTGGCCGGGAACCGGTATATGTTCGACAGCATCATTGATGTTGGGAAAAAAGGAATCTTGAATGTAATGAAAGCTATTGGCATGCTCGAGGGTGAACCCGAGCAGCAGGACGTAAAAGTCATCCCGGGAGACCTATTGGCCAGGGGGCAGCTCTGCTGCCAGCGGGGAGGGTTCATGTATGTCGTAAAAGAACCCGGCGAACCGGCCTCCAAGGGCGAGACCGTTGTCGAGATTACCGATGTTTATGGGGACGTCGTTGACGAGGTAAAAATGCCGATCGACGGCTACTGCTGGTCCTTCACGGGCGGGGCCAACGGCGTTCACGCCGTCTCGGAAGGACAAAGGGTGGCCTACATTTTCACCGAGCGCAGCAATGTGCCGGATGAGCAAATTTTTGTGGAGAAGGCATAAGATATACTTTCGTCTGGCTTCTGAGGAGAGAACCTGCCATGGATCGAAACGATATTGGCTGGAGAGGAAATTTTACCGCGATCATCACGCCTTTCACCCAGACCGGAGACATCGACGCGAAAAAATTTCAGCGAAACATTGATTTGCTGATTCAGGAA
Organism: bacterium; assembly: GCA_965225985.1. Lineage (GTDB taxonomy): Bacteria > UBA8248 > UBA8248 > UBA8248 > UBA8248 > CAZUHN01. The sequence continues at coordinate 845,572 of OZ245330.1, forward strand.
GGCGTCGACGGCATCATCGCCACGGGTTGCACGGGAGAGTTCTGGTCATTAACGGACGATGAAAAGATCCGGCTCTACCAGTTGGCCAAGGAGACGGTCGCCGGACGGGTTCCCCTTCTGGGGGGAACTTCCCACATGCTCACGGAACACGTCATCGCTCTCAGCAACCGAGCCAAGAAGGAAGTGGGAGTGGACGGGATCATGGTGACGCCCCCCTTCTACATCCTGCCGAACGAGAGGGAGATCACCGAGCACTACAGCCAGATCTCCTCCCGGGTGGGGCTCCCCATCCTGATCTACAACATCCCCAAACGGCAGGGCGTGACGACCTCCCCGAAACTGCTGGCCCGGCTTTCCGACATCGACATGGTCGTCGCGGTGAAGCAAAGCTCGGGGGTTTTCGAGGACGTGGTGGAAACCATCGGACTCTGCGGCGAAAAGATCGTCGTTTTCTCCGGCCATTCGGTGACGCGGGGCTTCCCCTGCGTCGCGATGGGAGCGGACGGCTTCGTGAGCAGCGTTGAGCCCCAGGTGATGGGGAAGGAGGCGATCGACCTCTATGCCCTGAGCGCCAGCGGGGACACGGAGCTCCCGCGGAAGCTGCAGCACAAGCTCATCGAGCTCGACGAGGTTGTTCACGGGATCGGCACCTTCCCGTCCGCGTTGAAGGCCGCGATGAATCTTCTCGGAAGGCCTGGCGGATATCCGCGCAGCCCGATCCTTCCCCTGACGGACGAAGAGACTGCGAAGCTCGAGTCCGCCTTGGAGCGCATCGGCTTCCTGCAGCCGACTTTTAAATAGGCCGGGCGAAAAGCACAGATTCAGAGCTACGCGAACAAGCCATCGATTTGTGATTCGACAGGGCAATTGGCGTGAAATACCGGTTTGCCTTCCGGGCGGGGGGTGGCTCGCATGCAATGGACGGATTCCGAGATCGTGGTCGTGGGCGGAGGCATCATGGGAGTCACCACCGCCTTTTACCTCCGCCGGCTCGGCCACGAAGTCACCCTGATCGAGCGAAAAGGAATCGGCGAGGAGGCGTCCGGCCGGAACGCCGGGAGCCTCTCGATGCAAAACAAGCCTTTCCCCCTCATCCCGCTGGCTAAGGGCGGGATGGAGGTTTGGAAAGAGCTGGACACCGAGCTTGGAGGCCTGGGGCTTAAGCAGAGCGGAGGCTTTCGCGTCGGGGAGACCGAGGAGGATCTTGAAAAACTTCGTGTTGCCCTTGAGGTGCAGAACAAACACGGCCTCAACGTCAGGCACCTCTCCCCCGGGGAAATTCAGGATGCCGCCCCCTATCTTTCTCCCTCATTGGCGGGCGCGAATTTCTGCCCGACCGACGGCTTCGTGGACGCGCTGACGGCAACGAAGCAAATTGCCGATCGTTCCCAGAGGGAGGGTTTGAAAATCCTCACCCACACCGAAGTTACCCAAATCGAGGCGGAAGACGGGGAAGTGCGAATCTGGACTTCCGCCGATGGAGGTTTCCGCTGTCAGCGCGTCGTGGTCGCGACTTCGGCCTGGACTCGGAAATTGGTTTCCTCGCTCGGTCTGGACCTCCCTATCAATTTGAGCATTTTCCAGCTAATCGTTACCCCGAGGCTTTCGCCATTCATCCATCATATTATCACCCATGTGAAGGGTCACCTTACCGTGAAACAACTCGGGGTAGGCAGCGTTTTGATCGGCGGCGGCTGGAGAGGGAAAGGAAATTTGGAAAGGGGTCGGAAGCTTGTCAATTACGACAGCATACTCGGGAACGTGTATGTCGCGGCGAAAGTGATCCCCAAGCTGGCGAACACGGTCGCCATCCGGATGTGGTCCGGCTTCGACGGCAGAACCGTGGATGAGCTCCCCCTGGTCGGACCCCTTCCGGGAATGGAAAACGTGCTGCTGGCGGGGAACGGCTTTGGTGGTTTTACCATCGGGCCGTACGTAGGGAAATTGTTGGCGCAAAAGATGCACACGGGAAAGTCTGAGGTTTCTCTGGAACCCTTTTCCCCGGCGCGCTACTTCTGACCATAAATATTTTCTTAATGCGGGAAGGCTGATGACCAGCGGTGACCTGAAAATATTGGTGTATAACCCGGGAAAAATTGAAGAATATTTAAGTTATCTTTCGGAGAGGGTCCTGGATGTAAACTATATTCCCTGCCATGATGAGGATGACCTTGCGAAGCACATCGGGGAAGCGGAAATTCTTTTTATCACAAACCGATTTCCTTCCCATCACCTAGGAAACGCCAAAAAAGCGAAATGGATCCAAACGACCTCGGCGGGCGTGGAGCGGTTCACCCTGGACCCGAACTTTCCTACCCACATGACCCTGACGCGGGTGACAACGGGATATGGCGAAAAGATCGCCGAATTTGTCATCGGGTATCTTCTGGCCCTGACGCAACGGATCAGCGAAATTATCGACAGCCAGCGGGCCAAGAGGTGGAAGCGGGTGAACATGTCGTGGCTCATGGGAGAGACCCTCGGGGTGGCAGGCCTCGGCGCAGTCGGGGGGGTGATCGCCCAGCGGGTCAGCTGCATGCAAATGCGGGTGATCGGATACAATCGCTCCCGCAAAGACATCCCGGGGGTGGAGCGATGCTACCTCCCCGGTGAATTCGACGAGTTTCTGCGCCGGGCGAAGTACCTCGTCATCGCTTTCCCGGTGACGGAAGACACCCGCGGCATGTTCGGCATGAAAGAATTCAAGAAGATGCGGCGGGACGCCTGTTTGATCAACATCGCGCGGGGGGCCATTGTCAAGGAGGACGAGCTGATCGCGGCCCTGAAGGAGGGAGTGATCGGCGGCGCGGTCCTGGACGTCTTCGAGCAGGAGCCGCTCCCTGAGAGCAGCCCGCTCTGGGAGATGGAAAACGTCCTCATCAGCCCCCACGATTCCGGGCCCTCGCTGATATCGGACAACGCGGACTTCTTCCTGGCGAACCTCAAGCGGTACCGTGCAGGCGAGCCCCTGGTGGCCGTCGTGGACATGGAGAAAAAATATTAAAGGGCCCGGTGGGGGGAGAAGCCCCCGGGGGCGGCGGCAAGTTCCACCGAAGAGGCAGACGAAGTGAACGAAAGACATGACGTCGTCATCATCGGGGGCGGGGTCATCGGCACGCAGGTGGCCTATTTCCTCTCAGAAGAGGGGGCGGACGTATGCCTCGTCGAGCAGGCGGGGCTGGCCTCCGGCACATCGGGCGCGACGATGAGCAACCTCGCCCTGCACAACCGCATGCCGGGTCCGGAGTGGGACCTGGCCATGGAGAGCAGGGAGGTCTACAAAAACGCGAAAGAAACCCTGGGCCAGGACTGCGAGTTCGAGGTCGTATCTAGCGTGATGCTGATCGAGAAGGAGGAGAACGTGCCCTGGGTGCAGGGGAGGGTGGAAAAGCAACGGGCGGCTGGCCTCGACATCGAGATGATCTCCCAAGAAGAGCTTCGAAAGGTCGACCCGTATGCGAGTCTGGACCTTGTGGGGGCGGCGCTCTGCCACCCCAGCGCCTGGGTGAACAGCATGCTGCTCTGCAACGCCTTCGCGGAGGCCGCCCGCCGGAACGGGGCCCGGATTTACACCGACACGCGGGTGACGGGAGTCGCTGCCGAAGGGGGAAAGATCAAGGGAGTCGAGACGACCTCTGGGAAGATCGCGTGCGACATCGTCGTTAACGCGGCGGGTCCCCAGGCGGACGCCGTTGGCGAGCTCGTCGGCTTCCCGATTCCCATCCGGCGGAACCGGGGGACCCTCGTCGTCACCGAGCCCCTGCCCTATATGGGGGTGCGGCTTCGGGGGGAGGGCGTCGATCACGCAAGGAGCAAGGCGAAACGGGAGGCCTACCTCGCCGCGAGAGGGGGGGAGGGGGAGATAGATCCCGAGATCAAATACGATATCCATTTCGTCCTGACTCAAACCAAAACCGGAAATTTCCTCATCGGTCGGTCCGGGGAGGATCATCCGAAAGATCGCACCGTCCAACTGGGCGCCGTGATGGCGATCGTCAAAACGAACGTCCGCTTCGTCCCGGCGCTGGCCAAGGCCACCGTCATCCGGGTATACGCCGGGATCCGTCCCTACAGCCCGGATTTCCTCCCTCTGCTCGGGCCCCTGGACGAGCCGAAGGGCTTTTTCCTCGCCTGCGGCTTCGGGGATAAGGGTGTCGGCCTGGGGGCGGGGGGGGTGAAGCACGTGGTCCGGTCGATCGTGGACTCGGACCATCGGATACCGGACGCGCTCCGGCCCGATCGCTTTCAAGACAGCCAGGTGAGTTTGACGTAGTCCAGGGCGGGTTCCGGATCTCCGAGTCTGCCATTTGCGTTTTCTTTTTATAAAGGAAAGATAAAATGTCCGGAAACGAATTTCCCGTCGGTTACGGCATGACCGCCGAGCTGCTTCCGCTCTTTCGCGAAGAGCTCCAGGCCTGCAACGTCAAGGAGGGCGAAACGGTCGCATTGCTCTCCGATTCGATCACGAATCCGCACTACCCAGCGGCCTTTCTCGGTGCGGCCAAGGACCTGGGCGCCTATACATTCGAAATCCGCGTTCCGTTCTTCACCAAGGGGACGCGGAAACTCCTCCGCGCGGCCAGCGACGACATCATCCCCCCCAAAGGGCCGATGGAGGCGATGAAGGCGGCGGACCTCGTGATCGACCTCTCGACCCTCGGCTGGCTTTACACGAACGTGCACAACGAGGTCCTGAAAAGCGGTACCCGGACCATGAGCTGCACCCAGCCTCCCGATGTATTGCGCAGGCTGACCCACAGCCCGGAGGTCAAGGAGCGCTCGCTGGCGGGCGCCGCCGTGCTGGAAAAGGGCAAGAAGCTGCGCATGACCACCCCCGCGGGGACCGACCTCACCTTCGACAAAACGGGCCGGAAAGCCTTGGCGCAGTATGGCGCCTCGGACGTTCCCGGCCGGTGGGACAACTGGCCCTCGGGCCAGATCGCCACTGCGCCGATTGAGGGCTCGTGCGAGGGGGTCCTCGTCATCGACGTGGGCGACGTCATCCTTCGGATATTCCGATACGTATCGGAGCCGATCCGCTGCACCTTCGAAGGCGGAAAAATGGTCAAAATCGAGGGTGGGGTGGACGCCTTCCTCCTTCGGGAATACATGGGACTGTGGGGTGACGAGAAGGCTTTCATCCCGGCGCACATCGGCTGGGGGACGGACCAAAGGTGCATTTGGTCCGAATTGGCGCTGCCCGGATTCGGAGGAGGAATGGACGCCGAATCCTACTACGGGGACATTCTCTTCGGGATGGGCGCGAACTACTTCATCGGGCTGGCCGGAAACAACGTTACCCAGGGCCACATTGATTATTGCATGCGGAATTGCAGCTTCTGGGTGGATGACCTTCAGATTTTGAAGGACGGGGAAATTCTCCCTGATAATTTAAAATAAGCCACAATTCGCGGGCCGTGTCCCCGAAAAATTGGAGTCCGTTATGTCGACGCAAGAGGCGATTTTCTCCGCCGTGGACAAACTGATGCCGGAGTTGTGGGAAGTCGCGTGCTTTATCCACCAGAACCCCGAGCTCAGCTACAAAGAATATCAGTCGGAGAAGAGACTGGTTTCTTTTTTACGGGAAAAGGACTTTCAGTGCGAAGAGGGGGTGGCGGATCTCGAAACCGCCTTTGTCGGAAACTCGGGCCCTCGAAAAGGGCCGGCCGTCGGTTTCGTGGCCGAATACGACGCCCTTCCCAAACTTGGCCACGCCTGCGGGCACAACATGATCGCGGCCTCCGCCGTCGGGGCCGCGGTGTCCCTGATTCAGGCCGCGCCCGAACTGAAGGGACAGGTCGCGGTGATCGGAACCCCCGCCGAGGAACTCCCGGAGCCCCCGGCGAAGCAGACCATGCTGGACAAAGGTGTCTTCGACGGGATCGACACCGCGTTGATGATGCACGGGGGGGATCGGACTGTTACGGGATACAAGTCCCTTGCAATCGACTCTTTCGAGTTCGAATTTAAGGGGAGGCCGACCCATGCCTCCAAGTACCCGCACCTGGGACGAAGCGCCCTCGACGCCGCTGTGCTGACCATGAACGCGCTGGAGTACTTGCGGGAGCATGTCCGGCAGGACGTCCGGATCCACGGCATCATTGCGGACGGGGGCTCTCGGCCCAACATCGTCCCGGAAACGGCGAAGCTGAACTATTTCGTCCGTTCCCTCGACCGCTCGTATCTGAATGAGATCGAAGAGCGCGTTTTCAACTGCGCCCGCGCCGGCGCCCTGGCGACGGACACCGAACTGACGATCAAAATTTTGGGCAGGAACGACAACAAGATCCTTTCGCCGCCGCTGGACAGCCGACTCCTTGAGAATGCAATCAAGGCGGGAGCGGAGAACGTCATGGAACCGGAGGAGGAGATGGGCTCAACTGACTTCGGCAATGTGAGCCAGCATCTTCCCGCCTCCACCCTGAAGACGGCGTTCGTCCCCAAAGGGACACCCGGCCACACCAATGAATGGACGGAGGCGGGCGCCGGACCGAAGGCCCGAAAAGCGATCGAAGTCGCCAGCAAAGCGATGGCCCTTACCGCCTATCAGCTCTTGACCGATGAAGGTTTGATGCAAAAAGTGAAATCCCAGTATAGGAAGCGCAACTCCCGGTAAATCCACCGAATTCAGAACCCACGCGGGGATCGATCCGATATGATGAAACGACTGGAGAAGGTGAAAAGAAAAGATGCCTTTACGATTGAGGTCGATGGTGCTCCCGTGACCGCGTACCCGGGGGAGACCCTTGCTACGGTCCTGATGGTGTCGGGGAAAACGGCGATGCGGAAAACCCATTTGTTCCAGGCGCCGAGGAACTACTATTGTGGCATGGGCGTTTGCAACGAATGTCTCGTCGAGACCGAAGATATGAACGAGGTCCGGGCCTGCCAGACATTGGCGGAGCCCTCAATGAAAATAAAAACGTTCTGATAGAATTCACGTGTGAGGAATCATTGAAAAAGTTCGAATTCGCCATCATCGGGGCGGGTACGGCGGGCCTCAGCGCGGCAATCGCCGCGGCGAAGCGCGGTGTGGACGTCACCATCATCGATGAGAATCCTTACATCGGCGGCCAGATTTTCCGTCAAATGCCCCCTGAGCTTCAATCCGAAGTTCCCCTCAGCACGCAGGATAAAGATATTTTCGTGAACCTCAAAGAAGGGTTCGGCACCGCGAATGTACGCCACCTCCGGAAGACCACCGTCTGGGGAATTTTTGAAGAAAAGACCATCGCAACGGACAACCCGGAGTATCCTTTGATCCAGGCAGACAAAATCCTCATCGCGAGCGGGGTGTACGAAACTCCATTCGCAATCCCCGGTTGGACGCTGCCTGGCGTGATGGCTCTCGGGGGGGTTCAGATCCTTCTGAAGAGCCAAGGGGTGATCCCGGAAGGGCGAGTGCTCGTCGCGGGGACGGGGCCGTTCCTTTATTTGGCGGCGTCGCAGCTGATCAAGCAGGGGGCGAATGTGGTTGAGGTTCTCGAGGCATCGTCCCGGGTCAGCCTGATGAAGCGGGGCATGCAGCTTTGGCGATATCCCGCCCTGGCGTGGAAGGGGCTCGAGTATCTCTCCACCATCCGAATGCACAAGGTCCGGATTCGCTACAACATGCTCCCGGTCGAAGCTCGGGGAGGGGATAAACTGGAAGAGGTGGTGGCCGCCCGGGTGGACGACCAGTGGAATCCGCTGCCGGGAGGGCGGGAGACTTTCAAGGTGGATTGCCTCGGCCTCAATTACGGCTTTACGCCCTCCACCGAGCTGACCCACACCGTCGGCTGTGAGCATGAGTGCCATCCCGAAATGCGATATTGGACGCCCAAGTACAATGACTCTCTGGAAACGACCCAGCCCGGAATATTCGTCGCCGGCGACTGCGTTGGGGTCGGGGGTGTGAAAACCGCCATTCTCGAAGGGGAAATTGTTGGAACCGAGGTAGCGCGGCAGTTGAAGAGGTTCACTGACGAGGAGGCGAGGGACAAGCTTTCTAATATTCGAACCAAATTGGCCCGGTATGAACCATATAAGAAAATTTTGAGGAAAATTTACGAATTTCGGCCTGGACTCCTGAAACTGCTCACAGACGATACCTTGGTCTGCCGGTGCGAGGAAATTGATTTTAAAGACATCAAGGATGCAATTGAAAATAAAGGCATATCGCATATTGAACCCCTGAAAAGATTGCTGCGAACCGGTATGGGCCGGTGCCAGGGGAGATTCTGCTATCCCACCTTATTGGGGATCGTCTCCGGCTCGCTCGGCATCGAAACGGCACGCCGACAGGATTTCTCGGCGCGCCCGCCGTTGCGGCCCCTTCCTTTGAAGGTGGTTTTGGACATGGCCTTGGAGGCCGACAAGATTGGGACGCTTCAGAAGTGACGTGTTCCACTGTAATCTGTCCAAGTAGAAAGAGACGATTTTCGGTACCCTTTTGCTCCGGGGCTGACTGACTAGGCGGGTATTCAATGAGAGAGGCGGCGCAATGATGAGCCGTTTGTCGTCAACTTCAAGGAAGATCTGTTGTGCCGGCAGATCATCTACACGCTCGATAAATGGGATGTGCGGCGAAAGAGCTGGAGAATTGGTTGCGGCGCAAATGTGGGACAGGGTGAAAGCGGGAAAGTGGACGTCCCGGTTCCCCATTCGCCCTGTGCCGTTAGAATATTTTGTGGGGGCGTATGAGTGCGTCGATATCCCGGTACCCGAACCCGCCCCCGTATGAATTTGAAGTCCCGGCACAAATTAGCGGCACCCCCAAAAGGGGTTACCCTAGATTATCGCGAAAGGGCCAAAAAATGATCGAATTAAAAGGAGTGATCCCGGCGTTGACCACCCCATTCAGGGATGACCAATCTCTCGACCTGGAAGGTTTTTGTGATTTGATCGATTTTGTCATCGAAGATGGCGTCCACGGCATTGTCGTGAACGGGTGCACGGGCGAGTCATGGGCCATCGAAGAGAACGAGCGGGTAGCGCTGTTTGAGGCCGCCGTTCGCCAAGCGAAAGGCCGCATTCCCGTCGTCGCCGGTTGCGGGGCCATGCTGACCAAACAGGCGATCGTCAAGGTGCGGCAGGCCGAAAAAGCGGGTTGCGACGCCGTTATGATTCAGCCGCCCTGGTACGTGATGCCAAACCTGGATGAAGTATATGAATATTACATGAAGATCATCCAGGCCACCGATTTGCCCGTGATGGTTTACAACATCCCGAGGCGCACCGGGATCCATCTCAGCGTTGACCTCGTCGACCGCCTGGCCGACGAACCGAAGGTAATCGCCCTGAAGGAAAGCTCGAAAGACTGGCTCGTCCTGTCGGAGATGATCCGGAGGTGTAGGGACCGCCTCAACGTCTTCGCGGGTTACGCCAACCTTTTGGGGTTGGCCGCGATCTCGGAGGGGGCCGTCGGCTACGTCGACTCGTCAACGCCGGTGCTGGGGCGGAAGTCGCTCGATTTTTACCGCGCCGCCACCGAAGGCGATCTGGAAACGGCCCGCCGGCTGCAAGCGGAAATGGCCATACTGAACGCCGGATTCTTCGGGGTGGGCACCTTCCCGGCCGGTGTGAAGTTCGCCCTTGACCTCCTGGGGAGGCCGGGCGGCATGGTGCGCGATCCGATCAAGCCGCTCAACGCCGAGCAGCAAGAACGCGTCAAAGAGGTGTTGATATCAGCGGGTATTGTTTCCACCCAAGAAGACCTTCGCGAGACAGCTTGAGATTCTGCGATACGCTCGACGCGGCCGTTATCGGCGGAGGCGCAATGGGATGCACGACCGCCCTTCACCTCGCCCGCGGTGGTATGCGCGTCTCGCTCTTGGAGCGACGCGGTCTATGCATGGAAGCCTCGGGAGTCAACGCCGGTACGCTCACCTTGCAGACCAAGCAGGTGGCATTGGTTCCCTACGCCCTGCGGGGGTATCAGCTTTGGAGGACGGCTTCCGAATGGTTTGGGATGGACGTAGGCGTCCGCCCCAAGGGCGGGCTCATCCCCCCTCTTTTCCACCCCCTCACACCCTATTAGCGACCGGCGTTTCGACTTCAAATTTAACTGCAAAGCTGACAAATGGCGATGTTTCTGTCAATGAATGATTGCGGTGTCTGACCCCAAAACCAAGAACGAAGGGGTTGGGGATCCATATTCGGAAAAGAGCGTCCGCTTCGCCACCTCCAGTCATACCGACGCCGGTCTCGCTGTCCCGACCGCCGGCTCCGGGCTTCTTGCGGATGCCTTCTTTCGCCCCTTCCCTGGTATACGAAACGGGCCACTTAGCTCTTGGGGGGCTCTTTTTGGGGCAAGGGGGCAAATAGACCCAAGAGCGAACCCGCCACGATCAGGGTGCTGGCGATGAGCAGGAGCGTGTCGATGTCCGCCCCCAGATCCAGGAACCAGCCGACGAGGCCGGGGCTCAAGGCCGCGGCGAGGATCATGATTGTGAAGGCGAGGCTGCGGATGGCGCCCAGGTGGGCCGTCCCGTACACCTCCGCCCAGACGGCGGACCGCACGCTCCGCCCCACCCCCATCGTGATCCCGATCAAGCCGAAGGAGACGGCCCCCGCCCAGGGGCTCCGACTCCCGGCCAGCAGGGCCGCGGCAAGGGCCATGGGAATGACGTGGAGGGGGAAGATCGCCCGCGCCGTGAAGCGGTCCACCACCGGCCCGACCAGGAAGCCCGAAAGGCTCTGCACGATGGCGAACACCACGAAGCAGCAGGCGATCCATCCCGGGCTCCAGCCCTTGTGGGCCGAAAGGCTCCCCTGGTGGAACAGGAGGCCGCCGAAGAAAAACGACGCGCACACCATCAGCGGCACCACCGAATAGAAATAGGGGGATCGCAAAACCTCCCGCCGGCTCATGTGGAAGGCGGGACCCCCGGCCTGGCTCCCCGGCGCCTCGGCGGGCGGGAGTTGGAAGTCGGCCTTCGGCCGGATAAGCAAATCGCCGAAGGGCAACAACACCAGAGCGCACGAAAGCCCTAAGAGGAAAAAGCTGAGGCGCCAGCCGACCCACCCGATCAGCCAAACGGACACAACCGGCAAGATGGCCGCCCCCAGCGAATAGCCCAGCGAGGTGATCCCTAGGGCCTTGCCCCGGAGAGGGCCGAAGTACCGGCTGATGGAGATGGACTCGATGTGGGTCATCATGCCGTGGCCGGAAAAGCGAAGGCCGAACATCCCCAGGAAGAGAAGGGGCACCGTCGCCGCCCAGGCGGTGAGCCAATAGGCCGCGAGCATGAGGAGCCCGACGGCCAGGCTGTAGAGGCGCAGGTTGAATCTGTCGATAAGGCGCCCGGCGACGGGGAGGAGGGCGGCGGTCGCCAGGGTGGCGATGGAATAGAGCGTTCCGAATTCGGTCCGCTGGAGCTGGAAGACCTCCCGGATGTGGGGCACGAACAGGGAGATGACGAACGATTTCCCCAGGTTGGAGAAGAAAGATTGCAGAACCCCGAAGGTGAGGAGGCGGGGGTGGGTCCGGATCAGGTCGATATAGCTTCGCATGGCCGCGACCGGCGGGCGCCTTTCAAGATATGGTGGGTCTTCTTATCGCCTTATCGCCATTGTGGACTTCATTCCGCTCCGCGGGCAAGGTGACCTTGTATCTATCCCGTATGAGTTCTTCCTTGTCATGCTGATAGGATAACGGATGCCTGCTCCCCATGGGGAGCAGGCGCGGACGGGAGACCGCCGTGACCTGGGTTGTGGGAGACCGTGGGGCAGCCTGGCTCCCCGTCCGCCGCTCCTGAATCCTGAACAGTCGCTTGGGCATCAACAGCCCGCATTTACAAGGAAGGGAGGGGGAGATGGTCTCAATCTATGTGGGAATCGATGTCTGCAAAGAGCGCCTGGGCGTGCATTTCGCTCCCTCGGGAGAGAGCGGGTCGGTGAGCTATGATGCCTCGGGCCTCAGGGAGTTGACCCTCCGGCTGAAGGCGCTGCCGGTGGCCTGCGTCGTCCTGGAGGCGACGGGCAAACTCGAGACGCTCGCCGCGGCGACGCTGGCGGAGGCGAAGGGACGCTGCTCGTTCGGAACAGATTAACCGGCATTCATGCCCCCGAGCTTCTGGTAAACGCGGACGATGCAGGAAGAGTCCAGGTCCCCTCCCCCGTCCGCGGCCGCCGCTCGGAAGAGCTCCCGGCAGATACTCATGAGGGGGAGGGGGGCGCCGAAGCTTTGTCCCCCCTCAATCACGAGGTCAATATCCTTCATGAACTGGCGAAGCCGGCTGGGGGAATCCTCGAAGTTGCCTTGAACCATACGCGGGCCGAAGAAATCATGCTGGCGGCTGTACGCGTTGGTCAGGGGAAGGATCCTCATGATTTGTTCGGGGTCGAGGCCCGCTTGCTTTCCGAAGGTGAGCGCCTCGGCAAGGGCCACCCGGGTGGTGGCCGAGATGAGCTGCACCACGAGCTTCATCTGCGCCCCGCTGCCCGAATCTCCCACGTGGATAACCTCCTTGCCGAGCGCCTCAAGGAGCGGTTTCCCTTTCGCGAAAGCTTCGGCGGATCCTCCCACCAGGAAAGTCAGCTTGCCCTCTGCGGCCCGGACGCTGTTGCCGCTGATCGAAGCGTCCAGCATCGGGACGTTTTGGGCGGCAAGCATTTCCGCCGCGCGGCGGCTGTCCCGGGGATGGGCAGTTGTTGTGTCCAGGATGAGGGTTTTTGCGTGGGCACCCTCAAGGACACCTCCGGCCCCAGAGACGATCTCTTCATGGTGGCGGGAGTTTGGAAGCGAAAGGACAACTGGTCCGGCCCGCCGAACCACATCGGCGAGGGAGGCGGCGCTCTCTCCCCCGGCGCTCTCCAGCTCGCGCATCCGTTCCGGAACAAGGTCGAATCCGACCACTTGGCAATCCATCCGGAGGAGCCTGTGGCTCATGGCGCTCCCCATGAGCCCGAGGCCCACAAATCCGACGGTATCGCGCACGCTCTCCTCCTTCTTTTTGCGTCCCCACTCAACTCATGTGCTATCGAGCACAGGACGCGACCACAAGATGCAGAAGGCTCTCGCTCACCGCGCCGCCCTCTTCGGCCGGGAGGACTTCCTGCCTCCCTTAGAGCCTTTTGCCTCCGGCGCGGTGACTCCGCAAAGGTCGAGCGCCGCAGCGGCGTATACCTTCGTGCAGTTGACCAAATCCTCGATATGCTGGTGCTCACCCAAATTGGGAGACCAGCCGAATTTCCCCTTTCCCATCACTTGCCCCGCAGGTCCGTACTGGACGGTAGGGATATGGTAACGGACTAAGTGGGTACCGTCGTTACAGCCTCCCTTGAACGTGATATGGGGTGGCTTGCCAAACACCCGTTTGTGACTTTTCTGCATGAGTTTCACCATCGAGTCATCCCGGCCCAGGGCGTAGCCCGGCGTCGAGATGTAAGGCTCAATATGAAAGCGAAAGTCCGAGTCGTCTTTCTGGATCTTGCGCAGCAAGTTCTTGACCTCTCTGACAACGTCCATGGCCTTCTGGTTGGGGTTGAAGCGCACGTCTACGTAAAGGTGGCATTCGGCCGGCGTGCGAGCCGCCCGATAGGGCCATCCGCCCTCGGTCGCGGCGATGTTCACCTGAGGCATTAGACCTTCGAATTCATTCCGTTTCCTGTATCCCGGAATCCATTCGAGGAACGCCTGTTCCACCTTAATCATCTTCTCGATAGAGTTGATGGCGGTGTCCGCGTACTGGGTGTGCGCCATCGTCCCGTACGCGGTGATCTTGAGCCAAAGCGCACCCATGTGGCCCAAATGTATGTCCAGGCCGGTGGGCTCCCCCAGGATGCAATAGTCCGCGAGCACACCGTGGGTGATCGCGTATTTTGACCCCGCCCCGTAGCCGGCGTACTCCTCTCCTTGGTAGCGATCTATAGGGCCCTTTTCGATCTCACCGCATACAGCGGCGATAAGGATATCGCCCGCTACTTTGACCTTCGCCCTTTGAATGGCCTCTACCACCCCCACATAGGCGACGAGGGCGCTCTTCATGTTGTAAACGCCCATGCCGAAAATCCATTTGCCGTCCTTGATGTGGGATTTCGCCTTATACGCCTCGCCGAGTTCCGTCTCTCGGCCCGTATAGGACGTGTCCATGTGGCCGTTGAACATCAGCGTCGGCCCCCCGCCCGTTCCTTCCAGCGTGCCGATACAGTTGAATCGTCCGGGGGAGATCTCCTGCATCCGAACCTGCAGCCCCATGGACTCAAAGCGATCGCGAAGATACTCCGCCACGGGAGTTTCGGAACCCGTTGGGCTCTGAATATCTGTCAGCTCGATGGCCAGCCGTACCAGCGAGTCCCGGTCTACGGATTTGAGAACCTTTAGAACCTGGGCATCCAAGGCCATGTCCACTCCATTCCAGATGATTATTAGGCTAAAAAATGTCTCCTGCGGCCGGAGGGACCCATTTCCCTCCGGCCGTAAAGTGCCGTTCAATGCTACTTCAACATACCTCTCTCTTTGAAAAATCTCACCGATCCGGGGTGAAGCGGGATGGGAAGCCCGGATAAAAATGTAGTCTTGTTCATTCGCTTAAATGAGGGGTGAACACCACCCAGTTCGTCCAGGTTGTCCACCATGGCTTTGGCAACTTGGTAGACGATGTCCGCCTCCACGCCTTTGTTGATGATGAAGAGCGCCATCGCTTGGAAGGTGGGCACCGCATTGTTCTGGTTCTTGTAGATGCCCGCCTTGATCGTGCCCGGGCTATACGCCTTGTACTTGGCCGTCAACTTGGTCACCACGTCCGAAGGAATGGGAACCAGCACCATCGGCCTCGAAACCGCCAGGTCGACGATGGGGGGCAGCGGGGGCGTTCCGAACCAGATCGCAGCGCCCACCTGCCCATTTTTCATGAGGTTCACCTGTTCTCCAAGCCTCACGGGCAGGATGGTCAGGTCACCCTTCGTGAAACCCAAAATCTCCAGCAGGGTCAGGCCGTCCCGGTTGGAGGCCCCGCCGGGCTGACCGATGGCCACCCGCTTGCCCTTCAGATCGTAGACCGTCTTCACCGCGCTGCCTTTGACCGTCATGATGTGCCCCTGGCTCGGCTGAAAGGCCATCAGGGCAAGGATATTTCCCTTGGACAGATTGGTGTACTTTCCGCTGGCGTCGTGTCCCTCGAGAGCCATCCTCGGGTGGGTGAAGGCCATTTCGACTTTCCCGGTTCCCACCAGGGTGACGTTATCACCGTAACCCTTCGTCTCTTCTACCGAAAATCGCAACCCCTTGATCTTCTTCCCGAGGAGGTTCGCGAGCCCGGCTCCCGCCAAATATGAGGTGGTGGCGTTCGGTCCGCCCCCTATAGAGAAGAAGCGCGGCGCCGCGAAAGCGTTCCCGCCGCCCAATGTCCAGACGAAAGTGACCATCGCCAGCAAGTGAAACACTCCGACATTTCTAATTGAGAGCTTTCTTTTCATGCTTTTCATGCCTCCTTCCTCCTTTAGGTGTTGCCTGGTGCCGAAGCACCTTGGGTGAAGCCCCGTTGGGCTTAGGTCCTTAGCTCCTGTCAATTCTCACATCCGCCCGTTTCTATCCCCACCCGGAAATGAACCGAGGAACAACTAGGTCAACGCGCTGAATGGCGGCGCACCCTCCCACCAAGACGAGCCCACCAATGTCGCTCACCCAACCGGGCGCAATAAGAATGAGGGCAGCCGCCGCAAGCAGCAGCCGCAGCGGGAGCTTACAGGGAGCCAGGAGATATCCTTGGAGAGCAGCAGCGAGAGCGGCGCATCCTATCAGGGCGGTTGTCAGCGCCCAGCCCACTTCCCAGAGGCTCCCCTGGCCCAGAAGAACGGGCGAATACACGAACATATAGGGCACGATGAATCCCACGAGGCCGATTTTCACCGCCGCGAAGCCGACTCGACTCGGGTCGGCATCCGCCAGCGCGGCTCCCGCGTAGGACGCCATGGCCACCGGCGGCGTGATACATGAAATGATCCCGAAATAGAAAATAAAGAAGTGCGCCGCCAAAAGGTCCACACCCACTTTGGTGAGCGCAGGTGCGCCCAGCGCCGCCAGCAATACGTAGCACGCCGAGGTGGGAAGCCCCATCCCCAAGATGATGGACGCACCCATGGTCAGGACGAGCAGTACGGGCAGGTTGCCTTGCGCAAGAGTGATGAGTATCGATGAGAGCCGGATTCCCAGGCCTGTTAAGGAGAGGACGCCGATCACGATTCCGGCGCACGCGCACGCGGCGGCGACCCCCAGCGTTCCAATGGCCCCTTCTTCCAAAGCCTTCAATATGGCTCGCGGTCCCATGCGGGTTTCCCGGCGCAGATAGCTAACCGCCACCAACGCCAGAATTGCGTAATAGGCGGCGAAGATGGGAGAGTAGCTTCGGAAAAGGAGATAGATGAGGAGACACAGCGGCAGGAGAAGGTGCCCCCCTTTTCGAAGCACCAAAAGCATGTTCGGGCGCTCCTCGGGTGGAATGCTCTTGATCTGCAGACGCTTCGCCTCCAGATGTACGTAGAAGAAAGCAGCCGCATAGTAGAGGACGGCGGGGATGGTCGCGGCCAAAGCGATTTTCAAATAGGGAATGTCGGTAAGTTCGCTCATGATGAAAGCTGCGGCCCCCATCACGGGGGGCATGAGCTGCCCCCCCGTGGAGGCCACCGCTTCGACGGCGCCTGCAATGTGCGGCGGATACCCGGTGCGCTTCATCAGGGGGATGGTGAAAGTGCCTGTGGTCGCCACGTTGGCGACGGCGCTCCCGGAAACGGTACCCATGAGCGAACTGCTCACTACGGCTGCCTTGGCGGGCCCCCCCACGGAGCGGCCCGTGAGGCCGGTGGCCAAATCGATGAAAAAGCTACCCGCCCCCGACACGGTCAGAAAGGCCCCGAAAATTATGAAGAGGATCACGATAGTGGCACTCACCCCTAGCGGAATGCCAAAGATTCCCGTGGCGGCAAGGGAAAGGTGAGATGCCAACCGCGGAATTGGATAGCCTCTGTGAATCAAGAGCCCCGGCATGTAGGGGCCGAAGTAGGCGTAAACGAGAAAAACAGATGCGATCAGGGTAAGGGGCCAGCCGACGGTCCGCCTCGTTCCTTCCAGCACCAACGCCACCGTCAATGCCCCGATGATTACGTCGGCCGCGTTTTCGTTTCCGTATCGGTCGGGGATGTTTTCAAAGTTCCACAGAAGGTAGTAGGCGACCATTATGGCCAGGAGGGCCAGGAGCAAATCCATGACGGGGATGCCAAAAACTCTCAGCCGTCCGCGGGGGTGCAGGAGGAAGATGAGCACGAGCACAAAGCCCAGGTGTGCGCCCCGCTGGATCAATTCTGGATACACCCCCACAGAGGCGGCATAGAGGTGAAAGAGCGACATTGCCAGGGCAATCAGGGAGGCCACCCTGCGCCAATTTGGGGAGGGTACCTGCACGCCCTGCGCTTGCGGTGCGGGGGCTGCTTCCATCACTGAGTGGGTATTGGCAAAGTTGTCCGCCATATCTGGTCATCTCCAAGGCGAACGGCAGCCAGTGAGTTCGAAGCCTGCCTTTGGGACTCATCGGAGACAATACGAGCCCTTGACCTTTCCCGGAGGGCGTTCTTTGCCACACCGGGCGCCAGACCAATTTACGTTCGAACCGTGCCCCACCTCTCGATGGTCGCGGCCTCGAGGGGTTTCAAGATGAGCCTGTCCATCAGAAGCCAGATGGCGCCCAGCAAGATGATGCCCAACACCACCACGTCCGTTTCTAACCATTGCCGCGCGTCGAAGATCATCCTGCCCAGCCCGGAGCCGGCGGCCATCATCTCGCCCCCCACCAGCGCCCGCCATCCATAGGCGACGCCAACCCGGATGCCCGTAACGATGTTCGCCATGGCCCCCGGCAGATAGAGGTCGGTGATCATCACCCACCGCGAGGCGCCCAGCGTCAGCGCGGCGTCGATCATGGTCGGGTCGATGCCCCGAATCCCCACCGAGGTATTGAACACAATGGGGAAGAACACCGAAGAGAAGATAATGAAGGTAACGGCCTTGTACCCGATTCCGAACCAGAGGATGACCAGCGGAATCCAGGCCAGGCCCGGGATCGACTGGAAGAAGATCACCACGGGATTGAAGAAGGTGGTCGCGGCCCGGCTCCCCCCCATCAGCAAGCCCAGGGGGAGCCCGATGACGAGGCCGGTCATGGCGCCCAGGAAGATGCGAATCAGGCTGTCGCCGATGTGCTGAAGGAGAGCGCCCGAGGACAAAGACCAGAAGAAAGCCGCGACCACTTCCGCGGGCGAGGGGAAGAGATAATCGGGGTAGATTTTTAGAGAGGCCACCAATTGCCACAAGATGAGAATTACCACGAAGGCCGCGGAGTTTTTCACCAAGGAGTGGAGACGGGGGTAGCCTTCGAGCCACAGATTGATGCGATAAAACATTTTCTGGAGGAGCATCCGGTAGCGGAGAAGGGGGGGAAGGGCGGCAGAGCCGGCAACGAGCTGTCCTGTATGCTTCATCAGTAAGACCTCATTGAGACGAGGGAAGCTGGAGGCCCTTGGCCGCCTCTTCTTGCACGGTCTCCAGAACTTGCAGCCGAAGGGCGTTAAAGGCTGGGTCTATCTGCATGTCCTTCCAGAGCCGGGGGCGGGGCAAGTCGACATCGAGGGACGCGCGCACCTGGGCGGGACGG
Organism: bacterium; assembly: GCA_965225985.1. GTDB lineage: Bacteria > UBA8248 > UBA8248 > UBA8248 > UBA8248 > CAZUHN01. The sequence goes on from OZ245330.1 coordinate 864,198, forward strand.
TTCGCGAAGACCACCACCCGGTCGGCGAGGAAGACCGCCTCGTCGACGCTGTGGGTGACAAAGATGACCGTCGTGCGCTCCTGGTTCCAGATACGGGTGAGCTCTTCCTGAAGCGTCTGCCGTGTGAGGGCATCAACCGAGGCGAAGGGTTCGTCCATCAAAAGGACGGAGGGCTTGTTGGCGAGCGCGCGGGCGACGGCGACGCGCTGTTGCATGCCTCCCGAGAGCTCCCGGGGATAGCGCCCCTCGAAGCCAACGAGCCCAACCAGCTCGAGGTAGTGGGCCGCGACCCGTTGCCGCTCCTCCTTCGGCACGCCCTTGATCTTGAGGCCGAATTCAACGTTCTCGCTGGCGGTCTTCCAGGGGAAAATGCCGTAGTTCTGGAAGACCATGCCCCGATCGGAGCCCGGCCCCTCGATGGCGGTGCCGTTGAGGTGCACCTCCCCCCCGGTGGGCCGCGTCAGACCTCCCACAATCCGCAGGAACGTTGTCTTGCCGCAGCCACTGGGACCGACGATGCAGGTGAAGGTCTCCGCCTCGATTTTGAGGTTGAGACCTCTGATGGCATGCACCTCTTCGCCCGTTCTGGGATCGATGAAGCGCATGTCGAGCTCACGCGCCACCAGCCTTTCCCGCGTCCCGATGTCACGTTTTTCTTTCATGCTTTCCTGAGTCGATTTACACTCCTTTTTTGCCGGTCTCTTCAGAAGGAGCGTCCGCTTCCAACTCCCGCAAGGCGTCGATGCCGTGCCGGACGGGCCTGGCCCCCGAAGGTGAGTTGCGTCAAGGCAACGGCCTCAATGACCTCTTGCCGAGTCGCACCCACCTCGAGGGCGTGGCCGATGTGCTTGGCCTTCCCCGGCGCGGCGCGCGCGCAGGAGAGGGCCAGGTAGATAAGAGCCTTGGTCTTGGCCGGAAGAGCGGTCTCATCCACCAGCGTACCTTTGTACATCTGGGTGACCGCTTCGAAAAAAACCGACAGTGCTTCTGCGACGATGCGTTGGCAATCCTGACCCCATCCGACGATCCTGCGCCGCTCTTCCACAAGCTCCTGGGGCGTCCGTTTCATCGGCATCGTCGCTTCAGGCGTTGTCCTTACTTCACGGCGTCCTTTTAAGATCCGAGAAGTATTGGGGCACCTCGGCTGTCACCGCCCGATTCAGTTCGAGGGCGAGGACCTGATCGGACGTCACGGGCTTTTTCATTTTGCCCAAGCCCTTCAAGAATTTTATGTCAAAATCGTGAGCCGCAACCGCGTTTTTCCCTAACCTTCCGTCAAAGATATGAAATTTATACGCTTTTCTCAGCGAGCGATTGCGCGTTCGAAAATACCCAAGTGCAATTTCAAACGCCTCGTCCTCGTGCTGGCGGGTGAACTGCTGCGCGCGGAAAATCGCCTTGAGGTAGCGGCGCATCGTCTCCCGGTTGTTCTTCACAAAATCCCTGTGGAAGAAGAGGTCGGAATACCCCCCGACGTATTTCTGCCCCCGGACCACGACCTTTCCCGTCTTCTGCCCCTCTACCAATGAGGGGTAGGGCTCCCAGGCCAGGAACGCGTCGATCGATTTCGTGGCGATGGCAGAGGGCAAGTCCTGGGCCTGCATCCGGACGATCGTGATCTTCTTTGGATCCAGGTTCTCCACCTCCATGATGCTGAAGAACATCTCCTCGCCCGAGCTCGCTGTGGCGAAGGCGACTTTCTTTCCGTACATGTCATTCACACTGTTGATGCCCGACCCGTTCCGCGCTACCAAGGCGTAGCGATTTCCGCCCGCCGCGTATGGCGCTACGGCCACGAGCGGGGCGCCCTTGGAGGCCCCGATGAGCATGGGGAACGTGCCGGCAAAGCCGCCGTCGATGCTCCCCCCGACGATGGCCTGCACAACCTCCGAGCCAAGCTCGAGGCGGGTCACCTTCGCGTCCAGTCCCTCGTCGGCGAAGTAACCCTTTACAATCGCCACATAAGAGGGAGTCTGGCCAACGGAGTAGCCGACCCCCAACCGGATGGGCAGCTTCTTCATCGCCGCCATCGCCGAGCCGGCGGTCAGCAGGGCAAACGCCAGCGACACCAATCCCACTATTCCAAGACGAAACCTGAAATTAGTTTTTCCTGACATATTTCTTTCCTCCAGAGTAGAACGGTCGTGCGACTTACCGCCATTTCCAGACGGTACTTATTGGATGCCCTTTTTGCCTTGAAGTTTCCCCACAGTCAGGCCGCCAGCCTAACGGTTAAGAACGATTTTTCGGGGTTTTTTCCCAAAGGCCTTCAGGGAATCCGGCCAAACTTCTGCCCACCGAGGCAGAAGAAACATCTTCCCTTAACCGTTCGATCTATTGAATCGTAATGATACCGTGTAGAAGAGTAATTGAAATTCCAGTTCTTCGCAAGGCTCGATTTTTCCCGAAAATCAACTCTTTTTTTCGGATTAGGATCGCCCGAAGGGTCGAATCCTGTTTAATTTCCTTTTACTTTTGAGGAAGGCTCTCCAGGACTGCACCCCGGAGCTTTCGCCATCCAAGGCCTCACTCGACCAGGTCTCTGCAGGCGATGAATTCGACCTCATCGTCCAACGCCCAGTTGTCGTGCTCAACATTGGCCGGTATGTGTACGGCTTCCCCCGGCTTCCCCCGGACCCAGAATCTTCTCCTTTCCCTCCACCCGGTAACCCAGGCTCCCTTTGAGGACGATGATGATCTGCTCCTCTGGATGCGCATGGGGTTTCTTCACGGTACCGGCCGGATACCGGTAGTAGCTCACCTCGATCCGCTTGCCTTTGATGGTGGGCCTTTCGGCTGCGGAGTTTTCCGGGGAAATCCCGGTCCGCTCCAATTCGGCGAGCTTGTAAAAAGTCATGATAACCCTCCTTGTCAACGACCTCCACCGGCTTTTTCTTCCGATTTTCCGCGCCAAGTCCGCGTAACGGTAACAGATAAAGTCCCCATCGAACAATTTTTGGGAAATACCTTTCAGGCGCAAAATGCAAAAGCGGACGGAGATCAACGCTACCGAGCGAGACAAAACAACCAAGACGAAAACGCCCAATAGGTAATAAATTTCTCGGTTATATTCAAACCGATCAAAAAATTCCCGAGCCCCCAAGTATGGCTCACCGCCAACGTAGCCTTGATGCTTCTGGGCGACCGCTTCGAAAAAAAACCGGCAGGTCCTCGGCGACGGCGGGCTGGTAGTCCTGACCCCAACCCACGATTCTGCGACGCTCTTCCACAAGCTCCTGAGGCGTTCAGTCCGTTGGCGTCATGGCGCCTGTCGTAGCCGAACCCCTCGGCCTCCAGGAACTCGTAGACCTCTGGCCTCTCGAATGCCGCGTCCGCCCGGAAGGAACGAGCTGGTTTCCGGCCCCGGTAGCGCGCCATCATAGGTTCCAGGATTTCTCGCCATCCCTTCGAACTGTGCACATTGCCCGGCCGGAGCATCGCCCGCTCCAGGTCACCGGACTGATTGAACACGAACAATGGGTGGTAGCAGGTGCATCTGAAATGGCCGTTGAAGGTTGAGCCTTCCTGCTGGCCAAATGTTGGGCTGTCGGAGCTATCCATGTCGAGCGCAGCGTCTTAAGCCCAGTGCGCTCATGGACCCGGTCGATCCAACGACCGGAAAGCTCTGACTGGGGACTCAGGTTCTCCTCGGTCGCCAGCAGGTCGGTCTCGAATCTGGCCATCTCGCTCGTCGAGCGTGCGCGCATGGTGCTCGTAATCAGCCGGGTGTCTTCGGGGGCGTGGGCCGGGTGGTGGTGCCGCTATCGTGCCGTAAGCCGGCACGATGGGGTGGGACGGGATGGGATGAGAGCCGGCCAGATGCGCGGCCTTCCCTCGTCCGTCCGGACGGAGCTCCGCGTAGCGTATAGTCATACCTCGCCCACATGCAATAATCGGAAAATCCGGGGCGCCACGAGCTGGGAACAGGCGAGCTCAATTTCCCTTTCACTATTCAATCTGATTTACCCGCTCGATTATAGGTTATAAGGGATGGATCGGTTGCGCGTTGTTGCCGATGGGAAACACCCTCCAGCGCCTGGCCTGGATGGAAGGTTATTTAAACTAATGGGCGCAGCGGAATATTCTCCGTGCGCCCGGCGGGCCCGCCTCCTGCATTATCAGTAAGGGCGGAAGAAGGGCGGAAGAAGGGCGGAAGAATGGCGATCGGTTTCGAAGACATTTGGGATTTTCACACCGACCTCCGGCACGTCCAGGCCACGCGGGACGACCGGCCCTACCTCCTGGAGCAGATCGATCTTCCGGCGGCTGCGCGCCTGGGCGGGCTCTTCAGCGCCACCGGCCGGAAGGTGGATACGCCGCTCCGCAAGATGGGCGATCCCCAGGACATCCAGCTCGAACATCTGAGAGAGCAGATTCAGACCATCAAGGAGGCGAAAGGTCTCACCCTCGTCCTCTCGGCGGCGGACCTGGACGGGGCGGGAAGGCAGGTCATGCACGCCGAGGGCATCTACTACATCGAAAAAGAAAAGGACCTGGGGCTTCTCGATTGGCTCTGGGAGGAGGGCTTCCGCAGCCTCGCCCCGCTCTACAACGCCGACAACGCCCTCGGGGGCGGGGGTACGGGCGACCCCGGCAGGGGCCTCACCCCTCTGGGGGGCGACTTCGCCCGCAAGGCGTGGGAGAGGGGATTCCTCCTCGACTGTGCCCACATGAACCACAAATCAAAAGAGGAGCTTGCCGATCTGGCCCTTGCAACGGGAAACGCGCTCCACTACTCCCACGGCCATCTGGACGAGCCCATCAATCCCGAATTGGGCCAACGGGGTGTGCCGCGGGAGTTGGCGCGGAAGCTGACCGCATCGGGCGGACTCATCGGCCTCATGCCCCACCCCGGTTTTGTCGGCACCTTCAAGCGCCATATGGAGGAGATGGAATTTCTGGCCGGGTTTGCCCCCGATCAGGTTGTGTTCGGGAGCGACTTCGCGGGAATCAACAAAACGGGGCCAACAGGACATATGTTGTTCGAGGAGTGCAAAGGGGTTTGGGGGGTGCCGGCCTACGCTGAGCGAATCGCCGCGGTTCATGGGGAAGACTTCGCCCGTGCCTACGCCGGGGGATCGCTCAAGGCCTGCCTCCAGGGTGCCCTCCCGAGATGACCCGGAAGGGCAGGGGATGTATGATGTTTGTGATCTGCGCGCCGAAAGCCATTTTAATTTCAGTCGATTTTTTGGCTAATGAAGGACCGCCGCGCTCAAGCGCAATGATATGGAGAGCACGCAAATGAAGGGGACCGTCCGTTCCACCGCTGCCGAGTTCTATTCCCGGCTCAGGGCGCGCGCGGGCGAGATCGAGGCGCGCTACCGGAAGCTGACGCCCGCCTCGGCGAAACTCCACGAAAGCGCCAAGGGCGTTTTTCCCGGCGGCTACTCCCGCGACGCTGTCATCCGGAAGCCTTATTCTCCCTTTATCGTGAAAGGCGAGGGTGCGATCCTCACCGACCAGGACGGCCGCGCCATCACCGACTTCTGGTTCAACGCCACCTCTCTCCCGCTCGGCCACGCGGACCCGTGCGTCGTCGAGGCGGCGGCCGATCAGGTGAAGCAGGGCACCGCCTTCTTCGGTCAGACGGAAAAGGAACTGAAGCTGGCCGGGATCCTCTGCGCGCGGCTGCCCTCCGCCGAGCGCGTCCGCTTCACGAATTCAGGGAGCGAAGCGGTCACGATGGCGATTCGCGCCGCCCGCGCCTTCACGGGCCGGGACCTGCTCGTCAAATTCGAGGGCAGCTATCACGGGACCTACGACGATGTTTCCTGGTCGGTGAGCCCGCCGGCGGACAAGGTCGGCCCCGCCGACGCGCCCACCCCCGTGCCCGAGACGGCCGGTCTCCCAAGCGGTCTGGGCCGTATCCTGGTGCTCCCCTTCAACGACGCCGAGGTGTTGGAGGGCGCGGTCCGGGAGCGCGCCGGGGAGATCGCCGCCATCATCGTCGAGCCCATGGCCAACCGGATGGGGATGATCCTTCCGGCTCCCGCGTTCCTCTCCCGGATCCGGGAGCTTTGCGACGAGCTCGGCTTGGTTCTCATCTTCGATGAGATCATCGCCTTCCGCCTCGGCTTCCACGGCGCGCAGGGCGCCCTCGGGGTGACGCCGGACGTCACCACCCTCGGCAAGGTGATCGGGGGCGGTTTTCCGGTGGGGGGCTTCGCCGGCCTTGCCGAAATCCTGGCGGTGACCGAGCCCGGCCGCCCCAACCGGATGGGCCACGCCGGCACCTTCAACGCGAACCCGGTCACCATGGCGGCGGGGAAGGCCACCATGGACGCCCTCACGCCTGAGACCTTCAACTCCCTCAACGCCGCCGGCGAGCGGATCCGCGCAAGACTCCGGGAGATTTGCGAGGGTCTCCCGCTTCGCGTCACCGGCGCGGGCTCCCTTTTCAAGATCAGCGCCACCCCACACGAGATCGCAAACCACCGCGACACCTTGACGGTGGACCGGGACTGGGAAAAAATCCTCTCCCTCGAGCTTCTCAACGAAGGATTTTTGCTGACCTCGAATCTTCAGGGATGCGTTTCCACCGTCACGACGGACGCGCACATCGACGGCCTGCTCTCCGCGGTGGAGGAGGCGGTCCGGGGGTAAGCTTCCGCGGGCGAGGAGGAGCGATGGCTGGAGTCCTGGACGGTAAGGTCACGATCGTCACCGGCGGCGGGACGGGCATCGGCGAGGCGATTGCGAGAGAGGTTATGAGGAGGTGGCGAAGATCCTCGCAGCCTCCCACGAAAGAGCCGTAGGGCTCCTCCGGGACAAAAGAGAAGATCTCGAGCACCTTACCTCCCAACTCCTCGCGCAAGAGACCATCAGTGGAGACGCTTCGCGGGAGGTTCTCGGACCGGCGGCAAAATCCTCCACGCGGGTGGCAGCCAGCTCGTCTTCTTAGCTTCCCTTTGTTATGCATAGAGTCGGCGACGCTCACGGGTAAGGTTGTAAATTGCGAATCGCTATCCTGAGCCCGAGTTTCCCTCCCAACTTATATCCCTGCGGAATCGGAGATTTCACCACCAGGCTGGCTCCCGAATTGAAACGGCTGGACGTCGAATCAGTGATTTTCACCAGCTCGGATTATGGGGGGCCTGCCGTTTGCGGGCAGATTCCGGTGCGGCGAATCGCACGCCGCTGGACGCCGGGCGCGCTGGCTCACCTCGCCCGGGCCGCGCGCGAGGAAAAAGTTCACGCTCTCCTCGTCCAATACGCTCCGGATTTATATCCGCCGGGAACACGCTGGGTCTGTTTTCTCCCTCTCGTGATGCGCATCCTGTCGCCCGGCATCCCGGTCGTTCTCTCCATTCACACCGTCGGGGTCTCGACCTTCTCATCCATGGTGCGCGTGGCGATGCTGATGACATCGGCCCGCGCCATCCTGAGCACGAACGAGGAGGCGATCCACCTCATCGGAAAATACCTGAAGCCCCTCCTGGGGAAGACCCTGGAGATCCCCATCGGGGCAAATGTCGAGCCTCCCCCCGGCTGGGAATCCTCTCTTAAGACGGTAAGAGGCCGGGTGCGCACCGAGTGGGACATTCCCCCCGACGCCTCTCTCCTCGCCCACTTCGGTTTCTACTATCCGGGAAAGGGGGCCGAGCAGATTCTCGAAGCGGCGGCCAAGTGGAAAGCCGCCGGCCGGGCCTTCCGCCTTTTCATGCTGGGAGGCGACAGATTCCCCGAGAGCGGCTACTACAAGAACTTGCAATCGCGGGCGTGCGCCGAAGGACTCGAGGAAGAGATCCGCTGGACGGGCTACATGGAGGGTTCCCGCTTGAGCGAGATTCTCCGCGCGTCCGACCTCTTCCTGGCTCCCTATGAGGGGGGCATATCCTCCCGCCGGGGAAGCCTGATGGCCGGGATCGCCCATGGCCTCCCCATCATCAGCACGCCCTCGAAAATCCCAACCCGGTACTTTCGCGAGGGGGAGAACTTCGCCGCGGTCCCTTTCGGGGATGCCGGGGCTCTGGCCGCCCAGGTGGAAGCCCTCATGGACGATCCCGCGGCCCGCGCGCGCCTTCGCGCCGGAACGGAGGCGCTCGCCGCCTCTTTCGCCTGGCCCGCCATCGCCGGGCGCACGCGGGCGTTTCTTCTCTCCGTCCTTCGGAGCGCGCCGATGAACGAGCGGGACCTTCGGCGAAGAAATTAGAGCCCGAGCAGCTTCGCCGGGGTGGTCCGCAGAATCTTGTCCTCCTCCTCCTGGGTCAGGCCCGCGCTCTCCACGAAATCGACCACGCGCTCCTGCATCATGTCGAACGGGTAGTCGGTCCCGCACACCACATGGTCCGCCCCCACCTGCTCCACCGCCCACTTGAGGCCGGCCGGGTTGAAGGTGATGACGTCGATATAGAGATTTTTCAGGTAATGCCGCGGGGGATGGCTCGTGTGCATCTTCGTCTCGGGACGCACCTCCCAGGCGTGGGTGATCCGCCCCAGGGCCCAGGGCAGGTTCCCCCCGCAGTGGGCGAGAAGCACCTTCAGCCCGGGATGGCGGTCGAAGAGACCCGAGAGGATGAGCCGGATGATCGTCACCGTGGTCGAGAGCGGGTTCCCGACGCAGTTCGCCAGGTAGTACGGGAAAAGAGGCTTGAAGTCGGCAAAATCGGGGTGGATGAACACCAGCGCGCCGAGCCGTTCCGCCGCCTCCCAGAATTTCTCGAACTGCGGCTCGTCCAGCGCCTGGCCCTGGATCGCCTCCCCCACGATGGTGCCGAGAAGCCCCATCCCCATCGCCCGCTCGAGCTCCAACGCGGCGGCCCTTCCCCCGTTCTGGAAGGGAAGGGAGGCGAGCCCGCGGAAATCCTTTGAATTCTCCTTGCAAAAGGCCGCCACCCCGTCGTTCAGGACCTGGGTCACCTCTTTTCCCTTGGGCCCGGTGATCCAGTAGTAGAAAAAGGGCGGCGCGGGCGAGGCCAGCGCCATTTCGAGCCGGTCGGCCTTCATGTCCTGGCGCTTCCGGTCCACGCTCCGCATCTGCTCCCCCCAATTCTCCTTGGACATCTTGAGGTTGTACTCGAGCGAGATGGGGGGAAAGAAGTTCTCGAACAAGTTGGCGTGGTGGGGCCTGCGCTCGCGCTCTTTGGCGGCGATGGCCTCGGCCTCGGGGATCATGATGTGGTGGTGCATGTCGATGTTCGGCAAGCCCGCTTCTCCTCGGTTGGGTGGGAGGAACACGCCGCGCCCGCGCGGGACGGCGAAGGCCCCGCCGGTGCGGATTTCCCTGTCCGGAAAGCCCCAAAGCCTAGACCGGCCGCCCCGGCCCGGTCAATCAATTTCCCCGGCTGCCCCGGGCGGGAATTTTTTTGCCCGCAACATTCCGCAATATTCCGCAAGCCCGGGTCCCGAAGGTAGGGCGGATCGAAAACCCCCGGAACCCGCGAAATCTGCGGAAACCTCCGGGAAAGGCGGCTCGGAGGCCCGCCCCCGCTCCCCCGGAAACATATGGGTACGGGCCGTTTTCCCTCGGGGCGCGGGACCTCGCCCCCTCCCGCCCCGCATCCGTTTTTTCCCCCAAAATTTCCATTCGCTCCAACCTACCCTCATCCCCGAGGACAGGGCGCGCACCGCCCGCGCATGCGGGAAAAATCTCCGCCCCCTCCCGCCCCGCATCCGCTTTTATCCGCCGGATTTCCGGGGGGCCCGGTCCGCCACTCATTTCCTCTCCCCATTCATTCCGGGTCCCCGATACCCGGAGAATTTTTTGGCCCCCCCCCCACCCTGCGGAGAGACACGCGCCCCGCCCACGCATGAGCCGAATGTATCCCCTCCCGGGGAAAAGCCAACCGCCGGAAATTCGGGGAAATTCGCGGCGGGGGGAAAGCTGGCCCGGCGGGCCGGCGGGGAAAACCGGGTGACCGGAGAGCCTGGCAGAAAAAGCATTCCTCCCCCCGGCCCCATCGGCGTGGCGGTTTGTTTTCCCGCGGCAGCGGATCATGCAGCCATTCGCCAGCCCTTCCCGGCCGGACAATTCGGATTTTGATTTCAGATGTTGTTTTATTGTTTTTTTTATCCTTTATTTTCCTGAATGGTTTTCGTACAATTCCCACATACAAACCGCTCGATAAAATGAAGCCTCGATTTGCACGATCACCGCCGGGGGGGGGTGCCCCTCCCCGGTCTTGTCTTTTTTTGCTGCATTTTTGCGGAGCTTCCTTTCAAGGAGAACCGAAATGCCCAAACGAATCCTCGGTTTCATGTTGTTCATTCTGATGGCGGCGGCGCTCACCGCCCCGGCGGGGGCGCTTGCCGGTCCGGCCACGCCGCCTGCTGGAGGCAACCTCGTCGCGCGCGTGGCGGCGCTCGAGGCGCTCGCCGTCCAGGCGCAAGCGCTCGTCGCCCAGCTCCAGACCGACCTGGCGGCGCATGCGGCCTCCCCCGTCGTTCACCACGCGCGCTACACCGACGCGGAGGCCGTGAGCGCCGTGGGGCCGCACACCGTTGACACGAACCCCCCGCGTACGGATGCCGAAATTCTTGGGGTGGTGGACACCGCCGGGTATGTCACCGGCGATCACACGACCAACACCGACACGCAATTGAATCAGGCCGGAGTTATAGCTCTCGGCTTCGCCACCGGCGCACACACCGTCGATACCGACACGACGTTGGATCTGACCGCCATCAAGGCCCTCGGTTTCGTCGACGGCGCGCACACCGTCGATACCGACACGCAATTGAATCAGGCCGGAGTTATAGCTCTCGGCTTCGTCACCGGCGGCCACACGATCGACACCGACACGACGCTTGATCTGACCGCCATCAAGGCCCTCGGCTTCGTCACCGGCGGCCACACCGTCGACACCGACACGACCTTGGATCAGGCCGGCATCGAGGCCCTGGTAGGAACCCACACGGTCGACACCGACACGACGCTTGATAAGGCCGGCATCGAGGCCCTGGTAGGGACTCACACCGTCGATACCGACACGACGCTTGATAAGGTCGGCATCGAGGCCCTGGTAGGGACTCGCACCGTCGACACCGACACCACCCTGGACCAGGCCGGGATTGAGGCCCTCGGGTTCGTCACCGGGCCGCACGCCGCCGCCTCGGTTCCCCAGAACCTCCTCGACCTTTCCACTTACCTGACCGTGGACACGGGCACCCTCAACGGCCTCGCCGGGCCGAACATCCTCATCACCGGCGCGAACGTCCACATCCGTAGCGGCTCGGGCACTACGGGCGGCTTCGAGAACGGCAAGGCCAACCTGATCGTGGGCTACAACGAGGCGAATTCTGTTCCGAGCGATGACACGCTCTCCCGAGGGGGGTCTCACAACCTGGTGGTGGGACAGCGTCATCAGTACACGAGTTACGGTGGCCTGATCGCCGGGCAGGACAACACCGTCACCGGCGTGGAGGCCAGCGTGAGCGGGGGCAGCAACAACACGGCCAGCGGCAGCCGATCCAGCGTGAGCGGGGGCTTTGACAACCGCGCTTTTGGGTTTACCTCCAGCGTCAGCGGAGGCTCCCGCGATCAAGCCTGCACCACGGAAAGCAGCGTGAGCGGCGGAAGAAACAATGACGTCGGGTTCATCGGCTCCCCATTCAATAACTGCTTAACCCAAACAGGATCCGTTGCCGCCAGCGTGAGCGGCGGGCGGAACAACACTGCCCGCGGGAATTACTCCAGCGTCAGCGGCGGGCAGGACAACTTGGCCAGCGGTCCCGAGTCCTCAGTCCTGGGAGGCTTCGACAACAATGCCAACGGCAACAACTCCAGCATCAGCGGGGGCCAGCTGAATGATGCCACCGGAACCAACTCGAGCGTGAGCGGCGGGGAAGACAATCTCGCCCAGGGCGGTGACTCCACTGTCGGCGGCGGGAAGGGCCGATTCGTAACGGGACCCAACGACTGGCGGGCGGGCGGCCTGTTCGAGACGAACTAACCGCCGCAAAGTCTGACGCAACACCACCGCCCTCCGGCTCGGGCCCGGGGGGCGGTTTGTTTTCCCGCGGCGGCGGATCATGCAGCCATTCGCCAGCCCTTCCCGGCCAGAAAAATCGGATTTTGATTTCAGATGTTGTTTTATTGTGATTTTTTGTCCTTTATTTTTGTAAATGGTTCTCATACAATTCACACATACAAACCGCTCGGTAAAATTGAAGCGAGCGCACTTCGTGATCACAGCCGGGGGGGTGCCCCTCCCGGTCTTGTCTTTTTGACTGCTTTTTGCGGAGCTTCTTTTCAAGGAGAACCGGCATGTCCAAACAAATCCTCGGTTTCACGGTCGCCATTACTGATGGCGGCGGCCCTCCTCGCCCCGGCGGGGGCGTGGGCCGCCAAAGAAGACAAGGACGATGACGACAAGGGGGGGAGGAGTCGCTTCGGCCCGCCGGGCCCGATCCCCTCGCCCGAGGGGATCATCCACGCCTGCTTCCGTAAGCACAAAAACGGCCGGGAGCGCCGGGGCGGGCTGCGCCTCGTGAGCGCCCCGTCTAAGTGCAAGAAGAACGAGGTCGCCCTTTCCTGGAACGTCCAGGGCCCGCCCGGACCGGAGGGGGATACGGGACTGACGGGTGCCACGGCCCCCCCGGTGCGGATGGCGCGACGCCGAGTGACGCCGAGATCGTCGCGGCCGTGGGCGCCGCCGGTTTCGTCACGGGGCCGCACACCGTCGACACCGACACGACTCGCAGCGATGCCGAGATCGTTTCAGCTGTGGCCGCCGCCGGCTACGTCACGGGGGCGCATACCGTCGACACGAACCCCTCACGTACCGATGCCGAAATCCTTGCGGTGGTGGGGCCGCACACCGTCGACACCGACACGACCCTGGACCAGGCCGGGATCGAAGCCCTCGGGTTCGGCATCGGGGCGCACACCGTCGACACCGACACGACCCTGGACCAGGCCGGGATCGAAGCCCTCGGGTTCGGCATCGGGGCGCACACCGTCGACACCGACACGACCCTGGACCAGGCCGGGATCGAAGCCATCGGGTTCGGCATCGGGGCGCACACCGTCGACACCGACACCCAGCGCACCGATGCCGAAATCCTTTCGGTGGTGGGGCCGCACACGACACCGACACCCAGCGCACCGATGCCGAAATCCTTTCGGTGGTGGGGCCGCACACCGTCGACACGAACACCCAGCGCACCCTGGACCAGGCCGGGATCGAAGCCCCGCGGTAGTTGGGCCGCATACCGTCGACACCGACACGACCTTGGACCTGGCCGGGATCGAAGCCCTCGGGTTCGTCACCGGCCCGCACACCGTCGACACGAACACGACCCTGGACCAGGCCGGGATCGAAGCCCTCGGGTTCGTCATCGGGCCGCATACCGTCGACACCGACACGATACGCAGCGACGCCGAGATCGTCTCGGCCGTGGACGCCGCCGGCTTTGTCATCGGGCCGCATACCGTCGACACCGACACGATACGCGACGACGCCTCGATCATTACGGCTGTGGGCGCCGCCGGTTTCGTCATTGGTCCGCATACCGTCGACACCGACACGACGCTTGATCTGACCGCCATCAAGGCCCTCGGCTTCGTCGACGGCGCGCACACCGTCGATACCGACACGCAATTGAATCAGGCCGGAGTTATAGCTCTCGGCTTCGCCACCGGCGCGCATACAGTTGACACCGACACGCAATTGAATCAGGCCGGAGTTATAGCTCTCGGCTTCGCCACCGGCGCGCATACAGTTGACACCGACACCCAGCGCACCGACGCCTCGATCCTTACGGTCGTGGACGCCGCCGGTTTTGTCACGGGGCCGCATACCGTCGACACCGATACGACGCGCAGCGATGCCGAGATCCTTGCGGCCGTGGGACCGCACACTGTTGACACGAACACCCAGCGCACGGACGCCGAAATCCTTACGGTCGTGGACGCCGCCGGTTTTGTCACCGGGCCGCATGCTGGCGCGAGCGTCCTCGATCCCTACGTGACGGTGGACACGGGCACCCTCAACGGCCTCGCCGGGCCGCACATCCTCATCACCGGCGCGAACGTCCACGTCCGCGACGGCTCGGGCGACACGGAGGGCTTGGTCAACGGCAAGGGCAACCTGATCGTAGGCTACAACGAGGCGAATACTGCTCCGAGCGATGACACGCTCTCTCGCGGGGGGTCTCACAATCTGGTGGTGGGACGGCTTCATCAGTACCCGAACTTCGGCGGCCTGGTCGCCGGGCGAGACAACAACATCACCGGCTTTGATGCCAGCGTGAGCGGCGGCGGGGGCAACACGGCCAGCGGTGACACCTCCAGCGTGAGCGGCGGCGGGGGCAACACGGCCAGCGGTGACGGCGCCAGTGTGAGCGGAGGCGAAAGCAACACGGCCAGCGAAATCGGAGCCAGCGTGAGCGGGGGCAACGCCAACACGGCCAGCGGCACCCTCTCCAGCGTGGGCGGGGGCCAGAGCAACACGGCCAGCAGCTTTGTCTCCAGCGTTAGCGGGGGCCAGAGCAACGAGGCCGCCATCGATTACTCTAGCGTCGGAGGAGGAAACGGAAACGTGACGACCGCGGTCGACCAGTTCCTGCCCGCGGACACGACGCGCAGCGACGCCGAGATCGTCTCGGCTGTGGACGCCGCCGGCTATGTCATCGGGGCGCACACCGTCGACACGGACACCCAGCGCACGGATGCCGAAATCCTTGCGGCAGTTGGTCCGCATACCGTCGACACCGACACCCAGCGCACTGATGCTTCGATCGTTACGGCCGTGGACGCCGCCGGCTATGTCACGGGACCGCATACCGGCGGCGAGACCTTGGACCAGGCCGGGATCGAAGCCCTCGGCTTCGTCACCGGGGCGCACACCGTCGACACCGACACGACGCGCACCGACGCCGAAATCCTTGCTGTGGTGGGACCGCACACCGTCGACACGGACACGACGCTGGACCAGGCCGGGATCGAAGCCCTCGGGTTCGTCACCGGGGCGCACACCGCCGCGAGCGTCCTCGAACCCTACGTGACGGTGGACACGGGCACCCTCAACGGCCTCGCCGGGCCGAACATCATCTTCTCCGGCGCGAATATCCACGTCCGCGACGGCTCGGGCGACACGTTCGGCGTCGTGAACGGCCTCGGTAACCTGATCGTTGGCTACAACGAGGCGAATACTTCTCCGAGCGATGACGCGCTCTCCCGCGGGGGGTCTCACAACCTGGTGGTGGGGCGGCATCATCAGTACACGAGCTTCGGCGGCCTGATCGCCGGGCAGGACAACATCGTCACCGGCGAGGAGGCCACCGTGAGCGCTGGCTTCAGAAACGAGGCCAGCGACTCCTTCTCCAGCGTGAGCGGGGGCGTTAGCAACACGGCCAGCGGCGGCATCTCCAGCGTGAGCGGGGGCTCGGGCAACACGGCCAACTCCGACGGCTCCAGCGTGAGCGGGGGCGACAGCAACACGGCCAGCGGTTTCATATCCAGCGTGAGCGGGGGAACCAGCAACGTCGCCAGCGGCAGTCGCGCCAGCGTGGGCGGGGGCGATAGCCTTACGGGCCAGCACGGCGTTCGAATTCCTGCCCGGGGACACGACGCGCAGCGACGCCGAGATCGTCTCGGTTGTGGACACCGCCGGCTATGTCACGGGGCCGCACACCGGCGGCACGACCTTGGACCAGGCCGCGATTGAGGCCCTCGGATTCGTCACCGGGCCGCACACCGTCGACACCGACACGACCTTGGACCAGGCCGGGATTGAGGCCCTCGGTTTCGTCACGGGGCCGCATACCGTCGACACGACCTTGGACCAGGCCGGGATCGAGGCCCTCGGGTTCGTCACCGGGCCGCATGCCGCCGCGAGCGCCCTCGATCCATACGTGACGGTGGACACGGGCACCCTCAACGGCCTCGCCGGGCCGAACATCATCTTCTCCGGCGCGAATGTGCACGTCCGCGACGGCTCGGGCGATACGTTCGGCGTCGTGAACGGCCTGGGCAACCTGGTGATTGGCTACAACGAGGCGAATACTTCTCCGACCGATGACGCGCTCTCCCGCGGGGGGTCTCACAACCTGGTGGTGGGGCGGCATCATCAGTACACGAGCTTCGGCGGCCTGATCGCCGGGCTGAACAACAACGTCACCGACACGGAGGCCACCGTGAGCGGAGGCGCGAACAACACCGCCAGCGGCGAGCTCTCCAGCGTGAGCGGGGGCGTTAGCAACACGGCCAGCGGCACCATCTCCAGCGTGAGCGGGGGCGAGAACAACACGGCCAGCGGCAGTCGCGCCAGCGTGAGCGGGGGCACAAACAACGAAGCCAGCGGCTCCTTCTCGAGCGTCAGCGGAGGGGGAGACGTATCTGCGATCAATGGAAACATAGCCAGCGGCGATTTCTCCAGCGTGAGCGGGGGCTTCGACAACGAAGCCAGCGGCGGCTTCTCCAGCGTGAGCGGGGGCGCGGTCAACACCGCCAGCGGCGGCACCTCCAGCGTGAGCGGGGGCCGGTTTAACGAGGCCGCGTTTGGCTTCTCCGCCGTTGGGGGCGGGAACGGAATAACAACTACCGCCGCGGACCAATTCCTGCCGTAGCGCTTCTTGTAGCGCATGACCCGCCGTTCCCCCGGCCCTCTTTCATCAGAGGCGCCGGGGGGTTTTTTGTGCGGTGGGATCGGCACCCCCTCCCTCCGGGAGGGGGTTTCTATTTCTCCCCCTCCCTTTGGGAGAGGGTGGGGGGGGGAGGGAAAACCGGATGGCCCCTCCTGGCCCTTCCCCTCGCCCCAAAAATCTTCGATTTTTGGGGGCCCCGTTAAAAAGGGGGGAGGTGGGGAAGGCGCACCGCCCCCCCCATCCCTCCGTTGACGGACCCCCCGGGGGGTGAGAAACTTCGCCCGGTTGCGCCGGGGAGTCTCCCGGAATTTTCCCTTGATTCCAGGGGTATCGAGGCAGGAGGGAGAGGTGCGGATTTCCCCCGCGAGGTTGAGGCGGTGGAGGAGAGCGCTTCCCCCCGCCTTCCGCGCTCCTACGGCGGGGTCCGGGCGCTTCAGGAGGCGTTTCAGGCCTACCAGCGGGAGGCTTTCCCCCCCCGCGAGCCCCGCTTTTTTCCCCTGGAACTTTGCGGGGAGGCCGGGGAGCTGGCGAACCTGGAGAAGAAGGCGTGGAAAGAGCGCCCGGTCGAGGCGGCTGCCTACGCGGACGAGGCGGCGGACGTCTTCATCGCGCTCTTGAATTACGCGAACGCGCGAGGGGTGGACCTCGGGCGGGCCGTCGAGGCCAAGATGGCGGAGATCGAGCGCCGCCGCGCGGCCGGGCCCGGGCTTTCGGGCTGAGCGCCGCCTGGAATTTTTCATGGCTCTTTCGATGAGGAAATTTTCCGGATGACCGAGCATTCCGTTAATACCGAATCCCTCCTGGACGTCCAGGCGGGCCCGGACGCGCGGAACGTCAAGCTGGACAAGGTGGGGGTGAAGAACATCCGCTACCCCATCCTCGTTAGGGACCGCTCGAAGAAGGCCCAGCATACGGTGGGGACGATCAACATGTTCGTGGACCTGCCCCACCAGTTCAAGGGAACCCACATGAGCCGGTTCCTGGAGGTGCTGAACGACCACCAGGGCGAGATCAGCGTGGACCGCGTGCCCGAGCTCCTCGAGGCCATGCGGGCGCGGCTCCACGCCGAGACGGCGCACTTCCTCGTCACCTTTCCCTATTTTATGGAGAAGGCGGCGCCGGTGACGGGGGCGCGGGGGGTGATGGAGTACCCGTGCGGGTTCGAGGCCGTCGCGGGGGCGGTGGAGGATTTCATCCTCACCGTGAACGTGCCGGTCACCACCCTCTGCCCGTGCTCGAAGGAGATCAGCACCCGCGGGGCCCACAACCAGCGCAGCAAGGTCACCCTTCGCGTCCGCTTCGAGGGGGAGCTCTGGATAGAGGGAATGGTGGAAATCGTCGAGAGGGCGGCGAGCTGCGACCTGTACCCCGTCCTGAAGCGCGAGGACGAGAAGTTCGTCACCGAGAAGGCGTTCGACAACCCCCGGTTCGTGGAGGACCTGGTCCGCGAGGTGGCGGTGGACCTGCGCCGGGACGGGCGGATCAAATGGTTTGAGGTGCAGGTGGAGAACTTCGAGTCCATTCACGCGCACAACGCCTACGCCGGCATGATGGAGTGGCGGACCCCGCCCGGCTGAACCGGCCCCGAGAGCAGGAGGTCCGCCGCCGGGTCCCGGGCCCGGCGGCTTTTCTTTTTGGAGCGGAGGGAAGCGCGCCCCCCCCTGGCGGCTGCCGGGGGAGGAGGGGCGCCCGGCCGGGCTGAAATCGGGAATAGAATGCCTTATAAATGTTTCGGTGACGGCGGGTTCGGTTTGTGCCGCCCCCCCGCCCGCCCCCGCCCCCCCCGGCGGGGCGGCGGGAGAGACGGCCGGGGATTCATCGAGGGAGCAGCGGGTTGGTGATGCAGAGCGATCGGACGGCGCAGCTTCTTGAACTGCTGGAATCCCGCATCCTGCTTCTGGACGGGGCCATGGGGACCATGATCCAGGCCCACGGGCTGGAGGAGGCGGATTTCCGGGGGGAGCGGTTCGCCGATCATCCCCGCGAGCTGGAGGGGAACCTCGACCTTCTCTGCCTGACCCGGCCCGATATCATCGACTCCGTCCACGCCGCCTACCTGGAGGCGGGGGCGGACATCATCGAGACGAACTCGTTCAACTCGACCGCCATCTCGATGTCGGACTACGGGATGGAGGACCTGGCCTACGAGTTGAACCTCTCCGCCGCCCGGATCGCGCGCGGCGCGGCCGACCGGTTCGAAGCCGGGGATTCCGGGCGCCCCTGCTTCGTGGCCGGGGTGCTCGGCCCCACCAACCGGACGGCCTCCATCTCCCCGCGGGTGAGCGATCCGGCGTTCCGGAACGTCTCGTACGATGCGCTGGTCGCGGCCTACGCCGATTCGGTGCGCGGGCTGGCGGCGGGGGGCGCCGACATCCTTCTCGTCGAGACCGTCTTCGACACCCTGAACTGCAAGGCGGCGCTCTTCGCGATCGAGAGCTTCTTCGAGGAAAAGGGTCTTCGCCTGCCGGTCATGCTCTCCGGCACCATCACGGACGCGAGCGGGCGGACCCTCTCGGGGCAGACGGTCGAGGCGTTCTGGAACTCGGTCTCCCACGTGCGGCCCGTCAGCGTGGGGCTGAACTGCGCGCTCGGGGCGGAGGATTTGCGCCAGTACGTCGAGGAGCTCTCCCGGATCGCGGACACCCGGGTGAGCACCCATCCGAACGCGGGGCTTCCCAACGAGTTCGGCGGATACGACGAGGGGCCCGGGTACATGGCGGAGGTCCTCGGAGAGTTCGCCCGGAGCGGATTCCTGAACATCGTGGGGGGCTGCTGCGGAACGACGCCCGCCCACATCACGGCCATCGGGGAGGCGGTGCGCGGGCTTCCCCCCCGGCGCGTTCCCTCCGTCCCGCCCCGGTGCCGCCTGAGCGGGCTCGAGCCGCTGAACGTCGGGCCCGAGACCGGTTTCGTCAACGTCGGGGAGCGCACCAACGTCACCGGCTCGGCGCGCTTCGCCAAGCTGATCCTGGCCGGGGAGTACGAGAAGGCCCTCGAGGTGGCCCGCGGGCAGGTGTCGAGCGGCGCCCAGGTGATCGACGTCAACATGGACGAGGGCATGCTGGACTCCGAGGAGGCGATGGAAACCTTCCTGAAGCTCATCGCCTCCGAGCCGGACATCTGCCGGGTCCCCATCGTGATCGACTCCTCCAAGTGGTCGGTCATCGAGGCGGGGCTGAAGTGCGTCCAGGGCAAGTCCATCGTCAACTCGATCAGCCTGAAGGAGGGGGAGGCGGCGTTTCTCGAGCAGGCCTGGAAGGTGCGCCGCTACGGCGCCGCCGCCATCGTCATGGCCTTCGACGAGGAGGGCCAGGCCGATACCGCCGACCGGAAGGTGGCGATCTGCCGCCGCGCCTATAAACTCTTGACCGAGCGGGCGGGCTTTTCTCCGCAGGACATCATCTTCGACCCGAACATCTTCGCGGTGGCGACCGGAATCGAAGCGCACAACGGCTACGCTAACGCGTACTTCGAGGCCACCCGGCGGATCAAGGAAACCCTCCCGGGCGCTCTCGTGAGCGGGGGGGTGAGCAACGTCTCCTTCTCCTTCCGGGGGAACAACGCCGTGCGCGAGGCGATCCACTCGGTCTTTCTCTACCACAGCGTCCGGTCCGGAATGGACATGGGGATCGTGAACGCGGGCCAGCTCGCGGTGTACGAGGAGATCCCCAAGGACCTCCTCGAGCGGGTCGAGGACGTGCTCCTGAACCGGCGGCCCGACGCCACCGACCGCCTCCTCGAGGCGGCGGAAAAGACCCGGGGAAAGGCGAAGGCCAAGATCGAGGACCCCGCCTGGCGCGAAGGGCCCGTAAACAAGCGCCTCGCGCACGCCCTGGTCAAGGGCATCACCGAGTACATCGTCGAGGACGCCGAGGAGGCGCGCCTGCAGGCGGCGCGGCCCATCGAGGTCATCGAAGGGCCCCTCATGGACGGGATGAACATCGTCGGCGACCTCTTCGGCGCGGGCAAGATGTTCCTGCCCCAGGTGGTGAAGAGCGCCCGGGTGATGAAGGCGGCGGTGGCCCATCTCGTCCCCTTCATCGAGGCGGAAAAGGCGGAAGGGGAGGGGAGCAGCTCGAACGGAAAAGTGCTCCTCGCCACCGTGAAGGGGGACGTGCACGACATCGGCAAGAACATCGTCGGGGTGGTGCTCCAGTGCAACAACTACGAGGTGATC
Organism: bacterium; assembly: GCA_965225985.1. Taxonomy (GTDB): domain Bacteria; phylum UBA8248; class UBA8248; order UBA8248; family UBA8248; genus CAZUHN01. Next base: position 884,902 of record OZ245330.1, read on the forward strand.
GACATGGGGGTCATGGTGCCCTGCGCGAGCCTGCTCCAGAAGGCGCGGGAGGAGAACGTGGACGTCATCGGCCTGAGCGGGCTGATCACGCCCTCCCTCGACGAGATGGTCCACGTCGCCAGCGAGATGGAGCGCGAGGGGTTCGACCTCCCGCTCCTCATCGGGGGGGCCACCACCTCGGAGGCGCACACGGCGGTGAAGATCGAGCCGAGCTACAGCGGCCCGACCGTCTACGTGACGGACGCCTCGCGCGGGGTGGGGGTGATGGGGCGGCTGATGGGCAAGGCCACGCGGAAGGCGTTCATCGGAGAGGTGCGCGAGAGCTGCGAGGCGGCCCGCGCCCGGCACGCCGGAAAGGGCGCGCGGGCCCGGGCGCGCCCGCTCGCCGAGGCCCGGCGGAACAAGTTCGCGGCCGATTGGGAGAGCTCGCGGCCGCCCGTTCCCGTCCGCATCGGCGCCGAGAGTTTCGACGATTATCCCCTGGCCGAGATCCGGGCGCGGATCGACTGGACCCCCTTCTTCCGCACCTGGGAGCTCGCCGGGACTTATCCGAATATCCTCGAGGACGAAAAGGTGGGCGAGGCCGCGAGAGGCCTTTTCGACGACGCCGAGCGCATGCTGGAGCGAATCGTCGAGGAGAAACTCCTCACCGCGCGCGGGGCGATGGGGTTTTTTCCGGCGAACGCGGCGGGGGACGACGATGTCGAGGTCTACGCAGACCCCGCGCGCCGGGAGGTGCGCTGCGTCTTTCACTTTCTCCGCCAGCAGATGGAGCGCGCGCCCGGCCAGCCCAACCTCTGCCTGGCCGACTTCATCGCCCCCCGGGAGAGCGGGGTGGCGGACTACATCGGCGCCTTCGCCGTGACAGCCGGCATCGGGGCGGACGCCCTCGTCAAGGAGTTCGAGGGAAAGAACGACGACTACAGCGCGATCCTGGTCAAGGCGCTGGCGGACCGCCTGGCCGAGGCCTTCGCCGAGCGGCTGCACGAGCGGGTCCGCAAAGAGTTCTGGGGGTACACCCCGGCCGAGGACCTGGCCAACGAGGAGTTGATTAAGGAAAGGTACCGGGGCATCCGGCCCGCGCCGGGCTACCCCGCCTGCCCGGATCACACCGAGAAGGGGACCCTCTTCGAGCTGCTGGACGCGCCGGGGAGGGCCGCGATCACCCTCACCGACAGCTTCGCCATGCTGCCGGCGGCCTCGGTGAGCGGGTTCTACTTCTCCCATCCCGGGGCGCGCTACTTCGGGACGGGACGGATCGGGCGGGATCAGGTGGAGGACTACGCCCGGCGGAAGGGGCTGGCCCTTCCCGAGGCCGAAAGGTGGCTCTCCCCCGTCCTCGCCTACGCGCCCGCCCCCCGCGGGGGGGAGGCCCGCGCCCGCGGGTGATTCCGCAAATTTCACCGGAAGGGCTCCGACCGGCGGCCCGCGCCGCCTCGCCCGGCCCCGATGCTGGTATAATGCGCCCGCGCGGGCGGGCGCGGGATCGCTTTTTTTTAAGGATTTTCTAGAAGGACAGGAATTTCAATGGTTTAGACGCAATCCCCGTTGGCGCTGCCCGGCTTGCCCCTACAGTTCCGGGGCCGCTTCCGCCGGGCGGGAGGCGGCGCCCGCCCGGGCCCGGAGCCGCGCAGGAAATGCGAGCGAGGGTGGCGGAACTGGTAGACGCGCTGGATTTAGGATCCAGTGCCTTCGGGCGTGGGGGTTCGAGTCCCCCCCTTCGCACCAAGCGCCGCCCGCCTCTCTGTGGGTGAAACGAGAAGGGGAAAAGGGTTTTCGGATGAATTCGACGGTGAGCGATATCGACGCCTGCACGAAGCGTCTCGAGGTGGCCGTTCCGCGCGAGGAGGTCGCAAAGGAGGTCAGCCGGGCCTACAAGCGCCTGGCGGGCACCGTGCGGATCAAGGGGTTCCGCAAGGGGAAGGTCCCCCAGCATATTTTGGAAAAGTACTACGGCGAGGAGGTGCAGGCCGAGGCGGTGAACCGGGTCATCTCGGACTCCTACTCCCGCCTCCTCCAGGAGCGCGACATGCGGGCGGTCGGCGAGCCGAGCATCACCGACATCTCGCTCGACGAGGAGTCGCCCGAGCTCACCTTCAAGGCCACCATCGAGGTCATCCCCCCCTTCGACCTGGGCGCCTACACCGGCCTGGCGCTCGAGGTGAAAAGGACCGAGATCACCGACGCGCGGGTCGAGCAGGAGATGGAGGCGCTGGCCCGCCGCATGGCGCCCTTCGAGGAGGCGGACCGGCCCGCGCGCGAGGGCGACTACGTCCTCTTCGACATCGAGGCCTACGAGGACGGCGCGCCCGTCCCCGGCACGAAGGAGGAGAGCCAGTCCCTCCTGCTCGGGCGGCCGGAGAACCAGAAAGAGCTCGAGTCGGCCCTGCTGGGCTCCCCCCCCGGGGCGGAGGGGGAGGCCGAGTTCGCGGTTCCCGCCGGGGGGCCGCCGGCGCTCGCGGGGAAAACCCTCCAGTTCCGCTTCCAGGTGCGCGAGGTCAAGGAGCCCCGCCCGCCGGAGCTGAACGACGAGTTCGCCAAGTCGCTGGGCGGAGGGCTTTCCACCCTGGAGGACCTGGGGGGCCACGTGCGGCGCGAGATGGAAAAGTACGAAGCGGGCGCGGCCCGCGAGCAGGGCATCGCCCAGTTGCTCGAAAAGCTCGTCGAGGCGAATCCCTTCGAGGTCCCGCCGAGCCTCGTGCGGAACCAGTCGCTCGCCCGGATTCAGGATTACGAAAGGCAGGCGAAACAGGAGGGAGTCGAATCCCCGCTGTCCCCGGCCCAGCGCGATAAAATCGTCGAGGATCTGGCGCCGGAGTCCGAGCGGCGGGTCCGCGAGCTCATCGTGATCGAGCGCATCCGCGAGAAGGAGGAAATCCAGGCGGGGGAGGAGGAAATCGAGGCCCAGATACGGAATCTGGCGGCCGCCCACCAGACCGACCCCGCCGAGCTCCGGGAGCGGCTGGCGAAATCCGGCGGACTTTCCTCGATCATCAGCAATCTGAACTACAACAAAACCGTCGATTGGCTGTACAATCAGGCGAAGGTGGAAGTCAGGGTGGAAAAGGAGAGTCCCGGGGCGGCCCCGGGAGCCGCGCCCGCCGCCGGAGCCGAAGAGAAAGGGTAGAATCGTGGCGTTAATTCCAATGGTGGTCGAGCAAACCAACCGGGGCGAGCGGGCGTATGATATTTACAGCCGTCTCCTGAAAGAGCGCATCATATTCCTCGGAACCGCGATCGACGACAATGTGGCGAACGTGATCACGGCCCAGCTCCTTTACCTCGAGGCCGACGAGCCCGAGCGGGACATCGCCATGTACATCAACAGCCCGGGCGGGTCGGTCACGGCGGGCCTCGCCGTCTACGATACGATGCAGTACGTCAAGCCGGACATTTCGACCATCTGCATCGGCCAGGCCGCCAGCATGGGCGCCCTCCTCCTCGCCGCCGGCGCCAAGGAGAAGCGCTTCGCCCTTCCCTACTCGCGGATCCTCATCCATCAGCCGCTCGCCGGAATCCAGGGGCAGGCGTCCGATATCGACATTCACGCGCGGGAGATCCTGCGCATGCGCGAGGACTTGAACCAGCTCTTCGTCCGCCACACCGGCCAGACCATCGAGCGCATCCAGGATGATACGGATCGCGATCGCTTCATGACCGCCGTGCAGGCGAAGGAGTACGGCATCCTCGACGACGTGATCAAGTCCCGCGTCGTACAGCCGGCCAACGGCGCGGAGGCCAAGGACGGGAAGGATTCGAAACGGGACGATGAGGAGAGGGACGGGTCGGCCAACGGGGGCTCGTCTTAAACGAAGGCCCCCGCGCGCGTAAGCCGCCGCCGGCGGACGGTTTCTGTGGAGGAATGAGGGATGCCGAAGAAGGCTTCAGACAAAAGCGACAGCTTGCGCTGCTCCTTCTGCGGAAAAAACCAGGAAGAGGTGAAGAAGCTCATCGCGGGCCCGAACGTGTACATCTGCGACGAGTGCGTCGAGCTTTGCAGCGACATCATGATCGAGGAGTGGAACGAGGAGCAGAAAAAAGAGGGGAAATCGCTTCTCAAGCCCGCCGAGATCAAGGAAATCCTCGACGAGCACGTCGTCGGGCAGGAGCGGGCGAAAAAGATCCTCTCGGTCGCCGTCTACAACCACTACAAGCGGATCGACGTCCGCGTGGACCTGCACGACGTCGAGCTACAAAAGAGCAACATCCTCCTCGTCGGGCCGACCGGCTCCGGCAAGACCCTCATGGCCCAGACCATGGCCCGGATTCTGGACGTCCCCTTCACCATCGTGGACGCCACCACCCTGACCGAGGCGGGCTACGTGGGCGAGGATGTGGAGAACATCATCCTCAAGCTTCTCCAGGCCGCGGACTTCGACGTCGGCCGGGCGGAGCGGGGCATCATTTATATCGACGAGATAGACAAGATCAGCCGGAAGAGCGAGAACCCTTCCATCACGCGGGACGTCTCCGGCGAGGGGGTGCAGCAGGCCCTTTTGAAAATCGTCGAGGGCACTGTCGCCAACGTTCCGCCCCAGGGCGGGCGCAAGCACCCCCACCAGGAGTTCCTGCGGGTGGACACCACGAACATCCTCTTCATCTGCGGGGGCGCCTTCGTCGGCCTGGAGACGATCATCAAGCAGCGGGTGGGACAGCAGGGGATGGGTTTTGGGGCGAAGCTCGCCTCGAAGGCGGATTTCTCGCTGAACGAGATCCTCCCCCAGGTGCGCTCGGAGGATCTCCTCAAGTACGGCCTGATCCCGGAATTCGTGGGCCGCCTCCCCGTGATCGCCACCCTGCGCGAGCTGGACGAGGACGCCATGGTGGAGGTCCTGACCGAGCCGCGGAACGCCCTCGTCAAGCAGTTCCGGAAGCTTCTCGAATTCGAGGACGTCGCCCTCCGGTTCACGCTGGGGGCGCTTCGGGCGATTGCCAAGCAAGCCCTCGATCAGAAAATCGGCGCCCGGGGGCTTCGCACCGTCATCGAAGATCTCATGCTCGATACGATGTACGAATTGCCCTCCCTGACCGGCGTAAAAGAGATCGTCGTGGACGAGAACGTGGTCCGGCGCGAAGAGTCGCCTCTTCTGGTCTACGAAAAGGCCAGTTGAGCCTCCCCCCCCTTGCCGGCCACATGGCTTTTCACCCCCATAAAAGGAATCTGAAAATTTGAGCGAATATTCCCTGCCGTGCGTTCCCCTTCGAGACATGGTTTTCTTCCCGCACATGATGACGCCCGTATTCGTCGGCCGCGGCCGGTCCCTCGCCACGGTGGAGTCGATTCCGCCCGACGTGCAGCGGGTCTTCCTCGTCACCCAGCGCGATGCGCGCCAGGAGGAGCCCGAGGCCGACGACCTCTTCCGGGTGGGGACCGAGGCCGAGATTCACCAGATGATCCGCCTGAACGACGGGGCCATCAAGCTGCTCATGGAGGGCGTGGGGCGGTGCCAGGCGGTGGATTTCCACACGGCCTACGAGGGACTCTGGGCGAATCTCGTGCGGGTGGAGGAGCCGGCGAACACGCCGGTCGAAGAGCTCGCCCTCAGCCGCGCCCTGCTCGCCCAGCTGGAGGACTACCTCCGGCTCTGTCACCGGATTCCCCACGAGGTGTACGCCGAGGTGGAGGGCATGGAGACGCCCTCCGCCATGGCGGACGCCGTCGCGGCCTGTCTTCCCTTCAAGACGGCCGACAAACAGCGCCTCCTCGAAATTTTAGACGCGGGCGAGCGGATGCGCGCCCTTTCCTCCCTCATCGCGGACGAGATCGAGCTCCTCAAGGTCGAGCGGAAGCTGCGCGGCCGCGTGCGGCGGCAGATGGACCGGAGCCAGAAAGAATTCTTCCTCAACGAGCAGCTCAGGGCGATTCAGCGGGAGCTGGGCCAGCCCGAGAACCTGATGGGAGAGGGGGAGGAGCTCCGCCAGCGGACGAAGGGCCTCCGCCTGCCGAAGGAGGTGGCCGAGAAGGTTGATAAGGAAATTCAGCGCCTCGAGATGATGACCCCCCTCTCGCCCGAGGCCTCGGTCGTGCGCAACTACGTGGAGTGGCTGCTGGATGTGCCCTGGCAACAGAGGACGCGGGGCCGCAACGACCTCGCCGAGGCCGCGGAGATCCTGGAGCGGGACCACTACGGGCTGAAAAAGGTGAAGGAGCGGATCGTCGAGCACATCGCGGTCCGGATGCTCAACAAGGCCATCCGCGGGCCCATCCTCTGCCTCGTGGGGCCGCCGGGGGTGGGAAAGACCTCCCTGGGCCGGAGCATCGCGGGTGCCCTGGGGCGGAAGTTCGTCCGCGTCTCGCTGGGGGGCATCCGGGACGAGGCCGAGATCCGGGGGCACCGGCGGACCTACATCGGCGCCCTGCCGGGGCGCATCATCCAGTCCATGAAGAGGGCGGGAAAGCGCAACCCCGTTTTCCTTCTGGACGAGGTGGACAAGATGAGCGCCGACTTCCGGGGTGATCCCGCCTCGGCGCTGCTCGAGGCGCTCGACCCCGAGCAGAACCGAAACTTCAGCGACCACTTCCTCGAGGTGGACTACGACCTGAGCCAGGTTTTCTTCATCACCACGGCGAACACGACCGACGCGGTACCGGCTGCCCTCCTCGACCGGATGGAGGTCATCCGCCTGCCGGGCTACACCTACGAGGAGAAAACGCAGATCGCCAAGCGCTTCCTCCTCCACCGCCAGATCAAGGAGAACGGCCTCCGGGCGGGGCAGCTGAAGGTGGCCGACGCGGCGATCGTCCGCGTCATCCACGAGTACACCCGGGAGGCCGGGGTGCGGAACCTGGAGCGGGAGCTGGGCAAGCTCTGCCGGAAGGTGGCCCGCCGCATGGTGGAGAAGCGCTCCCGGAGCAAGGCGAAGAAGAAGGCGGCCCCCGCACAGGCCCTCGTCCGGTTGGCCGCGAAGAACCTCGAGGAGTACCTGGGCTCGCCCCGGTTCACCCCCGAGCGCCCGGAGCTGCGGGCGGAGGTCGGGGTGGCCACCGGGCTCGCCTGGACCTCGGTGGGGGGCGTCCTCCTGCCGGTGGAGGTGAGCGTGTTCGAGGGCAAGGGCAACCTCACCCTCACCGGAAAGCTGGGCGAGGTCATGAAAGAGAGCGCCCACGCGGGCCTCTCCTGGCTCCGGTCCCGGGCGAAGGATCTCGGCGTCCCCGCCGATATCCACGAGAAGCGGGATATCCACATCCACCTGCCCGAGGGGGCTATTCCCAAGGACGGCCCCTCGGCCGGGATCACCATGGCCCTCGCCCTTTGCAGCGCCATGACCGGCCGGAAGGTGCGCCGCAACGTGGCCATGAGCGGGGAGGTCACGCTGCGCGGCCGGGTGCTGCCCGTGGGGGGGGTGAAGGAGAAGATGCTGGCGGCCCGCCGGGGGCGCATCCCCAGGGTGATCCTCCCCCGGGAGTGCGAGAAGGATGTCAACGAGGTGGAGGCCGAAGGGCCCCTCGGGCTGGAGGTGGTCTACGTGGACACCATGGACGAGGTCATCCGGGAGTGCCTTCTCCCCGAGGCGGGAAAGGGCGGGGCCGATCTCGCCAAAGCCGGTGTGAAGGTGAAGGGAAAGCGGCCCGGCGGCGTCCCCCGCTCACCGGCGCGGGGCCAGAGGAGTCCCGCTTCGAAGGTGCGGCCCACCCCCGCGAAAAAAACCGACCCCCGCGGGAGGCGGCCGTCGCACTCTTCGCGGTAGCGCGCGCCCGGGGAGGGAGACGGGTGAAAGAGGTCTTCCCCGTTCGCCTTCTCCGGTTTTTAACCGTTGACAATGTCCGCGCCCCTTCCCTATCATTTTGGCGGGAGGCGAAGGCGCGTAGCTCAGGGGGAGAGCGCTTGCTTGACACGCAAGAGGTCGGCGGTTCGAAACCGCCCGCGCCTACCATATAGCAGGCCGTGAGGCTGGCTGCGGCGCAGGCGGCCGGTGCTTTTTCTTTTCACTTTTTCAAAGGAGCCTCTGGGAGCGAAACTCGCCCGTATATGGCCGTTCAATCTGATCGAAAACCTCCTAAAGACGCCATCGTCGCCAAGGTCGACGGAAAGATCGTCGATCTGGATCGCGCGTCCTCTTCCGGCCAGCCGGCCGAATTCGTCACCGCCAATTCCGACGAGGGACTGGCGGTCCTCCGCCACAGCACCGCGCACCTGATGGCGCAGGCGATCCTGGAGCTGTACCCCGGCGCGAAGCTGACCATCGGCCCCTCCATCGAGAACGGCTTCTACTACGACATCGACTGCGAGCGCCCCTTCGTCCCCGAAGACCTCGTGAGGATCGAGGAGCGCATGGGGGAGAACGCGAAAAAGCGCATCCCCCTCCAGCGCGAGGAGGTTGGGCGCGAGGCCGCCCTCGCGCTCTTCGGTGGCCTGGGGGAGACCTACAAGGTCGAGATGATCAACGAGCTTCCCGAGGGCGAGGCCATCTCGGTGTACCGCCAGGGGGATTTCGTGGACCTCTGCCGGGGCCCGCACGTCCCCTCCACCGGGGTCCTGCGCCACTTCAAGCTGCTCAGCGTGGCGGGCGCCTACTGGCGGGGCGACGAGCGGAACAAGATGCTCCAGCGCATCTACGGGACGGCCTTCGCCTCCAAGGAGGCGCTGAAGGCCCACCTGCGCCGCCTCGAGGAGGCAAAATCGCGGGACCACCGCGTCCTCGGCAAGCAGCTGGGCATCTTCGTCGTGGATGACAGGGCGGGCGGGGGCCTCATCTACTGGCAGACCAAGGGGACCGTCGTCAAGAAGGTGATCGAGCGCTTCTGGGAGGACGAGCACGTCCGGCGCGGCTACGAGCTTGTCTCGATCCCCCACATCGCGCGGGACACCCTCTTCCGCACCTCGGGCCACTACGAATTCTACCGCGAGAACATGTACGTCCTGAACATCGACGAGGACGAATACGTCCTCAAGCCGATGAACTGCCCCGGCCACATCCTCCTCTACCAGGAGAACCTCCACAGCTACCGCGAGATGCCCTGCCGGCTCGCCGAGCTGGGGACGGTCTACCGCTACGAGCGGAGCGGCGTCCTCCACGGGATGCTCCGCGTCCGCGGCTTCACCCAAGACGACGCCCATATCTTCTGCACCCCCGAGCAGGCCGAGGCCGAGGTGATCGGGGTGATCGACTTGGCCCACTTCATGCTCAAAACCTTCGGATACGAAGATTTCGTGACCGAGCTTTCGGTCCACGACCCGTCCGATTTCTCCAAGTACGCGGGCGAGCCGTCGGATTGGGAGGCGGCCGAGGCCGCCCTCAAGCGCGCGCTCGAGAAGAAGGAAATCCCCTACAAGCGCGTCGAGGGCGAGGCCACCTTCTACGGTCCCAAGATCGACATCAAAATGCTCGACGCCCTCGGGCGCGGCTGGCAGGGGCCGACCATCCAGTTCGACTTCAACCTGCCGAAGCGTTTTGACATCAATTACATCGGCTCGGACAGCGCCCGCCACCGGGTCGTCATGATCCACCGCACCGTCCTCGGCTCGATGGAGCGGTTTGTCGGCGGGCTCATCGAGCACTACACTGGGGCCTTCCCGACCTGGCTTGCCCCGGTGCAGGCGAAGGTGCTGACCATTACCGACGCACAGATTCTCTTCGCCCGGAAGGTCGAGGAGCGCTTCCGGGAGAATGGGGTCCGGGTATCGGCCGATTTCCGGAACGAGAAGATCGGCTACAAGATTCGTGAGTCCCAGGTGGAGAAGGTTCCCTATATGCTCGTCGTGGGCGCCCGCGAGGCGGAGGCGGATCAGGTCGCCCTCCGGATCCGGGGAAAGGGGGACACCGGGGCCGTCTCAGTGGAGGAAGCCATGAAGCAAATTCGCTCGAACGTCGACGCACGCGCGCTCGCCCCGGCGGAGGGTTAGGATGGCGATCCGCTTCCGCCGGCGGGACATCCGCCCGACGCCCACAGGCCCGCCCGTGAACCAGGACATCCGCCACCCGCAGGTACGCGTCATCGACGATGAGGGTGAGCAGATGGGCGTCATGCCCACCGAGGAGGCGATCGCCGCCGCCGAGGACCGGGACCTGGACCTGGTCGAGGTTTCCCCCAACGCCGATCCGCCCGTCTGCAAGATCATGGACTACGGCAGGTACAAGTACACCCTGCAAAAGAAGGCGAACGAGGCGAAGAAGAAGCAGAAGATCGTCGAACTCAAAGAAGTGAAGATGCGCATCAAGATCGAAGAGCACGACTACGCGACCAAGAAAAAACACGCCGAGCGCTTCCTGCTCGACGGGAACAAGGCAAAGGTCACCATCATGTTCCGCGGCCGCGAGGTGACCCACCCCGACCTGGGGCGGAAGCTCCTCGATCGGATGGCGAACGAGCTGATCCAGCTCGGCGCGGTGGAGCAGGCGCCCTTGCTGGAGGGCCGGAACATGACTATGGTGATCGCGCCCAAGTTGTCGAAACAGGCCATCGAGTCGGAGCGGGAAAAGAAGGCGAAGGAAATAAAGGAAACAGAAGACGAAACGGACAAAAAAGAGAAGGGCGGGCTGAAAACGCCTGTGGCCGAGGCCATGGAAAAAGCGGCCGCACGCGCGCCGGATGAGGGGACCCTGGGGAATCCCGCCCCCGGGGATGAATCCGGAACCGGCGCGGGCGGGGAAGGCGAAGAAAATGCCGAAGCTTAAGACGAACCGGGGCGCGGCCAAGCGCTTCAAGTTCACCGGGACCGGAAAGGTGAAGCGCAACCAGTCCCACCATGGCCACATCCTGACGAAGAAGACCCGCAAGCGGAAACGCGACCTTCGCAAGGGGACCTACGTCGCCGGGCCGGATCTGCCCCTCGTGAGACGCCTTTTGCCCAACGGCTAGGCCGGCGGCGCCCGGGGAGGCCTTCGCGGGCGGGCTTGCGGGCGGGGGCCAGCCTGGGTATATTCCCCCGGTCGCGGCGGGGGCGTGCGGGAAGATGTGCCCTTCCCCCGGCGGCTTTTTCATCGGCAGAATCTTTTTGGAGCGGTGAGACCATGCCCCGAGCCCTGGGAAATCCGGCCTCCAAGACCCGGCGCAAGCGCCTCCTCAAGGCGGCGAAGGGCTACCGGGGCGCGCGGTCGAAGCGGTACCGCTCCGCCCGGGAGACCGTCTTTCGGGCGATGGCCTTCGCCTACCGCGACCGGCGGACCCGCAAGCGGGAGTTCCGCCGCCTCTGGAACGTTCGGATCAACGCGGCCGTCCGCGAGCTCGGGATGAACTACAGCCGCTTCATCGGGGGGCTCACCAAGGCGGGCGTCGGCGTGAACCGGAAGATCCTGGCCGACCTTGCCGTGTCCGACCCGCCCGCCTTTGCCAAGCTGGTCGATATCGCCCGGGCGCAAGGGTAGGGCGGCCCCTCCCCGCCGCATCGCGCTCCGCCCGTGAGGGCGGGTTTTTTTTTCGCTGTTGGTTTCGGTTTTCCGCCCGCGGGGCGGCCGGAGAAATCCGCCATGAAGGAATCCGACCTGCACGATCTGGCCCGCGAGGCGGTCGCCTCCCTCGCCGGTGCGCGGGACGCGGACGGCGCCGAGGAGGTGCGGCTGGAATATCTCGGCCGGAAGAGCGGCCGCCTGACCGAGGTGATGCGGGGGCTGAAGGATCTCGGGCCGGAGGAGAAGCGGGTCATCGGCCCGCTATCCAACCGCCTGAAGGGCCTGATCGAGAGCGCCGCCGCCGCCCTCAAGCGCGGAGACCGCGCCGGATTCCAGGAGGCCGTCGCGCCGCACCTCTCCGGTAGCGGGGGGAAGACGTATCTCTTCGGTACGATCGAGGTTTCCGGGGACCTTCTCCGCCCCGGGGAGGCCGCCGCGGCCGTCTCGGGGCCCCGGATCGACCTCACCCTGCCGGGCCGCCGCCCGCCGCTCGGCCGCAAGCACCCCATCACCCGAACCATGGAAGATATCATCGAGGTCCTTACCCGGCTGGGGTATTCGGTCGCGGAGGGGCCCGAGATCGAGCTCGACCGGTACAACTTCGAGGCGCTCAACATCCCCAAGGACCACCCCGCCCGGGACATGCAGGACACCTTTTACGTCGCCCCGGACGTTGTGCCGCGCACCCACACCTCCCCCGTCCAGATCCGGGTCATGGAAAAGCAGGATCCGCCCGTGAAGATCATCGCCCCGGGCAAGGTGTTCCGCCGGGACGCGGACCCGACCCACTCCCCGATGTTCCATCAGGTCGAGGGCCTCTACGTGGACCGGGGGGTGACGTTCGCCGACCTGAAGGGGACGCTCGAGGCCTTTGTGCGCGAGCTCTTCGGCCCCGCGTTCCGGGTCCGCCTGCGGCCGAGCTTTTTCCCCTTCACCGAGCCGAGCGCCGAGGTGGACATCTCCTCGCCGCACTTCGAGGGGGGGCGCTGGCTCGAGGTGCTCGGCGCAGGGATGGTGGACCCGGCCGTCTTCGAGGCGGTGGGCTACGATCCGGAGGAATGGACGGGCTTCGCCTGGGGGCTCGGCGTGGAGCGGGTGGCCATGCTGCGCTACGGGATCGGCGACATCCGGTTGTTCTTCGAGAACGACCTGCGGTTCCTGCGCCAGTTTTGACGGGAACCCCTCCCGCCCGGAGTTTCAACTTCGGGGCCGGGAGGGGCATCGGAGAGAGGAAAATCCTGCCATGCGCGTAAGCCTGGAGTGGCTGGCCGACTTCGTCGATATTGATCCGTCGGATGAGGCGCTGGCCGGCCGGCTGGCCGGGGATCTCCCCATGGTGGGCCTCGAGGTCGAGACCGCCGGGCGGCCGGGCGGGGCGGCGGCCGGCTTCCTCGTGGCCGAGGTGCTGAGCGCCGGGAAGCACCCGAACGCCGACAATCTCAAGCTTTGCCGGGTAGACGGCGGCGCGGGCGAGTACCAGGTGGTCTGCGGGGCGCCGAACGTGGCGGCGGGCCAGCGCGTCGTCCTCGCCCCCCCCGGGGCCACCCTTCCCGGCGGGCAGAAGGTCGAGGCCGTCCGCATCCGGGGGGAGATGAGCGAGGGGATGATCTGCTCGGAGCGCGAGCTCGGAATCGGGGAGGATCACTCCGGCATCCTGGTGCTGGAGGGGGACCCCGCCCCCGGCACCCCCGCGGCGGACCTGCTCGGGCTGGACGATGTCATCCTCGATATCGGGATCACCCCGAACCGGGCGGACTGCCTCTCCGTCCTGGGCGTCGCGCGCGAGGTGGCGGCGATCCTGGGCAAGAAGCTGCGAATTCCTTCGGTTGAGGTGGTGGAAGAGGACGAGGCCGAGACGGGTTCGCTTTGCGCGGTGGGGATTCTGGATCCGGACAAATGCCCCCGGTACGTGGCGCGGGTGATCCGGGGCGTCCGGGTCGGCCCCTCCCCCGCCTGGATGCGCCGCCGCATCCGCGCGGCCGGCATGCGGCCCATCAGCAACATCGTCGACGTGACGAACTACGTGATGCTCACCCTGGGTCAGCCCCTCCACGCCTTCGACCTGGATCTTCTCGCCGGGCGGGAAATCGTGGTGCGCCGGTGGAAGGCCGGGGACGGCCCGTTCGCCACCCTCGACGGGCAGGAGCGGAACATGACCCGGGACGATCTCATGATCTGCGATGCCGGGCGGCCCGTCGCCATCGGCGGCGTGATGGGGGGGGCGAACTCGGAAATCCACGATGCGAGCGCGAACGCCCTCCTCGAGAGCGCCTACTTCGCCCCCCCGACGATCCGGCGTACCCGCCGCCGGCTGGGCCTGAGCAGCGAGGCCTCCTACCGGTTCGAGCGCGGGGTGGACCCCGCCGGGACGCGCCGCGCGGCCGACTGGGCGATCGAGCTCATGCGGCGGGCGGCGGGCGGGCGGATCGCCCGCGGGGCGGTGGACGCCCATCCCGCCCCCGTGCGGCCGGCGCGGGTTCCGCTTCGGCGGGGGCGCGTCTGCGCCCTCCTGGGGAAGGAGATAGGCTCCGCGGAGATTCGCCGGGAGCTGGAAGCGCTCGGGATGGAGGTCTGGGAAGAGGAGGAGGGCCGCTTCGAGGTGAGCGTTCCGGCCTTCCGGCCCGACGTCGAGCGGGAGATCGATCTCATCGAAGAGGTGGCGCGCCGGCTGGGCTACGGGGGGATTCCCTCCACCCTGCCCGCGACGAAATTCCCCCCCGCGCCCCGCTCCCTTCTGAAGAGCCGGGAGGAGGCGGCGCGCGAGGCGATGGTCTCGGCCGGGTTTCACGAGGCCATCACCTACAGCTTCGTCAGCCGCGCCGCCCTCGTCCGGCTCGGCCGGGGGGGGGAGGATGTCGTGGGGCTCCAGAATCCCCTGAGCGCCGAAGTGGAGGTGATGCGGACCACCTTGCTCGCCGGGCTGCTCGAGTGCGTCGCGCTGAACCTGAACCGCGGCGCCGAGGAAGTCCGCCTGTTCGAGACCGGCCGGACCTTCCACCGGAACGGGGAGGGCCCGCTTCCCGGGGAGGTGAACCGCATCGCCGCCGTCGCCGCCGAAGGGGCCGCGCCCGCCCTTTGGCGGGAAGGGCCGGTGCCGGGCGGAGACCCCTCGCTGCCGCCCCGCCTCTATGACCTCAAGGGGGCGCTCGAGCACATCGCGCGCCTCCTCCGGCTGCCCCCCCTCGCCTTCGGGCCCCTCGCCGGGGGCGCGCCTTCGTTCGACCCCGCCCTGGGGGCGGTGGTGCGCGCGGGCGGGACGGGGGTCGGATGGCTGGGGATGTTTCCCCGCGCGGTGAGCGAGGGCCTGGGAATCCATCCCCTCCTCGCGGCCTTTGAGCTGGACATGGACGCGCTGGCCGGGATCGAGGTCCAACCGCGGCGCTTCGAGGCGCTCCCCCGGTTTCCGGCGAGCCCGCGGGACCTCGCCGTCGTGATCAAGGAGGAGGTCCCCCACGCCGAGGCCGAGGCGGTCATCCGCGAGGGCGGGGGAGGCATTCTCGAGTCCGTCCAGCTGTTCGACGTCTACCGGGGCGGCGCTCTCGCGGAGAGGGGGGAGAAGAGCCTCGCCTATTCGCTTGTTTTCCGGCACAAGGACCGGACCCTCACCGACGAGGAGGTGAACGGCGCTTTTGCGTCCATCCTCGCCCGCCTCTCCGAGCGGCTCGGGGGGCGCCTCCGCGGCTGATCCGTTTCCTTGACACCCTTTTGGGCCGAACTTAGAATTGTCCTTACATACGCCGGTTCCGCCGCGGTTCCATTTCCCGCCCGACGGGAAACCCAACCCCGATGGTCATTGAAAAGCTGGACGTGCTGGAATCATCGCTTTCGAAACTCCTTTCGGAGTTGGCCGATATCCGGCGCTCCCAGGGAGAGCTGGAGGGCCAGTTGCGCGAGGCGCGGAGGGAGTCCCAGTCATCGAGCGAGTCCCTGCGCGAGCGCGAGCGCGTCATCGCCGAGCTGCGCGAGGAAAATTCCCGGTTGAATCGGGAGCAGACCGAGGTCCGCGACCGGGTGGAGCGGATCCTCAGCACCATTCCCGAGGGATAGGGCCGGGCGGCGGGCCGGATTTCCCTCCAGGGAGGGCGGATGAATGAACCAGCAGAAACTCGTTGTAGAGATATTCGGGCAGCAGCTGACCCTGAAGAGCGAGGCGGACCCGGAGTATGCCACCCGCCTGGCCTCCTATGTTGACGAGCAGATCCGGAAGGTTTCCCGGCAGAGCAACGACCCGATAAAGGTGGTTCTCCTTGCCTCCATGAACATCGCCAACGAGCTTATCGAGGAGCAGGACAGCAAAGCCGCTCGCGCGCTCGCGCTCGCGCGAAAAGCCGATTCCCTCATCGCCATGGTGCAGAAAGCCATCTGATTCAGCCGGTTTCCCCCTCCACTCCGGGATATCCATCCCCCCGCATTAGTGGCATAATGAATTCGAGTATGGGTACGAGGCCCTGCCGTGTTCGTGATGGCCGGCGATATTGACCCAGTACTGTTTGAACCGGGAGTCCTTTTTTGCGGTGGTGAGCCTATCCCTTGCGGGAAAAGGGCCTGAAGCCGCGATGTGGGCGCCCACCTGGCGAAAGCTGGGTTCAACCGCCTACACCACACGGCACCGAGGCGGGGTATCATCGTTTCCCGTCCTCCGGCCGCTTCCTCGCGGAGCGGCCGCGGGGCGGGATGCGCCGCCCCGCTGGAGGGGAGTTCGTGGAGGTGGAAGACGAGGGTGCCCCCGGGGCCGGCCGCGCTGAAGCGAAGCGGCGCTGGAGGCGCCAGATCAGGGCACTTCGCGATTCCCTCACGCCGGCGCGACGAGAAGGGCTCAGCCGGCTTTTGTGCCGCCGGCTGGAGGCGCTTCTGGCCTCGCTCGGCGCCGGCACGATAGCCGCCTACTCTCCCGTGAACGGAGAGGCAGCCCTTTCCGGCCTTTGGGAAGGGGCCGCCGCCCCCCGGAGGTCGTTCTGCTTCCCCCGAATCGAGAACGGGGGGATGCGCTTCCGCGCGGTGACGGACCCGCGGGGCGGGCTCATTCCCGGAGCGCACGGAATCCCCGCGCCAGCGAAGGAGGCGCAGGCCGTCGAACCCGCCCGGCTGGACGCGGTTCTGGCGCCGGGCCTGGTTTTCGACCGGTTCGGCGGGCGCATCGGATCGGGGAAGGGGTATTACGACCGTTTTTTCGGACCCTTGGATAACCGCCCGCCGCTGGTGGGCGTGGGATTTTCGTTTCAGCTCGTATGGGACAAGCCCTTGCCGGTAGGGGCGGGGGATCTGGATATGGATTGGATCGTCACGGACCGGGAGGCGCTCAAGTGCCTCCCGCGAACATAAAAACGGGGAATCGAAAATGGACCCAGTAGTGCTGACCCAGCTCCTCGTCCAGGCGGCGGGGGTGATCGTCATTCTCATCGGCGCGTGGTTGTGGACGCGCAAACGGGCCGCCAAAAACCTGCTCCAGGTCCGGGAGGAATTCGACGGGCGGATTCGCCGAATCGAGGAGGATGCGCAGCGGGAGGCCGTCCGGCAGCTCAAAGAGGCCGAGGTCGCCCACAAGGCCGAGCGTCTGCGCCAGCGGGAGGAGCTCGACGAGGAGAACAAGGCCCGCCTCAAAGAGCTGCAGGAAATGGAGCGGCGAATCGCGAATCGCGAGGAGGCCCTCGACAAGCGGCGCGAGTCGCTGGACGCCAAGGAGGAGTCGGTCCAAAAGCGCGATTCCTACCTGAGCGAGCGCGAGGCAGAGGTCCGGAAAGAGGAGGCGCGCTACAAGGAGTTTCAGGCGGAGCAGATCCGAAAGCTCGAGGAGATTTCCGGGATGAGCGCCGAGTCCGCGAAGCAGGAGCTCATGGCCCGGTTTCTGGAGGAGGCGAAGATCGATATCGCCGGCGAGATCGACCGGATAGAGCGTGAGGCCAAGGAAAAGGTCGATCAGGAGGCGAAAAAGATCCTTGCCCTCGCGGTGGAGAGATTCTCCTCGGACCACGTGGCGGAGACCACCATCAGCGTGGTGGACCTTCCCACCGACGAGATGAAGGGGCGCATCATCGGGCGCGAGGGGCGGAACATCCGCGCCCTCGAGATGGCGACCGGGGTGGACATCATCATCGACGACACCCCGGAGGCGGTCGTCGTCTCGGGCTTCGACAAGATTCGGCGGGAGACCGCCCGCCTCGCCCTGGAAATCCTGGTGCAGGACGGCCGCATCCATCCCGGGCGGATCGAGGATGTCGTCACCAAAACGAAGCGGGAGATCGACGGGCGGATCCGGAAGGCGGGGGAGGAGGCCCTCATCGAGTTGGGCATCTCGGACGTTGATCCCGAGCTGGTCCAGTATCTGGGCCGCCTGCGCTACCGGACGAGCTACAGCCAGAACGCGCTCATGCACTCGAAGGAGGTGGCGCACCTGGCGGGCATGATGGCCTCCGAGATGCGGATCGATCCCGCCATGTCGAAGCGGGCGGGCATGTTCCACGATATCGGAAAGGCCGCCACGCACGAGGTGGAAGGATCCCACGTCCAGATCGGCTACGAGATCGCGAAGCGCTACAACGAGCCCCCCGAAGTGCTGAACGCGATCGTCTCCCACCACGAAGACGAGGAGATGAATTGCATCGAGTCCGTCTTCGTCAAGGCGGCCGACACCTTGTCGGCGGCCCGGCCGGGCGCCCGCCGCGAGATGGTGCAGAGCTACATCAAGCGCCTCGAGGCCCTCGAGAGCATCGCCGAATCGTTCAAGGGCGTGGAGAAATGCTACGCCATACAGGCGGGCCGGGAGATCCGCGTCGCGGTCGTTCCCGAAGAGATCAACGACTCCCAGGCATCGTATCTGGCCCGGGACATCGCCAAGCGCATCCAGGAGGAGCGGACCTATCCGGGCGAAGTGCTGGTCACCGTGATCCGGGAGACCCGCCACACCGCGACCGCCCGCTGACCCCGCCTTGAAGATCCTTTTCGTCGGCGACATCAACGGGAAAGTCGGCCGCCGGATGGTGGCGGAACATCTGCCCTCCCTCCGGGAGGAGCACGGCGCCGACCTTTGCATCGTCAACGGCGAGAACGCCTCGGGCGGCTTCGGCATCACGGAGGAGAACGCCGAGGAGCTCTTCAGCGCCGGGGCGGATGTCCTGACCTCGGGCAACCACATCTGGAACCGCAAGGAGACCGCCGAATTCCTCTCGCGCGCCCCCCGGCTGCTCCGTCCCGCCAACTATCCCCGGGGCGCTCCCGGGAGGGGGGTCTTCGTGGAGGACGGCCCGGCCGGGCGCTTCGCCGTCATCAATCTCATGGGGCGCGTCTTCATGCCCCCCCTGGAGTCTCCCTTCCGGGAGTCGGAACGCCTCCTCGGGGAGCTCGACGAGGACGTCCGGGTCATCCTGGTGGATTTCCACGCCGAGGCGACCAGCGAGAAGGTGGCCCTCGGCTGGCATCTGGACGGCAAGGTGAGCGCCGTCATCGGCACCCACACCCATATTCAGACGGCGGACGAGCGCCTCCTTCCCGGCGGGACAGCCTACATCACGGACGCGGGGATGACGGGGCCGGCCGACTCGGTGATCGGGATCAAGCGGGAGATCGCGCTGGAAAAGTTCCTCTCGAATCTCCCCCGGCACATGGAGGTGGCGGCCGGTCCGGGGCAATTCAACGGCGTTTTGATCGACGTCGACGCCGGGAGCGGAAGGGCGCGCGCCATAGAGCGGATCGCTTTCCGCGAGGAGGGTTGAAGGGGCGGGCGGCCTAGGGGCGGCCGTTCCGGGAGGAGGCCTCCTTCGCCTTTTCGAGGACACCCTTTCTTTTTTGCTTCACTTCCAAAAATTCCAGCAAAAGTTTGAACCGCTCCGGGACGGAAGTGCGCTCCAGGATTTTTTGCTTGTCCGCCGGAGGGAGGTTGAGGGCCGCGGCGAGCGCGAAGGAGCGGCGCCCCGGGTCGTTCCGGACCGCGGGCGACAGCGCGAGGGGCTGGCCCAGATCGTCCTCGACGGCCCGCTGCGTCCGGCCGGCCAGCCCGGCGGGCGGGGGCCCGGGCGCGTCGTCGAGGAATTCCACGTCCCCGAGCGGGTAGGGCCGGTGGGAGTAGGTCCGGAGAAGGCGGAAACGGCGCTCCCCCCGGGTGAGGATGTTCATCCGCCCGTCCGGCAATTTCTCGATGACATGGATGACCCGCGCCGTGCATCCCGTTTGCCGGACCCCCCGCTTCTCCGCCAGGACCACCCCGAAGGGAAGGTCCTCTTCCAGGCACTCCCCGATCATCTGCTTGAAGCGATCCTCGAAGATGTGCAGGGGCAGGCCCTCCTCCGGCAGGAGGACGACCGGGAGCGGGAAAAGGCGCAAGGGTTGGGGTTCCATGCCCGGAGCCTAGCGTGAACGCGTTGTTTTTGGAACGGTAATGGGTTCGGGGCGCCGCCGAAAACTGGCGGGAACCGGAGGGAGTGTGCTATTTTTCCCCGGAAGATACGCCCGATCCGATGCGGAGGTTCGGCCGGACTCCCTCCCGCTTTTCCGCGAGTGCCGCCCAAATATTTCCGGGTGGCCGGCCCCCTCCTTCGGCGTGATGGGTGAAGGTTGAGGGCGGTGGGACCCCCTTCCCGGCGGCAGGTACGAGCCAGATGCGCGAGCCGAAATCGAAACAGGCGGCGAATCGTCCGGAACCGGACGCGGAAGCCCCCCGGGCGGGAAACGGATTCCGCACCCTGTCGGGCATTCCCCTTGCGCCTTTTTACGGGCCCGCGCCCGCGGCGGCGGAGAATTGCGCCCGGGACATCGGCGCGCCGGGCGAATTTCCCTTCACCCGTGGCATCCATCCGGACATGTACCGGGGCCGCCCCTGGACCATGCGCCAGTACGCCGGCTTCGGCACCGCCCGCGAGAGCAACGAGCGCTACCACTACCTCCTCAAACAGGGCCAAAAGGGAATATCGGTCGCCTTCGACCTTCCCACCCAGATCGGCTACGACCCCGATCACGAGTTGGCCCGGGGGGAGGTGGGGAAGGTGGGGGTTTCGATCGCCTCGCTCGAGGACATGGAAACCCTCCTCGAGGGGCTTCCCCTCGAGGAGATCTCCACCTCGATGACGATCAACGCGACGGCCGCGACGCTGCTCTGCCTGTACATCGCCGCGGCGGAGCGCCGGGGGGTTCCCGCCGAAGAGCTGCGGGGAACCGTCCAGAACGACATCCTCAAGGAGTACATCGCCCGGGGGACCTACATCTATCCGCCGGGGCCGAGCCTCCGCCTCATCACCGACACCATCGCCTTTTGCAAGGCGCGCGTCCCGAAGTGGAACGCCATATCCATCAGCGGCTACCACATCCGGGAGGCGGGCTCCACCGCCGTCCAGGAGGTGGCCTTCACCCTCGCCGACGCCATCGCATATATCGGGGCGGCCGCCGGGGCGGGGCTCGACGTGGACGAGATCGCGGGGCAGATTTCCTTCTTTTTCAACGTGCACAATCATTTCCTCGAAGAGATCGCCAAGTTCCGGGCGGCCCGGCGCCTCTGGGCCCGGATCATGCGGGAGCGGTTCGGGGCGAAGACCGAGAGGGCTTGCATGCTCCGCTTCCACGCCCAGACGGCGGGAAGCGCGCTCACCGCCCAGCAGCCGCGGAACAACATCGTGCGGGTCACCCTCCAGGCCCTGGCCGCCGTCCTCGGCGGGGCCCAGTCCCTCCACACGAATTCGATGGACGAGGCGCTCTCCCTCCCGACCGAGGAGGCCGTCCGCGTCGCCCTTCGCACCCAGCAGATCATCGCCGAGGAGACGGGGGTGCCCTGGAGCGTGGACCCCTGCGGGGGCGGGTACGCGGTCGAGGCCCTCACCGATGAGGTCGAGCGCCGGGCGCGGGCGCTGATCGGCGAGATCGACGGGATGGGCGGAATGCTCCGCGCCATCGAGAACGGCTGGGTGCAGCGCCAGATCCAGGAGAGCGCCTACGCCTACCAGCGGGCGGTGGACGCGGGCGATCGGACCGTGGTGGGGGTGAACCGCTTCGCCGCAGGGGAGGGCGCCTCCATCCCGACGCTCAGGGTTCGCCCCGAGGTGGAGGCGCAGCAGGCCGGGCGGGCCGCCGACCTGCGGCGGAGGCGGGACGCCTCGGCCGTGAGCGGGCGGCTGGCCGCCCTCCGCCGCGCCGCGCAGGGGAGCGAAAACCTCCTTCCCCTGATCCTGGAGGCGGTGAAGGCCTTCGCCACCGTCGGCGAGATCGCAGACGCCATGCGGGAGGTGTTCGGCCTCTACCGGGAGGGGGCGGACTTCTGATGGTGTTGCGGCCGCCCTGCCCCGGGGCCGGCGGGGCGTTGGCCTGCGCCTTGCTGCTGGCCGCGCCCGGGTCTGTTTCCGGGGAGGGCCGGGAGGCGCTTCGCCTTTGCAATCCGCGCGGCGGGATCCGCGCAGAGAGGGTCCCGCGCGGGCTCCGGATCCGCTACCTCGGCGAATCGGGCCGCCCCGCCGGGCCGGATTTCACCCTCAAGGGGTGGCAGGTCCGCGCCGCCATGCCCCCCCGCAAGGGAGGGGCCGCCCCCGGCGGAGGGGTGTGCGTCGAGCTGGTGAGGGAGGCGGCCCCGCCGGGAACCCTCCGGGCCAAGGATGAGGTATATGAAACGGGCGGCCCCTTCCGGGAGAAGGTGATCCTCCGCCGCCAGCGCGTGATCGATCTCGGCGGGGAGCGGATCGTGGTCGAGGGGACCGAGGTGGCATTCCCGGAGGGGCCGGAGGAGAAAGGGAAAACCCCCCGGTGAGGGCGCCGGCGGAGTTTTTCTCGAAATGTTGAATTTTCGGTGATTTTGGGCGAATGTTCGGGGCGGGCCGGAACGGGGCCGCCCCCCTCCGGCCCGCCCTTTTGAGAGGCGGCGCGGCGGGGCAGGAAATATGACCGGGAACGAGATTCGACAGAAATTCCTCGGCTATTTCGCCGAGAAGGGGCACCGGGTGGTCCGCAGCTCCGCCCTCGTTCCCCACAATGATCCGACCCTCCTTTTCACCAACGCCGGGATGGTCCAGTTCAAGGACGTCTTCACGGGGGCCGAAAAGCGCGGCTACAACCGCGCCGCAAGCTCCCAAAAGTGCCTCCGGGTGAGCGGGAAGCACAACGACCTGGAGAACGTGGGCCGCACCGCCCGCCACCACACCTTCTTCGAGATGCTCGGGAATTTCTCCTTCGGGGACTATTTCAAGGAGAAGGCCATCGAGTTCGGCTGGGAGTTTTTGGTCGATCGGCTCGGCTTCGAGGCGGACCGGATGTGGATCACGGTTTTCGAGGACGACGACGAGGCGGCCGGGCTCTGGGGCCGCCTCGCCGGCGTTCCCCCGGAGCGGATCGTGCGGATGGGCGAGAAGGACAACTTCTGGGCCATGGGGGACACCGGCCCCTGCGGCCCCTGCTCGGAGCTCATCTACGACCAGGGGCCCCACATCGCGGGCGGGGCGCCGGGCAGCGGGGCGGACGAGGAGGGGGACCGCTACCTCGAACTGTGGAACCTCGTGTTCATGCAGTTCGAGCGGGACGCCTCGGGCGGGGTGAAACCCCTCCCCAAGCCCTCGGTGGACACCGGGCTGGGGCTCGAGCGCCTCGCCGCCGTCCTCCAGGGCCAGACCAGCAACTACCACACCGACCTTCTCATGCCGGTCGTCCGCTTCGTCGAGGACCGCTGCGGGGCGGCCTACACCGCCGCCTCCTCGGGCGGCCCCGGGACGGAGCGCGATGTCTCCTTCCGCGTCATCGCGGACCACGCCCGCGCGGCGAGCTTCCTGGTGGCGGACGGGGTTCTTCCCTCCAACGAGGGGCGGGGGTACGTCCTTCGCCGGGTGGCCCGGCGGGCCCTGCGCCACGGGCGGATGCTCGGGATCGGGGAGCCGTTCCTCTTCCAGGCGGCCGGCGTTGTGGCGGACATGATGGGAGAGGCCTTCCCGGAGTTGCGCGAGAACCTGAACTACACCGCCCGGATCATCCTCGCCGAGGAGGAGCGCTTCGCCCACACCCTGGCCCAGGGCCAGCCGCGCATGGATGATCTCAGCATAGCGACGAAGGACGCTGGGTCATCGACGGTTCCCGGCGAGGAGGTGTTCGTCCTCTTCGACACCTACGGCTACCCCCTGGATCTCGCCGTCGAGACCGCCAGGGATCGGGGCCTCGTGATCGGCCAGGCCGCCTTCGACGCGGCCATGGAGAAGCAGCGGGCCCGCGCCCGCGCCCACTGGAAGGGCTCCGGGGCCGAGGCCGTTGCCCCCGTCTGGCGCGGGATCCGCGAAGAGACGGGTTCCACCGAGTTTCTCGGCTACGGCCGGCTCGAAGCGGCCACAAAGGTGCTGGCCCTCGTGAAGGAGGGCGCCCGCGCCGAGCGCGCCGGGGCGGGCGAGGAGGTCGAGGCCGTCTTCGGCCGGACGCCCTTCTACGGCGAGGCCGGCGGCCAGGAGGGGGACCGCGGCCGGGTCGCCTGGGCGGACGGGGGGGCGGAGGTGCTGGACACCCAAAAGCCCCTCGCCGACTTGATCGCCCACCGCCTCCGCGTCGAGCGGGGAACTCTCGTCCCGGGCCAGGCCCTCGAGGCCCAGGTGGACGCCGCCCGGCGCGATCCGATCCGCCTGAACCACACGGCCACCCACCTTTTGCAGTACGCGCTTCGCCAGGTGCTCGGCGATCACGTCAAGCAGGCCGGCTCCCATCTCTCGCCCGCCCGGCTCCGCTTTGACTATACCCACTTCGCCGCCTTGACCGGGCGCGAGCAGGAGCGCGTCGAGGATCTGGTCAACGAGCGCATCCGGGAAAACGCGCCGGTCACGATCGCCGAGATGGACCTCGACGAGGCCCTCGCCTCGGGCGCCACCGCCCTATTCGGCGAGCGCTACGGCGAGCGGGCGCGCGTGGTCTCGGTCGGGGACTTCAGCCAGGAGCTTTGCGGCGGAACCCACGCCGGGGCCGCGGGCGAGATCGGCCTGTTCCGCATCCTGCACGAGGGGAGCGCCGCCTCCGGCGTGCGGCGCATCGAGGCGGTGACGGGGGGGGACGCCCTCGCGCACGTCCGGCGGGAGCAGCGCGTCCTCGCGGAGATCGGCGAGCTGACGAAGGCGCCCCTCTTCGAGGAGGCGAAGGGCGTCCAGCGCCTCGTCGAGCGGGTGCGCGCCCTCGAGCGCGAGGTGCAGGAGGCGCGCGAGAAGCAGTCCCGGGGGGAGGTGGGCGGCCTCGTCGCGGAGGCGCAGGAGGTCGCCGGGGTGAAGGTGATCGCCGCCCGGATGGACGGGCTCGACCCGGGCGCCCTCCGGGGGGCCATCGATCACGCCAAGGGGCGGATCAAGAGCGGGGTCGCGGTCATCGCCTCGGTGAGCGACGGAAAGATTTCCATCGCGGCGGGGGTGACGAAGGATCTGACAGAGAGGTTCCACGCGGGAGATCTGGTGCGCGATGTCGCGGCGCGGGTCGGCGGCAAGGGCGGGGGCCGGCCCGATTTCGCCCAGGCCGGCGGGCGCGACGTCGAGAAGGTGGACGAGGCCCTGGCCGCGGTCCCCGGCCTCATCGAGAAGATGGCCTGAACCGGGCGCGGCCGCCCTCCGCGCTGCAAAATTCCTGAACTTGCCTGCGGTGTCGCCATTCCTTCACAGCCTTCGCGCGGCTGCGGCGCGGGAGAGGGGAAAAGTCGTTTCGCCATGACAACTCCTCCCCGGGCCGCAGCCGAAATCCAAAAGAAGAACCTTTCTCTTCTCGTTCTCGCGCATTTGGCGAACGACTCTTACTTCGGCTTCCTCCCCCCCATCCTCCCCCTTCTCCTCGCGCGGTTCGGCTGGCCGGTGGCCTTCGCGGGCATTCTGACCACCTCGCTTTCTTTCTCGGGGGCGGTGGGGCAGCCCATTTTCGGTTATTACTCCGACCGGTTCCGGAAGGGATGGCTCATCGCGCTCGGGCCGTTGGGGATGTCCCTGACGGGATTCCTGATCTTCGCGCCCAACTTCGCCGCAATGTACCTCCTGCTTTTTGTCGCCGGGGTGGGCTCATCGTGTTTTCACCCCATCGCCGTCGCCATGGCCAATCGGGTTTCCGGCGCCCGGAAAGGGTTTGGGGTGTCGCTTTTCGTGGCGGGCGGGCGGCTCGGCGTGGCGGCGGGGGCCGGGATGGCGACTTTCATCCTGGCGCACTGGGGCCTCGAAGGCGTCCCCTTCGCGAGCGTGTTCGGCATCGGGCTGGGGATTTCCCTCCTGTTCCTCGCCCCGCGGATCAAGCCGGCCGGCGCATCCCCGCCGGCCGACCTTCACCGCACCCTGGAGGCCCTTCGCGGGGTGGTCCGGTCCATGAGCATGCTTTGGGGAATCAACGCCTGCCGAACCGCCTCGACCGTATCGGTTTTGACATTCATCCCGATCTACATCGTCAGCGAGGGGGGGTCCGTGGTGACGGGCGGGAGGATGGTCACGTTTTTTCTCTTCGCGGCGGCCCTTGGCGGGGTCCTCGGCGGGTACGTTTCCGACCGGATTGGGCGGCGGCGGGTTTTGATCATCGGGTTCGCCGCCGGCTTGCCCTCGCTGGCGCTCGTTTTCCTGCTCCCGGATCCGGCCCGAACCGCGTTTTTGATGCTGGCGGGGGCGGCGCTTTATGCGCCGCTGGCCGTCGCCGTGACCTACGCGCAGGAGCTGCTCCCGGGAAGCGCGGCGTTCGCGAGCAGCTTAGTCCTCGGCGTCACCTGGTTTATGGGGAGCCTGGGCGTGGTTTTGGTGGGGGTGTTCGCGGACGCCGTGGGGATTCGCATTGCCCTCCCCTTGGGTTCGCTGGCGTATGTCGTCCTCGGCTTGGTGTTTTCCGTCATGCTTCCCGAGGGCCCGCCGGAGGGAGGGGCCGCCGGTGACGGCGGGCCCGTTCAAAGATGAGCGGCGAATTCGAAAATCTCCCGGCCGAAAATGAGATCGCCGAACAGATGGCGCAGACCCTGGGGCGCATCGGGGGGGAGTTGGCCGCGCGCCACGAAGCGGCCTGGCGGGCGTTCCGGAGGTGGGAGGGCTGCCCGGAGGGAAACGGCGAAAAGAAAGCGGGCCTGGAGAGATCCCTTCACAAGCGGTTGGACGAGGCGGAGCGCTATCGGTATTACCTGATTGTCCAGCGGGAGGCGATGGGGCTTCGCCACCACGCGGAGGTGGCGCGCAGGTACCCGCTTCCCGAGATGGCGGGCCGGCCGCCGGCCCCGGGCGGGGCGGTTACCCCTTCTCCGCCTTGGCCCGGAGCTTTTTCACGAGGTCTTCGTAGGAAGTCTTCCGGATGATGCGGCGGAACTGCTGGCGGAAGTTTCGGATGAGGCTCACGCTCTCGATGGTCACGTCGTAAACCTTCCACTCGCCGTTCACCTTGTGCATGCGGTAATGAATGGGAATCTCCCGGCTGCTCGCGGTGACGACATGGGAATCAACCTGGGTGAAATCGCCGTCGGTGTTTTCCTTCGTGTAGCGGATCACCTCGTCGGTGTAGAGCTCGATCTTCCCGATGTAGCTCGCCTCCATCAGCAGGCTGAAGAGGCGGGTGAACTCGGCCCGCTCCTCCGGCGTGCGCTTCTTCCAGGCTCTGGCGAGTGATCGCTGCGCCATTTCCTTGAAGTCGAACCGGCGGGCGATCGTCTTGCGCAGCGCCGCGCGGCGCTCCTCCTTTTTCTCCTCCCCCTTGAGGGACGCCTCCTGCAGGATGGCGAGCACCATTTCCACGGCGGACCGGATCTGATCGGTGGGCTCGCCCGCGAGGGCGGGCGAAGGGAACGCGGGCAGGGCGAGCACGGCGATGAGCAGCGCGCCGATCCGGCGGGCGGCGCGGCGGGAAAACCTCATTTGGATCCGTCCTTTTGTGAGGAATCGGGGTCGGGCGGCACCAGGTTTCCGGATGCGTGCATCAGCCGCGCGATGCTGAGGTTGTGGTTGTAGATGGCCTGCAAGTTGGCCACCCGCATTTTGATAAACTGGCCGAGCGCCTCGAAGATCTCCTTGGGGGAATCCAGGCCCAGGTCGAAATTCGACACCGCCGAAACCATCCACTTCCGCCCGGCCCGGTAGGCTTTCTCCGTTGCGATGATGTTTTTCCGCGCTTCCATGAGGTCGAGGAAGGCCTGCCGGACCTGGACCGGTAAGCCGCGCCGGGCTTTTTGCCGGGTGTATTCGAGCTTTTGGACTTCGGCCCGCGCCTCGGCCACCCGGCCCTGGGTGATCCCGAAGTTCAGCGACCACTTGAAGCCGACCACCGCCGTGAGAAAGGCGTGGTTGAACCGGTCCTGGATGAAGGGGTTGTGGATGTTGCTGCGGTTGTCGGCGTTGGCCACCGAGCCGATGACGCCGACGAAGATGTGCGGGTAGAGCTGGCTCCGCTCGACCTTGACGAGCGCCCGCCTCGCCTTCAGGCCGGCCTCGACCTGCTCGATCTCGGGCCGGAGGCTGAGGCTCATCTCCTGGTAGGCGGGGAGGTCCTGGATCGGCCGGGTGTCGGGGACGATCCGCTTGTCGGCGACGTCAATCTTCGCCTCCCTCCCGGAGGCGATGGCGAACTTCAGCGCCTCGAGGGCGAGGGCGGCGCTCTTCTGGGCTTCGTTCAGCCCCAGCTCCAGATCCCCGGTGAAGGCGTCGAGCTTGAACAGGTCGAGCTCTTCCCCCTTTTCCTCCTCGATGAGCTTGACGAGTTTTTTCCGCGCGCTCTGAAGGGTGCCGCGCGTTTCGAGGAGAACGCTCACCACCTCCCGCGCGGTGACCACGCCGTAGTAGTACTCGTGGACCTTGAGGGAGATGTCGGCCTTCTTGAGGCGGGCGCCTTCCTGCTGGACGCGGACGCCGTTGCGCGCCGCTTCCCGCAGGCCCCTGATGAGGCCGAAGGTTTGGATGGGCTGGATGAGCTGCAGGCCGGCGGACTGGAAAATGCCGAGGGGCACGGTGCGGTCCGTCTTGTCGGGGGAGAAGAGCTGGTTCCCCCGCGCCCGGGGGACCGGGCCCACAACGCCGAGGATCTCGATCTGGGGCCAGCGCGCCGCGTCGGCCTGGTCGCGCTTGGCGCGGTAGATGTCCACGTCCGCCAGGGCTTCCCGGACCTCGTAGCTCCGCTGGAGGGCGAGGTCCACGGCCTGATCGAGGGTGAGGACGCTCGCGACGCCCGCTCCTCCCTGCCGGAGGGTCAAGTCCGCCGCGGCGGAGGCGGGAAGGAATAGGGCGAGGAGGGCCGCCGCCAATTGCGGGACGCCGAAAAAGGGCCCGCGCGTCGTCGGTGCGATCATTTCACAGTCCCGTAGATGAAATCGCCGATGAGTTTCTGGATGTCCAGGGGGGGCTCGGTCTCGCGGATGCGCCCTCCCGCGGGAACGATTTTTTCCGAGCCGCCCTGGCTGAGGTTGACGAAGCTGTCCCCCAGGATCCCTTTTGTGCGGACCGAGGCGATGACGTCCGAGGTGAGCTTGAGGGAGGCGTCGAGGCGCAGCGTGACGACCGCCTCGTCCTCATCGAGGGCGATCGACTGCACCCGGCCGACCTGAACGCCCGCGATCTCCACCGAGGCGCCCGCCCGCAGCCCCGAGACGGAGGAGAACTTTGCTGTGACCTCGTAGACCCCCGTCTCGAACAGCCCCAGACCCCCCAGGCTCACCGAGAGGTAGGCGAGGCAGAGAATTCCGGCCAGGACGAAAGCGCCGACCGCCAATTCCACTCTCCGCTGCTCCATGTGCCCTCTCCTCAGAGAAGGATCGAGGTCAGGACATAGTCCCCGACCAGGATAAGGACAGAGGAGAGGACAACGGCCCGGGTGGTGGCCTTCCCTACGCCCTCCGCGCCGTGCCCGCAAGTATAGCCTTTGTAGCAGCAAACCCAGGTCACGAGAAGGCCGAAGACCAGGGATTTCCAGATTCCTTCGTAAATATCCGCCATTCCCACCTTGTCTTGCATCTCGCCGAAATAGGTGCCGCTGCTCAGGCCGAGCAACTTTACACCGACGAGGTAGCCTCCGAAAATCCCCGTCACGTTGAAGAGCGCCGTCAGCAGGGGGACGGTTAGAATTCCCGCCACGATTCGGGGAACCGCGAGCCTTTGCAGGGGATTCACGGCCATGCTCCGGAGGGCGTCGATCTGCTCGGTGATGACCATGATGCCGATCTCGGCGGTCATGGCCGAGCCGGCGCGCCCCGTCACCATGAGGGCGGTCAGGACGGGGCCGAGCTCCCGGAGAAGGCCGAGCGCCACCGCCGGGCCGAGGAGCCCCACGGAGCCGAACCGGTTCAGGGTGTAAAAGCCCTGGAGCGCGAGCACCATGCCGGTGAAAAGACCCGTCAAAAGAACAATCGAGACCGAGCCCACGCCGATGAAGTACATTTGCCGGACGATGAGGCCCCCCCGCCAGGGGGGAACGAAAAACCAGCCGGCGGCCTGGCCGAGGAAAACGCCCATCCGCCCCATCTCGGCGACGAAAAACAGCGTCCCCCTTCCGAGTCTTTCCAGGGCGGCCTGGGAGGCCGCGAGGAGGTTCGCTCCCTGCCTGCCGGGGTGGGCCTTTTTCGGTGGAAACGATTCGGACATGAAGGAAGTCAGACGCCTTTCCGGGGCGGGTTTCGGGGGCAGAAAAGACAATCCACGGCTGTATTAAATGCGTTTCTAGTGTATCTTTCTTCGTTGTCCGAAGGCAATGGTCGTTTCGGTGCCGGCGCGGTGGAGGATCGGGGCGGGGAGGGTGCCCTGGCGCCGGGCGGGCCATTCCGGCGCGCCGCGCGGAACCGCTTCCGGCGCCCTCTTCGGCCACGCCGGCGTCTCCATCTCGAACGGGCTCTCATGGCGAACGAAAAAAATTTGAAGCCGGTTTCAAGCTACATCGAATTCGGCTTGCGTCTCCACAAGGACGATTTCACCCAGTTGACCGCCGCCGTCCTCCTCGTCTACCTGCCTCTTTCCGCGCTCGCCCTGTTTTTTCTTCCCCTGGAGCAGATACAGGGTGGGAGCGTCACGGTGAGTTCCGCGCCGGGAATTCTCCTCTATGTCTTTTTTGCGCGCGTGATTCAAACTTTCATCTTCATTCTGGTCATCCTCAAGGTCCATCTGCAATTGAAGGGGGAGGAAAACGTCTGGGACGTTTCGGGTGCGCTCTCCCGGCTGGTGCGGGTCGCCACGGTGGACCTGGCCTACGTCCTCGCGCTGGCGCTCGCGGTTCAGTGGATCAGTTTCCTTCTGATGATCATATTTTTCGGGGGAAGTGTCGGCGGGCGGGTCGCGGCGCTCGTGGTTTCGGTATTCGTGGTCGCGGGCCCGGCGGTGCGTTATTACTTTTGCACTTTCTCGGCGATGT
Organism: bacterium; assembly: GCA_965225985.1. GTDB lineage: Bacteria > UBA8248 > UBA8248 > UBA8248 > UBA8248 > CAZUHN01. The sequence continues at coordinate 915,481 of OZ245330.1, forward strand.
TTCACGCGAAGGGCTTCGGGGATTCATTCCGGATCGCGGGGGCCATCTCGGCCGGGAGCGAGCGCCTCGTGATATTCATTTTCCTGATTTACACGATTGCCTGGTCCATGATCTGGTGGGTCTTTCAGAAATGGTGGGTTCTTCAGAATATCCTTGGGGGGGGCATTTTTGGAAACATTGTGGCGCAGGCGGCCATCATGGTCGCCTCCCTGTCCTATTTCTTCGCCACCTACCGGCTGTACCTGGACCTCACCCTCGCCGAGGCGAACCGGCTCGCCAACGCCGATGAAGGGGACGCGGCCCCGCGCCCCTTCCGCTCGGGCTCCAACGCCGGGCGGGACGGGGAGGACGCTTCCGGTGAATCCCGCCGGCCGGACTGAGAGATTTCTATAAATTTATCTCGAATGAAAGACCGTCGTAGGCCAGCTCCACGCCTTTGGGCAGCATACTGTTCGTCTCGCGGTAATCCAGCTCGTACGTCGTGTGGGTGAAGTAGGTTTGCGCCGGCTTGAGGGCGCCGACCATTTCCAGCGCCTGGGCCACCGTGAAATGGGAGGGATGCTCCCGGTGGCGGAGGGCGTCCAGGATGAGCCAGCGGGTGCCCTTCAGGATCTCCATCGAGGATTCCGGGATGGCGTTGCAGTCCGTCGCGTAGGCGAAGTCCCCGACGCGAAGGCCCATCACGCGGAGGCCGTTGTGCTCGAGCGCGAACGGGCGCACCCCGATCCCGCCCGCCTCGAAAGCTTCCCCGTCCCGCTCGTGGAGGGTGAGCTCGGGCTTGAATCCGACGTATTCGTTATTCTCCCCGAAGATGTAGCTGAAATTCCTGTGCAGCATCCGCGCGGTTTCCGGGTAGGCGTAGCAGGGGATCGCTTTTTTCATTAGATAGTTGAAGACCCGCATGTCGTCGATGCCGTTGGTATGGTCCGCGTGGTGATGGGTGTACACCACAGCATCCACCCGGCGCAGGCCGTGCCGGAGCGCCTGCTGGCGCAGGTCGGGCCCGGTGTCTACGAGCAGGTTTCCCGCCGGCGACTCGATCACGATGCTCGGCCGGAGGCGCTTGTTCCGCGGGTTGTCGGAGAGACAGACGGGCTCGGTGCAGCCTATCGCGGGAACACCCGTCGATGTCCCGCAACCGAGGACGGTGACGCGGGCGGTCCGGTTCACCGGACCGCCTCGGCCAGCGCCCGAATGGTCTGCTCCACCTCCTCCTGGGAGATGTCCATATGGGTCACGGCGCGAAGGGCGAATTTGCCCATGGGAAACAGGGAGACGCCGCGCTCCCGGAGGCGGGAGGCGACCTCCTCGCCCGTGCGGCCGCTCTCGGCGACGTCCAGGAAGACGATGTTCGTCGGGGTCGTCTCGTAGATGGGTCGGACGCCGGGCACGCCGGCCGCGTGCTCGGCGAGCGTCTGGGCGTTCGCATGGTCCTCCCCCAGGCGCTCGATGTGATGCCAAAGCGCGTAGATGCCGGCGGCGGCGAGCGTCCCGGCTTGCCGCCATCCGCCGCCGAGCATTTTCCGGATCCGCGCCGCCCGCGCGATAAAATCTTTCGGCCCAATGAGGAGCGAACCCACCGGGCAACCCAGCCCCTTGGAGAGGCAAAAGCTGAGCGAATCGCACCGTTTTCCCCATTCCAGGGGGGGGACGCCCGAGGAGACGGCGGCGTTGAATATCCGGGCGCCGTCGATGTGCAGGGGGATCCTCCGCTCGAGGGAGAGCGCCCGGAGCGCTCCCACTTTTTCGAGAGGGAATATCTGCCCCCCGCCCTTGTTATGGGTGTTTTCGAGCCACAGGAGGGCGGACCGGGCGAATAAGGGGCTGTCCGGCCGGATGGCGTCCTCGGCGTCCTCCCGGGAGAATATCCCCCGGTCGCCGTTCAAGAGGCGGAATTGAATCCCCGAGATCATGCCCGCCGCCGCCAATTCGCTGTGGATGGGATGGGAACCGGCGTCGCAGATGACCTCCTCGCCGGGCTGGGTGTAGACCTTGATGGCAATCTGGTTCGCCATCGTCCCGGATGCCACGAACAGGGCCGCTTCCTTGCCGAAGAGGGAGGCGGCCCGATCTTGGAGATCGTTGATCGTAGGATTTTCTCCGAAAAGGTCGTCGCCCAGCCCCGCCTGCGACATGGCCTCCCGCATGCCGGGCGTGGGCCGGCAAAACGTGTCGGCCCTTAGATCGACCACTTTTCCGGTCAAAGGGAACCCTCCGGAGTAATTTCTTTTTTTACGATTTGGATTGCGGTTCCGGTTCTACGTATTCCTTGCCATGGAAGGCCTCGACGGCCTGGTAGACTTTTTTCTTCACGAAGATGTCCATCAATTCCGCGTCGAGGTGATTATCCTTGACCTCGAAGCCGAGAATCTGGATTGCCTTTTCGAGGGGCGCCGCCTTTTTGTAGGGCCGGTCCGATGCGGTGAGCGCGTCGAAGATGTCGCAGACGCACATCATCTTCGACTGGAGGACGATCTCCTCTTCTTTTAGTCCTTGGGGATACCCCGCGCCGTTCAGCTTTTCATGGTGGCCGTGCGCGATCTCGGGGATCCCCCTGAGAACCTTCGTCCAAGGAATCTGGGTGAGGAAATTGTAGCTGTGCGAAGCGTGGGACTCGATTTCCTTGCGCTCGCCCAGGTTGAGGTTCCCCCGCCGGATTTTGAGGCTGTCCAGCTCTTCCGGATACAGGTAGGTGTTTACCTTGTCTTCGAAGTCGAGATAGATTTTGGTGCTAAGGTTATCCAAGGCGTCAAAATCACCGTCCGGCATCATGGAAGGGGCGTTGGATTTAATGATGAGCGCGAGATGCTCGTCCACTTCGGCGAGAGCCTTTTCCATCTCCCCTCGCACCTTTTCCACTTCCTCATTTTTTCCGCTGAGAGCGTACTGAAGCATTTTTTCCTGGTATTCACTCTCAAGGGTGCGCTTGATGAAATTAAACCGTTCCTTTACCACCCCCATTTGCAAGGGGTAGAGCTTGTTTTGCTTTTGGAGAATTTGCTCGCGCACCCCGATTTTGCCGAAGTCGTGCAGCAGCCCGGCGTAGCGAAGCTCGCGCATCTGCTCCTCGCTGAAGGAGACGTCGGCGTAGCGCCCTTCCTTCGTTTCGTCTACCGCCTGGGCCAACGCGCAGGTGAGGGCCGTCACCCGCTCGGAGTGACCCGAAGTGATCGGGTCCCGTTGCTCGATCGCGTGCACGGAGGCCGTCACGAATCCTTCGAAGGTGCGCTCGAGGCTTTCGACCAGCATGGAGTTTTCGAGGGCCACGGCCGCCTGGCTCGCGAGCGAATTGATGAGGTCTTCGATCGCGGGCTCGAATCGGACCACCTCTTTTTCCGCGATATCCGGCTCAGAGAGAATGATCTCGCTCGACCGCTTCGCGTTGATCAGTTGGAGCACCCCTGTGATTTCATTGTTGTGATCGCGCATGGGGACCACGAGCATGGATTTGCTGCGGTATCCAACGCTTTCGTCGAAGCTCTTGTTGAAGGAGAATTCCACGTTTCCCGGGGTGTGATACACGTCCTCCAGGTTCAGGGTCTCGCCCGTCACGGCGACGTAGCCGGCGATGCTCGCTTTCGTTGCGGGCATCACGAACTCTTGGAAGGGAATATGCTTTGAGTCGTTCTGGGTGTGCTTGAACCGGAGCTTTCTTTCTCCCTTCTCGTTCTCTTCGACGAGATAGAGGCTCCCCGCATCGCTCTTGGTCAGCCCCCGGCTCTTGGTCAAGATGAGGTCGAGGAGCCGGTGGTGGTTCTGTTCGGCGGATAGGGCGATGCCGATTTGGGTGAGATCGTCCAGGTTCTGGGTGAGCATCTGCCGCTGGTTCCGCTCGCGCTGGGCGAGCAGGCGGGCCGCCGCGTGCTGGAACGCCCCGCGGAGGGCGAGGAGAAAGCTTCCCCGGGAGAACGGCGGCTGAAGGACGCCCGAGGTGACGGCCGAAAGGGGGGAGTCCGGCTCGACCTCTTCTCCCGGCGGAGAGATGAGAAGGGCCGCGATGGGCCGGTTCGAGGAGAGATATTTCTCCAGTTCCGCCAAGCCGTCATCGGTTGAGAGGGTTTCGTCCAAGAGAACGACTTTCAAGGAGTCTCCCGCATCGGCGGATACTTCGCCGAGGGAGCGGATCAGCCGCGTAGCGATCCTTTGTTTCCTGAAGGAGTCATCGTACTCGTTCAGGGAAACGGTGGGAGAGTGATAAAGGATTTTAGAAGTTTGACCGACTTGCTCCTCCGCCATGACGCTCTTCCTTTGATAGGGTAAAGCCCACGCAATGAAACTCTATGGATGCCCGGAACCGGAAAGGAACATTCTGTCTGGTCCATCCAAAGGTATACTATTTTTGCATATTGGAGGAGGGGTTGCCATCGCCCCTATCGGGAGGGACGGAGAAAAAGGAGCGAAAAGATCTTCCCCCTTTGGCGCGCTCCCCGCCGTTTTCCGCATTTGGAGTTTCCTTGGATAACCCCGTTTTCTACCCGGAGGACAGCCGGCGGGCGCGCCGCTACCAAATGCGGCGCCTCGGCCTGGGCGTTGGGGCCGACGTGCTCGCTTTTGCCGTTACGGCGGCTTTTCTCGCCTTTGCGCCCAGGGGCGGCTGGCCCTTGGCGGGCGGGCTCCCTCCTTTGGCCGGCGCGCTCTACCTCGCCCTCATGCTCGCGGCCCGCGCGGGAGCGACCCTTCCGCTCGACTACCTTTCGGGGTTTCGCCTTCCCCATTCCGCCGGCCTCTCGAATCAGACCCTCGGAGGCTGGCTGTTGGACCAGGCGAAGGGATTCGCGCTTCAGCTGATCCTGGGCGGATTGGCGGCGGCGGCGCTCATCTGGGCCATGATGGTCCGGCCCGCGGGGTGGTGGTGGGTGGCGGGGTTGCTCGGCGGCGGGCTGGGCGCGGTGTTGGCCCTCATCGGCCCTGTTCTCCTGGCCCCTCTCTTTTTCCGCTTCAAGCTTCTTTCGGATTCCGCCTTGGCGGATCGATTGGCGGGGCTCCTGCGGCGGACGCGCGCGCGGGTGCGGGGCGGGGTTTGGGAGATGGACCTGAGCCGGAAGAGCAAGGCGGCCAACGCCGCCCTCGTAGGCTGGGGCCCCTCCCGCCGCGTGGTGCTCTCGGACACCCTTCTCGCCGAGTACACCGGGGAGGAGATTGAGGCCGTCCTCGCCCATGAGGTTGCGCACCAACTCGGCCGGCATATTCCCCAAATGTTCCTCGTCCGGGGGGCGCTCCTCTTTTCGGGTCTTTATCTGGCGGAATGGCTCCTCGCCCGCCCCGCGGGCCTCGGCTGGATAGGCATTTCGCCTCCAGCGTCCGCAGAGCCCGCTTTCCTTCCTGCGGTCTGGCTCACCCTGTCCGTTTGGGGGGCGGTGTGGGCGCCCGTCCTGCGGGCGTACGCCCGGCGCCTCGAGCGTGGGTGCGATGCCTTCGCGGTGGAGAATACGCGCGGGACCGGGGGGCTGGTCTCCGCCCTCGAAAAGCTTTGCCGGAAGAACCTGGCGGACCCCTCCCCGCCTCGCTGGGTGGTGGGATTGTTCCACACCCATCCCGCCCCCGCCGACCGGATCCGGTGGGCCCGGCAGCGAGAGGCTCGCGAATGAACGGCGCAGGATGCGGGGCGTGATCGGAAATACGGGAAACGCGGCGCGGATTTCTTACGATGTCATGGAACCGGCCAGTTCGATATAAATTTGAAGATACCCGACCCCCATCTCCGGCGGGGGATGCTGGCCGCCCAGAACGTTCAGCTTTTGGATGGAGGCCGATTGAACGGAGGGAGGCCCCTCTTCCGCGTACCGGGCTGCGGCCTGATCGAGGAGGGCGTGAAACATCTCTCTTTCGGCCGCCTCCCCCGCGGCTGCCGCGGGGGCCTGCTGCGGCTCGACCTTTGCGGTCTGGATGCCCGGCACGAAAGCCATTTCGATTTCCCCCGTTGCCGAAAAATGAATCGCACTACTCATATACCTTATCGGCGCATCCGGCGGGGAGCTTAATTTCTCCTTTTTCCCCTTCCCCGTAGAAGCCTGGAAAGGACCCGGATGCCGGCCGGAATTTCCCCGGAAGCGCCTCCGGGGAGGGGAATTTCGCCCGCGGCTTACCCGCGATTTCCTCCGGATTCCAAGTGCTCCCTCAGGAAAGGAAGGACGCGGCGCTTGATGGAGGGGAGCCGCAGGTTGAGCTCTTCACTGCCCCCGGGGATGACGATGAGGCGGTGGGGATGTCCCTTCGCGCGGAGGGCGTCGGCCAGGGCGTCCGCCTGAAAGAGGGGATAGGCGCGCGGTTTTTCCGCGTGGAGGATGAGAACCGGCCCCCGGAGGCCGGCCAGGCGGCGGATGGGGGAGCGGATCCGGTACGCCTCCGGCTTTTCCTTCGGCGTTCCCCCCAGGCGAAGGCGCATCCGCAGGCGCTTATTTTCCGAAAGGTTGCCGAAGATCTCCTCCAGGTCGTAGCCCCCGTCCTGAACCGCGGCGAGGCGGATGTGGGGCGATTCCGCCGCGGCGAGAAGGGCGGCCGCCGCCCCCGCTCCGATGCCGTAGACGGCGATGGCCTCCGGGCGGACCCGGGAGTCTTGGGCGAGGAAGGCGGCGGCCCGGGCGATGGCCGCCACGGCGCGCGGCCCGTTGAAATCGTCCGGGCCCGTGGACTCACCGGAGCCGGGCAGGGAGATGGCCATCGCCACTACACCCCCCCGGGCCAGCGTGAAAATGGGGGAGCGGAAGCGCTGGGCCCGCCCCCCCGCCCCGTGGATGAGGAGGAGGGCGGGGTGGCGGCCTTTCTCCGCGGGCCACACCGCGTAGGCCTCGATTTCCCCCCCTTCCCTCTCCAGGAACCATTCCTTGATGCGCTCCCCGCGCGAGGTGGTGGTCTCGTATCCCGTGGTGCAGCCGGCCGCGAGGGTGGCGGCCAGCGCGAGGGCGGCGGCCGGGAAAACCCCTCGGCGGAGCCGGGCCGGGGCAGGATTCCAGATTCGGGTGAGGAGGGGCGCTCGCATGTCCGGATTTATAAAGGCGGGCGGGGGAAATGGAAACCCGCGGTCTCCTTTCCCCAAAGCCCGGCCCGGTCCCTCGGGGAGGGAAATCCCGCATGATTGTATTACCAATTTCTCATTTCGGGACATTGTGTCAAAAGGGTTAGCCTTCGCGGAAAATTCCGGAAAGCCCAGAGGCCGAAAAAAACAGTTGCTTCCATGTCATTTTCGTCTTATATTCGCTTTAGGGGAGATAGCATGCGCTTTGCTATATATTGGAAATGAGGGTTGCATGGGACCCTGCATCTTGTGGTACCGCCGGGTTCATTCCGGGCCATCTTTACCGGCGCTCAAGCGGCGCATGAGAACGCGGCCGGGGGAAGGACGCCCCAAGGCCCGCGGCGGGCACCCCAAGGCCCGCGTCGCATGAAGGCCCAGCCGGAGAGGGAGAGAGCCATGAGAACGAAAGCCAGAGCTTCCGTGAACCAGGCCTGTCTCCACAACCTCGGTGAATTCCTCGAAGGGGCGATCTCCTATGCGGAGTGGGCCCGCCACCAGGAGGAGTTCGAGAGCCGTCTCACCCCCGAGCCCGAGCTTCCTTTTGAGGAGTCCGCCCTCGTTTCCCCGGATTCCGCCCGGCAGGAGAACACGGGCCGCCCCAAGGCGGCCTGACGGCAAAGCGGACCGCCCCATCGCCCGCCCGGCACCGCCCGTTTCAAGCCGGGGGGGCGGGCCCGCCCGCCGTGAAACCCTCCTCATTCCGCATCCGGACCGTCCGCCGCATCCATTCCCGGAAATCTCCTCCAGGAAATCGGTCTCACGCCCGCCGGGGATGTCCCGCTCCCCCTCTTCCGGGGAAGGGATGGGGCGGGGGAGTTTTTTGAACCGCACGCGCCCCTTTCCGTTTAGCCCTCTCCTTTCATTCCGGGCCGAAGGCGAAGAATCCTCCGGGGGGAGCCGCGCCTGATTCGCGCTCAGGAAGACTCACCCCTGAGCCCGTCCTGATCGCAGGCGAAGGACCCGGAATGACAGACAGAAAACAACCCCATTCCCCCCGCCGGGAGAAGGGTGGGACGGGGGAGTGTCATTCTTCTATGAAGGCCCGCTATGGGGTAATCTGCCTCCGTTTTGTTTCTTTGAGGATTCCCGCCCAGAGAGGATGGGCCCATGAAGCGCCCCCCGCTCGCCCGGCGGCGGAACATCGGGATCATCTCCCACATCGACGCCGGAAAGACCACCGTCACCGAGCGCATCCTCTACTACACCGGGACCATCCACCGGATGGGCGAGGTCCACGACGGCCAGGCCACCACCGACTGGATGGCCCAGGAGCGCGAGCGCGGCATCACCATCACCGCCGCCGCCGTCACCTGCAACTGGGCCGACCACGAGATCACCATCATCGACACCCCCGGACACGTGGACTTCACCATCGAGGTCGAGCGCAGCCTCCGCGTCCTGGACGGCGCGGTCGCCATCTTCAGCGCCGTCGAGGGGGTCGAGCCCCAGAGCGAGGCCGTCTGGCGCCAGGCGGACGCCTTCGCCGTCCCCCGCCTCGCCTTCGTGAACAAGATGGACCGCGTCGGGGCCGACTTCGAGCGCGTGGTGGCAATGATGCGCGAGAAGCTGGGCGCGCGGCCGGTGCTCATGCAGTGGCCCGACGGGGAGGGGGAGGCCTACCGCGGCCAGCTGGACGTCCTCACCGGGGAGCATCTCGCCTGGGGCGGGGAGGACGAGGGCCGGACCCTCCTGCGCACCCCCGCCGGGGGGGGCCTCGCCGGGAAGGCCGCCGCCCTGCGCGAGGCCCTGGTCGAGGCCGCCGCCGACTTCGACGAGGGGGTGATGGAAGCCTTCCTCGGGGGAAAGCCCGTCGGGGACGAGGCGCTCCGGGGCGCCCTGCGCCGGGCGGTCCTCGCCGGGGGCCTGGTCCCGGTGTTCTGCGGCTCGGGCCTTCGCAACCGGGGGATCCAGCCCCTCCTCGACGCCGTGACGGACTACCTGCCCTCCCCGGCGGACCTCCCCCCCGCGGTGGGCCGTTCGCCGGAGGAGAAGGGGGGGGGTGGCGGCGCGGAGGAGGCCCCCCCCCCCGAGGGGGACGCCCCCTTCTCCGCACTCGCCTTCAAGGTGCAGATGGACGAGGGGCGTCGCCTCACCTACCTGCGCGTCTACAGCGGGCGGATAAAGGCCGGGGACGAGGCGTGGAATCCGCACCGGAGGAAAAAGGAGCGCCTCGCCCGCCTCTTCCGGATGTACGCCCACAAGCGGGAGCGCATCGGGGAGGCCGGCCCCGGGGACATCGTCGCGGCCGCGGGCCTCAAGTTCGCCGCCACCGGGGACACCCTCTGCGAGGAGGCCCGCCCCGTCCTCCTTGAGTCCATCTCCGCCCCCCACCCCGTCATCTCGATCGCGGTCGAGCCCCGGGACGCCACCGGCCAGAAGAAGCTCGACGATACCCTGGAAAAGCTCACGGCCGAGGACCCCACCTTCCGCTGCGCCCGGGACCCGGACTCGGGCCAGTTGGTGATGAGCGGGATGGGCGAGCTCCACCTGGACGTTCTCACCCGGCGAATCGGCGAGGAGTTCGGGGTGGCGATCCGGGTGGCCCCCCCCGGGGTGGTCTACCGCGAGACCCTGAAGGAGGAGGCCGAGGCGGAGACCGTCTTCGACCGGGACCTGGGGGGAAGGCCCCAGTTCGCCCGGGTGCGGCTCCGCGTCTCGCCCGCCCCCGGGGAGGGCCTCCGCTACGAGAGCCTTGTCCCCCCCGCCGGGGAGGGGGGGCGGGTTCCGGAGCCTCTCCTCGCCGCCGCCGGGAGCGCCGTCCTCGCCTCCGCGAGCAGCGGGGCCTTTGCGGGCTACGAGATGAGCGACGTGCGGATCGCGCTCCTGGAGGCCGACTTCGACCCCGACAAGTCCACCGAGGGCGCCTTCGGCGCGGCCGCCGGGGGGGCCTTCGCCGAGGCCTGCCGCAGGGCCGGGGGGCAGCTCCTCGAGCCCGTCATGGCGGTCGAGGTGATCGCCCCCGGGGAGTTCACCGGGGCCGTGGTGGGCGACCTGAACGGCCGGGGCGGGCGCATCGAGGGAATCGAGGAGCGCGGCGGCGGCGCCCCCTACGCCATCGTCCGGGCCTCGGTCGCCCTCGCCCGGATGTTCGGCTACGCGACCGCCCTGCGGAGCGCCACCCAGGGCCGCGCCACCTTCACCATGGCCTTCTCGCGCTACGAGACCTGCGAGCTCGCGGGGGTTTGATAGGAGTGGAGAAAGCGGGAAGGCGGGCGAAGGGCGGATCTTTTCCCCGGATCCATCCCCCGGGGGCTGTCTTCAAAGGGTGGGGAAAACGGGAGCGGGGCGCTTCAGATCAGGACGTCGACCCGGCCGCCGCGGGAGGGGTCCGCGTCCGCGTCCGCGTCTGCTTCGGCGGATTCCTCTTCGGACGCGACGGCTTGCGTTTGGCCCCCGGCGGGGGAATCCGTGGAATTGAGGGTGGTCTCGGCCTCGGCATCTTCCGTTTCCTGGGCCTCGTCCGGCTCGTCCGCGTTCCCGGTCTGCGGGGTCTGCGGCAGGATCGAGTTCACCGGGCCGCCGCCCTGGATTGGCTCTGCCATCGCGCGCACCTTCTTAAAGAGGATATATCTTAAAGGGGATGTATTTGGCCGTACTATAGGGAAAACCGCCGGAGAGTCAAACCCGGCCATTCTTGAGGGAAATCCGCCAACTGCGGCCTTCCTGCGCGCCGGCGCGTGAGGGCGAATGACGGAAAAGGAGAGCGAAAAGGTGAACGAAGAGCGGATTCAGCGGGTATGCGAGCACAACGCGGTCTACTTCAAGCGGCTCCGGGACTTCCTCGTGAAGGAGACCGCGGTCGCGGCCAAGCTCCCGGATTTCTACAAGCTCACCTACACCTTCCTCGTCTTCGAGTGCGCGGACGGGTACGCCATCGCCGGCTACCCGGGCGGAGTCGTGGACAACTACGTCGCCACCGACACGCGCCGCAGCCTGGACGAGCTCCTCAAGTCCCTCCCCAACCCCATCCAGGGGACCGACCAGCACGCCACGGTGAGCGCCGCGAACCTGAGCGGCACGGGCGCCTTCCACATCATCATGGACAAGGACATCGACACCACCCATGGCCCCCGGCCCACCCTGGGCTGGAAGTTCCTCTCCGCCGGCACCCCCGGCTACGGCTGGCCCCGCGAGGACGCCGAGAAACGGGCCGAGGAGGCGATCGCGGGGTTTCGGGGCCTTTGAGAGAATGGCCTGTACAGACGTTGAAGCGAAGAGTTTTTCCTCCCTCTCCCGGGGGGAGAGGGAATTTCGGCTGATTCTTGTCACACGGGGTGAAGGGGAACTCGAAGTGAAGGGTCTCCGAATTCCGGGTGGGGGAAACCACACCCTGGGTACCACCTGCAGCTTGCTGCCGGTGTTTCGGTATTATCTTTTAGGATTTGACGGAAGATATGCGGTCCACGGATGAGACGCGGGCGGCATGAACACCCTCTCCTAAAGGGAGAGGGCGTTTCCGCGGGTGCTTGTCGCTCTGGGCGAAGGGGGGAGTCTCCGAATTCCAGGAAAGAAACGATCACCCCTCCCCCTCCAACAAACTCGTCTTGGTGTAGATGGCCTCCAGCTCGAAGCCTTTCTCTTTCAAATTCTCTCTTCCGCCCTCTTCGCGGTCGATGAGGCAGATGACCTTGACCACTTCCAGGCCGGCGGCGCGGGTGGCCTCGATCGCCTTCAGGGTGGAGCCCCCGGTGGTGACGACGTCCTCGATGATGGCGGCCTTCATCCCCTCCCTGAGGTTCCCGAAGCCCTCGATCATGCGCGCGAGGCCGTGGCCCTTGGGTTCCTTGCGCACGATGAAGGCCGGGAGGTCCGCCCCTTCGAAGGAGGCGATGAGGGAGGCGGCGGTCACCATGGGGTCGGCCCCGAGGGTGGGCCCGCCCACCGCCTCGATCTCGGTGTCCCGCAGGCGGGCGTAGATGAGCCTTCCGGTGAGGACCGCCCCGCGGCCGTGGAGGGTGGCCTGGCGGCAGTCGATGTAAAAATCGCTCTCCCGGCCCGAGGCGAGGGTGACCTTTTTCTTCTCGTAGGATTTTTCGAGGAGGAGCTGACGCAACTCCTCCCAGTTGTGATCAACCCGGTCCATGGGGGCGCCTTCTTCTTCTCTTCGGGAGGGGCGGCCTCACGCCGCCAGGCCCCCGGGGTTTTCGGGGCCGGGGCCGGGACGCTCCCCTTCCCCCCCGCAGATGTGGCGGGCCGCCGCCGCGAAGGCCGCGGGCACCAGGACGCGCACCTGGCCCAGCCCCGTCGCGCGGAAGCCGTAGACCGAGCCCGCCGATTCGTAGTTCAGGTGGACGGGGATGTCCTCGGCTTCGAGCCGGGCCTTGAGGACGAGCGCCTCCGCCTGGCCGTCCACGGTCTTGACGAGGCAGAGGGCGGGGAGGTCATCTTCGCTTGGGCGGTATGTCTTGCTCAACGAAATCCTTTTCCCTCGGCCCGATGTTGATCTCGACCACGCTGCCGAACGTCCGGCGGCGGACCATGACGGTGGAGACCCAGCCGGGCTTCTCGAAGGTCAGGGATGCCTGCCCCCGCTCGAAGCTGCTCACGAGCTTCCAGCCGTGGTCCGGCATTTTTTCCCGGTAGAACCCGACGACATTTTCGTACTCCCGGTAGCCGGTGTAAACGAGGTGGCCGGCGCGCGTTCCGGGCGACTCGAAGATGAAGGACTTCGGCAGGTCCAGCGAGAAGCCGACGGGAATGGGCAGGTCGGGGAAGCGGAAGTTCTTCGCTTCGCGCTGCCCGGCGGAGGAGCCGGAGGCCAGGCTTCCCAGCCTCGCGCATCCGGCGGCCGGGAGGGCGAGCGCGAGGGCGAGGGCGAGGGCCATGCAGGGGACGGCGCGTCGTTTCATGGGGTGGGGGCCCTCCTCGGGGCGGGCGGAAACGCGGCACGGGGCGGAAACGCGGCACGGGGCGGAAACGCGGCACGGGGCGGAAACGCGGCACGGGGCGGAAACGCGGCACGGGGCGGTGGCGGGGGTTCGGGCCGGGCAGGAGGCGCCCTTTCCATTCCCCTTTCCTTACGGGAATTCCGGGCCGCGCGCAACCCTCGGCTTCCCCCCCCCCCCTCGATGGCCAGGCGGCGTGCGAGATGTTACCTTGGCCGCGCCGAACCCTTCAGGAGGATTTTCGTTGCGAAAGTGCTGGGCGGCCGCCCTGGCGGGGTTCCTGGCCGCCGCCGCAGGGGCTGCTTGCGCCGCCCCGGTGGGGGCCCAGGACCCGGCGGGGGTCCAGGAGAGGACTCCCCCGCCCGATCCGGTCCAGTTCATCCTGGCCCTGGACCCGGGCCACGGGGGAAGGGACGGGGGCAGCCGCGGCCCGGGCCCGGTCCTCGAAAAGGACTTCACGCTCCGGATCGCCTCCCTCCTCGCCGAGCGCCTCCGCCGCCGGCCCGGGGTCAAGGTCATCCTCACCCGGGAGGGGGACACCGAGATATCCCCGGCCCAGCGCGCCGCGGTCGCCAACTACAACGGGGCCAGCCTTTTCATCTCCATCCATGCCGACGCCTCCTGGCGCAAGGGCGCCCGCGGGCCCGCCGTCCTTGTCGCCTCCCCCCAGCGGCCCCCTACCGCGGGGGGCGAGTCCTCCGAGGCCGCCGCCGCGAGATGGCAGCGGGGGCAGAACGTCCACCTCGCGGCGAGCCACCGCTTCGCCCAGGGCCTGGCGGAGCGTTTCCGGCGGATCCGAACGAGGAGCCGGGTGCCCCTCCGCATCCTCCCGGTGCGCGAGCTCGAGGGGGCGAAGATGGCGGCGGTCTATGTGAGCATGGGAGTGATCTCCACCCCGGAGGAGGTGGCGCGGCTGAAGGAAATGAAGATCGGCAACCCCTACATCGGCGCGCTCGAGGCGGAGGTCGCGCGCTTCGCCCGCCTTCCGGAAAGGGCACCGGAGGCGAAGCCCGGGGAGGCCCCCCCCCCGGGGGCGGGAGCCGGAGGCCCGCTCCCCGGCGGCGGGTCCGTCCCCGGCGGGGGAGGGTGATATGGGACGGCGGGTGCGGCTCGGAATATTTTTCCTCCTTCTCGCCCTCCTGGGGGCGGGGGCGGTGCTCTCGAACCCCGACGCCGTCCTGGACCTCCTGGAGCGGGGAGGGGGGGCGGCCCTCGGCCCCGCGGCGCCGGAGGAGGGGCTCGCCGCCACCTGGAAGGTGGACCTTTTCTTCGTGAGCGCGGAGGACGATCTCCTGAAGCGCCATTCCGCCGCGCTGGAGGACCGGGAGGACCGGATGGGGAATCTCCGCGCCGCGGTGGAGGCGCTCGTCGCCGGCCCCCCGGACGCGTCCCTCTTCCCCGCGGTTCCCCCCGGCGCGAAGCTGCGCACCGTCGTCATCGGCCCGTCGGGGACGGTCTACCTCGACTTCGACAAGGCCATGCGGGAGGGGCACCCGGGGGGGGCGTGGGCCGAGATGCTCACCGCCCACGCGGTGGCGAACACCGTCCTCTTGAACTTTCCCGAGTACGAACGGGTGGCCATTCTGATCGACGGCCAGGAGGCCGAGACCATCGCGAGGAGCTACTCGATCGCAGGGCCGCTGCGCGCCCGGGAGGACCTCATCGCGGAGGATCCCCCCCCGGCGGAGGGTCCGCCCTCTGCGGAGGGTCCCTCTCCCGTGGTGGGTCCGCCCCCCGTGGTGGGCGTTCCTGCGGCGCCCCTTCCCCCCGTGGGCGCGCCCGGCGGGGGGCAGCCCCGCCCCGGGGGAGGGCAGCCCCGCCGCGCGGGGGGCTAGGGGCGCGCTGCGGCCTCCTCGATCGACTCGCCGATCGCCTCCACCATCCAGCCGATCTCCTCCCCGCCCGCGCAGTAGGGGGGCATGAGGACCAGCACGTCCCCCAGGGGCCGGACGGCGAGCCCGCGCCGCCGGGCGGCCAGGCACACCCGGAGCCCGGTGCGCTCCCCGTAGGGGCAGGGCGCGCGCGTCTCCCGGTCGGCCACGAGCTCGACCCCGGCCATGAGGCCGATCCCGCGCACCTCCCCGACGGCGGGAAGGGAGCGCAGCCCCTCCAGCCCCTCCCACAGGGTGCCGATCTTGGGCCGGAGCCCTTCCAGGGTCCGGTCTTTTTCGAAAATGTCCAGGTTCGCCAGGGCGGCGGCGCAGCCGAGGGGATTTCCGGTGTAGGAGTGCCCGTGGTAGAAGGCGCGCCCCGAGTCCGGCGCGCCCCGGAAGGCGTCGAAGATCTCCTCCGTGGCGAGGGTGGCCGCGAGGGGCAGGTAGCCGCCCGTCATCCCCTTCGCGAGGCAGAGGATGTCGGGCGCGACCCCCGCGTGCTCGCAGGCGAACATCCGCCCCGTCCGGCCGAAGCCGGTCGCCACCTCGTCCGCGATGAGGAGAACGTCGTGCGCCGCGCAGGCCGCCGCCACCCGCCGGAGGAATTCCGGCGGCTGGACGATCATCCCGCCCGCGGCTTGGATCATGGGCTCGATCACGACGGCGGCGAGGGTTCCGGCGTTTCCGGCGATGAGCGATTCGATCTCCTCACCCGCGCAGACGGGGCAGGGGGCCTTCTCCGCCCCCCGCGGGCAGCGGTAGCAGTAGGTCGTCTCCGCCCGCAGGGTTTCGAAGAGGAGGGGTCCGAAGGTGCCGTGGAAAAGGCCGATCCCCCCCAGGCTGACCGCCCCCACCGTGTCCCCGTGGTAGGCGAGGTTCAGGGCGAGGAAGCGCGACTTCCCGGGCCGAGGGGGGCGGCGCTGCCGCTGGTACTGGAAGGCCATCTTGAGGGCGATCTCGACGGCGGCCGCCCCGCTGTCCGAGTAGAAAACGCGGGTGAGCCCCTCGGGGGCGATCTCGGCCAGGCGCGCGGCCAGCTCGATGGCGGGGGGGCTTCCCATCCCGAGCTGGGTGGAGTGGGCCACGCGGGAGAGCTGGCCGCGGATCGCGGCGTCGATCTCCTCCCGGCGGTGGCCGTGCAGGTTCACCCAGAGGGAGGAGACCCCGTCGAAGTAGCGCCGCCCCTCCACGTCGATGAGGTAGGCCCCCTCGGAGCGGTCCACCATGATGGGCGGGTCCTCCCGCTCCCACTCCTCCATCTGGGTGAAGGGGTGCCAGAGGTGGCGCCGGTCCAGCTCGACGAACCGGCGGAGCCTCTCGCGCTCGTCGCTTCCGCCGGGGCGGGCGGGGGGGGTCATCGGGTTTGCGCCGCCCCCGGCTGGGGCGGCGAGGGGACGGCGGGGACGCTCTCCCTTCCCATGCGCCGCGCGGCGGTCTCGAGCCGCCCCACAGCCGGCGCGGCGCGGGTGGCCCGCGCCAGCCCGAAAGGGGGCATGTTCCCGTAGATCGTCTCGTACCGGCCCCGCTCGACGAGAAAGGCCTCGTGCCAGATCCCGACGCTGCCGTCCGTGCCCGCCGTTTCGTTGAACCGGCGCCACGGGCCGAGGTGCGGGTTCTCCGGCTCCCGGGCGAACCTTTCGATGTCCTCGTACGAGCGCCAGTACTGGATCATCCCGGCCCCCCTCCAATAAAAGAAGTACCTCCCCCCCAGGAACCCTTTTTCCGGATTTTCAGAGAGCGCCCGCATCATCGGCCGGATCGCCCTTGCGACCGAAAGCCACTTCGAAAAGGCGAACAGGCGGTTGATCCGCATTCCGAGCAGGTACACGACGAACGGCTCGTCATGCTGGGCGGTGAACCGGCCCGGCGCCACTTGTTCCATGGATGCACTCTCCTGTGCAGCTCGAAATCATGAGCGCGCCCGCCCCGGGTACGGCGGGGCAGCGCCGCCGCGCGGCGCGGCTCGAGCGGATCATCTGTATCGCCGTGCCGGGCTCACCCGGATAACAGCGCGCAAAACGCGCTTATTCCCGGTTTGCCCGATCTTCCCCGGCCGGGCGCTCCCTTCGTTTCGGGAAGCGGGCGCGCGGACCCATCGCAAACGATTCCCGCCGGCAAGACGCTGTCCCCAAAAAAAATTCTTTTTCGTGCATTCCCGGTCGCCGTTCCGGCCCGGGCTTGCGCCGGAGGGGAATCACAAGGAAGCGAGCATATCGGGGAGCGGAAACCCCCTCAAGGGCGGCGCGTTCAAGGGAGGGGGCGGCCCCACCCCTCCCTCCCCCTCAAGGCCCGCCGCCGGTGAACCAGCGCAGCGGCGCCAGGCTGATGGCCGAGACGTAGGTGATGAGGAGGAGGGCGAGGAGGCGCAAGGCCAGGAAGGGAAGGGTGGCGCGCCAGATCTCGCTGATGGGCTTGTTGAAGCGGTTGCTCGCGATGAAGAGGTTGAGCCCGACGGGGGGGGTCATGTAGCCGATCTCGAGGTTGGTCAGGAAGATGACGCCCAGGTGGACCGGGTGGATCCCGAATTCCCGCGCGACCGGAACGATGAGGGGGACGACCACGATGATGGCCGAGAAGACGTCCATCAGGCAGCCCACGATGAGGAGGAAGATGGTGAGCCCGAGGAGGAAGGCCCACCGCTCGCTGAGGAGGGTCCGCATGGCCTCCAGCAGGCGCATGGGCACCTGCTGGTCCACGAGGTAGTTCGTCAGGCCGAGGGCGGCCCCGAGGATGACGAGGATGACCCCGACGAGCACCATGCTCTCCCTGGCGATCCGGGGGACGTCCCGCCGGAGGTCGAGGTCGCGGTAGACGAATACCTCGATCACAAAGACGTAGGCGGCCGCGACCGCCGCCTCGGCCGCCGTGTAGAAGCCGCCGTAGATGCCCCCCATGATGAGGATCGGGAGCGGAATCTCCCACCCGGCCGCGCGCGCCGCCCGGCCCAGCGCGGCGGGGGAGAAGGGGGTGCGGGGCACGCCCAGCGCCCCCGCCCGGCGGACGCAGTAGGCGGCCAGGATCGTGATCAGCAGGATTCCCGGAACGATCCCGGCGAGGAAGAGGTGGTCGATGTCCACCCCCGCCACCACGGCGTAGAGGATGAGGGGCAGGCTCGGGGGAAAGAGGAGGCCCGTTCCCCCGCTCGTGGTGACCAGGCCGAGGGAGAAGCGGTCGGCGTAGCCGTCCTGGAGGAGGGAGGCGAAGAGGAGCCCGCCTAGCGCCACGATGGTCGCCCCCGAGGCGCCCGTGAAGGCGGTGAACAAGGCGCAGGTGGTGAGGGTCACCACGGCGAGGCCGCCCGGCATCCAGCCCAGCGCGGCGCGCGCCAGGTCGGTGAGGCGGCGGGGGGTGCCCGCCTCCGCCATGAGGAAGCCCGCCAGGGTGAAGAAGGGGATCGCCAGCAGGGTGGGGGCGTCCGTCATGCGGTAGAGCTCGATGATGAACGCCGCCGCGCTGATCTCCTCCGCCCAGAACCCCCAGAGCCCCACCGCGGCGATGAGGGTGAAGAGGGGGGCGCCGAGGAGGGCGAGGCCCGCGAGGGCGAGGCCGCCGCGAGGAAGCGCAGCCCCATGAGGAGGAAGCCCGCGGGCAGGACGATCTGGAACGCCCAGGCG
The DNA here is from genome assembly GCA_965225985.1 of bacterium. Lineage (GTDB taxonomy): Bacteria > UBA8248 > UBA8248 > UBA8248 > UBA8248 > CAZUHN01. The sequence continues at coordinate 933,869 of OZ245330.1, forward strand.
GGGAAGCGGCCCGCGATCCGGGTTCCCGCCTCCCACTCCGCCGCTAGGAAGAGCCAGGAGGCGCGGACGAGGAGGGCGCAGATCGCGGCCGCGAAAAGGTCGGTCAGCCGCCGGGCCCGGCCCGCCCAGGGATCGGGGAGGGCCCGGGTGAGGATGTCGATCTCGATGTGGCGGCCCCCGCCGCGCGCGCCGAGGGAGGCGCCGAGCATCCCGAGCCAGAGGAGGCCCTGGCGCAGGAGGAGGTCCGCCCCGAAGATCCCGGTCTGGAAAAAATTCCGGAGGACAACCTGGAGGAAGCCCGCCCCCACCATGACGGCGAGGAGGGCCACGAGGAGGGCGCCCTCGGCGCGGGCGAGGGACTTGTCGATCTCCTCCCACCGTGGATTCATGAGCGGCCCGCTCCCCTCCCTCGCCATCCGCCCGGGCTACCTTCCGCCCCGCCGCGCGGCGAGGACCGCATCGATCCGGGCCATCAGATCGGCGGGGATGAGCCTGCCCTTCCCGACGAGGGTTTTCCGCGCCGCCCGTCCCCGCCGGCGGAATTCGGCGAGCGCGGCCTCCCCGGGAGGGGGGGAGAGGGCCACGCCGCGCTTTTTCATCGCCTCGACCGCGCGCGCGTTCTCCCGCCGGGTGAGGCGCTTGAGGGTTTCCATGCGCGCGCGCGTTCTCCCGCGCAGGATCCTTTTTTGGGACGGGTCCAGGCGGTCGAAGCTTTTCTTCCGGATGACGATGGCCCCGGTCACGTTCGCCATCGGGACGGGGCTCATGAAGCGCACCTTGGTGAACCACTGGAGGGCGACCGCGGCGAGGGGGTTCGCGTAGACGGTTTCGATGAGCCCGGTCTGGAGCGAGGTGAGGACGTCGGTGACCGCGAGCGGGATGGGCCGGAGCCCCATGGCCGCGAAGTAGGCCCGCGCGAGGGGGTCTCCCTCCCACATCCAGACCTTCTGCCGCCGGAGGCCGGCCAGGCTCCGAACCGGCGCGTTCGAGAAGAAATGGGCAAAACCCACCTCCGACCAGCCCAGGACGACGTAGCCCTTTTTCTCGAACGCGCTCTCGAACCAGGGGTCGAGGGCGCGGTGGACGGCGTCCACCTCCGCGTAGTCCCGGAAGAGGAAGGGGAGCTCGAGGGCGCGGACGGCGGGGAGGATCTCCCCCAGCCCCACCCCGGTGAAGCCCGCGGCGTGGAGCTGGCCCACCTGCAGCTTCCGGCCCACGTCCTTTTCGTTCCCCGACACCCCGCCCGGGTAGAGGCGGAAGCGCACCGCCCCTCCCGTCTCGCTTCTCACCTCCTCATCGAGCCCCCGCATGATGCGCATCCAGGTGGAGCCCTCGGGGGCGAGGCTCGCGAACTTGATGACGATTTTGGCGGCGGCGGCGGCCGGAATGGGGGCAAAAAGGGGGAAAAATGCCAGGATCAGCATTACATGTAATACATGGAGAAACGTGTAACGCCTGCGTGCGGGGCTAGAAATACTCATCTGCGCTCACTCTGAGCTTCGCCGCCCGTCGCCGGGCGAGGGCGTTGGCGAGGGCCTGCTCGGGCAGGAGGCCGGGCGGGGCCGCCTCGACCTCCGCCAAGAGGCGGCGGAAGAGCTTTTTGTCCTGTACCTGTACGGCGTAGTGGCGCGCGTAGAGCACCTTGGCCATCAGGAAGCGGCCCTTCGAGGCCGCCACGGCCCGCTCGAAGTGGGCCTTCGCCCGCGCCGGGTCGCCCCCCAGGAGCTTGGAGCGCCCCCCGAGGAGGACGCCGAAGAAAAGCTCCGGGCCGCCGTGGAAGTAACCCGGATCGAGGGCCAGGGCGCGGGCCATCATGGCCTCGGCGAGGGAGAGGTCGGCCAGCGCCTCGGGGTCGTCCCGGCTGAGGTTGATCCATCCGCCCCAGCAGTACGCCGTCCAGAAGAGGAGGGGGAGGTCCGCCCCGCCGAGGGTTTTGATCTTTTCCGGCAGGCGGGAGAGGCCCTTCCCGGTCCCGCCCGCGAGGGCGCGGAGGCCGTGGTCCCTTCCCCGGCGGTAGAACCGGCGGGCCCGCTCGGGCGCGCCCTCCTCGAAGAAGGCGAAGGCGTAGCCCCCGTACGCCTGGGCGGCCACCCGGCGCAGGCCGGGGTTTTCCGGGTCCGCCCGGATCAGGCCCTCCAGCAACACCAGAAGGGAGGCCCCCGCCTCGCGCGCGTGGGCCGGGTCGGGCTCGGCGTTCAGGGCGGCGATGGACTCGTCCAGGATCTCGGCGGTGGATTGGACGGCGAGCAGCTTGAGGGAGCACCCCCCGAGGCCCGGCGCGAGGGCGATCAGGAGGGCGGCGGAAGCGAGGAGGCGTCTCATCCTGCGGATTATGCCACAGGCCGGATTCCGCCCGCACAGCCCGGCCCGGCGTCGGGCCGCACGGCATCGGGCCCGGCCCGCCCGGCTACTGCGAAAAGTCGATGACGCTTCGCGCCACCTCGCCCCTGAGGAGGGCGTCGTAGGCCTCGTTGATCTGGGCGAGCGGGTAGGCGCGGCTGAGCAGGTCGTCCAGGTTCAGCTTGCCGGTCATGTAGAGTTCGAGCAGGCGGGGCACCTCCAGGCGGGGGGGGGAGGAGCCGTAGAGGGAGCCGACCAGCCTTTTCTCCTCGAGCACGAGCGAGACGGCCGGGATCGGGATGGTGGCCTTGGGATTTTCGAGCCCCACCATGACCGCCGTCCCGCCGATGCGGAGGCTCTTGAAGGCCTGGGCCGCCACCTCGGCCACCCCGATGGCCTCGATGGCGTAGTGCGCCCCCCAGCCGCCCGTGATCTCGCGGATGCGCGCCACCGGGTCCTCGTCCGAGCTGTTGACGAGGTGGGTGGCCCCGAACTTTTTCGCCATCTCGAGCTTTCCCTGGATGAGGTCCACCGCGATGATGGGCTCGGCGCCCACCAGGGCGGCGCCCTGGACGGCGTTCAGCCCGACCCCGCCCGCCCCGAAGACGGCCACCGACTCGCCCGGGCGCGCCTTCGCCGCGTTGATCACCGCGCCCACCCCGGTGGCGACGGCGCAGCTCACCAGGGCGGCCTTGGCGAGGGGCATGTCCTCGCGGATCTTGAGGACGGACCGCTCCGACATGACGGCGTACTCGCTGAAGGTGGAGATGCCCATGAAGTGGTGGATCCGCCCGCCCGCTTTGTGGAGGCGCGTCGTCCCATCGTAGAGGGTTCCGTCCCGCCGCATCCGGGCGCCCTCGATGCAGGTGGCGGGCCGGCCCGTGAGGCAGGGCTCGCACGTCCCGCAGCTGTACCGCCAGACCGTGACGACGTGGTCGCCCGGCTTGACCGAGGTGACCCCGCTCCCGACCGCGTCGATCACCCCGGCGCCCTCGTGGCCGAGGACGATAGGGGTGGGGGCGGGGATGTCCCCCACCATGACGTGGTGGTCGCTGTGGCAGACCCCCGCCGCGGCCATCTTGATCCGCACCTCGCCCGCCCGGGGCTCTTCGAGGCCGATTTCCTCGACGGCGAGGGGCTTACCCACTTCGTGCAAAACGGCGGCTTTCATGCGATGGCTCCCTCCCTCGGTTCCGGTGCGCTCTCCCGGGCGGCGGCGCGGCGCGCCCCCCGCCCCCCCCCCCCCGCTTCAGGCCGGCTTGGGCAATCCCGCGATCTGGGCGAGGGCCCCGTCGATCTCCTCCTGGGGCAGCTCGTAGTCCTCGAGTTGGCCCGACTCGTAGGCCTCGTAGGCGCCCATGTCAAAGTGGCCGTGGCCGCTCAGGTTGAAGAGGATGACGCGCTCTTTTCCCTCTTCGGCCGCGCGCGCGGCCTCGTCGAAGACGGCCTTGATGGCGTGGGCCGTCTCGGGGGCGGGGATGATTCCCTCCGCCCGGGCGAAGCGCACCGCCGCCTCGAAGACGGGGGTTTGCTTGTAGGCGACGGCCTCGATGAATTCCGTCCTTCACGAGCTGGCACACCAAGGGGGCGTCGCCGTGGTAGCGGAGCCCGCCCGCGTGGATGCCGGGGGGGACGAAGGTGTGCCCCAGGGTGTACATCGGGACGAGGGGGGTGAGCTCCCCCGTGTCGCCGAAGTCGTAGGCGAAGTGGCCCCGGGTGAGGGTGGGGCAGGCCGCCGGCTCGGCGGCGATGAGGCGCATCTCCTTCCCGGCGATCTTGTCCGCCGCGAAGGGGAAGGCCGTTCCCGCGAAGTTGCTCCCGCCCCCGCAGCAGCCGATCACGATGTCCGGACCCTTCTCGCCCGCGATCGCGAGCTGCTTTTTGGCCTCGAGCCCGATCACGGTCTGGTGGAGCATGACGTGGTTGAGGACGCTCCCGAGGGAGTACTTCGTGTCGTCGTGGGTAGCGGCGTCCTCGACGGCCTCGCTGATGGCGATCCCCAGGCTTCCCGGCGAGTCCGGGTCTTTTCCCCGGATGGTGCGCCCGGCGTTCGTCTCCTCGCTCGGGCTGGGGATGACGCGCCCGCCCCAGGCCTCGATCATGGCCTTCCGGTAGGGCTTTTGCTCATAACTCACCCGGACCATGTAGACCTGGCAGGCGAGGCCGAAGATGTTGCAGGCGAAGGCGCTCCCCCACTGGCCGGCGCCCGTCTCGGTGGCGAGCCGGGGCGACGCCCTCTTGCTTGTTGAAGTACGCCTGGGCCAGCGCGGTGTTCGGCTTGTGGCTCCCGGGGGGGCTCACCCCTTCGTACTTGTAATAGATCCGCGCCGGGGTGCAGGGGGGTGGGCCGCCAGAGGGCGTAGGCCTCGCGGATGGGGTCGGGAATATCGACCCACCGGTCCTGGCTCACCTCCTGGAGGATGAGCGCCATCGGGAAGAGGGGGACGAGGTCGTCCGGGCCGATGGGCTGGCCCGTCCCCGGGTGGAGGGGGGGCTGGGCCGGGTTGGGCATGTCCGCGGCGATGTTGTGCCACTGCGTGGGGATTTCCTTTTCGGGCAGAAGAATTTTCGTCGCCTCCATCCGCGTTGACCTCCCTCGTTGGACGTGGACAGAATAATTTGGGGTTGCGGAGAGCCGGCTCCGCCGCCGCAAGTGCGCTCGTGTGGATGGGTGCATTATGGCACACCTGGAGAAAATCGAGATCCCGGGGCGCCCGGTTGCGATCCCGGAGGCGCCCGGTTGACAAGGCGGGGGCAGGGGTAAGATTCTTCATCAGAAGACAGGACCCGCTAGGGGTGAACGACTGAGAGCCCTCCGCCGAGGGGGCAACCCCTAGAACCTGATCTGGGTAATCCCAGCAAAGGGAAGCGGGGCGAGAAAAGGCGGAAGGGGAGAACCGATTTCCCGGACCGATTCTTTTGCCGCGCCTCCCGGGCCGCGGCATTTTTTATGGGGGCTGGGTATTTCCCTTGGGCCGGGCCGCCGGCGCCCCGGGGCGGAAGATTCGGCTGTGCGCGTCCGGTTGAACGGGGAAGACAAGGATGTGGACGGGGGCCTGAGCCTCACCGGCCTTCTCGGCTCCCTCGGCCTCGCCGCCGAGGGGATCGCCGTCGCCTTGAACATGGAGGTGGTCCCCCGGGGGGCGTACGGGAACACGCGCCTCGCAGAGGGCGACGAGATCGAAATCGTCCGCGCCGTAGGGGGCGGCTAGGGCGCGGGGGGGGGGGCGAACGTGGAAGACACCTACCGGATTGGGGACAAGACCTTCACCTCGCGGCTCATCGTGGGCTCGGGGAAGTACCCCAGCTTCGCCGTCATGCGCGAGGCGCTCGCGGCGAGCGGGACGGAGATGGTCACGGTGGCCATCCGCCGCATCGACCTGAACGATGACAGCAAGACCGGCTTCTGGGCGAACTTCGACCGGGAGAAGTACACCATCCTGCCGAACACGGCGGGCTGCTACGACGTGAAGAGCGCCGTGACGACGGCCCGCCTCGCGCGCGAGGCGACGGGCTCGGACCTGATCAAGGTCGAGGTCATCGGGGACGAGAGCACCCTCTTTCCCGACAACGAGGGCCTCCTCGAGGCCTGCCGCATCCTCCTCGGGGACGGCTTCACCGTTCTGCCCTACTGCATCGACGACCCCGTCATCTGCCGGAAGCTGGAGGACCTGGGTTGCCACGCGGTCATGCCCCTCGCCGCCCCCATCGGCTCGGGGCTGGGAATCCGCAACCCCTACAACCTGCGGATCATCCTGGAGCAGTGCGCCCTGCCCGTCATCGTGGACGCGGGGGTCGGGACTGCCTCGGACGCGGCCGTCGCCATGGAGCTTGGCGCGAGCGCCGTCCTCATGCAGTCTGCCATCGCGGGCGCGGACGACCCCGTGCAGATGGCCCGGGCCATGCGCCTCGCGATCCAGGCGGGCCGGCTGGCCCGCCGGGCGGGGCGGATCCCCATGAAGCTCTACGCGACCGCCTCGAGCCCGCTCGAGGGCGTGGCCGGCGTCTAGGGGCCCCGTGCCGGAAGACCTCGATTCCCTCTACCTCATCACCGACCGGAACGTCCCGGAGGGGGGCGATCTCCTCGGCGCGCTGCGGGCGGCGCTGCGCGGCGGGGTGCGGTTCCTCCAGTTCCGGGAAAAAGACCTTCCCGCCCGCGCGCGCTACGAGCTGGGCCGGGATGTCGTGCGGCTTGCCGGCGAGTTCGGGGCGCGCGTCGTCGTGAACGGAGACCCGGCCCTGGCCCTCGCCCTCGGGGCGGCGGGGGTGCACCTGGGGAAGGGAACGCTTCCGGCCGGTGTGGTCCGGGAGCGGCTCGGGTTCGCGGGCCTCATCGGCTATTCCGCCCACAGCGGGGCCGAGGCGGCGGAAGCCTTTTCGGCGGGCGCCGATTTCGCCACCCTGAGCCCGGTGTTTTCCTCCCGCTCCAAGAGCGCGGCGCTCCCCCTCCTGGGGATCGAGGGCTTTCAAAGGGAGATCCGCGATTTGGAAGGGCCCGTCTTCGCCCTCGGCGGGGTGGACGCCGGGCGCGCGCCCGGCTGCATCGCGGCCGGGGCCCGCGGGGTGGCCCTCATCGGGGCGATCCTCGCCGCGGCGGACCCCGCCGCCGCCGCCGCCCGGCTCCGCGCGGCGCTCGGCGGGTGAGCGGCCGGGAATCGGGGAAACGCCGCCGGGGCCGGGGGGAGGCGCGCCCGCGGCGCTCTTGAGAATTCCCCCCGGATGGCCAACAATAGCGGGATACTGGTCAAACCATTTCCTTATGCCCGGCATCGGGTTTTTTTTGGGGAGTGTTTTATATGGCTGATTCCGCACAGATCGAATCCCTCCTGCGAGAAAAACGTGTTTACAAGCCGCCCAAGGAATTCTCCAAAAAATCCCATATCCGGTCCCTCCGGGAGTACAAGAGGCTCTACGCGGAGTCGGTGAATTCGCCCGCAAAATTCTGGGGGCGCTACGCCCGGGAGCTCCACTGGTTCCGGAAGTGGAGAAAGGTGCTCGAGTGGAAGCCCCCCTTCGCGAAGTGGTTCGTCGGGGGGACCACGAACATCTCCTACAACTGCCTGGACCGGCACCTCACCACCTGGCGCAAGAACAAGGCGGCCCTCATCTGGGAGGGAGAGCCCGGCGACAGCCGCGTGCTCACCTACCAGGACCTCCACCGCGAGGTGTGCAAATTCGCCAACGCGATGAAGGGGCTCGGGATCAAAAAGGGGGACCGGATCCTCATCTACATGCCGCAGGTGCCCGAGGCGGCGATCGCCATGCTGGCCTGCGCCCGGATCGGCGCGCCCCACAGCGTGGTGTTCGCGGGCTTCAGCGCCCAGTCGGTGAAGGACCGCATCCTGGACACCCAGGCGAAGGCGGTCATCACCGCGGACGGCGGCTACCGCCGGGGAAAAATCGTCCCGCTCAAGGCGAGCGCCGACCAGGCGGCGGCCGATTGCCCCTCGGTGGAGCACGTGATCGTACTCCGGCGGACGGGGGAGAGCGTCGGCTTCCAGGAAGGGAGGGATCACTGGTGGCACGACCTCGTGGAGAGCGCCTCGGAGGTTTGCCCCGCCGCCAAGCTCGACGCCGAGCACCCCCTCTACATCCTCTACACCAGCGGAACCACCGGCAAGCCCAAGGGCATCGTCCACACCACGGGCGGCTACATGGTGGGAACCTACCTGACCACCAAGTGGGTGTTCGACCTCAAGGACGAGGACACCTTCTGGTGCACGGCCGACATCGGCTGGGTGACCGGGCACAGCTACATCGTCTACGGGCCGCTCCTGAACGGCGGCTCCTCGGTAATGTACGAGGGCGCGCCGAACCATCCGGACCCGGGCCGCTTCTGGGACATTGTCGAGAAATACCGGGTGAACACCTTCTACACCGCCCCCACGGCCATCCGGGCCTTCATGAAGTGGGGGGACGAGCATCCGAAGAAGCGGGACCTCTCCTCCCTCCGGCTCCTCGGCACCGTGGGCGAGCCCATCAACCCCGAGGCGTGGATCTGGTACCACAAGATGATCGGCGGCAAGCGCTGCCCGATCGTGGACACCTGGTGGCAGACCGAGACCGGCTCGATCATGATCACCCCCCTCCCCGGCGCCATCCCCACCAAGCCCGGGACGGCCACCCTTCCCTTCTTCGGCGTGGTGCCCGATATCATGACGAAGGAGGGGGAGTCCGTCGGCCCCGGCGCGGGCGGCTTTCTCGTCATCAAGCGGCCCTGGCCCGCCATGCTCCGCACCCTCTGGGGCGATCCGGCGCGCTACAAGGAGCAGTACTGGAAGGAGATCGACGGGGTCTACTTCACCGGGGACGGCGCCCACCGCGACAAGGACGGCTACTACTGGATCATGGGCCGGCTGGACGATGTGATCAACGTCGCCGGCCACCGCCTCGGCACCATGGAGGTCGAGAGCGCCCTGGTTTCCCACCCCAAGGTGGCCGAGGCCGCCGTGGTCGGGGTCCCGCACGAGATCAAGGGGCAGGGCATCGCCGCCTTCGTCACCCTGCGGGGGGGCAACGAGGACAGCGACGCCTTCGGGGAGGAGCTGCGGGGGTGGGTGACGAAGGAGATCGGCGCCATCGCCCGGCCGGACTTCCTCCGCTTCACCGACTCGCTCCCCAAGACGCGGAGCGGAAAGATCATGCGCCGCCTCCTGCGGGACATCGCCTCGGGCGCCCCCACCCTGGGGGACACCACCACCCTTGAGGACGTCTCCGTGCTCCAGAGCCTGCGGAATTACGAGGAATAGCGGAGGGACGGGCCGAAGGGAGGTGCCGAAAATGTCCAGGGTGCGGCTGATCGGGCCGGAAGAGGCCGGGGGCGGGGTGGCCCGCCTGTACGGAGCGGTGGCGGAGATGCTCGGGCGGGTTCCGAACTCCTACCGGGCCCTCGCCCATTCGCCCCACGTGGCAGGCGTCCTGCTCCCCTTCAACGCCGTCATGCAGCGGGAGGGGCCGGGCAGCCTGCTCTCGGCCAAGATCAAGGAGATGGTGGTCATCAAGACGAGCCAGGTGAACGGCTGCGCTTACTGACTGGCGCACAACACCTCGCTTGGTCAGGCGGCGGGCATCACCGATTCCCAGATCGAGGCTATCGGCACGGACGGCTACATGGACTCGCCCCACCTTTCGGCGCGGGAGAAGGCCGCCGCCCTCTGGGCCGAGCACGTGACGCGGAACACCGCCCGCGCGCGCGAGGATGTTTTCGAGGAGGTGCGGCGGCGCTTCTCGGAGGCCGAGATCGTCGAGCTCACCCTGGTGAGCGGCCTCTTCAACCTGTTCAACCGCTTCACGGATTCGCTCCGGCTGCCCGTCGAGGAGCAGAGCGAGGTGGACAAGATCAAAAGGTCCGTCCGGCTGGAGCCGGAGAAGGTGCGGGCCTGCCTCGAAGGGCTGGGCGCGTTCCCCCCCCTGGAAGCAGGAGGAGGCGGATGAAGACGGCGGCGGCGGTTGACTTCCAGGCCCTGCGCGCGGAGTTTCCGACCACCCGCAAGTGGGCCTACCTGAACATCGCGAACAAGGCCCCGCTCCCCCGGGCCGCCGAGGAGGCGGCCTCGGCCTTCTTCCGGGATATTCGGGAGAACGCCGGCGCCGAGGCCTTCTCGAACGGGCGCGTGGAGGCGGCGCGGGAGTCGCTCGCCCGCCTCCTCGGCGTCCCCTCGGCGTCCCTCGCCTTCATCAAGAACACCTCCGAGGGGCTCAACATCGCCGCCCAGGCCCTGGACCTGCGGGCGGGCGAGAACGTCCTACTCACCGACAAGGAACACCTCAACCAGATCTACGCCTGGCGCCACCTCGAGGCGCGGGGGGTGGAGGTGCGCTGGGTGCGGGCCCGCGGCGGCCGCCTCCCGGTGGAGGCCTTCACCGGGCAAATGGACGCGAAGACCCGCGCCGCCGCGCTCTCCTACGTCACCTACGGGAACGGCTGCCGGGTGGACCTCCCCGCGCTGTGCGCCGCCTGCCGGGAGCGCGGGATCGTCTCGGTGGTGGACGGCATCCAGGCGCTCGGGGCGCTCGCCGCGCCGATCCCCGCGCTGGGGGCGGACATCATGGTCACCGGCGCCCACAAGGGGCTCCTCGGGCTGAACGGAAGCGGGATTCTCTACTGCCGCGAGGAGCTGATCCCGCGGCTCCGGCCTCCCTTCGTCGCCCGCTCGAGCATGACCGCCGAGGCCGTCTCCCGCGCCGAGGCCGGGCTCGCCCCGGACGCCCGCCGCTTCGAGTACGGGAACCCGAACTACCTGGGCCTGTGGGTGCTCCGCGCCTCGGCGGATTTTCTCGCGGGCATCGGGCTGGACCGGATCGAGGAGCGCATCCGGGCGCTCACGACCCAGCTCATGGAGATGCTCGAGGAGCGGAGGCTCGATTGCCTCACCCCGCGCCCCTGGGAGGAGCGGGCGGGCATCGTGAGCATCGCCGTTCCTGATCCGGAGGGGACCGTCGCCCGCCTCCGGCGGGAAGGGATCGTCGCCGGCGCGAAGGACGGCGCCCTGCGGGTCTCGGTCCACTTCTACAATTCCGAAGAAGACCTCACGCGCCTCGTCCGGGCGCTTTCCTGATGCTTTCGGCCCCTCCCCCTGCGGAGCGGCCGAGGGAATGGCTAACCACTAACTATTAACTCCCACCTTCCCCGCTGCCTGAATAACGTATTTGGATTGCACAGCTCGGCCTCTCACCCGGGATGGGTTTCCCGCAAGGCGGCGGCCAGCTCTTCGATGTAATCCCCCAGGGCGCTTCCCGCCATCGCGCCGAGGAACTTGGAGCCGAGCCCCGGCATGCCGGCTCAGCCCCGCCGCGCGCCCTGGAGCATCTCCCGGGCGTGCCTGCGGGCCGCCTCGGTGACCTTGACCCCCGCCCCCATGCGGGCGATCTCCTCGACGCGCGCCTCGCCCTCGACGGGATGGATGAGGGCGGTGGTTCGCCCCTTCGCGGTTCGCTTTTCGATCCGGAAGTGGCGATCCCCCAGGCTCGCCACCTGGGGCAGGTGGGTGATGACGAGCACCTGGTGGTTCCGGGAGACCTCGCGGAGCTTCCGCCCCACCACCTCGGCGACGGCCCCGGCGATGCCCGCGTCCACCTCGTCGAAGACGAGGGTGGGGATGAGGTCCCCGCGGCGGAGTTCCGCTTCGAGGACGAGCATGAGGCGGGAGAGCTCCCCGCCCGAGGCCACCCGGGCCAGCGGCCGGGCCGCCTCCCCCGCGTTCGGCGAGAAGAAAAACGCGCACTGGTCGATTCCCTCCGCCCGCAGCGTAACGGCCCGGCCCCCCGCCCGGACGAATCCCCCCTCGTCCGCCCGGCTCTCCAGCCGGGTCTCGAAGGCCGCGCCCTTCAGGCCGAGCTCGGCGAGACCGGCGCGCATACCCTTGTCGAGTTTTTTCGCGGCCTTTTTGCGTGCCGCCGACAGGGAGAGGGCCCGCCGGGACGCCTCCTCCCGGATGCGCTCCACCTCCCCGGCGAGGCGGGCCTCGGTCCCCTCCGCGTCGGAGAGGGCGCTCAGCTCGCCCCGGACGCGCTCGAGGTGCGCGAGGCATTCGGCCTCGTCCGCGCCGTACTTGCGCCGCAGCTCGCGGAGCAGGGCGCGCCGCGCTTCCAGCTCTTCGAGGCGGGCGGGGTCCTGCTCGATCTTCTGGGCGTACGCGCGGAGGGACCCGGCGAGGGATTCCACCTGGGCCAGGGCCGAGGCGGCCTCCCCGGCCAGGTTCGCCTGGGCGGGGTCGAGCTCGGCCAGGCGCTCGATCTCGCGCATCGAGCGCCCGAGCTGCTCGATCACCGATCCCTCTCCCTCGTAGAGCGTCTCGAAGAGGGAGGCGCTCAGCGCGGCGAGGCGCCCGGCGTTCTGCAGCCGGGGAAGCTCCTCCTCGATGGCCTCCATCTCCCCGGCCCGGGGCGCGGCCCGCTCGAGCTCCTCGACCTGGAAGCGCAAAAGGTCCGCCCGCTGCGCCTGCTCGCGGACCCCCCCGCGGTGGGCCTCCAGGGCGCGCTCGGCCGCCCGCAGCTCCCCGGCGAGGGCGGCCAGGGCGCCGCGCTCCGCCGAAAGCCCCGCGAAATCGTCGAGCAGGGAAAGGTGAAGCGCCGGGCGGAGGAGGGACTGATGGGCGTGCTGGCCGTGAATGTTCACGATCCGCTCGCCGCCGCCGGCCAGGGTGGCCGCCGTGCTGAGCGCACCGTTGAGGTAGATCCGGCTCCGCCCCGAGGCGGAGACGCGCCGCCGCACGATGAGCTCTCCCTCGGGGCCTACCTCCACCCCCGCCGCTTCCACGGCGGCCCGGGCGGCGCGCCCCCCGGGGGTGTCCGGAAGCTCGAAGATCGTCTCGACCACCGCCGCCTCCGCCCCCGTCCGGATGAGGTCTCCGCTCGCCCTCCCGCCCAGGGCGAGGTTGAGGGCATCGAAGATGATGGATTTTCCGGCCCCGGTCTCCCCCGTGAGGACGTTGAGGCCGGGGCCGAAGCCCACTTCGAGGGTGTCGATGATGGCGAAGTCGGTGATTCGGAGGAGACGGAGCATGGCGCTCTTTCAGGGGTGCGGCCCGCCTCGGCATCAAGGCGCACCGCCGCCGGCCCGGGTGAAAAGGGGATGGGCTCGGCCCTATTTCAGCACAATCCGGACGAAAAACGAATCACATCTAGGGGGATTTTTCGCGCAGCAGCTCTCCGAAGCGCTTCTTTTCTTCGTCGCTCAGGTCGAGCGCGATCCCGATGGTCCAGGTGAGGGGGTCGGTTGCGTTCTCCTCGACCCATGCCACCTCGGCTTGGCAACGGTCCGTGATCACGTCGGAGACCTGAAGGCAGAGCTCATGGCGGGAGCCCTTCTCCGGCTTGGTGGATACCACCACCTTCAGGCCCGAGCCGCTGACGTCTTCCACGATCAGGGGGGAGCGGGAGAGGGTCGGCGCCACGATGGTGGCGGACATGCGGACTCGGGAATGCGCGCGGTCTTGCCTGCCCGTTTCCGGCGCGGCGGCGGAATCCTCGGGAGAATCCCCGGGGCCGGATGCCTTCCGTTCCTCCAGGCGCTCCAAGGCGGTTATCGCCTCCTCGAATTCCGGATCGAGGGCGATGGCCCTCTCCAGGGCGATGGCCGCCTGGTCAAAGTTTTTCAAGTCGATGTAGGCGCGGGCCAGGTTGTAGCAGACGACGGAGTCTCTCGGGGAGAGCTTTTGCGCCAGCCGGTAGTTGTCGATGGCCTCCTTGTGCTTCCTCTGGCGGCGGAGGACGATGCCCCGCCGGTTGTAAAAGCGCATGTTGTCGGGCTCGGCCTCGATGGCGGCGTTGTATTCCTCCTCGGCCAGGTCGGCGCGGCCGCTGATGAAGAAGAGTTCCGCCACGGCGGCGCTCTGGGAGCCCTTGCTGGGACTCCGGGCGACGGAAAGGTGGAACGCGTTGCGCGCGCCCTCGGTGTCGCCGCGGGCGAGTAGGATCTTCCCCATCAGTTGGTGCCGGTCGCGGTTGCGCGGGCTGATCCGGGTCGCGAAGCGGATTGCCTCGAGCGCTTCGTCGGTTTTCCCCTCTTTGAGGAGGATTACCCCGAGCAGGTCGTAGGCCCGAACGAATTTCTCATCGATGGCAATCGCCGTCTTGTAGCAGCCCTTCGCCGCGTCGTGCTCGCTCATCTGCTGGTAGACCTCGCCCGTCTCGACCCAGATGCCCGCGTTTTTGGGTTGCATGCTGCGAAGGTCTGACAATTCCTTGGAAGCGTCCTCCAAGGCGCCGATGTCCGCAAAAGCGCTCGCGCGGGAGAGCAGGGTGTGGAAGGGCAGCAGGGAGGCCTTCGTTTCAATGATCTCCTGGACCCTGGATTCGACCAGGTTTTGCGTGAACGGCTTGGGGAGGTGCCCGTCCGCGCCGTATTCCTCCGCCTCGGTGACGGCGCCCGGGTCTTTATCGGCGCTGACGATGAGGAAAGGGACGAGCTTGAACACCGGCTTGTTCCGTATGGCGCGAAGCAGCTCCAGCCCGTCCAGCCGGGGCATGTCCCAGTCGGAGATGATGAAATCGACAGGAGAAGAGAGGAGCATTTCGAAGGCGACTTTTCCGTCCGATGCAACGTGGACGGTTTCGATGCCGGCCGCTTTCGCCATCGCGGCGACGCCGCGCCGGGTCATATTGTCATCGGCCGCGGCGAGCACCCTGAGCTTCGGGTCCAACATGATGGAGAAACCTCCGGGGATGCGGAACCTTCCTTGCGGTTCCCCCCCTGGGCGGTTTGCTACCTCCACAGCCAGACGATTGAAGCTGCTGGGTCCGCGCTTTCGCGGGTTCCCCTTGCAGGGAAATACCCGAAACGCAATTCTTTTAACCGCTTGGCCCGCTTTGTCCGAAAAGGCGGCTCGATAAATGCAAAGATCGCATGTAGAGAACAATAACAGATTAAATATAAAAAGTGTAATACTGAATAGGCAAGAAAAATTAGGCGGTTATCCGGGGAGAATCAGAAACGGCCCGGCCGGGCCAGACATACGGTTTTCAGGGAGTTTTTCGGATTTGACCCGGCGGGGGAATTCCCCCCCCCCTCCCCCCTAAGGGGCCGGGGGAATTTCCCTAAGGCTTCCCGCCGCGGGGCCGGGTCTCCCAGTTCAGCTTGTCGCGAAGAATCTGAAAGTAGTCGGGATCGGCCGGGCGCACGAGGCGCACCGGGTCCGGGCTCCGCTCCACCCGCACCCGGTCCTCCGTTTGGAGGTCACTCCCGTGTTGGCCGTCCAGGGTGAGGAGCAGGCGCCGCTCGGGGGACTCGGGGTCCGGGTAAAACTCGACTTCCACGACCGCGTCGGCGGGAACGACGATGGGGCGGTTGCTCAAGGTGTGCGGGCAGATGGGGCAGATGATCATCACCTCGAGTTCGGGCATGACGAGCGGCCCTCCGGAGGAGAGGGAGTAGGCGGTCGAGCCCGTCGGGGTGGCGAGGATAAGGCCGTCCGCCCGGAAGCTGCCCAGGTTGCGGCCGTTGAGGGCGATGCTGAACTCGACCATCCGGGCGATGGGCCCCGAGGTGATGACGACATCGTTCAGCACGTCGTCGAGGCGGTTGCGCTTTCCGTTTTTGTGGCCTTTTTTTTCTACGAAAGGCCGCAGCCGCATCCGCGGATCGACGACGTATTCCCCCTTCACGAGGATCCGCTCGAGGGCGGGGATGAGGTCGTCCCAGGGGATGTCGGCGAGAAACCCGAGATGGCCCGTATTGATCCCGAGGAGCGGAGGCCCGCCCTCGTCCACTTGGTGCGAGGCGTAGAGCATTGAGCCGTCCCCGCCGAGGACCATGATGAGGTCGGCGCCCGGGGCCATCTGCTCCCGGGGACCCCCCCCCGGCTCGCCGGCGGCTTTGGCGACCGTTTCGTCCAGGAGGAGCTCGAATCCCTTGCCGCGAAGCCACGAGACGAGGGCGGCGAAATCGAGGGGAGGCCCCTGGTCGAGGGGCCAGGCCGTGATCGAAATCCGGCGGAAGGGACTGGGCACGGAAAGGGCTCCAAAATGAGTCGGAAACAGAGGGGAAAGTATCACAGGGGAAAGAGAGGGAGGCAAGAGGACGCCTGGCGGCAGGTGCTATTTGAGCCCTACGATATTGAACGCGGGGACGGGCCGGGAGAAGCCCTTCAGGTTGAGGTCTCCCAACGGCTCGGCCTCAACGGCCTCGTCGATCTTGCTGAGCGTCCGCTGGTTGGTCAGGATCTGGCCCCGGCC
Organism: bacterium; assembly: GCA_965225985.1. Classification (GTDB taxonomy): domain Bacteria; phylum UBA8248; class UBA8248; order UBA8248; family UBA8248; genus CAZUHN01. Next base: position 949,883 of record OZ245330.1, read on the forward strand.
CCCGGGAGGGGCGGGCGCCGGGTTAGGGCAGAGATTGGAACCTCCCGGCCGCAATCCGGTTTCGCCCCCCGCCGACGCTGGAGCCGCCGGCGAGGGCTTTGTTGTTGCTTCCCCCGAGGACGCTGGAGCCGCTCCCGCTGGCCGCGTTGAATTCCCCTCCGCTCACGCTGGAATCGGTGCCGCCGGCCAGGTTGCTGGCCCCCCCGCCGATGCTGGACCGCAAGCCGCTGGCAACGTTCTTCTCGCCTCCGGTCACGCTGGCTCCCTCGCCGGTGGCTTGATTGAGGCGGCCGGCGCTGATGCTGGAGAAATCGCCGCCGGCCCGGTTGCCCGCCCCCCCGCTGACGCTGGACTTTTCGCCCTTTGCAAAGTTGTTCGCGCCGCCGCTCACGCTGGACCCGGAGTTTCCAGCAGTGTTCCCCAGGCCCGCGCCGACGCTGGAGAATTCTCCGATCGCCCGGTTTTCCCGGCCTCCGGCTACGGCGGCGGCGGGGCCGGAGGCCTCGTTGGAATGTCCCCCGCTGACGCTGGAGAAGGGGCCGCTTGATCGGTTGTCCCTCCCTCCGCTGAGGCTTGCGTACGGCCCCCCTGCCCGGTTGTTCCGCCCCCCGTTGACGCTGGAGAAGGGGCCGGTGGCCGAATTGCCCTCTCCCCCGCTCACGGCGGCGTGGGGGCCGGCGGCGGTGTTCGATCGCCCTCCGCTGATGCTGGAGAGGAGGTTATCGGCAAGGTTCAGCTCGCCCCCGCTCACGGCGGCGGCCTCGCCCGTTGCCGTGTTGTCCCTTCCGCCGCTGATGGTCGCGAACGATCCCCGGGCCGGATTGTTCGGGTCGCCGGCCACGTTCCCGTCCCCTCCGGTGACGCTGGAGTGAGACGCGGAGGCTTTGTTGTTTATGCCCCCGCTGATGCTGGACATGGTGCCGTCGGCCGCATTGAATTGGCCTCCGCTGACGCTGGCCCGCGCTTCGCCCGCCGTGTTCTGATCCCCCCCGCTGACGCTGGCCCCCTCGCCGCTGGCCGTGTTGAAGGCGCCCCCGCTGACGCTGGAGTGGGGCCCGCTCGCCGTGTTTCCCAGCCCCGCCACAAACCCCCCGAAAGCGGGATACCGGTGTTCGTTCCCCACGACCAGATTGTGCGAGCCGCCCCGCTCGGCGGGCGAAAGTCCGGCGGGCTCTTCGTTATACCCGACGATCAGATTGCCGAGCGCGTTGACGCTCCCCGCCGTGGCGCCGGTGCCGCTCCGGATATGAAGGTTGGCGCCGGTGAAAAGGAGGTGAGGGCCCGCGAGGCCGCTCATCGTGGCCGTACTGAAGCGAAGATGGGTGGCCAGCGGAACCGCCAGGGGCTCCAGGGCCCGCAAAGCCGTGTCATTTCCGCTGACTCTTTCCGCCAGGCCCGCGATGTTCTCTTGCGCCCCGCGAAGGCCGCTCTGGAGTTCGCCCACCTCTCTCCGAATGACTCCCGCGCCGGTTTTCAGGTCCTCGATTTCCCCCCGGGCCGCCGCGATCTCTGCTTGCGCTGCGTCGGCTGCGGCCTGGGCGCCATCGGCGGTGGCCTGGGCTGCGCTCAGGCCGCTTTGGAGTTCGCCCACCTCTCTTCGAATGACTCCCGCGCCGGTTTTCAGGTCCTCGATATCCCCCTGAACCGCCGCGATATTTCCCTGAACCGCCGCGATCGCCGCCTGGACGGCGCCGGTGGTGGCCAGGCCGGTCCGGAAGCTGCTCACCTCCCTTTTTTGCGCTTCCGCTTCGGCCTGCAGGCTCGCGATATCACTTTGGGCCCCGACGATGGCCGACTGGGCGGCGTCGGCGGCCGATTGCGCTTGGGCGGCCGCCGTTTGCGCTCCACCGGCCGCCGATTGCGACGTCGCCACCGCCTCCAGCGCCGTGGCCAGCTGCGCTTCCAACGCGGCCACCCGGTTCAGCAAATCGTTTATGAGCGCGGCCTGATCGCTTCCTGGAAAAGCGCTTCCGGCCGGGCCGGCCTGGACGGGCAGGGGAGCGAGCAGGGCCAATAGCGCCAGGCCGGCCGCCGTGAAACCGAAGATTCGTTTTGGCATGGGGAATTCACCTCGGGAAAGAAATGGTTTCCTCTCGGCAGGTTCGCCCCGGGGTAATGGGCGTGAGGCGAACGGGCTGAGGGCCATTCGAAAAGGAGTTTTTTATTTTTTACCATAACTGCCGGCGTCCAATAATTGCCCCGGGCCAAATTTCTGGGCTTGCGCCTCCTTCCCGCGCCTCTTGGCGGAGAGGCCCGCCTCGCGGGGGAGAGTCCCGCCTCGCGGGTTTTTCAAAAATTTCCCGCTTGCCCCGGATACGGAGGAGGGGAGGGGAGGGGGAGGGGGAGAGGGATGGGGGAGAGGGGAGAGGGCCTTGCGGGGAACGGGGCGCTACAGGGCGGCGGTCTTTTGGGGGGAGAAGCCCCGCCAATGGCGGCAGCAATCCTGGAGGGGGCAGCCCGCGCAGAGGCGGAGGTCGCGCCGGGAGGGGCAGCGGCCCAGAATTCCCATGCGGCTGATGGCAAAATCGTAGCGAACCGGATCCGCCGGGTCCAGGAGCCGAAGGGAGTCGGTGATCTCTTCGGCCATGCGGCGGCCCGGGGTGCGCCGATCCGTCAGGCCGATGAGGAGGCCGATCCGGGCGATGTGGGTGTCCAGGGGAATGGTGAGCTGGCAGGTGCGGGGGCCGCGCCAGAGGCCGAGGTCGACGCCGTCCTGCGGGCGGATCATCCAGCGCAGGAACAGGTGGAGTCTTTTGCAGGCGGCGTTCCCGTCGGGGTCGGGGACGAGGTAGTCTAGTCCTTTTCGCTTGGCCTTTCCCGCAAGGGGGGCAAAGAGGCGGCGCCGGAAGTCGGCGAGGGCCTCTTGCAGGGTGGGCGCGCCGGGGCGGTAGCCCCGCATGAAAAACGTCTCAAGGGAGCCGCTCTCCCGGAGGGCGCACCCCAAGAGGCCGGCGAGGCCGGCGAGGGCGGCCGGACCCGTCCACCTGTGGACGATTCCCTGGAAGAGGGATTTTTCCTTTCCGGGCTCGAAGCGGAGGAGCCGGTCGCAGGGGCTTTCTCCCAGGCGCTCGAAGATGCGGGAAAGAGTCGCCCGGATGGACGCCACTCTCCCGAAGGCGAGGGCGGCGGCGAAAAATGCGGCCACCTCCCGGTCCTCCCGCCTTTCAAAAGCGTGGACCATTCCGATGGGGTCGGTGTCGAGGTATGCCGGCCCGTAGAGTTCCAGGAGGCCGTCCAGGCGGCGCTTGAGGAGGGGCACGTCCTTCCGGGCGAGGCCCATCAGAATTCCCCCTTGGTATCGAGCAGCAAGGTGACGGGGCCGTCATTCGTGAGTTCGACGTCCATCATGGCGCCGAATCGTCCCGTCGCCGTAGGAATTCCGTGGCGGCCTACCTCTCCGACGAGAAGATCGTAGAGGTGCTCGGCCTTTTCGGGGGGGGCGGAGCGTGTATAGGAGGGCCGCCTCCCCTTCCGGCAGTCGCCGTAGAGGGTGAACTGGCTGACGATGAGCATGGCGCCTCCGGTTTCCAGGAGGGAGAGGTTCATCTTGCCGGAGGTATCCGGAAAGATCCGCAAGTTCGCCAGTTTGTCCGCCAGGAGACGGGCGTCTTCTTCCTCGTCCTCTCCCCCCACCCCGAGGAGGGTTAACTGGCCGGGACCGATTTCCCCCAAAATTTTCCCTGCGGCGCAGACGCGGCTTTTCCGGACCCGCTGGACGACGGCTCGCATTCGGGAGGCATCCTCAAAGGAGTGGGAGGCGGCCGGAAGATTCCGCCTGCCTTTTACTTTGGAAGGTTTACCAGAATACATAATTGCGGGCCAGGAAGCAGGAGTTGCGCCTTCGGCGCCGCGGGGAGACCCGGATGCAGGGTGTTCCCCTCCCCCGCTCTGCCGCCGGTGGGGATGGGGAAGGCCACCGCGACCCGAACCATTTGAAGTCCCGAACCATTTGAGGAAGGAAGGGATGTCCGCTCCCCCTCCCTTCTCGATCCGAATTTCGGGTGCCCGCGCTCCCGTTTGTCAATAATTCGGGACAAGCCGGGGAGGGGGAAGTTATTCGGATAGTTTAGATTTATAAATTCTGAGAGGAATTCATTAATTTATGCAATATGGAAAAGTTTGCATTCAACCGGGCTGAAGGGGGCGTTATGGTTCCGGGTGGGATTTATAATGTAAATTTAATCAATTATTTGCATATAAATTGCCTTTCTAGTGAGATCTTTGTTGCAATGGGATTACAGAATCTATATAATTTATATGTAGCTTGAGTTGTCTACCCTCTAACTTACATGGCGCCTTCTCGTTTCTTTCCGAGGTATGGAGAAGCGTTTTGACTCTTCAAGAGAAAATTGCAAGCAAGAAAGCCTTCACTACTTTCGAGGTGGCGGAAATTTGCGACGTAACCCCTGTGACGATCCAGAACTGGATCGATAAGGGATGGCTTCGGGCCTACCGGACCCCGGGCGGCCACCGGCGCGTGCGGCGCGAGGAACTCCTCTCGTTCCTCGAATCCAGGAATATGCCCCACCTTTTGTCGGAGAATGTTGGACCGCCGAAGATCTTGATCGTCGATGATGAAAAGGACATCACCGAGCTCATCGGCGAGGTCCTGACTTCCGATAACCCGGAATACGATATCGAGGTGGCACACGACGGCTTCCGCGCGGGCGTACTTTATGCCAACTCGAATCCCGATGTGGTGATTTTGGATCTGATGCTGCCGGGCCTGGATGGGTTTGAGGTTTGCCGCCAGATCAAGCAAAGCAGCACCGGGGCGGGAACGGTTGTCATCGCCATCACGGGCCTTGACGATCCGAAGCACAAGGAGCGAATTCTCCAATTGGGAGCTTCCCATTTCCTGCCCAAACCAATCGATATATCCGGCTTGAAAGACTTGGTTAGGGACGCAGTGAAAAAGAAGGTTGGTGCCACCTCGAATATATAGCGAACTCCCACTCCGTTTGTTTCTTTTTGCTTTAACCTTTGAGTATTGATTTAATAATTATTAGAAATCACGAAGACACCTCCGCCCTGACCGCCGCCCCCGAAAAATTCTCCAACGGAAACGGGCACTACTCCATCCTCGTCGTTGACGACGAACCCAACGTCCGCGACCTGATGAGGGAATTCCTGGAGGCCGAGGGGTACCAAGTCATAGAAGCCTCCAATGGCTCCGAGGCGGCGGCGAGCCTTTCCGCGTCACCTCCGCATCTCATTATCTCCGACTACGCCATGCCGGGAATGAACGGCCTCGAACTTCTGGGCCTGGCGCTGGAGAAGGCGCCCGACGCCGCCCGGATCCTCTGCACGGGATACGCGGACGTTCAGATCGCGATTGCGGCGATCAACAGGGGCGCGGTGAACCGGATACTCACGAAGCCATTCGATCCCGCCGTCCTTCTCAAGTCGGTTCACGATTGCGTTGAACAGGTTCGCCTCCGGACCGAAAACATGGAACTGTTCCGCATAACCCAGAAGCAGAACGAAAAGCTGGAGCGCTGGACCCAAGAGCTGGAAAAAGAGGTGGCCACCCGGACGGCGCACATCGGTCGGGTAACGCAGGCTTCGATTTCCTCCCTCGCCGACCTGGCGGAATCCCGCGCGCGGGACATCGGCGGCCACCTCCGCCGGATGCAGGAAATGACCCGTATCCTGGCGGAAAATTTGATGTCGCGCAGCGACGCACCCGAGCACCTTACGCCGGAATACATCGATGATCTTTATACCTCCACCTTGCTGCACGACGTGGGAAAAGTGGGAATCCCGGATGGAATTTTGTTCAAGCCCGGAAAACTTTCTCCGGAAGAGTTCTCGGTGATGAAAACCCATGCCTCGATCGGGCAGGAAACAATCCAAAAGGCCCAGGCCCGGATCGGGGACAAAAGCTTTCTCACGCTCGGGGTGGCGATAGCCGGCCACCATCACGAAAGATGGGACGGGAAGGGCTATCCCAAAAATCTCTCCGAGTTCGATATTCCCCTCGCCGCCCGTATCGTTTCGCTGGCGGACGTATATGACGCCCTTACCTCCCCGCGCGTGTACAAGGAGGCCTGGTCGCACGACAACACGATTGAATACATGGTGGAGGGTTCGGGCACCCAGTTCGACCCGCGTCTCATGGAAATTCTGAAGGAACTGGAAAAGGATTTTCGCGCCATCCGCGAAAATTGGAAAGAATAGGATTGTTTCAGGCCCCGGCCGACCCCTTTCCCTTCCCGTGCTCGCGGAGGTAGCGTTCCACCTCACGGGCCAGCTCCTCGCCGGAGGGGAGTTCCTCGGGTTTCTCTTCCTCCTCGCTTCTGCTCTTGAGTTCTTTGACGTATTCCTGCACAGAATTGTTCAGTTCCAATGCGCGGTCGATTTTCTCGTCGAACTCGTTCGCTCCGAATTCCAGTTCGGCGACGTCGAAGCGGTATGAAAGCAGGTCGGAAAGCCGCCGGACGAGCGCCAGGGCGGCCTTCGGGTTCGGGGATACGTTTACGTAGTGCGGAACGTTTGCCCATACCGACACGGCGGGAATGCGCTCCTCCTGGAAGGTATCGTTCAGTACGCCGACGATTCCCGTCGGGCCCTCGTACCTGGAGGGCTGAAGGTGCAGGCGGGCCGCCAGCTCTTCGTTGGAGGAGGACCCCGAAATTCGAACGGCGTTTCTGTGGTACACGTCGGCGAGCAGCGCGCCCAGGGTGACGACCATTTTGACTTTGCTTTGCCCGATGAGGGAAAGAATGGCCTGTATATAGGCTTTCCATTTCAGGTGGGGCTCGACCCCGACGAACGCGATGATGTCATGCGAAAGCTGGGGGGTCTCGCAGGCGTAAAAGGTGTTCGCCGGCCAGGTGACGACCCGCCGCCCGGTTTCGTCGAGGTGCACTTCGGGGCGGGTTTCCTGAAAATTGTAGAAGGGATCGGCCCCGATGGAGGCATACTCCCGCCCGCCCAACTCGTCCCGGATGAACCTGGCCGCCGAGGTGGCGGCCGAGCTTGCGTCGTTCCATCCTTCGAAGGCGAGGAGGAGAGTGGGATTTCTCAGGAGGGGGGGGTCCCCGATGTACAAATAATCCATGAGAATGCTCCGGCTCTCGGTTGGGCGTGAAAAAGGGGCGAACCCCAACCCGTGGATGGCCCATCTTAGACTTCCCCCAGGGCGGGTTCAAACAGAGGATGCCGATTCGATGAAACCCCGCCCCCCTTCGCCGCTTTTCCGGATCGGGGCGGTGAGATAATGCCCTGAATTGAAGGCTTCTTGCCCGAGTGCTATAACCCAATTTCCAGCGCGCGGAAGGAGGACGGATACCGGGCATTGACTCCTTCCCCGGACATGGAATTCCGCCCTGTATTTATTGGCCCCCGCGTCTTCGGCGGAAGACAGCGCATCGCAGATTGCCTCGATATGCCTGAGCCCTATTTCAAGGATAAGGTGGCGCTCGTCACGGGGGCCTCGCGCGGAATCGGGGCGGAAGTGGCGCGCCGCCTTGCCCGCGCGGGCGCGAACCTGGTCGTGAATCACCGGGATGCCAAGGGCCGCTCGGCAAAACTGGCCGAGGCCCTTTGCGAGGAGCTTTCCGCGTTCGGCGTCCGCGCCATCGCGGTCGCGGCGGATATATCGAAAAAGGAATCCGTGGCGGAGCTCTTTTCCCGCTCCGAGGAGGAATACGGCCGGCTGGACATTCTGGTGCTGAACGCCGCTCGGGCCCCTTTCAAATCCTGGGATCGGCTGTTGGAGCGGGAGCTTCGCCAACTGGTGGAGACGAATTTTCTGGGGAACGTCTACTGCGTGCAGCAGGCGCTTTCCCCGCTCTCTGAGCGGGGGGGCGCGATCGTGTTCCTCTCGAGCCTGGGCAGCCGGTTTTATAATCCGGACTATCCCCTCGGGACGATGAAGGCGGCCATGGAAGCGGCCGTGAAGCACTGGGCCGAAAGTTTCGGCGGGCGGGGCATTTCGGTCAACGCCGTTTGCGCCGGCCTGGTGAAGACGGACTCTTTCAAAACCCTGCGGCGGGTTCAGCCCGAGCTGGATACGCTTCCCGAGAGGTTTTTCGTCTCGCCCGAGGAGGTGGCCGAAATCGTGCATTTTCTGGCGGGCCCGGCGAGCCGCGCCATCCGGGGCCAAACGCTCGTGGCCGACCGGGGGCTGAGCAACCGGATCATGCGGTCGCCGGAGCGGGAATAGGCCCGCGCGCCCGGAAACCGCTTGCATTTCGCTGCTTCCTGGGGCTAGAAAATGACAAAACGCTGATTCGGCCACCGGAAATCGCGGCCGTCCCGCCCGGCGCGGCGGAACTTTGCTAAGGGAACAGTTGGTGAGGAGGATTCATGGGACAAAACCTCGTGAGCGACGGTAAAACCATGCAGGAAGTGGTCGACGCCATCGTCCAGACGACGGGGGTGGAAAAGTCCGAGGTGAAGCCCGACAGCTCGCTCGTGAACGACTTGGGGGTGCTCTCGCTCGACTTTTTGGACGTGAATTTCCGTTTGGAGCAGGTCTTCGGAATCAAGATGGCCCGGAACTTCGTCCTGGAGCACGCCGAGGAGATGTTCGGCGAAGGGCAGGTCATCGACGAGAACAGCGATATCACCGAAAAGGGGGTCGAGGTCCTGATGCTCCGCGTGGGGGAGAAGGCGAACGGCCTTGCGCCCGGCACCCCGGTGGACGAGCTGCCCGGCCTCGTTACCCCGGAAACGCTCGTCAAAGCCGTAACGGACTGCCTTTCCCGCCTGCCCGAGAAAAGCCCCGCCGGGGCCGACTGGAAGACGGACGACGGCTCGCACATCGTCTGCTCGAAAACGGGCGCTCCCGCCGACTTGCCCAGCGGAGACGAGCTCGTCCAAGACTGGCTGCGGGCCGTTCAGGAAGAAAAACAGATCTTCTAAGTTTCCCGGGCCGCTTGGCCGCCTCGATTGACGGGCCAGGGTAGAGAGATGCTTCCAACGGCAAAATCAAGACGGCGCGTGGTCGTCTCTGGCTACGGGGTGATGACCCCCCTCGGCCCCGACCTGGCCTCCACCTTCGAGGCGGCCCGGGAGGCCCGCTCGGGCATCGATTTCCTCTCCCATTTCGACCCCGCGAAGCTCCCCTGCCAGATCGGCGGCGAGGTCGAGGACGCCTGGATCCCGGAGCGGGCGGAGAGCGCCCAGAAGCGGCTGGACAAGCTGTCCACCCGGGGCGTCCGGATGATGCGAATCGCCGCCGCCGAGGCGTGCGCCGGAGCGCGGCTCGGCGAGGTCGAGGACCGGACGCGAATCGGCGTCGCGGTCGGCTCCCACGGGGAGCACCCCGGCGTGGAAGAGCTCCTCGCCATGTTCCCCCACTGGCGCCCGGCCGGCGGCGGCCCCTGGAGCGGGGGCTGGGACATCGGCGCCTTCTCCCGCAAGGGAGGATACGACTTCCTGACTTTTTTCCGGCGCAAGTCGGACGTCGCCACCTCGGTCATCGCGGTGGTCTCCCGCGCCGAAGGCCCGACGGTCTCGGTTTGCTCCGCCTGCGCGGCGGGCGCGCAGGCGATCGGCGAATCGATCCGGCTCATCCGCGACGGGAAGGCGGACGCCATGATCGCCGGGGGCTGCGAGGCGACCCTCTCCTACGCGGGCTACGTCGGTTTCGTCCTCCTCACCGCTTTGGCGGAAAGGTACGAGACCCCCCAGAAGGCCTCCCGGCCTTTCGACCGGAGGCGCAACGGCTTTGTCATGTCCGAGGGGGCGGGGGTTCTTGTCCTGGAGGAACTCGGCCACGCCCGGCGCCGCGGCGCTCCCATCCTGGGCGAGGTGCTCGGCTACGGCGACTCGGCCGACGCGTTCCGCATCACCGACATGGATCCCAAGGGGCGCGGCGCGTATTTGTCCATGCGGCGGGCGCTGGACGATGCGGGAATTTCCCCCGGCGAGGTGGAATACATCAACGCCCACGGCACCTCGACGCCCAAGAACGATCTCACCGAAACGGCGGCCATCAAAAAAGTGTTCGGCGATGCCGCCAGGCGGATTCCGGTCAGCTCGAACAAGTCCATGATCGGCCACACCATCGGGGCCGCCGGCGCCGTCGAGGCGATCCTCGCGCTGGAAGGGATGCGGCGGGAGGAAATCCTCCCCACCATCAATTACGAGAACCGCGATCCGAAGTGCGACCTCGACTACGTCCCCAACGAGACCCGGCCCAAGCGCCACCGCATCTCCCTTTCGAACAGCTTTGGCTTCGGAGGGCAGAACGCCTGCCTGTGTCTGGCCCGCTACGACGGCGATTGAGCGCGCATGCCCTTCCCCGTGGCCATCACCGGCGCCGGCGTGATCACCGCGGCTGGAAGGGGGCTCGATGCGGCCTGGGAGGCCCTCTGCCGGGGCGAGACCTTCCTCGCCCCGGATTCTGATCCGGACCTGGCCGGATTCGCCCCTCTCGCGGCGGCCCGGTGCGCCCCGTTGGACGCCGGCGCGCTCGGGGTGGACCGGCGGGCCGCGCGGATCATGGCCCACCACTCCCACATGCTCATGGCCTGCGTGCTCGACGCGGCCGGCCCGGAGGCGGGCGCGGCCTCCGGCGAGGCGGGCGCGGCCTCCGGCGCGGATGTCGCCTTTTTCGCCGGGATGGATTCGGTGGATCCGAAAGACGCCGACGTCATGCCCGGCGTCGCCGCCTCCCGCGGGGAGGACGGCGGGGTGGACCCGGAGCGGTTCTTCTCGGCGGGAATCGACCGGATCCATCCCCTCTGGCCCCTCGGCATGCTGAACGCCATGGGCTTTAGCCAGGCGGCGATCCGCTTCGGCCTTCGGGGAGACAATGCCGTTTTCACCCCGGGGGCCGGGGCCGCGTGCCAGGCGGTGGCCGAGGCCGCCTACGCGCTGCAAGAGGGGAAGTCGCGGGCTGCCCTCGCCGCGGGGGTGAGCGCGGTCCTCTCCGCCAGGTCCGTGGCGCGCTACCGGGGCGCGGGGCTTCTCCGGCCCGCCTCCGGGAGTGGGGCGGAGGTTCCCCGCCCCTTCGCCGGGGGGGACGCGACCGCCCTGGGGGAGGGCGCCTGCGTCTTGCGGATGGAGCCAAAGGGAGGTTTGGGGGAAAAGGCGGCGGCGGGCGGTCTGGGCGTTCTCATGGGATGGGGAGCGGCGCGGTCGCTGAACGGAGCGGGCGGCCGGGCGGAAGCCCTCCGGCGGGCGGCCGGGGCGGCCCTCCGGTCGGCGGGGCGGGAGCCCGGCGAGGTGGCCCTCGTCGTGGTTCACGGCGATGGGCGGGCGGAGACCGATGCCGCCGAGCGGGAGGCCCTTTCCGCCCTCTTCGGGCCACGTCGCCCGGGCGGGCTTGCCACGAAGGGCGCCTTCGGACACCTTTTGGGGGCGGCCCCGGTTTTGGACCTCTTGCTGGCCCTCCGCGCTCTCGGGCGGGGGATTCTTCCCCCGAGCCCGGGCGCGGCGGAAGTCGATTTTCTCCGCTTCGTCTCGAAGCCGGAGGAATTGCGGGCCCCGGGCGCCGCACTCGTGCTCGCCCAGGGCTTCGACGGCGTTTGCGGCGCCCTCGTCGCGGAAGCGCCCGGCCCGTGAACCGCCGGGCGGATGGGAAAGGAGGCTCGGATGCGCTTTCTCTACATTGACCGGGTGACCCGGGTCGAGCGGGGGAAATCCATCAGCGGAACCAAAACCTTTCCGCTCTCCGAGGCCTACCTCAAAGGGCACTTCTCGAAGGCGCCCCTCATTCCCGGCAGCCTCCTCATCGAGGCGATGGCCCAGATCGCGGGCTGGCTCGTGGTCTACTCCTACGACTTTAAGACCTCCTGCGTGATCTCCATCATGGAGGAGGTGCGCGTCCCCCCCGGCCTGCGGCCGGGGGCGGCGGTTCAGGTCCACGGCGAGATGACGGACACCAACCGGCGGGGAAGCCTTTGCCGCGCCTGGGTGGAACAGGACGGCGAAACCATCGCCGAAGGCGGGCGGCTCGTTTTTCCCCACTTCAAGACCGAAGACCCGGCGTGGCTCATCCAACGGTTCCGGTGCTACGGGTGGCTCGACGGCGAGGTGGCCCCCGCCCCCCCCGCCCCCCCGGGAGGGTCCCCTTGATGGCGAAGACCGTTTGGGTGACGGGGATGGGGACGGTCACCGGCCTGGGAGCGGACCTGGAGACGAGCTGGGAGCGCGCCCTCGCGGGCGAATCGGGGGTGGGTCCCATCCGCTCCTTCGACGCGGGGGGGCTTCCCATCGCCGGGGCGGGGGAGGTTTCCCCCGGGGAGATGGAGGCGCTGCGCGGGAGGCTGCCCGAGGAGCTGGCCGGGGAGGGGGAGCGCCGGGTGCTCTTCGCCCTGGACGCGGCCCAGAGCGCCCTCGCCCACGCCGGGCTCTCCCCGGGAGGGTTCGACCCGGCGCGGGCGGGCGTTGTGATGGGAACGGGGCTCAGCACCTACCGCCTCGAGGATTTCGCCGCCTGGCAAACGCCCGGCGGAGACTTCGACGCGAAGCGCTTTTCGCGGGAATGGGAAAAGGCCCATCCTTCGGGCTACCTCAAGAACCCGCCCGAGCGGGCCACCTCCCTCATTGCCCGGTACCTCCGGCTGGGCGGGCCGAGCGCCACCCTCACCTCGGCGTGCGCCGCGGCGGGCCAGGCCGTCGGGCTGGGCCTCCGGATGATCCGGCGGGGGGAGGCGGACCTTGTCGTGTGCGGCGGGGCGGATTCGATGATTCACCCGATCGGGATGGCCATCTTCCTCTGGCTCGGCGCCGCCTCCACCGCGCCGGGCCCGCCCGAGGGGCTCTGCCGGCCCTTCGACCGGAGGCGCTCCGGCCTCGTGGTGGGCGAGGGGGCGGGGGTGGTTGTCCTGGAGTCCGCCGCGCACGCCGAACGGCGCGGCGCCCGGCCCCATGCCGAGCTTTGCGGCTACGGCGCGAGCATGGACGCCTACCAGGTGACGGCGCCGGATCCGAAGGGCCGGGGGGCGGCCCGGGCGATGCGCGAGGCGCTCCGCGACGCCGGCCTCGCCCCCGGCGAGATCACATACGTAAATGCCCACGGGACCGGCACCAAGCTCAACGATCCGGCCGAGACGCTGGCCATCAAGGAGGTGTTCGGCGAGGGGGCGCGGAAGCTGGCGATCAGCTCCTCGAAATCCCTGATCGGGCACCTCATCGCCGCCTGCGGGGGGCCCGAGCTCGTCTTCACCGTGCTCAGCGTGGCGCGCGACGTTGTGCATCCGACCCGGAATCTGGAGAATCCGGACCCGAAATGCGACCTGGACTATGTTCCGGAGGGGGCGCGGCGGGAGCCGGTGCCGGCGGCCATCTCGAATTCGTTCGGCTTCGGCGGCCAGAACGCCACCCTCGTCGTGAGAAAGGCGGCCTAGGATGCGGATTGACCTGAGCGGGAAAGTGGCCCTCGTGACGGGGGGCGGCCGGGGGATCGGGCGGGCGTGCTGCCTCGGGCTGGCGGCGGCCGGCGCGGCGGTGGCGGTGAACTACAACCGCTCGGAGGCTGCCGCCGGGGAGGTGAAGGCCGAGATCGAAAAGGGGGGCGGAAGCGCGGAGGTTTTCGGCGGGGACGTCTCCTCCTTCGAGGGGGCGGAGCGGGTTTTCGCGGGCGTGAAGGAAAAATTCGGCACCCTCGACATCCTCGTGAACAACGCCGGGGTCATCAAAGACACCCTCCTCCTCAAGATGAAGCCCGACGAGTGGGAGCGGGTGATCGGGGTGAGCATGGACGGCGCCTACAACTGCACCAAGCTCGCCGCGGAGATCATGTTCCGGAAGCGGGCCGGGAAGGTCGTCAGCATCGCCTCCATCTGCGCGGTCTCGGGCGGCCGGGGCCAGACGAACTACGCCGCGGCGAAGGGCGGCCTCATCGCGTTCACGCGCGCCTGCGCGGTGGAGATGGGCGGGCGGGGGATCCAGTTCAACGCCGTGCTGCCCGGCATGATCGTGACGGACATGAGCGAGCGCGCCCGCAAGCAGGCGGGCGAGCAGATGCTGGAGCGCATTCCGGCGGGGCGTTTCGGCGAGCCGGAGGAGGTCGCACGGCTGATCGTTTTTCTGGCCTCCCCGGCTTCGGACTACATCAACGGCGAGGCGATCGCCATCGACGGCGGAATGCACGTCGCCTGACCGGCGGGGGGAAAAAGCGTGCGGATATGCCAGGGGGTGGACCTCATCGAGGTGGACCGCGTCAAGGACGTCTGCGAGCGGCACGCGGCTTTCGGGGAGGAGATCTTCACCGAGGGCGAGACCGCCTACTGCCGGGCGCGGCCCGATCCCTATCCCCACCTGGCGGGCCGGTTCGCCGTGAAGGAAGCCTGCATGAAGGCGTTCGGGCTGGGGATGGGCGGCTTCGGCGCGACCGGAAAATTTCGCGAGATCGAGGTCGAGTCCGCCCCCTCGGGCAAGCCGACCCTCCGCCTCCACGGCTCGATGGAGCGGATGGGCAAGCGGCGGCGGATCCGCCAGGCGACGGTCTCCATCAGCCACACGCGCGCGCACGCCGTCGCGACGGTCATCCTCCTGGGGGATGACCCGCCGCCCGGCGGCGCAGAAGACGGCGAGCCCGGAGAACAATAAGAGGGAAGGCGATTGCGGTATCTTTTGGTGGACCGGATCACAAGCTGGGAGGCGGACCGCTCCATGGAGGGGTTGAAAAACGTCACCATGAGCGAGGATTTTCTGGAATTCCACTTTCCCCGCTTCCCCGTCATGCCGGGTTCTCTGATCCTGGAGGCCCTCGTCCAGCTCGCGGGGTGGCTGGAGGGGGCGAGTTCGGATTTCGGCCGGTGGGTCCTCCTTGAGCGCGTGAAGAGCGTGAAGTACTACGGCTTCGCCCTTCCGGGGGATCAGCTGGCGCTGCGCGTCGAGGGCGGGGCGGGCGCGAACGGCTCCCGGGCCTACCGGGGCGTCGCCGCCGTGGAGGGAGAGCGGAAGGCGGTGGTGGACTTCGAGGGCGTGGTGACGGAGCTGGGCCAGTACGAAGATCCGGACGAGCAGCGGAATCACTTCCGGATACTCTCCCGGGACATCACCCTTTCTTGATCGGGAGCAGTTGATGGAAGGCAGGGAAGTCTGGATCACGGGCGCCGGGATGACCACCCCGCTGGGGGAGGACCTGGATGCCACCTGGGAGGGCGTCCGGGCGGGCCGCACCGGCATCGCCCGCCATTCCCCGAACGGGAACGCCTCCCTTCCCGAGAATTTCCTCTATTACGGCGCCGTCGAAGGGCACGAGGATCCGCCCGAGGTTCCCCCCAAGCTCGCCAGCCAGCGCAAGTTCCTGAACCGCGGCTCCACCCTCGGGCTCTATGCCGCGAACGACGCGATCGAGCGCTCGGGCGCGGACCTGGGCTCCCTTCCGCCGGAGCGAAAGTCCCTCTACGTCGCCTCGGGCGACTTCACGCAGATCGATCATCTGGATTTGTACCAGGCGGTGAAGGAGACCGCGGGCGACCACTGGAAGCCCCCCGACCCCGCCGCGCTGAACGAAGCGGTGCTCCACAAGGTGAATCCCTTCTTTCTCCTGGAAGGACTGGCCAACAACCCGTTCAGCTTCCTCTCGGCCCTGTATGAGATGATGGGCCCGAACGGGAGCATCTCGAGCCTTTCTTCTTGCGGCGGCCAGGCGGTGGAGTTCTGTGACAGGGCCATTCGATACGGAGAAGCGGACCTGGGCCTGGTGGTGGGCTGCGGGAGCTGGGTGAGTCCCTTCATTCTCTTCGAGGTCGATGGCTGCGGCATGCTCTCGAAGGCGGCGAAGGGGGCGTCCTCGTTCCGGCCCTTCGACCGCGGGCGGGACGGGTTTCTCACCGGCGAGGGCGGGGCGGCCCTCCTCCTCGAGCCGGCCGATGCGGCCCGGGCGCGGGGGGCCGAGCCCATCGGGCGCCTCCTCGGAACGGGCAACACGCACGAGATCGATCTGGAGAACCGCATCCCCGTCCCCCGCAAGGCCATCGGCCGGGCGTGTGCCATCGCGCTGGCGGAGGCGGGTCTCGCCCCCTCAGACCTTTCCCACCTCATCCTCCACGGAAGCGCGACCAAGAAGGGCGATCACAACGAGCTCGCCGCCGCCCGCGATCTGTTGGGCGGCGCGGCGGGGGACGTTCCCCTCGTGGGGCTGAAGCCCTACACCGGCCACATGGGCGCGGCGAGCGACATCGGCGAGCTCATATTCGGCCTGTGCGCCCTTCGCGACGGCCGCCTTCCTCCCACCCCGGGGTTCGATCAGGCGGAAGCGGGCTTTGGCGGGCTCTGCATTCCGAAGTCCTCTTCCTCCCTCGCGGGCGGGCCCTTCCTCTCCATCAGCTACGGCATCGGCGGGCAGACTTCGGCCACCGTCGTTGGCGCGCCTTGAGACCGCCGAAGCGCCGTGGAAAGAGGCGGCGAAGCAAGGACAAGGGGCCCCTCCGGCAGAACCTGGAGTTTGCGGCCGTCCTCTCGGCGCTCTTCCTCGTCCGGCGGATGCCCGGGTGGATGCAGCGGGGGCTCGCCGCCCTGTTGGGGGAGACGATCTTTTGGTGCGTTCCCCGCCGGAGGCGCACCGCCCTCGCCAACCTGAGGGTCGCGTTTCCCGAAATGGCGGAGGATGCGCGGAGGCGGATCGCCCGGGCGAGCTGCCGCTCGTTCATTCTCACCGGGCTCGAAGGGGTGAAGCACCTTCACGGGTTTGCCCCGTCCCGGGCCCGGGAGAGGGTGCATGAGCTCGGGGCGGGGATAGAGGCCGTCTTCGAGCGGGCCCGGAAGCACCACGAGGAGGCGGGCGGCTGCATCTTCGTCGTCCCCCATCTGGGAAACTGGGAATTGCTCACCCACGCGGCCACCCTGGCGGGAATTCCACTCACCATCACCGTCCGCCCGCTCGACAACAAGCGCCTGGAAAAATATTTGTTCGAGATGCGGTCCACCTCGGGCCACCAAATTCTCTCCAAGCGGAACGCCCTTTTTCACCTGCGCGAGGCCCTTCGCAGGGGCCGCTCGATCGGCATCCTGGCCGACCAGCACGCCGGGGCGCAGGGCGTGGAGGTGCCCTTTTTCGGCCGGCCCGCCAGCACCACGACGGCGCCGGCCGTCCTGGCCCTTCATTTCGGAAGGCCCATCGTCCTGGTGACCTCTCTGCGGCGCTCCGGCTCCCATCCGCACGAGGCCTTCTTGAGCGGGCCCATCCGGCCCGACCCGGAGGCGGACTCGAGGGCGGAGGTGGAGCGGATCACCGCGGCCGTCAACCGGGAGACCGAGGCGCTCGTCCGGATGGCCCCCGGGCAGTACCTCTGGATGCACGACCGGTGGAAACTGGTGAAGGGGTGGGCCGGAAAGGCGGGACGGTGAAGGGACGGGGAGGATGCGGGCGGGGGAGTCCGCGCCGCTTTTGGCGGGGGGCGGGTCAGCCCGCTTGTTTCGCCTTCCGCATGCCGTTGCGCAGCGTTTTGAGGAAGGGCCGCCCCGTCCGGTCGAGCTTCGCCTCGAGCTTTTCGGTGCAGTCGCAGTCGCCGCAGTGGGGGTATCCCTCGCACCTGTCGAGGGCGCGCGCGTAGCGGATGTCGAACCCCTCGAAGTACTCCTCCCAGTAGGGAAGCTCCTCGGCGAGCTCGTGGCCGGGCCCGAACGCCTCCCGGCAGTAGCACACCTCCAGCCAGCGGACCTGTCCCTCCCCGGTGAGGCGCGCCTCGTCCATGCACCGGACGTACCCGGGATAGGCGATGGAGCCCCGGCCCAGCTCGCCGGAGTCGATCGCCTCGAGCAGGGCCTCCTCCCGGTCGGGCTTCAACCGCGCGCGGACCAGGTACCGCATCGGGATCTCCTCTTCATCAAATCCCCTTCACCATTCTATCACGGCCGTGGCACCGCCTGCGGCAGGAGCCGCCGGGGCGGGACGGCCGCGCCGCCCTACAGCTTCACCGCCTTCCCCTCTTTGGCGGACCGGTCCGCCGCCATGGTGAGGGCGAGGACGTCCCGGGCGTGCCCGCCCGTGGCGAGCCCCACCCCCCCGAGGCCCAGGATGCGCCGGATGAAGGCGTCCGTTTCCTCCTTCAGGGGGCCGAAGAACTCGCCGAGGACGAAATCGCCCGGCATGGCCGAGCCCAGGAAGGCCACGCTGACATCGTGCTCCGGCGTGTAGGGGCAGGAGATGGGCTCCCCCGGGGCGAGGACGATGTCCCGGTGGGCGTCGTCCACGTTCAGCGAGCCGGTGGTTCCCTGCAGGTCGATCTCCATGGTGGCCGTGTAGGCGGGCCAGTGGTGGGGGAGCAGCCAGCTCGTGCCCAGCGTCGCCACGCTCCCGTCCTCGAAGGTGACGAGCATCCAAAGGAAATCGTCCCTGTTGTATTTCTTGAAGACGAAGCTCCCCCCCTTGGCGTACACCTCGGCCGGCTTTTTCCCCTCCATGTACCAGAGGATGAGGTCCACCATGTAGGTGAGGGTGTTGATCGCGGGGGTGGTGTTGGCCGAGCGCTTCGCCACGGCCTCGCCCACGGCGCGGGTGACGTAGATCTTTCCCAAGGCCATGACGATGTCGCCGAGCTGGCCCGAGACGGCTGCCTGCTTCGCCAGGAGGTAGCGTTGCCGGAAGCGCTGGGTGTAGCCCACGAAGACCTGGGCGCCGCTCTTTTCCGCCTTGGCCAGGATGTCGTCTGCCTCGCCGAGGTCGAGGACGAAGGGCTTCTCGATGAGGACGTCCTTTCCGAGCTCGGCGGCGAGGGCGGCCGGGCCGTGGTGGTTCTCCTCGTCGCTCGATACGACGACCGCGCCGACGTTTTCGTCCCGTATGGCTTCTTCGTAGTGGGTGGTGGCGAGGTCGGCGCGCACCGACTCGGCCAGGCGGTCCAGCTTCTGGGGGACGATGTCGCAGATTGCGAGGTAATCCACCTGGGGAATCTGCGCGCAGCTGTGCGCCCGCAGGGTGCCGATCCCGCCCGCGCCGATGACGGCCACGCCCCTTTTCTTCATCGTGCTCCTCCTCACAGGAATGCAATGCCCGCCTGGCGGGCGCATGGGAATACGCTCTTCCGGATCCCGGTTTCGATTTCGGCCAGATGCTGCCGAAGGGCCGGGGACGGGCCCGGCTCTCGGGCCGGAAGGTGCCGCGCCTTCTGCTCCCGGCTTGCGCGCGGCAAACCGGAGCCGAGATGATTTCGCCGGTTGCCGTCATGGTAGGGGATGTCGGCCCGCATTTCCAATGATTGCGGGCAATTTTCACAAGACCCGCCGGGGGGTTATCCAGTGGTTCGACAAGAGGGGGGAAGAGAAAAATTCGGGTTTATGCCCTGTTTCATACGGTGGGTTCGAAGTTTCAGCGCGAAAAAGTGGAACAAAGGGGCGTCTAAGGGTATAATGGGGGCATTCAGACCAGCCGCCGCGGTCTCGGGGTTCCGCATGGTCCCGGGAAGGAAGGAAGCCGACTCATGTTGCGATGGGGTGCGGTGGCGCTGGCGGGCGCGGCCATCTTATTCATGTCGGCCGGCGATGCCCTTGCCGGTCATTACTCGTCTTACTTCAGCATCCACTCCTACGGCCGCCACTACCGGAATCGCCATTACGGCAGATACCGCTACAGGTGGCGGCCCCGGTACTCATTCCGCACGTGCTTCGGCTGCGGCTACCCCTATTACTATTACGGGCACAGGGTGCACCACCCCGCTTATGCCTACGGAGGATATGCCGATTCCGGTCCTCGCCACGAGGCCGTGGGTGCCATCCTCGGGGGCATCGGGGGCGCGGTCGTCGGCGCGCAAATCGGCGGCGGAAGCGGGAGGGCCGTGGCGACGGTCCTCGGCTCCTTGGCCGGGATCTTGATCGGCGGGGATATCGGGAGGCAGCAGGACGCGCGCGACCGGATCCTGATGGCCCGCACGACCCAATACGCCTTGGAAAAAGCCCGCTCGGGGACCGAGGTGGAATGGCGCGACCCGGATTCCGGAAAGCGCGGGGCCGTCATTCCGAAGCCCGCTTACCGGAATGCCCGCGGGCAGTATTGCCGGGAGTACCAGCAGACCGTCATGATCGGCGGGCGGAAGGAGGCCGCCTACGGCACCGCGTGCCGCCAGCCGGACGGAAGCTGGAAGGCCGTCAAATAACCGTTCCGAAGAGACCCGCCGGTCCCCTTTCCTAGTCCATCAAAATCACCGCGCGCCCGGTGATGGCGCCCGCCTCCAGGCGCGCGTGGACCTTCTCCGCCTCTTCGAGCTTGTAGGTTTCGGTCACGAGGGGCCAGACGTCCCCGCGCGCGGCGAGCGCGAGCGCGTCGAGCACCTCTTGCTTGGTCGCGTAGCGGCTGCCCATGAGCTCCAGCTCTTTTTCGCGCATAAGGTTGGCCGGGGCCTCGAAATTCTCCGCGTTTCCCCCCAGGGTGACGAGGCGGCCTCCGTATCCGAGGGCTTGGGCGCCGGCCTCGTGGGTGGAGGCCGAGGAGACGAAGTCGATCGAAACGTCCACGCCCTTGCCCCCCGTCAGATCCAACAGCGCCCCGGTCACGCCCCCCTTTGAGGCGTCCACGGTTTCGTCCGCCCCGGCGTCCCGGCACTTGCCGAGCTTGCCGGGGGCGATGTCGACCGCGATGACCCGGGCGCCCGCCCATTTCGCCATCATAACCATGTGGATGCCCAGCCCGCCCCCCGCGCCGAAAACCGCCACGTTTTCGAGCGGCTTGACCCGGGCGCGGCGCACCACCTTGAACGGGGTGGCGATGGCGTCGGTGATGACCGCCGCCTCGGCGGGGTGCCGCTTGTGGTCGAGGCCCGGCGGCAGCTTGAGAAAATTCACCGCCGGCGCCTTCATGTATTCGGCGTAGCCGCCGTCGATCTGGCGGCCGATGTAGCCTTTGTTGTTCTCGCAGAGGGTCTCGCGGTCCGTCCGGCACCAGCGGCACTTCCCGCAGGTCAGGTAAAAATAGGCGGTGACGGCGTCGCCCACGGCCAAGCCCTCGACCCCCTCTCCCAGCGAGGCGATCTCGCCCGTTATCTCGTGCCCGATGACCAGGGGGTAGGACGCCTCCCCCCGGCCCATCCGGGTGTGGTGGATGGTGAGGCCCGCGCCGCAGGCCAGAACGCGCGCCACCGCCTCCCCGGGGCCCGGCGCCGGCTCGGGGCGCTCCTCCAGCACGAAGGGCCCGCCCCTCTCCCGCAGCACCATCGCTTTCATGGCGTCCTCCTTTCGCGTTCATTTTTTCGGATGGCCGCGGGAATTACATCACAAGCGGGGAAAGGGCGGCAATCGGAGGGATGTTTTCCGTCCAGCGGCCGGAGAGGGAGGGCGTTCCCTTTGGCGGGGCCGGAATCCCGCGCCCGTGCGCTTTTCAAAGTTGCGGATCATGGAACGGGCGTGTGCCGCGCCCGCCGCCCGACGGAAAGCGGGTTTCCCCTCAGGAAAATTTCTTGCGCGCCTTCGCCCCGATGTCCCTTCGGCAGAAGGCGCCGGGCCAGCGAATCCGGTCCACCGCGGCGTAGGCCCGCGAGATGGCCTCGGGGATGTCCCCCCCCCGGGCCGTCACCCCCAGGACGCGCCCCCCCGCCGTGCGGACGGCGCCGCCGGCATCGCGCTGGGTCCCGGCGTGAAAGACCACGACGCCCGGCATCCCGGCCGCTTCCTCCAGCCCCTCGATGGGGTGGCCCTTTTGGTAGCTTCCGGGGTATCCCTCCGAGGCCATGACGACGCAGACGGCGGCCTCGTTCGAGAAAGAAAGGCCTACCCCCTTCAGACTCCCCGCCGCGCAGGCCATCAGGACCGGGAGCAGGTCCCCCTCCATCCGCATCAGGAGGGGCTGGCATTCGGGATCGCCGAAGCGGCAATTGAACTCGAGCGCCTGGAGGTCGTTTCCCCGCACCATGAGGCCGGCGTACAACACCCCCCGGTAGGGCGTGCCCCGCGCGGCGAGCGCCCGCACCGCGGGCAGGACGATCTCTTCGAGGGCCTTTTTCTCAAGGGCGGCCGTCATCACCGGGGCGGGCGTGTAGGCTCCCATCCCCCCTGTATTGGGGCCCGTATCGCCCTCGCCCACCGCCTTG
Source organism: bacterium (assembly GCA_965225985.1). Classification (GTDB taxonomy): domain Bacteria; phylum UBA8248; class UBA8248; order UBA8248; family UBA8248; genus CAZUHN01. Next base: position 971,812 of record OZ245330.1, read on the forward strand.
TGGTCCTGGGAGGAGGCCAGGGGGAGCGCCCTCTCTCCGTCCACGAAGGCGAGAAAGCTCGCCTCCTCCCCCTCGAGGAGCTCTTCCACCACGCAGCGCCCCCCCGCCTCCCCGAAGGCCCGCTTTTCCATGACCTCGCCGATGGCGGCCTCGGCCGCGGGGGGGTCCGGACAAAGGATCACCCCTTTTCCCGCCGCGAGGCCGTCCGCCTTCACCGCCCAGGCGCCCCCCCCTTCGCGCACGTGGGCGCGCGCCGCCTCCGGGTTGTCGAAGGTCCCGAAGGCCGCCGTCGGGATTCCCGCCTCTTTCATCAACGCCTTCGCGAAAGCCTTGCTCGCCTCGATCCGCCCCCCCGCCTTCTTCGGGCCGAAGACGGGGATGCCTTCCTCTTCCAGCCGGTCGGCGAGCCCGGCCGCGAGGGGCGCCTCGGGCCCCACCACCACGAGGCCCGGCCGCTCCCGCCGCGCGAGAGCCGTCAGGCCCGCGATGTCCTCCGCGCCCACTCCCTCGTTCCGGCCCACGAGGGCGGTGCCCGCGTTGCCCGGCGCGGAGACCACCTCCTCCACCTCGGGGCTCTGCGCCAGCTTCCAGGCCAGGGTGTGCTCCCGCCCGCCTCCTCCGACGATGAGGATTTTCACGAAGCCTTCCTTCGAATGAACGGAAACGGAATTTCAATGAATGGGGCACAACCATGCCGCGTCGGAAGGGAGCGCGTCAAACCGGCTTTTTTCCGCCGGGCGCGCCCGGGGAGCGGGCGGGGCGGGGTCCCCGCGGCTTGGGCGTTTCCGCCACCCTCCGGGGGAGCGTTTGGGGGAGAAGGCGAAATTCTCCTTTCAGACCAGGAGTTTCTCCACCTTCTCGATGAGGAGTTCGGGGGTGAACGGTTTGAGGAGATAGTCGTTCGCGCCCGCCATGATGCACTTCGAGACGCAACGGCGGTCGCCCATGGAGCTGACCATGAGAATGGGGATTTGTTTCTCCAAATTCACATTCGCCCGCAAATACTTGCATGTCGTGATGCCGTCAATGCCGGGCATTTGTATATCCAGCAGAACCAGGTTGATCGGTTGCCGCGCGGCCGTCCGGAGCGCCGCTTTGCCGTTGACTTCTTCCATCACCCGGATTTGCTTCGCTTCCAGAAGCTTGCGAATGAGTTTCCGCATTTCTGCATCATCGTCGACCACGAGAACGGTCTTGCGGCTGACAAGAGAGAATTTATCATTCTGCTCTTGCGCGAGGCGCCTCGATTTGGCCATGGGGTCCAAGGCGGCCGCCGAATCCTCCGCGCCGGTTTCGGAAGGCAAGGCTTTTGTTTCCATGATTTATTCCTTTGCGAATCCCCTGGTGTCTGCCCTTCTAGGAACTTGACGCCGATGCGTTTTTTGCGGAAATCCCGGATGGGCGAATTCAGCTCGCATTGCGCGGGAATGCCAGTTCCGGGGGGGATTATACGTAATAATATTTATTAAATCAATATAATTTTTATAATTTCAGGAAATAATTGACCAATATCTACCAAAAAACCTTGGAGAATCGCCATCAGGGCGAGGGGGGCGGTGTCGGCTCGGAGAACCCGCGGGCCGAGGTCGGAGGGGGGGAGGGGGGGGGAGAAAGCCCGCCACCCGGGCGGCCCCGGCCCCCTCCGGGGCGAGGTCTCCTTCGGGGCCGAAGAGGGCAGCGGTGCGCAGGGGAAAGGGGCCGGTCCGGCCTTTTTCGATCGCCTCTTTGGGCCGCATTCTCCCCTCGCCCAGCCAGAGGAGGAGTTTGAGAGGAAAATCTTTTGTCGCAGAGAGGAAGTCATCGAGTGGGGAAACCGGGTGCAGGGCCGGCGGGGGAACGCGGCCGCGCTGCTTGGCGGCCTCGAGGCAGATTCGGCGCCAGCGCCGCTCTCGCGCTTCGCGGGCGGAAGGCCCGCCTCGCAGCGGGCGAGGGGGAGGGCGAGGGGGAGGGAAAAAAAGCGTCCGCCCCGAGCTCGGTCCCTTTTTGCAGGACGAAGTTGAACCGCTCCCCTTTCAGAAGGGACAGGCCGAGGGAGATCGACAGGGGGGAGGGTTTTCGGGGCGGCAGGATTCGAGGATCCGCCCTTCGGAGGTATTCGGGGAAACGAATGTGAGCTCGACGGCGTACTCCGCTCCTGCCCCGGTGGCGACGCGGCACCTTTCCCCCGCCTTCATCTGGAGGACGCGCGCGCGGTGGACCGCCTCCGCCTCCTCGATGCGGACGGTTCCGTCCCCGATGAGAGATGCGTCCGTATAAGGAAGAGGCGGGGTCTGTCGCTCACGGCTTTTCGATCTCCAAACCCACCCACTCTTCGAGTTGTCTGCGGCCGCGCAGGGAAAGCCCGGCGTCCTCGACTGCCCGGACCAGGGCCTGCTCCTGCTCATAACCGACCCCGCTGAGGACCCCCCTTCCGGCCGGGGCGAGGGCCGCCGCCATCCGGGGGGCGAGAAGGATCAGCGGTTCGAGAAAAATGTTCGCGGCGAGAAAATCCACCACCCCCCACCATTCTCCGATGCAGGCGGGCTCCAGCGTTCCCGCCTCCACGCGCATGCGCCCTTCCAGGCCGTTCCTGCGGGCGAGCTCGCGGGCGCTGGAAACGGCGTCCGGGTCGAGATCCAGGGCGATCACCTCTCCCGCGCCCATCTTGAGGGCCGCCGCGCCGAGGATTCCCGAGCCGCAGCCCAGATCCAGGAAGCGGTGGGGAGGGCTTTCCGCGCACATTCTGTCGATGGCCCGAAGGCAGAGCTCCGTGGTGGGGTGGCGCCCCGTGCCGAAGGCGAGGCCGGGGTCGAGAACGATCACGGCCCTTCCTTCAGGCGGCGGCGCTTCCTCCCAAGGGGGCCGGACCCAAAGGCGCTCCCCGTAGGCCCTCGCGGTGAAGTGTCCCCGGGAGAGGGTGGTCCAATCCTGCTCTTCCAGGGTGCGGATGGTGATTGCGCTTCGGGGAACGCCGAGTTCCGCCAGGGCGCTTTCGGCGGCCCGGTACTTTTCCGCCGCCCCGGGCTCGAGCAGAAAGTGGGTGACAAGGATGGCGCAGGAGGGGGGGGCGTCGCGCTCCTCCACGGCGGCGGCCCCCGCCTCGATGAGGCAGCAGGAAACTTCCCCGGCGCGGTCACCGGCCACCTGGACGAGCAGCTCCATCCACTTGCGGGCCATGGTGAGCCCCCGATCTTTTTGTTCTAAGTGTTATCCCGCGCGGGGAGGCGTCCCCCCCCTCCTGCGCCGGCCTGGATCGTTACGCGTTCCGGAGAGGCAGGATCACCTCGGCCGCTCCGGTGGAGGCGACCTCGCCGCTCTGGTTCGTTCCGGTGAATTCCACCTTCACGATGGCGTCCCCGCCCTCCCGGGTTTTCTCCGTCACCTTCCCCGCGTAGCGGAAGATATCGCCGTAGATTCCGGGTTTGCGGACCTGAACGGCGCACTTTTTGAGGAAACCGTCGTCCCCCATCCAGTTCGTCACGAAGGGGCAGGCCCAGGCGAAGCGCATGACGCCGTTGTCGAAGGGCCCCGGCATCCCCCGGCCCGCGGCGATGTTCACGTCCTCGTGCTGTTGGGAGTTTTTCACCGGAAAACCGAGCTGGGGGATGGTCACGGCGTTATGGGGCGCCTTGAGGAGGTCGAGATAGCCGAGGCGGCCGGCCTTGTAGGAGGGTCCGAGGGCCGCGTTCCAGGCCACCATGTCCCCGATGGTTAGGGGGCCGCGAGTTATGGGCGGCAACTCCTCGTCCACCGAGACGTCCTCCCAGTGGCGGGTCTCGGCGCCGGTGATCTTTTCCGCCCGGTACGCCGCCTCCACCCCTTTCAGCTCTTCATCGCCTAACTTGTGAACGGGCCGGTCCAGCATGAGCTGATCGCCGGTCTGGGTCGCCCGGATCATGGTTCCGGTGGCTTTGGCGACCACCTCGTCATTTTGGTTCCAGTAGGCGCATTCTGAAATCACGAATATGAGGCGCCGCCCGCCGCCCTTGCTTTTCTTCTCGAAGGTGCTCTTCTGGACCGAGGCGGCGCGGAGCTTGTCCCCGGCCAGAATGGGCTTGTGCCACTCGCACTCGACTCCGCCGATGAGCGAAGAGAGCGGCGCCTCCATGGGAGCGCCGTGGAGGATGGGGTAGAGGACGGAAACGAAGAATGCCGGAGGAGCGGCGATGGTTTTGTACCGGCTCTTGGCGGCATATTCCGGATCGGTCCAGAGGGGATTCGCGTCGTCGGTGCCGTAGGCGAAATGGCGGATGGCGTCCTCCGAGGCCTCGGTGTTCCAGGGGACGCGCTCCCGGACTTCCTTTCCGTCCATTTCGAGTGTTTTCGCGAGAAATTCATCGATTCGTGCGTTCACGTCATCGGACAACGTCAAATTCCTCCTCTGGCCAAAGGTTGCGCGCGGGAAAATGGGGCCGCCGCCTTTCGGGGCCGCGGCGGGCGCCCATTCAGAATGTTTTGGCTCCTCATAGCAGCAAAAACGCTCTCCCGCAATGATTCGGAGCCGGAAGCGCCCCGGTTGTTCCTACCCGGTGAGGGATATCCACTTTTCGTGAAGCCGCCGCAAGAGGGCGGGAGCCAAAACGGAGATCTTCACGTGCTGGTCCCCGCCCCCGCCCCCGCCGGGGGGAGAGAGGCCCTTGCCGCGCAGCCGGAAGACGGTCCCCGAGCGGGTGGCGATGGGGAGGCGCATCATGACGTTCCCCTCCAGGGTGGGGACGAGCGTTTTTCCTCCGATGATTGACCTGGCGAAGCGAATGGGCAGCTCGAGGTGAATGTCGTTTCCCTCTCGACGGAAGACCTCGTGCGGGCGGACGCTTACCGCAATGTAAAGGTCTCCCGGCTCCCCGAAATCGAGCCCTTCGTCCCCCTTTCCGCGCTGCTTGATTTGGGCCCCGTCCGCCGTGGCGGGGGGAAGCACGGCCGGGACGATTTCCTCTCTCTGCCGGCGGCCCTCCCCGCTGCAGGCGGGACACGGGTCAAGGAAGCGAACCCCTTCGCCGCGGCAGGAGCTGCAAGGAATCGAAAGGGCTGCGCTTCCGCGCCGGAAGGACAGCTCGCCGCCGCCGCCGCAGTGGGGGCAGCGCTCGCTCCGGCCGTGTGGATACCCTCCTCCCCCGCGGCACACATCGCAGCTCACGCGGCGCCGGAGGCGGAGCTCCCGTTCGGCGCCGAGGGCGGCCTCCTCGAAGGTGAGCTCGAGGGATGCCGTGAGATCGTTTCCGCGAACGGGCCGGCGCTCCGTTTTGTTGCGGGCGTTCCGGAAAATTTCGGAAATGATTTCTTCCAGGTCGGGGTCGATGGGCCGGTCCATATCTTTTTCGGCGGACGCCGTGCTCGGGGAGGGCCGGGCCGGGAGGTTTTTGATTTTTTCGTAGGAGACGACGAGTTCCTTGAATTTTTTCTCGGCGTTGGGATCGTCCGGGTTCCTGTCAGGATGGTAGCGAAGCGCGAGCCGGCGGTAGGCGCGGCGGATTTCCTCCGGGGCGGCCTCTCGCGTCAAGCCGAGAACTTCAAAGGCCGCCGGTGGTTTCATGCGGCGGTTCTCACGATGTTCTTCCCGGCGTTCCGGGGGCGGGCCCGAAGGCGGGCAAACGGGATGCGGGGTTACCGTTTCCGTTAACGGTTTGATGTTCTGGAGAAGAAGGAGAACCGGTTCCCCGGCCGGAGCGCATCCCGGTGCCTGAGAGCGAATGGAGCCTTGGCGGTGGGGGATGCGCGACGATTCCCGTCGGTTCGTCCCTTAGAAGGATTTTTCGGAGGAGATAAAGCGGGAGACCGAATCGGCGGCCAAGTCCACGAGAGAAACAACGCGCGGGTAGTCCATGCGTTTCGGCCCGATGAGCCCGATCGTGCCGAGAGAGCGGCTGTCCATGTAGTAATTCTGCGCGACGATGCTGCACTCCTCCATGCCCGCGATTTGGCTTTCGGTCCCGATGAGGATGCAGAGGCTCTCGGATTCCATGCATTGATCGAGAAGGTGAATGAGCTTCTCTTTTTCTTCGAAGGCTCGGTAGAGGTTTTTCAGTTTTTCGGTGTCTTCGGCGAAATCCGGCTGTGAGTAAACCCGCGAGCTTCCCTCAACGAAGACGGAATCCTCGTCCACCCCGCTTTCTTCCTCCGGGAAGGCGTGCAGGCTGAGCATCCGCGCCTGGCGGTAGAGATCGTCGGATTGGGCCCTTTCCCGGTTCATCTGCTGGAGCACTCTCTTCCGGATCTCGCGCAGCGATAGGCCCGCGAACTCCTCATTCAGGAACCGGGAGATGCGCTCAAGCTCTTCCCTTTGGATGTCTTCATCAATTTGAACGATGCGGTGCTGCACCAACCCGCTTTCTGCCACGATGACGACGAGAACCTTGCGCACAGCCATCCGGATGAATTCGATGTGCCGGAACTGGAGCTTTTCCGCGCTGGGGAGGAGAATGACCCCGGCTTGATTCGTCAGGTCGGAGAGCACCCGGGAGACTTGGGAAAGGACCTGTTCGAGCTGGGCCGAGCGTATTCCGTATCCCGAATGGATGGTCTCCCGCTCTCCTTCGGTCACCAAGTGGGTTCCCATCAAGTCATCCACGAAGACCCGGTACCCCAGGTCCGTGGGGAGTCTTCCGGCCGAGACATGGGGTTGGGTGAGATAGCCCATATCCGAAAGGTCGCTCATGATGTTTCGAATGGTCGAAGGACTCATGGGATGCGAGGTTTTGCCCGAAACGGTTCGGCTCCCTACGGGCTCGGCCGTTTCAATGAAGGTGTTGACCACCTCGCGGAGAACTTCTTTCTTTCGATTGGGAAGGGTCTGGACGCTCATAGATGGCCCTTTGGCAGACGGTATTTCGGTTGGCACCCGCTCCTGCGCGTGCGGAAACAAGATATTTTGGGCCTGTTTCCGTGTCAAGGCGCCCTTTTCCGGCGTTTTCAGGGATGCCCCTTTTTCCGCCGGAGGAATCCTTAGACAAGGCATATGTTATATTAAATGGTTTAATGCTGGACCCTACCCTTGGGGGAGGGCGAGAAATTGTTGGATTTTCCTTCGAATGGAAAAACGCCCGAAGACGATTACCCGGCCGGCGATCCCCTCGCTTCGGCGGAGAGGGAGGGGCGCAGGGGTACGGGTACGCCCGCTGGCCTGACCGAATCCCGCCGGTCAAACCGCCGCTTCAAGTACCAGACCGTCGCGATTACGGCGTTCATTTTGGCCGTTCTCGTCGGGTTTTCTTACCAAATATACGTTGAAGCGAAGGGGGACATTGAAAAGCAGTTCAACCGGCAGCAACTTTTTCTCGCCGACCAGGCGAGCGGGCGGATCGAGTCCTTCCTGGACAAACTCACCTCCAGTCTCCTTTACAGCGCCAGCTTTCTCCGGACGGTCGGTCCGAATCATCCGGGCCGCATGAGCGCGATCGCGGGTCTTTACGAACACATCGGCGACGGGGTTCGGGTGAGCGAGGTGGGATACATCCGGGAGGGAAGGGAAACGGAGCCGCAGGTCCCGGCCGAGTATTTGACGGCCCTTCGCCGGTGCGGCGCCGACCGCGGGGCCTGCCTCCTTCCCGTCAATTACAAAGGAATGACGGACTACATCCTGGGGTTCGCCCCGGTGAGCGAGAAGGATTGGCTCTACGCCAAGGTCACCGTGGAAGATTTGAACCGGGCGTTTGTCGAGCCGGTCCAATCGGGCTTGCGGGGGCGGGCCTGGCTGTTGGACGGGGAGGGGCGAATTCTCATCGGGCCGGGTGCCAGCGGGAGAGAGGGGACAGAATTGGGCTCCCTCGCTGAGCAGTCCGGCGATGATCGCTTGAAGAGGATCTTCCGGCGGATGCGCCGGGGAGAGCGCGGCTACGACTGGCATTTCGATTTCGGCGCGGAAAATTTTGGCAAGCGGAAAAGAACCCTGACGGCGTTCTCGCCCTTGCGGGTGGAGTCCGTGAGGTGGTCTTTGGCGGTCACGGCCCCTTCGTCCGAGGTGGTCCGCCTTGTGCGCCGGACGTTCCGGAAGGAGCTCATCATCACCAGTTTTGGGATCATCGTCGTCATCTCGGCGGCGCTTCTCATCTTTGACAGGGACCGGCGCCGCATTCGAGCGGAGGAGAATCTTCTTTGGTCGGCCCAGGTGGTGGAGAGCAAACGGCGCCTCGAAGCCCTCTTCGACGGCATCCCCGACAGCATCTGCATCCTCGACAAGGATAATCGAATCCGTATGCTCAATTGGGGATTGGCCCGATTGGTCGGCCGGGATTTGGCGGAGCTTGTGAACCAACCCTTGGGAGGAGGAAAGGATTCGCCGATGCCGGAATCTCTGGCCGAGCGGGCCCTGGTTGCGGAGTGCTTCCAGAGCGGCCGCGGCGGCTACGCCGAAAGGTCGGTTCAGTTGCCGGGCAGGAAGCGGACCGAGCTGGAGATATACACCTACCCCATCCTGGATGCCGACGGAGAGACGGTTCAGGTGATTTTGTATCTGAGAGATGTCACCGACAGGCGCGAGCTTCAGCGTCAGCTTCTCCAGAGGGACCGGCTCACCATTGTCGGGAAGATGAGCGCCCAGGTGGCGCACGAGATCCGGAACCCGCTCTCCTCCATCAATCTCAACGCCGAGCTCTTGGAGGATGAGCTGCGCCGCTTCAAAGGAATGGATACCGCGGAGGCGTGGTCCCTTCTCGATTCCGTCAAGACAGAGGTGGATATTCTGCGTCAGGTGACTGACGATTATCTGAAGTTCGTCCGGATGCCGCGTGAAGACCACCGGCCCGGGGATGTGAACAGCGTCATCGAGGAACTGCTGGTCCTGCACGGCGAAGAGGCGGCAAGCCGTAGGATCGAGATCGAGCGCGGCCTCGATGAAAACACGCCGGACGTGGATATGGATGAAACGCAGCTGCACGTCGCGCTCCAGAATCTGGTTCTCAACGCATTCGATGCCATGGAGGATGGCGGGAAACTTACGGTTCGCACGAGTTTCGTGGAAAGGGGAGTAGAGATTACGTTGATCGACAACGGTGCCGGCATACGCCCCGAAGATCAGGCCTCTCTCTTCACCCCCTTTTTCACGACGAAGGCGAACGGTACCGGCCTCGGCCTCGCCCTCGCGCAGCAAATCATCCATGAGCATCGAGGTACCATCCGGTTCGCCAGCCAAGAGGGCGAGGGGACCACGTTCCGCATTTTTTTGCCGGCGGCGCGCCAGGAGGCGAGAGTATGAGGCCGTCTGGCGAAATTCATATCCTGGTGGTGGACGACAAGAGGGGAAGCCGCGAGGCGCTGCAAAAAATGATTGCCAAGGAGGGATTCCGGGTGTCGCCCGCCCACGATGCGGAGTCCGCTGTCCAGCTCTTCGAAAAGGATCCCGCGGATGTCGTGATCACAGACCTGCGAATGCCCGGGATGGACGGAATCACCCTTCTGAAAGAGCTCAAGCGCCGGATCCCCGAGACCGAGGTGCTCCTGATATCGGGGTTCGGCACGGTGGAGGCCGCCGTCGAGGCGATGCGCGAGGGCGCCACCGATTTCATCCCCAAGCCGCTCGAACGGGTGGTCGTTCTCAAGGCGATCTACAAGGCGGTGGAAAAGCAAGAGCTGCTCCGCGAAAATGCGGATCTTCGCGCCCAGCTTCAAAATTTGCGGGACGGCACGGGGCTCATCGGCAACAGCCCACCCATGCGCCAGGTCAACGAGCTGATTCGCCAAGCGGCCCCCACCGCGGCGACCGTGCTCATCATCGGGGAAAGCGGGACGGGAAAAGAGCTTGTCGCGGACGCGCTCCACAAAATGGGCGGCCGCGCCGACAAACCCATGATCAAGGTCAATTGTGCGGCCCTTCCCGAAAATCTTCTTGAGAGCGAGCTGTTCGGGTATGAGCGCGGTGCGTTTACGGGCGCCGTCTCCCGGAAAGAGGGGCGATTTCGTTTGGCGGATGGCGGGACCATGTTCCTCGATGAAATCGGGGACATGCCCCTTTCCCTTCAGGCAAAAATTTTGCGCGTTCTCCAAGAGGGGGAGTTCGAGCGCCTGGGGGGAACCGAGTGCCTCAAGGTGGACGTGCGAATCATCGCTGCGACGAACCAGGACCTCCAAAGGGCCATCGCGGAGAAGCAGTTCCGGGAAGATTTGTACTACCGGCTCAACGTGATCAATATTGTGGTTCCTCCTCTTCGCGAAAGGCGAAGCGACATCCCGCTTCTCGTCGAGCACTTCCTTCAGCGATTTTCGGCGAAAAACAATCGGGGGCTTCAGGGTTTTTCCCGGGACGCCGTCGAGTTGCTCTCAAACTACGACTGGCCGGGAAACATCCGGGAGCTGGAGAACACCATCGAGCGCGCGGTGGTGCTGAGCCGGGGGGGTATCCTCACGGCGGACGATCTTTCTCAGCACATCACCCTGGGCCGGAAGCCGGACGGGGAGGAGCCCGTCGAGGCGGACGCGCCGGTCATCAGCATCCCGATCGGGACGCCTCTCGCCGAGATCGAACGGCGCGTCATCCTCGAAACCCTCCATCACACGGGAGGAGACAAGAGCGCCGCCGCCCGCCAGCTGGGAATCGCGACCCGTACGATTTACCGGAAGCTCGACCAGGAGGAGAGCACGCGCACGGCCTGACCCTCGGCCGGGCCCGAGCAGATCATTGATACGCCGCCCCATCACCCCGAAGGAATCTGTTTTCGAGGCATCACATGTTTATCGAACCCCTGGCGGCTTTGCCCTGCCGCATGCCGGCCGCCGTACGGTGTGCGGCCAAGGGCGTTTTGCTTTTTTGAATCGTATTTCCATATCCAGCGCATCAAATGGCGGCTCGGTACCGTTGCCGGGTGCCGGACGATAAATATTTTCATCCCCAGGAGGATCGGCAATGAGAATGGAAGGCCGGAACTTAATTGGTGGAAAATGGGTGGCGGCGGCGGGCGGAGAGGAATTCGATTGCACCAATCCGGCCCAGACGGACGAGGTTATCGGGCGGTTTCCCCGCTCCGGGGCGCAGGACGTTGAGCGGGCGGTGGCGGCGGCGAAAGAGGCCTTTCCCGCCTGGCGGGCTATGTCCTGCATCCGGCGGGCGGAGTTTTTTGATGATTTCGTCCAGATCGTCAAAGCGGAAAAGAAGTCACTCGCCGAGCTGGTCACGCGCGAGTGCGGCAAGCAGATAAATGAGGCGCTCGCCGACGTCGTGGAAGGAATCCACATGGCCCAGTACGTGTTTGGCACCTCCCGCATGAGCCAGGGCAGTATGGTCAGCAGCGAGATCGCCGCCAAAGACGCTTTTGTGGTTCGCAAGCCCAAAGGGGTCATGGCCGTCATCACGCCCTGGAATTTTCCCTTCGCCATCCCCCTCTGGCTCATGGGTCCCTCCCTCGTTGAGGGGAACACGGTGGTTTTCAAGCCCTCCGAGGAAACCCCCGGTGTGGGGCAGCGAATCGTCGAGATCATGCTGGAGGCCGGGTTTCCGGCGGGGGTGGTGAACCTGGTCCAGGGGATCGGCGAGGAGGCGGGCCCTCCCCTTGTTGCCCATCCGGACGTTGAGGTTGTCCTGTTCACAGGCTCGTTCGAGGTGGGCTCCCTCATCCGCCAGGAGTGCGGAAGGAGCGATCACCGGATGGCGGTGTGCGAGTTGGGGGGCAAGAACGCGCTCATCGTGCTCGCCGACGCGGATCTGGACCTCGCAGTGAACGCCGGGGTCCTCAGTGCGTTCAAGACGACAGGCCAGCGCTGCGTGAGCGCCGGCCGGATCTTGATCGAAGAGCCCGTCTACGAAGAATACTGCAAGCGGTTCAATGAGCTGGCGTGCCGCATCAAAGTGGGCGATCCGCTGCTCGAGAGCACCTTCATGGGCCCGCTCGTGAACGAAGCGGGGGTCGAGAAGGTAAAGCGCTACAACGCCCTTGCCAAAGAGGAGGGAGGGGAAGTTCTTTTGGACAACAGCCAGCTCGAGGGGCCGGAACTCGCCCGCGGCCACTTCATGGGACCGTTCGTGTACAAGATGAAGCACAAGGCGGACTCCCGCGTTCTTCGCGAGGAGGTGTTCGGGCCGCACGTCGCCCTCGTGCCCGTCCGGGATGTCGGCGACGCCATCAAGGTATACAACGACACCCCCTATGGCCTTTCTTGCTCGGTGGTTTCAGAGGATTTCCGGAAGATTCGCCGGATCCAACAGGAGTGCGAATTCGGCCTGGGGTATGTAAACCTTCCCACCATCGGCGCCGAGGTGCACCTTCCCTTCGGCGGCGTAAAGCGGAGCGGGACCGGCATGCCCTCGGCGGCCGCGCTGGTCGATGCGGTGACGCACAAGGTGGCCTGGACGGTGAACCACGCCGAGAAGATCGAGATGGCGCAGGGCCTCTCCACCAGCGTCGAATAGGTGCGCGGGCGCAGGAGAAGGCGGGTTTTTCTCCGCCTCCCGGAAATTTCCCACGGGCCCTCCCCTACTGCCTTTGTGGTAAGGTTCCCTCCGCGCATCGGGGGCGGCAAGAAAGGAGAGCCGGTCGGTGTCCGTCCGGCTCTTGCTCCAGCCCGCAGGGAGTGGACGGTTGCGAGGCAAATTCATCACATTCGAAGGCCCGGAAGGGAGCGGAAAGTCCACCCAGGTGGCCTTACTGGGCGATTGGCTGCAAGCGGAGGGCCTCCCTTATTTGATCACCCGCGAACCGGGGGGAACCGGCATCGGCGGCGAGATCCGCTCGGTCCTGCTCTCGGTGCGCGATGAAAAAATGGCGCCGGAGGCCGAGTTGTTTCTTTACGAAGCCGACCGGGCCCAGCACATCGCCGAGGTGATTCGCCCCGCCCTCGATGCGGGCACGCATATCCTCTGCGATCGGTTCACCGACTCCACCCTCGCCTACCAGGCCTTCGGGCGGGGTCTGCCCGAAGAGCGCGTGCGCGAGCTCAACGCGCAGGCGAGCGGCGGGCTCGTCCCGGACCTCACCCTTCTCTTCGAGGGTTCCCCGGAAGAAAACCTCCAGCGGGCCCGGGGCGGCACCGGGGGCGACCGCCTGGAGGGGGAGGATTTGAATTTTCACGAGCGCGTGTGGAACGGTTTTTTGCAATTGCAACGCGGCGACCCGGCCCGGATACGCCTCGTTCCGAAGGGAAGCGTCGAGGAGGTTTGCGATCGGGTGCGGTGCGTGGTGGCGGGCGAGTTCGGGTGGGCTGGGAAACCCTCCGCGGCCAAGACGCAGCGGTAGGCGGGCTGCGGGGCGACCTGTCCTCGGGCCAAGTCGCGCACGCCTATTTGTTTTTCGGTCCCCAGGGGGTGGGGAAGGCAACGGCGGCTTCCCTGCTCGCCCAGGCGCTTCAGTGCGAGGGGAGCGCGCCCCCCTGTGATGCCTGCCGCGCCTGTGAAAAAGTGAAGCGGGGCGTCCACCCGGATGTCATCACATTGCGCCGGGCCGAGGATCGCCAAAGCATCGGGACGGAGGCAGTCCGGGAGCAGGTTCTTCGCAGGGCTTACCTGCGCCCCCAGGAAGGGCGCTGGCAAGTGTTCGTCATCGACGATGTTCAGTTGGTAACGGTGAATGCGCTCAACGCGCTTTTGAAAACCCTGGAAGAGCCTCCCCCGGACACGGTCCTCATCCTGGTTACGCCCAACCTGCACGCGCTTCCCGCCACCGTGGTCTCGCGCTGCCGGCGCGTTCGGTTCAACGGCCTGAGCAGGTCCGACTTGACCGCCATCCTCGCGGAGAAACAGGGCGGCGAAGAGGCGGACCTCCACCGGCTCGTTTCCTTGAGCATGGGCCGGTTGGATCGGGTGCTGGGGCCGGAGGCGGCCGACCTGGCCGGGAGGCGCGAAGCCGTGCTGGAGCTGTTGAACGGCCTGGCCGTTCCGCCGGGAAAAGCGGACGAGGCGGGGCTATTATCGATGGCGGCCGACCTCGCGGGGGCCGGGAAAACCGCCCGGCAGGATGTTTTCCAGCTCCTGGAAATGCTTCGGGGGCTTTTTCGCGATATAATCATTCTTCAGGTGGCTCCGGGCGACCTGGAGCCGTGGAGCGTGGACGTGGAAGAGGAGCTGTCGGAGGTGGGTCGCAGTTGGGGACTCAGCGGACTTATCCGAGCTCTCGAGAAGGTGGAATCGGCAGGCCGTGACGTTTCGGCCGGAAATACCAATCCCGCCCTTACCTTGGAGGAGTTGATCATTGCGCTGCGGTCCACCGTGGCTGCGGGCGTTTGAGGATGAGTATGAACGAATTTTCAGGTTTCGATCAGGCCGCGGTGACCACCGCGCCAGAAGACACGGCGGAAGAGTCGTCCGAGAAAATCCGCATCGCCGGGGTCCGCCTCCGGTTCGGGGCGCGGCCGATTTTCCACCTGGCTGGCGAAATCCCCTTGCGGGTCGGCGATAAGGTTGTGGTGGAGACCGAGGGCGGGGAGGAGGAGTTCGGAGAAATTTCCGAGAGCACGCGCATTTTCCCGGCCCGTTATCACAAAAAACCGTTGCAGCAGATCCGTCGCCGCGCGGGAGCGGACGACCTCAAAAAGATCGAGAAGTCGGCGAGGCTGGAAGCGGACGCGCTGGGATATTGCCGCAAAAAGATCAAAGAGATGAAATTGCCCATGCACCTCCTCGATGTGAAGTACACGTTTTCCCAACGCAATGCGACCTTCTTTTTCTCGGCGGATGGGCGGGTTGATTTCCGCCGTCTCGTTCGCGCCCTCACGGAGCGGTTCTCGGTCCGCGTCGAGATGCGCCAGCTCGGGGCGCGCGATGAGGCAAAAATAAAGGGCGGCTGTGGACCTTGCGGCCGAACCCTTTGCTGCAGCAGTTTTCTGCTCGCATTTGACCCCATCTCGGTCCGGATGGCGAAGGACCAAAACCTGAGCCTGAACCCGTCCAAGCTTTCGGGAGCGTGCGGGCGGCTGAAGTGCTGCCTCCGGTTTGAGCACTCTCATTACGTGTCGGTGAAAAAAAAGCTTCCCGCTTGCAAGAAAAAAGTGGGCGGGTGCAACTGTGGGGCCAGTGTGATTCGTCAGGATATTCTCAAGGAGGAGGTGACTCTCAGCCTCGAGAACGGAGAGCGCATGGTGGTCCATGCCGATGAACTCGAGCGGATGCCGAACGGGCAGTACGCGCTGAAGAATCCCTTGGGCGAAAACCAAAATTGAGATCCGCCGGGAGGCGGTTTGAACGGATGGCGAGCAAACCTTTTTATATCACCACACCCATTTATTACGTAAACGATAAGCCCCACCTCGGCCACGCTTATACCACTATCGCGGCTGACGTGAAGGCGCGCTTCCACCGCTTGCGGGGAGAGGAAGTCCGCTTTCTCACCGGAACGGACGAGCACGGCCAAAAGCTTGCGCGGGCCGCCGAGGAGGCCGGAATGGCGCCAAAGCCGTTCACCGACCTCAACTGCGCCAAGTTCCGCGGGCTCTGGGAAAAGCTGAATATCAGCTACGACGACTTCATCCGGACAACCGAAGACCGGCACAAGAAGGGCGTCGCGGAGCTCTGGCGCCGGGTTTTTGCCGCGGGCGATATCTACAAGGGCGAATACGAGGGCAAGTACTGCGTCTCGTGCGAGACCTACTTTACCGATCTTCAGCTCTTGGACGGCAATTGCCCCGATTGCGGAAGACCCGCCGAGTTGGTGAGCGAGGACAGCTACTTTTTCCGGCTGGGCAAGTACGAAAAGCCCCTCCTCGATCACTACGAGCGCCACCCCGGGTTCATCATGCCCGAATCCCGGCGGAACGAGATCATTAGCTTCGTGCGGGGAGGGCTGCGCGATTTATCGGTAAGCCGGACTTCCCTCAAGTGGGGAATATCCGTGCCGGACGACCCGTCGCACGTCATTTACGTTTGGTTCGACGCCCTCAGCAACTATATGACCGCGGCGGGCTTCGGGCCCGGTGGCGGGGAAGGAGGGTTTGCGGAGGCCACCGCCTGGCCCGCCGATCAGCATTTTATTGGAAAGGACATCCTCCGTTTCCACGCGGTCTACTGGCCCGCTTTTCTCCTCTCGGCGGGAATCCCGCTTCCGGAGCAGGTGTACAGCCACGGCTGGTGGACGATCGAGGGGCAAAAGATGTCCAAGAGCCTGGGCAATGCGGTGGACCCCCACTGGCTCATCGAAGAGTACGGGGTGGATGCCATACGGTATTTCGTTTTGCGCGAGATTCCTTTCGGCCTGGACGGGGATTTTTCCCACAGCCATCTCATCTCCCGGATCAACAGCGATCTGGCCAACGACCTGGGAAATCTGCTCCACCGCACCCTCAACATGGTCAAGCGGTACAGAAAGGGCCGCCTTCTCCGCGCGCCGGGGGGGGAGGGCCAGGCCGAGAAGGACTTGTGCAGCCTGGTTGAAAGCGCCGCGAAGACCTATGAACGGGAAATGGAGGCGACGAATTTCCAGGAGGGTCTCAAAGCGGCCTGGACCGTTGTTTCCGCAGCCAACAAGTACATCGATTCGAGCGCGCCCTGGGAGCTTGCCAAGAAAAAGGAAAGCGATCGGCTGGACGCTGTTCTGTACCACGCGGGCGCCTCATTGCGCGTGGTGGCGGCTCTGGTTCTGCCGTTTATGCCCGAGGCGGCGGGAAAGATTTGCGCCCAGCTCGGGCTTCCCGCTGAATCTCTCTCGGCGCCCTTCCGGGAGTTGACCGCGCTGCGGGCCTTTCCCGAGTCGGTGGAGACCCGTCTCGGAAAGCCGATTTTCCCCCGAATTGAAGAAGAGGCGCGGGCCGAGATTGAAAAGAAGGTCGCCGCCCGCATTGCAGCCGGCGATGCGGCAGACGCTCCGGCGGCGGAGCCGGGGGGGGAGGGCGTTTTGCGGAACGGGAGGGAGGGTGTCCCGCAAATCACCTTCGATGAGTTCCAGCGGCTGGACCTGCGCGTGGTGAAGGTGGTTGCCGCCGCTCCTGTCCCCAAATCGAAAAACTTGATAAAGTTGGAGGTAGAGCTTTCCGGCGAGCGGCGGACCGTTGTGGCCGGAATTGCCAAACATTACGCGCCCGACCAGCTGGTGGGACGAAGGCTCGTTCTGGTGGCCAACCTCGAGCCCACCACCCTCATGGGGGTGGAGTCACAGGGGATGATACTCGCGGCGGTGGACGGGGATCGGATCCGGGTTCTCGGGGTGGATGGCGAGGTCGAACCCGGCGCGCGTGTTCGTTGAGCCGTATTCGAAATGAAGCTCCCCCCGGGGGGCTGGAGAATTCCAAATGATAAATCCCCGGAGGGGGGGCCGTCCGCGGAGACGGTCGCCTGGCTCTAATTCTCCGGCGGGAAAGCCTGCCGGTCCGGAGTCCTTGTCGGATTCGAACCCCTCGTCGCAGGAAATCGAAGCGAATAGCCCGCACGACCCGTCTCAGGCGCCGAATCCAGGCGGCCCGGACAAGCCTTCCGACGGGAAGAGGCGCCGGAACCGCAGGCGCCGCCCCCGCCGCTCCCCCCGGAACCGGGACCCGAAAAACGGAAACGGGCGGGCCGTCGGTGACGAAGGGCCGGGTACGCAGAACGATTCAGGGGTGAAATTCCCCGCAATCGAGGGTGTTCCCCTTCTTGTCGATACGCATGCCCATCTCGAGGCCTCCGAATTCGACCCCGACCGCAGGAGTGTCCTCGACCGCGCCAACTCACAAGGCGTTCGGCATGTCATCGCTGTCGGGTCGGACGTTAAATCCAGCCGGAAATCATTGGAAATCGCGGCCGCATATGCGGATATCTATGCCGCGGTGGGCGTTCATCCGCACGAGGTGAAAAGCGCCGGGAAAAGAACGCTTGCCACCATCGCCTCCTTATCGGAGAGCCCGAAAGCCGTCGCCATCGGTGAAATCGGACTCGATTACTTCCGGAACAACAGCCCCCAAAAGCTTCAGCGGCACTGGTTTCGGGATCAACTCCAGCTGGCCATCAAGGTTCAAAAGCCCGTAATCGTTCACTGCCGGGACGCGGACGAGGATTTGTATAACATTCTTAATGAAGAGCGGGTTTGGCGGGCTGGAGGTGTCCTCCATTGTTTTACCGGCGACGGGGAGTTCGCCAAAAAACTGCTCGGCCTGGACCTCTACCTCGGCGCGGCGGGACCTTTGACATTCGAAAAGTCCGCCGACCTCAGAAAAGTGTTCGAGGGGATCCCCGTTGAGCGCATTCTTGTCGAAACCGATAGTCCCTACCTTTCCCCGCCGCCCGACCGCGGAAAACGGAACGAACCGGCCCATGTGGTCCGGGTCTCCCAGGCGCTGGCCGATGTTTTCGACCTTACGGTGGAGGAGGTGGCTCGAATCACAACGCACAACGCGCGTCGCCTTTTTGGGCTTGAAGTTGAAAAGAGCGGGCCGGTCATCGCCTATCGGATTGAAGAAAAACTCTATCTGAACATCTCGGGGCAATGCTCCAATTCCTGTATTTTCTGTGCCCGGCTCACCGATTTTCATTACAAAGGCTTCGACTTGTTTTTGAAAGAGGAAGAGCCGAATGTCGATGCGATACTCGAGGCGGCGGGCGATCCAAGCCGCTACGAGGAGGTTGTCTTCAGCGGGTTCGGCGAGCCCACCCTCCGGCTGGACATCCTCAAAGAAGTGGCGAGGGGGCTGCGGGAGCGTGGCGCGAGGCGGATCCGCCTGGTGACGAACGGATTGGGGAACAAGACGAACGGGCGGAACATTTTTCCTGAGTTGCAGGGCCTCGTTGACGCCATTTCGGTGAGCCTCCAGGCCGATAGCGCGGAGGCCTATATGAAAGTGTGCAAAACCGAAGGCATCGAGGAGCCCTTTTCGGTTGTCAAGGATTTCGTCCGGCGGGCGAGGGCTTATTATCCGGATGTCGAGGCCACCGCCGTAGACATGCCGGGCATCATCAACATCGATTCCTGCGAGCGGGTCGCCCGCGAGGAGCTGGGCGTCAGTTTCCGGAGGCGGGCGTATACCCTCGTGGATTGATCAAACGGGCAAAATTATGATGAAAACAGTGTAACCTTTTTTAATGCGGTATCCTTCCGATTCGGGCCAGTAAAACCAATAAAAATCAGTCAAATCATCGTTTCAGCACTCTCCCCCTTAGAGTGATAAATCTTGTTGACAGCACCAAAAGGGTGTTGTATAAATATCGCCGTACATTATCTCCCGGCTAATTAAATATGAGTCCAGATGGCTAAGATTTGATTTTGCCAAATATCAGGCCAAACCTTTGATAGTTATGCTAATAGCTGTGCGGATCGGGAAATTTTGACTTTATTGGGAAGAGCTTGAGGACCGGAAGAAATAAACCAGCAGGGAAAAAAAGGAGGAGATGAGGAGATGGCGAAGGTGAAGGTGGCAGCGAAAGTTCAACCCCTTCAGGATCGGATCCTGGTACGCCGCCTGGATGCGGAAGAGGAGGAAGTTGGAGGCATCATCATCCCGGATACGGCCAAGGAAAAGCCCCAAGAAGGAGCGGTAATGGCCGTGGGACCGGGAAAGGTCACCGACGACGGCAAACGTCAGGCCGTGGAGGTGGAAAAGGGTGACCGAATCCTGTTTGCGAAGTATGCGGGCACGGAGGTGAAAGTCGAAGGAGAAGAGCTTTTGATCATGCGTGAGGACGATGTCCTCGCCGTATTGCGCTAAGGGGACTTCCCGCCGTCCGCGTTGAAAGCGGAGCGGCATACAGAAACACGTTCAGGAGGAGAAGGAGCACGTTATGGCAAAATTGCTTTTGTTCGATGAGGAGGCCCGCAACAAGATTAAAAGCGGGGTGGATCAGCTCGCCGAGGCGGTCAAGGTGACGCTGGGGCCGCGGGGGCGCAACGTCGTTATCGACAAGAAGTTCGGCTCGCCGACCTCGACGAAGGACGGCGTGACGGTGGCCAAGGAAATCGAGCTGGAAGATCAATTCGAGAACATGGGCGCCCAGTTGTTGAACGAGGTGGCCAGCAAGACCTCCGATGTAGCCGGAGACGGCACCACCACCGCCACCGTTCTGGCCCAAGCCATTTACCATGAAGGCATGAAAAACGTCACGTCGGGCGCCAATCCGATTGACCTCAAGCGGGGTATCGACAAGGCGGTGGAGGAGGTGGTCGCGGAGCTTGTCAGGCTCTCCAAGCCCGTCAAGGACAAGCGCGAGATTTCCCAGGTGGGTTCGATTTCGGCGAACAACGACCCCACCATCGGCTCTCTCATTTCCGAGGCCATGGACAAGGTGGGCAAGGACGGCGTCATCACGGTCGAGGAAGCCAAGTCGATGGAGACATCCCTTGATATCGTGGAGGGGATGCAGTTCGACCGTGGTTATCTGAGCCCCTATTTCGTCACGAATCCGGATCGGATGGAGTCGGTTCTCGAGGAGCCGTATATCCTCCTGAATGAGAAGAAGATCAGCAACATGCGGGATCTGCTTCCCGTCCTCGAAAAAATCGCCAAGATGGGCAAGCCCCTTCTTATTATCGCAGAGGACATCGAGGGCGAGGCGCTCGCGACGCTGGTGGTGAACAAGCTGCGCGGCACGCTCCAGGTAAGCGCGGTGAAGGCGCCCGGCTTCGGCGACCGGCGGAAGGCCATGCTCGAGGACATCGCGATCCTCATCGGCGGAAAAATGCTGAGCGAGGATTTGGGCATCAAGCTGGAGAATATCTCGGTTGACGATCTGGGGCAGTGCAAGCGGATCGCCATCGACAAGGAAAACACGACCATCGTAGAGGGCAAGGGAAAGGCCAAGGATATCGAGGGCCGCGTGAAGCAGATCCGCAACCAGATTGAGGAAACCACGAGCGATTACGACCGTGAGAAGCTTCAGGAGCGCCTCGCGAAGCTGGTGGGCGGCGTTGCCGTCATCAATGTGGGCGCGGCCACAGAGGCCGAGATGAAGGAGAAAAAGGCGCGCGTGGAGGACGCCCTGAACGCCACGCGCGCGGCCGTGGAAGAAGGCGTCGTGGTCGGCGGCGGGGTGGCGCTGATTCGCTGCCTCAAAGCGCTCGAAAACCTCAGGTACAAGGGCGACCAGCAGATCGGGATCAAGATTCTCGCCCGGGCGATGGAAGAGCCGCTTCGCCAGATTGCCAACAACGCGGGCGCCGAAGGCTCCATCGCTGTGCAAAATGTAAAGGCCGAGAAAGGAAATACGGGCTATAACGCCGCAACGGATAAGTATGAAGATTTGGTGAAGGCGGGCATCATTGACCCCACCAAAGTGGTGCGCTACGCACTGCAGAATGCGGCGAGCGTGGCCGGACTGATGCTGACCACCGAGTGCATCATCTCCGATAAACCCGAAGAGACACCCTCCATGCCTGCAATGCCTCCGGGCGGTGGCATGGGCGGCATGATGTAGAAGCGCGAATTCAGCTGGGCGGAGGGGGGAGCCCTTTGGGGCCCCCCCTTTTCGCTTGGCGCGCAAGCGGATTTTCCCGCCTTGATGCCCGCCGAACCCTTTCCTATGATCCTGCCAACGGGATGAGAAATCCCCTCCGCCGCCGTTCCACGGGAAATGGGGATGATGACGAAGGCAAACGGTATGAATATACGTCAAAGTCCTGTTCTCATTTCCTTTTTCATATCCCTCCTCGTTCATTTATTTTTGTTCGGCGCCTTCAGTCTGGAAATCTTCTGGCCCAAAACCGTTTCCGCGAAGCGGCCCATCTCGGTTCGTATCGTTCCCATCGCGCAGCCCCCGCCCGAGGAGCCGCAATCGCCCAATCCCGAGAGCCGCAATCTTTCCGATGCGAACCGGAAAGAGAGCGGAGCGGGTGAGCCGAGCGAGAACCCGAAACTTCGAAGCGAGGAGGAAGAAGGCCTGGCTTCAAAGCAAGGCTCCGGCGTGGAGGACGTACCCGTCCAGGTGGCGGCGCTTCCTCCGTCACCGCCCCCCGCTCCGAAGGCCCCCTTGGAACCTGAACCTGCTCCCCCGTTGCGGGTTGTGGAGCCGCCTCTTGCTTCCGAGCCGCGGGAGGAGGCCCCGGCCGCCTCGGTGGTGCTTGAGCCGGACCCGCCGAAGCGGGTGGAAGCGCCGCCTTCCGCCCCCGCACCCCAGGAGGAAACTCGGGTCCCCTTGCCGGAGCCGCCCGTGCCCGAAAAGGTGGAGGCGCCGCCTCTTCCGGCGCCTGATAGGCCGGAACCCGAGAATATCGTGGTGGAATCGGTTAAGCCCGAGTCCGCAAAGCGGAAGGAGGAACCCCCCAAGCCGGTAGCGCCGAGCGGGATTGAAGCGGTGCGGGAGGCGCCCGTGGAAAAGACGGTTCCCGCAAAAAAAGCCGAAACCGAAAAAGTGAAGCGGGAGGAGATTCAGCCGGTCCCCCCCAAGTTGCCGGAACCGAAGGAGCCGATCGAAGTTGCCGCCCTGCCTCCCCTCCAGGCTGAGCCCCCTCTCCCGCAGGCGGCCCCCCGGCCGGATAGGCCCGTCCAGGCGGACCCTCTCGCCATGTTCCGCCTCAATCCGGAAAAGAGGGGAAGGCCGGACGCGCCCGACCTCGATCTTTCTGATGATGAAGTGGCGCGAATCGCCAAGGCGGCCCGCGAGCGGGAGGCGGAAGAGGGAGAAGCGGTCTCCCTCGAAACGCGCGACTTCCGCTATGTATCTTATTTCGCGCACATCAAGCGCAGGATTCAGGGGGCCTGGAGGTGGCCGCGCGAGGCGAAAAATTACGAGGGAAAGGTGCAGATGCGGTTCGTCCTCAACGAGGACGGCTCGCTTGCACGTGTGAAGCTCATACATTCATCGGGCTACCGGATTTTGGATGACGAGGCGGTCGCCGCCGTTACAAAGGCTGCTCCCTTCAATCCTTTCCCGCCTGATTTCAAAAGAAAGGTTTTGCCCATTCAAGCTTCTTTTTTGTACGAGCGGCGCCGGGGGCTATTTTCGCAATAATGGCGATTTTTTCCGGTTGACACACTTCGCAAGCCTTCTTAATCTGATTTTCCCTTGATGGGGGGAATGGCCGTTTCCCGGGCGAAAGGGACCGCCGCTTGAAACATTCTCGAACTTTAAGCAAACAAATGGAGGATTACCTGAAGAATATCTTCAAGCTCGAAAAAAAATCCTCTCCTGTCACGACGAAGGCCATCGCCGAAAAGGTGGAGGTTTCGGCGGCGTCGGTAACGAACATGATCCAAAAATTGGATCAGATTCAGTTGCTCGCCTACACCCCCTACAGAGGCGTTACCCTCACCCCCCGTGGAAGCAAGGTCGCCCTCGAAGTTATCCGGCATCATCGGCTTCTCGAGCTCTATCTGAATCAGAAGGTGGGGATCGAGTGGCACAAGGTGGATGCGGAAGCGGAAGAGCTCGAACACGTTCTCAGCGACGAGGTCGAGGCCGCGATGGACAAGGCCCTGGGTTTTCCGACTATCGATCCCCACGGGGACCCGATTCCGGCCGAGGACGGAACCATGATCAGCCCGGATGAAACGGTGCTCACCGACCTTGAGCCGGCGAGCCCCTCCATCGTTTCCCGGGTGGTACAGGACAATATGGATGTCCTTCATTACCTCGGTGAGCTGGGGATATTTCCCGAGGTGGCCATTGAAGTAAAGGAACACGCCCCCTTTAACGGTCCGGTTACGATAATGATCGACGGGAAAAACATTGCCTTGGGGCAAGAGGTCGCGTCTCGGATTTACGTTTCAAAGAATTAGATTTCTTTTCGCTCGAAAACGCTTTTCCTCTCCCCAAAAAATAGATCTCCGGTGGCCCTTCCTTGCAATGTGCCGGATGGTGTAATCTGAATTTCCGATTTGATTTCAGGTCATCGGGGAGGAGGAAGATTGAGCCGGATTGCGGCCGTCTCACTGGCCCTTGCCCTCATCGCCGCTCCCTGTGCGGTGCTCGCCCAGGAGAAGCCGGGATACCCCGGGAGATACGCCAGAACGCCGAAATACGATGCCCTTTCGCCGGGAGGAAAGCTCTGGGCCCAGGCGGGTGCCGTGGCCCTTTCCTTCGTTACCGTACCCCTCCGGATTGCAACGACCGTTCTTCTTACGCCCCCCTACCTGATCCTCAAAACATCCCGGAGCAAAGAGGGACAGAGCGAGGCCGAGGCGTTTGCGAATAAATATCTCCACGGAGAGTACGCCGTCCGGCCCGAACATGTTTCCGGCGATGTGAAGTACAGATTTTTCGGAATCGGAACTGAATAAGCGGTCCGGCGGCTTTTCCTCCCCAGGAGAATCCATTTTGACCCCGAAAAAGAGATCGCCCAAGAAGCCCAACCACACCTTCCGCGCCATTCACGACAAGGAAGTGGAGTGGGAAGAAGGGGTGGTGAATGAGTTGCTCACGCTTCCAAAGGGGATAAAAGTAAAGATATTCAACCACGATCCCGTCATGAAGCGGATCGATATGAAGGTGAAGTTTCCGAAGGGATACGTCGAGCCGAAACACACCCACAAAAGTTGGCACTCCATTCTGGTTATCAAGGGCAGAATGTGCGTGGCGGGAAAAGATTTGCGGCCGGGAGATTATGTTTTCGGCTGGGAGCTTCCGCACGGCCCTTACGAGTACCCGGACGGTTGCGAGGTCTTTGTCGTATTCATGGGCGAAGGCACCCAACATAAATGGGAAGAGAATTCATACCTCCGCCACCGCGCGAAGTGGAAGGCGAAGACCGCCGCCGGGAAAAAGGCCGTAAAAAAAGGAGAGGTTGCCAGGGAGGGTGCGCTTGCCAAGAAAAAAGCGGCGTCGAAAAATACCGCGAAAAGGAAATCCAGCCGGAAAAGTACGAGCCGATAGCCGGCCGCCGGCCACCCGGCGAGCGGAAACGCACCTTCTTCCTCCCGGCGGCGATGCCCGCCGGCCTTCTGGAGCCATATGATCCCCTTGCGCATCGCAGTCATCGGGGCCGGCGCCTGGGGGACCTCCCTGGCCGACTTTTTGGCCGAAGCGGGACACGAAGTCACCCTCTGGGTGTATGAAGCGGACCTTTGCGGCCGGATGACGAAGAGCCGGGAAAATGATTTGTATCTTTCCGGTGTCACCCTTCATCCCGAGCTCCGCCTTACGTCGGATTTGGCCGAGGCCGCCTCGGCGGGCCAGGATTTTGTTCTCAGCGCCATGCCGAGCCATGTGGTTCGAAGCGTTTGGGAGAAGCTGGCCGCTTTTTTTCATGAGGGAACCTGTCTCATCAGCGCCACGAAAGGCATCGAAGCCGAGTCGCTCCTCCTGCCCACCCAGATCATCGCCGAAACGCTGAAGGCTACCACAAGGGAGCCGCCGCCTTTGGTTTGCATCTCGGGCCCCACCTTTGCCCGGGAGCTCGCCGAGCGGAGGCCCACCGCCGTCATCGCGGCCAGCGAAAGTGAAGAGACGGCGAAGAAGGTGCAGGAGGCGATATCGTCGTCCTGCTTGCGGGTCTACACCGGGACCGATCCGGTGGGCACGCAGCTGGGCGGAGCGATCAAG
The DNA here is from genome assembly GCA_965225985.1 of bacterium. Taxonomy (GTDB): domain Bacteria; phylum UBA8248; class UBA8248; order UBA8248; family UBA8248; genus CAZUHN01. The sequence continues at coordinate 997,076 of OZ245330.1, forward strand.
AACGTCATCGCCCTCGCCGCCGGAATCACGGACGGGCTTGGGCTCGGGTACAACGCGCGGGCCGCGCTCATCGTGAGGGGCCTTGCCGAGATGAGCCGCCTGGGGGCCGCCATGGGCGGTCAGGCGGAAACGCTATCCGGCCTCGCCGGGATGGGGGACCTTGTTCTCACCTGCACGGGGGACCTGAGCCGGAACCGGACGGTGGGCTACCGCCTGGGCAAGGGGGAGAAATTGGACGCCATCCTGGGTGAGATGACGGCGGTGGCCGAAGGGGTGACGACCGCACCCGCGGCCGTCTCGCTCGCGGAGAAATTTGGGGTGGAGATGCCTATCTGCACCCAAATTCACGCGGTTCTTCTCGGCGGAAAAGATCCGAAAAAGGCGGCTGGGGAACTCATGTCCCGGCCCCTCAAGGCGGAACGGATATGAAAATCTCGAAGCAGCGAGAATAGGAATTTTCCGAGGGTGGAGGAAAAGAAAATGTTTGCCGGGAATCACCCGGCGAAGCGCATGCAAAAGATTGGGGGAAAATGCCCCGAGATTTGCTGCCACGAGGTTCCCCCATCGTCCGAGATCCAGAGGGAGCCCGTTGTGGAACCCAGGGCAAGGCAGTTCCCCGTAGCGTCTACGTCCAATCCATGGCGATACACGAGGTTGTAAGCAGGGCTTTGGGGAAAACCGTTCCGCAGGATTTCAAAGGTTTCGCCCCCGTCGGATGTCCGCGCAACTACGAGTTTTCCGTCGACTGGAACCCGGCGCTCATCGCTGATGGCGGGCACGAACCAGGCGGTCTCGGGATCGCTGGGATGGGCGGCAACGGCGAACCCGAAAGATGACGGCCGTATGGCGGTGACCTCGTTCCAGTTCGCCATTCCATCGGTGGTTCGGAAGACCGCGTTGTGATGACTCGCCCACAATGTGTCCGGCGATGAGAGGCACCGCGCGATTCGGTGGGGGTCCTGGATGAGGGGATCATCCCGGCGTTCGGGCGGCATATAGTTTGCCCACATCCCTTTGGCCCTGCATTCCCAATTTTCGCCCCCGTCGTGCGTCACCCAAACTCCGCCGCAGGAAACCCCGACCGTGATGTTCCGGCTGTCCCGCGGGTCCAGGGATATCGAATGAATTCCGGGGTGTTCGTATCCGCCTCCGAACCATTCGTTGCGTTCGGGCCGATCCCATAGAGACCGGACTAAATCCCAGGAATTTCCGCTATCCCCGGATCGGAACAGTCCGCCCGGGATGGTTCCCGCCCACAAGCGCCCGGGTTCGTTTGAGCCGCCTGCCTCCAGCGACCAAATCAGTTCCACCGAGGGGGGAGGCGTTTCCCCATTTTGAGATTCCGCACCTCTCGGCGCCTCGGGCATATGAGGATAGGCGGGCGCCGAGACCTCTTCCCATTCGTTTCCGTCTGCCGAGCGGTGCAATTTGGCCCCAAAATGATCCAATGAGAGTGCGGCGTAGACGAAACCATCCCTCGGATCGGGCAGGACCATGGGTACCTGATCTCCAAGAAAAGCCGGCTTGGAGATCGACCAAGGGCCCGTTTCGGAGGCGCTGGCGCGGGTCAGGGTGAAAAGCCCTTTTCGGGTGCCGACGTAAAGGCGGTTGCTCATCGGCGTGTTTCTTTTTTCTCGAATGGCGGTTCTGGCGATGGAATTGTGTCTGGCGCAAGATTTCCCGATCGGGATACGCATCCTCCCGAGAGCGCCTGGGAGACAAAGACCTCGTCCGCATCCGCAACCGAGTCCGTGAGCCCGTGGCGGTCCGAAATTTGTATGTCGTTCACGAATATCACCACATGCTTTCTGAGCCGTTCCTTACAGCGGATTTTCCTCAAATATCCCCGAGGGCGGCCCGGACGGTGGATCCGGAAACCGTCTTGGGAGGAGAGGAAAGATGCCGTTCCAGATTCGGGGTAAAGACAACGCGCGGCATAATGCCTCCGGCTTCGGTCCGTGCAGGGATGAGGCCCTGCGTGGTTTTCCGCGTAAGAGCGCAAAACGGCGGGACAGGTTTCCCTTTTGGATTCTCCTTTAAGACAGGGCCTCCGCCAAGCAATCAAACGAGCTCTCCCAGCCCTTGTTGTGGTCGTCGCGCGCATTCGCGTCGGGGAAGAGTTCGTGCACGAGGACGAGCTCGGTAGCGTCCCCTTTCTCGTGAAACTCGAGGGTGACGAGCGTTTCTTCTTTCATTCCCGCCCCCTCCCACTGAAAGGTGTAGACGAGCCTCTCGGGGGGCTTGATCTCCCGGTAGGTGCCCTTCACGTAGAAGACGTCCCCCTCCGGGGGCTTCATCGCTATCCGGTACTTCCCGCCCACCTTGAGGTCGATCTCGGCGGTCGGGCAGGTGAACTCTTCCGGGCCCCACCATTTTTTCATTATCTCGGCTTCCGTGAACGCTTGAAATACTTTCTCCCGCGGGGCCGCGAAGGTCCGCCGGAGGTTGAGGGTGGTCTCGGTGGAAGTTTGCGGATCGACCATGGGTTTCCTCCGTTTCATGTGTCCCGGTCAAGTAATCTGCGGGTGCGTCGAAGCGCTTTTCCCTCAATCGGCGGAAATCGTCCTGCCGATCTTCGCACCGGGCAGGGACGAGGCCCTTTTCGTTTGCCGTGAACCGGCGCGAAGATGGGAAAACCGGCTTTCCTCTTCGGACTATCCCCTCGAAAGGGTCTCCGCCAGCGAATCAAACAAACCATTCCAACCCTGGCTGTGGTTGTCGCGCGCCTCCGCGTCGGGGAAGAGTTCATGCACGAGGACGAGCTCGGTAGCGTCCCCCTTCTCGTGAAACTCGAGGGTCACGAGCATCTCCTCTTTCAACCCCTTCCCTTCCCACTGGAAAGTGAAGACGACCCTCTCGGGGGGCTTGATCTCCCGGTAGGTGCCCTTCAGGTGGAAGACGTCCCCCTCCGGGGGCTTCATCGCTATCCGGTACTTCCCGCCCACCTTGAGGTCGATCTCGGCGGCCGGGCAGGTGATTCCGTGATGACCTCACCACTTTTTCAGCATTTCCGCTTCCGTGAACGCTCGGAAGACTTTCTCCCGCGGGGCCATGAAGGTCCGCCGCAGGTTGAGGGTGGTTTCGGTGGAGGTTTGCAGAGTGGCCATGGGTTTTTCTCCTTTTCATGAGTCCCGTTCAAGAAATCTGCGAGTGCGTCGAAGCGCTTTTCCCAGAACCGGCGGAAAGAGCCGTACCAATCCTCGGCCTCTTTCATCGGTCCGGCCGTCGGTGGAAAGGAATGAATCCGGCCGCCCCTTTGGTGAACGAGGATCCCCCCGCCCCCGCACGCAGGTTGCGGGATGGGGGGAGGAAAAGCGTCAAGGATACAGCCATTTTGTATCTCCGGACCCACCGGGCGCCGGCCGGGTGAGTGCCTCGGGCCTGCCGCCTACATGGGGAACCATCCGAATCCCTTATAATGTCCGCGCAGGTAGCAGATCTGCCCACTGTGCTGGGAGTTGTCCATTGTGAGCCCAGCGAGAAAATCCCCGACCTTTATGGTTCCGCCGGCGAAGAAGGGCACCTCGCGTTCGAGGTCGGCCGGGGAGAGCTTTTCCAGGCAGGCCGAGGTCTTCTTCCGCACCGCGGCGGAATAATCCAGAAGATCCTTCTTGGCCGCCTTGAAGTTCCCCGTCTGATCGGGGGTTTGCCCGGTTCCCGTGTTTTTGAGATCGGAATCCGTTCCGAACTTCTTGGCCAATTGGCCGTCGGACCACACCTGCTCCTCTCCCGTGACGGAGGAGAGCACCATGTCTTCCCCACGCGACTGGTGCCAGACGAGCCAGCCGATGGGGTTCGAATGGTCGCTGGGCCGCTTCATGAGGTCAGCCTCCGAGAGGCCGTCCAGTGCCTTTTGTACGAAATCCGCGTTGTATTCGAGTGTCTTGCCGATGACCGCCGTTGCGTCCATGCCGCTCTCCTTTCTGTGAGAATGGGGCCAAGAAACCACCCGCCCGGTTGCGCTTTGGGCCGGAGCTATATTTAACCTATTGGTTAAATATAGCGGAGAGCGCCTTCCTCGTCAAGTGAAAATTCGAGCGGCCCTTTTTTCGTAAAGATGGGAAGGGAAAATGGGAGGGAGATGGGCGCGATCCGGGAAAGGGGGGCGGAAGGAGCCGCCCCGGCGGGGATATCCCCTTCATTAAAAGGGGGCTAGGTGTTGGAAAGGGGGCTAGGTGTTGGAAAGCTGGCCTGGAGTGAGCCCGCTCACATCGGAAAGATTGACTTCAGAGAGGTTCGCTCCTTCGAGGAGGGCGCCGCTGAGGTTGGTGTTCAAAAGGTTTGCTCCCCGAAGGTTCGCTCCTTTCATATTGGCCTCCCGCAGGTTGGCCTCAGAGAGGTCGGCCCCTTCGAGGTTGGCGTTCACAAGAACGGCCCGGAAGAGGTTGGCCTTTTTCAGGTTGGCGCCCGCGAGGTTGGCCTCGCGCAGATTTGCCCCCCGCAGATTGGCCTCCGCGAGTATGGAGCCCGCGAGATTTTCCTTCATGAGGTAGGCAGTGGGAAGGTCGGCCCCGCGCATGTCTTTCGGTTTATCGCTCATGGCTTCCTCCTCCCGCATCGGGGTCTGCCGCTACAAAGGGCCGATGCGAGTGAATCGCCCTTCGCGCGCCTCCGGCGCTTCCATTGCGTGAGAGTCGGCGGATTGGAACGGGCACCTGAAGGGTTTATCCTTTCTTCATGTTAGTGGCGGGAGAGAGCGGGGGCAAGTGGAAAGGGCCCGGTGGATGAGAAAAGCCTTTTCTCGCCTTCTCGCCTGGTTTATTGCCCTACTCCTGCTGCCCGCATGTTGGGCGGCCACAGTCGCTCTTTGGCGAACCCTGCAGGCCGCGCTCGTGGACTCCGCCTTCGGGGGTCAAGTTTCCCTTCACTGGTGGGCATTGATCGGAGGAGCGGCGGCCTATGCGCTCTGGCACATGCTCCGGCCGCCCGAGTTTCTCTATACCTTCGGTCACGAGATGACTCACCTTCTCTTCGCCTTCCTGATGGGAAAGCGGGTGGGCCGCCTAGAGGTATCGAAGCGGGGAGGGGCGGTTTCCCTGAGCGGGACGAACCCCTTCATCACGCTGGCCCCTTATTTTTTCCCCCTCGTGACGGCCATCGTCCTCGCAGGAGGGGAATTCATCACCTGGGTGGCCGGGGATGGGCGGTTCCGCCCGTATGTTGCGTTTTTGGTGGGAGCCACCCTCGCCTTCCACGGCGGCATGACTTGGAGAACGCTCCGCACGGCCCAGCCCGACATCGCGCGGAGCGGTTGGCTTTTCTCCTGCGTTTTGATCTACCTCATGGGGGTTCTCGCAGTGGGAGGAGCGATCGTCACGGCCGCAAATGGCCCGACCGCTTTGGTCCGGCTTGCCCGTGCGGTGGGAGTGGAGGCGCTCCGAACCTACTATTGGAGCGGGGGAGTGCTCATCGAAGTCACCGGAAGGGCGATTTCGGTGATTGGCGATAAGCCGTGAGGAGCGATTCTTTCCGGGTTTGGGCGGCCGCCCCGATTCTTCTCCTCGCGGTTGGGGCGGCAGGATGCGCCTATCAGGTTCGCCATAGCGCCGAGGCGCTGGCACCGCAAGACCTTGGCCGGGTGCGCCGGATCGCGGTGGTCCCGTTCATGTATCTTCATGACTGGACGGGGTATTTCCGCGACGTTTACGCGCGCGCCGGGGTTCCGCCTCGGCCGGAGCGCAAAGTCGACCGGAAAGAGGCCACCTTCCTCCCAGAAGTCGCCCTCGCCGAAAAGGATTACGAAGTCATCCCATGGCCCAGGGAAATATCCGTTCCCTTCTCGAATGTCATGGAAGAAACGCCGAAAGGCGGCGGGAATTCGAAAATGACGGTCCTCATCGGGCATGTTCGTGCCGCGCTTCCCCGGCTTCAAAATGCCGGCGCCCAAGCGGTGCTTCTCACCGAGGGGGAGAGCCAATGCGAGTCCATCGACCTATGCAATGCCCGGGTGAGTATGCTCCTCATCGATGCCCGCGATGGCCGGCCGCTCTGGCGGGCAAGGGCAGGGGGGACCACATTTTTTTCACTGGGAGATGAGATGCGGGCCGCCGTTGAGCGGGCGGTGGCGGCCCTTCCCGGCCCGCCACCCGCCGCCCCCTAGCCATTTGGGCTTTTGCGCTCCCATGAATACCCGGATCCGGGGCGAGTGACCTTTTGTCTTTCCAGGAGTGGGGGGGGGGTGACAATTTGTCAACTTCTTGAGGCCAGATCTTCCCGAAAATCAAATACTTAGCCACAATTTTTTTGGTACGGGCTTTGCTTAAATAAAGTATACGTTTGTTAGGGCGTTCTAGGCGGCACGCCTTAACAGGCGGGCAGAGGGGTTGTCGATTGGGTCGGCGCTCCTCCGCCACGGACTCATTCTCTCTCTCTGTGGGACCCCTTCCCGTTTTCGGGAAGGGGATTTTTCTTATTCGGACCTTTTTCCATTGGCGCCGGAATGATTGTGCGCGGATGGATCGGATACTTCGAAATATTATGTGTAACAATCGCGAACAGGCGCTCGGGGGCCTCTTTGCCTTTTCCGGGGAATGGGGGCCCCGATGTTTGTGCGATCTTGCGGCATGAATTAGGTTGGTCCTTTGTTTTTCCGTTACATGTTGCCGGGCGGTGCGCGCCGCCTCGGGGGAGGTTCCCCGCTCGTTCCCTCGCTCGGGGCGGGCGGGATTATGGAATAAAATCGCGGGGAGGTGGGACGGTGGAAAAAGTTGGTCTGGGAAGCGTGGGCCTGGGATGGTGGGGAGGAGAGCTCGCCGAGGCGGCGAACCGCAGCGGCGCGGGGCAAATCGTGAGCTGCTTCGCCCGCAAAGAGGAAGGGCGAAAAGCCTTCGCCGAAAAATACGGATGCCGCCAAGCGGCGAGTCTGGACGATCTCCTTCAGGACAGCGAAGTGGAGGGTCTCCTCATCGCGACGCCCCATTCCACCCACGCCGACCTCGTCTGCGAAGCCGCTTCCGCCGGCAAGCACGTCTTCGTCGAAAAGCCCCTGACCCTTACCGTGGCCGAGGCCCAGCGGGCCGTCGACGCAGCTTCCAAGGCCGGGATCGTCCTCATGGTGGGCCATCACCGCCGAAGGCAGGGCGCAACGCGCCGCCTCCGCGAGATGCTCGACAAGGGGGAGCTTGGGATGGTCCACCATCTCGAGGCGAATCTTTCCTCCCCCATAGGGCTGAAACCGCGGGGAGGCTGGCGCAGCGATCCGGCCGAGTGCCCCGCCGGGGGGATGACCGGCCTCGGCGTCCACATGATTGACAACCTCCACTACCTTGCCGGTCCGATGAAGCGCGTGAGCGCCTTCAGCAAAAAGCTCCTCGGGGCGGGAAACCTCGACGAAATCACGACCGCCGCAATCGAGTTCGAGTGCGGCGCGCTGGGCTACCTCGAAACTTCTACCGTGATCCCCAAGGTGTGCCTGACCGCCGCCTACGGAACCGAGGGCGCCGCCTGGAGCGAGGAGGAGGGGGGGAAGCTCTATATCCAGAAGACCGGGGAAGACACGCGGACCAGCCTTCCCGTCGAGGCCGGGGACGCCCTCGCCGAGGAGTTGGCCGAGTTCGCCAAGTGCACCCGCGACGGCGGAACGCCCGAGACGGGCGGCCCCGAGGCGATGGAGGTTGTCGCCGTCGTGGAGGCCATCATCGAGAGCGCAGGAACCGGGGTGACGGTCGAGGTGGGCCGGTTCCGGTCCTAAAACCCAAGGGCGGAGGACTTCCCCGGAACCGATATCGGAATTCTTGTTTCGCATAGCAATTCCCGTCCGGATTGAATGGGTGGGCATCCCTCTCCCGGTGGCCCTTCACGCAAACCGATCTCGCATCCGTGGAACCGAAAGCCGGTAAGACCCGGCTTTGTGCGTCTCGCCGGGATCGGCGGCTCCCCCGCGGCTGGGCGCATTCGGCTGCCGCTGTGTCATGCTGGGCTTGCCGCCTGGAATACGAATTCGGGCGGGTGAAGACCTCCGGTTGGTGCCCCCTATTGTTCACGCCGCACGGGCTGTGCGAAAATGGGTTTTCGTCGAATATCCTATCAATGGCTCTCCCTTCGGAGATGAAATAACACCTGGAGTGAAATATGGCGCGAATGAAATACGTCGGCATGTCACCGACGAAAGAAGACGCCCTCGCAAAGGCTGTGGGGGACACGGTTTTCGGCGACGATTTTCATTTGCCGAATGAGATCTATGGAGCGGTGATACGGACGGAAATGGCTCCCGCCCGAATCAAGAAGATAGACGGGCGCCGGGCGCTCGCCCTTCCCGGGGTGCACTGCGTCCTCACATCGGATGACATTCCCGGGGCCAACGCGGGGCGGTATCCCTACTATCCCGTCTTGGTCGAGGGCGTGGTCCGGGGCATCGGGGACGCGATTGCCCTCGTCGCCGCGGAAACACATGACCTTGCCCGGGAGGCGGCCCGGCGCGTTCAGGTGACCTACGAGCCCCTCCCGGGAGATTACGACTTCACCCATCCGGCGGGGGAGGTTCTCTGCGACTGGCAGACCGAGAAGGGGGATGTCGAGGCCGGCTTCCGCGAGGCGGATGTCGTCGTCGAGAATGTCTTCTATTCGGCCTGTCTCGACCACGGCTTCATCGAGCCCGAAGGCGGAGTCGCCTGGGTGGACGAGCGCGGGGTGGTGAACGTGCGCGTTCCGACCCAGGACATCGAAAATTATCAAAACGTGGCCGCCACCCTCGGTCTGCCCGCCAGCCGGGTCCGGTACCACAGCCCCATGGTGGGGGGTGCCTTCGGGGGAAAGGAACATCCCCTCCTCGGCGCCTTCCTGGCGCTTCTCGCCACCCGGACGGGGCGTCCCGTGCGGATGGCCTACACCCGCGAGGAAACCATCAATTCGGGAAGCAAGCGCCACCCCTTCCTCATGAAATACAAAACCGGCGCCACGCGCGAGGGAAAACTTACCGCCGTCGAAGTGGACATCCTCGCGGATTCGGGCGCCTACCCCACGATGAGCAGTAACCTTGTCATGAGTGCCCTTTGCATCAGCGGGGGTCCCTACAAGATTCCGAACGCGAGGGGGCGCGCCCGGGCCATTGCGACGAACAACCCCTTCACCGAGGCGATGCGCGGGGTCGGGGCGAATCAGGTTTGTTTCGCTTATGAGTGCCAGATGGACGAGGTGGCGCGCCGGATCGGGATGGACCCGCTCGAATTCCGGCGGCGCAATTTCATCAAAAAGGGCGAGACCCTGATGCAAAAGCAGCCCGTTCCGACGACGGTGCTCCTGCCCGAGTTGTTGGCGAAGGTGCGCGCTTCCGCCGGCCGGGGCGCGGGGCCCGTTTCGGAGGCGGGAAACGGGGCTTGGCGGCGGGGGGTGGGCTATGCGGCGAATATCGCCGGCTACACCCGGCCCGACACCAAAGGCGAAGGCTACCTTTCCCTCGAAGATGACGGGAGCGTGCAGGTGCGCGCCGGCGTCACCGATGTGGGCGCGGGCCAGGCCCAAACCTGCCGGCAGATCGCGGCGGAGGTTTTGGGAATTCCCATCGAAAAAATCACGGTGGTCGTATCGGACTCCGCCGTCACCCCCCTCGCCGGCATCACGGCGGGCAGCCGCCAGACCCTCGTCTCGGGCGGCGCCATCTACCATGCCGGGCGCGAGGTACGCGACAACCTCCTGATCGGTGCGGCGGAGCTGCTCGAGGCGGCCCCGGAGGACCTGGAGGTCGGAGAGGGAAAAATATTCGTGCGCGGCGCCGAGGACCGCTCGGTCGGGATCACGGCGGCCATCGGCAAGTGCAAGGAGTTGAACCTTTTGCTCCACGCGACCGGCCAGGTGAAGCTCGGCGGATTCGATTATGAAGGAAACGAGAAGTACGGAAAGGGAGGCGGCTGGATGGATTACGTTTTCGGGATCCACACCGCCGAGGTGGAGGTGAACGTCGAGACGGGCGAGATCCGGATGATCAATTTCTGGTCCTCCCACGACGTGGGCCAGGCCGTCAACGTCCAGCACGTCGAAGGGCAGTTCGAAGGGGGTGCCATGATGGGGGTGGGCCACGCCCTCACCGAGGAGGTCATCTCCGAAAAGGGCGTGCCCCTCACCAACCACCTGGAGAGCTATCTCATCCCGACCGCGATGGAAACCCCCGAGTGGGAATCCATCATCCTCGAGTCGGGCGAAGGCCTCGGCCCCTACGGGGCGAAGGGGATCGGCGAGCCCCCCTGCACGGCCGCCGCCGCCGCCGTCGCCAGCGCCGTGGGCCAGGCGATCGGGGCCTGCATCACCCGGATTCCGATCACCCCGGACCACGTCCTCGAGGTCCTAGGTAAGCTCAAGGGCAAAGGGAATCGCCGCTGATTCAAATCGAGGGCAAGAAAACCGCGCCCCGCCGTGATGGCGGGGCGTTTTTGGGGCGTCATCCCTCGGGTGTGTGAGGGACCGCCCGGGCGGTTTTTTCGCCGGGTCCGCGAAACGGCTTCGGCCTGGCTCTCTTCCCCTTGCGGTCCCGCCGCCTAGACCTCTTCGAAGTCGGCGGAATACTCGATCTGGATCCCGCGCTGAACGCTCTGGCTGGCGGGGCAGCCCTTATCGTGGACGCCCAGGGCGCGCTCGGCCTCGGGGCGCTTCCCCTTGGGGATTTTGGCCTTGTAGTGGACGCAGATTTTGGTGACGAGGGCCGTGCCGTCCACGTTCTCGATGAATCCTTCGACCTCGGCTTCGAGGAGGTCGGGTGCGCTCGGAATTTGACGCGCCTCCAGCGCGCCTCCCATGTTTCCAGTCATTCACCCGGCCACGGCGGCCACGAGATGATCCAGCGTGGCGGGCCGTTCCACCTCGGGGTTCGCCTTGTAGAATTCCTTGATCCCTCCGTGGATGCCGTAGAGGACGGGCTCGTCCGGGAAGGCCTCCAGGACGGCCCGCTTCATCCCCCTTCCCGGCTCGTTGATGATGCGCAGCTTGCTGACGTGGATTACCTCTCCCATACGGATTCCTCCTTGATGTGGGTGAGAACGGCGATTGAGAGTGCACCCCGAGACTATCACCCGCGCCGGGGCCGGCAAAAGGGAGAAAGCGATATCGGGCGCGCCGGCTAAATGATGATGAGGATGGTCCCCCCCACCGTGAGCAGGGCGCCGAGGATGAGGCGGGGGGTGATGTTTTCCCGCCCCCGCTGAAACAGCCAGCCCATGAAGAGCGCGAAAATGGGAACCAGGGCGACGATGGCCACCACCCGGACCGCGAGGGTCCCGGAAAAGGCGGCGGTGTAGGAAGGGAAGGCGATGGCTTGCAAGAGGACGGCGAAGAGGATCCACTTCACGTTGCGGCGCGGGATGGCTTTGGCGGACTCTTTTCTGCCCAAGGTGAGCGCGAGGAGCCAGGTCGTCATTGCGCCCACCCACAGCGCCACGCTCGCGGCCGCGAACGGGTTGAAGTCGGGAGCGGCTTTTTTGAAGAAAACGCCCGCCAACCCCCAAAGGAGAGAACTCATCCCCGCGGCGAACCAACCGGACGCCCGCCCCGGCCGCTTTCCCGCCTGCCCTCCCGGAGTGTCCCTCCCCGGCTGGGTGCCGACGACGAAGAAGATGCCGAAAATGAGGAGGCCGAGGCCGATGAGGATGAAAGCCGTCAGCGGCTCTTCGAGCCAGAAAGCCGCCAGGAAGGCGGTGACGAACGGGTAGGTGAGGGCCAACGGGACGGCGCGGCTGGGCCCGATCCGCTGGAGGGCGAAGGAGTAAAAAGTCCGCGAGAGGCCGATGTGAAGAATTCCGGCCAGGACGAGAAAGAAGAGCGCCTCCCTTTTGGCGGGGAGGAAAGATGCGGCCGGGACCGAGAAGGCGGCGATCATGGTGACGCAGAGGGCGTCCAGGGTGGTCGCTATCGCGGTGGTCTTAATGACGGGCGCGTTTTGCAGGGCGTTCCGGATTACCAACGCGAAGGCCGCCCAGGAGATCGAAGCGAGGGTGGCGAAGAGAAGGCCCGGGATCTGGGAGGCGGGGCTCATTTTCCTGTCCCGTCTCCGGCCGGCCGGATTTTCTCAAGTTCCAAGGTGAACGCTGCCCACGCTTTGGATTTCAAAGTCGGCCATGGCTGATGGAGGAGGAGAAACCGGTTTGGCGCGGAACGCACTGGAGGCCAGGGCCCGGACCGGGGACAAGCGGATGCTAGACGTTATGGCAGAGGACGGCCCACCAGTAATCGAAAAGGTTGACCCTTTCCTGCGCGCTCGGGATCAGCTTGTTCCTTTCGAGAAGCGCTTCGAGGTCCAGGGTGGTTTCCCAGCCGAAATTTTTGCACACCCCGTTGGTGAGCTCTTCGAAGATGGCCAGGATTCTGTTCTGGCTTTTGAAGTGGTTGATGAAGACGATACGCCCGCCGGGCTTGCACACCCGGCATATCTCGGCGACGACCTTGTTGGGGTCGGGAGCGGCGCTCATAACGTAGCACGCGGTCACACAGTCGAAGCTGTTGTCGGGAAACTCCATCGACTGGGCGTCCATGACCCGCAGCTGAATATTGCGGAGACCGGACTCGGTCACTTTTTTTCTGGCCTTTTCGAGCATCTTCGAGGAGATGTCGATCCCCGTGATCTCTGCGTGCCGGGGGTAGAGGGGAAGCGAAAGGCCCGTACCCACGCCCACCTCCAGAAGGTGCTCACCCGGCTTGAGGTTCAGCATCTGGACCCCGACGCCGCGCCCTTCTTCGAAAATGCGCTTGAAGATAATATCGTAGATACTGCCCCATCTGTCATAAATTTTGACGACGGATTCTTCGGTCGGCACCTTTTTTCCCCTTAGAAGGTTTCTTGTGCGAATATTGTCTTCTAGCCGAAAATTCTCTCCTTCTTCACCCCTCCTGCCCCACCCTGTGAGAATGAGGCCTTGCCACCAATCCGGCAATTAATTCGGATTCATTATCAGTACATTCGGGCGAAGTCAATCCTCAGCCTGTGCCTAGCGCAATCCTCTTCAACATGAAATTCTTATCCCAAATCATTATATCGTCAATTCAAGTGAATGGCAGAAATTGTATCATGTAATTTCTGATTGAAAAGCGGAGTCAACTGAAAGGATTGAAGTTATTCACCCGAGCTAAAAACCTGGACACAATCGCGCCTGCGAGAGAATTTGCGCGTTGTTGAGAAGGCCCCCTTTTTGCGGGACGGATATGTCACAGCAATTCATCGTGGCAAAAGCGTTCTTTCCCGCTGTTGGCCGCCGGGCTCGATCCGGCGGCCGGCCGGGGGAATCCGCGATGAGAAGGTTCATCTCCCGATGCTCCGCTTCGGGGCGAGGCGGGAAGGAAAGAATTTTTCTTTGGTGAGTTTTATTATTTTTCAGGATACCTAGCCGGATGGAGCTTTTTTTTCAGGGGCTTCCTCCCTGGGTGAACTTCGCTCTTTTTCTGTTTGGCGTTTTCGTCGTGACGAAGGGCGCCGGGTGGTTCACCGACGGGGCGGTGGAAATCGCCGATCACACGGGAATTCCCAAGCTCGTGATCGGGGCCACCGTGGTCAGCGTGGCCACGACCTTCCCGGAATTTTTGGTTTCCTCCCTCGCCGCCGTATTTGAACATCCGGGGACTGCGGTCGGAAATGCAGTGGGCTCGACCATATGCAACATCGGCCTCATCATAGCCGTCGCTACGCTCATTCGGCCGATGAAATTGGATCGGAAAAATTTATGGGCGCAGGGGTCCATGATGTGGGCGGCCGGCGCCCTGCTTATTTTTCTGGTGTGGGACGGTGTGCTGGACCGTGCCGAGGGCGCTCTCCTTCTGGCGGGCATGGCCCTTTACATGGTTTTCTCCTGGTATTTGGGACGCAGCGAGAATCGTGATATTCCCGGCTCGGCGAACGCGGGGACGTTCGCCTGGGGCCGCACCACCCTCCATTTTTCCGTCGGCGCGGCGGGGGTCCTCTCGGGGAGTTTCCTCGTCGTGCAAACCGCCGTCCCGCTCGCCCGGGCGCTCGGGGTCTCGGACCTGGTTATCGGCCTTTCCCTGGTGGCGGTGGGCACATCGCTGCCCGAGTTGGTGACGGCCATCGTTTCCTCTTTGCGCGGGCACGGGGCGCTCTCGGCCGGAAACGTCCTGGGGGCGAACGTATTAAACATCCTGTTCGTGCTGGGGGGAGCGTCGTCGATCTCCCCCCTGGCCATTGAGCAACAGACGTATCGCCTCGATTTTCCGGTCATGGTGTTTTTCATGGTGCTGGTCGTGTTGATTGGAGGGAGCCGGGGACGGCTCGGCAGAGGCGTCGCCGCTATTTTCCTCACCATCTATGCCGTTTATCTGGTGGGAGTTTTCTCTTTGTTTTCAGCCGCCTAGCCGACCCGCCCGGGGGGAGGGGCGGGTTCCTTTCCGGCCGCCGGGAGCCGGTTCCCTTGGAATAGGATGAAAATCTTTCCCGTTTACTTGATATGGGGGATTCATTATCATGGTGATCCTCGCCCGCCGCCGGGAGGGTGACGCACGATGGAGGGAATCTCCCCAGAGAAAGTCATTCCGGAAGCCCATCCCCTGGGCCGGCTCCTGAGAAAAACGACGGAGTCGGCTTTTGACACCATCGGGTTCAAAGACGGAGAAGTGATCGAGTACGTCTGGAGGCTGCTCCTTCGCTTCGCCCATATCGACAACCTTTTCCGCAGAAGCCGGAAGACCAACAACCGCCTCGCCCAGGCGATGGATTTTTTGATCGAGGCGGAGGGGATGGACGGCTCTGTCCTGCGGGAGACAAAGCAACAAATGGGGGACGTTTGCCTTTTTTTCACTGGCCTTTATCCGGAAAACCTATCCCGGCGGAAGCTCAATCCCCGATTCTATGTGGCCCAGGGGAAGGCCGCCTATGCCCATGTCGCAGAGATTGACGCCCTGCGGCCCACCGCGAAGTTTTTCCGGAAACTCCATCACGAGTTCGAATCCTGTGTGATGGCGTTGCATTTGGAGCGGGAATTTTTGCAAGATCCGGCCTATCAGTACATTGGTCGCCAGTTCAAAATTTAATCCGGGGCGTTCACCCGAAACACCAGGGGGGATTCATGCACATTCGAGTAGCGGTCCGCCTATTCGCCGCCTATCTCTTCCTCTCGCTGGCGTGGGCGGCGGCGGTCACCGCGCAGGGTAAGGGCGCACGGCCGGATCCGTCCAAAGTGGTTCTGGCCGTCGTGAAAGGAAAAGAGATTACCCTCGCCGATCTCGAGGCGGAGATTAAGACTTTCCCGCCCGCCGCTCAAATTCAAATCCGGAAGAGAATGAATTCTTTCCTCGATAGCATCGTGGACACGGAGGTCCTATTTCAAGAGGCGGTCAAGAAGAAATACGACAGCCTCCCCGCCGTTCGGGAACGCCTCGGCCGGGCGAGGCGGCGGATCATTCTCGATGAGATCATCCGCAAGGACGTGAACGAAAGAATCAAATTGACCGATACGGATCTGAAAAATTTTTTCGAACGGAATAAGGAAAAATTTGACCAGAAGGAGTCGGTCACGTTGAGCCACATCGTCGTGAAGACCGAGGAAGAGGCGAAGGCGGTTCTCGCCCAGCTACGAGTGGGCGCTCCCTTTTCCGAATTGGCCAAAAAACATTCCGTCATTGCGTCCACCCGGGAAAGCGGCGGGGTAATGGGGACCGTTGAACGGGGCGTGTTAGACAAAAATCTCGAAGAGGTGGCGTTCAGTATGCCCATCGGCCCGGCCAGTGATCCGGTTTCCACCCCCCAGGGTTGGCAAATTATTCGGATCACAGAGAAAACCAGCGCCTCGGAAGCCAAGTTGGAAGACGTGAAGGACGATGTCGGGCAGTTCCTCACCGAGGCGCTCCGGCGCGAGCGGTACCGGGCGCTTCTCGAAAATTTACGGAAAAGGGAAGGGGTTAAGGTCTTTCCGGAGCGAATTCCCTGACGCCTCCCCCCTGATGATCGGGAGAGCGCCCATTTTTCGGCCCCCTTTCCCTTATCGATGCTGTCTCATCCTGCAAAAACGGCGGATGGTCGAACAATCGCAATATTAACAATTCTGTTTCGATTCCTTTCCCCAGCGGTTTCCGTGTTATCCACAATTCTTCCCAAGGATACGAACGGCCCTTTCACGGATTGTACACAACAAATTGTATTGTAGGGGCCGAAAATTTTTGACAATCCACTATATGTTGTGTTGAAATCCCCACACACGAGTGAAGAAATTCGTAAGGGAATTCGTAAAAGTGACTACCTCTGCCATCGGGCGGGCAGGGGTAACTAGTCCGGGGACGGGGGGATCGGATCTCCCCGCCCCCGGGCGAAACTTCCGCGTCCTCCGCGAAGTGTTTCCTTATCCCCAGATTGACCCGCGAACTGCCGGGTGATGGCAAAAGCTCCCCCTCTGCCGGATGGCGCGAGATCGGCCAGGGCAGTCTCTAGGGCCCGGGTTCACATGCGGGCGGAATAACCCCCAGGAGAAGGAATGAGCATCAAGTCGGACCGCTGGATCGCCCAAATGGCCAAAGACCACCGAATGATTGAGCCTTTTGCGGACAAACAGGTTCGGGACGGAACCATATCCTATGGGCTCTCCTCCTACGGGTACGATATCCGGGTGGCCGACGAATTCATGATTTTCACCAATGTGAACAACTCCATCGTGGACCCGAAAAACTTCGACCACCGCTCCTTGGTGAAGGTCAACGGGGATGCCTGCGTGATACCTCCGAATTCTTTCGCCCTGGCCAAAACAGTGGAGTATTTCCGCATTCCCCGGAATGTGCTGACGATTTGCGTCGGGAAGAGCACCTACGCCCGGTGCGGAATCATCGTAAATGTGACCCCTTTCGAACCGGAATGGGAGGGATTCGCCACCCTCGAGGTCTCGAATACCACCCCCCTTCCCGCCAAGATTTATGCGAACGAGGGCATCGCCCAGGTGCTTTTTTTCGAGAGCGATGAGGTCTGCCAGGTTTCCTACGCGGACAAAAAGGGCAAATACCAGAGCCAGACCGGCCTCACCCTGCCCCGGCTTTAAATCGGCCCCGAAGTCCACGTCCCGCCCCTCCCGGGCCACTCTCTGA
This sequence comes from bacterium, assembly GCA_965225985.1. Lineage (GTDB taxonomy): Bacteria > UBA8248 > UBA8248 > UBA8248 > UBA8248 > CAZUHN01. The sequence goes on from OZ245330.1 coordinate 1,014,071, forward strand.
TTTCCCCCGGAAAACCTCTTTTTTTTCCTCGTTCCAGCGAGCCGGAGGAGGCGCCGGCGCAATATCCTTCCAAGCCAAAGGAACTTCTCTCCAATTTTCGTTGTTACCCTATTATGGGGAGAAAAGGCTTTCCTCCTAAAAAAGGAAAGTCGGTGTATAATATTGGCGGTTTGTGGTGCATTAGATTTTTTCGTCAAAGGAATGAAATCGTTTGAGTTGGAGGAAACGTGCCGAAAGGTCTCAGTCACCTGGACGAAAGAGGGCAGGCCCGGATGGTCGATGTGGGCGAAAAGCCGGAAACCGCCCGGGAGGCGATCGCCCGCGGGCGGATCGAGATGCGCCCCGAAACGCTCCGGCTGGTATTGGAGGGAGGTCTTCCGAAGGGTGACGTTTTCTCCACCGCCCGCATCGCAGGGGTGATGGGTGCGAAGCGGACCGCGGACCTCATCCCGATGTGTCATCCCGTCCGGTTGACGAGCGTGGAGATGCATTTCGAGGAGACCGCCTCGGGAGACGGTTTGGAGGTTGTGGCGACTGCTAGTGCCCGGGATCGAACCGGGGTGGAGATGGAAGCGCTGACCGCAGTTACTGTGGCTGCGCTCACCGTTTATGACATGTGCAAGGCAGTGGACAGGGAAATTGTGATCTCCGATGTCTGTCTGGTGAAAAAAACGGGCGGGAAGAGCGGAACCTTCATCCGCCCGGAAGCTTGAGGGATTTTTTGGGCCGCCATTATTTCATTAATTCGGCTTTGTATTCGATAGAGGTGGATCATGGATCAAATGAACGGAAAACCCGTAAAGGGGCCGCCGCCCGAGGGTCTCAGCGCAGATTCCATGGAAAGGGGAATCGGCCCCTGGGTCTGGCGAATCGGCATCGTTGCGCTTGCGGCGCTCTTCGGCGTCCAGGTCGGGGGGAAATTCCTTCCCGATAGGGCGGGCCTCGTTTTCGCCGGGGCCGCGGGGACCCTGGTCGGCTTGTTGGCCGTTATGTCGGAAGTGCGGATGGGCCGCGCGAGTCCGGGCTCCATCCTGGGGGGCACGCTGGGGTTTTTTGTGGGCCTCGCCATCTCGGTTGCCCTCTTGGCCGTGGCGGGGGCGGCAATTCCCGGGCCGGTGCGCTTGGCGGCCGGGTTGTTCTCCGGTCTGATTTTCACTTACATCGGGACGGCGGTGGGTTCGGTCCAAGGGGGCCGTATCGTTGGGAAAGGCCGGGAGGCGGAGCGCGTCTCCACCTCCCCGTGCACCAAGATTCTCGACACGAGCGTCATCATCGACGGGCGGGTGGCCGATATCTGCGAGTCGGGCTTCCTCGAAGGCACCCTTGTTCTTCCCCAGTTCGTCCTCAAGGAATTGCAGCAGATCGCCGATTCATCAGACTCGCTCAAGCGGAATCGGGGGCGGCGCGGACTGGACATACTCCGCCGGATCCAGCAAAACCCCGATTTGGATATCCGGATAGTGGACACCGATTATCCCCGCGTCCGGGAGGTGGACACCAAGCTCGTCCTCCTGGCGAAGGAAATAGGCGCCAAGGTGATGACGAACGACTTCAATCTCAACAAAGTGGCCGAGCTGCAGGGCGTGACAGTCCTGAACATCAACGAGCTGGCCAACGCCGTGAAGCTCGTTGTGCTCCCCGGTGAAGAGATGAACGTTTTCGTCATCAAGGAAGGGAAAGAATACGGCCAGGGCGTGGGCTATCTGGACGACGGGACAATGGTGGTTGTCGATCACGCCAAGAACCTGATCGGCCAGAATGTGGAAGTCTCCGTGACGAGCGTATTGCAGACCACCGCGGGAAGGATGATCTTCACGAAGATCAAGGACGAGGGTGAATCGCAGCGGAACGGCAATTGACGCCCAAAGCCACGGTGGATTTTTCGTGACGCGGATTCCTCCCGCGGAAAAGGTGGGAGCGGTCGTCCCCGCCGCCGGCACCGGAGAGCGGTTGCCCGGCCCGGTCCCCAAACAATTTCGGCATCTGGCCGGCTCACCCATGATCTGGCATACCCTGCGCCGGCTCCGCCGGGCCGAGTTGCTCCGCCTGATTGTCCTGGTGCTTCCTCCATCCGAGACGCCGAACACCGAGCTGCCCTCCGATCTGGTGGGCGTCGTGCGGGTGGCCGGGGGCGGCTCCCGCCGGCAGGATTCGGTGGCCCGCGGCCTCGCGGCCCTCCCCCCGGAGGTGGAGTGGGTGGTGGTTCATGACGGCGCGCGCCCCTTGCTTCCGCCGCCCCTCGTGGGCGCGTGCCTTCTCGCCGCCCAGGAGACCGGCGCCGCCATCGCCGCCCTGCCGGTTTCGGATACCCTGAAGCGGGCCGATGCGGAAGGCTTCTCCGAAGGGACGCTTCCCCGGGAGAAGGCCTGGCTCGCCCAGACCCCCCAGGTGGCCCGCCGCGACCTCCTCTGCCGGGCCATCGAGGCGGGCGGGCGGGCGGCATGGACGGACGAGTCGGCCATGCTCGAGTCCATCGGCGTTCGGGTAAAGCTCGTCATGGGGGCGAAGGAGAACCTGAAGATCACCACGCCCGAAGACTTTGCGCTGGCCGAGGCGTATCTGGCGCGGGCCCCTTCGGAGGGGTTCGCCCCCCTTCCGGGAGAACCCCGGTGATTCGGGTCGGCGTGGGGTACGACGTCCACCGCTTCGAGGGGGGGCGCCCGCTGATCCTGGGCGGGGTGCGCGTTCCCCATCATGAGGGTCTGGCCGGCCATTCGGACGCCGACGTGTTGACCCACGCCGTTTGTGACGCGGTGCTCGGGGCGGCCGCCCTCGGCGACATCGGCGCGGTGTTTCCCGACACGGATGAGCAGTACAAAGGGGCGGATAGCCTTCGCCTGCTCGAAGAAGTGGTGGCCATGGCGGCCGCGAAGGGGCTCCGCCCCCACAACGTGGACGCGGTCGTGGTGGCCGAGCAGCCGCGGCTGGCCCCCTACCTCGGAGAAATGCGGGAGCGCCTCGCGCCGGTGCTCGGGCTTCCGACCGAGGTGGTCAGCGTCAAGGCGACGACGAGCGAAGGGCTGGGATTCACCGGCCGGGAGGAGGGGATCGCCGCCCAGGCCGTATGCACCCTCCGGGAAGGGGCGCCTTGACGCCGTTTTGACCGGCGTGACAAAGTCGACGATCGAGAATCTGCGATTCAAAACCGTGTTTCCGCCAGCCTGATCAGACCCCGCATTCCCTTGCTGGAGAAAATGGCGTGGCCGTTCAGATCTACAACACCCTCGCGCGGCGGAAGGAGCCCCTCGAAACGCGGGAGCCGGGCCACGTCCGCATGTACGTGTGCGGGGTAACGGTTTACGACCACTGCCACCTCGGCCATGCCCGGGCCGCCATCGCCTTCGACGTGATTCGCCGGTACCTGGAATACTCCAAGTTCAAGGTGACTTTCGTCGTGAACTTCACCGACGTGGACGACAAGATCATCGCCCGGGCGAGGCGCCTGAAGGTCCCGATTGGCGAGCTGACGGAGAAATTCATCCAGGAGTACTACAACGACATGAGCGCCCTCGGGGTGCGGCGGGCCGATGTCGAGCCCCGCGCCACCCGGCACATCCCCGAGATGCTCGAGATGATCCAAGAGCTTTTTGAGAAAGGGATCGCTTACCAGGCGGGGGGGAATGTTTACTACGACATCTCGAAGTTTTCCGGCTACGGAAAGCTCTCCCACCGCAATATCGACGAGCTCGAGGCGGGGACCCGCATCGAGCCCGGCGAGGGGAAGCAGAATCCGCTGGACTTCGCCCTCTGGAAGGCGGCGAAGGAGAACGAGCCGGAGTGGGGAAGCCCCTGGGGGCCGGGCCGCCCCGGCTGGCACATCGAGTGCTCGGCCATGTCGAGCCGCTACCTCGGCCGGCAGTTCGACATTCACGCCGGGGGGGAGGACCTCATCTTCCCCCACCACGAAAACGAGATCGCCCAAAGCGAGGGCTGCTTCGGGCACGATTGGGTCCGCTACTGGATGCACAACGGCTTCGTGCGCATCAACCACGAGAAGATGAGCAAGTCGAAGGGGAATTTTTTCACCATCAAGGCCATCCTCGCGGACCACCCCGCCGAGGTGGTGCGGTACTTTCTTTTGGGTACGCATTACCGCCACCCCGTTGATTTTTCAGACATGGTGATTAGGGAAGCCCGGAAGGGCCTCGATCGCCTCTACAACGCGCGGCTGCGCCTGGAGATGACCCGGCCGGGGGATGACGCGGGGCTGCGGGGGGAGATGGAGGCCGCGGCCGAGGCGTACCGCCGGGCCTTCGCCGAGGCGATGGACGACGATTTCAACACCGCGAAGGCGATGGGCCATCTGTTCGACTTCGCCCGGCGGGCCAACGCGGTCTGCCTGAAAGCGGGGGGGCCGCTTCCCGAGCGGGCGGCCCGCCCGGCCCGGGAGGTTTTCGGGGAGACGGCCGGTGTGCTGGGGCTCTTTCAACTCGCGCCGGAGGAATGGTTCCGCCTTCCGCAGGCAGGGCCGCCGCCCGCGCGCCCGGAGGATGGGCCCGCCGGGGGGGCGGACGCCGCCGGCCTCGACGGGGCGTTTTCCGGGGAGCAGGTCGAAAAACTCATCGCGAAGCGGGGCGAGGCCCGCAGGCGGAAGGATTTCGATGAGGCCGACCGCATCCGCAACGATCTGGCCGAGGCGGGCATCCTCCTCGAGGACGGACCCTCGGGCACAATCTGGAAGCGAAAGGCTTAAGTTGGCAAAGGGCGAGGAATTCGTCTGCGGCGTCCACGCGGTGCTCGCGGCCCTTGCGCGGGGGAAGGAGCGGTCCCTCCGCCTCATCGTCGCCAGCGGGCGCGGGGGGGAGGCCGCCCGGCGCGCCCGGGCTCTGGCGGAAAGCGCCGGGGTATCCATCGAGACGCTGCCGCCCGCGCGCCTGAGCGAATTGGTCGCCACCTCGAATCATCAGGGAATGGTCCTCCGGGTCTGCCCAACCCCGGTGCTCGACCTGGAGGCCCTCCTGGCGCGCCAGCCGCCGGGGAGGCCTCCCCTCCTGCTTCTGGACGGGATCCAGGATCCGCGGAATCTCGGCGCCCTTTTGCGGACGGCCGCGGCCCTCGGGGCGGGCGGGGCGGTTTGGCCAAAGGACAGGGCGTCCGGCCTGACGCCCACCGTGGCCAAGGCAGCGGCGGGGGCGCTTGAGAGCCTCCCCCTCGCCAGGGTGACGAACATGGCCCGGGCGGTCTCGGCGGTGAAAGACCGCGGATATTGGGCTGTTGCAGGCGATCCCGAAGGGGAAACCATCCTGGGGGAGACCCCCCTTCCCGCCCCGGCGGCCCTTGTTCTCGGAGCCGAGGGGCGGGGAATTCGGCGGCTGGTGAGGGAGAGATGCGATGTGGGGGTGCGGATCGCGCTTTCGGGGAGTATAGTGAGTTCGTTGAATGTGGTTGTGGCGGCGGCCATCTTCCTTTTCGCGACGGGAGCCTGTGGCGAGTCGCCCTGAAAGGGCCTGGGTTTTTTGCCGTATCGCCCGATGCGGCGGGACTTGACAAAGGTGGTTTCGGTCCCTAAATTTGCCCGTTCTTCGCTGGCTGGCGTAGCTCAGCTGGTAGAGCAGCTGATTTGTAATCAGCCGGTCGGAGGTTCGAATCCTCTCGCCAGCTCCAAGGGCGGGCGGCCCTCGGAGCTCCCGATATTCCTTGATCCGTTTTCCAAGGGGAGGTTCCCGAGCGGTCAAAGGGATCAGACTGTAAATCTGACGGCGTACGCCTTCGGAGGTTCGAATCCTCCCCTCCCCACCAACTCTGAAAACAAAAGCATGGCCTCGGCAAGGGGTTTGCGCTCGCGCGTGGGCAGTCCGGGAAAAGGGAAGTGCGGGAATAGCTCAGTTGGTAGAGCATCAGCCTTCCAAGCTGAGGGTCGCGGGTTCGAGTCCCGTTTCCCGCTCCATACAGCTTTTAGGGGTTTGTACGGATTGGGTATAAACGCAAGCGGGGGGACGGTCCCGTTGGCCGCGTCGTTCCGGCGGCCCGAATATAAGAAGCGGCAAGGGGGTTCTGCCTGTCCGGCGCGGGACCTTCCGTAAGGGGAAGACCAAAGGGGTGATGCGATCCTAGGGCCGAACGAGGTTTGGGTCGGCGGGCCCACGTAGCTCAGCCGGCAGAGCACTTCCTTGGTAAGGAAGAGGTCACCGGTTCAAGTCCGGTCGTGGGCTCCATCTGATTGAATGGGGGAAGGTCGGAGTATTTTTTTCGTTTTTTTTGTGGAGACATTTTGCCATGGCGAAGGCGAAATTTGAGCGCACGAAGGTACACGTGAACGTGGGAACGATAGGGCACGTGGACCACGGCAAGACGACGCTGACGGCGGCGATCACGAAGCATTTGGCGGCGCAGGGCCTTGCAACGGAGGTGGGCTTTGACGAGATCGACCGCGCGCCCGAGGAGCGGGAGCGCGGGATCACGATAGCGACGGCGCACGTGGAGTATGAGACCACCGCGCGCCACTACGCGCACGTTGACTGTCCGGGCCACGCCGACTATGTAAAGAACATGATCACGGGCGCGGCGCAGATGGACGGTGCGATTCTGGTTGTATCGGCGGCGGACGGGCCGATGCCGCAGACGCGCGAGCACATTCTATTGGCGCGCCAGGTGGGGGTTCCCTACATCGTTGTGTTTTTGAACAAGGTTGACATGCTGGACGACGAGGAGCTTTTGGAGCTGGTGGAGCTGGAGGTACGCGAGCTTTTATCGAAGTACGATTTTCCCGGCGACGACATCCCGGTTGTGAAGGGCTCTGCGCTGAAGGCGCTCGAGGGGGGCGAGACGGCGTGCCTGGACGAGTTGACGGAGGCGATTGACGGCTATATTCCCGAGCCGGTGCGGGAAATTGACAAGCCGTTTTTGATGTCGGTGGAGGATGTATTTTCGATCTCGGGGCGGGGGACGGTTGCGACGGGCCGGATCGAGCGCGGGATCGTGAAGGTGGGCGATGATGTGGAGATCGTGGGTCTGACCGAGACGCGCAAGACGGTTGCGACGGGGGTTGAGATGTTCCGAAAACTCCTTGACCAGGGCCAGGCGGGCGACAACGTCGGGGTGCTGCTCCGGGGGGTGAAGAAGGACGAGGTGGAGCGGGGCCAGGTACTCTCGGAGCCGGCCTCGATCACGCCGCACCGCAAGTTTCGGGGCGAGGTCTACGTCCTGACGAAGGAGGAGGGGGGCCGTCACACCCCGTTTTTCAACGGTTATCGTCCGCAGTTTTATTTTCGCACGACAGACGTTACGGGCAACGTAGCGCTGTCCGAGGGCCGCGAGATGGTGATGCCGGGAGACAACGTGGGAATCAGCGTGGAGCTGATCATGCCGATCGCGATGGAGAAGGAGCTTCGGTTCGCGATCCGCGAGGGCGGGCGCACGGTGGGCGCCGGCGTGGTGACCGAGGTGATCGAGTAGCCGGGGGAGGTCGCCAGGGGGGAGGTGCCCCTTGAAGGCCAGTGGCTCAATTGGTAGAGCACCGGACTCCAAATCCGGCGGTTGGGGGTTCGAGTCCCTCCTGGCCTGCCACCTCGTTTCATCCTCCGCCTGAGCCGAGAGTCTGGGCAAAGGGGGAAGGGCGCCGCGCCGAAACGGCCGGAGGCGGAAAGGAAGACGGGGAGAAGATGGCGGCGAGGGTGTTCGATTGGTTCAGGCAGGCACGCTCGTTTCTCTCCGATGTCCAGGGCGAGGCGAAACGGGTAACCTGGCTGGGGTTGAAGCACACGGCCGCCCAGACCGCCATGACGCTCGTTTTCGTTTTTATCATCGCCATTTATCTCGGTTTGGTGGACCTGGGGCTTTCGCGGTTGATCAATTCCTTTCTGAACCTCGGGCTGTAAGGGAGACCGTGCATGGTGAAGGAGTGGTACGTGGTACACACCTACTCGGGCTTCGAAAACAAGGTGAAGCTCAGCGTGGCCGAGCAGTTCCGCAACGCCGGGCTCGAGAACAAGCTGGGCGATATCGTTGTCCCGATCGAGCAGGTGGTTGAGGTAAGGGGCGGAAAGAAACGGACGAGTTCACAGAAATTCTTCCCCGGCTACATCCTCATCCAGATGGATTGTGATGAAAACACCTGGTACCTGGTAAAGAACACCGCGAAGGTCACGGGATTTCTGGGCGGGACCTCGCCGACCCCCCTCACGCAGGCGGAAATCGAAAATGTCACCAAGCAGATGCGGGGGGAGGCGGAGAAGCCCAAGCGCAAGGTGGAGTTCGAGAAGGGCGAGAACATCAGGGTGGTCGACGGCCCCTTCGTCAATTTTACAGGTGTCATCGACGAGGTGCATCCCGACCGGGGCAAGCTGAAGGTGTTGGTCAGCATTTTTGGCCGGACCACCCCGGTCGAGCTGGAAATGCTTCAGGTGGAAAAGGTCTGAGGGTTGCCCCCCTCCGGGGGCGTGCCCGCATCAAGGTGGCGGGATGGCGAAGAAAGACGTGATGACCAAAATCAAGCTTCAGATTGCCGCCGGCCAGGCGAATCCGGCCCCTCCCGTGGGCCCGGCCCTCGGCCAGCACGGCGTGAACATTATGGGGTTTTGCAAGTCGTTCAACGCCCAGACCCAGGGGCGCGAGGGTACGATTATTCCGGTCGTGCTCACGGTTTACGCCGACCGGACCTTTTCCTTCATCATGAAGAGCCCGCCGGCGGCCATCCTTTTGAAGAAGGCCGCCGGCCTTGCCAAAGGGTCGGGCGAGACGGGCCGCGAGAAGGTAGGCTCGGTGAACCGGAAACAGCTCGAGGAAATCGCCGAGATCAAAAAAGATGATTTGAACGCCCATGACGTGGACGCGGCGGTGCGCATCCTTGAGGGTACCGCAAGGAGCATGGGCATCGAGGTGGAATAGCGAAACGGTGTGGGAGGCGTCCTCGCGGTTTGTGCGTGGGGCGCCGCCGGAACCACGAAGGAGGGGAGAAGAGTGCCCAGGCACGGAAAAAATTACCGAAACGCTCGAGAGAAGATCGACAGTTCCCGGCTTTATCCCCTGGAGGAGGCCGTCACCCTCGTCAAGGAATTCGCCTCGGGCAAATTCGACGAGACGTTGGAAGTGGCCGCCAATCTGGGGGTGGATCCAAGGCACGCCGACCAGATGGTCCGGGGCAGCGTCGTGCTTCCCAACGGGATAGGGAAATCGCAAGTCGTCGTCGCCCTCGCCAAGGGCGACAAGGCGGCCGAGGCCAAAGAGGCCGGGGCCGATTTCGTGGGCGCGGAGGATTTGGCGGAGAAGATCCAGGGGGGCTGGCTTGAGTTCGACCGGGTGGTCGCCACCCCGGACGTTATGAGCGTGGCGGGCCGCCTGGGAAAGATCCTGGGGCCGCGCGGCATGATGCCCAATCCCAAGTCGGGCTCGGTTTCGTTCGATATGGCCCGGATGGTCAAGGAGATCAAGGCGGGAAAAGTGGAATACCGCGTCGAGAAGGCGGGCATCGTCCATGCCCCGGTGGGAAAAGCCAGTTTCGAGGTGATGGCCCTGGCGGAAAACATCCTGGCCATTGTGGAATCTCTCCTTCGGGCCAAGCCCGCTTCCAGCAAGGGGGTGTATTTCCGCGGCATGAGCATTTCCAGCACGATGGGCCCCGGGGTCAAGCTGGATCACCAAAGCCTGGTCAGTGCTCTCAAGTGAGGCGTCAACCATGAGCGCGCAAGTCTTGGAAAAGGGAAGAAGGGCGAAGGGCCTGGAGCCCCTGCCCGTTAAGGTGCGAGCGGTCGAGACGCTCCGGGAGAAGCTCTCCGCTTCCTCTTCGGTCGTTTTATTCAACTTCCGGGGACTTGACGTCTCCCAGATGACCAAATTGCGCCGCCAGACGTGGGAGGCGGGCGTAGACCTCTTTGTGGTGAAAAACTCCTTGTTCGAAAGGGCAATCGAGGGTACGCCCTACGAGGTGATTCGGGAATCCGTAGAGGGGCCCATCTCTATCGCCACCACATCCGGGGACCCGTCCGCCCCGGCCAAGGTGCTGAGCGATTTTCTCAAGGAGGCCGATTCCGGCAAGATCCTGGGAGGGGCGCTGGACGGAAGGTTCCTGGAAGATTCTGAAGTTAAAGAACTTGCGAGCCTCCCCCCCCGCGAGGTTCTGCTTTCCCGGCTCGTCGGCGCCCTCCAGGCGCCCGTGGCGGGCCTTCCGCGCGTACTGAACGGCGTTCTCGTTTCGCTGCTCAACGTTCTCCAGGCAGTTGCAAAAAATAAGGAAGAATCATAAAGTAGCTCGTTTGTCCCGAAAGGGCCCTTATCCGAAATTTTTTAGATATTGCAGAGTTTTTAGAGCGGATTCAAAACCTGAGCCTGGGAAAGGGGTAAAAGGTGGCCACTAAAGAAGACATGGTTTCCTTCATCGAGAACATGACGGTCATGGAACTCAGCGATTTCGTCAAGGAACTCGAAGAGAAATTCGGCGTTTCCGCGGCTGCTCCGATGATGATGGCGGGGGTGATGCCCGCCGCGGGCGGCGGGGACGGAGGTGCACCCGCCGAGGAGAAGACGAGTTTTACCGTCACCTTGAAAGCGCCGGGAGGGGAGAAGATCAAGGTCATTAAAACCATTCGGGAGATTACGAGTTTGGGACTCAAAGAGGCCAAAGATTTTGTGGATGGGGCGCCGAACGCGGTGCGTGAGAGCGTGAGCAAAGAAGAGGCCGACTCCATTGCGGATAAGCTCAAAGGGGTCGGCGCGGAGGTGGAAATTACATAAGACTCACCGAAAGGAATCGGCCTGCGGAAGCTGGCCAGTGTTTCAGCCGCCTTGGGCCGAACGTTGAACATCGCCCCCATCCCTTTCGAGGTGAGTCAAATGAGCGTAACGAACGGTAGAAACGGACGCCGCACCCGCGAGGATTTCGCCAAGATACCCGCGGTTATCGATATACCCAACCTGATTGACATCCAACTTACATCCTATGAGCGTTTTCTTCAGTGGGATGTGAAGCCGCCCGACCGCCGCCTGGACGAGGGATTGGAGGGTGTCTTCCGGAGCGTTTTCCCCGTCACCGACTCGGGCGAGAACAACATTCTCGAATATCTGGGCTATGAGATTGGGGTGTGGGAGTCCGGCGGCGGTGTGGAATACACCGGCCTGGGCGGGCCCGGCATCAGCGACGAGAACGGGAACGAGATCTTCTGCCGCCAGAAACACGAGGCGGACGAGTGCCGCCAGCGGGGGATGACCTATGTCGCTCCGCTGCGTGTTCTGATTCGCCTTACCACCTACGAGAAAGACGAAGAGACAAAAGAGCGGCGCGTCAGGGAGGTCAAGGAGCAGAAGGTCTACCTCGGCGATATTCCGCTGATGACCGATAACGGGACCTTCATCATCAACGGGACCGAGCGCGTCGTCGTAAGCCAGATGCACCGGTCTCCAGGCGCTTTCTTCAGCAGCGATAAAACCAAAACCTCGGGCATGCCCGCCTATACCGCGCGGCTTATCCCCTACCGGGGCAGCTGGCTCGATTTCGAGTTCGACGCCAAAGATCTTCTCTACGTTCGCATCGACCGCCGCCGGAAACTCCCGGTCTCCATTTTGCTCCGCGCCTTCGGGCTCTCGAAGGACGACATTCTCAACTCCTTCTACCAGAGCGAGGACATCTTCTACGACGAGAAGAAGAAAGGTTTTTACAAAAACCTCTCCGAGCTCATGGTGAACCAGCGAATCCTCGATGACCTCGTCCTGTCCGATGGCGAGGTCATCCTCAAGGCGGGGCGTAAGTTCACGCGCGCGGCGCTGCGGAAGCTGCAGGCCGCCGGAATCGAACGGCTCGACCTCAAGGACGAGGAGGTGGTGGGGGGAATCATCGCCCAGCCGCTCGCCGACCCGGAGACGGGCGAGGTCATCTACGACTCCAACACCGAGATCACCGCCGATGTCCTGGCGGAGCTGCACGCGAAGAAAACCCGCCAGATTCCCCTCTTGTATGTTTCCGGAGTGGGCAGCGACCGCACGATCCGCGACACGCTGACGGGGGACAAGTGCGAGACGGCCGAGGACGCCTTGGTGGAAATTTACAAGCGGCTCCGCCCCGGCGATCCCCCGACGAAAGACACCGCCCGGATGTTGTTCGAAAACCTCTTCTTCAACTCGAAGCGCTACGACCTTTCGCGGATCGGCCGCCTCAAGCTCAATACGAAACTGGGCCTCAACCTGCCGCTCGAGCAGCGTACCCTCACGGTGGACGATGTCATCGCCGTGGTGCGCTACCTGATCGAGCTTCGCCACGGTCAGGGCTCGGTAGACGACATCGACCATTTGGGAAACCGGCGGGTCCGATCGGTGGGCGAGCTTCTCGAAAGCCAGTTCCGGGTGGGCCTCGTGCGAATGGAGCGGGCCATCCGAGAGCGGCTCAACATCCTGGACCCGGATGAAATCTCCGTCCGCGATCTGGTCAACTCCAAGATGATCACCGCCGCGATCAAGGAGTTCTTCGGCTCGAGCCAGCTGAGCCAGTTTATGGATCAGACGAATCCCCTCTCGGAGATCACCCATAAGCGGCGCCTCTCGGCGCTGGGGCCGGGCGGGCTCACCCGGGACCGGGCCGGGTTCGAGGTCCGCGACGTCCACCCGACCCACTACGGGCGAATCTGCCCCATCGAGACCCCCGAGGGTCCGAACATCGGTCTCATCGCCAGCCTCTCCACCTATGCGCGGGTGAACGAGTACGGCTTCATCGAAACGCCGTGCCGGAAGGTGGTGAACGGCCGGGCGGTCGATACGGTGGAATGGCTTTCGGCCATCGACGAAGACAAATACAAAATCGCCCAGGCGAACGCCGAGATGGACGAGAAGGGCAACCTCGTCAACGAGATGATCTCGGCCCGCACGAGCGGCGAATTTGTGATGGTGCCCCGCGAGCAGGTGGACTACATGGACGTCTCGCCGAAACAGCTCGTGAGCGTGGCCACGTCGTTGATCCCCTTCTTGGAGAACGACGATGCGAACCGCGCCCTGATGGGCTCGAACATGCAGCGGCAGGCGGTTCCCCTCTTGCGGACGGAGTCCCCCTACGTGGGCACCGGAATGGAATCCATCGCCGCACGGGATTCGGGCGTGGTCGTGCTCGCGCGGGCGGACGGCGAGGTGGTGAGCGTAGACGCGACCCGGATCGTCGTCCGGGCCGACCAGAATAGCAGCGACCCCCGCGATCCGGGGGTGTATATCCACAACCTCGTCAAGTACCGCCGCTCCAACCAGAACACCTGCATCAACCAGAAGCCGATCGTATCGGTGGGCCAGAAGGTGAAGAAAAACGATGTCATCGCCGACGGTTTTTCGACCGACGTGGGCGAGCTGGCGCTCGGGCGGAATCTGCTCGTGGCCTTCATGCCCTGGAACGGCTACAACTTCGAAGACGCCATCGTCATCTCCGAGAAAGTGGTCAAAGAGGACATCTTCACCTCTATCCATATTGAGGAGTTCGAGATAGAGGCCCGCGATACGAAGCAGGGGCCCGAGGAGATCACCCGGGACATCCCCAACCAGAGTGAAGAGGCGCTGCGCAATCTTGACGATAGCGGGGTGGTCTACATCGGGGCGCGGGTGAACCCCGGCGACGTACTCGTGGGGCGCATTACGCCCAAGGGCGAGACCCAGCTCAGCCCCGAGGAGAAGCTTCTCCGCGCCATTTTCGGCGAGAAGGCGGGCGACGTCAGGGACTCATCCCTTCGGGTTCCGCCGGGGATCGAGGGAACCATCGTCGATGTTCAGGTTTTCTCGCGGCGCGGCACGGAGAAAGACGCCCGCGCCCTCGCCATCGAGGAGTCCGAGATTGCGCGCCTCGAGAAGGATTACGGCGACGAGATTCAGATCCTGCGGGAAGAGTGCGACGCCAGACTGCGGTTGGTGTTCGCGGGCAAGACCGTAACCGCCAAGGCGGTCCATCCGAAGACGGGCGAGGTCCTTGCCGCCAAGGGGAAGGCGCTGGAAGCGGCGGCCCTCGCTACCCTGGCCGGCCAGCAATTTCTCGACTTGCCGGTCGAAAAGGAAGTGGCTGCGCAGCTGGGCGAGTTCCACGACCGGACCAAGGATCAGATCAAGCTCCTCGAGAGCATTTTGGAGGAGAAGATAAACAAGCTCCAGCGGGGGGACGAGCTTCCGCCCGGCGTTTTGAAGATGATCAAGGTATTCGTGGCCATGAAGCGGAAGCTCCAGGTGGGCGACAAAATGGCGGGCCGGCACGGGAACAAGGGCGTTGTTTCCATCATCGTTCCCGAGGAGGACATGCCCCATCTCAAGGACGGCACGCCCATCGAAGTCGTTCTCAATCCTCTCGGGGTGCCGTCGCGGATGAACGTCGGCCAAATTCTGGAAACGAATCTCGGGTGGGCCGCGCACGTACTCGGGAAGCATTTCGCCACCCCGGTTTTCGACGGCGCCACGGAAGAAAACATCAACGCCCTGATGAAGGAAGCCCAACTTCCGGCCTACGGGAAGGCGGCGCTTTGCGACGGGCGCTCGGGCCAGCCCTTTGAGCAGCGGGTGACGGTGGGAATGATCTACATGATGAAGCTTCACCATCTTGTGGACGACAAGATGCATGCCCGCTCTACCGGCCCTTACTCCCTGGTTACCCAGCAGCCCCTCGGCGGAAAGGCCCAATTCGGGGGCCAGCGCCTCGGCGAGATGGAGGTCTGGGCGCTGGAGGCATACGGCGCGGCGCGCACGCTCCAGGAAATACTCACCGTCAAGAGCGACGACGTCGTCGGCCGCACGCGCATGTACGAGTCGATCGTGAAGGGCGAGAACGTTCTGGAGGCGAGCTTGCCCGAATCGTTCAACGTATTGATGAAGGAATTGCAAAGTCTCGGCCTCGATGTCGAGCTGATAGAGAGCGGCGAGGCTCCGCGTTAGAGCGCCCCGGCGGGACCGCCGCGCAGGGACGCCGCAAGTGTCGCCCGGGAATTTTCAACCCAAGTTTCCCTGAGGAGGGATGGCATTGGATAGCATCCTCAACCTGTTCGAGAAGCCGAAGGATCCCATTTCGTTCGACGCCATTCGAATCCGGATCGCTTCTCCCCATACCATCCGGGCGTGGTCGTCCGGAGAGGTGAAAAAACCCGAGACGATCAACTACCGCACCTTCAAGCCGGAGCGGGACGGGCTGTTTTGCGCGGTCATCTTCGGCCCCGTGAAGGATTACGAGTGTCTGTGCGGAAAGTACAAGCGGATGAAGTACCGCGGGATCGTATGCGAGAAGTGCGGGGTGGAGGTCATTTCCTCCAAAGTGCGCCGGGAGCGCCTCGGGCACATCGAGCTCGCCAGCCCCGTTTCCCACGTCTGGTTCTTCAAGGGATTGCCGAGCAGAATCGGCAACCTTCTCGACATGACGCTGCGCGAGTTGGAGCGGATCCTTTATTTCGAAAATTATGTCGTCGTCGATCCGGGCGAGACCGAGTTGAAGAAGTTCGACCTTCTGACAGAAGAGCAGTACCGGAACCTGCTGGATGAGTTCGACGAGGACGAGTTTCGCGTTGGAATCGGTGCGGAGGCGATCCGGGAGCTGCTCTCCGGGCTCGACCTGGAGGCGCTCTCCGTCGAGACCAAGGAGGATATCAAGAGCACGTCCAACGTGCAAAAGCGCCGCAAGCTCATCAAACGGATCAAGGTGGTGGACGCCTTCCGGAATTCGGGAAACCGTCCCGAGTGGATGATCCTCGAGGTCATTCCGGTGCTCCCGCCGGAGCTGCGGCCGCTCGTGCCGCTCGATGGGGGCCGTTTCGCGACGAGCGACCTGAACGACCTCTACCGGCGCGTGATTAACCGGAACAACCGGCTCATGCGGTTGAAGGATCTCAAGGCGCCCGACATCATCATCCGAAACGAAAAGCGCATGCTCCAGGAGGCGGTCGACGCGCTGTTCGACAACGGGCGGCGGGGCCGCCTCTTGCGGGGGCCGAATCGCAGACCGCTCAAGAGCCTCTCGGACATGCTCAAGGGCAAGCAGGGGCGCTTCCGCCAAAATCTTCTCGGAAAGCGGGTGGATTATTCGGGCAGATCCGTCATCGTGATCGGCCCCGAGCTGCAGTTTCACCAATGCGGCATCCCGAAGAAGATGGCGCTCGAGCTCTTCAAACCGTTTATCTACAACAAGCTCGAAGAGAAAGGGCTGGTGGCGACCATCAAGGCCGCCAAGAAGATGGTCGATGAGGAATGGCCGGAGGTCTGGGACGTGCTCGATGAAATCGTCCAGAACCATCCTGTCATCCTCAACCGCGCGCCCACCTTGCACCGTCTCGGCATGCAGGCGTTCATGCCCTTGCTCGTGGAGGGGAAGGCGATTCGCGTGCATCCTCTCGTCTGCGCGGCGTTTAACGCCGATTTCGACGGAGACCAGATGGCGGTGCACATTCCCCTATCCGTCGAAGCCGTGGAAGAGGCGAGGGTGCTCATGCTTTCGGCGAACAACATTCTCTCGCCGGCGAACGGCCAGCCGGTCGCCGTCCCGAGCCAGGACATCATCCTGGGCTGCTACTACCTGACCAAGCCCCGGGGGGGCGCAAAGGGGGAAGGGCAGCTTTTCGGCTCGGCCGCCGAGGTGTGCATCGCCTTCGACCAGAATGAAGTCGACCTCCAGACGCGGATCCGGGTCCGGGTGGACGGTTCTCTCGCCGAGACGACGGTGGGCCGCGTCCTGCTTTACGAGATCATGCCAGAGGGGATGCCCTTCGATCCGGCCAATCGGGTAATGGATAAAAAGGCGCTCACCCACCTCGCGGCGTTGTGCTACGAGATAGCCGGCCGGGCGCGGACGGTCCGCTTCCTGGATGACCTGAAGGATCTGGGATTTCACCACGCCACCCAGGCGGGTATTTCGATCTCCATCGACGACATGAAGGTCCCTGTGCGCAAGAATGAATTGACGGAGGGCGCGCGCGCGGAGGTACTTGAAGTCGAGAAGGAGTACCGCGACGGGCTCATCACCGACGGTGAACGCTACAACAAGATCATCGACATCTGGTCGCACGTGACCGAAGAGGTCGCGAGCGAGATGTTCAAGGACCTCGAGGCCGAGGACAGCGGGGTCATGAGCGGCCCGGCGGGCGAGAGCGGGAACGGCGGCCGCGATGAGTTCAACCCGATTTACATCATGGCGGATTCCGGCGCCCGGGGAAGCACGGCGCAGCTTCGCCAGCTGGGCGGGATGCGCGGCCTGATGGCGAAGCCCTCGGGCGAGATTATCGAGACGCCGATCACCGCGAACTTCCGGGAAGGCCTTTCGGTGCTGCAGTACTTCATATCGACCCACGGCGCGCGAAAGGGACTCGCCGACACCGCTCTCAAAACGGCGAACAGCGGCTACCTCACCCGCCGGCTGGTGGACGTGGCGCAGGACATCATCATCTTCGAGACGGACTGCGGCACGGTCAACGGCATCGAGATGACCTCCCTCGTCGAGGTCGGGGAGATCATTCAAACGCTCGGCGAGCGCATCATCGGGCGCATCGCGCTGAATGACATTAAGGACCCCTTCAACCCGGACGAAATTCTATGCCCGGCGGGCGAAGAGATCGACGAAGATAAGGTTCGGCTCATTGAGAACGCCGGCGTCGAGAAAGTGATAATCCGCTCGGTGCTCACGTGCGAGTCGCGCGCGGGGGTTTGCTCCAAGTGCTACGGCCGGAGCCTGGCGACCGGGAGGTTGGTCGAGATGGGCGAAGCGGTCGGCGTCATCGCGGCCCAGTCCATCGGCGAGCCGGGAACCCAGCTCACCATGCGCACCTTCCATATCGGCGGGACGGCCACGCGCGCCGCTGAGCAGAGCACGGTCGAGGCGAAGCGGGCCGGAATCGTCAAACACATCGGCCTTCGGACCATAACGAGCGCGAAGGGGGAAATCATCGCGATGAACCGCAACAGCCAGGTCGCCATATGCGACGAAACCGGCCGCGAGCGAGAGCGCTACCCCATCGTGTACGGCGCGATCATCAAGGCGCGCGAGGGCACCAAGGTCACCGAAGGGGAAAAACTCCTCGAATGGGATCCGTATACCTCCTCGACCATGGCCGAGAAGAGCGGCCGCGTCTCCCTGGTGGACGTCATCGAGGGGGTCACGATGCAGGAGGAGATCGATGAGGTTACCGGACTCTCCCGCCGCGTGATCCTGGATCACACCGACGAAAAGCGCCAGCCCCGAATGGTTTTGACCGATGAGGCCGGCGAGCAATTGGCCACCTACCCGCTGCCTGCCGGCGCGCACCTCTCCATCATGGAGGGCGATGTGATTTCCGCGGGGGATTCCGTCTTCAAGATCACCCGGGAGACCTCGAAGACGAAGGACATCACGGGCGGACTTCCCCGGGTGGTGGAGCTTTTTGAGGCCCGCAAGCCGAAGGAGAACGCGATCATCTCCGAGATCAACGGCGTAGTGAAATTCGCCGGGATGGCGAAGGGGATGCGGCGGGTGCTGGTCATCTCGGATACGGGCGACGAGCGGGAGTATCTCATCCCGCGCGGAAAGCACGTCAACGTTCACGAGGACGACTACGTGCGCGCCGGCGAGCCGCTGATGGACGGTGCGGTCAATCCCCACGACATTCTCTCCGTGCTCGGCGAGAATGCCCTCCAGAACTACCTTGTGAACGAGGTGCAGGAGGTATACCGGCTTCAGGGCGTGAACATCAACGACAAGCACATCGAGATCATCGTGCGGCAAATGCTGCGGCGCCTGGAGGTCCTCGACCCGGGGGAGACCGATTTGGTCATCGGGGAGCAGGTCACCCGTGATACCTTCCAGCTTCGAAATGAACAGGCCGAGGCGGAAGGAAAGGAGCTGGCGACGGGGAGGCCCATTCTGCTGGGGATCACGCGGGCATCGCTCTCCACCGACAGCTTCATCTCGGCGGCCTCGTTCCAAGAGACGACCCGGGTTCTCACCCAGGCGGCGGTCTCGGGCAAGGTGGATCATCTGCGCGGCCTGAAAGAGAACGTCATCATGGGGCGGCTCATTCCCGCCGGCACCGGGGCCAAGTGCTATCAGCAGGTGGAGCTCCTCTCGCTCGATGTGGAATTGACCTCTCCCATGAGCGAGGATGTCCCGGTTGTGGAAAACGAGGGGAGCGAGGACGGGGATCTCGGAGTCGAAAAGGAGAAGGCGGCCGCTCCCGCCGCAGATGAGAAAACCCTGGAATAGCGGCCAAAATTGGCCGAATCCTACCTTCCTGCGGGCTTGACAGGGTAGCAATAACGTATACAATTAATCGTTTTCTTTTCGGGGACAGAGGATTTCTGAGGCCCGAATGGTAGCTGTATCATGTTGAAATAAAAAGGGTACAGCAAGATCCGCAGGAGTTTTTCGCAGACTCCAGCCCGTCGGATTTTGGCCGTCGGAGGCCCAGGGAAACAACCTGGGCACATTTTTTCGGTTTTTTTGGATTTTCTCATTTTTGCTGGGGGCATTGTTGCCGACTATCAATCAGCTCATCCGCAAGGGCCGCGAGCGGATCCGGAAGAAAACGGACAGTCCCGCCCTGAAGAGCTGTCCCCAGAAGAGAGGGGTTTGCGTTCGCGTCTACACCACCACGCCTAAGAAGCCCAACTCCGCCCTCCGGAAAGTGGCGCGGGTGAGGCTGACGAACGGGATGGAAGTGACAACCTACATTCCGGGCGAGGGGCACAACCTGCAGGAGCACTCCATTGTCCTCATTCGCGGAGGACGGGTGAAGGATCTGCCGGGCATCCGCTACCACGTCGTGCGCGGGACGCTCGACAGCGTCGGGGTGGAAGCCCGCAAGCAGGGAAGGTCCAAGTACGGGGCAAAAAGGCCCAAGTAAGAGCGCCCTTTCCGGCTCCTGACGGAATGGGCGGGGAGAGGAAATCCCGCTCGATGGCCAGGCGCAAGCGGTCAACCAAAAGACCCGTCCTTCCCGATCCGAAATTCAAGGACCGGCTGGTGACCAAGTTCATCAACGGGATCATGCTCAAAGGGAAGAAGAATGTCGCGGAGCGAATTTTTTACGGCGCGATGGATATCGTGGAAGAAAAGATGAAAGAGGACCCGCTCAAGGTGTTCAAGCGCGCCATCGACAACGTGAAGCCCGCCCTGGAGGTCCGCTCCCGCCGGGTGGGCGGCTCTACCTACCAGATACCCGTTGAGGTCCGCCCGGAGCGCCGTACCGCCTTGAGCATCCGCTGGATCATCCAAAACGCGCGGAGCCGGGACCGGGTGGTCGTGAAGGGGCTCGCCGCCGAGATCGTCGATGCCGCGAACAGCACGGGCGGGGCCGTTCGCACCCGAGAGAACACACACCGCATGGCCGATGCGAATAAGGCATTCGCTCATTACCGCTGGTAAATAAGGAAAAGAGGCTCACCGTGTCCGACAGGAAAACGCCGCTCGGAAAGGTACGGAATATCGGCATCATGGCCCACATCGATGCCGGCAAGACGACCACCACCGAGCGGATCCTTTACTACTCGGGCCGCACCCATAAGATGGGAGAGGTCCATGAGGGCTCCGCCACCATGGACTGGATGGAGCTGGAACAGGAGCGCGGCATCACCATCACCTCCGCGGCCACGACCTGCGCCTGGAACGATCACACCATCAACATCATCGACACGCCGGGGCACGTCGATTTTACCGCCGAGGTGGAGCGGAGCCTCCGCGTACTGGACGGCGCGGTTGCGGTATTCTGCTCGGTGGGCGGCGTGGAGCCCCAGAGCGAGACCGTCTGGCGCCAGGCCGAGAAGTACGGCGTCCCACGGATCGTGTTCATCAACAAAATGGACAGGACCGGCGCGGATTTTCACGGTGTCGTCGGTCAAATCGAAACCCGGCTCGCCTCCCACCCCCTGGTGGTGCAGCTGCCCCTCGGCGAGGAGGAGTCCTTCCGGGGGATGATCGACCTCGTCACCGGGACGGCCCGGGTCTTCACCGACCCGATGGGCGCTGACTACGAAACGGTGGAGATACCCCGGGAGATGGCGGAGGAGGCAGCCTCCAGGCGCGAGAAGCTCATCGAGGCCCTCGCCATGACCGACGAAGGCCTGATGGAGCGCTACCTGGAGGGAAATGAGATTCCCGCGGCGGACATCCGGGCCGCCATCCGGGCCGCCACCCTCGCGGGCAAGTGCGTGCCGGTTCTTTGCGGCGCCGCCTTCCGGAACAAGGGGATCCAGCTCCTCCTCGACGCCATCGTCGACTATCTTCCCTCCCCCCGGGATCTTCCTCCCGTAAAGGGGGTATTGGCCGCGGAGACCCGCGAGGCGGGCGGGGAGGCGCCCGAGCGCCCCGCCTCAGACGATGCCCCCTTCGCGGCCCTCGCCTTCAAGGTGATGATGGATCCGTATGTGGGCCAACTCGTTTTCATCCGCGTCTATTCGGGGGTGCTCCGGCAGGGGGATTTCATGCTCAACGCCACGACCGGAAAGAAAGAGCGGGTCGGGCGCCTGCTGCGAATGCACGCGAACAAACGCGAGGAGATCAAGGAGGCGCGCGCGGGCGACATCGTAGCCGCCCTTGGTATCCGCGGCGCCAAGACGGGAAGCACCCTCTGCGTTCCTGCCGCCCCCATCCTCCTCGAATCCATCCAATTCCCCGAGCCGGTCATCTCCATCGCCATCGAACCCAAGACCAAAGCCGATCAGGAAAAGCTCGGCACCTCGCTCGCCCGGCTGGCGGGCGAGGATCCCACGTTCCGGGTCCGGACGGACGCCGAGACGAATCAGACCATCCTCTCCGGCATGGGCGAGCTGCACCTGGAGATTCTGGTGAACCGCCTGACGCGCGAGTACAGCGTGGAGGCGAACGTCGGCACCCCCCAGGTGGCCTACCGCGAAACGATTCGGGGCGAGGCCAGCGCGCGCGGCCGCTTCGTCCGGCAGACGGGAGGCCGCGGGCAGTTCGGCGATGTGGAGCTCGTTGTCCGTTCGCAGCCGGCGGGCGCGGGGATTTCCATCGTGGACAAAATCGTGGGCGGGGTGATACCGAGGGAGTACATCCCGGCCGTGAAGCAAGGCATCTGCGAGGCCGCCGAAAACGGCATCCTCGCCGGCTACCCCCTGGTGGACTTCGAGGTCACCCTCGTGGACGGTTCCCACCACCAGGTGGACAGCTCCGAGCTCGCCTTCAAGATCGCCGGCTCCATGGGCTTTAAGGAGGCGGCCAAGAAGGCCAAGCTGGTCCTTTTGGAGCCCATCATGGACGTCGAGGTCGTGGCCCCGGGCGAGTTCCTGGGGGATATCATAGGGGACCTGACCGCGCGGCGCGGGAAGATAAGGGAGATGACCGACCGCGCCGGCGCGAAAGTGGTGACCGCCACCGTCCCCCTCTCGAAGATGTTCGGCTACGCCACCGACATCCGGTCGATGACGCAGGGGCGCGCCGTATTTACGATGCAGTTCGGGCGGTACGAGGAGTTGCCCTCGAATTTGGCGGAAGAGCTGATCGCCAAATCCACCGGGGCGGTCCTTCAAACCGCCTAGCGGGTTTCGCCGCCGCGTCGGCGGCACCGAGTTCGCTTCACCCGCCAAGGGAATGAAGCTGAGGGAGACATTTTGCCATGGCGAAGGCGAAATTTGAGCGCACGAAGGTACACGTGAACGTGGGAACGATAGGGCACGTGGACCACGGCAAGACGACGCTGACGGCGGCGATCACGAAGCATTTGGCGGCGCAGGGCCTTGCAACGGAGGTGGGCTTTGACGAGATCGACCGCGCGCCCGAGGAGCGGGAGCGCGGGATCACGATAGCGACGGCGCACGTGGAGTATGAGACCACCGCGCGCCACTACGCGCACGTTGACTGTCCGGGCCACGCCGACTATGTAAAGAACATGATCACGGGCGCGGCGCAGATGGACGGTGCGATTCTGGTTGTATCGGCGGCGGACGGGCCGATGCCGCAGACGCGCGAGCACATTCTATTGGCGCGCCAGGTGGGGGTTCCCTACATCGTTGTGTTTTTGAACAAGGTTGACATGCTGGACGACGAGGAGCTTTTGGAGCTGGTGGAGCTGGAGGTACGCGAGCTTTTATCGAAGTACGATTTTCCCGGCGACGACATCCCGGTTGTGAAGGGCTCTGCGCTGAAGGCGCTCGAGGGGGGCGAGACGGCGTGCCTGGACGAGTTGACGGAGGCGATTGACGGCTATATTCCCGAGCCGGTGCGGGAAATTGACAAGCCGTTTTTGATGTCGGTGGAGGATGTATTTTCGATCTCGGGGCGGGGGACGGTTGCGACGGGCCGGATCGAGCGCGGGATCGTGAAGGTGGGCGATGATGTGGAGATCGTGGGTCTGACCGAGACGCGCAAGACGGTTGCGACGGGGGTTGAGATGTTCCGAAAACTCCTTGACCAGGGCCAGGCGGGCGACAACGTCGGGGTGCTGCTCCGGGGGGTGAAGAAGGACGAGGTGGAGCGGGGCCAGGTACTCTCGGAGCCGGCCTCGATCACGCCGCACCGCAAGTTTCGGGGCGAGGTCTACGTCCTGACGAAGGAGGAGGGGGGCCGTCACACCCCGTTTTTCAACGGTTATCGTCCGCAGTTTTATTTTCGCACGACAGACGTTACGGGCAACGTAGCGCTGTCCGAGGGCCGCGAGATGGTGATGCCGGGAGACAACGTGGGAATCAGCGTGGAGCTGATCATGCCGATCGCGATGGAGAAGGAGCTTCGGTTCGCGATCCGCGAGGGCGGGCGCACGGTGGGCGCCGGCGTGGTGACCGAGGTGATCGAGTAGCGAATTGAGAATCGCCCCGGCGGGGCGGCGGAGGACGCAGAGGGAGCATGGCGCAGAAAATTCGGATTCGCCTGAAGGCTTACGATCACCGGATCCTCGATCAGTCGGTGGGCGAGATCGTGGATACGGCGCGCCGCACCGGCGCGAGCCTGGTGGGTCCCATCCCGCTGCCTACCTCGATCAACAAGTACACGGTCCTCCGGTCGCCGCACATCGACAAGAAATCGAGGGAGCAGTTTGAAATCCGCATCCACAAGCGCGTGGTGGACATCATGGAGCCCACCCAGCAGACGGTGGACGCCCTGATGAAGCTCGAGCTCGCGGCCGGGGTGGACGTCGAGATCAAACTGTAGGGGAGAGGGGAACGATGGACTTTCTTTTGGGGCGGAAATTGGGGATGACCTCGGTCTTCGCGCCGGACGGGGGAACGATCCCCGTCACCATGATCGAGGCGGGCCCCTGCACCGTGGTCCAGCGGAAGACGGCGAAGGTGGACGGATACGATTCCGTGCAGCTCGGTTTTTCCCCGAAGAAGGAAAAGAATCTCCCCAAGCCGCTCCTCGGCCATTTCAAGAAGGCGGGCGTTCAGCCGTTTCGGGTTCTCCGGGAGGTTCCCCTGGGCGAGGGGGGCGAGGATCTCAAGCCGGGGGATATCCTCGACGCCGCCACGTTCGACCGCGGCGACCGCGTCGATGTCACGGGAAAGAGCAAGGGAAGAGGGTTCGCCGGGGTGATGAAGCGCCATGGTTTCAGTGGCGGTCCCGCCTCCCACGGCGGGATGTTCGATCGGCTGGCCGGCTCGTTGGGGGCGTCCGCCTATCCTTCGAAGATCATCAAAGGGAAAAAGATGCCCGGCCACATGGGCGATAAGAACGTCACCGCCGTCGGCCTGCTGGTGGTGGACGTGGTTCCCGAGGATAACATTTTGCTTTTGCGGGGCGCCGTTCCGGGAGCGAAGAACGGAATCGTTTTGATGAAGAAAAGCAGCCGCGGAAGGCGAGAGGAGCAGAAGGGGGAGCAGAGGGTGAGTCTCAACCCCCTGAAAGCCTCGAAGCGCGCCGCGCGGGGCGCCTAGGCAGGGAGAGCGGCGGGACATGGGCCAGATTGATGTGCACGACCTGGAGGGCAACGTCGTGGAGCATACAGAGCTTCCCGGCGCCGTCTTCGACGGCGATGTGAAGCTCCACCTTGTTCGTCAGATGGTGAAGCTCCAGCTTGCCGGCAGGCGCGCGGGTACGCATTCGACCCGCACCCGGAAGGAGGTCCACGGCACGGGAGCGAAGCCCTGGCGCCAGAAGGGAACCGGCCGGGCACGGGCGGGGGACTCGAAGTCCCCGATCTGGCGGCACGGCGGGACCGCCTTCGGCCCCAAGCCGAGGGACTACACCCAGAAGTTGAACAAAAAGATGCGGCGAAGCGCGCTGAAGAGCGCCCTCAACCTGAAATGGAAAGAGGGAAAGCTCAAGATCGTCCGGGACTTCGCGTTTGACGCGCCGAAGACCCGCCTTGCGGTGGGCGCGCTCCGCAACCTCGGGGCCGAGGGGAAAACGCTGATGGTGAGCGAGGGCGCGGAGGGGAACTTCCTCCTCGCCGTCCGGAACCTCAAAGAGGCGAAGCCGATCCGGGTCGAGGGACTGAACGTGTACGACATCATATGGCACGAGCACCTACTGTGCACCAAAGGCGCCCTCGGCGCCCTCTCGAATCGGCTTGGGGACTGAGCTATGGAAGCGACCGAGGTCATCCGCCGCCCCCTGGTCACGGAGAAGTCCGTACAGACGGGAGAGGAACACAACAAAGTCGCCTTCGAGGTGGACCTCCGGGCCAGCAAGGCTGAGATCCGCCGGGCGGTGGAGTCCCTCTTCAGCGTGGGGGTGGTGAACGTCAACACCATGCGGGTGCCGGGCAAGCGGATCCGGGTTGGCCGCCACGCCGGGATCCGGAGCCCTTGGAAGAAAGCCATCGTCACCCTGAAAGAGGGCGACCGGATCGAGTTTCTCGAAGGGGCCTAGCCCGAAGGTGGAAGAGAATTCATGGGGATCAAGAAGTACAAGCCGACATCTCCCGGGCGCCGGTTCCAGGACGCCCTCACGAGGGAGGAGATTACCCGCAGCCGGCCCGAAAAATCCCTCACCCGGGGGTTATCGAAGTCCGGCGGGCGGAACAACATGGGCCGGACCACCCTTTTTTGGCGGGGCGGGGGGCACAAGCGCCGCTACCGGGAGATCGATTTCCGCCGCGACAAGCACGGCGTGCCCGCCGTGGTGCGCTCCATCGAATACGACCCGAACCGGACGGCGCGGGTGGCCCTTTTGGTTTACCGGGACGGGGAGAAGCGCTACATCATCGCCCCGAACGGCCTGCAGGTCGGCGAGGAGCTGGTCTCGGGCCCCGAGGCTGAAATTCGGATCGGAAACGCGCTTCCCCTCAGCCGGATCCCGCTCGGCACGGTTTGCCACAACATCGAGCTCAAGCCGGGCCGGGGCGGGCAGATCGCCCGCAGCGCGGGGGGCGGCGCCCAGCTTCTCGCGAAGGAGGGCGATTATGCGCAGTTCCGTCTCGCCTCCGGCGAGGTCCGGATGGTGCACATCACCTGCTATGCCACCCTCGGCCAGGTCGGCAACACCGACAATTCCAACGTCAGCCTCGGAAAGGCCGGCCGGCGGCGCTGGCTGGGCCGGCGGCCCCACGTCCGGGGCGTGGCGATGAACCCCGTGGACCACCCGCTCGGCGGCGGGGAGGGGAAGAGCTCCGGCGGCCGGCACCCGGTCACCCCCTGGGGGGTGCCGACGAAAGGGTA
Organism: bacterium; assembly: GCA_965225985.1. Classification (GTDB taxonomy): domain Bacteria; phylum UBA8248; class UBA8248; order UBA8248; family UBA8248; genus CAZUHN01. The sequence goes on from OZ245330.1 coordinate 1,040,513, forward strand.
TAAGACGAGGAAGGTGAACAAGCCCTCGTCCAAGTTCATAGTCCGGCGGCGCAAGAAGAAATAGCCGCTTTTTCAAGAGGAGCCGGATGGCGCCATGAGTCGTTCGCTGCACAAGGGACCGTTCATTGACGAGCCCCTCCGGAAAAAAATCGATTCGATGAACGAGAGCGGCGACAAGCGGATGATCCGGACGTGGTCGCGGCGCTCGACGATCATGCCCGATTTCGTCGGGCACACATTCGCCGTCCACAACGGGAAAAAGTTCATCCCCGTCTACGTGACGGAGAACATGGTGGGGTTCAAGCTGGGGGATTTTTCCCCCACCCGGACCTTCAAGAGCCATTCGGGGGTCACCAAGCGGTCGATCACCCTGAAGTAGGGGCGGCCCCCCCGGCGGCCGGGGGAAAGGGAGGCGGAATGTCGAAGGCGACGCTCAAGTACTACCGGAGCAAGCCGAGAAAGACGCGCCAGCTCGCGGACATGGTCTGCGGCAGGCGTGTTTCCGACGCGCTTGCCTCCCTGCGCCTCTCGACCCGCTCTTCGGCCAAGATGCTGGAGAAGCTCATCCTCTCGGCCCTGGCAAACGCCACGGACAAGGGAGAGAATGACGACCCCGAGGGCCTGATCGTGAAGTCGGTGCGGGTGGACCAGGGTCCCTCGTACGGGAAGTTCCGCGCCCGCGCGCGCGGCCGCATCGGGCGGATCAAGCGCAAGACCAGCCACGTGCGGGTGGAAATCGGAGAGGGCGCCTCGTAAGAGAGCAACCGAGGGAGGGATCATGGGCCAAAAAGTGCACCCCGTCGGATTCCGCGTCGGCATAACCAGGGGATGGAATTCGACCTGGTTCGCCAACCGCGACTACGCTGATCTCCTTCATGACGATCTGCGGATCCGGCGGTTCGTGAAGGAAAGGCTCGCGCACGCCGGGGTGAGCGCCGTTGAGATCGAGCGCGCGAGCCAGCGGGCGAAGATCAACATCTGGACGGCCCGGCCCGGCATCATCATCGGAAAGCGGGGCACCGAGGTGGACAAGCTGAAGGCCGACCTCCAGGAACTCACCGGAAAGCAGGTCTACATCAACATCAAGGAGGTGCGGAAGGCCGAGATGGAGGCCCAGCTCGTGGCGGAGAACATCGCCATGCAGCTCGAGCGCCGGATCGCTTTCCGCCGCGCGATGAAAAAGGCCGTAACCTCCGCCATGCGGTTCGGCGCAAAGGGGGTGAAGATCCAGTGCTCGGGGCGGCTCGGCGGCGCCGAGATCGCCCGGACGGAGTGGTACCGCGAGGGGCGGGTTCCGCTTCAGACCCTGCGGGCGGACATCGACTACGGCTTTGCGGAGGCGAAGACGACCTACGGGATGGTCGGCGTGAAGGCGTGGATTTTCCGGGGCGAGATGATCCGCCAGGCGAAAAGGCGTCCCGACGCCGGACCGTCGGGAAGCTGAGCCCGGGGAGACGATTCCGATATGTTGCAGCCCAAGCGGACCAAGTACCGCAAACAGCAAAAGGGCCGGAACCGGGGGAAAGCTCTGCGCGGGGCCAAGCTTGCCTTTGGGAGCTTCGGCCTGCAGACGATTTCCACCGGGCGCATAACGGCCCGGCAGATCGAGGCGGCCCGGATCGCCATGACGCGCCACGTCAAGCGCGGGGGGCGCATATGGATTCGAGTTTTCCCGGACAAGCCCGTTTCCAAGAAACCCGCCGAGGTTCGGATGGGAAAGGGAAAGGGCTCGCCCGAGGCGTGGCTCGCCCCCGTCAAGGCGGGACGGATCCTCTACGAGATGGACGGGGTTTCCCCCGAGATCGCGCGGGAGGCCCTTCGCCTGGCGGCCCAAAAGCTTCCGGTGCGAACGCAGATCGTATCGGTATAAGGGGATCCCGCTCGTGAAGATGGAAGAAGCTCGGGCGTTCAGCCCCGATGAACTGGATGAAAAGGAGGATGCGTTGCGCAAGGAGTTGTTCAACCTGAAATTTCGCAAGGCCACGGCGCAGCTCGACAACACGGCGCGCATCAAGATTCTCCGGCGTGACGTGGCCCGCCTTCTTACCTTGAAAAACGAGCGCAGGGCCGGGGCCGCCGACGCGCCGGAGGAAGGGTAGGTCATGGCCGTGGTGCGGGGCCGCCGGAAGGTCCGCGAGGGAAAGGTGGTCAGCGGGAAGATGGACAAGTCCGCCACGGTCGAGGTCGTCCGCACATTCATTCACCCGACCCTGAAGCGGGTGGTGCGGAGGAGGAAGAAGTATCTCGTCCATGACGAAGAAAACACGCTGAAGGCCGGGGACCAGGTGCGGATCATCGAAACCCGCCCCCTCAGCAGCCGGAAGCGCTGGCGGCTGCTCGATGTCCTCATCCGGTCCAAGTAGCGGAGAACAGGCGTGAAGCGATGATCCAGATGCAGACGGTTTGCGGCGTGGCGGACAACTCGGGGGCGAAACGGGCCCAATGCATCAAGGTGCTCGGCGGCACCCGGCGCAGATACGCAAGTGTGGGCGATATAATCGTCGTCAGCGTAAAGGAGGCGACGCCGAACAGCCCGGTGAAAAAGGGCGAGGTGCGGCGGGCCGTTGTCGTCCGCACGGCAAAGGAGATAGGCCGGGACGATGGCACCTACATCCGCTTCGACGACAACGCCGTCGTCCTCATCAATGAGGCGAGGGAGCCTGTCGGAACGCGCATTTTCGGCCCTGTCGCCCGGGAGTTGCGGCGAAAGAGATTCATGCGGATCGTCTCTCTCGCGCCCGAGGTCCTTTGAGGGGTGGCCATGCCGGCGATGACGAAGAAGACACACGTGAAAAAAGGCGACATCGTCGAGGTGACAGCCGGCCGCGAAAAGGGGAAACGCGGAAAAGTCCTCCGCGTCTTGAAGGAAGAGAACCGCGTTCTCGTCGAGAAGCTCAACATGATCAAACGGCACACGCGCCCGTCACAGACTTCGCAGCAGGGCGGCATCATCGAACGCGAGGGGAAAATTCACATCAGCAATGTGATGCCCGTCGATCCCAAGTCGAACAAGCCCTCGCGCATCTCGCGGAAACGGTTGGAGGACGGCACGCGGGTCCGCGTCACCAAGCGCGGCGGAGAGATGCTCGACTCCGGATAGCCCCGCGGCGCGCCCCGTCCGGCGGGGGCGGAAGGCCCGCGGAAAAACGAGGAAAAGGGCAAGGGCAGGTAAAGGAAGATTGCAATGGCGTACGTACCCAGGCTTTTGACGTTCTACAAGGACCATGTCGTGGGCGAGCTTCGGAAGGAGTTCGACTACAAGAACGTCATGCAAGTCCCCCGCCTGGAAAAGGTCACCCTGAACATCGGCCTGGGGGAGGCGGTGGCGAGCGCCAAGGCCATCGAGGTGGGCCTGGCCGGGCTGACCGTCATCGGCGGGCAGAAGCCGATCGTGACCAAGGCGCGAAAGTCCATCGCGAACTTCAAGCTCCGGGAGGGAATGTCCGTGGGCGTGAAGGCGACCCTTCGAGGCGCGAAGATGTGGGACTTTTTTGACCGCCTTTTGAATATCGCCCTGCCGCGGGTGCGCGATTTCCGCGGCCTGAGCCAGAAGGCTTTCGACGGGCGGGGGAACTACAGCGTGGGCATCCGGGAGGAGATTATTTTTCCGGAAATCGACTTCGACAAGCTCGAAAAGGCGTTGGGCTTGGGCGTTGTCATCAATACGACGGCGAAGACCGACGAGGAAGGCAGGGCGCTCCTTGCCGCGTTCGGCTTCCCGTTCCGGAAGGTATGAGGGGCTCGTGGCCAAAAAATCCTTGATTGCGAAGCAGCGGAAAAAGCCCAAGTTCGCCGTCCGGGGGTACACCCGCTGCCTGCGATGCGGCCGCCCGCGCGGCTATTTGAGGCGTTTCAAGCTTTGCCGGATCTGTTTCCGCGAATTGGCTCTGAAGGGGGAGATCCCCGGAGTCACGAAATCCAGCTGGTAGGGAGCACAGCGCGAATATGAGCATGACCGATCCCATCGCCGACATGCTGACCCGCTTGCGAAACGCGTTGATGGCGAGCCACACCGAGGTGGAAATTCCGATGAGCCGGGTCAAGTCGCAGATCGCGGGGATCCTGCGCTCCCAGGGTTTCATCAAGAGCTACGAGGTGGTCGCCGGCGAGGGGGATAAGAAGAACCTCCGCATCGGGTTTCTTCCCCGGAACGGGGAGCACGGGGTCCTGAACGGAATAAAGCGGGTGAGCAAGCCCGGGCTTCGGGTGTATGTGAACCACGAGTCCATTCCGAAGGTGTTGAACGGAATGGGGATCGCCATTCTCTCGACGTCCAAGGGAATCGTCACCGACGAGGAGGCCCGCAAGCTGGGCGTGGGCGGCGAGGTTATCTGCGAGATTTGGTGAGAAAGGATCCATGTCGCGAATCGGGAAAATGCCGGTCGCCCTCCCGAAAGGGGTGGAAGCGAAGGTTGACGGCTCGACGGTCACGGTCAAGGGGCCGCTCGGGACCCTCTCCCGCGAGCTGCATCACCGGATGCAGATCAAATTGGACGGGGAGGAGATCCGCGTGACGCGGCCGACCGAATCGCGGATGGACAAATCGCTCCACGGCCTCACTCGGTCCCTCATCTTCAACATGGTGGAAGGGGTATCGAAGGGGTTCGTGAAGGAGCTGGAGATCATCGGTTTGGGCTATCGCGTTCAGGCCGAGGGCAAAGGGCTTGTCTTGAGCTTGGGATATTCCCATCCGGTCAAGGTCGATCCGGTGGAAGGAATCGAGTTCGAGATCCAGAGCGACCGCCAGCGGAACGCCATCAAGGTGAAGGGAATCGACAAAGAGGTGGTCGGCTGGATCGCAGCTGAAATTCGCATGCTCAGACCCCCCGAGCCCTACAAGGGCAAGGGGATTCGCTATTTGAACGAAACCGTCCGCCGGAAGGTGGGCAAGACGGGCGTTTAGCCCGGGAGGCCGAGCGGGATGGCGGGAGAAGACCGGCGGAAATTATGGCTGGGGAGGAAGAAGCGGGTCCGCAAGAAGATCAGCGGCTCGGCCGCGCTGCCCCGGCTCTCTGTCTTTCGGAGCGGCAAGCATATTTATGCCCAGCTCATTGATGACCTCGTCGGCGGGACGCTGGTGGCGGCCAGTTCGCGCGAGAAAGACTTCGCGAAAAAGGCCAAGGGCCGGAAGAAGGTAAAAGGAAGCAACGTCGAGGGCGCCGCCGCCGTGGGCAAGTTGCTGGGGGATCGGGCCAAGTCCAAAGGGGTCGAGAAAGCGGTATTTGACCGGAACGGTTTTTTGTTCCACGGCCGCGTGAAGGCGCTGGCGGATGCGGTTCGGGAATCTGGAGTGAAATTCTGATGGTTGAGTCGGAAGCCAAAGACAAAAGCCCAACTCCCAAGACCCCGGGCGAGGCGCCCCCAAAGGCCGACGACCGGAAGGCCAGGGGCCGGCGGCCCCGGGCGGGCGGGCGGGAGCCTGCGGCTGTGAGCGGAGATTCGTCCGAGCGGGAGGTGATCGACCGGGTGATCTACATCAACCGTGTCGCCAAGGTGGTGAAGGGCGGACGCCGCTTCAGCTTCAGCGCCCTGATCGCCGTGGGGGATCGTGAAGGAAACGTGGGCATCGGGATGGGCAAGGCCAACGAAGTGCCCGAGGCCATCCGCAAGGGGGTCGAAAAGGCCCGGAGGGCGATGGTGAAGATCTCCCTGGAGGGTTCCACCATACCGCACCAGGTAATGGGAAAGTTCGGGGCGGCTCGGGTGCTCTTGAAGCCGGCGAGCCGCGGGACGGGCGTCATCGCGGGCGGCCCCGTCCGGGCGGTCCTGGATGTCGCCGGCGTCCGTGACATATTGACTAAATGCATCGGGACGAACAATCCGCACAACGCAGCGAAGGCGACCCTGAGCGGGCTGGTATCCCTCCGCACGAGCGCAGAGGTCTTCGCCCTGCGGAAGCCCCTGACGGCGGTCGTTACCGGCGCGGGCGGGACGGCGGCCGTTGCCGAAGCGGGCGGGACGGACTAGGCGATGTCGGAAAAAAAGGCCGAAATGATCAAAATCACGCTGCGCAGGAGCCCGATCGGCTACAACCGCAAGCAGCGGGAGGTTCTCCGGGGCCTCGGCCTTCGCCGGATGAACCAGAGCGTCGTCCGGAAGGGTTCACCCTGCATCCGCGGAATGGTTTTCAAGGTAAAGCATCTCCTCGAAGTGGAGGAGGGGGCGTAGCCCCTTGAGCGAGAATGTCTGAGAGCGAAAAGAAGTCATCCGGCAAAGGCGGGTTCACCGGCCTGGGAGACCTGTCCCGCAATTCCGGCGGCCGCCGCCGGCGCCGGCGCGTTGGGCGCGGCGTGGGCACCGGTCTGGGCAAGACCAGCGGCCGGGGCCACAAGGGCCAAAAGTCCCGCTCCGGCTATTCGCGCACCCCGGGTTTCGAGGGCGGCCAGATGCCCCTCCAGCGGCGGCTGCCCAAGCGGGGCTTCCGGAAGCCGTTCCCCAAGGAGTTTTCCGAGGTAAACCTTCGGCATCTCGGAAAGTTCGACTCGGGCGCCTCGCTCGATGCCGCGGCCCTGCGGGCGGCGGGGGTGGTCCGCCGGATCCGCAAGAACGGGGTGAAAATTCTCGGGGTCGGGACCGTCGATAAGCCGCTCCACCTGAAGGTGCAAGGCTGCAGCGAGTCGGCCCGCCGGAAAATCGACGGCGCCGGGGGCAGCGTGGAAATCGTTCCTCTTGCCGCCGCCGCAGGGGAAGAAAAGGCATGAACAGCCCGCTCGCCAACATTTTTCAGATTCCCGAGCTCAAGAAGCGGATTTTCATCACGATAGGGATTCTCGCCGTCTACCGGCTCGGCTCCCACATCCCGACGCCCGGGATCGACAAAGTCGCCCTCGCCGCCTTTTTCGAGCAGCTCAGCCGGAGCGGCGGCGGCATCATGCAATTCTTCGACATGTTCACGGGGGGCGCGCTCAGCCAGCTCACCATCTTCGCGCTGGGCATCATGCCCTACATCAGCTCCTCCATTATCCTTGAGCTTCTCACCGTCGTTTTCCCCCACCTGGAGCGGCTGAAAAAGGAGGGCGAGGCCGGCCGGAAGAAAATCAATCAGTACACCCGCTACGGAACGGTCCTGCTCGCCACCGTCCAGGGCTTTGGCATTGCCATCGGGATCGAGCAGATGACGGCGCCGACGGGCGCGGCCATCGTGCTGGACCCGGGGTGGGGGTTCCGGCTCATGACGGTCCTTACCTTCGTCGCCGGCACTTCCTTCATCATGTGGCTGGGCGAGCAGATCACCGAGCGGGGCATCGGAAACGGCATATCGCTCATCATCTTTTCCGGGATCGTCGCCCGCCTCCCCCAGGCCATCATCAACACCTACCAGCTGATGGGCGCGGGGGAGATTCTCCCCTTCGTGATCGTCTTCCTCATCGCCGGGATGGTCGCGGTCGTGGGGCTGGTGGTTTGGTTCGAGGCGGGCCAGCGGAGGATACGGATTCAGTACGCCAAGCGGGTGGTCGGGCGGAAGATGGCCGGCGGGCAGGAGAGCCATCTGCCCCTCAAGGTGAACACCTCGGGGGTCATCCCCCCCATCTTCGCGAGCTCGATCATCCTCTTCCCGGCGACGATCGCCCAGTTCTCGAACGTCCCCTGGATGCAGGACATCAGCGCGATGCTCTCCCCGGGCCGTTCTCTTTACGTCATCGCGACCGTGGTCATGATTTTCTTTTTCGCCTATTTTTATACCGCCATCATATTCAACCCGTTGGATGTGGCGGACAACCTGCGCAAGTATGGCGGCTTCATCCCCGGCCGGCGCCCGGGGCGGCCGACGGCGGACTTCATCGACCGGACCCTCAGCCGCCTTACCTTCATCGGGGCGATCTACCTCAGCCTCATCGTCATCCTACCGACCTACCTGATTCGCTTTTTCAACGTTCCCTTTTTCTTCGGGGGAACGGCGCTGCTCATCGTGGTCGGGGTGGCGGTCGACACCCAAAGGCAGATCGAGAGCCACCTCGTCATGCGCAGCTACGAGGGGTTCTTGAAGCGGGGCCGGATCAGGGGGAGGGGTGCGTGATTTGAAGGTGGTCTTGATGGGATATCCCGGTGCGGGGAAGGGGACCCAGGCAGCTTGGCTGACGGAGAGTTACGGCATCCCCCAGATATCGAGCGGCGGTATGCTTCGAAGCGTCGCCCGTGGGGATACCCCGCTCGGGCGGCGGATCGAGGCCATCCTCGAGGAGGGCGGACTGGTTCCGGACGATTTGATGATTTCGATCATCCGGGAGCGAATCTCCGAGGCGGATTGCCAGAAAGGTTTCATCCTCGACGGGTACCCCCGGAGCATCGAGCAGGCCGAGGCGCTGGACAGGATATTGGATGGAAGGATAGGGGCGGCGATTTTTCTGCACATACCCCGCGAGGAGGCGATCCGGCGCCTGGCCGGGAGGCTGAACTGCCTGAGCTGCGGCGCGGTATTTCCAAAGGGCGGCCTCTCGGCTTGCCCGTCCTGCGGCGGGGAGCTCTATCACCGGGGTGACGATAAGGAAAACACCGTGAGAAAGCGCCTTGAGGTATATGAAAAGTACACGGCCCCCGTCGTGGAGCACTACCGTTCCACCGGGAAACTTCTTCAGTTCAACGGGCAGGACGAACCCGGGGAGGTTTCCAAGCACATTGCGGCCGAACTCGAACAGGTGATGGCCTCGTGATCGTGCTTCGCTCGAAAAAAGAGGTGGAAAGGCTCCGCCAGAGCAACTGGGTCGTTGCGGAGGTGATGAAAAAACTCAACACGGCGATCGTCTCGGGGACATCGACTCTCGAGCTGGACGCGATTGCGGAAAAACAGTTACGGAAGATGGGCGCCGTGCCCGCTTTCAAGGGGTACCGGGGATATCAGCACACAATCTGCACCTCGATAAACGAAGAGGTGGTCCACGGAGTCCCTTCGAAGCGAAAGTTGAAAGAGGGCGATATCATTAGCATTGACATCGGGGCGAAGCTGGACGGCTATTTCGGGGACCACGCCGTCACATATCCGGTGGGCCGGGTGGACGATAAGGCGAAAACCCTTTTAAGGTACTGTGAAGAGGCGCTCCGGCTGGGGATCGGGATGGCGAAGCCGGGGAACCGGCTCTTCGACATTTCCCACACCATCCAGAAACATGCCGAATCTGGGGGCTATTCGGTGGTGAAGGTATATGTGGGGCACGGGATCGGGACGAAACTGCACGAAGAGCCCCAGGTTCCGAACTTCGGGGCCCAGGGCACGGGCCCCGAGCTTCGCGCCGGAATGGTGATCGCCATCGAGCCCATGCTCAACGAGGGGGAATCTGAAGTGAAAGTCCTTGACGACAAGTGGACAGTGGTGACGGCGGACGGAGGCCGTTCCGCCCACTTTGAGCACTCGGTCGTCATAACCGATTCCGAAGCGGAGATATTGAGCGTAGCCGCATGAGAAAGCCCCGGTATCGAGGAGGGCGCCGGAAAAAAAAGGGAGATGCACAAGAGCGGCACGAGCGCCCGGCGAAGGAAGGCTCCATCGAGGTGGACGGGATCATCGTAGAGCCGCTCCCGAACGCGATGTTCCGGGTGGAACTGGAGAATGGCCATAAAGTGCTCGCCCACATTTCGGGGAAGATGCGGATGCATTTCATCCGGATCCTCCCGGGCGACAACGTGAAGGTGGAGCTCTCCCCCTACGATCTGACGCGGGGGAGGATCACGAGCCGGTACAAGTAGGCCGAAGGCGCTACAGGGAAGGCGGTTGAAAGGGATGAAGGTTCGCAGCTCGGTGAAGCCGATGTGTGACAAATGTAAAGTGATCCGGCGCCGGGGGGTGGTACGGGTGCTCTGTACCAACCCCAAGCACAAGCAGCGTCAGGGCTGAAGGAGCGGGAGGCGTAAATGGCGCGAATCGCGGGAGTAGACATCCCGAACGACAAAGTGGCCGAGATCTCGCTGACCTACATTTTCGGGGTCGGGAGAACATCCGCGAAGAAGATTCTTGAGTTGGCCAAGGTGAGCCCGGCGGCCAAGGTCCGGGATCTGACCGAGCAGGAGATTCAGTCCATCCGCGAGATCATCGAGCGCATCTATACCGTCGAGGGTGACCTGCGGAGCCGTGTCACGATGAACATCAAGCGCCATATGGACCTGGGATCCTACCGGGGCTTGCGCCACCGCCGCGGCCTGCCGGTGCGGGGGCAGCGGACCCATACCAACGCCCGCACGAGGAAGGGTCCCCGCAAAGCCGTAGGCGCGAAAAAGAAGAGTTAGGGACTTCGCCGCCTTCGGGGGCATAGCCGCCTTCGGGCGCATAAAGGAGAATGAATTTGGCACAGGCGGGAAAAGGGAAGCGATCCGGAAGGAAGCGCAGAGAGCGCCGCGCCATCGGAAAGGGACAGGCGCACATCCTGGCTACCTTCAATAACACCATGATCACCATTTCCGACGCGGCGGGGAACGTGGTTTGCTGGTCCTCCGCCGGCGAGCAGGGCTTCAAGGGCTCCCGCAAGAGCACGCCCTTCGCCGCGCAGACCGCTGCCGCGAACGTCGCGAAGAAGGCCATGGACATGGGCGTTACTTCGGTCGAGGTTTTTCTGAGCGGCCCGGGTTCGGGGAGAGAGGCGGCCATCCGGTCGATGGCCGCGGCGGGACTGGAGGTGAGCTTGATTCGGGACGTAACGCCGATCCCGCACAATGGCTGCCGGCCGCGGAAGCGCCGCCGCGTCTAGGGCATTGGTTCATTCAAGGAGGTAATTCGGTTTGGCTCGTTACTGCGATTCGGTCTGCCGCCTTTGCCGCCGCGAAGGCATGAAGCTTTTCCTGAAAGGGGATCGGTGCATCGGGGACAAGTGCTCGTTCGATAAGCGGAGCTACCCTCCGGGGCAGCACGGCCAGGCGAGAACGCGCGGGAAAGTCAGCGAGTACGGTCTCCAGCTTCGGGAAAAGCAGAAAACCCGCCGCATATACGGCATTTTCGAGAAGCAGTTCCGACGTTATTACGCCACGGCGGCGAAGAAAAAAGGCGTGACGGGGGACAATCTCCTCCGCCTGCTCGAGCAGCGCCTGGACAACGTCGTGTACCGGTCCAGCTTTGCCGACTCGCGCGCCCAGGCCCGGCAGCTTGTCCTTCACAACCACATCCGCGTGAACGGCCGGAAGGTGAACCGGGCTTCCTATTCGATTCGAAAGGGCGACGTCATCGAGATCAAGGAGAAAAGCAAGAAGCTGGAGTCGGTCAAACAGAGCGGAGAGAAAGGGCAGGCCCGGGGAATTCCGCCCTGGCTGGATGTCGACCTGAAGGATTCGCAGGCGCGGGTGGTCGAGATGCCGACGGCCGCTGATATCCAGCTGCCGATCGAGGTGCAGCAAATCGTCGAGTTCTATTCAAAATAAAGCATTGGAGGTTACCCCTCCATCAATCCGCCTTTGGGATTATTTCCGTACTTTTCCCTCACGGAGGGCAAGGTTTCATGACATTGATTGGCGATCTGGTGAGCCCGTCTGCTCTGGAGACGGAGAAGGAAAGCTTGAGTGATACGTTCGGCCGTTTCATCGCCGAGCCCCTGGAACGCGGGTACGGCATCACGCTCGGGACCTCGCTTCGCCGCGCGATCTTGGCTTCGCTTCAGGGGGCCGCCTTCACGGCGGTGCGAATCGAGGGAGTTTTCCATGAGTTCTCCACGATTCCGGGCGTCATCGATGACGTGATCGATATTATCCTGAACCTGAAAGATGTGATTCTGAAGATGGAGGATGATGATCCCGCCCGCCTTTCCTTCCGGTCCCCGGGCGGGAAAGGCGAGTTTAGGGCGGGCGATATTCAATGTCCTCCCGGCGTCGAGGTCCTGAATCCCGGCCTGCACATCGCCACCCTGAACGAGGAAGCCAACCTGGAGATGGAGCTTATCGCAAAGGTCGGGAGGGGTTACGTTCCGGCCGACCAGAATGCCGAACTGGAATTGGGGACGCAGTTCATCCCCATGGACGCGCTGTTCTCCCCCATCCGGAAATGCACCTACCATGTGGAAAAGACCCGCGTCGGCGACCTGACGGATTACGACAAGTTGGTGCTCGAGGTGACGACCGACGGCACGGTCGCCCCGGTGGACGCGGTCGCCTACGCGGCGAAGATCCTCAAGAACAACCTGCAGATCTTCATCCACTTCGAAGAGGAGGAGGAAGAACTTCCCTCCGTCCCGGAGGTGGACGTGCACCGCCAAGCGCTCATCGAGAACCTGAGCCGGAGCGTGGAGGAGCTCGAGCTATCGGTTCGGAGCTATAATTGTTTGAAAAACGCGAAGATAGGCTCGCTCTTCGAGTTCGTCCAAAAGACCGAGGGCGAGATGCTCAAAACGCGCAACTTCGGCCGCAAGAGCCTGAACGAGATCCGGGAGATTCTCGCCCAGATGGGGCTCTCGCTCGGAATGGACCTGAGCCAGTTGAAGGTGAGCGCGGAGGATTTGCAAGTGGGCGAAAAGACGGAATCGGGGTGAGCCGTGCGACACCGTTTGAGCGGCCGGAAGCTCGGCCGCACCAGCAAGCACCGCCGGGCGATGACCCGGAACATGGTGACCGCCCTCATCGATGAGGAGCGGATCCGCACCACCCTCGCGAAGGCGAAGGAGGTGCGCCGCCACGCCGAGCGGATCATCACGATCGGAAAGCGCGGGTCGCTCCATTCGCGCCGCCAGGTGGCGGCCTTCTTGCGGACGCCCGAGACCGTGCGGAAGTTGATGGAGACCATCGCGCCCCGATACGCCGACCGGCCCGGGGGGTACACGCGGATTCTCCGCCTTCCGCCGCGGATGGGGGACGCGGCGCCCATGGCTTTCCTCGAGCTCGTCGAGCGGGACACCTCCCGGGAGGAGGCCCGCTTGGAGCGGCGCCGGGCGAAGCGGCTGGCCCAGGGCGAGTCCGGCGGCTAGCAGAATTGCGATGAAGGCCGGGTAAGGGGAGGGGCCGCCCTCCTTTTTTCCATCCGGAAAATCCCATGTCGGAAAAATCCAGAGGCCGTCCAGACGCCGATTTTTGTTTCGTTTGCGGCCCGGAGAATCCCATCGGCTTGCGGATCGCGTTCCGCCTCGAGGGCGAGGTCTGCCGGGCCGAGTTCACCCCGGCCGGGGATCACCAGGGGTTCGACGGAATCACCCACGGGGGAATTCTCTACAGCGCGCTCGACGACGTGATGGCGAACTGGTTTTTCCTGCGCGGGGTCCGCGCGGTCACGGCGAAGTGCCAGGTGCGCTACCTTGAGCCCGTCCCGACGGGCACCCCCCTCCGCCTGGAAAGCCGTATGCGCATGCGGAAGGGACGCCTCGCCGTCCTGGAGGGCCAGGCCCTCCGCCGGGAGGACGGCTGCCTGATGACCGAGGCCGAGGGGACCTACGTCGTCTCCGAATCGGGCCCGGAGGAAACGCCATGAATATCGGGCTTCCCAAGGAAATCAAGAGGGACGAGTACCGGGTGGCCCTGGTCCCCGGTGCCGTCGAGGCGCTTACCTCCGCCGGCCACAAGGTTTTCATGGAAAAGGGAGCCGGCCTGGGGGCCGGCCTCCCGGACCGGGAATACAAAAACGCCGGGGCGGCGATGTGCCCGGGCGCCGATGAGGTGTGGCGGCGCAGCGAGATGATCGTCAAGGTGAAGGAGCCGCTTCGCCCCGAGATCGCAAGGATGCGCGAGGGCCAGGTGATCTTCGCCTACCTGCACCTGGCGGCCGCCAAGACGCTCACCCGGGCCCTGGTCCGCAAGCGCGTGCGGGCCGTCGCCTTCGAGACCGTCCGCCAGGCGGACGGCGAACTCCCCCTCCTCAAGCCCATGAGCGAGATCGCGGGCCGGATGTCCGTCCAGGAGGGGGCCAAGTACCTGGAGCGGACCCGCGGCGGGCGGGGGATTCTCCTCTCCGGCGTGCCCGGGGTGCGGCGGGGGACCGTGGTCATCCTCGGGGCGGGGACCGTGGGAAAGAACGCGGCGCGGATCGCCAACGGGTTTCACGCGAACACCTTCGTTCTCGACGTCAACCGCTCCCGGCTCGAGTACCTGGAGGACATTTACGACGGGAGGGTGCGGACCTTCACCTCCACCCCCGATACCATCCGGCGGCTGGTGCGGGAGGCGGACCTGCTGATCGGCGCCGTCCTGATCCCGGGCGCCCAGGCGCCCGTCCTCGTTCCGCGCAGCCTGGTCCGGGAGATGCTGCCCGGCGCGGTCATCGTGGACGTGGCGGTGGACCAGGGCGGCTGCGTCGAGACCATCCGCCCGACCCACCACTCCAAGCCCACCTACATGGTGGACGGCGTGGTCCACTACGGAGTCGCCAACATGCCCGGCGCCGTTCCCCGGACGAGCACCTTCGCCCTCTCGAACGTGATCCACTCCTACGCCCTGGAGCTGGCGAACCGGGGGGTGGCGGACGCCGTGCGCTCGATGCCCGAGCTGGCCGGGGGGCTCAACGTGGCCGAGGGCCGGGTGACCAACCCCGCCGTGGCGGAGGCGGTCGGCGCGAAATACACCCCGCCCGAGCAGGTTTTCTGAGCGAAGACCGTCCGCGGGAAGCCCTTCCCGCGCTCTTTTCGGATTGTTTCCGGGTTTTGTTCGAATGAACGCTGGACGCGCTCTGGGAGCGCCCGCCGCGGGAGGGGTTCGCCCGAACGAAGCGGAGGGCTACCCCTCGTTCCTTTTTTCGGAAAGTGAGGCGGGGCCGAGCGATTCGATGAGAAAGCGCCCCTGCTTTTCCAGGTGGGTGATCACGAGGCTCTCCGCCTTCTTGGCCTCGCCCGCGAGGATGGCCGCGAGAATTTCCTCGTGCTCGGCCATTGATTCGTCGAAACGGCCCGGATAGGAGAGGACCAGCACGCGCGTCTTGAGAATCTGCCGGCGCAGGTTGTGGATGAGCTGCTGGAGCCTCTCGTTTCCCGAGTTGTCCGCGATGAACTGGTGGAAGTTGCGGTTCGCGTCCCAGTAGGCGTCCACGTTGCCCCGCTCGTGGCGGCGCTTCACTTCCGCGAAAAGCGCGAGCAGCTCTTCGCGCTCCCTCCCCACCCGGATGCGGGGGGTGGAGAGGTACGTCGCCAGTCCCTCGAGAACGCTCGTGATGGCGTAAATGTCCAGCACTTCCTGCTCGCTCAGCCGGCTGACGAAGGCGCCCTTGTAGGGGACCACGGTGATGTAGCCCTCGGCGGAGAGCTGGCGGAACGCCTCGCGGAGCGGGGTGCGGCTCACCCCGAAGGAGCGCGTGAGGTTCATCTCGACCAGCTTGTCCCCCGGCCGGAAGTCCCCCCGGAGGATGGCCTCCTTGATTTCTTCGGC
Source organism: bacterium (assembly GCA_965225985.1). Lineage (GTDB taxonomy): Bacteria > UBA8248 > UBA8248 > UBA8248 > UBA8248 > CAZUHN01. Next base: position 1,055,765 of record OZ245330.1, read on the forward strand.
AACGACCTGGCTGAGCGATTTCGGCTTTTCGATCTGCACTTGGGTCATCATGGTCCTCCTGCCCTAGACGGCGCCCTGCTCCCGAATCTCCTTGCGCTCGGCGGCCGGGAGCCCCAGGAGGTTTTCCAGGATTTCGTCGGTGTGCTGGCCGAGCGAGGGCGGCGGAAGCCGGATGTCGCCCGGGTTGGCGGACATCTTGATCGGCACCCCGGTCACCTTGGTGGGGCCGGCGAGGGGGGCTTCCACCTCCACCGCCATCTCCCGCGCCAGTACCTGGGGATCCGAGAACACCTGGGCGATATCGTTGATGGGCCCGCAGGGGATGCCCGCCTTTTTAATCGCCTCGATGGTGGGCCCCACCTCGCGGGCAGCGAAGAAGGGATTCAGGATCTCCTCGAGCGCCTCGCGGTTCCGCACCCGGTCGGCGTTGGCCGCGAACCGGGGGTCCGCCGCGATGTCCCCCAGGTCCATCGCACCGCAGAAGCGCCGCCAGAGCGCGTCCGTCGCGACGCCGAGGTTGAAGTATCCGTCCTTGCAGCGGTAGGTCTCATAGGGGGTGATGGAGGGATGCCGGTTTCCCCGGCGGGGGGAGGCCTTGCCGGTCGCGAAGTAGTTGTTCGCATGGTAGGCGAGCAGGGCGACCTGGCCGTCCAGCAGCGCGACGTCCACCCGCTGGCCGACCCCGGACTTCTCGCGCGCGAGGAGGGCGAGAACGGTCCCCTGGGCCGCGAGCATCCCCGCGGCGATGTCGGCGATCGAGGCCCCCACCTTGGTGGGGGGGCCGTCCGGCTCGCCGGTGATGCTCATCAGCCCGCCCTCGCCCTGGGCCACGACGTCAAAGCCCGGCTCGGCCGCCCGGGGCCCGGTCTGGCCGAAGCCCGAGACGGAGGTGAACACGGCGCGCGGGTTGAGCCGGTGGATCTCCTCCCAGGGAAAGCCGAGCTTCTCCAGGGTGCCGGGGCGGAAGTTCTCCACCACGACGTCGGACCGGCGGATGATCCCGGCGAGGATCTCCTTGCCCCGCGCGTGCTTGAGGTTGAGGGTGAGGCTCCGCTTGTTCCGGTTGATGGAGAGGTAGTAGGTGCTCACCCCGTTCAGGAAGGGGGGCCCCCACGCCCGGGTGTCGTCCCCCCCGACGGGGTTTTCGATCTTGATGACGTCGGCCCCCATGTCGGCCAGCATCATGGTGCAATAGGGTCCGGCCAGGATGCGGGTCAGGTCCGCGACGCGGATGCCTTCGAGAGGACCGGCCAATTTTTCGCTCCCTCAGGGTTGGATCAAGGATATGAGGACGCCGGCGGCGATGGCCGAACCGATGACGCCCGCCACGTTGGGTCCCATCGCGTGCATGAGGAGAAAATTCTGCGGGTTCTCCTCCGCGCCCACCTTCTGCACCACCCGCGCCGCCATGGGGACGGCGCTCACCCCCGCCGCCCCGATGAGGGGGTTGATCGGCACCTGGCTGAAGGCCGCCATCACCTTTCCGAAGAGCACCCCGGTCGCCGTCCCGATGCCGAAGGCGACGAACCCCAGGACGAGGATCTCCACCGTGTCCAGCCGCAGGAAGGTCTCCGCCGTCATCGAGGCCCCCACCGAGAGGCCCAGCAGGATCGTCACGATGTTGAGAAGCGCCTCCTCCGAGGTCCGCAGGAGCCGGTCCACCACCCCGCACTCGCGGAAGAGGTTTCCCAGCATGAGCATTCCGATGAGGGGGACCGCCGCGGGGAGCAGAAGGCCGCAGAGGAGGGTGGTCGCGATCGGAAACAGGATCCGGACCGGCTTCTCGATGGGCCGGAGCTGCGCCATGGTCCTGCCCCGCTCCTCCGCCGTGGTGAGGAGCTTCATGATGGGGGGCTGGATGAGGGGAACGAGGGCCATGTAGCTGTAGGCGGCGACCGCGATGGGGCCGAGCAGCTCGGGGGCGAGTTTCGCGGCCGTGTAGATGGCCGTGGGCCCGTCCGCCCCCCCGATGATCCCGATCGCCCCGGCCTGGGGAATCTCGAAGCCCAAAAATATGCTCCCGATGAGGGTGGCGAAAATGCCGAACTGCGCCGCCGCCCCCAGGAGGATGGTCTTCGGGTTGGCCAGCAGGGGGCCGAAATCGGTCAGGGCGCCGATCCCCAAGAAAATGATGGGGGGGAAGATCCCCTGCTTCACCCCGAAGTAAAAGTAGTTGATGAGCCCCCCCGCGTCGAAGATGTCCGTCGCCGGGAGGTTGGAGAGAAGGAGGCCGAACCCGATGGGCACCAGGAGGAGCGGCTCGAAGCCTTTCTGGATGGCGAGGAAGAGCAAGAGGCAGGCGATCGCCAGCATGAGGGCGTGGCCCGGGGTCAGGGAGGCGAAGCCCGTCAGGCGGAGAAAGAGAGCGATTTCGTCCGCGAGGCTGGTCATTCGATCACCATCAGCTCTTGGCCGGCTTCCACCTTGTCCCCCTGCCCGACCCGGACGGCGCTGACGGTGCCGTCCATCTCGGCGGTGATGACGTTTTCCATCTTCATCGCTTCGAGCACGAGGAGCACATCCCCCGCCGCCACGGCGTCCCCCGCCGCGACCGCCACCGAGAGGACCGAGCCCGGCAGCGGCGCGAGCACCCTGCCGCCGCCCGAACCTGCCGGCCGCGCCGCGGCGGGCCGGGGAGGCGGGGCCGCCGCCACGGCGTCCCCCGCCGGGGCGCTGGGCCCGTCCTCTTCCACCTCGACGATGTGCGTCTCGCCGTCGATGGTGACCTTGAGCCGGCCGGGCTCGGCCTCCCGCTCGACGCTGACGGCGTGGCGCTTCCCGCCCAGGGTGAGATGAAATCTTTTCAACGGTTCCTCCGGTGGCGGGCGGCCCCGATCCGCGCGCGCCCGGCCCAGGCGGAGGCGCGGGACCGCTTCACGGGGACGGAGAAGAGCGCCTCGGTTTCGCTTTCCAGGAAGTGCCCCGCGGCGGCCGCGAGCAGCAGGGCGGTCTCTCCCCCCGCTTCTTTCGCGCCGTCCGGCGCGGCCGCCGCCGGGGCCGCCGCCGGGGCGCCCGCGGCCCATACCAGAATCTTCACCATGTACATCAGGGCGATGAGGGCGAGGAAAACCACCCCCATCCCGATGGCCGAGATGGTGAGTGCCTCTCCGATATGGGCCATGGGCTCTCCCTGCCTCCCCTAGAGGGGGATGTTCCCGTGCTTCTTCTCCGGGCGGTGCTCCCGCTTATGCGCCGTCATCTCGAGCGCGCGCAGCAGCTCGCGCCGGGTGAACCGGGGCTCGATCACGGCGTCCACGAACCCCTGGCTCGCGGCGGTGTAGGGGTTCGCGTAGAGCGCCCGGAACTCGGCGACCTTCTCCTCCCGCTTGGCCTCGGGGTCCTCGGCCGCGGCGATCTCGCTCCGGAAGATGATGTTCGCCGCCCCGTCGGGGCCCATCACCGCGATCTCCGCCGTCGGGTAGGCCAGCACCCGGTCGTAGCCGAGGCCGAACCCGCTCATGGCGATGTAGGCCCCGCCGTAGCTCTTCCGGACGATGACCGCGATCTTGGGCACGCTGGCCTCGCTGTAGGCGAAGAGAACCTTGGCCCCGTGCCGGATGACGCCCCCGTACTCCTGCTGGACCCCGGGCAGGTACCCGGGCACGTCCACGAAGTTGATGAGCGGAAGGTTGAAGGCGTCGCAGAAGCGCACGAAGCGCGCCAGCTTGTCCGAGCTGTCGATGTCGAGCGCCCCGGCGAGGGCCATGGGCTGGTTGCCGACCACCCCGGCCGGCCGCCCCGCCAGCCGGGCGAAGCCCACCACGATGTTTTTTGCGAAGTCGGGCTGCACCTCCAGGAAGTCCCCGTGGTCGAAGACGCCCCCGATGATGTCCCGCACGTCGTAGGGGCGCTCCTGCTCGGCGGGGACGATGCCGTCCAGCTCCGGGTTCTCATCGGGGGGCACGTCGGGGGCCTCGGCGAGGGGGGGGTCGTCCAGGTTGTTCGCCGGGAGAAAGGAGAGGAGCTTCTTGACCGTGGCGAAGCACGCGCGCTCGTCGCGCGCGATGAAGTGCGCGTTTCCGCTCGTCCCGCCGTGGACGGCGGCCCCGCCGAGCGCCTCGAAGGTGACCTCCTCGCCCGTGACGGCCTTGATGACGTCCGGGCCCGTGATGAACATCTTGCTCAGGCCCTCGACCATGAAGACGAAGTCCGTGATGGCGGGGGAGTAGACCGCCCCCCCGGCGCAGGGGCCGAGGATGAGCGAGATCTGGGGGATGACGCCGGAGGCGAGGGTGTTCCGGCGAAAGATCTGGGCGTAGCCGTGGAGGGACAGCACCCCCTCCTGGATGCGGGCGCCGCCCGAGTCGAGGATCTGGACGAGGGGCGCGCCCGCCTTGAGGGCGAGGTCCTGCACCCGGGTGATCTTCGCCGCGTGCATCTCGCCCAGCGAGCCGCCCATCACCCCGAAGTCCTGGGAGGCGGCGAAAACGAGCTGGCCGTCCACCCGCCCGCTCCCGGTCACGATGCCGTCCCCGGGCGAGCGTTTCTCGCCGAGGCCGAATTCGCGCGAGCGCGTCTCGGCGAAAAGGCCGATCTCGGTGAAGGTCTCCGGGTCGAAGAGAAGGTCGATCCGCTCCCGGGCGGTGAGCTTGCCCCCCTTGTGCTGTCTCTCCTTGGCCGCCTCCCCGCCGAGCGCCTTCGCCTGGCCGGTCCGCCGGCGCAGCTCCTCGATGTGATCCGTCACAGCGCCTCCCTGATTATGCCTGTGAGACCAGCATTTTCTGTATTGTATACAAAAAACACCGCCCTGGGAAGCGTAGATTAGGACGCGGGAATCGGCCCGGGGAGGGGGGAAGCCCCGAACCTCGCGCCTGAAAATGAGGAAATCGAGGGACCCCTGGTCATCGGCGCGGGTATAATTTGAACCCCCGAACCCCCGAACCCCCGAACCCCCGAACCCCCGAACCCCCGAACCCCCGAACCCCCGAACCCCCGAACGGCCGAACCCCCGAACGGCCGGCAGGAGCCCGAACATGGCCTCGAAGAAATTCACCGCTTCGGAATGGAAGAAGATCTTCGATCTGGCCGAGGATTCGGCGGAGGAATTCGGCCTGCCGGCGCGCCGGAGCAAGTCGGTGGTCCTCGGCACTTTCAACATCCGGAAGCTCGGCGAGGTGAAGAAGCGCTCGCCCGGGGCCTGGGACTTTCTCGCCTTCCTCTGCCGGCGCTTCGATTTCCTGGCCGTTCAAGAGGTCATGGACAATCTCGAAGGCGTCCGCGCGCTGAAGGAAAGGATGAGGCCGAAGACCGGCTTGGTCATCTCGGACGTGACCGGGGTCTTCCCCGGCGACCGGGGCAACGCCGAGCGCCTGGCGTTTCTGTTCGACTGGTCCCGCGTCGAGCGCACCGAGCTGGCCTCTGATATCACTTACGACCGATCGAAGGTCGTCCAGACGCTGTTCGATCACCGCGCCGATTTCCGCGCTTCCTGGGACGACCACCTCCGGGACCTGGGAGAATGGGAGGAGAAGGCCGAGCGGGCCGAATCGGCGGGGGAAAAGAAGCCGGCGAGGCCGAAGATTGTCCTGCCCCGCTTCCTGACCTTCATCCGCCAGCCGCACTGTGCCTCGTTCCGGGTGCCCGGCCCGAACGGGGCGACGCCCTACGAGTTTCTCGCGGTCTACGCCCACCTCCTCTACGGCGTGAACGAGCGTGAGCGCAAGTGGGAGTTCGACGCCCTGATCGAGTGGCTGACCCTCCGCGCCAAACAGGCCGGCCGGACCTACCACAAGAACTTCCTGATGATGGGGGACTGCAACCTCGAGTTCGAGAAAGCCGAGGCCCAGCGCGAGGAGGTGGACCAGTTCTTGAGGGACCTCAACCGGAAAAAGCTCAAGAGCGGGAAGGCGACGAAGGCCAACTTCCCCCTCCTCACCCCGCACCCTGTTCGCGGGGTCCTGCGCACCAACGCGCGCCTGAACCAGACCTACGACCAGATCGCCCTTTTCGCCCACGACAAACGGCTGCCCGGCTCCGAGGCCAACAAGACTGCGGGAGAAAATGGAGCGGACGGGTACGACTATGGCGTCTTCCGCTTCGTAGACCTTTTCGCGGAGGCGCTGCGCGGAGTGCCGTTTGGGGACCTGAAAAAATCCGAGCGGAGCTACATCCTCGCGCGGACCGAGCACGACGTGAGCGACCACATGCCGGCCTGGATCCGCCTGCCGGTGCCGGGCGCCTGAGGCGGAACGCCCGAAGCTCGGCCCTCAGGCGGCCGGGGCGTCCCAGTCCACGATCCCGGCGTGGAGGAGCTGGCCGGGGAGCTGGCGCCCGAAGAGGGACTCGGCGAAGGCCACCGCCGCGAGGAGCTTGGGGAGGTCCAGGCCGGTCGCAAGGCCCATCTCGCGGAGCATGTTCGCCGCGTCCTCGGTGGCGATGTTCCCCGTCGCCTTGGGGGCGAAAGGGCACCCGCCCAGGCCGCCCGCGGCGGCGTCGAAGGTGTCGATCCCGGCCTCGAGCCCGGCGAGCACGTTGGCCAGACCCGCCCCCCGGGTGTTGTGGAAGTGGAGGGCGAACCGGATTTCAGGAAAATTCTCCATGAGCGCTTCCATCCGCCGCTTCACCCCGGCCGGATTCGCCATCCCGGTGGTGTCGGCGACCGCCACCTCGTCGCAGCCCATCTCCGCATAAACCCCGGTCAGCCTTTCCACCTCCTCCTGGGGGACGCGCCCCTCGTAGGGGCAGCCGAAGCCCGTCACCACCGCCCCGCGCACCCTCAGCCCCGCCGCCCGGGCCGCCTTCGCCGCCTCCGCCGCGGCCGCCCGGGACGCCTCCCGCCCCGCCCGCAGGTTCTTTCGGTTGAAGGTCTCGCTCGCCGAGACGAAGAGGGAGACCCGGTCCAGCCCGCACCGCAGCGCCCGCTCCAGCCCCCGCATGTTCGGGACGAGGGCCTCGAACTCGACCCCGGCGGGGCGCTTCACCCGGCCCAGCACCTCCTCGGCGTCCGCCATCTGGGGAACGTGCTTCGGGCTCACGAAGCTCGTCGCCTCGATCCGCCGGAAGCCCGCATCGATCAGAAGGTCCAGCAGGCGCACCTTCTCTTCGGTCGGGACGAACGCCTTCTCGCTCTGGAGGCCGTCCCGCGCTCCGACCTCGACGACCGTGACGGGATTGGGAAGGGTCATGGGATGGTCCTGAAAAGATTTCGGGGATCCGATTGACCGCATGATACGCCGGGCGCGCTGCGGGGCCAAGGGAAGGCGCACCTCCGGGGGATCATGCGCCGGTCCCCTGAAACGGGTAGAACGCCCCCAGCTCCAGGATCCCCGTCAGCTCGTCCAGGGCGGCGCGGGCCTCCTCGATGAGGCGCGGGTCGGCGAGGTCTTCCGGTGTGAGGCGGTCGCGGTAGCGGCGCTCCACCCAGCCGGTGAGGTCTGAGTAGAGGGATTCCGTGAGGAGGGCGGGCCGGTGGATTTTTTCCCATTCCGCATCGGTGAGGACAACCCGGAGGCGGAGGCAGGCGGGGCCGCCCCCGTTCTGCATGCTCTGGCGGAGGGGGACGAAGCGGGCCTCGCGGACCGGGTTTTCGCCCGCCAGGATCTCCTCGACGATCCCCCGCGCCCCCGGGTCCGCCTCGCACTCGGCGGGCGCGACGAGGCACATCCCCCCTCCGGACAGGCTCACGAGCTGGCTGTTGAACAAATATGTCCGGGCGGCGTCCGCGAGGGACATTCTCCGGGGGGGGATCCCGATGGGCAGCAGGTCCCCGCCGCAGGCGGCGAGCCCGCGCTTCATCCCGTCCAGGACCGTTTTCCCCTCCGCGAAGGCCTCTGCGTGATAGAGAAGGACGTTCTCGTTCGCCACCGCGATGACGTCGTTGTGGAACGCCCCGGCGTCGATGGCGGCCGGGTTCTGCCGGACGAGGAGGGTCCTTCCGGGGTCCAGGAGGTGGGTCCGGGCGACCGATTCCGAGGCCTCCCGCGTCTGGCGGGCCGGGTGGCGGCGGGGCCCGGCCCCGGGCGGGTCCCCGGCTCCCCTTCCGTAGACGAAGACCTCGAGCCCGGCCTCGCCGTGGGCGGCGCAGAGGCGCAGGTGGTTGGCGGCCCCCTCGTCCCCGTAGCGGGGGGCGGCCGGAAGGGGGGGGTGGTGGACGAAGCCGCCCTCGTCCGGGAGGAGGGTTTGGAGGATTCGCGCGGTGGCCTCCGGCTCGAGCGCGCGGTGGAACAGGCTCGAAAGGTTGGCCGGGGTGAGGTGGACCTTTCCGTCGGCGGCGTCCGCCCCCGGGGAGACGGTGGCCGCGTTCGCGGTCCACATGCTCGAGGCGCTCCAGCAGGCCGAGAGCAGAACGGGATCCACCCGGCGCGCGCGCCTCGGCCTCCGTTCCCCCGAAGCCCAGCCGCCGCAGGATGTCGAGGCGGGGCCGCTCCTGGGGGGGGGACCTCGGCCTGCGCGAGGCCCAGGCCGAGGAGGAGCTTCATCTTCCCCAGCCCCTGGAGGGCGGCCTCCCGGGGGTTGGAGGCGGCCCCGCCGTGGCCGAGGGAGGCGAGGTTCCCGGCCGAGAGGCCCGCGTAGTTGTGGGTGGGCCCCACGAGCCCGTCGAAGTTGACCTCGCGCGCCCCTCCGCTCATGGCGCTCCCCCGGGCGCGGGGCGCTCCCCCGGCCGCGGGGCGGCTCCCGGCCGCGGTCATTTCGATCCGGGGCGGAGGGGGGCGTAGCGCACCGCGTCCCCCGGGCCCACTCCCAGCGCCCGGGCGGCTTTTTGGGGGATGCGCACCCCGCCCGGGGGCAGTTCTTCAAGCGTTCCCAGGCACGCCCGGAAGTCGATCCGCGCGTTCGAGAGGATGAACCCCGCCGGGGAATTTTCCTCCCCCTTCTCCTCCTCTCCCTCCTCCTCCTCTGCGGCCTCGGCGACGGTTTTCTTCTCGCTCTCCCGGACGGTGCGGATCTCCGCCCGCGCGGCCCGGACGATGGGCCCGCCGTCGAAGATGTCCACCATCCCGCTGGGCCCGAACCCCTCCGCCTGGAGAATCTCCAGCGCGGGGCGGGTCTCGGGGTGCACCTCGCCGAGGATCCCCTGCACCTCCCGGGGCAGCAGGTTGATGTAGATGGGGTGGGGCGGCATGAGCTCGCCGATGAACCGCTTGTCCTTCATGCTCAGGTAATCGGCCAGGGGGAAGTCGATGCCGAAGAAGTGCCGCCCCAGCGCCTCCCAGAAGGGGGCGTGGCCCGTCCCGTCCACCACGCCGCGCATCTCCGCGATGACGGCCGGCTCGAACCAATCGCCGAACTCCGCCATGAACAGGAAGCGGGAGAGGGAGAGGAGCCGCCCGCGTCCCCCCCCCGCGGTGCGCGGGCGCGAGGAAGAGGCTCCCGATCCCGCTGGGGCCGCTGTGCTCCTTCACCAGGTGGAGGACGCCCACCTCCCGGCGCACCTTCAGCGCCCGGGACTCGTGGAGGGAGGTCTCGACCCGGTAGGCGTAGAAGGGCTCGAAGCCGCCCACCTTGGAGACGATCCCGCAGGCGCCCAGGATCGCCCCGCCCTCTTCTTCCTCCAGCACGAAGAGGCAACTCTCCCCCCGTGGCTTTTTCGCCTCCCGCCCGAAGCTGTGCCGGGACTCTTCGATCCGCTCGCACAGGATCTCCCGGTCAGGGGGAAGGGAGGTGAGCCCGTAGGTGGCCCCGGCCTCCAGAATTCGGACCAGGGGCTCCAGGTCGCCGGGCTCGATGGGGCGGACCACGGCCATTTTCCGTTCCCGCATGAAGTGGGGCGGCTCCCCCCTCCGGTCAACAACGCGCGGGGGCACCCTCTTCCCTACACCGCCTCAAGGGGCGGGTCCAGGGGACAGGGGGGGCGGTGAGGGAAGGTGCAGAGGCATATTAGGGGAAAAAGGAGGAGAAAATAATTATAAAGAGTTTTCCATTTTGAAGGCTTTTTCTTACTCTTTGTCCTCTTCAAGCACTTCAGCCCACTTTTGGAGCGAAGTACCGTATTCCTTAAGTTCCAAAGGGCCGATGGCGCTTAATCTTTTTACTGTCTCTCGAAGTTCATTTACAAGCTCTCCCACCTTATTTTTCTTAACTGATTCAACTTCACGCATACGACATTCCATGAAGTGGTCAAGACACTCGTCTTGCTCTAAAGAAACGAGCGATTGTCCAGCCGCCCTATATTCGCTTAGCAAATCCGAATCCGCCGCAAAATAATCAGGGTCAGAAATAATTATGGCTTGGGCTGCTGGCGCGTCCAAATAACGGTGCAATTGATATATGTACACGCGGTTAACAGCCGTTCCACCTCGGTGATAACCGCTGTCTCGCCATTCGCCGTAACCGATTCCGTTCCCGAATCCTTTAAGGCCGAAATGCGCTAGAAGGATTGAAAAATACCCACCAAACAACGAGTATGGAACAAGCCCCTCATCAATAGCGGCTTCAACCGTTTGACGGTAGGAAAGTAAATCCTCCACCTCAGCGTCGTGTTCGTGGAAATTGTTTGGGTAAAGCCAAATCGCGGAAATCCCATCTTCCCGAATTCCTCGAAACATGATGTCAAAACTGTCGGCCCGTTGAAAAGATTGAAAATGAATGATGGGCCGAATCGGAATTTCATGCCCCAAAGCAATCGCAGCTTGAATGATTTTTGAGTTCAGGATGCCCCATGGGTCTCTGTCACTTTCAAATTGAAAATAAGGAGGAATTACATGTTGAGGCTCACCAAGTTCCTTTAACGTATCTATGTCAAGCAGTTTCTTGTACTTTTGGAGTTTTCGGGCATCTTCTTCTCGTGTGCGAAAATTCAACTGAAATTCAACTCCCTGCCTTGCAGTTTTTTTAATCAACTCGTCGTCGAAGTCACCTGGGCTAAGTGGACGATCAAGGCCGATGTGAAACGGCGATCCCAAAACGTCCGTCATTTTAATGTGTGGGTTGCGCACGAATGATCGATCCCAACTTTTTTGGAATAAAGCTGTTCTGGGGTCAATCGCATATCTTTTGTCATCATCCCTAGAGCATAACGCCCGGACGAAACCATATGTACCGGTTGGAAAAGAAGTGGCTATCGAGAGTGGTATTACAATCCCCTGATACTTCTCGCTGTGCCCACGAAAGTACCGTTGAACATTGTGTTGATACGTTAGATATTGTTCAATATTTTCGGGCATGAGGATGTTCTATATCTGTTGGGCTAATGTTTTACAGAAAAGCATCTTGTGTCTTCGTGAAATGCGGAACACCTTATTTTTAGACTCTTTTACGATCTTCGCTTGAGTTGGTTCCACCATTATAAGGCCAACCCCATATTCGTCTAAAAGCTCAAGATTCTTCTTTACTCGGTGAATATATTTGTGCCAAATTGCGATGTATGAGCGTTCGGCTAGTTGGAAATTGCGTGAGGCTTGCCACAATGCACGTTTCCAGTCGTGAATCTTCAATTCGACACAGATATAGTATCCCCTTCCATTTTTTGGAACACAATATAGGTCTATTTTTTTTCGTCCGAGGTTTGCTTCTGTGAAGTGATCATACCTTTCCTCCGAAAAGAGCCGGAGAACTGCCCCCAGCATTTCGTTCTCACGTAGAGGATTTTGACTCATTATGTTGGCTGCCTATTTGATTGGAGTTGGTTCAAGAATGTTCGGCGGCTAAGGGAGAATCTAACTAGATCCCAAATCATTGCAACGAAGCTTAGAGCAGCAAGGAGGAGTAAAAGGAGCTTTAGGACGGCTAATTGTCCATCGAGTGCCCAAGGGACCAATACCATAAGCAAAACGTGTGCTAGACCAATTATCCAGATCCTATCCGCACGATTTCGCAAAAAATCAAATACATCTTCAATGGCTTTTTTGTCCTGCATTGCAGCTTCGGCTCGCTCCAAATGTGATATAAAGTCGACGCTCTGAAGTAGTTCTTCCATGACGATCTTTTTCCGTTGGTCCTCTTGCTGTGAATGTGCACGTTCAAACATTTCCGCCAAAATTGGAATCAGCCTTTGAGATTCAATATAACTTAGCGCGACATCCTTGACTCCGCTTTCGACATACTCTAGGTGAAGCTTTTCTCGTTTTGAGAAAAATTGGATTACTATCAACTGTAACCACAACGTATCCCAAGCAATGATGATTCCGTATAGAGCTATTTTCTCGAGGGTTGTCATTTAGAAAGATTATTTCGAGTTAATTGACTTGGCTTCGGGATGCTTGCTTTCCACGGCCATGTCTGGATAGCGGCGGTAAACATAACGTATCAATTGATTGAGAGGCAAAGGAGCGAAGCGGAGAACGATTTGGTCTAGTTGTTCTTGATCGGAAGGACGTTTTCGGCTGATCGCTTCTTTTATTTTTCTCGCTACGATTCGACCGTTCTCTGTAAGACTGAATTGTTTCTCCGTTGCGTCAATGGTTCCTTCCTCAGAATCCTCATCGAGGTTATCGGTGCTAATTTCTAACAATAATTTCGCCTCGCCAACTGAAGCATAATAAGATGTGTATGTTTTTTCATGAATTTTGATTAATTCACAACCATCAAGGAACTCAACGGCCTCGTACACTTCCTTTGAAAATGGTCCAAAGTTGTGAGGCTCGAAGAGAAAGAAACGGGCAATACCTTCAAACTCCGTCTCTTTTTCCAGGAGAAAAATGAGTTTTTCAAGGCGTGTGATCCCGGATAGTATCCTTTTCCCGAATAGTCGTTCGTGGGCTTCAAGAAGCAATAGGATGACATCTTCCCGGTCGATTTTTATATCCAGAGTCAAGTCCTTGTCCGTTCCATCCATGATTTTTGCCCCTGGAGCGTAGGGTCGACCACGATCTGGTAAACTCTAATCTATCATCACAGCATGGAGTGCAATGATAGAATAGATAAGTTTTTCTCCTCGCATTGTGGGGCGCTTATTACTCATAGTGGTTGTTTTTTGGCCTCTTATTGGTTATGGGAACTTCCTCCCCCTCACTCCCCGCGATAAATTCTTATGTCCGGCAGCATTCTGAACCTCTCGCCGGCGTCGAGGCCGTAGCCGACGACGAAGCGGTCTTCGATCTCGAAGCCGGTGTGGTCGGCGCGGACGTCGAACTGCCGGCGGGCGGGCTTGTCGAGGAGGACGCAGGTGCGCAGGCGGGCGGGCCCGCGCGCGCGGATGAGCCCGGTGAGGAGGGCGAGGGTGCCGCCGGTGTCCAGGATGTCCTCGATGAGGAGGACGCTCCGCCCCGCGACCTCGCCGAGCCCTTCGAGGCGCATCTCGGGCGGGCCGCCCGGCGCGGTCCCGGCGCGGTAGCTCGCGGCGAAGACGAAGCCGAGGCTGGCCTCCCGGTTCAGCGCCCGGAGGAGGTCCACCGCGAAGAAGGCGGCCCCCTTCAGGATGATGACGGCGTGGATGGGCCCGGGGGGGAAGCGCGCGTCGATCTCCTCCGCGAGCGCGCGGACGCGCTCCCGGATCTGATCGGCGGTGAAGAGGACCTCGCCGGGCGCGGCGGCATCGGGCGGGGGGCCCTCTCCGCTCATGCGCCCGCCCGTCCGGCCGCCTCGGCCTGGGCGGCCCGGTAGTCCGCTTCGGTGTCCAGGTCGAGGAAAGCCCGCCCGTCCTCCCAGGGGAGGGCCAGGAACCGCTCGGGCGACTCCTCCCGCACCCGGGCGAGGACCGATCTTCCCCCCTCGTCCCCTTGCACGCGGGCGAGCTCGCCCCGCAACTCGGCCGAGAACAGGGTGGGCGTTCCCCTGCGATCACCGAAGAAAGGGGCGGCCACCAGGGGGGGCGGCTCGGCCCCGGCGAAGGCGCGGACGAGGGCGTTTGCGAGCGCTTCGGTGAGGAAGGGCTGGTCGCCCTGGGCGAAGAGGATCCCCCCGCCCCCCGCGTCCGCCCGGGCGATGCCCGCGGCGAGGCTGGTGGCCTGGCCATCGGCGAAGGCGGGGTTGTGTACGAGGCGGACCTCCAGCCCGTCGAGGGCGCGCCGGACCCCTTCTGCCTCGTGGCCCGTCACCACGATCACTTCGGAGACCTCCGCGCCCAGGAGGGCCTCGGCCGCCCGGCGGACCACGGGGCGCCCCCCCACCTCGAGGAGGAGCTTGTTCCGCCCGAGGCGGCGCGAGGCGCCGGCGGCGAGCAGGACGGCGGAGATTTTCAGGCTTTTCGGCATGGCCTCGCCTCCTCCGTTGGAAGGGCCGCGGGACAGGATGCCACGGCAGCGGGGGGAGGGAAACGCCGGGCGTCCGGGCGGGCCGCCCCCGTTCCGTTGACAAGCCTCCCCGCCGTTCCTAATATCAGAGGGTCAGCCGGGGGATATCTCCCAAATTTCAAGAAATTTTCCGGCGCCGTGCGTCGGCGCGCCCCTGCGGGCGCGGCCGGAGGGGGAAAGAGAAAAAGGACACGCGGGCTCCGCCGGGCGGGGGCCGGCGGCGGTTTTTGTATCAGAAGTTTGTTGTGCGAAATCTTTTGGCGCAAGGGGCCCGGCGCAGGCCGGAGCGGCCCAAGGGGGGCAGCATGGCGTACAAGAACCATCAGATCATCGACCTCACGCAGGACATTTATGTCGGGATGCCGGTTTTCGTCGGCCATCCGGATACCTGGCGCTGGACCCACATGACCCACGAGAAGAGCGCGGCGAGCGGGCGCTTCAAGAGCGAGATGAGCTACTACTCCGGGATCCTCCAGGTCTGCGAGCACGGGCCCACCCACGTCGACTCGGTCAGCCACCTGGACCCCTCCCCCGACGCCCCGCACATCGACGCCATGCCGATGGACTTCTTCTACAGCCGCGCCGTCGCCATCGATTTCGAGAACGTCGCGGACAACTCCTACATCAGCGCCGACGACGTCAAGCGCCGCCTCGACCACTACAAGCTCGAGATCCGGAAGGGCGATACCCTCCTCTACACCTACGGGCACTACAAGCGCCACTTCCCCAAGCCCACCTACTCGACGGCCTACGCCGGCTGGTCGCGCGACGCCGCCGAGTACGTCTACCGCGAGTGCGGCGCCCTGAACGTGGCGACCGACGCCCCGAGCATGGACATGGCCTCTTCCCCGGAGTATCCCTGCCACCTCGTCTGCCGGGATCTCGGCCGCACGAACACCGAAAACCTCTGCAACATCGAGGAAGTCGTCGGGAAGGAGTTTCTCTTCATCGGCCTGCCGCTGAAGATCCGGGACGGCTCGGGCTCGCCCATCCGGGCGATCGCCGTGCTGAACGCCTAGGGCGGCGGCGCGGCCGGGGAGGGCCGGAATGGCCCCGATTTTTTCGAAAAAGGACGAGCTGAAAAAGCGCTACGGCGGCCGCCTCCCCCCCGGGCAGACCGCGACGGAGAAATGGCCCGTCCTGCAATTCAGCGACGTTCCCGAGGTGGATCTCGCGGCGTGGGATTTTCGCGTCTTCGGCGAGGTGGAGGAGGAGCTTCGCTTCACCCACGCGGAGTTCACCTCGATGCCGGCGGTGGACGTCACCTGCGACATCCATTGCGTAACCCACTGGAGCCGGATGGACAACGTCTTCCACGGCGTCGCCTTCAACGAGTTCCTCAAGCGGGTGCGGCTCAAGCCCTCGGCGAAGTACGTCGTGGTCCACTGCGAGCAGAACTTCACCACGAATCTGCCGCTGGAGGCTTGCCGGGACGAAGACGTGCTCTGGGCGTGGAAGCACGGCGGGGCGGACCTCACCCCCGCGCACGGCTGGCCCCTCCGCCTCGTCGTCCCGAAGCGCTACTTTTGGAAGAGCGCGAAGTGGGCGCGGGGGGTGGAGTTCTCGGCGGCCGACAAGCCGGGCTATTGGGAGCAGAACGGCTACCACAACGACGCCGACCCGTTCAAGGAAGAGCGCTACTGGTAGCTCCGCATATTCACGCCCGCCCGCCGGCCCCGACGGGCGGGGAGGGGGCGGGGGGATTTCCGGGGAGGGATGAGCCGGCATGAGCATCGATCCGAAAGTCTTCCGAAGCGCCCTCGGCCGGTTCGCCACCGGGGTCACCGTGATCACCATCCAGGGGAAGGCCGAGAGGCGGGGCATGACCGCGAACGCGTTCTCCTCCCTCTCGCTGGACCCCCCCCTCGTGCTCGTCTGCTTCGACCTGGGGGCCGCCTCGCTCCCGCTCCTGCACGAGGCGGGAAAGTTCGCCGTGAACTTCCTCGCGGAGGCGCAAAAGCCGGTCTCGGACTGGTTCGCCGGAAAGGGGCACGACGCGGCCGATCAGTTCGCCGGGATACCGCACGAGCCGGGGGAGAACGGAACGCCCCTCCTCAAGGGGACGCTCGGGTTCCTCGAATGCGACCTCCACGCGGAGCATCCGGGCGGGGATCACAGCATCGTGGTGGGCCGGGTCACCCGGGTGGTGATCGAGGAGGAGGCCCGCCCGCCCCTCATGTTTTACGCGAGCGCCTACCGGAAGATGGACCTGGACGGCGCCTACGAAGATTGACGCCCGGTGCCCCGCCTCCGGAAAAGCCCGCGGGGCCGCCCCTCCCGATCGCGTTCCTCCGCCCCGGGTCTGAGCGTGCCGAAATCCGCATCCCGCTTCCGCGCCGTCCTTTTCGACCTGTTCGACACCCTCGTCGATTTCGACCCAAACCGCTTTCCCGAGGTGGAGATCAACGGGAGGCCCGAGCGGACGACCTCCCGCGCCGCCTACGACGCCCTCTACGCTGCCGGGTATTCCCTCCCGGGCTACCCGGCGTTCCACGTGCTCTGGATGGAGAATACCCGCCAGGTATGGGGGGAGCGGGACCGCGACCCCGAGCTGCGCGAGGTCTCCTCCCGCGAGCGGTTCCGGCGGCTCACCGCGCGCCTCGTCCCCATCCCTCCCGGGGAGCGCGAACCCGCGGCCGGGGTGGCCCGGGAAGCCCACATGAAGGCCCTCATCGCCGCGGCCGTTTTCGACGAAGCGCACCTCGGGCTCCTCGGCCGGATCCGCGGGGCGGGCCTCCGCGCGGGCCTCTTGAGCAACTTCGATGACGGCGCCACCGTGCGCGCCCTGCTGGCGCGGACCGGGCTCCTCCCCCTCCTCGACCCCGTAATCATCTCCGAGGAGGCGGGATACCGAAAACCCTCGCCCCGCCTGTTCGGCCTCGCCGCGGAGGGAATCGAGGCGGCTCCCGCGGAGATCCTGTTCGTGGGGGACAACTTTGCGGCGGACGTCCTCGGCGCCCGGGGGGCGGGCATGTCCTGCGCCTGGCTGAATCCGAAGGGGGCCCCCGTCCCGGAGGGGAGCGCCCCGCCCGATTTCGAATTCCGCCGCCTCGAAGAGTGCCTCGGCGCGCTGGGCCTGGAGGGGCGGCCGAAGGCGCCGTGATGTCCGGAGGCCGGGCCATGGCGAAAAGCTCCTGGTGACATCCGGCAACGGCGCCGACGAAATCGCCCGCCCCCGGGGAACGGGAAAACATCCTGCACCGCGCGGGGGGTTGGTTCGGTGCCTGCTGCATGGGGAGTAGGGATCCCATGATCGAATCGCCCGCACCAGGAGAACGCACGAAGCCGCTTGGGGAGGAAATCGCGAGCGCTGTCAGCCATGGTGTCGGCTTGCTTGCGGCAATGGCTGGCGCCCCTGTTGTCGTACTGGCCGCATTCCAGCGCGGCGGCACATCGGGAATTTTCGGCGCGAGCGTCTTCGCGGCGACGATGGTGCTGCTCTACCTCGCGTCCACTCTCTCCCACGCGCTGCCGGGGAATCGGGCCAGGCGGTTATTCGGGACCCTCGACCAGATGGCGATCTACCTCTTGATCGCCGGCACATACACGCCCTTCACGCTCGGCGTGCTCCGCGGCGCTTGGGGCTGGACGCTGTTCGGGGTCGTGTGGGGCATGGCCGTCGCCGGCGTCGTACTCAAGACCGTCGGCAAGCTACGGTCCCCGAAAATCTCGATGAGCCTGTATTTCGTCATGGGCTGGTTCGCCCTCATCGCGATAAAGCCTTTGTGGCTCCGCGTGCCGCCGTGGGGCCTGTTCTGGATATTCGCGGGCGGCATCGCGTATATGACGGGCGTAGGGTTTTTCGCCGCCAAGCGGATCCCTTACAACCACCTCATCTGGCACCTGTTCGTTGTGGCGGGCACCGCGTGTCACTTCATCGCGGTGCTTTGGTACGCAGCCTGACGGGGCGCATCGGCGTCCGGTTGCGGTATTGCCCATTCACTCAGGAAAGAGTGCCGGGTGTACAATTTTCCATTGTCATTTACATCTTATTCCGCGGGGGCGAGGGGAAGGGGGCGGGGGTCGGAAGGGTATCAGGAAGGGTTTGTTCGGCTTGGTCCGTCGTTTTTACCGTCGAGGCAACTCTTCGACCGATTACAGCTAGAGGGAAAGAACGTGCAATTTCTTTTTCGATTGGAGGATGTCACCTACCCTATACTTTCAATTGAAATAGAAGACCATTGGAAAGTGTTTGAAAAATTAATTCTTGGTTAAATCTTTTTCTTGCAATCTTTAGCCTCGACAACTGAAGCATTTATTCTCTTTTTGATGTTGGTCCTTTTTGAGGCTTGAAAATCTTTATAATCGTGGGTCACTAAGACTTTATCTTTTGAATTCCAAGCAACACCCAAAAAAGTACGATCACGAACGTTCCGTATTATTTGTATTGTAAATTTTTGAATTCCCCTTTCTGAAGCATTTTTGGGGTACATAGTCACTCTGGCATTCGAGAACAAAAACTTCAGAATTTCACTTCCCGGAGATAATGGCACGAGACGATTCAAATACTCAGCTACAATCTTGCTTTGGTTTTTTTTCATCGATATCATATCCTTCATCAACACAAAGAGAAACAGAACCACCAATTAATAATTCAAAAAACTTTTTTGAATCAACAAAATTTGGAGAACCCTCATTGCTACTATCCACAAAAACGTTCATATCAACTACAATTTCACTAATCATTTTTTATGTTGTGCTTGCCGAGATACTAGGTGCAAAGCTTGTTTTAACGAATCTTGGAAAAATCCTTTGGGCCAATCCCCAAGCTCAATATGTCCATTTTTTGAAATCGGTATTTGGCGAATCCTTGTTTCAAGTTTCTCTTTTTCAACGAAACAAAGGCTTATCTGATCTGCCTTGATCTTTCCTTCCGCAACAAGCGACCTCACCCTTAGCAACAAATGTTCGCTATGTGTTTCAATTATCAAATTCCTTTTTCTTTTTACGAACTCAACAAACAGATCGGCAAGCTTTGATTGTAAACTTGGATTTAAATGAATCTCAGGTTGCTCGAATATGATGATGTCTTCTTTATTTGCATGAAAACCTTGAACAATTAAAGGAAAAATTTGAGACATACCAAATCCGATGTCAGAGAAATTTACATCTGGCATTTTTGCGGATTTATATAGTTCCAAGGCAAATGTGTTTGAAAATTTTGCTTTTTGTGTAACACGATAACCAAAATCGAAGTTTCTAACCCAAGCATTTACATCTTTGACGAATTCCGAATTTTTTTTTGCTCGAAAAAATATTTCAGGAGCATATTCCCCTTTAACTCCAACTGTAGGAGGGATCTCCCCTGAAATTTCGTAATACCTTTTGGGATTATCTCTGATTGGCCCAATGTAACTAATACTGTTAAAGAAATCTCTTACTTCCGAATTCATTATTATCAACATCCCAAAATATTGCGCGACAGATTTTGGGATACTCAAACTTTTTGAAGTCTTGCGCTTTCCGAGTTGTCGAAAGTACTCTTGGAGTAAGGAATTATCTCTGAACAAAAAATGCCGGGGAATATCATCCTTTAATGCATTTTTGGCGCCCGAAATCAAGTCAGAATAAAATCCTTTCCGGAAAAAATCCGTCGAATATTTTCCATTTTTCCTCCGTTTTTTCGTCAACATACACCTATGAAACAGATCAAATATTTCGAATTGCGACAAATTTGTTTCTGAAGGATTGTTTCCTTCAACGTATCTGATCTTCAACGAACATGGCGGATCATTGCCGATCTTTTTCGGTTCATTCTTAGTAATTATTTTTTTTCACTGTCGGATACAAATCGAACGAAAAAATCAATTGATTTAGCTAGATGATCTTTTGTCATATCTCTAAAGTCACCAACGTTAATATATTTCCCTTTTCTTATTAATGAAGAATTGCTATCACGAGATTCTAAAGTTTGTTTTATTAAAAGAAGGGGCGCAATAATATTAGATTTCCCACTATCATTTGGCCCTATTAATATTGTGAGAGGTTTAATATCAACCCACCCAGTATCTTTAAATAAACGAAAATTTCGCCAGCGAAATGAGTAATTCACTGCATCTCATTGATTTTTGTATACAAGTTCTAGAGATAAGATCCTAGCATAGAAGCACAAATTTTACCGACAATAACGTTAAACGAAAAAACGACCCCTCCAACCCGCAATCTCGATCTCGAAGGAGAAATCCCCCCCGCCCGCGCCTATCTCCAAAAGGAAAGAAGGATCATCAGGCCCACGATGGCGAGCAGGATGAACCGCCCGATCTGTTTCCAGGAATACCCGTTCCGCATTTTCACACTCCCCGGGGCGCGCCGACCGCTGTGCGGTTACCCCCCCCGCTCCCCCTCCGGTGAGGCTCTCCAGGGCGGCGGCGAATCGCGCCCGCTCGGTATCGGGAACGATCAGCCCCAGGCCGGCGTCCCACCTGCCGGGTTCTCCTTCGGCCTCCCGGACCCGGATGGCCGAGGCCTTGAATCCCTCGAAGGCGGCGTCCCCGACCCAGAGGGTGAGGTCGTATTCCACGCCGGGTTCCGGCTCCCTGGCCACCACCACCCGGAAGCCGCCGGCGCTGACATCCTCCGGGACGAGGGGGGTGTCCGAGAGCGCCGGTATCACTACGATCATCTCGACCAGGGGAATCGGGTAACGGGGATTCTTTCGGTTTTCAGTGGTGGATTCCACACCGGACCCTCCTCGGGTGCATTTTGCGCGGGGAACGGGCACCAAAAAGGGCTCGCGGAAGGTCTCGCCCCCATCCGCCGGGATGGGCCCCGCCCTCGGGATGTTGACCCGCCCCCCCATAGTCGTACCGCTTCCTCTCATAGTCCCACAGCCCGCGCGGGAGGGCATCCCCATGCCGGGGGGGCGTCCCCCTTGCCGGGGCAGGCGCTCTTCCCTAAGATTTCCGCGCCGGGTGGGCCACCGGCCCGGAGAGTCCTTTCCGGAATTTTCCGCGAGAGCGAATGCCAGAGAGCGAATGAGAGTGAATGAGGGAGAACGCATGCCCGAGACGGTGCGGGGGGAGGTCGTCGCCATCGGCACCGAGATGCTGCTGGGGGACCTGGTCGATACGAACAGCGCCTTCATCGCCCGGGAGCTCAAGGCCATCGGGGTGAACCTGCACCTCAAGACGGTGGTGGGGGACAACCTGGAGCGGATGTACGCCGCCATCGGGGCGGCCCACGCGCGGAGCCATGTGGTGATCACCACCGGGGGGCTGGGGCCGACGGTGGACGATCTGACCCGGGAGGCGGTGGCCCGGGTGATGGGGGTGGAGCTGGAGTTCCGCCAGGATTTGTTCGACTACATCGAGGCGTATTTCCTGCGCCGCGGCTTCAAGATGACCGAAAACAACCGGAAGCAGGCCTTCGTCCCGGCGGGGGCGGAGGTTATTGAAAACCCCCGGGGGACGGCGCCTTGCTTCATCGCCGGGGACGCGAAGGGGGTGATCATCGCCGCGCCGGGGGTGCCCCACGAGATGCGCTTCATCATCGCCGAGCGGGCGGTGCCGTATCTGCGGAAAAAGTTCCGACTGGGCGAGGTTATCCGGACCCGGGTGCTCCGGACCTGCGGGCTGGGGGAGAGCCGGGTGGACGAGATGATCGGGGACCTGTTCGCTGCCTCGGCCAACCCGAGCATCGGGGTGCTCGCCCATCCGGGCCAGGTGGACGTGCGGATCACGGCCAAGGCGGCGGACGCCGGGAGGGCGGAGGAGATGATCGGCCCCCTGGAGGTCAAGGTGCGCGAGCGGCTGGGGGATTCCATCTTCGGGACGGGGGAGGTCCGGCTCGAGGAGGTTGTGGCCGGGATGCTGACGGAGCGGGGGCTTACGATCGCCGTTGTCGAGTCGAACACGGGGGGGGCGGTGATCCAGCGCCTTTGCGCCTCGCCCGAGCGGGTGCGGTTCCTGCGGCGGGGGATCGTGGCCCTCGAGGTCTCGGAGCTGGCCCGCCTGTTCGGCGTTCCGGACGGAAGCGGAGGGGGCGGAGGGGGGGGCGGGGCGGAGTCCGCCGAGGCCTTCGCCCGGATCGTCCGGCGGGAGGCGGGGGCGGACCTGGGGCTCGCCATCGTGGGGCCGAATCCGCCGCCGGGGATCGAGCCCGAGGAGGGGAAGTCACCCGCCGTTTCGGGGAACACCTATATCGCCCTGGACACGGGGAGCGAGGTTCTCCGCTACGAGGGGAATTTCGGGGGGAACGAGCAGTTCATCCAGGCGCGCGCGCCGGTCTACGCCCTCGACCTCATCCGGGGCGCGGTGCGCTCGCAGGCGCCCTGAAAAGGGTTTCGGTCTCCTCAGGTTTTCATCGGCGCAAACCGCGCGCGGTTTTGCCCCCGCCCCAAAATCTCCAGTTTTTCGGGGAGCCGTCGAACGGGGGGAGGGGTGGCTTTCGGTCCGGCATCCCCTCCCCGGCCTTCCTCCAGAGGGGGGGATATTTCCCCTCATCGCTCCGTGGAAATGATCATTTTTTGGGATATTTCTCTCATATATGCATATATTCTCGCGGCGGTGGTGCGCTGGTTCTCCCCTGTTTCCGGGCCTCCCATCTCCCCTCCCGGCGGGCGCGCATATTTTCTTGTGAAATTCTATAAATGTTGATATGATAGGGGTTTATCTTATGCAAGCTAATGTAATGCACTAAGAATTTGATTTGCCCTGTGAGGACGGGTCGCCCGGCATACCGAAAGGTTTTCAATGCGTTACGCAGCGTCGCCGGGTCCCCCGCCGGGGCGGCCTCACCGGCTCTCGCCCGGAAAGTGGGCTCCCCTTCTCGTCATTCTCCTCCTCGCCTCACTGCCCTTCCTCCTTTCCGGCTGCCAGCTTTTTTGGGACCAGCTTACGGTCCTGAAAAGGACGGTCCTGGAAGGTAATGAGGAAGGGGACAAAGGCCGGACCGTATCTGTTCGAAAGCGCCTTCCCCCCCGGCCGTCGGATTTGCCCAGCGGTCGGATTGCACCCTCCGATGCACTCCCGGACGATCCCTCCGTTTCGGTTCATGTTTCCCAGGTGGCATCAAAAGACACCGCCACCGAAATCCTTGCGGCGAACCGGGTGAATGGTGATGAGATACGGAGGGTTCTGGACGTGAGCCGGGACGTATATTCCCTTTCACGCATTGGGGTCGGACGGCGGTACGAATTGGCAGTGGGGAAGGGCGGATTGCGCCGATTCGTTCTTCAGGTCGATGATGACAACCAGCTTCGGGTATACCGGACCCGATTGAATCAACTCCGGGCCCGAATGGAGCGTATTCCCTATGAAATAAAGGTTTTTCGCCTGGAGGGAGTCGTTCAGGATTCCCTTTTCCGCGCTGTCGCAGAGGGCGGGGGCTCTCCTGCCATGGCCATGGAATTGGCGGAAATCTTTGCTTGGGTGATCAATTTTCACAAAGACCTAAAAAAGGGCGATAGGCTTCAGATCCTCATCGAGCGTCGTTTCCTTGAGGGAAAGCCATCGAGTTTTGGCCGAATTCTCGCTGCCGAGTTTGTGATTGGCAGAAAAAAGAAGACCGCTATTTTCTTTGATCTAGGCAAGGGGGGCTATTATACGCCAGAGGGAAAAAGCTTGCGTCGCGCATTTCTCCGTTCGCCGTTGCGATTTACGAGGATAAGTTCTCGTTTTTCCCATAAGCGGTTCCATCCAATACTTAAGCGGTACCGTCCGCACTATGGAGTGGATTACGCTGCACCGTCAGGGACGCCTGTGCGTACCGTATCGGATGGAGTAATTACGTCGGCGGGTTGGAAGGGGGCTGCCGGGAAGACGATTCAGATTCGTCATAAGGGGGGGTACAAAACGTCTTATCTCCACCTGTCGCGGATACGGCGGGGAGTCAAAAAGGGACGAAGGGTACGCCAAGGCGAAATAATCGGATTCGTACGTTCTTCAGGCCTTTCGACCGGTCCCCATTTGGATTTCCGTATGAAGCGCCATAACAAACCGATCGATCCTCTTAAAGCTGCCCTCCCTTCGGGATTCCCTGTGCCTTCAAAGGACGCAGCCGATTATCGTAGGTTGGTTGAATTGCGGAACGAGCAGTGGAAAACGGCTCCGTATCTTGTTGATAGAAATAAAATGGTTGCTTCCAAAAGCCAGGATTCGAAATTCTAGGCCAAAATTGAATGTTAATCCCTTTTGACAACAAACTTCCCCAGGTCCATCCGACGGCTTGGATCGCGGAGACAGCTGTCCTTACCGGTGATGTAGAAATTGGTGAAGAAAGCAGCATTTGGTATGGATGTGTTCTACGTGGTGATGTAATGCCAATTCGTGTGGGAAAAAGAACCAATGTTCAGGACGGCTCCATTCTTCACGTGGAAGGAGGGCTATACCCCTGTATCCTTGGAGATGAAGTTTCCATTGGTCACGGGGCGATCGTTCACGGTTGTGAAGTGGGAGATCGGGCACTTATTGCCATGGGGGCGATCGTGTTGAACAATGTCAAGGTTGGAGAAGGCGCCGTTATAGGCGCGGGGGCTCTCGTTCCGGAGGGAAAAGTCATTGAGCCTTACTCCTTGTGGTTGGGATTTCCCGCCAGGCGAATAAGGGAACTGAACAAAGAAGAGCGGGTCCGCTTCCAGCAAACATATCAAACATATTGTGAGCTTAAGGAAAGATACCGCGAGCAATAATCCATTCACTTATCTTTTATTCTAGGCCCATTGCCATGGAAGGTAAAAGCGGACCGCTTGCGGCCGTAATTGACCTTGGTACAAATGCGTCACGGCTGGCGATTGCAACGTTTGACGAATCGGGGCGGTTGGTTTCCTGCGGTCGTTGGCGGGAATTAATTCGGTTGGGTGATGGATTGAAAGAGACCGGGGCGCTTACGCCACAGGCGATGGCGCGGGGGATTCAATGCCTTCAAAAATTCGCGGCAATTATCGAAAGTCATACGGTTAATATGGTTGATGCTGTCGCGACGAGCGCGTTGCGTGAGGCCTCAAATTCAGATGTGTTTTTAAAGGAGGTGCGTGAGCTTGGGGTACCGTTGCGGATTATTGATGCGGAAGAGGAGGCGAAATACGCGCTGGCTGGGGTTTTGAGTGGCATTGAAGATCCACCCATTCAAGCGATGGTTTTTGACGTGGGTGGTGGAAGCCTCGAACTCATCAGTTCGAAATGCGGAGCTCTTGCTGAAATGGCCAGTCTGCCTGCTGGGGTTGTATATCTGACAGAACGTTATTTGCAAAATATTCCTACGCCTTTGAGTCAAGTGGAAGCTTGTGCTGGCGAGATTCTATCGATGTTGAAGGCGTCTTCCTTTTCCATTCCAGCAGATCAATCTGTCCCTATTTACGGCTGTGGAGGAGTTGTTGTCCTTGCCAGGTTCATGTGTGCCGGAGGGGAAGGTGAAGAGGTAATCGACGGAATGACAGTGCCTGTTAGTGATGTATCAAAGTGGGTCGACAAGTTTTCGGCCCTGAACTGGGAAAACCGAAGTGTCCTAAAGGGGTTTGAGCAGGGCCGTGAGGATGTGGCTCTGGCAGGTTTGATTGTACTTCGGGAACTCCTTAGGTGGCTAAAAAGGGTGGAATTTCGAGTTTTTACCCGAGGCGTTCGAGAGGGCGTATTGATTGAGTTGTTCTCAAATCGATGAAAAAAGACAAATGAAATCAATACGTTAATTGGTTTTTGGTTTTTGAACTTACATTTAATTGCATTTGACACATTAGGTGGAAATTCCTATATTCCTCCTCCTAGCCCCCTTCCTTTGGCCAATTGGGCAGTCGAGGGGAGGGTCTGCCTTTGGAGGGGCCGATGTGTGGGACGCCCTAAAGATCCCTCTATCCCGTATCCCCGATGAAGGCCTTGAGTTGGACTCGCGTTTAGAGACAAATGAGATTGTTTTTGAGGAAGAAGATTGGCCCCCTTTGGCAGATGTGGGAATTCTTGGCCGCCTGGAGCGTACCGGACCACAAGAAGTTGTGTTTAGGGGTCGAGCTCGGGGCTCCTTGTTGTTACAGTGCTGTCTCGGTCTGGCAGAATTTCAATTTGACTTGGATGAGCCATTTATTGTGTATTTTCGACTCCGAACAGAAGAGAATGCTGAAACGGAGATAGAGTTGGGAGAGGAGGACATTGAAGTCTCTTATATCGATGATGAATATATCAATTTATTTGTTCCTTTGAGAGATCAACTTGGCTTGGCGGTCCCATTGCAACCTCGTTGCCCAGGAAAATGTCTCGGTGAAAATCTAGAATTTTGCCGTCGGCTAAAAGCCGGTGAAGATATCGCATATACAGGTGAATTTGATCCTAGATGGGCAGGCCTGCGGGAGTGGAAAAATTAACCGGAAACAGTTCCGTTTCGCGGTACACTATAGATAGAGACTAGGGAGAGGAGATTTGAAGTGGGACTTCCCAAACGGCGACATTCCCAAAGCCGTGGTCGCAAGCGAAGAACGCATTATAAGGTGACACCTCCGCCCGTTGCGGTGTGCTCAAATTGTAACACTGCAATCCTTCCACATCGGGTTTGTCCGGTCTGTGGTCATTACAAGGGCCAGCAGGTCCACGCCGTCGAGGAAACGTAAGTCGGCAGCGGTACGGAATCCGCCATGAAAATTGTTGTTGATGCTATGGGTGGTGATCACGCTCCTGGGGTAATCGTGGAGGGTGCGGTTCTTGCCAATCGAGAGCACGGCGTAGAATCAATTTTGGTTGGGAACCCATCCAAAATTGAAAATGAAATTTCGCGTCTAGGGGCGAATGATATTCCCTTTGAGATTCGCAAAGCCAATCAAATTATCCAAATGGGAGAAGCGCCAGCGCATGCCCTCAAATCGAAGCCCGATTCGTCTATGTGGGTTGCCGCTGAGATTGTAAAACAGGGAGAGGCGAAGGCGGTTTTTAGTGCCGGAGATACAGGAGGAGCCTTCGCGGTTTCTCTTCATGTTCTCAAAAGATTGAAGGGAGTGTTGCGACCTGCCATCGCCGCCCTCATCCCGACATTGAATGGTTTTTCCGTTATGCTGGATGTCGGGGCGAATCTTGCTCCTAGCGCTCAGCACCTTTTCCAGTTCGGCATTATGGGAGCTGTTTATGCTGAGTTAGTACTTGGAAAATCCAATCCTACCGTTGGATTGTTGAACGTCGGAAGGGAAGACACGAAGGGAACGGAAGCCCTCAAGGTTGCACATCAGCTTTTCAGCAAGAGCCATCTTAATTTTTTGGGAAATGCCGAGGGAAGCACGCTTTTTCAAGGCAGTTTGGATGTTATTGTATGTGATGGATTCTCTGGCAATGTAGCGCTAAAGGTGAGCGAAAGTTTGAGTGAAATGATAGCAACTGTCCTTCGCAATGAGGTTTCTCATTCACTGCGAAGCAAGATTGGTTATATGTTTATGCAAAATGGAATCAAATCGATTAAGAAACGGATGGATTATTCGGAATATGGTGCGGCTCCTTTGCTGGGACTCAATGGTTTGTTGATGATTGGACACGGGCGGAGCAATGCAAAAGCAGTGAAAAATGCATTGCGGACCGCCGCGGACATAGCCGATAAAAATTTAAATGGAAAAATTCAAGAACAAATTGATGCGCATATTGAAGTGCAGCGAACTGCCGATCGCGGCTGGAGACTCTGGAGTCAGATTCGCGGCGGATTATTGCATGGAAGTCAATCTGAAGAAGACAATAAAGAAAACACCGTGAAGCTTGACTAAGGTCGGGAAGGAAAGAATGTCACAAACCTTAATTCTCGGGACCGGCTCCCATCTTCCTGCAGAAATTCTTACAAATTCTGATCTTGAAAAAATGCTCGATACCAGTGACCAATGGATTCGCGAGCGAACCGGTATCCGCGAGAGAAGAGTCGCACCGAAAGGAATGGGCGCCTCAAAAATTTCCACTCCCGCTGCGCTTCAAGCCCTTGATTCAGCTGGATTGACGGCGAAGGATATCGATCTCATCATCACAACAACTATCACACCTGATACGATGTGTCCGGCAGCAGCATGTTGGATTCAAGCTGAAATTGGAGCGGACCGTGCGGCTGCATTTGATTTGAACGCGGCTTGCACGGGATTCGTATATGGTCTTCAGGCCGCCGATGCCTATATTCGGTCCGGATTGGCCCGAAATGTTTTGCTCGTTTCTGTGGATATTATGACGCGAGTGACCAATTGGAGTGATCGGAACAGCGCCGTTCTTTGGGGCGATGGGGCGGGCGCTGTGGTTTTGGGGCCTGGTGAAGATGGCCGAAAGGGTGTCATGTACACAAGAGTGTACAGCGACGGCAGAGATGGAGAGTTAATTCTCATAATTGGAGGCGGTTCCCGCCTTTCTCCGATAACGGCCAAAGACGCCGAATCCCAGGCCCACACACTGAAAATGCGGGGC
The DNA here is from genome assembly GCA_965225985.1 of bacterium. Taxonomy (GTDB): domain Bacteria; phylum UBA8248; class UBA8248; order UBA8248; family UBA8248; genus CAZUHN01. Next base: position 1,084,212 of record OZ245330.1, read on the forward strand.
CAGGAAACTTTTAAGGTTGCTGTTCGGTGTTTAACAGATGCTTGCGTCGAGGCACTTGAGAAAAACCATATGACCATTGATGACATAGACGTATTTATTCCCCATCAGGCGAATCTTCGAATTATTGAGGCGGTTGTGAAACGGCTTGGTCTTCCGATGGAACGTGTTATTATAACTCTCCATAAATATGGCAACATGTCTTCGGCCACCATTCCCGTCGCGTTAGATGAATGGGTTCGGGCGGGAAAAATAAAACGTGGCGATAATTTGCTGATTGCAGCGGTTGGCGGCGGTCTCACGTGGGGAGCCGCGTTGATTGAATGGTAGTTGTGGTGTTTCTGAATATATTGTGAGAACCTTCGCCACGATTTCTGCCCTAGAAAGTTTGATTCATCAAAGCCGACAGTCTCAATTGATATTTTGTTTCCTTTCTGACAAGGGTTCGAGTAATGCGGCAGCAGAAAAAGCAGGGATTCCCGAGGATTGTATTCCTCTTCCCTGGCCAGGGGTCGCAGTATGTCGGAATGGGACGGGATTTGTACGAGAAGTATGAAATTGCGCGTGATATTTACAAAAATGCTAATGAAATCCTTGGATGGGATGTAGCCAAGCTAAGTTTCGAGGGACCAAAATCGAAGCTAATGAAAACCTGTTTTACCCAGCCCGCTATATTGGTCCACAGCTATACATCCTATTGTCTTTTGGTGGAGAATGGCATAATGCCATCTTTGGCATTAGGACACAGCTTGGGGGAATACTCCGCTTTGCTCGCAGCAGGGGTAACGGATTTTCAGACCGCGATACGACTTGTAAATGAACGAGGCCGTTTCATGCATGAAGCGATTCCACAGGGAAGTGGAGCCATGGTGGCGCTTCTGGGCATAGAGAGGGAAACGGTCGAAAAAATATGTGAGGAAGTCGATGGAATCGTGGAAGTAGCCAATTACAATGCACCCGGCCAAATTGTTATTTCCGGTGAAGGCGGGGCAGTGAATGCGGCTGTTTCTCTTGCACATGATAAGGGGGCACGAAAGGTAATTATGCTTCCCGTCGGAGCGCCCTTTCATTGCTCACTCCTTTTGGAAGCAAGCGAACAAATGAGTCGGGTTCTCGAAGAGGTTGAGTTTGGGAAACTTGCGTTTCCCATTTATGCGAATGTAACGGGTCGCGAGATTCGCGATTCTGTTGAGGCAAAAGATCTTCTAAGGAGACAGATCAGTTCCTCCGTAATGTGGGAAGATTCGGTTCTCTGTGCCGGAAAAGAAAAATCTGATGCGGCAATCGAAGTTGGGCCAGGGAAGGTTCTCTCCGGATTGAACAAAAGGATATTTCGGGATCAGCCTGTTTTCAATGTCGAGGACAGAAAAAGCCTCGAAGCTACACTTGAGGGCTTGGAACGACTTTCCCGGAATTAAGCTCGATAACAAGGCATATTTTGAGATAGTATATATATAACAATATATGCGGCATTCAATCTGTCCTTTTTCGGGTTTTGTGCGCTGGGCGATATGGTCGCGGTGAAGATGCCCATCCTGTTCTCTCGCAGGCGAAAAATTTTCAAAAGTCATATTGAGGAGTGGTTCGAAGGTGGGAACTTGCATTTAAGAAGTTAATCGGTTCATCATTTCCCAACTTCCGCCTTCCGTCGAAGTTGGATGATCGGCTTGTTTGAAAATTTGCATTGATTAAGGATGCAGGGAGGAAACCAAGTGACAGATGAAATCGCTGAAAAGGTAAAGGAAATAATTATTGAGCAGTTAAGCGTGGATGCCGACAAGGTGGTACCTGAAGCTTCGTTCATCAATGATCTAGGCGCCGATTCATTGGATACGGTGGAATTGGTTATGGCTTTTGAGGAAAAATTTGGTCTTGAAATCCCTGACGATGACGCTGAAAAGATTGTGTCTGTTCAAGATGCTATTAAATACATCAAAGAAAAGAAAGTAACTGAGGCACATTGATTCCTCGCTTCTCCGAATTATGCGGGCGCTCACCGGAGATAAATTAAGTGGTAGAGAATAGTGTTCGTGTGGTAGTTACTGGCTTGGGTCTTGTAACCCCACTGGGAATTGGCGTTCAGGAAAATTGGGATGCCCTCATGTCGGGAAAGTCCGGAGTCGGTCCCATCACACGATTTAATCCGAGTCGTCTGCCATCAAAGATTTCCGGGGAGGTAAAAGGTTTCAATCCAGAACTATACATTGAGAAAAAAGAAATTAAGAAAATGGACATGTTCATACATTTCGTGATTGCGGCCACCCAGATGGCTTTCGATGACGCAAAACTGACCAATCCCCCTGCGGCCGAAGCGCATCGATACGGGGCCGTTATCGGGGTGGGATTGGGCGGTCTGCCGGCTATCGAAAACTATATGGATGTTTTGGAAACACATGGGCCCAGACGGATTAGCCCTTTTTTCATACCGATGCTCCTGGCGAACCTTGCGGCGGGTCAGGTATCGATGCGATGGGGCCTCAAGGGGCCAAACACATGCACTGTCACAGCATGTGCCTCAGGAAATCACGCGATCGGCGACGGGATGAAGTTCATTCAGCGTGGAATTGCCGATGTAGTTGTTGCTGGAGGAGGTGAATCTTGCATCACCGAATTGGCGATAGGCGGGTTCTGTGCCATGCGGGCATTGAGCACCCGGAATGAAGATCCCGAACATGCCAGCCGTCCTTTCGACGCCGATAGAGATGGATTCGTTATGGGGGAAGGCTCCGGCATCTTAATCCTAGAGCGATACGAACATGCCGTTGCAAGAGGAGCGAAAATTTACGCTGAGATAGTGGGCTACGGGCTGACCTCGGACGCCTATCATATTACATCCCCCGATCCAAATGGAGACGGTGCCACCCGTTGCATGGAAATGGCTCTTCAGGATGCTAATATTCCAGTGGATGAAGTTGACTATATCAACGCGCATGGCACTTCCACTGAAATAAATGACAAATTAGAGACAGCTGCCATTAAGAAAACCTTCGGTGAGCATTCTTATAAACTTGCGATTAGTTCGACGAAGTCAATGACGGGGCACCTTCTCGGTGCGGCAGGTGGCGTGGAATCGGTCTTCACTGTTCTTGCAATACATAATCAGAAATTGCCTCCCACGATCAATTACGATACGAAAGATCCAGAATGTGATTTGGATTACGTTCCCAACCAGCCCCGGAAGGCGAATATCCGCTGTTCCCTTTCAAACTCGTTCGGATTCGGAGGGACGAACGCAAGCCTCCTCTTCCGGAGAATTGAAGCCGAGGCCGCGTAAGACAGTTTCAACCCATATGATTTCCCCGTCAGAGGTTTCTACGGCTAAAAACAGTGCCAAAAAAACAACTCGCAAGGTGAAAGTAGATCCTTCTATTGTGTCCTCCCCTATATTGTGAGGAAATTGAAGAGCGAATTGGATACTGCTTTAAGGATCCGAGTCTTCTTCGTCAATCATTAACACACCGCTCCTTTTCCCAAGAAGTCACCCCACCGGAAGAGGACAATCAACGACTCGAGTTTCTCGGCGACGCCGTTCTCCAGCTTATTATTACCGAAAGGCTTCTGTATGATTTTCGAGATGATGATGAGGGAAAACTTACCCGGAAGCGCTCCGAGAAGGTAAGCGGACGAGCGCTAGCAAAAGCGGCTCGGCAATTGGGATTGGACAGGTTCATTAGGCTGGGCCGCGGTGAAGAAAAAACGGGTGGCAGAGAGAAAGCCTCCATCCTAGCGGATGCCCTTGAGGCCCTGGTTGGCGCTGTTTACCTGGATTCCAATTTTCAAACATGTTCTGAATTGGTGATTAGGTGGACATCCCAATCGGAAATGGATGTAAATAATACTGATTTCAAGAGTAGATTGCAGGAAATCCTTCAACGAAAAGAAGGGGTGCAACCCGTCTACCGAGTGATTCGTGAATATGGGCCGGAACACGAAAAAGTATTCGAAGTCGAGGTTTATTGCCAAGGAGATATACTTGGGCGAGGGGCGGGAATTACGAAAAAAGCGGCAGAGCAGGCCGCTGCCCGCGAGTCACTCCTTGGAATCTAGGGTAAGAGTTCCCGACTCGAGAATGCGATTTTGAAAAAGAACGGAAAAATTGGAATAACTGCCTTTACAACAATACTTTCGTTCTGTTAGCGTAGTTCTGCCTACCGCCTAAGGGTACCGAGCAGTTTGTTCCGCCTTCCGAGGGCTTGCTTTGCGCTTCAAACGCCTGGAGTTATCGGGGTTCAAATCTTTTGTCGATCATACAGTCGTAGAATTCAGTGATAAGCTCACTGCAGTAGTGGGACCCAACGGTTGTGGCAAGAGCAACATAGCGGATGCCATTCGTTGGGTGCTTGGAGAGCAGTCCCCCCGCTCAATCCGTGCTCGACGCATGGAAGACGTTATTTTTAACGGCAGCGCCGAGAGAAAATCCCTTGGAATGTCCGAGGTCTCCTTGACCGTGACCGATTTAAAGGGAACGGTTACCTCTCCGCAATACAAAGACTATGACGAACTGGTCGTAACTCGGAGGCTTTACCGCTCGGGCGAAAGTGAGTACCTGATTAACCGCAATATCTGCCGTTTGAAAGATATCACAGACCTTTTTTTGGATACGGGTGTTTCCCTCGATAGCTTTTCAATCGTTGAGCAGGGCCGAATTGAGAGTTTGGTTAATGCCAAGCCTATGGATCGGCGTGTTCTAATTGAAGAAGCAGCCGGGATCATGAAGTTCAAAGCCCGCCGGACCGAGGCGCTCCGCAAATTGGAACTTGCCCAAGCGAACCTGTTTCGGGTGGGAGATATACTGAGAGAGAAAGAAACACGCTTGCGCTCCTTGCGCCGGCAGGCGCGAAAGGCCACTTTTTTCAAGGAATACCAAAAAGAGATTGCTTCTCTCGAGCTTAAAATTCTCTCGTTGGATTTCCTTCTTCTCGAGACGGAACTGGAACCGGTCGAAAAGGAATTCGAAAGCCTGAAGGATCAAGAGCAGAATTTTTTGGCTGTCATCTCGTCAAGGGAGTCTGAGCGAGAACAGCGTCGGATAGAAGTAGCTGAACAGTCTGATTTGCTTGCTGAAATCCGTCGGCGAGCGGTGGAGGTAGAAGGAATTCTGCAGCGTTTGGAAAATCGTGTTGAGATGCTAATTGGCCAGCTACGAGAACTTGACAGCGAGGACGTTCGCCGTCACGAGGAGATGGAGACCCTCGCCAAAGAGAAGATTCGTCTAACGGAAGAGGACCAAACACTTGCTGCATCCGAGTTCTCTTTCGATGGGAAGGTAAAACTTACGCAACAGCATTTTGATCTTCAAGCTGCTGAATCTTCCGCTGTGGGGGGGAAGCTCGCAGAATTGGAGGAGGCAGTCATCAAGGCGAGAGGTCAATTGGCAGTTGAGCTTGAAGTCTTGAGCCAAGTGCGCCAGCGGATCGCCTTTGTCGAGTCGCAGCGAGAAGGGATTATTCGCTCCTTGGATCGAATTGACCGTGATATAGCGGAGGCGGAGCAAATTCGAAGAGAAGCAAGCGAGGAAGAGGCAGGAATTCGTAACAATTTCGAGAAGATATTGACTGAAGAGAACCAGGCAAAGAATGAAGCGAAACGTCTCGAAACTGAAAAGACCGAAATGGAGAAATTGTTGCGAAGTGCTGAAGCCGAGCACACAGCCCAGCGAGAATCGATTCTTGAACTCCGCTCCTCACTGGAGGCGAATGAGAAACTTGATGCTTTCGCCCAAAAAGAACGGGTAAGTGTTGATAGATTTCGCGTTTGCGGAGCCGAAGTGCTGGGAGCGATTACCGATTTTGTCACCGTTGAGCCCAGGTTTGAACGCGCTGTGGAAGCGGCTCTCGGAGAGCGCCTTTTCAGCGTCGTTGTGCCGAACTCCCAAGTTGCCCTCGAAGCGATTCGGGCGATTGTCGCTTCGGGAGCCGGACGCGGTATGGCTCTCATCCGCGATACGCGATCGGCGGTTGCTCCAACCGTTCCTCGGCACGATGGGATTCTGGGCGCCGCTATCGATTTTGTGCGCACCACGCCCGAATTTCGCCCGCTTATGGAGAGTCTCCTTGGAGGGATAGGAATTGCAACAGACTTAGACGCAGCCGCCAGCGCTTGGCGAGGAGACAAATCCAGCGCGATCACTTGGGTAACGCTCGCTGGTGAGGTAATTCTCCCATCCGGGGGGATCGAGGGAGGGATTTCATCCGAGCCGCGGATGGGTGTGCTGGAACACGTTCGCTTCTGTGAAGAATTGCGGAACGAAATCGCAAAAGCGGATGAAAATCTAAGGGAGCAAAAGCGGAGGCAGGAATTCCTGCAAGTAGAATATTTGAGAAAGGAGAAAGCGGCGGCCTCCGCTGCTGAAAAATCTCGAAATGCCGAACTGGCCCGCGTGGAAGCAGAGGGGAATCTTCATTCCGTTCAAGAAACTTTGGGGCGCGCTACGGAGAGGTGTCGGGTGCTCAACTTGGAGCGAGCCCAAGTGGCCGAAGAGCGGGAAACTCTCATACGAGACTACCACAAGACGAAGGAAGAGGGTGAACGCTCGGAGATGGCACTTTCAAGAGCAGAAGAAATCGTTTCCGCGACAGAGAAAGCAAGACAGATAATTGGAGCTGACCTGGACGAGACGAAGGCCGCTTTGACAGATCAGCGTGTGGCATTGACGGAGGATCAAGGCCGTCTTCTCGGTATTCGGGCTGAGCGTCAGCGTCTTGCTGATTCAATTGCTCAGATTGAAGCGAGAGTGAATCGTTTATTGGAAGATGATGAGGGCGCTGCCCAAAAACGGAAGCGAATTGGAATGGATCTCGTTCAAAGTCGTGAAGAGATCGGGCGTCGGAAGGAGGAAAAGTCTGACATTGAGTTGGAGCAAGCCAAGCAAAGCAGTTTCCTTGAAAAAGTCAGGGCGATGGACGATGAATTGGGTGAAAGTCTACGTGAATTGCGCGCTGAAATTGGAGCGCTTCAAACAAGTTTGAGTGAAGTGGCGGAGAAACGCACAACTTTAAAGGTAAAGCGCGAGGGACTGGTTGAGTCAGGACAAGATACCTACGGTGTAGATCTTGTTAAGGAAGGCGAAAAAGAGCGAGATCAGCTGCCGATTTACCAGGAACACGTAAATCGCCTTGAAATGCTTAGGCAGCGCCTATCGAGAATAGGTGAGGTGAACCCGCTTGCCGCTCGGGAATACGACGAGGTCAACGAGGAATACTCGTTCTTGCGCGAGCAGCAAGAAGATCTTGAACGCTCCATTGCGGATTTACACGCCACCATCGATAGACTTAATAAAACGACGAGGAGCCGATTCCTGGAAGCTTTTGAACAGGTAAGCGGACAGTTTTCTCGTACTTTCTCCCGTTTGTTTCAAGGCGGAGAAGCTCGGATGTATTTGCAGAATCCGAACGATCCTCTTGAGACAGGCGTTGATATCGAAGTCCGTCCACCGGGGAAAAAACCAGGAAATATTATGCTTCTCTCGGCGGGGGAGAAAGCGTTGACTGCCATCGCACTTCTATTTTCCGTTTTTTCCGTTCGTCCGAGTCCGTTTTGCTTGCTTGATGAAGTGGATGCAACACTCGACGATGCGAACGTCGGTCGGTTCCGGGATATCCTCAATGAAATGGAAGACCGCACCCAATTCGTTATCGTTACCCACAACAAGAAGACGATGACCTATGCCTCCCAACTCTATGGGATCACTCAGCGCGAAAAAGGTGTATCGATCGTCGTATCCGTAAAGTTGAATCGTATGGGTGAAAATTCGAAAGAGGAGATCGGTGCAAATGTAGGATTGGAGGCGGACGGGCGAGAAACTTTCGAATAAAATTGGAACAGTTAATATTCTGCATTTAGATCATCCAATCCCATCTCTTGGTGGCAGTTTCGCCTGTGATGGGTTTTTTGTTTTCATAGTTCAATGCGTTGAAGAGGATGGGAGATATCCACCCCCATGAATACTCAATGAAGAATGAAAAACGTAAAGGATGGTACCGCCGACTTTTTGATGGGCTCTTGAAAACGCGTGAAGAATTCATCGGGAAACTGGAAACCGTGTTGTCAGATCATTCCCGGTTCGATGAGAAAGACCTAGAGGAGCTTGAGGAAATTCTTTACACGTCTGATTTGGGACCGGTGGTAATCGAAACCGTGCTTGATAAACTTCGTCTCGGTGAGAAGGGAAAGGAAAACTCTATCGAACGTGTCCGATCTATCCTCATCGACCTTCTCCGGTCACCAGCGAAAAGGCCCTCCATTATCTCTGTAAATCCGACGGCGGGGGAGCCGCGTGTCATTATCCTGATCGGAGTGAACGGAGTGGGCAAAACGACGACCACCGGAAAGCTTGCGGCGCGATTTGCTGCCGATGGGAAAAAAGTGATGATCGCGGCAGCCGATACCTTTCGGGCGGGTGCGGGCGATCAGATTGAAATTTGGGCGAACCGAGTCGGCTGTGAATTGATTCGCAACAAGGAGGGCGCTGATCCTTCGGCTGTGATGTTTGATGCCGTTCAAGCGGCGAAGGCGAGGAAGCTGGATGTCATTCTGGCCGATACGGCGGGCCGACTCCACACAAAGACAAACTTGATGGAGGAATTGAAAAAGATTTGTCGTGTAACGGCCAAGCAGCTTCCAGGGGCACCACATGAGGTGTATCTCGTTCTTGATGCGACCAGCGGCCAGAATATTCTCGCCCAGGTACGAGAATTCGGAGAATCCCTGGGCGTTACGGGTCTCATCCTCACGAAACTGGATGGGAGTTCAAGGGGAGGTGTTATTATTGGCGCGGCCCACGAGAGTGGCGTACCGATCCGCTTTGTCGGAGTCGGCGAAAAAGTGGAAGATTTAATCGATTTCGATCCCGATCAGTTTATTTTCGCCCTTTTCGGAAAAGAAAACCCCGATGCGGCAGGTGGGGAAGGGCCTGGCAGCCCGTCTTAGTCCCTGCTTTTAACTCCCATTGAAGAATCCAGGGAGCTTTGATTTTGGAGGACAGACTTCGGTCGGTTCTGTTCCATGAACAAAAGCTTCCATTATGTATTTCCCTTTGCACCATCTCGAGGGAAGGAGGCCCGATTCGGCATCGATTTTAATCATTCGAATTCCTGGGGGTGGATCAGGTGGAGCGATAATATTGTCGCGGCTGCCGAGCCATTTTTTCATAATTTCCTTCCAAACAGGTAGGGCTGTGACAGCACCGGAGGCACGAAACCCCATATCTTTGTTGTCGTCCCTGCCGAGCCATACACCAACGACGAGATCGTTAGAATAACCAATGAACCAAGCGTCACGATACTGGTTTGTTGTTCCAGTCTTTCCCGCGACATAGGCTTTAATATCTTTGGCGGAAAGACCGGTCCCGTCTGTCACTACGCCGCGAAGCATTAGATTGATTTGGTAAGCTGTTTCGGAGGAAAGGACCTTGTGGGTCTGGGGTACATTTTCTTCCAAAATTCGATTATTTCCATCCGTTACCTTTATGATCTGATATGGGCGTGAGTATACCCCCCCTGTGGCGAAAGGAATGAAAGCGGCGGTGAATTCAATCAGGGAAACCTCAAACGAGCCGAGGGCAAGAGATAGATACGGTTTTAGATCGGACCCAATGCCGAGTCGCCTGGCGTAATCAATTGCCCGGATGGGAGTAATTTGATCGAGGAGTTTGATGGTCGCGAGGTTAAGTGAGGACTGAAGAGCCCTGCGAATTGTAACGGGACCATAAAATCGACCGGTATAGTTTCTGGGTTTCCAATCCTTTGGAGTTCCAGGCATACGACGTACAAACGGGGAATCCATCAGAATGTGATTTGGAGTGTATCCCATGGAAAGGGCGGCCGCCATAATTACGGGTTTAAATGCCGATCCCGGCTGTCGGCGTGACTGCACTGCGCGATTGAATTGGAAACGCCGGAAATTGGTTCCACCGACCATGGCGCGAACAACACCTGTGCGTGGTTCTAGCGCGATTACAGCGCCCTGGATGCTTTCTTGCCATTCAAGCGCAAGAAGTTTGCGTCGATGGTCCACTTTTATCACACGACCTATAACGATATCTCCATCCTGGAGAAGATTTGTGTCGATATTGTCCGGCAGGTCCATTTCCGATTCATAACCCTCGATAATTCCTCGGATCGTTTGGTCTTTTACTTCAGCGATTCGAAATTGAAAGCCATCGCCGAGCCGGGGGAGGCGGCGCAATTTTTTTCCAGAAGGGAAAAAACCACGAAGCGAATTTGCTTTTTCCACGCCGCGGCGAAGGCTTTTGTAAGCGATGCGTTGGAGGTTTAGATCGAGTGTGGTGTTGACCTGCAGGCCGCTCCGGTAGATCACCGGGCCATACTGGCGGTCGAGCTGCCGCCGTATGTTTTCCACGAAGTAGGCGACATCAGGCGCAATGCTTCTAATTAGTCGTGGTGCGAGGCGAAGTGGCTCCTTAATCGCACTTTTTTCTTGGTCTTTCGAAATAAATCCCAATGCACGCATTCGCTGGAGAACAAGTTTTCGCCTTTTGAGGGCATTTTCCCGGTTTATTTGGGGGTTGAACCGAAACGGAGCTTTGGGGAGTCCTGCGATGGTGGCTGCCTCCGCCAAGGTAAGTTGCCCCACGTTTTTATCGAAATAAATTTTTGCTGCCGCCTCAACGCCATAGGCTCCACTGCCGAGGTATATCTGATTCAGGTAAAATTCCAGGATTTCATCTTTCGTGAATCGACGCTCGATTTCCAAAGCGAGCAAAGCTTCTCGGATTTTGCGGTTATAGGTACGTTCGGGTGTTAGGAAAAGAACCTTCGCAAGTTGCTGGGTGATAGTACTGCCGCCTTGGACGCGTCGGCCCGCGCGTAGGTTGCTGACAAACGCTCGGAAAATATCCGGATAGCTTACTCCCGGGTGTTCATAAAATCGGCTGTCCTCTATGGATAAGAGGGCTTGACGAAGTATGGGAGGAATCTCGGAGAGGGATCGGGGAATTCGGCGCTCCTGATAAAGTTCCGCCAATACTTGTTTGTCATGGCTGTAGATTCGGGTAATCGTATTTGGACGGTAATTTTCAAGGTAGTCTAATTCGGGAAAATCATAGAAGTAGGAAAAGCCTACACCGAGTCCGCCACCAAGTAGGGCGCCAACGAGAAGAAGCGCAATGAATATGCGTTTTCCGGATTTCGAACGTAGGAGCAATCGCGAGACTCTCTATTATTTCGACTCGTTTAATAATCCCAGATCAAGACGGCGGATCAATTATAAAGTTGGATTTAAGACACCGCAATGAGGGCGGATGTTGTGTTACGTTGAAAAAAATGATTTCATGGGAACATAAATAATGAAATTGCCAGGAAAAAGCTATTCGGGATTCGAGTGTGATTTTGGGCTGAAGGGAGAGGGCCGTGATCGAAAATATACGCGTCCTGGTGCTGAATCAAACGTACGAGCCGATCAACGTTTGCAACGCCAAGCGCGCCATTCGGATGATGCTCCTTGGAAAGGTTGAAATAATTGAAGCAGACGGATTCCTGGTACGCAGCGAAAGGGTGGAATTTCATTTGCCTGTGGTCATTCGGCTTCGTCGGTATGTAAAGATCACCCGCGTTAGCGATATTCCGTTCAGTAAAAAGAACATTTATCGGCGGGACAACTTCACATGCCAATATTGCGGTCAGAGGGGGGGGGGGATCTCACAATTGATCATATTCTGCCGCGGTCGCGGGGCGGCAGAACCTCTTGGGGAAATGTTGTTTGTTGTTGTCGAATCTGTAATGCGCGCAAGGGCGATCTTTCGCTTGATGAAGCGGGGTTGCATCTCATTCGCTCTCCGAAAAAACCTCGCTTTTTTATTCCAGAATTAATGAGTCCCCGATTTTTTGGAGATGCACACGCTCACTGGGAGAAATACCTTCCCTCGAATCGCGTCTGAACCCGGTACCCTTTTGCAGTCCTGTTTAATCTATTAGACTATTCTGGCCGCCGAAGTCCTATGGACGGGTGCCAAGGGAGGCTTGCCCCTTTAAATGAATTCATTTCAACTGGTTTGCGATTTTTCCCCTACGGGCGATCAGCCACAGGCCATTGACTCGATCATAGAAAATTTATCGCAGGATCAGCGATTCCAAGTTCTTCTCGGCGTTACGGGGTCGGGGAAAACTTTCACCATGGCCAATGTCATTGCACGGCTGGGAAAGCCCACCATTGTTATTGCCCACAACAAAACGCTTGCAGCCCAACTATTCAATGAGTTTCGAATTTTCTTCCCCCATAACTCCGTCGAATATTTTGTCAGCTACTACGATTATTATCAGCCCGAAGCTTATGTCCCGACAACGGATACATATATTGAGAAGGACGCATCGATCAACGACGAACTTAATCGATTGCGCCACTCCTCTACACGGTCGGCCCTCACCCGGACGGACGTGATCGTTGTCGCGAGTGTCAGTTCGATATATGGCCTTGGTTCGCCGGAAGATTATCATGGACTCCATATCGAACTCGAACGGGGCCAGTATCTAGAAAGAGAGGAACTTCTGAACCGGCTTGTTCAGATTCAATACCGGCGAAATGACACAGAGTTGCAACGTGCGTGTTTCCGTGTGCGAGGAGATGTGATCGAAATACTCCCTGCACATGATGAGAATAAGGGAATTCGGATTGAATTATTTGGGAAGGAGATAGATGCCATCAGTGAAATTGATTCACTGGATGGCCGGGTTCTCCGCAGGAACGACAAAATTGATATATACCCAAACAGTCATTACATAACTCCTGAGGAGAGACTCTCGCGGGCCATTCAGAGCATCGGAGAAGAGTTGGAAGATCGTTTGAATGAATTTGAAGCGGCAGGCAAGCACATTGAAGCCCAACGGCTCCGTGAGAGAACTTTGCACGACATCGAAATGTTTCGGGAGATGGGTTATTGTCCGGGCGTAGAGAACTACAGTCTGCATCTTGACGGGCGGCAGCCGGGAAAGCCTCCTGCCACATTGCTATCTTATTTTCCAAAAGATCATCTTATAATCATTGATGAAAGCCATGTTTCCATTCCGCAGTTGCGGGCCATGTACCGTGGTGACCGTTCTCGGAAGGAAAAACTCGTGGAATACGGATTTCGGTTGCCTTCCGCCCTAGACAATCGCCCTCTTAGCTTTGAGGAATTCGAAAAAGAAGTGAAGAATGTAATCTTCGTCTCTGCAACACCAGGTCCGTACGAGTTCGATAAAAGCGGAGGACTCGTGGTCGAACAACTCCTCCGGCCAACGGGGCTTCCCGATCCACCAATTGAGATACGTCCGGTTCAAGGCCAAGTGGATGACCTGCTTGGAGAGATCCGGAAGGTAGCGGCGAAAAATGAACGTATTCTTGTTACTACGCTAACCAAACGATTTTCTGAAGATCTAACAGAGTATTACGAGGATCTCGGGGTGCGTGTGAGGTATTTGCACAGTGATATAGATACACTGGAGCGGGTAAAAATAATCCGTGAGCTTCGAACGGGAGTCTTTGACGTAATAATAGGAATCAATTTATTGCGCGAGGGGCTCGATCTTCCCGAAGTGTCTCTCGTGGCTATTTGCGACGCGGACAAAGAGGGATTCTTGCGATCAGAAACATCGCTTATTCAAACTTCCGGCAGAGCCGCGCGGAATATTCATGGAAGAGTGATTATGTACGCGGATAACGTTACCGATTCCATGCGGCGTTCAATCGATGAGATGACTCGCCGGAGAAGCGTCCAGCTCGCATATAACGAAAAGAACGGTATCACGCCCCGATCCATAGAGCGAAAAATGGACGAGCTTCTGGAAAGCGTTTGGGAATCGGATTATGTCGATTTGGGCGGAGTGGCGGAAGAAGGGTCGATCTATGGTGAGGTTTTGGATGGCGATTCCGAGACTCTTGAGGATCTTCGCGTGCAGATGCACGAGGCTGCCCAGCGTCTCGAGTTTGAACACGCGGCGGAATTGAGAGATACGATAATCGCACTCGAGCGCCGTCAACTCGGAGTGAAAATATCTTAGGGAGTTTTCAGGTGGCGGCTTCAGGTGTAGGCCAAAGTTTGATTACCGATTCGGGATCAATTGACCGCGAGGTTATCCAATCCCTTCCAGAAAAGCCAGGGATTTACATATTCAAAGATTTATCTGGCAAGACACTCTACATCGGGAAAGCGGTGCACCTGCGAAGTCGCGTCCGGAACTATTTTGGAAAGAACCCCGGACGGGGCCCATGGATCTCCCGAATGGTCCAGGAAGTTGCCTTCATTCAATACATTGTCACCGAAAACGAGGTTGAAGCTCTAATCCTTGAAAGCAACTACGTAAAAAAGAGCAAGCCCAAATATAACGTAATGCTTCGAGATGATAAGCACTATCCATTTCTTAAGCTCAGCACAAACGAAGATTATCCCCGACTCAGCATTGTTCGGCGTCCTGGAAGGGACGGGGCTACTTATTTGGGGCCCTTCCCATCGGCCGGAAGTGTCCGCCGAACAATCCGTTTCATCCACAAAAACTTTAACATTCGTGCATGTACTGGCGGGATCGAGGACAAGACGGCGAAGCGTTGCCTTTATTATCAAATGGGACAATGTCTGGGACCTTGTGACGGATTGCAAAGCCTTGATGATTATCAAGCAAAGGTACGGGATTCGATAGATTTCCTCAAAGGAGGCGCTCAAGACCTCTTGGAACGGCTCCGTGCTGAAATGGAAGAGCATTCAAGATCTTATCGATTCGAAGCGGCAGCAAAGATACGAGACCAGATAAAAGCGATCAAGCATGTAATCGAGAAGCAGCAAATGATCTCGGCAAAAGGCGTTGAACAGGATGTCCTTGGCTTTCATCGTGAGGGTGATAAAATTTTCTTCCGGCTTTTCTTCGTTCGGGATGGAAGACTCTTGGCGGATCAGGGATTCGTCGTCCCGATGAGAGGAGAAATACCGGATGAGGAAATCGTCTCAGGATTTATAAAACAATATTATGGAGATCGCTCCTACTCACCAGACGAAGTTCTGCTTCCCGCCGAGCCTCCGGACTCGAGTCTGATAGCTGGATGGTTGTCTGAGCGAAAGGGAAGGAAGGTCATTGTCCATACACCGCGTCGTGGAGATAAAAAACGCCTGGTCGAGATGGCTTGCAAGAACGCAAGCCAAGCGCTCGATCGCGAAGGTGAAAGAATTCAAAAAGAACATAAGGCCCTGGGTGCCCTTCAGCAAGGATTGAATTTGGAGGAACTCCCCACTCGTATTGAAGCATTTGATGTATCCAATTTACATGGCAGCCACATCGTGGGCGCGAGTGTAACCTTCTATGAAGGCCACCCCATGAAGGACGGATACCGCCGGTACAATATTTGCTCCACCGAAGGTGTTGCGGACGATTTTGCCTCCATGCGAGAAATTGTCACCCGGAGATTGGAGCGGCTCGTGAATCAAGGAGAGGAACTGCCTCATCTTATCGTAATAGATGGGGGAAAAGGGCAATTGTCCGCCGTCGTGGCCGCTGTCGAAGAAGTAGGCGTTGCGGATGTGGCTCTTTGTTCGCTTTCCAAAGGACGTTCCGCTGACAGTGCGGCGGACCAGGATGTTGTATACCTCCCGAATCAATCAGAATATATCCGATTTCATGAAGGAAGCCCTGAGAAACTATTGCTTCAAAGGATACGAGATGAGGTCCATCGATTTGCCGTTACTTTTCATAGGACACGGAGAGTTCAAAGCGAAATCCGAAGCGGATTGGACGATGTTCCCGGCCTCGGCCCCAAGCGGCGGCGCGCTTTGCTGCGCACATTTGGCAGCCTTCATGGAGTGCTTACGGCGAATGATGAACAACTCCTTGGGGTAGAGGGCATCAATCAAAAAATTGTCGATTCAATCCGGGAGAAATTAGGGGGAATTGAGTGAATCTATGGATGGGGCGGTAACAGAATAATGAAAATGAGAGATTTGGGATACGCAGTTCTCTCCGGGCTGTTACTGGCCTCTTCGTTTCCTCCATTTCGTTTCGAGGCATTGATATGGATGTCCCTTGTTCCCCTTCTTTGGTCGTTCGACCGAAAGCACCCCCACGAAGCCTTTGCGTTGGGGTTTTTATCAGGCTTCATCGCTTATGGAATCATAATATGGTGGGTGAAGGTAGCAATGGTCAACTTCGGCGGGCTAGCGCCATGGCTGGCATGGTTCGTTACGGCCTTACTCGCCGCCTACATGGCTCTGTACATTGGGTTGTTCGGATACTTTCTCGTTCGCCTTTTCCCAAATGGTGGTTTTTCCCGTCTGATGCTTGCCGCCCCCCTTTGGGTGACACTCGAAATGGTAAGAGCCTATGTCCTTTCTGGTTTTCCTTGGGCCTTAATCGGGTACAGCCAGTACAGGGTACTTCCGGTTGTCCAGATCGCGGATTTAGTTGGCGTGTACGGGATATCCTTTTTTATCTTGGCGGTAAACGCGAGTATTTGGCATTTTTTCCGATATCCACGGAAGGCTCCATTTGTCGTTGTTGGGGGCATTGCTGGGTTGGCCGCAATCGTTGTGGGATATGGCTATCTTCGGCTTTTTGAGGTGCCCACCGAGGCTGGACCCAAAATAAGACCTACCGGTATCGTTCAAGGAAATACAGATCAATTCATCAAATGGAACCCCAAATATCGAGAAGCCATTGTCAAAAATCATGAAGGATTGACAATGGCCTTGTCAGAGAAATTTCGAAAAGGGCAACATGCCGTCCCTCCTTTGATCGTTTGGCCTGAAGCAGCAGCTCCATTATTTTTTGATGAAGAACCTTATTGGCAAAAGCGAATGAGCGAGATTGCGCGCCGCTCGGAAGCCTACTTGCTTTTCGGCGCAGTACGCGTTGATCGCTCCAATTCGTCTCCTAAAATTTTCAATTCAGCCTACCTTCTCGGGCCTGACGGATCAGAGATCGGCCGATACGACAAGATGCACCTCGTTCCTTTTGGTGAGTACGTTCCACTGGGTCCTTTATTGTTTTTTGTGAAAAAGCTCGCTCCTGTCCTCGGAACCACCGTTCCGGGCGAGGAGGCAAAAGTGTTCCACATTCCAGGGGGGAGCTTTGGCGTCCTGATTTGTTTTGAAGCGATATTTCCCCGCGTGGCTCGTCAGTTCAAGACCGCCCAGTTTCTGGTAAATATTACAAATGACGCATGGTACGGTGACACCGCGGCGTCAGAACAGCATCTTTCTATGGTAGCTTTGCGGGCGGTAGAGTATCGTGTCCCCATCGTCCGGGCTGCCAATACGGGAATCAGCGCTATAATCGACGCACGTGGCGCCATCTTGAGAAGGAGTCCTCTTTTCCGACCTTGGAACCATTTGGATTCTATCGCCCCCAGGACGAGAAGTCTTACCCTGTATGCGAAAATGGGGGATGTCTTCGCATTCACTTGCGCGTTGATTGTCTTATTCGCCATTCCCGTGGTCTGGCGGCGTCCCCGTGTACGGGTGTATGATTGATGGAGAACTTGTATTTTTTGGTTTCTACGTCTGGAGATAAGGGAGATCAAAATGGAGGAGTCAGTAAAGATGGGCGAAAAACTGGAGGCGCGTCTCCAGGAACTACGAGGCCATCTTTGACATCTCCGGGCTCGAAGAGAAATGCAAAAAGCTCGACAAGATCACTGGTGATCCCAATTTCTGGAATGACACCGAGGCCGCTCAAAAAACTTTAAAGCGGCGCGCGGGTTTCCAGCAAACAATCGATACCTGGAAATGCCTCCACGCTAAGTTGACGGACCAAATTGACCTTCTCCAACTCATGGAGATGGAAAGTCCGGATCCGGCCCTCCAGGAAGAGGTTAATGAAAATTTAACTTCCCTCTCAAAAGAGATCGATCGGCTTGAATTTCAACTCGTCATGGACGAGGAGCGGGATGCCGCCAACGCCATTCTGTCTGTGAACGCTGGTGCGGGTGGCGTGGAGAGCCAGGATTGGGCGGAAATGCTCCTCCGCTTGTACACAAGGTGGGCGGAAGGGAGGGAATTTTCGACGCGCATCGTATCCATGCTTGCGGGAGAAGAGGCGGGGATAAAGAATGTCGTCCTCATCATCCAGGGGGAATACGCCTATGGCTATCTGCGGTCGGAGGTTGGCGTCCATCGCCTTGTGCGAATCTCTCCATTTGATGCGAGCGGTCGAAGACACACTTCTTTCGCCTCGGTAGATGTCACGCCTGAAGTGGATGACGACGTGGAGGTTGAGGTTAACGAAAAGGACCTTCGAATTGATGTTTTCCGGAGCTCTGGGGCTGGCGGGCAGCACGTAAATACCACTGACTCGGCTGTTCGGATCACGCATTTTCCGACGGGCATCGTTGTTTCTTGCCAGAATGAACGGAGTCAGCACAAAAACCGGGCAACGGCGATGAAGCTGTTGCGCGCCCAGATTTACGAGTTGGAGAGGCGAAAGCGTGAAGAAGAAAAAGAGGCACTTCATGCCATGAAAAAGACAATTGGATTCGGAAGCCAGATTCGATCGTATATCATTCACCCTTACCGGATGGTAAAGGACCATCGGACCGATGTAGAAACTTCTAATGTAGATACTGTCTTAGGCGGGGACATCGACATGTTTATCGATGCCTACCTAATATCACTTATTGAGGAACGTGCCGAATCGAAATCGTGAGAGAATACGAAGATGTTTTGGAATGACACCCGCCCCGCTGCATTCCCTTCTCTGGTTCGCGATGTCGGTTTGAAGATTATAGATTTTCCGCTTATTTAGGAGTGCAATCATTTATTCATGCCTGCCTGCCTGCCTGCCTGGTATGAAGGGTGAAAGTAATTCATGAAGAAAACTGATCCAGAAAAGAGCAAAGATATGCCTTCTCTGGCTGACGCTTCAGGAGAGGAGGAAGTTTCTTCTTATGAAGAGAAGAGCGAACTCATTGCTCATCGGAGGGCCAAACTCGATGCCATCAAATCAGAAGGCAGAAATCCTTTTGTGAATCGATTTTCTATCTCCCATCAGATCGGAGAGTTGATTTCCAAGTATAAGGATTGGGCGCAAGATGATTTCAAGGAAGAAAAGGAGAAAAATTTCGTCATCGCCGGCCGGCTCATGGCCAAGCGCCTGCAAGGGAAAGTCCTTTTCATGGACCTGAAGGACGCGACAGGACGAATTCAGCTTTTCTTCCGTTTGAACGACCTTGGAGATGAAGCATTCGCACGTGCCAAGGACTTCGATATTGGCGATATTATTGGATGCAGCGGGGGGATTTTTCGCACGCGGACTGACGAGCTCTCCCTTCGGATTCGCGAGGCCGACATTTTGACGAAAAGCCTTATCCCGCTTCCCGAAAAATGGCACGGAATACGGGACGTGGAAGCTCGTTACCGCCATCGATATGTGGATCTCATCGCGAATCCGGAGGTAACGGAGATCTTTTACACTCGAACGCGGATGATCCAGTTCATCCGCCGGTTCCTCGATGAGCGGGGATTTCTAGAAGTAGAGACTCCGATGATGCAAGCCATTCCGGGCGGTGCCGCGGCCCGCCCATTTAAAACATATCACAATACGCTGGACATGCCGCTCTTTCTCCGCGTGGCCCCCGAGCTTTTCCTTAAGCGACTGGTCGTCGGCGGTCTCGACCGCGTTTATGAAATCAACCGGAATTTCCGAAACGAAGGAATTTCCACACAGCATAATCCAGAATTCACAATGCTCGAATTCTATATGGCTTATTCCGATTACAATGACCTCATGGCATTAACTGAAGAAATGATTTCTTCCCTAGCGGATCATCTGTTGGGGGGAAGGAAGCTCAATTACGGCGGAGAAGAAATATCACTTTCTCCGAAATGGCCGCGTATAAAATGGCGGGAAGCCATCGTTGAGGTGGGGGGCACATCGCCGCAAGTGTTAGAGGATGAAGAATGTGCAAGAGACTATGCCCGGGAAATCGCTACTCCCAAAGGGAATGTAATTTCGGGTGAAATGGACCATGTCTACATACTTGATTTTCTGTTTGAAGAAATTGTGGAGCCGAAACTTCGCCAGCCGACCTTTATATACGACTTCCCCCGTGCGCTTTCTCCTCTTTCAAAAAGCCGGGAAGACGATGCGGAAACCGTTGAGCGGTTCGAGTTGATCGTGGCTGGCCGCGAAATCGCTAACGCTTACACGGAATTGAACGATCCGGACGAACAGCGTGACCGATTCTTGAAGCAGTCCGATGCAAAAGAGAAGGGGGACGAAAACGCATCAGATGTGGATTGGGATTATATTCGAGCGCTGGAATATGGGATGCCACCTACGGCAGGAGAGGGAATCGGGATTGACCGGTTGGCCATGCTTTTTACCGATTCGGGTTCCATTCGGGATGTCATTTTTTTCCCTCTTCTTCGTAAAAAGAGAGAATAGAAAATATGCCAATCGCCGTAGAAATGCAGATTAGCTTGCGGCATCTGCGTGCAAAGAAGGCGGGTTTTGTATCTTTAACAACGTGGATTTCTGTCATCGGTATTGCACTTGGCGTCGCGGTTCTCATTGTTGTTGTTGGCGTAATGACGGGATTTCAGCAGGAAATCCGCATTAAGCTCTTGGGAACGCAGAGCCACATTGAGGTGTATAGAATTGGTGCAGGTGCCATGGAAAAATGGCGCGAAGTTATATCCCATATCCAGGATGTTCCTGAAATAGTTGCAGCGAGCCCATTTGTTTTTGGCCAGGTAATGCTCACCTCCCAGACGGGGGTTACCGGGGCTATTGTACGCGGAATCGATCCGTCTCAGGAGATCAATGTTACCGATATCGATAAATATATTCAGTCCGGATCGCTTGAAAGACTAAACAGTCATGAGTCAAAAATTGCCTCGGACCGAGAGAAGGAAAGCGAGACTACTTTGGCTGGGCTGGTGATCGGAGAGGTGTTGGCAACTATCCTCGGAGCGAATGTAGGGGACGAGGTAACGATGGTGAGCCCCGTTGGGGCGGTAACCCCCGCTGGTATGTTGCCCCTAACCAGACGTTTCAAGGTTGTGGGTACTTTCCGCAGCGGTTTTTACCAATTCGATTCGGGGATGGCGTTTATATCTATCAAAGATGCCCAAGATTTTTTTGGGCTTAAAGATGGGGTAACAGGAATTCACGCTCGTGTTCGTGATATTTTCGCTGCAGAGAAGGTAGCAAACGAACTGCAAAAAGGTTTGAAAAATTTGGAAGGGGCCAAAGGGCCATATTGGGCACGCTCCTGGCAGCGCATGAATGTAAATTTATTTTCCGCCCTTAAAACCGAAAGAATCACCATGTTCATACTGCTCCTTCTGGTAATCATTGTAGCGGCCTTTAATATCGTAGGTTCTCTTGTCATGGTAGTAATGGAAAAAGGAAAAGAAATTGCCATACTAATATCAATGGGGGCAACAAGAGGGGTAATTTTACGGATTTTTTTCATTCAGGGTGCAATAATGGGATTTTCAGGTTCGATTTTAGGGACTGTCGGAGGATTGATATTGGGGTGGAAATTATCAATTGTGGAGAACTTTTTGGAAAAATTTCTAGGTCTGGACATCCTTCCGGCCAGCGTCTACCATATAGATAAATTGCCGGTTCGCATGACATTTTTTGATGTGACGGCAACAGCGGTTATTGCGGTGACAATAAGCCTTGGGGCTACGCTTTATCCTGCTTGGCGGGCTTCTCGGGTGGACCCTGTGGAAATGCTTCGCTATGGGTGAGCAAACCAGTAGCGAAGAGAGTATGCACGTCCAAAGCATTGAAAGAAGAGATATAATTGTATCAATTCGAGATTTGAAGAAAACATATTTTGTTCCCGGGGGTGAAGTTCAAGCATTGCGGGGCGTTGACCTTGAGATTTACCGGGGCGAAATGGTTGCTGTGGTAGGGGCTTCTGGAGCTGGTAAAAGCACCCTCCTTCATTTGATTGGTGCGTTGGACCGCCCCTCATCGGGAGGAGTATTCTTTAGAGGGGAGCGGATCCACAGTCGACCGGATGCGGAACTTGCTCAATTTCGAAATCGTTGCCTGGGATTTGTGTTTCAGTTCCACTATTTGTTGCCGGAATTCACTGCCCTGGAAAATGTTATAATACCAGGGATGCTGGGATCAGAATCCAGACGGGAAATGGAAATTAAGGCACGAGATTTGATTGAAAAAGTGGGGTTGGGAGCTCGCGCGAATCACCGCCCTGCAGAACTTTCAGGAGGTGAGCAACAACGGGTAGCGGTAGCAAGAGCGTTAGTTAATGACCCGCCCATTGTTCTCGCGGATGAACCTACGGGCAATCTCGATTCGAGGGCTTCAGGATCTATTGTAAATTTACTTAGAGAGTTCAATATTGATAAAAATTTGACGATTCTCGTGGTTACCCACAATCCTTCGGTTTCAGCGCAGATGGATCGAATCGTTACTATGAGGGATGGTCGGATAGCCGGTTAATTGTAAGGAGGCGTGATGTTCAAGCGATTCACCGAGCGTGCCAGGAAAGTAATCATCCTTGCCAGAGAGGAAGCCGAACATTATCGGCATGAGTATCTTGGCACCGAGCACATTCTTCTCGGCGTATTGAAGGATGGAGGTGGGATTGCGATTGCAGTTCTCCAAAAGCTGGGAGTTGATCCGAAGCAATTGCGCCTTGAATTGGAGAGAAATCTGCCCAAAAGCCTGAGCGGACCTGTCGAAGGTGATATTCCCTTCACTCCAAAAGCGAAAAAGGTGCTTGAGTACGCTGTCGAGGAAGCCCGGCTTATGGGCCACAACTATATTGGTACAGAGCATCTTCTATTGGGAATTGTTCGTGAGAAGGACGGCTTGGCGGCAAAGATTCTGGCAAGCTTCGGAGTGAAGCTTCAGCAGACGCGCGAGCAAACAATCAACCTCCTGCGTGAACCTGTTGCTACGCGCTCCCGTGAAAAAAGCAAAACTCCCGCGCTCGATGAGTTCGGCCGCGATTTGACCGAACTGGCCGAGGAGGGAAAATTAGATCCTGTGATCGGACGCGAAAATGAGATCGAACGAGTTATTCAAATTTTGGCCCGCCGGACCAAGAACAATCCCGTATTGATAGGTGAGCCGGGCGTCGGAAAAACGGCTATTGTAGAAGGACTTGCACAACTCATCATTGCCAAGGATGTTCCCCAGATCCTCTATGACGAACGCGTTGTTGCGCTTGACCTGGGGGCCCTCGTCGCGGGTACGAAATACCGCGGGCAATTCGAAGCGCGCTTGAAGGCGATCATGAAAGAAATAACACAGAGCAAAGACGTGATCATTTTCATTGATGAACTTCACACACTTGTGGGAGCGGGTGCCGCCGAAGGTTCTATCGATGCTTCCAATATGCTCAAGCCAGCGCTCAGCCGGGGAGAGCTTCAATGTATCGGCGCCACAACTCTTGATGAGTATCGTAAGTACATAGAGAAAAACGGAGCGCTCGAAAGACGCTTCCAAAGTATTACGGTTGATCCTCCCTCGAACGACGATACGGTTAGCATTCTTCGCGGCTTAAAGGATAAATATGAAAGACATCACAATGCGCAAATCCAGGATGAGGCTATTGTTTCAGCCGTGAAACTTTCCTCGCAATATGTTTCTGGCCGCTTTCTCCCGGATAAAGCGATCGATGTCATCGATGAGGCATGCAGTAAGGTCCGCCTGGAAAGGGAAACCTTCCCGCCGAGTATCCGGGATCTTCAGCGAGACATTGAGGAAACGGTTCGCCTCAAGAAAGATATGATTGAAAAACAGGATTTCGAGAAGGCTGTCGAACTTCGGGACCAAGAAGAGCAAAACCGAGGAAAATTGGAAGAATTGAAAGAAGAGTGGTCCTCTAGCCAGTCGGAAGAGGAACCTGCAGTCACGGAAGATGATGTCGCGTTCGTCGTAAGCCGAATGACGGGGATTCCTCTTCAGCGCATCGAAGAGGTGGAAAACCAGCGACTTCTTCGGATGGAAGAGGAATTGAACGCGAAAATAATCGCGCAAGAGGAAGCCACCCGGTTGCTCACCAAGGCTGTTCGGAGATCAAGGGCTGGATTAAAAAGCCCCAAACGCCCGATAGGGAGTTTTCTCTTCCTCGGTCCCACTGGGGTGGGAAAGACGGAGATGGCTCGGGCGTTGGCCGAATTTATGTTTGGAGATCAGTCGGCTCTCATTCGAATCGACATGAGCGAGTACATGGAGCGCTTCAGCGTATCGAGATTAACCGGAGCCCCTCCGGGATACGTCGGCTATGAAGAAGGAGGGCAACTTACTGAACGCGTTCGCCGGAAACCGTATTCGGTCATTCTGCTCGATGAAATGGAGAAGGCACACCCCGACGTATACCATATTCTTCTTCAGGTGATGGACGATGGGGTTTTAACTGATAGTTACGGGCGCGCAGTTGATTTCAGAAATACGATTATCATTATGACTTCAAACCTTGCGGCCCGCTCTATTGAAAAAGGCACATCACTTGGTTTCCAGAAGGCGGATTCTTCGACTAATTTTGAGAAGATGAAAGACAATATTCGCGACGAGCTGAAGAGAACTTTCAATCCCGAATTTTTGAATCGGATTGATGAGATAGTTATTTTTCATCCGCTTACAAAAGAAGACATTCTCAAAATCGTTGATATTGAGATGGCAAAAGTTAATATGACATTGTCGGACAAAGGGATGAGCGTGGAATTAACGGACGAGGCGCGGGAATGGCTTGCAAAGGAGGGTTTCGATCCAGCTTATGGAGCCCGACCGCTCCGCAGGGTCATACAGCGCCAGATCGAGGACACCCTTAGTGAGGAGGTTCTTCAGGGGAAGTTCTCAGATGGAGGTGTCATCCTCGCGAAACTTGCCGGCGATGAATTGGTTTTTGAATCCAAAGAAGACTCTGAGGTACTTAGCATAAGGGACGTTTAAAGGCTCCCGACCGCATGTTTTAAGGTCCCTGATATATAGTCAAGGTGTGCGTCAATGCGAAATGCGGCCCATGTGTTATTTTGCGCCTTATTGGCGTTTATTTTTTTATCATGGGTGCCATCTACGTCTTACAGTCAGCCCACCACCCCCGAGATCGAAATTAGGACGATCGAAATTCAAGGAAATCGCCGCGTCGACCGATCTACCATCCTCTTCTACATTAAATTGGCCGAAAGGAGCTCCTACACGAATGTGGAGCTGGTCGAATTAATCCGCAAGGATGTGAAAACCATCTACGAACTCGGGTTTTTTCGGGATGTCCGGGTAGATGTGGAACCTTTTGAAGGTGGCCTGAAAGTAATTTACGTTATCATTGAAAAGCCCACCATAAATCTTGTCAAAATTGCGGGAAATTCCCGGTTGGATGAGGAAAAAATCCGTGAACGAGTAACAGTAAAAGTTCAAACTATCGTGAGCGAAGCAGCGATAAAGGAAACGGTTCGAAACATAAAAAAACTCTATCAGGAAAACGGATACTATTTTGCTCGGGTGGAAGCCGTTCTAAAGGAGGGCAGGCGAAATAATGTCGGTGTAACTTTTCGTATTGATGAAGGTGAGACAGTTCAGATAGAGACGATCCAATTTACGGGAAATAAAAATATATCCCGAAGAGATCTCCTCGGTGCGATGGAGACAACGGAAGGCGGTTTTTTCTCCTTTATTACCGGATCGGGCGTTTTTACGGAAGAAGAACTCCAAAGAGATCTAGTCCGGCTTCGGGTACATTACCAAAAAAGCAGCTTTCTGAAAGCGCAAATAGATCAACCTATTGTTCGGGAAGATAGGGAAGGGGGAAAAATACACATCACGATTCCTGTTAGCGAAGGGCTCGCCTATAGGGTTGGAAATGTCGAGATTCGCGGTGGAGAGGATGTTGTTCCGCCCGAAGAGCTTTTGGCGAAATCTCCGCTTTTTGAAGGAGATATGTACAATCACACCTTGATGCTCAACGATGTCCAGAGGATAACGAATATCTTCGCTGAACGGGGATATGCCTTCGTCGATATTCAACCCGTTACATCACCGAACGACGAGAAGAAAACCGTTGGCATTATTCTTAACGTTAACAAGGGTCGGCGTGTTTTTATCGGGAAGGTAAATATTAAAGGAAACACTCGAACACGAGAAAATGTTATTCGCCGCGAGGTACGGGTCGCGGAAGGGTCTCTTTATAATTCTAAAAACTTGGCCCGTACACGGGTTCGGCTTCAAAGGCTCGGTTATTTCGGAGATCCGCGAATAATTGAGAAACGTCGAGTGGGAACTGATGAAATCCTTGATATTGATATAGAAGTCGATGAGCAACCAACTGGCTCCCTTTCGGGTGGACTTGGCTTCAATAGCGACGAAGGATCTATACTTACGGCTGAATTACGGGAACAGAATTTGTTCGGAAAAGGATTTATTGCGTCCCTTTTGGGGCGTTTTTCTGCCGCCAGTACGGATTTTATAGTTTCCTTCACCGATCCAAATTTTCGCGACTCTGATTTTTCTTTGGGTGGTGAGCTATTTTTCGTGGACCAGGAATTTGACGCGTATCAAACCCGAGTTGAGGGAGGACGAATAAAACTGGGAAGGAGTTTGTCCGAATTCGTTGGAGCCGGTCTGACTTATGAGTTTTCCAGCGCAAGGATCTTCCGCGTAAAGAACACTGCTCCTCAGTTCATTCTCGATGAGGCCAATAAATCGCTGTTGACGAGCAGCATAACACCATCCCTGAGATATGACAGTCGAATCTTTGGCACCGGAAATCGGAGGTTTACGCCAATATCTGGGACATTGGCCCGGACTGCCGTGGGCGTTTCGGGTGGCGTCTTGGGTGGTGACATAGATGTGATTTCTTCTTCGGCGGAGATCCGTCAATACTATAATATAGGTGAAAGATTGAGGATTCGATTTTTGAAAAAATTGGTTTGGTCATATCGTGTAGATGCCCGTTATACCGACGCTTACAATGGCTCTCTCCCCGTTGTTCGTAGATTATTTTTAAGGGGGAACCGAATTATACGAGGATTTGAAAGTAATGACTTGGGCCCGAGGGACGTTGAAGGCGACGCAATTGGCGGCTACTCGACTGGCCTTGTATCTAATGAATTGACCCATCCCTTCATTGGGCCCACTCTTATTGCAATTTTTCTAGATGTGGGTAACGTATGGGAGAGGCATAATGCATTTGATGTAACGGATGTGCGAGTAGGCGGTGGAGGGGGACTTCGTGTATTAACGCCATTGGGCCCAATTCGTTTCGATCTGGGTTATAAGTTGGACAAAAAGACAGATGAGAGACGGCGGGAGGTCCATTTTGAATTGGGTACATCTTTCTAAAGTAGATATAGAATAACCGGAAATTTCGATAAAGGATTTTTAAAAAGTATGCGGAAGAAGTTTCGTTTGATGGCATTGATGGGGATTGCCGTAATCACCTGGGTGATGGTTCATTCTTATCCAGTGATGGGGGCGGGCAAGATCGGTGTCGTCAATTTGAGGCTGGCCTGGGCCGATTCGAAGGTGGGAAGAGATGCGAGAGCTGTTATAGAAAAGGAAAAAGTACGTCTGCAGGAAAACATCAATAAAAAGAGGGTTGGATTAAACGAATTCGTAAAAAAGGGTCAAGATTTACAGCTCGAAATTAGCCAAAAAAGCGCTATATGGCGTGAGGAGGAGAGGGAGCGAAAAACAGCCGACCTGCGTAGACTTCGGAGGGATACGGCAAGGATGAACGACGAGCTAAATCGGATCATCAAGGAAAGCAATAATGATCTTCGAGATCGTCGCCAGAAAATGTTTGATCGATTTTTAAGGGAAATACGTGATGTTGTAATAGAAATCGGAACCGAAATGGAATTCGATCTTGTCATGGACAGATCAGCTGGTGGCGTATTATTTTTCGATAAAGCATTGGACATCACGAAATTAGTTGTCAAAAGGTACGATCAGAAAAAGAGATAAAAGTGCGCCTTTCGGAAATTGCCGAACGAATTAATGGAGAAGTGCTAGGCGATGGAGATTACGAAGTAAGTGATGTGGCGGACTATAACACTGCAGGTCCTGATGCATTAAGCTGCGCCGACTCATTGGAGCGCCTCCAAAAACCGACTGCGGCAGGTGCATTAGTCGTTCCCCCCGGTGCAGATCCGGGGCGGCCCGGAATACGTTGCGACAATCCAATATTGGGATTTATCAAAGCCATTCACATTTTCCGTCCCCCAATGCTTCCTGAATCAGGAATTCACCCAACTGCGCAGATAAACGAGGGGGTTCGGATCGGGGAATGTGTACCGGTGGGCCCTTATGCATCTATCGGAAACGGCGCGAATATCGGTTCCGGATGCCAAATCGGCGCCGGGGTCCGGATAGGGAGCGGGGTAATCATGGGGCAAAAGTGTGTTATTCACCCAAATGCCGTTCTCTACTCGTGCGTTAAATTAGGCGCCTATATCACGATTCATGCTGGAGCAGTCATAGGCGCTGATGGTTTTGGTTATGTGCCTGATGAAAAAGGAGGTTTTGAAAAATTTCCTCAGACAGGTTCGGTTATGATAGAGGATGGCGTTGAAATTGGTGCAAATACCACAATCGATCGAGCGGCCCTCGGGGTGACCAGAATTGGGCGGGGAACCAAAATCGACAATCTTGTCCAAATCGGGCACAACGTAGATATAGGAGAAGGGTGTATATTGGCCAGCCAGGTGGGAATATCAGGAAGTGTTAAGATAGGAAAAGGAGCCATATTGGGCGGTCAGGTTGGTGTGGCTGACCATGTTGAAATCGGAGAAGGGGCGCAAATCGGGGCACAGACCGGAATAACTAAAAGCATAGAAGGAGGGAAAACGTATTTGGATTCACCAGCGGATGAGGCGAGCCAAGTCCGCCGGAGAATCGCCGTCTATCGAAAATTGCCTGAGCTACTCACGCGGGTGAACAAGATAGAGGAGAAATTGAAGGAGAGAAAGACTTGATCAGTACGGACGAAATTCAACGTTACCTTCCTCACCGGTATCCATTACTTTTTATTGATCGTGTTCTCGAATTGGACGAAAAGTCCATAAGAATTGTTGCCCAGAAGAATGTTTCCCACAACGAGCCTTTTTTCCAAGGACATTTTCCGGGGCGCCCTGTGATGCCCGGTGTTCTAATTGTCGAAGCCCTTGCCCAGGCTGGCATTCTATGTTTATTTGCCCTTGAATTGACCCCGTTAGATGCCGATATTTATTTTGCTGGCTTCGAACGGGTGAAATTTCGAAAGGTCGTGGTCCCCGGCGATCAGCTTCGGCTTGATGTCAAACTCCTGCGTAGTCGGGGGAAATACTGGAAGATGGATGGGGTGGCCACAGTAGATGATAAAACCGTAGCGGAGGGAATATTGTCCGCTATAATTCAGCCCACTTAAGAAAATCGTGACCGAAATTCATCCTACTGCTCACTTGGATCCCGAAGCGTCCGTTGGAACCAACGTACGTATTGGCCCTGGAGCGATGATAGGTCCTGGCGTTCAGTTGGGGGACGAGTGCGAAGTGGGAGCGTATGCCATATTGGAGGGGATTACAAATATCGGATCTGGTTGCAGAATCTTTCCAAGGGCTATTATAGGAGGAGAGCCTCAAGTAGTTGACCTAAAGGAAAGAGGCGGCAAAGTAGAAATCGGTCCGAATACGGTCATCCGAGAGATGGTGACGATTCATCGGTCTATGCATGAGGATGGTGTTACTCGTGTGGGTTCTCAATGCTATCTCATGGCCTACTCCCACGTGGCACACGATTGTCAGTTGGGTGATCATGTAATTTTCACTACTTTCATTAATCTTGGCGGCCATGTGGAGGTGGGGAGCCACTGTTTTGTTTCCAACAATGTGGGAGTTCACCAATTCGTTCGATTTGGGGAGGGGGCAATTATTCTTGGCCCCACGGCGGTTCGGATGGATGTACTTCCTTTTACAACGGTAGAGGGGTTTCCCCCCCGTGTTCGGGGACTAAACGTTGTTGGTTTGCGCAGAATGGACATCTCCCCCGAGATTCGGGCGGATTTAAAACGGGCTTACCGCATCCTCTTTCAAGATGCAAAGACAGTGGCCGAGGGAATCGGTCGAATTGAGTCTGAATTGACGATGGGCCGGGAGATTCAATCCGTGATAGAATTTGTTCAGTGTTCTAAGCGAGGTTTTTACCGGGGACAAGTTTAATAATTAGCAAGAGGGAATGTTATTTTAATGGATTCTATACGAATCGGCGTTGTAGGCGTTGGACACATGGGAAGCTATCATGTCGCCGCGCTTGCCGAAATCCTAGATGCCAATCTTGTAGCACTAGCTGACATCGACCGAAATCGTGTGCACGAACTGGCGGGGAAGTACGGCGCCGAAGAATTTGCCGATCC
This sequence comes from bacterium, assembly GCA_965225985.1. Lineage (GTDB taxonomy): Bacteria > UBA8248 > UBA8248 > UBA8248 > UBA8248 > CAZUHN01. The sequence goes on from OZ245330.1 coordinate 1,114,497, forward strand.
TTCTGATTTAATCGGTCGGGTAGATGCTGTGACGATTGCTGTACCGACAGCCTATCATCATTCGGTATCCCGTATATTCCTTGAGAACGGGATTCACGTCTTGGTTGAAAAACCCATTTGCAATGATTTGTTGGAGGCCAGAGAGTTGTTTCAGATTGCTACAAAGAATAATCTTGTCTTACATATCGGACATGTAGAAAGATTTAATGGTGCGGTACAAGAGTTGAATCGTGTGGTTCGGGACCCTCAATTAATTGAATGTCGTCGTTTGGGTCCATTCTCTCCGCGCGTCCAGGAAGACGGCGTAGTGCTTGATCTCATGATTCATGACCTGGATATAGTTCTACGGTTGGTTGATAAGGATATCAAGGAAATTTCGGCGCAAGGAGCCTCAATCTTATCTGATCGAGATGATATTGCGAATGTGCAGGTCCGATTTGTCGATGGCTGTATTGCAAATCTTACAGCCAGCCGTGTAACCCAGACGAAGGTTCGGACACTATCTATATCTCAACGGGATGCCTATATAAGACTTGATTATGCTGATCAGGAGCTTCGAATACACCGGCAAACTACAACTGAGCATCGGCTGACGAGAGAGGAGCTCAAATACAGGGAACAATTTAATGTGGAAAGAGTTTTTGTTCACAAAGACAATCCTTTGAAGCTTGAGCTCCGAAATTTTCTCCAAGCCATCCATGCAGGAAATATCGTTTCCCAGCCAGAAAGTGAATTGTGCTCATTGGAAATTGCCCTCCGCGTCCTTAAGTTAATTAACGTGCCCACCCCCATTTCATATTAAGTTTCCCGGGATGTCTTCTTCCCTGGAGAAAATCGGTCTCATCGCAGGCTCTGGAGCGCTTGCCTCCGAATTCTTGCAAAATGCAAAGAAAGGCGGCTACGAGGTACGCGTTGTTGCGCTTTCCGAAGAGATCTTCGGTGCCTTATCGGACAAGGCGGAGATTATCGTTCATCTTTCTCCCGGCCAACCCAAAAAAATCATCAAGTTCTTTTTAGGTGAAGATGTCCGGCGAATTGGATTTGCCGGAAAGGTAGAAAAGAGTTTGTTGTTTCAAAAGCTTAGATTTGACATTGAAGCACTCCGTTTCCTCAGTCGAACACGGAACATGTCTGATGGGACGATTATGAATGCCGTCTTGGAATATTGTGAAAAAAACGGCATCGAGGTCCTCTCGCAAAAGGAGTATCTTTCTCATCTTTTGGCGCCGGAAGGACAGATTGGAAATAAACGCTTGAAACGCTCCCAGATCAAAGACGCCAGTTACGCATTTCGAATCGCGAGAGAAATTGCTCGTCTTGAACTGGGTCAAACCGTGGTTGTTCACAAAGGTGCGGTGGTGGCCCTTGAGGCGATAGAAGGGACAAACGAAACAATCCGCAGAGGAGGTAGATTATCAGGCAGAGGTCCTCTGGTTTGTAAAGTGGCCCGGCCCAATCAGGATCCGCGATACGATATTCCAGTAGTAGGATTAGATACCATGATAGCCCTTCGGGAAGCGGGAGCGGCGGCGCTCATCATTGAAGCGGGAAACACGTTTCTCCTTGACCGAGATCGGATGGTTGAGGAAGCCGACGCAGCCGGAATCGCTATTTTCGGCTGGACGGATAAAATGGGCGAATGACCACTCGCGATCTCAAATTGATGATGGTGGCGGGAGAGGCGTCGGGGGACGAACACGCGGGCCGCCTTTTCGAGGCACTTTCCCGGAATATTCCGGATGTCTCCGCCTTCGGAATGGGCGGCGAGAAAATGCGCAGGGCAGGGGTCGAGATCCTGCACGAATGCGAGGGATTATCCGTGACCGGGTTCGAGGAGATTCTCAAGATAATCCCGGAACTATATCGCGTTCGGCGAGACTTGATTCGGTGCGTGCGCGAGCGGCGGCCCGCCGCGGTCATCCTTGTCGACTATCCTGGCTTCAACCTCGCCCTTGCCCGTTCGGTCTGCAAGCTGCCCGAAAAACCCTGCTTGATTTATTTCATTCCGCCCCAGGTTTGGGGCTGGTGGGAGAAGCGGGCGCGCACAATCGCGCGCAATTTCGACATGTGTTTGGCAACCCTTCCCTTCGAGCCTTCTTATTTCCGGCGCGATGGCGGAAACGCGGAATTCGTCGGCAACCCCGTTGCCTATAATCTCTCGGGCGCCCCCTCGCGGGAGAAAGCGCGGTCCGCGTTGGGAATATGCGAAGACAAGCGCATTGTCGCCCTCCTTCCCGGCAGTCGCTCCAAGGAGGTTGAGCGGCATATGCCTCCCATGCTTGGAGCGGTCCGCCTCGTTCGCCGGCGTCTCCCGGAAGTCGAATTTCTCGTTCCGGAATCAGAAACACTCCCGGAGGGCGCAGTCGGACACCATCTGGATCCGGCCGATTCTTGTGTGAAGGTGATCCGGGGGCGTGCGCATGAGACGCTCCGCGCCGCGGATGCGGCCGTGGTCGCCAGCGGCACAGCGACCCTTGAGGCAGGTCTTCTGGGCACGCCAATGGTCGTTGTCTACAAAGGCGGCCACTCCTCTTATTTATTGCTGAAATATTTTCTCAGCCGTGTGGATTACATCAGCCTCGCGAATCTCCTTGCGGGCTGGGAGGCAGCGCCCGAACTCCTTCAGTTTCAGGCGCGGCCCGCGAAAATCGCCGCTGCGCTTCTGTCGCTTTTGGAAAATCCTGAAGCTCGTGAAAGCCAACTCCGTGTGTTCGCGCGGATTCGCGGCAGCCTGGACGGCGGCGACCCGTACGAGAAAGCGGCAGTCCGTATCTCAAACTTATTGGGAATTGGCACTTGAGATCGGGGACCCAATCACCTCTCTATGACGATTGGGGGCGTGACCCGCAGGCGCCGCTCCCCATCCGGTTTGCGGCGTTGGGTATCGCGGGAGTTCTGCGCACCGTTTATGCCACCGCGCGCGGGGTATGCCTTCAAAAGGATATTCATGATCGAATTTTAAAAGGAGAAGCCAGCCTTCATATCGGAATTCTCTGGCATTCCCAAATCGCGCTTCCTTCGTTTTTTTTTGGCGGTGTTCCCCGTGTCTGTCTTGTCAGCCGAAGCCCGGACGGGGAACTTTTGGCCCGGTTGGTTTCCCACCTGGGCAGCCGGAGTATTCGCGGTTCCTCCAATTCCTTGAGCGGAAAGAGCAAGGGAGGAGGGATCGCTCTTCGCGCCATGCTGCGGGCGATAGAGAATGGATATCATCTTGTCGTCACGCCGGATGGACCCAAAGGCCCGGCAGAGCGCATCAAACCGGGAGCGATATTGATTGGGGCGATGTCTGGCCGGCCGATTATGCCGATGGGTTTTGCGGCATCAAAATTCTTTCGGCTCAAGACTTGGGATCGCACGATTATCCCGGTTCCTTTTACGCGTATTGCTCTCTCTTATGGAGAGCCCCTGGTCGTGCCTCGAACGGATGACCCTGCGCTTCTTGAAAAGTGCCGGTGTGAGTTAGAGAACCGTCTTCAGGAGGCAAACCGGCGGGCCATCGAGACGATCAAGAGGACCGGAGGATAATGGAAGTTCCGATATTCTTTCTATACAATTTTGCGCTTCGGTTAATTTCCCCGTTTCTCTTTATTTTCCTCTTCATACGATTAAAGAGGCGCGGGATGGGATTGGGGAGTCTTGGAGAGCGATTCGGGTATGTTTCCGATCTTCCCGAGGCGGGTGAAGAAAAGCGCCTTTGGATTCATGCCGTCTCGGTGGGGGAAGTTGGGGTCGCCGCGGCGCTCCTGCCCGCATTGAAAGAACGGTACCCGAAGCTTCGGATCGTCATTTCGACTGTAACGGAGACGGGAAGAGAGGCGGCTTCCCGCTTGGCCGGCGTCGAGAAAATAATATATCTTCCGTTCGACTTTCCATCTGCCATCCGCCGTGTTCTTTCTCGTCTTCGGCCTTCCGCCCTCGCGGTGGTGGAGACCGAGCTTTGGCCGAATCTGATTCGTGAGGCCAATCGGCGAAACCTCCCGGTCGCGGTCGTGAACGGCCGTCTGTCAAAAAGATCTTTTATCCGGTATTCCTATCTTCGTGCCTTATTTCATCCTCTCTTGAGTTCCCTCAACGGAGTGGCGGCGCGAAACGAGACCGATTCGGCCCGATTCAAAGCCCTGGGCGCTTCGCGTGTCGCTGTCACGGGAAACATCAAATTCGATATGCACCCTCCCCGGCCGCCCGGGGATATATTCGTAGAAAGGAAAAAATTTGCGCTGGAAGGTGCCGATCCCGTAATTGTGGCGGGAAGCACTCATCCGGGAGAGGAGGCCAAAATAGGCAGGTGTATCAAGGAACTTGCAATGCAATATGCCGATCTTGGTCTCCTTGTCGCGCCGCGGCATCTGGAACGCTTGGGGGAAGTAGAGGCTGACCTTCGCAGGGCGGGTTTGGCCCCGGTTCGCTGGAGCCGGGTTCTTCATTCAAAGGAGGAACCCTCCATCCGGCGAAAGGTGGTAATCCTGGATATTATGGGCCAGCTGGCAGATGCCTATGCGTGCGCTACGGTGGCCTTTATCGGAGGGAGCTTAATCCCCCACGGTGGCCAAAATCCCATAGAAGCGGCGGGTTGGGGGGTCCCGTTGGTGTTCGGCCCCCACATGGACAATTTCGAGGATGTAGCGGATGGACTTGTGAAAGCGGGTGGGGCGGCCCGGGTGGAACGGGAGGAGGACCTTTTAAGAGTGCTCATGCAATGGTTTTCCGATTCGGCAGCACGCCGGCGGGCGGGTGAAATGGCGCTTTCTGTCGCACGTTCGCACAGAGGGGCGGCCGTCCGTTGCGTCGATTTTCTAGAAGAAATTCTCTGGAACGCGGGCGGAAAAGAAAAATGATCGGGAAGATGGCGATGAGCCGGGCGCTGGAGGGAAGGCTGGACGCTCCGGTTTGGGCCCGATGCGCTTTGGCCGCCCTCGCGCCGGCGGGCGTTGCCTACGGAAAGATGATGCAGCTTCGCCGTTGGCTCTATGAAAACGATTACTTTGAGAGGAAAAGCCTGAATGTGCCGGTTATTTCCGTGGGAAACCTCACACTGGGGGGAACCGGCAAAACGCCCACGGTCGCTTGGATCGCAGAGCGGTTATTGGCAGCGGGCCATCGGCCCGCGGTGGTGAGCCGGGGTTACGGGGAAATGACCTCTGGGGTCACAGTTGTGGGGGACGGACGGGGAGGCTGCCTGAATAGTCCGCCGGCGGCGGACGAAGCGGTGATGCTGGCCCGCAATTTTCCGAATGTACCGGTGGTCACAGGCCGAGATCGGCCATCCGCAGCACGTATGGCCGTGGATAAATTTGGGGCGACTGCCGTGATCCTCGATGATGGATTTCAACACGTCGCACTGCAGCGAAACATGGATTTGGTGCTCCTGCGGGGGGAGGACTTTTTCGGGAATGGGCGCGTTTTTCCTTCAGGCGCGCTTCGCGAGCCGGCCGAGGCCTTGGGCCGGGCGAACGCTGTACTCCTAACGGGTGAGGTAATGCCCGAAAGCCGAAGGGCGATGGAGCGAGCGATTGGAGATCTTGACGTATATTTTGGAAGCTTGCTGGCGGATGCGCTCTTGGATGGGGAGGGAAAGGCGGCGGAAAATCCGGACGATCTGGCCGGCAGCGGGGTTGTCGCCGTGAGCGGTATCGCCCACCCAGAAAGTTTTGCAAAAACCCTCGCCCGGATCGGAGTGCGGGTGCTCGCTCACGAGATTTTCCCTGACCATGCCCGTTATACGGATTCGGATGCCGATCGGATAATTTCTTCCCGCGAAAGAACAGGGGCCGATTTCATTGTGGCGACGGAAAAGGACGCGGTGAAGCTTTCTCCCTTCATGGCAACGGAAACCTTTCGGTTTCTTCGTGTAAAAATGAAAATTGATCGGCCTGAAAACCTCGCTGCCCGGATTTTGGCCGCCGTTGAAATGAACCGAGGGAAAATGAACCCGTAGATCAGCCTCTGACCCGCATGAGCATGTAGCATCCCATTGCGAGGAAGAGGGCATTCGGGCCCCACGCGGCCAAGATCGGCGGTAGACGGCCAGCGTGTCCCAGAGAAAGACCCGCATAGAAGAAGACGAGATATATTGCCCCAATTCCGATTGCCATGGCGACGCCCAACGCGAGACCTCCGCTTCGGTTGGGTCTCAGGGAAAAAGGTATTCCGACGAGGGCAAGGACAAAAACGATAAGGGGGCTGGATAATTTGCCCCACTTGTCGACGACATAGCTGGTGGTATCGACACCGTTGATTTGGAGGATACGGATGTAGTCGGTGAGTTCCACATAATTCATTTCTTCAGGAAATTTTCCCGTCCTTTTGAAATCGGCGGGCCGTACGAGAATGGGGAAATAGGCCTCCTGAAACTGCTCTTGGCGGAATTCCCCGCTCTGGCCGAAGTGGTAAATTAAACCTTGTTTGAAGATCCATCTTTTTTCTTCGTTGTTCCATTCGACGTAATCCGCATCGATCTGTTGCACCAACCTGTTGTTCTCATCAAGACGGAAAATAGTCACCCCGCTCAATTTGTCCCTGAAAGGATCAAGGTGCGTAATATTCCAAATGGTGTTGTTTTCCGAGCGAAACCAGACTTTGTCCGTGCGGTTGTAGCCGCGGGGCGGAATTTTTTTGATGCGCACATCCCAGATATGGTTCATCTGACGGTTCGTGTAAGGGATAATGTATTCATTCGCGAGAAAGGACGCGCCCCCGATTAGAAAAACGGCGATGAGAATGGGAGCCACGATGCGGTATATGCTGGCGCCGCATGCCCGAAGAGCCACGATTTCATTGCTGCGGGAAAGGAAAAGGAGGGAAAGGGTACACGCCAAGAGAACCGCAAGGGGAAGGGAAACGAATATTATCTGCGGTGTTTTGAAGGCGAAAAAAAGGAGCGCGTCAGAAATGGCCGCCTTTTTTTCGACGAGATCGTCAATCCGCTCAATCGTCTCGGCGAGGAGAAACAATGTTAAGGCGCCAAATTGGGCCATTGCCACAAGGCGCAGAAATTGAAACATGATGTAGCGGCTGGCGATTGTCATAACGCATTCGGCATGAATCGATTCAAGATAGGCATTTTTCCCATTGCGCTTCCGATTTGGCCGAATATGTCGAGGGGACCCTTCCGGGCGACTCTGCGAACGGCCCATAAGGCGACGAAGGAGATGAAAATATTTGGCCCCCAAACCGCGACCTGCGCGGGAAGCCGGCCGTTTTCGCCGAGCCCTTCGGAGAATGTGGCAAATATGTAGTACAGGAAGAGAAGAGCCAGGCTGATGGCAAAACCCCCGTGTCGTCCGGAACGAAGATTTTGGACACCGAGTGGGGCGCCCAATAGGGCGAGTATGAAAACAGTGATAGGAGCCGCGAATCTTTTATGCAGTTCAACCAGGAACGCGTTGTGGCGGACCGTTCCGGGCGTAGATGTCGTTATTTTATTCTTTAGGTCCTGGATGGGAAGCGAGCGGAGCCTTACACGAAGGGCTTTGGCCTGTTCGATCGTTTTCGAAACGTCAAGGTTGAGGTTGTAGGTGCCGAAACGGACAAGCTGATATTGGTTCTCCGCCAAGGCCGTATGATATTGTTTTTTCATCCCTTGCCTCGCTCCCTTTTCGCCTTCCCCGGGTTTGCGGCCGGAAACACTGCCCACTTTGTGAATTGAGCCATTGACCAGGCGGAGGAACAGTTTTCGGTTTTCCGGGTCGTTCACCAGCATGCCTTTGCTGGAAAAAATTACCTGGGAGTCGTCCGGTAGGCGGGAGTCCGATATGAGGACGCCCTCCAAAACATGATTTTTCTTGGAGATATTTCGGACGAAAATGACGAGTCCGTCAAAGCTGTCGTTGAAGACCTGCTCCTTGATTTCAAAATTGGCCGCTCGGGTTTGCAGGATTTCGTACCGGATCAAATTGGTCAAATTGTGGCTCCAGGGAAGACCGTAAATCATCAAAAAGGCGCTGACGGCAGCGGAGATCAAACCCAATAACGCCACTGGAGCAAGTTGAGCGTACAGACTCATTCCCGATGCGGTCATGGCGATAAACTCGTTATCGTTCGAAAGACGGCTGAAGACGAGGATGCAGGTGACCAGGGTCGCCATCGGAAGCGTGACCAGCAACAAAACCGGAATGATGGTGAGAAGGAGCTTCCCCACGATCGCGATAGGCACTCCTTTGTTGATGATAAGTTCGGTGAGTTGAAAGAGGCGGTTCAACAGAAGCACAAAGGTAAGAAGAAAAAGGCAGAGGAAAAAGTACGTGAAAAGCTCGCCGAAAATATACCGGTGGAGTTTTTTCAATGAGTTATCTCCAGGAGGTGCCTCAACCATGTATTCAGCTCTTATCTTAGCTATGCTCATCCGGACAGGAAACCCTTTGGGATCCCTGCCGGGATGGATGAATTGTTGACGGGCCTTTCAAGGAATTGATAGCGTGAGGCGTTAATTTCCATCGGCCGGCCGGGGAATGTCCGCTTCTCCTCTCTTTTCAGGCTTCTTATGGAGAGCAAGATGGCTATACCGCCTATGGAAAAATCCCCGCCACAGGTGGTTTTCGCGCCTGCCTGGATCGGTGATACGGCCATGGCGGCCCCCTTTTTCGCCTCCCTGAGAGCCGCCCTCCCCGGCCGTCGAATCGAGGCGGTTGCGAGTCCGTGGACCGGGGGGCTGCTGGGGACTTATCCCTGGATCGATGAAGTTCACATATTCGGAGGCGGTGGAGGATTCAAGAAATGGAGGGGGTTTTTCCCCTTGTGGCGGCTGCTTCAAAAGGAGCGGCGCCGGGAAGCTTGGCTCTTGCCCAATAGCTTTCGGTCCGCCCTGACCGCGCGGCTGATCGGAGCGGAAAGGCGGATCGGGTACGCGACAGACGGGCGCGGCTGGCTGCTCACCCATCCGGTGCCCCCTCCGCCGCATTCGCCTCCTCCCCACCTGATTGATTACTATATAAATATATTGGAGGCTCAGGGGCTACAGCCCAAGCACCGGGAGGTTCGCCTTCCTGTCACCGCAGAAGCGGCGCGGTTCGCCGATGAACTTCTCTCGGCGGAAGATGCCGGTGACGGTGGCCCAATCGTGGGCGTTCATCCCGGCGCTTTCTTTGGGGATTCGAAAACTTGGAAAGCGGAATCTTTCGGTGCGCTTGCGAGAATGCTGGCAGAGAAAGACGGTGCCCGGGTAATTCTCCTGGGAGGCCCCGGGGAAGCGGATTTGGCCGAAAGCGTCCGGGCTGCATCAAAAGGGGCGGCGGCAAACCTGGCCGGGCGCGATACTCTCTCCACCCTGCCCGGCATTCTGGCCCGGCTTGACGTTTTCGTCTCCGGCGACACGGGTCCGCTTCATGTGGCAGCCCTTGTCGGGACCCCGACGGTATCGCTTTTCGGCCCGACCGACCCAAGGCGGACCGCGCCCCGCGGGGAAGGGCACAAGATTATCCGGCGGGATCTCGATTGCAGCCCTTGCTTTGCGCGAACCTGCCCGTTGGGCCATCACAAGTGCATGGCCGAGATTGCGCCGGAGGTTGTGGCCGACGCCGTCCGCAATTTGGTGCGGGAAGAGGCGAAAGGGGCACTTGCGAAGAAATATGCATACGGCATAAACAGGCCAGCGAGGTAAAATTGAGCGGACGACCGGCGGTTTTTTTGGATCGAGACGGCACCTTGAACAGAGAGGTAGGCTATGTGACGCACCTGGATGATTTTCAGCTATACGCGCGCGCGGCCGCGGCGGTCAAGCGGATAGCGGATTCGGGTTATGCGGCCATTCTCGCCACGAACCAAGCAGGCGTCGCCCGCGGATATTTTCCTGAATGGATGGTGGAAAAAGTGCACGAAAAGCTTCAATCCGAACTGGCTAGGCACGGTACCAAACTCGACGCGATCTACTATTGCCCCCATCACCCAAGTTCGGATGACCCCGCCTATGCCATCGATAGCGAAATGCGTAAGCCCCGCCCGGGAATGCTCCTCAAGGCTGCGAAAGAACATAATTTGGCCCTGTCGCGCTCCTTCATGATCGGGGACAAATATTCAGACATGGAGTGTGGTTGGGTGGCGGGATGCCGGTCGGCCTTTGTGCTTACCGGTTATGGCCGGGGAGAGATGGAGTTGCACGGAGATTCTTGGCCGCGAAAACCCGATATCATTGTCGAAGACGTTTATGCGGCGGTGGAGAGCATTTTGGAAATAAACAAAGAGGAAGGGCGATGAAAGGCAAGTTGCGTGAAATCGTGGAGGGTTTCTCCCGAATCCGGCTTGCCGTATTGGGGGACTTTATCGCCGATGAGTTCATCCATGGAGAAACGTCCCGCATTAGCCGCGAGGCCCCGGTTCTCGTTCTGAACTTCAATTCCCGGAAAATGCTTCCGGGTGGGGGGGGGAATGCGGCCATGAATGCGGCGTCCCTCGGAGGCAAAATTCTCGCCATCGGATCGTTGGGCGACGATTCTTCAGGAAGAGACCTGATCGATGTTCTCAAGAAATGCCGTGTTAATATTGAACGGCTTTCCCTGGAGAAGGGGCGCATCAGTCCCACCAAAATGCGAATAATGGCCGGAGGGCGAAATACGAGCCGCCAGCAAGTGATTCGTATCGACCATGAGCCGCGGGAAACCATACGAGGAGAAATGGAGAACAGGGTTCTCCGCTCCATGGGGGATATGAAACATCTGGGCGTGAATGCCCTTATCGTGTCCGACTATGGCCTCGGCTGTATTACCGAGAAAGTCCGCGAGGCGGCGCAAAACCTTTCCGGCGAAATGATCGTAACCGTCGACAGCCGAAACGCGGTTGATTCGTTTCGCGGCGTAACCGCCATCACGCCGAATGAAGAGGAGGTCGAAGCCCTGTTGGGATTTTCACCCAACAGCGAACGGATTGATCAGGCCGGAAAAATACTGCTTGAACGAACCTGCGCCCAAGGGGTTCTGATTACCCGCGGCAGCAAAGGGATGAGCCTTTTCGAGAAAAACTCCGGGCGGAAAGATTTGCCGATTTACGGCTCGGACGAAGTCGCGGATGTAACGGGTGCGGGGGATACCGTTATCTCTGCATTTACGCTGGCCCTCGCCGCGGGTGCATCGATGATGGAAGCGGCGGATATTGCGAATCGGGCGGCCGGTCTCGTGGTGATGAAGCGGGGGACCGCCGTTGTTGACTCTGAAGAGCTTCTCACGACTTTTGACAAGGACAGTTGATGAACCGGGACGCAGATTTTTTTTCCGGAAAACTTTTCAGATTGGATGCGCTTGTTCCTGAGATAGACCGTCTCAAGGCGGAAGGAAAGCAGATCGTATTCGCGAATGGAATCTTTGATATTCTGCACGTGGGACATATTCGGTATCTTCGGTCCGCCAAGAAACACGGTGACATCCTGGTGGTGGGGGTGAACGGAGACGCTTCCGCGCGAAAGCTGAAGGGTGAAGGAAGGCCCTTCACGAACCAGGATGAAAGGTTGGAGGTCCTGGCGGGCATGGAGCCGATAGATTACTTGATCCTTTTCGAGGATGATGACGTGACGAAACTTTTGCTCACCCTGAAACCGCATTTTCACGCAAAGGGTACCGATTACACGGTGGATTCCGTCCCGGAGCGTGAAACGGTGCGCAGCTATGGGGGTGAGGTGATCATCTGCGGCGATCCAAAAAGCCACTCCTCTTCAGTGATTCGAGAGCGCATCGAGAATTCTCCCCCAGAAGCGGAAACATGAAAGATCGGTTTCTATTGATTCGTCTCGGCGCATTCGGAGACGTCATTCACACGCTCCCGCTGGCCGCTGCGATACGGGATGCGTGCCCGAATGCTTATCTTTGTTGGGCCGTGGAACTCGGTCCGTCGGTTTTGCTTCAAGATAATCCTGATGTTGATGAAATCCTTCTGCTGGACATGCGCGAGTGGGGGAGGAATATCCTTCGGAAGGGGATACTGGCTTTCCGCCGTGATATTCAGGGGCTAAGCAAAATTCGGGCCGATGTCGCCATCGACGCGCAGGGACTCGTGAAAAGCGGGTTGATCTCGTGGTGCTCCGGGGCGGGGATGCGAGTCGGTTTCGAGCACCGCGCATGCCGCGAGGGAATGAACGTGATGTTCACGAACATTTGGGCGGAGCCGCCCAGCCGCCCTCACCACGTCGTGGAGAAAAATCTTTCGTTGCTGAATCCCATTGGCATCCCGATTCCGGCGGCGGATGCCGTGCGCTTCCCTTTGCCCGAGACGCGGGAGGAGGCCGAAGGTGCAGCGGGATATTTTCAAAGAAACGGCTTGTCGGATGGCCATCCCGTTTTGGCGGTACATCCCGGTGCGGGATGGGTCACGAAACGGTGGGACGAAGACCGATACGCCGCGCTCGCCGACGCCTGGGTTGGTATGACGGGGGGAAAGGTTTTGCTGACTTGGGGACCGGGAGAAGAGGTTGCAGCCGAAAATGTCGCGTCGATGATGAAAAATCTCTCCCTCGTAGCGCCTCCCACGACATTTCGGGAGATGGCTGCTTTTTTCAGGCGGTGCCATGTCTTTGCGGGGGGGGATACCGGGCCTTTGCACCTGGCGTCGGCTCTTGGTATTCCCTGTCTGGCCATCATCGGGCCGACGGATCCGGTGCGTAATGGCCCTTGGGGCGAAGGCCACGCCGTTTTGCACCGAAAGCTCGCCTGCAGCGGATGCTACGGCAGGACGTGCCCGGACATCGAGTGCCTGGACCGGGTGGAGGTCGCGGAAGCCGCCAGAGAATTGGGCCGGCTGTGGGAAAATCACGCAAAGGATTGAAATTTTTGCCATAATATCGAGGATGCTATAATGCCCGTATATTTGGTGACTGGGGCCGCGGGGTTCATCGGATCCCACTTGTGCGAGCGGCTTCTCGAAGGTGGGGATGAGGTCCTCGGAATCGACCGGTTTTCCTCCTATTACGGAAGGGAGGATAAGGAAGAAAATCTTCAAAGTCTCAAAGGGAAAGGGGGTTTCCGGTTTCGAGAGCTCGACCTGAGGACCGCTCCGCTGGAAGAGATTGCTTCTCAAGTAAATGGGGTGTTTCATCTGGCGGCGCAGGCGGGGGTCAGAGAGAGTTGGGGCAGCGCCTTTGAGGAATATGTGGGGGACAACGTACTCGCCACCCAGCGCCTGCTCGAGGCTTTCCGGGACCGCCCGCTGCGAGGCTTCGTCTATGCCTCTTCTTCGTCAGTTTACGGGGATGCGGAAACGGCGCCCACGGTCGAGGATACGATTCCGTGTCCGGTGTCGCCCTATGGGATGACCAAGCTCGCGGGTGAGCATCTTTGCACGCTCTACAATCGAAACTATGGGGTTCCGACGGTCATGTTGCGGTATTTCACCGTTTTCGGTCCCCGGCAAAGGCCGGATATGGCCTTTCACCGTTTTTTGAAGGCGGGGCTTCGTGAGGAGCCGATATCGCTTTACGGGGACGGGAGCCAAAGCAGAGATTTTACCTATGTGGGTGATGCCGCCGATGCCACGGCGGCGGCCATGGAAAAGGGTGAGCACGGTTGTGTCTACAACATCGGGGGCGGCGAGCGCGCCACGGTGAACGATGTAATTGCCAGCATTGAAAAAATATTGGAGAAACCTTTGAAAATTAACAGCGAGCCGGTTCAGAAGGGGGATGTGCGGCACACATGGGCGGACACGAGGCGGGCCGCCGCCGCCCTCGGTTTCCAACCCGCCACGCGGCTGGAAGATGGCCTTCGGCTCGAGCGGGACTGGCTTTTGAGGAGAGAGGAAGGATGACGATCGATAAAGAGCTGCTGGAAATTCTTGCATGTCCGGTGAGCAAAAAACCTGTCGAACTGAGTGAGGACGGCAACTTTTTGATTTGCCGGGAGTCGAAGCTGGTATACCGAATAGAGGATGAGATTCCCATTATGCTGGTGGACGAAGCCATCCCGTTGGAAGAATGGGAGAAAAGCCAAGCGAAAGAGGGATAAAGTGACAAAGGCGGCTTATCCCCTGTTGCGGGAGGAAACGAGAGCGACGCAAGAGCGTGAATCCCTGAGTGTCACAATTGTCACCCTGAACGAAGCCCACCATGTCGGAAAGTGCATTGACAGTGTTTCATGGGCTGATGAGGTTGTGGTGGTCGACTGCGGCAGTACGGATCAGACCCGGGAAATTTCCCGCTCACGGGGAGCCAATGTAATCGAGCATTCTTGGCGGGGATACGCCGCCCAGAAAAACCTGGCAATCGAAAACACCCAACATTCCTGGGTCCTGAGCCTGGACGCCGACGAGTATGTAACGGCGGCTTTGCGCGATCGGATATTGGCGGTGCTTCAAGAAAAGGGTCCGGCAGAAGGGTACCGAATCCCCCGGAAAAACATATTTTTTGGCAAATGGCTTCGCCATGGCGAGCTTTGGCCGGACCATCAGATTCGTTTGTTCCGCAAAAAAAACGGACGCTTTTTGCCGAAACCCGTTCATGAGTCGGTTGAAGTGAGCGGGAGAGTGGAAGAATTCAGCGAACCCATGGAGCACCATAGCTACGAGAGATTGGGAGATTATTTTGCGCGGCAGGTTCGATACGCGGAGCTTGCCTCCAAGGATTTGGAATTAACGGGCGATTCGCTGCGTTTTGGAGACTTCACGCTTCGCCCCCTTTGGCGGTTCGTCAAAAGCTATTTTCTCAAATCGGGCTGGCGGGACGGATTCGAGGGTTTCATTGTCTCGGCCGGTTCGTCTTTCTATGTTTTTATGCGCGCCGCCTACCTGTGGGAGAATCGTCGCAGGCGTGAGACCCCTTAACATCGTTCATACAGAAGCCTCTCCCGGCTGGGGAGGGCAGGAGACGCGAATCCTTCTCGAGGCGGCCGTCCTTCAGAAGCAAGGCCACCACGTGTTGATCGTGGGCCAGCCGGAGGGTTTGCTGAAAAAGGAGGCTGAGGAGGCTGGAATCCCCTTTCAGGCGGTCCGGATGCGGGCGAGTTGGGACCCCTTGGCGCTGGTCCAAATGCTGCGGCTCATAAGAAAATATCGTCCGGATGTCGTTCACACCCACAGCAGCAAGGACAGCTGGCTGGCGGGTTTGGCCGGCCGGGCGCTGGCGGTGCCTGTCGTGAGGACCCGCCATGTATCGATACCCGTCAAGGGGCATTGGCTGAATTGGGTCTACCGGCTTCCCCATCGGATCATGGCCACCGCCGAGCGCATACGCCAAATGTTGGTCGAGGGCGGAAGTTGCAATCCCTCGCGCGTTTGTGTGCTGCCGACGGGAGTGGACTTTTCCCTGTTTCACGAAAACGTGCGGCGGGGGGCATTCCGCCAGGAATTTTCCCTCGAAGAAGATACGCCGGCGGTGGGAATTATCGCCCAGCTCCGGAAAAGCAAGGGTCACGATCACTTATTGGCCGCGGCGCGCATGTTGAAAGAAAGGGGCGCTCGTGCGCGGTTTTTCATTGTAGGGGATGGCGAGTGGCGGGATATATTCCGGGCGGAGGCGGAACGCCTGGGGCTCTTGGACGGTACCGTTATTTTTACGGGCTACCGGAGAGACGTCCCCCAGATCATGGCGGGGCTCGATCTGCTCGTTATCGCGTCAACGCGTACCGAGGGCATCCCCCAGGTGGCGCTTCAGGCGATGGCGATGGGCTTGCCCATAATTGGAACCGA
Organism: bacterium; assembly: GCA_965225985.1. GTDB lineage: Bacteria > UBA8248 > UBA8248 > UBA8248 > UBA8248 > CAZUHN01. The sequence continues at coordinate 1,130,091 of OZ245330.1, forward strand.
TATTGGAGGCGTTCCCGAGGTCCTTGGCCCTTCCGGCGCGGGCAAAATCGTCCCGTCCGGGGACCCAAATGCCTTGGCGGAGGGAATTGAAGAGCTGCTGGCCGATCCCGCGCGCCGTGTCCGAATGGGCGCCTCGGGGAAAACATACGCCCGGGAACATCATTCATTGGAAAAAATGCTGGCCGAGACCGTCCACATCTATGAAGAGGTGATGGCCGTATGCGCCCGATGAGTGTGGTTCAGGTGATCAGCAGCTCCTGGTGGACGGGTGCCGCTGAGCCGGCCCTCTTCCTGACGGCGGACCTCGCCGAGCGCGGCCACAGCCTGCATTTCGTTTGTGGGGGGGGAGAGCGCCTCGAGGAGGAGGCCGCAAAGGCGGGCGTGCCGCGAATCCCCGGTTTGGAGCCCACGCGGAGCCTCAAGCCGTGGGCCGTTTGGCGGGCGGTGCGCGATCTCACCAGCCTTATCAATCGCGTGGAGGCCGATGTCGTGCACGCGCATCTCACCGCGGACCATTGGCTCGCGCACCTTGCCGCCTCCATGGCGAGGCGGCCTGTCCGCCTGGTTCGTTCGGTTCATCATCCGAGGGCGGCAAAAATGGGCCCCGCATACCGCTACCTTTATTATGTGACGGACGCCATCATCGCCGTGAGCCAATACATCGCCGGCGCCCTGCGCGACGGCGCGGGGGTGCCCGCCGAGCGCCTTCACATCGTTCCGGGAGGAGTTGATCTCAACCGGTTCCGCCCCCCAACCGCAGAATGTCGGGCGCGGGGACGGAAAATTTTGGGAATCGATTTGGATGTTCCCGTCATCGGCATCGTATCCCGCCTGGCCCCCGATCGCGGCCTTCTGGAGTTGTTTGAAGCCTTCCGCCGGGTTGCGGCGGATATTCCGAACGCCCGGCTCGTGGTGGTTGGAAAGGGAGGATTTCTCTCGAAGCTGCGCCACCATGCGAGCGATCTGAGCCTTACCGAAAAAGTGCTTTTCCCGGGTTACATCGAAGACGAGTTGGTTTCGGTCCTTGCGGCTTTCGATATCTTCACCCTGATGACGCCGGGGTCGGAGGGCAGTTGCCGGGCGGTGTTGGAGGCGATGGCCCTGGGTCTTCCCTGTGTGGTGGCCGATCACAACGGTCTCGCAGAGGTGGTTGAGGGCGGCATGACGGCCAGAATCGTCCCGCCGGGGTCTCCCGAATTGTTGGCGGACGCCTTCATCGGCCTATTGAAAAACGAAAAGCTGCGCGCCGCATATGGCAAGGAGGGGAGAAACCGGGTGGAGGAGCGCTTCGGCAGAGGGCGTCGCGCTTCGAGCGTCGAGACTGTCTATACGTCGATATTGGAGAATGCCGCGCCCATGCCGCAAGATTATGTGGGAGCGAAAAGGTGAACAAGATCCGAATCTACCTGCGCCTTATGGCGTATCTCCGGCGATATTCACTGCGGTTTTCGATTGCGGTATTTTGCACGATCATTGTCGGTGGCCTAAGCGCCGTTCCCGCGCTCCTTGTGAAGTATGTGGTGGACGATTTGCTCATTGGCCGAAACGTCCGGATAGTGCAAATGCTCTCACTGACGGTTGTTGCGGTCTATCTCCTGAAAAGCGTTGCCACTTATTTGCAGAACTATTTTATGTACTGGGTGGGCCACCGCGTCGTGATGGACATCCGGAATGCGCTGCATCAGCATCTCGTCAGCCTTCCCCTGCGTTTTTTTGATCACAAGACGACGGGGGAGCTCATGGCCAAAGTCACCTATGACATCGCCTTAATGCAAAAGGCGGCCTCCAGCGCGGTTCGGGATTTAGGCCGGCACTTTTTTACTTTTATTGCCCTTCTCTCGGTAGCGACCTACCAATTCCCCAAAATGGTCCTCCTCTTCCTCGTCGTAATCGCACCTATCGGTTTTCTCGTCGCGAAGTTGGGGGAGAAAATCCGCCGAATCACCCGGAAGACCCAGGACAAGATGGGAGATATCAGCTCTCTCATGAAGGAAACGTACGCCGGCATCCGGGTGGTAAAGGCCTTCGGGGCGGAAAGGCACGAGAAAGAACGGTTCGAGAAAGCGAACCGTTCCTTTTTCCGGACGATAATGGGAGCCATGCGAACCCGCGCCCTCGCTCCGCCGCTTGTCGAAGCGATCGGGGGGATTCTGGCCGGCGGCGTATTGTGGTACGGGTCCGCGCTGGTGATTCGGGGAGAAGTCTCTCCGGGCCAGCTTTCGAGCTTCCTGGTGGCCGTGGGAATGATTTACAGCCCGCTGAAATCCCTTACCCGCGTATATCACACCTTGATGGAAGGGGTGGCAGGCTGCCAGTCCGTTTTCGAGTTGATGGACAATCATGGCCTCGAGTCCATGAACCCCGGCGGGCGGAAAATGGAGCCTCTCACCCACAGCATTCAGTTCAGCGGTGCGAGTTTTTCATACGATGACACGGCGGTTCTCCAGGACATAAACCTGATCATTCCCGCGGGCTCTATTTTCGCATTGGTGGGAATGAGCGGGGCCGGGAAGACCACCTTCCTCGATCTCATTCCCTATTTTTACACCCCTGCCATGGGGAGAATCACCTTCGATGGGGTGGACATAAGGGAGATCGACTTGTCGAGCCTGCGTAGGCAGATTGCGGTTGTAGGTCAGCATGTTGTTCTCTTCAATGACACGGTGGCGAGGAACATCGCCTATGGCGCCGGGGAACCCATTGATCCGGAAGCCGTAGCCGCCGCCGCCAAAGCCGCGAACGCCCACGAATTCATCTGCGAGCTTCCCAACGGCTACGAGACGCGCATCGGGGAGAACGGCTTTCGCCTCTCCGGAGGGGAGCGCCAGCGCATCGCCATCGCCAGAGCCATCTTCCGCGATCCCTCCATTCTTCTCCTGGACGAGGCGACGAGTTCCCTCGACACCGAGAGCGAGCTTTTGATCCAGGAAGCCTTGGATCGGCTCATGAAGGGGAGGACCACAATCGTAGTCGCCCACCGCCTCTCCACCGTGAAGAAGGCGGATAAAATTAATGTTTTAGACGGCGGACAGATTGTCGAGCAGGGCACCCATTCGGAGCTCATGGCCCATGGCGGCCTGTATCACAGGCTTTATGTATTGCAGTTCGCCGATGACGATGAAATATCAGAAGGGCTCGCCCGCGAAGATATAGAATCCGAAGGGTACATCGGCAAGCGGGACCGCCTGGCTCCCGGCGACACGAATCTAGATCGATGACACACAGTGTAACGCAAATGGTGGATGCGGCCGTGCCCGCCGAATCTGAGCGCCCGCTTTCGATCATGCAAATTGTCACCTGCCGGGGCTGGAGTTCCGACGCTTGGGCCGCGGTGGCCTTGAGTTTGGGGCTATTGGGTGAGGGGCATCGGGTATTGTTCCTTTGCCGCAATGTGGAGAGGGGCCGCACGCTTGCCGACCGAATCCGACGGGAAGGGGTCCCGGAGGTTGATTTCATCGAGGCAAGCAACAGCTTTCACCCGTTGAGTTACCTTCAAGATCTCATGTATCTCAGGCGGTTGGCGCGCGAGCGGTCCGTGGACATAATCCACCTTCACAGAGGAGTGGAACATTGGCTGGCCGCCCTCGCTTGGCCTTTTGGAGGAGGTCCTTCCATCGTCCGGAGCCGACACATCCTCCAGCCGGTGAAGAGCCACCTTTTCAACCGATGGCTTTACCTCCGGGGCACGGATAGCGTCATTCCGGTTTGCGAGAAAATTCGCCTTGGCTATCAACGATTGGGATCGTTTCCCCTCGAAAAGTTTTCCGTAGTGATGGGAGGTGTGGACTCTGCCTCCTACCAGCCCTCGGACAACGGCGCTTCGTTCCGAACCGAGTGGGGAATTCCTCCGCAGGCGTGGGTGGTGGGTGTTGCGGGAAGCTTGAGAATGTGGATGAAGGGCCAGGACATTCTTTTGCGGGCGGCAGCGCGGCTGGACCATGAGGGGAAAGAGCCCCCATGGATGGTGTTTATCGGAAAAGGAGAGGACTTGGATAACCTCAAAGCGTTGTCCTCTGCGCTCGGCCTGGAAGATCGCGCCGTTTTTCCTGGATATGTGGAAAAACTCGCGGACGCCTTTTCGGCCTGCGATGTTCTTGCGTTTCCGTCCCGGCGGTCGGAGGGGACAAGCCGGGTTTTGTTTGAATATCTTGCCGCGGGGAAGCCCGTCGTGGCGAGCCGGGTGGGATGCGTGGAAGAAATCGTCCGCGACGGGATGGAGGGAATACTGGTTCCGGCTGATGATGAAGCGGCCTTTGCCGGTGCCCTGGCAAGTTTGAAAGAGAAACCGCAGGCCGCCCGGAAGATGGGAGAATCAGCCCGCCGCCGGGCAAAGGAGGAGTTCGATCGCCGTGTGATGGCCCGCCGGACGGTGGAAATTTACCGGGAAACGGTGCGTTCCCGGAGGGGATTGGCGCGGTGAGCCGGGGAGAGGTGGAAGGGACGCTGATTCTTGGGATTAGCGATTCGCATTGCGCCACCGCATGTCTGCTCCGGGACGGGGAAGTGATCGGCTGCCTGAGCGAGGAGCGCCTCACCCGAATAAAAAATCAGGGGGGCTATCCCCGGCGGGCGGTCGAATCCTTGATGTCGCAGGGGAGCGTAAATCCGGAAGAGATCTCCGCAGTGACCCTCGCGGGGCATGAGGCCATGGACGCGGAGTGGTTCGAGCTCATTACCCGTGACGAGAAGTACATAGATAAATATTTCGGAGTGAAAAAGGGCGGAACCCTCCGCAGGAAGGTTCGGCGTTGGGGGAAAAAGCTGGGCTTCTCGGGCGGGGCTCCGGGAAAGCAGCATTTGCCGAATGAAAAGCGGTTCCAGGAAATCGCCGGCCACATCGGGATTTCAAAATCCAAAATTCATATCGTTGAACACCATACCTCACACGCCGCTGCGGCCTATTATGGCTCACCTTTTGCGTTTCAGGATAAATCAGCGGCGGTTCTCACGAACGACGCCTCGGGGGACGGCCTTTGCGCCACTTGGAACGTGGGAGAAAAAAAGGGGATCGAACGGTTGGCCGCCTCGCCGAGCGCGCCGGGCTCCCTGGGAAGTTTTTACAGCCTGCTCACAGTTTTCCTCGGGATGCGTCAGCTGGAGCACGAATATAAGGTGATGGGGCTTGCTCCCTATGCGCCGGAGGAGGGGGCAAAAAACTCCTACGAAGTGCTGCGAAAAATTATCGCCTACGAGAAAATGAACGGCACCCCGCAATTTCGGTGGAAAGTGCGGAAGGACCGATTCCGCTATTTGATGGAGAGCCTGGTTCGCCACCGTTTCGATTGGGTCGCGGCCGCCGGCCAAGAACTCCTGGAGGAGATGCTCTTGGAGTGGGTTCGGGCGGGAATTGATGCGGCCGGAGAGAGCCGCATTGCAGTGAGCGGCGGCGTGTTCATGAACGTTAAGGCCAACAAGAAGGTGGCCGCTCTCGACGAGGTGAGCGAACTTTTTGTTTTGCCCAGCTGCGGGGAGGAATCGAACGCCATCGGGGCCGCCTATTGGCTGCAGGCCCAAGAGCCCCCAGAGGTCAAGCCGCAGCCCTGCGTACCTCTTTCACATCTGTATTTCGGCAAAGACATTCTCGAGGAGGACGTAGCAGAAACCCTTGATCGAATGAACGTGCGGGAAAGGCACCGGGTTCAGAGATATGATGACATCGAATCGAAGGTGGCCGGATATCTTGCGGCGGACGATATTGTTGCCCGTGTCAAGGGGCGGGAGGAATTCGGCGCGCGTGCGCTTGGAAACCGATCAATTCTGGCGAATCCGAGTGTTCATCAGGTCGTCTCTGTAATAAATAAAATGATCAAGTCCCGGGATTTTTGGATGCCCTTCTCGCCGACAGTTCTTGATAAGCGGGAAGAAGAGTATCTCCAAACCCCAAAGAGGCTGCGTTCCCCATATATGATGCTCACCTTTGACAGCACGCCGGCGGGTCTCGAAAAGCTCACCGCGGCCTGTCACCCTTACGATGGTACCCTGCAGCCGCAGATTCTCGAACGAGAGGTGAATCCCGATTATTATCGTTTGATCGAAATCTTCGAGGAATTGACGGGCATCGGGGCCGTTCTCAATACGTCTTACAATCTTCACGGGGAGCCCATCGTTTCGAACGCGGAGGACGCGATTCGGACTTTTGAGACTTCGGGCCTGCCCCATCTTGCCCTCGGTCAGTACCTGATTTCAAAGAAGAATGCATAATTGGCAAAGCCGCGGCGTTTTTCGATAGGACACGCATGAAGATCGCCCTTATCCGCTCCGCCGTACACCGAACGGGGGGAGTGGAGCGCTATGTATGGCTTCTTGCCAGGGAGATGGCCCGGCGTGGCCACGAGGTGTCCTTGCTCGCCCGCAGGTGCCCGGAATTGCCTGACCCCTCTGTTCGTTTCCACAGAATTCAGGTGCGCGGGCCCTTTTCCTTCCTCAAGGTGCTCTCCTTCGCGAGGGGGGTGCGGGCGTTGCTGCGGATAGAGAAGTTCGATGTGGTCCATTCCTGCGATCGGATCTTTGACTGTGACATTTACCGCGCCGGCGAAGGTTTGCACCGCGAGTGGCTTTCGGTCTCGAAACGATATCTGTCCCCCCTAAAGGCGGCCCTGAGGTGGTTCGATCCGCTTCATCATCTTCTTTGCCGAATTGAAAAGCGGCTCATCAAGGATGGCGGGGCAAGGCGCGTAACCGCCATTGGGCAGAAGGGCGCGGAAGAGATCCGCCGCCATTTCGGACGGGAAGATATCCCGGTCATCTACAACGGCGTGGATCCGGATGAGTTCCGCCCGCCGGAAGAGGGGGAGCGGGAAACAATACGCGGCCGGTTGGGCGTGCCGCGGGAAGCATTTATGGTGCTTTTTGTGGGAAGCGGATATTTTCGCAAGGGATTGCGATTTCTCATCGAAGCTTTTTCGCGCCTCGGGAACGAGAGACCGGGGACGCCTTGGCTCGTTGTCGCCGGGAAAGGAACCATGAGTCCATACCGCCGATTGGCCCGTTCGCTCGGAGTGAATCGGCGGACGCTGTTTTGCGGGGCGATAGGCCCTGCAGGGGAAATCTACCGGGCGGCCGACGTATTTGTTTTCCCCACCCTTTACGAACCGTTCGGCAATGTGTGTCTCGAAGCGTTGGCGAGCGGGTTGCCTTGCGTGTTCTCCTCGCGCTGCGGCGGGGCGGAGATCGTGACGGATGGCGAAAATGGGCTCGTTCTCGATGATCCCACCGATGCGCATGAAATGTCCCGCCAAATCCGGACCTGCATGGACGAGAAGCGCGCGGCGGCCATGGGAAAGGCGGCACGAGAGTTGGCATTACGCTTCAGCGTTTCGGCGAATGCCGACGCGACCGAATCCCTCTACCGGGAGATTGTCTCGGAGAAAAAAGCGGGGACCTTTCGCCCTCTTGCCCTAACAAAAATTCTGTGAAGCTTCTTCTGTGCGCGCCGGTGTATCCTCCCTCGGTCGGCGGGGTCCAGACGCTCTCGTACTCTCTGGCGGGAGGCTTGGCGCGGCGTGGGAACCGGATAAGGGTGTTGGCACGGGGTTGGGAGGAAGACGCCGATATCGACGCGGAAACGGCGCCCGCGGAGGTGACCCGCGTCGGTTGGAAACCGCTCCTCTGGCCGGTATTCACCCGCATTTTCGTCGCCCAACGGCCCGATGCCGTTTTGCTGACGCATCGGGCGGATTTCTTGCGGCCGGCGTTTTATGCGCGGCGCATGCTGGGTGTTCCCGTAGCGGTTGTGGTCCACGGAAACGAGGTATACGGCTCTCGCCGCCGGGAGAACTTGATAGTCTCCCTCGGCAGGGCCGATGCGGTGATCGCGGTGAGCCATTACGTGCGCGGCCGCTTACTGGAGATGGGCCTGAGGCCGGAGAAAACGTTCGCCATACCGAATGGAGTCTCATTTTCCTCATTTGACAGACCTGAAGCAGGCGCCGCTGTTCGGCGTGAATTAGGCCTCGGCGGGAAAAAGGTTATCCTCTCCGTGGGGCGGCTCACCCGGGTGAAAGGTTTTGACGCTGTGATTCGGGCCTTGCCCCGGGTGGCGGAGCGCCATCCCGACGTGATTTATCTCATCGTGGGGGATGGTCCCGAGTGGGGCGGCTTGCGTGCTCTCGCGAATGAACTCGGAGTGGGCGAGCGGGTGTTGTTCCTCGGTGAGGTTCCTCGCAGCAAGCTGGGACGCGGCCCCCACGCCTACTATCAGGCGTGCGACGTTTTCGCGATGCCGAGTCGGGAGGTTGCGGGAACGGGTGCCGTCGAGGCCTTTGGTATCGCCCACCTGGAAGCGGGCGCTTGTGGGAAACCCGTCATCGCGGGCCGTTCGGGCGGGGCTTCCGAAGCCGTTGCAGACGGAGAATCGGGGATTCTCGTTGATGCGGACAATTCCGATGATGTGGAATCCGCCCTTCGCCGCTTGCTGGCCTCCCCGGATTTGGCCCGGGCCATGGGTGAGGCGGGCCGGAAGCGGGCCGAGGCGAGAACATGGGGCACCGTTTCGGAGCAGTATGAAGCGGTATTGAAAGGGCTATCATCCTCTTGATGAGGATGGGTTGAGGATTCGCCCGAAAAGTTATTTATGTTTGGGACCAGCCGGTGAAAAAGTTTCTTCTCGCAATATCTTCTCTTGTTATCGCCCTTCTCGTTGCGGAAGGGTTCACGCGATTGGTTTTTCGCCACAAGGATTTCCCCGCTTGGCAAAGAGCGACCATTCGCTATCAGGCGGATTCCTGCTTCGGTTGGAAAATCGTACCGAGAGAGTACGTTCAGCGCCGCGAGACCTTCCGGATCAACAGCCTCGGATTGCGGGGGCCGGAGCTTTTCAGGAAGAAGGCGCCGGGCGAAATTCGCATTTTCGTTTTGGGGGGCTCATCCACTTTCAACAATAATTCGCCGGACGGGAATACATGGTCCCGCCTTCTCGAAAAGAAACTCCGCAGGGAATTTGGCCCAGCCATCCGCGTCGTCAACGGGGGGACTCCGGGCTACACCAGCTACCAGTCTTCTTTGAGACTAAACTGCCAATTTGTCCAATATGCACCGGATATGGTTCTGGTCTATCATTTGTGGAACGATATCAAGTATTTCGCCAACTCGGACATCCCTGCCCTCGTTCAAAAGCTCGAAGCACACGGCAGGTTCAACGAACGCACCACGCTCAATTTTTTTGCGGGAGAAATTCCGGTCTTTGATTGGCTTACGGGAGTATCGCAGGTTGCCGCGCGCCTTCGTTTCGCCTTACTAAAGCTCGTCCGCCACGTCAACAAGGTGGACGACGAGGGAACGACACGGAAATCGCTTCAAGAAACCATTCAACCTGCCGCCCTGGATTTTTACCGCGGGAACCTGCTTTCCATGCGCAACCTTCTCGCTGAAAAAAATATCCCTTTCATCATCGTTAAGCAAGGGACCCTTCTCGGTCCTTCGAATACCGAAAGAGAAGAGCGAAAGATCGGATACCATTACACTGGCTTCCGCCGACCCATTCTTCGTGAGGCATACCGATTGGGCTGGAAAATCAACGACGAGATCTGCCGCTTGCCGGGGGTGGAATGCATACCCGCCAACGAGAGCCTCACCTCGAACTTGGAATATTACCGGGATCATGTTCACCTCACAGACCGGGGGCGGGAGCGGCTTGTCGAGGTAATTTTTGAGAATATAGAAGGGATGAAGGGTATTCGGGAGGTGCTGGTTCGAGCGAAGGTTGAGTGAGCGAAAGGCTCGGGTACTCGATTCATTTCGTAATGGCAGAGAGCCGGATCCCAAATGGGGAAAAAGCGCTTTTCCTTTGAGGAAAAAGAGTGAACGCGGGTATTGCGCAGGGCATGACCTACAAAAAGCCCTTCGATTATTTTGTCGAGATGGGCCGGAGGCTCCGGGATAAACCGATATTGGATCGGGTCGCATTCGCGGGCCTAATGGGGTTTATCGCTTTCACGCCTTTCTCTTTATCCGCGGCCCAGTTCTGCATTTTCCTCGGAATCGCTTTCTGGCCTTTTGTTTCTTGGCGGGAAGAGCGGCTCGCGAACATGCGATATCCGCTGGCCTGGCCGTTCATTGTCTTCGCCGCGCTCACCCTCGTCAGTGCTCTCTTTTCGCAGGATCCGATTCGAAGCCTGATTGACTCCAAGCAATTGTTCCAAATTTTGATTTTTTTCTTCTCTCTCAATTTGATTCGAGATGACCTGGAGGCGACCGGTCTTGTAATTCTTCTTATCTTCGTGGTGGTTCTTTCCTCCGCCTACGCGCTCTTCGTTGCATTGGGCGGAGGGATCGATTTGGCCAGGCGAATGTCGGGCCTCTATAGTATTTACATGACATTCGGCGGCGTGTTGATGCTTACGGCCGCCTTGGCGTTGACGTACTTGCTTATTCCGAAGGTGTCAAAACTTAGCCCGTGGTTCGTCGGCGCCGCAATATTGATTCTTGCCGCCCTTATGACGACCTTCAGCCGGAACGCCTGGCTCGGCGTGCTGGTCTCCCTTCTCGCCTTGGCCTATTGGGGAAGGAGTGGCCGGGCGATCGCCCTTACCGTCATCGGAATCGTTTTGGTTTTTCTTTTCTCGCCCCCGGCCATCCGGAACCGGCTCAAGAGCCTCGGCGACATAAAGGACAAGACGGCGATCGAACGAATCTACATGTGGAAGAGTGGACTCCGCATGATACGGGATCATCCGCTATTCGGTTTGGGACCGGATATCATCAAGCCCGCCTACCCCCGCTACGCGGATCCCCGAGCCTTAAAGAAAGAGTCGGGCCATCTCCACAATAACTTTATTCATATCGGCGCAGAGCGGGGGCTGCCCGCCCTGGCTGTATGGATTTGGATTTGGGTCGCCTATTTTATGGCTGCTGTTCGCCGGCTCGGGCCGGCACGGGAGGGGGCGTCCGAAACTCGGATACGAATCGTAGGAAGCCTGGCCGCTATTGCCGGGTTTCTGTTTGCGGGCCTGTTTGAATACAACTTCGGTGATTCAGAAGTGGTTATGTTGGCTTATTTCCTTATGGCGCTGCCGTTCGTCGGGGAAGAAACGGGAAGAGCATGAATTTTGGGAGAAATTGGAAGCGGGGCCGGTTGTGGTTATGTCTCCCTTAAATTTTACTTGAGCTTGATGAAATTGTAGAGGAAGCTGGATCTCTCGACCGACTCCGCCGCAAGCAGAGCCACTTCGCCGATATTTTTTCCACCCACCTGATAAATAATTTTTCCGACGGTTTGACCGTTCTTTACGGGGGCGCGAATCGAATCGGGAATTTTTATCATTGAGGCGATTCGCTTTTCCTGTCCCCGCTTGACAAGCGTCCGAATATTCCCTGATTCTTTCAAGAGTATCTCTTTTTTGGTTCCCTGCAAGACCTTCAATTTGGGATGCGAAATGGAAACCGCTTTCGCGGGGTCGATCCACCGATAGCGGCTGAAACCCCATGAAAGAAGGTGCCTCGCCTCCTTGAATCTTCTCTTGGAGTTGTCGGATGCGAGGATTATGGCGATCAGGCGAAGATTGTCTCTTCGGGCCGTCGCCACGATGCTGTAGCCGGCGGCGCGATACGAGCCGGTTTTGATTCCGTCTGCGCCCGGATAGCGGCCGATGAGTTTGTTTGTATTCGTGAGGATGAATGTGCCGTTCCTGAAAGTCGCGCTTCTCGTGCGCATCATTTTGGTCGCGAGAGAATATTTGAGAAGCCTTCGGGCGAGAATGGCGAGGTCCCGCGCGCTCGTCAGGTTGGGCGGCTCGCCGCGGTTGGGCGGCAGTCCATGAACGTTTACATAGGAGGTATCCGTCATCCCGAGTTGCTTCGCGCGATCGTTCATCAGTTCGATAAATACATCGATATCACCGGCGATGTACTCGGCGACGGCATAGGCGGCATCGTTGGCCGAGCTGATGGAAACAGCTTTGAGGAGCTCGTTTATCGTAAACCGCTCGCCCTCGGAGAGGTAGACTTGTTGTCCACCGATTTTGGATGCGTCCCGGGATACCGTGACAATATCGGTGGGCCGAAGTGTGTTCTCCTCCATGCGTTCCATGGCGATGAGCGTGACCATCATTTTGACGAGTGAGGCGGGAATGACCTTACGCCGCGGGTTCACGGCGCGGAGGAGGCGCCCCGTCTCGGCCTCGATGAGGAGGACCGAGCGGTACGGAATGTTTTTTTTCCGGTTTTTCGAGCGGGCGAGGGAGGCGGAAGCCGGTCCGAGCGCGAGCGAGGCGGCGAGAGAGAGCAAAAGCGCCGCCCGGAGGAGGGTTCCGCGCCGGAAAGCGCTTATGTGGCGGGGATATCTAGTCAAGGGCCGGTCTCCTGCGGACGGGAAGAGGGGGCGGGGATTCATGAAAGTAGATTCTAGAGTGAAAAACTTATCTTCTTGTTTTATCTGGCATTTATTTTATATATTTTAAGCCCGTTGTCAAGGGTGCGGAGCGCCGGAGTATATACATATATGGGTAGTGTCCTAATTTAAAATTCTAAAACCTCACTCATTCTCCACACATGATCCTCGATGCCCGCCGCCATCGCGGGGGTCATGCCCAAAGTCTTATGGATCCGAACGAAATTATACCACGCGAAATGAAGCGCCAGCGCCGCCTTGAGGCTATCCAGTTTCTTTGAAAAGGCGTTCGTCAGCCGTGTTAGGCGCCGAATCTGCATCCGCATGGTCAAATTCTGGCGTTCAACATAACTGGTAGAAACCTTGCTCATATCAGGGTTTCCCATGACAGGCACTTTGCGTGTTCTTATGAACTGCGAAGGCCCGTAGCCCTCGCGTACAGGCGTTTCGCCACCGTAGTAATGTTTGGTGATTTGGCCGTAATCCAGTCCATGCCAGCCGAAGATTTCCGCCACTGCATACTTGAAGCCTGGAAATGAATCGGTGCTCAATTGGAAGCGGCCCGTAATTTTATCGTTGAGGTCTTTCAGGAGCGCCGTGGCTGTCTCCTTCTCGCGTTTTCCGATTACGAAAGATGGGACCAGCTTTGTTTTTGCCTCCATCGCCACAAAAACATACTGGGAACCCACATCCATCCCATCTTGAGGGGTGAGATTACGGTCTTTCTTGCGGACGTAGCCCCAAACCTCGTCAAGCTGGATTTCCTTGACTTGGACGCCCTTCATTTTTTCGTCCATGATGACCTGGCACCGCTCTCCGGTTGCCCGGAGAAGGCGGCAGATCGTGTCCCGGTGCGTTCCTGTCATGCGCTCAATAGAGCGTATGGAATTTCCTTCCACTAAAGCATTGAGAATAGCGATCTTGCGATCTCGTGGTACTACGTTCATGGCTTTTGCTCCCTGGGGTTCCGGGAGCATCCGCCATAAACGCTTGACGATTAGGCTGTTTCGGCCTAAATTCGTCGGTGACGGTTTGCATCGTGGGGACACTCCCATGATGTGAATCCAGGGCCTTGCGGGTGTTCGCGCACCCAAAAGGCCCGACTTATGGAATGTCCACCTTGGCCCAGCCGCAGGGTTTCCCGCCAGGAATCCTTCGGCTGGGCCTCTCTTTTTGTGGCCTCTCGCTACGGTGGATTCAAGCGAGGGGCTATCCTATATTCTCATTTGGCGCCCCCTTCTTGGTGGATTTCCCGAAGGAAATCAAAATAACTATTTTTCGCTTCGGGAGACCATTCCGGGTCCCATTTGGGGATTGTCGCCAAAAGGGCTTTCTGGAATTCGGTTAACCGCCCTTCTGTGCCAGTAAGAGGATGTGTTCGCGGTGGTCCAATCTCTTTGCTTGTCTTGCCTTTCGTACCTCTCCTTTTCCCTAGCGTCCGTCGCGTCGATCCAGGCTTGGGGCCTGGCTTGGCCCTTTTGGATATATAAGGGGAGAGGGAAATGCCCGCTTCTCTTGCGGCAGAAATGAAAAAGGCCACGCCCTTCCTTACAGTATCCCCAGATGCCCCCTCAGCGACGAATTTTTCGTCAAGTTCTTTTGGGGTCGCTTTTTCTAAATCAAACCATTGGGAAAATAGAAATCCATACCTATTTTGCAATATTTGTTGAAGAATCTTTTTTCGATCTTCTCCTTTGGTATCTGCAAGAGATTTGAGTTTATCCGTTGACGCTCCATCTGGATCGACTAAATGAAGATATTTCAATGTGTTTTCGAGCTGTCCTTGAGCGGTCCCAGACATTGTTTCCATCAAGCTCCGATCAATCCGGTTTGGCATTGCAATCCCAAGTCCCTCTATGAAAGACATAAAGGTCTTAAATGGAAGGTATGGGGGGACGATCTTCTTTTCGTTCTTTTGGTTAACCTTTTTAGCGTTCATGCCAATTTCTCCTTTCCGTGTCAAATGTACCGTGCCTTAATTAACATGTCAATACCTGAGATAGACTTTTTTTTAGAAGGGTTGTGGCATCCATATAATGCCCCCGAAAGGAGGTAACTATGAGAGGAAAAGATGTGACTTTAAAGGCTTATGGAAATTGTGCAAAGGTGGCGAAAATTTGGGAAATTCGTGGGGATGTGGTATTTATAACCAATGCCGAAACAATGGAACAAATTGAAAATAAACGTTTGGCTCTGTTTATACCTGTCGGATTCTACAGTGAAGATGTTTATGAATTCGATTTAGCATGGGTGAATTCTGTTGATCTGGAAGCACCCAAAGAAACGGATTGGGCTTGTCTTAGTCCACTAACAGTCTTAATCGATTAGCACTTTCATTGTTTATAATTAGGACACTACCCATAAATGAATCTGCGGGTGCCTCTCCCGGAAAAATCGCCTCCGGCGCGGCCTCTTCCTCCCGAAGCCCCCCCCCCCCCCCCCGAAAGGCGGCCTTCTCCCCCCGAAAGACGGGGTGTTCCACTGTGAGGAGATGCTTTCCCCGGTATGGAAAATCGGGCGGAGGTCTGGCGAGGCCCGGGCGCCCGGAGAGGCCTACCCCCGCCGGCAGCGGCCCCTTTCTCCGCCTATGGTCTCGCGGTATCGCATTTCGCCCGCAAGGCGGGGCCTTCCACCTGAAAACCGATTCTTGCCTCGGAAACGCGGCTCTGCTACCTTTGGGCATCATAAGCGGCGCGAATTTCCCCGAATTTCCCCGAATTTCACTTCCCCGCAACGGGGTGGACCCCCCGGGGAGGCGCCGAACGGCGAATACCGCCCGTTCCCGATGAGGAGACCCGGTCATGTTCAAAGGCTCGTTCGTCGCCATCGTCACCCCCTTCCGCGGCGGGGACCTCTGCGAGGAGGACCTTCGCGCCCTCGTGGACTTCCACCTCGAAAGCGGAACGCACGGCATCGTCGCCTGCGGCACCACGGGCGAGTCCCCCTGCCTGAGCCACGAGGAGCACGACCGCGTCATCGAAGTCGTGATCGAGCAGGTGGCCGGCCGGATCCCCGTCATCGCCGGCTCGGGCTCGAACAGCACCCGCGAGGCCGTCCGCCGGACCGCGTACGCCAAGAAGGCCGGGGCCGACGGCGCCCTCCTCGTCGCCCCCTACTACAACAAGCCCACCCAGGAGGGCCTCTACCGGCACTTCCGCGAGGTGGCCGAGGCGGTGGACATCCCCAACGTCCTCTACAACGTCCCGGGCCGCACCGTCGTGGGGATCGCGCCCGAGACCGTGGCCCGCCTCGCCGGGGTCCCCAACATCGTCGGCATCAAGGAAGCCACCGGCGACATCTCCAACACCTGCGAGATCGTCCGCCGCTGCCCGGAGGACTTCTTCGTCCTCTCCGGGGACGACTTCGTCACCCTCCCCATGATGGCCATGGGCGCGGTGGGGACCATCTCGGTCACCGCCAACGTCGCCCCCGCCGACGTCGCCGCGATGTGCCAGGCCCAGCTCGACGGGGACGCCGCCCGCGCCCGCGCGCTGCACTACAAGATGTGGGAACTCAACCGGATGATGTTCATCGAAACAAACCCCATCCCGGCCAAGGCCACCCTCGCCCTCATGGGCAAGATCGCCCTCGAGTACCGCCTGCCCCTCTGCCCGCCCTCGGACGCGCACACGAAGACCCTCGAGGCCTTCGCCAAGTCCTACGGCCTCATCGGGGAGGCCGTCCCGGCGTAGGGGGGATTTTCGTACGAGCGCAAAAAGCGGCGAGGGGTGACCCTTCGCCGTTTTTTTACTCCCGCTCCCTCCGGGGGAGGGTTGGGGTGGGGGAAGCTGGCGCTTGGCCTTTAACGGATTTTTAGGTTGCATCCGCTGCCGGGAATTTCTCCTGTTTCAGTTTTAGGTTTTGGGTAGGAAGTTTCTTTGCTCTTGTATCCGATGCTATTACAGGGTCGACTATTGCCACGATAAAGTTAATATGACATATTAATCCAGGAAAATATGGTGCTCTATTCCAGAGGCTTTTATCGCCCGAGTAAACGTAGACCGTAATCCCTCAAGACTTTTATAGTATTCTTTAAAAGGCTTGGCGTATGAATCTGCAATGCCTTTGCTTTTTGGATAAGGAATTCTTATTTCATTAACTCGATTTCCTACATCCTCGCGATTCGTTTGCATAAAAACAATTCTGTTCCATTGCTGACGAACGATCTTCAAAGACAATGCCACATCAAATAAAATTGATCAAAAGGCGTATTTTGAAGGGCTCTAATACAAATAACTTCTTTGGCAAGAACAATTCTTTCTTGACCTGGCATCAAAACGCAATACTCACCAATATTTTTGCTTGCCCTTTCTGGAGATATCAAATCGAATGCCTGCAATCCTGAACTCTTTCCTCTCCAATATTTTCTAGCAAGCGAAAGGGGAATCATATTTGTTGGGTTGATATTCACGTGACCAGCTCTTAGATCTGAAACTTTTATGTAAGCTACGTCACCGACCCTCTGATCTTGGCTAGGGCTTCCATGACCACCAAATATTTTAATCAATTTTTTATTTTTTAATCCTTCCAATGAGATACTTTCTAGATCTTTTTGCCTTTGGATAAATTGTTCAAAATTCTCAATACTTTGGTTGTCGTAATACGCTGGCACGAAAATACCAGTACTTTTTAATTCGGATAGTGGTTTGTAATTTACATGTGGAGTAATAAACTTTCCATTAGTGATTTGTTCAACATGCTCAGAAAGTTTGTCATCGATTTCATCAATTCGGGTTCCAGTTCCTGGGTCCACTATATATTGTTCATGGCCATCTTTGTTAATTCCACAAGTAGGCGCGTTTATAATTAAGACAGTGCTTTTCTTAAACCATCTCGGCTGATGAACCATTTTACTTTATCCCCTTTCGGGTTTTTTGGCCGATAGTTTCTCGAAAACGTAAAAATTCGTCTTAGCTCGGCAAAACCCTTGGAATGCCTCCATCGGGATATTAAGCATACCTCGTAAGACAAGTCGCTCCTTCAACCAACTTTGTAACCATGCGTAAGAGGATGAGAACATATATGTTTCAGGAAGGATTATACCGAGCCGTCCTTTTGGTACTAGAAGTCGATAGCAGCGTTCTAAGAAAACAAGTCCAATTTCACGGTCCTCGTAAATCGTTTTTTTCGAATTCCGTCGTATTATTTTTTCGTTTTTTTGGCTTTCGGCAAATTTCGTATCCTGCTAGGCGACCATCTGCTGCACTAATTTTAAGATTTTTACCGAAAGGAGGATTTGTAAGGATACAGGTGAAACTTTCATCGGTGGCGGCGGTGACTAAATCAGGGAAATGCCTCGCCCATAAATTACTCCTAAGTGAATCTCCAAGGTAAGTATGTGTGGAGCCATCCCCAATTATAAGCATGATTTCTTTTGTTAACTTTACGTTTATTCTATCTTTATCTATTCCATAAATGTGTCGCTGTGCCCAACCCTTCGCATCACTATCGGGCATTGCTGGATAGCATTCGCGAAGTCTTCGGTAACTTTCCAGAAGAAAACCGCCAGTTCCGCAGGCAGGGTCCATGATTTTATCGTTGGGACAAATTTCCATGAAGCGAACAGCGCTTCTTATTACAGGATAAGGGGTGCAATATTGACCCTCTTCTGACTTTAAACTCGCTGTTCGGAATACCTGAAAAGCCTCTGAAATGACATTTATTGGGACATCTAACAATTTAAGCGCCGACAAATCGTACGCTGCCAAACTAATTGTGTGATCATCTAAATAAATCGATTTATCTGCATCTGATGAAAAAAGGTCTGAATGTGTGAGACGCATAGAATTGAAAAGGATTTTTATTTTCTTTGCAGTTTCTGCCTCACTTTTTCAAACCTGAAAAATGACAGGATCTTTCGGTGAAATTTTGGCATTTATATCACTTTCTAATTTTACCAGTAGCAAATTACATAAGTGGTTTAGTTGATCATCACGTCTAGTGCTTTTGGTATCTCTTGCTACGACTATATCTAGTAGGCGATTAAATATTCTTCGCAACTGATTTGTTGATGTTGGGATTAGATCATCCCATACGAGTTTCTTTGGTGCAGCCAGTATTAAGCTATCTGAAGGTTTAGGTAGGTTGCCCTTCCGTTGAACAACAAAGCTTCCATCCGCAGCTCGGTAAACAAAGGCCCTATCATTACCATTAGTCCATATTCCGAGTCGAACGTGAGGTTCTAGTCCCAGATAAATTTCAAGTTGATTAATACCCACGTTTTTTGTTGGACTTTTTGTTTCGATGATTAAAATAAGATGTTCATATTTGCCAATATTAGAAGGTTCGTCAAAAATCGCCACATCTACAGGAAATCCTTCGAATCGAGCACCTGCTTCACGCTTACTTGCATCGCTTGGCGTTTTCGGGACCCGCCACTCAGGATCATACTGCAGCTGATCTCTATCCCAGCCGAGCTTTACGAGGTCTTCAATTAGTGGGACCCGAACTCTTAAATGCTCTGGCTTTTTCCGTGTCATCGTATTCCCGTTAGGGCGTGCCCAAAATGAGAGCCGAAGTGGAATTCCTATAATTTCAAAGAGCCAGTCGCTATACTGGTCATGAATAAACCCCAACGGACGATTCAATCAATGTGTTAAATCTAAGAATAGTGTGAATAAGAACGGTTATCAAGGATGAACCGGAGGTGGCATAATCTGGTTCGTGATTCTGCTTTTTCCTAAAGAGGATTCCCCCCCCCCCCCAAAAAAGGACCAACTCCCCATGCCCAAAAAACAAAAAACCCGCTGTGCGTGGTGCGGGGACGACCCGCTCTATGTGAAATACCACGACGCGGAGTGGGGGGTGCCGGTCCATGACGACCGGCGGCTGTTCGAGTTTCTGGTGCTGGAGGGGGCGCAGGCGGGGCTGAGCTGGATCACGATATTGAAAAGAAGAGATGGCTACATCGAGGCGTTCGACGGGTTCGACGTGGAGAAGGTGGCCCGGTACGGAAAGCGGAAGATCAACGCGCTGCTGAAAAATCCGGGGATCATCCGCAACCGCCTCAAGGTGCATTCCGCGGTGGCGAACGCCCGGGCGTTCATCCGGGTGCAGGAGGAGTTCGGGAGTTTTTCAAAATACCAATGGGGATTCACCGGCGGCGCGCCGATCCGGAATGCCCGGAAAACCATGAGGCAGATTCCCGCGAAGACCAAAATTTCGGACGCGCTCAGCGCGGACCTGAAAGTGCGGGGGTTCAGCTTCGTGGGCTCCACCATCATGTACGCCCACATGCAGGCGGTGGGGATGGTGAACGATCATGTGGTGAGTTGTTTCCGGTACGAGCCGATCGCGAAAATGGGCGGGGCCGGGAAACGGCGATTGGATTCATAAATCGAAATCTTTTTTTTGAAGAGAACGCCCCTTCCACTTTAGCCCCTTGCCCCTTCCACCTCTTTCCCCCTCCTCCACCTTGCCCTCCCGGCACGGACGGGCGCCGTTTGGTGCTATCATCCCGGCGAACGAAGCGGATTTTTTGGGAACGCCCCTCATCGCGGGCACAAAGCCGGGAGGAATTTCATGGACTTCGAACTGACCGGGGAGCAGAAGGCCCTCCAGGCCCTCGTGCGGGACTTCGCGCGCGGGGAGGTCGAGCCCGCCGCCGCCGAGCGCGACCGCATCCAGGACTGGGAGGCGCGCATGCCCTGGGACCTCGTCGAGCGGGCGAGCGCCCTGGGCCTCCGCCAGCTTCCCTACCCCCCGGAACACGGCGGGGGCGGGGCGGACGTCCTCACCTGCTGCATCGCGGGCGAGGAGCTGGCCGCCGGGGACCTCGGCTTCGCCGTGAACCTCGACCAGACCTGGAAGCTCGCCCACATCCTCGGCGCGGCCGAGCCGGCGGTGCGCGACCCCTGGCTGAAGCGGCTGTGCGCGGAGCCCCGGTTCCTGACCGCCATCGCCATCACCGAGCCCGGCTCCGGGAGCGACCACCAGGGCCACTACGACCACCCCTCGATCGCCCTCCACACCCGGGCCGAGAAGAAGAACGGCGGCTGGGCCATCAACGGCATGAAGCACTTCATCAGCAACGGCCCGGTGGCCGCCCTCTACATCGTCGGCGCCCGCACCGACTTGCGAAAAACGCTCCGGGAGGGACTGACGGCCTTCCTGGTCCCGCGCGAGGCGGAGGGCCTTTCCATCGGCCGGGTGCACGAGAAGATCGGCCAGCGGCTCTCGATGAACTCCGAGGTCCTCTTCAAGGACGTTGTGGTGCCGGCGGATCATCTGATCCTGGGCGAGGGGCGCATGTACGAAGTGCGCGGGCGCCTGCTCGCCTGCGGCAAGCCCGAGGCGGCGGCCAACTGCCTCGGGGTGGGGCGGGCCGCCTTCGAGAAGGCGCTCGCCTATGCGCGCGAGCGCGTCCAGGGCGGGAGGCCCATCGCCGAGCACCAGGCGGTGGCGGCCATGCTGGCGGACATGGCCATCGGGCTCGAGACGGCGCGGACCCTTGTCTGGCGCACCGCCTGGGCGGTGGACCACATGGAGCCCTACGACTTCACCCTCGGCTGGAAGTGCAAGGTGTTCGCCTCGGAGACCGCCTTCGACTGCGCCCGGATGGGGATGGAGATCTTCGGCGGGGCGGGCATCATGCAGTCGGCCCCGATGGAGAAGTACCTCCGGGACGCGAGCACGTTCCTGCATTCGGACGGGACGAACCAGGTCCTGCGCCAGCGCACGGCGCGCGCCCACGCCGAGGGGCGGACCGAGCGGTTTTAGGGGGGAAATCCCTCAAGGATATTCAGCGCTTCAATGATTTCGGGTTTGCCCAGGGTCGAAAATTCTCCGGGCCGCCCTTCTCCGCATGCCTCCCTCGGGTTTTCATCGGCGCGAAGCGGGCGCCGTTTCGCGCCCCCTCCCGGCGGGAGGGGGTTGGGGGGAGGGAAGACTTTCGGCCGGGTTCCCCCTCCCCAGCCCTCCCCCAGAGGGGGAGGGAGACTCTCCCTGCCGGGCCTTCCGCCGTCAATCCTTCTTGATGAAAAGATTGTTGTAGAGAAGCGCGGCGGCGGCCCCGCCGATGAGCGGGCCGATCCAGTAGACGAGGTGGTTGATCCCGTCGAAGCTCCCGCTCGCGAGCGCGGGTCCGAAGGTGCGCGCCGGGTTCAGCGCGGCCCCGGTCAGGGGACCGCCCAGGAGGATGCACGCCGAGAGGGAGAGGCCGATTCCGAAGCCCCCGATGTTGGGCTTGCGCTCGTCCACCGCTGTTCCCCAGACCGCCGTCACCAGGAAGAAGGTCAGGATGATTTCGATCACCACCCCGACCCAGAAGGTGACATCCGGCGCGAGGGTGGGGGTTCCCAGGTTGACCTTCTCCCAGGCCGATGCGTCGAAGACGACCCGCAGGAGAAGGCCCGCGATCGTGCCGCCGACGAGCTGGCTGATGATGTAGGAGAGGCCGGAGCCCACCTCCTGCTTTCCGGTGACCAGGAAGCCGAAGGTGACCGCCGGGTTGAAGTGCCCCCCCGATACGCCCCCGAGGGCCGAGATCATGACCGAGAGGATCAGGCCGTGGGCCGCGGCGATCCCGAGGAGGCCGACGCCCCCCCCCGTCTTGGCGTCGAGGATGATGGCCCCCGCCCCGATGAAGCAAAGTCCGAAAGTCCCGACTGCTTCCGCCACGCAGGATTTTCCGGTACTGCTCATGAATCGTCTCCTTTTCGGTTGAGCGGGCGCGGCCGGACGCCCGGAACAGCGAAATCCGGGATTTAAAAAATAATTGGACGGAATTCCCGATTGAAATGAAGAGCGGAGTCCGAATATTGCCCTGACGATTCCGGCGAAATCAGGTGCAGGCGCCGATGCTTTCGCCGGACGAATAATACCACTTTGATCGCGCACCCGCACCCGGGTTGCTCGACCGGCCCGCCGCCTCCGGCCGGCCGTGAGGGGGGGTCTAATTAAAGTTTTATCTGAATGGAAAAGGCATTTTACGTGGACTTATGCTCAAACCGGAACCCGCGCCATGGCCTCCTCGGGTTTGTGCATGGTGCGGAGCGAAACCCCGATCCCGTAGGTCACGAAGTGCCCCTGGGGCCTCACCTCGATGTAGCACGCATCCGCCAGGGCCTCGGGGCTCAGGGAGAGGGTGCCGATGAGTCGGTCCTGGATCTTCCGGTCGACTTCGCTCGGGGGGAGGAACCGCGCCTCGCCCGAGAAGGTGATCGTCGCGGGGGGAATCTTGATCCAGGGAAGAAAAGGGATGCGCCTCTCCACCGTCACCGTGACCGAGACGCGCGGGTGGGCCTCGATGTTCCTGGCCTTTTGGGTGGAGCGGCCGGTTGAGATGAGGAGGCGACGGTCCTTCACCTTGTAGACGATGCCGGAGGTGAGCGGCCTCCCTTTCCGGCTCACCGTGCCGAGTACGCCGAAGATGCGCTTTTCGATCTCGGCCCAGACGCGCTCGGTCGTGAGGTCGTGGGGCATGGCCTGCCTCTTGGAGGGAGGGAATATTCCGTTTCTCACCGTTCCGTGGGGGGCGGCGAAATCCAAATCCGAAACGATGCGGCGTCACCGCCGTTTCTTCGGCGCTTCCCCCCGCCGATCCCGGCCCGGGAAGTGTGGCACAAATCCGCGCGGGATCAACGCTGGGGATTTTCCTCGGCCCGGCCCCCCCCGGCCGGTTCACCTTTGGGGGTCCTCAGGCCACGACGTTTTGGGGCTTTCCCTCGAAAAACCGGGCCAGGTTCTCCACCGAGAGGAGGAGCCCCGCCTCGAGGACCTCGGGCGTCATGCCCGCGTTGTGGGGGGTCAGGACCGCGTTGGGCAGCTTCCGCAGGGGGTGATCCTTTGGAAGTGGCTCGGTCTCGAACACGTCCAGCCCGGCGGCCCCCAGGCGGCCCTCCCGGAGCGCCGCGATCAGCGCTTCTTCGTCAACGATGGCCCCCCGGGCCGTGTTCACCAGGATGGCCCCCGGCTTCATCCGGGAGAAGGCGTCCGCTCCGATCATCCCGATGGTCTCAGACGAGGTGCGAACGTGGACCGAGATGACGTCCGCCCGGACGTAGAGCTCCTCCAGCGCCACCCACTCGAGGCCCACCTCCTCCGCGAACGCCGTGTCGGGGTGGAACGTCCAGGCGATGAGTTTCATCCCGATGCCCCGGGTGATGCGGGCGGTCTGGCGCCCGATGGCCCCGAGGCCGATGATCCCGTGCGTTTTCCCGTGAAGCTGGATCATCTCGCCGCGGGGCCAATCCCCGCCCTTCACGGCGGCGTCGATGGCCGGGATCCGCCGCGCCGCGGCGAACATGAGGGCGAGGGCATGCTCGGCGACCGAGACGGCGGCCACCCCCGGGGTGTTCGTGACCGTCACCCCGGCCGCGCGGGCGGCGTCGAGGTCCACGTGCTCGATCCCCGTTCCCCAGACGGAGAGGATCCGGAGCCCTTCGACCCGGGAGAAAAAGGCGTCGTCGAACTTGTTCACGGCCCGGATGTTGATGAGCCCGTCGGCGCCCCGGCACCTTTCGGCCAGCTCCTCGGGGGAGCCTGCCCGCGTCGTGTAAATCTCCACCTCGCCGAGGCGGCGGAGCAGGGCCTCGGCCGCGCTTCCCTCAACGACGCTGGGGAAATCGTCCGGAACGACGAATCGCATCTTCGGCTCTCCTTCCGGTGTGGCGAGAATGCAAAAGCGGGCTCTTCCGGCTTCTTTGAAAAATTGCTGACCGGGGAGATTAGCCGGTTTTCCCTCCGCCGCCTCCCCGAAAATTTCGAGCAGGCGGCCGATATGATATTCGGGCCGGAACCGGCGCGTTACCGTTTCCCGGCCCTTCGCGCCATGGGCGGCGGCGAGATTCGGGTCGGAGAGGTACCCCTCGAGGGCGCGCGCCAGGGCGGGGGTATCCTTCCGGGGAACCAGGGCGCCCGTCTCCCCGTCCGAGAGCCAGTCCGATACGCCGCCGACGTCGAAGGCCACCGCCGGAAGGCCGTGCGCCATCGCTTCGATCCCGACGATGCCGAAGGGCTCGGGCCAGATCGAGGGAAGGACGGCGACGCGCGCCCGCCGGTAGGCCTCCGGGACGCGCTCCCGCGGAAGCTGACCCGAAAAGACGACCTGGTGGCGCGGGGGGACCCGGGAGGCCAGATGCCGGAGCTCGTCCAGGTAGGGGCCGTCCCCCGCGATTTCCAGCGTGGCCGGCGTCTCGATCAGGGGAAGGGCCTTGAGGATCTCCTGAAAACCTTTCTCCGGGGCGGGGCGGCCGATCGCCAGGATTCGCCGCTCGGCCGCCGGTCCCGCGGGGCCGTCATGTCCGGCGAGGCCGGTATAGGGATGGAGCACCTCCACCCGGTCCGGGCCGATGCCGGACGCAACGGCCATGTCCCGAACGTAGCGGCTCGGCACCAGGAGGCGGTGAAGCCGGTTCGCCGCCTTTTGGTTCCGCCGCACGTCGCTCCAAACCCGGAGCGCGGTGTCGGGCCGCCGGGGCATGCAGAGCTGGGTGTGGGCCTTCCAGAGGCAGAGGGCGTCGAAGGGCTTGGTGCAGACCCCATCCCAGGTCCGGGGGAGCCGCCTCCCGGACGGGCAGGTGAGGCGGAGGCCGAGGGGCGTAGCGGACCGCGGGGGCCGCTTGGGCGAGGGCGTCCGTGACGGGGGGGTTCAGCGCCTGGAGCAGGTAGATGACGTCCGGCGCGAAGGACGCGGCGGCCTTCTTCGCCGCGCGCACGACCTCCCGTTTTTTGCTGTGCAGGAAGCCCAGGGCGCCCGGCACGCGGAAGGTTGGCCGTGCGCCCGCGAGGTCCCCGGCGGCCTCGGCGTCGTGGAGGACGCCCACCTCGTGTCCTTTGTCTTCGAGGCGGGCGGCGGTCTCGAACAGGTAGACCTCCGCTCCCCCCACCGGGGCGTAGTGCTCGCTGCAGAGGAGGATGCGCATCCTAGGTGGACCCCCCCCGGGCCTCCCCCCCTGCGGCGGGGGCCGATTCGATTTCCCGAAGGCACCGGCCCCTCTCGCCCGGGGGGAGGGGGATGAGCCCCTGCCGAACGAGGCCCCGCGCGAGGATCCGGGCGAGGAGGGCGTGGCCCGCAACGTTCAGGTGGGCGTCCGCCGTGTGCAGCCTCATCCCCCCTGCGGCGGCGGCCCGAAAGGGAGGGAGGGTCTCCACCGCCGGGATGCCGAGGCGCTCCGCGACGGCGAGGTAGGCCGCGTGAAAGGCGTCCGGGTCGAGGGGAGGGTTTTTTTCATTTGCCGATGGGATGACCGGGGCCATGGTCCGCGCCAGCGCCTCCCGGCTGAATTCCCAGCGGCCCGGAAAAATTTGCAGGACGAGCCGCGCCCGCGCCGCCTCTCGTCCGCGGGCGGGAGGGCGTATTCGGGAAATGTCTCGGTGAGCCAGGCGGGGGGGCCCGCTCCGATCCGGGCGGTTTGCGCCGCCGCCCACCCGTAGGCGCGCGACCTGAGGCGCAGCGTCCGGTGGAGGGAAGCGAAAAGACCTTCCCCCGGCCTCCCCAGCCGCGAGAGCGGCACGTTTTCGAGTTCGAGCTTCCCGTCGCGCAGCCGGAAGCGGGGCTTGGGATAGTAATCGTTCAGCCCGGTCGTTTTCGTGTTTTCAAAGATATCGTTGTGCACCAGGGTGTAGACGACGAGGCCCGCCCCGAGCGACTTCCCCTTCCGCCCGTAGTAGAGGAGGGCCTGGTCCGTTCCGTAGCCCCGCACCCCCGCGTTCAGGACCTCGTAGCGGGGCGCCCCCCCGCCCGCGCAGCGGCGCAGCAGCCCCTCGAGTCGCGCCCGGAAGGTCTCTTTCTCCTCCACCTCGAAGGCGGCCGTGACCGAGTCCCCAGCAGGAGGATGCGGAAGCCCCCGGCGGCGGGGGGCTCGCCGCGCAGCCCCAGGACGTTGATCCGCACCCGCGCCGAGGTTTCCGCCCTCCGGTAGATCCCCTCCGCCCCGGGGATGTGGCCCCAGCCCAGGTAGGGTTCGAAGGCGGAGAACTGGTTGCCGGGCGAGTGGCCGGGCCGCGCCCAGGCGTGCAGGCGGAACCCCGCCTCCAGGGCGATGAGCCCCGCCGCCGCTCCGATGAGGACGAATATCGTGCGCTTGGCGAAGGCGGTCAAAATGGAGTTCCTCGGACCCGGGAGGCGGTGCGGAAAACCGGGCGGCCGCTTCAATATATCCTGTTCGGGGGGGAACCTCACGCCGGTGGGGCGTGGGGGAATGCGGGAAGAGAACACGCGCCCGGCCGGTGGGGAGGGGGGGGCAGGGCGCGGGGCGGCGCGGCGTTTTCCCGGAAAGATTATACGGGAGCGGTCTCCCCCGGGGACTTTCGGAGCCCGCGGAGGAGCTCGCCGAACTGGCGGCGGTGGGCGATGAGGAAGACGGCCAGGGCGGCGAGGAGCACCCCTCCCCCCGCCAGGCGCCCGGGCCAGGTGGCCGCCAGCGGGCCCCCGCCCGCGGCGAGGTAGGCCCGCCAGGCGAGCCAGGCCGCCGCCCCGAAGAGGGGGATCCGGAAGTCCGGGAGGTAGCCTGTCCGGCGGCGGACAAACAGCGGCGAGAGGGTGAGGACGGCGGCGTCGCTCAGAACCGTCGCCCAGGCGGCCCCGCCCCCCCCCCAGCGCGGGATCAGAAAAAGGTTCAGGAGGACGTTCAAAGCGGCCGCCACGATGCGCGTGGTGAGAAAGCCGGGCCCCTGGATCCCCACCGCCACCATGGTGTGGCCCAGGGCGTTGCTCAGGCAGATCATCCAGGTGGCGATGGCGAGGACGCGCAGGATGCCGATCGCGTCGGTGAAGAGCGGGCTGAACAGGTTCCGCATGAGGTCCGCCCCGAAGACGGCCATCCCCCCCGCGGCGAGGGCGCCGATCATTCCCGTGTAGTTCACCGCCTGCTGGTAGATCCAGCGGAAGCCGTCTTTCTGGTCCGGCCAGCGCAGGGCGAGGTGGGGGGCGAGGGAGCTCATCACGAGGCCCGAGCCGATCAGGGCGAGGTCCACGAACTTGTAGGCCGCCGCGTACTGCCCGACCGCCTCGGCGCCCTTCATCCATTCAAGCATCACGATGTCGATCTGGAAGTAAACCACCCAGAGCAGCCCGGTCAGTCCGATCATCCCCCCCTCGCGCAGGATGAACCGCGCGGTTCCCGGGTCCCAGGACCACCGGAAGGGAGAGAGCGGCCGGAGGCGCAGGCAAAAAATGGCCCCCCGCGGGATCCGGACGAAGAGGTGCGAGGCGATGAGCCATTCGAGGGGCCCGCCCCGCGCCCGCCCCCACAGGATCACCACAAGGGTGAGCAGTTGGGAGGCCAGCGAGGCGAGGGCCACGTTCTCCCCCCGCAGGTTCGCCCGGTGGACGGCCTCGAAGGTGTCGAAGGCCGCGACGTAGTGGGTGAGAAGGAGGAAGAGCACCGCGAGGGTGTAAGCCGGGGGAAAGCCCCGGGTGAGGATGTAGGCGCCGCCCAGGAGAGCGGCGGCCGTGGCGAAGCAAAGCTTCAGCGCGATCCCGGCGGTGACGAGCCTGTTTGCGTCTTCATTCTTCCGTGATATTTCGCGGATGAGGATGGCGTCGAAGCCGAAATTGGCGATGACGGCGGTGATGTTGAGGTAGACGAACGCCAGGGCGTATTGGCCGTATACGGCCACCCCCAGGTAGCGCGCGAGCGCCCGGGTGACGTAGAGCCCGATGAGGGCGTTGACGGCCACCCCGATTCCGAGGAGGAGGGCGTTCGTGAAAATCCGGGGTTTCGTGTCAGCGGTCAAGCGATGGGGTCCTCAGCGTCCCGGGCGCGCTGGGGAGATGCGCCGGCGCCGGACGGAGCCCCAGCATACGGGCCGCGCCGCAAGCGTGCACTTACCGGCTTTTCTCCGCATCCAAGCGGTCTCTGCACGCCTGGAGGACGTCCTCGGCCGCGATGCCGAGGGGTGCTCCCCCGCCGGATTCTTCCCCGGCGAGGCATAGGATTTTTTCGGAATCGGGACGGTAGCGCCACAGGTTCTCCCTTTTGAAAAGGACCACCGCGGGGACATCCGCCGCCCAGGCGAGGTGGAGGGCGGCGGTATCGCAGGTGAGGAAGAGGTCCATCCGCCGCATCAGGGCGGCGGTGCCCTGGAAGCTGATCGCCCCGTTGGTGTCGCGGGCCGCCTCCCCGAGCGCGGCGGCGAGTCGGCCCGTGAGGGCCGCCTCGGAGGGGCCTCCGGTGAGGAGGAACCGGGCGCCCCGCTCTTCGCGCAGCGCGCGCATCACCCTGAGAAAACTCTCTTCGGGCCAGAATTTCTCCGGGCGGTCGGTTCCGGGGTTCACGCCGATGAGGGGGCCATCGCCGGGAATGTCCCGGGCGATTTCCCGGGCCTTCCTTTCCTCTTCGGGGCTGGGCCATACCTCCAGCTCGCCGCCCCGATTGTCCCGTCCTCCCAGGTGGCCGGCGAGCTCGAGGTTCGTATCCCTCTCGTTCCGCGCCATCTCCAGCGTCTCCACGATGGCGTAATGGAAGAACGGCCCCATCCCCAGCGTGTCCCTGCCGGCCAGGCGGGGAATCCCCAGCGCCCGGAGGAACAGGCCCATCCGCACCGCGCCCCCTGGAGAATAAAGCCCGATGAGGTTCACCGCGAGGCGGTAGCGGCGCGCCCGGACGTCCCGGATCAGGGAGAGGAGCGTGCCCCACTCCCGGGGGGATCTGAGGCCATCCTCCACGAAACCCTGAATGTCGAAGGAGAGGATATCGTCGAGGTAGGGGCACCTTTCGGCCGCGCGCCCTCCCTTTCCGCTCGTGAGGAGGTCCAGGCGCGACCCCGGGTTCCCCCGGCGCAGGGCGCGCAGCGCCGGGACGGCCAGCAGGAAGTCGCCCATCCCGGCGATCTGGACGGCGAGAATCCGGGCATCCCCCAAATCGGCCGGGGGGCTTTCGCGCCGGACCTTCAAGGAGCGGAGCATCCCCTTCTGGAAAGGCGTCATTATCGCTCCCGGACAATCGGCCCGCACGCCGCCCTCCCCGTTCTCCCGCCGCCCGCCCGCCGTTTCGAGGCGGATGGTCCCGCCAGTATAGCGGAGGCCGCTCCGGGGCGGCACGCGGCGGTGGGAACGAGAGCCCCCGGCGAAGGTTTGACCCCCGCCCGGCCCTTTCCTAGACTTCAACCTTCCTTTTCCTTTTCCGCCGGGCTCCCCCCATGCGCGTTGGAATCGATACAGCCCCCGTCTCCCAGCATCGGGGGCGGGGCGTGGGCGCCCTGGGCGCGCAGCTTCTCGGCGCCCTCCTGCGCGCCCGCTCCCCGCATTCCTTTTTGCTCTTCGCCCATGCGGGAACCCCCGAGGCGGCGCTCGCCGGGGAGAGCCCCCGGGCCGGAGCCCGCACGCGGCCGGCCGTGGCGGCCGGCCTTTCCCTGGGAATGGCCCTGGACCAGCACCGGCTTGCCCGCCAACTCCGCCGCGAGGGCCCCGACCTCTATCACGCCTTCTTCCAGTGGAACCTTCCCCTCCGGCGCCCGCCCATGCCGGTGGTGGGCCACGTCTACGACCTGATGCCCCTGGCCGTGCGGGAGATCTACACCGGCCGGTACGGCCTCCCCGTGGGGGGGAAGATCCGCCTCTATGGGGCCTACCTGCGCTACGCTCTCCGGCGGGTGGACCGCGTCATCGCCATTTCGGAGAACACCCGCCGGGACCTCGTCCGCCTGACGGGATACCCCGGCGAGCGGGTCGGGGTGGTCTACCCTGCACCCGCCCCGGGTATGGGGGAGGAGGTGGACGAGGCCCGCCTCGCCGCCCTCCGGGAGCGGCTCGGCCTGCCGGAGGATTATTTTTTATATGTCGGCGGCTACGATTACCGGAAGAACGTCGAGGTTCTCCTCCGCGCCTACGCGCGCGCGCGGGGGGGGGGGTGGAGATCCCCCTCGCCCTCGCGGGAGGGATGGAGAGCCCTTATGGAAAGATGATCCGGTCCATGATCGATGCGGCGGGGCCGGAGGCGGGCCTCCGCCCCGTCGGCCATGTGGACGGCGCGGACCTCCCCGCGCTCTACACCGGCGCCCGGCTCGTCCTCTACCCCTCCCTCTACGAGGGGTTCGGCCTTCCCGTTCTGGACGCGATGGCGTGCGGCGCCCCGGTGGCTTGCTCCGACGCTGCTTCCCTTCCGGAGGCGGCGGGCGAGGCCGGAATTCTCCTCCCCCCGGGGGATGAGGAGGCCTGGGCGGGGGCGATGTGCCGCTTGGCCGGGGAGAGCGGCTTGCGCGAAGAGCTGGGCCGGAAGGGGCGGAATCACGCCGCGCGGTTTTCCTGGGAGCGGGCCGCGCGCGAGGTGATATCGGTGTACGAGCGCGCCCCGGCTGACGGTGCGGGAGGGCCCGCCTAGTTCGTCGGCCCCCTCCGGCTGAGGAGGATCACGATGCGCCGGTTGCGGGACCGGCCCTCCGGGGTGTCGTTGTCTCCCACGGGCTGGTAGGAGGCGTAGCCGGCCGCCGAGAGCTGCTCGGGGGGAATGCCCAGCCCTTGCAGATGGCGCACCACGGCGGTCGCCCGGGCGGTGGAAAGCTCCCAGTTGGTCGGGTAGCGGTTCGAGAGCGCGCCGCTGATCGGCACGTTGTCGGTGTGTCCCTCGATCCGGATCATCCGGGAGGAGAGGTCCTTCAAAATCTCCCCGATGCGGTCGAGGGTCTTGCGGCCGTCCTCCTTGATCCGGATGCCGCCCGAATCGAACAGGAGGCGTTCGATGATGTCGATCTGGAGCTGCTCGCGGGTTTTCCGCACGGTCACCTCTTGGCTTTCGAGCCGGGACTGAAGCTGGACGAGCCGATTTTCCAATTCCTTTGCGCGCCGGGCCTCTTTTTTCGCCCGGGCCTCGAAGGCCTGGGCGCGATCACTCGCCGAGCGGCGGTCATCCGCCATCCGCTTGAGCATGGCCCGGGCCTCGTTGAGCTTGCGCCGCCTTTCCTCGGCCGAGGTGGCCGTCCCGACGAGGCTGCGCCGCACCTGGACGAGGTCCGCCCGGTAGCTCGCGGTCGCCTTGCGGAAATTTTCTCTTTCGGCGGCCAGCTCGGCGCTGATGGTCCCGGCCTCCTCGCGGAGGACCTTTTCCTCGGCCTTCACGGTTTTCAACTCTTCCGCCAGGCCGCCCGCCGAAGCCTCCAGTTGCCCGGCCTTCTCCCGCTCGGCGGCCAGCTCGGCGCGGATGATCCCGGCCTCCCGCGGCCCGCGCCTCGCTTTGGCGGCTTTCAATTCCTCCGCCAGGCCGCCCGCCGAAGCCTCCAGTTGCCCGGCCTTCTCCCGCTCGGTGGCCAGCTCGGCGCGGATGATCCCGGCCTCGCCGCGGAGGGCCCGCGCCTCGTCTTTGGCGGCTTTCAATTCCTCCGCCAGGCCGCCCGCCGAAGCCTCCAGTTGCCCGGCCTTCTCCCGCTCGGTGGAAATCGCTTCGCGCAGCCGCCCCGCCTCTCCGCGCGCGGCGGCCAGCTCCTCGCTCAGCCTCCTGGCCGCGTTCCTTCCCTTTTCAGTTGCTTTCTTTTCTTCTGCCGCGCTTTTTTCCAGTTCGCCGACTTTCTCCTTCAGGCTGTCCCCGCGCGCGGCCGCTTCACGAAGCGACTCGCGGGCGGCCCGGAGGTCTTGCCCCGCTTGCTGTGCCTGGTAGGCGAAGTATCCCCCGCCGCTGAGCAGAATGACGGATACTAGAGACAGGAGCCGATTTGCCATGACGGCGACCCTCCCCATTGGGAAATTGTGGTCTCGTAGGAATGCGGAGAATTATAACACAGCCGCCCGGAGAGCGAGGAGCGGGGGCGGGGCGCGAAGGGGGAATCCGGGGCGGAAGAGGATCAGTGCCCGTCGAGGCCGGTGATGTGAAAGCCGGCGTGCTTAACCCGGTGATTCCGGTTGATGTGGATGAGCATGGGGGTGAGGCCCTCGACCACCCGGGCGTTCTGGAGCGGCCCGGCGTCGAGGGCGCGGAATCCGCACAGCTTCGCGAGGGAGAGGGCCGCCTCCATGGCGTCCTTGAAATCGCTGCATACCAGGACGTCGCCCTCCACCGGGCGGTCGAGGTTCTGGAGAAGGGTGAAGGAGATCGTCTGGAAGGCGGCGACGACGTGGGTCTCGGGGCCGAGAATTTCCTGGGCCTCCTCGGCCGCGCTCCGCCCCGAGTGGGTCCGGAGCCGGGTGGGATTTTCGGGATCCAGGGGAACCGTGGTGTCGATGAGGGGCTTTCCCTGGAGCGCCTCCCCCAGCGGGGCCAGGGTGGCCTCGTGGGCCGAATAGGGGACGGTGAGCACCGCCACCTCGGCCTCCCGGGCGGCATCGAGATTGGGGAGGCCCCGGACGAGGTCTTCCCCCAGTTTTTCGTTGATCTCGCCCGCGACCCGCTCGGCCTTTTCCCGCTGGCGCGAGCCGATCACCACCTCTTTTCTCCGCGCCCAGCGCAGGGCGAGGCCGCTCCCCTCTTTCCCGGTTCCGCCCAAAATGGCGACGCGCATTTCGTATCTCCATCGGGGCGTGGCGGGGGTGGATACATCCGGCCTTCCCCGGAGCGGCCCCCGCTTCGGGGGTCGCACTTTCAGGCTATCCGGCCCCGCCCGCCGCTTCAATCGGCCCGGGGTCCGCGGGAAGCCCCAGGTACCCGGTCCGGATGTGGTTCCACAGCCCGAGCCGGGTCCAGTCGGGCTCGGGCGCGAGACGGCTCTTCTCGTCCAGCCAGGGGTTGGGCAGGAAGAACGTGATCATCTGCTCCCCCTTGCCGTTCCAAAGGACGATGCTGTAGCTCACCGGGGGGTGCCCGGCGGTGGGGCGCGGGGTGTGCGTCCGCACGAGGGCGGCCCGGGCGCACCTTCGCCATTCGGCGAGTTCCTTGGGGCAGGGATTGTCCGCATCGCCCTTGTGCTCGCCGATGCAAAGGTGAAGGTGCCAGTTGCCGAAGTCCACCGTCAGGTAGCCGTCCAGGTAGCCGATCCGCTTCGGGGGGCGCTCGGCGTGGATTTCGAACACCGCCCCCTGGATGCAGGGGCCGAAGCTGAGCTCGGTGTAGTGGTCCGTGAAAAGGTCGCGCAGGAGGCGCTCGAGGGCCTCGCGCGCGGGAGGGATCTCCCAAATCGTCTGAACTCCGCCGTCGGGGAGGGTTTCCTCGCTCGCGGCCGGAGATACGCTGGAATCCATCGTCACCCTACGCTGGAGGGCCGGGGCCGGGATGCCGCCATTCAATCCACTTCATTCAATCTATACCGGATCGGCAGAACAATCACCCCTTTCACGTAGGGAAGTGGGGCCGCGCGGCGGACGGTCTCGAGGGAGGAGCCGTCCAGGGCGGGGTGGCCCGAGGATTTCCGCAGCCGGACCGGCCCCAGCCGCCCGTCCGGAAGGATCCGGAACGCCACCACCGCGGTCCCTTCGATTCCGCCCGCCCGTGCGTTTTCCGGATATATTCTCGCCTCCTCGATTCGCCGCCGGATCTCAGAGATGCGCGCCGCCAGCTCCTCTCTCGAGGGCGGCGCTTCCCCGGCGGGCCGCGCCGGCCGGGCGGGCCGCGCCAGCCGGGTTTTCCGGGGCGGGGGCGGTTTCCGCGGCGGGGCGGGACGGGAGACCTCCGGCTCCAGCCGGGAGTCGCCCGGGGGCCGGCCGGGTGCCGCCCTCTCATCCTCCCGCGGAGGGGGAGGGGGAGGGGGGGCTTCCGCGGCGGAGGGCGCTGGAACCTCGGCCGGCGGGGAGGGTGCGGGGTTTGTTTTGCGGCCGGCGATGGGGTCCGGCCCGCGCGGCTTCCGGGCGGATTTGTTTTTTTCTCCTCCCGAAGGGGAGAGGGGAGCCGGAGCGGTACGGCCCATTTTCACTTTTCGGGGGGGCGGGCGGGAGAGAGCAACCCGCCGGGGGAGAGCCGATGGCGCGCGCGCCTTGATCTTCACCTCCGCCGGAGGCGCCGCCGCCCGGGGGAGCGGATCCGGCGCGGCGGGGGCGGGCCGGGGGGCGGGCCGGGGAGCGGATTCCCCTCTCGGTGAAAAATCCGCGGTGGGCGGAAGGGGCGCCATTTCCTCGCGGGGGCCCCTTTCCCCCGCCCGGGATTCCGATTCGATCCGGACCCGGAAGCGGAGGCTGCCGGGCGCGGAGTCGGTGCGCGCGAGGGCGGCCAACCCGGCCAGGAGGGCGAGGTGGACCCCCGCCGACAGGAGGTACAGGGGCGCCATCCCCAGCTTTTTTTTCATACCGTTCGTCCCGCGCTCTTTCCGGCTCATGGCGCTTAGTAGAGAAGATGCAGGCGGCTCTTGCCCAGGGGCGGCTCCCCGTCGGGGATGGCCGCGGGGGCCTCCATGACGGCGATGAGCGCGCCGTCCGGGCTCAGAGCGACCTGATCGAAGGGAACGGGGCCCTCGGTCCGAAACTCGCCCGCGTAGATGCGGCCGCCCTCGGCCTCGGTGTCGAATAGCACGATTCCGTTGATGTCCTCCCGCCGCAGATTTTGGCTTTTGCTCAAGGCCACCGCCAGCCAACGCGTATCCTTCGATGTCGCGACCCCGTTCGGCCGGTTCGGCGCGGGCCAGCGCATGCGCAGCCTCCCCGACCAGTCGTAAAAGAGGATGGCGTTGCGGTTCGGGTGGGCCTGGGCGATGGAGGCGGCGTCCTCGGGGGCCGCCTGCAGGGGAATGAAGCCGTCCCCCAGGAGGAAGACGGCGAAATTCCGCGTCGCCGCCATCGAGCCCGTCTCGGAGACCACCGGCAGGCCGCTCACGAGGACCGGCCCGCCCCGGGGTTCCGTCCAGCGCAGCCGCCCCCCCTCCAGGATGAACAGGCGGCCGTCCCCGGTGGAGGCCCCCGCGAGGTTTCCGTCCGGGCGGACCCCGACGCCCCGCCAGGTGGAGACATCCTGGAAGTAGGGGCGAAGGGGTTGGAACGGGTATTTCCACAAAATTTTTCCCGACTTGAGATCCACCGCGTAGAGGCCCGGGGGATTCTCTCCCCACTCGCTCTCCGGGCGGGCGGAGCCGAGGATGGCGACGGCCCGCCGCATCGCCGCGTCGGTGGAAAACCAGGTCAGCTTGAGCGGCGCCGGTTTGTCGGCAGGCCACTTCCAGCGCAGCGCCCCGGTTCTTCCCTCGAAGCGGTAAAGGTGGGAGAGGTGCCGGACGGAACGGTCCGGGCCGGGGCGCCAGACGTGAAGGGCCCCCACCAGCAGGTCCCCCTCCGGGGTGACGGCCATCCGGTAGGGCCCCGGGTATTCGACCCATGCGAGTGTGCTGGTGGGGTCAAAGGGGGTGGCGGTCTCCAGCTCGCCGGCCAGTCGGTGGCGCCACAGCTCGCGCCCGCTGGAGAGGTCGAATGCGCGGATGAAGCCGTCCCGCGTTTGCTCTCCGATGAAGAGGACGCGGCCGCCGGGCGAGAAGGCGGCGGACTTCGCCATCCCCTCCGCGATCCGCCTCCGGAAGAGAACCTTCCCGCTCTCCACCTCGATGACGCGGACGAACCCGCGCCGGGTGCCCACCGCCAGCCGGTCGCCCGAGGGCGAGAAGAGCAGAAACGAGGTCTCGTTGGCGAGCCCGGCGTCCACCCGGAGGGGGAGGACGGATTTCATGTCCAGGGTGAAGAGGGGGACGGGGTCGGCGAGGAGGGGGGCGCGGGCCTCGAGGACCCGGCCGGCGCCCTCCCCCCAGCGGATGGCACAGCGCTCCTCCGGCCGCCAGCGGAAGCGCAGCAACAGGGCGGAGCGGATCGCCGCAGCCTCCACCTTTCGCGGCTCGCCGCCGCAGCGGGCCGTGACCGCCGCTCCCTCTTGGATTTCCGCCCCGCGCAGTACCCCGCCCAGGCGGGCGAAGGTGAACCGGGGAGCCTCGGCGACGGAGGTGCAGCCGGCGAGAAGGCTGGCCAGGAGAAGGAGGCGGCAGCGGCGGCGCATCAGAGGACCTCCGGGGTGAGGGCGTAAAGCGGCAACAGCGCCGGATGGTAGTAGATGCCCGTGACATAGAGAAGATAGAAAACCTTCGCCAGGACGGCGAGGAGGAGCCCCCCCCCCGATGCCAGGAGCAAGGTTTTTTCCCCGACCGTCATGGCGAGGGGCCGAAGCGCCGTCCGCTCCCGGCCGGGATCGTAGGCGCGGCTCGCCGCGGCGAGGGCCACCGTCTCCGCCCGCCGGATGGAGGCCGCGATGACGGGCCGCGCGACGGCGAGCAGGGTGCGGGGGGCGTTCAGCCCGCCCCGGCCCTCCAGCCGGAGGCCCCGCATGCGCTGGGCCCGGAGCGCATGCTGCGCCTCGAGGGCGGTGACCGGAATGAAGCGCAGGGCCGTCGCCGCGCAAAAGGCCAGCGAGTGAGGCAGGCGCAGGGAGGAGATTCCCGCATAAATTCGGTTGGGCTCGGTGGTCCAGGCAAGGGCCAGGCCGGCGCTGATGGTGGCGATGAGGCGGAGGGACTGCGTCGCGCCGTAGGCGATGCCCTCGCGGTAGGCCGCGAGGCCGCCCGTCAGCGGTCCGAGGAGGGGGAAATCCGGGGGGAAGACGACGAAGAGAACCGTCCGGGGGGCGGTGTGGTAGAACAGGGCCTGGGAGAGCATGAGGCCCCATATGGTGGATGTAAGGAGGAACGCGAGGAGAAAAAACTGGCGGGCGCTGGGCCGCGCCGCCAGGGCGCAGGCGAAGCCCGCCCCGGCGAGGGCGGCGAGGGCCGGAATGGCGTCCAGGGTGACGGCGAGCACGCCCAGGTAGAGGAGCATGACGAGCTTGAAGCGCGGGTCGCGCTCTTTCGCCGCGCGGTGCGGTTCACTCGGCACGGGCGAGCCCTCCGATGAGCGCCTCGATGGTCCGGGGGGCCCGGGGCGCGGCCAGGCGGCGCGCGATCCGGGCGAGGGGCCCCACCTCCTCGTCGGCGACTTGCCGCTTCCCCTCCCCTCCCATCAGGGCGTCGATGGGGCCCAGGGCGGCCCGCTTTCCCTCCCGGAGGATCATCGCCCTGTCGGCCACCCGAAGGGCCGCGTCCGAATCGTGCGTGCAGAGGATGACGGCCCGCGTTTCCCGGGCGGCGTCCACCCACCCGCGGAGGTCGTCGAGGAAGCCGAGGCGGGCGCCCCGGTCCAGGCCCGCGGTCGGCTCGTCCAGGAGGAGAACTTGGGGCTCGCCCGCCAGCAGTGCGGCCAGCGCCACCCGCAGCCGCTCCCCCCGGCTCAAGGAGAAGGGGTTCCGCGCCCGGAGTCCTGCGATCCCGAGCCCCTCCAGGCCCGCCGCGACCGCCCGCCGGGCTCGGCCGGCCTCGAACCCCAGCAGGCGGGGCCCGAGGGCCACTTCGTCCTCCACGGTTTCCGCGCTCAGCATGAGGTCGGGGTTTTGAAACAAGAATCCCACCCGCCCCGCCAAGGTGTGGGGCTTGAGCCTTCCCGCCGGTTTGCCGAACCAGCCGATCGCGCCGGACTGGCGGGGAAGGAGGCCCGCGAGCAGGCTGAGGAGGGTGGATTTTCCCGCGCCGTTGTGCCCCAGCAGGGCGAGGATCTCGCCCGCCTCGAGTTGGAGCGAGACGGCGTCCAGGGCGGGCGCGGCGGCGCCCCTGTAGCGGTGGCCGAGGTCCCGGACCCGCAATAGCGGGGGCCCCATTTCCCGATGATTGTCCGCCGGGATTTTTTGGATTCTCAACCCGGCGGCCTTCAGGCGGGCGCAGGCGGCCTCCTCCCCCCCGGCCGGTCCCGCCTCGGTGCGGGCGGCCAGCTCCATCCAGGGCGGCACCTCCAAGCCGAGTTCGCGCAGGAGCGGAAGGGCTTCCGGGAAATTTTCTCTCGAAAACACCCCGCGGATGCTCCCCCCCTCCATGACGACGAGCCGGTCGGCCAGGGGGAGGACGCGCCCGATCCGGTGCTCGACGACGAGAAAAGCGATCCCGAGCTTTTGGCGGATTTGGGAGAGGGCGCGGAGCACTTCCGCCGCGCCGCGCTCGTCGAGCTGGCTCGTCGGCTCGTCGAGCGCGAGGAGACGGGGGCGCAGCGATAGGACGCTCGCCAGGGCGACCCGCTGTTTTTCTCCTCCCGAGAGCTCGGCGCAACGGGCGCGGCGTTTTCCCTCCGCCGATACGGCCGCGAGGGCCTCGGCGATCCGGACCGGAATTTCTCCGGATGGGACGCCCATGTTCTCGGGGCCGAAGGCCACCTCGTCCTCCACCCTGGTGCAGAGGAGTTGATCCTCCGGGTCCTGGAAGAGCAGCCCCACCCGGCCGGGGGGGATGCCTCCCCCGTTTTCCCCGAATACCTCGACGCTTCCCTCCATCCTCCCGGCGCTCTCGCGCGGAATCAGTCCGTTTGCCGTCTTGAGCAGGGTTGTCTTTCCGCAGCCGGTGGGGCCGGTGAGGAGGACGAACTCTCCCGCGCCGATGCGGAGGTCGATCCCCTCCAGGGCGGGGGCGTCCGCGCCCGCGTACCGGAACCGCACGCCCGCCCACCGGATCGCGCACCCGCTCATCCCGCCACCTCCCGGAGGGGACCGCCCAGGCGCAGGCCGAGGGCGACCCCGAGGAATGTGTAGAGCACGCTCGAGACCGCGAGAAACAGGACGATGTACCAGTCGGCGAAGACGAGTCGGAAGAAGAAGATGTGAAGGTGAAAGGAGGCGGCCGTGATGAGGGTGTCGGCGGCGACGAAGGCCGCCCCCCCGACGAGCAGGGGACGCCAGCGCTCCCGCGGCCAGCGCTTGAAGAGGCGCCCCCCCGGCCCGCCCCGGGTGACGCCAGCGAGCCAGGCGGCGCTTTCCAGCGCGATGACTTCGGCGACGAGCATCAGGAGCGGCAGGAGCTGGAGAGAGTAGATCGTGAGGGCGAGGATGAGCCTGCGAATCCCGATGAGGAGGCCCAGGGCGCCGGGAACGGGGTAGCGCATCAAAAAGGCCACTCCGATGGCGTAGACGGGAACCGCCGTGAAGAGACCGGAGATGAGGAAGGCGAAGGGGCCCAGCGCCGATGTGAGGAGGTTTCCGAGGATGAGCTCGGGCACCCCCGCGAGAACGGTGATGACCGCCGCGAAGGTGGCGGCGCCGGCGAGGACGCGGAGCGGGAACATTTTCGATAGCCGCCTTCTGTTCCAAAAGAGGAGGAGCGATCCCAGGATTCCGAGCCCCAGGATCCCGGCCGTGAAAAGGAAGGCCCGGAGGCTGGGGCGGCGCAGCTCGAGGGGAAGGTCAAGGGTGATGAGATTCGCCTCCGTCCCCCAGAGGCGCACCTCTATCCTGCGCCGGAACCGGCCCGGCCGGCTCCCGCGCGGGTCAAAGTAAAAGGGCAGGACGACGGGGGTGAGGCGGCCTGGCGGAAGGACGGCGAAGGCGCTGCTCCTCCCCGTTCCGCCGCTGATGAGGCCGGGGGCGCGGAGGAAGTTAACCGGCTCTCCCGATTCGAGGGAGAGAACCTGGGCGGTGGCCGCCACCGCGAGGGCGCCTTCGGCCCGGTTCCGGATCCAGACCGTCTGGTGCCGGAAGGGCACGAAGGGATTGGGCGGCGGGCCCGCCCCCCCGAGGAGGTTTCGGAGAATATGCCCCGGGCCGCCGGGGAGGTACATGATCCCGGGCACCCGCTTTGCGTCGAACTCGCCCTCCTGGTCCGTGGGAAAGCGCGTTTTTTCCACCGCGAGGAAGCGGGCGAGTTCTCCTGCCTCCCGGATTTGGACGTGTGCGCTCGCCCGAAGGGGCGGGGTGGCGCCCCCGTCCGGAATGAGCTCGGCCTCGAAGGCGAGCGGGCTTTTCGCCCCGCCGGTGAGGCGGAGGGAAATTTGGCGGAACCATAAGTCGTTCGGGGCGTGGGCGCCGCCGCGGGCGAGGAGGAGGGTTCCTTCTTCAGTTTTCCGGATCTCGACGCCCGGCGGGGCGGACGCTGTCTCCACACCGGCGGGGAGGCGCAGCCGGACGCGGAAGCCGCCCGCCTCTTTCCGGCTGGCGGTTGCCTTCAGCGTGGCCTGGAACGCTGCCCCGGCGGGGAGGATGGTGCGGGAGGAGGCGGAGCCGTGGGGGATTTCGAGGGAAAAGGAGAGGGGGGGCAGCTCCCGCTCGGGCGCCCGCACGGTTTTGGCGGCGGCCCGCCCGCCGGGGGTCCGCACGCGGAAGGTGTAGCGCCCGCCCGGCCGCCACGGGAAATCGAGCCGGACCACCTTTCCCCGCCTCCCGGCGAGGCCCCGCCGGAGGAGGAGCCCTCCGCCCGGCCGGGTTACGGAAATTTCCGCGATTTTCACCGGCTCGGAGAGCGCCACCTCCGCCCGCCCGTATGAGAAGGAAACCCCTTGGATGTCCACCGCGCTCAATTCCCTCCCGCACGCGGTGAGGGCAAGGAAAACGAGGAAAAAGGTCCGCCCGGCCCGCCGATCCCCGAAGCCGAGGGCGCAGACGATCTCGGTGGCGCTCGCGATGAGGGAGACGATTCGTTTGGCGGGCATTTTTTTTACCTCCCCGAGGGCCAGAGCCCGGCGCGCGGACTCCGTCCCCCCCTGTGCGCCGGCTCTCCGCAGAGGCCGGTACGCCGCGCTAAAAGCGCAGCTGGAAGCCTGCGTGCCAGCTGACGCCGGGCGCGTTGAAGCCGAACAGCTCATCATAATCCTCGTCCAGGATGTTGTTCGCCCGGAACTCGGCGGTGAGCCGTCTCGCCTGGAACCATCCCCCTTTCCGGGCGGCGGGCCCGCGCTCCGGAATGAGGTCGTAGGCGAGTGCGAGGTCGATCCGGGTGAAGCCCGGGTTCTTCACCGTCCGGGCCGCGCCCCCGTTCGAGCCGTCCACGAAGGGGCGGAAGTCCCGGTCGCGCCGGTCCCCCGTCTGGTTCACGAATACGCCCGCGCTCAGCCGGTCCGGGTGGTACAGGATGCTTCCGCTCCACCACCAGTCGGGCCTCCGGAGGAGCTCCTCCCCCTGCACGAAGGAGGACCCCCCGGCCCCGTCCCGGTCGTCCAGGACCACAGTGTCCAGGGTGTTGTAGTTCACCCGGAGGGTGAAGTCCTCCAGATCGATCAGCGCGGCGGAGAACTCGGCCCCCTTCAGCCGGACTTTCGAAATGTTCTCAAAGCTCGTCCCGTTCGGGAACCCGCCGAAGCTGAAGGCGATGAGGTTCTTGAGGTGGGTTTCGAAGTAGGTCGCGGTCCACTTCATTTTTCCGCCGAGAAAGTCTTGGTCCACCCCCACCTCCCAGTTCTCCTGCTTTTCGCTCTTCAGGTTGGGATTTCCCGCGAAGATGGCAATCCCGAAAAGATCGGAGAAGGAGGGCCGCTTGACGCCCTCCCCGACGGCCCCGCGGATCTTGGTGCCGGCGCCCCGCAGGCGGTAGGACGCGGAAAACTTCGTGGTCAGCGGATCCTCCCCGACGTCGAAGTCGTCGAACCGGACCCCGGCGGTCAGGGTGAGGTCCCTCCGCAGGGTGAGTTGTTCCTGGGCGTAGAGGGAGCGGGCGCGGCGCCTGCGGTTCACCGTGCTGCCGATCTGGGCCTGGAAGAAGCGCTCCTCCTCCCACTCGAAGCCCAGGGTGGCGACGGACCGCGCCCGCTTCCCGCCGAAGCGGAGGTTCACCTGGTTGTCCACGAGGTAGCGGGTCTTGGTGGTGTCGTTTCGGGAGGGGGCGAAGAAAGGGCGGGCGGCGTCCAGGATGTCCGTCTTGTCCTGGAACAGGGTTTCCTTCTCGAAGATGGAGACGCGGGGAATGTACTCGAACCACGGAACGGGCCGCAGCTCCAGCCGCAGGCCCGCGAGCTGGTCGAGATTTTTCTGGAATGTGTTGAGCTCTTTGTCCGTGAAGTCGTCATCGAGGCGGATGTCCGTGTTCACCGCACCCGTGTCCGAGGCGTTGTCGAACCGGTTCTGGTTCACCTGGTAGAGGAGCCGGGCCTTGGCCTGGGGGGTGGAGACGAGATCGAGAACGACGGTTCCAACGGTCCGGTAATAGCCGTCGTTATCGAAGCGGCCCACG
This sequence comes from bacterium, assembly GCA_965225985.1. Classification (GTDB taxonomy): domain Bacteria; phylum UBA8248; class UBA8248; order UBA8248; family UBA8248; genus CAZUHN01. The sequence goes on from OZ245330.1 coordinate 1,172,188, forward strand.
GTGCTGATCCGGCTGGCCGAGGCGAGGTAGCCGCCCCGCTCCGTTCCGCCGCGGACCTTCACGGACTCTTCCCAGGTGGAGAAGCTGCCGTGGCGGGCGTGGGCCTCGAATTCGGCCGGATCGCCCGGGCGGCCCACGTCCGGCAGGATGTTCACCACCCCCCCCGCGGCGTCCGAGCCGTACAGGGTGCTCTGGGGACCCCGCAGGATATCCACCCTTTCGATCCATTCCGGCGAGAGGTGGCCGAAGTCGAAGGGGAGGCCGTCGGGGGAGGAGAACTTGAAGCCGTCGAGGAGAACGCTGGTGAAATTGTTTTCGCTGCCGCGGATGCGGAAGTTGGTCGCGCCGCCCCGGCTTCCGCTCTGCTCCAGGACGCCGCCCGCGGCGTCGCGGAGCGCATCGTTGAGATCGCCGGGGAGGCGGCCCCGGATTTGCTCCTTCGAGATGACCTCGATGGAATCCGCCACTGTGCTGATCCGGCGGGGGGTGCGCGTTGCCGTGACCGTTATGGGATCCAGGGCCAGCTCCCCCGGCCTCTCGGCGCCGGATCCCCCGCCTTCCGCCGTCTGGCCGGCCGCCCTCCCCGCCATGAGGAGGGAGAGCGCGAAGAGCCCTCCCCACAAGGCGATCCAAAAAAATTCTTTCCTGGCCCTCTTTGTGGAGTCCGATTTGCCCAGGCACTCCTTCCAATCTGTCCGCACGGTTTCCTCCCGGCGCCCCGAGGCACCCCTTGAAGGTCAGCCGGCAGGCCGGTCTCCTGGCTCGCGACGATGGCCGGCCTCCGCCCCTTCCCGGGCCGCGGGGCCCAGTGGGCACTCTTGCGGAGGCCGCGTCGCTCACAGTTGCTGGGCAGCCCCGGATTCTCACCGGGTTCCCGTGCACCTGCCGGACAATTCGGGCGGAACGATTCCGCCGCTTTGGTTTTGGCTGCGGTGTTTCCAGAGGAAGGAAGGCGGGCCGGGCGGGGGCTTTCCGCTCCCCCGGAAGGGGCGCGGAGGCCGAACCGAAAAAAGCCCCGGCCCTTTGGCGATGCTACGAGCCGGGGTTCATCACCACCAGGATCATGGCCGCACCTCCCAAGCCTCGAAGACGCTGCGGTTGGCAAAAGGCGCAGGCAGGTATCCTGGCTTCCGGATCGTTCTACTCGCGGAGGCCTTCCCGGCGCTCCCGGCGCCAGTGGCCGCTTGTTCCGCTTTCGTCCCCGGTTACAGTGGCGGGTCCGCGCCGGAATCTCACCGGCTTCCCTGCCCCCCGCACGGAGGGCCCCTGCACCCAGTTGATTTCAGAGAAAGCTACATGAAGTCCGCAATGGGATGCAATACCGAAATTCCGGCTGCCCCTATCGCCCCGCCGGCCGGGCCGATCCCGCCGATGCGGAAAGCCGCCGAATCTCATTCGGCCGCCCGCTGGTATACGGCGGGTTTCAAATAGGTGAAGGGCGATTTGAGGCCGGAGAGGCTCTCGGAGTGGCCGACGAAGAGGTGTCCCCCCGGCGCGAGGCAGGAATGAAGATGGTTCACCAGCTTTTCGCACGTGGAGTGGTCAAAGTAGATCATGACGTTCCGGCAGAAAATGAAGTCGAACGGCCCGCGGAAGGGATACTTTTCCGTGAGAAGGTTCAGCCGGGCAAATTTGATCAAATTTTGAAGGTCTTTTCCTACACGGTAGCCGCCGTCTTCGGCCTTTTTGAAGTAGGCGAGCAGATCGGCGGGGGATATCGGCGCCAGCCTTTCCCGGCTGTACTCCCCTCGAAGGGCGTGCCGCAGGGCCCGCGTTGAAATGTCGGTGGCGAGGATCTTGGCGTCCCACCGGATTTCATCGTTCAACTTCAGCCGGTTTAGGACGAGGGACAAGCTGTAGGGCTCCTCCCCGGTGGAGCACCCTGCGCTCCAGACCCGGAATCGCCGCATGTTCCTTTTGTTTTTATCCGCGATGATTTCCGGGAGAAGCTCTTTCTCCAGGAAGTCGAAATGCGCTGCCTCCCGGAAGAAATCCGTCTTGTTCGTGGATATCGCGTCGATCAGGGCGATCAGCTCATCGCCCGACGCTTGGCCCTTGATCAACTCGTAATAGGATTGAAACGTGTCGAGGCCGTGCTCCCGGATGCGCTTCAGTAGGCGTCCGCGCACCAGCTCCGCCTTCTGATCGGCGAGGACGATTCCGCTGTGTTTGTAGATCAGATCCCGGAATAGGCCGAATTCTTCTTGGGTGATTTTCGGTATGGACGTGTAGGGCATGCCATGCGCTGTAAGATCGAATCGGCGGACTTTAATCTTGCCTTTCGGACTGCGGTGATCCGGCGGGTTCGGCGATCTCGAATTCTCCGGCGGAGAGAACTTTTTCCACGTTCAAAAGAATCACGATCCGATTTTTTAACTTCCCCATGCCCATAATGAAGTCGGAGGGCATCGTCGTTCCGAGATGGGGATCGTATTCGATGTCTTCGTCCGCGAAATCGACAACCTCCGAGACCGAATCCACGATGATCCCGACAAGGAGGCCTTCCAAGGCGATTACGATGGTGGATGTTTCATGGGAGTAGCCGTTTCGGGGAAGATTGAATTTTTCCCGCAGGTCGATGATCGGAATGATTCGCTCCCGCAAGTTGATGACGCCTTTTATGAATCCCGGGGCGCGCGGCACGGTGGTGATCGGCTGCATTCCGATGATTTCGCGCACGCTGAGGATACCGATTCCGTACTCCTCGTTGTAAAGCCGGAAGGTGAGGTACCTGCCCGCCCGGCTGGCGTATCCCGATGGTGCTGCTGGTGTCATTTGCTTTCCTCCGTCAGTTGCCGCTCACGGCGGCCTCCGGGAGCGGGGGGGACGGCGCCGCCCCCGCGGCGATCATCTCGTCGGGATAGTACGCAGGGTCTCGATAGGCCTTGAAGACGCCGCCGATGTCGAGGATGAGGCTCACCCGGCCGTCTCCGAGGATGGTCGCCCCCGCGAGGCCTTTCACTTTTGCGAAGTAAGGGCCCAGGCTCTTGATGACGATCTGTTGCTGGCCGATCAGATCGTCGACCAGCAGGGCGAACATCCTTCCGTCGCTTTCGACGATGACCGTAAGCCCTTCGGTGGGGTCCGGCGAGGCGGGCGGGGTGTCGTAGAGGCGGTGGAGGCGGACGAGCGGCATGAGGGTGCCGCGGTTGTTCACCAATTCGCCCCGCCCCGCGACGGTCGAGAGCTGCTCCCTTTTGGGCCTGAAGGAGTGGACGATGGAAAGGGTCGGCAGGATATAGCTCTCCCGCCCGACCCGGACGACCATCCCGTCGATGATGGCGAGGGTGAGGGGGAGCTTGATGATGAAGGTGGAGCCCTTTCCCTCCGACGAGCTCACCTCCACCTTGCCGTTGATCTTCTCGATGTTCTTCGTGACCACGTCCAGCCCCACGCCGCGGCCCGAAATGTCGGTAATCACTTCGGCGGTCGAGAAGCCGGGCTGCATGATGATTTGATAGACCTGGGCGTCGCTGAGGGAGGCGCCGGCCTCCACGAGCCCCCGCTCCACCGCCTTCTTCAGGATCCGCTCCCGGTTCAGCCCCATCCCGTCGTCGCTGATGGAGATAATGATGTTTCCGCCTTCGTGATACGCGGAGAGCTGGACCTCGCCCGTCTCCTCTTTTCCCCACCGGCGCCGCACCGCCGGGGATTCGACGCCGTGGTCCACCGAGTTCCGGATGATGTGGACGAGCGGATCGCCGATGAGCTCGCTGACAGTCTTGTCCACTTCGATGTCCTCGCCGGAGAGGACGAGCCGGACCTTTTTGTCCCGCTTCCGCGCGACGTCGCGGACGACCCGCGTCATCTTCTGGAAGACGGGCTGGAGGGGAACCATCCGGAGGGACATGATCCGGTCCTGAATCTCTTTTGTGATCTTTCCCAGCTGCCCGATGTCCTTCTCGAAGGAGGAATCTTTTCCGGTTCCGTTTTTGCCCGAGAGGTTGCGGCCGCGCACCAGCGTCTGGGCGATGACGAGCTCCCCGACGAGGTTCACCATCTCGTCGAGTTTTTCGATGTCGACCTTGATCGCCTCGCGGATGCGCTTGCCGGCCGCCTGTTGTTTTTGGACGGCTCTCTCCACTTTTCCCTCTTCCACATATCCTTCCTGGACGAGGATTTTTCCCAGCGGGCGGTTTTGGACCTCCAGGGCATTTTCGAGTTGATCATCCGAGAGGGCGCCCTCCGCGATGAGCAGCTCGCCCAGCTTGGATTTGTCCGGTGAAACGCCGGGCGCCCCTTCGGCAGGCTCCTTCCCCTCCAGGTTGGCGTGGATGGCGGCGAGCGTGCGCTTCACCGGGACGGGCGGAAGCAGGCCGGCCGACTTGTCGGAGCCGAGCGCGCGGTCGGCCATCGTCCGGAGCTGGGAGAGCATCGTCTTGAGAACGTCCATGACGCCGAGGAGCGTTTCGCACAAATAGGGTGTGACGGGCAGGCGCTTTTTTCGCACCGCGTCGAGGAGGTTCTCCGCCTCGTGGGAAAAATTCGTTACGGCGTGGATCTGCAGAAAGCCGGACCCGCCCTTGATGCTGTGGACGGGCCGGAAGATCTCGTCCACCAGGGCCAGGTCGTTCATATTTTCTTCGAGGGTGAGGATCTTCGGCTCGATATCGTCGAGGTGGCTCTCGCACTCGTCGATGAAATCGTAAATGAGTGAATCGTCGAACATGGTGCCGCTGAAATCGAGCATTTCCGGAGCGAGGTCGCCCTCCTGTTCCGCCGCCTCCGATTGGCCGGCGGCGGGTTCGTCCATCGGCCCGGACGCGGCCGCGGAAGTTTCCCGGCCGGATGCCTCCGCCCCCTCCCCGATCTCGGCGGCCGGCCCGCCGAGACCGGAGGCCGGCCCGCCAGGATCGGAGGCCTCCCCCTTGGAGAAGGCGGCGATTTCCGCGGACAGGCCCAAAAGCTCCGCCGCCCGCTCGGCCAGCCCGTTCACCCGGGAGGGCTCCTCCTCTCCTCCCTCCGAAGTGTTTCGAACGATCAGGGCTGCCCTTTCCAGCATGTCGCTCATCAGCCCGGGGACGGCGGGGGAATCCGCAATTTGATCCAGAAGGGTCGCAGTGAGAATTTTGTCCCACCAGCTCGCGAGGCAGGAAAGCGGATTCGCGCCGTGGGCCACGGCCATTTTGTTCAGCGAATCCACCTTCTCGATAAGGGCGACCAGGGCGGGCTTGTCCTGCAGGTTGTCGCCGAGCTCGGCCACCGCGGCGGCGATATGCTCGACCTCCCGTCCCATCTCCTGGGCGATCTTGTCGCTCTGGCTCATATTTTGCCTTTTCGGCGCAAGGGCTCCGAATGCGCTACCGGCGCCGGTTCGCCACCGGCGCCGGTTCGCCACCGGCGCCGGTTCGCCACCGGCACCTTCGCCACCGGCACCGGTTCGCCACCGGCGCCGGTTCGAGGTGTGATTCGAGCGTGTCTCGGACTTCCGCATGAGGCCATCGGGGATTTCTTTGCCGGCCCCGGGCCGGGAACTTGGGCAAGAACGGGGGGGAAGAGGGGGGCCGCCAGGAGGGGCCGCGGATCTAGAAAAGGCGAATGCCTCTTTCGATATGGGTTGGCCGCGCGGGATGATGACCGGGGGCGGATGATGGCCGGGCACGGGAAATCGGCTCCTGCTTGTTGATCGCATTCACGCAAATCGTCCGGCCCCCCGTCGCGGAGGGTGGCCGGGCAGTGAAACATTCGCCGATCCCGGAAGTGATATTAGCAAAAATAACGAATATAGCCAATATAAATATTGTTTTATATAATATTGATATCCAGGCGGTATTTCCTCTCCATGAGTGAGAGAAAGGGAGGAGGCCTTTTTCCAAGCTCCCGCGGGCTTTTGAGGAAACAGCCCCCCGCGGGCGCCGGCTTGCGGCAAGCCGGGGCAATTTGAAGAAAAGCGCACCCCATGCGGGGGGCCCGGGGCGGATATCCGCCCCGGGCAAGGCCCGGCGGCGGCGGGCCGGATGCAGTGTTCAAGGAATGAGCAGGAATTCCGCGGTCAATTTTGCTATCCTTCCTGACCGTTCGCCTATCTTCTTTCCGTCCGGGTGAGTGGGAGGCGAGAGGAGGAAGCGCCATGCCGTATACATTCGATACGTTTTGCGCGGATTGCCGCGCGATTCTTCTCGTTGACGATCCGTCTACGGGGCTCGAAGCCCTCCAGGGGAGTCTGGAGAAGCTCCTCGCCGACCCTTCCTTCATCAAAGAGCGCCTCGGCCGCGATGTCTCTCCCGGCAAGCACGTCCTTCACCACGACCTGGAAACCGACATGTACGTTCTCGCGCACATCTACGAAAGCGCGGGAAAGAGCCCGCCGCACGATCACGGCGACCACTGGGTCATCTACGGGAACGCTACGAAATACACGGACATGACGGAATGGAGCCGCGTTGACGACGGCTCCCGCGAAGACTTCGCGAAACTTGAGATAGAAAGGGAGTATCGGATCAACGCGGGTTCGGCCGTCCTATTCCGCGCGGGGCAGATTCATTCGATCAGCTATCCAGCGGAAACGCGCTTTATCCGGCTGACGGGGGGGGACGTGGAGGGCGGAAAGAACCTTCGCTTTGATGTGGAGAACGACCGCATCGAGGTGCAGGATCGGAGTGAGGAGAACCGCCGCCTCGCGCAGCCGAAGATATGAGGTTCCAGTACGCGCAGCCGAGGAAATAAGGTTCCGGTACGCGCCGCCCGGCCGTCCCCCCGTTTTCCAAGTCATCGGTTCCCTTCTTAATCCGTTTTCCGCTTTTTCTCCTGAGGGGATAGGAAGAAGGTGGCGAAAGCGAAAGAACGCCACAGGGCGAGAGCCGCCATCCGCTTTTGGGCGACGGCGATTCTCGTCCTCTTCATTTACTTTCTGATTCCCAACTTCCGTTTGCCCGCCCGGACGACTTCGTTCATCCAGTGGGGGTTCGCCTGGTTCGCCGTGGTTTACCTCGTTTTGGGTTTTCTGGGCGTATTCGGCAGGAGAGAGGGATTTCTCTTCACGGCCTGCCGGTCGTTTCTGGCCATGGCGGGCGCGTTGTTTTTCCTCTTTAACTTCTTGCACGTCTCCTCCATTCTAGTGGCCCCCCTTTATCTCGAGGCTTCGCCCGACTCGAAGGCGCCAGTTGCGGTCGTGCTGGGCGCAGGAATCCATTCAGACGGGGAACCTACATTGAATTCGCGGTGGCGCGTCATCCGGTCGGTCCAGCTTTACAACGAAGGGCGCGTTCCCCTGCTCCTTTTCGCCACCGGCATCACCAACGGGGAGAAAACCGAGGCGGGAGCCATGGCCCGCTACGCCCGCTCGCTCGGGGTTCCGGAAAAAGCGATTCTTTTGGAGGAGCAATCGACAAATACGGAAGAAAATGCGCAATTCGCATCGGAGATGCTGCGGGCGCGGAGCATCGGGGAAATCCTTCTCGTCACCGACCCGCTCCACATGCGGAGGGGGGTGGACAGCTTCCGGATCTATGGCATTCGCGCGATGCCGGCGCCCACCTTTGATCGGCACAGGTACGAATTGAGCGTTGACGGCTGGGATTTACTCGTAAGAGGGCTTCACGAGTATATCGGTATCGCTTACTACCGGCTGCGGTGGTTCCTGAGAAATTCCCCCGGCTGAGCCGGTGCGGTTCACCCTCTTCATTCCAGGCCGACCCCGTTCCACCACCACAGCGTGAACGTCATTGTGACCGCGAAGGCGACGCAGGTCATGAAGAGGCCGAAGCGGAAGATCTCCCCCGCGGACAATTCCCCCCGCTCGAATACCACCAAAGAACTGGCGCTCTGGGCCGGGTAGAACAGGACGGTGTCGCCCATGATCATCACCCCGAGGCCGCAGACCACGGGGTTGAGGCCGCCCGCCCGGCCCATCTCCATCCCGATGGGAATCGCGATGGCCAGAAAGCCCGCGATATTCGGCACCAGAAAGCGGACGGGCACGCTCGCCAGCAGGATCCCGGCGAAAAGGAAGACCGGCTCCGACGAGATGGCGGGGGCCGCCTCCATCAGCCGCAGGGCGAGCCACTGGGCCGCCCCGGTATTGATGAGGGCGTGACCGAGCGAGAGGGAGGAGGCCAGGACGAAGAAATTCGACCAGGCGAACCGGGACTCGAATTCCCGCCAGGAGAGGACCCCCACCCCGGGGGCGAGGAGGGCCGCCCAGCTCAAAAGGGCCGGGAGCGCCGGGTGCAGGCCGTGGAATCCGTCCGTCAGCCAAAGCGCCGAGGCCGCCAGGACGATCACCGCCGTCCGCATCTCGGGGGCCGAAAGCGGAGGCGCTCGATCCTCGGGGAAGGGAGCCCCCCCCCCTCTCCGCGCATGTACCAGAGGTAATTCCCCCCGGCCCCGGCGGCGAGAAGGAGGTAGTAGGGCAGGGCGAGGAGGACGAACCAACGGCCCCAGCCGATGCCCCCGATGAGGGCGGCGCCGACGATGGGCGTGATTCCCCCGGTTAGAACGGCGGTCGAGGCGAGGCGGTTGATCGATCCGAGCGCCATCATGATCGCCCGGTCGGGCGGCGCGCCCTTGTGGACGCCGCCGAGCGCGAGGGCCCGGTCGTAGATATGGATCAGGATCCCCGACCGGGTGGTGGCCGAGGGCATGAGGAAGGTCAGGAGGGGAAAGGACAGGATCATTTGCCAGTAGAGAGGGCCTTGCGCCCCGCCCGCCCGCCGGAGGAAAAACCGGGCGAACCGCTCGGCGAGCCCCACTTTTTCCACGGCGATCCCGATGGTGAGGACCCCGATGAGGAAATAAGCCACCGGGCTGGAAAAGCCGGAGAGGGCCTCCGGCAAGGAGGCGGCCGCGCCGGTGAGGGCGAGGAGGAGGACGACGATGATCCCGGTGACCCCCAGCGGCACCCTTCGGTTCGTCCACAGCAGGATGGCGGCCAGGGCGACGAGGAGGGCCCGGTAGCCGGGCACCGACAGGCCGTTGGGGGCGGGAAGGGAAAAGAGGAGCGCAAACAGCGCAAGAAACGTGACGCCGAGAAGCCAATTCTTCGAAGGGACTCGCCTCATTCTCCCATCTTACTTCTGGGAGCGGGGGTCGATATTTGTGGTGGGAAGGCAGATGTACGTTCTCAATCGGGATGCCCCTGCCTCACGTCGTAGGGGCTGATTTTTTCCCAGCCGCCGCTGGCCAGATTCGTCACCACCTGGCGCGCGCCATTGTCGCAAGACACCCAGCTGGGGTAACCGTTCACGATTTCCCAATCCAGGACGCCGCTCTCGTTGATCTTCGCCCAAAGCACCCAGGTTAGGGCGGCGAGGGCGAGCGCGCTGTATTTCCGCATCATCCCCCCTTTCGGATTTCGGCGCGCAAAAAGGCGCGCCGCCGGTTTGCCCGCCGCTATTTGCGCTCCGCCAGCTCGATGCTGATATCGTCCGGCCCCTTGATGAAAGCGATTTTCGTTCCGGGGCGAATCTCCCACGGTTCGCAGATGAATTCCACCCCTTTGGAGCGGAGCTCCCCGGCCGCCTGGTCCATGTCGTCGACGAGGAGACCAAAGTGGTCGAGGCCATACCGCGGGTCGCTGCCCACCCGTACCGGGTTTTCCCCCTCGGCGCGGCCCGAGACGAGGAAGCGCATACCGTTCAGGTCCATGTCGAAAGAAGGCGCCCCGCCCAGTTTTCGCTCCGCGTTTACCCTTGCGCCGAACATGTCCTCCCAAAATTTTCGGGCGCCATGGGGATCTTCGCTGCGAAAGTGGAGATGGTCGTAACCGTAGGTGGCCATTTTTCTCTCCCGAATGGGTCAGACGCCGGCGAGGTTGCGGGCGTGGGTCCGGTCCGCCGGGCTCGGCGCTCGAAAAAGGCGCATTGTAGAGGGGGGGGAGGGCCTTCGGCAAGGCTGATGGACCGGCCGCCGGGGGATCCTCCGCGGCGAAACGCAAAGTCCCGCCGGTGGCCGGGGGCCTTTTGAATGCGTGGGGGAATCGGGCGCATAATGCGCCGGGTCTTCCGGATCAGTGGTCGCCGCCGATTTCCTGTTCGATCAGTTTCTGCGATTCGGCCATTTCATGAAGGTGTTCGCAGGTCGCTTGGAAATCCTTCTGGAGGCGGTCGAAGAGCTGCTCGAGCTGAAGCGGGGTGAGGATATCGGTGAGTTCGGTGAAGACCACCTCCCAGCTGTCTCTCTTCCGCTCCCCCCGCCGGAGCGCGCCTGTCTTTTTTGTCAACTCTTCGTATACTTCGTGCTCGTGCTCGAGGAGATCGAGAAGCACGGGCTCAAAGTTGGGATCGCTGGCGTGGAGATAGCGCATTAGGTAGGGCTTGAAATCCCGGACTTTATGCAATCTTTTCATCGGGTTGCGTCTCCTTCAGCCGGCTTGCTCACCGCCCCGCCGCGAAATGCGCGGAGGAGGCGCCCAACCGGAAAGAGTATTTTAACAATTTAAATTATCGGAGTCGATATTTATTTATCTATTTTTCGGAAAATATTGGAGTTGCGCGGTTTTACGGCTAGGCGGCCATGGCGCGGCTCGATTCCCGCGCCCTCTCGGGCCGGGTAAGTAGGGGGGCAGGGGAATTCATGGAAGACGTACGGATCGACCGGATGGCGCAGACGATAACCGGCTATTCCGCCCGGGTGGGGCGGGGGGATTTGGTCTGCATCCGGGGGGGGGCCGCCGCCGGCCCGCTCATCCGCGCGCTTTACCGGGAGTGCCTGGATCGGGGGGCTTTTCCCTACACCCAGGTGGCCCTCCCGGGGCTCGACGAGGTGTTTTACCGCCACGCGAACCGGGCGCAGCTCTCCCACCTTTCCCCGATCGCCCAGTTCGAGATCGAGCGGGTGGACGTGCTCATCAGCGTAATATCGGAGACGAACACCCGCCGCCTGTCCGAGGTGAACCCCAAGAAGCAGGCGGCCGCCTCGAAGTCCCGCCAGCCCATCATGGAAACCTTTATGCGCCGTGCGGCCCAGTACGACAGGACGGGGAAGAAGGGCCTGCGCTGGACGCTCACCCTCTTTCCCACGGAGGCCTACGCCCAGGATGCGGAAATGTCCCTGCGCGATTACGAAAGGTTCGTTTTCGCCGCCTGCTTCGCGGACAAGAACGGCTCCGTCGCGCGGTGGAAGGCGCTGGACGCCCGCCAGCGCGCCATCGTCCGCTACCTGAAGGGGAGGAAGGTGGCCGAGATACACGCCCCGGGAACGGACCTCCGCGTCGGCATCGCGGGCCGCAAGTTCCTCAACTGCTCCGGACACCACAACTTCCCCGACGGGGAGGTCTTCACCGGGCCCCAGGAGGGAAAGGTGGACGGCACCATCCGGTACAGTTTCCCGGCCTGCCTGTCCGGGCGCGAGGTCGAGGGGGTCGAGCTCGCCTTCAAGAAGGGCCGGGTGGTGAAGGCGGCGGCGGGGAAGAACGAGGCGTTCCTCCGCAGCATGATTGGGATGGACGCCGGGGCGGGCCGCGTGGGCGAGTTCGCCATCGGCCTCAACTACGGAATCGATCGGTTCACGAAAAACATCCTTTTTGATGAAAAGATCGGGGGGACGGTTCACCTCGCCCTGGGGAAGGGATATCCCGAGAGCGGCTCGCACAACGATTCCGCTCTCCATTGGGACATGGTGTGCGATTTGCGGAAGAAGGGGGAGGTCTGGGTGGACGGCCGGCTCTTCTCGAAGAACGGAAAGCTCCGCGTTTGACGGGCCCGGGGATTGCCGGCTCCCCGAAGGCGGTGAAAGTGCAGTAGGGTTCACGGGCGGTGATTCGATCGCCCCGCCGGCCGGGGCGCAGGAGGAGCGAAAGGACATGGACTCGAAAGGGGAGAATCACGGAAAGATCCTCCTGGGATTCTTCCTTGGAACGTTCGCGCTGGCCTCGATTTTTTGGCTGGCCTGGGAGCTGCAAACGAGCCAGGGGAAAGTGGACTTCCTCGGCTCGCTCATCGGGCGCGAGCTGGGCCCCGCTATCAAGGGGGGCGGGGCCGGACCGGGCCGGCTCGCCGAGGCACTGGACCGGCACCGCGACCGCCTGGAGCTCGAGCGGATCGTCCTCTTCGGCAACCAGGGCACGAAGCTGGCCGAGTCCGCCGCCGCGACCCTCAAGACCGCCGGGGCGGAAATTCATGGCATGTTGGCGTCCGGCCGGGCGGGGGTCCGGGACCCGGCGACGGGCCGGGAGATCGGCCACCTGGTGGTTTGGCGGCGCGTTGAGACCGGCCGCTCCTTTCTCGGGGGCATTATCGCCGCCCTGGTGATCACCTATATCGCCTCGCGGTGGCTGAAGCATGCCTCGCGCCTGCGGGGAAAAGCCTGAGGCGTGCCGGCGGCCGCCTTTTTCCCGGCGGATGACACCGGCTCGAACAGGGTGATATCTTTTTCGCCTGCCGCACCGGGGCGGGTAGCTCAGCTGGCAGAGCGGTGCCCTTACAAGGCATAGGTCGCAGGTTCAAATCCTGTCCCGCCCACCAAAGAAATCAATGGGCTTTCGTCGGTTCAGCCGCCTTCCGAGTGGCCGAAACCTGGCCCATGCGCCAAATTTGTGCCAATCACTTCCCGGCCGGCCCCTTCATCTGAGCCGGGCAAGCCCATCTCTTCTGGCCAAACCGTGGTGTCCATGGGGTTCAGAATCCTGCCCGCTGCCAGCCGCATCCCCCGGTCGCTGATGATGTGATAACGCTTGAAGGTGGAGCCTGTTTTCCAGCCCCCAATTTCCATAACCAGCTTTTCGGGAATCAGTTCGTCCTCAACGAGACGGCGGGCAGCGGAGCGGTGCAGGCCGTGGGGGGTGATTCCTTCGCACGCCATCTTTACCTTATCTTCCTCGCCTTTCTTTTTATGATTACGGCTTCACCGTCCTTTTCGACCGGAACCCACTTGCCCAGGCCCGCTTCCGTGCAGGCTGTCCACCGCGCCTTTCGGAAATCGCCGATGGGGAGCGGGAAGGCCGCCCTCAGTACTCCATCTCGTTCACCCTCCGCGAGGGCCCCATCTTGGCGTACTCGCTCAGGTGCACGATGGCGAAGCGCTGGTTGTCCCGCAGGCCCTCCACGGTCACCCACTCGTTCGCCTGGTGCACGCGGCCGCAGTGGCCCGTTCCGGTGAGGGAGATGGGCAGGTAGAGGGGGGCCTTGCTGTAAACGTGGAGGGCGTAGCAAGAGGCGGAAGTCGGCGACACGATGTAGGGGGAGCCCAGGATCTCGGCCGTCTTTTTCGCGCTTTGAAGGATCTCGGCCCCCGGCGGGGTGCGGAACCACTCGTTGGCCCAGGGCACGCGCACTTGCACTTCGGGGAAACCCTCCTTGATGAGATGCGCCTTGATTCGCTCGACGGTCACATCGGGCTTCATGTCGGGAACGATGCGCACGTCTATTTTCACGACCGCGCTCTGCGGAAGGTTGGTCTTGACCCCCTCGCCCGTGTAGCCGCCGGAGATGCCGTCGATGTTCATGATGGGACCCGTGATGTACTGGCCCACCAGCTCTCGGCCGGGGCGCCCCCCCTTGAACCTCTTGAGATCCAGGGCATCCATGACGCCGGCCTCGTCGAAGGTCTCCTCGATGATCCGGATCTCCTCCTTCTCGGTCGGGGTGAGGGGCCGAACGTCATCGTAGAACCCCTCCACCAGGATGTTGCCGTCCTTGTCCATCAGGGAATTCAACGCCGCCACCAGATGGGGTATCGGCGCATCCACCCAGGCGCAGTCGGCCGAGAAGAGCTGGCGGCCCGATCCGCCCCAATCGCCGCCGGCGACCTCGAGCTCCAGATTCACCCATCCTTTGTAGCCGCGCGGGATCAGGAGCCGATTCTTTCCCTCGGTGCGCATGCCGTGGAAATGTCCGGCGTCGGCGGCCTTCAGGTCGCCGTAGCACGCATCGAGGAACTCCCGGAGGTGGGGGCATCCGATCTCCTCCTCGCCCTCGATCGCGAAAATGATGTTGACGGGAACGTCGCCGGTGACTTTCAGGAAGGTGTCCACCGCGTGGAAAAAATTCATGACCGGCGCCTTGTAGTCGCCCGCGCCCCGGGCGACGAGCAGCTGGCCCAACTCGGACGGCATGCCGATTTGCCCGGGGTCGATGATTTCCGCTCCGAAGGGGGGGACCACCCAGTCCGGCTCGTCGGCAGGCATGACGTCGTACATGTTGATGCAGAGGAGGGTCTTGGCGTCCGGATTCTTGGAGTAGAGCTTGCCGTAGGCGACCGGGAACCCCGAGGTCTCGACGAGGCGGGCGTCCTCGGCGCCCAGCTCCTTGATGTAGCCCAGGGTCATTTCCGCGCTCTCGCGGATGCCCTCGTTCGTCGTCGAGATGCCGGGAACGCGCAGGTATTCCCGGGTCTTCTCCAGCCGCTCGTCGAAGTGCGCATCGATGTGCGCGAAAAGCGCGTCGTACTCGCCCATGGGTCACCCTCCATGAAAACGGCGGTGCGCGACAGTTTGCCCCGTCAGCCGCCTTACGAAATATTCATATTGCCCGGCTGGAGTCTTTAAAAATATTTCTCTGGCTTCCGGGGCGCATCCCGTAGAAAGGAATAAAGCGCGGAGCGGCCGCTCGGGTTAGCCGTATGCCTGCTGGAAAATCCGATTGAAAGGTCTTGTGTAGCTATCAAAAAGAACCGGAAATTGTCAAGAACGCGGCACCTTCGCAAGCCCCTTTGGAGGCGCGCACGGGATATGCCGCGGCGGGTGCGGCCACGGCAGAGGCAGATGAGGGTTGAACGGAGAATCCCGGCCGGTTTGGATGTCCCCAATGGCCAAAGCGGGTCGAAATGGTGTCCCGCCGCGGAAAATCTTGCTATCATGGCGGCTCTTTTCGGAAATACAGAATCGGTGTGAACATGTTTTGCGGCGCCGCACTCGGGGGCGCATTGGGCGTGCGGGAGGAGTATTTGCGAAATTCCGGGAAATGCGCGGAGAGAGCCTCGCGGTGCCGTCTCGCCTGAGCGGGCGTTGGGAGATCGGAAATGGGAACGAATGGGAAGGCGATCGCAAACGTGCGCACGGTCGCGCCCCTCGATATGGAGGGGAAAAAGGTGGGCGGGGTTCCCCTGGAAGGGCAGGTGGATTTGTGGGTGCTGCTCACGGGCGAGCGCCTGCAGATGGTGGAGCTCCATATCGGGAAGGGCTTTTTTCATCCGCTGCACGGCCATCCGGAGCACGAATCCATCGGTTACGTCATAAGCGGAAAGTTGCGGATGCGCATCGGGGAGGAAGAGCACACGCTGGGGCCGGGTGACGCGTGGCATCACGGCGTGGGGGTGGCGCATTGGACGCGCGCCCTGGAGGACACCCGCGCCGTTGAGATCCACGGGCCGCCCCGCCTGGAGTATTCGGGATCCGAGGCGGGCCGGTATTGAACGGCCGCGGGGGCGCGGAAGAATAAGCAAGGGGGAGTTGGGGAATGGGTGTTCTGAACGCGATGCGGATGGAAGGGGCGGCGGCGCTCGTGACGGGCGCCAGCCGGGGGCTGGGGAAAGGCTCGGCGCTGGCCCTGGCCGAGGCCGGAGCGGACCTGGCCCTTTGCGCCACCGGCTCGTCCGCCCTCGAGGAAACGGCCGAGGCCGTCCGGGCGGCGGGCCGCAGGGCGGAGGTCTATTCCTTCGACGTGTCGGACCCGGACGCCTCCCGCGAGGCGGTCGACCGGGCGGCGCGCGACCTGGGCCGGCTCGACATCGCCGTGAACGCGGCGGGAATCTGCCCCCGCGCCGCATCCCTCGAAACCCGGGACGAGGAATTGCACAAGACGTTTGCCGTCAACGTGTATGGCACCTTTTATGTATGCACGGCGGCGGTCCCCCACATGCGAAAGCCCGAGGTCCAGAAATCGGGCGGGGGGCGGGTGGTCAATTTCGGCTCGGTCGCCGGGATCCGCGCCCGGCCCAACGTGCCCGTATACGGCGCCTCCAAGGCGGCCGTCCAGAGCCTGACCCAATCTCTCGCCGTCGAATTCGCCCCGCTGGGGATCCGGGTGAACGCCGTCCTCCCCGGGCAGTTCGATACGGACATGGGCGCCCCCCTCATGAACGATCCGGAAGCCCTGGCGGCCTATGTGAAGCGGATGCCCCTGGGGCGGGTGGGCCGGGCGGAAGAAGTGCCGGCCCTCGTTGTGTACCTCTGCTCCCCGGCCTCCTCTTACGTAACGGGCTCGCTCGTCGTCGTGGACGGGGGCGTCTCTCTCCAGTGATCGCCGGTTCTCTGGCCCTCCGGGGTTGTCTTTTGTTTTACGTGGCCCGAAAGCTGAAAAAGGAAAGGCTCGAGGGATGAGCGAAGGGTACCGGATAGGCGTGGACGTGGGAGGCACCTTCACCGATCTCGTCGTGGCGGACGCCGCGGGGCGACTGATTTGCCTGGTCAAGGCGCCCTCCCAGCCCCAGAACCCGGACCGCGGCGTCCTCCGCGCCCTGGAGCGGGCCGCCGCCGCCCTCGGGATGGACGCCGGCTCCCTCCTCGGCGGGTGCGGGCGGTTTGTCCATGGATCGACGGTTGCGACGAACGCCCTGCTCACCCGGCAAGGGGCGAAGGTGGGCCTTCTGGTCACGCGGGGGTTTCGCGACTCGCTCTCGTTCCGGCGGGGGATCCGCGACCACGTATGGGACCACCGTGCGCCGAACCCGCCCGTTCTCGCCGAGCGCCATCTCCGCCTCCCGGTGGGGGGGCGGATCGACCGGGACGGCGCCGAGTTCGCGCCCCTGGAGGAGGCGGACGTGCGCGCGGCGGCTGAGGAATTCGCCCGCGAGGGCGTGGAGGCGGCCGCGGTCTGTTTTTTCAATTCCTACCTGAACGGTGCGCACGAAGAGCGCGCCGGCGGGATTCTCCGCGGCCTCCTGCCGGAGGTTCCGGTGGTCCTCTCCTCCCGCGTCGCCTCCATCATGGGAGAGTACGAGCGCTCCTCGACGGCGGCGGTGAACGCCTACATCGCGCCCCGGACCATGGCTTACCTGGAAAGGCTGGAGGAGACCCTCCGCGGCATGGGCTACCCGGGCCCCTTCCTCCTCATGCAGAGCAACGGCGGGATGGCCACCGTGGAGCACTGCCGCTTCCTCCCGGCGGCGCTCGTCCTCTCGGGGCCGGCGGCCGGGGCCGCCGCGGGAGGCATTTACGCCGCCGCCTGCGGTTTCCGGGACGCGGTCTTCTTCGACATGGGGGGTACCAGCGCCGACGTCACCCTCCTGCGGGAGGGCCGGCCGGGGATGGTGGACCAATCGGTGGTGGGCGGGTACCACGTCAGCCTTCCGGCGGTCGAGGTCCACACCATCGGCACGGGGGGCGGCACCCTGGCCTGGGTGGACGCCGGCGGGGGACTCCGCGTGGGGCCCCAGAGCGCGGGGGCGGAGCCGGGCCCCGCGAGCTACGGGAAGGGGGGAAGCGAGCCCACCGTTACGGACGCCCACCTTCTTCTCGGGCGCCTGGATCCGCGCGGCCTCCTTGACGGCGAGCTTCCGCTTTCGGCCGAGCTGGCGGAGGAGGCGATCCGGCGCCACGCCGCCGGGCCCCTGGGGATGGAGGTAAAAGAGGCGGCCGCCGGGATCATCCGGATTGCGAACCGCCAGATGGCGGGCGCGGTGCAGACTATCTGCGCCCGGCACGGGGCCGACCCCCGGCGGATGGCCCTCATCGCGGGCGGCGGGGCAGGGGGGCTGTCGGCCTCGGCGGTGGCGCGGATCTGCGGGATGGCCACCGTGATCGTGCCGCGGGAGGCGGCGGGCGCCTGCGCCGTCGGAATGGTCGGGAACGCCGTCCGGTATGACCGCCTCAAGAGCCGCCAGTTCCGCCTGGCGGAGATGGACGCCGAATCCCTCAACGGCGAGCTTGCGGCCCTTCAAGAGGAGATCCGCGCCGAGATCAAGGGGGCCCGAGACGACCCGGGCCGCTTCGCCTACACCCTGGCGATCGATATGCGCTACCCCGGCCAGGCCTGGCACCTGACGGTGGAGGTGGAACCGCCCCTCGCCGATGACGCCCCCGAGACGATCGCCAAACGGTTCCACGCCCTTCACGAGGAAACCTACGGCCACCACCGCCCGGCGGAACCCGTCGAGGTCACCGGCTTCCGGGTGCGGGCGGAGGAGCCGGAGGAAGCGCTTTCATTTGACGTTCCGGCCCCGCGCGGCGGAGCGTCCGCCCCCCGGGCCCGCCGCGCCGTTTACTTCGAGGCGACGGAGAGCTGGGAGGAAACCCCCGTCTACCAGGGAGCGGACCTCGAACCGGATGCCCGGATAGAGGGTCCCGCCGTGGTCGAGGAGACGACCACCACGGTTCTCGTCGAGCCAGGCGATGTCCTTCAACCCGGCGGCGGCGGCGCGTTCGTCATCGAGCTCTCGGCGGCGGCGGAAGAATCCGCGCGGCCCGCGGCGCGGGCGGCCGGGGCGCCCGACCCCGTCACCCTCTCCATCCTTCAACAAAGGTTGGATGTCATCGCCCGCGAGATGGGCATCATCATGCAGCGTACCGCCCGCTCCACCATCTTCAGCCAGGCGCACGATTTTTCCTGCTTCATCACCGACCCGGAGGGCCACCTCGTCTCCCAGGCGGACGGCCTGCCCATCCACACGGGGAGCGGCGGCTTCGCCGTGCGCGGCGTCATCAAGGATTTCGGGGACTCGATCGCGCCGGGCGACCTCTTTCTGCTCAACGATCCGTACATGGGCGGCGGCAACCATCTTCCGGACTGGACGGTGATCGCCCCCGTCTTCGAGGGGGACGTTCTTTGCGGGTTCGTCTCCAACCGGGCGCACCAGGTGGACGTGGGCGGGGGCGTCATCGGGACCTACAATTCCGACGCCACCGAAATTTTCCACGAAGGCTTCCGGATCACTCCGATCCGCATCCACGAGCGCGGCGAGCCCCGCGCGGACATCATCCGGCTGATCCTGGCCAACACGCGCGCGCCCGAGGTCATCACCCACGACTTCTCGGCCATGGTGGGCAGCACCCGCGTCGGCGCCTCGCGCCTCGCCGAGGTTTTTCGCGAGATGGGCCTGGAGACGGTCCACACCGGGTTCGCGGGGCTGCTCGCCTACTCCGAGGCCCTGATGCGCGCCGAGCTCGCCGGGATCCCGGACGGCGTCTACATCGGCGTCGATACCATGAACACCGACTGCTTCGAGCCCATGGAAATCCCCATCAAGCTGACCCTCACCAAGAAGGGGACCGGCCTCACCGCCGACTTCACCGGGACGGCCCCCCAGATCAAGGGCTACAAGAACAGCCCGATCGCGAACACCTCCTCGGCCCTCTACACCGGCATTTCCTCCCTGGTGGACCCGCACATCCCGCACAACGAGGGGACCTACCGTCCCATCAAGATCATCGCCCCCGAGGGGAGCGTCGTGAACGCGCGCTTTCCCGCCCCGGTCACGCTCTGCACCGTCTTTCCCTCGCACGAGATCATCCAGTGCGTCTGGAAGGCGATGGCCGGCGTCGTCCCCGAGCGCGTCTCGGCGGCGTGGGCGAAAACGGCGTATCCCGTAACGGCGGGCTACGACGAGCGGGGGGAATTCTTCGTGGTCTACCACTGGGGCGGGGGCCCCGGGACGGGGGCGGTGCACGGGCGGGACGGCCTCGACCTGATCGGCAACATGCCCACCCTGGGCGCCCTCACCGTTCCCAACCTCGAGCACTACGAGCAGGTCTACCCCCTGCACTTCGTGATGCAGGAGATCCGCACGGACGGCGGGGGGGCCGGGCGCTGGCGCGGCGGGACGAGCGTGATCTACGAGAGCCGAATCAAAATGCCGGTCTCCTGCTCCACCCGGTGCGAGCCCGCCCGCACGATCACCTCCTTCGGCCTTCTGGGCGGCGGCCCCGGCCCCATCGCCCGCGTGAGCTTCACGCCTGAGGGCGGAAGCGAGACGGACCTTCCCCAGTACGCGAACCTGGACCTCCCCCCGGGGCTTTTGCGCATCGAGGGAACGGGCGGGGGCGGCTTCGGGGATCCCTTCGAGCGCCCGGCCGAGCGCGTCGCCCGGGATGTCCGGGACGAATACGTCTCGCCCGGGGCCGCCGCGCGGGACTACGGCGTGGTCGTGGACCCGGTGACGTTCGAGGCGGATGCGGAAGAGACGAAGAGGTTGAGAAAAAGATAAGTCCGGCCGCCGGGATGGGGTCAGTTCATCTCGGCGGCGCGGTTCCCCCTTTTTCCGCCCCCGAAAGAATCTCTTATATCCGGCCCGAGGCGATGACGCTGCGGAAAATATCCCCGAAGGCGGCCCGCTCCGGCGGCGTGCCGACGGTGACGCGGACCAGGCGGTTCAGGGGAGGCGCGCCCGGGGACCGGACGAAGACATCCCAATGGATGAGCTCCTCCACCACTTTTTTTGCGTTTTCGGCCGTCCCCAGGTCGATGGCGACATAATTCGCGGAAGAGGGAAGAGTCGCCAGTCCCAGTTCTTTCGCCAGCGCATGATATTCCCGCCGCCCTTGTTCCACGGCGCGGACGACGCCGCGGATGAAATCGGGATCCCGCAAGGAAGCCAGCGCCCCCGCCTGTGCCATCAAGCTCACCCCGAAGTGGAGGCGGATTTCACTGAAGGCGCTGACCGTATCGCGGTGGGCGAGGGCGTATCCGACCCGCGCGCCGGCCATGCCGTGCGCCTTCGAGAAAGTGCGGAGCCGGATCACCTGCGGATCATCGGGGTCGAGGGGGAGGGCCGATTCGGCCGGCGCAAAATCGCAATAGGCCTCGTCCAGAAGGAGGAGGCAATCCGGCGGAATCTTGTCGATGAACGCGCGGATATCATCCCCCGCATAGTACGTTCCGGTGGGATTGTCCGGGTTGGAGAGAAAGATCATGCGGGCGCCGGTTCGCCGCGCCGTTTCCGCCAGCGCCCCAAGGTCGTTGCGATCGTTCCGGTAGGGGGCTGTTTCGAGCCGGCCGCCGTATCCCGAAACGTGGTAGTTGAACGTCGGGTATCCCCCCAGCGAATTCACCGCAACCTCGCCCGGCTCGAGAACTGCGCGGACGATCAGCCCCAGCAGGTCGTCGATTCCGGCGCCGGTGAGCACGTTTTCCATGGCGACGCCGTGGCGGCGGGCCAGCTCCTCGCGCAGGTCGTAATTGGTGGGGTCGCAGTAGTTATAGGTTCCCTCGGCCGCCTCGGCCATGGCGGCCCGGGCGCCGGGCGATACGCCGAAATTGCTCTCGTTCGCCCCCAGGCGCAGCTTCAGGGGTCTGCCGGAGCGGCGTTCAAATTCTTCCGGCGCGATGAAAGGAACCGTGGCGGGAAGCTCCTGGACGATGCGGGTGAAGGGGGGTTTGCTCATGGCGCGCTCCTCTCCGCGAACTTTCCTTTCCGGCGGAGGAATGGGGTTTCGCCGGATGCCGGAATCCTTTGTGAATATCGTTATCCTAAACGATAACGCTGCGCCAAATCGAGCGGGGTTTTCTTGAAAGTTGCCGCTGGAGTCCGGCTTCTGACTTTGCCCTGCGGTTGGCGGGAGAGAACGCGCGCCCCCCTCCCTCCCCCCCCCCCAATCCGGCCGGCCGCGCCCCTTTGTCATGGAGGAGGAACCCTTGGACGGCATACTTTGGATATGCTATTTCATCGGCTGAATCCAGACGCGGTTTCTAACCTTGAGGGTTTTCGAAAAAAGGGGGCGGATCGGGGCGGCCCGTCCGGCTGGAACTCATTTAAACGAATTCCCCGGGCCTCGGGAAATTCTCTCTCCTCCTTCCCGTCCTTTTGTTCAGATTCCCGAATCATGAGGGAAACATGATCATCGTCATGAAGCCCGGGAGCACCGAGGAGGAAATCCGGCGGGTCATCGGCCGCATCCGCGAGCTCGGCTACGAGGAGCACGTCTCCCGGGGGGTCGAGCGCAGCGTGATCGGCGCTGTCGGGGATGAGAGAGGAAAATTCGTCCTCGAATCCCTCGTGAGCATGGCCGGGGTCGAGAAGGCTGTGCCCATCCTCAGGCCCTACAAGCTGGCGAGCCGGGAGGGGCGCACGGAAAACTCAATCATCCGGGCCGGCGAGGGGGTTTCGTTCGGCGGCGCGCGCCTCGTCGTCATCGGGGGCCCCTGCTCGGTGGAGAGCCGGGAGCAGATTCTGGCGTCGGCGGAGGCCGTCAAGGCGGCCGGGGGGCACGTGCTCCGCGGCGGCGCCTTCAAGCCGCGCACTTCCCCCTACAGTTTTCAGGGGCTGGAGGAGGAGGGTCTCAGGCTTCTCGCCGAGGCCCGGGAGAAAACGGGCCTGCTCGTCCAAACGGAGGTCATGGACACGGCCGACGCCGAGCTCATCGCCGATTACGCGGACATTCTTCAGATCGGCGCCCGGAACGTGCAGAATTTTTCGCTCCTCAAGAAAGCGGGCAAGTTGGGAAAGCCCGTCTTCCTCAAGCGGGGGATGGCGACGACCATCGAGGACCTTCTCATGTCGGCGGAGTACATCCTCAGTCAGGGGAACCCGGACGTCATCTTGTGCGAGCGGGGGATCCGCACCTTCGAGACGGCCACCCGGAACACCCTGGACATCAGCGCGGTACCCGTACTGAAAGGTCTGACCCACCTCCCGGTGGTGGTGGACCCGAGCCACGCGGCGGGGGAGTGGAGCCTGGTCCCGCCCCTGGCCAAGGCCGCGGTGGCGGTAGGGGCGGACGGGATCATGGTCGAAGTGCACCCCGAGCCCGCCGAGGCGCTCTCCGACGGGGCGCAATCCCTCAAGCCCGAGACCTTCCGGCGGCTGATGGAAGATCTCCGGCCATTCGTCAAGGCGTCCGGCAGAACGCTCTGACCCCCGGTTTTCCGTCCCGGCAGGTCTAAATGTCTTTGGATAGGAGAGGGGCGATGGAATTGCTGAGAACATTGGAGGAGAAAGTCTCTCCGGCACACGCTGCGGTGCTGACCGTCGACGTGCAGAACGACTTTTTTCACGAGGACGGCTATGTCGGAAAGACGGGCTCTCCGCGGGGCCGCTATCTTGAAATGGCGCCCCGGTTGAAGAAGTTTCTTCAGCCCGCCCGCCGCCGCGGCCTGACAATCATCCACGTGATCAGCCATCACGACGAGCAGTACGCCTCGCCGGTGGTGACCGAGCAGAAGATGCGCAAAGGGCATCCAATGGAATCGGACGGCCGCAGGCTGAGGGACGCTCCCTATTGCCGGAAAGGAACATGGGGTTGCGACTTCTACTTGATCGAGCCGGCGCCCGGCGAGGAGATCGTCATCAAGCACCGGTACAGCGCCTTTCAGGGAACAAACTTGAATCTTCTTCTCCGGAGCAACGGAATCAAGACCGTCATCCTGACAGGCGCCTCGACCAATGTCTGCGTCGAATCGACGGCCCGCGACGCCTACATGCACGATTACTATCAGGTGTTCGTGAGCGACTGCACGACGACGGCGACCCGTGAGGAGCACGAACATACCTTGAAGACAATCGACAAGCTCTTCGGCCAGGTGGCCACATCGGAGGAAATCGTAAAGGCTTGGGGGCTTCCGATGGAACCCTTGGGCGATTCGGCATCGGGGCCCACACTTCCCTCCGCATCGGCTTAATCGCATCAAATCCCTTCCCCCCAGGGGGGGTCATCTTTGTGCAATCAGGCGCAATGGAGCGGGAGGTATGCTGTTCGCCGGCTTTTTTTGGGGCGCCCGGTGAGCGTCCGTCTCTGTGCGCGTCGAAGAAACCGGTGGCGAAAGTCGCGTTGTCCATTCCCCTCAGCCTGGAGTAGGATGTTGTCCGACATACGATTGCGTACCGGCTTAAATTGGCTCCTCGCTCCTATCGGGAGTCGATTTTCGGACACCTTTTTCGAGAGAGTGAGTGAGAATGGACCGTCTCTCGTTCGTCGCCTGACTACCTGAGAAGGCCGGAGGAAGCCTTTTGGCAAAACGGATCAAAAAGGTCTTTCATGTTGTTCTGATCAAGCCATCCCACTATGACGACGAGGGGTACGTCATTCAATGGTTTCGGTCGGCCATACCGTCCAACACGCTGGCGGCGCTCAACGGCCTCGCGCTTGACTGCGCCGCCCGCGGCGTGCTCGGTGACGGAGTGGAAGTCTCGATCAGCGCGTACGATGAGAACAATACGCGCATCCGGCCGAAGAAGATCATGAGGCGGTTGGAGAAGTCCGGGGGGATCGGTTTGGTCTGCCTGGTCGGCGTCCAGTCGAACCAGTTTCCCCGGGCTGTGGACATCGCCCGGGAGTTTCGGGCGGCGGGGGTGCAGGTTTGCATCGGGGGCTTCCACGTCAGCGGTTGCCTGTCCATGCTGCCGGAAATCCCGCCGGATCTTGTCGAGGCGATGGACCTGGGCATTTCCCTTTTTGCGGGAGAGGCCGAGGATCGGTTCGGGCAGGTTCTGCGGGATGCCTGCTGCCTTGAGTTAAAGCCGCTTTACAACTTTCTCGATGACCTGCCCGGGCTCGAAGGAACCCCCGCCCCCATCCTCCCCGCGGCCCGGATTGAGCGCACCGCGGGAGCGATGACGAGCTTTGACGCGGGACGCGGCTGTCCCTTCCAATGCAGCTTTTGCACCATCATCAACGTTCAAGGGCGGAAGTCGCGGTGGCGAAACGCCGATGACGTGGAAAAGATCATTCGCGCCAACGTGGAGCAGGGGATCAAATCCTTTTTTATTACGGACGACAACTTCGCCCGCAATGAAGAATGGGAGTCCATTTTCGATCGGTTGATCCAATTACGGGAGGAGGGAGGAATATCGGTCAAGCTCACCATTCAGGTCGATACCCTCTGCCACAAAATTCCGCATTTCATCGAAAAGGCGGGGCGGGCGGGGGTGAGGCGAGTTTTCATCGGCCTCGAGAGCATCAACCCGGCGGCCCTGGCCGCCGCCAAGAAGCGGCAGAATCGGATCACGGAGTATCGCCAGATGTTGCAGGACTGGTGCAAGGTCGGTGCGATGACCTGCGCGGGCTACATCATCGGGTTCCCGACGGACACCCCGGAAAGCATCGTGCAGGATATCAAGATAATTCAGCGCGAGCTGCCGGTTGATCTCCTGGAATTTTTCATCCTTACCCCGCTGCCCGGCTCGGAAGATCACAAAGTGCTCTACGATAAGGGCGTCTGGATGGATCCGGATATGAACAAGTACGATTCGGCGCACGTCACCACGGCGCACCCGAACATGTCTCAGGAGGAGTGGAATCGCGTTTACCTGCACGCTTGGGAGACCTATTACACGCCGGAGCACATCGAAACCGTCATGCGCCGGGCGGGCGCCAACGGAATCAGCATCGGAAAAATCATGTTTCTGCTGATTTGGTTCTACGGCTGCATCAAATTCGAGAAGGTCCACCCCTTGGATGGAGGGTATCTCCGTCTCAAGTACCGCCGTGATCGCCGGCGCGGCTTGCCCCGGGAAAATCCGGTTGTTTTCTATCTCCGCCGGGCGCGGGACATTTTCCGGAGCCAAGCCTCCTTCCTGTTCCTCGCCTGGAAGTACGGCCGGATTCGCAGGCAAATCAAGAACGATCTGGGGGCAAGAGGATACACAGACCAGGCGCTTTCCCCCGTCTCCAACCTCGAATTGGTTAGTCTTGAATTGTTCACACAAACGGATTCTGCTCGGTCCGCCGCGGAAAAAAAGCGCTTGAAAATTGCGGCGGGCTATTAGGCGAGGCGGTCCGGCCGCGTCATTTCAAACTTCATCGGCAGCGGTTTCGTAATCGCTTCAAGTCCCTAACCGGCAATCCGACCCCGATGAGCGGCAGGGGGCGGGGATGTCCCGCCACCCGGCCGCTCGCCCAAATTTTGGACACGATCAACCCGTCGCCCACTCGTCGAGAAAATCGGTTACGAACTTCATGTTGTCGATGATCCCGTCGACGGTGATGTACTCGTCCGCCTGGTGGGCGCGCGCGCCGTGCCCCGTTCCCGCGAAGATACAAGGAAGTTGCAGGGGATCTTGATTGAAATAGCCGTAGGGGGCCACGGCGGGCGAGGTGGGCCAGACAATGGTTTTTTTGCCCCGGCGCTCGGCCGCCCGGAGGCAGGCTTGGTAAATGTCTGTTTTGGCCGAGGTTCTCGACCACTCGTACATGCCGAAGGTGCGGATCTCGGCCTCCGGAAAGCCGTGGTTGTCCAAGTGCTTGCGGAGCTTGTCCAGCGCGTCCTGGGAGGAGAGGCTGGGGGGAAGGCGAAAGTCCATCTTGGTGATCACCTTCTGGGGCTGGGTGGTGAAAATCCGCGGGCCGGTGTATCCCCCGACGATGCCGCAGATGTTGAGGCAGGGGGCCATGATGAAATCCTCGATGGCCTCAACCCCGGGCATGCCATTCTTGAACCGGCTGATGTTTAGGCCCTTCTTGAAAAGGTCTTCGTTGAATGTATCCTTGATGTTCTGCATGTTTTCCGTGTCTTCATCGTCGTAGGGCCGGACGTTCTCGTAGAGGCCGTCCACCGCCACTCGCTGGTTCTCGTCGAACAGGGTGCCCAGCAGGCGGATCATCCGGTGCATGGGGGCGTCGATCCAGCCTGTGTTCGCGGCCCATAGGGGTTTTCCGTCGAGGCGACCGCCCCACTCGCCGCCCTTGATTTCGATCTCGACGTTGAGCTTTCCTTTGTAGCCGCGGTTGACGACGAGGTTGCCGTCCTCGTCGTCGCGCATGCTCGGCATATAAAAAGCGTCCGCCGTTTTCAGAACGTCGAGCTTCTTTTGGATGAACTGGAGAAGGTGCGGGCAGCCGATCTCCTCCTCCCCTTCCCAGGCGAAGAGGACGTTCACGGGGATGTCCCCCGTCACGGCCTGATACGCCTTCAGTACCTGAACGAAGGCGAGCATGGGCCCGCGCTGATTGTGGGTTCCGCGGGAGACGAGGACTTTGCCCAGGTGGGGCTGCACACCGATCTTTTCCGCGTCCGTGATGGTGCCGCCCAATGGAGGAAAGGTCCATTCCTCCTCCACGACGGGGACGATGTCGTAGAGGCTGTAGGCGATCAGGGTCTTCGCGTTCGGTTTTTTCGACAGCACTTTGCCGTAGACGACGGGGTTCCCGTCCGTTTCCACCAGTTCGGCCTCGGCGGGATTCAGGCTCTTCACGTAACCCAGGGCCATCTCTGCGGTCTCGCGGACCCCTTCTCCCGTGTGCGAAAACCCCGGCTGGGCGAGAAAGCGCTGCATCTCTTCCAGGTTTTTCTGGAAGTGCGCGTCGAGGGAATCGTGAATCTTCAGCGTGTCGGACATCTCAATCTCCCTTTATGGAAAAATTCGGATTCCCTTTGGGCGCCGCCCGAAACCCGCCAGGAGGCGAATCGCTTCTTTGCTGCGGGGCCGTCTCCAGAGGGACGCGCCCGGTTCGGGGCGAGCCCCTCCCGCAACCGGTTACGGATCAAGCGAGATTCCAGAAATATTTGCGAGACCGCGCCCCGTGCAAATGATGTTCTTGGAAATTCGGGTTGAAAGCAGTTTGGAGTAGCAGAATGAGGGACATATCGTCAAGGGCGGGCCTTTTTCCCGTGAGATCAACCCGTTGCGCAGGCCGGGGACTTTTTCGGGGGCCCGAAGGAAGCTCCCACCCGGCCTGTGGCGTGCACGCTTGGGGGAAGGCGTTCGAAAGTTGCTTCCCCCCCCTCCCCCCCGGGCCCCGCTTGGGGGCCGGAAAAACTGGTATGATTCCGCCCTTTGCGGATTTTCAGCTTGGCCGGGTTTGCTTTTCAAGAGGAATGGGATCCGAGGTTCGCGGAGGGATGATATGAAGGAGGGGAATACCCGCATGGAGGGCCACGGGGCGGCTCCCATCGGTTCAGCGTCCCTCCCTTGGGGGACGCTCTCCATCATATTCATGAGCCATTTCATCGTTGACAGCAACTCCAGCTTTCTCCCGGCCCTCCTTCCCGTTCTCCGCGAGAAGTTTCATCTCACGCTTTCCTCCGCCGGTTTCTTGGTCTTTCTCGTCATCATCAGCAACTCGATGACCCAGCCCTTCTCGGGCATCGTGGTGGACCGATGGCCCCGGCTTCCCTGGCTGGCGCTGGGGATGGTGGGAAGCACCGTCTCGATGACGGCGATGGGATGGCTGCCCACCTTCGGTTCGGTGGCGGTGGCGATGATACTGGGCGGGGTGCTCGCCGGTCTCTGCCACCCGGCTATGGCCTCGCGGGCGGGCGCGGCGAGCGAGGTCCGAAGAGGCTTTGCCGTGAGCGTCTATGTCACCGGCGGGCGGATCGGCATGGCCCTGGGCCCGCTCGTGGCCATCGGGGTAGCGATATGGTTCGGCATGGAGTGGCTGTGGCTGTACGCTGTCCTCGCCCTCGCCGCCGCCGCTGCCGTCCGCTGGGGGCTGCCCGATCCCGGCCGGGAAAAAACCGGGAGCTCGCTGGGCGGTGCAGAAGGGTTGTGGGAGTCGGTCCGCGCCGTCCGGTGGACTCTCCTCATCCTGGTGGGTCTCACCCTCTGCCGGGCAATTGCGAACCGGAATATTGTGGGATTTCTTCCCACGCTGTATGTAGAGCGGGGCCTGGGCCTGTGGGGGGGAGGGGCGGCGAACGCGGTCATGCTCTTGTGCGGGTCTCTCGGGGTGGTGGCGGGCGGGGTTCTCTCCGACCGTTTCGGGAGGCGCAGGGTCATCGCCGCAGGCATCGGATGGGCGTTCTTTTTCCTGATCGCGTTTCTTGCGGCGCCGCCCGCGCTTGGTATTTTCATCATCGCCGTATACGGAATGGGAATATACCTGCCGGTAGGCGTAACCGTGGCCATGGCACAGGAACTGCTCCCCGGACACCGGGGTTTCGCCAGCACCCTCCCCCTGGGGTTGACGGGGTTTCTCGCGAGCTTTTCGGTCCTTCCCCTGTCGGCGGCCGCGGAGCGGGTGGGGCTGCTTCAGGCCTTCTGGGTGCTGCCGGTCTTCCTCCTTGCCAGCTTCTTGCTGGCCCTCCTGCTTCCGGAGGAAGGGCGGAGGTAGTGCCCCTGGCCGTTGTTTTCACCGATTTGGCCCCGGTTTTTCCGCCCCCGGCTCCGGGGGAAGGCGATCGCGGGCCGGGGGGGGCGGAGCCGGAGGGCTACTCGCCGAGCTTGGCCCGCTCCGTGAATACGTAAGACACTTTGGTTCCCTTTGCGACGGCGTGCGACCCGCCGGCGCCGCTTCCGTCGAGGCCGCCCAGGAATAACCAGCAGTAACCGTTGATCGGCATTTTGTCTCCTCCACTACATCGCCGTACACATTTCGCATCTCTTGGATCTCCTTTAAGAAGAAAGAAAAAAAGTTTGCCTTATCGCGAACGAAAGGGGAAAGAACTCATCGCCGTCTGCCCCACCGTGGCGCAAAAAGTATCCCCGTTCAGACATCGTGTGTTCGGGAGTCCGTCGGTGCGACGAGTTCTATATGAATTTCGCCACGTGGTTTTCGCGGAGACGGATACAGATTTCATGAATCGAATTCTTCCGGGGTTTTCAGAAAAAAAATCCGGGGAACTTTTATGAATCTGTCGAAGAACCACCGTTGATTGCAGGCGATTCGCGACTCGCTGAAAAGTTGGCGGGGTCCATTTCAACGAGAGTTTTTCGGGCGGTCTATGCCTTTTCCTTGATCATCTGAGAATGGGGGGGCAGTACCGAGCAAATTTGTTCGCTCCCCGCAAGAATGGTACATTTCGCGATCGGCGAACGAGATGGAAAACTCTGAAAGGCGTCAATGTATTTTCGGCGAATTTGGGGGGACCATCCCCTGCGCCTGATGCTGGGATTGCGCGATTGCATTTTATCATTGTCTTTTTTCTACTTTTGTTCCGTGAATTGCCGTGAGGTTTTCTTGTCACAGAAACTCGTTTCCACCGAGTGGCTCGCGTCGCACCTGAACGATTCCACCGTTCGCATGGTCGAGGTGGCCTTCCACCCTGACGATTCATCTTACCGGGAGGGGCATGTCCCCGGCGCGGTTTGGTGGTACTGGAAGGACATGCTCTGGCATGAGACAGACAGGGAATTCCCGACGCCCGGGAGTATGGCGCAACGGCTTGGCCGCGCCGGAATTTCACCGGAAACGACCCTCGTACTTTACGGTGACCCGGTTCAGTTCGGCACCTATGCCTTTTGGGTTCTCTCCATGTGCGGCCATCCGGACCTCCGGATTCTGGACGGGGGGAAGGCCCGATGGGCCGCCGAGAAAAGGCCCGTCTCGAAGGAGGTCCCGATACTTGAGCCGGTTTCTTATCCGCCCCAGCCGGGAGACGGGGGGAGTAGGGTCGGGCGCGACGAATTGCGGGCGGGGCTCGGGATTCCCGGCCGGCTGCTTCTCGATGCGCGCTCGCCGGAGGAATACCGGGGCGAGCGCGTCATGCCGGCGCCCGGCTTCGATCATGGCGCGGAGCGCAAAGGGCGCATCCCGGGAGCGGTGCACTTTTACTACCGGGATTTGTTGAATGATGATGACACTTTCAAGGAACCGGACGCGCTTCACTCCCTTTTCGAGGAGAAGGGAGCGGCACCCGCCGCCGCCGCGGACATTGTTACCTACTGCCGCTTGAGCCATCGTGCTACCCTGGTCTGGTTTGCGATGCGCCATATCCTGGGATATGAAAACGCCCGCGTCTATGATGGCTCCTGGACGGAGTGGGGGAGCATTGTGGGCTTTCCGGTAGAAATGTGAAAAAAATACCTTGCCCGGCCGGAAGGTATTCGTGAGAGAATACCTCCCGAGAGCGTTCCTCCCCGGAAGGGGCGGGGTGGGGCGCGCCCGAATCGGAAGGACGGAAGAAAATAAAAAAGATAGAAAAAAGAGATAGCTGAATGTTTTTCGAGCAGGTCGTCCGGACCGAGACGGGTTGTGCCTCCTACGTTGTGGGCTGCCCGGCCAGCGGCGAAGGCGTGGTCATAGACCCGCTATGGGACCCCGAGCCTTTCCTGCGCATTGCCCGCGACCGCGGGGTTTCCATCCGGCACATCATCGATACCCACAGCCACGCGGACCACGTCTCCGGCGCGCGCCGCCTGCAAAAGGCGACCGGCGCCCAACTGCTCATGGACGAGCGGGCCGAGATCCAATTTCCGGCCACCCGGGTCAAGGACGGAGATACCCTCGACCTCGGCTCGGTCCGCCTCGAAATCCTCCACACCCCGGGTCACCGGCCCGAGCACATCATCGTCGCCATCTCGGACCTCAGCCGCACGCCGGAGCCTTGGATGCTTTGCACGGGGGATTTTCTTCTCATCGGCGACATCGCCCGCCCGGACCTCGCCCAGGAAGGGGAAGAGGGGGCGGCTACCCAGTTCGATAAGGCCATCCCCCGGATCAAAGATCTTCCCGACTACGTCGAGGTGTATCCGGGCCACGTCGGCGGCTCCACGTGAGGGCGTGCGCTGAGTGGCAAGTTTGCCACAACGCTCGGCTTTGAGAGGCGGCACAACGCGGCCCTCGGGATAAACGACCGGGAGGAATTCATCCGGTATATGACCGAAAGCCAGCCGATTCGGCCGGCGAACATTTTGAAGATCGTCGCCATCAACCAGGGGCGCCTCCCCCTCACCATGGAGGAGCCCGCCGCTCCTGCCCTCTCCCCCGACGAGGCGCACCGTCGCCTGGGCGAGGATTCTCAGCTCAAGCTTGTGGATACGCGTGAATCGGCTGCCTTCGGCGCGTCCCACCCTTCGGGGGCGATCAACGTTCAACTCTCAATCCCGGAGTTTGAACAGCGGATAGGGTGGATCCTCGGGGTGGATACCCCCTTCATCCTCCTCACGGAGGATGAGAATGACGCGAAGAGCGCGGTGCACAAATTGGCTTTTCTCGGGATTGACTCCCGGGTGGCGGGATTCGTCGCGGGCGGGATGCCCGCCTGGAAATCCGCCTCTCTTCCGACGGATGAGCTTCCTCAAGTTTCCGTTCAAGAGCTACACGATAACCTCGCCGGCGGGAACGCCGACCCTTGGCGCGTCATCGACGCCCGGGAGGGAGAAGAGTGGTCGGAGGGGCACATCGCCGGCGGTGTTCATATGAACTTCAAGGCGATGGGAGAGGGGGCGGAACACTTTCCCTTTTCACGCGATGAGACCCTCGCCCTCATTTGTGCTTCCGGGTTGCGGAGCAGCACCGGGGCGAGCCTGTTGCAGTTGCACGGGTTCCGGAGCGTTCTCAATGTGACGGGGGGCATGAACGCTTGGCGGAAAGCGGGCTTTGGGGTCACCCGCGACGGCTAGGGGTCAGGAGGGGTGGGCCCGCCCGAAAGGCGGCTGAGCCGAGCCCAAACCCGGAGATTCAGGCAAAAAAAAACCGCGACCCACCAGCCGCGGTTTTTTTATTCATAAATTCATTATCGGAGCTTATTCTCCGGGCGCCGGGGCGGGTCATTCGCCGGGCGGGGCTCGACGGGTTCGTTGTTCTTGAATTCGGGGGAGAGCTCGGCGTTGATCACCGCCCATTCGGGATCATCGTCTTCGGTTTCGACGATGGCGTCGATCGGGCACTCCGGCTGGCACACGCCGCAGTCGATGCACTCCTCGGGGTCGATGATCAGGAACGGCTGGTCCTGGTAGGTGCCCGGATGCATGCAGTCAACGGGGCAGACGGTCACGCAGGTGGCGTAGCGCTCCCCCAGGCATTTTTCTGTGATGACAAATGTCATTGAAAAGAACCTCCCCTTAGCTCGAAGTTCGCGATGATGTCGCTTTCGAATACATCCATAGATTGGGGCTGTTTCCAGCCGAAATTTCCCAACCGTCCGGCGGATGCTATCAGCGGCCCCGGTTGAAATCAAGCGCCGGGGGAAGATCCGGAAATAGCGGAAAAACTCTTGATTCAATAGGAATTCCAGACGTATCGCCGCCATTTTACGGGGAAGTGGCTGGCGTCCCGTAGGCCTCCGGCCAGGGGCCAGCATGGTTCCCTCCCCGGTTCTTCCGAGCACTTCCCATTTTCTATCTCCCCAATGCCAGGTCGACACCAGCGAAACGGACTGGCGGAGAATGCACCAAGGGGAAGCTTCCTCAGTGGAAAATGCCGGACGGATTAAACGGAAAGAGCGGGCGTTCCCCATTCACAGGATCGGCGGTGGTTACTCGTCCAGCCCGGCCAGGCGGGCCGGGTTCCGCTGCACCATCCATTGGATGTCATCCTCACTCAAACCGATTTGCAACATAGTCGCAATGAACATCCGCCGCAATGAACATCCGCAGCATTTCCGGCGGAGGGGGATTCCAGTCCAGTTGGGCGTCGGTTGTCATGATGCAATTCTCGGGTCCGATGGCTTGGGCCGTCTCGGCCACTTTTTTGGGGTCGAGATCCTGCCACATGGGGAAAGCGGATATCCAAGTGAATTCGATGGTATAGCCCAGTTCCGCCACCTCGCGCATTTGCTCCTTCGTCGCGTTCACCATGAAGATGAGGGGATGGGTGCAGATGAACTTCCGGAGGCCGACTTCCTTTGACCGGCGGGCGAGCGCCACGCCCTCCTCGGCCGAAAGGTGGCCGGTTGCCACGGCGACCTCCGCATCGCGCGAGATTTCGAGAATGGAGTCCACCTCAGGAAGAATCCGGCTGTCTCCGGCGAAAATCGTCAGCCCCTCATGGGGGGGTCTTTGCTCGTAGGCTGTGGCGATTTTCTTGCTGTAGGCCCCCGCTTGGATGTCATTCTCCGCCGTGTAGGTGGGCATCCAGATGATGCGCGCCCCGAGGCGCGCGGCGCTCTCCGCCGCGAAAGGAGACAGCCCCCCAACGTTCGAGTTCAGCACGATGGAGCCGAGCACTGTGACACCGGAATATACTTCGTTGAGAATTCGCGCCTGGGACATAGTGGGCCAGAGATGGCTCTTCATGGCGAAGCCGCGCATCCCGCACTCGCGCGCGAGTTGCGCCCACTCGTGATCGAGGACCCGGCCGGGTTCGTCGGCGGTCGTGCGCATCGAGCATCCTGCCTTTTTGTGAAATGGGGAGAAGATTCATCGGGAGAATAGACAATCTCATCGTGTCTGATAAGGTAAAAAGTGTCAACGCGGCCTTTGATCGCTTATTGCGGTTCTCCGCTATGGGCGTGCGTGAAGATTCCTTTCTTTCTTCTGTCCGCAAACTCGATTCGCATTTCCGCGGCTGCAGCGGAAATTGAAAACTTAGATACATTCCGGGGAGATTTCCATGACAGATGTCCAGGCGATCGGAACCATGGTGCGGGAGCTGGACACCCCCGCCCTCCTCGTGGATCTGGAGGCGATGGACCGCAATCTCAAGCGCATGGCCGAGCGCCTCGCGGGGGGACAGCTCCGCCTCCGGCCTCACGCCAAGACGCACAAGAGCCCCATCCTCGCGCGGAAGCAGCTGGATTTGGGGGCGATGGGGATTTGCTGCCAGAAGCCGAGCGAGGCGGAAGTGATGGTTGCCGGGGGAGTGACGGACATTCTGGTGAGCAGCGAAGTGGCCTCTCCGGCCAAGTTGCGCCGTTTGGCGGCCCTCGCCTTTCACGCGCGCCTCTTGGTGGTGGTGGACCACCGGAGGGGAGTGGAGATGCTCTCGGAAGCCGTATCTGCGTCGGGGGTGAGAATCGATGTGCTGGTGGACGTGGACGTTGGACAGGAACGCTGCGGCACCCGCCCCGGGGAGGCGGCGGCGGAGCTGGGAAAATACGCCGACGGGCTGCCGGGCCTCTCGCTCCGGGGTTTTCAGGCATATGAGGGAAGGGCGCAGCACGTCGAAGGATTCGAAAACCGGCGGCGCGTTTATGGAGAGGCGATAGGCCGCATCCGGGAGACGATCGAGGCGTTTGAGCGGGCAGGACTTCCGGCCGAGGTTCGGAGCGGGGGCGGGACGGGAACCTGGCGTTGGGACTTGGAGGCGGGCGCCCTCACCGAGCTCCAAGCCGGAAGCTACATCTTTATGGACGCCCACTACCGCAGCATCGGAGGGCCCGACGGGCCCGTATACGACGACTTTGAGCCGAGCCTTTTTGTGCTGTCTATTGTGGTGAGCGCCCCCGCCCCCGACCGGGCGGTCGTGGACGCGGGCCATAAAAGCCTATCGACTGACAGCGGAATGCCCCTGTGTGTCGATCTGGCTGAGGCGATTTACCGTCCCGCCGGGGATGAGCACGGAATCCTGGACCTCGGTTCGAGCGCGCGCAGGCCGGAAATCGGCCAGCCCCTTCTGTTCCAGCCGAGCCATTGTGATACCACGATAAATCTCTTCGACCGCTACCACGGGGTGCGGGGCGGCCTGGAGGGCGGAAGGCTTGAAACCGTCTGGCCCGTGGCCGCCCGCGGAAAGGTGCAGTAGGGAGATTATTCTTCCACCTTCAGGGGCCGGCCCCACTTCTTGAGCTTGTCCTCGTCGAGCTCGACGCCGAGCCCCGGACCCTCCGGGACGATCACCTCCCCGTCGATGATGGTTTGCTCCTCGGCCACGATGTCATCCGGGAAGCGCTCCTTGGCACAGCCGTACCCGATGGAGTCGATAATTGTGGGCGTCGAGGCCGCGAAGTGGCGGATGGCCGCCGTCCCGATTCCGAAGGTGTGCATGCTCCCCATGTTGCAGGGGATGCCCCCCGCCTCGGCCACCGCGCAAATCCGCTTGCTGAAGAAGATGCCCCCGCTCTTGGCCAGTTTGACGGTGATTTGATCGGCAGCGCGCTTTTTGACCACCGCCATCGCGTCCGCCGGGCTCAGGACGCTTTCGTCCGCCGTCACCGGAACGTCCAGGACGTGCGTCACCTCGGCCATTCCGTCCAGGTCCCACCAGGGGAGGGGCTGCTCCACGTTTTCAATATCGTACTCTTCCATTTTCCGGAGGGTGCGGACAGCCTGGTCGATGCGGTAGGCCTGGTTCGGATCCACCTCGAGGGGGAATCCCTCGCCCACCGCCTCGCGCGCCGCTCTCACCCGGGCAACGTCTTCCTTCGGGTCGAAGCCGACTTTGATGGTGAGGAGCTTGTAGCCCTCTTCCTTCCGCCGGATGGCGTGATCCTTCAGCTCCTCCGGACTCACCACGGGGAGCGAGCGGCTCACCCCGATCTTTTTCCGGTGAGCGCCGCCCAGGAGCTGGTACACCGGAACGCCAAGCGCCTTTCCCATGATGTCGTAGAGGGCGTGGTCGATGGCGCATTTGCTGTAGAGAAGCCCGAAATGGCCGAGGGTCACGGCGTCCAGCTTCTTCATGATGTGCTCGATCGCGAAGGGATCCTCCCCGATGCACAAAGGGATGAGGTAGTTTTTGAGCGTCATTACAATCCCTTCCTGCACCTCGCCCGTGCGGTCCGGCACGATGATGGAGGCCTCCCCCAGCCCCACGATTCCCTCATCCGTGTAAATTTTCAGGACGACGTGATGCCCGTGGGTGATCACCCAC
Source organism: bacterium (assembly GCA_965225985.1). Classification (GTDB taxonomy): domain Bacteria; phylum UBA8248; class UBA8248; order UBA8248; family UBA8248; genus CAZUHN01. Next base: position 1,208,345 of record OZ245330.1, read on the forward strand.
GAGGAGAGGTCGTACACGTTGTTGTAGGGGATGGAGACGGGGATGACATCGGCGCGCGTGATCTTCATGCGGTGCTGTCCTCCAGGATCGGACCTCCGCCCCCGGGGGCGAAGGGTGTCGAAAAGGAAATTAAGGGGAGACCGGTGAACGGCGGGATTATGGTTCGCCGGGCTGAGGAGGTCAATCGGTTCGGGGAAAAGCGCGCGCGCATCGGCTTTGAAAATTTTTTCGCCGGCTGTCCTTCGCGGCAGGGGTCGTCCCTTGTTTACGGGAGCAAAATAAATCCCAAGAAGGCCACAACGAGCGCGAGGAAAATGGTGAGAAAAGCACAATAGGAATGGAGCTGGCGGGTCTCGTCATCTCCCGGCCGGAGGCGGAGCCGCCGCCCGAGGTAGGCCGTTCCCAGCAAAAGGGCCAGGGCCAGAGTTCCGAAGTAGGAGTGGGCCGTCTGGTAGATATTTTCCCCGAGTGCGAAGCGCATCCCGCCCAAGCCGATGAAATAGCCCGCGGTGAGGAGAAGGACAAATAGCCGGCCCAGGCGGATGTGGCGGGCGGCGAGCCTGGCTTGAGCGGGGGAAGGCCCCAAGCGCCGCGACCGGAGAACCCGAAGGCCGAGGCTCAGGACAAAGAGGCCGAGCGCCAAAACACACGCTTGATATACCGGGTGAAGGTATCCCCAAATGCCGCTCAAAGAATCCCTCCGCCGGAAGCCGCCGAACGATGGAACACGCCCAGGGCAGATCCTTGCGCATTTTTTGTAGGGGCAGCGTGAATCCGCGATTCAGGCCGGGAGCGCGAATCGTCTTGTTCATTCTTGGGCACGCGGTTAGAATGCCGCAATTCAAAGCGGAAGGCCATATCCGGTCTTGAATCGATACGGCTTCGGCCACCCAAGGGCGGTGATCTGCCCCGAGAGAGAAGGAGGCGGGTGCGGATGGCGAATCGGAGGGTTCAGATAGGGATCCTTCTTCCGACGCGGGGGGTCCTTCTTTGGAACAAGGGCGTTCCGGAACTCGGTCCCATCATAGATCTCGCCGTGCGGGCGGAGGAATTGGATTTCGATTCTGTTTTCGTGGGCGATTCCATCTTGGCGAAACCGCGGCTCGAAGCGCTCTCGGTTCTCTCCGCCGTGGCGGCCTGCACCGAAAAGGTACTCCTCGGTACCGCGGTTTTCCTGCCATGCTTGCGCCACCCGGTCGTCCTGGCCCATCAGGTGGCCACGCTCGACCTCATCAGCGGCGGACGGGTCATTCTCGGGGTGGGAATCGGCCCGCCCAAACCGGTCGAGTGCGAGCATGAGTTCGAGACTCTGGGTGTTCCGTTTCGAAAGCGAATGTATTACATGCAGGAACACTTAACCTTAATGCGCAGGCTGTGGACGGAGGAAAACGTAACGTTCGACGGAAAATACTACCATTGCGAGAATGTGACCCTCGATCCCAAGCCCGCCCAACAGTCCGTTCCGATTTGGATCGCCTCCTCGATGGCTGACACCGCCTGGAAGCGCGTGGCCCGTTTCGGGGACGGCTGGTTTCCCAACCGCCTCAGCCCAGATGAGCTCGGAGCCACCTGGAAGCGCATCCAAGAAGAGGCGCGCGCCCTTGGCCGGGACCCGGGGACGGCCGCTTGGTACATGACTACTTGTCTCGACGACGATAAGCAAAAGGCGATCAAGAACGCCGAGGAGTTCCTATTGGCTTATTACTACACCCCGTTCTGGGGCGACAGTGTTGAGAAATGGGGAATATTCGGAACGGCCCAGGATTTGATTCAGACCATCAATGCCTATATCGCCAAAGGCGTCGAGCACGTCTCCGTCCGCTTCACGCACAAGGATCAGATGGGCCAATTGGAAAGGTTCACCCGAGAGGTTCTCCCCCACCTGCACCTCGCCTGAATGGGAAACCGCCTATTCATAGATTTTCCAGACAACCCGGTTTCGACCCTGTTCTTTTGCCTGGTAAAGCAGGTTATCCGCAATGGGATACACTTCTTCGAGATCTGGTCTGCGCGATGAGCGGATGCAGACGGCGCCCAGGCTGATGGTTATGTCGCCGGCCTTCGGAATTTCGGCGAAGTGCTTGGCCTCGACATTCTCGCGGAGACGCTCCGACACGTTTACCAGCTCTTCAATTTCCGTGTGCGGCAGAATAATTCCGAATTCCTCTCCTCCGAACCGGATGACAGAGTCCACGTCCCGGGTGCCAGCCCGGAGGATTTGGGCGAGTTCCCGCAATACGCTGTCTCCCGTCGGATGACCGTAGGTGTCGTTGATATTCTTGAAGCGATCAATGTCGATGATGATGAGGCTCATCGATTGTTGGGTTCGGACCATCCGGGAGAGCTCGCGGGCGGCCATGTCCTGGAAGCCGGCGCGGTTCAAAAGGCCCGTGAGCGGGTCGGTGAAAGTGACGTCAAGAAGCTGCTCGCGGCCGACGCGGTGCGACAGGAAAATGATTTCCAGATCTTTTTGGACGAGAAAGAAATCCAACGCGTTTTTCAAATGAAGGCGAAGAATAGGATCGGGCAAATCCAGGGGAATAATGTCGTCCGCCCATTTTGGCGGATGCTTTAAGATGGTTCCCCCCCCCCTTTATCGGTGAGGGCCAAAATGCGGGGGGCGGGAGATGGATCCTTCCAGGGCCTCGCTGATCTTCGTATTCATTTCGGTCGGATCTTTTTCAAGGTGAACGAAGAGGATATCCGGGGGACTCCCAAAAACGCTCCTCAGGATTTCCCAGGGGACCTTATCGAAATATTCGTTGATGGGGTACTCCAAGAGTTTGCCGACTCGGTCGGCAATCGCGGCGGGGAGCCAGAATCCAACAATCCGCGGCGGGGCGGGCCCCCCGGAGAGAAATTTTTGCAAGGCGCCGTCACGCGGCAAATCGGCGAGCGGGGAGAGGGTCCGGTGGGATTTCACCGAGAGAAGGTTGAGGAGAAATTCCCCCTCAATGGTCACATTTTCTTTTTTTCTATGCTTCCCTTTGTTTTTTTGTCTTGTTCTTTCTCGGGTACCGGCCATTCTTCTGGGTTGATATCCGTCATTGGTTCGTCCGCCGTCGGCATGGTCTGTGAATGGCGCGGGCAATCGCGCGGGAAAAGATTGCCACAGACGGGCCGCTTAGAAAAGCATAAGGAAGAATTCCCTTGTGGCACGCAGGAAGGCCTCGGGATCGTCCAAAAAAAGGTGGTGACCGGCGTCTTCGATTCGGGCAACCTCGACATGGGGGCAGGCCCGCCGGATCCATTCGAGGTCTTCCGGGAGCAGCCTGTCGGATTGCCCGCCCACAAGGAGTCTTGCCGGCGCGCGAACTTTCTTCCAGCCAGACCGCAGGGCCGTCCCCGCGCGGCTTCGGTGAAAAGCCCGGTCTGTCTTCAGAACCCATGTGCCGTCTTTTTCGGCCCGGATGCTGTGCCGCGCGATGCGGGCGATCTCGGCAGGATCCGCCTTGCCATTGGAGGGAATGAGCCGGAACTTTTCGATGAACAGCTCGGCAGAGGGCCAGGGCCGGCTTGGTTTGTGCCCGAAGCCGCGCGCCTCTTCAGTTATGCGGTCCGTAATATCTAGCGGCGCGTCCGCCACGAGAAGCCCCAACAGATTCGGCATGTTTCCCTCGTAAAGCTTTACCGCGATGACGCCGCCGAGCGAATGCGCGAGGACGGCGGGCACCGTGTTCGTCTCCCGCCCCGCCCATTGGATCCAGGCTTCGAGGTCTTTTTCGAGAGCATCGTAGCTATAGTCCTCGGCCCAGTCACTGTCGCCGTGTCCCCGCAGGTCCGGGGCGACCGGGCGGAACAAATCCCCGAATTCGGGCGCGATGCGGTCCCACCAGTGGGCGTGGGCGGCCGCTCCGTGAAGGAGGAGGAGGACGGGCTTGTTTTCCCCCCCCGTGATCGAGGGCGTGAAGCCGGACTCCGCAACGTTCGATGAAAACGCTTTTCGGCTCTGTCATGGGAATTCCGTTATCGGAAATTGGTGCCGGGTTGTAAGATAATCCTGAGGGGGAGGGACAACGGAATTTTTTGCCCGCTTTTATCCGGGCTCGTCCTCCGCCCCGCCGGTTTTCTCTGAGGCCAGATAGGGGCCGTACTCGTCTATCGTCGTTAAGGGAGAAAGATCGGGGCCTTTTCGGTAGGCGGCCCGGGCGATTAGGTGTGCCGCCACGGGAGCAGTGAGAAAGAGAAAAAAAACAGCGAGAGCCGCCTGGGTGACAACATCCACTTTTTGAAACGCCAGGCTCGTCGCCAGGAGGATTCCTATCATCCCGAACGTGGTGCTTTTCGTTGCGGCGTGCATCCTCGAGTAAACGTCCGGGAGGCGCACCAGGCCGATGCCTGAGAGCAGCATGAAGAAAGCGCCCAGTACGACGCCCGCTACGACAATGGTCTCACTCAATGATTCTCCCCCTTTCCAGGAATTTCGCGAATACCGTCGTTCCGACGAAGGCGAGAATCGTCAGCGCGAGCATGGCGAGGACGAAAAACTTCTCTCCCGTCCGGATGGCGGAGAGGGCGATGATCCCGAGCAGATTGGTGGCGATCGTGTCCGCCGCGACCACGCGGTCAGCGATGGTGGGACCCTTCACCAGGCGGTAGAAGCAAAGCGCGATAGCGATCCCGATGGCCCATAAACCGAAAACAACGGCGGATTGTATCATTCCACGGCCCTCAACAGGGGATCCTCCAGGCCCCGCCGGATGGAATTTCGCACTTCATCGGGGTGCTCGATGTCCAGGGTGTGGACGAAAATCGTGGAGGCGTCCTCGGAAATGTCAACGCTGAGCGTACCGGGCGTCAGGGTGATCGAATTCGCGAGGAGGGTGACGCTGAGGGGTTTCTTGCAGCGGGTCCGGTAGGCCAGGAGTCCGGGCCGGATGTTCAGCCTGGGCGATAGCACAATCTTCATCACCTGAATGTTCGCGACCACGATCTCCCAAAGGAACCTCAAGACAAAGCGAATGATGTTCCCGCCCCGGTGGAAGGCCTTTTCCTGGTGATAGGTTTTTCGCAAAAAGGCGACGATGAGCAGCCCGAAGATCAGGCCTACGAAGAGATCGCCCGCGGTGGTCTGCCCCTTTAACAACATCCAGATGAACGCGATGGTGAGAACGAGCGTGGCTAAGGGCATTTTTCGCTTTCCTTCATCGGTCGCCTTTTAGGGGGCGTTCTGCATGGCCGCGATGTAGAGCGCCGGATCGGAGATTTGCGTGGCGACGAGCTGAGACCATTCGTAAAGCCAGGGTACGCCCAGACCGAATATGATCGCAAAGGCCGAGAGGAAGGCGACCGGTGCATACATGGCGGCGGGCGCCGATCCCACATCGCCTCCGCCTGTTCCCCAGGCCATGCGCTGGTAGGTAGTGAAATTGTAGAAAAGGGAGAGCACCCCCATCGCCAGCGCAATTGAGGTGGCGAGATATGCCCCTCCGCTGAAGCCCGCTTGGAGGAGGAAAAGCTTCGAGAAAAATCCGTTCAGGGGGGGGATCCCCGCAAGGGAAAGAAAACCGATGAGCAGGAGGGTGCTCGCAAAGGGGGTTTTCGTCATCATACCGCCCATTTCATCCAGGTCCACCGTCCCCGTCAGCTTCTGGTTGAGGCCCGCGCCCAACAGCAGGGAGCTTTTCAAGAAAGCATGGCTGACGATGTAGAAAACCGCCGCCGTAAGTCCCGCAGGGGTAAGGAGTGCGATGCCGAAGGCGATGTAGCCGAGTTGGTTTATGGTGCTGTAGGCAAGGATGCGCTTGAGGCTCCTTTGGGGGAGAGTTCCCAGGGCGCCGAAAATGATGGTCGCCAGCGCAAACCCCATCAAGAGTCCCTGAAGAGCCTTGTAAGGGTCCGGAAACATAAGTGTCGCGCTGCGGATGATGGCGTATATCCCCACCTTGACGAGGACGCCTGCCAGGATGGCGGCGATCGGGGTGGGCGAGATGGAGTGCGCCGAAGGAAGCCAGAGGTGCATCGGGAAAATTGCTGCCTTCACGCTGAAGACAATGAGGAAAATGAGGGCGGTTACAACGAGGAGGGGCTGGGGGCCCAGTTCACGGATCTTCACCGAGAGGTCCGCCATGTTCACCGTGCCCACCTGGGCGTATACCAGCGCGATCCCCAACAGAAAGAAAGCCGAGGCGATGAGGTTTAAGCAGGTGTACTTGAGGGCCATCTCAAGCTGTTCCAGATTATGGTAAAAACCCATAAGAGCGTAGGCGGCCAAGAGCATCACCTCGAAAAATACGAATAGATTAAAGAGGTCGCCCGTTAGGAAAGACCCTTGGATTCCCATGATCAAGAAATGGATCAGCGGGTGAAAAACTTCGCGCCGCTGATCTTCCGAAAGGTAGCTGCGGGCAAAGAGTGTCGAGGCGCCAACGATGATCGAAGAAAGGCAGAGCATGGTGGCGGTGAGCCGGTCCGCCGCCAGAATGATCCCGTATGGGAAGGGCCAGAACCCCATTTTGTGGATGAAGATCTCCCCTCCCGCCGCCGCTCGCAAAAGCGCCAGGGCGAAGGTGATATTTATCGCCAGGGAAAGCAAACTGAGCCTTTCCTGCCACTCCCTCGCCCGCCGGATGAGAAGGAGGAGAACCGCCGAAAGCAGCGGCAGCACGATTGGAAAGGGCAAATACAAACTCATCCTTTGAGCCTCCGAAGCTGGTCGATGTCGTCTGTTTTAAACTTTTGGTAGGCGGTCAAAACGAGGACGAGCAGGAAGGCCGTGACTGCAAAGCTGATCACGATGGCGGTGAGCACCATGGCCTGGGGAAGCGGATCCACGTAGACAAGCGGGTTAATCGGCCCAGGTCCCGGGACGATGGGCACCTTGCCTTCCCCCACCCATCCCGAGGCGATGATCATGAGGTTCGTGGCGTGGCTGAGCAGGGAGAGGCCCAGGACGAGTTGGAGAAGCCTCCGCTGCATGATGAGATAGGCGCCCGCCATCACCAGCGCCCCGATTGTGCCTGAAAGAATCCAAATCATCTCGATTCCAAATCCTCTATCTGTTTCCCTGCCGCCGGTCGCAGAAAATCGTCAAGATGAACATCACCACGCCAACCACCACTCCGTAAACGCCGAGGTCAAAAAGAAATGCCGTGAATATTTCAATCTCACCGATGAAGGGGATTTCGTACTCGTAAATGCTGCTCTTGAGGTATGCCCCAAAAAAGAGGCCGAAAACGCCGACAAAGGCGGAGAGGGTGAGGCCGGCCAGGAAAATGCGGTCCCAAGGCCAGTGAAACCTGCGCCAGCCTTCCTGCGAGTCGAAGGTGACCCACTGAAGGATGAATCCGACCGACGTCATAAGGCCCGCGATGAATCCCCCCCCGGGCTGATTGTGCCCGAAGAGGAGGAGGAATAAAGAAAAGAGGAGCGTCAGATGCAACACGATGGGCGCGACCGTCCGAAGGATCAGTGACCGCATTTTACATCCCTCACCAGGCGCATCATGGCGTAGATTGCCACACCGGCGATCGCCAAAACGGTGATCTCGCCTAGCGTATCGTAGCCCCGGTAATCGACGATGATGGCATTCGCCACATTTTTGAAGCCGGCGACAGGCTTGCTCGTCCGCATGAAGTAGTCCGCCACCGTTCGGAGGTGATGGCTGTTCATGGCGAGGGCCATCACGGCCGCGGCGGATCCACCGAGGAAGATGGAGATCGCCCAGTCCCAGATGTGCTTTCCCGCGCGCCGTGAGATGGGCTCGAACTCAGGCAGGTACCAAAAGACGAGCAGGAAAAGTATCACGGAGGCCGACTCGATGAGGATTTGGGTGAGGGCGAGGTCGGGAGCCTTGAGCAGAATGTAAAGCACCGCAATGAGATAGCCAGTCGTTCCGAGCGCAAGGATGGCCGAAAGTCGGTTGCGGAAGAGGGCCGTGGCGAGGGCGGCGAAGGCGATAAAAACGCCGATGGTGAGCGGGAGGAGGGGAATTTCCGAAAAGGGGGGCCATGCGCCCAGCGCCCAGCCGGTTTTCCCCGTCACGTAGAGCGCAAGAAGGACGGTGGCCACCAGCATCCAGCGCAGGTACCGCCTGAGGTAGCCGTCCTGAAGGGCGGTGAGGATGGGCCAGCTGTAGACAACCGCCGCCCGGGTGCTTCCGTCATACACTTTGTTCGGCCCGGGGCCGTGCCGCCAAAACCGGGCGGCCCTCGCTAAGACCTTTTCCACGAAGGAGCCGCCCCAAATGTATAGGGAGAGGCCGGCGGCGATGGTGACGAGGGACATGAGAAGGGGGGTGTTGACCCCGTGCCACAGCGCGAGGGGAAGCTCCGGCGCCCCGTGGGGCCCGAGGGTGGCGGCGGCGGCGGGAAAAATAATGGAATCCTGTATGAGGCCGGGCGCCACCCCGAAGGCAATGGCCAGGATGACCAAAATGAAGGGTGCCGCGAGCATCCCCGTCGGCGGATCGTGGGGGTGTTTGGGCGGTTCCTTCTCGGCTTTTTCCCAGAACGGAGCGCCCAGAAAGCGGAGGTGGTAGAGCGCCGTGATGATTCCGGCGAGGAGGGTAAGCCAGGGCCAGAAGCCCGACCAGGTTCCGGGCCCCCCCGGATGAAGGCTCGCCCCGTAGAGCATTTCCTTCGTGATGAAACCGCCCATCGGCGGAATGCCGATGAGGCTGATCGCGGCCAGGACGGCGAGGAGGTGGGTCCGCGGCATTCGGCGCCACAGTCCGCCCAGAAGGCGGATGTCGCGCGTTCCCGTCTCGTGATCGATGATTCCCACCACCATGAACATGGCCGCCTTGGCGGCGGCGTGATTGTACAGGTGAAGGGTGGCGCCCACGATTGCCTCCTCGCCCCCGTAGCCGAGAAAGGTGACGATGAGGCCGAGCTGGCTGATTGTTCCGTAGGCCAGTATCGCTTTGAGGTCTGTGGCGCGAAGGGAGAGGAGCCCTCCCACGATCATGGTGGTCATCCCGAAGGCGATGACAATGTAGCCCCAGGCGGGATGGGGACTCAGCAAAGGGTAGAAGCGGGAGAGCAGATAGATGCCGGCCTTGACCATGGTGGCTGAGTGGAGGAAGGCGCTGATGGGCGTTGGCGCCTCCATGGCGTTGGGCAGCCAAATGTGGAAAGGCCACTGAGCGCTTTTCGTGACGGCTCCGACGATGATCAGGATGAAGGCGGCGAGGGAGACCGTGTCCGGATCGACGCGGGTGATGAGGCTGGAAATATGCCACTCCCCCGTCGCTCCCCCGAGGAGGAGGAATCCTCCCAGCATGGCGAGCCCGCCGCCCCCCGTGATGAGAATCGCTTTCTGCGCCCCGTAGACGGACGCCTCCCGATCCCACCAGAAGCCGATGAGGAAGTAGGAGGTGATGCTGGTCAGTTCCCAGAAAATGAAGAGCGAGATCAGGTGATCCGAGAAGACCACCCCCAGCATGGAGCCCATAAAGGCGATGAGGAAGGCGTAGTAGCGCCCGAAGGCCTCGTGCCCGTGGAGATACCAGAACGAGTAAAGGACGATGAGGGCGCCCATCCCGGCCACGAGGAAGCCCCACATCAGGCTCAATCCGTCGACGAGGAAGGAGAGCTCCACGTTCGCGGCCGCCGCCCAGGGGATAACGTACAAAATGGGTTTCCCCCCGCCCGCCTCCCAGGCGAGGTAAAGGTGAACCAGTCCCCAGAGGCTGGCGATGGGCGCCAGCATCGCTATCCATGCCGTGCTTTTCCTTAATCGGTTGGAAAAGAAAGGAATGAGGAGAGCCGCAAGGAAGGGGAAAATAATTATTATTATTGTATTCGTCAAATTTCAGCCGCCAGTTCGCGGATTAACCCCAAAGAAAACGAACGCTTGGAAATTTTCGCATACATATCTACGTGTATCAAGCATATATGATTATTTAGTTTGAAAAGAAAATGGATTTGAAAGAGAAATCGGCTTTCCCCGAGGAGGAGGGAAACGATAGGGTCAGGCATTCGTGTTCGCAATTTAGGATACGGGAATGGGAAATCCACAGACTTACCAAATCTTTGCGCTCGGCCAGGGGTGGCGAAAATGCGACACCTCAATTCTCATACATTTGACGGATATCGGCCGGCCCGCCCGAATCGCCTACTACTTTTGGGCCCTCGTTCCGGAGGGCGGTACCAAGGGGAAAATCCCCATTCTTGTGGATGTAGGCTTTCTTGAATCCCACTACCAAAGGCGTTATCCGGACCTGGAAGATTACCGGCGGCCCGGCGATCTCCTTGCCCCCTTCGACATCAGGCCCTATGAGGTCGAAAGCGTCATTCTCACTCATCTGCACTGGGACCACTTCTCAGCCTGCCGGCTTTATTCCTCGGCAAATTTTTATCTCCAGGAGAAAGAGCTCGCTTTCTGGAGAAGCCCGGCGAGCGATCATTTTATTCTTCGCGCTTTTCTGGCAGACATGAGTGAGGCCGATTGGCTTGAAAAAGAAGGGCGGCTGCGCCTCGTGGGAGAGTTCTCCGAGATCGCAGACGGGGTCACAGTCCATCGGGTGGGGGGCCACACGCCCGGCGGACAAATTGTACGGGTGAGGACGAAGGAAGGTTGGGGCGTCCTCGCTGCGGATGCGGCCTTCACCTTCCGCAGCTTCGAGCGCATGATCCCGCCCGGGGAGTTCGTCCACCTCGACGAGGCCGCGCAAGCCCTGGACACCGTCAAGGAGCTGGTCGATCGGCCAAGCCTCATATTTCCCGGCCATGATATCTCGACCGTAAAGGGATGCCCTGAGCTGGCCCCCGGGGTGTGGCGGCTGGCCTGAGCTGGTTTCATCGGGGAAATCAGCATTCTGAAAAGAATCCGCCAATGCGCTTAACGGGAATTCGGGCGGAAGGAATCCGCCCGGCTGGTTATTTCACCTCGGATATGAACCAAAGTTTCCCGGTGCCGTCGAGCCGGCCCGCGAAGGATAAAATGTTCCCCTTGTTGCGGCGGAACGACTCGTCGTCCCCCAGGAGCCAGTCCGGCGTTACGCCCAGGGCTCCCGCTATCCTTGCGAGCTCGCGCTCCCCCGGGACGGACTTTCCTTCAAGATATAGTTCCAAACTCTCCGAGGGTACCCTCGCCCGTTCCGAAAGCTCCTGGATGTTGAACTTGAGCCCTTCCATCGCGCGGTGGATTCTCGACGCGAGGATTTCCGGAAATACCGTTTTCTCTGGGTCCATTTTCGTCCATCCAGCGTGAGTGGCAGGCGGCCATCCCCGACAGGACAACCTCCCATAATAATACAAATAATATTAGCACAAGTCAATCCCCGCTGGTTTGGGTAAGTTTTTCAAACCGTGATAATTTCTGGAGTCCACCCGGTTAGGCACATCGGGCGTATGGGCGGGGTTTTGGGCCAGGGGACTTATGGGCTTGATTCCAAAGATTTACGAGGTGGTTGTGATCGGCGGCGGGCTGAACGGCTTGGCTACGCTCTATCATCTCCACCGGCTGGGCTTGAGAAATCTCGCCCTGATCGAGCGGTTCGAATTGGAGCACGACCGGGGGAGTTCGCACGGGCATGCCCGCATCACCCGAAGTACGTATGATTCCGCCAATTATGTTCGCCTGATGCAAGTGGTTCGCGCGGAGGAATGGCCCCGGCTTGAGCGCGACGCCGGCTTGCAGCTCGTCCATCCCAACCCGGTGTGCGTTTACGGGCCTCCCGGGAAGACCATCGAGAAGTATGCGGAGGCCGTGAAAGAGATAGGGGCGGAGGTGGATTGGCTGGAATCCGCCGAGGCCCGGCGCCGCTTTCCGCAGTTTCGCTTTCCCGGCGCCGAAGGGGTGCTCCTCGACCATACCGCGGGCGTGATCGCCGCCGCGAAGACAATCTCCGCCCTCGCCCGTCTATGCCGGGAGAGAGGCGTGGACGTTTTCGAGAGAGAGCCGGCGAAGATTCTCGATCCGTCGAGCGATCCCATCGAATTGGAAACCGGCCGGGGTGTAATCAAATCCGAGAGGGTGGTCGTCACGGCGGGTGCCTGGGCGCCGGAAATTTTCCCCTTCCTCCGTGACAGGCTGAAAGTGGCCCGGCAGACGGTCGGGTACTTCCGGCCGGAGGGTCCGCCGGAAGACTACCGGATCGGGCGCTTTCCATCATGGATTTACCTCGTGCCGGAATCGGAAAATATTCATTTTTACGGCATGCCGGAGTTCGGCCGGGAGGGCATCAAAGTGGCGCGCCACGGGATGAGCGAGAGCGAGGACGACCCGAACGAATCCCCCGCGGAGGCGGACCCCGCGAAGGTCGAAGAGCTCTTCGCTTTTCTGGCCGCCCATTTTACCACTGCGGGCCAACGGCTGGCGGGAACCGAGCACTGCCTCTACACCAACACGGCGTCCGAGGATTTCATCCTGGACCTTCATCCGCAAAACCCCCGGATCGCCATCGGCGCCGGGTTCTCGGGGCACGGTTTCAAGTTCGGCCCGCTCACCGGGCGGATTCTCGCCGAGCTGGTCACGGCCGGGGAAACCTCGGTCCCGGAGTTCGAGGGAATGCGCACCGCTTTTTCCATTTCAAATGAATAAAGTGCTCCGGATTTTCAAGTGAAATCGAGGATCCGGAAACGGTTCACCCAACTGCAACCAGGAGGATGACAGCCATGCGAATCGGTCTTCAGCTCCCGAACCTGACCTTTCCCGGAGGACCGCCGAAGCTGGCGGGAACCCTCGCCGAGATCGCGAGGACCGCGGACGGGACCGGTTTCTTCAGCCTGTGGATGATGGATCACTTTTTCCAGATTGAACCTGTCGGGCCCGCCGATATGGAGATGCTCGAGGGCTATTCCGCGCTAGGCTACTTTGCCGGGATCACGAGCCGCGTGCGCCTCGGCACGCTGGTGACCGGGGTGACGTATCGGAATCCCGGCATCTTGGTGAAGACGGTGACGACGCTTGACGTTCTCTCGGGCGGCCGGGCGTACTTGGGGGTGGGCGGCGCGTGGTTCGAGCGGGAACACCAAGGTCTCGGCGTTCCGTTCCCCCCCATCGGTGAACGGTTCGAGCGGCTTGAGGAAACGCTCCGGATCGCGAAGCAGATGTGGTCGAATGAGGTCGGCGCTTTCGAGGGAAAGCACTACCGGCTCGCCGAGACGCTTAACGTCCCGCAGCCCCTCGCGCGTCCCCACCCGCCGATATTGATCGGCGGGGCGGGCGAGAAAAAAACGCTCCGGCTTGTCGCACAGTATGGTGACGCGTGCAACCTGTTCGAATTCCTCGGTACCGGCGAGATAAAGCGCAAGCTCGATGTGCTGAAGCGCTATTGCGACGCGCTCGGACGGCCGTACGAGGAGATCGAGCGCACAACGCTGGGAATCGCGCATATCGCTCCCGGCGAGAAGACCCCGCGGGATATCATCGCCAACTGCCGGGATCTCGCAGCGCTCGGCGTTCAACAGGCAATCTTCATCTTGCCGAACGTGCACGAGATTAAGCCGCTGGAAGTTTTCGGGAAGGAAATCATCCCGGAGGTCGAAGGTTTTTGAGCCATTTGCCTCTGGGAGGCGACCTTTCGGTTCCCCTTACCGGATGGTCCGGGTGAGTTTTCCCGCGGCGCTGATAAAGTTGATTCGCGGCGAGCCCCGAAACACGCCCATCGAGAGGCGGACCTTCCCGTTCCGGTCGCGAAAGTCTGTTGATGCGGCGCCGCTTCGAAATACGGACAGCATGCTGCGGTATGTTCCGGCGGAATCCAGCAAGAATATGGACGGCAGACCGTCCTTCCCCACCCTGATACCGGCGAGACTCCTGCGAATCCAAGATGGTGAGTTGATGCGTAGCGATGTTTCGTGGGAGCCGTCCCGCCGCCCCGGCGAGGAGGGCGGAGGCGGCCAGCACCACGGCCAGCACGATGCCCTGCTTGAATCTCCGGTTTTGCCTTTCCAGCCGCTCCAGCCGTCCTTCCCCACCCTTTTTTTCCTGCGAATCCAAGATGGTGAGTTGATGCGTAGCGATGTTTCGTGGGAGCCGTCCCGCCGCCCCGGCGAGGAGGGCGGAGGCGGCCAGCACCACGGCCAGCACGATGCCCTGCTTGAATCTCCGGTTTTGCCTTTCCAGCCGCTCCAGCCGTTTTTCCAAAGACATGGTTCCTCCCTCCTTAGTGTGAAATTTCCGGTGACCCGAAAGCTGCGTACGTTAGTTTAAGATCAACGGGTTGAACTGTGTCTCGTGGTCGTAAACGTCTATGCCATCCTTGTTCTTGAGGAAGTTTACTGCGGCGTAAGTGAGCGGGGTGGCGGCTGCCTCGTAGGCCGACTTGGCGAGCCATTGCGTCACAATCGCAATGGCCAAACCTGCCGGCGGGATGGTTCCGGCAAAGGCCAGGGTGATAAAAACGGCGGAATCGATCGCTTGCCCCACCAGCGTCGACCCGATAGTCCTCATCCAGAGCCACCTGCCTTGGGTCGCGATTTTCATCTTCGACAATATAAAGGCGTTGGCGAACTCCCCCCCCAAATAGGCGAGAAACGAGGCGGCCAGGATGCGCGGGGCGAAGCCGAGAATGCGCTCGTAGGCCGCTTGGCCGTCCCAGAACGAAGCGGCGGGCAGCCATTTTCCGATCCAGATCGCGGCGACCACGATCAGGTTGCAGAGGAAGCCAAGCCAAATCACCCGCCTCGCCTGGCGGTAGCCGTAAACCTCGGTGAGCACGTCGCCCAGAATGTAGCTCACGGGGAAAATGACGATCGCCGCTGGGAGGAGCAACCCGTACACCGTAATCAGCTTGACGGCCGTGATGTTTGCCGCGATCAGTGAGGCGATAAAGAGCGCGACGACGGTGACGAACCGCCACGAAAATCCGTCAGAGTCAAATTCTTTTCGCCTCACTTCTGACATAGCGGTACCCTCCCCCGACGTTCGCCGCGCTGCATTTTATTGATCTGTTTTCATTTTCTTCCGGATGGGCTCTCCCTTCTTGGGAGATAACCCGAAAGAATGAATGCTCATTGAAAATCCGGGCGGGAGGCGCCTACTTCCCGTCGAAGAGCCTTTCCACAGCGTAAGCGAGCTGGGCGAGATTTCCCACCTCATGGAGGGTGTCGCAGTAGGGCTGGTAGGAGGGCATGTCGGAATCGCCCGAGCCCCAGAGATAAGGCGCCTCGGGATTCATCCAAACGATCCGGCGGGCGCGGCGCTTTATCGAATCCATGAGGTCCAATCGCGGATTGTTGAAGTTGTTCCGCGCGTCCCCGAGGACGATCACCGTTGTCCTATTGTCGATGTCCTCCGGGTGATCGCGGCAAAGCACCTCCAGGCTGGCGCCGAGGTCTGTGTTGTAATACCCGGACCGGAGATCGTCCAGCACCAGTGCGACCGCTCTCTGGGGCCGGTTCTCGTCGAACCAGTGAGAGATGTCAACAAGCCGGTCGATGAAGGCGAAGCTCCGGGCGCGGGCGACTTGATCCTGAAGCTCGTAGATGAGGGTGAGCATGAACTCGGCGCAGTGGCGCACCGAGGTGGACACATCGCAGAGGAGCAGGAGCTTGGGCTTCAGGACGCGCCGCTTGCGGCGAAGCTCGATGGGAACCCCCCCGTTGCGCAGGTTGGTCCGGTAGGTGCCGCGTATGTCGATCTTCCCCTTTTTCGCTCGCCGGTGGCGCAGCGCCGCCCAGCTGCGCAAGCGGGCGGCGAGCCTGCGCACCTCCTCGCGGATGCGCTCGGCCTCCCGCTCGCTCAGCCCTTTGAAGGGCGTATCCATCACATCGTTAAGCGGGTCCCGCTTTTCATAGTCTTCTCGCATCTGCCGGGAGATGGCTCCGCCCACCTCGCGGCGGATCTGCTCTTCGAGCGCCTCCCGGTTGATGCCGGCCGTTTCGGCGAGCTGCTTGAGGGCTTCTTCGGCCATCCCCGCCGCGGCAAGCTCGGCGAGAAGCTCGAGCAGCGCTTCGTACATCTCCCCGAGGCCGAGGGCTCTCTGCATCCGGCTTTCCATCCATTCCCCATGGCCGGGCCGCGAGGCCATGGGAAGGCCCGCCTGTTGGCCGAGCCTTTCCAGCTCCTCGCGGGTAAGCGGGTTTCCCTTGAGCAAATTTTCGAGGAGATTTTGGATGATCTCGGGCCCGAGCTTTTCCGCGAGGCGCCGCAGCGCCTCCATCAGGGATTGTATGTCCTCCTCCCTCATGTCGCCCATGGCGTTCATGGTGGGGGGGTATCGGTCCCGAAGAAAAGGGGGAAGAGGCGATCGAAAACGGGGAGGTCCGGCTCTTCCTTCACCAAGGTGAGTCGAAGGGCGGTCTGGAAGCTTTCCCTGTCGAGGACTCCCACAAAGGAGGCCGCCCGGAAGGCGTCCTCGCTCTCGGCGAGCGATACGCGAACGCCCTCGGTGCGGAGGGCTTGGACGAAGTCCACCATCCGATCGTCCACCGCCTAGTTTCTCCCGAATCTCGGGTCGCCCTGGAAGGGGTCGTCGAACCGGTGGTCGCGCCGCCTCGGGCGGCGGGCGGGCTCCCGGCCGGGGGGGCCGTCGGCCTCTTCCTCCAGCTGGCGTTGGAGCTTTTCTTCGGCGTCGCGCTCCGCCCGGCGGCGGTCCATATCCAGGGCGCGCCGGGCCCGGAGGATGTCCTGTTCCTGCTTGAGCAGGACGTTGAACGTCCGGTTCAGGGTGTCTTCGTCCAGCTTCTCGGCGTTCAGCATCAAGAGCGCCTTGGCCCAGTCGAGGGTCTCGCTCACGCTGGGGTGTTTTTTGAGATCAATTTCGCGGAGACGCTGGACGAGCTCGACGGCTTGCTGGGCCAGCTCGGGAGCCAGCCCCGGAACTTTGAGTCGAACCACCTCGAGTTCGGCCTCGGCGGTGGGGTAGTTGATGAAGAGGTAGAGGCAGCGCCGCTTCAGCGCCTCGGAAAGCTCTCGTGTGTTGTTTGAGGTGAGGATGACCGCCGGTGGTTTTTCGCCCGGATGGTTCCCAGCTCCGGAATGGAAACCTGGAAGTCGCTCAGGACCTCGAGAAGAAAAGCCTCGAACTCGGCGTCCGAGCGGTCGATTTCGTCGATGAGGAGGAGGGTGGGCGCGTCGGCCCGGATCGCCTTGAGGAGGGGCCGCTCCAGCAGGAAGCGCTCGGAGAAGAAGACGTTCTCCTCCCGGGAGATTTGGTCGGCGGCATCGGCGAGGGTGACACTCCCGGTGACCATTTGGGTGAGCTTGTCGCGGAGTAGCTGGGTGTAGAGCATCTGCTTGCCGTACTCCCATTCATAAAGCGCTTTCGCCTCGTCGAGTCCCTCGTAGCACTGCAGGCGGACGAGGTGGCGGTCCGTCGCCCCGGCCCACACTTTTCCGAGCTCGGTCTTTCCGACGCCGGCCGGGCCTTCTACGAGAATCGGCTTTCCCATTCCTTCGGCGAGGAAAAGGGCGGTGCATATCTCCGGCGTGGCGATGTAGTTTTGGGCTGCAAGGGAGGACCGGGCAGATTCGGGATCGGTGAACATGAAGGCCTCTTGAATATGGAGGCGGCAACAAACTTTTTCCACCCTAACACAGGGGAAAGGCCAGCCCAAGAGAAGGAGTTTGGGGCCGCCGCCGTGGAGAAAGGGGGGTTAAAAATGAGTGATCCGCTTGAATATAATGATATGATTTGAACAAATGGCGTGATTGCCTGTTTCGGCAAAATGCGTTTTCGCGCCGGCGCCCCGGGAGATTTCCCTGTCTGAGGAATGGAATGAAACTGCCCCGGATATTCGTAATCGCGTGCGCGTTGATTCTGACCTTGAGCTTGGCCTTGGCCTGGCAGGTCTATTCCCTTTTCGGCCAGGTCCGTGCGCGGGACCGGGTGATCCGGTCGCTGGGCCTTCGCCTTCAGGTGACCGCAAAAGGGCTGCAACCCATCCGGGAGGAGTTAATCGGGAAGGACGGCACGCTCATCAGCCTGCGGAGCAAACTGCGGCGAAAGGAGCGGCAGATGGAATCGGTCTCGGTTCAGGCGCTCCAGCAGGAAGACGAGGTCATTGCCCTGCGGGACAATCTCAAGTCCAAGGAAATCGAACTCCGGCGTCTCCGGCAAAGGTTCGAGGAGAAATCGCAGGAGTTGGCCGCCCTTCGCAACGGCAAAGCCGAGATGGAAAAACGCTTGGCGGATCTCGCACCGTTTCGGGGGAAAATGGCGAGCAAGGAGGAGGAAATCTCCTCCCTCAAGGACCGGCTCAAGAATCAGGCATTACGCATCGAAAGACTTGAGCGGTTGCTCCGCCGCTCGGGAAGGGGCGGGGCGCAGCTCCGTCCGCAGGTTGTACCGCAATAATTCCCTCCCCGCAGGGAGAGATGATAGATCGACCTGTGGGGAGCGCCGCGTTAGGTTTCGTCTCCTTCCGTGTCCCCGTTCTCGGGCGGTTCGATTGACCCCAGATCGTTCCCGTCGGCTCGGGCCGTTGATTTGCTCCCGTCACCTCTCCTTCTTCGATCCCATATGACCTGAGAGCGGGGTATTTGCGGGACGACGAAAGGCGACGGTTCTTCTTTGAATTCGAAGCGCGAGAAAAATTCATCCCGTTGGTTAAGCGTTTCCTCGACTATCTGGCGCAATTCCTTCCCGTTGTTGAGGGGTTTTTCGACGAAACTCCGTGCGCAAGACCCGGAAGCGCATATCTTGCGGAATACTTTCTGGTTCGTATGGCTCGTGCAAATGACTTGCGCAATATCGGGATAATCCTTTCCCAGTCTTTCCGCCACCATCAAACCGTGGATGTACCCTTCGAGAAGATAATCCAGAACGACGAGAACGATCCTTTGATTGTGGTCGGGGGACCGGATGGCCCGCATGAAATCATAAGGATCGGTGAACACGCGAACGTCAAATTGCTCAAAATCGATGCTTTTGCCGCGAAGGTGAAGGCTTGCATAGTTGCAGAAATCAATATCGTCATCCAGGATGAGTATTTCGCGCTTGAATTTTTCCTCCACAATTTCTTCCTCTTTTTTGCTCGATCAGGGTTTAATCGAAATACGTTTTTGAAACTGCGGGTCCGAGGAGCATGCCGGATTCGGGATGCCCGCAAAGGGCCGGGATGAGGTTTCCCACAGCCCTTTTGATATTACAAGTATAAGCATAATTAATATTTTTTAAAGAAAAATAGATATTCTAATTGCTGCCAGAAATGTTGACGGGAGGACAAAGGAGTTATCTATTTAATATCAAATAGTTATTAATTATCCCAAATCCCGGGTTTTGCGGGAATCTTTCCTTTTCCGGCTGGGGCGCAAGTGCTCCCGCCCAGGGGGGGTGTCCTCCGGGGGGAGGATCGGGGAAGGGCCGGGCAGGGTTCGTTTTGCCCTTTCGCCCCATTGCGCGCTTGAATTTCAAATTCCCTTTGGTGCCGCGCGCGGCCCTTGATGGGGGTAAGGGTCAGGCGTCCAGTTTATGGAGAAGCTGGACCAGCTGTTCGCCAATATTTTCGACTGAAGCGTTCCGGTCTTGATCGACCAGTCTTCCGTCAGCGCCGAACGCATCATTGGCGTTGCGCAATGTGATCTGATCCGGAATGACGAGAACCCGCAAATTTCCCAAAATCGCCCGCAGGTGAATCAGCCCGCGCAGGCCTCCCAGCGAGCCCGGCGAAGTGCTCATGATGGCTGCGATCTTGTCCTTAAAGCACGCCATGGGCTCTTCGCCCTCGGCGGCCCTCGACGCCCAGTCGATCGCGTTTTTCAATACGCCCGGTACCGATGTGTTGTATTCGGGGGAGGCGATCAGGAATCCCTGATGCGCCTTCATGAGCTCTTTCAGTTTTCGCGCGTTTTCCGGCAGGCCTTCCCTGTCCAGTAAATCCCCGTCATAAAGGGGGAGGGGGATGTCCCGCAAATCCAGATAGGTGACCTCAGCGCCGGATTCCCGCGCTCCGGCGGCGGCGAGTTTCACGAGTTTTTTGTTGTACGAATCGGTGCGCAAGCTACCGGCAAATGCCAGGATTCGGGGCGTGCAAGCCATCCGGCTCTCCTCTAATGAGCATATAAAAATTAATGAGCATATAAAAATACGCGAATACCGGCCGGGGGCGGCCGGAGCCTATTTTGATGGTTCGGGGAAATATTTGCGTGCGGCCATATATCATCGCGGCAACAAGAGGTTGGCAAGCCAGCGATAGAGCCGGGACGTTCTCTCAGACCGTCTTTCCCCTTCCCGCGACAGATAGCGTCTCCAATACTTCGCTGTCGCGTACGAGGTAAAGGGTGTCGTGAAGATTCACGGACTGGCATACGTGGTTGGGGATAATCTCGATCTTGTCGCCGATGCCGGGGATGGGACCCGCGCCCTGGGGGACGAGGACGCCGTGCTCTTCGCTCAGCCGGTCAACGCGCAGATGGGGGTGGCCCACAACGACTCCGAAGCCGGCAACCGTGAATTGGCCGGCGGGCCGGTCGTTGCTGAGCGCCTTCGAGCCCGCATCGACCACGAGGCGGTCAGGGTGGCGCGAGACGACGGTGGTCAGGATTGTGTAAGCGCAATCCTCGAACCCCGCCGCTTCCAACGCGACCGTGCTCGCGTCGTAGAAAACGAAAGTCCCGGGCCGAAGCTCTGTGATGCCGGGTGCGCCCCCAAAGCGGGCGAGGGGGGTGGTGCCTACGCTCACCTCCTCAACCTCGATGCCGTTCCTCCGCAGGAGGTCTGCCGTCTCGATACAGGCGCCCGCCTCCTGGAGAGCGATCTTGGGAAGCTCCGCCAGATCATGGGCGTGGCGGTCCATCCCGCCGTGGGTGAGCAGGCCTGCGAAATGGAGGGCGGGCAGATCACGAAGGCGGCGAACGAGGTTCAGGACCGGCTCGCCGGGGGGGAGCCCCACCCGGTGCAGGCCCGAGTCGATCTCAACGAGGATGCGGACGAGCTGGCCCCGCTCTTCCGCAGCGGTGGAGAGCCCCTCCGCCACCTCGAGCGAGTCAGTGGTACAGGCCATCCGGGCGCGGCCGTTTAGATCGAGGAAGCGCCCAATTTTTATCTTCCCCACGATGGGGTAGGCTACCAGGACGTCGTCGATCCCGGCGGCGACCATGACCTCGGCCTCCCCCACTTTTGCCACCGTAACGCCCTTCGCCCCGAGCTCAATGGCTCGCTTGGCGATTTTGGGGGACTTATGGGTCTTGGCGTGGGGCCGCAGGCGGACGCCTGCCTTCTCGGCCACCTCCACCATGCGGCGTAGGTTCCGCTCCATTTTGTCGCAATCGACCAACGGAGCGGGGGTTTCGACATCCCACTTGTTCATGGCGGACTCCTTGCTGAGAGGGACGGCCTCGATCGCGAAAGGATATAGTAGAATCTGAATTCATTCGAGACTTTATCACCTTGAAGCGCGCGGCAGAAAGGGCGAAATGACTGAAGCCCGATTGGGTTGCCTGGAATGCGGAGCGGAGTATCCCGCGGGCGAGCCCCGATGGAGGTGTGACGCGTGCGGCGGGCCGCTGGATATCGAGGCGGCGGAAATTTTTCCGCGCAATAAGCCCCGGATCCGCCCGGAAAACATGTGGCGGTACCGGGAGGCGATCCCGATCGTCGACGACGGGAACATCGTAAGCCTGTCGGAGGGTTTTACGCCCCTGATCCGGATTCCCCTGGCGGGGGGGGAGGCTTGGACCAAACTCGATTTCCTGTTTCCCACCGGCTCGTTCAAGGACCGGGGTGCCTCGGTTCTCATCAGCAAGCTCAAGGAGTGGGGGGTGCGGGAAATTCTGGGGGACTCCTCCGGAAACGCCGCGGCCGCTATTGCCGCTTATGCGGGACGCGCGGGGATGGCCTGCGACATGTACGTTCCCTCCGGCATTTCCGCCGCGAAGTGCGCCCAGATTGCCGCCTACGGGGCCCGGGTGAGGAAAATCCCGGGCGGCCGCCGGGCCACGACGGAGGCTGCCGTCGCGGCCGCCCGGGACCGCTTTTATGCGAGCCATTTCTGGAACTGCTGGTTCTGCCACGGGACCAAGACCTGGGCGTTCGAAGTATGGGAGCAGCTCGGCGGGCGGGCGCCGGACGCGGTCGTGATCCCGGCGGGCCACGGTTCCCTGCTCATCGGGGCTTTCAAGGGGTTCCAGGAGCTTTTGAATGCGGGCTATATTGAGCGCCTTCCCCGCCTTTTCGCCGCCCAGGCGGCGGCGTGCGCGCCTCTCGTAAAGGTCTGGCAAGAAGACCTGACCGCCCTCCCGGAAATCCACCCGGCCCCCACCCTGGCCGAGGGGATAAGCATCGCCGCTCCTGTAAGATGGGAGCAGATGCTCGCCGCTGTCCGGGAATCGGGGGGGGAGGCCGTATCAGTCGAGGAAGAAGCGCTCTCCCCCATTCTCAGGGCGCTGGCGGGCCGGGGTATTCTGGTCGAGCCGACGAGCGCCGTCCCCTTCGCCGCGGCGGAGAGTTTGTGGCAGATGGGAAAGCTCGCTGACTGTCCCGTCGTGGTGGTCCCCGCCACGGGCCACGGCCTCAAGGCGGCGGACAAATTGGAGAAAATCCTGGGGTTGCAGCTGCCCCCCGCGGATGCGCCGGGGGCCGATAAATGATATGCTGTATCTCTCTTACCGGAGTGTCATTGTTGAATGGTTTGCCTTGAATCGGCGGAAAAGGGCCGCATTGATTCTTGTCGCATTGATTCTTAAGGTGTGCAAGGAGCCGCCCGCATGGCCAAAACTGATCGAAGGGCCATTTCCTTTACCCTGAACGGCGAGCCGGTCGAAGTTACCGTTTCCGTCACCCGCTATCTCGTCGACGTTATCCGAGAGGACCTGGCCATGATGGGAACCAAACGCGCCTGCGATCAGGGGGTGTGCGGCTCGTGCTCCGTCATCATGAACGGCGTTCTCACCAGCAGTTGTCTCACCCTCGCCGTCCGGGCCGACGGCGCGACGGTCCAGACCATTGAAGGGCTGGGCAGCCTCGAAGAGGGGATGCACCCTCTTCAAAAGAGCTTCGCCAGCCACGGCGCGACCCAGTGCGGGTATTGCACCCCCGGCATGATCATAACGGCCAAGGCGCTCCTTGACGAAAACCCGGACCCCAGCGAGGAGGAAATCAAGCACTATCTCGCGGGCAACCTCTGCCGCTGCACGGGCTACACCAAAATTATCGAGGCCATTCGGGCCGTGGCCGAAGGGCGCACCGAGCCGGATCCCCCTATCACGGTTCCCACCATGAAGATCTACGAGACCTAAAAGCGGTCCGGAAAAATGATTCCCGTAAAGGGCTGGGCGGAGCGGTGAAGACCACTTTCGACCACGTTGTCCTCCGCGTCAGCGACCTCGACCGATCCATCATTTTCTACCGCGATGTCATGGGCTTTGAGCCGGTGGGAAAACGCCGGCAGCCCGAGCCCCGCCGGGTGGAGCAGGTCGTCTTCCGGGTAGGCGAGAGCCAGGTGCTGGTCCTCTTCCACCGGGCGGATTTCGAAAAAGACGATCCCGCCGACATGCGGGGGATGGACCACCTCGCCTTCCGGGTGGGCGACGGGGAGTACGAGGCCATCCTCGGGCGCCTTGCCGCGAATGGGTTCACGCCCCACCGCGGCGAGGAGCGCAACCTCGGCGCCCTGGGAATCGGCTACGCCACCTATTTCTACGACCCCGATGGGATCGAGCTCGAGATCAAGCGCTACGACGACCCGCCTGAGCAGCCCGGCCCGGAGTGGTATGCGCAGGAGCTGGCGGGGGCCCCGAAGCGGGATTGAGAGCGGCTTCTAAAGGGGGCGGTCCAGGAGGAAAGGCCTTCCGTCTCCACTCTATTTTCGCGCCATTTTGGCGGGACACCCGCGTATTCGGAGGGCCCTTCCCCCCAAAACGTCATGCCCCAAACATCACGCACATTGAATGCCCCGATGAGCCCGGGTTTCTTAACCCTACGGATTCCCTCTAAGCTGCATTTCAAAGCGTTAGCCATTCCTCCTGACCGCGGGTGGAGATCATCAGTTGGATGAGGCCGCTTGGGCGTCCCCCAGGGAGGCGGCCGGGGGCGGATGCGCGGCACCGGGAAACGAGGGGAACCTTCCATGAACATGGCGGTGTTTTTGGAGCGCGCGGGAAGGTCCGTCGGCGGGCGGCCCGCCATCACGGTGGGCGAGAAGACCCACAGCACCTGCGCCGAGCTCGCGGGGCGCGTCGCCCGGATCGCAGGCCGGCTCCGGGATCGCCTGGGCCTCGCCCCCGGGGAGCGGCTCGCCCTTGTCATGAAGAATTGCCCCGAATTCATCGAAGTGCTTTACGCCGCCTGGCACGCGGGCCTATGCGCCGTCCCCATCAACGCCAAGCTCCACCCGCGGGAGATCGCCTTCATTCTGGACAACTCCGGGTCGAGGTGCTGCGTCGCCACCCCCGACCTCATGGAGGCGGTCGGGCCCCTCGTGGACGATGTCCCCGGCCTTGAGCAGGTCGTCAGCACCGGGGCCGGGGAGTACCGCGCCCTGCGCGCCGGCGATCCGGCGCCCCTCGCCGGGCGCGCAGCGGACGATGCCGCCTGGCTCTTCTACACGAGCGGCACCACCGGCCGGCCCAAGGGGGCCATGCTGAGCCACCGCAACCTCCAGGCTATGACGCTGAGCTACTTTGCCGACGTTGACGCGATCTCTGGGGAAGACTGCATCCTCCACGCCGCGCCCATGTCGCACGGCTCGGGGCTTTACATCATGCCCCACATGGCGATGGCCGCGAAGCAGGTGATCCCCGAGAGCGGAGGCTTTGATCCGGAGGAGATCTGCCGCCTGTTTCCCGCCCACAAGGGTATGACTTTCTTCGCCGCGCCCACCATGGTGACGCGGCTCATCCACAGCCCCGCGCTGGGCGCCGCCGACAGCCGCAACCTCAAGACCATCGTCTACGGCGGGGGGCCGATGTATGTCGAGGACCTCAAGCTCGCCATCGAGCGGCTCGGCAACAAGTTCGCCCAGATCTACGGCCAGGGGGAGAGCCCCATGACCATCACCGCGCTCTCGAAGGAGCGCCACGCCGAAAAAGATCACCTCCGCCACCTGCAGCGAATCGCCTCGGTGGGCGTTCCCCACACCGTGGTCGAGGTGCGGGTGGCGGCGCAGGACGACGGTCCGCTTCCCGCTGGAGAGGCGGGGGAGGTTCTGGTTCGCGGGGACGTGGTGATGCAGGGCTACTGGAACGAGCCCGAGGCCACCGCGGCCGGACTGCGCGGCGGCTGGCTCCACACCGGAGACGTGGGGACGTTCGATGAGGACGGCTTCCTCACCCTCAAGGACCGATCCAAGGACCTCATCATCAGTGGGGGAAGCAACATCTACCCGCGCGAGGTGGAAGAAGTACTGCTCCGGCACGAGGGGGTTCTCGAGGTCTCGGTAGTGGGAAAACCCCACCCCGAATGGGGGGAAGAAGTAATTGCCTTCGTGGTCCCGATGCCGGGCGGCCATGTGGAAGAAAAAGAACTGGACGCCCTTTGCCTCGATAAGATCGCCCGCTTCAAGCGCCCGCGGGAATACTTATTCGTGGACCGCCTGCCCAAGAACAGCTACGGCAAAGTGCTCAAGATGGAGCTGCGCGAGTGGCTCCGGAAAGAGGATCGGCCCCAGAGAGAAAGCTAATTCGGCCTTTTTTCCGGCTTACCGTACAACCTTTCACGAGCGTTCCCATCATTCAAGTTGCACAATCGCCGCTTCAAAATCCTCTTTGCTGCCGATATTTGTGTCGTGCCCTTTCCCGGATGTGTCTTCCAACAAGAGGACGCTCCCGGCGGCAAATGTGCGGACCTCCCCGTCGCTTGCCTTGACTTCCGCCTCGCCCGACAGGATGAGAAAAAACTGCCGCTTCGGCGCTGTGTGCCAATCGCCCGTCCAGCCCGCAGGGGCACGTAAGAACAGAAAGCGTGGCCCCGTCCACGGCTCTGACACGTATACGGGCGGGGATGGCGGGGCGAACTGAAAAAGCGAAAGTTCCGCCTCTGCATCCTCGAAGTGCGATTCGCCCGTCTCGTCCCCGTACAACCGAACGTATTTCATCCCAAATACTCCTCTTCAGCCGGCAACCGTTGATTTGCGGTTTTCCGCGATTTCCTCGGGAAAATTCCCGATCATTTGCAGGGCAAAGCCGTACTTTTTCAACGCGCCAGTGCGAATGAAAGGAAAGGTGGTGTTTTTCGCCCATCCCGGCTTCACCGGGCGGAAGAAGAGCTGTGCGCGGGCAGCCCTCGAACTCCTGCTCGCAATCGTTTCTTGTATTTCTTCCAATGAAAGCACAGGGAGATGGCGGGAAGTCGGGGCGGGGTGAAAATTCCGGCCGGCCATTTGGCCCCAAAAATTTGTTTGCCCGGGCGGGGAGCCCTGAGCGTAACGGGAAATGCGGATAAACAAACGGCAGCCCCAGGGGCCGCCGTTTGTTGTATATTGTAAGGAATAATCCCTATTCGCTTCCTCCCTTTTTCACGTTCGCCGCCTGGAGCCCTTTCGGGCCCTGCACAATTTCGAACGTGACTTGTTCCCCTTCCTGGAGGGATCGGAAGCCCTCTGATTGGATGGCGGAGTGGTGAACGAAGACGTCATCCCCCCCCTCCTGCGAAATGAACCCATACCCCTTCGAATCGTTGAACCACTTTACTGTTCCTTCTGGCACTCTTTTTCTCCCGCATTGATACAAAACGAAGTTTCCCCTGCCACGCCTGTCGTGATGGGATTTATATTAAGTTACCAGAGAGGGCTCCCATCACGCAAGGCCCGGAAAAGGGGGAAATGGCCGCCCCATTACGCCTTTTTCTCTTCCAAATCCAGCGTGGCGGAGTTAATGCAGTAGCGAAGTCCTGTGGGCGGGGGACCGTCCGGGAAGAGGTGGCCGAGGTGGGCCTCGCAGCGGGCGCAGTCAACCTCCGTCCGGCGCATAAAAAGGCTGTTGTCCTCCCGCTCCTCGACGTTTTCCGGGACAGCCGGGGCCCAGTAGCTCGGCCAGCCCGTCCCCGAGTCGAACTTTTCCTCCGAGCGGAAGAGGGGCGCTCCGCAGCAAACGCAGTTGTAGACCCCATTCGCCTTGGCGTCGTGATACTTTCCGGAAAATGCCCGCTCGGTCCCTCCCTGGCGGGTCACCTCGTATTGCTCGGGCGTGAGCATCTCCCGCCACTCATCGTCGGTTTTGGTGATTTTTGAAGGCATGGCGCCCTCCTTCTTCCTCAGGCAAAAAAATGAGAATCAACATCGAAATTCCAATGTTTCAACTGTAGGGCGAGTATGCCAGCGGCACGGAGGAGATTCAATTTGGGTCTATGTGTCCGTGAATTCCAGCACGGCCTACTTGAGACCAAACTCCCCGGCGGGTTTGGAGCAAAGCTCCAGCGCGGCGGCGAGGTAGACCCGGGCGGCGGTGACGAGGTCGTCCACGCGCACGTTCTCTCCCAGGTCGCGGTCGAGGCCGCCCTCCATCTCCCTGTCATTGGTCTGGCCCCCCGGGCCGTAGACGCAAGTGGGGACGTCGTAGCGGTTGGTGTGGGCGGAGTCCGAGGCGGGACGGCGCAGGATGGGTTCGTGGTCGCGGCCCGTCTCCCCGGCGTGCGCCCGCCGCATGGCGGCGACGACCGGGTGGTCCGGCGGGATGTAGGCGGGCGGGTCGTTTACGTAGAAGTCGAGCTCGGCCGCCGGCCCCCCGTTTCCCTTCACCCGGCTGAGGAGGGCGCGCAGCTCGCGCTTCACCTGGTCGGCGGTCTGGCCGGGGATGGTCCGGATGTCGAGATACAAGCTCGCCTCGGTGGGGTTGCGCGAGAGCCGCCAGGGGAGGCCTCCCCGTACAGCCGAGACAAGGACAGTGGGACGCTCCCCCTGGCTGACGTTCCGGTCCATGTAGTCCCGGCGCCACCCCTCGACGGCTGCCTGGACTTTGTGGAGCTCGGAGACAGCGCTCACCACGCCGGGATTATTCGTGAAGACGCTGTGGCTTACCATCCCGCGGACGGTGATCTTGGCCCAGATGGCCCCGAGGTTCGCGTTCGAGACCATGAGGCCGGTCGGCTCGGCGAGGATGGCGAAGTCGCCCATGACGCCGTGGGTGACGAGGTGGCGCGTCCCGACGCCGTAGCCGTTGTAGCCCGTCCCCTGGAACTCCTCGATCTGGGCCTTTTCAATCTCGCCCACCACGGTGCCGAAGGTGATGTCCCCTTTGAGGGGGATGCCCTCTTTTGCGATTGCATCGATAGCGGCCAGCATGGAGGCAAGGCCGCTCTTCATGTTGCTCGCCCCGAGGCCCCATATGAAGCCGTCCTCGTAGACGGCCTTCGCCTTGTAGCCTTTTTCCGTGAGGTAGTCCTCATCCCCGCGGTAGGATGTGTCCATATGGCCGGTGAAAAGGAGGTTCGCCCCGTCGCCTTCCCCTTCCAGGACGGCGACCACGTTGGGCCTTCCCGGGTTGACCTCTTGGAGGCTGACACGAAGCCCCATCGTCCGGAGGCGGTCTGCGATGAGGGAGGCCATCCCCCCCTCTTCCCCGGTGGGGCTCGCGGTGTCCACCATCTCCATGAGGCTTTGTCGAAGATTGTCGGAAGTGATGTGCTTTGCGGCGCGGTCGAAGTCGGGATGGGGCATTTCTCTCCTCATCGAAATTGGGCCGGTATCCTCACCGCTCCTTGCTTTTCCGGTGGAACCGTCGGAAAAACAGCAAGGGACGGCAAAGGATAAAAACGGCCGGATTTGCACGGATGCCGGAAAAAAGATATCGGGATGGGGGAGGGAAATCAACATGGCCGAATATCACGGAAACAGAAATTGGTATTTGGGAAATTGCCGTCGGAGTTGAGGTGGGGGTCCATTCGGCAATTTCATGGAAAGGCGATTTCATTTATTTGTCTCGTTCCCGTCATCCGGAGGTGAATTTCGAGTGAGAGTCGCCACAATGGCAGGGGCCGTACTTGTCGTCATTATTTTGGCCGTGGTGTTCCTTGCGCCGCAGAGGGAGCTTCCGTCCTCACCCCGGGTCTCCCCGCCCCCCGTGCCAAAGGTTGCGGATACCGACCTCCCCGCCGCTCGTGCGCGGGGGAAGGCGCTCTTCGAGCGAAATTGCATGGAATGCCACGGTCCCGGCGCCAAAGGGAGCGATAAAGGTCCTCCCCTCGTTCACCGGCTCTACGAGCCCAACCACCACGCCGACGTGGCGTTCATCCTCGCTGTCCAGCGCGGCGTGAAGAAGCACCACTGGAATTTCGGGGACATGGCCCCCTTGCCGGGCGTATCGCGCGGTCAGATATCCCTCATTGTGGTCTATTTGCGGGACCTTCAGCGCAAGGCGGGGATCTTCTAGGCTTGCCGAGCGGCTGACCTTTCCCCCGGCTTTTTATTGCGCTGTTTTCTTTCACCGGGCCGTTTGCTCTTTTGAGACGATGCAGAATCCGTGTGGCCGCGTGAGAGGAAAATGGACCCAGATAAATTTGGTGAAGAGAAATGGGTTTTGACTTAATATGAGAATTTCAGGAAATACCCCTGTCCTTTTTTGCAAATAATGGAGGGATGATTCCGAGGATTTATCTATTTGTGGTATTAAAGCGGCCCATATCTGTGCCTCCCGCCTTTTGCGGGGTTTTCGTTCCAACCCCAGGCGGAGATGGATTTGCCCCCCGTCGGGTTCCCCTCCCGCCGGATTTCATTTGCGGGAAAGAGGAGTTGTCCGTCTGCTTTTTGGGCCGATATAATAGTTAAGACAAGAAATTACTTTTCCCGATGGGAAAAGAGGGGTCGGTTTGCCTGCCTGAGGTGCAAGTGATTGTTGGTATTAAACGTACCCGTTGAGATCGAGGGTTTCCTCGATAAGCGGAAACTGAAATCCCGGATCATCGGGTGGCGGGTGGGGGAGTTCGTCATCATCGAGCATCCCACCCTGAACGGTGAGCCGGCCTATTTCCCCAAAGATGCCGCCATCGTATGCCGGTGGAGTATCCAGGGACAGGTGTATGGATTCAAGGCCCATGTATTGCACAACCTCACCAAACCCTTCACTTATCTCTTTCTCGAATATCCTTTCCAATTTGACGAAGTCCAAAGTGAGGATCAGAATATGGTGAGCCGTTCGGTTCCCGTTTCGATCGTACCTGGGGAAAGAGATTCGGAAGAACCCCCGCCGGGGGGGGAGCCGATAGAGGGGCAATTGAAAACCCTGGGCGTGAGCAATTGCCGCGTGGCATGCGCTTCGGATTTCAAAGAGGATTCCGTTCTCTTCATAAATTTGGTCTTGCCGGACGGCACCAAAGTGGATTCCTTGAAGGTCCACGTTCACCAAGATCTCAAGTGGATTGAAAAAGGTGCCTACAATCTCGAGTTTGACGAAAGCGACCCCAAATCCACACCCATATTTAACTTCGTTCTTCTCGCCAAGAAGATCATCTCTCAAGGGACCCCCGATTAACGGGAAGGCCTGATTGCCGCCGTTAACCTCAGTCCCTCGGCTCGCCGGCGGGACATTCCGTGGCCGCCCCTCCTGTTCCGCGGAGAGTTGTGCACGGATGGGCGCCGTTACGGTAAAATGACCTTGAGGTGGTGGTCCGTTTCCGAGGAGAAGGTGATGCCTCAATGTCCATCCTGCGGCCGGGAGAATCGTGAATCGGCCCGTTTTTGCCGACATTGCAGCGAGCCCATGGGCGTTGTGTGCGCGTCGTGCGGCGGGCGGAATTTGCCGGACGCCAGCTACTGCGATGTTTGCGGGACAGTCCTTCGCGAGGGTGCGGACGGGCGCGCGGCCTCCGGAGCGGAGGCCGCGGTCACGGCTCCGCCCGCCGAGCCCTCCCCCGAAGATGCTTCCCCTGAAGAGGGATATACCCCCCGCCACCTCCAGCAGCTCATCAAGGAAGAGGGGGGCGTCGAGGGGGAGCGGAAGCCCGTCGTGGTGCTTTTCGTCGATGTGAGCGGGTTCACCAGTCTCTCGGAGACATTCGATCCCGAGGACGTCCACCAAATCATGAGCCAATGCTTTGAGATTCTCACCGGCGAAGTCCATCGATTCGGGGGAACGGTCAACCAGTACACTGGCGACGGAATCATGGCGCTCTTCGGCGCTCCTAAGGCGCGCGAGAATTCCCCCCGCGACGCCCTCAGCGCGGCCCTTGCCATCCAGGAGCGGATGCGGCACTTGGCTCTTCGCCTCGAGGAGGAGCGGAAGGTCCGCTTCCATTTGCGGATCGGGCTGAATGCGGGAGAAGTGGTTGTGGGGCGCATCGGGGACAACCTTCGGACGGACTACACCGCCACCGGCGACACCACCAATTTCGCCAACCGCCTCCAGTCGGCCGCTGAACCCGGGACCGCCCTCGTCAGCGAAAGTTTGTACCGCCTCGTCCGCGAGTGGTTCGTTTTCGAAGACTTGGGACTTCGTGATTTCAAGGGAAAGTCGGAACCCCAACGTGTCTACCGGCTTGTCGGCCCCGGCAAGGTGAGTACCGACATTGAAGTGGCGGCGCTCCGCGGCTTACTCAAACTCCGCGAACGCGACGGTGCGATGGAGATGCTTTCGCGGATCTACCGAGAGGTAGGAAGGGGGAGGGGGCAGATCGTCACCTTGGTGGGAGAAGCGGGCGTCGGAAAGAGCCGCCTCGTTCATGAATTCAGCGAGGCCCTTCTGCGTGATTCTGCCGAACCCCCGCTTTTTCTCTTCACCCGGGCGTACCACTACAACAAGAACGCGCCCTTCGCCCTCCTCCGGAATATCCTCGAGACTTACGCCGAGGCCGTGGGCCTATATTGCGGGATCGTGGGATCGGACAAAGAGGCGAGCCTGTGGCAGGAGACCGTCCGGGCGCGGGCCGAGCAGATTCTCGCGGATGATGAAAATTCCGTGGAGGATCTATCCGAGTTGTTGGGGCTGGGAAGCGGCCCGCAAGCGAGTGCAACCGCTGCCCATCCGAAGAAAGGAATCGACGCCCTGCAAAAGCTGTTCTTCCGGGAGAGCCAGCAGCGTCCCATTGTGCTCGCGGTGGACAATATGCGCCACGCCGACGCGCCCACCATTGATTTTGTCGAGTCCCTGGTAGCGGGTTTGGCCGTCTCGCGGCTTCTTTTGCTGACCGTTTTCCGACCGGGCTTCGATCATTCTTGGGCTTCCCGGCGGAACTTCCACCAAATCACGCTTACTCCCCTCTCGCGGGAAGCGAGCGATGAAATGATCCGAGAGATCCTCGGCGAGGCGGAGGTCGCCCCCGAGCTCGCCGAGCTGATCGACGCCCACGCCCAGGGGAATCCCTTTTTCATCGAGGAGATGGTCCGGGGAATGCGCGAGTCGGAGGTCATCGCCCTCGACGGGGACCAGTTTCAGATCCGCGCCGCCCCGGAGACGATCGACCTGCCCCGAACCATTCAGGATGTTGTGCTCGCCCGCCTCGACGCCCTCCCGCATCCTCTCCGGGAAGTGTTGCAGGCGGCCTCGGTCATCGGAACGCGCTTTGATTACGATTTGCTTACGCGCGTTATGCCGGATGTCGCCGATTTGGAGGACCGCTTCTCCGCCCTTCAGGAAATGGATCTCGTCTACTCTACAAGCGGGACCCTCCACGGCGAACACACCTTTGCCAGCCAGATTATCCAGGAGCTCGCCTACCGGGAGATGCTCCGGGGGCGGCGGGAGGCGCTGCACGAGCGGGTGGGCCGCGGCATCGAGGCCGGGGGGCCCGCAGTAATCGATGACAACCTGGACCTCCTCGCGTTTCACTACCAGCGCAGCAATAATTTGAAACAGGCGGCGCTTTACCTGATTCGCGCAGGGCGGTGGGCTTATTCCGTCATGGCCTTTTCCCAGGCGGCAATGCATCTGGAGCAGGGCCTCATCTTCCTGGATTCTTCGGAGGAGGGGGAGGGAAAAATCTCCGAGCGGATTCGCGTCCGCGGCGATTTGGCCCTTGCGCTGATCTCGTTGGGGGCGGATGAGGGGCGCATCGAGTCTCTCCTTGAAGAGACGCTTCAAATGGCGGAGCGGGCGGGCGATTTCGAGCAAATCGCGATGACGAACATTCATTTTGCACCCACCGCTTCCGGCAGGGCGCGCAGGACCTCGTTGTCGATCACGCTTTAAAGGCCATCGAGACGGCCGAAAGGGCCCACGCCCCCGAGCCGCATTTCCGGGGGCACTTCGCCCTGGCCTCGGCGTACCGGCTGAACGGGCGGATCGGGGAGTCCATCGAAGAGGCAAAAAATGCTATCGGCATCTACGAAGCGCATTTCGCCGGGGAAGACGTCGGGAGTTCAGACCTCCATAGCGTCTACATGCAAGGAATCATGGAGCTCGGCTCTGCGTACGCCAAGCGGGGAGAAATTACAGAAGCGAACGAATGTATTGAACAGACGAAGGAGCTTGTGCGCAAATACAAGAACCTCCTCCTGATGGGAGCGGCGATAAAGTATTTCGAATTCGATATTTTGGCTGCTCTTCACCGTTGGCCGAAAGCTCTGATGGCGATGGAAGAACTCGCGGTGGGGATGAAGGATCTGGATTTCCCCTTTGCGGAGGCGGGGGTGAACGCCGGGCTCGGGACCGTGAAGATCCACC
Organism: bacterium; assembly: GCA_965225985.1. Taxonomy (GTDB): domain Bacteria; phylum UBA8248; class UBA8248; order UBA8248; family UBA8248; genus CAZUHN01. Next base: position 1,241,702 of record OZ245330.1, read on the forward strand.
TCGGCCAGGCCGAGGAGGGTCTCGCCCTGGTGAAGAAGGGCATCGAAGTGCGCCTCCGCATCGGCCAGAAGATCGCCATCGGACACTTCTTCCTGAACAAGGCCGAGGGGCTCCGGCGGCTCGGCCGCGCGGAAGAGGCTATCGAAGCCTGCCGCACCGGCATTGCGTACGCGAATGAGACCGAGGAAGGGCTGGTGCCGATTTTGGAGGAGGCTGAGCTGCGAATCCGCTGTGAAGGAGCGGAAGGAGAGGAGCTTCACAGCCTTGTTCCCGAATACGAGGCGGTTCTTTCGCGCATTGAGGAGATGGGCCTCAGGCCGAACCTCGCCCGCGGACGTCGCTCGCTGGCGGGCTTTCTCCGCCGGCTGGGGGAGGAAAAACGAGCGCTTGCCCTTGAGGAGAAGGCGGTTGCATTTCTCCGGCAGATGGGGGCGGCCGACGCCGAGGAAGAGGAATACATCCCCGCCCCGGGAAGGGTGGAAGCGGACTAGCCCTTCCAGCCAGAAAGCGCTTTCCTTTCAAATATTTCCACTTTCACCTCTCTGCTGACCTAGGCTCGCCTGACATTTCCTCCACCCAAGGTTTGTGAATTATTGGGTGAAACCGGGCGTCTCCCGCAATCTCCAGTACCTTGATTCGCTTATCCGCAGCGGTTTTCCCGCCTCCAAATCTCCGGGCGCATGATGGTGGTCCCCTCCTTCTCTTTCCCGATTTGCAAACATTTCCCGGAATTTTCCGGGAACAATGATTTTAGATTTATTTTAATTATTGCTTATTTTATAGATAAATATTATTATATAGAGGTAATGATATTTTTTTGATTATCATTCTCATATTAAATGAATCTTGGGAGAAACGCTGCGATGAACGCCAGGTCCGGCCAATCGGTCAGTGGGAGAGGAGGGACCATCGAGGGGAAAACCGCGCCTTCGGATGTGCGCCGCAACCCGCCGGCCGCCATCTAAGAACCATGGCGCGATCCCCGGGAGTGAAAAAGGGGATTCGGCTCGCACCCACATCGGAGAACCAATCAATTTTCAGGAGGAGGTAGAAAAGAAAATGGATTTCAGTAGCGGTCGGTTGGATACCTTGCAGCGCGATGCCACGGCTGCCTCAAACGGGGCGCCGGAAGAGATTCGGATCACCGACGAGGACATTTCCCGCCGGAAAGAATTTTTGAAATTCGGCGCAGAAGACGCCGAGCGCCTTCGAAACATAAACACGATCGCCGAGGAAAATGTAAACCCGATCGTTGAGGATCTTTACGGGCATTTTCTCGCTTCCGAGGAAACCCGATCGTTTTTTCAAGATCCGAATGTTCTCAATCGGGTCAAGCAATTGCAGAAAAAGTATTTCCGGGAGCTAACGCAGGGCAGCTATGATGCAGCCTATGTTGAAAATCGGGTGAAGATCGGCTCCACGCACGAGCGCATCAACCTGATGCCGAGTACCTACTTCGGCGCCTATTGCTACTACCTTCAGGCCGTGGCGGACCGGCTCCTGGAGGCGAAAAAAGAAGACTCTCTGGCCGCCTTCGAGGATTTCCTCTCACTCTTGAAGTTGGTCTTCCTGGACATGGGACTGGCGGTGGACGTCTACAACCACGCCCGGGAGAAAACGATTCGGCGGCAACAGTCGGCCATCCAGGAGCTTTCCACCCCGGTGCTGAGAATCCGTGACCGGCTGCTCGTTTTGCCCATTGTCGGAGCTATTGACAGCCGCCGCGCCCAGCAACTGACCGAAGGTCTGCTCGGCGCCATCCGGGAGCACCGCGCTATGGCCGTGGTCATAGACGTCACCGGCGTCCCGGTGGTGGACACCGCCGTCGCCAACAACCTCGTCAACCTGGCGCAAGCATCCCGCCTTCTCGGGTCCACCGTCATCGTCACGGGCATTTCGGCCAAGATCGCCGAGATGCTCGTCCACCTCGGGGTCGATCTGGCCTCGATGATTACCGCGGGCGACCTCCAGGGCGGCCTGGAGGAAGCCGACCGGATCCTGGGTTTCCGGGTAACAGCGGCGGGCGGGAATGGCGCTCAGCCCTCCCACGGGTGAGGTGGCGGAAATGGATATTCCGATTCTCAAACAAGGCGATTGCCTGATCTGCTCATTGAAGAAGGAGTTCAGCGACGCCGACATGAATGAATTCCGGGATGAATTATTGGAAAAAGTCGGTGAGTTCCGCTCCCGCGGGGTGATCGTGGACGTAACGGCCCTTTTGGTGATGGATTCTTTTACCACGCGCATGCTCCACGACATCACGCGTTCGGTTCAGCTCCGCGGGGCGAAGGCCGTCATCGTCGGGATCCAGCCGGCCGTGGCGTTCCCAATGGTTCAGTTGGGGGTGACGCTAAAAGGTGTGACGACCGCCCTGGATTTGGAAGAGGGCCTCGCGCATCTGAACGGAAATTGAGGTGGAGATCAAACTGGTGGATGACCCAACCTGTGTGCCCATCCATTCGGAAGCCGATATCGTAACCGCCCGGGAGCGGGGGCGGGAGCTGGCGGGCAGTTGGATTTTTCGGCCACCGAGGTGACCTTCATCACCACCGCCATTTCGGAAGTCGCCCGCAACATTGTCAATTACGCCGGACGCGGTGAAATCTCCTTTCAGCTCAGCAATCAGAACGGAAAGCGCGGGCTCGTGGTCTCCGCCGTCGATGAAGGACCCGGCATTGCGGATATCTCCCTCGCGTTGCAGGACGGATATTCGACGGGCGGCAGTCTGGGGCTGGGTTTGCCGGGCTCAAAACGGATGATGGATGAGTTCGATCTCGTCTCGGAAATTGGCAAAGGCACGAAGGTGACAATGAAAAAATGGCTGCGATGAGCAGCGCCGGAGAGTTTCAGCTGATTGAGTGGGGCGTCGCTGGGCGGCCCTTTCCGGGATTTGATGTGTCGGGCGACTTTCACCTGGTCCAGCATTTTCCGGGCGGCGTTTTGGTCGGCGTGGCGGACGGGCTGGGCCACGGCGAGGAAGCCGCCAAGGCCGCTGGAATTTCCGGCGCCATATTGGCCGACTGCGCGGGGGAGCCCCTCGATTCGGCGGTCCAGCGGTGCCACGAAGGTCTGAGAAGGACCCGAGGCGTGGCGATGAGCCTCGCCTCCTTTAACGCGCAGGATTCCACCATGACCTGGACGGGCGTGGGAAGCGTCGAAGGGCTGTTGCTGAGGAACGGCGCGGCCGCGGAGCGAAAGAAGGAGCATTTGATATCGAGCGGCGGCGTGGTGGGGTACCAACTTCCTTCTCTTCGTCATACCGTTCTCTCCCTTGACCGGGGTGACGTGTTGGTTTTCGCAACGGATGGCATGGATTGTGATTTCAATAGGGCTCTGAATCCGGCCAATGATCCTCAGACAACAGCGGAAAACATTCTTTCCCGCTTTGCCAGAAAGTCGGACGATGCGCTCGTTCTGGTGGCGCGGTTCCTTGGGGGAGATCCGTGAAGCCGGAATTGCGCAAATGGGCCGAAGAATACGCTTCTTGCTTGGAGGCTCATCTCGCCGGGGAGGGGGAGGCCACGCTGCACTCCGCGTACGATCTTGGACGCAAAGCCATCGAGATGGGCATCGGCATATTAGACGTAACGGCGGTCCATCATGAGGCGCTGGCCGAACCCGTCACGGGCCACCTTTCGCACGGGGAGTGTGGCCGGAGGACAATGGCGGCGAGTTCGTTTATCTCGGAGTGTCTTTCCCCCTTCGAGATGGCGCAACGAGGCTACCAGGAGACGAACGCCGCCCTGCGCGACTTGAATCTGAACCTTGAGCGGCGGGTGCAGGAAAAGACTGAAGAGCTGGAGAAGACCTTTAAGAAGTTGGAGGAGGCCCGTGAGCAGTTCTTTCATGTGCAGAAGATGGAATCCATCGGGACGCTGGTTTCGGGCATCGCGCACGAGTTCAACAATATTTTGACTACGGTCAAGGGCCATACCCATCTGGCGATAAGAAAAATTGACGAGGGGAATCCCGCATGGCGGCATTTGAAGGAAATCGGGCCGGCGGCGGACTCGGCCGCCTCCCTGACGACCCAGTTGCTCGCCTTCGGCCATCAGCGGAAAAGCGAGTTCTTAGGTTTGGATTTAAACCTGGTCGTGACCGATTTCTTCGGTATGGTCACGCGGGTCATCGGCGAGCATTATTCCGTCGCTTTGGACCTCGAAAGGGAAATCTGGCCGATTCGAGGCAACCCCGTTCTTCTCAGGCAGGCGGTAATGAATGTCGTCGTCAACGCGAGGGACGCGATGCCCGAAGGCGGGGAGATCACGTTCCGGACCGAGAACAAGCAGTTCGATGACGACTTGCGAGACGCGAACGGCCTGGCCCATTCCGGGGATCACGTCTGCCTTTCCATATCGGATAATGGAGTTAGCATAGACGATGATATCCGCGACCGGGTTTTCGATCCGTTTTTTGGAACGAAGGGGCCGGGGAAGGGAACGGGTCTGGGCTTCTCGGTCGTTTACGGAATTGTCTCGCAGCACAACGGCTGGATACATTTGGAGAGCGAGACAGGCCAGGGCACGACCGTCTCGCTCTGCCTCCCGGCCCATCGGCAAGCCTCCGATGCGGCGGCGCGTGAGTCGGTCCGGCCTTTCATTGTTCAAAACAGTGAGAAGAGCGCTCCTTTGAACAGAGGATAGGCGGCGCGGCGCCCGCCGGCGCCCGCGAGAGCACCGATCAATTTTTTTTCTCCCACAAAGATCACGCCGCAGGAATCTCTTCCCTTGGGGTACGCTTGAAATCCTCCCCGGGCTCCGTCTATCTTATTATTACCAAATGAATTATTTGAATTTTGAGATTATCAAATGCTTTGATTTTTCGTCCGGAATGAGCTGGCGAAGGGACAGCATCTTGAATTATCTTGATGTTTTCCTCCTCTCCCCGCCCGCCACTTCTCCTTGGGCGGCGAACTGAACCGCCGGCGGCCCGACTCGTAGGGATGGAACCCTGCACGTCGCGAATTTTTTTTCAAATGGAAAAAAGACAGGCTGAAAAATAACGAATCCTTTGTTATAGTTTTCCCAGGAAGAATGGAACCAAGGAGGTGGATGGCGGTGGCTCGCCGGTAACCTGCCATTATACGGAATGCCTCATCTCGCCAGCCGCGCTTCACCTCCGTTTGAAAGGCGCAAACACGTTCAACCCCTGCCAAGCGGGAAGGGAAATAAGATGCCCAGCCGAAAGAAAACGCTGAAGGCGAGCCGCAAAAAGAAAGCCGCGAAAAAAACCGTTCCGAAGAGAAAGGCCTCCAGGAAATCGGTGAAAAGGGCGGCGGGAAAAGCCGCTCCGGGAGGAAGTCCGCCAAAAGAGCGGGAACCAGAACACCAGATATTTATCAGGCCATCGTAGCGAATACCAAGGATCCCATCCTTGTCTTGGATCAGGAAAACATCATCCAGTTTGTGAACGCCGCGGCGGAGAATTTTCTGGATCAGTCTTCCGACTATTTGCTCGGCCAGAAGTTCGGATATTCTTTCAATACCAGCTCGCCGCAAGAGGTGAACGTCGTGCGCTCCGGCCATGATTACCGGATCGCCGAAATCGTGGCCCATGAGATGCAGGGGTTGGATAAGAGATTTTACGTTATCAATATGCGCGACGTTACGGAGCACATGCGCAGCCTTGAACGCCTGCGTTCCCTCTCGAACGTCGACCCGCTCACGGGGCTGCTCAACCGGCGGGGATTTATCGCGGCGGCCCAAAAACAGCTCAGACTGGCCCAACGGACCAAGCGGGAGATGCTTCTGATTTTCCTTGACCTCGATAATCTGAAGCAGATCAACGATTCCCAGGGGCACATCGAGGGGGATCAGGGACTGATCGAGGCCGCTTTGATCCTTCAAAAAACATTCCGGCAACCGGATATCCTCTGCCGCTACGGTGGGGATGAATTCTCGGTCCTGGCGCTCGAAGCCGTGGGGGGAAGCGGGGACACGATCTCAACGCGTTTGAAGAACAACATCGAAGAGCACAATTCGCGGAAAAGAGAGGGAAAGCAAATCTCGATGAGCCTGGGAATCGCCAACTTCAATCCCGAGATGCCCATCCCCATCGAAGAGCTCATCGAGCGCGCCGACCTGCGAATGTACGAGGACAAGCGCGCAAAGAAGAGGATGTAGCGGGAATACCCGTTTCCAATTTTCCCCTTCCTTGCGCCGTGGCCCGTTCGGGCCGTCAACCCTCCAGCGGATTCAAATTCGGATGCAAATCAGGGTTTTGCCCTTTTGTCGGCGAGCCGGAGCAGCGCCGAGAGAAGCACCTCGGCCCCCGCGGCCAAATGTGGCGCTGAGGTGAACTCGGCCGGCGTGTGGGAGAGGCCCTTCGCCGAGGGGACGAACACCATCCCCATCGGGCAGAGGGAGGCCATCCGGCAGGCGTCATGAATCCCTCCGCTCGAAAGAGAGATTGACCGATATCCCCTTTCCGCGGCCGCCCTTCGGAGCGCCCGCCGGATGCCGGATGCGCAGGGAAAGGGCGGAAAGTTCGTGTTTATCCTCATCCGGCCCTTCACCCCTTTCGTTTCATGAATCTGCTCCAGCGCCTTCCGCATCCGCGCCAGGATATTCTCGATGGCCGATTCACTTTTCGCCCGCAGATCGAACAAAAGGCGGGCCCCGCCTGCGATGATCGAAACCGCCCCCGGCTGGGTGGAAACGTATCCGAATGTGAGGGTGAGACGCTGGCGCTCGGGGACGCGCCGGGCGGCGGCATCCAAACCTGTGATAAATTCGGCCGCGGCGACGGCGGCGTCCTTTCGGTAGGCCATCGGCTGGCCGCCGGCGTGGGCCGTCACCCCTTCAAAGACGATCTCCCCCCGCCGGACACCCACGATGGCGTCAACGATCCCGATGGGGATCTTTTTCGCCTCCAGGACCGGACCTTGCTCAACGTGAAGCTCGAGGAACGCCTTTATGGATTTTTTCGGGAGAATGCAATCCTTCGTTTTGTCCGGATTTCCGCCCGCCGCCCGCACGGCATTGTAAAGAGACTTTCCCGTAGGAGGATGAATCGTGGCCCGCATCTTCGCCGCCCCCACTTGGCCGGCCATCACCCCGCTTCCGAATTGCGAAAGTCCGCAGGCCGACTCTTCGCCGACGAATGCGACAACCTCGATGGGATGATCGTGGGGGATTCCCTCCTCGCCGATTCGCCGGACGGCCTCCAGGGCGCAAAGCACGCCCGCGACCCCGTCGAAGCGCCCGCCCGGCCGCTGGGAGTCAAGGTGTGAGCCCGTCATGACGGCGGGCAAGTTTTTTGCGGTTCCCTCTTTCCGCCCGATGAGGTTTCCCACCGGGTCGACACGGATCCTCAGGCCGGCCCCCTCCATCCAACGGCGGACGAGGTCCCGCACCAGATTGTATTCCGGCGTCAAGGCAACGCGATCGATGCCGGTTTCCCCGAATCTTCCGATCCGGGATTGCGCGATAAACTCTTTTGTCATCCGGGTCCGATTGATTCGGATGGGGTGGGCCTTTTTCCTGGGCAAGGAGCCGTCTCCGGATTTTCTCAAGGGGGTTTCAGGGTTTCACCCTTTTGTCCGCGAGGCGGAGGAAGGAAGAGGCCAGAACCTCGGCGCCCGCCGCGAGGTCGGACATGTGGGTGAGTTCAGCCGGGGTATGAGAGAGTCCCTTCACCGATGGAACGAAGACCATCCCCATGGGGCAGAGGAGATCCATTCGGCATGCGTCGTGGAGCCCTCCGCTCGAAAGAATCACGTGGCGGTGCCCCGTCTCCGCAGCCGCTTTTTTGAGCGTGCGCCGGATTCCCGGCGAAGTCGTGCAGGGGGGTATGGCATTGTCCACGAGCATCCGGCTTTTCACCCCCCGCTTTTTCCGAATCCGCTCTAAGGATCGCTTCATGCGTGAAAAGATTGAATCCGAAACGGATTTCCTCTTCGTCCGCAGATCATAGGAAATCGTCGCCTCTCCCGGAACGATGGCTATCCAGCCGGGGCGGGCTGAGATTTCCCCGAACGTTAAGGTGGCCCGGTGGCTTTCGGGGACGCGGCGGACGGCGTCCTCCATTTCCACCATGAATTCCGCCGCGGCCATGGCGGCGTCCCGGCGGTACGGCATGGGCTGGCCCCCGGAATGGGCCGTCACTCCTTTGAAGTGAATATGGCCGCGGACATAGCCCACGATGGCGTCCACGATTCCTATCGGGACCTTTTTTGCGTCGAGGACAGGTCCTTGCTCGATGTGAAGTTCGAGAAAGCATTTTAGGGATTTCCGGGGAAGGGCGCACCGCCTCGCCCTCGATGGATTTCCCCCGACGGCGCGCAGCGCGTCGTAGATGGATTTGCCGGTGGGCGGATGAATGAGCTTTCGCATCCTATCGGGGGCCAGCACGCCCGCGAGGACGCTGCTCCCGAACACCGTCAGGCCGCAGGCGGACTCCTCCCCGATGAAAGCCACGACCTCTATCGGATGGTCATGCCGCGCGCCGGCCTCGGAGATTCGCCGCACCGCCTCCAGGGCGGTGAAGACCCCGGCCACACCGTCGAACCGCCCCCCCGGGTTTTGAGAATCCAGATGCGAGCCGGACATGACTGCGGGCAGGCTTTTGTCCTCCCCCTCCTTCCGGCCGAAGAGGTTTCCCACAGCATCCACGCGGGTTTTTAGGCCGGCTTTTTCCATCCACCGCCTGACCCGATCCCGCACGAGGTTGTATTCCCGGGTGAAGGCGATACGGGCCAAACCCGTTTTTCCGTGGCGGCCGATTCGGGATTGGGCCTCGAACTCGCGTTTCATCCGGGCGCGGTTCGCACGGATGGCATTTCTCGATGGCATGAAAACTCCCGGAAATGGATGAGCCCGTGGCGCTGAACGCGGGAAGGATGGCAGAAAATCCAAACCTTCCGCAAGGCGATGGGTGCGAGCGGGAAAATGTCTGCGATGCCTATTGTGCCGGCATTTCCCATATGCCTGTAAATAGATTCATTCCCGGATTTCCCAGATAACCTGATGGTACCGTACCCACGTCTGCCCGCGCGGATATGCTGAGTCTTTCCTACTTCCTCCCGGCCAGCCTCTTCTCCATCGCCTCCGCCCGGGCCGAGAACCCAGTGGCTTCCCTCGGCTTTCCCATCTTCTCGTAGAGCGCAGCAAGGTTGCTCAGAAACTTGACGATGTTCGGGTGGTCCGGCCCCAGGGATTTCTCCGCGATGGCGAGCGCCCTTCGGTGAAGCGGCTGGGCCTCTTTGTGGCGGCCTTGGGCCTGATAAATCAAGGCCAGGTTGTTGAGGGTCGTGGCCACATTGGGATGCTCGGGTCCCAGCGTTTTCTCCCAGATGACCAGCGCGCGACGGTATAGCGGTTCTGCCTCCCCGTAGCGGCCCTGGGCACGGTATAGCTCGGCCAGGTTGTTGAGGCTCGCGGCCACCTGGGGATGCTCCGGCCCCAGGGCCTTCTCGTTGATGGCGAGCGCCCTTCGGTGAAGCGGCTGGGCCTCTTTGTGGCGGCCTTGGGCCTGATAAACCAAGGCCAGGTTGTTGAGGGTCGTGGCCACATTGGGATGCTCGGGTCCCAGTGTTTTCTCCCAGATGGCCAGGGAGCGACGGTAAAGGGGCTCTGCCTCCCCGTAGCGGCCCTGGGCGCGATAGAGCTTGGCCAGGTTGTTGAGGCTCTGGGCCACATCGGGATGCCCGGGCCCCAGGGCCTTCTCGTGAATGGTGAGAGCGCGCTGGTGGAGGGGCTCGGCTTCCTTGTAGCGGTCCTGGGTTTCGTAGAGCCCGGCCAGGTTGTTGGGGTCGGTGGCCAATCCCGGATGCTCCGGGCCGAGGGCCTTCTCGTCAATCGCAGTGGCCCGTTTGTAGAGCGGCTCGGCCTCCTTGTAGCGGCCCTGGGCCTTGAGAACCAAGGCCAGGTTGTTGAGGCTCGTAGCCACATTGGGATGCTCGGGGCCGAGGGATTTCTCACGAATGACCAGGGAGCGCTGCGCCAGGGGAAGCGCCTCCGCATACCGGCCGGCCTGGTAGAGGCGGGACACTTGAGCGTCGAGACGCTTTGCCTCTTGAATCTCAGCCGAATTTCCGCAGGACAGGAGGACAAGCAGAACGGTGGCTAGAGAGAGGAGAGCGAGTGCCCTTGAAGAAAGACGCATGGCGCGGTCCTCCCCAAGTGAAGGGTCGAATGTGTACCTGGCTATGGGGAGCCGATATGAGGTGAATATATCAATTTTTCTCGGCGTCGGCCGAAATCGAGCCGAAGTTGTCCACTCGCGGATTCGCACGCTGGACGATCTCCACCAGCGGGCGGGAGGAATGGTCAACTTTTTGAAATGCATCTCAAAAGGAGCGTGGAAGGCGGGGAAATTCACGATTCACTCGGGAAATCCAGGATAGAGGGTTATACAGCGGGCGCGGCCGCGCGGCTGCCCGTTCGTTTGCGCATCCCCTCGGAATACCCGGAACGGGCGGTTGCGCTTTACGTATCTTGCTTGAATTTTTCGATCAACTCGTTTGTCTTTCGAATTCTGCCGGAGATTTGAGCGGCAAGCCGGGTCAGGACTTTTCGGCTGAGCCCCATCATCTGGCCGGAAATAACATCTTGATTCAGGCGCAGCACGACCGTTTTCTCAGACGCAATCGCGGTTGCCGTCCGGGGCCGGTCTTCCAGGACGCTCATTTCCCCGAAGCAATCTCCCACCCCCAGCGCCGCGACCTGACGGCCGTTGATACGGATGCCGACTTCGCCGATCAGCAGCAAGTAGAAACTTTCTCCCCGCTCCCCTTTTCGAAAAATCACTTCGCCCGCCTCGAAAGATTCGCTTTCGCCGGATTGAAGCAGTTGAACGACTTCCTCCCCTGTCATCTCGGAAAAGAAATCGATTTCCGATTTGAGCTTGGCAATCAGCGCAATTTGCGAGCGGTCGTCCAGGGGGGCGGGGCGGGGGGATTGCCGGGATTCGAGTTTGGATTTTCGAAGATTACTCATCCTGAAACTCACTTGAAACGGAATCATCTTTGACAGCGGCCAAGGGGGGGATTCGCCATTTCTTCCTGGAATTCGTTTTCTGCCGGCCACGCCAAGTCTCGCTCCGAATCGGTTTCTCCTGGGCGAAGTGCGTTCTCGTTTGTTCCGCCAATTTAAATATGCGTCCTCCGGTTCGGCTCCGCTGTGTCTTGCGTTACACCTGGAAAGTGAAATCGCTCACATGGACCTCAGTTTCTGGATTTCAGCGGCATGAGAAGATACCGGGGCCGCTTATTTCGGCGGGTTCATTTTGTATGCCTAAAGCGGGGAAAGAGAGGAAAACGCCAATCAAGGGATTCGAATGGCCCCGGGCGGGCGGGACTTCCTTTCAGAGACGGCGGAAGTCCGGGCATTCCGGGGGCGGTCCAGAATTGGCCTCCGGGGGAAGGGTGAGATTCCGGGGGGCGCATCAATTTTTAGGCGCGCCCCTTATTCTTGGGGAAGACAGGAGCGCCGAAGGAATACAATCGGGAAAGGGCGGGGGAACCAAAGGCGAAAATCAGGATGCTTCGGTGGTTTGGCGTTCGTTCACCCACTTTTCCACCTTTTCCCGCATCGCCTTCGCCTCGGTGAAGTCCGCTTTGATTGACAGGGACTTGTCGAGCAGTTCAAGGGATTTTTCGAATTTCTTTTGGAGGAGGCAAACGATAGCCCGGTTGTAAATGGACAGAAGGATCGCCGGGCTCGATGGAACTGGCCAACTCAAAGGATCGGTGGGCCATCTCGTAATCATTGTACCGGGTGGCGGCGAGGCCGATGTGGTTGTAACCGGCGTGATCCCGGGCATTTTCTTTGAGGGCGACCGCGCGCTCGAACGCCTCCCAGGCGTTCCCGGCTTCTCGAAGAGCCAACCGCGCTTCGACGAGCCCGACGTTGGCGTCCATATTTTCGTGGTTGATTTCGAGGGCTTTCTCGAACAAGGACTCCGCCTGGGCGAACCGCCTCTTCGCAAGTTGCCGTTTGCCTTTTTCGATGAAGGCAGCCTCCTGGCATAGGAGGTGATAGCGTATTACCGCGGCCGGATCGATCCGCCTGGCCTCCACGAGCGCCTGCGTAGCGTTGAGGTCGTCCTCTTTCGCCGCGTACAGCTTTGCCAAGCCGATAAAAACCTCCGCAGAATCCCTTCCGATTTTGAGGGCTTCCTCAAAGGCTTTTTGCGCTCCGCCGAGGTACCCTTCATCCAGAAGTTTGTTGCCCTCCTCGGCAAACTGCGCTATCGTGGCGAGTTTTTTTCGCCTTTCCTCTTCGTTCTCGCTTTTCACGGCGAGTTTTTGGCTGAACAGGTTTTCGAGAAGAGGGAGGAAATTGTCCGCCTTGGTGGGTTTTTCCAGGATGGCGGAGGCGCCGACGAACAGGGCGATTTCTTTTTCCTCTGCGGTGTAGGTCATTATGAAGGGGGTCTGGGAGTTGATGCCCGTTTCGCGGATGGAGTGGAACAGTTTTGCGCCTTTTGCTCCGGTCAAATTGGTGCTCGCAATAATGAGGGAAAAGCTCTGGGATTTGCTTTCGTTGAGGGCGTCGTCGCTGGTTGTGACGCTCGTGATGTTCCGGAAATAGAATTTGTCGAGAAGGCGCTCGAGCTCGATTCGGAAAAACGGGCTGCTTTCAGCCAGCAAAATAGGGCTGTCTGGGCCGAGCGGTTCAGGGGACATGCAAGAATGCTCCTTGCCGGTTGAGAATCGCGAATCTTCATTTTATTTATATCATTATATGTACAAATTTTAAATAGAATTGATTAAAAACTTTACTATTTTGGCTTGTATTCAGTAAAATCAATATTTTCAGTTATTTGCGCGTACCGCTTGAATGGGCTGGCACGAAATGGCTACTCCGCGGGGAATTTCGGGGAGAATTTTCGCAGCGTAAAGGAATTTCCCGAGAGGAGGGCGGCGCGTTTATGCCGGGGGGAGGGCGGCGCGTTCCTTGGAGGGAGAAGGGCGCTTCCCGGGAGAAGGCCGTTTCGACTCCCCCGGGAATTTATTGGCGAATCAAGGAGAAAATGGAGTTGGTGCATCTGGTGTAGGATGAATTCAGCGAACGAGGTATTTCGGGAGATATTCCAAAAAGGAGAAATTCCCGGGTTGCCCGGGTTAGAGGAAAAATGGCTGAGGATCAATTCGATTTGGTTGTGATTGGAGGAGGGGCCGGGGGCCTGGTCGCGGCGGTTGGCGCCGTTCAGCTCGGGGCAAAGGTCGCTCTCGTGGAGAAAGGCAAGCTGGGGGGAGATTGCCTGAACTATGGTTGTGTCCCATCGAAAGGGATCATTCGGTCCGCCCGGCTGGCGGAATCTGCCCGAAATATGGGGAAATTCGGGATTGAAGTGGATAACGTTCGGGTCAATTTCCGACGTGTCATGGAACGAATGAAGGAGGCCCAAGCCCAAATTGGAAAGCACGACTCCCGGGAGCGATTTGAAGCCATGGGAATTGAAATGATATTCGGGGAGGGGCAATTTATTGACCCCGATACATTTGAGGTGGCGGGCCGCCATCTCCGGGCCAAGCGGTTCCTCATTGCGACGGGCTCCTCGCCTTTTGTACCTCCATTACCCGGAATCGAAAGCGTTCCCTACCTTACAAATGAAACCGTATTCGATCTCGAGGAGTCGCCCCAACGGATGATCGTCATCGGGGCGGGACCCATAGGCCTCGAGATGGCGCAGGCTTTCCATCAATTGGGCTCCGAGGTTGAAGTGTTAGAAGTCGCCCCCAAACTGTTTCCCCGTTTCGATGAGGAAATGGCAAAAATTCTGTCTGATGCACTTTCTCGAAGCGGCATACGTTTTCACTTTGAGTTTCATACCGGCCGGGTGAAGAAGGAGGATGGCAAAATCATCGTAGAAGGGACCGACGCCAATGGGCCGCATACATTTTCCTGCGGCGCTCTCGTTGTCGCTGTGGGACGCAGCGTAAACGTCGAAGGCATTGGTCTAAATGAGGCGGGAGTAAAGTATTCGAAACATGGTGTTGAGGTAAATCATTTTCTGTGTACCTCAAACCCGCGCATTTTCGCTGTGGGTGACGTACTGGGGAAATTTCAATTCACCCACATGGCCGAGTATGAGGCGGGCGTCGCCCTGCGGAATATGCTTTTTAGCGAGCCATTCGGTCTTCCGGTTCCGTTTTTGAAAGTAAAGGCCGAGTACCACGCCGTTCCCTGGTGTATATACACTTCACCGGAAGCAGCGCATGTCGGGATGGGAGAGCATGAAGCCCGTACCGCCCTCGGGGAGAAAAACTGCCAGGTGTTCCGCTTTCCGATGGACCATGTGGACCGGGCCATTGTGGATGGAGAAACCGAGGGATTTTGTAAGATAGTGTGCGATAAAAAGGGCCGATTGATCGGGGCCGACCTCGTGGGTCAGTCGGCGGGGGATATTCTGCACGAGTTTGTTCTCGCCGTCCGCAAAAAGTTGCACGTTCGCGATATAATTCGAACTGTTCACGTTTATCCCACGTTGGCCCAGGTAAACAAGCGTACGGCGGGGCAGTATTATGTCGGAAAACTTTTTCGCCCCGAGGTGCGGCGTCGTTTTCGAAGGCTTTTTGGTCTAAAAGGAAATCTCGAGGTTCATGATCCCCTTGCGATTTCATCGCCGGAATAACCCTTTGAATAAACAGCGCGGGGATGGAGCGGGATATAGACTGGCCGGGGTGGCTTTCGGCCTGTGCTCTATTATTTTCCTCCTCTGGTACGTTGGGATTCTCCGCAATTTCAATCCGGAGAGCGTGACCGAATTCGTTCAAGGGTTCGGGCCTCTCGCCCCGGCGGTCTTCATTGCGGTGTACGCCATCGGAACGGTCTTTCTTTTTCCCGGTAGCGTTCTCACGTTGTCAGGCGGTCTCCTCTTCGGTCCCTCTCTGGGAATGTTGTTCAATGTATCAGGTGCCACTTTGGGCGCGACGGGCGCGTTCCTCGTGGCGCGATTTGGGGGAAGGGAATTTGTCGGACGGTTTCTGAAGGGGCGGTTGAAGACTTTGGATGAAAAAGCGGCCAGAAATGGATTCCGGGTTATTTTTTATCTTCGGCTCATCCCGCTCGTTCCCTTTAATGCGCTGAATTATGCCGGAGGATTGTCCCCCATCCGGCTCCGGGATTATCTCCTGGCCACCTTATTGGGGATTCTTCCAGGAGCATTCGCTTACACCTATTTGGGGGATGCGGTGGGAGAGCTGCTTCAAGGGCGGTTGTCAAAAAATTTTTGGACCGCGCTCATCGTCTTCGCCCTCGCGGCCGCCCTTCCTTCCTTCCTCAAGCGGATCTTTCCAAAGCCCGACGCGGTGTAGTCGAGCGTATCCGACCCCTGTTTTCCCAGAAAATCCATGAGTGATTCAGGACAACCTATTCCATTTCGGATTCGACAGGATGACGGCGGCCGGGACCCAGCGGCTTGTAGGCCTTCAGTCTCTTGGGCAGGCGTCACTTTCATTCAGCGGATGCTTCTTCGAAAAATTGCGTTTCTAGCCTTCCAGCGGCAGCAGGAATGGATTTTCCAGCGCCTCCGCGACCCAACGGAGGAAGCGGATGCCGTCCGCCCCATCGATCAGGCGATGGTCGTAGGAAAGCTGAAGGGGCAGCTTGAGGCGGGGCTGGAAGGTGCCCTCGATGTAGACCGGCTCCTGGCCCCCGCGCGAGACGCCCAGGATGGCGACCTCCGGCCAGTTCACGATGGGGGTGAAGTAGGTGCCGCCGATTCCGCCGAGGTTCGTGATGGTGAACGAGCCTCCTTGCATTTCTTCAAGTTTGGTTTTCCGCGCCCGTGCGCGCTCGCCCGTCTCGGTGAGTTCGACGGCGAGCTCCATGATGTTTTTCTTGTCCACGTCCCGGATGACAGGAACGAGCAGACCGCGCTCGGTGTCCACCGCGACCCCGATGTGGCAGTACTTTTTGTGGATTACCTCGCCGGCGTTGAGATCTAAGCTGGCGTTGAATTTCGGGAAAACCTTAAGGGCCGAGGCAACCACCTTGAGCAGGATGGCTGTAATGGTGAGCTTCCCGCCGGCCGCCTCGGCCTTGGCGGCGTAGCGCTTGCGGAGCTTTTCGAGTTCAGTGATGTCGGCCTTGTCGAATTGGGTGACGTGCGGAATCTGGGACCATGCGAGGGTCATTTGCCGGACGGTCGCCCGGCGGACGCCCTCCATCGCCACCCGCTCGACGGGACCCCAGTTCGAAAAATCAGGAAGCGCGGGAGAAGGAGGAACGCTTTCCGGAGAAGGGGGCGAATCGATCGTTGCATGTTTTTGGGCGTATGTTTTGACGTCCTTTGCGGATATTCGCCCTCTTGGTCCGGTTCCCGGTATGTCGCGGATGTTTATCCTCAACTCCCGTGCGAGGCGGCGCACCGAGGGCGCGGCGGGAATAAGCCCATCTGAGGCGGCTGGTTCAGGAGTTGACGGGATTTTCTCGGGTGCGTCCTTTTCCTTCTTTTCACGATCAATGACAGGCGCTTGCGGTGCCTCGGCAATGTTCGGGGCAGAAACTGTATCAACAGCTGTATCTTTTTTGGCGACCTCAGCGGCATTCGGCTCCACGGTTATGACCGGTTGGCCCACGGCGGCTTCGTCGCCCGGTTTCAGGTGAACAGCTGTGACTTTGCCGCTAATCGGGGAGGGCACCTCGATGAGCGCCTTGTCGGTCTCGATTTCCATGACGGGTTGATCCACTTCCACGGTCTCTCCCACGGATATCATGAGGGATACTACCTGCCCGGATGAAATATTTTCTCCCAACTCGGGAAGTTTGAATTCGGTCTCCATCTACGTTCTCTTTTTCGTTGAAAGGCAGAACTTATGAACTCAGCGGGTTGGATTTTTCCGGAATGATGCCCATGTCCTTTATCGCTTTTTGGACCAAATCCTTATGGATCTTCTTCTCCTTCGACAAGGACGAGAGAGTTGCAAGTACGACGTAGCGGGCATCAACTTCGAAAAAATCCCGAAGTGCAGCTCTCCCCTCGCTTCTTCCGAACCCGTCGGTTCCGAGAGAATGAAGGGGTCCCGGTATCCACTTGGATATGGAGTCAGGCAGTGTTTTTACGTAATCGGAGACCGCGACAAAGACACCCGGCCGGCCGGAGAGGCATTGTGTGACGAAAGACACTTTTGGCGCTGCGCTGGGGTGGAGTAGATTCCAGCGCTCCACAGCCAATGCCTCACGGCACAACTCCTTGTAACTCGTCACGCTCCAGACATCTGCAGCGACGTTATATTTCTCATCAAGGATTTTTTGCGCCTTCAGGGCTTCCTTGATTATCGCTCCACTTCCTAAGAGTTGCGCGCGAAGAGGATGATTCTTTTTGGCAGAAGGCTGAAAAAGGTACATTCCCTTGAGGATGCCTTCCTTCGCGCCCTCGGGCATAGGAGGCATGTCGTAGTTTTCATTTCCAACCGTGATGTAATAAAAAACCTTCTCCTGCTCTTCGTACATTCTTCGAATGCCGTCCCGTATGATTACGGCGAGTTCAAAAGCAAACGCCGGGTCATAGGTGATGAGATTCGGGACGGGATAGGCAAGAAGGTGGCTGTTTCCGTCTTGGTGTTGGAGGCCCTCCCCCGCCAAGGTCGTTCGGCCGGCGGTTCCGCCGATCAAAAATCCCCTGCATTGCATGTCGGCGGCGGCCCAGATGAGATCACCGATTCGCTGAAGTCCGAACATGGAGTAATAGATGAAGAACGGAACGGTGTTGACACCGTGCGTGGCGTAAGACGTTCCCGCGGCGATGAACGAGGCCATCGAGCCCGCTTCGGTGATTCCTTCTTCGAAGATTTGGCCGTCCTTGGATTCCTTGTAGTAGAGGAGGCTGCCCTTATCTACGGGTTCATAGAGTTGCCCAACGTGGGAGTAGATTCCAAACTGCCGGAATAAGCCTTCCATCCCGAATGTTCGCGCCTCATCTGGCACGATGGGGACGATGAGCTTGCCTATCTCCTTGTCGCGCAGCAGCTTGGTGAGAATTCGCACGAAACCCATGGTGGTGGAAACCTCCCGCCCATCCGTCCCGGCATAGAACTCCTCAAAAAGATCTTCCGGAGGGGTTTTCAGGGGTGTGCTTATTATCTTTCGGCTCGGCAAAAATCCGCCGAGCTTTTTCCTGCATTCGCGCATGTACTGAATCTCTTGGCTCTCTTCGGGGGGCCGGTAGAAGGGAGCAGAGGCTACCTCTTCATCCGTAAGAGGAATATCGAAGCGGGTCCGGAATTCGCGCATCTCTTCTTCATTCAGCTTCTTTTGCTGATGGGTAATATTTTTGCCTTCGCCGCTCTCGCCGAGACCGTATCCTTTGACCGTTTTGGCCAGAATGACTGTGGGCGCCCCTTCGTGCTCTACGGCACTTTTATAAGCCGTGTAAATTTTCTCCGGATCATGGCCGCCGCGGCGCATCCTGTTGAGTTGGGATTTGGAGACCATATTTGCCAATTCGGCCAGACGCGGATCGCCTCCGAAAAAATGCTCCCGGAGATATTCGTTTGCCCGGGTTTTTTCAACGGCGTATTTTTGGTACTGCCCATCGACGGTCTCGTTCATCCGTTTCAGGAGAACGCCGTCCGTGTCTTGCTCGAGCAGCGGGTCCCAGTCATCGCCCCAGATGACCTTGATGACGTTCCAACCCGCGCCGCGAAAGGCGGCTTCGAGCTCTTGGATGATCTTTCCGTTGCCGCGGACGGGCCCGTCGAGCCTTTGGAGGTTGCAATTGATAACGAAGATTAAATTATCCAGCTTCTCCCTTGCGGCCAAGGTGATGGCGCCGAGCGATTCGGGCTCGTCCATCTCGCCGTCCCCCAGAAACGCCCACACTTTTGACCCGCTCGTCACCTTTAGACCGCGGTCTTCAAGGTAGCGATTGAACCGTGCCTGATAAATTGCCATGAGGGAGGCCAGCCCCATGGAGACGGTTGGAAATTCCCAAAAATCTTGCATGAGCCAGGGATGGGGATAAGAGGAAAGACCTTTGCTTTTCTCCGTTTCGCGCCGGAAGTTTTCCAGCTGCTCGGCAGTGATGCGGCCCTCTAAGAAGGCCCTCGCGTAGATTCCCGGCGCGCTATGCCCTTGGAAATAAATTTGGTCTCCGCTGTGCCCATCCTCCTGGCCCCGGAAGAAATGGTTGAATCCGATCTCGAGTAACGTAGCCGCCGATGCGTATGTTGAGATATGGCCGCCAATTGCGCTGTCGGCACGGTTGGCCCGCACCACCATCGCCATCGCGTTCCAGCGAATAAGGCTTTTGATGCGCCGCTCGATATTCCGGTCGCCGGGAAAGGGAACCTGTTTTGAACGGGGTATGGTGTTTATGTAGGGGGTATTGGCCGAGAAGGGGAGTTCTACCCCCTTCTCTTGGAGGTGAATCTGAAGCTGGCGCAGGAGCTCCTTGACGCGCTCCGGCCCCCGGCTCTGGATGACGTATTCCAGGGATTCTCGCCACTCCCGATTTTCGATTTCATCTATTTCATCGGGGGCGGATTTTTCCTCACTTTCAGAGGAGGGCGAGGCCCCCGAGGGGGAATTGTCGTCGCCGTCTTGATTTTGGCCGTCCCAATGGCTGGGAAAGGAAGATTCGCCTGGGCCCGCGCCCGCAGCTTTTGCTTTTCCTTGATCTTGTGTCATCGAAGGTTAGGCCTCCTTGCGCCTGTCAGCTCGCGCAAAACCACATATTATATATATAAGTATCTCACTCGGCAGTATGTCGGCAAATACGATGACGCATTCCTTGACGGGCTTTTTCCGGCTCGCTCGCAGGGGCTCTGGGAAGGGGCTCCCCCCGCCCGGCGGCGGGAGTCTCAGGGCCCAGGAGATGCCCCCTCCCGAATGCGGCGCAGGAAATGCGAGGTGAATTAATACCTGATTTTCTTCTTTTTTGGCCATCCACCCCGGCCGGACGGGGCGGAAGCGGGAGACTTGTGAATATTATTATGAAGTGGCATGTTAGGGAAATTATGAGTATATTGCGCCGGATGAATGAAATTCCCTTTCAAGGATTCGGCCAGAGGCATTTCTGGCGTTAGGGAGTCATGGCGTCGATGTATGGGTTCAAACCAGGAGTCTGAGGCGATATGGCTACAGAAATCACTATAGGAATCGCGGGTGCTGCGGGCGATGGATTGGACAAGACCGGAGACACCCTCGCCCGCACGGCCGCCCGGCTGGGGCTTCACGTTTTCGCTTACAACAGTTATCAGTCGCTGATCCGCGGCGGGCACACCTGGCTGCGTCTGCGGATCGGGGAGGAGAAGGTGGAATGCCACGGCGATCACCTGAGTGTGTTGATCGCCCTCAACGAGGATAGCATCGAGCGCCATGCCCGCGAAATGGATTCCGGCGGAGCGATCCTATACAACAGTTCCCGGCTGACTTGCGACTCCTTCCTGGTTCCCGAGGGAGTGCAGGTAGCCGGCTTGCCCGTGAGGGACATTACCAAGGACCTGGGACAACTCCTGCCCGTGATGCAGAATACGGTGGCGCTGGGCGCGTTGATTCAGATGATCGGCTTCGATCTGGATGTGACCGCCGAACTTATCGCCGAGACCTTCAGGCACAAGGGCGATAAAGTTATCGGGCAAAATGTGAATCTGCTCAATGCGGGTTATGAATACGCGGCGAAAGATTTAAACCCCATCGACCGGAAGTGGAATTTTTCCCGAAAACGACGCTCCATCGTGACCGGAAACCTCACAATCGCACTGGGCGCGGTGGCGGCCGGCTGCAAGTTCTATTCGGCCTACCCCATGAGCCCCGCTTCCTACATTCTCCATTGGCTTGCCAGCCACAGTGAAAAGTGCGGTGTGCTGGTCAAGCAAGCCGAGGATGAGATCGCGGTGGTCAATTTGGCCATCGGTGCGGGCCATGCAGGTGTGCGTGCCATGTGTGCCACCTCGGGGGGCGGGTTCGCCCTTATGAGCGAGGCTGTGGGGATGGCGGGGATGATTGAGACGCCGGTGGTCATCGTCAACGTCCAGCGCGGAGGGCCTTCCACCGGGATTCCCACAAAGACCGAGCAGGGCGATCTGAATCAGGCCATGGGCGCCTCCCAGGGAGACTTTCCGCGCGTAATCATGGCCCCCAAGGATGCGACCGACTGCTTCTACACCGCTGTTGAGGCCTTCAACCTCGCCGAAAAGTTCCAGCTCCCGGTCATCATCATCTCCGACCTTTTGCTGGGCGAGCACCGGTCCACCGTCGATCCAGAGGCTCTTACGCCAGATGTTCCCATCGAGCGCGGCGAGTTGCTTACAGAGCCGCCCGCCGCCCTCGGCCCCAACGGCTACAACCGTTATGCCATGACCCCCTCGGGCGTTTCTCCCCGCGGCCTTCCCGGCATCAAGGGGATGGTCCATGTCTCGGCCACCGATGAGCACGATGAGCAGGGTGTCCTCGTCAGCGATGAGCACACCAACCCGGCCATTCGCCGCAAGATGCAAGAAAAACGCATGCGGAAGATGGTCGGTGTACTGGAGGCGCTGCCGCCGCCGGCCCTCGAAGGCCCGCCCGGCGCGGATGTTACCTTGATAGGCTGGGGCTCCACATGGGGCGTCATCCAAGAGGCCGCTGGCGGGCTGACCGAAGCGGGAATCCAGACAAACCTTCTGCACTTCAAGTATATCCACCCCTTCCACTCTAAGGAGGCGAAGGAGATCCTGGGGTCTTGCAAGCGCACCGTCGCAGTGGAGTGCAATTTCAGCGGTCAGTTTGCCCGCCACCTTCGGGCGGAGACCGGTATTTCCGTGGATCACTTAATCACGAAGTATGATGGGGAGCCGTTTGAGCCCGCCCAAATCATCCGCCGGGTCCGGGACATTGTCGAAAGCCGGCCATTTGACGGCCGGCTGGAGGAAAATGAGGCTCGGGAAATCGCTTATCACTACATCCGAGTCCACCTGGAGGACAAAGCGCGGCCGAACCGCCTTGTCCAAGTCGCCGAGAACGGCTATGGCGAATCCGTATGGGATGTCGAGATCGTCGACCGGGCGGAGCTCGACCCGCGCGGAAAACTCATCATCGGTGCGGAGACCGGCTCCATCTACATGTGGGAGCCAGTGGCCGCGGAGGGATAAGCCCAGAGGCGTAAAAACGGGAAAATGACATCATGGCCGATTGATTTCAGCCGATTGATTGCTTTTGCCAGATTGCTTTTGACAGATTGCTTTTGCCAGATTGCTTTTGCCAGATTGCTTTTGCCAGATTGCTTTTGCCAGATTGCTTTTGCCAGATTGCTTTTGCCAGATTGCTTTTGCCAGATTGCTTTTGCCAGATTGCTTTTGCCAGATTGCTTTTGCCAGATTGCCTTTGAAGGAGCGATTGCATGTCGGTAACTCAAGAATTGACCCTAAAAAGCTACGAGGGATTGGTAGATCCCGATTGGTGCGCGGGTTGCGGCGACTTCGGAGTGCTGAAATCGCTCAAGGCCGCCGCCGTCGAACTGGGAATCTTTCCTCATGAGATACTCATTGTATCGGGCATCGGGTGCTCGTCTAACGTGCCGGGCTTCATCAATGCTTACGGGGTTCACAGCCTGCACGGACGTGCCCTGCCTGTGGCCACCGGCGCCGCGCTGGCCAACCACAACCTCCATGTTGTGGCTGTCGGAGGTGATGGCGATGGCTACGGGATCGGGAGCGCCCACTTCATCCACGCCATGCGCCGCAACCTGAACCTCACCTACATCGTGATGAACAATCAAATCTATGGTCTGACCACAGGCCAGACGTCTCCGACCACGTCGGAAGGCCACAAGACCAAGAGCACGCCGCGCGGAAACGTCGAAAAGCCAATCAATCCTCTTGCTCTGGCTCTGGTCACCGGGGCCACCTATGTGGCCCGCGCATTCTCGGGCAACCCGAAGCATATGACGAAAATTGTCGCGGCCGGCATCGCCCATCGAGGGTTTTCCCTGATTGATGTTTTCAGCCCGTGCGTGACGTATAACAACATAAATACTTACCCTTGGTTCAAAGAGCGCGTATACACCCTGGAGGAGGAGGAGGGTTACGATCCCGGCGAGATCAGGGCGGCGCTCGATCGCTCCTTCGAGTTCGGTGACCACAGTGACCGAATCGACCGCATCCCCATTGGACTTTTCTACCGGATTAAGAAGCCCATATACGATGACAGTGAGCCGGTTCTCGAAAAGGACGCCCTGGTGAACCAGCCGCTGGGGTTGAGCCGGAAGACATTTGATGAGTTGGTGGAGGAAACGATGTAAGGCTGCCTCTCCCACACGAAAACGGACAAATGAATCAAACCCCCGTGCCAGTGGTTACGGGGGGTTTGTTCTCGCCTTCCGGATAAAATTCTCAGAATTCCAATTCGCCGAATTCACAATTCCCAGGCGTTTCATCGAGCGGCCGGGCTTATTTGGAGGTCTGTCCCTGGCGGTGCGAAATATTATAGGGAATTTAGGACTCTGTGGATTTTTGCGGAACGAGAATAATCTTAATGGCCCCTTCCTGCCGATCACGCATGAGCTGAATTCCCCGCTCGACCCTTCCGAGAGGGAGTATATGGGTGATTATCGGGCGCACGTCGATTTTTCCGGCGGCCACCAGCTCGATGCACTTCTGGAAAGTGTTGGGATGGCCCCGGCTTCCGATCAAGTCCTTTTCCTGATCCTGGAGCTCCAGAATCGGAACCGGGCACTCCTCCGATTCGAAGCTTCCCACCGCCACCGCCCTGCCGCCCCGGCGGAGCATCTTGATGGCTTGGCGGATTGTTTCTTGCTGTCCCCCGCCGACGATTTCAAGAACCGCGTCCGCCCCATGGCCGTTCGTCAGCTCCCGAACCTCTTCGACGGGGTCCGCAATCGAGATGTTGATGAATTCATCCGCACCCATTCGGTGAGCCATTTTCAACCTATCCTCTACTCCATCGACGACAATGGCGCGTACTTCCGCCATTTTCGCAACGGAAAGCGCGCACAATCCAACGGGTCCCATTCCCATGATGACAACGGTCTCCCCTTTTTCGATGCGCGCGCGTGTCATGACTGCATGGTAGGCGGTGCCGAGCGTTTGCATAACGGCCCCTGCCGCATCGTCGATTTCCTCTGGAAGGGGTATCACGCACTTGGCCGGGGTGACGACGTGCTGGCTGTAGGCCCCGTCCACGTTGAAACCGATGGAGCGTGCGCCGCGGCAGAGATTTTCTCTTCCTGATTTGCAAAAGCCGCAAGTGCCGCAAGCGACGTGATTTTCGATGCAGGCTTTCGTATTGAGCGCAATGCCCTCCACGTCCGGCCCCAGGGCGACGACCCGCCCCGCGAACTCATGCCCCGGGATAACGGGAAATTTCGCCCGGATGAAATGTCCTTCATACAGGTGAAGATCGCTTCCGCACATGGCGCAGGCGTCCACCTCCACCAACACCTCGCCCGGTCCCGGCTGGGGGGTGGGGCGTTCTTCGAGAACGAGTTTTCGCGGTGCGTGAAGAACAGCGGAGAGAGATATATGTTCGCGCAAGAGGCTTGATCCATGCAATAAAATGTGACGAAGGATTCGGCAATTTTCTCCAAAGGTATACCACTTCGAAGAAACCCCGCCAACGGTTGTCGGTCCCAAAGGCGGGTGGTAGGATTCCCGCCGCTCTCTGAAACATCTCTTACAGGAGAATGGCGTGATCCCCGGTAAGCCGGAAGTCGGGATTGGCCTCATCGGTGCAGGCCGGATGGGGACCATCCGCTCTCACCTTGCAAGCGGTTCGCCCATGGTCAATTTTCTCGCCATCGCGGATATCGATCCGGAGCGGGCCGCCGCCCTGGCCCAGCAGACCGAAGCGGCGTTTCACACCTCGGACAACCTCGCCGTTATCGAACACCCCCAAGTGGACGCCATCATCGTTTCCACGCCGGAGGGCGAGCATACCGAATCGATTTGCCTGGCCCTTGAACGGGGGAAGCCCGTCTTGGTAGAGAAGCCCCTCGCCCTTACTTTGGAGGACGCGGTCAAAATTCTCGCCGCCCGCGACCGCGGAGGCGCGGAAATATACGTTGGCTACACCCAGCGCCTTCGCCGCCGCTACCTTTCGGTAAAGCATCAAATCGAGGAGGGGAAGCTGGGCGAACTCCTCGCCGCGCGCCTTACGATTTACAATCCGCGAAACGTAGCACGGCAGGTCTATGCCCGCTCGAGGGAGGCGAGTCCGTTTACGGATTCGCTTACCTATATGGCGGACATGGCCCTTTGGTTCTTTGCTCCGAGGCGGCCCGTTCGGGTTTTCGCGCAAGGAGGGGGAGGGGTGTTCCCCGAACATCCCAACGGTCTCGGCGATTATGGCTGGGCCATAGTCACTTTTGAAGATGGCGCCTCGGTGAGCCTGGGCTGTTCCTGGAATTTGCCAGAGCGCTGGCCGGCATACGTGGCCAGCATTGGGATGGAAATCTTCGGAACCGAAGGGGCCGTCGCGGTGGATGACTTTCACAAGGACGTGATCCTGGTGTCCGGCGAGGCGATACCTTCTCCCTATGTGCCGAACGATTCGATCGAGGTCGCCTTTCTGGGTTCCCAGATGCCCGGGGATTGGGCCATGGGCGATTTTGTGGGGCCGATGCGGGAGGAAACGAGACTCTTCCTTGAGCGGATTACGACCGGGAGGGAGGTGCCCCTCTGCAACGGGCAGGCCGGCCATGCGGCGCTGGAACTCACTCTGGCCATGGAAAGAAGCGCCGTGGCGGGAGGAGAAGTTTTGCCGCTTCCCTTGGGGATTTAGGGGGCGAAGTGCGTAAGATCGGGGTGGCGGTCGTGGGCTCGGGGCGCATAGGCTCCAGACGGGCGGAACTCTTGGCGGGCGCCGCCGAGGTCAAGTTTCTCGCTCTTTCAGACCTGGACCCGGAACGGGCCAAAAAATTGGCCGAAGCGGTCGGTGCCAATTTTCACAGCGGGAACAATGAAGAAGTAATATGCCATCCGGAGGTGGACGCCGTTGTCGTATCCACCTCCGAGTTCGCCCACGCAGATCCGGTTTGCACGGCCCTGGAAAAAGGAAAGCCGGTCCTCGTTGAAAAGCCTCTCGCCCTTTCCCTTGAAGACGCCGAACGCATACTAGAGACGAAGCGGAAATATGGAGGGAGTCTCTACGTCGGATACACCCAGCGCCAGCGGCGCCGGTTTTTGAACGCAAAAGAACAAATCCGGCAGGGCAAGCTTGGGCGCCTCCTCACCGCGCGAATGTCTATATACAATCCGGTCACGAGCGGCGCGGAAATCTACAAGCGATCCCCCCACGCGAGCCCCGTCACGGACACCCTGACCTACATGGTGGACATCGCCCTTTGGTATTTCGAGGGCAGACGCCCAAAGCGCGTTTACGCGCAGGGGGGAGGGAAAATATTTCCGGACCAGCCGGCGGGAGTCGGCGATTGGGCCTGGGCCATCCTCTCGCTGGATGACGGGTCCACAATCAGCTTGGGCTGCTGCTGGATACTGCCTGAAAATTGGCCGGCGAACATTTGTTCGATCGGAATGGAAATAATGGGCCAGGACGGTGCCATCATCATCGACGATTCGCACAAGGACGTCATCATGGCCTCGAAGGTGCCCACGCCTTCGGTCTATGCGCCAGGGGCCAGTTCCCATGTGGTTTACCTCGAGACCATGATGGCGGGCGATTGGGCTCTGGGGGAATTTTGGGGACCCATGCGGGACGAGACACGCGTCTTCCTCGAGCACGTTTCGACGGGCAAGGAAGTTACGCTTGCCACCGCCGAGGAAGCACGGACTACTCTCGAGATAACCCTCGCCATCGAGAAGAGCGCGGCGGAGAATCGGCCTGTCAATTTTCCCCTTCGATGATTTTCCCGGGAAAGAAAATCGGCGTTCCCAAATGGCCCTCATAAAAAGGCGGGCGGATATGAAGCCTTATTTTGAGATGAGCAATACGTGCATCCCGGAAGGCGCGCGCTTTGAAATATCAGGGGATATCGATACGGAGGGGGCGGGGCGAATTTATCATTCTCTCTTCGGCGATGAAATCCGCGGCGTCCGGGCGGATGTCGTGATCGAGAATATGGAATTCGAGGATGGAGAGGCCGTCGCCATTATGGTGGACTCGATTCGCTTGCTGCTCGATCGCTTCGAGAAAGTTCAGGTCATTCATTCGCCCCAAGCGCTCGCGCATACTCTCTATCGTACCGGGATGCTCCGTGCTCCGTCTCGCCTTGAACTCGTACAGCCGCGTGAGGAGGAGGGGAGGGCGAGCTAGGCCGTCTGGTCATATCGCTTACGGCTCGTGACGGCCGATGAAGTCGAGAATTGCGGCGTTGAAGTCCGCCGGTTTCGACATGTAAAAGAGGTGCCCCCCTTCATCGAAAATCTTCAATTCCGCGCCGGGGATGGCGGCGGCCAGTTGCTCCGAATAGGGGGGCGGGGTGACGGCGTCGTCCCGGGCGACGGCCACGAGAACCGGGGCCTGGATGCGCCCCAGCCGGTCGAGCTGGTCGTGGGCCATGATGCAGTCGATCCGCTCGGCCGCCACCTCCACCGGAGGGGCGTTCTGAATCCGCTCGTCCTCGGTCTTCACGATGGAATCATAGTTCTCGTTGAAAAATTTTTGGCCCATCAAGGTGACTGAAGAGTCCCGCGTGTAAACCTCGTTTCCCAATTCGAGAAGGATGATTTTGCGCATTTCAAACGTGCGGGTGAAGAAACGATCGGCCTTCGCCCAAGAGCTGCAGATGACGGCGCTTTGGACCCTGCCGGGATGGTCGATGCACAATACTTGGGCGATGGCTCCTCCTGTGGAACTTCCTATGAAATGGGCCTTCCCGGCCCCGATGGCATCCATGATGGCGGCCATATCGGCCGCCATGTTTTCGATCGAATAGACGCCGAGCGGTTTGGCGCTTTTCCCCGTTCCCCGGTGATCGTGAAGCACCACCGGGCCGCGCTTCGTGAAGGCTTCAAGCTGATTTCCCCAAGCGCCGCGCAGTCCGGCCAGCCCGCTCATGGGGAAGATCGGTATCGCGTTTGACTCTGCGTTCAGCACTTCATAGTCGATTTCTACTCCGCCGGAATTCACTTTCGCCATTATCGGAAACCTCTCTTTTTTGCGCCCTCCGGATACCTTATGGGGAAAACGGGGGTGACCGAAGCGCATGCCCTGCCTATGGCAGGACGTCAGTGAGAAAATTCAGGATGCGCAAAAATCACGATACCTTTCTTTGCGCCTCGTGGCGTCCGATGAAGCCGAGGATCATGTCGTTGAATTCCGCCGCCCTCGACAGATAGAAAAAATGTCCGCCTTCTTCGAATATCTTCAACTCCGCTCCGGGAATGGCGGCCGCAAGCTGCTCCGAAAGATAAAGCGGTGTGCAGTGATCGTCCCCGGCGACGGCCACCAGAACGGGAACCTGAATCCGGCCGAGGCGGCTCAGTTGATCGTGCGCCATGATGCAATCGATGCGCTCCGCCGCCACCTCGTTGGAGGGAGCGGAGCGGATCCGTTCGTCTTCGTTTTTTACGATGGACTCGTAGTTTTCGTTGAAGGATCTCGGCGAATGGAGGGATATTGAAGAAAGCTTGGTGTATGCCTCAATCCCCAATTCGACGAGCACCTTTTTGCGCATGGCAAACTGCCGCTCGAAGAAATGATCGGCCTTCGCCCAAGAGCTGCAAATGGCCGCGCTTTGGACGCGGTCCGGATGGTCGATACAAAGCACCTGGATGATTGCACCGCCTGTGGAGCTCCCGACGAAGTGTCCCTTTTCGACGCCGATATCATCCATTATGGCGATCATGTCGCCCGCCATGTTGGGAACTGTATAGACGCCGGGCGATTTTCCGCTTTTTCCCGTTCCCCGGTGGTCGTGGAGAACTACTGTTCCACGCCCAATGAAGGCATCAATCTGGTTTTTCCAGGATGCCCGGAGGCCCGACAGGCCGCTGATGAAAAAAACGGGGATGCCGCCTGCATCCGGATTCAATACCTCGTAGTCGATATCTACACCGCCGGAGACTGCATTGGGCATGGATACAGACCTCCATCGCGAAGCCGGCCCTCATCCGCCGGCTGCAATTAATTGTTGCAAATAAAGGGAAGATTTCACATATATTCAGAATTATTACCACCACTTCGATTCAAATAAAAGCCGGTTCGCTCGGCAAAAATTGTTTTTGTTTGATGCGGGAATCATTCGCTTTCCGGGCGAGGGATGCGCTCGGATTTCTATCTGATATGATCGTCTGACCGTTCAAACTGCCACAATCAAATTCACGTCCCAAATGGACCGGAATGCATCGGGAGGGAGAGATACCGGATGGACAAAGTGTTTGAGTACATCGATCAAAATTTCGATCGGTTCGTGGATGAGCTTGCCGCGCTCGTACGCATTCCGAGTATAAGCGCGCAAAAAAAGGGCTTGAAGATTGTGCGCGCCACCTCGTGACCCGCATGAAGGAGATCGGACTTCACGCGGAGATTATGCCCATGGGGGGGAGCGATAATCCCCCGCTCGTCTACGGCCGTCTCGATCCTCCGGGCGCCAGGCGGACGCTGTTCATCTACGGCCATTTAGACGTCCAGCCCCCCGAGCCCCTCGAGGATTGGGACTCCCCGCCCTTTGAGCCTGAGATTCGGGACGGGAGGATGTATGGGCGCGGGCCCGGCGATAACAAAGGGCAGATGTATTCTCATGTAAAAGCGATGGAAGCCTTGCAAACATCCGGAGGCGGCATTCCCGTGAATTTGCGGATCCTTTTCGATCCCCAGGAGGAAATCGGAAGCCCCATGCTCGAGTCTTTCGTCACATCCCATACCGACCTCTTCAAAGCCGACTACGGCTACAACGCCGACGGAGCGGCGGCGGACGGAAACATCCCCATTATTTCCTTCGGGAACCGGGGAACGTGCTACCTCGAGCTGAACGTCAAAGCCGCGAAGCGGGACGCGCATTCAGGGCAATATGGAGGTCCCTTGCCGAACGGTGCCTGGCGGCTCGTGGAATTTCTGGAAACGCTGCGCGACGAAAATGGGCGAGCGGCCATCGAAGGTTTTTACGACGAAGTCGTTTCCCCGGGCGAATTGGACAGTGCGGCCATGCGTGCCATCCCTTTTGACCCGCAGGCCTGGCTCCAGGAAATGGAGATCGAGGAGATGGCGGGACCGCCGGAGTGGACGTATTTCGAAAAAATCATGTTCCAGCCCACGCTGAATATCTGCGGGCTGACCTCCGGCTACGGGGGACCGGGGACGAAGACCGTCATCCCGTGCCGGGCCTCGGCCAAGATAGACATGCGCTTGGTGAAAAACCAGACTCCGCAGGAAATATATGAAAAGTTCAAAGCGCACACCCATAAGCATGGGTTCGACGATATCGAAATCACCCGGTACATGGGGTATTACCCTTCCAAGACTCCCTTGAATCATCCCATGAGCAAGACCGTCATCGCCGCCGTGGAAGAAGTCTTTGGAAAACGGCCGCTCCTTTATCCCGTTACGGGCGGGTCGAATCCCAGCTACATCTTCAATGAACTGCTCGGCATTCCGATGGTCAAGTCCACCTACGCCAACTACGATGAGGCGAACCACGCTCCCAATGAAAACCTGTCGCTCGATTTCTACCGCAAGGGGATCAAGGCAAGCGCGAAGGTGATACGCGATCTTGCAACGAATTGAGCGCGGGCGGATTGGTGAAAAACGAGGATCCCGCAAAAGGGACGAAAAATGCGGCCCCAGAAGAAGCTCCTGGGAGGATCCCGAGGCGCTTTGATGTCGCGAGCGATTTTCGGGTACCGGCTGAATTCTTTCTGGTGCGCGTGGCAGGAGTCGAACCTGCGACCCCCTGCTCCGGAGGCAGGTGCTCTATCCTCTGAGCTACACGCGCATGAAGCTTCAGTACTCCGGGTTGGAAGCGCCCGGCCCGGTATCCGACGGCATCATTTCACGATCAGCCGGACGGTTCCAGAAGGTTTCAAATGGCGGCCCTAACGGTCAGAGGGTGCCATGCGTCCCGTCGCACATCGGGGCGTTTCCCGTGTGCTTGCAGCCGCAAAAGACGTAGGATTGTTCCGCCTTTACGTCCAGGATGATGGGACGGAAATCTGTACCCTTGTGCGAGCCGTCGCAAAAAGGCTGTTTCTTGCTGTCCCCGCACCGGCACCAGGCTACTTTCTCGTCTTTTTCCGCCTTCCAGATACAGGGGGATTTTTGTGCAATCGTAGGCTCCGGCATGCAAACCTCCTCGGATGGTTATGCAAAGTCATTTTAGCTGGTGCTTCTGTTTCCATTCTACGTCGAAAGCGGAGACTTGAAAAGATGGCCTGGAAATACGGACTGCCCCGTGCTCTTGGATGTCGTGCGGAAAGGCGGGCGGAGAAGATACATGGCCGCTCCGTTGCGCCCGGGGGCGGGGAATTTCCGGCCGAATACCGGCGCATGTTTTGAGAGGCCGGATAAATTTGCTATCTTGGGGTTTCAGCCCACGTGGAAACCGGGAAGAGAAAAATCATTTCAATAGGGTTTTTTGAATTTCATTCTTCTATCCTTCTTACGTTGATTCGCCGGGCAAGGAGATTCGCATGAAGCGCGTTATCCGGACGGACAAAGTTCCCCAGTCGCCCAAGCCTCAGTCCCAGGCGATTTCCACCGATCACTCCATATTCCTCTCGGGACATCTTGCGACCGACTATGAAAGCGGCATCGCCCCGGAGGCTGCCGTGGATCCGAACCTGTCTTATTGCGGTTCGCCGCCGATGGTCCGCCAGACCGGATACATGCTCCGCAACATGGGGGCCGTTCTGGAAGCCGCGCGGGCGGGGTTCGAAAACCTGATCCGGATCGAACAGTTCATGGTCGGCAAGGATCAGTCTCCGTGGCATCCGATCGCGCGGCGGGCGATCATGGATCCCCAGCACCCCACCAGCACCCGCGTGTGTGCGAAAGGCCTCAAGGTACCGGACGCGATTATTGTGTGCGACGGAATCGCCGTCAATCCGGATTCGGGATGGAAGAAGGAGACGCACGACATCGACTTCATCCCGAAGTCCATCACGGGTTGCCCCGCGGCGCAGTCTTAATGGGCCTTTCGTTTTCGTTCCGGGAATGGTCCCCACGGATTTCAAGACCGGGATTGCCCCCGGGGCGAAGTCCGACCCGAATTTTTGGATTCATTCCCCCATCAAACGGCAAGCCGAATTCATTCTCGGATCCAAAGCAAAATTGTACGAAACGCTCGGACTTTCCCTACAGGATGTCGTGCAGGCGTCGGTGTACCTCACGCATATGGAGGATCTGCCGGGGCTGGATTACGTTTGGAGGCAGTTCTTCCCCGAGAATCCCCCGGCCCGCGTGGTTTTTCCCTGCGACGGCCTTTCCGTCCTCGGCGCGCGAATCGAAATCAGCACTTTCGCCGTGCGGCCGGGCGGCGAGCTTCCCCGGCGCAACATCGTGGCGAAATCCATCCCCGCTCCGCTCTTCCACGAGCCCCACGCCGTAAAGGCGGGGCCTTACCTTTTCATTTCGGGTCAATTGGCGGCGGACGGGGGCGGTCTTGTGGAGGAGGCGCGGAGAAATCCGAAAATTCCCTGGTATACCTCCCCCATCAAATCCGAGGTGAAAAATATTCTGAAAAACGTGGAAGCCATTTGCAAAGAGGCCGGGGGTTCGCTGTCGGATGTGGTGCGGAGCCAATCCGTGTTCCTGAATATGAAAGACCTCCATCCCGCTTTTGAGGCATGGAGGGAGGCGTTCCCGGCCGATCCGCCGACCAACATGAGCGCCGAGGTGAGCGGCCCCATGCCGGTTCCCGGATGCCGGAGCATTTGGTCCCTCGCCGCTTATATCCCTGAGTAGAAGCCCAAAAAGCGCTTCGTGCGGGGCAAGTGGGCACATGCCGCCCCGGCCGGATATTCCAAATGCGCTTGTTTAGGGAAAGAGCGGGAAGAAATATTGGGATCGGGAGGGAGCGCCCTGCCTTATTCGCGTGTCATCGTGATCATGTAGCGCCGCATCAGCCGGTTGATGGTCGCCCGGAAGAGCTGGTCGGTGAGCAGGCCGAATGAGCCCAACATGAGAAAGCCGATGAACATATCATCGGGTTCAATGATATTGGTGCCCTGCATAATGAGGAAACCGATTCCCGACTGCGCCGTCACCATCTCGGCGGCAACGACCCCCATGAAGGCGAATCCGAGCGCGAGGCGCAGGCCGGTGAGGATATGTCGCCAGGAATGAACGCTTCTCTCCTCCGCCCCCTTCCCTAAAGGGTGACGGTACTTTTTCGCCGCTGCGCAATTTTTTTCTGGATGTGCGGAAGTATCTCTTCTTTGGGTTTTCCGCAAACGTCCAGCATCAAGCTCGCGTAGACCTTGGTCGTCTGGTAGAGGTCCTCCAGGCTTGCGTGTTCGCCGATGTCGGGATCCCAACCCGGTATCCCGGACCGCGTCCGCCCCGAGGGGCCGTAATTGAGGGTGGGGACGCCGTAGCGCGTGATGTGGGAGGCGTCCGAAATCCAGCCTTCGGTGACGGTTTCGGGGTCTTTTCCGTGCACCGTTTTGTGCGCGCGCTTGATGGCGCCGTAGATGTATTCGTCCTCCTCTATCTCGGAGCCGGGGTTGGACATGTACATTTCCAGGTCCACCTTGAGCTCCGGGTCTCCCGCCTTGATCTCCTCGATTACCTCTTCAATTTCCCGCTTGACCTCGAGGGGATGCTGGCCCGGGATGAGGCGGGTGTCCATGTAGAGGCTGCAAAATACCGGGGTTCGGCTGCAGCGCCATGGCCAGCCGCCCTCGATGGCGGCGAGGTTCACGTTCGCGTTCGCGTTTCCATAGGGGTGCGACTCGCGGTACTTCGGCGCCCACCGTTCCAGGGCGTCGAGAATCTTTTTCATTTTCAATATCGCGTTCACCGCGTTGTGCGCGTAGGTGGTGTGTGCAGGCGTCCCCTGAACCGTGATTTTGTGGTAGACATAGCCCATGTGGCCCAGGACCACGCGCATCTCCGAGGGCTCGCCGATGAGGGCCATGTCGGCGGCTCCACCGTGGGTGGCGAGGTAGCAGGCGCCGCAGCCTCCGCCGCGGTAGTTCGGCCCTTGATACCGGTCCACCGCCCCCATTTCGACCTCGCCGCCGACGGCGGCAATCGTAACGTTTCCCTTTAATTGAATTCCCGCATCCTGGATGGCATTGGCGGCCTCGATGTAACAGGCCAGCGCGCCCTTCATGTTGTAAATCCCCAGGCCGTAGATCCACTCTTCCCCCGAAGACTCGTCCTTTTCCGACCAGGCCTTCGGCTGGTAAGCGGGGAGATCCGGAAGGCCGGGCTCTTTTCCCGAGTAGGATGTGTCGATGTGGCCGCAGAACAAAAACTCGATTCCGGTGCCGTCGCCATGCAATTTGCCGAGGGCGTTGTACCGGTCCGTTTCGAATTCCTGGAGCCGGGGAATCAATCCGAGTCCTTTATAATAATCGCAAATGAAATGGGCCATATCCTTTTCCTGGCCCGTCGGGCTGGGGATATTCACCATATCCATGCCCAAGCGTTTGAGACGATTTTTATCGATCGCGGCCCAAATCTTTTCCTGAATCTCGCTCATTCCTCGTCACTCCCCTTTCCGGGACATCACCCTCTGAATTTTGCCGCTCCGTTGACAGTCAGATTGTCACGGTGCTCTTCCTGCGCGGGCCGCTCTTGCGCCCGGATTCAGGAAGAACCTCCTCTCCCGCGGTTTTCCGCAAACATCCAGCAAAAGGCTCGCGTAGACCTTTGTCGTCATATACATGTCCTCGAGGCTTACGTGTTCCCCGGCCGCCGGATCCCACCCGGGAACGCCGGAGCGCATCCTTCCTACGGGCCCGTAGTTCAACGTCGGTATGCCGTACCGTGTGAGGTGGGTCGCGCCGGTGATGTATCCTTCGGTCAAAAACTCTGGGTCCCGCCCGTGAACCGACCGGTGAGCCCGCACTGCGGCTTCGACGACGGGCTCATCTTCTTCGATCTCCGCCCCGGGATCCGACATGTACATTTCGATGGTCACGTCGAGCTCGGGATCGGTGTCCTTCACGCCGGCGATCACCTCCTCGATCTCGCGCTTGATTTCGAGGGGATGCTGGCCCGGGATGAGCCGCGTATCCATGTACAGCGAGCAGAACACCGGGGTCCGGCTGCACCGCCAAGGCCAGCCGCCCTCGATGGCGGCGAGGTTTACGTTTGCGTGATTGGTGCCGTAGGGGTGCGACTCGCGGTATTTTGGCGCCCATCGTTCGAGCGCGTCGATAATTTTCTTCATCTTCAAGATGGCGTTCACGGCATTGTGCGCGTAGGTGGTATGGGCCGGTGTCCCTTTGACGGTTATCTTGTGATAGACAAAGCCCATGTGGCCCAGCATCACGCCCATTTTCGTCTGCTCCCCGATGACCGCCATGTCCGCCGTACCGCCGTGGCTCGCCAAGTATCCGGCACCGATCCCCCCGCCCCGGTAATTCCGGCCCTGGTAGCGGTCAACCGCGCCCATTTCGATTTCCCCGCCGACCGCCGCGACCGAAACGCTGCCCTTCAGCTTGACGCCCGCCTCCATGATCGCCCGGACGGCTTCGATGTAACACGCCACCGAGCTTTTCATGTTGTAAGCGCCCAGGCCGCAGATCCACTCCTCCCCCGTTGCTTCGTCTTTTTCCGCCCACGCATTCGGCTGATACGCGGGGTTGTCGGGGAGGCCGGGTTCCCTGCCCGAATAAGAGGTGTTGATGTGTCCGCAAAACATGAACTCGATTCCGGTCCCATCGCCGGGAAGCCTGCCCAGCGCGTTGTAGCGGCCGGTATCGAATTCCTGAAGGCGGGCGGTCAGGCCGATATTTTCAAAATGTTCGGAAAGGTATTGGGCAATCTCTCCCTCCTGGCCGGTCGGACTCGGGATGTTGACCAGATCCATGGTCAGGCGCTTCAAGCGTTCCTTGTCGATAGCGGCCCAGATCCTCTCCCTGTTTTTATCCATACCGGCGCGGGCTCGCGTTTCCACCCTTCAATCTTGGGCCGGGAATCTTGATAACGCTCTCTCCAGCCGCCGGGCCGCCCCGCGCAGGTCCCCCCGCGAAGGAGTGCGGTATTTTCCTCCAAGCAGGGCCGTGGCGGCTTTTATTGCGACGGCAGCAAGCCTGATTTTTCGTCTGATGCGGGTAGGCTACCCAATCCGGTGAAACTGTGTCAACCGAGTGATGCCAAGAGATATCCGGGACGCCCCGGATGAATGGGCGCGTTTGTGCCCTGATGCGGGGTATTCAGAAGCGGAGGGTCTGGAAGACGATTTATAGGGTCCGATGATGTACATATTGAATGATGATTCGGGAGGGAATCCGGGTACGGCCCGGTGAGGGATGGGCCGCGGCTTGGAGGGCCGCCGCCCGGCTTAGAAGTTGCTCTCCCCGCCCCAGATCATGCGCGGCCAGGGGATCATCGCATTCAGGATGTTCGCGCTCAGTATCTGATTGCCTCCGCCGCTGCTCGCGGCCTTGATCTGGAGGCTGTTCGCCCCGATGTTGATAGTATTGCTTAAAGTCTGCCCACTATCAGGCTGGTTCACCCGGAAGGCGTCCCAGATGGTTTCGATCTTCAGGGTGTCGCAAGAGGTGGCGCCGCCGCTGCCGCAGGTGGAGGTCTGCCTCCCGGCGTTGGCCGAGGTGGTGGCGTCGCCCAGGACGCTGAACTGGATGGGATAGAATCGGAGAGTTCCCCCGTCGTTTCCCACGTAGTTAAAGCCCTTGGGGTCCCCGGAGTTGGTGGTGAAGGGGCCGAAGGTGTCCGGAACGGAGCGGAACTCCCCGGTGGGGATGGGCCCCGCCGAAGCCGGTCCCGAAGGTGCCGCTGGAGCCCGCCCGGGGGTCGTAATTCGAGGCGTCGGACACAGTGAACGACTTGATGCCCGCGCCGGCCTTTCTCACTACAAGCGCCAGGGATGTCGGGTGCTGGTGCACGAACGTGGAGTCCGAGACCGAACTTCCCGCGTAGTCGAATTGGGTTTCCCCGCTCACTTTGGACCCGAATCCGAGCATCTCCTCTCGGATGAAATCCCCGTTCTGGTTGCCGATCTCCATCCGGAGGTTTTCGAGGGAGGGAGAAGACGAGGGGCTGCCGATGAGCGATGTGCAGCCGACGCTGGTGCAATCGGCAGAATCGCAGAGGACGGTGAAGTAGTTGTTCCAGGGAAGGTTCCGGATGTCGATGGCGCTCTTGCCCGCGAGCCCCCCGCTCGTAAACTCGGCCCGGATGTCGAGGCAGTTGATTCCCAATTCTTCGATGAGGGAGACCGAATTCACCCGCACCTCGTCCTGGGAAGGGCGGTAGACGTACTGCTGGACGCGGACGCGGTCCCCCAGACTATTGATGAGCACAACTCCCGCCCGGGCGTCGGTCTGCTGGGCCAACAGGGTATCCCGGTCGCGAATCGAGCTGAAATTGAGCTGGGCGTCAATCAGGGAGGTCGTCGAATTGTCCAGGTTCCCCGAGGCGAAGGTTCCATTCGCGAGGCTTCGGATGGCCAACACCCCGGCGTTGACGATGTCCTCCTCCACCTGGACGGCGTAGGCGAGGAAGCCGTCGTTGTTGAGGGCGGAAACCCGCAGAGAGACATCGATCAAGGCGGAACTTTCGCCCTGCTCGCCGGTGGCCGCAGACCGGAGCTGCCCGGCCTGGTAGCCCCCGTTCACCGAGTACACCGCGGGACGGATGGCTCCCCCGAAGGCGTCCTGGATGGTTGTATTGGAAGCGGTGACGATGTCGGGGACTTGCCTGTCAAATGTTAAAAGAATCTCTTCGGAGACGAACCATGGTTCCAGCGTAGAACCGAATACGTCTTAGATGTCATCGAATTCGGCGGTGGCGAGGATCATCTGGACCGTATCTGTTACGCCGGACTCTGTGAATGTGATCGTGCCTCCCAACGACCGGGCGAGCCGGGCGAGTTCTAATTCCATCCCCAGGTCCACATCTTTTCCGAAGGCAGTTAATTTATCGGAGGGGGAAACACCCGTCGTGAAATCGGACACGCACCTGCGGAGGGTCCCGTCGCAATTCGCGAGTTCCACCACTTGCGCCACCGTAAGGTTGTCCAAAAATTGTCCGACCTGTTTGGCCGAGGCCGCGGCGCCGAAGTCGAGCAGGGAGTCGAGCACCGCGGCCGTGAAGGGCGAGCTCGGCTTGAAGACCGCGAGGACGGCCTCGACCTCCGCCTGAGTGAGCAGGCTGAGGAGATCCTTCTGCTGGGTGAAGGTGAGGGTTCCGAACTGATTGGCCTGCTCCGTGGCCGAGAGGGCGAGGAAGGCTGACTTGAGCGACGAGCCCGTTTTGCTGCCCAGGCCCGGATCTGGGTCCAACCCCTCCCTCCCGTCCACCTCACCGCCGGCTTCTCACTTTGTCGTCCTCGATGGGTCTTTCTTCGGTCAACTGTGCGATCTCTTCTGTAGACTCGACTACGGTTGTCGTGCTTTCCGTGATTTCCACCTGGACGATGAGGCCCGTCTGACTGGTTTCCGCGGCCGATACTGAAGCCACCGTGGCGGGCTCGGTGATCGCGGTCGCCGTGTTCGCTTCCTGAATCTGCTGTTGGGTGGCGGTCTCCACCGGTCCCACCGCCGTTGCCCCGGCTTCCATGGCCGTCGTCTGTCCCGCCTCGACGACCACTTCCTCGGCGGGCTCTTCGGCGGGTGCGCTTGGATCGCCGGTTTTTACGCCCGGCTTTGCTCCGGGTCTGGCTTCCGCTCTCGATTCGGGACGCGCCTCGGAGGGCAGAAGCGCCCGGACACCCACGGCGCCCTCAAAAGTGATGATTCGGGTCGCGCCATTTTCGGCGACCAAGACGTTGAACTCGGTTCCCCGGACCCCCGCTATCGAGGTGGGTGTGATCACGTTGAAGGCGGAATTGGGGTTGGTGTTTTTCGCCGCCGAAACGCGAAGGGTACCCACTGTCAGGCGGAGCGATATATTTCGAAGATTGGTTTTCGGGTCGAAAACCATCTCGTCGATGGTGAGGGCCGTATCCTCACCGATGGTTATCGTGCTTCCGTCGTCGAATTGAAGCTCGAGGCGGGCGTCGAAATCGGTTTCGTCCAAATCGAGGAATTGGACCGATTCGGCTCCCGTGATTTTCAAGGGGTTCTCTGCTCCCTCCCGGGTGACGGTGGAGTCGCCCTGGAACGCTTTGATGAAGCCGATGTCGCTGGCATCGATTGCGCCGCGCTCTTTGAGAAAGTCTTTCATCGCGGCGAAGCTTTTTCCCGGAACGCCCCCCGCGAGGAGATAGGTGAGGGTAATATGCTCCACCCGCGTGAGCGGATCCTCGGGCTTGCTTCCGGTGAGAAGTATCACCCCCTTTTCGTTCAGGCGCCGCACGACGGCGGCGTACCGCTCCGCGGGGGAAAGGGTTTCCACATCCGCCGGAACGTAGGCGCGCGCAGAGGGGGGGCGGGAAAACTTGTTTAAGAAGAAGCGCTCTACGAAAGATCCTTTGGTTTCGGGACCGCCAGACTGTGAGAAAGCGCTTGAAGGATGGATTGTGAGGAGGAATGCCGCCGCGAGGGCAGGAATCAGATACCGGTAACGGGCGAAGATGAATCGCATGGTCTTTTTTCCCTTTGTGCGAAGAAAATATTTGCCTTTGCCGCTGATAGATTTCCCCCTTATTTTATGTGCAATTTACCGCAATTTCCATTCCTTTATTCCCCCTTGCGGTGCTTATCATAAAATATCTTTTTGGATATTCCTGTGAGGAAAATCACACGCGGAGAAGTTCTTGAAAACTTTGTTTATTGGGCAGGCGCCGATTCCATTTCCTTTGCAAAGGGAGGGCATTTTTCGTCATTTGAGCCGGGACAAGTTGAATCGAGGTATCCTCGTTAGCGTATAAAGTTGAGCCGGGCGGGCAGAATTTTCCGAAATATGAGGCGGCGAAGCCCGTTCTTCGGGTGCTTCATTGAAGTGAAAGATTCCCGCAAACTCATTCAGATTGAGGATTTAATTTCCCATGGACCAACGTACCGCCAGCCGTGTCCTCCGAATTCTGGAAGAAGCCTATCCGGAGGCCAGGTGTCAGCTGAACCACAGCGAACCGCTGGAATTGCTTCTCGCCATCATTCTCTCTGCCCAATGTACGGACGAGCGCATCAACCGCGTTACTCCAACCCTCTTCAAAAAGTATCCCACCGCCAAGGCCATCGCGGAGGCAAGGCAAAGCGATATCGAAAAAATCGTTTACTCGTGCGGCTTCTACCGGCAAAAAGCGAGAGCCCTGCGTTCGTGTTGCAAGGCGATCCTGGAAAAGCACGGCGGAAATGTGCCGAACGATTACGCGGCGCTGGTCAAGTTGGATGGGGTCGGGCGAAAAACGGCGAATGTTTTTTTGAACGTGATGTACGGGGCTCCCCGGATCGCGGTGGATACCCACGTCCTTCGGACAAGCAACCGCCTCGGCTGGGCGCATTCGAAGGATCCGCTCAAAGTTGAGGGTCAGATCGAGGAGTCAGTGCCGAAAAGGTGGTGGGTTACATTCTCGTTGATTATGATTTTTCACGGGAGGCGTTGCTGCTCGGCTCGAAGGCCGAATTGTCCCGCTTGTCCTGTTCTGAAATATTGTCCTTACGAAGAAAAATTCGGAATTTGATTGTTGCAGGGCCCGTCACCTCTTATTTTTCCGGGCCGGCACACGGACCAAGTCTCCGACATTGATAATGCTGGGGTGTTCGACGCGGTTCCGGTTGAAGCGAATGAGGGAGTCCAGGGAAATTTTGTATTTGGCGGCGATCTTTCCCAAGGTGTCGCCCGGGCGGACGCGGTGGAAAAGGTAACGGGCGGCTCGCCCCTTTTTGGATGACGTTTTGGGGGTACGTCCCCTTTTTCGCTTGACGGTTTTTTTGGGTTTGGCGAAGGCCCGCCCGTTTCGGGAGGCCGGAACGCGTATGAGGTTTCCGACCTCGAGGACGCTGGGATGCTCGATTCGATCCAGGTTGAGGCGAATGAGGGTGTCCAGGTTGGTTCTATGCCGCAGCGCAATTTTTGAAAGGGTGTCCCCGCGCCGGACGCGATAGTTCCGGCTCGCCGCGGTGGGCTGAATCTTTTTGGGGGGAGGGGCGGGAGGAGTGTCGTCAGAGGGCTCGGGCTTGGACTCGACAGGCATCTCCCTTGCCTCCCGTTTCGGTCCGAATGATTCCTCTTTTTCCGGAGCACCTGGCTCTCCGGGCGCGACTCGGGAGGCGAGCTTCGGCGGGAGCGGGGCTTTGGGTTTTTCGCGTACACGGCTGAGGATGTCGTTTCCCTTCCCCTCCTTGAAGTAGAAATCTTCATAGCCATACCCGATATTCAGGGCCGCTTTGTTCAAAGACAGAGCCTTGTTCAATTCGTCTTTCGCGCGCGTGGCTTCTCCATCGCTTTCCAAAATGGCAGAGATGAAAACCCGGGGCAGCGCAAGCTGCGGGTTGAGCTGAATCGCCAGGCCGAGCTCGTTTTTGGCCGATTTTTTTTGCCCCTGCTCTTGGAGGAGCGCGCCGAGGAAAAAGTGCG
Source organism: bacterium (assembly GCA_965225985.1). Taxonomy (GTDB): domain Bacteria; phylum UBA8248; class UBA8248; order UBA8248; family UBA8248; genus CAZUHN01. The sequence goes on from OZ245330.1 coordinate 1,283,140, forward strand.
CCTCGGCCAGTTTGGGGTCCGCCGTTACGGCCTGGCGGAATGTCGCCAGCGCTTTGTTTCTCTCCAAATCCCGGATTTGGAGGACGCCGAGGTTGTAGAGCGAAAGAGCGTCATTTGGCGCGATGCCTACGGCCTTTTCAAAGTTTTCCCGGGATTCTTTCGGTTTATTTAAGTGGCGGTAAATGATGGCCAGATTGTAGTGGGCGTCGACGAAATTGGAATCGTTCTGGATGGCGTGCTCGAAGCTTTTTATCGCGGCGTCGCGGTTTTTTTGGTGATAGGCGATGACGCCGAGCCGGAAATTGCCCTTGGGATGGCTCGGGCAAATTTCGAGAGCTTGTTCGAAATACTTTATTGCGATGGGGCTCTCGTCCTCGAATTTATTCGCCTGATCGATGATGTGGTCCGCTCGCCGGCATCGCTCCCTGTTTGCGGCGGCCTCTTCCGCCGACGGCTTCTCTCCCAGCTTTTGGGGGGTCGCGCGGGGCGGGCTCGGCGGAAGCGGGGGGAGGCGGGCGCAGGATGGCCCCGGCCTGGTTCGGATCGGTGGAAATGGGCGGGGTCGCCGGTCCCGCCCACGCCGCTTGGGAAGTTCCCAAGACGAGGGCGAGAAAAGTGACAACCCAAAAGGGGGGGGAGGAAATTTCCCTCTGGGAGAAAGCGCGTTTCATGAGGGCAATATCCCGCGGTGGTGGGCCCGGCTGGGCGGAGACCCGAACCGTTTGAATTCATTCTATCTGTCAGCGATCCGCGCTGCAACGTCCCGCCGGGCATGCGGGGGCGGTTGGGATCCTCGCGGCGGCGGAGACTGAAATCGGGGCAATCGGTGCCGCCGGCCCCGGGCGTCCGCAAATTTCGGGGCTTGCGCGCTGTGGCGGGAAGTACGGGGTGCGCCCGGGAAAAGACCCGCCGCCTGGCTAAGGATTATTTCCAGGGGCCCTTTCATCCAATTGTTCTTCCAATCGGGGGAAAGTCGCCAGAACGCGTTTCAGGCCGTGCCGCGCCAGGGTGTCGTTCGTTTGCCAGCTGAACCCTTCTTGGGCGTAGCGCTCAAAGAGCAAGAGGTTCTCGAACAAAAATATTTGTTCTTCATTGAATGCGGCCTGCCAGAGGATTTTCCCGTCCTTCGTGCTGATCAGATAGACGGTGTAGGCCACCTGGGCGCCCTTGTCTCCCGCGTATGCGTGGCCCGATCTGTCCCGGTATTTCGTGACAACGCCGGTGACGACGGCATCGAGGGGGGGGATGTCCTCCCCGCCCGGAGAAGCCCGCGCGACGGTTCCTTTGAATTCCCGGATTTTTTTCTCCGAAACCCGGCCTTCGAAGTATTCCCCGGGGTAAAGGGTCTCGAGGTTCGAAACATATGGCCCGATCGTTGAGATGAATTCTCTCACCCTCGTCTGAAGCCTTTCGGTATCCTCATCGATGTTCCGGACGCCCTCCGGCCGCCCGCCCCGGAGGCGGAATTCCAATTGCGCGTCTTCTCCCTCCCTTTGCGGGGGGGGTTCCACTTCGTACCGCGTGGTGTTGGAAAGGCCCTCGTAGAAGAGGCCGGCGAGCTTGTTCCCCGCCGCAGGCGCGCCCGATTCGTTCTGGAAGGGGAGGACCCCGATTCGGCGCAGGTTGTAGGCGGAAAGCCCGGGCGAGGTTTTGGCCACCACCCCGGAGGGGGGGCGGAAGCTGGCCAAAGGCGACCTCCCGTCGGCGCACCCCGAAGCCGCGGCCGAAAGCAGGAGGATGCACATAAAAGGTCTGTAGCGGCTCATCAATGCGCCTCCCGGCCCGGACGCCCTTTTGGGAACCGATCGCCAAGGGCGCCTTTAATTATTCGAATAATGGCACCATTCAGGGGATAAGACAACCAAATTCGGCGAACCGTTGAAAGGGTTTTCGGGACTGGACATACCAAAACGCACCTTTCATAATCCGGATTCACCACCGAATCGTCTCCATTTCTTTCGGGACCACTTGCGGAGAGATATCTTATGGGACTCGGGGGCAACGGGACCTCGAAGAGCATCCTCGAGATCAAGGATCTGTACACCCATTTCCACACCCCCGAGGGAACCGTGCGGGCGGTCGACGGCGTCAGCTACGACCTCATGGAGGGTGAAACGCTCGGGGTGGTGGGCGAGTCGGGATGCGGGAAAACCGTCACCGCCCTCTCCATCCTGAACCTCATCCCCTCGCCGCCGGGAAAGATCTTCGGCGGGGGAATTTTCTTCCAGGGCAAGGACCTCACCAAAATGCCCCCCAAAGAGCTGCGAAAGGTGCGGGGGAACCAGATCTCGATGATATTTCAGGAGCCCATGACCAGCCTCAACCCCGTCTTCACCATCGGATTCCAGATCGCCGAGGCCGTCATGCTCCACCAGGGCATGAAGAAAAGAGACGCCATGGACAAGGCCGCCGAGATGCTGGAACTGGTGGGAATCCCCCTGCCCAAGCAGCGCGTTCGGGAATACCCCCACCAGCTCTCGGGCGGCATGCGCCAGCGCGCCATGATCGCCATGGCCCTCTCCTGCAACCCCAAGATCCTCCTGGCCGACGAGCCGACGACCGCCCTCGACGTGACCATCCAGGCCCAGGTCCTCGACCTCTTGATGCAGCTGAAAGAGGAGCTGGGCACCGCCATCATCCTCATCACCCACGACCTCGGCCTCATCGCCGAGACCTGCAAGCGCGTCGTGGTCATGTACGCCGGCAAGGTGGTCGAGCAGGCCCCGGTGGAGGCGATCTTCGGCGACCCCCTCCACCCCTACACCGTCGGCCTCCTCAACTCGATCCCCAAGCTCCGCACCTCAAAAGAGCAAGGCAAGGGCGTGCGCCTCCAGGAGATCAAAGGAATCGTCCCGAGCCTGAACCGCCTCCCGACCGGGTGCAGCTTCAACCCCCGGTGCGACAAAGTTTTCGGCATGTGCTCCGAGCACGAGCCCGAGCTCCGCGAGGTCAAGCCCGGCCACTTCGCCCGCTGCTTCCTGCACGATTAGGGTAACCAACTCTCCCGGGGCAGCCGAATCATCCCCGCACGCTGAAAAAGCGCTCATGGAGATCAGAAGCGGGGAAGGTGGGGGGGGGAGGGGGGTGAATGGGAGGGCGTGAATTGCAAGAAGGCCCTTGAGGAGGAATTTAATCCTCTTCGGGTTCTATCAGAAGTAAAATAATACTCTTAAGAAGTTGAACTGCCTTCCCAAGACGAAATGCGCAAAGGACAGTGAGCCACAAGACGGCATAGGTCATCCATTCATTGGGATCGGATCGTTTGTCAAAAATCAATGCAATTAATGACGAAAAGGTGAGAATAAAAAACCAAAAAATTGAAGAGAAAAACTGTTTGTAGAGAGTTTTATAATGTGGGCTTCTTTTTACAAGTTCTAAATTTGGCGATTCGGCTGCCAGAAGGACAATCGAGACAGTAGCAAGAACGAACCCCAAAAAAGCCCCAGCTAAAGAGGCGATAGTAGAATATACCTGGGGCCGAATCCCTATCAAAAGCGACCTTAGTCGATTTTCAAATACATAGATAATAATAGCAGAAATCAAAACAGAGAAAACGAAATCCCAAATTTGGAAATGGCGACGGTAATTTCTCTTAATTCTGTGCATCCAAAAGCCCCGTGGCACCCTCGAGGTCATCTCGGAGATCACCGTAGGCTTCCTCTATAGCACGATACATGGATTCAGTATCGATTTTCCTATAGCGCTCGTCCGGTCTAATAACCGATTTCACAGATATGAGTTTGTCTTGGAGAAGATCAAAAGGCTCGATCAAATGAGTTTCTTCATTCATGGCGTCTGCTTGAAGAACTTGAAATCTTTCTTGGAAATCCCGTGAACCTGTAATGGCCCGAATAAAGTTCCTCCCTCTTCTCAAAATGTTGCCGGATTCAGGTCTTACACCTACTTCCAGGTGAATCAGTTCGCCACCTAGAGCATCCCTTGCAGCATCGAGCATTTCAAATACATTTTGAGCAGATCGGCTTCGTATATTCCTTGGACTCTCATACAGCTTCATTCTGAACTTTTTAACATCCCCCATTTTTCGAAGTTGCTGTTGTACGTCTCTATTAACAAGTTTTTCGACTTTTAGTTTTGTATTTTGAATATGGGATTTTAATTGTAGGTAAACAGCAAATCGAGAAAATCTTGGCCCATAATAATTGAACTCGGCACCGACCAGAAAGTGCTCCGAATGTGAAGAAGGGGAGAATACAATATGAATTGGTTCGAAAAGCCCAGCCCCAGGGTCTAATTGAAGAGGTGTCAGGCTACCTTCATTTTCTACATCAGGAAGATTCCTTCTTCGTACTATCCCGAACCGGAGCTTTAGATGCTCAGTCGCCTCATCCAGATTTCCGTCGATGATGGCACAATAATCATCTCCTTCGGTAGACTGATAGTACCTCTCTCCTTCGGAGAATTTCAAAGAGTCAATATGTTCTAGAATTTCCCTTAAGGGGATAATTTCATTTCTTTCTCTTGCTTTGTGAGCAAGGACACGGAAAAAAATATTTTTCTAGTAATTGTTGGCATTATTTCCTCATTGTAAATGGGTCGAGTCGGTGGCGATTCATATCGAGCCCTTTTTCCAGCACTTTCCTCCGTGGACGCTTATGGGATCCCCAGTGCGTTTCGCTTTTCCCATCCGATTAGTCGACCTGTGTAGTGAAAAAGCGCGATTTCATCTGGTTGCGGGTTGATTTTGACCGCCTCTATCATTTTAGGGATTATTTCCTGAGCCTTATCTGTCGCGTCTATTATCGTGACTTCTTCGGAGTCCGTTTGTGCTTGGATCAGATCAGTACCGTTTATAATTACCCATATTCCGCATTTCTCACCTTGGGGTCCCTTAAAATATGCTTCTGCAATGCAATAAGAATCGATGCCACAAGGTTTTTTCGTGCTCGGCGAATGCAAAACGAAATCTACACCATCCTTACTCCATCGAGCAGGCACAACTTCCTCCGGGAAGAATTATCCGGGCGGTTTTTCTAGTTCTCTTCGAATGTAGTGTCCCAAGGCCCTTTGAGCGTTATCACGCGCTCCCGAACCTTCCGGGTGCCACAAGATGCTATCTTCTATTTTTGTGACCCCCATGGGAATTCGTTTCCCCTCTGGGGTTCCATCATCAAATAAAGGATTGGTGAAGAGGTTAGCCGCATCAGGATCGCGGAGGGAGGCCCCGGCAAGTTTAGCTGCTGCCTGTAAAATTCGAATGAAAACGATGTCCTCCGTCATCTCTCTCCCCTTCCATGATCCTCCAACTTTCCTAACTGTCGGTTCGAGAACGTTAATATATTACATAACCTAGTACTATATTTTCCCATGATGTGTCTAGCAACCCACCCACAAGGGCCAATTAATAAAGGGTTTATCCTGAATTTTCCACAACCAAAAACCCCCGACCTCTCAGCCGGGGGTATTGCTTTTGTCCTGCCTTTCGTTTCTCTGCTTCTCTATCTCCCCCCAACCCCCGCCTCCTCCCGTTCGAGGCGCGCTTCAGTTGCGGAAAAGTTTGACCCCGCCGAGGAAAAAGAGGACGCCGACGACGGTTCCGCCGATGGCAAACCTCCGGTTGGTGCGGGCAACGCGCTCGATGGCCTGTCGGGCGCCTCGTAATTCGGCCGGCGCCCGGGAGGGAATCCTGGTCGGCGACTTCAGGGCGTCCATGCCGAATACCGCTGCCAGGAGAAGACCGGGAATCACCAGGATCGTTCCGAAGAATTTCCGCATCGCGTGCCCCTTTCCGTAAAAACCCCCGCCTCTCCCGAGACGGGGGTTTTGGTTTTGTCCTGCCTTTCGTTTCCCTGCTTCGCTATCCCCCCCTAGTGCCCGTTCTCCCCTACCCCCGCGGGGGCTTCGGTGAGGCCGCAGAAGAATTCGTAGTCGATGAGCTCGGTGATGGTGGGGCTGTCCCCGCAGACCGGGCAGCCCGGGTCGCGGCGCACCTTGAGGGTGCGGAACTGGCTCTTCTGGGCGTCGTACATGAGGAGCTTCCCGATGAGGGGCTCGCCGAAGCCGACGAGGAGCTTCACCGTCTCGGTGGCCTGGATGCTCCCCATGGTCCCGCAGAGGGAGCCCAGGACGCCGGCGTCCTGGCAGCTCGGCACCATCCCCGGCGGGGGCGGCTCGGGGTAGAGGCAGCGGTAGCAGGGCCCGCCCTCGGCCGAGTGGTAGACGGTGGCCTGGCCCTCGAACTTGAAGATCGAGGCGTCCACGATGGGTTTTCCGAGGAAGACGCAGGCGTCGTTCACCAGGTATCGGGTGGGGAAATTGTCCGCCCCGTTCACGATGACATCGTAGCCCTCGAGGATGTCGAGGGCGTTCTCGCGGGTGATCCGCGCCTCGTGGGTGATGATGTTGACGTCCGGGTTGAGGGCCGCGAGGGTGGCCCGCGCGCTCTCCACCTTGGAGGTGCCCACCCGATCGTTGGTGTGGAGGATCTGGCGCTGGAGGTTGCTCATGTCCACCACGTCCATGTCCACGATGCCGATGGTGCCCACCCCGGCCGCCGTCAGGTAGAGCCCCGTCGGGCTGCCGAGCCCGCCCGCCCCGATGAGGAGCACCTTGGATTCGAGGAGCTTGGCCTGGCCGCGCTCGCCGATCTGGCTGAGGAGGAAGTGGCGGCTGTAGCGGTTCAGCTGCTCGGTGGACATCTGCTTGTCCACCTGGACCGGGAGGCCGAGGTCCTTCCACTTCCCGTAGCCGCCCGCCATGGAGCGGACGTCCCGGTAGCCCATCTCCTGTAAAACCTGCCCCGCCAGCAGGGAGCGCACCCCGCCCGCGCAGTAGGCGACGATGGGGGTCTCCCGGCCGGGGACGGCCTGCTCGATCTTGAGCTCCAGGAAGCCCCGACTCACGTGCGCCGCCCCGGGGATGTAGCCCCCCCGGAACTCGTCCGGCTCGCGCACGTCGATGAGCGCGAATTCCTTTCCCTCTTTTTGCAGGGTGTGGACTTCGTCCGCCGTGATCTCGGGAACATCGTTTCGGGCGGCCTCGAGAAGGTCGCGTCCGCTCTTCGCCATGGGTTCTCCTCCTTATCGTTCGGTCCGGAAAATGAGAAAGCGTTATTCCGCCAGCTTGATGCGAAACACCCGCACCGGCTTGGCGATGTTCTTCACCGGCTGCTCGCCCAGGAAATCGAATTCCAGGCCCAGCTTGTTCTCCACCTGGTCGTAGGCGGTCCCGGAGATGCAGACGTCGCCGGAGTCGGCGAGGCTCTCCACCCGGGCCGCGATGTTCACCCCGTCGCCGTAGATCCGGTTTCCCTCGGAGATCACATCCCCCAGGTTGATCCCGATGCGGAACTCCATGTTCCGGTCCTCGGGCAGGGAGGCGTTCTGGATTTTCAGCTCCTTTTGGATCTCGATGGCGCTCTTCACGGCGTCGACCACGCTGGCGAACTCGGCCAGCATGTTGTCCCCCGGGGAGTCCACCACCCTTCCCCGGAACTTCTCGATGGTGGCGGTCATGATCTTCCGGCAGGCGTTCAGGGTGCGGATGGTGGCCTCCTCGTCGTCGCTCATGAGGCGGCTGTATCCCTTGACGTCGGCGCTGAAGACCGCGCTGAGCCGGCGCTCGAAGGCGTCCCTGCTTTCGCTCGGGGTATCGAACGGGAAGCCGCTCGACTGCCAGCCCTGAAAGCCGCCCGCCATGGAAGAGACATCGGCGTATCCCATCTCCTTGAGGCGCCGGCCCGCGAACAGGCTCCGGATGCCCCCCGCGCAAAAGAGCACGACCTTCGCCCCGGGGTCGGGGACGAGCTGGGCGATTCGCATCTCGAGGGTTCCCCGGCTCGCGTGGATGGCGCCCGGCAGGGCCCCTCCCTGGAGCTCCTCCCCGTCGCGCACGTCGATGAGAAAGAAGGGCTCGCCGCCGTCCTGCAAATCCTTGACTTCGTAGGGGTGCACATCGGGCACCTCTTTGTGCGCCTCGGCGATTAATTGCTGGAGATTCTTGGCCACCTTCGCCCCCATCCCCCCGTTCAGTATGAAAATTAACAGCATGAAAATGAAGGGGCAACGAATTTCCGCTAATTCTAAACCTAAATACTCAGGATTCGCAAGTTAATTATCGACTCCGCACAAAAGCGGGATTTCTCGCCTATTTATCCGAAAGGAATATATATGGCTAACATCCTTTTTTTCAAGGGGAATACCGGCCCCGCGCTCGAACACCTCGCTGACCGCGCTCGTTCCCTTCCCCCCGAACCCGGCGGCGGCGGCTCCCGTGTACATCTGCCGGCAGAGGGCTTCCAGCGGGATGGGCGACCTCGCGGATTCGGCCACCTCGGAGATGAGGCGCATGTCCTTGAGCATGTAGTCCACGCTGAAGGTGGGCGCGTAGTTTTTCTCGACGATGGAGCGGGGCTTGTAAACGTGCATGTAGCCGAGAACGCTGTTCCGGATGGTGCGGGCCATCTGGTCCGGGTCCAGCCCCGCCTTTTTCCCGAGCGCCAACCCCTCCGAGAAGGCGCAGGTGTGGATGGACATGATGTGGTTGATGACGAGCTTCATGTGAAGGCCGGCGCCGTTGGGACCGAAGTGATCGACCGAGCTCCCGACCGCCCGCAGCACGTCGGCGTGCGCGTCCAGCGCGGTTTTTTCTCCCCCCACCATGATGGCGAGCTCGCCCTTTTCCGCGTAATCGATGCTCCCGCTCACCGGGGCGTCGAGGAAGATGATCCCCCGTTTTTCGGCCTCCGCGGCGATCCGCATGCTCCCCCGCCACCGAGATGGTCGAGAAGTCGAAGCAGGTGGCGCCCCAGGGCGCGCCGGCCAGGGCCCCCGCATCGCCGAGGTAGATATCGAGGGCGTGCTCCGTCGCGGGGACCGAGCTGCAGATGACCGCCGCCCCGGCGGCCGCCCCGGCGGGGTCGTCCGCGACGGCGACCCCCGCCGCTCCGGCGCGCTCGCGGGCCGCGGGGGCGGGGTCGTACCCGCGCACCTCGAAGCCCGCCTTGACGAGGTTTTGCGCCATCGCCCCGCCCATGTTGCCGAGGCCGATGAAGCCGATTTTTTTCATCTGTTCCTTCCTCCTCTTGCGCGAGAGTTCTTCAGCGTGAGACCGGCCGCCCGAAGAAGGGGCTGGAGAGGGCGGAGAGCGCCGCCGCGGCCGCCAGGCCGAAAAAAGCGGGGGCGAAGCCGCCGCCGGCGTCCCGCACCGCCCCCGCCGCCCAGGGCCCGGCGAAGCCGCCCAGATATCCCAGGCCGAATATCACGCCCGCCGCCCGCCCCGCCTGATCCGTCGGGACGGAGCGCGCCGGGTAGCCGAGGCAGAAGACGAACCAGTAATTCAGGGCAAAGCCGAAGAGGACGGTCCAGGCGATGGCGGGCCAGGCGCCCGCCGACGGAAGAATGGCGAGGGTGAGGGTCGTCGCCAGTATGCAGGCGAGAAGCATCCTTCTTTCCCCCCCGACCCGGGGCGCGAGCCAGTAGGCGCTCATGGCCGCGGGCAGCCCGGTCCAGGCCACGATGGAAGTGGCGGTGATCGCCGCCGCCGGCGTCCAGCCCTTCTCCGAGAGGAGGGCGGGCAGCCATCCGAGGCAGGTGTAAAAGATGGCGTTCGTCACCGTGAGGGAGCCCCCCACCGCCCACACCCCGGGGCGCCGGAGCACCCCCGCCCCGCCGCCGGCCCCCGCCCCGGCGGCTTCCCGCCCGCCCGCCTCTGTCTCCTCGGCCTCCTCCCCGCCGGAGGAGACCCAAAACCACAGGGAGAAGGCGGCCAGCAGGATGAGGGTCCATCCAAAAAATCCCCCCCGCCAGCCCCCCGTGCCGGGAGCAAGGGGAATGAGCGGCATCAGGGGAATCATGAGGTGCGAGGCGCCGATGCCGAGGCTCGATCCAATCATCACGCCCAGGGTGTAGATGGTGGCCCCCGCCTCTTTTTTCCCGGCGGGCGCCTCCGCGCTGACGATCTTGGGAAGGGCCGGGTATATGAGGCCCACCCCTGCGCCGATGAGAACCGTCCCCGCCGTGAGGAGCCAGTAGCTTTCCGCCCAGGCGCGGCTCCCGCCCGCTACGAGGGCGATCGCCCCCCCCAGCGCCACCATGCGCCGGGCCCCCAGCCTGTCGACCAGGACCCCGCCCATGAGGGCGAAGCAGACGATGACCGGGAAGGGCGCCGAGAGGAGGAACCCCCCCCGGGCGTAGGTCAGGCCGAGGTCCGCCCGGATGTTCTCGATGAGGCCGCTCGTCGAGACCAGCGAGCCGAAGATGGCGAGGGCGACGAGGGAGACGCTCCCCACCGTCAGGCCCCAGTGCGCGCGTTTTCGACCGTTCATGGGAAGACCCCGATCAGCGGACGGGCTTTCTGTCCGGGGAAGAGCGTATCGCCGCCGCCCCCGCCGTTTTACGACACCTTACAGGTGAGCCCGCCGTCCACCACGAGCTCCGCCCCGGTGATGTACTTCGCCTCGTCCGAGGCCAGGAACAGGGCGGCGTAGGCCACGTCCCAGCCGTCCCCCAACCGCTTCATGGGGCAGATGCTCCGCCGCGCCTCGATCATTTCCTCGAGGGTTCGCTCCCCGGCGGCGGCCTTGAGGGATTCAACCATGAAGGGAGTTTTCATCAGCCCGGGGAGGATGTCATTGCACCGGATGTTTTTCCCGGCGTATTGGATCGCGATGTTCTGGGTGATCTGCCGGATTCCCGCCTTCGAGACGCTGTAGGAGTCGTAGGAGACCCCCAGGTGGCGGAGGGCGGCGGCGGAGGAGATGTTGACGATGGCGCCCCCGCCCGCCCCGACCATGTGGGGGAGGGTGTGCCTGCAGGTGAGGTAGACGCTCTTGAGGTTCACGGCGATCACCCGGTCCCAGCTCTCCTCGCTGGCCTCGGCGATGCCCCCCACCTCGCAGATGCCGACGTTGTTGTGGAGGACGTCGATCCGGCCGTAAACCTCGAAGCAGCGGTTCACCATGGCCTCGACCTCGCCGGACCGGGAGACGTCCGCCGGGTGGGCGGTGCACGCGCCGCCCTCTCCTGCGATGATGGCCTTCGTCTCTTCGGCGGCGGCGGGGTTGATGTCTACGGCGAACACCCGGGCCCCCTCCCTCGCGAACAGGACGGCGGCCGCCTTGCCGTTCCCCCAGCCCGGGCCGATGGCGCCGGCCCCGGTCACGATCGCCACCTTGTCCTTCAAGCGCTCGGCCATCGCCATCCTCCTGCCCGGTTCCCGAACGTGCGGGCGGGGCTTTCCTCCCGCCCCGCCCAGGGCGTCAGCGCCCGCTAGCGCGGGATGAACGAAAAATCGGGCTCCCAGGCCGAAGGGGGGTCGGCGGCCTCCCGGGGGTGGCCGTCCCGCTCCAGACGGCCGCGGAACCAGGCCTCGTCCACCCGGTTCGTGCCCGGGTCCATCGGGGCCATGTCGCAGTTGATCTCGATGCAGTTGCCCGAGGGGTCGCTGAAGTAGAGCGCGCGGTTTTCCCCCCACAGGCCGTCCCCATCGGGGTGGGTCGGGCTGTGGACGACCGGCCCGTAGAAGATTTCGATGCCCTCGCCCTTCAGGAACTCGTGCCAGGCCTCCAGGTCTTTTCTCGAGGCCACATGGAAGGCGAGGTGGTGGACGCCGCACTTCTCAACGTCGAAGGATTTCCCCTCCGGCGCCCCGACCACCCCCTTCGGCCAGAAGATCAGGTTCAGGTCGTGATGGAGCGCGGTGCAGCGCATGAAGCACAGGCCGAAGGGGAAATCCCCCACCGATCCGGGCGGGTGGATCTCCGAGACGGTGAAGCCGAGCTTGTTCACGTAAAAGTCGATGCCGGCCCCGATGTCATGGACCTTGAGGGCGATGTGCTGGAGGCCCAAGAGGCCCCCGGGCGGATTTCCCATGATTCATCTCCAAATTAAAGGGCTTTTCGGTTTTTGACGCCTTTCCTTTTTCAAACTTTCTAACTTTTTTATAACACCCGCCGCGATGGAGGTTCGCTGCGCCCCGTCGTCGGCGCCCCCGGAATCGCAAGTTATGCTCACCGTCCGGTCCCCGGCGGGGGCGCTCCCGCGCTTTGGAGTTTGCGCCCGGCGCATCGGCGGTATCAATCACATTCCCGCGTTTTGCTCGAAGAACTTCACGATGGCGTTGATGTCTCGATCGCCGAGGCCGAGCGCCGCGGTTCCGGTATACACCTCCCGGACGAGGGTGTTCAAAAAGATGGGAACCTTCGCCTCCCCGGCCATCGAGGCGATCAGCCGAAGATCCTTCCGCATGAGGTCGACCGTGAAGATGGGAGAGAAGTCCCCCTCGATCATGGGGGGGGCCTTGTACTCCAGGAGGTGGGGGATGACGCTGTTCTGGAGAAACTCCACCATCAGTGCGGGTTCGAGCCCCGTCTTCTTCCCGAGGGTGAGCCCCTCGGCGATGGCCGCGTGATGGATGGACACGATGTGGTTGGTCACGAGCTTCATCCGCAGGCCCGCGCCGTTCGGGCCGAAGTGGTGGACCGACTTTCCGATGGCTTCGAGCACGTCGCGGTGCGCCTCGAGGGCCTCCGCATCCCCGCCCGCCATGATGGCGAGGGTGGCCGCCCGGGCGTGGGGGATGCTCCCGCTCACCGGGGTGTCCAGGAATCGGGCGCCCCGCCCGGCGGCCTCCCCGGCGATGCGCTGGCTCCCCTCGACCGAGATGGTGGAGAAGTCGAAGCAGACCGTCCCTTTCCGCAAGGCCTTCAAGGCCCCGCCCCCGGCGGTCAGCGCGCCCTTCCCGCCGAGGTAGGCCTCGAGGGCGTCCTCGTCCCCGGGAACCGAGCTGCAGATGACCTCGGCGCCGGCCGCCGCCTCCGCGGGCGAGCCCGCCAATGCGATCCCCGCCCCCCCGGCCCGCTCGCGGGCGGCGGGAGCGGGGTCGTACCCGCACACCTCGAAGCCCGCCTTGACGAGATTTTCCGCCATGGCCCCGCCCATGTTGCCCAGCCCGAGAAAGGCGATCTTTTTCGGCATGTCCGTTTCCTCTTTGGAATGCGGGGGGACGGATCGTCCGGATGTCCCCCCCGCTGGTGTTTTGATCGTGGATGAACGGGACTACCGCGCGGCGCGCTTTCCCCGCTTGGGCCGCTCCCCCATGGCCTGAATATAGGCCTCGAAGACGGCGTTCATGTCGCTCTTGAGGTGGCCGAGCGCTCCCGCGGCGACATACTGCTGGCAGGTGGCCGTCCCGAGGGGAACCGAGGCCCCCATCCGGTTCGCCTCCTCGGTGCTGATGAGGAGGTCCTTGATGCAGAGGTCCATCTTCGCGCCGGGGGTGTAGTCCCTTCTCGCCATCATGTCCCCCTTGTAGTCGAGCAGTTCCGCCATCGGTGTCCCCTTGAAGAATCCGACGATTTCCACGGGGTCGAGTCCCGCCTTTTTTCCGAAGGCGAGGCCCTCCGCGAGGCCGGCGTGCATGCAGAACATGGTGTGGTTGGAGACGAGCTTCATGAGGAGGCCGTTTCCCGGCGCTCCCATGTGGGTGACTCTCTTGCAGTAGGCTTTTATCACGTCGCTGTTTTTGTCGAGGGCGCGCCGATCGCCGCCCGCCATGGCCGAGGACTGTCTTTTTTCCAGGTAGGGGATGCTCCCTTGAATGGGAACGTCGAGGAAGGCGATTCCCATTTTCCTCGCCGCCGCGCCGATCTCCCGGGCGACCCCGGCCGAGAAGGTGGAGTGCTCGAAGCAGACCGTCCCTTTCCGCATGGCCTTCAAGGCCCCGCCCCCGCCCAGGTAGACCTCCCGCACCGCCTCGGTGGTGGGCAGCGAGCTGCAGACGACCTCGGCCTCCCGCACGGCGTCCGCCGCCGAACCGGCGATCCGGACCCCCGCCCGCCTCGCGGCGGCGGCGGCCACTTTGTCCGGGTCGAATCCGGTGACATCGTAACCGTCCGAGACGAGGTGCTTCACCATGATGCCGCCCATGGCGCCCATCCCGAGAAATCCGATTTTCTTCGGAATTTTCCGCTTTTTTGGCATTGCGTGTCCCCCGGTGCGGGCCGCATTTTCTTTTCCACCGCCCGGGCGCGGCGCGGGCCCTTCTCTGACTCGGAAAGGGTCGGTTGAAATGGAAAGGGGAATATAACATGGCCCGGCCGCCGGGGATGAATCGCCGGGCGCCTTCGGGCGGGGGTGGGGGGGGGTGGGAGTGGGGTGGGAGTGGGGTGGGGAGGAAAATCCGCTTCCGCGCGATCCGGTCAGTTCGTCCTTCCGGCCCGGACGAGCCGCACCAGGGAGGGGATCGCGACGAGGGCGACGAGGATGGACAGGCCGCCCCCCACCGCGAACGCCGCCGTGTAGGCCGTTTGGGGGGTCTCTCCTGCCGAGAGGGCGGTCTGGACCACCGCGCCGCCGATGAGCGGGCCGAGGAGGAAGCCGAGCGAGCCCGCCGAGTTGAAGGCGCCCATGGCGGTGGAGCGGATCTCCGGCCCCGCCAGGTCCGCCACCATCGCCAGGCTCGGTGCGAAGTTCACCGCGCTCACCACCCCCAGGAATATCATCCCGGCCGGCAGCCACCCGGGCGGCACGAAGGCCAGCGCGGCGAGGCAGGCGCCGTACAGGATGGAGCCGCCCGCCACCATCACGCTCTTGGAATACCGCCTGCCGAGCTTCCCGAACGGATAGCATAAGACCGCAAAGGGAATGAGTAGCAGCGTCAGGAGAAAACCGATCTCGCTGGGCCGGCGCTCCAGGACCTGTCCCAGGTAAAGCGCGAAGGAGGAAACCAGGAGCCCCACCGTGAGGCGGTCGGAAAACGTGAAGAGGCAGGGGATGAGGATCGCCTTCTCCTGCCGCACGGTCCGGACCAAAACGGCGAGGCCGCGCCTGCCGGCCTGCCGGCCGTTCCCGGCGCCGCGGCGCAGGGTCCAGGCGCTGACCGCCGCACCCAGCACGCTGAGCGCCGCCGCCCCGGCGATGGTGCGCCACAGGCCGCCCTTGGCGAGAAAGCCGCCCAGACCCGCCCCCAGCGCCACCGCGAAAATGATGGAAGCGCCGATCGCCCCCATCACGCCGCCGGCCCGCCTCGTCTCCCGCTGCGCGAGGGCGAGGGCGGCGCCCATCACGCTCGTGAGCGCGGCGATGTGGGTCATTCCCTCGATGAACCGTATGGCGATGAGCGTGGTGTAGTCCGGCGCCCAGTTCAGCGCGAGGAGGAGCGCGGCGTCCGCCAGGAAGGCGCCCACCACGATGGGCCGCCTTCGGCCCAGGCGGTCGATGATCCAGCCGACGACGGGGGCGGCGAGGAGGGCGCCCAGCATGTTGATCGACATGAAGGCGTGGACCGCGAAGGCCCCGACCGGATACCGGTCCGCCACGAGCGGCTTGAGGACGGGAACGAGCAAAGTGACGGGCAGAACGGCGAGGAAGACCAGGAAGCAGAGGGACGGCAGGGAGGCGGCCGCCTCTGTGTCCGGAAAAACCTTCTCACCCGCTGCGGGCGCAGAATGCACCGCTTCCTTGGTCATGGTTCGGTTCTTTTCTCAGGAAGAAAGGGAATGCAAAGTGAAAACCGGGCTACAGGTCGCTTTCTCTCCCGTATACCTTATGGCGGGGCCGCTCCTCGAGGATCTCGGCCTTTCCCCAATCCGTCACCTGCTTGAAGATGTCGCTTTTGATGAAGGAGGTAAAGGAGTCCTTGGAATTCCACTCGGAAAGGATGGCGTAGGAGCTGTGCTTTTTCACCTTTTGGTAGAGAAAGCTGTGGGTGTGGCCGGGCTGTCCGTCGAGCACGCCCATGACCGCATCAAACTTCTCTTCAAATTCCTGCTCTTTTCCGGGGCGCACCTCGTAGTACATACCGACTGTAATCATTGCCGAATCCTCATTGGGTTCAATAATCTGCCAAATCTAAGAAAGCGTACCTATCAACCAGCCATCTCCATAATTATAATAACACAAATTTGCCAAGAATCAAGTACTGTTCGGAAAGGGGTATTTTTCTTCATGAATTCCCCGCCATCACGGGTTAAAACCGCCCGCCTCCTTCTCATTCGGTGCCAATTATGCTTGTGTCCCGGGGGAGGGGGGGCTAGATTGGGTTCCGCCGAGCCGGGAGACCCATCCGCCGGGGGGAAGCCTTGCCGAGGAGGCGGAATTCGGCCCGCCCGCGCGAATATCGCCGCGAAATTCGACCGTCCGCCTTCCCCGGAAAGATGTGCAATTTTCTTCCCCCCCCCCATCCGCCCCGATGGAGTGGTTTCCGCTTGAGCGGCCCCCTTTGCGTTCTCATGGTACTGGACGGCTATCCGCCCGAGGCCCACGGGGGGGCGGAGCGCCTGGTGCACGGCTGGAGCCGGGAGCTCGCCGCGCGGGGGCACGAGGTATGGGTGCTGGCGGGGCGGGTCGGAGCGCCCGCGGGGCCGGATGAGGAAAGAGCGGGATACCGGGTGCGCTGGTGGTCATCGCGCCGCCGCACCTTCTGGGACGGCTACCTCTCGGCGACGCGCTCCTGTGGCGCGGCGGTCCGCCGGTTGGCCGACGAGAGGCCGCCCGACATCCTGCATCTCCACCAGGGGCTCTCCGCCCGCGCCGCGCTCGGCGCGGGGGTTCCCGCCCCCGCCGTTTGCACGTTTCACGCGCCCTGGCGAACGGAGTTCGCCGAGGACGCCCGCGCGCGGGAGGCGGCCGTGCCCGCGCCCCTTCGCCCGCTCTACCGGGCCGCGGCCCGCCTCAAGGCGGCCCGGATTCACCAGATGGAAAAAACCGCGCTCGCGCGCAGCCGGGCCGCCGCGGTGGTGAGCGCGTACAGCCGCCGCCTGCTCGCCGAGGCTCACGGCATCGGGGCGGGCGAAATACGCATTCTTCCCGCCGGGGCAGATCTCGGGCGGTTCTTCCCGGTCCCGGAGGAGGAGCGCGCCCGCCTCCGGCGGGGGCTCGGATTCGAGGGGCCCATCCTCTTGAGCGTCCGGAGGCTGGTTCGGCGGATGGGGCTCGACCTGCTCATCCGCGCGATGCCCGCCGTGCTCTCGCGCCTCCCCGGGGCGAAGCTCGTTCTCGCGGGGGCGGGTCCCGAGCGCGGGCCCCTCGAGAGGCTCGCCGCGGACCTCGGGGTGGGGGGCGCGGTCCGGTTCGCGGGCTTCGTCCCGGAGGAGGACCTTCCCGGCTACTACCGCGCGGCGGACCTTTTCGTCCTGCCCACGCGCGCGCTCGAGGGCTACGGGGTGGCGACCCTCGAGGCGCTGGCCTCGGGAACCCCGGTGGTGGGGACTTCGGGGGGGGCCACGCCCGAGCTGCTGGGTCCCCTGGAAGAAGGGCTCATCTGCCCCGCCGCATCGCCCGAGGCCATCGCGGGCGCCATTCTGCGATGGCTGAGCGATCCGCAAGCGCTCGCCGCCCTCCGGCCCCGCTGCCGGGCGCACGTGGAGCGAAACTACCGGTGGGAAGAGGGAGGGCGCGCCCTTGAGGATTTCTACCGGGGCGTCATCGCGGGCGTTTCCCGCCCACCCGCCGGGTGAGGCGCGGGCCGTGCGCGTTCTTTTGATCTCCCATGCCTACGCCGCCCCCATCAACCGGCAGAAGCTCCGGGCGCTCGCCGGGCGGCCGGGGCTGGAGGTCTCCGCCCTGGCGCCCCGCGTGTGGAAGGAGAGCGCCCGCGTCTTTCGCACCGAGCCGGGCGGCCAGGACGGCTACCGGATGTACGCGGGCGATGTGTGCTTTCCGGGCCGGGTGACGGGCCATTTTTACCGCAACGGCCTTCGGCGCGCCCTGCGCGGGGCGGGGCCCGACCTGATCCATCTCGAGGGAGAGCCCTGGAGCGCAGCCGCGGCGCAGGTCGTTGCGGCGGCGGCGCTCCGCCGGCCCCGGCCCCGGCTCGTCTTTTTTTCGTGGGAGAATCTCGACCTGGAACTTTCCTGGCACCGCCGGTTGGTGGAGCGGGCGGCCCTGGCGCGCGCGGACCTGCTCATCGCGGGGGGGGAGACGAGCCGGTCGCGCCTCATCCGCCGGGGGGTGGGGCCGGAGCGGATCGCCGTGCTTCCCCAGTTCGGCCTCGACCCGGACCTTTTCCATCTCCCCGCGCCCGGCGGGCGGCCGGATGTTTTTACCGTCGGGTTCGTCGGCCGGCTCGTCTCCCCCAAGGGGGTGGACCTCCTCGTCCGGGCGCTGGGCGAGCTGGGCGGCGAATGGCGCGCCCTGCTGGTGGGCGAGGGCGCGATGCGGGAGGCGCTCCGGGCGCTCGCCCGCGACCTCGGGATTTTGGATCGGATCACGTTCGTGGATTGGGTGGGCCACGGCGAGGTCCCCGCCTTCCTCCGGCGGATGGACGCGCTGGTTCTTCCCTCGCGGACCACCCCCGGATGGGCCGAGCAGTTCGGCCGCCCCCTCATCGAGGCGATGGGCAGCGGGGCCGTGCCGGTGGGCTCGGATTCGGGAGAAATCCCCTGGGTCATCGGAAATGCGGGCCTGACCTTTCCCGAGGAGGATCACCGCGCCCTCGCGGCCGCCCTCCGGCGGCTTCGGGATGAGGGCGGCCTCCGGGAGAAGCTGGCCCGGGCCGGGCGCAGGCGGGTGTTGGACCATTTCTCCTGGGAAGTCATCGCGGAAAAAACGCAGGCCATCTACGATCGGGTCCTCCAGGGAGGCGGCGGCGGACAGGGAGGAGGCGGCGGACAGGGAGGCGGCGGCGGATGAGCGCGGAGGGAAATCGCGTCCGGCAGGCGGCGAAGAGCTCCGCCTGGCTGTTCGCGGGAAAGACGTTCGAGCGCGCTGTCCGCCTCTTCGTCGTCATCGTTCTCGCCCGGGCGCTCGATACCCGCGGGTTCGGGGTCTTCTCGTTCGCCTTCGCCTTCGTCGAGATGTTCGCCGTTTTCACCGACGCCGGGATGCACGCCATTTTGGTGCGCGAGATCGCAAAGGACCGGGGGGCGGCCCCCCGGCTCCTGGGAAACGCCTTGCTCCTCAAGGCTCTCCTCTCGGGGGCGAGCTGGCTCGCCGCCTGCCTTCTCGCCCTCTGGACGGTCCCGGGTGGAGAGGCCCTCGGGGCCACCCTCCTCGCCTCGTTCACGCTGTTTCTCTCTTTCCGGGTGATTTCTCTCCGCACCACCCTGGACGCCGCCTTCGAGGCCGACCTGGAGATGCGGACCCCGGCCGCCTACGCCATCGCGAGCGAGTGCTTCGGCGCGGCGTGCCTTCTCCTCGCCCTCTGGCGGCAATGGTCCATTCCATACCTGGTGGCGGTGCAGGCCTTCGCCTATTTGCCCGGGTTTCTCCTCCTCGCCAGCGCCTCGTTCCGGCGGCTCCGGCCCGCCTTCGCGTTCGACCCCGCTTTGTGGAGGAAACTTCTCTGGATGTCCCTTCCGGTGGGGCTGGCCAACCTTTTCATCATCGCCTACTCGCGGAGCGATATCCTGATGCTGGACTGGATGAGCGCCGGGGCGTCGGTGGGGCTCTACGCGGCGGCCCACAAGCTGACCGGCTCCCTGGGGCTCTTTCCTTCCTCCGTCACGGCCTCCCTCCTCCCCCTCATGGCGGAGGCGCACGGGGCGGGCGACCGCGAGCGGATGGCGCGGATGTACCGCGGCGCTTTCTCCGCCGTGACCGCCGCCGGGCTTCCCCTCGCGGTGGGCGGCTCGTTGTTCGCGCCCGGGATCGTGCGCCTGGTGTACGGCCAGGCGTACGCCTCCGCGGCGGGGGCGCTCCGGGTCCTGGTCTGGGCGGCCCTGTTCAATTTCGTCCTTTACGTTCTGACCACGACCGCCCTCGCGGTGGGGAGGGAGCGCCTCTTCACCGCCTACGCGGGCTTGCTGGTCCTGCTCAACGTCGCCCTGAACGCCCTCCTCATCCCGCGGTATGATTTCGTGGGCGTCAGCTGGGCGACTTTCATCGCCGAGGGCCTGTTGATGGCGGCCGGTGTCGCGATCCTGCGCCGGGAGGTCGGCCTTCCCGACGGGGCGGCGGCGCTTCGCTCGGCCGGGGCCGCCGCCGCCGCCGGGGCGCTGCTGGTTTGGCTTCCGGCCCCGATGGCCGTAAGGTTAACGGTGGCAGGGGGGCTATACGCCGCCTTCTTGTACTGGGGCCGGGGGCTTTCTCCCGAAGGGCTCTCCGCCCTTCGCTCGCTCTTCCGGTTGCGGGCCGGGCCCGCTCCGGGGGAAAGGTGATGGAAGAAATGATCAAAGAGCCGAAGAATCATTCGCCGCGCTTCGCGCTCGAGGAAGAGGGGGAACCGCTCCCTCCAGGCTCCCGCGCGCCGGAGCGGGCGGCCCCCTTCGTCCCGGATCCCGGTTTGGGAGAAGTGGCGCCGCGCCGCGCGCCCCTCGCCACCCCTTTGCCCCCCGCCCCGGAGCCCCGCCGCCGCTACGCCTACCGAAGTCCCCGGGCGCGCCTCGCCGTCCGCGCCCTCGACGCGGCGGGGGGAGCCCTTTTCCGGGCCCGGCGGGCCCGGCCCGAAAAGATGGCGCGCGCCCTCGTCATGCGGCCGGACCACCTGGGGGATGTCCTCTTCTCCCTGCCCGCCCTCCACGCGCTGCGGGAGCGCCTGCCCGAGGCGCGGATCGATTTTCTGGTCGGCCCCTGGGCGCTTCCCCTTCTTTCCGCCGATCCGAAAAAGCCGCTCGGGTTGGAGCCCCTGGTGTTCACCTGCCCATGGCTGAAGCGCCCGAAAGGGGAGCGGGTCAGCCCGGGGGGAATCCTCTCGCTGGCGCGCCTGCTGCGTCGGCGCGCCCGGGAGATCGGCGGCCCCTACGATCTGGCGATCGATCTCCGCGGCGATTTCCAGCTCATCCTGGCGGCGCGCCTCGCGGGCGCGCGCTACCTGGTGGGGCGGGGGATCACGGGCCTCGGCTTTTGGCTGGACCGGGAGGGGGAAGAGGTGGACGGCCGCCACCAGGTGGAGGGCAACCTCGGCCTCATCGAGGCGGCGGGGTTCGGCTCCCAGCGGACGGAAAATCCGAAACTTTGGCTTTCGAAGGAAGAGCTCGAGGCGGGGCGCTCCGTTCTGCGGTCCAACGGGGTCGCCGCATCGGATGTCCTCATCGGGGTCCATCCGGGGGCGGGGCTGCCCACCAAGCGCTGGGGGGCCGAAAAGTTCGCCCGCCTCATCGGAATGATGACGGCCGCCCTGCGGGCGCGGGTGGTCCTGCTCGGCGGGCCCGACGACCGGCAGGTCACCGGGGAGGTGATGGCCGGCCTGGGGCAGGCCCGCAACCGCGGGCGGGTCCTGGACCTTTGCGCCCAGCTCCCCGACCTTCGGACCTTCATGGCGGTGGCCCGGAACTGCGCGCTCTTCGTGGGCAACGATTCGGGCCCGGCGCACATCGCCGCGGCCCTCGGGGTTCCGCTCATCTGCCTCTTCAGCGGAACGAACGAGCCCGCCGAGTGGGGACCGCGCGGGCGCAGCGTAATGGTCATCCGGAAGCGGATCGAATGCGAGGGCTGCGGCCTTTCGTATTGCGATCACCACTCCTGCATGGTTCAGCTGGACGTCGAAACGGTATACAGGGCGGTGCGGAGATGCGTGTCGGGATAGACGCCCGCATGATCTTCATGAGCGGGATCGGCACCTACCTGTCGAACCTCATCGCCGGGCTGGCGCGCCTGGGGGCGGACCACGAGTATGTGATGCTCCTCTTGCCGGCGGACAGGGGCCGCTTCCCGCTGCCGGGGCCGAATTTCTCGGCCGAGGTGGTGGACGCCCCCCCCTACTCCCTCGCCGAGCAGGTCCGCCTCATGCGGGCCGTCGCCCGGCTGCGGCTCGACCTGATCCACCATCCCCACTACGCCGCCCCGCTCCTGGGCCGCACCCCCATGGTGGCCACCATCCACGATCTGATCCACCAGCTTTTCCCGGAATTCTGCCCCTCCCGCCTGGCTTGGCGGGCCTCCTGGACCCTCGCCCGGCGGACGGCGGCGCGGGCGCGCCTGCTGCTCACCGTCTCGGAGTCCACCCGGCGCGACATCATCGTCCACCTGAGAGTCCCGCCGGGGAAAGTCCGCCTCACCTACAACTGCCTTCCCCCCGGCTGGGGAGAGGGCGGGGACGGTCCGCTTCCTCCTCCCTTGCGGGAGTTGGACGGGGCGCCCTACTTTTTGTATGTCGGGAACCATAAGCGCCACAAAAACCTCCGCCTCCTTTTGGAGAGCTTCTCGGGGGTGCGCAGCCGGGATGCGCGCGCGCGGCTCGTCCTCACCGGCGAGCGACCGGGCCTCGAGGCGGACCTCGCCCGCCTCGGCCTGAAGGAGGAAGTGATCTTTCTCGGGGAAGTCCCGAATCCTGCGCTCCCGGCCGTCTACCGGGGGGCGCGCGCTCTCGTTTTTCCCTCGCGCTATGAAGGGTTCGGCTACCCGCCTCTCGAGGCGATGGGCTGCGGCACCCCCCCCATCGTGTCGGACGCCGCCTCCCTCCCCGAGGTGGTGGGGGAGGGGGGGGTCATCGTGCCCGAGGGCGCGGCGGAGCCCCTGCGGGACGCCATGCTGCGCCTTCTCTCGGACGACGGTCTGCGCGATGCGCTCGGCCAAAAGGGCCGCGAGCGCGCCCGCGCCTTCTCCTGGGAGAAGCTCGCCCGCGGCACGCTGGAGGTCTACCGGGAGGCTGCCTCGGAGGAGGTGATTTCCGCCGCCGCCGGTCCGGGGAGGGCGGCGTGACCCCGGAGAGGCTCCAGCGCGAGCGCGCCTTCCACGAGCGCCGGAGCGCCCGCCGCCGGGCCGCCCTCTCGGAGGGGGAACTCCGCTTCGAGGATGCCGAATGGCTCGATCACGAGAGCTGGGTGCGGGACACCTTCGCCCTGCTCGGCGACCTGGACGGGAAGCGGGTCCTCGATTTCGGCGCGGGCGAGGGTCTGAGCTCGGTCGTTCTGGCCCGGATGCGGGCGGAGGTTTTCGCCTTCGATCTGTCCCACGGCAACGCCCTCTTGGCGGCCCGCCGGGCCCGGGCGAACGGGGTGGGGGAGCGGGTCCACCTCCAGGAGATGGCGGGGGAGGCGCTCGGCTACCGGGACCGGGCCTTCGATGCCGGTCTACGGGAACGCCATCCTGCATCACGTGGACATCGATACGGCCGGCCGGGAGCTCTCCCGGGTGCTGCGCCCGGGCGGGGTGGCCGTCTTCAGCGAGCCCTGGGGGGGAATCCCTTCCTCGAGTTCGTCCGCCGCTCCGTCCCCTACCGGGGGAAGGACCGGACCCCGGACGAGAGGCCCCTCCGGGAGGAGGAAATGCAAAAACTGCGCCGGTGGTTTCCCTCGCTGGAGGTCCGGGGGTATCAGCTCCTTTCGATGATCCGGCGCCAGCTTCCCTGGCGCCCCCTCGTCCGCTTCCTGGGCGCGATCGACCGCGCCCTGTTGCGCCTTTTCCCGGGTCTCGGGCGATACTGCCGCTACGCGGTCATCGTCCTCCGGAAGGATGCCGCCGGGGAGGGGGGCTGATGCGGATGGCCATCGTCCACGACTGGCTCACCGGAATGCGCGGCGGGGAGAAGTGCCTCGAGGTGTTTTGCGAGATTTTTCCCGAGGCGGACCTGTTCACCATGCTCCACGTCCCGGGGAGCGTCTCGCCCGCCATCGAGCGCCGCCGCATCCGCACCAGCCTCCTCCAGCACATCCCCGGCATCGGCCGCCACTACCGCCGCTGGCTGCCCCTCATGCCGGCGGCGGTCCGCTCGCTCGACCTCGAGGGGTATGACTTCATCCTTTCGAGCAGCCACTGCGTCGCCAAAGGGGCCAAGGGGAGCGACGACGCTTTTCACCTTTGCTACTGCTACACTCCGGTGCGCTACGCCTGGAGCGCGTACGAGGCGTACTTCGGCGACGGCCGCCTTTCGGGCCCCATGCGGTGGGTGGTCCCGCGGGTGATGGAGTACCTCCGGCGCTGGGACACCGAGGCGAACCGGGGGGTGCACGAGTTCGTCGCCATCAGCCACACCGTCGCCGACCGCATCCGCCGCTACTACGGGCGCGAGGCGGACGTGCTGCATCCGCCGGTGGACGAGGGGAGGTTCCGCCCCCGCGGGGCGCCGGGCGATTACTACCTGCTGGTCTCGGCCTTCGCGCCCTACAAGCGGGTGGACCTGGCCGTCGAGGCTTTCTCCCGCCTGGGCCGGCCGCTGAAGGTGGTGGGGTCGGGGCAGGACGACGAGCGCGTGCGCCGCCTCGGGGGGCCGAACGTGGAGTTCCTCGGCTGGCGCGACGATGCCGCCCTGGCCGAGCTCTACGCCGGCTGCCGGGCGTTCATCTTCCCGGGCGAGGAGGATTTCGGCATCACCCCGCTCGAGGCCCAGGCCTGCGGCCGCCCCGTCATCGCCCTCGGGGCCGGGGGCGCGCTGGAAACGGTGGTGGCGCTGAACCGGGAGGAGTTCTCCCCCCCGCCCGGCCTCTCCTCCTGGGAGGAGGCGGGAGGAGAAGGACCCACCGGCTTGTTCTTCGGGCCGCCCGAGGCCGGGGCGCTCGTCCGGGCGGTGGAGCGGTTCGAGCGGGCGGAGAGCGGATTCCGCCCCGAGGCGGCCCGCAAGCAGGCGCTCCGCTTCGCCCGCGCCGCCTTCAAGGAGGCGGCCCGGCGCCGCTTCCTGGAGGGCTACGCCCTCCACCGCGTGCGGGTCGCCGCCCGGGCGGAGAGGAGGTCGCAGTAGGCCATGCAGAAAAAATACGGCCAGCTCAACGTCGCCCTTCTTTTCGCCGGGGACGGGGTGTCGCTCTGCCTGGCGTGGTCCGCCGCCTACTTCATCCGTTTCCGCGCCGAGGTTTTCTTCCCCGTCACCCAGGGGTATCCCCCGATCGCGGACTACCTGGTTCTCATGCCCCTCGTCCTCATCGCCTGGCTCCTGGGCGCCCGCCTCACCCGCCTTTACGAATTCCGCGTGGGCCTCAAGAGCGCGGTCGAGATCGCGCGCCTGACGAGGACCCTGGCGGGAACGGTGCTCATGCTCATCGCCGCGACGTTCTTCTACCGCCAGACGAGCTACAGCCGGCTCGTGATGTTGTATTTCATGATTCTCGGGCCCGTTTTTTTGTTTCTCGTCCGGCGGGCCGTCTGGTCCCTCATCCGGCGGATCCGAAAGCGCGGGGTCGACATGCGCCGCATTCTGGTGGCGGGCGTATCTCCCCTCGCCCTTCGGACGGCCGAGCGGCTGGACGCCTTTCGGGTGCTCGGCTTCGAAGTCATCGGGCATCTGGCGGAGGGGGAGGCGCCGGGGGGAACGGCCGGAGGCCGCCCGGTGCTGGGCGCGCTCTCCGGGGCCCGGGAGGTGGTCGAGCGCGAGCGGGTGGAGGAGGTCTACGTCGTCCTTCCCGCCGGGATGCAGGCGGAGCAGGAGGCCCTGCTCGAAAGCCTCGCGGACTCGGCCGTGGATTTGCGGGTGGTTCCCGACCTGGTGGATCACATGCGCCTGAACGCGGGCATCGAGGAGCTGGACGGCCTGCCCATCATCCTCCTCTCCCAGACCCCCCTCGTGGGATGGAACCGGTGGGTCAAGCGGTCGCTCGATGCCGTCCTGGGTACCCTCATGCTCGTCCTTTTGAGCCCGCTCCTTGCCCTGATCGCGGTATTGATCAAGCTGACGAGCCCGGGCCCGGTCTTTTTCGCCCAGGAGCGGATGGGCCTGGACGGGGTGTCCTTCCGGATGTACAAATTCCGGTCGATGCGGATGGGCGCCGAGCGCGAGACGGGCGCCGTGTGGGCGAGGCCGGGCGACGAGCGGCGCACCCTCATCGGGGGCTTGCTGCGGCGGGCGAGCCTGGACGAGCTGCCCCAGCTCTTCAACGTCCTTCGGGGGGACATGAGCCTGGTGGGACCCCGGCCCGAGCGGCCCGTCTTCGTCGAGGATTTCCGCAAGGCGGTGCCGGGCTACATGCTCCGCCACAAGATGAAGAGCGGCATCACGGGTTGGGCCCAGGTGAATGGCTGGCGGGGGAACACCTCGATCGACAAGCGCATCGAGCATGACCTTTTCTACATCGAGAACTGGTCCCTCTGGTTCGACCTGCGGATCTTGTGGCTCACCCTTTGGAAGGGGTTCGTGAGCGAGAACGCGTACTGATGGGGCGGAACCCGAATTGACAAGCGAGCGCGACAGCGTCCTTTGCGTGATTCCCGCCCGGTGGGGGTCGTCCCGTTTTCCGGGAAAGCCCCTGGCCGAGATCGCCGGCCACCCCATGATCGAGCATGTCTACCGCCGCGCCCGGGCCGCGGCCGGGATCTCCAAGACCCTGGTGGCGACGGATGATGACCGGATCGCCGAGGCGGTCGCCGCCTTCGGGGGCGAGGTGCGGATGACCCGCCCGGACCATCCGAGCGGAACCGACCGGGTGGCCGAGGTGGCGGGCGGGGAGGACGGGGAAGGGTACGCGGTGGTCGTCAACGTCCAGGGGGACGAGCCCCTGATTCACCCTGAGGACATCGCCGCCGCCGTGGTGCCCCTTCTCCAGGATCCGAGCCTGGAGATGTCCACCCTCGCGGTTCCGCTGGGGGGGGCGGAGGATTTTCTGGACCCAAACGTGGTAAAGGTAGTGGTCGGAGAGGCGGGGAATGCGCTTTACTTTTCCCGGGCCGCGCTCCCCTACATGCGGGACCAGCTGAAGGGGGTGATGCCGCCCGCCCCGGCCCTCGAGAGCGTGTGGGGGAGTCTGCCCTGCCGCCCGCTCAAGCACCTGGGCCTGTACGCCTACCGGCGGGACTGGCTGCTCCGCCTGGCGGAGCTTCCGCCCAGCCCCCTGGAGGAGTCCGAGCGCCTCGAGCAGCTTCGCGCCCTGGAGGAGGGGGCCCGGATCAGCGTGGTCGAGGTGGCCCACGATTCCCTCGGGGTGGACGTGCCCGATGACTTGGCGAGGCTGATGTCGGATTCGACGCTTCGCGCCGCCCTCGAGGAAGAGGTCCGGAAATGGCCAAGTACATCTTCGTGACCGGGGGCGTCCTCAGCTCGCTCGGCAAGGGACTTGCCTCGGCCTCGATCGGCGCCCTGCTCGAGGGGCGGGGCCTCCGCGTCACCCTCCAGAAGATGGACCCCTACCTCAACGTGGACCCGGGGACCATGAGCCCCTTCCAGCACGGCGAGGTGTTCGTCACCGATGACGGCGCCGAGACCGACCTCGACCTGGGCCACTACGAGCGGTTCACCCATGCCCGCATGCGGAAGGAGAACAACATCACGGCGGGCAAGATCTACCATTTCGTCATCAACAAGGAGCGCATGGGCGACTACCTCGGCGGAACGGTCCAGGTCATCCCCCACGTCACCGACGAGATCAAGAGTTGTTTCAAGGCGGTGGACCACGGGGAGGACGTCGTCCTGTGCGAGATCGGCGGGACGGTGGGCGACATCGAGAGCCTTCCCTTTCTCGAGGCCATCCGGCAGTTCCGCTTTGAGAATGGCCCCGAGAACGTCCTGCACATCCACGTCACCCTGATCCCCTTCATCAAGGCCTCCGAAGAGCTCAAGACGAAGCCGACGCAGCATTCGGTCATGAAGCTGCGCGAGATCGGCATTCAGCCCGACATCCTGCTCTGCCGGACGGAAAGGCCCCTCCATGACGATGTCAAGCGCAAGATTTCCCTCTTTTGCAACGTTCCCCCCAGCGCGGTCATCACCGCGATCGACGTGGAGAGCATCTATGAGGTGCCCCTGAAATTCCACGAGGAGGGGCTGGACGAGACCGTTATCGAGCGCCTCGGGCTCGCCGCCTCGGACGAACCCGACCTCACCGTCTGGCGCGATATCGTGCGGAAGACGAAGGAGACCAACCTCCAGACCGATATCGCCATCGTCGGAAAATACGTGGACTTGAAGGATTCCTACATCAGCCTCACCGAAGCGCTCCACCACGGCGGGTTCGCCAACGACATCCGGGTGAACCTCCATTACGTGGACAGCGAGGAGATCGAGGAAAACGGGTGCCGCTCGTTTCTCTCCCAGATGCACGGCATCCTCATTCCCGGCGGCTTCGGCATCCGGGGCATCGAGGGAAAGATCGCGGCCGTCCAGTATTCGCGCGAGAGCCTGGTTCCCTTCTTCGGGATCTGCCTGGGGATGCAGTGCGCCATCGTCGAGTACACGCGAAACGTCTGCGGCCTGGATGACGCGAACAGCTCTGAGTTCAAAGAGGATACCCGGTACCCGGTGGTCGCCCTCATGCCCGACCAGGAGGAGGTGGACTTGGGGGGGACGATGCGCCTGGGCTCCTACCCCGGTGTCCTGCGGCCGCACTCGCGCGCCGCGCGCGCCTACTGCGGCGCGACCCGCGTCGAGGAGCGCCACCGCCACCGCTACGAGGTGAACAACGCCTACCGGGAGCTCCTCGAGGAGGGTGGCCTCCGGTTCAGCTGCCTCTCCCCCGATGAAAAGCTGGTGGAGATGATCGAGCTGCCCGACCACCCGTTTTTCATCGGGTGCCAGTTTCATCCCGAGTTCAAGAGCGCCCCCTACGCGCCGCATCCCCTGTTCCGCGCCTTCATCGCCGCCGCCAAAAAGGCGCGTGGGGAACTATTCGTCTAGCGCCGTGCTCTCCTCGTCCAGCGTATTTTCGGACCTTCGCGAAGGCTTCTTGCCGGCCGCGCCGGGAGAGGGAACTTTCCATTTTCCGGGGGCGGCCGCGTTCCCCGGGCGGGGGGAGCGGGTTTGAACCGGACAGCGTGCGTGGAGATCGGCGGCGTTCCCGTCGGCGGCGGCGCGCCGCCGGCCGTCATCGCCGGCCCCTGCGTCCTGGAGAGCGAGGAGGTGGTTCTCGAGTGCGCCCGGGCGGTGCGGGCGGCGGCAGAGGCGGCGGGCATGGGCGCCGTCTTCAAGGCCTCCTACGACAAGGCGAACCGCAGCTCGGGGGATTCCCCCCGCGGGCCCGGTCTCGCGAAGGGGCTTGAGATGCTCGCCGCCGTGCGCGCGGCGACGGGCCTTCCCGTCCTTTCCGACGTTCACACCGTCGAGGAGGCGGCGCGGGCCGCCGAGGGGCTCGACGCGATTCAGATTCCCGCCTTTCTCTGCCGGCAGACCGACCTCCTCCAGGCGGCGGGGCGGACCGGAAAACCCGTGAACCTGAAGAAGGGCCAGTTCCTCGCCCCCGAGGATTTGGGGAATTTGGTGGAAAAACTCCGCAGTGTGGGCTGCGGGCAGGTACTCATCACCGAGCGGGGAACCTCCTTCGGCTACCGGACCCTCGTCTCCGATATGCGCGCCCTGGTCATCATGCGGGAGACGGGCTGCCCCATCGTGTTCGACGTGACCCACAGCGTGCAGTCACCGGGCGGGCTCGGCGACCGCAGCGGGGGGGACCGCCGGATGGTCGCCCCCCTCTCGCGGGCCGCCGCCGCGGTGGGGGTGGACGCTTTCTTCATCGAATGCCACCCCCGCCCGGACGAGGCGCTCTCGGACGGGCCCAACATGATCTCCCTCGAAGACCTCGCGCCCCTTCTCAAATCGCTGGCCGCCATCGATTCCCTGCGGCGCGGGGGAGAGGCCTGAGGGGCTATTTCTTTGATGGACTCCCGCGACACCCGGTTCCTTCTCCCCGTTCTCGTTTTCCTCCTCCTCCTCCTCGGGGCCTGCGCCCGGTACCTGCCCGTTCGCTGGCAGGAGGCGCCGGGGCGGGCGGACTCGGTTGCGCAGGCGGGGGTCCGGCTCGCCGAATCCCTCGAGGCGGGCCTTCGCGCCTACCGGCGGGACCGGAGAAGGGGGGCGGGCGCCCTCTCCGGAGAGCGTCCCCTGCGGGTGGTCATCGCCGCCATTCCCGAAGCGCGGACCGGGCTGCGGACCGAATTCAGCGCGCGAATCGAGCGCGCCCTCCGGCGCGCCCTCGGGGCGTCCCCCTTGTTCGAGGTGGTGGGCGGGGAGGAGGGCGTCGCCTGGCAGGAGGCCGTCATATCGAGGGCGGGTATCGGGCGCGCCCTCATGGCCGCAAGCCGTGAATCGGCCTCCACCGGGGGTGAAACCGGAAACAAGAAAAAGGAGGGGGAGGGGGAGAATGAGAATGAAGATGAGGCTGAGGAAGAGAGTTTCCCCGGGGACATCGAGCCGGGTCTCGAATGGTGGGGGGAGCTCGGCGAGATAACTGGGGAGATCGCGCGGCGGCGAAGAAACGGGGAGGAAGAGGGAGCCGCGGAGAAATCCCTCTCGGCGATGCTGGATTCGGATCATCCGGTCGAGGGCCTTTGGCCGTCGGCGCGAAAGGGCCGGTACGGTGAGGGTTCGGCCGTTTATGCCGCTTCGATTTTGGAGGCGGAGGCGGCCGTATTCGGCGCCTACGCGCTTGGGCCGCGGCGGGTGCGGCTCTGGGCCGGAGTGGTTCGAAACGCCCCTCCCCGGGTGATTCATTACGCAAGGGGCATCGCCGACATTTTCGGGACGCCCGAGAGACCGGAAAATTCACGGGTTTACTACGGGCTCGCCCGCGACTCCCTCGCCCGGGAGTCGATTCCGGCCGGGTGGCTCTCCGTTTGGCTGCCCCCGCGCCCCCGCGCCCGGCCCCAGGCGCCGCGCCGTTGGTCCGCGCCCGGCTTCGAGGTCGCCTTCGAAACGATCGGCCGGAAGGGGGAGCGCAATCGGGTGACGGGCGGCGCCCTCGTGGGCGCGGACGCGCAGCTCGTGGGCCGGGTGGCGGTCGGCGCCCTCCGCTATCTCTATGCCTTTTCCATCGATCAGCGCGGCAGGACGGATGAGGTCCTGGCCTCCCTCGCGGGCGGGGCGCCCCTGAGGATTCGCCCCGGGCAAGAGGCCAACTTTGCCGCGCGGCTCCTTCCGCCGGGAAGGGCCTACCGGATTTATTTCGTTTCCTCCGATGCTCCCTTTCCGGCAGGGCCTGTCTTGGACGCGGCCCGCCGGCGGCTGGGGATCGGAAAAAATGGGGCGGATTCGCTCGCCGGAAATTACCGGGAGGCGGCCCGCGGCGCACCGGCGAGGGCCTGGTACCTTTCGCCGGGCCAGGAGGGACTCCTTATCGGAAAGGGGTGGGACCAACAAGTTTTCTGGTTTTACCGGAGCGCCGCCGCGCGGCCTTAAGGGCAAAATCTATCCCCTCCAACCCGGATTTTTGATACGATGGGCGGAATCGCGCTATCGTATTCGGCCTCCCGCCGCGGGGGAGAGGATTCGGAAGTTTTCTGGGGGAACGCCGTGCCCACCGCCAACGGGGGAATGAGACCGGAATCCGGAGTGTCATTTGCCGGGCCGTCCATCCGCCTGGAGGGCTCCCTCCGGTTTTCGGGCAAATTCCTTCTGAACGGCTCCTTGAAGGGCGAGGTCGAGGGCCGGGGCTTGCTCGAGATCGGGGAGAGGGGAAGGGTGGAGGGCCGTTTGCGCATCGAGGATCTCGTCCACCGGGGGGAGAGCCGGGGGGATCTTCGCGTCGCGCACCAGCTGGCCCTCGAGGATGGCTCCTTCCACAGGGGAGACATCGAGGCGGTGCGGGTGCGGGTGAGCCCTCGGGCCCGGATGGAAGGGCGCCTCAGAATGCCCGGCGCCCGGCCCGACATCGTCCGCCTCTCCTCGGGGAGAAGGGGAAAGAAGAAGCTGGGGGTAGCGGTGGCGACCCTCGTTATCGCCGGCCTTGTCCTGATCGGCTTTCCCTTCGATGCCTCCAGGTGGGGGCAGGACCTTACGGGCTGGACGGTGCGTCAATGGACCGGACCCCTCGCCCGATGGCTCCCGTTCCCCGTTTCGAGGGCGACGGAGCCCAGCGAGGCGCAGCGGGTCAACGCCCTTTTGTCCGAGGCGGTGAGATTCGCGAAGGAAGGCTCCCTGGTCTTGGCGGCGGAGCGGCTCTCTTCGGTGATCGAGGCGGGCGGCCCCAAGAGGCTGGAGGCCCGGTTCCGCCTGGCCAAGGTGTTGGCCCGGCAGAAACGGGAAGAGAAAGCGATCGCGCAGCTCAGGGCTTTGCTCCTCGATGCCCCCGGCCACATCGAGGGGCGGGTGTTTCTTGGGGAGTTGTACCTGCGGGTCGGCCGGATAACGGAGGCGGCGCAGGTCTTTGGGGGCGCCTTGCGCCGCGACCCGCAAGACGTCGTGCTCAGGCGGCGTCTCGCGGAGGTGAACGCAAGGCTGAGGCCGCAGGAAAAAGCCCAGCAGGAAACAGCCCAGGAAGAGCTTTCGCCCCTTGCCTCGCCCGCCGGGATTTTGCAAAAATCGGAAGAGCTCCTCGCCGAGAAAAAAATCACCCAGGCCGTCCTCACCCTGCAGGAGGCCGTTTCCCGTTTCCCGAAAAATCCACGCCTGCGCTATCGATTGGGAGCGGCCCTTCTCGCCAAGGGAGAAGAGGGTGCCGCCATCTCCGAGTTGAAAAAGGTCATCGGGTTGGCGCCGGATTGGATCGACGCCTACCTTCGGCTCGGCGCCCTTCTCGAACTCAAGAGCCGGGACCGGGAGGCCATCGCCCTCTACAAGCGCGGAGCCGGGAAAAATGGCGAGAACCCGGAGATGCTCGCCCGGATAGCCCTTCTTCACAAGCGGCGGGGGCGCCGCGACGTGGCCCACCGGATGCTCAGGGATCTTCGGAAAAGTTATCCCAAGTCGATGCCCATTATTCTGGAGCTCGGCGTGCTTTTGTGGGAGAGCGGGAGACCGGAGGAATCCAAGCAGATGTTCGAAGAGGCCCTCCGGATGGATCCCGAATCCGACGTTGCGCTGAACCGCCTCGCCTGGTTTCACGCTGTCGAGGGGAAGAACCTGGAGAGGGGAATCGAGCTTTCAAAGCAGTCGCTCGAGATCCGGCCTGCCACCCCCCCCTACCTCGATACCCTGGCCGAGCTGTATTACCGGAACGGGCAGGCCATGGAGGCGATCCCCCACATTCAAAAGGCCATCGAGGCCGACCCGAACAACCGGTATTACCGGGTACAACTGGATAAATTCAAGCGGAGCGTAAGGTAGACAGCGCCTGGGAAAGGATTCATCAATGCGCAGGTATTTTTGGGTGTTTCGGGTCGCCTTGACGATCTTGGGCGGGTGTACGACCATTAGGAAGTACATTGATAAGATAATTGAGAGCCGGCCCCCCCGGGAAGGGGAGGCGGTTTCCCTCTCCCGACCCCCCCGCCCAGCTTTTCCCCTGCCAGGAGGCGACCCCCAATGGCCGTCCTGACGGTATCCCGGGAAATCGGTAGCGGCGGCGACGCGATCGCGAAGAAAGTGGCCGAGAAGTGCGGCTGGGACCTTCTCGACAACGAAGGGTTCGCCGCCGCCGCGCAGACGTACGGGTACGTCCGGGCGGAGCTCGAAAAGGTGGACGAGCGGGGCCCCGGCCTCATTGAGCGGTTCTTCCGCGACCGGCAGCTCGTCTATCTCGACATCATGCGGGCCATCGTTTTCGAATCCGCCATCAAGAATAACATCGTCATCCTCGGCCGCGGCAGCGGCATCCTCCTGAAAGGCATCCCGGGCGTATTCCGCGTGCGCTTCATCGCGTCCGATAAGGTCCGCCAGAGACGGCTCGTCGATCAGGAGGGCATTTCCGTTTCGATGGCGGAGGAGTTCATAAGACACAACGACCAGGAGCGGCTCTCCTATACCAGATACTTTTTCGACGCCATGTGGGGGTATCCCTCCAATTATGATGTGGTGATGAATACCGGCCAGATGTCCGAGGAAAACGCCGTTCGCCTCATCATTTCCTTCATCAAGAGCTGCAAATTCGCCAACGAAAGCCCCGCCTCGTCGGAGACATTGAAAAATCTCGCTTACGCCCAGAAGATCAAGGCCCTCCTGATGACGGACGAGCGGATTGATGCGAGCGGCATCTCGGTTGACTGCCCCGAGGCGGGCCGCGTTCGGTTGCACGGCAGGGTGAACAGCGACGAAGAGAAGGACGTCGCCGAGGGCCTCGTGCGGGGGATTGATGGCGTCGAAGACTTGATTAGCGAACTGGTCGTTATACCGCCAATTGAGGGATGGTATCC
The DNA here is from genome assembly GCA_965225985.1 of bacterium. Taxonomy (GTDB): domain Bacteria; phylum UBA8248; class UBA8248; order UBA8248; family UBA8248; genus CAZUHN01. The sequence continues at coordinate 1,316,892 of OZ245330.1, forward strand.
GGTATGAAAGGAGAAATGCCGCAGGACGGATTCAATTACGAGGATACGTTCCTGAGTCCCACGAAATATCTTCTCCTTGCCGCCTTTGCGGTCGCGATGTCCGGCTGCGGGCTTGTGGTTCTCGCCGATGATTACCAAAAGGACGTGAAGAAAAGGGATGCGGAGATGCAGTTTATCCGCAAGCAGATGCTCGCGCACACCCAGATCCTGGCGAACCACGGGAAGATGATCAACGAAGCCCGCCTTCAAATTCGGGACGCCCTTTCCCTGGTGAAAAGTTCCGCCGCCGGGATGCGGCAGAAGGCCGCGAAGAAGCCCAAAAAGAAACGTGCGGCCCCCCCGAAGGCGGCCGCGAAAAAACCGCCGGCGATGAAGCGCCCCCCGGCGAGCCGGGTCATGTTCATCCGAAGAGCGTACCGCGGCCTTCCCCTCAACTACGCGGGGGGCTACCGCGCGCCGCGGGGGAAGCGGGTTCCCTACACCCTTCCGCCCGGAACGCGCGTGCGGACGCTTTCGGGCGATAACCGCGGCTTCACCCGGGTCGAGGTTCAAACGGGCCACTGGAAGGGGAGGAAAATGTGGGTGCGCACAATTTGGCTCGTCAGGAGCCGGACCCGGCCGAAAAGGCGGAGCTAGGAGCGCGGAGAAAGCGCCAGCGGAAGCCGCCTTTTAAATTTTTTGGAACGCCCTTTCCAGATCTTCCCGCAAAACTTCATAGTCTTCGATTCCCACCGCAAACCGGATGAGACCGGGGGTGACCCCCCGGGCCTTCGCCCCTTCGAGGCCGAGGTCGGCGAAGGCCATTTTCGCGTGGTGCTCGGCCTGGCTTTCGGTTCCGCCGAATCCGGCGGCGAGAACCGGAACGCGCAGCTCGTCCACGAGCCGGTCGGCCGCATCCGGCCCCCCTCTCATCTCGAAGCTCACCAGGGCGCCGAACGCCTTCAGGTACCGCTGCGCGGTTTCGTGATCGGGGTGGGAGGGAAGGCCGGGGTAGTGGACGCGCTCCACTTTCTTGATTCCGCTTAGATATTCCGCGAGCCGCAGGGCCGTTTCGCTCTGCCGCTCCAGGCGCAGCGCGAGGGTCTTCATCCCCCGGTCGAGCAGGAAGGCCGTGTGCGGGCTGATGATGGACCCGATGAGGGCCTGCGCTTCCTTGAGCGCGTCGATGAGGGCCTGTTCCCCGGAGACGGCCCCGGCCATGAGGTCGTTGTGGCCCGAGAGGTACTTTGTCGCGCTGTGGAGGACCAGGTCCGCGCCGTGCTCCAAGGGGCGCAGGAGAGCCGGAGAGGCGATGGTCGCGTCCACGACGAGCTTGGCGCCGCGGGAGCGGGCCCACTCCGCCAGGCGGGCGAGATCGGGAATGCGCATCGTGGGGTTGGAGGGCACCTCGACGAAGAGCACCCGCACGCTCCCTTCGGCAACGCCCGCCAGCGCCTCCAGGGTGTTTTCCGCGAGCCTTTCCACCGGAACGCCGTAGCGGGCGAGGATCCCCTCGGCGAAATCCCGCGAGTGCCGGTAGCACTCGGCGGGGATGACCAGGCGCGCGCCCGGGGCGAGGAGGGAAAGAAGGACGGAGGAGACCGCGGCCATGCCGCTGGCGTAGAGAAGGGAGCACTCCGCGCCCTCGAGCCGGGCCAGGCGCGCCTCGGCGGCGGACTGGGTGGGGTTTCCGAAGCGGCTGTAAAAAAAGGCGTCCAGCTCGCCGGCGTGAAAGGCGGCCAGGTCGGCCACGCGCTCGAAGGGGAAGGTGGCGCTCTGGAAGATGGGGGGAACGAGGGCGTTGCGCGCGAACCGCCGGTCTTCGCGGGTCTCCGGCGGATCGGAAACCGGCGGGCTTTTTTTCTTGGAGGGCCCGCGCATGGGGTTGCCGGGAGGGGTCACGGGGCGACGACGGTGCTGAGCCGTTTCTCCACCGCCTCCTGGACCACCCCGATGTCGTCGGGCAGTTCGATGGGGGCGTTCGCGTACCGGGACGCCACATCCTCGATCTCGCCCTGGTGGTAGCGGATCTTGAACTCGGTGAACTTGAGGCCGTGGGCGGTTGAGATGACGACGATCCGCTCGTTTTTTCTCACCTCCCCCCGCGCCACCAGCTTTTCCAGGACGGCGAGCGCGACCCCGGTGTGGGGGCAGTTGTACATGCCGGTGCGGTCGGCGCGGGCGGCCGCGTTGGCGAGCTCGTCCTCGGAGGCCTGCTCCACCGCTCCGTTGAAGGTCTTGAGCGTTTCGACGGCGCGCTGGATGCTCACCGGGCTTCCGATCTGGATGGCGGTGGCGAGGGTGGGCTTCGCCTCCATCGGCGCGTACTCCTCGAACCCTTTGATATAGCTGCGGTAGAGCGGGTTCGCGCTCTCGGCCTGGGCGCAGACGATCCGGGGAAGGCGGTCGATGATGCCGACGTCGCGCAGCTGGAGGAAGCCTTTTCCGAGCGCGCTCACGTTCCCCAGGTTCCCGCCCGGGATGATGATCAGGTCGGGGACCTCCCAGTCGAACTGCTGGGTGAGCTCGATGCTGATGGTCTTCTGCCCCTCGATGCGCAGGGAGTTCATGCTGTTGGCGAGGTAGATGTCCTGTTCCTCGCAGATCTTCTGAACGATCCGCATACAGCCGTCGAAGTCGGTGTCGATGGACATCACGGTTGCGCCGTTGGCGATGGGCTGGATGAGCTGGGCCGTCGAGACCTTGTTCCGCGGGAGGAAGACGATGGCCGGGATGTCGGCGGCGGCGCAGTAGGCCGCGAGGGAGGCCGAGGTGTCCCCGGTCGAGGCGCAGGCCGCCGCGCGGACCTTCTTGCCGTCCGCCATCATCTGCCGGACGGCCGAGACGAGGACGGTCATCCCCAGGTCCTTGAAGGAGCCGGTGTGGCTGTTCCCGCACTGCTTGATCCAAAGGTCGGTGAGGCCGATTTCCGAGCCGAGGCGGTTGGCCCAGAACAGGTTCGTTCCCCCCTCGTAGAAGGAGACGATGTTCCCGTCCTCGATGAGGGGGCAGATCCACTCTTTCTTGCCCCAGACGGCGCTCCCGTAGGGCCAGACGTTCCGCTTGTAGCGGTCGTCGAAGTGGTGGCGCCACTCCGAGGCGCTCCGCTGGCGCAGCGCCTCGATGTCGTGGGTCACATCCAGGAGGCTGCCGCAGGAGCGGCACCGGTAGACTGCCTCGAAGACGGAATAGGTTTCCCGGCAGTCGGGGTTGATGCATTGGAACCAGCAATAGTATTTCATCGCAGCCCTACGGGGGAGTCTTTTCGCCAATGCTTCGAGGATAGCGGGGGGAATTATGGCAGAGGGGCCCGCCCCCCGCAACGCGGCGCTAGGCGGGCAGGGGCTCGGCCGGGGGAATTTGGGTTTCCCCCTCCTTGATGAGGTAGACGAGGAACGCCGCCTGGAAGCAGAGATACCCCCCGAGGGCGAAGGCGATGTCGTAGCTTCCGGTGAGGTCGAAGATATAGCCGCTCAGCCAGGCGCTCAGGCCCGAGCCCAGCTGGTGGCTCAGGGTGACCATGCCGAAGAGCACCCCCACGTTCTTCGTCCCGAAAAAATCCACGGTGAGGGCCGAGGTGAGGGGCACGGTGGCGATCCACGAGAGGCCGATCATCATGGGGACGAGCCAGACGGTGAAGTCGTTCTTCAGGGGAATGAAGAGAAGGAAGGCCACCCCGCGCAGGAGGTAGATGAAGCTGAGGGGGATTTTCCGCCCAATCCGGTCCGAGAGGGGCCCCACCACGAGGGTGCCCACCGTGTTGAGGCCGCCCCCCAGGGCGAAGGCGGTGGCGGCCACGGCGGTCGAGAAGCCCACGTCGGTCGCGAAGGGAATCCAGTGGACCGACATGATGGTCACCGTGAAGCCGCAGGTGAAAAAACTCCCCACGAGCAGGAGGAAGGGCGCCTTCACGAGGCACCGCACCCAGGGGAGATCGTAGGGAACCTGCCGCTGGATCCGGCTTCCGCCGCCGTCCCCATTTTCCGCCTCCGGGGCGAGGCCGGCGTCCTTCGGCCGGTTCCGGACGACGAAGAGGCAAACCGGAATCAGGAGGGCCAGGGTGATGGTTCCCGTCCAGAGGAACGAGCCGCGCCAGCCCGCCCAGGCCAGCAACAGCACGAGCAGGGGGATCCCCACGAGCTGGCCAACGCTCGCCCCCGCGCTGGCGATGGAGTAGGCCGTGCCGCGCCGCTCCTGGAACCAGTCGGCGAGGAGGCTGGTGATAGGGGTGAAGCTGGTTCCCGCCCCCCCGATCGCGACCAGGACCCCGAAGAAGATGTAGATGCCGAGGAGCGAGTCGATCTGGCTCATCCCCAGGAGGCCGATGCCCATGATGATAACGCAGACCGTCATCACGGCCCTTGCGCCGAAGCGCACGACCAGCAGGCCCGCGATCGGCTGGAAGGCCCCGAAGAGGATGAGCGAGACGGCCACCGGGAGGGAAAGCTGCGCCCGGCTCCAGTCGTATTCGGCGATGATGGCTTTGAAATAGATCCCGAATGAGTTGCGGATCGACAGGGTGAAGAAGATGATGAGAAAAGATGCGGCGAGGACGTGCCAGCCGTAGTAGATGCGGGATCGCGGACCGGAAGCGTTCGTCAAAGTTCCCCCTCGGGCGCGCGGCGGACAAAGGCCCGGCAAAAGTATCAGGGGGACTCCGCCGGGTCAACGAGATTGCCCGCGGCGCGGGGCGGCGGGCATAATGAAGGCGACAGGTAAAATTTTGAAAGCGGATGCCCCGTCCATTCCCCTTGCGAGGGAGCGAATCCCCGTGCGCGCCCCCCAGATCCGGACCCCCCATCCCGGCCCCAAGACGCGGGCGCACCTCGAGCGCCTGCGCCGGGCGGAGGGAAAGCCCGCCCTCAGCTTCGGCCTCAGCCCCGAGGCGGTGGTCATGGAGCGCGGCCGGGGGGCGGCCGTCGAGGATGTGGACGGAAACCTCTTTCTCGACTTCGCGGGCGGGTTCGGCTCCCTCAACGCGGGGCACAGCCACCCCAAGATCGTGGCCGCCGCCTGCGCCCAGGCCGAAAAGCTCCAGCAGGCGATGTCGGTGGGCTCCCCGCCCCGAACCCGGCTCATGGAAAAGGTGCTCTCCCTCGTCCCCGGCCCCGCGCCCAAGAAGATGCTCATGGCCACCTCGGGGAGCGAGGCCGCCGAGATGGCCATAAAGCTCGCGCGCCGGGCCACCGGGCGGCAGGAAATCGTGGCCTTCCAGGGCGGCTTCCACGGCCGGACCTCCGGCGCGCTCGCCCTCACCGCGCGGGGGGAGCAGCGCCAGGGCCTCGGGACCCTCGTCCCGGGCGCCCACCACGTCCCCTACCCCTATCTCTACCGCAGCACCTTCGGGGACGACCCCGCCGCCTGCGTCGAGGGCATCCTCCGCCTCATCGAAAGTTATTTGGAGAATCCGATGGGGGGGTGGGGCGGGGTGGCGGCCGTCATCGTCGAGGCGGTCCAGGGAAACGGGGGAATGGTCCCCGCACCGGCGGGATTCCTCCGGGGGCTGCACGGCCTGTGCGCCCGCCACGGCATCCTCCTCATCGCCGATGAGGTGATGAGCGGCTTCTACCGCACCGGCCGGGCCTTCGCCTTCGAGCACGACGGCGTCGAGCCCGACCTCATCGTGCTCGGAAAATCCATCTCGGGCGGCTTCCCCCTCGCCGCGTGCGTGGCGAAGGAAAAGATCGCGGACGATTCCGGACACCGCTCCGAAGGGACCACCTACGGGGGGAGTCCGGTCTCCTGCGCGGCCGGCCTCGCCGCCCTCGAGGTCTACGAGGAAGAGCGGCTCGGCGAGCGCGCGGAAAAGATGGGCGCGTATTTCCTCAAGCGCCTCGAGGAGCTGGCCGAGCGCCACCCCGTCATCGGCGAGGTGCGCGGCCGGGGGCTCATGGTGGCGGCCGAGCTCGTCGCGGACCGCGCCTCGCGCGAGCCCCTTCCCCTTGCCCGGGACCTCAGCGCCGCCGCCGTCGAAAAGGGCCTTCTCTTTTATCCGGGCGGCCAGTATGGAAACGTCCTCGCCTTCCTCCCCCCGCTCGTCATCGGCGAGGCGGAAATCGACGCCGCCGTCGGCATCATCGGCGAACTCCTCCCCGGCGCCGCCCGGTCCTGAATTCACACCCTTCGTTCGCGGCTGGTTGGCACCTGTCCGCCGATACGGAATAATTTAAAGTGGGGACTTCAGGCGGGCGGAGAGGAGGGTCGCGGTTGCGAGCGAAGGTCTGGCCGAAATGGATCGGCGGCGCCCAGGCGGCCCTTTCCCGCGCGGTCGATTTTTTCGGCCGGGTGGCCAAGATCTCTCCCTGGATGGCCGAAGGGATGATCGCCTTGGCGTTCGGCCTCGCCGTGGGGCTCGCCGCCTGGTCGGGGGGGCACCTCGCCGGGCTGGAGAGCGCGACGCTGGACTGGCGCCTTCGGACCTTCCCGCGGCCCGGGACCGCGAGCCGGGACATCGTCCTCGTCCTGATCGACCAGAACAGCATCCTCCACTTCGAGAAGCAGCTCGGCCGGTGGCCTTGGAAGTGGAGCGCGTATCCTCCCATGCTCGAGGTGTTTCGCCGGGGCGGCGCGCGCCTCATCGTTTTCGACATTCTCTTCAGCGAGAGGAGCGAGGAAGAGGAGGACAAAGCCTTCGCCGCGGCGCTGGCGGCGCGGCGCGACGTTGTGCTCGCCTTCCAGGTGGCCCATCCCGCAGATGAAAAGCGGATCGGGGGGAAACAGGAATTTCCGCCGCTGGGTCCTCCGGCGGGCTCCCTCCGCCCGCTCCGGCTTCCGAATTGGGGCCCCGCCGTGCCTCCCCTCGATGCGCTGGCCGGCGGCGCCCTGGGCTTCGGCCACGTGAACCTGTTCGCCGACCCGGGCGGCGTGACGCGCCGGATGCGCATGCTGCTGCGGCGGGGGGAGGGTGCCCATGAGTCCCTCGCCCTTTCGGTTGCGCGGCATTTCACCGGGAAGAACGGGGGCCGGGCCCCGCTGGCGGCGGCGGGCGGCGGGTTGCGGCTCATGGATCGCCCCCTGCCCCTCACTCCGGAGGGAGACCTTCTCCTCCGCTATCACGGGCCGCTCCGGGAGAGTTTCCCCGCCATCGTCCCGGCCGGGAGCCGTTCTCCAGGCCTGGCTCGACGGCCGGGCGGGCAAGGCGCCGGGACTCGACCCTTCCGTCTTTCGGGACAAGATCGTCCTCATCGGGGCGACGGCGGCCGGGGCCTTCGACCTGCGGGCGACGCCCTTTTCCTCCTCCGACCCGGGCGTTTTCCTCCATGCGACGGCGCTCTCGAACGTCCTGGAGGGATACTTCCTGCGGCCGGGCGGCGGGGCCGCAAACGCGGCCGCGCTCGTTCTGATCTCTGTCTTCGCCGCCCTCGTGATGTCGGCGCCGATAAAATTCCGCTGGCGGGTGACGGCGATCATCATCGGCGGGCTTCTCTTCGGGGGGGCGGTGACCTTCCTCACCGTCTCCTTCGGCCTTTGGGTCGAGATGGCGGTCCCCTCGCTCGCCTTCGCGATGAAGGCGATCGGCGCGCTCGGGCTGAACTACGTCCGCGAGGGCCGCCAGCGGGCGCTCATCAAGAATATTTTCACCCACTACATGAACCCCCAGCTCGTCGAGTTGCTCGTGAGCGAGCCGAACCGCGTCAACCTCGGGGGGGAGCGGCGCGAGCTGTCGGTGTTCTTCTCCGATCTGGAGAACTTCACGTCCCTTTCCGAGCGCCTCGAGCCCGAGCAGCTCGTCGCCCTGCTCAACATCTACCTCGCCGAGATGACCGATATCATCCTGGCCTACGACGGCTACCTCGACAAATACGAGGGCGACGCGATCATGGCGGCCTTCGGGACCCCCATCTCCCACCCCGACCACGCGCACCGCGCCTGCTGGGCCGCCCTGGACAACGCCGCCCGCCTCCCGAGGCTGAACCAGGAGCTCAGGGACGGGAGCTATTTCCGGCGGAAGGGGGGGCGCCCGCTCGATTTCCCCCGAAACCTCGATTGGGAATTGGTGGTCCGCGTCGGGGTGAATTCGGGTCCCATGATCGCGGGGAACATGGGGAGCCTCGCCCGGATGGACTACACCGTCATGGGCGACGCGGTGAATCTCGCCGCCCGCCTCGAGGGGGCGAACAAAACCTTCGGGCCCCAGATCATGGTCGGCGAGGAGACGGTCCGCCTCGCGGGCGGGGGCGTCGAGGTGCGCCTCCTCGACCGCCTCCGCGTGAAGGGGAAGGAAGCGCCGGTCCAGGTGTACGAGCTGATGGGCCGCGGCGGGGAGCTCTCCCCCGAGCGGTACCGGCTTCGGGACCGCTTCGGTCGTGCGCACGCCGCCTACCTGGCCCGCCGCTGGGAGGAGGCGGCGGAGGGGTTCCGGGACGCCCTTGCGATCGATCCCGCGGACGGGCCCTCCCGCCTCTACCTGGGGCGGTGCGAGAGCTACGCGAAGGCCCCTCCGCCGGGGGACTGGGGGGGCGTTTTCGTGATGACGGCAAAATAGGCGATACGCCCTTTCGGGGAATTTCGATGGTGATTCAGCCTGGGGCATTCGGTATGATAAAAGTAGTGAGATTTCCTGGGGATCGTACCCGGAGGTGTGTCATGGAACGTAAAAGATTGGTTGTATTTGCTTTATTTGTTTTCGCCGTTGCCGGCCCCGGCCTTTCCGCCTGGGCGGAGACGCTCTATGTGCGCACCCCGACCGCGAAGCTCCGCTCCGGCAAGGCCGCGCTGGACCGGGTGCTCGCCACTCTCAAGCGGGGGGCGGCCGTCGAGGTGATCGGCCGGGAGGGGCTCTTCGTCCACGTGCGGACGGCGGAAAAGAAAGAGGGCTGGGTCTATAACCGCCGCCTCTCGAAGGAGAAGCCGCAAGAGCGGCAAGAGGGGGGAGGCATTCTCTCCTCGGTGAGCCAATCCTTCCTGGGGCTTGGCACTTCCCGGACGGCGGCCAGCGCCGCGGCCCGCGGGGTCGAGGTGGAGGATGCGGCCGCCGGCCGCAGCGCCCCCGCCCGGAGCGGCTTCGCCGCCTCGATGGGAAAGCACATCGTCACCGAAGAGCAGGTCGACCGTTTTCTCCGGGAGGGCCGGCTGGGGGAGTACACTGAAATGAGAAAAAATAAGATGCGCCGGTCCACCGTGGGCGCCCTGGCGGCGTTCGCGGGATTCGCCATGATGGGGGTGGCGAGCTGCGGGGACGTCCAGGTCAGCACCGGGGTCGCGGGGGTGGACCAGACCCTGCGCATGGCCCGGGCGGCGGCCCCCGTCGCCGCGGCCCTGATTCCCATCGGCTACGCCGAGGAGCGGCTCATCGGCCAGCGGATGGCGCCCAGGCCCTCGCCGGGAAATACGGCGGCCTGGTGGACGACGCCAAGCTCCACAACTACGTCAACCTCGTGGGGTCGGCCGTCGCGCTCGAGAGCGGCCGGCCGGACATTCCCTACGCCTTCGGGGTGCTGAACAGCGAGAGCGTGAACGCCTTCGCCTGCCCGGGCGGATACGTTTTCATCACCCGGGGCGCCCTCCGCCACCTCCGCAACGAGGCCGAGCTCGCCGGCGTCCTCGCCCACGAGGTGGCCCACGTGGCCAACCAGCATGTGCTCAACACCATCCGGCGGGCCAAGGCGTTCGAGGGAATCTCCCGGATCACCGCCGAGGCGCTCCAGACCGACACCTTCCTCATGTCCACCCTCATCAACGCGGGGCTCGACACCCTTTTGAACAAGGGCCTCTCGCGCGAGGAGGAGGTCGAGGCGGACACCCAGGGCACCCAGTTCGCCCTTCACGTGGGCTACCACGCCCAGGGCCTGCGCCGCTTCGTGGCGACCGCTGGGCGAGTTGCGCAAGAACGCGGGAAAGGATGAGGAGGGGCTCTCCGTCCTCTTCTCGACCCACCCGTCGATCGCGGACCGGCTCCAATCCCTTGACGGCGCCCTCGCCGCGGGCGGCGGGGGAAAGGGCCAGTGGCTCGCCGGCCGGTTCCGCGCCCGGACCGCAGGGCTGAACTAAGCCGCGCCGTTCGTCTCCCAGACCGTTTCCGCATCCCCGCCGGGGGGGCAGTCCCCCTCGCCCGCCCGCCGTCCCCCTCCCGGCCCGCCGTCCGCCCCGCGGCCCGGGTCCGCCTCCCGGCCAGGGTACCGCCCCGCGGCCCGGGTACCGCCCGGCGGAGGCGGTGGAAAACCGGTGGCGCTCCGGTCCGTGGAGAGGCGAACTTTGTGCTAGACTGGCCTTTGGCCCAGGATTTCCTCTATCCATTGCCGCTGGAAGGCCAAATCCATGAAAACCTCCCCCCGGGCGAGATCCCTTTTCCGCGCGGCCGGCGCCGTCCTTCTCGTTGCGGCCGGGGCCGCGCTCTGGGTGGGGACCGCCCCGGCCCAAGCCCCGGCCGGCACCCCCCCCATCGTCATCATCGATGTGGAGGACGCCATCTCGCCGGGCTCGACCGCCTACGTGGTCGAGGGCCTCGAACAGGCGCGGCGGCAGGGCGCCCAGCTCCTCTTGATCCGCCTCGACACCCCCGGCGGGCTCGTCAGCAGCACCCGGGACATCGTCAAGGAGATATTCGCCTCCCCCGTTCCCGTGGCGGTCTTCGTCGCGCCGGGCGGGGCCCGAGCGGCCTCGGCCGGCACCTTCATCACCATGTCGGCCCACATCGCGGCCATGGCCCCCGGCACGAACATCGGGGCCGCCACCCCCATCGCGGGCGGGGGCTCCCAGATCGAGGGCGACGCCCGCAAAAAGGCCATGAACGATGTGGCGGCCTTCGCCCGTTCGATCGCGACCCGCACGGGCCGGAACGCAGAATGGGCCGAGAGCGCCGTGCGCGAGGCCGTCTCGGTGGACGAGTCCGAGGCGCTCCGCCTCAAGGTGATCGACCTCATCGCGGTGGACACCAAGGCTCTCCTCCTCGCCCTCGACGGGCGGAAGGTGAAGCTGGCCACCGGCCGGGAGGTGACGCTCGCCACCCGGGGCGCCCCGACGGTCGCGCTCGCCCCCACCTGGCGCCAGCAGGTGCTCTCCATGCTGAGCAATCCGAACATCGCCTACATCCTCATGCTGCTCGGCATGTACGGGCTCTTTTTCGAGTTCTCCAACCCGGGGACGATCCTGCCCGGCGTGGTGGGCGCCATCAGCCTCCTGCTCGCCCTCTTCGCCCTCAAGGTGCTGCCCGTCAACTACGTCGGGATTTTGCTGATGGTGCTCGCGGTGATTCTCTTCCTCCTGGAGATCAAGGTGCAGAGCTTCGGGGGGCTCACCATCGGCGGAATCGTGGCGATGACGCTCGGCTCCCTCATGCTGATCGACTCGCCCGATCCCTATCTCCAGATCAGCCTGAAGGTGATCCTTCCCGCCGTGGCCGGAACGGCCCTCTTCTTCGTCTGGATCGTCGGGATGGGCTTCCGCGCCCAGGCGGGCCCGCCCGTCTCGGGCAGGGAGGGCATGATGAACCAGGTGGGGGTCGTGAGCGTGGCCGGCGGCACCGGCGAGACCGCAAAAGTGCAAGTTCACGGTGAAATCTGGCACGCGGAATCGGACGAATCCCTCACAGCCGGGGAAAAGGTCCGGGTGGTGTCCCTGGAGGGGCTCCGCCTCCGCGTCGTCAAGGAGGGATAGAACGTATGAACTCCATCCTGATCGTCGTCGTCGTCGCCGTCGTCATCGTTGCCCTCTTTCTGTTCAGCGCCATCCGGATCCTCAACGAGTACGAGCGGGGGGTGATCTTCCGCCTCGGGCGCTTCCACCTCGTCAAAGGCCCCGGGCTCATCATCGTCATCCCCGTCATCGACCGGATTGTTCGGGTGGGCCTGCGGCTGGTGACCATGGACGTCCCGCCCCAGGACATCATCACGAAGGACAACGTCTCGGTGAAGGTGAACGCGGTGGTCTACTTCCGCGTCCTGGACCCCCAGAAGGCCATCATCGAGGTGGAGGACTTCCTCTACGCCACGAGCCAGCTCAGCCAGACCACCCTTCGCAGCGTGCTCGGCCAGATGGAGCTGGACGATCTGCTCTCCGAGCGGGACAAGGTGAACCTCCAGCTCCAGGAGCTGCTCGACCAGAACACCGACCCCTGGGGCATCAAGGTGACCAACGTGGAGGTCAAGCACGTGGACCTCCCCTCGGAGATGCAGCGCGCCATCGCCCGCCAGGCCGAGGCCGAGCGCGAGCGGCGGGCCAAGATAATCCACGCCGAGGGCGAGTTCCAGGCCAGCGGCCGCCTCTCCGAGGCGGCCAACATCATCGGGACCGCCCCCGGCGCGCTCCAGCTCCGCTTTCTCCAGACCCTCGCCGAGGTGGCCACTGAGAACAACTCGACCATCATTTTCCCCCTGCCGATCGACCTGCTGCGGCCCTTCATGGACTTCAAGGGGGGAGACAGCGCCGGCGGGGGAGGCGGGACCAAAGGAGAAGCATCGGCCTGAACCTTCCCGGGCGCCCGCCCTCCCCCGGCGGGGCGGGCGGTCTTCGCCCCGTAGCTTGAGGGCGGACGCGGGAGGGTGCGGTGGAGGTTTTTCTTCCGGAGTTCTATCTCGCCAGCGCGCTGATCACCCTCGCGGTCACCCATATACTCGTCCGGGCGGGTTCCGCCGAGTACACCGCCATGACGGCCTCCTTCGTGGTGGGGGTGGGGAACGTAGCGCTGCTCGGCGCCTACGGCCTTTGGACCGAGCCGCTCCGGGGCATCTCCCTCCGCGCCCTTTTGTTCTTCCTCGGTTCGGGCCTCTTCGGCTACACCCTGTCGCGGACCTGCCTCAACATGTCCTTCGCGCGCATCGGGGTGACCCGCTCCACCGCCCTGCACGCGACCGCCCCCCTTTTCTCCACCGCGGCCGCCATCCTCTTCCTCCAGGAGCGGCCCGGCCCGGCCGCCCTGGCGGGGACGGTGGGGGTGGTGGCCGGGGTCCTCATCATGCACGGCAGGGGGGAGGCGGGCGGCGGGCGGAGGCTCGACCTGCTGCTCCCCCTCGCCGCCGCCGTGTGCTCCAGCTTCTCGATGGTGTTCCGCAAATCGGGCATGCTGCTCATCGACGCCCCGGCGCTCGGCTCGGCGATCGCCTGCTCGCTCTCGCTTCCCATCCTCATGGCGGGAATGCGCTACGCCCCGCGCTTGGGGCGCTTCCGGTGCAGCCCGCGGGGCTGGCACTTCCTCGCCGGGGCGGCGATCGTGAACAGCCTGACCCAGTTTTTCCTCATGCGATCGCTCGTCGTCTTCGGGGTGGCCCACACCGTTCCGATCTACAGCACTTCCCCCGTGCTGGTCCTACTTCTGACCGCGCTCTTTCTCCGGCGGATTGAGCGGGTGACGATCCGCCTGGCCTGGGCCGTGGTGCTCACTGTCATCGGCGCCACCCTGATCACCGCCTCCCGCTACGGCCTCCTCCCCTGAGAGCTTTCGCGCTCCGCCCTCGCCTACAACCCGGCCAACTTCATGTGGACCCTGGCCCTGCCCGATGAGGTGAGCCACTGGTCGCTAATAACCCTCAGAGAGAAGCTGATCAAGATCGGCGCGAAGGTCGTGCGGCACGGGCGCTATCTCACCTTCCAATTGGCTGAGGTGGCCGTGTCAAGAGGGCTGTTCGCCCGGTAGTGTCTCACTTTGAAATTATAGTTTTGTAAGGCCTACGCGGCCCCGGCTTTGGCTCCCGCGCTTCGATGAGTTCAAGTATCCAGCTAATATCGCGCAATTCAGAATCAACGCCAGCCGCCATCGCTGGCGTTACCCGCAAACTTTTGTGAATGCGGCAGAAATTATAATGCACAAAATAAAGCGATAGCATGTGGATATGGTTCTCAAGTTTTTTCGAGAAACCATTTGTTAGGCGTGTGAAGCGTCGCATGCACATACGCATCGTGAGATTCTGGCGTTCGGCGTAGCTGGTGGAGATATGCGCTGGATCGGCCATTCCGGTTATCATCGACATGCGAGTTCCTAGACATTCGGAAGGGCTGTATTTCCCTTCCTTCTCGGAGGGGCCATATAGTTTCACTAGCATGGCGTAATCAACATCGTCTCCAAAAGCATCTTCAACCGCGTCGAGATATGTCCTATGGCCGTCTGTAGTAATCTGAACGCGGTTTGCGAGTCTTTCCTTTACATCTCCCATGAACTCCACCGCATAACCGCTATCTCGTCCACCTACGAGATACGATACAATCAACTTGCTATCCGCATCTATGGCCGTCCACGTCCACACGTCACCCGCATCTTCCGGCGCGGCATGAGCAGTCGCCACGTTCTTTTGCTTTGCATAGACGAAAGACCATATCTCATCACATTGGATTCTCTTTGACTCCACGTTGCGAACTTGGCGGTCGTGATACTCAGCGCAAGCATCGCCCGCTTTGACGAGAAGTTTCGTAACGGTGTTGATAGACGCGCCAGTTACGCGGGAAATTGCCCGCATGGACATTCCTTCAACTAGCATGTTGAGTATTTGTATTCTTTTGTCTGCGTGTAATTTATTCATACCTGTAATATATGAACTATTATGCTTGCTGTCAAGTATAAAATGCATATATTTTTCAGGCAGGTGAATTTCTAGGTTGACATTTATGCCTTTGATATATAGTCTATTTTACAAGTCATGGCGGAGAGGAAGGGATTCGAACCCTTGAGGAGGCTTCCACCTGTGAGAGATTCGGCCCCCTTACTCGATCCTAAATCGAGCGCTTTAAACCGACTCGGCCACCTCTCCGTGAATCTTAGAATCCCCGGGTGATTCTTCATTCGGGGATTCTAAGATTCTCCATCTCTGATCTTCTCCCTTAACGAAATGATGTTTATGCCGACGAATTATTTGACTCACGCTATCTAGCTTACATTTTATCCCACGATTCAATAACTCCTGGTAAATTTCATTTATAGACTTCGATTGAAATGATTTTTCCAGGAAATCAAAAGCTTCCGTTGCGACACTCGGGGGCAGTTTTTTGTGTTTGTTATTAGGTCTTTGCGATGCGCCCCTCAATTTAGGTTCTGAGTTTTGCTCACCCTTTTTTTCATAAACCCCAAGTATCATGTTGATACCGTTCAACTCTGTGAGTAACACTTTTTTCCTCGCTACCAATTCTTCGATATACCCCATTTCCCAATCCTCCCGATATTGGAACAATAACATTTTTCGGCATCGGGCGCAATCCCAAATATTGATATTTTGGGATTATCCGTACTGTTATTGAATATTCTATTCGGGCTTGTTTTTTGATATCAGGGGGCTTGTCTTTTGATACCAGGAATGATAAAAGAAAAATCCCCCTCCCTGGTATCAGCAAGGAGGGGGAAGCAAGACTGTGTGTGGCGCCGTCGTCTAGTCCGGCTTAGGACACCCGACTTAGAATCGGGGGACATGGGTTCAAATCCCGTCGGCGCCACCACAGGCTTGCTATTAAGAAGATTCCTTTTCCCACCGAGCCATCGCAGCTTTTTGCGCAATCTCTTTTCGTCTTTCAGGTGATAAATTCTTTGCGCGAGCGCGACCGCCCGATCTGCCTAGTATCTGCCCAGCTGTTTGTGTTTCTTCAATTTCGCCGATTGCAATCTTGGCTACATTTACTGCGGCACCCACAACGTCGCCGGGTCTTTTCTGTCCTTGGGGGCCAGTAGCCATTTGATTTACCTGTAAAGTTTGATGGGTAATTATTACTCATTTATGAGTATTGTTGCAACCTCCCTCGAAGTCAAGAGAAATGGAGGGGGATAAAATTTCAAAGTGAGACACTACCGTTCGCCCGAATCCTGGGGCTCATCGGGCGGCTTCGACCATTGGCGCAACCGTCGTGACCGAGGGGATATCAAGGGAGGAGAAACTGGTCGCAGGGAGAGGTACGACTGAGAAGCGCAGGAATGGGTGAAAATGCACCGAAACCCGCGCAAAATCCGCATGAGGAGAGACTGTTTTGAGCGATAATCGGGCGCTCAGAAGAGATTCTGGGGTTTGAACGGCCATTTTTGCTAAAATCGTTCTATCCAAGGAACCATATGGGAAATGTCGGTTTATTTGAGGAGGAGCTTCTGATGAAAACGGGATTCGCTTTTCTGGTCACTCTCGCCGCTCTTTTTTGGCTTCAGCCCCTGTTCTTGAGCCTCACGCTCGCTTCTTATCACAGCCCGACCCCTGCGCAGATGAAACCTGGCAAGATGAGGATGGGCGAAAAGGACATGAAGATGAAGCCCGGCAAGATGAAAATGAAGATGGAGATGACCTCGGAGGGCATTTTCGAGGGGGTAGGAGAAATCATCGCGGTCGTCCCCAAAAAGTCCCAGCTCGTGCTCGGCCATGAAGAGATCAAGGGATTCATGAAGGCCATGCCTATGGGAATGGGCTATTCAGTGAAGTCAGCCGATCTACTCGAGAAGGTGAAGCCCGGCGATCCCGTCAAGTTCAAAATCGACGCCTCGATCAAGAAGATTATAGCCATCGAGGTGATCGAGAAACGCTAACTCAGAGGGGAGATTCTCTGCCTGGCTGCCGCCGCCGAAGAGGGGGTCGGACATGAACGCATGGATAAGTGGAAGGTCGCTCCTTGTGTTGACAGCTGTTGTGTTCACCCTTTCCTCGGGGCCTTCGCCAGCGGGGGCGGCCCTCTTCCAGGAACCCTCCATTCCGGGGGCCTCTCCGGAGGCCGTGATCCTCGGCCGCGACCTGGACGGCGACGGCGACCCCGACGAGGTCACCATTAACCTGGAGGTCATCGAGGTTCGGGAGGAGGTCTATCCGGGCAAGGTCACCACCTTTTGGGTTTTCGCCCCCGAAGGGGCGGGCATGACCCCCATCGCCCGTTTCCCCAGCCCGACCATTCGGGTGGAAGAAGGGGATCGGCTCAAGATCAACCTCAGGAACACCCATTACTTCCCCCACACCATTCATCCACACGGGACAATTCACCCTAACGCCATGGACGGTGTGCCCGACATCACCCAAGCGGCCGTGAAACCCGGGGAAAATTTCGCTCATGAGTTCGTCGCCAAAAACCCGGGCACCTTTTTCTACCATTGCCACGTCCAGCCTGATGTCCATGTTCTCATGGGTCTCCAAGGGATGTTCATCATCGAGCCCAACCGGCCCAGCAACAATTTCCGCCACCTCATTGTGGGAGCCGGAGAAATCAAGGGCCTGGCTAGAGCTCAGGCGGAGCGCTACGACCGGGAGTACTCTCTGGTCTACACGGACATCGACGATCAGCTGAACGATATTCCCACGCAGTATAAAGACCCCCGACAGATCGAGAAAAAGATGCACCGGGAGTACGACTCGATAAAGCGGCAACCCAACATCTTTATGCTCAACGGCCGGTCATTTCCCTTCACCCTGCGAGACACCCCAATCAAAGTGAAGCCAAACGAACGAATCAAGCTCAGGGTCCTGAACGCCGGTGCGCGGACCGTTTTCCTGCACACCCACGGCCACCATCCCATCCTCACCCACGTGGACGGCTATCCTGTGCCGGAGGCCGCCCGCCTCACCCGGGATGTCTTCGCCATCGGCCCGGCGCAGCGGGTCGATCTGGAGCTGCGCACCACGCAGGACAACTTCTACGCCTCGGGCCCGGGGGTGTGGATCATGCACGATCATACCGAGCAGGCGGTCACCAACAAAGGGATCAGTCCGGGAGGGGACGGTACCGCCATCGTCTACGATAAATTCATGGGTAAGGACGGCCTCCCCAAGACGGCAGTAAGTCTCAAGCGCTTCTTCGACCCAAATTACTGCCAGGGGAAGATCCCCGTCTTCGACCCCGCGATTTTCAACACCACCCTGGCCGATTACGAAAAGGGCTGGGCCAAGGATGAGAGGACGGGAGGAATCAAATGAAAACTCGATTTCTGTGGAAAGTGGTTATTGGACTCGAATTGTTCTTGATTTTTGGGTGGGTGGGACAGCTTCCGGAGGCGGCCCCATCCGGGGAACTCCCCACCCCGCGGGCCTCGCCGGAGGCTGTGATCCTGGCCCGCCCGAAGACTACTCTGGAGGAGGCCCTGGAGGGACACCAGGCGGTCGCTCGCTCCTGCAAGAAGCCCCGCGGTTTTCGGCGGATCACCTTGAAGGGAGGGACGAAGTTCGCCCGCCCGGGGGAGGTTTTCGCCTTCGACAAGCGCGAGATTCGCCTCGGCCGCTGCGAGGAGGTGGAAATCACGCTGGAGAACACGGACGCTGTCCGCCACGCCCTCATGCTTCCGGGCCTCAACCCCATGTTCACCTTGGAGTTTACAGGCCCCAAGAAACGTACGGCCCGGTTCGTGACGCCGGATGAGGACATCACGCTGGAATTTCACTGCCATGTCCCGTTGCACGAGGAAATGGGGATGCATGGCCGCCTTATTATCGGGAAGGGGGGGGAACCCAAGGAAGAAGCAGTGGCCGCCGCCGGACGCCTCTTCGAGGGCGTAGGGAATGTGATCCATGCGGATGTCCGCAAGAGTCTGATCGTCGTGGACCACGAGGAGATCGAAGGCTTTATGGGCACCATGATCATGGGTTATCCAGTCAAGCCGGCCACGCTGCTGAAAGGCCTGAAGGCGGGGGACCGCATCCGTTTCACCATTGATGCATCAAAGAAGGCAATCGTCCACATCGCACGCTGAGACTACTGAGCTTGGTACCTCATTGCTTTCCGGCATGGTAGAGGAATCCGGAGGATGCCCGTTATTACCTATCTCACTCTTTAGGATCCAACTCAGTTGGATTCCCGCATCTTTCTGGTTTGATGGGGATTTTCTAATTTAGTAGTCGCTGACCCTGCCACGATGTCATCAAAGGCACAAAAAGCTCGAAAATATGGCACTCGCATCATGGCAGAAGCCGTTTTTTGGCGGACTCTCGGCATCGACGTAGAATGACCACACGCCGTATAACCAAAAATCCCCTTCCCTGCTGAATCTGCTCTCGGGTTCATTTGGCCCACTACCGCCCGCTGCGCTCTCAGCGCCTCCGGCGGTAGCGCCAGAGCTGGCGGCTGCGGGGGATGATGGGCGGGCCGGGCCGGACGTTGTGGGGGTTCTGCGGGTCGGGGAAGGCGTCCCCCCAGATGCCGATGCGGTTCTTCCGGGCGGTCGTCTCGGCCCGCAGGAGCCGGGCGCGGTAGCGCACGTTGGGGTGCTTCACCACGGCCCGGCCGAAGCCGCGCAGGAGGATGAGGGCGTTCACGAAGACGCCGTCCTCGAGGAAGATGTAGTACTGCGCCTGGCGGGAGGCGTCCAGGAGCTCGGCGTCCACCTCGAGGTAGACCCGCTTTCCGGTGAGAAGGCGGCGGAGGAACTCGAAAGACTCCTTCCCCCCGCGCTCGGTGAAGGGAGGGGTCGAGACCCCGAGCAGGGTGGAGCGCAGCCCCACCTCGATCTGGAAGGTGTCCCCCTCGAACACGCGCATGATCCGGCCGGGAAGGCGCTTGTGCTTTTTCTCCGGCGCGGCGGAGGCCGGGGCCGCGAGGAGTCCGAGGGCGAGGGTGGCGATGATCCCGATGGTTCTGAGCCTCATGGCGGCCCCGTTCGTTTCCCGATCCGCCCCTCCCACCGAGGCTGGACCTCACTGCTTGGGTCGGGCCTCGATGACCGTCACCTCGGTCCTCTTGGCCTGGCGGATCAGCGGCCCCGTGACGGTCAGGAACTCCAGGTCGACCCTTGCCTTCTCGCCCGGCCCGAGGAGGGGCTCCTTGGTCGAGGAGGTCGCCGTCCCGAGGAGCTTGCCGTCGGCGTTGAAGGCCTTTCCCGCAACCTTGATCCGGCCCAGGGAGACGTCCGCCAGGTTCTGCACCTTTCCCCGGATGTGGAGATGTCCCCCGGCGCAGACGTACATCCCCGGGTCCATCCCGGGGTGAAGGCCCACGCTCTCGATCTCCACCTTAACCTTCTCCTTCAGGTCCACAGCCAGGGCGGTCGCGAAACCTCCGAGGGTCGCGAGCGTAACGCTGATCCCCGCTAGAGTCGCCTTCATGACTTTCCCTCCTGCGGCTGAGGGCCGCTGTTACCGAATGACGCGATCGGCGCGAAACAGGACCGACGGGGGCACCGTCAGGCCGATCTTCTTTGCGGTCTTGAGGTTGACGACAAACTCAATCTCCATCGGGAGCTCCACAGGGATCTCCCGAGAAGGCGTTCCCGCCAGAATCTTGTGAGCGAGCCGGGCGGCCTGCCGCCCCTGATGATACTGGTCTGGACCGTAGGAAGCCAGCGCGCCGTATTTCGTCCAGAATGAGGCTGGATACATGGTGGGGAGCTTTTTGGAGGTGGCCACCTCCATGCTGCGCCCGGGGATGTTGAGGTTTGGACTGGGCTGGACGATCAGGATCCCGTCCTGACCTCCCTCTTTGAGCTCGGCGAGCCCTGGCTCGATCGCCAGCCGAGCCGTGATCGGGCGCTCGAGCAAAGTCAGTCCGAGATGGGTTGCCACGCTCCTGGCGAACACCACCGCCTTCCGTTCCTCGAGCTCCCGGGGGTCGTAGGTCACCAACACTCGCCGGAGTGATGGGACCGTTTCCTTGAAAAGCTCCAGGCGCTTGGCGACCAACTCGGCCCGCAAGCTCCCGATCTCCGTGATGTTCCCGCCCGGCCGAGCGAGGCTCTCCACGAGCCCCAGCTTCACGGGGTCGCTGACTTGGGTGAAGACGATCGGGATCGTTTGGGTCGCCTTCTGGCACGCTTGGGCGTCGGGAGTCGCTACGCAGTAGAGGAGGTCCGGTCGCTGCCGCACCAGCTCCCCAGCCAACTTGGGCAGCCGCGTCGGATCGCCCCCGGCGGCGCGCGTCTCGAAGGTGACGTTTTTCCCCTCCGCGTAGCCTAGCGCCTTGAGCGCGTCTCGAAAGCCCTTGGTGTTGCTGTGCCATGGCGACCAGGCCGAGGTCAGGATCCCGATCTTGAAGACCTTGGGAGCCTGGGCCCCCGCGGCGGGTGTCCCGAGGAAGAGGACCGCCACTGAGCTGACCAAGGTCATGAAGAGGAGAGCCGGAGGGATCACCCTACGAGAGTTCATTGGATCACCTCTCGATGGAGGCCTGCCCGTCTCTGATCGGCGTTTGGGCCGATTACAACCGACATTTCCCATATGGTTCCTTGAATGGAGGCATTCTAGTCTCAAATGGCCATTTCAGGCCACGATTCTTTTCTGAGCGACCGACTCTGGTCCCAAACAGCCTGTGCATGGCGAATTCCTAATCAAGCGGCAATCGGCGTCTGAAACATCCCATTACAATGTGACAGCCACGAAAAATTACTTAGCCGGCAAATACCGCCTCACCGGCCCATCTTCAGCTTCGTAATTTTAAACGTGAAAACGGGCCGCGCGATGCCTTTCAGGCTGACCTCCCCCAGCGGCTCGGACTCGACGAGATCTCCGATCTTGGCAAGGGTCCGCTGGTCGGTCAGAATTTGCCCCCCCTGGGCCTCGGAGGAGAGGCGAGAGGCCATGATGGTCACGTTGCCGATCGCCCCCGTAGTCCATCCGCCCCTCGAAGCCAATGGTGCCGAGGGTCGCGTAGCCAGCCGCCATGCCGATTCCGACATCGAGGTCGTAGCCCTTCCCGTGCCACCCGGGGCGGAGCTCCTGCACCCGGGCCTGCACCTCGACCGCCATCCGGGCCGCCATCTCGGTGTGGTCCTCGCGGGGGACGGGGTCGTTGAAAAACACCATGATGCCGTCCCCGGCGAAGTGCTCCACCGTTCCCTCGTATTTGAAAATCAAGTCGCCGGCTTCCGCATGATAGCTCCTGAGGAACTGCATCACCTCCTCGGGCTCCGTGCTGTCGGAAAAATTAGTGAAGCCGCGCAGGTCGATGAAAACCACCGTCACCTCGCGCCGGTGGGTCTTGAAGGGGTCGCTCCCGTCCTCGTCCAGAATCATCTCGGCGATCTGGGGAGAGAGATAGCGCTTGACGCGGCTCACCCGTTCCAGCTCGCCCACCTGCTCCTGCACCTTCTCCTCGAGCGTCTGGTTCCACTCCTCCAGGTGCGAGCGGGCTTCGTCGAGCTTTTGGTTCGCATCGAGGAGCTCGCGCGTCCGCTCCTCGACCTTCTCCTCGAGGCCCGAGTGCGCCTCCTGAAGGGCCAAACTCATTTTGTTGAACTCCTCGGCCACCATCTCGATCTCATCGCCCGTCTTGAGCTTCAGCTGGTGGCCCAGATCGCCGGAGCCGATCCGCTCGGCCCCGCGGCGCAGCACCTCGAGCGGCCGCACCACCCGGCGGCCGATCAGGAGGCTCGCCAAAACGGCCATGCCGAGCCCGGCCAGGAGGAGAGCGGCCGTTCTGAGAACCGAGGCGTACAGGGGCGCAAAAGCCTCATCCGCCGGCCGCTCGACCAGCACCGCCCACTCAAGGCCGCGAACCGGGGCGTAGGCCGCAAAGACCCTCTGGTCGGACAGGTTGGGCTGGGGGTCGAACGGCCCCGGCGCGCCGTCCAGGGCCGCCCGCACCTGGCCGAGGTGGGCCAAGTTGCGGCGCTGGAGGACAAGGCTGATGTCCGGGTGAGCGACCAGGTCGCCCGCGCGCGTTACGGCGTAGGCGTAGCCCGTCTTTCCGACGCGGACGCCCGAGATCGCCTCCCAGATGTATTTGAGGTTCACCTCGGCCTGGAGCACACCGGCGACCTCACCGGCGAAGCGCTCGATGGGAACCGCGAGGGTCATGTAGGGCTCGGAGCCCCGGACGAAGTAGACCGGGTCGAAATAGGACTTGCCCTCCTTGGCCCGCTGGAAGGCCGGGGTGGCGCTGAGATCGCGCCGGTCCCCGGGCAGGATCGTCCGCAGCCGGGAGACCTGCGCGCGCGGGATCCCGTCTTGGTCCACCGCAACCGCCTCGGTGACGGGAGGCGCGATCAAGAGAAGCTTCCGCAACTCGAACTTGTATTCCGGCGTAAGCCCATTGAGGACGATCTCCCGGTTCTTGGTGGCTCCCCGCATCGTCCTTTCGATCTCCTGGACGAACTGCTCGATCTTGAAGGCGGCCCCGAGCGCGACCTCGCGCTGGAGGTGGCCGATTTGCCCCAGATTTTCGGAATAGCGGTAGTAGATTTCAAAGAAGCCGCTCGCGATGAGCGTGCCGCTGATCAGGAAGACCGAGATGAGAAAGTAGCTCCGGATCGAGGAGAATTTCAGGAGCCGCCGGGTCGCGTCCATGGCTTCACGCATTCCTCTCCCTGTTTCCGCCCATTGTAGGCTTCCCCGGCTTCCGGCTCAATGATTCATCACTTGATCACCTCCGTCGCCCGGAGGAGAACGTCAGGCGGGATCGTGAGGCCCAGTTTCTTGGCGGTCTTCAAATTGATCTCCAGGTTGAACTTAGTCGGCTGCTCGACAGGAAGATCGGCGGGTTTCGCGCCCCTTAAGATCTTATCCACGTAGCGGGCCGCGCGGCGGTTCCGCACGCCGGCATCTGTTGTGTAGCTTATGAGGCCGCCCGCAGGCGCCCACCGTCCGTGGGTATGCATCGCCGGCAAACGGTTCTTGATTTCGAGATTCACGATCCGTTGCCGATGAGGAATAAAGAAGCTCACCCCCACCACGATGAGCGCCTCTGCACCTCCCTCGGCCGCGGCCCGGAATGCACTCTCCAGATCGCCGGGACCTCGCACCGCCAGGGCCTGAACCCGCACCCCCAACGCACGGGCGACGGCCTCCGTCTCTTTCAGGTGGGCCTGGCCCGAAATAGATGATGCGGAAGAGAGGTGGGCAACCCGGGAGAGTTTCGGGAAAATCTCCTTGAGCAGCTCCAGCCGCTTCCCGGCCAGGTCCGGGAGAATGTCGATGACCCCCGTGACGTTCCCCCCCGGACGCGCAAGACTGTCAATCAAACCATCTCGCACAGGATCGGTACTGGAATTCCCCATAACGATCGGAATCGTGCGGGTCGCTTGCTTGGCGGCGCGGGCCGCGCCTATGCCCACGGCGAGTATGAGGTCCACTTTGAGACGGACCAGCTCTTCGGCGAGGCCGAGGAACTGTTCGTTACGTTTTGCCTTACGGAACTCAATGGTGAGGTTCTTTCCTTCAACATAGCCACGCTCGCGCAGACCCTGGCGGAAGGCGGGGTGAATGCGGCTGACTGTCAAAAAACCGATCCGGTGGACCTTCCCCTTCTGCGCGTGGGCCGGAGGAGCGGAAACCAACACGGCAAGTGTCAGCGCGAAAACAACGATTATTTTCTTCATGGCTTTCTCCCTCTCACCTTCCCCGAGATTATGCGGCAACAACCTCTGTTTTCCAAATTCTGACCAATTTGCCCTCCCCTTGGCAGTTCTCCTCACCGAGAAGGTTTTGGAAGCCGCCCAAAGACTCCCTCTGAGGCATCCCCAGAACCTTTTCCTCCTTTCGGGTGTTCTTCCGAGTGACCCTGCTTTTTTCGCCGTGCCTGAGGGATGGTGCGGCGAGCCATCGGTAGACTGCTCGTCATCGGTCTGCGGCCGGAATGTCTGGGGACGGGCGCGAGAGGGAGGAAAGGGTTATGTATAAACGGCTCTTGATGGGAGTGTTCGTGGGCGTTCTGGCGGTGGGCTTCACCGCCCCCAGCGCATTCGCCTTCCGTTGCCCCAAGCTCATCGGGGCTGGACGGCGCCTGGCCAAAACTTACTTCTTTGACACGGCCCAAGCGAGCAAGCTTCTGAACGAGGCCGAAGTCGCGCACAAGGGGGCAACCAGCACGAAGGGGCACATCACCGCCATGCAGAAGGCGACAGACGCCATCGCCATTCTGACGCAGTAGGCGTTCCGCAACCGGACAGTCGCGATGCCCCGGGCCGAGCGCTCGGGGCCCAGTTTTCCTCAATTCGAGAGAGCACCCAGTTCATAATTTCACAGAACATCCCATTCAATCCATTATAACAACTCTACCTTGAACTAGGACAATCCGAAATCAAACGCCCCTGCCGCGGGCCTTCGTGAATTTCCCCGAATTTCCGGCAGGTGGGTCCGTCGCGCGCCCCTGCGATCCTGCGCGGTGCCGGGGCCTGCGGCGGGCGGTGCCGGAGCCCGGCGGGTGGTTTCCCAAAAATCCGATGGAAGACTCCGGTGGACCGGAAAGGGGGGGCGCACGGGAGGCTCCCATTTTGCGCGGCGGAAGGGGTTTCCCGGTGCGGGCGGTTTCCCAAAAATCCGATGGAAGACTCCGGTGGACCGGAAAGGGGGGGCGCACGGGAGGCTCCCATTTTGCGCGGCGGAAGATATTCCCGGTGCGGGCGGTTTCCCAAAAATCCGATGGAAGGCTCCGGTGGACCGGAAAGGGGGGCGCGCGGGAGGCTCTCATTTCGCGCGGCGGAAGATATTCCCGGTGCGGCGGGTAAAAATGGGCGCGGGCGGGCAAGAACCGCCGGGGGAGGGATGGCCGTGGAAGCTAATATGACGTTGATTTTTAAAGAGTTGAGTGCAAGCGGCCCCTGGCACGCATCCTGCTTATTTTTGGAGAGAGGGGCGGTGCGCCCGGCGGGAAATTCTCGGTGGCGCCTGCCCTGGACTCGTGGCGGTTGGCGCCCAACCGGGAGGTTTCAGGATGGTTACCGGATTCCGGGGTTTTTCCTCTCGTCTCCCGGCGGCGGGCGGGCGGCTTCTCGCGGCGCTTCTCGCCGGGGCGCTCGCGGCCGGCCTGGCCTCGGCCTCCTTCGCCGAGGAGAAGCGGATCCCCGTCCGCATAATACCGCGAAAGGTAATCCCCAAGCAGGTGCGCTACCGCCAGGCGCCCGCCATCGATCCGCGCCAGAAGAAGAACCGCATCCTGGTGCGGAAGGCGCGGAAAGAGCGGGGGCGGCTGCGCCGGACGGGGACCGCCTACGAGATGGATTTCCGCTAGGGGGCGCCCGGCCGGAGGCCCGCGCGCTCGGCGGCCTCGGCGGATGGAAAGACCCAGGGGCGGGGGGCGCAGCGGAGGTCTTCATAGGCCTGGGTTCCGGGCCGGTGGTAAGTCCTCTTGCGCCGGTCGGCGAGAACCATATTCCGCCGCTTCCCGCGGGGGCGCTTCGGCGGAAGGCTCCAGATTCCCCGTCGGTTGCGGCGCGCTTTGCGCTCGGCGGCCATGAGCCGCCTTTTTTCCCGCGTGTTTGGGGGGTAGAGCCGGGCGCGGCCGAGGCCGCGGGCGATCAGCTCTTCGTTGACGAATACGGCCGGCCCTCCGTTTCCATCAAGAAGGTAGACGTACCGGAGGATGCGCCCGTACGGGTCCATCGTAATCGTATCCGGGACGAGAAGAACCTTTTTCCCCTCGACCATTCGGCGGTTCGCAGCCGCTGCTTCTTTGCCGTAGCACTCGACCGGCCGCCGAGGATGGCGGGTTTCGGGCGTGTCCACCCCGATATAGCGAATTTTGATGCCGGGCCATGCTTCGACGGTGTCGCCGTCCACCACCCGGTGGACCCGGACGATTTCTCCCAGCATGAAGGATGGGGGGAGGGGATTTCCGGTGGCGGCCGTTGTGAAGAAGTAGAGGAGAAGCGGGACCGTGCTGATTTTCACGGCGAATGCTTTTGAAACCATGAAGAGCTTCTATCGGAAAAAAGGGGCGGCGGCGGTAAAATGATATATTCAACAATACAGTATTTATATAATATATATTGGTTTACTGAGTATATGGCGCTTGTTTAACAATCCCTCGTGTTGACTACGGGTTTGGATTTGTGGAATTTGCCTGGATAATTTCCCATTCGGTGGAACGGGAAAGGGGAGGCATCTCGCCGATTTCCGGTGGGTGAGGGGGAGTATGCCGAGGATCTCTGAGCTCGAGCACGGGCAGCAGTTCGACGGGTTTTTTCTCCTCCGTGAGTGTGAGGAGAAGATGACCCGCCAAGGAAAGGTTTACCTCGACATGGTTCTGGAGGATCGGACGGGAAACCTCCCCGGCAAGGTTTGGGAGGTCCCTCACCAGGTTCAGGGAGTCATCGAGGGCGGGGACTTCGTCAAGGTGCGGGCCTTGGCGGAAAACTACCGGGGGACGATGCAGTTAAAAATCGAAAAAATCCGAAGAACCACAGATTCCGATGGAGAGGAAGGATTCCGGGAGGAGGACTGTATTGCACGGACTTCTTTCGATACGGAGAAAATGTGGAAGGAGATTTTCCAAATCGCGCAGAGTTGCCACCCCCTTGTGGCCGAATTGCTCGTATCCATTTTGGAGGAATATGCCGATCAATTTCAAACCTGGCCTGCCGCCCAACGCATCCATCACCCCTACCTGGGCGGCTTGTTGGAGCATACCCTCTCCGTCACAAAAACTTGCTTGTATTTGGTGGAAAAATATGATGTCTCCCGCGATCTTCTCGTCGCGGGCGCCTTGCTCCACGACATCGGCAAGCTCCATGAACTCTCCGGCGTGGGGGGCACCCGGTACACCTCTGCGGGAAGGTTGGTGGGGCATATCGTCCTGGGGCGCGACATTCTTCGGAATCATGCACAGCGGGTGGAGAATTTGCCTGAAGAGTTTGTCCTCCACCTCGAACATTTGATTTTGTCCCACCAGGGACAGCCGGACTGGGGAACCGTAAAGGTGCCCATGACCCCCGAGGCTGTTCTCCTGCATTATGCGGACGACATGGATGCAAAGTTTAATATAGCGACAAGGGCGATCGAGCAGGACAGAGGAGATGGGGAGTTTACCAGCCGAATCGCCATCGTGGACCGGGCCTTCTTTAAGCTGCGGCCGCTGCTCCCTCCCCCCTCCACAAAGGGGGAAACCCCAGAGGGGCAGGAGGCGAAGAACCCAGATCATGATCCAATGGATTAATGCCCCTCACCCTTAGCCCTCCATTGGCCGGTCAAGTTCATTTCCACAGCAAAACGTTGATATTCTGACGATATCTTTTGATTCGTCTCGTCATATTTGTGACGAATCGGCAGGAATTTCCGCTGCGCATTTGCGCTGAAAATTCCCTCGCCTCCCCGGACCATGGGAAATTGATGTAACTCGTCAGAATATAATAGATTATTTGGTTCTCCCTTTGATGGACAGGCGGGTCCCCCCCACTTCATTATGGTACAAATAATGCAACCTAATCTTGCCTGAAGATTGGGCGCCAAAGTGGTGCCGGGGTTCGTGGGACCCTAAGAAGTTGTTTGTTCGGAGGAAATATCAAGTGCTTGTCGTTCAATGCGTCTATTGCTTTCATTTTAAAGCCTCTAACGGGGATTTTCACGATTTCGGCATCGGGGAAAAACTCGTCCGGCTCATCGCGGCCAAAAACCAGGAAATAAGCCTGGTTTCCCACGGTGTCTGCCCGGAGTGCTTCGAGCGCGTCAAAAATTCCCATGTGACCGCAATGGCGCGGGAAGGCGGCCTGAAGGCGCAAAATCTTCCCGTCGCCACCCCCTGACCCCCCAACCCGGCACCGCCCTTGAAATCGGATAATCGCTCACAATCCAGCATCTTAAGCCCTGTTCGTCATCCGATTGACGTCCCTCCCGGATAACTCTCAGAAACGCCTTTATGCCGGTCTCTTTTGCCGAATCACCCCGCAGGAGAGCCTCTCGGAATATATGTATATTTATATGCAGTGGTGCATATATAAATGATCCATCAGGAGCCGATACAAAAAATAAATTGATGAGCAAATAAAGCAAAGAAAGTATTTATTGAATATTTTCCGGAAAGCCCCCGCCCGGCTCCGCGCTGTCCATGCGGACCTGAACCAGGCCGAGCGCAAGGTGGGCGACTACGTCCTGGAGAACTCCGGCGAGATCATGTGCCTCACCATCATCGAGGTGGCGCAGGGCTCGGAGGTCAGCGAGCGACCGTTCTTCAAAAAGTATTCGGCGCGGCCATCCAGACCCTGGGCGATACCCTCGATGGCATCGACCGGCGGCAGTTCGAGGCAGCCCTTCGGAACGTCGAAACCCTCCGGGTGGCGAAGGCGCGCGCGGCCGCCTCCATCGCCATCACCCGGAGTCCCCTTTCCCCCCTGGGCCGCATGGCGAACGTGGTCCTGAGCACGGCCTCGCGGGAGACACGCTTTCGCGCCGAGGCCCTCGCCTCGCGGATCGCCCAGACCGCCATACTCAGGCGAAAAACCGGACTCTTTCTTGACATGACACCCCAGAAGATTTAATGTCCCCCCGATTTCAGGGCCTCCGGTGCATTTTTCCGCACGCCGATACCGGTAGGGGACCGCATGCGGGCCATCGTTCAGCTTTTCACGAAATCTCCCTTCGGCGCTCTCCAGGAGCACATGGAAAAGGGCGGTGAGTGCGTCGACCTGGTCCGCCCCATGTTCGAGGCGCTCCTCGAGGGCGCGCACGACCGCCTCGCCGACCTCGCCAAGCAGGTCTCAAAGCTCGAGCACCGGGCGGACGAGATCAAGAACGGCATCCGCGACTCACTGCCCCGGAGCATCTTTCTCCCCGTGGACCGGACCGACCTCCTCAGCGTCCTCTCCCAGCAGGACAGCATCCCCGACACCGTTGAGGACATCTCCTTCCTGCTGACCGTTCGAAAAACGACGGTTCCCGCATCCTGGCGGGAGCCCCTCATCGGCTACGTGGAAAAGAGCGTGGAGACCTTCCGGGCGACCGCCGCCGTCGTCGGCTCGCTGGAGTCCTTGCTGGAGGTCGGCCTCTCCGGGCCTGGAGCGGAGGAAATCTACTCGAAGATCAACGCCATCGGCCAGATGGAGTGGCGGGCCGACAAGGCCCAGTTCGAGATGCTGCGCATGATGTTCGGGATGGAGGACGACCTCAGCCCGCTGGACGTTTTCTGGTGGTCCAAGATCTTCCGGGAGATCGGAGACATCGCGAACTATTCGGAAAAGACCGCCGACCGCGTCCGGGTGATGCTTTATAAGAAGTAAGCGCCCATCCGTTTTCAGTGCTGTAGCCCCCTAGAGACGGCATGTCTTCTGATTTGATATTGGTGGTTCTCGCCTGCGCCTTCGCCGCGTACATGGCCTGGACGATCGGGGCGAACGATGTCGCGAACTCCATGGCTCCCGCCATCGGCAGCGGCTTCCTCACCCTGAAAAACGCCGTCCTCATCGCCGCGGTGGCCGAGTTCTCGGGGGCCGTCCTGGTCGGCAGCCCGGTCACCTCCACCATCCGGAAGGGCATCGTCGATCCCGCCGTGTTCCGGGGCGACCCCACCCTCTTCATCCTGGGCATGACGGCCGCCCTCTTCGGCGCCGCGCTGTGGCTGCACGCGGCCACCTATCTGGGCCTTCCCGTCTCGACGACGCACTCCATCGTCGGGGCGGTCATCGGATTCGGCCTCATCGCCAAGGGGGCGGACGGGCTGAACGTGGGAGCCCTCGCCGGCATCGTCCTGAGCTGGCTCATCTCCCCCGTGATGGGGGGGCTCCTGGGGTTCGGGATTTTTTACTTCGTCCGGGAGAAGATCCTCGCGACCGAGGATCCCGAGGGCGCCAGCCGCCGGGCGGCGCCCTACATCCTCTTCGTCGTCGTCGTGGTTCTGCTCCAGTCCTTCGTCTTCAAGGGAATGAAGAACGTCATGCTCCCGGTCAATTTCTGGTCCGTCCTCCTGCTCGGGATCATCGTGGGGGCGATCGTTTTCGCCGGGGCCCGGTACTATTTCAGCCGGGAGGGAGAGAAGGGGAGCCGGGAGCTCACCAACCGGCTCTTCACCTTCCTCCTCATCACCACCTCGGGCTACGTGGCCTTCGCCCACGGGGCGAACGACGTGGCCAACGCCGTGGGGCCGCTGGCGGCGGTGCTGGACGTCTTCCGCACCGGCTCCCTCGCCTCCAAGGTCCCCGTCCCCTGGTGGGTGCTGGTGCTGGGGGGGGCCGGGATCGTGAGCGGCCTCTGGATATCGGGCTGGCGGGTGATCTCGACCATCGGCACCCAAATCACCGAGATCACGCCGCAGAACGGCTTCTCCGCCCAGTTCGGCGCGGCCACAACCGTCCTCGTCTTCGCCCAGCTCGGCCTTCCCATCTCCACCACCCACACCATCGTGGGGGCGGTGATCGGGGTCGGGATGGCCCGGGGAATCGGCGCCCTCAACCTGCGCGTGATCAGAAACATCATCTCCTCCTGGCTCCTCACCATCCCCTTCGCCGCGGGCGCCACCATGCTCATCTTCCGGCTGCTGCAGATCGCCCTGCTCTAGCGGAGGGCGAAGGCCGGCCCCTTCGAGTTTCCCGAAAAATTACGGGTAAGCTGTAATGGGGATTGGACCGCTTTGTTTGCCATTTTGTATGGCGGCAAAGGACGCGGGCTGAATACGGAGAAGAAAAGCGCTAAATCAGCCGGGTCTCGGGCGGGCAGGCGGGAGTGCCGGGGTTGCCGTTCCCGAATACGGGGGGGCGTGAATCCTCATTCGGGATTTTCAAGCCGGGTTTCCCGCTTCATGAATGCCCGAGCGGCGGTTTGCGCCTTCTCCCGGCGATTTTAATCCTGCCTGCCCTCGATGGCCGCGATGAGAATTCCGGCCGCGATCAGGAGCCTCTGATCGATCGGAGGCTCCCGGTCATCTATCGTCATGGCGTACTTGAGGACGAACGGGTTGAATTCCTGTTTGATCTCGGCGATGTTTCTGCCCTGCGCAAAGATGGAATAGGTTTGCGGAATCAGATTTATGAACCGGCTCAGGATGGCCGCCGCCATGCTGCTTTCCGTCAGCATCCCGATCTCCTGGCCGTCATCCGAAAGGAAAATCCATTCATCCTTGACGATGGATTTGAGCCCCTTTCGCCTGACGGCCCCCACCGCCTCCCCGGTCGTCGCGTCGGTCACGTAGTACGTCGCGCCGATGTCGAGAACCTGGGGCGTTTTAATGGTTATGAGTTCTCTCGCCTGGCTCTCATCCGAGTAGACGCGAAAGTCTTCCTTCAACTTAAAGGCTTTCTGCTTCGAATAAAAAACGAGGTTTCCGCTCTCATCATAGACGTGAAAAGCCCCTCCGAATAACACGAATACTTTTTTGCGGAAAAGATACCGCCGGTGCTGAAACGCGGGATGTAGCCCCTTTCCCTCTTCCATCGTTCAACCCCATTTGGGTGCGCCCGAAATCTTCTTTGTCCCGGAATTTCCCCCGCCACCGAGGGTGATTCCATTGTAGCAAAAAAACTTTTTTACGGGAGGGGACCGTCCGGCGGCGGAAGCCCGGAAATTCATCTGCGGGCTGCGGCACGCCCTTCGGCGGCCGGCCGGACCCGGTTTTTTTTGTGTTTGCGTTCGGCCAATCGAGGCCGTTCCATCTTATCGGTGCGGTACCGGCACCCCCTTCAGAGCCCTCCGCCCGGAAATCCGTTTTCCGATCATTTCTCGGCTTTTCCGATCATTTCTCGGCGATGATGACGCCGTACCGGAATTTCTTTTTCCCAAAACCCCGCTTCATGCTCCGGAAAGATTTCAGGTGATTGAGGAGTTGCCTCCCGTTTCGGGCGGCGAACGACCAGACGGCTTTGTCCCGGATGATGTCCAGGCCGATGTCCCAGGTCTTTTCCACGCGGGGGCTGATGTCCTCGAAATGGGCGACGCGGAAGCGGTTTTTCTCCAGAAGCCCGAGATATTCTTCCGCGGTCCGGAGGGCGCAAAACATGCCTTCCTCGATGGGTTGGATGTACTTCCTCTCCTCTTTTTCCGGTAAACGCTCCGCCTTCAGCCAGGCCGCGATGCAGAGCCTTCCCCCTTCCGTCAAAAGGGAGTGGCACTTGCGGAAAAAGTTCGCGTGATCGCGCAGATGGGAGAGCACCTCGACCGCCCAAATCGCGTCAAAGGTCTCATGGAGCGGCATGTCGTTCGCGTCCATGCGCACGAACCTCGGCTTTTTCTTCAGCCCCGCGGAGGCGCCTTCGGCCAGTTCCACCTGCCCCGGGCTGATGGTGAGCCCCGTCACGTCGCAGTTCAGGTTTTCCGCCAGCCAGATGGAAGTGCCTCCGATGCCGCACCCCACGTCCAGGACCTTCGCTCCGGATTTCAGCGAGGATTTTTCCGCGAGAAATTCGATCAGCGCTTCGGTCGCCTGTTCCTTCGATTCGCGGCCGGTGCGGAAATAGCCGTGATGGATGTGGCCGCCCCACAGCTTTTGGTAGAGCGGTGAGGCGGTATCGTAAAATTCCTGGATCCTCCGGGTGGATGGCCGGTCCGGCATGGGCGCCCGGGGGAGGAGGGGGCTCAATCTTCCACGGGGTGATAGGTGAGCTCGCCGGGCCCGGGAAAATCGCCCTCCGCCTCACCCCCGGCTTCTTCTTCGTAGATCGCGTCCGGCGGCGCTTCGTCGTGCGATGCCTCGCCGCGGGGGGGCGCAGGGTCGCTCCCGGCGTCCGGAGCCGGGAGGGGCAGATCCATCTCCCGCCGGAGGCGCTCGGCCAGGCGGCTCCACCGGCGGCGGACCTTGGCGTTTTTGAGGGCGATGGCGAGCGCCTTTTTCGTCCCGAGGAAGACCACCAGCCGTTTCCCCCGGGTCATGGCGGTGTAGATGAGGTTGCGCTGGAGCATGGGGTAGTGCTGGGTGTGGATCGGAACGACGACGGCGGGGTACTCGCTCCCCTGGCTCTTGTGGACCGTCACCGCGTAGGCGTGGATCACTTCGTCCAGCTCAGCCGCCGCGTATTCGACGATCTCCCCGTCGTAGGCCACGCGGATGGACTGGCTCTCCGGGTCCACCCCGCTGATGAGGCCGATGTCTCCGTTGAAGATGTTTTTCTGATAATTGTTTCGGGTCTGCATCAGCTTGTCCCCGATGCGGAAAAATTCCCCCCCCCGCTGGAAGGCGGGGCCCCCGCCCCCGGGGTTGAGCGCCTCCTGGAGGCGGGCGTTCAGGTTCTGGACCCCGAGGGTTCCGCGCCGCATGGGGGCGATGACCTGGACGTCGGCGATCGGGTCGAGGCCGAACCGGGCGGGGATGCGCTCGCGGCAGATTTCGACGGCGCGGTCGGCGCAGCGCTCCGGGTCCGGCTCCTCGATGAAGTAGTAGTCCAGGTCGGGTCCTTCGCCGCTCCGGGGCATCTCCCCGCGGTTCACCCGGTGGGCGTTCTCGACGATCAAGCTCTCCTTCTCCTGGCGGAACACCTCCCGGAGGCGCGCCACCGGGAAGGCCCCCGACTCGATCGCGTCGCGCAGGGAGTTGCCCGGCCCGACCGAGGGAAGCTGGTCCACGTCCCCGACGAGGATGAAGACGGCCGGATCGGGGACGGCCCGCAGGAGGTGGGCCAGGAGGGAAATGTCCAGCATGGAGGCCTCGTCCACGATGACCACGTCCGCCAGGAGGGGCTGGGCGGCGTTCCGCGTGAAGCCGCCCGTGGACCAACTGAAGTCCAGCAGGCGGTGGATGGTGGCCGCCTCGCGCTGGGTCACCTCCGAGAGCCGCTTGGCGGCCCGCCCCGTCGGAGCGCCCAGGAGGACCTGGAGGCCGAGCTGGTCGTAGAGGCGGACCACGGCGTTGATGATGGTGGTTTTTCCCGTGCCCGGCCCCCCCGTCACGATCAGCACCTTTTCCGTCATGGCCGCCTGGATGGCATTCGCCTGATCGTGCGTGGCCTGGCCGCCCGCGAGGGCGGTCCGGGCGAAGGCGCAGAGGCGCTCCTTGAGGGGGGCGGCGGGGATTCCCTTTCCGAGAAGGGCGGCCTCCAGCCGGGCCGCGTCGATGGAGGTCCGCGAGATTGCGGCCAGCCGCCGCGCCGCCTCCGCCTCGGCGGCGTGGAGCGCCGTCATGTAGACCGCGCCGGCGGGGCCGGCCCCCCCCTCCGCCTCCGGCGCAGAGGCGGGGGTCTCCTCCACGACGAGGCTTCCCGCCTTGCGGCGGGCCTCGATGGCCCGCTCGATGAGGCCGGGGGAGACGCCGAGCATCTCGGCGGACTTTTCGATGAGGTGCGGGCGGGGAACGAATACGTGCCCGTCGCGCTCGGCGAGCTGGAGGAGGATGTAATTCGCCCCCGCCTCGCACCGGCCGGGCGCGTCGGGGGGGATGCCGATTTTCTTCGCGATCTCGTCCGCCGTGCGGAAACCGACGCCGAAGATGTCCAGCGCGAGCCGGAAGGGATTCTCCCTGAGAATTTGGATGGCGCTGGTGCCGTAGGCGCGGAAGATCTTCTCGGCGAGGTAGAGGGGGATGTCGAACTGCTGGAGGAAGAGCATCAGTTCCTTGACTTCGCGCTGGCTCCTCCAGCTTTCGACGATCTCGCCGAGCTTCTTCTTTCCCAGCCCCGGCACGCCGAGGAGCTTCTCCGGACTCTCGTCGAGCACCTCCAGGGCGTTCTCCCCGAAGCGCGCTACGATCCGCTCCGCGAGGACGGGCCCGATGTGCTTGACCGTCCTCGAGGCGAGGTACTTTTCGATCCCCTCGGCGGTGGTCGGGACCACGGGGTAGGCGGCGCTCACCTGGAATTGTTTGCCAAACCGGGGGTGTTCCTTCCACTCGCCCTCGAAGCGGAAGTGCTCGCCCTCGCGCACCGCGGGAAGCCGCCCCACCGCGGCGACGCGGGGGAAGTCCCCCTCCGGCTGAATGAGGAGCACGGTGTATCCGGTCTCCTCGGCCCGGAACCGGACCCGCTCGACCGTCCCCGAGAGGGTGCCGTTGTCGCCGGGAAAGAGGGTTGTCTGGGAGGATGGCGGCGGGGACTTGCCGCCCGGATTGCGTGAATCCCGTGCCATCTATCGGTCCGCCGGCGGGGAGAACGGTATTTCTTCCGAGCGTTTACGCTATCACAGGTGGGACGGGGGGACATCCCCATGGCGGCCGGGGCCGTCCCTGTCCCGCGAATCGGGCCGGGGGGTTCAGGAGGGCGGCGGGCGGGCCTCGCGCGCCTTCGCCTCCTGCCAGAGCGCCTCGAGCTTTTCCAGGGACACCTCTTCGGGAGAGAGGCCCTCGGTCCGGAGCGATTCTTCGATGTAGTGGAAGCGGGCGATGAACCGCCGGACGCCGGAGCGGGCGGCCTCCTCGGCGTTCACCTTGAGCTTCCGCGAGAGGTTGACGGCGGAGAAGAGAAAATCCCCCATCTCTTGCGCAATCGCCGGCCGGGTCT
Source organism: bacterium (assembly GCA_965225985.1). Taxonomy (GTDB): domain Bacteria; phylum UBA8248; class UBA8248; order UBA8248; family UBA8248; genus CAZUHN01. Next base: position 1,352,731 of record OZ245330.1, read on the forward strand.
TCTCCCGGATGGCCTTTTTCAGCTCCGACCACTCTTCATCGAGTTTCACAACGGCCCCTTCCAGGTCCGGCCAGTCGAATCCCACGCGGGCCGCCTTTCCCTGGAGGCGCTGGGCGCGCTGGAGGGCGGGCATGGCCCCGGGGACGCCGTCGAGGATGGAGGGCGCCCCGCCCTTTTCCTCTTTTTCGGCCCGCCCGTTGCGCTTGGCGATCTCCCAGTTCCGCAGCACCTCTCCGCTCGAGGCGGCTTTCACGTCCCCGAAAACGTGGGGGTGCCTTTGAATCATTTTCTCAGCCAGGGCCTCGGCCACATCGAAGGCGCCGAATCTTCCCGCCTCTTCCGCGAGCTGGCAGTGAAAGATGACCTGGAGGAGGAGGTCCCCGAGCTCCTCGCGCAGCCTCGCCGGGTCGCGCGAGTCGACGGCCTCGATGACCTCGTAGGCCTCCTCGATGAGGTAGGGCTTCAGGCTTTCGTGGTCCTGCTCCCGGTCCCAGGGACATCCGTCCGGGGCCCGCAGCCGGGCCATCACGCGCAACAGCTTGGGGAAGCTTTCCGGCGATGCGGGCATCATCCTCACCCCTGGCAACCCAGGAACTTTTCGAATCGGAGCGGCGCCCACCCTACACCCGCGGGAACCCCAAGTCACGCCCGCCCGAACTCCCTCAATTTCCGCTATCTAGCTATTCAGGAGAGGAGCGACCACAAAATATTGTGTTTTTCTCCTTGACACCAACCCCCGCATCGGGGATTATCCATCCTCCCTTCATGGAGGAATCGGGGCGATGGCCGCCGGAAGCGCCATTCGTGTACTCAGCGAAAATCTGGCGAATAAAATCGCCGCCGGAGAGGTGGTCCAGCGGCCCGCTTCGGCCTTAAAGGAGTTGGTTGAAAACAGTCTGGACGCCGGGGCGCGCCGCGTCTGTGCGGATTTGGAGGGGGGCGGCGCCCGGCGGATCCGCGTCCTCGACGACGGAGAGGGCATGAGCCGGGACGACGCCCTTCTCGCCTTCGAGCGCCACGCCACGAGCAAGATCACCTCCGAGGAAGACCTCGAGGGCGTGACCACCCTCGGCTTCCGCGGGGAGGCGCTTCCGAGCATCGCCGCGGTGAGCAAGATTACCCTGACCACGCGCCGGGCGGAGGATGGAGCCGGCACCCAGGTGTGCCTGGAGGGCGGCCGCCTGCTGCGGGCGATCGAGATGGGGGCGCCGGCGGGGACGGAGGTGGACCTCCGCTCGCTCTTCTACAACGTGCCGGCCCAGCGGAAGTTTCTCAAGACCCGCCAGACCGAGCTCGCCCGGTGCGTCGAGGTGGTGACGCGCGCCGCGATGGCCCACCCGGAGGTCGCCTTCCGCCTCCGCCACGGGGACCGGACCCACCTCGATCTGCGCGCGGGGATGGACGCCCAGGGGCGGGTGGCCGAGTTGCTGGGCAAGGAGGTCGGGCCGCACCTCCTGGCGCTTTCCGGGGAAAATGGCGAAGAATTCCGCATCAGCGGGTGGGTCGGGGCCCCGACCCTCAGCCGCTCCGGCCGGGACGGGCAGTTCCTTTTCGTGAACGGAAGGCCGGTGCGCGACCGGCTCCTCGTACATGCCGTCTACAGCGCGTACCACACCTTTTTGCCGAGAGATCGTCACCCCTACTTCGTCCTCTTCGTGGACCTTCCGGTGGAGGGGGTGGACGTGAACGTGCATCCGGCGAAGGAGGAGGTGCGCTTCCGGCGCGCCTCGGCCGTTTACAACACCGTGCGCGAGGCGGCCACGCGGGTTCTGGGCGCGCCGCCGGTTCGGCGCCCCCTCCGGGTGGTGCGCCCGCCCGCCCCGGCGACCCCCCTTGCCGTATCGCAGCGCGGCCCGGAGGCGGCCCCCCGGCTGCTGGGGGGAGGGGGATACATTCCCGCCGGCGCCCTTCGGGCCGAGGCGGGCTCGCCTGGAGAATCCGCCGCGGAGGCGGCCGCCCGGCCTGGTGGTTCGGATGAATACGGGGGCGGCGAGGTTGCCGCGCCCCCCTCCGGTTTCTTCCCGGATGCGGGCGCTTCCGAGCGGTTGCTGCAGCCGCCGGACCCCTCGAACCCGGTCCGGCTTTCCGAGTGCCGGTACCTGGGACAGTGGGAGGAGTGCTTCCTCCTCTTCGCCGCGCCGCAGGGACTCGTCTTTCTGGATCAGCACGCCGCCCACGAGCGGGTGCTCTACAACCGGTTCCGGGATCAGTTCCGCGAGGGGAGGGTGGAGCGGCAAGCCTGCCTGGTCCCTCCCGTTCTCTCCCTTCGCCCGGAGGAGGCTCTCCGGACGGAGGAGCACCAGGAGACGCTGGAGCGTTCCGGGTTCGAATTGGAGGCGGCCGGGCCGGGCGAGTACCTCGTCCGCGCGGTTCCCGCGCTCCTGGCCGATCGCGATCCGCTCGGCGCGGTCCGGGGCGTGATCGAAGGGCTGGCCGGTTTGGGTTCTCCCATGAGTTTTCCCGAGCTCATCGACGGGGTGATCGCCCGGATGAGCTGCCGGAGCGCCATCAAGGCGGCGCGGACCCTCCACCCGGAGGAGGTCGCCGCCCTGGTGAAAGACCTCGAGGGCACCCCGGCCCAGTGGACTTGTCCCCACGGGCGTCCGGTATTGCTGGCGCTGGGGTCCGGCCCGGTCCGCCGCCGGTTTCTCCGGTGACGGGCCGGAAGAGAGGGGGGAGGGCGGCACTTCCTTGACACCCGAAACACGGGCGCGGAGAATGGCCTTAGGGGAAGGGGACCCAACCCCTTTTTCCCATGCAACTTTTTGTTTTCAAAAGCCTACCGGAAATACGCCCTGTAAGGAGGCGGGCGGCTCGGGCCTTCTCTCGCGCGGCCCCTCTTTGGCTCGGCCGAGGGGAAGGGCGGGGGCGGACCGGGCGCCGATCAGCCGCCTCAACCATTCCACGTATCACACCTAACCCGGAGTATTGTTCAGCTTATGCTCACCATTCCAATTGAAGAATCGCTGACCTTCGATGATGTTTTGCTGCTTCCCGCGCAATCGAGCGTTCTTCCCAAGGAAGTCGATCAGTCCACCACCCTCTGCGAGGGATTCGACCTTCGGATTCCGCTCCTCAGCGCGGCCATGGACACGGTGACCGACTCGAGCCTTGCCATTGCCCTGGCCCAGGAGGGGGGGCTCGGAGTCATCCACCGCAACATGCCGGTGGAGAAACAGGCGATGGAGGTGGACCGGGTCAAGCGCTCGGAGAGCGGCATGGTGGTCGATCCGATCACGATGCGTCCCAAGCAGAAAATCAAAGAGGCGCTCGAGGTCATGGGGACGTACCGCATCTCGGGCGTTCCCATCACGGAGAACGGGAGGCTCGTCGGCATCCTGACGAACCGGGACGTGCGGTTTGAATCCAACCTGGATCGGCCGGTCTCCGACCTCATGACGAAGAACGAGCTTGTCACCGTTCCCGAGGGGACGACGCTCGACGAGAGCAAGGGGATGCTGCACACCCACCGGATCGAAAAACTCCTCGTCGTGGACAACAAATTCAATCTCAAGGGGCTGATCACCCTCAAGGATATCGAAAAGCTGAGGCGCTATCCCAAGGCGGCAAAAGATGAGTACGGCCGGCTCCGGGCGGCGGCGGCGGTAGGCGTGACCGATGATATGCGCGAGCGGTGCGCGGCGCTCATCGAGGCGGGGGTGGACATGCTCGTCATCGACAGCGCCCACGGTCACTCGAAGCGCGTGCTGGGCGGAACGGAGAAGATCAAGAAGGAGTTTCCCGGCGTGAAACTCATGGCGGGAAACGTGGCCACCGCCGAGGGCGCGCGCGATTTGATCTCCGCCGGCGCGGACGTGCTGAAGGTGGGGATCGGCCCGGGGTCCATCTGCACCACCCGCGTGGTGGCGGGGGTCGGCGTCCCCCAGGTCACGGCCATCGCCAATTGCGCGGCGGCGGCGGAGCCGCACGGCGTCCGGATCGTCTCGGACGGGGGCATCAAGTACTCCGGTGACTGCGTGAAGGCCATCGCCGCCGGTGCGCACGCCGTCATGATCGGCAGCCTTTTCGCCGGGGTGGAGGAGAGCCCGGGAGAGAAAGTTCTGTTCCAGGGACGCAGCCATAAGATTTACCGCGGCATGGGTTCGGTCGGCGTGATGGAGGGCGGGGAGAGCCGGGACCGCTATTTCCAGGACGGGCGAAACGAGCCCTTCAGCGATTCGAAGATTGTTCCGGAAGGGGTGGAAGGGCGCGTTCCCTACAAGGGGCCGCTTTCGTCGAGCGTTTTTCAGCTGACGGGGGGCATCGCCGCGGGGATGGGCTACACCGGGTGCGCGTGTCTCGCCGAGTTGCGGCAGAAGGCGAAATTCATCCGGGTCACCACCGCCGGGCTGCGGGAGAGCCATGTTCACGACGTCATCATCACGCGCGAGGCGCCGAATTATCAGCGGGACTGAGGTAAAATGGGCCGGGGGCGCGGAGGGAGAGGCCCTTTTGCATCCGCCCGGCCGCCCACTCTTGAGTGAATGATATGGCAAGGAATTCATTCAGTACCGAGATTGATACCGCGGAAGATCTGGAGTTAGAGGAAGAGGCGGGGAAGGACACCGCGGTAGATGAGTTCGGCGAGGGGGAGGTTGCCCCCCCGAAAGAGGGCGACGAGGAGGCGGAAGCCTCCGCCGAGGACGAGAAGAAGGGGAAGAAGGGAAAAAAGGGAAAGAGCAAGGGCGCGCCTTCGGCCATTGTGTTTTACGCCGTCCCCGCCCTGGGCGCCGTGTTGATACTCGCCCTCGGGTGGGGCTTCGCCTTTATCGCGCGCAGCGGCCTCGAGCTGCCGGAGCCGGAAAAGCCGCCCCTCCAGGCCCAGGCGCCGCAGCCGCCCAAGGCGATCACGCCCGCGGAGAGAGGGACGATTTTTGCGCTGCCCTCTGAGATCAGAGAGAAAAAAGAGAAAAGGGTCGTCGTCCTTCCCAAGATCCCGATCGTGGAGGTCAAGCAGGGGATCAATGTGTCCCTCGACCATGTCTTCTTTATCCCGCTCGAAGGGAATCGGGGGAAGCGAAACGGGGAGACGCGTTTTTTGAACATTTCCCTGAACATTCTCGTCTCGAACAAGACGGCCGCGAACGAGGTAAGCGCGAAGCGCTTGGTCGTCCGGCAGGTCGTATACGATCACTTCAACCGGCTTTCGTATGACGTCCTCTCGACGCCGAGGAATCTCCAGGAAACGAGGGGGCAGCTGGTCGCGAAGCTTTCAAAAGTGATCCTTCAAGGAGAAGTTAGGGACATCCTATTTGGAGATCTTTTCGCCCGCTGAAAATCATGCCCGAACAGATTCTCATTCTTGACTTCGGCTCCCAGTACACCCAGTTGATCGCCCGGAAGATCCGGGAATTGGGCGTGTACTGCGAGATTCACCCCTGCACCTCGCATTGGCGCGGCCTGGTGGACGAGGGGACGAAGGGGGTCGTCCTCTCGGGCGGGCCTTCGAGCGTGTATGAGGATGAGGCGCCGACGGTCGACCCCTCGCTGCTGACCGCGCCCGTTCCCCTTTTGGGGATCTGCTACGGGATGCAGTTGATGACCCACCTCCTGGGGGGGCGGGTCGGGTCGGTGAGGAAGCGGGAGTTCGGCCGGGCCGAGTTGGTTGTGGACGATCGCTCCGGTCTTTTCAAGAATTTGGGCGGCCGCGAAACGGTTTGGATGAGCCACGGGGACGCCATCGAAGCGCCCCCGCCGGGCTACCGCGCCCTGGCCCACTCGAACGGCTCGCGCGTCGCCGCCATGGGCTCCGAGGACGGCCTCCGGTACGGGATACAGTTTCACCCCGAAGTGGCGCATACCCCCCGCGGGAAGGAGATCCTGAAAAATTTCCTCTTTGAGGTATGCGGCTGCTCGGGGGATTGGACGATGCGCTCCTTCATCGAAGAGTCGGTGGAGCGCATCCGCGAAAGGGTGGGGGAGGAGCGGGTCGTCTGCGGCCTCTCGGGCGGGGTGGACTCCTCCGTCGCGGCCACGCTGATCCACCGCGCCGTGGGCGATCGGCTTGCCTGCGTGTTTGTGGACAACGGCCTGCTGCGGAAGGGCGAGGCAGAGGAGGTCTCGCGCGTTTTCGGGAAAAGGCTCGAACTGAACCTCACTGCGGTGGACGCCCGGGCCGAGTTTTTCCAAAACCTCAAAGGGGTGACCGATCCCGAGACGAAGCGCAAGCACATCGGCGAGACCTTCATCCGCGTGTTCGAGCGGGCGGCTGCGGGGCTGGGCCGTGCGAAGTTCCTCGCCCAGGGAACGCTGTACCCGGACGTGATCGAAAGCGTCTCTTTCAAGGGGCCCTCGGCCACCATCAAGACACACCACAACGTCGGCGGCCTTCCCGAGCGGATGGACTTCGAGCTCATCGAGCCCCTCCGCGAGCTGTTCAAGGACGAGGTTCGCGCCGTGGGCGCCGAGCTGGGGCTTCCGGCCGATATACTGGGCCGGCACCCCTTTCCGGGCCCCGGCCTGGCCGTCCGCGTGCTCGGCGAGGTGACCGAGGAGAGGGCCGATATCCTCCGCGAGGCGGACGGGATTTTCATCGAAATGCTCCGCGGCAGCGGGTGGTATGAAAAAGTGTGGCAGGCCTTCGCCGTGCTCTTGCCCGTCCGCACGGTGGGGGTGATGGGCGATTCCCGCACCTATGAAAACGCTCTCGCCCTCCGGGCCGTCACCAGCGAGGACGGCATGACGGCGGACTGGGCCCGGCTGCCCCATGACCTTCTCGCCGAGGCGGCCACCCGCATCATCAACGAGGTGCGCGGCGTCAACCGCGTTGTGTACGATATTTCATCCAAACCGCCCGGCACGATCGAGTGGGAGTGATCCATGGCGGCCGAATTCGTTCATCTTCACCTTCATACCCAGTACAGCCTGCTCGATGGGACCACCCGCATCGATGATCTGATGCGGCGAGCGGCGGAGCTGAACATGCCCGGGGTCGCCATCACGGATCACGGGAACATGTTCGGCGCCCTCAAGTTCTACCAGGCGGCGAAGGAGGAGGGCGTCAGGCCCATCGTCGGGTGCGAGGTGTACGTCGCGCCCGGCAGCCGGCACGAAAAGGGAAACGGCCGCCAGGGCATGCGCGCCTATCACATGGTTCTCCTCGCCCAGAACGAAATGGGTTTTCGCAACCTTTGCGCGCTCGTGACGGCGGGCTACCTGGAGGGCATGTACTACCATCCCCGGGTGGACCGGGAGCTGCTTTCCCTCCACGCCGAGGGGCTCATCTGCACCTCCGCCTGCCTGCGGGGCGAGGTGAACGAGGCGCTCCTCCGCGGAGACCGGGAGCGGGCCCGCGAGGCGGCCGCCTTCTACAAGGATCTTTTTCCGGGCCGCTTCTATCTCGAGCTCCAGGACCACGGCCTCGAAGAGGACCGGCGGCTCATCCCGCAGGTGATCGAACTCGGCCGGGAGATGGACCTTCCCCTCGTTGCCACGAACGATGTGCATTACCTCGACGAGGGGGACCACAGCGCGCAGGAGGTGCTCATCTGCGTCCAGACGGGCAAGACCATCCAGGATTCGAACCGGATGACGATCAAGAGCGAGGAATACTTCTTCAAGAACGCGCTGGAGATGGAGGCGCTCTTCGGGGAGGTCCCCGAGGCGGTTCGCAACACGCTCGTCATCGCGGAACAGTGTGATTTCGAGTTTCGCTTCGGCGAGAACCACTACCCCGGCTTCTCCGTTCCCGAAGGAACGGATCGGAAGGACTTCCTCCGCCGGATCGCCAACGAAGGCCTGGAGAGGCGCCTGGCGCGGGGAGGCATCCAGGGAGAGGAGGCCGGCCGGTACCGCGAGCGTCTCGCCATGGAGCTCGGCGTCATCAACGGCGAGAACTACGAGGGCTACTTCCTCGTGGTTTGGGATTTTATCCGCTACGCGAAAGAGCAGGGCATCCCGGTCGGCCCGGGAAGGGGCTCGGCCGCGGGCAGCCTCACCGCCTACGCCCTCGGCATCACCGGCATCGATCCGATCCGGTATTCGCTGCTTTTTGAGCGGTTCCTGAACCCCGAGCGCATCAGCCCCCCGGACATCGACATCGACTTCTGCATGGACCGGCGCGATGAGGTGATCCGCTATGTCCAGGAGAAGTACGGGCGCGCCAACGTCGGCCAGATCATCACCTTCGGGAGCATGCTGGCGAAGGGGGTGATCCGGGACGTGGGGCGGGTGATGAACTTGCCCTACGGCGAAGTGGACCGGATCGCGAAGCTCGTGCCCAACGAGCTCAAGATCACGCTCGAAGACGCCCTCCGGAAGGAACCCCGCCTGCGGGAAGTCGTCGAGCGGGACGCCAACGTCGGAAAACTGATGGAGACCGCCCGGAAGCTGGAGGGAAACATCCGCCACGCGGGGACCCACGCCGCCGGAGTGGTGATCGCCCCTTCGGACCTGACCGATTTCGTCCCGCTCTACAAAGGGTCCGGGAGCGAGATCATGACCCAGTTCGATATGAAGGACATCGAGGCGCTGGGCCTGCTCAAGATGGATTTCCTCGGATTGAAGACCCTCACCGTGCTGAAGCGAGCGGTGGACCTCGTGCGCGAGAGGGGCGAGGAGCTGGACCTCGAAGAGATCCCCCTCGATGACGAGGCGACCTACCGCCTCCTTTCCGAGGGCCGGACGACGGGCATCTTCCAGCTGGAGAGCCAGGGGATCCGGGATTATCTGCGAAAGCTCGCTCCGAGCCGGTTCGAGGACCTCATCGCCATGGTGGCCCTCTACCGGCCGGGCCCGTTGAACAGCGGGATGGTGGACGCCTTCATAAACCGGAAGCAGGGCCGGGCGCCCATCGACTATTATTTCGACGAGTTGAAACCCATACTCGAGAGCACCTACGGGGTGATGGTCTACCAGGAGCAGGTCATGCAGATCTCCGCGGCGCTCGCGGGCTTTTCCATGGGCCGCGCCGACGTCCTGCGGAAGGCGATGGGGAAGAAGAACCCCATCCTCATGCTCGAGCAGAAGTTGGATTTCGTCGAGGGCGCCGTCGCGAGAGGGAAGGACCGGGACAAAACCGGAGTGCTCTGGGAGCAGATTCAACAGTTCGCCGGCTACGGTTTCAACAAGAGCCACAGCGCCGCCTACGCTCTCATCACCTGCCGGACCGCATACATGAAGGCGCACTACCCGAAGGAGTTCATGGCGGCCCTCCTGACCTGCGACAGGGACAACGCCGACAAGGTCATCACCGACATCGCCGAGTGCCGGGAGATGGGCATTCCCGTTCTCCCGCCGGACGTGAATGCGAGCGAGAAAGATTTCAAGGTGGAGGGGGATTTCATCCGGTTCGGCCTGGCGGCCGTCAAAAACGTGGGGGTTGCTGCGGTGGACGCCATCCTCGCGAGCCGGGAGGAGGAGGGGGCCTTCTCCAGCCTCATGGATTTTTGCCGGCGGGTGGACCTTCGGTTCCTCAACCGCCGGGTCCTGGAAAGCTTCATCAAATCGGGTGCTTTTGACGGCCTCGGCATCAGCCGCGCCCAGGCGATGGCGGCGCTCGAGATCGTGCTGGAGTCCGCCGCCCGGGAACAGCGCAGCATCGCCGTCGGGCAGGGAAGCCTCTTCGGCGCCGAGCAGTCGTCCGAAAGCGCCCTCCCCCTGCCCGAGGTTCCGGACTGGGAAGAGCGCGACCGGCTGGCCTTCGAGAAGGAGGTTCTGGGTTTTTACATCTCAGGCCATCCGCTGGACGGATGCGCCAAGATCATCAAACGGTTCACGAACATGGATTCGCGCCGCCTGGCCGAGGTGGTCGGCGCGCGGAACGTCCGCATGGCCGGCCTGATTCGGTCGTCCCGGATCCGAACGACGCGCGCCGGAAAGCGGATGGCCAACCTCGTCCTCGAGGATCAGGAGGGGACGGTCGATATGATCCTTTTCCCGGGCGATTTCGAGAATTCTTACCCGTTGCTCGAATCCGAGGAGCCGGTGTTTGTGGAAGGGGCGGCGGAGGTTTCCGAGGACGGGACACAGGTCGCCGTCCGCTCGATCCGCCTCCTCTCGGATGTGGAAAGTGAACTCGCCAAGCGGATGGTTCTCGTGCTCGGCGCCGATGATTTCAGCCACAACCGGCTCGCCGCCGTGCGGGAAATCCTCGCCCACCATCCGGGCGCTTGTTCCGTTTCGCTTTCCTTGAATTTTGGGGACCGCGAAGTGGTCATCGAAGCGGGCCGGCATTTCGTCGTCGCGCCGACCGAAGAGCTTTCCACCGAGATGGGCGACCTCGTGGGGCCGGAGGCCGTCTATTTTGAATGAGGATCAAGGAAAAAGGCCGGACGCGGGAATCCGCGCTTTTTTTTCGGGGCGGGTCCGGTATAAGGAAGCCTGGGTGCTCCAGCAACGGCTTTGGGAGGAGCGGGCCGGGGGCCGGCTGAAGGATGACGTCCTGCTTTTCCTCGACCATGAGCCGGTCTTCACTTTGGGAAAAGGGGGCGCGGCCTCGAACATTCTGGCGAAGGAGGCGCCGGATGGCGGGGGGGAGGTTCCCGTCATCCGGGTGAACCGGGGAGGGGAAGTCACCTTTCACGGGCCCGGCCAGTTGATGCTGTACGCCATTTGCGATCTTCGCGAGCGGGACCGGGACGTTCACCGCCACTGCCGGCGGCTGGAAGAGGTCTTCCTCCGCTACGTGGAAGGGCTCGGCCTCGCGCCGGCGCGGCGGCCCGAAATGCCGGGGCTGTGGGTGGAGGGGGAAAAAATCCTGGCCCTCGGGGTGGGCGCGCGCCGTTGGGTGACCCTGCACGGCGTCGCGTTCAACGTCTCGCCGGATTTGCGTTTTTTCGAGATGATGCATCCGTGCGGGGAGGTCGGGGGGCGCGCCACCTCGCTCGGCCGCCTTCTCGGCGAGGCGCCCCCGCTTCGAAAAGTCGTGGAGGATCTTTTGCCGATTTGCGCCGGGGTGTTCGGAGATGACGTTTCGATGTCGCCCGATTTAGACCGGCTGTTTGCACCGGCGGCCGGCGTGGCCGGCGCCGCAGGAGGTTGACGTGCCCACCAAACGGAAATGGATTTGGATCGCCGCCGCCGCCGTCCTGGTAGGCGCCAGCGGTGTGGCCTGGGCGGGCGAGGCCCGGGCCGTCCTGGATTTCACCCCGCGGGTTTGGGAGCTCCTCAAAAAGGGCGGCTACATCATGCTGCCCATCGGGCTTTGCTCCATCATCGCGCTGGCGATTACCTTTGAGCGCCTGATCACGCTTCGCCGGGAGAAGGTGCTGCCCGCCGAGCTGGTTCTCGCCTCCGAGCGAAGCTGGTCGCGCGGGGATTTTAACGAGGCGGTCCGCGTTTGCGACCGGTTCGACGTGCCCTTCGCCCGGATACTCCGGGCCGGGCTGTCCCGCCGCCATATGGGCCTGGGCGAAATGGAGCGCGCTTTGTTCGGCTCGGGCCAGCACGAGTCCACCACCCTTTCCCGCAACCTCCGCGGGCTGGGGGTCATCGCCAACCTCGCTCCCATGCTCGGCCTGTTCGGCACCGTGGTGGGCATGATACGCGCCTTCAACGTGATCAGCCTCGAGGGGACGGGAAACCCCAACCTGGTGGCGGAGGGAATCTCCGAGGCGTTGCTGACGACGGCGGCGGGTCTTCTCGTGGGCATTCCCACGCTGGCGGTCTATCACTTTTTCCGAGCGCGCGGGGAGAAATTCCTTTTCGAGATGGAGAGCGTCGCCCTCCACCTCCTCCAGGAGCTCGCCGTGCATACCGGCGGCCAAGGGGAGGCCGTGGGTAACTTCACAAAGGAAGAGGGCGGGCGGTGGCCCTTCGCGCGGGTCGGCCGCGCGCCCGCGGGCGGTTCGCCCGAGGCCGGGCCGGAGGAGGGATAGGTGCGCTTTTCCCCCAGGAACGAGGAAGACTACAGCCTTCAGCTGACCTCCCTCATTGATGTCGTCTTTCTGCTTCTCATTTTTTTCATGGTCTCGACTTCCTTCATCGATTTCACGCGGAGGATGGACATCCAGCTTCCCGAATCGAAATCGAGCGTCCCCAGCCTCAAGCGGCAGAGTTTCCTGGTCGAGGCCGGCGTCGATGAGCGGATCGCCCTCAACGGCGAAACCATAACCGTGGAAGAGCTGGAGCGCCGGCTCCTCTCCTCGAGGGGAGAGGCGGGCCGCCGCACCCTCACCATCAAGGCGGACAAGCGCCTCGACTACGGCTTCGTCATCAAGTTGATGGGCATCAGCTTCGCGGCCGGCATCCGGGACATTTCCGTCGCCGTTCAGGAATAAGTGCAAAGGTGAGCGGCGCCTTTCCCCGCCCTGCGCTGCAGGGCCCCGATTTCACTCTCATCCCATCCGGCATTCCGGCGGGCTTTCTGCGCCAGTTTCCTCCCGGCGAGGGCCGGGGAGACCGCCGCCGGTGAGCGGCAGGCGCGATTCGGCCGTCGCCCATCCGGCGGTCGGGGAGCGGCCCGGGTGCCTCCTCCTTCTCCTCCGCCACGGGGCGGCGGAAGGGAGCGGGGAGGGCAGGCTGGTGGGCCGGACGGATGCGGCGCTCCTCCCGCCGGGCGAGGCCCAGATGCGGGAGGCCGCCGCCGGCGTCAGGGACTTACTGCGGGGGGCGGGCGCGGCGATGGCGTTCGCCAGCCCGCGGCGGAGGGCCCGCCGGAGCGCCGAGGTTTTGATGGAGGCGCTGGATCCGCCCTCTCCGGCCTCCGCCCTCCGAGTGGTGGAGGGGCTGGCCGAGGTCGATTTGGGCGAATGGGAGGGGGAGACCTACGCCTCCCTGATGGCGAAGGACCCCGGGCGGATGCGCGCCCACTACGCCGACATCGTTCGCTCCCGCCCGCCCGGGGGGGAATCGCTGGAGGATCTTCGCGCGCGCGTGCTTCCGGCCTGGGGGGAGATCCGCGCGCAGGCGGCGGGCGGGTGCGCCGTCGTCGTGGCCCACGCGGCCGTGAACCGGGTGATTTTGTGCGACGCCCTCGGCATTCCGCTCGAAAACTTCTTCCGCCTGGAGCAGGACTTCGCGGCCCTGAACGCGATTGAATACCACGGGCGCGCGCCCTTCGTCCGCCTCATAAACGGTTGAGAAGGAGGAGCGGCCATGCCGGTTTACGCCTCTCTCGCGGGCGGCCTAATTTTCCTTCTTCCCTTTGTCGTCATTTATGTTTCCCTGCCGGGGGCGCGCCGGGCGATGCGCTGGACGGGCGGGGGGCTCGCCCCCGCCGGGCCGCTGAGCGAATGGTGGTTCAACCGCGATTACTGGCAGCCCGCCTACATCTTCTCGTTCCGGATTTCCCACTGGACGTTCGGAGTCGAGGACGCCCTTTTCAGCTTCGCGTTCGCGGGGATCGCGGCGGGAATCTTTTTTTGGGCCAAAGGGGAGGGATATCCTCCGCCCCCGCCGGGGGAGGCGCGCACGGGAGGGGGGATGGTTTTGCGGCTGGGGGGTCTCTTTCTCCTCCTCTGGGTGGGGATCACGGCCATCGACTGGAACTCCATCTACGCCAGCATGGCCACCTTCGCGGTGCTCTCCTCCTGGCTGCTCCTCCGGTACCCCGGCTCTTTCGCCCCCGCCCTCGCGGCGGGCGCGGGCATGGCCGCGCTTTTGATGATTTATTACGTCGGGATTTTCGTTCCCCTTTTCCCGGGCGTGTTTTCGGAGTGGTTCAAGCATGAGTTCATCTCGGGGGTGCGCTTCCTGGGCGTTCCGGTGGAGGAGCCGGCCTGGGCATTATTCGCCGGCGTGTTCTGCGCCCTCGTGTTTCCGTTTCTGGAAAGATCCCCCCAGGCCATCAGGCCCCGCTGGGAGAGGGATGAGCGTCGGAGGGAGGAGGGCAGGGCCCGAATCCGGGATGAGCGCCGGGTTTTACCGCGAAGGGGGCGGTTCCATCGCGGGGATTCAATCCCCCCCGCCCGGGGCCGGATTCGATTCAGTCCCCGCCGGCCGGGAGGTCTGCTCTGCGGGGGAGGCCTTCTGCATGGAGGTCTGCTCTGCGGGGGAGGCCTTCTGCATGAGGATGGCCAGCATGAAGAAGATATTGAAGCCCTGGATGAGAAGCAAAAAGGTGTCCACCGATCGGCCGTTTTTCAGCACGATGGAGGAGATGCCGAGGCAGATGGCGAGGAGGAAAATAAAAAAGACGGTCTGGTGCCGGGAAAGCCCCAGCTGGTACAGCTTGTGGTGGATGTGATCCTGTCCGACGTAATCGAGCCACTGGCGGATGGTCGCCACCTTCCCCGAGCCGAAGGAGGGTGATGTAGGTCATATCAAAGAACATCACCCCGAAGATGAGCAGGGGCATCAGAAAAGCTTTTATGGGATTTACCCGGTCCCACTCTCCCAGTATTCCCAGGCAGGCGAGGGTAAACCCGATGAAGATGCTCCCCGCGTCTCCGAGGAAGATGGAGGCCGGCTTGTTGGGGAGCAGGTTGTAGGGGAGAAAGCCGAGGCACCCCCCCATGAGGCCGAGGCTCAAGAACATGAGGAAGGGCTGATCGGTCTGAAGAGCGATCAGGCCGATGAAGAAAGAGGAGATCGCCCCAAGCCCCGCCGCCAGCCCGTCCATTCCGTCGAGGAAGTTGAGGGCGTTGGCGATGCCGATGATGCCGATGAAGGTGAGAACGACCTCGATCGAATCTCCCAGGAGACCGGCCGGAAGAAAGGAAAGGCGCACACCGGAATATACGACCAGGGAGCAGGCGAGGAGCTGGCCGGCCAACTTCAACCGGGCGGGGATGCCCCTCGCGTCGTCGATGAGGCTCAGAAGAAGAACGGCCGCCGCGGCGAAGCTGACCCCCAGCAATCGCGGAGAATAAAGATTGTTGACGAGGACCGACGAGGCGAACCCGATGAAAACCGCAAGGCCCCCGAGCAGCGGGGTGGCTTTTTGGTGCAACTTTCTCCCGCCCGGCAGATCGGGGATGCCGAAGCGGAGGGCGACGGCCCGCACGAGGGGGGTGGCGAGGAAGGTGACCAAAAAAGACACCGAGGGGATGTAGACCCACCGGAGACCGTTCATCTTCAGCCAGCCCCGGATCTGGGGCATCATGACGAAAAGCAGAAGGAAAAAAGCTATCCCGTAGAGGTAGAAGAAAGCGTAGTTCGGAATGGTTTGCTCTTCATTTCGGTCTTTTGCCGTCATTCGACCCGCCTCATTTCACCAAGATGCGGCAAGCGGCGTGTATGATGGTTTCTATTTCTTCCTCCGTCAAGGAAGGGTAAATCGGCAGAGAAAGGTGACGGGACCAGGCCTCCTCCGCGCCCGGAAATCCGGATTCGCCCGCCAGGCGGTGGAGCGGCAGGTGGACGGGCCTGCGCGCCCCGACGCCTTCCGCTTCCAGGGCGCGGACGGCCTCCGCGGCGGCATTTTCACCATGGCGCTCGATCCAGCCGTCCGGGAGGCCGACGACGTAGCGGTGGTAAACGTGCCGGCCGCCGGGCGGGTCGGCCGGGAGGGCCAGGCCTGAGCCTTCGAGCGCCTCCGTGTAGCGGGCGGCGATCTCGCGCCTTCGCGCGACGAAGCTTTCAAACCGATCGAGCTGGGAAAGGCCGACCGCGGCTTGGATGTCGGTGAGCTTGTAGTTCCACCGGGGCGTCAGGTCGCCGCGCTCATCGTAGGAGCGGCTGTCGCGGACCCGGCCGAGGAGGCCCGGCTCGTCGCCCAGGACCATGCCGCCCTCTCCGGCGGCAAGAAGTTTTGTGGCGTAGAAGCTGCATACGGCCAGCCTCCCGAAGCCTCCCGCGCTTCCCTCCTTTCTTCGCGCTCCGAGCCCTTGGGCGATGTCCTCCACCGCGGGGGGGCCGAGGGCGGCGATGTCGGCTGCCTCGGCGGGCGCCCCGAACAGATGGGTCACGATGACGGCGCGGGCGCCCTCGGCGGCGGCCCCGACGCTCTCGGGGGTGGGATTTCCCGTGAGCGGATCCACATCGCAAAGGCGGACCTCCGCCCCGCAGTGGCGTACGGCGTGGACGAGGGCGGCGCAGTTGTAGCTGGGGACGACCACCCCATCCCCGGGTCCCACCCCGAGGGCGTTGAGGGCGAGGTGCAGTGCGGCCAGGCCGCTGCTCACGGCGGCCCCTTCCCTCCGGCCGAGAAAGGCGGCCATCCCCCTCTCGAAGGCGGCCACGCGGGGCCCTTCCGAGAGCTGGCCGCTCCGTACCGCGTCCGCCGCGGCGAGCGCCTCCGCTTCCCCGACGGTCGGGCGGGAGTGGGGGATGAAGCCGGGCATGGGTCCCCTTACGGTTCGAGGAAGAGCCTGGCCGAACGGAACCCCTCCGCGGAGCGCAGGCGGGCCTGGATTCCCCGGAAGGTGGCGGTGGCGAGGGCCATTTCGAGGATGTTGGTGTTGGGAATGTTGGTTTTGCCCACCTGGGAGGCGTGCGCCTCAAGGGCCTTGATTTTTTTGTCCATCACGGTCCCGATATCGATGAAGACGGACGGCAGGAATTCGACCGTGGTCGGCCCTTCGTAGAAGAGCAGATTGGGCACGTAGCGCGCCGCCGACAGGGTGGCGGTGTGGACGGTCCGGTGGTCCTGGTGGGTATCGTCTCCGTGGTGGACGAAAATGATGTCGGGCTTCACTTTCGCCAGGGTGTTTTCGAGATAAGAGATGAGCGCCTGATCGAGAGGGATTTTCGTGTCTTCGTAACCGGCCAGCACCAAATCCTTCACCCCGAGGACCTCGGCGGCCGCGCGCTGCTCCTGTTGGCGGGTTTCGGCTCCGCCCCCCTGCTCGCCCCCCGTGAGCACCAGCATCGTGATGGAGTGGCCCGCCGCCGCGTACCGGGCGAGGGTCCCGCCGCAGCCGTATTCCAGGTCATCCGGATGGGAGCCGATGGCCAGGATGTTCATCGGAAGTCTGCCGCAGGGGCCATTTCCGGCTCTCCTTCAGCGCCGCGCGAACGTGGGATTCGTGATGATGTGTTCGCTGTTGGAGGCTTTCACGTCGAGACGATAGTAGATTCTCGGATCCTTGATCGGGTCTTCATCGACGAAATTCACCTTCAAGGGAGTGGACCCGGTGAAAGTTTGAATGACTTTCCCCATTCGGACAAGTTTCGCGCCCACCTTTACGGAATCCCCGTTCTCGGTGGAAACCTGGAATTCGACGCGGGGCTTGCCCTTGAGCGTCACGTCGTCTCCGTAGCTGCCCTTTCCCCCGCCGTTTTCGGAGGAAACAAAAAAATAATCCATTTGCAGGCGGGAAGGGCGGTAACCGCGCACGACGTAGAAGCGCCCGTTGATGATGGCGCGAAGGACGCTCGCCTCGGATAGTTCCTTGAGGAGGAAGACGTTCTGGATGTCGGTGAGCCGTTTCTTGTTCCCCAGCTCCCTTTCGCTGTGAAAGTCCAGGCCGCCGTAGCCCCAAACGGGCCTCGTCCGCTGGCCGGTGACGTATCCGATGAGGTGCCGGTCCCATTCGTTTCCGGGGTTGCTGGCCGTGAACCTGTCCTCGTAAATCGCGTCAAAGCCCCTGTGGTTCACCGTATCGAGAAGCAGATTTTTGTGGGGCTGCGTTTCCATCGTGACGGCGCCCACCTTTTCTTTTGCAAGCAGGGAGCCTTGATGGGCCCAGAGGGCGAGCCCTCCTTTGTCATCGGCGTAGTTGATGATCTCCTGGTAAGGGCGCGCCCCTTGCGGACCGAGGTAGGCGCTGAAGGGGCTGGACTTGAACGGGTGGGCGTCGATGGCGCCGGCGATCCCGAACAGGAATATCGCAACGCCCGTCCATCTCACGAACCCCCGGAACGGCAGCAAGATGAGGGACAACAGGGCGGGGATCAAGAACAGGAGGGTGCCGGGCAACAACTCCCAAAAATACCGCGAGGACAGCCCGCTGTTCTGGACGGGAAGATTTTTCACGGCGTCCCGCCCCATCCCGAGGAGGAGGAGGTGGCGGCGCCAGTCGTGAACCGTGGCGCCGCCGAAGAGGGGATTCCCCGTGATGTAGTAAAAAGGCGCCGTTTCGATTCCCGGCATGAGAACCATATCCGAGTTTTCCCGCTGCAGCTCCTCGATGGTGTTGTAGTATTCGTCCACTCCGATGAGCAGGACGGAGGGCCTGTGATCGAAAGTGCGGCTGATGAGATTCCGGAAGGGCGGCGGCCCCCACTTCATCCGAACCAAATCGTGATCCGTGAATATGACGATGGAGATTCCGGCCTCTTTCGCCTTCTTCGCTATCTCGGCGGCGGTGAACTCCCCGGTGCTGAACGTGGTGTGGGTATGGATGATCCCGCGGTAGGGCTTGGTCTCGTCCCCCGTTTGGGAATCAGCGGGGGAGGGCGAGAGCGCGATCAGGCCTGCCAGGATCAGCAGGGGCGCAAGGAATATTTTTCCGTTCCGGGTCATGCGGAAGCTTCCTCGGCAACGGCGGGGTCCAAAAGGCGGCGGTAAAGCGAGTCGAGCATTTCGCACATCGCCTCGGTGCTGTAGCGCTTGGCCCGCCGCCGGCCCTCCAACCCCATGGCCTCCCGTGCTCCCGGCTCCCGGATCATGCGCTCGATCGCGGCGCCGAGCGCGGCGGGATCCTCCGCCGGGACCAGAAGGCCGGTGACGGTCTCCTCGACCAGCTCCGGGACTCCCCCGACGCGCGAGGCCACGACGGGGAGGCCCGCCGCCATCGCTTCGAGGACGGCGCGGCCCAGGCCTTCGTTGAGGGAGGGAAGGACGAACAGGTCGATCGCCTGAAGTATTTTTCCGACATCCTCCCGCCAACCGAGGAAGGAAACCCGCCCGCGAACGCCCAGCTCCTCCGCGAGCGATTCATATGCGGCCCGGTTTTCGCCTTCTCCGGCGAGGATGAGACGGGCATGGGGATGGCGTTCGCAAATTCCCGCGAAGGCGCGAATCAAGGTGCCGTGGCCTTTTGCCGGGTCAAGGCGGCCGACCGAGCCGATGAGGAATCCCTCGGGAGGAAGCCTGAGCGCCTTTCGGCGCCCGCTGCGCCCGGAGTCCGGCAGGGGGCTTTCAATCTCCGGGAGGGGGACTCCGCTGAATATGGTGACGAATTGCCCGGGGGTTCCCACGCCCGCGGCGAGGTGCTCTTCCGCCTCGCGATCCGTAAGGGTGACGATGGCGTCCGTGCGCTTGGCCAGCATGCGCTCGGCCCAGATGATGATGCGGGTCTTGAGCGATCCGAAGTATCCGTAAAATACGTGGCCGTGGGGGGTGTGGACCACCCGCGGCGCGCCGGCGAGCCAGGCCGCCAAGCGCCCCAGGATGCCCGCTTTGGATGTGTGGGTGTGGACCAGTCGAATTTGCCCTTTCGGATGAGGCGGAAGCAGGCCCAAAGGGCGGGAAGCTCCTTGAGCGGGTGAATCTCCCGCACGAGGGAAGGGAGCCGGACGAGGGGGATTCCCTCGGGGGCCAATTTTTCCTTGAGCGGGGATTCCTCCCCCCGCCCCGGGCCGGTAGCCAGGGTCACGTCACAGCCATGGCGCTTCTGGCCGAGACAGGTCAATACCGTACGTAATTATCCCCTTGACGTACGTTATGCTGGCTATATAATGCCAGGATGCAAAAGATTCCTACGCTTTGGTGGAAGCTCAGCAGCCTCGCCGAAATCGCTTGGTCATTTGCCAGCTATCTCAAGCGATGGTTCATTAAGGAACCTGAAATGATCGGGGGGTTGGGCTTCAGCCATGGAATCATCCAGGACGCGTACCTTGGGTTGGCTTTATTAGGTTGCGCCGTTTTTGCGGCGCTGAATTGGGGGTGGATATACAAGAAGATATGCAAAGCATCCATCGCAGAAAAGGGCGACGTGTGTTTCCTTAAGTCGTTGACTGAAGACGTACGGAAAGCACTTGAAATCTTCAATGCCATACGGGACAAAAATTCTGCGGAACTGAACTCTGCCGATTGGTCCCGAGTGCAGGCAGAGATTGTAAGCCTAAGCGTTAAGGTAACGAGGATTAACTTGCCCTACCCAAAAACCAAAACTACCGACAGTCGGCACCTTGTGCTGGAAAAGTGGAGGACATATTGCATGTTTCTACATCCCCTCTCCGAGGTTGGGGATATTCATCTGGCCAGAAAAATGAAGATGGACGGGGCATCCATCAATTTACCCTTCGGTACACCATCCGCCGAGCTGGGAGGTGGTTGATGTCCCGTGGGAAACACTTGTCCTTGGAAGAAGCCCGCAAGGGCGGGCAAGTAGACCAATTCTGCAAGGAACACCCGTCCGATGGGGACGGGGACCGGTTCGTGAAGCTGCTAGAGGCGATGTCTAGAAAGCGGCCAGAAGACGATCAAACATCCGATCTGGGTTCTTCCGCATGTTGTAGCGATACTCGAATTCCTTCACGTACTTCTTAAGGTGCTTCCGGGACACGTGAACGTGCGTCCCCCGGATCGACAGTTTCAGGCGCGCCCAAAAGCCTTCGAGGCCGTTGACATGGCAGTTGTCGCGGACATATTCACCGTCGCCATGGTTCACCGTCTCATGCTCGAAACCGGCCCTGGAAAGCCCGCTGTAGGATTTCAATTCGTCGGTATGAACGGTGCTGTCTTTCACCACGTTTTCTTTGATGATCGGCTGAAGTGTTTTCTTGCGAACGTTCGGGACAACGTTCGCCATTACGTCGCCGTCTCGTTCCAGCATCCCGAACACGACCGTCTTGTTCGGGGCACCGCGACCGCGCTTCCCGCCAGTCGTACGACCGCCGACATAGGTTTCGTCCGCTTCAACATCGCCGCTAAGAGGCGTTTCCCCATCAACGTCCGCCATGTACTTGCGGAGTTCGTGTCCCATGCGCCATGCGGTCTTGTACGTCACGCCAAGCTGGCGCTGAAGCTCCTTCGCCGCTACGCCGTGGCGCGTCGTCGTGAACAGATACATGGCGTAGAACCACTTCTGAAGCGGCGTGTGGGAGTTTTCAAACGGCGTGCCGACCATCGGGTGAATATGGTGGCCGCAGCGAGGACAGGAATACGCCGGCTCTTTGCGAAGGCGGTAGAACTTGCCGCACTTCTCGCACTCGATTTCAGCGCCAAACCGGACCTGCCAAAGATGCTCCAAACAGGAATCGTCGGTCGGGAACTGGCGGAAGAATTCGGTAACCGTGAGTGTCATGTCATTTCCTCCTGACACTCAATATAGGCCATTCATCAACGTACGTCAAGGGGATAATTACGTAATAAATAATGCAAGAAGCTCTGAATAACTTGGAAGGAAAATATCGCGAAATGGTTGAATTAGGGAAATGGCCAGCCGTGCTTTACTGTCATCCCTGCGTATTCATAGAAATAAATAGGAATAGAGGCGAGATGTGCTGATGAAGACTTCAAGAAGCTCTCCCGGCGTTCTCCTGCCCCAGGCCCATGGGGGCGAGCATCCCCGCGCGCACCATGCCTCCCCCCTGGACGGGGAGAAGTCCACCGACCTGAAGAGCGGCGGATCGGGCGTGAACCCGCCTCGCCGCTCCTCCCGCAGGAAGACCCGCTCCTCGGCACACCGCCGGAAAAAAAGATTTTCTTTCTCCTCGCTTCTGGGTCGCGGGAAAGGGTGGGGCCAATTCCGGCTCCTGGCCATGCTGACATTGGTTTGTGCAGGCGCCGCCTTACTATTTTCTGTTTTTATGCAGACGGACATGCAAACAATGGTCAAAGTTATCCTTTTCCGTTCCACCGACCCCCACATTTCTCCAAACCGCCAAAAGGAAATTCAAAATGAGTTCAGAGAATTGGTCGAGAAAAAAATCGGGGGCGATTTGAGAAAAAATCTCCGTCGCCTGAGATAGGATTCCCTTTTTCCTTCCCCTTCCCCCGTTGACAGCTTCTCCCTACAAGCGTTAGAAGAGCGCCTTTGTTTCGCTAAGATGGTGGTAGTCCATGTCTCTCGTTGATGATATCCGCGCCAGGAAAGTACATGCTTGCGTCATAGGTCTCGGCTATGTGGGTCTTCCGTTGGCGTTGGAATTCATCCGGGCCGGCTACAAGGTTACCGGACTGGATATCGACGCTTCGCACGTGGCCCAATTGCGCGCAGGCATTTCCTACGTTCTCGACGTCCCAGACGAGAATATCCGTAAATCCATATTCACAGGGCGCTTCGAGGTCACAACGGATTCAGCCGTTCTCTCCGAGGTGCAGACTGTCAACATTTGCGTCCCCACTCCGTTGGGGAAAACGGGGGATCCGGATCTTTCCCTGATCAAAAGTGCTTTTAACGATATCGTCAAAAATCGGAGGCCCGGACAGCTCTATATCCTTGAGAGCACAACATATCCCGGAACGACCGAGGAGGTCCTTCTGACAGCCCTCTCGGAAGGAGGAGGAAAGGTGGGGAAGGATTATTACCTCGCTTTTTCCCCTGAAAGAGTGGATCCGGGAAACCCCCACTACAATATCCGAAATATCCCCAAGGTCGTGGGGGGTGTCACGCCGGCTTGCACGGAGTGTGCGGCAGCTCTTTACGAGAACTGCGTCGAAACCGTTGTTAAGGTGAGTTCGCCGCGCGTTGCTGAGATGGTGAAGCTGCTGGAGAATACTTTTCGAAGCGTGAATATCGGCCTCGTGAACGAGCTTGCCCGCATGTGCCACACCCTCGATGTGGACATCTGGGAGGTGATCGAAACGGCAAAGACCAAACCTTTCGGTTTTATGCCGTTTTACCCGGGCCCCGGCCTGGGGGGGCACTGCCTTCCGGTGGATTCCATCTACCTTTCCTGGAAGGCACGGCAGGCGGGCTTCGAATCGCGATTTATCGAGCTTGCCGGTCAAGTAAATGCCTCGATGCCCCAGTTCGTTTTAGACCTCGTTGTGAAGTTGTTGAACGAGCGAGGCAAACCGCTCAAAGGCGCTCGGATTCTACTGCTCGGCATCACATACAAGGCGGATGTGAACGATATACGCGAAAGTCCCGCTCTCGATGTTTGGCACCTCCTCGCCCGGCTCGGTGCGGAAGTGGGCTATCATGATCCATATGTCCCGAAGTACGATTTCGAGGGGAAATCCCATAAATCAGTCCCTCTTGATTCTAAGGTTCTGGGAAAGACTGACTGCGGAATTCTTCTCGCTAACCACAAAACACTTGACATTTCTTATATTTACGACAACTGCAAGAACATTATCGACACGCGGAATGCGTTCAAGGGGTATCCGGCAAGGGAGGGTCTTCAAACGCTTTGAGGCTCGCCAGAAGAGAGATTCACTCTGCCGGACACACTAACAAATCAGGGAGTTTGGTTGACAGAAACCCATATTTTTGCTTTAGATGTGCGGTTGCACCTGAATATCCGAAAAAGGTTAGGGTTATTGACTTTTCAGAAGGGGGCAGAAGGCAAAAGAGTGGAGTGATTTATGCCCCATAAAACATTGTTTCTATCCAAAGAGAAAGCCCTTTTGAATCGCCGCTGGGTCCTCGTCGACGCCAAGGGGAAAACCCTCGGCAGGCTGGCAAGTCGCGTGGCCACACTATTGCGGGGCAAGCATCGGGCGGATTGGACGCCACATGTGGACGGTGGCGATCACATCGTTATTATCAATGCGGAAAAGGTTATCTTAACGGGCCGGAAGCTCGATCAGAAAACTTATTACCGCCACTCCGGCTACCCGGGCCATTTGAAGGAGGTTCCGGCGCGGAAAATGCTCGCCACCCACCCGGATCGGCTGGTGAAAAGCGCGGTCAGGGGAATGCTTCCAAAAAACAAGCTCGGAAGGGCGATGTTTCTAAAATTAAAGGTGTACCCAGGAGAAAATCACCCTCACAGGGCCCAAAAGCCAGAGCCGGTTTCTATTGATTGAGCCGACCCGGGAATCCGGGATTTCCATCGGTTATTAAAGCGAGCGAAGATTAACCCATGGCAACAGCGGTCAAGTATTACGCAACGGGGAAGCGAAAGACATCGGTGGCGCGCGTTTGGATTTTGCCGGGAGACGGCCGGATTCTCGTGAACAACACGCCTGTCGACGAGTACTTTTTGCGTGATACCTCACTGATGTTCATCAAACAGCCCTTTGATTTAACGGGGACCTGGGGCCGATTCGACGTGAAGGCCACCGTGAAGGGCGGCGGGCTGTCTGGCCAGGCGGGCGCTCTGCGGCACGGGATTTCCAAAGCGCTTCTCGATGTCGATCCCGGCTATCGTACAACATTGAAAAAAGCAGGCCTCCTCACGCGTGACGCCCGCGTCAAGGAAAGAAAGAAGTATGGCCTGAAAGGCGCCCGTAAGAGCTTCCAGTTCTCCAAGCGGTAAAGCTACCTCCCGAAGCAGACCCCAGAGAAACCTTCTTTCCGGGTAGGAGGACGTGTCCATGCTCCGGGTTGCCGTGGTCGGCGCCACCGGCTACACCGGTTTTGAGTTAATACGCCTTCTTTCGTCTCACGACGAAGTGGAGATCGCCGTCTTAACTTCCGAGACCTATGCAGGCAAGGAGATCGGGGAAGTCTTTCCCGGCCTTGCTTCTGTGGTTGTCGGCAAGCTTCAAAAGTTCGAGCCTTCCCTATGCAAGGGGATGGATCTCGTTTTCGCTTGCCTGCCCCACCGGGTCGCGATGAATAGCGTCCCCGATTTGATGGACACCGGCGCACGGGTTGTGGATTTTTCGGCGGACTTCCGGCTGCGCGACCCGGCGGTTTATGAGGCCTGGTACCAGACCAAGCATGTTTGCCCGGACCTCATCGCCGAAGCCGCCTACGGAATTCCCGAGCTGTACAGAGAAGAAATACGGAAGGCCAAGCTAGTTGCAAATCCTGGCTGCTATCCGACTGGCGCGATAATGGGGCTGGCCCCCCTTCTTCAGAAAGGCCTGATCCGGCCGGGCTCTATCGTCATCGATGCCAAATCGGGCGTATCGGGGGCCGGCCGGAAATCCGATCTGGGACTCCAGTTTTCGGAGGTGAACGAGCGATTCATGGCCTATTCCGTCACGACCCACCGCCATACACCCGAAATCGAGCAGGAGCTCTCGGTCGCCTGCGGGCAGGAGGTACGCGTTTCCTTCACTCCGCATCTTCTTCCCACGACGCGCGGAATTCTCTCGACTATATACGCCGAAATTGGCGGAGGGGTCGCGCTTGACGATGTCCGGAGGGCATTCGTTGAGGCCTATTCGGAAGAGTATTTCATTCGTCTGATGCCGGCGGGGGCCTTTCCGAACGTGAGCCAGGTCGGAGGAAGCAACTTTGTTGATATCGGGGTGGCACTGGACGACAGAACAGGAAGACTCATCATTATCACCGCTATCGACAATCTCGTGAAGGGCGCCTCCGGCGCCGCAGTGCAGAACATGAACGTGATGCTCGGTTTGCCGGAAGCGAAAGGGCTCTCACAACCGGGGTTTTGGCTATGAGCGGTGACGACCATCTTCGCGAGGTGACAGGCGGGATATGCGCACCGGCGGGGGTTCAGGCCGCCGCCCTTTCCGCCGGCATAAAAGAAACCGGCGGTGAGGATATGGCCCTTCTCGTTTTCGACCCTCCCGCTGCGGGGGCGGGTGTATTTACCCAAAACCGCGCCTGCGCCGCTCCGGTTCATCTTTGCCGCGAGCGGGTGGGGAAAGCCCCCCTCCGGGCCATCTTGGTCAACAGCGGAATCGCCAACGCATTTACGGGTCGGGACGGCCTGGCCGCCGCCGAAAAAATCTGCGGTTCCTTGGCAAGCCGGCTCGGCTGCGATGAGAAGTCCGTGCTTATGTGTTCGACGGGAAAAATCGGCGGCCCGCTGCCGGTCGAACGCATGGAGGCGGCTTTGGACCCGCTGATTGCCGGACTCTCTTCCGAGGGAAGCGCGGCGGCCGCAAGGGGCATCATGACCACAGACACTGGTCCCAAAGAATACGCCCTGGAAGCTGATCTTCCTGGCGGGATCGTCCGAATTGGGGGGATATCCAAGGGGGCGGGCATGATCGCGCCGGGTATGGCGACCATGCTGGGGTTCATCGCCACCGACGCCGCCGTGCCCGGAGATGTGCTGACTCGCCTGCTCCGGTCCGCCGTTGCCGATTCATTCAACTGCATAACGGTGGACGGAGATACTTCGACGAACGACACTGTCCTTGCGGCCTCGACCGGAGTTTCCGGCGTTGTGGTTTCCGCTTCCGGCGAGGAGGAAACCTTTCAAATATTTGAGGCGGGGCTGCGCAAGGTTTGTTTCGAATTGGCCATGGCTATCGTGCGCGACGGCGAGGGCCGGACGAAAGTGGTGGAGATGCGCGTTAAAGGTGCGACCTCCGTTGAGGAGGCCCGGACCGCAGCCCGGGAGGCCGCCCAAAGTCTTCTCGTTAAAACCGCTCTTTTCGGTGGGGATCCGAATTGGGGGCGAATCGTAGCGGCAATCGGGAGGAGCGGCGTCCAATTCGAAATTGAGCGCTTCTCCCTTCGAATCGGGGATGTAGAAGTCGCGCGATTGGGCGCTCCGGTCGAGGGCTCGGAATCGTCGGCGGCCGAGGTGATGCGATTGGCCGAATTCGCTATCGAGGCGGACCTCGGCCTGGGGAAAGGAGAAGCTCGCCTCTGGACCACCGATCTGAGTTATGAATACGTGCGGGTCAATTCCGAATATCACACCTAGGCGGTTCTGCGGGGGAGGGGTTGAATCGCCTTTTCCCATATGAGACATTCTTTTCCACCAGATGGCAGCGTAAGTGCTGGGGTTTGCCCTCGGTACGAAAGGCGGGGAAATTTCGCTGAAAATCGCAAATTCGGCTCCCTCCCACCCGGGAGCCGGCAAGGTCCACCTGCCTGAAGGTGGGCGAGAAGGAGTCCCTCCGTGGTCGATCTGTCCTTGCGAGAATTGCTTGAGGCGGGTGCTCATTTCGGGCACCAATCCACGCGCTGGAACCCGAAAATGCGACCATACATTTTCGGAGCGCGAAACGATATTTACATTATCGATCTTCAGAAAACCCACCGCCTTTTTAAGGTCGCTTGCGAGTTCGTGAGAGAGTTATCGGCCAAAGGCGGAAAAGTGCTTTTCGTCGGAACAAAACCCCAAGCTCAGGAAATTGTGGTTGAGGAGGCCAAAAAGGCTGGGATGCCTTATGTCACCCAACGCTGGCTGGGTGGCACTTTGACGAATTTCTCAACGATTAAGAAGTCCATTTCCCGCCTCCTTGATCTTGACAGTATGAAGGGAGATGGGACATTCGAACTGCTCGCGAAAAAAGAGGCTGTGCGGCGGGAGAAGGATCGGTTGCGTCTCGAAAAGTTCCTAGGCGGGATCCGGTCACTCGATGAACTTCCGAAGGCGCTTTTCATCGTTGACACCTATCGAGAGCATATCGCGGTTCGGGAAGGGGTTAAACTCGGCATCCCGATCATCGGCATCGTTGACACGAACTCCAATCCCGACGGGATCGACTATATCCTTCCGGGAAACGACGATGCCCTCCGGTCTATCCGTTTGTTTGTTTCCAAGATCGCGGAATCCATCATCGATGGGACTTCGTTGCGCAGTGACACGGCAGAAGGGGAAATGGCGGCCGTAATGTCGGCGGGAGATAGCGTAAGCGAAGAAATTCTCGCTGCCTCTGAGGGCCGGGCAGAGAAAAAGAGCTGAGTTGGATAGTCCGGCTTCTGCCCTGTGGGTCGCTGTTTGAGTGCTCTGTTTTTTTCGATTGCGAATGAAAAACGTTTCACATGCGGGAAATTATTTCCCGGAAGAGATTTGGCCGAAATTTGAGGCTTGAATAGGGGAATCGACGAGTATGGAAGTAACGGCTCAGATGGTGAAAGAACTGCGAAGCCAGACGGGCGCGGGCATCATGGATTGCAAGGAAGCGCTTCGGGAAACCGATGGCGATTTTGAAGCGGCCGTTCGCTTCTTGCGCGAAAAGGGCCTCTCCAGCGCTGCGAAAAAAATCGGCCGCGAGGCGAGTGAAGGGCAGGTGAGCGCCAGGGTCGATGCGGACGGCCGCGTGGGCGTTCTGGTGGAGGTGAACTGCGAAACCGATTTCGTCGCCAAGACGGAGGATTTCCAATCTCTCGTAAATCAGGTGGCCGAGCACGTTTCGGTTGGAGGGCCTGAGAGTCTCGATCCGGGAAATGGGGGGCAGCCGATCCAGGAAGCCGTCACGGCCGCCATCGCCAAGCTCGGTGAGAACATTCTTGTATCACGCGCCAACCGGTTTGAGGTCCAGGACGGAACAGAGGGCCGCGTGGTTTCTTACATTCACCCCGGAGGCCGCATCGGTGTACTGGTAGAGGTAGAATGCGCTCCAAATGGCGCCGCGAAAAGCGAAGAGATAAGCGATATCGGCAAAGATTTGGCCATGCAGGTCGCGGCGAGCAATCCCTCCTTCCTCCGGCGTGATTTAGTTCCTGAAAGCTCCATTGAGAGCGAGCGGGTAATTCTTCGTGCCCAGCAAGCCGAATCGGGTAAACCAGAGAAAATCATCGAAAAAATCGTTGAAGGACGCTTGGAAAAAATTTTTAAGGAAAGCTGTTTGCTAGAGCAATTATTCATTAAAGACACGGATCAATCGGTGCAAGAAATGCTCTCCGAACGGGCAAAGAAGCTTGGCAAGGAAATTTCCGTTACCCGTTTTGTGCGTTTCAAATTGGGAGAGCGCGATGGGGGGGGAGAGGGAGCATAGGGGCGGCCTACCTCCCCCCAACTGCCTCCGCCGCCATCTGAACCCGAAGAGTTCGGGAGGCCACTTTGGGCGATAAAATTCGCTTTAAACGCATTCTCCTCAAAATCTCAGGCGAGGCTCTCGGCGGCGGGACCGATTGTGGAATCAACCATTCCATAGTCGATGAAATCGCCGAAGAAATTGCAGATGTTCACCGGCTGGGTGTCCATGTGGCCGTGGTGGTGGGTGGTGGCAACATATTCCGGGGGGGCGAGGCTGCCGCTGTCGGGATGGAGCGAACCAACGCCGACTACATGGGCATGCTTGCGACGGTTATCAATGCTCTGGCTTTGCAGCACGCCCTTGAGAAAATCGACTTCCCCACCCGCGTTCAAAGCGCCATACAAATGGCCGAATTGTGCGAACCCTATATTCGGCGAAGAGCGATCCGCCATCTCGAAAAGGGCAGGGTGGTTATATTCGCCGGTGGGACAGGAAATCCTTATTTCACCACGGATACGGCGGCGAGCCTTCGGGCAATCGAAATCGAGGCGGAGTGCATCTTGAAAGCCACCAAGGTGGATGGCATTTACACGGCTGACCCGATGGAGGTCAGTGATGCAGAACTCATCAGCAAACTGAGTTACATCGAAGTCCTCAACCGCCAGTTGGCTGTAATGGACCCCACCGCTATAAGCTTATGCATGGAAAACAATCTGCCGATCATCGTTTTCAATCTTAGGAAAAAAGGGAATGTACTTCGGGTTGTGCGTGGCGAAAAAGTAGGTACGTATGTTTCGACGAAGTAAAAGACCCATTTTGTCCGAGTTGAAGAAGATTTGCCATAACGCGCTTTGAAGGAGACCACCGGGGCGATGGATGATGTTCATGCCGAGTTGAAAAAGCGGATGACGGCGACAGTGGAATCTTTCAAGGGTGAGGTTGCCCGTGTCCGAACCGGCAGGGCGTCCGCCAGTCTCGTGAGCAACATAAAGGTGAACTATTATGGAACACCCACCCCGTTGAATCAGCTTGCGACGCTAAACGTTCCCGAGCCCCAGCTCATTGTTGTCCAGGCTTACGACCCAACCGCCCTTGAAGAAATTCAAAAAGCCATACAAAAGTCGGAGTTGGGCCTGAATCCCTCCTCCGACGGCAAGGTCATCCGTGTGCCGGTTCCGCCCCTCAATGAAGAGCGGCGCAAGGAAATGGTCAAGATGGTCAAGAAAATGGCGGAAGAGCACAAGGTCGCCATGCGAAACATCCGGCGCGACGGTAACGAATCTCTCAAAAATCAGGAAAAGGGGAAAAAGATTACCGAAGATGACGTTCGCAAGGGACAAGAGCAAGTCCAAAAAACAACCGACCAATTCATCTCCCAGATTGATTCCGTCCTGGCCGCGAAGGAAGAAGAGATTCTCGAAGTGTAATCCGTTTGAAAGGAGGTACCATGGAGCCCTCTGTCGATCCCCGGATCGACTTGGCGCGGCTTCCACGTCATGTGGGGATCATCATGGATGGGAACGGACGGTGGGCAAAAAAACGCTTTTTGCCCCGCATTGCTGGCCATCGGGAGGGCGTGAAGGCGGTGGATCGGGTCGTCTCTCACGCACGCCGTATGGGAATCAAGGCGCTCACCCTATACAGTTTTTCCTCCGAGAATTGGAATCGCCCGAGGAGCGAAATCGACGCCCTCATGGAGATCCTGGGGGAGTATCTCAAGCGCGAGCTTAGGAGGATGATCCGGGAAGATATCCGCTTTAATGCGATCGGGCATTTAGAGGAATTGCCGGAGTTCGCCCAGGATATTATCCGTAGTTCGATGGCGGAGACCGCTCAACGGCAGGGAATGGTTCTCACCCTGGCCCTCAGCTATGGCTCGCGGCAAGAGATTGTCGACGCTGCCAAGAAAATCGCGTGCGAGGTTCGCGCCGGAAAGATTGAACCAGAAAACGTTGAGGAATCGGATATTGCCCGTTTCCTTTACACGGCTGATCTTCCGGAACTTGACTTGCTCATCCGAACGAGCGGAGAGATTCGTCTTTCGAATTATCTCCTTTGGCAAGCGGCGTATTCAGAGTTGTATTTCACCGACGTTTACTGGCCCGATTTCGGAGAAGAGGATCTCGAAGAAGCCGTCCACACATTTCAGTCGCGCATAAGAAAGTTCGGTCTCACCGAAGATCAAACCCTCGCCCGGAACGGCTAATTGGCCATGATACGAGCATTGAGCGCCCTCGCGCTCGCCGTGCCGTTGCTCGCCGTGGAATGGTACGCCCCGTCGGTTGTTTTTTTATGGGTCGTGCTCGTTGTCGCATGCGTCTCGGGATGGGAGTTTCAAGGATTGGCCGCCACTGCGGGTTGGCCCGCACGGAGGTGGGATATTTCCCTGGACGCGGGCGCCATCGTCCTTGCGGCATGGGTGGGCGGCATCCTCCCGTCCCTGGTCATCGCCCTTATCCTCATGCGCCTCCTTGCTCGGGCGGTAACGGAGGGAGATCCAAAAACGGGTCTCGGTGGAGCGGGAGTATATTTTCTGGGTGTCATCTGGATCGGCGGTGCGGCGGCGCTGGTGGCACTGAATCGCGCTCTTCCGGGTGGAAGAGAAGCCGTGCTCTTTCTCCTTCTCGTGGTTTGGGCCACCGATATCGGTGCCTATTATTCGGGGCGCCTATTCGGAAAACAGCAGCTCGCCCCCACCCTCAGCCCTGGCAAAACGGTCATCGGCGCGGTTGGCGGCATCATCGCCTCAGGGGGGGTGGGACTCGCCCTTTCCGTATGGCTGGAAATACCCGGCGTAGCCCCCGTTCTCGCGGTTCCTGTGGCGATTTCGCTGAGCGTTTTCGCCCAGATAGGTGACCTCTGCGAATCCATGGTGAAGCGGGCCGCAGGGGCAAAGGAGGCGAGCGGTCTAATCCCTGGCCATGGCGGATTTCTCGACCGGATCGACGGATTGCTCTTCGCGGGCGCTCCGTTTTATTATTTCTCTTATTGGTTCGCAGCCCAATTGGCATCCCCCTAGGATTATTCATGCACAGGCGTATTGCCATACTAGGCGCCACAGGTTCAATCGGGGAGAGCACCCTTCGGGTTATTGCGGACAATCCAGAGCGCTTCACGGTGGTGGCCCTTGCGGGCGGACGGAATTGGAAACGCCTCGCGGAACAGGTTAGACAATTTTCTCCACCGCTCGTGTCTGTTTCCGATCCCGGGGAGGCTCTCCGGCTTCGCAGCGAAGTTCCGAATGGAACTTCCGTACTGAGCGGGGAGGAGGGCCTGCGCGAGGTGGCGGCCGGGATGGGCGCCGATATCGTGGTGTCCGCCCTCGTCGGCGCCGCTGGTCTTTCTCCCACCCTCGATGCCATTGAATCCGGTTCGGATGTGGCCCTTGCGAACAAAGAAGTACTCGTCATGGCGGGCGAGCTTGTCACCAATCGCGCCCGGAAAAAAGGGGCTGCCATCCTTCCCGTCGACAGCGAGCACGCAGCCGTCAAACAGGCTCTCGCCAGTCGATCCGCCAACGAATTGAATCGGATCGTCCTCACCGCCTCTGGAGGGCCATTTCGAACCTTTGCCCATGATAGGCTCGAAAAGGTTTCCCCGCGGGAAGCGTTGCGGCATCCGAACTGGAAAATGGGGCCGAAAATTTCGGTTGACTCTGCCACGATGATGAACAAGGGGCTTGAGTTAATCGAGGCACGATGGCTTTTCGGACTCGAATCCGCTCGCCTTGACGTTATCGTTCACCCGCAAAGCATAATCCACGCGCTGATCGAATTCGTCGATGGCACTTTCCTCGCCCAGATGAGCGTGCCCGATATGCGCCTTCCCATTGCACAGGCCCTCAGCCACCCGGAGCGGATAACGAACCAGGTACCCGGACTTGATCTCGCCCATATTGGTAATCTCACATTTGAGGAACCGGATACGGTGCGTTTTCCTTGTCTCGTTCATGCCAAAAAAGCGCTTCGAGCGGAGGGGATTGCGCCGGCTGTTCTCAATGCTGCAAACGAAATGGCCGTGGCCTCTTTTTTGGATGGGGGCGCTGGCTTCATGGACATCCCCGCCATTGTGGGCGAAACCCTCGAAGCCCATACGGAAAAATCCGCCGATGACCTCGATTCGGTTATCGAGGCGGACCGCTGGGCCCGCGAGTTTGCGGCGGGCCTTTTGAACGGCAGGCGGGTGAAAGCCAGGGTTTGATTCGCCTCTATCGGGGCATGCCGGGGCGGAGTCTGATTCGGTGGAGGGAATCCCAACCTGAGCGGAGCGAGCAAGACGGGTCCTGCCGCCTGGTATGTGGCCACCCTTTTCGGATTGGGGCGGACACCTGTGGCGCCCGGAACGGCGGGCTCGGCGGCGGGCGTCGCCCTGTACTGGTTCCTCTATCAGGGGGGATGGTTCGTGCCGATGGCGGTATTTCCAATAGTGGCTGCGGCGGCCGTATGGTCGGCCAGTATCGTGGAGCGCGATTCCGGGAAGATAGACCCTGGCGAAATCGTGGCGGACGAGCTGACGGGACAGCTCCTCTGCCTGCTGCTCATACCTCCTACGGGAAGCCATCTGCTTGCAGGGTTTCTCGCCTTCCGCGTTATCGACATTGCGAAGCCGATGCGCCGCTTGGAGGCTTTGCCGGGAGGGTGGGGAGTTGTGGCGGACGACGTCGCGGCCGGGGCGCTCGGCTGGTTTGTTCTGGCGGGGGCCCGTGGTTGGGGCCTTCTCTGAGGCGGGAAAATTCATGGGGGAAACACCGGAAGAGTGGCTGGGTCCTTATCTCATGGGCAAGGGATGGCATCTCGCTACGGCTGAGAGCTGCACCGGCGGTCTAATCGCCCACCGCATCACGAATGTTCCCGGGAGCTCAAACTACTTTGAGCGCGGTTTTGTCACCTACAGCAACGAAGCAAAGGCAGAACATCTCGGAGTTCCGGAGAAAATATTGATTGAGCACGGCGCTGTCAGCGAACCCTGCGCCCGCGCGATGGCCGAGGGCGTCCGGAGGACGGCCAACTGTGAGTTGGGTCTCTCCGTAACAGGCATCGCAGGCCCTGGGGGGGGAGTGCCTGACAAGCCGGTCGGGACGGTGTACATGGCTGTATCCCATCCGAGCGGCTTGAGCTGCCGGCATTTCGTTTTCGAAGGCGGCCGGCAAGAGGTGAAAGAACAAACAGCAGAGGCGGCACTTAGGATGCTTCGGGAAACCATCATGGGGGAGAAAGGGTAAGGGAATCCGTTGCGCGCTTTCCTGGCGATACCTTTGCCGAAGGAGCTGGAAGAGTCTTTTGGATCGTTGCAGAACAACCTCAGGGACCTGTCGACCCTCTCACAGTTCCGCTGGATCTTGCCCAAGAACGTCCACCTGACCCTGCGTTTTTTCGAAGAGATCGATGAGCGGCAGGCCGAGGCCGCCGGAACCGCCCTCACCGGCGCCGCGGCCATGGTGGAGCCGTTCGAGCTTCACTTTGACCGGCTGGGCACGTTCCCCTCGCTGAAAAAGCCGAATGTCCTTTGGGTAGGGCCGAAAAAAACGCCGGAGACGCTTTCGAAACTGGCCGATGCGATCTCGGAGGAGCTCCTCATGGCCGGCTTCCCGTCGGAGGAGAGAACCTTTCACCCCCACCTCACCCTGGCGCGGCGCCGGGTGAAAGGGGTGGCCCCTCCGGGCCTGGAAGGGGAGCTCAAAGCGGCCGAGGGCAGATGGCTCAGAGCCCCGATTGTTTTATCCGTGACCGAGGCGGTCCTCTTCCAGAGTGAGCTCACGCCGGAGGGCGCGATTCACACCCCCCTCTACCGGGCGGCGATTGGAGAGGTCAAATAAAAATATATTTACAGAATTAATGCCAATACCATGCGGTTTTTTCAGCATAAGTCCAATGCAAAAAAATGATTTCAAAATCTTCAATCCTTTTCGTGCCTATTTGTGAACCAAGTCACAGTTCGGCTGTTGGATTAGAGTATCTTAAAGCATACAGATTTCTCATTACGGACACTTTTCTCAATACGAGCGCCCAAGGAACACGGGGAATTTCCTGGATGCGAAAGGTTTTGGCCTTGGGTCAATCCAAGGGGGAAGGTGTATCCGTGTCAGGTGTCCAAGAGAGGCCGGGAGGAGAGGGTCATGGGAAACATGATTAAGATCATGAAGGGTCTTTTGGTTTTGTTCCTGGCTTCACTCGTCATCGCTGTGGGAGGTCCGGCGGCGGCGCAAACCTGGACGGAACTCGCGCCTTCGGGCGGGCCGCCGCCCGGAAGGATCTGGCCCACCGTCGTCCACAACCAGGACAACAACCGGATGGTTGTGTTCGGGGGATCGAACGCGACGCAGATCTTCTTCGTCCCGCCTTCGGTTGCGCTGCTGAACGATACCTGGGTGCTTTCGAACGCCGACGGAACGGAATCCTCTCCACCCGCCTGGACCCAACTCACCGCCAACGGCGCCGCGGGCTCACCGAGCAAGCGGGCCGGGCACTCCGCGATCTTCGACAAGGCCAGCAACCGGATGATCGTGTTTGGAGGAAACCCGACCATCGGGTTTTGCAACGCCACGACGAACGACCTCTGGCTGCTTACAAACGCCGACGGAACGGGGGCAACGCCCACCTGGACGCAGCTCAGCCCTTCCGGCGGGCCGCCGAGTCCGCGATGGGTCTTCGTCTCCGGCTACGATTCAGCGAACAACCGGATGATTGTATTCGGGGGAAACCAAGCCTGCGTGCCTCTGAGCGCCAACAACAACCACATCTGGGTGCTTCAGAACGCCAATGGGCTGGGAGGCACGCCGACGTGGGCGCAGTTCTTCCCAACCGGAACCCCGCCGCCCATATTCACCCGGCGCACGGGCGCCTACGATCCGAGCAGCAACCGGCTGATCGTGCTGGGACGCAGTTCTTCTTCGGCAAGCGGGATGGACGATGTCCGGGTTCTCACGAACGCCAATGGGCTGGGAGGAACGCCCAATTGGGTTCCGCTCAGTCCCACCGGCGGGCCGCCGACCACACTAGGCGGGCACTCCGTCGTCTATGACCCGACCACCAACAGCTTGATCGTCTTCGGCGGAAGCGGCACGGGCCCGGGAGGCAAGGGCAACGACGTCTGGGTGCTTTCCAATGCCAATGGGCTAGGGGGTGCGCCCGCTTGGACACAACTCAACCCCACCGGCGGGCCGCCGAGCGCGCGAGACAACCACGGCGCCGCCTACAACGTGGCGACCAACCGGATGATGGTATTCGGTGGAACGTTCTGTCTGTCCGGTGGGTCTTGCACCACCCAGAACGACTCCTGGGTGCTGGCGGGCGCCACCGCCACCGACCCGGTTGATGATTTCATCGCGCAGCTCGAGGCCGACCTTGCCGCGGCCCTGGCGGAGATCGAAAACCTCCAAAACGGGATCGACTCCCTGAACGCCACCATTGCCGGCCTGAACACCCAGATCGGCCAGCTGCAGGGTGACCTCGCCGCGGCCAACACCACCATCTCCGACCGTGACGCCACCATCGCGGACCTCCAGACACAGGTCAATTCGGTGAACGGCAGCACGGCTTCACTCGATGGGGCCTTCCAGTAGATCTTCAGCGACCCGAGCTTCCAGATCCCGGGCGCCACGACGGAGGAGAAGATCGCCAACCTGATCAGCGCTATCCAGCGGTTGAACCGCGGCCGCCAGCAGGGCCTCCACGTCAACTTGGGCGGAACCAACGGGAGCGTCACAGCCGGCGCAAGCGGGAAGAAGAAATAGTCGTCTGAAGAATTTTTGACAGAAAACAAAACGCCTCCCGGATTCTCTCGGGGGGCGTTTTTGTTAGATCGGGAACGAAGGCAAATCGGCTTACGGATACTTACGGATAGAAGGTGAGGTCAGGGTGGCGGCGCCGGAAGTAGGCGCCCATCGCCGCCGCAGCCAGGACGTTTCCGATGAGAATGCCCGGAACGGTGAGCGCATGGAGCACCACCTCGGCGAATACCAGACTGACGCTGATGAAGCCGAAGGCGAAGAAAACGGCGAGGAGAAGCAGGCCGAACCCGTCGTTCGGGTCGCGCTCCGCCAGCCGGATGAGAAACGATGCCGCCACGCCGATCACGCAAAAGACGAGAAGGTGTATCCAGCTGAACATGAAAACCATCTGGGGCATGATGGGAAGGGATTCGGGAGAGGTCAGTCCTTTCACCCCGTGGAAGAGCGCGGTTCCCAAAATGTTGGGGGTGAAGAGCGGCCTTCCGAAAAATGTGTCCAGCAGAAGGAACCAAAGGGCGACTGTCGCCGCCCCGATGACACCCGCGATCAATCCCTCTTCATAAATTTTGGAGTTTTCACCGACCGTTCCTGTGGTTTGATCCATCGGCTGTGCGCTCATGTGGATCCCCTTGCAAGGGCCTGTTTTCTGAACAGGGGGAAAGGTCCCTCCGGCTGGTAGGCAAACCGGGGAAAGGTTCCTCCGGCTGGGAGGCAACCCTCGAATTCCCGGTCTTTCTCGGGTAACAAAAAAACACGGCGGAATAATCCTTACACCATATCCCAGATACTCATATATCCCTCCCTTCCCGGCGGTTTCCGCACGCCGGGAGGAGGGCCGGATTTCGCCCCCCTTGCATTGGGAACCGCTCCGGCCATTGGCTCCGGACGAGAGAAAGCCTCTAACGAAAATGGGCAGATATCCGATAAATAGGGATTTTTTAGAGGTGCAAGACAAAAGAATCGAGGCCGCAAAAAAGGATGATTGACAGCTTGACTTTCGTATTATATTTGGCGTATATATAACGAAATATGACCGGAGCCCAGGCTGTCGGCTCTCCTTTTCAACGGTGGTCTTTTCAGGTGCAGGCACTGTCCGGGGGCTGGCGCTTTGTTTCCACGGGGGGCGTTGCGGCCCCGAAGGAAGATCCCCTACATTGATCGTGTCCCGCCCGCGCCGTTGCGATCGACACCCACAAGGAGCCAGATTGATGAGCAGTAAGAGCGGATCCCCGCACATTTCACCGGTAGATCCGAAGGAGAAGGACCGCCGCGATAAGGCGCTCGACATGGCCTTCACCCACATCAACCGTCAGTTCGGCAAAGGCTCCATCATGCGCTTGGGAGACGGTCCGGAAATGGGTCCTATCCCAACTTTCTCGACGGGTTCGGTTTCCCTGGACGCCGCTCTCGGAACCGGGGGTTTGCCCCGCGGGCGTATCGTGGAGATCTTTGGTCCCGAATCCTCCGGGAAGACGACCGTCGCCCTGCACGCGGCCGCCCAGGCCCAGAAGCGGGGGGGGGTGGCCGCTTTCATCGACGCCGAGCACGCTCTCGATCCCATCTACGCCAAGGCTCTCGGCGTTCAGACCGACAACTTGCTCGTTTCCCAACCCGATACCGGGGAACAGGCCCTTGAGATCGCCGAAATCCTCACCAGCAGCGGAGGGGTGGATCTGGTCGTCATCGACTCGGTGGCCGCCCTCGTTCCCAGGGCCGAGCTCGAAGGGGAGATGGGGGATCACCATGTCGGTCTTCAGGCCCGCCTGATGAGCCAGGCCCTCCGGAAGCTGACGGGGGTGGTTCACAAAAGCATGGCCTGCTTTATCTTCATCAACCAGATTCGCATAAAAATCGGCGTCATGTTCGGCAATCCCGAAACCACCTCGGGGGGGAATGCCCTCAAGTTCTACGCCTCGGTCCGCCTCGATATCCGCCGCGTCGCCTCCATCAAGGAGGGGGACGTGAACGTGGGCAACCGCACCCGCGTCCGGGTGGTGAAGAACAAGCTCTCGCCCCCCTTCCGCACCGCCGAGTTCGACATCATGTTCGGCGCCGGTATATCGCTCGAAGGGGACGTGCTCGACCTCGCAGTGGACCAAGGCGTGGTCGCCAAGACGGGTGCCTGGTACTCCTTCGGCGACGAGCGGATCGGCCAGGGCCGGGAGAACGTAAAACGGTTTCTGTGCGAGACTCCCGACCTTTTCGCTGAGATCGAAGGCCGGGTTCGCGCCGAGCTCGGCATCAGCGCCGGGCCGCCCCCCGCGGGGGAGGAGAAGTCCCAGCTTGCCGCCAAGACCGCCACACCGGGATAGGACCGGAACAGGCCATCCCCGGCCTGTCATTTCCGGAATCCCTTTCTCATAGGCAGGGTTGTGGAAACTTCCCAGAAAAGCGGGGCGTCCAAACCGGCTGCGGAGCGGGCGGAAGCCTCCGCGATCCGGATGCTCTCCCATCGCTCCCACACCCGCGCCGAACTCTGGCGCAAGCTGAGGGCGCGCGGATACCCCGCCCGCATCGTTGATCCCCTTCTGGACCGGTTTGCCGAAATCGGGTATCTGAATGATGAGGCGGCCGCACGCAACTGGGCCCGCCATCGCTTGGGGGAGCGCCCCATGGGCCGCCGCCGGCTGGCGATGGAGCTGAGGGGAAAGGGGATCGCCTCCCCCCTTCTCGATACCGTTCTGGGTGAGTTTTTTCCCGAGGGTTCGGAGGGGGAGTTCGCCCAGCTCGCCGCCCGGAAGCGCCTGCGGGGGGGAGGCGGCGAAAAGGATTCACGGTCCCGGGAGCGGCTCATTCGATTCTTACTAGGCCGGGGTTTTCCTCAGGCGATATGCGTACGGGTGGCGGCCGAGCTTTGCGGGGGGGAGAGGTAACAGCCAGCTGTTTGCATTCCAATTGATCTTGTTTTGGGGCTCCCTGTGGCGAACCGGACCATCCGCACCTATCCTGATCCATTCCTTCGGAAAAAATGTAAGCCGATCGGAGAAATCGACGGCTGGGTCCGGGAGCTTGCGGACGAAATGGTGGAGACGATGTGCGCCGTGCCTGGCGTGGGGCTCGCCGCTCCTCAGCTGGGGGAGCCGGTGCGGCTTGTCGCAGTCGACCTCTCGATTGGGCGGGAAAAGGGGCATCTTCACGTCCTCATCAATCCCGAGATCCTGGAATCCGAGGGGGAGCAGTTCGAAGAGGAGGGCTGTCTATCGCTTCCGGATGTCACCGAGCGCGTCCGCCGATTCGGGCGCGTGCGCGTGCGCGCATTGAACCGGGAGGGCAAGGAGGTCGTCCTCGACGCACAGGAGATGCTCTCCCGCGTCCTCCAGCATGAAATCGACCATCTGGACGGCAAGCTTCTCCTCGACCGTCTGAGCCGCGTCAAGAGGGACCTCATCAAGAGCCGCCTGAAAAAACAGGCGAAAGCCGCTCTCGCCCGGTGAACCGCCTTTCACTCTTCCCTTTCCTTCTTCCCGGTTTTAAAACTTTCCCGCCCGATTGACCCTTCCGCCCCGTTTGATCCACAAGGGGAAATCCTTTTCCCACTTGGGAGAAAAGGACGAGGCCCTGGGGTACTTTCATGCGCGTTGTTTTCCTCGGCTCCCCGGCGTTTGCCGTTCCCTCACTTGAAGCGATCGCCGCGGGGCCATTCGAGATTCCCGCCGTTTTCACCCAGCCCGACCGGCCCGCCGGCCGCGGCCGGCGAATATCGCCGCCCCCGGTAAAGGGACGCGCGCTCGAGTTGGGCCTTGAGGTGCGTCAGCCCGATCGGGTTCGAGCGGCCGACATCGCCCCTTTTTCCCCGGAGGTGGCCGTGGTGGTGGCGTACGGACAAATTTTCTCCCGCAAACTGCTCTCATTGCCGAAACGAGGTGTGCTGAACGTGCACGCCTCTCTGCTCCCGAGATGGCGGGGGGCGGCCCCGATCCAGCGGGCCCTCATCGCCGGGGATCGGGAGCAAGGGGTGAGCATCATGCAGGTTGTCCCCGAGTTGGATGCGGGGCCCGTCCTGCGCCGGGCGGCCGTGCCGGTCGGCCCGCGCGAAACCGCAGAGGCCCTCCACGACCGCCTCGCCCTCCTCGGGGCTTCTTTGCTCATCGAGACCCTCGGCCGGCTCGGCCGCCCCGAAAATGCGGAAGGAGAGCCCCAAGACGAATCCCGGGTCACCTACGCGAACAAGCTTTCGAAAAAAGAGGCCCCGATCGATTGGTCTCGCCCGGCGGAAGAGATCGACCGGCGCGTGCGCGGGCTTCGCCCTTGGCCCGTTGCCGAAACCCCTTGGCCGGGAATTCGGGGCGGGCCGGTTCGCATTTGGCACGCCTTTCCCCTGAAGGAGAAGTCGGAGCGGCCGGCCACACCCGGAGAGGTATTGGGCCCTGCCGATTCAGCCGAGGGTGCCGGGGTCCGGGTGCGGACAGGAAGGGGGGACCTCCTCCTCCTTGAGGTCCAGCCGCCCGGGAGAAAGCGCATGCCGGTGAACGCCTTTCTCCAAGGGCGTCCGCTACCGCCGGGCGCGCGCCTGGGAGCGGCGGGGTGAGCCCGGCATCCGGGGGGAGATTGAGAAAATCCGGCGGCGCGCGGGAGATCGCGCCTCGCGGGAGGAAGCAGTCTCCCGGCCTTTCACCTTCCGGGGCAGACCCTGTCCGGAACGCGGCCCACGCTGCTCTTCTTCACTACGACCGCTCCCCCGGCCCCGCCGAAAGTCTCGTCTCACGGTTTACGGATGACGCCTTCGATGGGCGCGACCGCGCTTTTCTCCGCGAGCTCGTCTACGGTGTTCTCCGCTGGCGAAACCGTCTGGACGCGGCCTATGGCCGGTTTCTCCTCGAGCCTCCCGCCCGGCTTTCACGGGTGGCGCGGGCAGCGCTGCGGCTGGGTACTTATCAGCTTCTCTTTCTGGACCGGGTTCCCGCCCACGGGGCGGTGGACACATCCGTCACACTTGTCGGCCGCTCGGAGGGCCGCAAGGGGAAGGGTCTCGTCAACGCGGTTCTACGCAAGGTGGCCTCGGAAGGCTTTACGCCACCGGAAGGGATCGAGGAGCGCCTCGTGGTCTGGGAGTCCCATCCCCGGTGGCTCGTCCGGCGGTGGATTGCCGCCCTGGGGGAGGAGCGGGCGCAGGCGCGCTGCGAGGCGAACAATCGCGAAGGGCCCCTGGTACTGCGCGCGAATTCGGCCCGGGCGGGCGCGGGGGAGCTGGCGCGGTCGCTGGCGGCCGATGGTGTGACCACAGCGCCTGGGAATGCAGAGCCCGACTGCCTCCGCGTGGCAGCCTTGGGGGTTCCCCTCACCGAGACGGCATCCTTCAGCCAGGGGGCGTTTGTTGTCCAGGACGAGGCGGCGGCCCTCGTTTCGCGCTTCGCCGGGGTGGTTCCGGGGGATCGTGCGCTGGACGCGTGCGCCGCGCCAGGGGGGAAGTCGGCCGTACTCTCCTGGATGGCCGGAGAGCGGGGATTCGTCGCAGCGGGGGATCTGTCCCTTCCTCGTCTCGGACGGGTCCGGGAGAACTGTGCTAGAATTTCCGCGCCCGTCTGCTTGCTGGCGATGGATGCGGGAAAGCCCCCGTTCCGGGACGTTTTTGACGTTGTGCTCGTAGACGCGCCCTGCTCTGGATTGGGGGTCTTCCGCCGGCATCCGGATGCGAGGTGGCGTTTGCGGGGGGCGGATTTGCCGCGGCACCGAAAGACTCAGATTGATTTACTCGCGGGCGCCGCCCAGGCCGTCCGCCCGGGCGGGCGGCTCGTGTACGCGGTCTGCAGCAATGAGCCCGAGGAGACGGAGGAGGTGGTCGCCGCTTTTGGGGCGGCTGGGTTCGTGGCCGTGGTCGAGGGCGGGGCGGAAAATCTTCCTCCCCTTGCGCACCGCTTTGTCGGAAAGGACGGTGCACTCCGAATCCTCCCCGAAGCGGGCGAAGGTCTAGACGGGTTTTTCGCCGCCGCCTGGCGGCGCGAGGGCTAGTGCCGATGATTCGCACTGTTGTGAAAGTTTTGATCGTGATTGCGGCGCCGGTGTTCGTGGGGGTTGTTAGCGGCCTTGCCACCCTTTACATCTACCATGGCGGTCAGGGAGTGTTTCTCCCGCAGATCGAGGGCATGGGTGTCGTTAAGGCGCTCGAACTCTTGGGGGAGCGCGAAATCCCGCTTCGGGTGGCGGGGCGCGTTTTTAGCGACGAGGTTCCCGTGAACCATGTGGCAAGCCAGTCCCCTCCGGGGGGGAGACGGATTCGGGTGGGCCGAACCGTTTCGCTTGTCCTGAGCAGCGGATCACGCGAGGTGGAAATCCCGCAAGTTGTGGGCGAGAACCTGAGCCGCGCCGAGACCCTCATCCGCATTAAGGGCCTTCGTGTCGGGGCGGTGGGCCGGTTGTTCGATCCGGACCGGCCCATCGACGAAGTGCTCGGTCTTTGGCCGCCGGCGGGGGAGACTGTCCGGCGCGGCGATCCGGTGACCTTCCTCGTCAGCCAGGGTCCCCGCGAACGAGCCTACGCAATGCCCTCCCTGATCGGCGAGCCGGTAAATGTCGCTCTCGACCATGTGCGCCGAATCAGGCTTTCGGCCGGAAGGGTGCGCTACATCGACCGCGAGGGAGCCCTGCGGGGAACCGTTGTTACTCAGGTGCCCCGGCCGGGCCAGCGCGTCCTCGCCGGCCACCGGGTGAACGTGGAGGTAGCACGCGGTTCGGATCAACTTGTGGGCAATTTTAGCGTCCTTCGCTACAAGGTTCCGACCGGAAGGCCCCGGCGCCACATACGGATCGAACTCGAAACGAACGGGGAAAAGCAGGACTCGCTGGACCGTGAGGTGAGCGCGGGCGAGGAGATTCACCAGCTTATCCCATTGAGCGGCAGGACTTGGGCGCGGATCTTCCTGGACGGCGTCCTCGTCGAAGAGCAGGATCACTAGGAAAACGAGAGAAATACTCCATGCCCAAACCCGAGATGGCCCCCGGCCCGATTCGCATCGCCCCCTCGCTTTTGGCGTGCCGGATCGAAGCGATGGGCGAGGAGATCGAAGCCGTCCGCGCGGCGGGCGCCGACTGGCTGCACTTTGACGTGATGGACGGCCATTTTGTGCCGAACATCTCGGTAGGCCCCCTCGGGGTGAGGGCGGCGCGGCGGGCGGCGCCGGACATGGTGCTTGACGTTCACCTCATGATCGCCGATCCGGACCGGTACCTGGAGGATTTCGCCGAGGCAGGGGCCGACATCCTCACCGTCCACATCGAGGCCCCCCGGCATATCCACCGCACCCTTCAAACCATCCGCTCACTCGGATTGGGTGTGGGCGTTTCCCTCAACCCCGGGACGCCGATCTCACAAATCGTGCCCGTTCTCGAAGAGGCGGACATGGTCCTCGTCATGAGCGTGAATCCGGGGTTCGCCGGTCAGGCGTTTCTTCCCGCCTCCTTGGAGCGGCTGGAGGTCGTGCGGAAGATGATCGATTCCAAGGGGCTTCCCATTCTCTTGGAAGTGGACGGAGGGGTGGACGGCGAGAACGCGGCACGGATTCGGGAGGCGGGCGCGGACGTGGTGGTCGCTGGCTCCGCGGTTTTCGGCGATAGTGACTACGGACGGGCCATCCGCCGGATCCGGGG
The DNA here is from genome assembly GCA_965225985.1 of bacterium. GTDB lineage: Bacteria > UBA8248 > UBA8248 > UBA8248 > UBA8248 > CAZUHN01. Next base: position 1,396,503 of record OZ245330.1, read on the forward strand.
TGAAAAGACCTCCGAGGTGCTCGGCGCGGGGAGTTGACAATCTTCCTCCTCGTCCCTATAAACATTCGTTTTCTTTGGCCTTTTGGCGACGGCCGTCGGCGGGGGAGGTTCTAACCGACGCCCTTCTGTCAGGGCGTGGAGCCGTGAAAGGGTTCGAGATGTTCGAGGGGCTGCGCGAGCGTTTGGGCGGGGTGTTCAAGGATCTCCGGAGCCGGGGCACCCTGGGCGAGAAAGAGGTGGACGGCGCCCTCAAGGAAATTCGCTTCGCTCTTCTTGAGGCGGACGTAAACTTCCGGGTCGCCAAAGATTTTATCGCCCAGCTCCGCGAGAGGCTGGTCGGCTCCCCCCAGGCCGCCCACCTGGATCCGTCCCAGCAGGTGGTCAAGGCTGTCCACGAACGGCTCACCGCGCTGATGGGCGGCCGCCACGCTTCATTGGCCCGGTCGGGTTCCGGCGTGACGGTTTATTTTCTTGCCGGTCTTCAAGGATCGGGCAAGACCACGACCGCCGCAAAGATCTCCCTCCTGTACCGGAAGAAAGGCGCGCGCGTCCTCCTTGTGCCGGCGGACGTGGCGCGCCCCGCCGCGATCGTACAATTGAAGCGGCTCGCAGAGCGGGCGGAGGCCGAGTGCTTTGACTCCGATGGAATGGGAGATCCCGTTGCCATCGTGAAAGAGGCCATCGAGCGGGCGAAGCGCGAGCATTTCGACTACTGTATCGTGGACACCGCCGGGCGGCAGCACGCGGATGAGCCGCTCATGGAGGAACTTCGCCGAATGAAGGAGGCCGCCGCCCCGGATGAGGTGCTCCTCGTCGCGGACGCGATGACCGGGCAAGAAGCGGTCAACCTCGGGAAGACGTTCCACGAGGCGGTCGGCCTATCCGGGGTCATTCTCACGAAGCTCGACGGGGACGCGCGCGGCGGCGGCGCCCTCTCCCTCCTGGCGGCGACGGGATTGCCCATAAAAATGGTGGGGGTGGGCGAGAAGATCGATGAGGTGGAAGAATTCCATCCTGAGCGGATGGCCTCACGCATCCTCGGGATGGGGGATGTACTCACCTTCATAGAGAAGGCCGAGGCGGCCATTCCCGCCCCGGAGGCCCTGCAGGCGGCCCAGGAAATTCAAAAAGGGCGATTTACTCTGGAGACCTTCCGCGAACAGATCCTCCAGATGCAAAAGATGGGCTCGATCGATGAAGTGCTATCGATGTTGCCCGGCCTGGGGGCGAAGCTGAAGCCGGGCGGTGTCGACGAGAGGGGGCTGGTCCAGACGGTGGCCATCATTGACTCGATGACCCCCGCCGAGCGCCGCCGGCCCGAGATTATCAAAGGGAGCCGCAGGCGCCGCATTGCCGCGGGCAGCGGTACGCAGGTGCAGGACGTGAATCGTCTTTTGAAGCAGTATACCCATATGCAGCGCGTCGTGCGCGGTTTCTCGAAAGGCGGCAAGAGAGGCCAGATGCGGAAGATGCGGCAAATGCTCAACCTATAGGAGAGAGAGACTTGGTGGTGAGAATTCGGCTTTCACGCGGTGGAATGAAGAAGACGCCCAGGTATCGCGTCGTCGTGGCGGACGAGCGCATGCCCCGGAACGGGAGGTTCATCGAATGGATCGGGCGCTACGATCCATCCGAATCGCCCGCCCTCATCGAGATCGACGCCGAGAGGGCGAAGGACTGGCTGTCGAAGGGGGCCATTCCCTCCGCGACGGTCAAGAGCCTCTTTGAAAAGATCGGGATCAAGGGCTGACAGGGGGAATTTTCCGGTGAGTGGGCGGGTGGCCGTTGGGGCGGCGGTCCGGCCGCATGGGGTCAATGGGGCCGTCCGGGTGACCCCTTGGCTTGAGGACCTTTCGGCGTACGAGCGGATCTGGGACGTCGTTCTCCAGGAAGAGGCGGAGCGCAGGCTGGAGGTCGAGTTCACCCGCCGCGGCGGGAAGGGCGCCATCGTCTGGAAGTTCAAGGGTGTCGATAGTTTCGAGGCGGCCGAGACCCTCAAGGGGGCGGTGTTCCTCGCGGACCGGGCGGTCCTTCGGGGGCCTGAGGAAGGAGTCTATTACTGGGAGGATTTTCAGGATCTCGACGTGGCCGATGAGTCGGGAAGGCTCCTCGGCCGGGTGGCGGACCTGCTCGGCGCCGGCGGGAGCGATGTCATCGTGGTCCGGTCGGCGGAGGGCAAGGAGATTCTCCTGCCAGCGGTTCGCGAGGTTATCTTGCGCCGTGAAGAAGGACGCCTGATTGTCCGTCCCCCCCGGTTGAGCGAGAAGGACGAGGGTGAAGAGGAAAGATGAGGATGCGCATCGATGTTCTCTCCGTGCTGCCCGGTCTTTTCAGCGGAGTTTTCGACGGTGGCCGAGGGGTCATCGGCCGCGCTGTGGTGAACCGCGTTCTCGAAATCAGAGTGTGGGACCTTCGGGATTTCGCCGAGGGCAAATACCGCCAAACGGACGATGCCTCTTACGGCGGAGGCGCGGGAATGATTATGAAGCCCGAGCCCATCGCCCGGGCGGTGGAGGACATCTCGGCCCAGGGGTCGAGGGGAGAAGAAAAGCCTTGGCGCATCCTCCTTTCCCCCCAAGGGGCCCGGTTCGATCAGGCAAAGGCGAGGGCGCTCTCCGTCCATCCCTGGCTGCTCCTCATTTGCGGGCGCTACGAAGGGGTGGACGAACGCATCCGGCAGGCTTTCGTGGACGAAGAGATCTCGATCGGGGACTACGTTCTCTCCGGTGGGGAGATTCCGGCGATGACGTTGATCGACACCGTGGGCCGGTTGGTTCCCGGCGTGCTGGGGAGCGACGAATCAGCGGCCCACGACAGTTTCTCAAACGGACTGCTCGATCACGCCCATTACACCCGGCCGGAAATATTCCGGGGGATGCAGGTGCCCGATGTGCTGCTTTCGGGGGATCATGAGGCCATTCGGCGCTGGCGCCGGGGCGAGGCGTTGCGGCGCACCCGGGAGCGGCGGAAGGATCTAATAGAGCGGGCCGATTTAACCGATGAAGATACACGTCTCCTTGAATCTTCTTCCTAGAAGACGCGAGGGATCGTGGCAGTGGGCAATGTGTACGTCGCGCTTCTCCACTATCAGGTTCTGAACAGGGTGGGCGAGACGGTCACGTCATCGGTGACGAGCATCGATTTGCACGACATCGCCCGGGCGGGCCGCACCTATGGCGTGGAGGGCATGTTTGTGGTACACTCTTCGGCGCCTCAGCGGCGTTTCGCCAGGAGAGTGATGGACCACTTCCTGAGCGGGCCGGGGCGGGATTTCCATCCCACCCGGGCCGAGGCGCTGAGGGCGGTTGAGGTTGTGGCCGACCTTGATGGAGCCGTGGAAGCAATTGAAAAAAAAGAGGAAATTAGGCCCATCTTGGTGGCCACCTCGGCCACCTTCGGCCACCTCGGCCACCTCGGCCAGGGAGATTAGGGAAGCGATCGGATACGGTGCCCTCCGGGAACGGATTCAGGCTGAGCCCGCCCCGTGCCTCATCCTTTTTGGGACGAGCTTGGGGGTATCGCGGACGAGTTCCTTTCCCGGCTGGACGTGCGGCTTGAGCCGCTCCGGGCTTCCGTGGATACAGGCTTCAACCATTTGTCGGTCCGATCAGCGGCCGGCATCGTGCTTGACCGGCTCCTCGGAGGGTAGGGTATCGCTGCTTCATCCGCCGGATGCGGGAAATTGGGAGTGAAGAGGTGCCCAACGTCATTGATCGTATCGAGCGTGAGGGAATGCGCAAGGATGTCCCGGATATCGATCCGGGCGATACGGTACGTGTCCACGTCAAAATCATAGAGGGCGAAAAAGAGCGCATCCAGGTGTTCGAAGGCGTGGTGATTGGGCGCCGGGGGGGCGGGTTGCGTGAGACCTTCCGGGTTCGAAAGATCTCCTACGGGATCGGCGTGGAGCGCATTTTCCCGATTCATTCCCCCCGGATCGAAAATATCGAAGTCACGAAAAAGGGTCGTGTTCGCCGGGCGAAGCTCTACTACCTTCGGGATCGCAAGGGCAAGGCGGCCCAGGTAAAGGAGCGCCGCCGCCGGTAGCGCTATCTCCCTCCTTTCTCCGCCCCGCGGGCCGGGATGTACCAGTTTGAGCGCCGTCTGAGGAAGGAAGGCCGCCGGTCCATCGCAGGAATCGATGAGGCGGGCCGCGGCCCCTTGGCGGGTCCCGTCTTGGCGGCGGCCGTTGTCCTTGACCCGGATCGTCCCATCGAGGGATTGGACGACAGCAAGAAGCTTTCCCCGCGGCGGCGGGGCGAGCTTTTCGAGATTATCGGCCGGCGCGCCCGGGCGGTGGCCGTCTCGGCGGCCGGTCCCCGGGAGATTGAACGGACAAACATACTCCGCGCCTCCCTCCGCGCCATGGCCACCGCCGTCGCCCGCCTTGCGGTTCCGGTGGATTATCTCCTGATTGACGGAAACCAACCCCTTTCCCTTGACCTCCCGCAAGCCCCCATCGTGTCGGGCGATTCGCTTTGCGCCTCAATTGCCGCGGCAAGCATCGTGGCAAAGGTATTGCGCGACCGGCTGATGGAGCGGTTGGACAGGCGATTTCCCCATTACGGTTTCGCCCGCCACAAGGGGTACCCCACCCGAGAGCACATTGCCGCCCTCCGGCTCCATGGCCCATGCCATCTCCACAGGCGTACATATCGCGGTGTGGCGACATCCCCCGGCCATTAGGGGAAACGTCCCTTGTCAACGGCGGAGGGGAGGCGCGGCGAAGAGGCGGCTTTCCGATTTTTGCGCCGCCGCAAGTTTCAGGTGCTTGAACGGAATTACCGCGGACCCCGGTACGAGGTGGACATCATCGCGCGCGAGAGCGAGGTGTTGGCCTTTGTCGAGGTGAAGACCCGGGCCAGGGGGAGGGAAGCGGAGGGTGCCGCTGCGGTTGGCGTCGGGAAGCGGCGCCGAATCGCGCGCGCCGCCGAGCATTATTTGATGACGCATCCGGAGGAAAGGGACGCGGTTTGCCGTTTCGACGTGGTGCTCGTGGAAACGGCCGAGGACGGCAAACCCCGGGTGAAGTATATTATCCGGGATGCATTCCGCCTCTGAATCGCCTTGGGCGATTTCTTCAAGGATGGATGTCGGCGCTTCGCAGGGAACCGTGAACGTCGCCGAACAAGATGGCGTCTTCCACGGTCGCGGAAACGGGGATGAGGTTGGGATCGAACCAGATCCGGATCTCCCCGGTTTCCTGGCCGAAGATTTCCTTGGGCACCTTTACGAATACGAGCATGCCCGTATTTTTTGTCCGGTTGTACCGTCGCCGGTATTCTTTCTCTACTTTTTCGTCCGCGATGGTTGTTTCTATACTCCGGGCGAGTTCGGTTCCATCAAAATATTCCCCGTTTTCGGGTATTTCATAGTCGGGCAGGGAGGTGACGGTGAATTGCCTTCCCGGTCTGAGGTCGCCGAAGGCGCCGCTGCGGAAATTAAAAAACGCGGAGAGCACGTCCTCATAAACGGTGCCATCGGGGAAGGGAAAGCCCCCCTCCCTTTTGAACTCGCCGTTCTGGAAAGTCACCCACCGGACCTCGTGATTCTTGTAATCGATGAAGGCGATGCTTTTTCTCTCGAACTCCCCGCGAGTGGTAATCTTGGTGAATTTTCGGCTCAAAAGACGGCCTTGTTCGGGCAGGAATTCCATCTCGCTGATAAAGTGATTTTTCTGATAGGAGGTGAGCAATCCGATCAGTCCTTCCGTTTCTGCCAAGAGTTCGGCACGGTAGCGGTTTTTCGAAATCATTCGCAACCGCACGAGACCCCGCGCCATGTTTTTGAACCACAAAAAATCGACGTCGTATGTGAGGTTCACAGCAGAAGGAGGGGAAAATTTTTTGCTCGGTATTGTGGGTGATGCGAGAGCCGGTCCGGCAAAAAATGCGAAAAATGAAACCGCGGCGAGAACATGAAGGGAGAATGTCTGACGAATCACTCGCGAAAGGGGAGAGGAGCGGGGGGAGGTTGAACGATTCATTCGGGCGGTCTCTTGAGCTGACTATCCGCTATTCGGCAACTCTGTCTCGTCCACTGAATCCACGATGTACAGAAGCGGGAATTCTTTCAGGTCGATGACCCGCTCTTCCATGATTTCGGTTCCCTGATCGTCGAAAATCATTTGAATTTTGGGCCGGAGCGGTTGTCCCTGCACAGTTTGCACCACGCGGCCGATGGCGTTGGAGTTTAGGCGTACGAGGCTGTTCAATGAAAAGACAGATAATTCTTCGAGCATTACCTTTAAGAGTTTTTGATGGAAAGAGGTTTTCTGGGTTTGGATGATCTCCTGGACCGCCTTGTAGGGGAGCATCCTTTCCCGGTGGGGCCGGTGGTGGGTAAGCGCCTCGTAGATGTCGGCGAGGCCGATCACCTTCGCGTAGTCGGAAATATCGTTCCCCGTAAGTCCCTGCGGGTAGCCCCGGCCGTTTTCTCTTTCGTGTTCCTGGTGAATGGCTTCCGCGAGCCAGCCGAGCGACTTCCCAAATGTTTGCATAATAATATTGTAGCCGTGAACCGGGTGATTCCGGACCTCGTCAACCTCGCGCTCCGAAAGCTTCCCCTCTTTGTGACGAAGTTCCTGGGATACCCGGCACATACCGATATCGTGAATCAGAGAGGCGACCCCTACGCGGATCAGGCGATCTTCCTGCCAGCGGAGGCCAAAGCCCAGTTTCAGGGCGTAAATGGTATGGTTGAAAAGGTGGACCGCAATAGAGTTATGCTGGTGCCGGGCGCTCACCGCGAGGGCATAGAGCTGATCCATGGCGTTCGGGGTATCGATGCACTCGACTACAATTTCCTCGGCTTCCTCCAAATCGAATTTCTTTCCATCGGAAACTTTTGGAAAGGTTTTCGAAATGTAATCGAGCACCCTTTGGCGAAGTCGGCGCATGGGATCGTTCGCCAGCAGATTTTCCTCTGTGCGGGTGGCTGATCTGCCGCCTTTGTTTTCGTCGGGGTCGGGTCCGGTGAGAACGGAGGTACGGGCTTTTCGGGCGGGCTTGGCAGGAGCCTCTCTCGGCGGATCGGCGTCCGCCAGGCGGCTGGTGTGCTTCGGCCGTTCGGCGGGCGGTGGAGCCGGTGACTCGGCCTGGGGAATTGGCTCTTCGGCGCCGGGATCTTTCGCCGGGGAAGCCGCCGGGCGCTCCTCTTTGGGCGGCGGTTGGGCAGGCTTGCGTCCTGCGGTTCGCGACTCGGACATTTCGCTGAGGCGGAAAGGCTTCTCCTCCTCGGCCGCCTCGTTCCCAAGGGGTGCGGGGGCTTCTTCCGAATTTGGTCCTTTTTTCTATTCGGAAGAATCGTCTCCCTGGCCCTTTTTGATGAGATCGCTCAGGCGCATGAATCAACTCTCTCCTACACTGTCACGGAGGACCTTTTCGACCAGCTTGCTGTTGATGAGGGGTGCCTTGTAGCTGAAGCCGACGAGAAGGCAAATATCGCAGAGGTTAACGATTTTCCTCGGTATCCCGCCGCTGGCCTTGTAAATGAGCTCAAGCGATTCCTCCGAAAAGATGCTTTTTATGAGTCCGGCCGTTTTCAGCCGGAAGAAAATAAACTTTATCGCATCATTATAATCGAGGGGGTTGAGGTGGCATTTTATCGCGATCCGCTGGCTGAGCTGGGGGATTTTCTTTGCTTTTTCCCGGAGCTCGGGCTGGCCGATCAAGATAAGGGTGAGCAGGAAGCGGTCGTTCATCTGGAAATTCAGGAGAAGGCGCAACTCCTAGAAGGTCCTTTCGTCTTCGATGACCTGTGCCTCGTCGACGATAACCACTGTGTCTTTTCCCTCCTTGATGTTGGCGAGCATCTTGTTGTTCAGGAGGTGGAGAAGATCGATTTTTGAGTTGGCGTTATCCTGCACGTCGAGCTGATAGAGGATCTCCTTGAGGAAATCGACCGGGTTGAGGCTGGGGTTGGCGATGAGGCCCACGTCGAAGTTTTCCTCCGAAAGCTGGCGGACAAATGCGCGGCTGAGGGTAGTCTTCCCCATCCCGACATCTCCCGAGAGCATGGCGGCCCCTTTCCGCCCGTGGGCGGTATAGAGAAGCCGCGTCATGGCTTCTTCGTGCTTGGGGGAGAAGTACAGAAAATCCGGGTTGGGCAAGTTCTCGAAGGGAGGTGCCTTGAGCCCCCAATAATCCATGTACACTTTATTTCTTTCCCTTCCCGCGGCTTAACCGGTACGCCGAAAGATTTATGGATTTCGCTCCGCGATATGGTAAAGGCCCCATAGGGTCAAGTCCGGTTTTACCTCATCGAACAGATCGCTCTCGCCCGCCAGCAGAGAACTCTGCCCTCCCGTGGCCACCACCTTCGCCGTTCCCCCCAGCTCCGCCCTCATGCACTTGACGATTTCCCTCACGAGACCCCGGTAGCCGAAAAACATGCCTGCCTGAATGCTGTGAACCGTGTTTTTCCCGATGACCGAGGGCGGCGGTAGCGGCTCGACGCGGGGCAGACGGGCCGTCTGGTTCACGAGGGCCTCAAGGGAAATTCCAAAGCCGGGCGCGATCACGCCGCCCAGATACTCCCCCTTCGCTGAGACCGCGTCGAACGTAATCGCCGTCCCGAAGTCGACGACGATAAGAGGACCCCCGAAATAGTGAAATCCCGCGACTGCGTTCACCACACGGTCGGCGCCCACCTCATGGGGATTGTCATATTTGATGACGATCCCGGTCTTCGTTCCCGGTCCCACCACCAGCGGAGCCACGCCGAAGCACCGCTTCGCCATCGTTTCCAGAGTCGGGCCCAGCGGAGGCACCACGCTCGAGAGAACCACGCGGCCCACGTCGGCCATCCGGTGACCATCCAGGCGAAAAAGGCCCTCCATGAGGGCCGCCAGCTCGTCTGAAGAGCGGCTGGCGACCGAGCCGAGGCTCCAGCTCGCCTTCTTTTCCTGGCCATCGAAGAGCCCGATTACGGTTTGTGTGTTTCCTACGTCGATGGCCAGTAGCAAGGCCCCGGAATTCATCCCTCCATTACCTCGCCCGCCTCAATGCGGATCGTTTTTCCGTCCGTCCGGGTGAGCAAAAGCCCCCCGGATTCGTCTATTCCGCGCACCCGGCCCCGCACAAGGGAGCGGACCCCTTGGAGCGAAACCTCATCCCCAAAATTATCGCACATTTCGGTCCAACGGTCTTTCGCCGCTGAGAACCCTTTGAACAACAAATTCGTATACCAACTTTCCAGCCGGTCCAGGAGCGTTTTTAGGACGGCGTCGGCGGGCGGGAGGGCGGCGCCGGCGGCGGCGAGGGATGTCGCGCGCCCCCGGAAATCCGGAGGAAAATCACCAGAGGGCGCTTTCAAGTTCACCCCCACCCCGACGATGGCGGCCGGGGGAGAGCCCCCTTTTGATTCGTACTCGCAGAGAATACCGCCCAATTTCTTTCCGCCGACCCGCAGATCGTTCGGCCATTTCAGCCCGACCGGCCGACCTCCCAGACCGGAAAGGCCCTCGGCCAAGGCTACTCCTGCGACGATGGGGAGGCATGTGACGCGCCCGGCCGGAAGGTCGGGCCGAAGAAGGGCCGAAAAATATATCCCGGTTCCGGGGGGGGAATACCAGCTCCGGCCGCCGCGCCCGCGCCCTTTCTGCTGGCAACTGGCGGAAATCACGAGACCTTCGGGCTCGCCCGCCCGGGCGCGCTCAAGCGCCAGGTCGTTCGTCGATTCGACCTCATCGAATCTTTCGATTCGCCAGAAAGAGGAGGGGGCCGAGGCGTCGGAGCAGATCATCTACCCCTTGATTTCCATGAGCCGGGAAAGGCTGTCCCGCAGCTTCGCCTCCCGGTTCTGCGCGTCGCCGAGCCGGTTCCGATCTTTTTCAACGACAGCGGCGGGGGCCCGCTCCAGGAAGGAGGGCATCGCCAGTTTTTTCTCGAGAGTCCCGATGTCTTTGGCAACGTCGGAAAGCTGTTTTTCGAGGCGGCGGATTTCCTCTTCGGGATCGATCAAGCCGCCGATGGGAACGAAGATTTGAAAGCCGTCCCCCACGGCTGCGGCGGCCGTTTTGGGACGCGACACGTCGGAGCCGATCGTCCAATCGGGCAGAATTTTGGCAAGGCGCTTGACCCACTCGGCCTCGTGCAGGAGGAGCCTTTCGCGCACGGGGTCTTCGACGTGAATGAGCGCCCGGACCTCCTTTCCGGGAGGGATGTTCAATTCGCCGCGAATGTTCCGCACCCCTCCGATCACCTCCGTCAATCGGCCGAAGTCCTCCTCCGCGGAAGGGTCGTCCCAATCCGGATCGGGGGAGGGCCAGGGGGCGATCATGACGCTCTCGCCCTCTCGGCCGGGGAGCCTCTGCCAGATCTCCTCGGTGATGTAGGGGAGGATGGGATGAAGGAGACGGAGGGTACGCTCCAGGACGCGCCCGAGGATCGCCCGGGCGCCGTCCCCGCTGGCGCCGCCCGTGAGGGCGGGCTTGATCACTTCGATGTACCAATCGCAAAGCTCGTGCCAGGTAAATTGATAGAGTGCCAACGCCGCGTCGTTGAAGCGGTATTCCTCGAGCGCTTTGTCCACTTTGCGGTTGACCCCGTTCAGCCGGCTCAGGATCCAGCGGTCGCTGAGAGACAGCCGATCCCGGGATGGCATTTCGGGGAGCTCATCTTCCATGTTCATCAGAGTGAATCGCGCCGCGTTCCAGAGCTTGTTGCAGAAGTTCCGGTATCCGGCGATGCGATCCATCGAGAGTCGTATGTCCCGGCCCTGGGCGGCCATGGCGGTGAGAGTGAGGCGAAGGGCGTCGGTGCCGTACGCGTCGATGACCTCGAGCGGATCGATGACGTTTCCCCGTGTCTTGCTCATCTTCTGGCCCTCTTGGTCGCGGACGAGGGCGTGGATGTAGACATCGGTAAAGGGTACGTCACCCATGAACTTGAGACCGGCCATGATCATCCGCGCAACCCAGAAAAAAATGATATCGAAGCCGGTGACAAGGACAGAGGTCGGGTAGAAGGTATCCAGGTCGGCGTTTTTCTCGGGCCAGCCGAAGGTGGAAAAGGGCCAGAGCGCCGAGCTGAACCATGTGTCGAGAACGTCCGACTCCCGGCGGAGCTTGGGGTCTTTGGGATCCTCGCGGGAGACAATGACCTCGCCGGTCTCGTCGTTGTACCAGGCGGGGATCTGGTGACCCCACCATATCTGCCGGCTGATGCACCAATCGCGGATATTGTGCATCCATTCGAAGTAAGTGGCCTCCCATTGCTTTGGGATGATCCGGATCCGTCCCTCTTCGACGGCCCGGATTCCGGCCTCGGCGAGGGGCTTGGTCCGGACGAACCACTGTTTTGAGAGGTAGGGTTCGACCACGGTGGCGCACCGGTAGCAGCCCCCGACCGCGTGGCGGTAGGGACGCTCGCCCTTCACCAGGCCGAGGGCTTGTAAATCCGCCAGCACTTGCTTCCGGGCCTCGAACCGGTCCTGATTCTCGTACGGGCCGCCGTTCGCGTTGATCTTGCCTTCGGGCGTAAGGATGTTGATTTGTTCAAGGTGATGGCGGTGTCCGATCTCGAAGTCGTTCGGGTCGTGGGCAGGGGTGACCTTGAGGGCGCCGGTTCCAAATTCTGGATCCACGTATGCGTCAGCGATGACCGGAATTCGCCGGTCGAGCAGGGGCAGGCGCAGCATTTTGCCCACCATTTGCCGGTAGCGCTCGTCATCCGGGTGAACCGCCACCGCCGTATCCCCCAGCATGGTCTCCGGCCGGGTTGTGGTGATGGTCAGGCCTTCTCCCCCCTCCCAGAGGGGGTAGTGGAAATCCCAAAGACGCCCGTCGCGCTCTTCGTATTCGACCTCCAGGTCGGCGAGCGCGGTGCCGCATCGGGGGCACCAGTTTACGAGGTAATCCCCCCGGTAGATGAGCCCCTCTTCGTAGAGGCGCACAAACGCCTCGCGGACGGCCCGCGAGAGCCCCTCGTCCATCGTGAAGCGCTCGCGCTCCCAGTCGCAGGAGGCGCCCAGCCGCCGGAGCTGATTGATGATGACGCCCCCGCTCTCCTCCTTCCATTTCCAAACCCGTTCCACGAAGGCCTCCCGGCCCAGCGACTCGCGCGAAAGCCCTTCAGAGGCGAGCTGCCGCTCCACGACGTTTTGGGTGGCGATTCCCGCATGGTCGGTTCCCGGCATCCAGCAGACGTTGTGTCCGCTCATTCGCTTCCAGCGGACGAGAATATCCTGGATGGTGTTGTTGAGTGCATGGCCCATATGAAGGGAGCCGGTGACGTTCGGAGGGGGTATCACTACCGAATAGGACGGTCGGGCTTCGCCTGCTTCGGCGTGAAAAAAATTTTTCTCCTCCCAAAAGGCGTACCAGCGGTCTTCGACCGCCTTGGGGTCGAAACGAGGATCCAACAAAAAATCACTCTCCGCGCTTGAGTTTTTCGATTTCTCGAACGATGACCTTTTCCGCGATGGAAGGGAGCATCTCTGCGACGAGGGTCTCGATGCGGTGGAGAAGGCTGGGGACGAGGGCTTCGACCGCCCGTTCCAGTTCCTTCTCCGTGAGCGAGCGCAAGGCATCTTCGCCGATTCCGGTATCCTTTGTGGGCGCCTCCCGGGCGGTCTCATCCGGGGCTCCCGCATCGGCCGGAGGGGCGGGGGCCGCCGTGTCCTCCTGCGGGAGTGAGATTTCGCTCTCTAGGTCGAGGTCCAGCCCCTCGATGGGCTCGGCCTCCACCTCGACCACCTCGGCGGCGGCGGCGGCCGGATCCGGCGCAAGGGGTGCCCCGGCCTCTTCTTCGATGTCGAGATCGATTTCCATTTCGGCGGCCGATTCGGGTGTCCCTTCCGGCTCCAATTCCATGTCTTCGGCGGCGGAGGCCGGTGCGGCCTCAGGCTCGCCATCAACGTCGAGGTCCAGGCCCTCTACAGCGTCTTCGAGTTCGGCTTCGAGGGCGTCAAGGTCGAGATCCTCTATGGAAGCCTCCTCGGCCTCACCGGCTTGCGCTGGGGCGGTTCCGGCACCCTCTTCTTCGAGGTCTTCGACGGCATCGGTTTCGGCCGCGGGAGTTGCCTCTGGCTCATCGAGGTCGAGGCCTTCGGCGAGGCCGAGATCTTCGATGGCTCCGGGAGTGCCCTCCGGCTCACTATCAATGTCTAGTCCCAAGCCCTTTGCAGCGTCTTCCAGCTCGCTTTCGATTGCGTCAATGTCGAGTTTCTCCTGGGAGGCATCCTCGCCATCTTCGGGCGGCAGCCCTTGAAGCTTGGTTTCGGTGTCGAAGTAGGTGTCCTGTTCATCGGGAACCTTGCCAGCGGCCGTGGCTTCCAGCTCGCTTTCCAGGTCGAGGTCGAGGCCCTCTGTGGGGGGAGCCTCGGGCTCGGCGGCGGCGGTTTCTTCCGGGGCGGCGCCTTCGAGCTCGGCCTCGAGCGCATCGATGTCGAAGTCTTCCAAGGAAGCTTCACCGGGAGATCCTTCCGTGGAGGAGGGTTCCGCGGGCGGAATGGCCGCCTCGAGCTCAACGCCGGGGTCGAAGACCAGGGAGCCGTCGGGCGGTTTGGACGTTTGGTCGTCGTCGCTTTCCTCCTCGTCAAAGCTCTCTTCGAAAAGGGCGTCGAGCTCCGGATCGTCGAGAATTTTTTCTTCTCCGCCGAACGCCGGAGCGGTCTGGGGAATAGAAGGGGATTCGGCGGCCGTTTCCGTGACATCCGATTCCAAAGACTCGGCAATTTTCTCATCGGGAAGGTTGTCGATGTCTTCAAGGAGACTCTCCGCCTCGCGGAGGAGTTTTTCCTCTTCCATCTCTTCGGGCGGGAACGCCGCCGGCGATTCCTCCTCCGCCCCCCCCGTTTCTATTTCATCCAGGGCACGAAGGATGTCTTCGTCCGGTTCTTGTTGCGCGGCCGGTTTGTCTGCAGCCGCGGCATCTCCTGTCCCTTGGGGCGGCGGGACCTTCGCCGAAAGGGCGCGGTTGACTTCCGCGAGCAGCGCTTCCGGGGGGAAGGGCTTGTTGAGAACGCCCACGGCGCCGGCCGTTATCGCTTCGCTTTCGCTCGGCCCCTCTTGCGCACTTGAGAGCACCAAAACGGGGATGTTCGCCAGGTTGGCGTCAGAGCTCAGCTTTCGGCAGAATTCCAGCTCCTCGGTTCCCTCCATTTTTCCACTGGCCACGACAATGTCGGGATTCAGGCTTCGCGCGAGGGCCAGAGCCTCCTCCGGGTCGGTGACGGAGTAGACGAATACGTCCTCATCCTCGAAGGTGAGTTCGACGACGCGCTGGATAACCGGGCTTTCGTCTACGAGCAAGAGATTTTTTGCCATAGACTCAACGCTCCGCCCGGGCGACGGGTGGCTTGACAGGTTTTGTCATTTCTGGGCGAGCGCCGGGAGCGGGATCGAACAGGGTTTCCTCCGGTATCCCTTCCACCGAGGGGCGATTATTAATTGATAAATCATGCCATTAGGGGGATTTTGGGTCAACCTTTCCTTTCCGCTTCAGTTGGTAGCGGGCCACGGCGGCCCGGTGTTCCTGGTAGGTAAGCGAGAATTTGTGCCCGCCCTCCTGGGTTGCAACGAAGTAGAGGTAGTTCTGGTCTGCCGGGTAGAGAGCGGCGCGGATGGAGGCGAGGCCGGGGCTGGCGATGGGGCCCGGCGGAAGCCCTTTGTAGAGGTAAGTATTGTAGGGCGAATCGTAGGAGAGGTCGTGCTTGCGAAGGTTCCCGTCGAAATTCGGGAGGGCGTAGATGACGGTGGGGTCGCTCTGAAGGCGCATGTTCCGGCGCAACCGGTTCAGGAACACGGATGCGATGAGGGGGCGCTCCTCGTCGAGGGAGGTTTCCTTCTCCACGATGGAGGCGAGCGTGAGCACTTCGTGGACGGTGAAGCCGAGCTCGGCCGCCCGGCGGCGAAGTTTGTCGTCGAGTTTGCGTTTCATCGTACCTGCCAGGGTTTTCAAAATCTTACAGGCAGGTACCCCCAGGGGGAAGCGGTAGGTGTCCGGGAAGAGATAGCCCTCGGCCGAGGCGGCCCCCACCTGGAGGGAGGAGAGGAACTCCGCAGAGTGCGCCAGGGCGAGGATCTCGCCGTATTCGGCGAGGCCGGAATCTTCAATGACGTGCGCCAGCTCGCGCAGGTTGTACCCCTCCGGGATGGTAATGGTGCGTTCGACCCTTCGCCCTTCGACGATGTCTCGGTAAATCTCGCGGGGGGACATCGAGGGGCGGAATGCGTAATAGCCCGCGTGAAGGCGTTTTGCCCCGCCCCGGAGGCGAACCTGGTAGATGAAAAGGGTCGGTTTTTTGATGAGACTTTTTTCCCCAAGGGCATGCGCAATCCGCTTTAAACCCATCCCGGGGCGCACTTGGAGGAGAATCGGGGCGGCCTTGCCCCCCCCGGCAGGCGTGTCGAATTCACGCTCCAAATAGAGATAGCCGCCCGCGGCCCCCAGGAAGAGGAGGAGGAGGCCGGCAAGGGCAAGCCGGTAGAACCTGATGCGGGGGAGGTGCGTTTTCGGTCTGCCCGCGGGAACGTCCGGAGGAGGAGACGTTTCCGGGCTCATACCGGTTTCGGCGACTCGATGCGGCACCGGTCCAAGTAGCCCTGGAGGATCAGCTGGGCGGCGGTGACATCCCGCAAGGCTTTGCGCCTCTGGCCGGAGAGCGCCATATCGCGCAAGGCGCGCTCGGCCTCCGTGGTGCTCAAGCGCTCGTCCCAGTTTTCCACCGGCATTTTGAGGCGGCGGCGAAGATGCTCGATGAACCGGCGCGTTCGCCGGGTGCGGGCGGAGTCGGCCCCCGAGAGCTTGAGGGGCAGACCCACGACCAATCGTTTTACTTCGTGCTCGCGGGCGATGACCTCCAGCTCGGAAGCGATTTGCCCGTCGTTCTTCCTCGGAAGGCTCGTCAGGGGCTGGGCGGTGAGGCCGAGCGGATCGCTCAGGGAGAGGCCCACCCGTTTTTCTCCGTAATCCACCCCCAAAACCCGCTCTTCCGTCAAGGTTTGGGTTCCGGTGCCCGGTTGCGGGGGTCCTCCAGGCGAATGCGTAGCCGCTCGAAGCTCGAGTAGCTCACGCGGCCCAGCGTCGCCAGGCTCTTGTTGTAGTCGACGAGGGCTTGAGTTTCGTTGGTGAGGGCGTTTGCGAGGCTTTCCTGGTCCTCGAGGATGTCACGGCTCGTCGACAGGCCCACGCTGAATTTCTTCTCCTGTGCGGCAAGCCGCTCTTCAGCCAGCCGCCGGGAGACTCGGCTAGCGTCGATGCGTTTTTGGTCGGTGCGGTTGCGGCGGATGGCACGGCGCACCTCTTCGATGATCGACTGCTCGAGCTGGTTGAAGGAGGCGAGGGACTGGAGGGTCTGGAGGCGGGCCCTCTCGAGGTCGGATTTCGCCTGGCGGTTGCCGAGCGGAATTCGGAAGTTGAGCGCGCCGGAAACCGAATAGCTCTTGTTCGATGAAAGTCGGTCCAGGGAGTTGGTCAAGTTGTTCCGCGTGGGGTTGCTCGAAGCGCTCGCGGAAAGATCGAGTTGGGGGAGAAGATTCTGGCGCGCCCTTTTGAGGAGAAGCTCCTGCTTATCCACCTCGATGCGGGCGCGCTCGATATCTGCCCTTCTCCGCAAGGCGTCGAGGGTCATCTGCATTTCATCGAGGCGGATCGGGAGGAAGGCCGCCTTTTCGGTCGGGCTGATGGCGAGCCTCCAGGAGGGCACATCGTCCGTGATGTTGAGGATGAGCTTCAGCGCGTCTTCACGGTCCTTCACGTTCCGCTCGCCGATGATCACGTTTTCTTCCCGCTGCGCGACGGTTGCCTCCGCCTCCAGGATTTCGATGGGGGCGAGGGTTCCGACCTCTACCTGGATACGGTTCCGGCGGCGGAGATCCTTTGCCAGGTCGAGGGACTTTTTCCGGAAATCAAGATCGGCGATGGCGAATACGAGGTCCCAGTAAACCTGCTCCACCTGGTCCACTACCTGGAGCACCCTCGTTTCGTAATCTTTGAGGGCCTGATCCCGATTGGCGGTGGCGACGCGGATATCCGTCTTGTTCAGGTCGATTCCGAAGTTTTTAAGGAGAGGCTGTGTGATGGTGAAGGTGAGGGCGGTCTCGTGGCTCGGGTCGAACCGGTTGAATGCCGAGTTGGAGGACAGGCGGATACTCTCGAAGACGAGCGAAAGGTCGGCGCCGGTGATGGTTTTTTTCACCAGGCCGATGTTGGCCGTCTGCCGGCTCGTTACCTGCTGCCGCCCCCCGGTGGTCAGGCCGCTCGCTGTATCAAGCTCGGACTTCAGGGTCTCGAAGGACGAGGTGATCGCCGGATCGAATTCGGCTTCTTCCCGAATGAGGTCTCTTTCGCGGATGTTGGGGGTGAAGGCCTCGATGGTAATGTCGAAGTTGCGGGCGAGGGCCAGGCTCACGGCTTCGCGGACGGAAAGGCTCAGCCGAGGCCCCTCCACTCCCGGCGGCGGGGCCTCCCCGCTTGGCCGGGTGAAGTAGAGGGTCGGGGCCGAGGTTTCGGGGGTGGCGGCAACTGCCTGGCGCGGACCCGGGGACAGCGCCATCCACAGGGAGAGGCAAAAAGGAACAAACAGCTTCGGCGAAACAATAGGTTTCATGAAGGTATCTTTCAATCTGTTTGGGCCAAAAAGCAAGCCGGAGCGGGATTTTCCGTCGCCGCCCGCTGACGCCAAACTCCCTACGGATTGGACGCAGGAGGTTCCGCATTTCACACAAAATGGGCGAATCGTCCCGGTATAGTAATCCCAAGGGCGAGGAATGCGCAACGAATTCCGTTGCGGCCGGGCGCCCTTGTCTGATAGATAATAAGCTCGCTCAAGAGGGCCGCGGAAAGAATCCCCTCTCGCCATTCGATCGGTTTGTTTAGAGGTGTACAGCCAGTGGATGTTTACCGAGGCGTTGAATCCATCCCCCCGGGCCGTCATCCAGCCGTTCTGACAATCGGGAATTTCGACGGGGTGCATCTCGCCCACCGGCAGATATGCCGCCTAATCCGCGAGGAGGCGGATCGGCGGGGAGGGCGGTGCGCCGTCCTCACCTTTGAGCCGCACCCGCTCTCCGTTGTCGCGCCCGAGCGTTGTCCTCCCCTCATGACCACCCTCGAGGAAAAGCTCGCCCGCCTGGAGGAGTGCGGGGTGGACGCCGCCGTCGTTCAACCCTTCACCCGGGAGCTCGCCGGAACGACCGCGGAGGAATTCATCCGCCGGATCGTCCACGAAGGCGCCCGAGCGGAGGCCGTGGTGGTGGGATACAACTTCCGCTTCGGAAAGGGCCGGGCCGGGGATGTAAACCTTCTCCAGGAGGCGCGCGCTCGGTGGGGGTTCGAAGTCCGGGTCATCGAGCCGCAATTTTTCGGAGGCGAGCAGGTGAGTAGCTCGGATATCCGCAGGCGGTTGGGAGAAGGAATGGTCGAAGAGGCCGCGAAGCTGCTGGGACGGTGCCACCTACTGGAAGGGGAGGTCGTTCGGGGGGAAGGGCGGGGGCGGCAAATCGGGATCCCAACGGCCAACCTCGACTATCCTTCCATCCTCGTTCCGGCGAAAGGTGTTTACGCCTGCTGGGCGCAGCTTGACGGAAGGGACGGCCGGAGGCTTCCGGCGGTGACGAACATCGGGGACCGGCCCACCTTTGGCGGGAATGGCGTGACGGTGGAGGCCCATTTGCTGGAGGGTGGCGGCGGCGACCTCTACGGGCGGAAGTTGCGGGTGGAGTTCGTCTCCCGCCTGCGGGAGGAGCGGAAGTTTCCGTCTCCCGAAGCTCTCCTCGCCCAGATCCGGGCCGACGTGGAAGAGGGGAGGCGGCGCCTCGAGCCGGGGTCGAACCCCGGCTGACTCAAGCGCCCCATAGCCCCAGGTAGAGAAAGATCCCTCCGAAAAGGATCAGGCCCGCGCCGCAGCCCAGTTCGATGCGCCGCCAGCCTTTCTGGTGGAATACCCTTTCACTCCGGTGCGCCGTCCAAGAGAGAAAAGTTCCCCAGACGAGGTCGCAGCTCACGTGGAGGGTCCCCATGAGGGCCACTACGGCGAAGGCGTCGAAGGCCCGGGCGCGAGCCACCAGGCCGGCGCCGATGGTGAACCACCAGATGAACCAATAGGGGTTGAAGAGCGTCAAAGCGACCCCGGCGAGGATGTGACTGTTCCAAAGATTTTCGCGCTGCGCCGCGCCCTCGAATTTGGCGGCTGGCCGAAGCAGACCCCACCCCAGCCAGAGGAGAACAAGGCCGCCCAGAATGGATACGCCGCGCTGAAACCCGGGCAGGCGGAGGAGGGGGGCCATTCCCGCGTAGAGGGCGAGGATGAAGGGAAGCTCCACGGCGGAGTGGCCCACGTTGATCCAAAAACCGGCGAAGGGCTCCTTCCGCCCGCGGGCGAGGGTGAGGGCGGTGATCGGCCCCGGCGCCATCACCCCCGAAAGGGAGATGAGGACCACCGAGCCGAAGTAGACGATGAGTGCCAAGAGGGTTCAGCTCTCGCGGAGCGCCTGCCGGTAGAGGCGCCGGAGACGCCTCCGGTCGACGCGGTACTTGAAGGCCTTTTCTCCTCCCAGGAAGCCGACGGGAACCTCCTCGCCGTACTTCTCGGCGAGTTGCGGATCGGCGTCCACGTCGATTTCCTCTATCGGGAGATCGGTTCCGAAAAGGGCCCTCACCTCGGCCTTGGCCTCCTCGCAGAGGGGGCATTGCCCCCGGGTGAACAGCAAAAGCCTCACGGGCGATTTCCCGCTCCCGCCCATCCTTCGCCTCGCATTCGGTAACACCGCGAAAAGCGCAACTTATCGGACGGGCCGCAACCTTGACAACGGCCACCGCCCTTCCTATATACGGATTTGTTTCCTCCCGCCGGAGTGGCGGAATTGGTAGACGCGCTAGATTCAGGGTCTAGTGGCTTTCGGGCCGTGGGGGTTCAAGTCCCTTCTCCGGCACCATAATACTTTCAACCACTTGGGCGGTTTTGTTCCTCCTCCGAATCAAGCTACCCCGTCGCAGAATCGGCGGGTGTGGCGTTTTGGGTGGCGTTTTGGTCGGTTGAAACTCAACTCCGAACTCTTTCAGGGCCGCCTCGGCGGACTGCTCCAGGGAATCTCTCACTGCGCCGGAAATGTAGCTTGTCCGGATTTCTTCCGCTGAAAACGGATCTTTATATGGACCATATCGAAAAAGCAGAAATTTACCCCATCGCCCTCCCGCTCAATCACCCGTACAAGAGCGCGACGCGGACGGCCACCCACTCACAAGACGTCATCGTGAAACTCATCACCTCGGACGGCGCCTCGGGATGGGGCGCGGCCGCGCTCCGCCCCTACCCAACGGGGGAGTCTCTCGCAAGCGCCGTGAAGGTTCTCGAGGAATACCTCGTTCCGGTCGTCCAAGGGGAGAACCCCTTCGACCGGGAAAAGATTCTCCACAAGATGGATGCCGCCATCGCGTTTCATCACTCGCCCAAGGCCGCCGTGGACTGCGCCTTGCACGACCTGATCGGAAGATTACTGGGTTGCCCGGTGTATGACCTTCTGGGCGGCAAGGTCCGGGATGAAATGCCGTCCTTCGACATTCTTCCCCTCGAATCTCCGGAGCGGACGGCGGAGTTGGCCGCCGAGGCCGCTGGGGCGGGGGTCACCGCCCTCAAGGTGAAGATGAACCGGGACGTGCGCACCAGCGTTGCGCGCGTGTCCGCGGCCCGCCGCGCCCTGGGCGACGAAGCCACCCTCGTGGTAGACGCGAACATGAGCTGGACGCCCAAGCTCGCGGTTCAGGTGTGCGCCAAGATCGAAGAATTCGATATCGCCATGGTGGAGCAGCCCGTTCCCGGAAACGACCTGGACGGCCTGGAGTTTGTTACGAAAAATACGCGCGTTCCCATCTGCGCGGACGAATCCATGCGGCCCGACTATATCGCGGAGCTGGCGCGCCGAAGGGCGGCGGACATCGTGAACATCAAGGTGAACCGCGAAGGAGGCTTGTTGAATTGCAAGAAAGTCGCCGCGGTGGTCGAGATCCACGGAATGGAAGGCCTCTGCGGCAGCGTGGTCCACAGCGCTTTGAACGACGCGGCCTGCGCGCATTTTTTCGCCTCGACCCCGTGCATCGTTTACAACGAATCAGGAAAAGCGCCCGCCTGGCATGAGGCGGACATTGTGACGGGCTTTCGCGTCGAACGGGGGAAGGTGGTGGTACCGGATGGGCCCGGGCTCGGGGTGGAGGTGGACGAGGCGGCTCTGAAGCGATACTGGGCGGACATTTGATCCGCTCATGGGCGTTGCCTTCACCCTTTTGGGGAAGGGATTTTTTGCCTCACGCCTTATTTTTCCAGGTTGTAAATCTCAAAAGCGCTCTCGGAAAAAATCCGCCGCCGCATCGGCTCGGGGGCTTCCCGCAGCACGTGGCGCGGGTTGTCGAAATCCCAGTGCGGATAGTCCGAGGAAAAAAGAAGGGTCTTCTCCGCTCGCATCATTTCGAGAAGCTGCAAGTGCTGGGCGGCGGAGGGCGGCTCCTCGATGGGCTGCGAGGTGAGCCGGATGTGGTCCGCGATGTACTCGCTCGGGAGTCTCTTCAACCAGGGGACCTCGCTCCGGAGGGAGCGCCACTCTTTATCAAACCGCCACATTACGCTGGGCAGCCAGGCGTAGCCCATCTCCTGAAAGACGACCTTGAGCTTGGGAAAACGCTCGAATACCCCCTCACAGACCAGGCTGATGACGTGGGCCTGTGCAACGGCGGGCGCGCCCGAGTGCACCTCGATGAAATACGTGGGAACCCCGGCCGGGTTCATCGGGGTGCTCACGCCCGCCGACTCTCCCGCCCCATGCATGCCCACCGGCAGGCCGTAACGTTCCGCAGCCTCGTAGATCGGATAAAAAAACCGGTTCCCCAGGAGGATGTCCGCTTGAGGAATCTGAACCCCCACCACCCCCGGATGCCCGCCCAGGCGGGCGATCTCCTTCGCGGCGAGTTGGGGATCGCGCGGCCCCACGTGGATGCTCAGCCTGAGCCGGGGGTCCCGGCCGACCCAATTTTCAATAATCCAATCGTTTGATGCCGCGGCGAGGGCGGCGGCCATATCCGCGTCGGGGCAACCCCCGAGCCCGAACAGATCCCCCGCGATCAGGATTCCGTACTCGATATCGTAGGCGTCGAGATGCTGGCTCCGGAAGGTCTCCAGGTCGGAGCCCGGCCGGCCGCCGCCGGGCGGGATGGCGTCGGGCCGTTCCGCGCCGTGGGGGTGGTAGTACCAGCGCTTGGGAATGGTAAAAACGTTCCGGGCGGTGTTCGGGTCCGTCTCCGAGCTGAGGGGTTTTACCCCCATCCGCCGCCGCCATCCCTCGTCCATGTAGGGATGAAGCTGGGAGAGGGAGTTCATCCGCGGATGAATGTCGGCGTCGACGATCCGAAGTTTCGTTTTGGCCGACGAAGGCGAAGGCTGCGCCTCCGCGCCTGTCCCTACCATGACTGCCTCCCGCCCCGCTCGTGGAACAAACCGCCGGAAACGCTAAATTATAACATCAACGCAAAGTTTTCCCTCGAGGTTTAGGGGACAAATCACCCTTTCTTCCCGTCCGGCATGCCAGCGAGCTTCTGGTAAACGCGGACGATGCAGGAAGAGTCCAGCTCCCCTCCCCCGTCCGCGGCCGCCGCGCGGAAGAGCTCCCGGCAGATACTCATGAGGGGGAGGGCGCGCCAAAGCTTTGCCCTCCCCCTCAATCACGAGGTCAATGTCCTTTATGTACATCATCTGGGGAAGGGGGGCCATTGCCGCATGGACCCATTACGGGGCTTTTTTCCCCGCCGGTTCTTATTTTTTCGATTCGCATTTTCGCACCCCGGCGGGCGCCCGCGGTTTTGCGGACGGGCATTGTCCCGATGCGGATGAGGGCTGGTTTGCGACTCCTGAGGTAGCTGCGTAATATGAAAACACAGAAGATCCATATAGAGTGAAAAGCGCTCTCTTCCCGATAGGGAAAGAGATTTGGGCGAAAGCGCCCACCCGGGCGGGGGCCGCACCGGAAACATCCTCCCGGCGGAACTTTCTTTGAGGAAAATCCGATGTTCAAAGCCACCGATGGGATCATGCTCCCGACCACCATCATCGGCTCCCTGCCGCGCCCGCACTGGTACACCGAGAACATCGGCGCGCGCACCTTCCTCGAGGCCATGTCCAACAGCCGGTTCCGCGAGCAGTACGTGGACGCCGTCTCCGCCTACCTGCGCGATCAAGAGGTCGCCGGGCTCGACATCTGCACCGACGGGGACTGCCGCTTCGACACCGACGTGGGCGGCCTGAGCTGGGCCAGCTACGCGGCGCGCCAGATGGCGGGTTTTTCCGGCTTCAACCCCCGCCGGTTTCCCTGGGAAGAGCGGACGCGGGGCACCATCCTGAGCGAGGTGGGCGAGGCCCGGATGATGCCCGAAATCGTGGGCCCGGTGGGCCCGGGGGATCTCCGGTACACCGCGCTTTGGAAGACCGCCCAGCGCCTTACCAAGAAGCCCGTCAAGTTCGGGACCATCTCGCCGGACCTCCTCGCCTTCTATGTCGAGGACCATTACTACAAGGACGTCAGGGAGCGGATCATGGCCATCAGCGAAGCCATGAACGAAGAGCTGCTCGCGCTCGCCCGGGCCGGCTGCCCCGTCATCCAGATTGAGGATCCCCAAATCCACATGCTCGCGGCCAAGGGGATCCGGGCAGACGTCATGTCGCTCGATTTCGCGGTGGAGGCGTTCAACGCCACGGTCAAGGGCCTGCGCGCCCACACCGAGGTCTGGTACCACTCCTGCTGGGGCAACGCCGCCCAGCAGCGGGCCTTCGACGAGCCCCAGAGCTACGCGCCCGCCCTCGAGGCGATGAACCGGGTGGACGCCGACCTCATCACCTTCGAGTGCTGCAGCACGGGCGGGATGGACATGGAGGCGATCGGGGAGCGCATCGAGGAGAAAAAGATCGCCATCGGCGTCGTGGACCATCACACCCTTCAGGTGGAAAAAGCCGAGGAGGTCGCCGCCCTGATCCGCCGCGCGCTCGGGACCATCCCGCCCGAGCGGCTCGTCATCTGCTCGGACTGCGGGATGGGCCGCGAGGGGATGAGCCGGCGGCACGCCTTCTACAAGGTCGCCGCCATCGTCCAGGGAACGAACTTGGCGCGGCGGGAGCTGGGCCTTCCCGAGGCCGAGTGCCTCGCCGCGGACCTTCGCTTCAACCTCTCGGAGTGAAACCCGTAAACGCGCGGAATATCCGAAGTCGAATTTTCGTTATCCCAGAAGACGAAGCGAGTGTGTCGCCGCCATTCCCGGAAAAAGGGAAATAATCAATGCCTTTCCCGAAGCCCATCATCCGCACCGCGGCGATCGCCGCTGTGTTTTTTCTCCTGGCCCCGGCCGCGGCCCGCGCCGCCGCCCCGAAGGCGGTCCTCTGGCCCCGCTGGCGGGCGGGCGATCCGAAATCCTCCATCCGGATTGGCCATTCCGCCTGGGGTGCCTTTCTCGGCAAATATCTCCGCCCGGGAGCCGACGGGGTGAACCGCATCGCCTACGGCGCGGTGAGCCGAGAGGACGAGGACGCCCTCGCGCGCTACATCGCCCGCCTGGAGGCGGCGCCGGTGAGCCGCCTGCGCCGGAACATCCAGTTCGCCTATTGGGTCAATCTCTACAACGCGCTAACCGTAAAGCTTGTGCTGGATCATTATCCGGTCGGGAGCATCACCGATATCTCGATCTCGCCCGGCTGGTTCACATTCGGCCCCTGGGACAAGAAACTCCTCACCATCGAGGGGGAGCGGGTCAGCCTGAACGATATCGAGCACCGCATCCTCCGGCCCATCTGGCGGGACCCGCGGATTCATTACGCTGTGAGCTGCGCCTCTTTGGGTTGTCCCAACCTGCAACCCACGCCCTACACCCCCGAGCGGGCGGACGCCATGTTGACCGAGGGCGCCCGCGCCTATGTGAACCACCCACGCGGGGCGCACTTCTCCTTCTGGGGGCTTACGGTTTCGAGCATTTACCATTGGTACAAGGAAGATTTTGGGGGAACCGACGCCGGCGTCATCTCCCACATGAAGAAGTACGCCGCCCCCGCCCTGGCCGCCCGGCTCGAAAAAACCGCCTCCATTGCAGGGCACGACTACGACTGGAGTCTGAACGAAGCGGACGCCGCCGGCGCCCGGCCGGGTCAAGTCAACTAGGCCTCGATAGAAGCGGAGCGGGCCCTGCCGGGGGGGAGGGGGAGGAGGGGGAGGAGGGGGAGGGGGGGAGGCTAATCCCCGGCCCCGAAACCGATTTTTTTCAGCTTGTCTTCGATTTCCGTAAGTGTCGACGGATCCTCGATGGTGGCGGGCATCTTGTACGGCTCGCCGTCCGCGATCCGGTTCATGGTCGCCCGAAGAATCTTGCCTGAGCGTGTCTTGGGCAGGCCCTTGACCACCGCCGCGTGCTTGAATGCGGCGACGGGGCCGATTCTCTCGCGCACCAGGAGGACGATCTCCTTGACGACCTCCTCATCCCCGCTGTCGGTCCCCGCCTTCAGAACCAGAAAACCGATCGGAATCTGCCCCTTCAGCCTGTCGCTTGCCCCGATGACCGCGCACTCGGCGACGTCCGGATGGGAGGCGAGCACTTCCTCCATGGCGCCGGTCGAGAGGCGGTGGCCCGCGACGTTGATGATGTCGTCGGTCCGCGACATGACGAAGACGTAGCCGTCCTCGTCGATGTAGCCCGCGTCCCCGGTCTCGTAGTACCCCGGGAACGCCTTGAGGTAGGCGTCGACGAAGCGCTCGTCCGCGTTCCATAGGGTGGGCAAACTGCCCGGCGGGAGCGGCAGCTTGACCACGAGCGCCCCCATCTCGCCCGGTTTCACTTCCCGGTTGCTGGGATCGGCGACCCGGATGTCCCACCCCGGCACGGGCTTGGTCGGGGAGCCGTACTTCACCGGCAGCGGCTCGATCCCCATGCAGTTGGCGCTGATGGGCCAGCCCGTCTCGGTCTGCCACCAGTGGTCGATGACGGGGACCCCGAGCTTTTCCTCCGCCCACTTCACGGTGTCGGGATCGGCGCGCTCGCCCGCGAGGAAGAGGGTGCGGAAACAGCCCAGGTCGTATTGCTTCACGAGGCCGCCCTCCGGGTCCTCGCGCTTGATGGCCCGGAAGGACGTCGGCGCCGTGAAGAGCGCCTTCACCCCGTGGGTGGAGATCACCCGCCAGTAGGCCCCCGCGTCCGGCGTGCCGACCGGCTTTCCCTCGTAGAGGACCGAGGTGCACCCGTGCAGGAGCGGGGCGTAGGCGATGTAGGAGTGCCCGACCACCCAACCCACGTCGGAGGCGGCCCAATAGACTTCGCCCGGGTCGATTCCGTAGACGTTCTTCATGCTCCATTCCAGCGCCACCATGTGGCCGCCGTTGTCGCGGACCACCCCCTTCGGCTGGGCGGTGGTGCCGGAGGTGTAGAGGATGTAGAGCGGGTCGGTCGCCGCGACGGGGACGCACTCCGCATTTTCCGCCCCCCGGAGGGCGTCGTTCCACTCCACGTCGCGGCCCGCCGTCAGCCCGGCCTCGGCGCTCGGGCGCTGGAGGATGATGCACCTTTCCGGCTTGGACCGCGCCAGCTTGATGGCCTCGTTGAGAAGGGGCATGTACTCGACGATTCGGGCGGGCTCGATGCCGCAGGAGGCCGAGACGATCACCTTCGGCGCGGCGTCGTCGATCCGGGCGGCGAGCTCATTGGCGGCGAAGCCGCCGAACACCACTGAGTGCACCGCCCCGATGCGGGCGCAGGCGAGCATGGCGATTGCCGCCTCGGGCACCATGGGCATGTAGATGATGACCCGGTCGCCCTTCGCCACCCCCTGGGCCCGGAGGGCGCCCGCGAAGGCCGCCACCTCGTCCCGCAGCTCGCGGTAGGTGAAGGTGCGGACGGCGCCCGTGACCGGGCTGTCGTAGATCAGGGCAATCTGGCCGGCGCGGCCGCCCTCGACGTGGCGGTCGAGCGCGTTGTAGCAGGTGTTCGTCTCCGCGCCGGCGAACCACCGGTAAAACGGCGGGTTCGAGTCGTCCAGCACCTTTTCCCATCTCTTGTACCAGTGCAGCGCGTCCGCGGCCTCCCCCCAGAAGCCTTCGGGATCACGGAGGGAGCGATCGAATGTTTCGGCGTAGCGGCCCTTCATTGTCACCTCCTGAATCAAGGATGGAGAAGAGATATCCGCCGGGGGAAATATCCCATATCGCAAATGGCCGCTCAAGGAGGCCGCCGCCACACCGCGCCCCCGGGCGAGAGGGGTGGGACGCACTAATGGGAAAGCCCACCGGCCCGCGCCCGCCAGCTTTCAATTTCTTTTTCCATCCGCCCGGGGGAGAGCACCCCCTTCTCGGTGAGGCAAGAGTCGATGAGGTGCGGAGGGACCACCTCGAAGACGCGGTTTTCGCAATGAGGGGCCTCCTTCTCCCACACCTCCTCCCCGGGCCCTTCTTCGAGAGAGGCGTTTTCCGATGAAACCGTGGCGGCGATCTTGAACGTGTCGGCGGCCACGACGCAGGGTTTTCCAAACTCGCGGGCGGCGAGAGCCGCCAGGCGGCTTCCGGTCTTGTTCACGGCGGAAAGATCCGCGCAGATGGTGTCCGCCCCCAGAAGAAGGAGATCCGAGACGGCCATGGCCCCCGCCATCTGGGCGTCCGTAACGAGGCGCGCGGAGATGCCCCCCTCCCGAAGGCGCGAGAACAGCTTCCTCCCCTCGAGGAGGGGCCTCGCCTCGGCCACCCGCACGAGGGAAGAGGGCGCCGCCGCCCCCAAAAGCACCGCCTCCACCGTGGACGAATAGCTCAGGGTGAGAATCGCTTCCGCCCGGGCCAGGAGCGGCCTTGCGAATTCAACCAATGCTTTCAATGCGGACGACTGTCTTTCCCGCAAAGAGACATTGATCGATCTCGCGGCCCCGGGCCGGTCCGCATTTGGGTCGTTCCGGAGGCGATCTTGCAGCTCCTCGCAGAAAATTAACGCCCAGTTTCCCACCGGGGCCATGGAAGGCCGGAGGGTCCCCAGCCGCCGGACGAGAGCGGCCATCCCCTCCAGGTACTTTTCGGCGGGAAGCTCCTCCCCGAGGCCGGCCGCCTCCGCCAGGAGGTCGAGGCCCCGCGCGGCGAGCTGGGCCGCCCCGTCCTCCTTGTCCGCTTCGATGGCGGCGAGTTCTTTTTCGACGGCGGGATGCACGCACTGCCCTCATATCCGCTTGAAGTATTCGCTCTTCGCCATGGTTTCCGGAAGTGGGATTCCCCTCATTCTAACCTGTCCGGGCACAGGGGGGCGCATCGCTCCGGGGGGAAAAGGATGGATGTCCCTGGCGGATGGCTTTCGCAGGTGCAGTTTATCGGATACGTTGGGGCGCTTCATTCGTCCTCCATCCCTGTTCCGGAGTCGCCGGCCATTAACGCCAAACAGTGGTTGTGGCTCATTCTGCTGTCCAACATGCACGGCAGCTCCTTTCTGTTCCAGAAGCTCGCCGTGGGGTCCGTGCCCCCCCTTACTATCGCGGCGGTGCGCACCTTTCTCTCCGCCGGTTTGCTCTGGGGAATTTTGGCATTCGCGGGGCGGAGGGGGAAGAGGCGCTTTTCATCTCCCGGCTTGCGGCCCCTGATTCTCCTCGGCCTACTCGGCGGGGCGATTCCTTTTACCATCTCGGCTTGGACGCAGATTCACATCGGGCCGGGGCTCGCGGGTACCCTGAACGCCCCGATTCCCCTCTTCACCCTCCTCCTCGCGCATTTTTTCACGAGCGACGAGCGGTTGAGCCTGAATGGGGCGGCCGGAATCGCTCTCGGCCTCGCCGGGGTGATCCTGGTGATCGGGCCGGCGGCGCTGGAGGGGCTGGGCGGGCATGTCCAGGCGGAGCTGGGGATGGTTCTCGCATCTCTCAGCATCTCGATCTTGGCCGTCTACGCGCGCCGCTTGCGGGGCCATTCCCCGCTGGTGATGGCGGCGGGACAGTTAACCTGGGGGTTCGTCATCCTTCTTCCCTTCAGCTTGGCGGTGGATGCGCCCTGGACGCTCTCGCCCGGGTGGGACGTGATCGCGTGGCTCCTCCTCCTCACCTTCTACTCCACGGCGCTGCCCACCCTGATCTTCTTCCGGCTCCTTTCGACTGCACGGGCGACCAATGTCATGACGGTTGCTTACCTCGTTCCGCTGAATGCGGTTCTGTTCGGCGCCATTTTTTTCGGGGAGCGGCTGACCTGGACGGAGGCGGCGGGCCTCGCATGCATCTTTGCCGGCGTCGCCGTCATTAACCGGAAGGCGCCGGACTTCCCCCGGGCGGGGAAATAAAAAATCATTGCCCCTTCCAGGCTTCACGGGCGGAGCCGCTTTGATCCATCGGCTCGACGCAACGGGGATCGTCGTTTCGGGGGTTGTTGACGTGGACGCTCACCGGATGGATTTTCATCGCCCCGCCGGGATAGGGGCGGAGCAGGGGCTGGAGGGTCCGGCTGTCATTCTCGGCGGGGTCGAGCCAGCGGCCGAAGTCATCGGCCGGGAGGATGACCGGCATGCGGTGGTGAAACGGGCGAAGGAGCCCGTTCGCCCCGCAGGTCACGATGGCGCACGATTCCACATCATTTCCGTCGGGTCTCCGCCAACGTTCCCACAGCCCCGCCATGGCGAAGGGCTCTCCCTCCCGCATCTGAACGAAATAAGGTTGCTTTTTCCCCTCCCGCTGCGCCCATTCGTAAAATCCGTCCGCCGGGATCAGGCAACGCCTCTTCCGGAAGGCGGTGCGGAAGGAGGGCTTCTCGGCCAGGGTCTCGGCCCTGGCATTGATCGTGCGCGCGCCGATGGAGGGATCTTTCGCCCAATGCGGGATCAGGCCCCACCGGAGGAGAGCCAATTCGCTCGCTCCGTCCGCGGCGGCGCGGACGGCCCCCACCTCCTGGCTCGGCGCGATGTTGTACCGGGGCGGAAGCTCGATCTCCCTTGCGAGCTTGAACAAGGCGCGAAGACTTTCGGGGACCACCGCCAAGGAAAACCGGCCGCACATGAACATCCTCAATCGGTCTCCGCGCCGGGGTGAAAGCGCGCGGTTCGCTTTTCATACAGGCGGGGAGGGGGTAAATTGTCATGATTTTCGAGGGGAAGAATACCACAATGCGGCATGAAAGCCGGGGAAGTGTTCCGCCGGGAAAGGACGGCTGCCGCCTTACGGGATTGGCTTTGGGAAGTTTTTTAAAATCCGGATTTATCGGTGCGAGGGAAAATGCGGCGGGTATTAACGCGGGAAACGAAAACGGTTTTTTTTGTCCTGTGCCTGGCTCTTCTCGGGGGGTGCGGCTTTTTTTCTTCATCGGGGGTCCAGCTCGGTCCCCGCGGGACGGGGACGGTCCGGATCATTGCGGAAAATCCCGGGGCGGAGATCGCGTTCGACGGCTCTCCGCGGGGAAAGTCCGGGAAGGGCGTTCCCATCGTCATCAAAGGTGTCGTCTTCGGATGGCACACCGCCCGGGTGAGCCTGCCGGGGTTCGTAACGCGCATCGATGAGGTGGAGGTCGGGAGCGAGGAGACGACTGTCCGCATCGCGCTCCGGGAGTCGGTCGCCGGGCGCGTAAGCATTTACACCACCCCTCCCGGCGGCGAGATTTTCATCGACAGCCGGTATTACGGAAAGGCGGCTCCGGAAATCAAGCTGCCGCGGCTTCCCTTCGGGACCCATTCCTTGTGGATCCGGCTGGAAGGTTATGTGAACGAGTCGCGAAGCATAATTGTGGACAGGCAAACCGACCGCGCCTACCGGATGCATCTGGAAAAAAAGTAGCCCGCCCGGGAATCAACCCCGCGCGGCGTATCCCCTCTGCGCGATTCCGCTCCTTCCGGAGCGGCGCGCGGCGGGGACCCGGCCGAAGGCTGATTCGGAAGGATCGTCCCACCGCTGCGGCGGGTTTTTCTTCAATGGGAAAGGGCGGGAAAGATGACGGATCCCGGTCCGCCGCTGTTTCTCACCCGCGATGAGGGAATCCGGATCGCCTGCCGCTCCACCCCGGGCAAGGCCCCCGGGGTCATGTTCCTCGGCGGCTTCAAGTCGGACATGACGGGGACCAAGGCCACCGCCCTGGAGGCGCACTGCCGGGCGGCGGGTCGCGCTTTCGTCCGCTTCGACTACGCCGGCCACGGGGAGTCATCCGGCCGCTTCGAGGAGGGAACCATCGGCCGCTGGGCGGCGGACGCGATCGCCGTCCTCGACCGGGTGGCGCAGGGGCCCCAGGTGCTGGTGGGATCGAGCATGGGGGGGTGGGTCATGCTGCTCGCCGCGCTGGCCCGGCCCGGGCGGGTGGCGGGTCTGGTGGGGGTCGCGGCGGCGCCGGACTTCACCGAGGATTTGATGTGGGCGCGGCTATCGGAGGAGGCGCGCGGGAGGCTGATGACCGAAGGAGTCTACCACAACCCTTCGGAGCACGGCGAGGCCCCGTATCCCATCACGCGCGCGCTCATCGAGGAGGGAAGGGAGCATCTTCTGCTGCGGGGCGCCATCGGGATCGATTGCCCTGTCCACCTCATTCACGGAATGGCGGATGGGGATGTCCCCTGGGAGGTATCGCTGAGATTGTGCGAGGCGCTCCGGAGCGGGGACGTCTCCCTCGCGCTGGTGAAGGGGGGAGACCACCGCCTCTCCGGGCCCGGCGACATCGAGCGGCTCACCGCCACGATCGAAGCGCTCTGCCGAAAACGGGAGGGATGAGGCGGGTCAGGCTGTCCGCTCTGCCACCATCGGGCTCTCCTCCCCGCGGGCCCGCTGGAGCATGAACGCCAGGCCAAGTAGAAGCGCCCCGGCCGGCGAAACCAAGGGCACCCGCATCCAGGCTAGGCGGGGGACCCTCCTCGAGGATGAAACCGTGGTTCTTTCCGAAGAGGCCGCTGTCATCCTGGGCCGCCAGCCGCTCGCCCGTCACGGCTTTGTTTTATGGGGTGGAAGAACGCCCCCCTGAGTCCCGGCGCGGTCCAAAAGGCTTTCAGCCGGGCCCGGGATAAGGCGAGCCTTCCCGGGGCCCACTTCCACGACCTTCGCTACACCGGAGCCACGCGCCTCGCCCGGGCGGGCGCCACGGTCTGGGAACTGTTGCGGTGGGGCCGCTGGCGCGATATCCGCAGGGCGCAACGGTATGTGGATGTGTATGGTTCGGACGAATTCGCCGGGGCTGGCGCTCCGGACGCCACAATAAACGCCACGCCCGCCTCCGAATCGACGGTATAGCGCAATTCTTCTGGCTCCGGCGGTAGGATTCGAACCTACAACAAGTCGGTTAACAGCCGACTGCTCTGCCGTTGAGCTACGCCGGATCATCGGCCGCCGAAGGGGAAAAACGGTTTCCCCTTCCGGCCCAATAGGTGGCTATAAGAGGAGGGCACCGCTTTGTCAAGAAGCCGCCCCCGCCTCAAAAGCCGTAGTAGCGCGGATAACCCTGGTTTTCCCAGTACCCGCCCATGTCCACGTTCGTCAGGGCGATGTGGCTGATGTACTTGGCGCTCTTCCAGCCCACGTTGGCGGGCGAGGCGAGGCGGAGGGGGGCGCCGTGGGCGAAGGGGAGCTTCTCCCCGTTGTATTCGTAGGCGAGCAGGTTCTGGGGGTGGAGCGCCGACTTGAAATCAAAGGTCACGGTATAGGGGACGTATCCCCGGGATCCCTGAAGGAAGTCGTCGCAAATGAACAGCACGAATCGGCTCTCGGGCCTGCGCGGGATGCCCTTCAGAAGGTCGGCCAGGCGAACGCCCTTCCAGTTGCAGATGGCGCTCCATCCTTCCACGCAAACGTGCTCGACGGTCTGCTCCACGGCGGGCATGGCCCGGAGCGCTTCCATGGTGTAGCTCTTCTGCCAGGAGCGCTCTCTGATTTCGCCTCCCTGGAGGCGCACCTCCGAGAGACCCAGCCGCCAGTCTTTTTCCTCCACCTTTTGGAACCGCGTGCCCGGCGCGACGATGGAGCCGTTCGGGCGCATCAGCGCGGGGGTGGTGGCGCTTTTCGGGTAGGTGCGCGCGAGGCGGTGGTTGCTGTCGAATAGAAGCCCCGCCTTGTGGTTGAACTTGTCGAACCAGCTCAGGACGGATTGCGCGGCGGGGTCTCTGTCCAGGCGCGAGCACCCGGCCAGGAGGGCCGCCGCCGCCATCTTCAAAAAACTCCGGCGGTTTTTTGCGGGGGGCGCGTCCGCCGCCGCGGGCCGGTTTTCCCCCATCGGCTCCTTGGTCATGACGAATCCTCCACGGCCGCTCGGCGGCCGATTGCCGAGGCCGGATTATTCCCCGGCGGGCGGGCGCAGCAGCCTCCGCAGAATCGGCGCGAGAAGCGGCACCGTGAGCAGAATCGAGGCCGCGAACAAAAGGGCGGCCCATCCGAAAAATCCCAGGCGGAACCGGGTGAGACCCGCCGCCGGGCCCGTCAGTGCCCACCCCAGCGCCAGGGCGAGCACCAGGTTCATCACCGCGACGCCCAGTACCAGCCGCCCCGCCAGGAGCCGCTTGCGCGCGAGGCGGGTCGGCAGGACGAACTCGTTTTTCCCCTTACTCATCTCATCCCGCCACCGCGAGCCGCCGGAGGCGGGCCTCCCTCGCGCGGCGGTACCAGATCCGGGCGGGGCCCAGGCGGAGGGTTCCGTAAAGGAGGACGCCCAAGATCCAGCCCGAGGCCTGGCCGCCGAAAATCGAATTCATTCCTGCGGCGATGAGCCCCCCCGCCCAGAAGGCGAGGAGCACCATGGCCGCCTCGGCGAGGACCCGGCCGAACCGGCGGGCGAAGATCCGCTGGCGGGCGCGGAAGGCCTCCCGCTCGGCCTTGAGCCCGACGATCATCGGGGCGAGGCCCCCCCGCCAGCCGTGCGCCAGTACCATTAGGGTGTGGCCGATGGCGAAGAGGATGAAAAATATCATGACCCCGAAGTGCCAGAACCGCGTCGCCTGATAGCCGCCGAAGAGGTCGGTGAGGTAGCCGAGCTGCACGCGCTTGTACAGGGCGAGGCCCGTGAGGATGGAGAAGACCCCGGCGAGGATGACGATGTTGTAGGCCAGCTTCTGGATCGGGTTGAACTTCCCCTCGCCGGGCGGGTCGAAAAAGGTTCGGATGGGGTGGCGGATCATCTCGCCGATTCCGGCGAAGTCCCCCTTTTGGAGGCGGTAGTGCCTCCCCTCCGCGGTCAGCAGAAGCGTCAAGAGGAACACCAAACCGTTCAGGGTGTAGGGCCACATGACGGCGAAGTGCCACCGCAGGGCCCCCGCCAGCCAGCCGCCGATGCCGAAATTCTGCGTCAGCCGGCCCACGAATCTCCGGTAATCGTTCCCCATGTTGATTCCGCGCGCGTCGACCTTTGTCTCTATTCCGGCGACCGCGCCGTAGAGGGCCTCGGGCTTGGGAAGGCCGGGACCGAAGGCGGGATAGGCCCACCAAATCTGGATCCCGCTCGCGATCATGAGGGAAAGAAGGAGGACGTTCAGCCAGTGCGTCGCCCGAAGCAGGGTGGAATAGGTGTAGGCCCGGCCCGCCGGCCGGCTTGGCGGCCCAGCGGAGGGGGCGGCTGTCATTCGGCGAGGAGCCTCCGAATCATATTTTCGGTCTGTTCGTAACTTCCTTCCCCAATCACCTTGAGCCGGATTATGCCCTTCTTGTCGATGAGATACCTCGTCGGCCAGTAGCGGTTCATGAAGGCGCGCCAATTCGTGAAATCGTTGTCCATCACCACGGGGTAGGGGACGTTGAGCCGGGCGATGGCGGCTTGCACATTTTGCTCGCTCTTTTCGAAGGAAAACTCCGGCGAGTGGTTCCCGATGACTATCAGGCCCTTGTCTTTGTATCGCTCGTGCCACGAGCGGACGTGCGGAATGTCATGCACGCAGTTAATTCACCCAAACGTCCACATCTCGACCAGAACCACCTTGCCGCGCAGGTTGGCCATTTTTAAGGGCTCGCTGTTGAACCAGGGTCCGCCCTGCAACTCGGGCGCCCGGGACCCCGCCGAGAGGCCGGCGGCTCTACCGTTCGTGAAGTAGATCGCCAGCAATATCGCCGCGGCGATGGCGGCGTAAAGGCGAAAATTGCGGATTTTCATCGGACGCGCCCTCCTCGTGAGGAAGATACTTTACTCCCGGAAAAAAGAAAACAGGCCATTTTTGGGGTGTGAAAGCGGCCCCAACCTGTAAATACGGGCAAAGAGCTTCTTGGAGGAAAGCGCTGTGAAAAGGGAAATAATTTCCCCTTTTGAGCCTGACGTACGGAATGAAGGGTTGAAAGGAGGGATACGGCTTGAAATTCGAAGTATTCGTGAATTTCGAAGTTATTTAGAAATACGCTCGGGGGAAGAAAGATTGGATTTAGGCCCCCTGCCAGGAAAAGGGATATCCCCTCGTCTCCCCATTCTTCTCGGTTCGATATCTGTTTCGATTTAAAAAACAATGAATTGCGGGATGGGGGCTCGGTGGAAGAAATCCCGGGAATTTTGATTATTTTCAGAAAAAGTGATTCGTTTCACAGTAATTCATCGAAATAAGACTATTCTAGTAATGGATCACCCACTGTTCATTCAGGCCGCCGAAGATTTGCATGGAGGAAACCCCCATGATCGCTTCGGAAATCCCCCAATCGAAAACCGGCTTGGCCAGCCGGGGATACCTCCCCACCGTCCAGATCGTGAAAAGCGACCCCGATGAGCGGGCGGAGCTTGAGGTCCTCCTCCGCAGGCGGGGGTTCCGGGTCCGGGGCTTCCCGGACGGGGAGACTTTCCTCATGGCCATGGCCCAGGAGACGGCCGACATTGTCCTGCTGGACACCGACGTTCCCCAAGCCTCCCGGCAGGAAGCCCTCTTTCGCCTCAACGACCTTCACCGGGAGTCCTTCGTCATCCTTCTTTCCGATGAGGGAGCGCTGAACGGCTCGTCTGAATCGCTGCGCCTTGCGACATACGATATTCTTCAGCGGCCCTTCGACATAGAGCGCCTCTGCAATTCGATACAAAACGCGCTTCGGACGAAATCCCTCATGCACGAAGTGAGAAAGCTGAAGGACGAGCTTCGCGCCCAGTTTGACTTCAAGGACATCATCGGAACGAGTGCCGCACACGTCCAGATGCTGGGAACCCTCAGGTGGCTCGCCGAGAGCGACGGCCACGTCCTGTTGCAAGGGGAAAGCGGAACGGGGAAGAAGCTGGCCGCCCGGACGGTGCATTACAACAGCCGCCGGGCCGACGCGCCTTTTCTCTATGTGAACTGCACCATCCTCCGCCAAGACCTGTTTGAAGCGGAGGTTTTTTCACTCCTCCAGGCGGGCGCGGGTTCCTTCGGCAAGCGGGCGGCCGGGAAGTGGGAAAGGGCGAACGGGGGAACACTGTTCCTGGATGGTATCGACGGAATGAAGCCGGCGCTTCAGGCGGATCTGCTGCGCCGGCTGAAGCCGGACGGGAAGTTGCGCCTCAGCAAGGACTACCCGCCCGCCGATGTGCGCTTTATCCTCTCGGCGCGGCGGGACCTGGCGCAAGAGGCGGCAACGGGGCGGTTCGAACCGGAGATCATCGATCTGCTCTCCCCGTTCTGTCTGGGCATCCCCCCCCTGCGGGAGCGGTCCGCCGACGTCCCGTTGCTCGTGAAGCGGACTCTCATCGAAGCCGCCCGGGAAATGACCCGGTCCACCCCCCACGTGGCCCCGGAAGCGATGGAAATTCTGAAATCCTACCCCTGGCCGAGAAACGTCCTCGAATTGAAAAACGTGATTCGCCAGACGTTCATTCTCACCG
The DNA here is from genome assembly GCA_965225985.1 of bacterium. GTDB lineage: Bacteria > UBA8248 > UBA8248 > UBA8248 > UBA8248 > CAZUHN01. The sequence goes on from OZ245330.1 coordinate 1,433,185, forward strand.
AGTCGAACGTGATCGGCATCGAGGACCTCCCGCCCTCCATCCGGGAGGGCGTGGCCCGCCCCGGGGATCCGCAGGCCCTTGTGGGCGAGTCAGAAACCCGGGAAACTTCGGCGTCCTTGGAGGAGAGCATTCCGATCCTGCCCCTCAGGATGATCGAAGATCATCTCATCCAGCGGGCCCTGACCCATACGCGCGGAAACGTCAGCCACGCGGCGAACATGCTGGGAATCAGCCGGGCGAAGCTCTACCGCCGCCTGCGGGCGCGGAAGACCACCTGCCCGAACTCCTGCTAGCGCCCGCGCCCGTAGAGCCCGCGTAAACGAAAAATTCGCCCACCATCAGACGGACTCACTCCCCCTCCGGATTTTCGAGAAACCCGCGCCAGGCGGCCCAATAGTCCGGCCCGCCCGCGATATATGTGTTGTTGTGGCCCGCCCCCCGGATGCGGAAGAAGCGCTTGGGCCGGGGGGCGAGCCGGTAGAGGCGCTCCCCCTGGGCGAAGGGGACGATCTCGTCCCGGTCCCCGTGGAGGATGAAGACGGGGAGCCGCGCCGCGGGGAGGAGCGCCGCGATGTCGAAGGACTGGGTGATGAGCCAGCTCACCGGCAGGAAGGGGAACACCGCCTTCCCCATGGCGAGCAGGCTCTCGAAGGGGCTTTCCAGGATGAGGCCGCGCGCCTCGGCGCCCTCGGCCGCGAGCTTCACCATGACGGCCGCCCCGAGGGAGCGGCCGAAGAGGAAGATGCGCCCGGGCGGCACCTTCTCCTTCAGCCAGGCGTAGGCCGCTCTGCCGTCGGCGTAGAGTCCCTCCTCCCCCGGGCTTCCCTCGCTCCTGCCGTAGCCCCGGTAGTCGAAGAGGAAGACCCCCGCCCCGAGCTCGCGGAGGATGAGGGCGACGTTCTCCGAGCGGTGGGAGATGTTTCCTGCATTTCCGTGCGCCCAGAGGAGGACGGGGCCGTCCGCCCTCCTGGGGGGGACGAACCAGCCGTGGAGGCGGGTGCCGTCCCCGGCGCGAAAGCGGATTTCCTCAAAGGGGATCCCGTAGGCCGCCGGCGTCAGATCGATGCCACGGGCCGGATGATAGAGAAAGAAATTTTCAACGGGTGAGAATATGCCCATCAGTACAAAGGCTGAGAGGAGAAGCGTCCCGCGGCTGGCGGAGCGATTGCGTTCGCGCAAGATGATTTTTTCATTCCGCTCCGCGCGCCGCGACAAGGCGCGCGTGGGCGGGCTTGATGCAAAGATCTTCGGTCACCTCGATACCGGCCCGCCGCAGACGCCCCCCGGCCTCCGGGTGGGCGATGCCCATCTGCATCCAGAAGACGGGGGGCGGGCGCGGGAGGCGGAGCACTTCTTCGGCCAGGGCGGGAATGGCTTCGGCCCGCCGGAAGACGTCGACGATGTCCACCGGATGCGCCGCCGCGGCGAGAGAGGGACAGGCCCGCTCGCCGAGCGTTTCCCCGATGTGGGGGTTCACCGGGATTACGCGGAATCCCGCCCCTTGGAGGTAGACGGTGATTTGGTGGCTCGGCCGCCAGGGCTTTTCCGAGAGGCCCACCGCGGCTACGGTGCGGGAGGCCCCGAGAATTTCCGTTAGCCGCTCGTCAGCGGAGTTCATGGGTGCCTCCAGGCCTGAGCGTTTAGGGCGTGTCCCTTAATTCATGGAATTATAACAATATCGTTCATTTTTCGACATTCGGGAGGAATGGTTTGAATAAAGAATGAGAACATTATTTTCATTAATTATTCCTTTATGCTTATACTCTTTCCCAAGAACGTGCACCTCCTCTCCAAGGGGATGGGGCTTCGGGGGAAGGAAAATTCCGGGGGTTATCCCCTCGGATCCGTTCTGTTGCCACGGGGCGGAAGAAGATGTTTCTGGCATTGGAGCCCGGTTTCCCCTACAAAAAGCGCCTTGGGTTGGATTCTCTTTTTCAGGCGAGGAGGGCAATGCCGTTGGGTGCCGTCATCGAGATATTTCACGAATATCACTGACCGTGGGCGTACATGGCCGCGGCGCGGCTGGACGCCGTTTTACCGGAGTTTCGGGAAGGGCTCTCGGTGCGCTGGCGCGCCTTTCCCTTGGAAATCATCAACGATCGGACTGCGCCCCGCCATATCGTGGATCAGGAATGGCCCCTCATCGCGGTGCAGGAGCCGCGCTCTCCCTGCCGGGCCTGGCCGCACGAGGAATATGTCCGGACGACGTTGATGCCTACGACGCATACCTGAGCGCGAACGGACAGGATTCCGAGAGGGCGCGGGTTTACGACCTGAAGATCCGCCGCGCCTTCTTCTACGAAGGCCGGCGGATCGACGAGGCGGGCGTGCTGTGCGCCCTCGCGGAGGAGGCGGGCCTTGACCCCGCGCCCATCCGGGCGGACGTCGAGGGGGAGCGATACAGGGAGGAGACCCTGGCGGACTGCCGGGAGGCGCTGCGGCGGCGCGACGAGGAGGGCCTTCCCATGACGAGCCCGACGATATTTCTGCCCTCGGGCGAGGCCTTCTTTAACCCCTTCGCCTCGGAGAAGCGGTTCGAGAGCGGAAAGCTCGTCGAGGTTCACCCCCCTTCCCGTTACGGCGAGGCGGTTCTGGAGGGGTACCGGGAGATTCTGCGCAAGGCTGCCGCCTGAGCTCGCCGCCGGGCGCGCGCAGGCATTGCGCCGGATTTTCATAAGGGGATGCCGTTTGCCCGGTTCGCCGGGGCGGTCATGGTTCCGGAAAAGAGAGAGGGGAAAAAGTGAGCGCAGAGTTTGTGGAGGGTGTGTACTACGAGGAGAAGATCCTCACCGGCGGCCTGCGTGAGCAGGTCAAGTATTGGGCGCGCGAGGGCGAGGAGGGCTATATCGTCGTCGAGTACCTCAAGCTGAGCGGCGCCTCCACCGGCATGGAGGCCGACAGGCTCTCTCCCGAGGTTTTCGAGAAGCGGTTCGAAAAATTTGAGGAAGAAAAGTCCGGCGAGCCCGAGAAAACGGCGAAGGAAAAAACCCACGATAAGCACATCCGCGAGGGCGAAATCCATTTGGAGAAGAGCGAGCACTTCAGCGCCCAGTTCGAGTACAAGCAGGCCATCAAGATCGACAAGGCCCACGTCGGGGCCAACTTCGGCCTGGGCAAGGCCTACCTCGCCGGGGGCGATAAGGAGAGGGCAAAAGAGGTCTTCGCCGGCCTGGTCGAGAACGAAAAGCTGTATGAAAAGGAGAACAAGCACCATTTCAACAAGCTGGGAATCGAGCTCCGCAGGCAGGAGATGTACGAGGAGGCCATCGAGAACTACCGGCGCGCCCTCGATATCGATCCGCACGACGCCATTCTCTACTACAACCTCGCGCGGGCGCACTATCACAAGGGCGAGCGGGAGGATGCGATGGCCATCGTCCATAAAGCGCTCGGCCTCGATCCCGCCCTGGAGGACGCCAAGAAGCTGCTCGATCGCATAGAAAGCGGCGAAAACGCCGGGGACCACCTCGCGGCGGCCTCCGAGAGCTAGGATCATCCCCCGCCCGGCCTGAAAAATTTCCACATATGATGAAAAGGCCGCTCGGCCGGACCGGAATCCCGGTGGGTGAGGTCGGCATGGGCACCTACCGGACCTTCGACGTTTCCGGAAAGAAGGCCGGGGCCCACTGCGCCCGCATCGTCCGGGAAGCCCTTGCCCGCGGGATCAATTTTTTCGACACCGCCCCCATGTACGGCGAGGCCGAGCGCGTTCTGGGCCTCGCCCTGGAGGGGGCGCGGGAGGGGGCGCGGGAGGGGGCTGTCCTCGCGACCAAGGTGCTGGAGCGGGACGGGAAATCCGCCCTCGCCAGCGTGCGGCGCTCCCTCAAGCTCCTCCGCGCCGAGACCATCGACCTCATCCAGATCCACAACATGGGCGGCTGGCGCGCCGTGACCCCGGCGCTGAAGGAACTTCAAAGGGAAGGCCGGGTGCGCTTCCTCGGGATCACCGACTACCGGGTCTCCAACTACCCCGAAGTGCTCCAGGCCATGCGCACCGGGGAGTACGACACCGTTCAGATTCCGTATTATTTGGGGGAGGCCACCTGCCGCCGTGAGGTTTTGCCTCTGGCGCGGGAGATGAACCTGGGGGTGATCGTCATGACCCCCATCTCGCCGATGTTCCAGCGGGCAGGGCTCGTCCGCGCCCTTGCCGGAAAAGACCTTTCCTTCCTGGCGCCCTACGGGGTCCGCACCCCGGGCCAGGCCCTCCTCAAGTACCTGCTGGCCGACCCGGCCGTATCTACCGTCATTCCCGCCACCGGAAAGGTGGAGCGCGTGGCGGAGAACGTTGCGGTATCGGACGGCTCCCCGCTCCCGCCCGAGGCCCGCGCCCGCCTCGAGCGGCTGATGGAATAGGGCAGGGGGAGGGCGCGCCCGTGCATGACGGCGGTGACGATGTCGCCGGGGATGCCGAGCGCCATCATGGTGATTCAGGGCGCCGCCCGCCGTGCCGTTGTTGGCGGCCTCGGCGGCGATGATGCCGTCCGGCAGGCCCGGGCCTGGGGAGGGGGATAATTAATAAAATCAGGCGAATCGCAAAGAGAATGGACAGTCCGGTGATGTCCGCCTCAACCCGGATCATCGGATCCCGGCCTGGCTCCGGTGAATCCTCCTTTTTCCCCGGCTGGAAGGCGCTGCGCCCAGGCCCCTGCGGTCCGCCCTAGCCGGAGAGGGGGTAGATGCGGTCCATCGAGAGGCGGATGATCATCCGCCTCTCGTCCTTCATCGCCTGGAGGTATTCCTCCATGTCGTCCGGGTCGCGCCCGGTGATGCGGCGGTAGAGGGCGAGGTTTTTCTGCCCGTCCGGGTCCTCCAAGAGCGCCGCGTTTCCCTCGACGCAAAGGTACGGGCGCCAATCCTTGGTGATGGCGCAGAGGGAGGACCGCGGGTCGCGCTGAAGGTTCTTCGTCTTCACCCGGTCCCAGCCGGAGGAGATCTCGATGCCGCCGTTCATCGGGGCGAAGATGATCGGGGTGGGATGCGGCATCCCGCCCGGAAGGAGGGAGATCAGGATGCCGTGGATCTCTTTTTCGAGGAATTGCATCGCTTCGTCTCGGTTCACGTCTTTCTCCTCGCGGTGAGATGGGGAATCAGGGAGCCGGATTCTTCTTCAGGAAGGAATAGAGCGCATCCAGAAAACCCGCCAGGTTGTCCAGCATGGGGTAGTGTCCGCAGCCGGGAACGGCCGAGCGGGCGCAGCGGGGGATCCGCTCGCCGCAGAGCGCGTTGAACTCCAGCGGGCCGGCGTCCGCATCCCCGGCGCAGACCCAGGCCGGGGCGGCGATCTCGCCGAGGCGGCCGGTGAGGTCGGGCATGGAGAGGATGGCGTCTATCGAGCCCGTGATCCCTTCCGGGGTGTTTTGCAAAAATCGCTCGCGGAAGGCCTCCCGCGCGCTCCCTTTTTTGAACGCCGCCGGCATCGCGCCCTGGTAGCCGGGATGGTCGAAGACGGCGGCAACTCCCTCCTCCGCGGCGGCCTTCCGGAGCGCCTCGAGGGCGGGCGCGGGCGGGCCCTTGCGGGGCGGCCCCCGAGGCCCCGACCAGCATGAGGCGGCCCACGAAATCGGGATGCTGGAGCGCGAAGAGCAGGGCGGTCCGGCCGCCCATGCTGTGCCCGATGATGTCCGCTTTTTCCAGGCCCAGGAAATTCAAAAGGCCGGCCAAATCGTCCGCGAGCTGCTGGATGGAGTAGGGGCCGGGCGGCTTGTCGGTGGCGCCGTGGCCCCGGTGGTCGTAGGCGATCACCTGGAAGCGGCCCTGGAGCGCCTCCGCGGCGCCCCCCCAGATGTAGGAGCCGGTGGCGAGCCCGTGGGCGAGGACCAGGGGCGGACCCTTCCCCTGGATCCGGTAGCCGAGGTTGATGCCGTTGACCGTCGCGATGGGCACGAAAGATCCTCCCGGGAATGCGCACCGGTTGGGGAAGGTGCCGGATAATGATATCCTAATGCAATCGGGTTGGCCCATCGAGCGAGATTCTGTTCATATGCCTTCGCCTGTTTCGAAGTGAGGCGCGATGCAATATCCCTTCACCGAAGAGCAGCGCGCGATCGGAGACCTCACGCGGGAATTCATGGAGCGGGAGGTCGCCCCGGTCGCGGCCGGGATCGACGCCCGGCCCGACCCGCGCGACTGCTACCCGGGCGAGCTGATCAACAAGGCCTCCCGGGTGGGCCTCCGCACCATCGCCATTCCCGAGGAGTACGGCGGCATCGAGGCCGACACCACCACGAAGACCCTCTCCCTCTGGACGGGGGGGCAAATCGAGATCGGCACCATCAAGTGCCTGAGCCAGTGCTGGAAGATCTCGACCGCCATCTCCAAGTGCGGCACCCAGGCCCAAAAGGACAAGTGGCTCAAGATGTTCGCCGAGGACGACGACTGCGTCTGCTCGATCGTTTTGACCGAGCCCGAGTACGGATCGGACAACCTCCTCCGCCAGCCCGACCCCGCCCTCGGCATGCGGACCTCGGCGGTCCGGGACGGGGATCATTACGTCATCAACGGCACCAAGCGGTTCACCTCCCTGACGAGCTTCTCCAAGATCGTGCTTCTCCTCGCCCGCACCGACCCCAAGGCCCCCGTGCACCAGGGCACGACCGCCTTCCTCGTCCACGGGGAAGAGGAGGGAATCTCCTACGGGCGGGTGCACAACAAACTGGGCTACCGCCTGTATCCGAACGCCGAGAGTTTTTACGACAATGTGCGGGTCCACAAGGACGACGTCGTCGGGGAGGTGAACGGGGGCTTCGATGTGTTCGCCTCGGTCTTCCGGGGAAGCGCCGAGCTCACCGCCTGCAACACCGGCCTCGCCCGGGGGCTGTTCAACGTCTGCCACGCCCACGCGAAGGAGCGCATCCAGGGGGGGAAGCCCATCATCGAGCACCCCACCGTCCAGCTCATGCTCTCCGAGATGCTCATGAACATCGAGGTGGCGGAGCAGTTCATGTGGCGCATCTGCTGGGGGGTGGAGGCGGACGAGACCTACAACCCCCGCTTCACGCGCCACGGCAAGGTGTTCTCGGACAAGATGGGCCTCAAGTCCATCGAGCTCGCAACCGACATCCTCGGCGGGTCCGGCATCATGCGGGATTTTCCGGCCGAGAAGATCATCCGCGACATCCTCACCTTCCTGCACGGCGACGGGACCGACTCCCTCACCCTCCTGCGCACCGCCCAGACGCTCGACGACCCCGCATAAGGCGGATTCTTCGGGCGGCGCGCGCCTGCCGGGGGAGGGGTGCGTTTCAGGAAACCGGTACAAAAATCCGCGGGTGGGGAGTTCAGAGTTTCCGGGAGAAGATGGAGGCCGCGTCCTCCCCCGGCTTTTTGAGCCCGAGCGCCTTGGTGACTTTTTCCTGGGCCATCGCCTGGGAGAGGGGGGCGGTGAGGAAATCGTTCACCCCGGCCTGGACCGCCGCCATGATTTCCTCCTTCGTCGGCCCGTCCACCTAGAGGAGGATTTTGATCTTTTTTCCGAGCTCTTTCCGGACATGTTGGACGATTTCGATTGCGTCGGGGAAGCCCCCGTCCAGGATGAGGAGCCGCAGGAACAAGTTTCCCTTCATGGATGTCACCACGTCGTTCGCCGTAGTGCGGAGGAGGAGGTCTTTGATTCCGATGGCCCGCAGGCCGTCGCGGATCGTCTGGCGGGGGAGTTCCTTCCCGATGGAGATCAATATCGTTTTTTTCTCGTCGTTCATGCCGGCTCTCAACGGGAGGGGGCGCGGAACCGCACCGGATCACCGGACGCCGCACGCCTTTTGCAAAGGGGGAAGCGGGTCAGGAACCCTTTTTGACGGCCTCGATTTTTTCGTCGCGCTCGGTCTCGAGGGCCTCGCGCTCTTCGCGGAAATTTTGGCGGAGGGCGTTCACGGCCTCCCGCGCCTCGGGCGGAAGGTGTCCCTCCACCGCCTCGATGGGCGCCCCGCCGGTGCCCTTCATGAGCTCTTGCTGAAGAAGAATGTCCTTCTCGGCGATCTTCCCCGCATAGATCTTCTTTATCTCTTCAATCTCTTTGCGCTGCTGGGGGGAGAGCTTGCTGAGCTCTTCGCGGGCCCGCTCGCCGATCTTGGTGGTCTTTTCCATCGCAATTTCGAGGGCGCTCTTCATCCCCAATCCCTCCTTTGGCGATTCATCCGAAAATACCCGGAAGCGCCGGGCGGGGCCTTCCGCCGCACTCCTGACCTGCGTCTTTCCTGGGCGCGCGCCCGGCAAGCGGCTTCCTTTTAAAATATTGTAGGAGGCCCCTCCCCCCCGGTCAACGACGCGGGGGTTTTTCCGGGGAGGCCGCGGCGGGAAGCGCGTTTCGCGGCGGGACCGGGGGGCGGGAAGTCTGCTATAAGAAAAGGACGTTGGCCTTCTGCCCGCCTCCCAATCCGGAGCCTTAATTTGCGCGAGCCCGCCTTCGAGGATGTCCTGAGCGCCCGGAAAGCCGTCCGCAAGGATCTTTCTCCCACCCCCTTTCACGAGATCCTCTCCCTCTCGGAGCGCTTCGGCTGCCGCTACTTCCTGAAGTTCGAGTCCATGCAGCCCGTCGGCGCCTTCAAGGTGCGGGGGGGGATCAACCTGGTATCGAGGCTCACCCCCGAGGAGCGCGGCCGGGGGCTGATCACCGCCTCGACCGGTAACCACGGCCAGTCCATCGCCTACGCCGCCCGGGCGTTCGGCGTCGCGGCCACCATCGTCGCCCCCGAGGGCTCGAACCCGGACAAGGTGGCGGCCATGCGGGCCCTCGGGGCCGAGGTCCCCCTGGTCGGGGCGGACTTCGACGAGGCCCGCGAGTGGTGCGAGGAGCGGGCCCGGGCCAAAGGGCACTGCTACGTCCACTCGGCGAACGAGCCCCTCCTCATCGCGGGGGTGGGGACGTACGCCCTCGAGATCCTGGAGGCGCTCCCGGAGGTGGAGGTCCTCATCGTGCCCGTCGGGGCGGGGAGCGGAATTTGCGGGGCGGGGCTGGTCGCCAAGACCATCAACCCGCGGATCCACCTCGTCGGGGTCCAGGCCCGGAACGCCCCCGCCGTCTACGAAAGCTACCTGGCCCGGGAGATGCGCCCCCAGCCCTCCGCCGCCACCTTCGCCGACGGCCTCGCCACCCGGATCCCCTTCGAGCTCCCCATGGGGATGATCTGGAGGCTCGTGGACGAGATGATCCTCATCAGCGAGGAGGAGATGTGCGAGGCCATCCGCCTGCTCGTCGCCGAGACGCGGACCATCGCCGAGGGGGCGGGCGCCGCCGCGACCGCCGCCGCCATGAAGATGGATCTGCGGGGCAGGAAGGTGGCCGCCGTCGTGAGCGGGCGCAACCTGACGGCGGAGAACCTGAAGATCATCCTCGCGGGGGGCGTCCCCGCCGCGCATTGAGACGGCCGGGGCGAAGGGTCCGAGGGCGATGGCGGCGGGGCGGCGGCCGGAGTCATTCGGGCCGAAGGGAGATCCCTTGCACCAGTATGTCGAGGTCGCGCTGAACCTTCCCCGGTTCCAACCCCTCACCTACCGGGCGGAAGCCTCTCTCGCCGAAAGGCTGGTGCCGGGGATGCGCGTCCTGGTCCCCCTGGGATCCCGCCGCGTGACCGGTTACGTGATCTCCTCCCCCACCAGCGCTCCCCCCGCCGGTGCCGGGGGCATTGCCGATACCGGGAACATCGCCGATGCCGGGGGCATCGTCTACCGCGATGTGATCGAGGCGCTCGAGGACGAGCCCCTCCTCACCGCGGAGCTCATCGAGCTCACCCGCTGGGTGGCGGGCTACTACTGCTGCGGGTGGGGGGAAACGCTGCGGGCCGCCCTCCCCGGGATCCGGGAGAAAAAGGGCATCGAGAAGTACCGCCTCACCGATGCGGGGCGGCGGGAGGCCGACCGCGAAGCCAGCCGGGTTGCGCGCAAAACGGGGCCGGGACTCCCGGGGCTGGAGGCGGCCTCCCCCCGCCTTCCCCTCCGGCTGCGCCTTCTCGGCGCCCTGCGCGGAGGGCCCCGGCGGGCGGGCGCCCTCGCCGCCGCCCACGGGCGGGGCGCCCGCCGGGAGCTGGAGCGCCTGGCCGGGGCCGGGCTGGCGGAGCGGTTCACCGGGGAGGTGGGCGGCCCCCGCCGGGCGCGGTTCGTCCGCCTTCTGCGGAGACCGGACGCGGAAGAGCGGGCGGCGCTCCGCAAAAAAGCCCCCCGGCAGGCCGCCGCGCTGGAGGCGCTGGCCGGGCATCCGGAGGGGCGCGCCCTGCTCCGCGACCTGGAGCGCGACGCGCCCGGGACGCGGGCCGCCTGCGCCGCCCTGGCGAAAAAGGGCTGGATCGGCGTGGAGGAGGATGTCTGGGAGGGCGCTCCCGCGGCCGAGGGATCTGCCGGGGGGCCGCCGCCCCCGTCCCCCCCCCCGCCTCACGAGCTATCCCCCCCCCAGCGGCGGGCCTTCGAGGCGGTCCGCGCCGACATCGAGGCGGAAAAATTTTCGGTCACCCTCCTCCACGGAGTGACCGGGAGCGGCAAGACCGAGGTCTACCTCCGGCTCGCCGAGGAGGCGGTCCGCCGCGGCCGGACGGCCCTCGTCCTCGTTCCCGAGATCGGCCTCACCCCCCAGCTCCTCGGCCGGTTCCGGGCGCGCTTCGGGGAGCGCGCCGTCTGCCTGCACAGCGCCCTTCCCGAGAGCGGGCGCGCGCGCGCCTGGCGGCGGATCCGGCGGGGGGAGGCGAAGGTCGTGGTGGGGACGCGCTCGGCCGTCTTCGCGCCCCTCGCCCGGCTCGGCCTCATCGCCGTGGACGAGGAGCACGACGGCTCCTACAAGCAGGAGGAGGCCCCCCGCTATAACGGGCGCGATACCGCCATCGTCCGGGCCCGGGGGGCGCGCGCGCCGGTGGTGCTGGGCTCGGCCACCCCTTCCCTGGAGAGCTACCACCGCGCGAAGGAGGAAAAGTACCGCCTCGTCGAGCTGCCCGCCCGGCCCGGGGGCCGGCCCCTCCCGCGGGTCCAGGTGGTGGACCTGCGGAGGCTGCCCGTGAGCGATCCCAAGGTCCCCCTCCTCCTCGGCCCCGCACTGGCCGGGGCGATCGGGGAGCGGCTCTCCCGGGGGGAGCAGACCCTTCTGTTCCTGAACCGCCGGGGGTTCTCCTCGGTCATCCTCTGCCGGGACTGCGGCGCGGCGGTCGAGTGCGCGCACTGCTCGTCCCCGCTCACCTTCCACATGGCGGGGCGCCGCCTCCAGTGCCACCTCTGCGATTTCACCGCCCCGCTCCCCGGGCGGTGCCCGGGGTGCGGGAGCGACCGCGTGGGGTTCTTTGGCCTCGGGACCGAACGGGTGGAGGAGGCCGCCCGCGCCCGGTTCCCGGGGGCGCGGATCAGCCGCCTCGACCGGGACACCGCCCGCCGGGCCGGGGCCTACGACCGCATCCTGGGCGGGATGCGGCGGGGGGAGATCGACATCCTCATCGGAACCCAGATGGTGGCCAAGGGGCACGACTTCTCCCGCCTCACCCTGGTGGGGGTGGTGGCGGCGGACGTGGGGCTCCACCTCCCGGATTTCCGCGCCGCGGAGAGGACCTTCCAGCTGCTCACCCAGGTGGCCGGCCGGGCCGGGCGGGCGGACCTGCCGGGCGAGGTCATCGTCCAGACCTTCCGGCCCGAGCACTACGCGGTCCGGTGTGCCGAGGCGCACGACTACCCTTCTTTTTACGGGCGCGAGGCGGCCGCGCGCGAGGCGGCGGGCTACCCCCCCTTCCGGCGGCTGGCCCGGCTCCGCTTCGAGAGCAAGGGGGCCGGAGCCGCGGCCGAGGCCGGGAGGTGGGCGCGCGAATTCCTGGAGAAACGGGGGGCGAGGCGGGCCGTTTTCGGCGGAAAGGCGGCGGGGGCGATCGAATTTCTCGGCCCCGCCCCCGCCCCCCTCCGCCGGGTGCGGGGGATGTACCGCCACCACATGCTGCTCAAGGCCGCCTCGGCCGCCCGGCTCAACGCCGAGGTGGAGGCCGCCCTCGCCGCCTTCGCCGCGGAGCCCGCCCTCCGCGCCGTCCGCCTCATCGCCGACATCGACCCGCTGAGCCTCCTGTAAGAGAATGCGGAAACTTTAAGAGAATGCGGAAAATCCCGATTCAACCGGGGAGACTGGATTGTCAAAAGAATCTTTGATGAAAGCCGCACCGGGGGGGCCGCGATGCAGCCCCTGAGCCATTGCGCGGATTTCCACGCCGCCGTCGAGGAGTACCACCGCCGGGGGTGGACGGACGGCCTTCCCGTGGTCCCGCCCACCGGAGAGCGCCTGGCGGAGTTCCTCGAGGCGGGCGGGATGGACGAGGGCGAGGTGGTCTTCCGCCTCGAAGAGCGGAGGCGCGCCGTCCCGGCCGGGAAGGTGGCCCTGAACGCCATCATGGCGGGCTGCCTTCCCGCCTACATGCCCGTGTTGCTGGCGGCGCTCGAGGCCATGGCCGACCCGGCCTACAACCTTCACGGCAGCGCCGCGAGCACCGGGGGCGCCGCCGCCCTCATGGTGGTGAACGGACCGGTCCGGAACGAAATCGGCATGAACGGCGGCGGAAACGTTTTCGGCCCCGGCAACCGGGCGAACGCCGCCATCGGCCGGGCGGTCCGCCTCGTCCTCATCAACTGCCTGGACGCGGTGCCCCACCTCCTCGACCGCTCGACCCAGGGGAACCCGGGGAAGTACAGTTTCACCTTCGCCGAGAACGAGGAGGCGAGCCCCTGGGAGCCCCTCCACGCCGAGCGGGGCTTCCCCCCCGAGCGGAGCGCGGTGACCCTCCTCGCCGCCGAGGGGCCTCACAACATCCAGAACCATTACGGGCGGGCGGAGGGAATCCTGAGAACCGCCGCCCACACCATGGCCTCCCTGGGGAGCATGGGCCCGGGGCAGGGTTTTGTCGTCCTTGCGCCCGAGCACGCGAATATCATCGCCGGGGAATTTCCCGGCAAGCGGGCCGTCCGGGAGTTTCTTTTCGAGCGCATGGGGGTCCCGCAGGAGCTGCTCCAGCAAACGGGAAAGATCGACGGCCCCGCATGGTCCGCCGACCCCGCCCGTGTGCCGCACGGGCTGGACCCCGGGGACATCTTCATCGTGGTGGCGGGCGGGGAGGCCGGGGGCCATTCCGCCTGGATCCCCGCCTGGAGCCGGGGGCGCAACGGCCTCACCGTCACCCGGCCCGTCTTGAGCGCCGAGGAGAGGCGGGCGAAAAAAGGTTAGAATCTCGCGTTCAGCAATCTTTGGGGAGGAAAAAGAGTGATGACCGAAAACCCTGTTCCCATCTTCGATCCGGCGGTGGCCCCCGAGATCGATCCCGCGAAGCCCGCCCCGCGCGGCGGGGGGCTGGAGGGAAAGCGGGTGGGCACCCTCTGGAACGGCAAGGTGGGCGGGGACAAGCTGATGCGCTTCGTCCTCGAGGAGCTCCGGGCGGGGGGGGCGGATCTCCGCCTCGCCATCGAGCGCCGGAAGGACACCGACACCCGGCCCGCGAAGCCGGAGACCTGCGACGAGATCGCGCGGGAGTGCGATTTCGTCCTCATCTCGCTCGGGGACTGAGGCTCCTGCTCGTCGTGCAGTGTGCACGACGGAATCGAGATGGAAAGGCGGGGCGTCCCCGCGGCGGTCATCTGCACCGAGCCCTTCCGCCCGACGGTCGAGTCCGTCGCCAAAATCCGGGGGATGGCGGGCTATCCGGTGGCCTACATTCCGCACCCGGTGGGCAGCCTCCCGGAGGAGGGCCTCCGCGCCCGCGCGCGCGAGGTCGCGCCCGTTGTGAAAAGCCTGCTCACGGGATGACGGGCGGCGGTGGAGGGCCCCCCCGCCCCCCGCGGCACGGCGCGCACCATTCTGATTATCGGCAAAGATGAAAGGAAGACGGATGAAACTCGGCCTGTATCTGTGCAATCACTTCCCGGCGGAGGACAGCATGGCCGCCCGCCTCGAAGGGCTCGTCGCGCAGACCCGCCTCGCCCGCGAGGCCGGGTTTGCCTCGCTCTGGGCCCCGAACCATTTCCTGACCAAGCCGCTCCAGATGATCCAGGCGATACCCCTCCTGGCCCGCATGGCGCCCGAGGCGGAGGGGATGACGATCGGCCCGAACGTCTTGATCCTGCCCATGCTGAACCCGATGAAGGTGGCCGAGGAGGCGGCGAGCATGGACCTGCTCACGGGGGGGCGGTTCGTCCTCGGGGTCGGGCTCGGCTACCGGGAGGGGGAGTTCGTGGCGGCGGGGGTGGCGAGATCCGAGCGCGTCTCCCGGCTCGAAGAGGGGATCGAGGTGATCCGGAGGCTCTGGTCGGAGGAGATCGTTACCCACCGGGGCAAACACTTCACCATCGAGGAGATGGGCCTGGGCCTCAAGCCGCTCCAGCGGCCCGGCCCCCCGATCATGGTGGCGGCGAGCGTGGAGCCGGCCATCCGCCGGGCCGCGCGGATCGGCGACGCCTGGCTCATCACCTCCTATCCCTCGGGCCGGATCCTCAAGGGGCAGATGGGGGCCTACCGGGAGGCGCTGGCCGCCGCCGGGAAGGAGATGCCCGCGGACGCGCCCATCATCCGGGAGTGCTACGTTTCCCCGAACCACGGTGCGGCGCTTGAGGAGTGCCGCGGCCCGCTGGCGTACAAGTACGCCTCCTACGCCTCCTGGGGCCAGGACAAGTTCCTTCCCGAGAGCGAGCGCTTCGATCAGCCCTTCGAGAAGTTCGTCCAGGATCGCTTCATCATCGGCGACCCGTCCTACTGCCGCGAGGAAATTCTCCGGTACCGCGAATCGCTCGGGGTGACCCACTTCATCATGCGGGTCCAGTGGCCCGGCCTGGAGCAGGAGAAGGCGCTTCGGAGCATTGAGCTGCTCGGGCGCGAGGTCCTGCCCAGGCTGGCCTGAGGCCCCGCGCGCCCCCCCGCGGGGCTGGCGGCCTGAATCAGGAGGACCCGAAGGCGCGGAGGCGGCCGGGGAGTTTTGGAAAAGAGCGGATCGTTAAGATGTTTGAAATGCTATCCCGTGTAACACATAATCTTTAATCGCTGATCCCTTTTCCGGGAGGAAATCCCCGACTCCGGCTGTCAAGCCGCCCGCCTCACCCCGGGGATGGGCGGGGGGAGCGCGCGCGGGGGCTGGTCGCGTCGCTCCGTTGGGTTTTCTTTAATAAAATAGAAAAATCCGAATTCATCCAAAGGAGAGCCGCATGTCATTCGAGCCCGTGAAGGTCGCCCTGGTGGGGATCGGCTGGTGGTCGGGGCCGGTCGGGGGGGCGGCCAAGGAGAGCGCCAAGCTCGACCTCGTTTCCTGCTACACCCGCACCCCCGAGAAGCGCGCCGCCTTCGCGGAGGCGCACGGCTGTGCCGAGGCCGGGAGCTATGAGGCCATCCTGGCCGATCCCGCCGTCGAGGGCGTCCTGATCACCTCGACGAACAGCGTCCACCGGGCGCAGATCGAGGCCGCCCTCCGGGCCGGGAAGCACGTCTGGGTGGAGAAGCCGGTCACGAACACCCTGGCCGAGGCGCGGTCCGTCCTCGCGGCCTGGCGCGCGTCGGGAAAGGTCCTCTCGGTGGGGCACTGCTACCGCCGGGCGGCGGGCCACCGGAAGATGAAGGCGCTCATCGAGGACGGCGCGGTGGGCCGGCCCCTCCAGGCCGAGGCCTCCTGGAGCACGAGCTCGGGCCTTCAGCTCACCCCGGATAAGTGGCGCTACTTCCGGGAGGAGTGCCCGGGCGGGGCCCTCATGCAGCTTGGGGTCCACCACGCCGACACCCTGCACTACCTGCTCGGGGGGACCCGGTGCGGATCATGGGGATGCACCGGCGGCTCGCCACCCCCTTCGAGATCGACGACGTGACCGCCACCATCGTCGAGCACGCGGGGGGAGCGGTCTCGAGCCTCGCCTGCGGGTTTTGCACCCCGGGGGTCTTCAGCCTCCGGCTCCACGGGACCGGGGGCGTCCTGTATCTCGAGATGCACCGCACGGACGTCACCCGCGTAGAGCGCACCGACGAAGAGACCGTCCTCACCCTCCAGCGGCCGGGCGAGCCTGTGGGGGAGCCGGTCGCGCTCCCCGGCCTGCCCCACATGGTGTTCCAGGAGATCGAGGAGTTCGCCGTGTGCGTGCGCGAGGGGAAGGCCCCCGAGACCGGCCCGCGCGAGGCGGCCCTGGCCCTCGCGGTGGTGGAGGGCTCGGCGATCTCCTCGGAGAAGGGCGTGGCCGTCGAGGTGAAAGAGCTCCTGGATGGGATGGATATTTAGCGCGGCCCTCGTGGCCCTCGTGGCCCTCTGCCTCCTCGGGGCGCCTCCCGCCGCGGGAGGGGCACCGGAAAATTCCGGGAAGAGGGGTGTTCCGGAAAGTTCCGGGAAGGGGGGCGTTCCGGAAAGTTCCGTGAAAGATATCCCCGAAGGGGTCTTCCCCGGCGAGGTCCGCCGCCTGCCCGGCCCGCGGGAGCGCGACGCGCTCTCCCTCCTCCTCGGGGCGGCCGACCTATTCCTGGCCCTGGAATTCCCCCCCCCCCCCCCGGAGGTGTACCGGCGGGGGCGGGGATCAAATGGTTCGGGGCGTGGAAGAATCCGGTGGGTTTCGCCCCCCGCAAGGGCGGGAAAGTCCCCCCCTTCTTCCCCGAAAATGATTCTCCTCGGATGGGGCCTCACCCAGCGGCGCGGGGAGGCACTCTCCGCCGCCGCCTTCGATCCGGCGGGAAGATTCCTCGGCGCGGCCTTCTTTCCCAGTGACCGCGCGGGCGAGGAGCTCGGAAAGTTTCTCGCCACCCTTACCGGGCGGGAGCCCGGGCCGGCGGCCGTCCGCCTCCGGGCCTACGGCGAGGTCCACCGCGGAGAGCGGGGGGCCGGGGCGGCCGAATCGGCGGCCCGGCTCGCCGAGGCCTTTCGGGAGGGGCGCGCGCGGGCGGCGCGGGTTGCGCCGCCCCCGGCCCGTTTTCTCCCCCGGTATCCGGGGGGAAGCACCCTCATGAAGGTCTTCGTCGTGATCCTGGTCATCGCCCTGGCCGGGTTCGCCAACCTCGCCCTCGTGCGGAGGTGGCGCCAGCGGCAGGAAGATACAGACAGCCTTCCCGCCGGCCGCCGGCGGTTCGGGCGCTTCGATTGAATCGTCCCGGCCGGGAGGGCACCGGCGCGCGGTGGAGGGGCCGGGTGAAAAGAGGTAGCATTTTCCGCCCCGGCCCGAGAGTGGGTGCGATCCCCCCGCGCCCGCACCATCCTCTCGGGCCGCTCGGAGGAGCGCGGGGAGGAGGCGGCCCGGTCCCTTCAGGCGGAAGGGCTCGCGGCCGAGTTCCGCCGCTGCGATGTGGCCGATTTCGAATCGGTATCCGCGTTGCTAGGGGGGGCGGGCGCGAAAAGAAGGGGGCAAAAAGGGGTCAGGAGGAAAGGGCCGGTTTATGGGGAGGAACGTCAATTAGTCCGAGAATTTTATAAACAGCTCTTCTTTAATATTGTCATCGAGATCATCATACTCATTTTTATCCACGATCACGATCTCTTTGGAAAAACCCCTCAATTTAGTGGCAACTACCTTAATGTAACCGTACTCCTCGAGGATTCGATCCGAAAAACGAAGTCTGGCAGAGGCGATAAACGTCAAATCGGGACAGTATTTTTGCAATCGGCTGACAAGATTAATACAAACACCTACGTACTCCTTTTCAGTCGATCCTTTGACAGAAAGTTCATATACCGTTCCCCGCGCAAGTCCGAAACAAATTCGTGGGGGAAGTTCGAAAACCGGAACCTTTTCAGTGGACGCCCTTTTGATGTGTCTGAAGCTATTTTGGATATTCCAAAGTCTATTTGTAAGTAACGCTACGAATGCCTCAGAGAACGATTGCTCTTTTTCCCGAAGAGCCCAGATGTAGAGCGCACCATCCCCAAGGAATTTTTTATGAACTGGTAAGATAGACAGTGCATCCCCTACTTCGTTTTTATCAATCCAATATTCAGTACCACCGAAATAACTGGTCTCAACAGCCTCCGTTACAATGTTGGAATAAATTGGGATGTATTCGTGGGCATCCGGCTGGTTGAAAAACCTCGAGAATCCCTCCAAATCGAAAATCACTGCAATTCCATTTTGAGCCATACCTGCATGTGGTTCGAACACTTTGCCTCTTGAAATTGACCTAGCCATCATTCCCCCTTTATTTTTGTCACTCCCTTGAGAGTTTCCCGGGGGCATTAGTTAAGAAATACTTGTCAGGACCACGGCCCACTTTTGCCCCACTAATCCTTCACTTCGCATATCTACCTGAGGTGACCTGCCCCCGATGGTTGTACTACCCCTTATGTTAGTCCTGTAGCCATGGACGGAGGGCGATGGGCGCGCTCGATCAGACCCTCGAAGCGGCTCCCGGGGAGGCCGTTCAAGACGCTCGATAGTCACTATTTAGGCACCGAGGATTCTCAGGGAGGGGGGAGATTGGGTATCTCATTGAAAAATTGGTGGGCCGTACTGGATTTGAACCAGTGACTTCCGCCGTGTGAGGGCGGCGCTCTTCCGCTGAGCTAACGGCCCGCAGCCCATGGCTTTAGCACAGCCCCCGGAAGGGGGTCAATATTTCCGAAGGGGGGGGAGCGCGGAGGGGTTCCGGGGACGGCGAGGGATCGGGCGATCGGGTTTACGCCGGGCGCGCGGATTCGCTAAGATGCCCGCCGTCCGGGCTTTATCCCCGGCGCGCCGCCGGGTTTCCCGTTCCACCGCAGGCTCGAATTCAAGAAGAACCGTCTTCGCGAGGAAAAGGATCGATGCAAGAACTCTCCCACAACGGGGTGCAATATCATCTGGAGGAGCAGGACTCGGAGCTCTACGGTTTCGGGGTAGACGTCTTCATGCTGGAGAAGGACGGCGCCCGGCCGAAGGAGCCCATCGCCTTCATTCCGGGCCGCGACCTCGACTCGGCCAGCATGCTCACCCAGCAGTGGCTCAAGCTTGCCTTCCCGAAGGAGATGCCCGGGAAGAAGAAAAAGAAGTAAGTAACGGAAGCGGCTTCGCTCGGCTCTCGCCTCGCGGCTCCCGCCGGAGGGGAGGGGCGGCGAGGTTCCCATCCTCGATATCGCCCCGCGCGCCCCTGTCTGCGTCTTTTACCTCGTGAGTTCCAGGTCGGGCTTTCGCTCCTTGGGGAGGGGGGGCTCGTAGATGAATCCGCGCGTTTTCTCCTCGAATTCGGCCCGAACCTTTTTCAGCACCGCCGGGTCCAGGAGAAGTTCGAGGGTTGCCGTCGCCAGCGTCTTCGCCCCCGTGATCATTCCTTTTTCCCCGATGGTGGACCCGTACTGTTGGGTGGCGGGCCAGCTGTGCACCGGGGTTCCGGGCGCGTGGCAGGTGACGAAGATCCACCCGAAGGGGGCCAGCCAGCTCACGTCCCCCAGGTCGTTGCTCGCCCGGATGTCCATGCTCTCGATGGGGAGAATCTCTTCCGAGAGGGGCGCTTCGAAGCCGAGGCCGCGCGCGAATTTCTTCTCCTCCTCGGTGAAGCGGTGGGCGCCCACGGCTTCGAGGTTCCGCTGAAGGCACTGCACGACGGCCTGGTTAGTTAGCGCCTCGTACACCGCGGTGACCCGGGCCATCTTCATCTCGGTCCCCGAGGCCAGCGCCCCCGCCTTGGCGCAGTTCACCACCCGCTCCACCAACTCCTTCACTTGCGCGCGCGTGGCGGTCCGGACGAAGTACCAGACTTTGGCGTAGGAGGGGACCACGTTGGGCGCGACCCCCCCGCTCTTGATGACGTAGTGGATGCGGGCTTTCTCGGTCATGTGCTCGCGCAGCATGTTGACGCCGTAATTCATGATCTCCACCGCGTCCAGGGCGCTCCGCCCCTCCCAGGGGTCGAAGGCGGCATGGGCGGTCTTGCCGAAGAACTCGAAGATCATGGAATCGAGGGCGTTGGAGCTTCCCCCGAGGGCGCGGGACTGGTCGAGCGGATGCCAGGCCATGACGGCGTCGAGCCCCTCGAAGGCGCCGTCCCGCGCCATGTAGACTTTGCCCTCGACGGTCTCCTCGGCGGGGCAGCCGTAGCAGACGATCCGCCCCGGGCGGTTCGCCTCCCGGAGGGCGCGGGCCGCCGCGACGGCGGCGAATATCGTCCCGGTGCCGAGGAGGTTGTGCCCGCAGCCGTGTCCGGTCTGGTCCGAAGTCTCCCCGCAGTTGGGAAGGGCATCGTACTCGGCCAACAGGCCCACGGCGGGTCCCCCCTCGCCCCAGCGGGCGATGAAGGCGGTGGGAAGGTCCCCCACCCCCCTTTGGACCTCAAAACCCTCCTCCTCGAGCGCGTCGGCGAGCAGCTTCGAGGATTTGTACTCCTCGAAGGCGGTCTCGGCGTAGCCCCAGATTTCACGGGCGATCTCCTCGGCCCTGGGCCGCCGGGCGTCGATGAACTCCGCCGCCTTCCGCTTGATCGCTTCCATGTCCCGCGCTCCTTTCCGCTGCGCCCGCCCGGCGGGTTGCCGGACGCGCGGCAGAACTTTCCTCCCGGTGGCTACTCTTCCTTCTCCTTCAGGCGCGCCTCCCGCACCCGGGCGACGGCGGCCTTCACATCGTCGATGATGTCCACCCCCCAGAAGATCTTGCCGTCCACGATGAAAGAGGGGATGCCGTAAATCCCGGCGGCCTTGCCCTGGTTGCGCTGGCTGTGCAGGGAGCCGAGGTAGCGCTTCTCGGCGATGACCTTCTTGATCTCCTCCCCGTCGAGCCCCGCCTCCTCGCCCAGCCGGGCGAGCACCTCGGGGCTCTCGAGGTCGAGGTCCTCGACCCAGCGCGCCCGGTAGACGCGGTTGCGGAAGGCTTTGTAGTCCCCTTTGTCCCGCGCGTAGAAGGTGGCGAGGTGGGCATTCGTGGTCCGGTAGTCCGGCCCCGCCAGCCGGATGGGGACGCCGTACTTCTCGGCGAGCGGCTTGTGCCGGGTTTCGTAGCTCTCCCGCTTCTGCTCTTCGGAGTAGCCGGCGAAGGGCTGGCCCGGGGGGCGGCCCTCCCAGTTCACCCACTCCACCACAACGTCCGGCTCCCGCTCCAGGAGGGGGGTGCCACCCACGGTGGCGACATAGCAAAAGGGTCAGGTGTAGTCAGAATATTTTACCACGATGATGGGCTCTGGCGTATCGCTCACGCGGCGGTCTCCTCGGTTTTGCCGGAATCGGTGATTTGCTGAATTTGCCTAGTGTTCTTTTATTCTCTTTTATCCCGATTCAGCGCATTTTTCAAAGCAGGGGATTGCGCCGGGAAATTCCCGGCCGGAACCTGATGATTCGGCGGGGGGCTTCTCTTGCGGGCGCGCAAACCGAGCGGACCGCCGTTGGCGGGACCCGGGGCGGAACCCCTGCGCGATACGGGTCTTCGAAAAGGAAATTAAGGGTGAATCCACCGGGGTGGGGACGCCCCCCCGGGGCGGTTCAGGGTGTGGGATGGGAAGCGGGCGGAACCGCCGCGGCAAAGGAAGAGGAGCCGGCGAGAGCGAGAGCGCCCAGAAGCGAGATGGCCGTCAATGCGAGTCTCGGTGCGATGGGCATCATGGTTTCTCCTGGTGGGTTCCCCGGCCGATTCTCGGCTTCGGGCGTTCAGGCTCTCGTCTTCTTCCCTCCGCGCGGATCAATGGCTGGAGCTTCCATGTTCCAGCATTCCATGTGCTGGGGAACCCCATAGGTGAAAATAAAATAAACGCAAATTCCAATTAAAATTGCAGGCTCCAATGCCCATAAATTAAATAATGCAACAATAATTCCAATAAATCAACCAAAATATTTAATTAATTTCATATTCATATGAAACGAGGGCATATCTCCTAGATGGCCCGGGGGCCCGGGGGCCCGGGGCCCGGGGGCCGGGGGCCGGGGGGATTTTCGTCGTTTTCTCACTGGGGACATGCGGGGAGAGGGGGGGGTGAAATTGCGCCAGAGGGACCGCGCAGGGGAGCCAGTTGCCGGAGCTTTCCTATACAATTTCGGCGATTCGCTTTTGACAAAAGATTGAGGAAATTCGTGGCCATCGGGCGGATGAATCGGTTCATCGCTTGATCCCTGGTGGCCGTGCGGAAGGTTCGCCTCAAATCGAAGGTCTTCGTATGGCGGCGCGCCCCACCAACCTGCTTTTAATCATGTCGGACGAGCACAACCCCAAAGCGCTCGGCTGCTACGGCCATCCCTTGGTGAAAACCCCCTACATCGACCGCCTGGCGGCCGCCGGCACCCGGTTCGATGCCGCCTATACGAATTGCCCGATTTGCGTTCCCGCCCGGGCCAGCTTCGCCACGGGCCGCTACATTCATGAGACCGGCTATTGGGACTTCGCTTTCCCTTACGATGGGCGCGTACAGGGGTGGGGGCACCGCCTTCAGGCGACGGGCCATCGGGTCACCTCCATCGGAAAACTCCACTACCGCAACCCCACCGATCCGACGGGCATCGACGAGCAGATCGTTCCCATGCATGTACCGGGCGGTGCAGGCGATTTGCAGGGCTCGATTCGGGATGAGTTTCCCGAAAAACCCCAGAGCAAGGATCTTGCGGCGCGGGTCGGCCCCGGGAATACTTCCTACCTCGATTACGACCGTACCATCACCCGGCTCGCCTGCCGGTGGCTGGAGAGCGAGGCCCCGAAATTTGGAGAGCGCCCCTGGCTGCTTTTTGTCTCCTTTGTGTGTCCGCACTACCCCTTCATCGCCCCCCCAGAGTTTTTTGAGATGTACCCCCTGAATCGGATTCCCCCACCCAAGCGCCGAAAGGATCCCCGGCCCTCTCACCCTTGGTGGGAGGCGTTCGAAAGTTCCTACGCCTTTGACCGCTTCTTCGAGGACGACGAACGGCGACGGACCGCCATCGCGGCCTATTACGGCCTGTGCAGTTTCATGGACGAAAATGTGGGAAAAATCCTACGCGCCCTGGAGGTCGCCGGCCTCGAGGAGGACACCCGGGTGGTCTACGTGAGCGACCACGGGGACAACCTGGGCGCGCGGGGGCTGTGGGGAAAATCCACCATGTACGAGGAATCGGCCAGCGTCCCCCTCGTCCTCTCGGGGGCGGAGGTCCCCCGCGGCAAGGCGGTCTCGACCCCTGTCTCGCTGGTCGATTTCTTTCCCACCATCTTGGAGTGCGTGGGGGAGTCGCCCGGCCCGGACGACCGGGTCCTCCCGGCGGAGTCCTTGCTCGGGCTCGCCCGCCGCCCGGACGATCCTGCCCGGGTCGTCTTCAGCGAGTATCACGCTGCGGGGGCGAAGAGCGGGGTGTTCATGCTCCGCCGGGGCCGGTTCAAGTACATCCACTACCTGGGTTTTCCGCCCGAGCTTTTCGACCTCGAGGCCGACCCGGAGGAGTTGAGTGACCTCGCCGCGAGCCCCGACCACCAGGACATGCTGAGGGAGTTTGAGGCCATCCTTCGGGGGATGCTCGACCCCGAGGCCGTGGACCGGCGGGCAAAAGAGGATCAGTCTGCGATGATCGCACGCCACGGGGGCCGGGAGGCGGTACGCAAAGCCAAGAGCCCTATCTCGACACCCGCGCCCGCCTTGGACCCACGTTTCATCTCGGAATGATCTACTGGTTCGGGGGGCGTCAAGGAGGGGCAGACTTTCGATGGAACTCATCCTTTTGGGCACAGGCTCGCCGCCGCCCACCCCCGGCCGGAGCGGCTTTGCGGACGGCATCGTTCTGGCCGGCCGGCTCTATCTGGTGGACGCAGGGCGGAACGTCCCGCGCCAAGTGGCGGCGGCCGGCTTTGCGGTCAAGGATGTGGCCCACCTCTTTTTCTCCCACTTCCACTCGGACCACTACACTGGTTTCGGGGATTTCTACCTCACGCGCTGGCTCTTCGGCGGCGAGACGCCCCTCCGGGTGTACGGCCCCCCGCCGGTGGAGGAAATTGCCGAAAGAATGCTCCGCTACTACGAGTACGACGTCGAGATCCGCGTGGCCGAGGGGATGCCGCGCTCCGGCCTGGGGGTCGAGGTGCGGGTCCTCTCGCCGGGCGATTCCCTGGAGGTGGACGGGATGCGGATCCGCGCCGAGCGGGGGACCCATCACGGAAACGTGGCGGATCTGCTCTCCTACCGGTTCGAGGCCGAGGGCCGCGCCGTCGTCATCGCGGGAGACGGCGGCCCGACGGAGAAGCTCGTCCCCTTCGCCGAGGGGGCGGACGTGCTCGTCATGCACCCCTGCCTGCCGGAGCTCATCGTCGAGCAGCTGGGGCAGACCCCCGAGATGGCGGCGATCATCGCCTCCCATCACGCCACGACCGAGGAGGTGGGGCGGGTGGCGGCCGCCGCGGGGGTGGGGACTGTGGTCCTCTCCCACATCGTCCCGCCGGCCGCGCCGGGGGAGGTGATACGCGAGGAAATCGCCCGGCACTTCGGCGGCGAGATCCTCATCGGCGAGGACCTCCTTCGCGTGTAGCGCATGCAGCGGGGCTTCTCCGCCCGGGCCGAGGGCGGCCGCCGCCCCCCCCCTTTCACGGAGGAGGGAAGATGGAACCGGATTTTTTCCTGCTCGCCTCGGCGGCCGGTTTTCTCGCCACCTACGTCCACATGGCGTTCTCCCTGACGGCGGATCGGCTCGGCCTCGCCCGGCTGGACTATGCCGGGGGCCTTGCCGGCCTCTTCTTCGGGGAGGCGTTCGAGGGGCGGCCGGCCTACTGGCTGGGGCTCGCGGCGGTGCACCTGAACGGGATCTTCCTCGCCCTCCTCTACGGCGCTCTGATCGGCCGCCACCTGCCGGGCCCGCCCCTCGTGCGCGGGCTCATCTGGGGGGGCGTCCTCTTCATCGGCTCGCAGTGTTTCTTCAACCCCTTCGTCACCCGGCACGGCTTCTTCAGCCGCAAGCTCCACCCCCGCGCCTGGCAGACCGCCCTTCTCGCCCACGCGATCTACGGCGCCGTCCTGGGCTGGCTCTGCCCCATCCTCTGAGGGAGCCGCCTGCCGCGGGCGCGGGACGCTTCCGGTAGGGGAGATGCCGCCGGGGAGGGGGAATTTCTCCGGCGAGGAACGCATTTTCCTTTGTTTGGAGGACTTTTTCAGGGGCCGGATTTGCGCCCCGCCAAAAACGCGCGCCGAGAGAATGTGGAAGGAAGGGTTTTTCGCGAGGTGATTTGAGGCATTCAAGGAGGGCCCGGGCGGGGGGGGGCCGAAAGAAATGAAAAGAGGGCGGCCCGCGAAGGCCGCCCTCTTTTTGGGTTCCGGTTCGAAAAGTCTCTTAGCCTTTTTGCACGTTCGTCGCCTGAAGCCCCTTCGCCCCTTCGGTGGTTTCGAACGTGACCTTATCCCCCTCCTGAAGGGACTTGAATCCGTCCCCCGCGATGGCGGAGAAGTGGACGAACACATCGTCACCGTCTTCCCGCGAAATGAATCCGAATCCCTTCGAGTCGTTGAACCACTTTACTGTACCTTCTGCCACTTTATTTCTCCTGATGAAGCAATATGAGAGCGCCATTCAAAGATGCGATGCGCGGCCCCCAAGGGTGTCTGCCGCCTGCGCCTGTCGCAAGCGGCCACGCAAATGGTAGCACCGGGGGCCGCCCCGGGCAAGGGCGGGCAAATGCCCGCCCGGAGCATGATGGATGAGGGAGCGCCGTTTCCCGGACGAGGCATAGCCCGCTGCGCCCGGCCCATTGCGCTGGGCGGATTTCACCCCCATATTAATTTGGGGAAGCCGGGTATTGTGTGAAAGCATATTTTCCGCGCCCCCCGGCGGGGCGCTTCGGTTTCGGGGAGGGGAGGCATGAAGCTCTTTCGTCACCCCGTATTCGTGGTCATCGGGGCCATCCTCCTGTTCGTTGCGGTGGGGGTGGGGTGGTGGCTCGTCTCGCCCCTTTTCATCAGCAAGACGGTCGTCGAGGAATTTCCCCCGGCCGCGGCCCGGGAGGGCCGGGAGAAGACCGGCGGAATGGCGGCCGCGACGAAGGTCAAGGCGGGCAGCTTCCGGGACGCCGACGGATTCCACAAGGGAAGCGGAGAGGCGACCGTCTTCCGCCTCCCGGACGGGAGCCATCTCCTCCGGCTCGAGAACTTCATGGTGACGAACGGGCCCGGGCTGCATGTCTTCCTCGCCCGGCACGCGGACCCCAAAGAGCGGGCCGATGTGACGGGCCCCGGCTTCGATGACCTCGGCGCCCTCAAGGGCAACATCGGCGACCAGAACTACAAAATACCCGCCGGGGTGGACCCGGCCGCGGGGGGGAGCGTCGTGATCTACTGCAAGCCCTTCAAAGTCATCTTCAGCGTCGCCCCGCTCAAGGCCGCACCGTAGGCGCACCGCCACTGGTGTGAGGGGGGGAGGGGCAAAGGGGGCGTAGGGGCGCCCCCCGTGGGCGCCCGAGGCGGGGGGAGGAGCACCGGGGCTTTGCCCCTACGGAATGCCCTCACCCGGGGACCCTTCTCGGGCGTCATCCTGGGCGGAGCGAAGAATCTGCTGTTTCAAAAGCAGATTTTTCGCTCCCTCTCCGGGTTTTGCTCCATATTTCGATTTGCACCTGTACCACCACCGCGCGTTATTAGCTTCGCTTCGAACTGGACCACAGGTTCAACTCTTTTCATCGATGTTTAATTTATATTTTAAATCATTCAGCGCTGACGAAATATGATTTGCGTTGTTCTTCAGTGGGCGCTTCAAAAGATTTCCCCTCAAAATTTATGTCGTCGAGGGAGATTTTCCGAAATCGTCCATCTTCCGTCACCCTTGCCGTCCATCGGATGTTGAATCTGACTTCCTCTATTCTTTCTACAATGGGTTCATCAGTCGTAAGGCCCAAAAAGGTACTTGGCGCTGAAATTCTTCGAAAAGGGCGGACGAATTCGACAGGGGTAATCCAGTAGAAGATATTTTCTTTTTCTATTTTGTCAAATTGAGCATTACTAATAAAAAAATGCCCTGATTGAGGCGCTTCCCATCTTCCCTCTGTCGTTATAGAAGAGAAAAATTCACTAAGCGGATTTGGATCATCGGATTGATTCGATGTCTGGCGAAATTCGGAACTGTATTTTTTTAATATTTGGTCTCTGATGGAATCTTTGTACCACAAACAACTTTCACTGCCAATTTTAAAGAAGCGCCGCCTAGCGGTTCTAGATATTCCCTTAACAAAGGAGGAAGTAAGCCTTTCATGTATCAGACGAAAATATGATCCCAAATCAGATAGAGATTCGTAAGAAGAATACCGAGTTTCAAGAATAGAGATCCGTTTATCTAACGTTTCTCTTAAAGCGGTATCATTGCTGACGAACGCAATAAATTCCGAAGAATTTGAACTGACAATTTTAGGAACGGTTTCAAGTATAAGAGCATCTCTGAAACCTTTTTCGCTGTCTCGATTCTTCGGGTCAAATGTAAAAGGAGAATCCCTCCAAATTGCCGAATTAACCATATGTCTCCAATCGATATCCTCGATTGGTGTAGGTTCGATTGACCCGTCTGATCTGTTTAGCCAATTATCAAATCTTTTTTCTATCCTTTTTTTGGTTATCTCTGGAGTTGTTGGCTTTCTGAATTTTTTTTGGGTTATTCTGCCGACCTTTTCCAGATTTTCGATTGCAATGCTTAAGCTTTTTGTAGCAGAGGTTGTCTGTTGGAAAAGAAGTTCGCCACGGACCACTTCAGGAATGATTAAACGGAGTGTTAATTGTCTAGAGTATTCATTCCAAAATGATTCAAAGTCGGGGGATACCACGAGACTTTTGTCTTCATGCCACAAAATGTTTGTGTCTGGAACAATGATATGAGGGGGTGGAGTTTCTCTCCGGATTTTAGCCATTATTTCACCCACCCTCGGAAGTTTCCATCATACTTGAAAGGAGATTATACAGGACCCATTGAGCCTTACGTTGCCCCCCCTTCAAACCACCTCCGCTCTATCAAAGTCGATCTCGGCGATGCCGCCGGGCTCGCCCCAGATGCCGCGGCCCCGGCAGTGGGCGACGGCGCGCTGGATCTCCTCTTCCTCTCCCTCGAACTCGCACACCTGCCAGCCGGACTCGCCCGAGACGTCCCCCCGGATGATGCTGATGGCGATCTTGAAATTCTGGCCGAGCTCCCAGAGGACGGGAAGGCGCACCTGATCCTTGGGGAAGCTGAGAACGAAGCGGCGCGTCCCCGCCGGTATGGGGCAGGCGTCGATCCCGACCGGGCCCCCCGCCCCGAGGCGGCGGAGAAAATCGCTCACGATGGCGGTGAGCTGGTCGTACTGGACGAGGAAGGCGTCGTGCCCGTAGGTGGACTCGACGTTGTGCAATTCAACCTCCCGCCCCAGGCGCCCGAGGGCCTCGGCGACCTCAATGCTGCAGTGCGGCGGGTAGAGCCAGTCCGAGAGGAAGCAGACGAGGAGGCACTTCGCCCGCAGGCGCGCGAGGGCGGCCTCGAGCGAGGGGTGGCCGAGGGTGGCGTCGTAGAGGTCCATCATCCGGGAGAGGTAGATGTAGGAGTTGGCGTCGAAGCGGTCCACGAAGTTTCCGCCTTGATGGTCGAGGTAGCTCTCGACCTCGAAGCGGGCGGTCACGCTTTCCAGCAGCTTCCCCTCGTCCCGGACGCGGCGGCCGAACTTCTCCCACATGATGCCGCTGCTCAGGTAGGTGATGTGGCCGATCATGCGGGCGGCGCTCAGGCCCTCGCGGGGGCCGTCCCCGGGGGGGTAGTCCCCTCCGCGCCACTTGCCGTCTGCCATGATGGCGCAGCGGCCAATCTTGTCCCAGGCGATGGCCATCGGGTCGAGGCGGGCGGCCCCGGCGATGGGCATGACGGAGTCGCAGAAGTCCGGATACCGCAAGCCCCACTCGAGGGCCTGCATCCCGGCCATGGAGCCGCCCAAGGCGGTGACGAGGCGCTTGACCCCGAGGGCGTCGAGGAGTTGCTTCTGGAGATCGACGGTGTCCTCCACCGTGACGACGGGGAAGGTCATGCCGTAGGGCTTTCCGGTTTCGGGATCGGCCGAGGGGGGGCCGGTGGTCCCGGCGCAGCCGCCGAGGTTGTTGGAGCAGACGACGAAGTATTTTTCCGTGTCGAGGGCCTTGCCGGGGCCGATCATGGGGTCCCACCACCCGGGGCGGGGGTCGGCGGGGCTGTGCCGGCCGGCGGCGTGGGCGTCCCCGGTGAGGGCGTGGATGACGAGGATGGCGTTGTCCCCGGCCGGGTTCAGCGCGCCGTAGGTCTCGTAGGCCACGGTGACCTCCGGAAGGACGCGGCCCGACCGGGTCCCGAAGGGCGCGGGGAGTTTGAGGAGCTTCGTTTCGGTCAGGCCGACCGAGCCGGGCTGGGCGCTCAAATGGGATTTCTCCTTCGGCTGCGATGTAGGTAGGGGGCGTTCCCCCTCGTATTTCCTCCGGCAGGGGCATGTTGCCGTGTTTTGCCCCATCATGCCCCCCGGCGCAAGTTATTTCGCGGGGCAGTTTCGTTCCCCCCCCCCCGGCCTCGCCTCCCGGCGCGTTGCCCCTGACGTGCGGATATTTTACGGGGGCGTCCTCCCTTTTCGCCCGCACTGACTGTCGCCTGCCCAGTCCGGGGACCCATGCCGCAAGTTATTTCGCGGGGTTTCCCCCCTTTTCGCGCGCACTGACTGTCGCCCGCCCAGCCCGGGGACCCATGCCGCAAGTTATTTCGCGGGGCAGTTTCGTTTTTCCCCACCGGCCTCGCCTCCCGGCGCGCTGCCCCTGGCGTGTGGATATTTTGCGGGGGCGTCCTCCCTTTTCGCCCTCCCCGGCCTCGCACGGCATGTGGCGTGTGTATTTTTTGGGGCAGAGGGGGAAGAAAATATACATTTATGCAGGTATGCCCAGTGGGGCGTATTTTTATTAATAGCTTATTATCAATTATTTATGAGGAAAAACTGCCGAAAGCGGCCGGGAGCGGCTCTTCTTCCCCTCCCTGCCGAGGGGGCGGTCGGGCCGGTGAAAGGGCGCGGGTTTCCAGGGAGATGGCCCCGATCCGGCGCTTGTCCCCCGGGGGGCGGCTTGCTACATTCGCCGCAACCGAGATGCGACAATAGGCTGGAATGGTTTCGAGGAGCGCTTGCGGCAGGGGCAGAAGGATCTCGCTTCCGCCCTTGTCAGGCTCCCGGATGGGCTGACCGCCGCCCGGCAAGCTTCCGGAGCGGGGGAGAGATCGGTTCGGAGAAATAAGCGGAATGATTGTCCGGCCCATGAACGGGGAAACCCGCCTCATCACCCAGCACGATCACGCCCGGGTGGCGGGGACGCTCGCCCGGCATTGGAAAGGGAATGAAATCGTTCCTGCTCTGGAACCCTCTTTGAAAGACGCGGTTTTATTTGCCATCGACAATCACGACGTTGGCTGGTGCGGCCCGGACGCCTCCTCGCGCTATGACCCGGAGACGCGGACCTCGATGAGTTTTTTTGGCTCAACCGCCGAAGAGGCCACCGCGATATGGGAGGAGAGCGTCGATTGTTGTGGTGAGTACCGCGCTTTTTCGGGCTTCATGGTGAGTTGTCATTTTTCCCGGCTGGCCGAGACCGGGCTTCGCGGGGCCCCTTCCGAGGAACTGAACCTTCTCCGGGGGTTTATACAGACTCAAGAGGAAAAAAGGTGCGTATTCGCTCGCGATTTCAGCCCGGCCGAAAATGCTTCAAAAGATGGCTCCGCCCTCCTTCTCGGCACGTGCGATACACTCTCCCTTTTGGTTTGCGGAGCGCCTGAAATTGCCCCATCGAAGGGAGTTATCCGTCAATTTCCCGCCAGCGGCATCCAAATTCGGATCCTCTCGGACGAGGTCTTGGGGTTTGGGCCCTGGCCTTTCGATGTTGAGCGGCTGGAGGCGAAATACCCCGGCGTCGCCATCCCCGGCGGGCCCTACGCAGGCGTGGAAGCTTGGGAAGCGGCGCTGGAAAAGGCCGAGCCGAACATATTCGCCGGTTCGATCTTGCCGCTCGACTTGGAAAAGTAGCCCGGCGGGAGGCGGGCGCCGCGGATGCTATCCGGCATTCGCCGCCCGCGGGAACAATTCGAAAATGGCGATTTTCCCCGCCGTACCCGTGTTGGCCATTCGGAGAATAACGTGTGCGCCCAGAGTGAGCCTGCCGTCCCGGCAGTTGCGGGAATCGTCAACCGCGGGGGAAATGTGCTCATCTGCCAGCGCCCCCCGGGGGGACACCTCCCTGGCTTGTGGGAATTTCCGGGCGGAAAGATCAAAACCGACGAAATGCCGGAAGCCGCCCTCGCCCGGGAAATCCGGGAAGAGGTGGGAATCGAAGTGAAGGTAGGTTCTTTGTATTGGGAGACGGTTTACCATTATGGAGCGACTGCCGTGTATCTGCGCTTCTTCGAATGTTCTTGGTGCTCGGGAGAGTCGAGGAACATTGAAGTGGCGAACCACCAATGGGTGCAGCGGCGCCGGCTCAGGGATTTTCCATTTCTCCCGGCGGACAAGCCCATCATCGATGTTCTCAGCCAGGAAGATCTTGCCGCACAACCCGCTCCTCAGGGCAAAAACGTGTTCAATGCGTCCATGAAAAAAAATCCTGCAGAAATTTTCGAGGCGTTCCGCTTCTGCCAGGCGCTGGCCTCGGCGCATTACGAAAACTTTCCCGTGGCCTCACGGCTGCTCTCCAGGAGGGTTCGCCCCCACGTGGCAGCCGTTTATGCATTTGCGAGGTATGCCGACGATTTTGCCGACGAGCCGGAGCATTTCCGCTCCCGGTTAAACAAATTGGACGAATGGGCCCGCCGTTTGGAGGAGACGGGAGAGGGGATCACGGAAGGCCCAATTTTCACCGCATTGGCCGAGACGATTCGCTCTTACGATCTTCCTCTTCAACCCTTCCGCGATCTGCTCTCCGCCTTTCGCCAAGATTTGGAAGTCACCCGGTATCCGGACTTTTCCTCCCTGGAAGCTTATTGCCGCCTTTCCGCGAATCCGATCGGCCGTATCGTACTCATGCTTCACGGGGTCAGGGATGAGGAGGCGTTTCGGGCCTCGGATTGTATTTGTACCGCTCTCCAAATCGCGAATCATCTGCAGGACGTGGGAGCGGATTACCGGAGGGGCAGAATATATCTTCCCCAAGAGGAGCTTCGGTCGTTCGGTGTTCCGGAAAATGTTCTCGGAGGACAAAAGATTGCTCCTGGCTTCCGGGCCCTGATGGTTTTTCAAATTCGGAGAGTCCGGTCCATTTTTGCCGAGGGAATGTCTCTGCCGGGAAATGCGGATGGTCGCCTCGGTTTGGAGCTGCGTGCGATATGCCGAGGGGGGATGGCCGCTTTGGAAGCCATTGAGAGGGCCGATTTCGACGTGTTGACCCGCTCCCCCCGGTTGAGCGGGGTGGACAAGGCGTCATGCTTCTTGAGTATTTTTTTGCCGGCCTCCCGCTTGATAAAACGGATTGAGAAAAAATCCTCCGAAAGCGCCGACAGGAAATACTGCAGCTGGCTGGTTCGTCAGAGCCGATCCAATTTTTATCTCGCTTTTTTTGTGATGCCTCCGAAGCGCCGCAGGGGGCTAAACGCGGTTTATGGTTTTTGCCGCATGATAGATGACATCGTGGACTCTCCCGGGGACGAAAAAGAAAAGCGCCGCCTCCTGGGCGCATGGAAGGAAAGCCTGGAGCGTTTGTCGGGAAAGGCGCACATTCATCCCGTCATGCGAGAGCTTGCCTGGGCGGCGTCTGCTTTCGGTGACTTTTCCGGTCATCTCCGGGAGGTGTGCGAGGGAGTGGAAATGGATCTCGGTCGGCTGCGATTTCACGCCTTCGATGATCTCCGTCTTTACTGTGAGAAAGTCGCCTCAGCGGTTGGCCTTGCGAGTCTCCCGATTTTTGGCATCGCCTTGTCCCAGGCTGAGGCTTTCGCGCGCAATACGGGATTGGCCTTGCAACTGACAAACATCCTTCGCGATCTGGGAGCGGACGCGAAAGAGGGAAGAATGTATCTCCCCTTAGAGGATCTGGACCGTTTTGGGGTCAAAGAGGAGGAAATACGGCGCGGAGCACCCACCGGCGAAATGATGGCGCTGTTGCACTTCGAGGCGGAGCGGGCGAGGGGATTTTACCGGGAAGCCGAGCGGTCCTTGCCGGATGGAAAAAAGTGGGCCCTTTTTCCCCCGCGATTGATGGCGATGATTTACCGCAGGCTACTCGAGAAGATAGAAACCGATTCTTTTCCCGTATGGGGGGAGCGCCCCAAATTATCGGTCTGGTCCAAACTTCGAGAGGTGGCCCGCTGCCTTTTGGGCGTATGATTTCTGAAACCATGTCAGCGCCGGGTGGCGGGCCCGTCGCGGTGATCGGCTCTGGGTTCGCCGGGATGACGGCTGCCCTTCATTTGGCCGAAGCGGGCGAGAGAGCAATCGTCTTTGAAGCGGGACGTTTGCTCGGCGGCCGTGCGCGTAGTTTTTCGGACCCCTCCTCGAAAGAAACGCTCGACTGGGGACCCCACCTTTTTATGGCGGCGAACCCGTCCCTCCGTGATTTTCTCTCCCGCATCGGCGCGGATTCATTATTGCGGTTCGATCTCTCCTTCCGTCTTTCTTATCTTCTTTCTGACCGGACACTTCCGGGCGGGTCGCGCACCGCGCGGTTGGCGTTTCCCCGCGCGGGCGGCGCGCTCGGCCAGTTTATGGGTCTTCTTCGCTGGCGGGGGCCCGGCCTATTGTCCCGTTTACGGATTGCGCGGGGCATTTTCGAAATTCTCTCCCCGCGGGAAGGAGGGGAGGGAACGGTCGCGGACATGCTCGTTCGCAACGGGCAGGACGAAGATGCGCTCCGGTGGTTTTGGGAGCCATTCGCCCGGGCGGTTCTGAACTTGCCCCTGGAGTTGGGCAGCGCCCGAATTTTTCGGAATGTCCTGATCGAGGCATTCGGCGAAGGGCCCGCTGGAGCGACGCTGGGAGTGTCCACGGTCCCTTTGGGCGATTTATGGGTGGATAATGCGGCCAAGCGGATACGGAGCCTGGGCGGTGAGATTCGCACCTCAAGGCCTGTCAGGCGAATTGAGACGGAAAATGGCCGGGTCCGCGGACTCGTTTTGGATCATGGTGAAATATTGGCGGTCCGGGCGGTTGTGACCGCGGTTCCGCCGCCGGCTCTGCTAGCACTCCTTCCTGATTCTATTTCCTGTGAGGAGCCTTGGAGGAGGATCGGCCGCTTCCGGCCCGGCCCAATCGTCAGCGCGTATGTTTGGCTAAATCACGCCGCTCCCGGCCCAATCATTGAAGCGCTGCTGGGCGAGCCCTGGCATTGGGTTTTTCGTCCCCCGGATGAGGCCGGGAAAAAAAGCGGGCGCCTCGTGTTGCTGGCCGGAGGGGAGGACTCGGTAGCCGCCCTGGGGCGAGAGCCCCAAAAAGAGGCGGCCCGTGAGACGGTGTTCCGGATTTTTCCGGAAAGGCGAGTGGAAAGGCTCTTGGTAATCGGGGAGAAAGCGGCGACCTGGGCGAACGGCGTGGATGAGCAAGCCTGGCGGCCAGGACCGGTATGCCCAGTGAAAGGGCTGTTTTTGGCCGGGGATTGGACAGCCACCGGCCTGCCCGCGACGGTGGAAGGGGCTGTACGAAGCGGTGCGCGCGCCGCCGGCAGCCTGCTCGCCGCGCGGGGTGCGGGGGGGGGTACCAGCCCCTCATGGAGAGTAATGCCGGTTTAAAATTATTCCTGGGCGACGATGGTGACGTTTGCCGCCTGAAGGCCTTTGGGTCCCTGCGCAATTTCGAAATTGACGTACTGTCCCTCTTTCAAGGATTTGAAGCCCTCTCCCTGAATCGCCGAGTAGTGGACGAAAATATCTTCCGCGTCCTCTTGAGAAATGAACCCGTAACCCTTGGAGTCGTTAAACCATTTCACTGTCCCTTCAGGCACATCCCTTCCTCCAGATGTAGTGCATTTTTCCGCGAGTGTGCTGTCCGCCGAAGAGGCGTTCCTGTCCGGTCCCGCAATGCCGGACGAGAATTTTGAAACGATTCCCCTTAAAATGTCTGTGATATTGATTAAAGATAGAGTGCGGGCAATCTCCGCCTTGTGTCAAGTTCGATATTACGAATATTTATACTTAAATCCGTCCGGGCTCATACGTAGCCCTCGGGATTGATTTGGGCGTCGATGACCCACGGAAGGCCCGATTTCAAGGCCGTTTCAAGAGTCTCCTCCAGCCCCTTCTCGGAATTCACCCGGGCGGCCTCGAGCCCAAAGGCGCGGGAAGCGGCCACGAAGTCGATTTCGCCGAGTTTGGTTCCCAGGCGCTGGAAGGATCGGGAATCTTGTTTGATCTTTATCTCGTTCAGATAGCCGTCATTAAAGATGACGATTACGACGGCCAGTCCTTCGCGGGCCGCCACCTCCAAATCTCCCATCCGCATCAAGAATCCGCCGTCTCCCGTGAGGCACACGACGGGATTTTCGGATTCGAGCAAATTCGCCGCTAGGGCTGCCGGCAACGCCACCGCCATCGATCCGAGGCCGCTCGAGGTGAGAAATCCCCGCGCTCGCCGCGACTCCCAAATATCGCTCGCAAGAACCTTATGCCTTCCCGCATCCGCCGTCAGAATCCCGTTTTCGGGCAACTGTTCCCGGATGACTCGGATGGCCGCCCCCGGCATCAGTCCTTTCCCGTTTGGATTGAGTTTGCCCTCTCTCAATGATTTGCATGAGGCAATCTCTCCCGGTTCCCAAGCGTTTTCAGGGGAAAGGGAGCTAGTCAAGGCACAGAGGCTGTCCGCGAGGTCGGCCACCACTTCCACCTTGGGATGAATGACGTCCTCCAGATGAGGGACCTCGTCAATCAGGACCACAGGTTGCGAGTGGGCCCAGTCTCCCGGTGGAAAGAGCTCCACAGGATCGAAACCGACCACGATGAGGAGGTCGGCTTTTTCCAGGAGTTTTCGCTCTGCGGGAACCCCCCGGAAAATTCCCGCCGCGAGAGAATGATTTTCCGGAAGGACGCCTTTCGCCGCCATGGATTCGAAAACGGGAGCGCCGAGCCGCTCGGCGAATTTGACAAAAGCGATCTCCGCCTCTTTGCCGGATCGGTTTATTTGAAGTCCGGCGATTACGGCGGGTCGGGCCGCTTTCGAAATTTCTTTTTTGGCGGCCGCGAGGCCGGGGTGGTCCGTCCCGATTCGCCCGAGGAATCGTTTCGGCGGATCGATTTTTTGAAAAGCATTCAGGGGCGCCTCTGCTTGCATAAGGTCATAGGGAAGGTCGATGTGGACCGGCCCTTGGCGCCCCTCCATTGCCAAGAGCAATGCCCGCCGCATCGTTTCCGGCGCGGAATCGGCGGCCAGCTTGAAGGTCCCCTTGGAAATGGGACGGTACAACCGATCCTGATCGATCCGCTGGCGGAGCGCCCGCTGGAAGACGG
Organism: bacterium; assembly: GCA_965225985.1. Lineage (GTDB taxonomy): Bacteria > UBA8248 > UBA8248 > UBA8248 > UBA8248 > CAZUHN01. The sequence goes on from OZ245330.1 coordinate 1,469,385, forward strand.
AGTCTGCGAATCGATCCGTGAGGACAAGGCAGGGGGCCCGCTCGAGCCAGCAATGAGCTGTACCTAGGACGGCGGCGGCCGCTCCCGGCCCAACACCCGTGCTGCACACCCCGGGCCGGTTTCGCAAAATACCGTAGGTGCCCGCCATGACGGCTGCGCTCGATTCATTGCTGCACAGAATATAGCGGATGCCTCGTTTTTTTGCGGCCTCAATGAGTTCGACCGAGCCCAAACTTCCTGGGACGCCGAAAATGTATTCGATTTCAGCATCCGCCAGGGCAGATGTTACGATGTCTGCATATGTTCCCAAGGAATTTTCCTTCATTTCGCACCGCTCGCGCGATGTCGAATTTCTTCACTGTCCCATGTCCATTGAGAGATTGGTACATTGATCATAACATAGGTTTGTTGTTGGAATATGGGTCTCCGGCGGCGTCCGAGATGAAAGGAAAGGGTGCCGATTGCCTTTGACGAATTCGCAAGTGCATGCCCTTCGAATTCTCCTGGAGGATTCCGAGCCTTCAACCGTTGCGGCAATTGACCAGCAGATAGCCTCGTTCTCGGAGTCGGATCAACGGAAACTTCTGGAGACTTTTCGCGAAATCGAACGTCCCCGCTTTTCCATTCCGCGGCCCCTTGAATCGTTTCACTGGAAGGAATTGGAGCACTCTTTCGCGGATTGGGCAGCCTCTCCTCCAGGGGCGCTCGACCTGGAAGAGGGGGTTCTTTTGGTCAACGCATTCGGATTTCCCCTTGAAGACCCCTCCTCGTGTTCAAGGGAATTGGATGAGATCGCGGCCAGCCTCAAAAGAAAGTTGCGCGGGAAAGCTCCGCCCAAGGAGCTGTTCAAGCGGGTTGCGGGGTTTTTACACGAAGACCTCGCTTTTGATGGGAACGTGGAAGACTACTACAATCCCGATAACAGCTATCTCAGCCGTATTCTCGCGCGGAAGCTGGGCATACCGATTACCTTGTCGCTCGTCTACATTTTGCTCGGTCAGCGGGTGGGACTACCGATCAAAGGGGTCGGCTTGCCCGGCCATTTCATCGTCAGGTACGAAACGCCTGAAGAGTCGATATTTCTGGATCCGTTTGACAGAGGGAAGACTTTGCAGGTGGAGGAATGCGCGGCCATCGTCCGCGGATTGGGCTACCCGTTTGACATGCGGTTTCTCAACGAGACGCCCGCGCGGCTTATCGTTGAACGGATGCTGAACAATCTGATTGGAATCTATCAACGGGCGGACGACCAAGATCGCGCCCAGCAACTTACCCGCTATCGGGAAATTGTCCATCGGGGCTGAATTTTTGGCCGCCTGAAGCAGGAGGGTGTCACCCCCTTATTTTTGCGATGGGCCCCCCGGGTTTTCGAGGACAATTTTCGCGCTCTTTTCCCTTCCAACCCCTTGTTTTAGGCTAAGAATCCGAATTTCTCCCCGATCCGGCTAATGGCGCAATAACCTGAAAATCGAAGAGATACGGACCTTGTCCGTCAAATTTGCGTCTATTTGATCGCATTGATCCCCCTTGAGCGGGGATGCGATGATTCGGGACAGAGAAAATCCTCTATATTCTGTGACTTAATACGGCACAGTTTCCTCGGAGAATGACTCCCGATGAGCCCCGGCGAAGTTGAACGGAAATTGACCGCCATCTTCAGCGCCGACGTGAAGGGCTACAGCCGCCTCATGAGCGAGGACGAGGAGGCCACCATCCGCGCCCTGACTGAAAACCGGGAGATGATGGCCGCCCTCATCGCTAAGCACCGGGGAAGGGTGGTGGACGCGCCGGGGGACAACCTGCTGGCCGAGTTCGCCAGCGTGGTGGACGCGGTCCAGAGCGCGGTGGAGGTCCAGAAGGCGTTGAGTCTCCGGAACGCCGGGCTCCCCGTTGGCCGGAGAATGGAGTTCCGCGTCGGGATCAATCTGGGCGACGTGGTGGTGGAGGGGGAGCGAATCTACGGAGACGGCGTGAACATCGCGGCGCGCTTGGAGAATCTCTCCGACCCCCGGGGGATCTGCATCTCCGGGACCGCGTTCGACCAGATCGAGACCAAGCTGCCCTGGGGTACGAGTTCATCGGGGAGCAGACCGTCAAGAACATCGCCAAGCCCGTACGGGCCTACCGGCTCCGCCTGGAGCCCGACGCGGCCCCCGCCGGGAGGGGCGCGGCGGCTGGGCCGAGGGTGAAGAAGGCCAGGCAATACTGGAAGTGGGCCGCGCTGGGGGCGGGGCTCGTAGCGGTTGCGCTTTTTCTTTTCATGGGCAAGGTCCTGGACCTCGTATACGAACAATACTTTTCACGCGCATCGCCCCGCGGCTCGGTTCCCGCCACGTCGCGGCGGGTCCGCCGCCGAGCCGTCATCCGCTACCTCATGCACGGCGAAAAGCTCCCCATGCCCGATAAGCCCTCTATCGCCGTCCTACCCTTTGCCAATATGAGCGGTGACCGCGAACAGGAGTATTTCAGCGACGGGATCACCGAGGACCTCATCACCGACCTCTCCAAGATCTCGGGCCTGTTCGTGATCTCCCGCAACTCCTCGTTCACCTACAAGGGGAAGACGGTCAAGCCCGAGGATGTCAGCCGGGAGCTCGGGGTGCGCTACATCCTGGAGGGCAGCGTCCGCAAGGCGGGCGGGCGGGTGCGGATCACGGCCCAGCTCATCGACGCCACCACGGGTTTTCACGTGTGGGCCGAAAGGTATGACCGGGAGCTCGCTGAAATCTTCAAGGTCCAGGACGAGGTGGCGCAAAAGATCGTTTCCGCTCTGAAAGTCAAGCTCACCGCAGGAGAGCGGGAGCGCGTCAGCCGCAGACACACAGACAACCTGGAGGCGTACGATTTTTACCTGCGCGGAATGGAGATCGCGGCTCGCTTCACCCGGGAGGGAAACACCCGGGCCCGGGGGATGTTCGAGAAGGCCATCGAGCTGGACCCGAAATACGCGGATGCGTACGCGGGCCTAGGCCGGACCTATCTGACCACCTGGCAGCTGGGCTGGAGCGATGATCCCCGGACGCTGGACCGGGCTTTCGAGCTCGCGCTGAAAGGGAAAAATCTCGATCCAAACCTGGCCACGTTAAGGGGGCTATTGGCCCACGTCTACGTGTGGCGGAAGCGGTACGACAGCGCCATCGCCGAGGCGCGGAAGGTGATCGATCTCGACCCCAACTCCGCCGACGGCTACCAGGACCTGGCGGAGATACTGACCTGGGCCGGGAGGGCGGAGGAGGCCGTCGGCCTCGTGAAGAAAGCGATGCGCCTGAATCCCGACTATCCCTTCCATTATCTCTGGGCCCTGGGCCACGCCCAGACCCTGGCGGGCCAGATAGGGGAAGCCATCGAGAGCTTCAAGGAGTTCATCGAACGCAACCCCGACTTCATGCCCGTCCACGTCCACCTCGCCTTCATCTACACCGAGATGGACCGGCTGGAGGAGGCCCGCTCCCACATGGCCCATGTGAAACGGCTGAGCCCGGGCATCACCCTGGATGAGGCGAGAAAAAGAATCCCCTACAGGAACGAGGAGTTCCTCGATCATTTCATAAAGACGCTGGAAAAAGTGATGGGCTAGAGGAGAGATACATCTCTTCAAAACAATGTGATTGCGAGGATTTGACTGGAGGCAAACGGATGGCGAAGCGAGAGGTACGGTTGAACAGTTTCAGCCGGCGGGTGACGGAGCCGCCCTCCCAGGCGGCCTCCCAGGCCATGTTGTACGGCGTCGGCCTCGAGGAAAAGGACATGAAGAGTCCCCAGGTCGGCATCGTGAGCATGGGGTGGGAAGGAAACACGTGCAATATGCATCTGAACGATTTGGCGAAGCTGGTCAAGGAAGGGATAAACGCCGAAAAGCGCATGGTAGGGCTCATATTCAACACCATCGGGGTCAGCGACGGAATCTCGATGGGCACGGAAGGGATGAAGTATTCCTTGCAGTCGAGGGATATCATCGCCGATTCCATCGAGACGGTGATGAACTCCCAATGGTACGACGGATTGGTGGCCGTCCCGGGCTGCGACAAGAATATGCCGGGCTCCCTTCTCGCCTTAGGCCGGCTGAACCGCCCGGGCCTGGTGGTGTACGGGGGAACGATCAGCCCCGGATTTCTGAACGGGAAAAAGCTGGACATCGTTTCCACCTTCCAAGCCTACGGGGAGTTCATCGCCGGAAAGCTCGATCAGAATGGCTTGACCGAGATCACGAAACATTCCTGCCCCGGCGCGGGGGCGTGCGGCGGCATGTACACCGCGAACACCATGTCCTCCGCCATCGAGGCGCTGGGGATGAGCCTTCCCTACAGCTCTTCGAACCCGGCGACGAGCAGGGACAAGCGGGATGAATGCCTGGGCGTCGGAAAAGCCATCTACCATCTTCTCGAAAACGGCATCAAACCCCGGGACATTATGACGAAAAAGGCCTTTGAGAATGCCATTGTGATCGTCATGGCGCTCGGGGGCTCCACCAACGCGGTCATACACTTGATCGCCGTGGCGAAGTCAGTGGACGTGAAATTGTCGCTGGACGACTTTCAAAGGATCAGCGACAAGGTTCCCTACATCGCGGACCTCAAGCCGAGCGGGCAGTATGTGATGGAGGATTTGCACGAAGCGGGCGGAGTGCCGGGGCTGATGAAGTGGCTTTTGAAAGAGGGCATGCTGCATGGTGATTGTCTTACCGTCACGGGAAAAACGCTGGCGGAAAACCTCGAGCCGCTCCCCGGCATGAAGGAAGGGCAAAAGGTCATACATCCCGTTTCGGATCCCATCAAGCCGACCGGCCATCTCCAGATTCTTTACGGAAATCTGGCGCTCGAGGGAGCGGTGGCGAAGATCACCGGGAAGGAAGGCGAGAAATTCGAAGGGTCGGCGCGCGTATTCGATTCCGAGGAAGACGCGCTGAAGGGGTTGGAGAAAAACGAGATCAAGAAGGGCGATGTCATCGTCATTCGCTTCGAAGGCCCCAGGGGGGGGCCGGGGATGCGGGAGATGCTGACGGTTTCCTCCGCCATCATGGGCTCGGGACTCGGGGCGGACGTGGCGCTCATCACGGACGGCAGATTTTCGGGCGGGACGCACGGCTTTGTCGTCGGCCATGTGACGCCCGAGGCACAAAGCGGGGGCTTGCTCGCCCTGGTGAAGGATGAGGATCCCATATCCATCGACGCGGTGGAGCGGTCCCTCTCCCTGAATATTCCTGAATCGGAGATCGCTGCGCGGAGAAAAAAATGGCGGGAGCCCCCCCTGAAGGTGAAAAGGGGCACCCTCCTGAAGTATGCGAGGTGTGTCTCTTCCGCCTCCGAGGGGTGCGTGACGGATGAGTAGCCGCCGCGCTGGCCGCGCGGGAGCCGGATTTTAGGGAATGTCCCCCCCGGGTGTTCCGGCGAGCCAGGAGGGGAGAATTTCATCCTGGCGGAGGGTTCTCCGGAGATGGGGAGGTCCGGAGCGGGCCGGTTCGGCCTTAACGGCCGGCTTCTCGCACCTTCGCCAGGGGCCGGGAAGGCGCTTTCCGCGGTCCGGGTGCAGACAAGCATCGAGCGGAGAGGTATTGGCGGCCGCCTCCAGCCCGTCCGGGTAGCCGTCGCCGTCGGTATCGGGATGGCGGGGGGAGGTCCGGTGGAAGAACACCTCTTCTCCGTCCCCCAAAAGGTCGCCATCCGTGTCGTGGTTCATCGGATCGGTTCCGTATCGGCGCGCCTCCAGGCTGTCCGAGAGGCCGTCTCCGTCGGAATCGGCGTTTTTCGGTCCCGTTTTGTAGCGGCGAACCTCTTCCAAATCGGTTAGCCCGTCGCCGTCGCTGTCCACGCAATCGCCTGAATTGTGGCGGGAGCGGGCGGCGTTCAGAAACCGCCTCGCCCGGGTGATGAACCGGGTGAGCTGGGCGAGGCTCGCGCTCCTCCGTTCCTCGATAATTTGATAGAGAACGAAGCGGGCCAGGGCGAATTGGGAGGGATCGCACAATTCCACCGCGCCCTCGGCATTGAGGGCGTCGAACTCTTTCGCCAGGAGGTCGAATTCCTTATTGATCGAATCGCGCAGGTTTTTGGCGACCCCCGGGTGGACGGAGTTGTTCGGGAAAACCCCTTGGCATCCCATGAGCAGGGCGGACCATAGCAGGCATGGGATGAGGATGCGCAGCCGCATGAGCGGAAGGTCCCCCTAAAGTTCGCCGGGGCGAAGCGGGGAAACCGCTCCTGCCCCCTTTGGAAAAAAATCGAACGCTCCCGTGACGGAAGTATTATAACAACCGTTTCCGCTCCCCCGCATATGCACTTGGAAGAGATTGCGCCGTGAAAACAGAAGCCTTGCTCGCGATGGCCTCTTCGTGGCTCTGTGACTCGGGTTTCACCGTTTGCCTGGGGGGCGCCGGCCTCAGTACCGAGAGCGGAATCCCCGACTTTCGGTCCCGGGGCGGCATTTGGGATCGTTTTGATCCGAAAGACCTGGAAATTCGGAGGTGGCTGGCCTCCGATGAGGTCCGGCGAAAATACTGGCGAATGACTCTCGAGGGATACCCCTTATTGTGCAAGGCGCAGCCCTCCCCCGGGCATGTTGCGCTTGCCCGGATGGCCCGGGCGGGGAAGCTCTCGCTGCTCGTCACCCAAAACACGGACGGTCTTCACCTGAAAGCCGGTCACGATCCGGGCGGCATCGTCGAGCTGCACGGAACGAGTCACGTATGCGCCTGCGTGACCTGCGGCGGGAAGTTTCCCCGCTCCGCTGTTCAAGAGCGCGTGCAAAGGGGCGAGCTTGTGCCCCTCTGCCAGAATTGCGGAGGATTTTTAAAACCCGATGCCGTTTTCTTCGGGGAGGGCATCCCGGAGGATAAGCTCGCCCGCGCCCGGGAGGCGGCGGAAGCGGCGAAGGTGTTTCTCGTCGTGGGCTCCTCGCTCGCGGTCCGGCCCGCCGGGCACTCCCCGAGCGCGCCCTTTTGCGCGGCGCGCGGCTCATCATCGTGAACGACGCCCCCACCCGGCTCGACGAAAAAGCGCACGCCGTATTTCGGGGAAAAGCGGGAGAAATTCTGCCGCGCCTTTTGCAAGGTGTTATGGAATGAGCCCCCGGCGCTCCGGACCTTGAACCGCCGCCGGCCCGCGCGTATTTTTGATCTTGCCGGGTGCAGGTGGCACATTCAGCGCATCGGTTTTCCCGCACAAAAGATGCGCACCACGAGAGGGGATTGTTATGCCGACCCATGAGCTGACCGCCGCCGCCGACACCGTTCACTGGGGGTATTACGACGCCGCGCAGAAACCCGTCATGTCCGTCGCGTCGGGCGATACCCTCGTTGTTCATACAGAATCGGCAATGGGGCCGGAGGTTCTCGCTTTGGCGGGCGAGCGGTGCTCCGCCGCCCTCCGGGAAATCGTGGAGAAACTCTCCCGCGGCCAAGGCGCGCACATCATGACCGGCCCCGTGGCCGTCGAGGGGGCGGTCCCGGGCGATGTACTGGAAGTCCGGATCAAAGAGATTCGGTCGCGAAACGACTGGGGGTACACCGCCTTCCGGCCAATGGGAGGAGGGCTGCCGGAGGATTTCCCCTACCCGCGGATCGTAATCGTCGATGTGGACCGGGGAAAGGGGATCGGAACCCTCTTTCCCGGGGTGGAGGTGCCGCTTTCGCCCTTTTTCGGAAACTTCGGGGTAGCCCCCCCGCCCGGGATGGGAAAGATTACCTCCTCCTTTCCCGGGGAATGGGGCGGGAATATGGACAACAAGGAGTTCGTCTCGGGCGCCACGGTCTATCTTCCGGTGTTTGTCCCCGGTGGCCTGTTTTCGGTGGGGGACGGGCACGGCTGTCAGGGGGACGGTGAAGCGTGCGTCACCGGAATCGAGACGGGGATGACGGGGACTTTTGAACTCATCCTCCGGAAGGACATGAAGCTGAAGGTGCCGCGGGCGGAGACCGGGACCCACCACATCTTGATGGGGTTCGACCCCATTCTGGATAACGCGGTAAAAATGGCGCTCCGCGAAGCGATTTCGTTCCTGGGAGAGGCAAAGGGATTGAGCGCCGAGGATGCCTACATGCTTTGCAGCCTTGCGGTGGACCTCCGGGTCACCCAGATTGCGAACGTCGTGAAGGGGTCGCATGCCATGGTTCCGAAGTCGCTGCTTGCCTAGCGGGGCGCAAAGTCCCTTCCGCGATGGTCGGAGAGGAGGAAGCGAAATGGAGAAAAAACCGTCCGCCGCCGCGCCTCCGCACGCGCGGCCGCCCTATGTTCCCGGCACCCCCGAGGAGCTCGACGCGGTAATCGCCGCGCCCGGGAATCACGAAGTATTGTTCCAAAACGATCGGGTGCGCGTGCTCCGGGTGACCATCCAGCCGGGGGAGGTGGAGAAGAAGCATACGCATAAGTGGCCGGGCGTCTTCACCATCTACCGTTTGCCGAAAATCCGCTATTACGACGAAAAAGGAAATCTACACCCTCCCCCGAAAGACCTGGAAGAAGGGAAGCCCTTTTGGATTAACCCCGAGGGAGTCCACCTCGTCGAGAATGTGGACGATCGGCCCCTCGAAGCGATTCGGGTCGAGTTGAAGGATTGATACCCGGGAAGACGGGGAACTTAGATTTCGCTGTACAATGAAAAGATTTGAAGTGGCTTTTGCTCGTTGCGAGTCTGTCTCATCAGAGAAAAAAGCCCACCGGTCTGGATATCGTGGGGTGCGGCGAGATCGGCCGCATCCGGGCGGCGTTCGCCCGCGCGGAAGGGTTGCCGTAAAATCGGAACAAAAGGGAAGGCCAGCCCATGTCGCCCGCGCGCGAAAAAGTGTATCCCTCCTCGGCGGCCTCCGTCGCGGACATCCCCGACGGCGCCACCATCCTGCTGGGCGGATTCGGGGGAGGCGGGGTGCCGGAAAACCTCCTCGTGGCCATGGCCGACCATCCCGCCAGGGACCTGACCATCGTCTCGAACCACACGGGCTTCGGGGAGCGGGGGCTGGCCGTCCTCCTGCGGCAGGGGAAGGTGCGGAAGATGGTGTGCTCTTACGCCTTTCACCGGAGCGCCTTCGTCTTCCGGGAGCTGTTCCTGGAGGGGAAGATCGAGTTTGAGCAGGTGCCCCAGGGAACCCTGGCGGAGCGGATCCGGGCCGCCGGGGCGGGCATCCCCGCCTTTTTCACCCCGACCGGCGCGGGCACCCAGGCCGCCGAGGGCAAGGAGGTCCGCCGCCTCGGCGGGCGGGAGGCGCTGCTTGAGTATGCCCTGCCGGGCGACTTCGCCCTGGTCAAGGCCCACAAGGCGGATCGCCTGGGGAACCTCGTCTACCGGGGCACGGCGGGCAACTTCAACCAGGTGATGGCCAGCGCCGCCCGGGTCACCATCGCCGAGGTGGAGGCGATCGTCGAGCCGGGAGAGATTCCCCCGGAGGCGGTCCACACCCCATCCGTTTACGTCGACCGCCTCGTACGGGGAGAAGACCTTGCGCTCCGATCCGAAACTTGAACCCGCGGCCCTGCGGCCCGAAGACATGGCCCGCCGCGCCGCCCGGGAGATCCCGGACGGGGCGGTGGTGAACCTGGGAATCGGGGTCCCCACCCAGGTGGCCCGCTTTGTCTCCCCCGAGCGGGGTGTCTTGTTCATGGCGGAGAACGGGATCGTGGGCGCGGGCCCGCCCCCGCCGCCCGGAGAGGAAGACAAGGATTACATCAATGCTTCCCGCGAGCCCATCACCTTGATTCCGGGCGCGGCGGTCTTCGGGCACGCCGAATCCTTCGCCATGATCCGGGGCGGCCACGTGGACATCGCGATCCTGGGCGCCCTGCAGGTCTCCGCGAAGGGGGACTTGGCGAACTGGACGGTGCCCGGCGCGGGCAAGGGCGGCATCGGGGGCGCCATGGACCTCGCCGTGGGGGCCAAGGAGGTCTACGCCATCATGACCCACATAACGAAGGAGGGCGGGCTCAAGCTCCTGAATGCGTGCACCTACCCGCTCACCGCCCGGCGGGTGGTGAAAAAGCTCTTCACCGACATCGCTTTCATCGAATTCACGCCGGAGGGACCCCTCCTCCGGGAGGTGGCCGCGGGCCTCACCCCCGAGGACGTCCAGCGCGTAAGCGAGCCCGAGCTTCTCGTGGCCGATCCTCCGGGGACGATCGAGAAAGCCGGGGAATCCGGTGCGGACCGGTGAGATCACAGCGCCCGGGGCCCGGCGCGGGAGACAGCCGGGGAGGGGGCCGGGCCCGGAGCAGCGTCGCTAGGCCCATCCTTTTTTGTTGAGCAGCCGTAGGGAGCGTCAGAAAAGGAGAAAAATACATGAAGGTAGCTGAAGCGTTCGCCAAGTTCGTCAAGCACACTGAATTTCCGGACGTCGATCCCAGCGTGATCGAATACGTCAAGATGCTGACCCTCAAGCAGGTCATGGGCGTGCTGGTGGGCTCGGCCTCCCCGACCAGCCGCAAGTTCCTCCGCTATGTGAAGGCCAACCCCGGGGCGCCCGAGTGCGGGGTGTACGGCTGCGGCTACCGGACCGACGTGCAGCAGGCCGCTTTCATCAACGGCCTATTCGGCCACGCCTCGGAGATGGAGGACGATCAGTTCCCCGGCGGGGGGATCAGCGACGTGACCACCTGGCCGGCGCTTTTGCCCGTGGCCGAGAAGCTCAAGCTCTCGGGCCAGGAGGCGATCGTGGCCCTCTATGTGGGGCAGGAGATGCAGAACCGCATCGCCATGTACGCCTCGGCGGGGACCGACGGCCTCGGGATCTGCAACCTGCCCTTCATCGGGATCTACGGGGCCACCGCGAGCTGCGCGCGGGCGTTCGAGCTTACCGAGGATCAGATCAAATCCTCCTTCGGGCTGGCCATGGTCACGGGGCTGGGCTACATGCACACCTGGGGAACCGATGCCCACTTCCTTGAATCGGCCATGTCCTGCCGCAACGCGGTGATGAACGCCATGCTGGCCAAGGACGGGGCGACGAGCAACCCGGTGATTGAGAAGTGCCTGGACTTGCTCACCGGGGGGGACAAGAACCTCGAGTTCGACAAAATGATCGAGGGACTGGGGCAGGCCCCCTATTACACGAACTGGACCTGGATCAAGAAGTGGGGGTTCTGCTTCTTCATCCACAACTTCCTCGACGGGCTCACCGACATGGTCAAGGGAAAGGACCTGAAGAATGATGACATCGAGAAGGTTACCCTCCACTTCGATTGGATCCGCGAGCGCGTCGACCGGGTCGAGCCCCACGACGCCGAGGACAGCCGCTTCAGCACCCAGCACGTCCTGGCCTACCAGCTGGTGCACGGCGATTGCGGCCTGGAGACCTGCACCGAGACCGCGATGAAAGATCCCCGCGTCGCCGAGACCCGGAAGAAGTTCAACGTGGTCTATCACCCGGAATACGAGAGGAGGTACTTCGCCGGGGAGGGCCGCATCGACATGGAGCTCAAGAACGGCGATACGGTGACGGGGGGGATAGATCAGCCTTACGGATCGGCCAAGTACCCGCTGACCATGGATCAGGTGGTGGACATCTACCGCAAGTACTTGAAGGGAATTCTCTCGGAGGCGCAAATCGCCAGGACCACCGAAATCATCCTGGACATGGAGAACCAGCCGGACCTGCAGGAGCTGTTTGACATCTGCACCTTCCGGCACATGGCGAGGTAGGTTGCCCGGCGGCCGCTCCCCGTGCGTGCGGGCCGGAGCCCCTCCGTGGGGATGGGGGCTGGAGCGGAAGGGCGGAAGGTGAGCGATGAGGAGAGGATCTGCGGATGAATCAACGGAAGGAGAACAAAAAACCCATCGGCCTGGCCATCGTGGGCTGCGGGACCGTAGGCCGGATTCGGGCCCGGTTCGCCGAAAACTACCCCGGGGTCGAGTGGATTGGCCTTTGCGACATCAACGGGAACGTGGGCCGAAAGCTCTCCGAGGACGTGGAGGCTGACTTCTTCACCGCCGATTACGAAGAGCTGTTGCGCCGCCCCGAGGTGAACGCCGCCATCATCGCCACCGACGAGAACGAGCACGTGGGCCCGGTTCTGGCCGCGGCGGAAGCCGGCCACGACATGCTGATCGAGAAGCCCCTGGCCACGAACGCGGTTGAGTCGGCCCGGGTGCTGAAGGCCATCCAGGATGCCGGGGTGGACGCGGTGGTGGGCTACACGATGCGCTTCCGCCGCAAGTTCCTGTCGGTCAAGGAGAAGGTCCGGACGGGGCAGCTCGGTGAGATCACCACGGTGACGACGCGCGCCTTCATGAACCGCCTGATTCCCATCGCCACGGTGGGGCGGACCGAGAACCGCTCGATACTCACCCCGATGGTGGTTTCCGGCTCCCACAGCCTCGACCTCTCGATGTGGTATCTCGAGGGCAAGACCCCCGTTGAAATCTACGCCCGCTCGGTGGACAAGGTGCTGGGGGCCTCCTACGGGACCAAGGACGCCACCCTTGGCATCTTCACCTTCGAAGATGGCACCGTCTGGAGCATGTCCATCAACTGGGCGCTTCCCGTGGTGTGGCCGGGGTCGGTGTACACGATCGAGGTCGGAATCGTGGGGACCGAAGGGGTCATCACCATCGACGACACCCACCGCGACATCGTAATGGCCTCGGAGAAGGAGCAGCCCGCGGGATACACGCCCGACGTGAAGCGGAACGTGGATTTTCTGGGGAGCTACCCGCCGGGAGACATCGCCTTCGGCCAGCTCTGGGGTCCCATGCGGGAGGAGACGAACGGATGGTTCTCCCGTGTCCACGCCGGGCTCGAAACGCCGCACGCCACCGCCGCCGAGGGCCACCGGAACCTTCTGTTGACCAAGGCGATGGATCTTTCCGCGAAGCGGGGAAAGGCGGTCAAGCTGCCCGCCGATCCCGATGAACTCGAGGAATAGCCCCAGGGCGGTGAACTAGCGGCGGGAGAGGGCCTTGAGAGGAAGTATCGGGGGTGAAGGGGTAGGGCGAGGGCGAAACGGAAACTCCTTCCCGCCGGTGCCGCGTCAGGTGCCGGTGGGAGTTTTGGGGGAGGAGAAATTTATGTAAATTCAGGGCCTTTAGGCAGTTTTGACATTTATTCCGGTTGGATTCTTGGTTATATGTTCTATGCCATTCTTCAAGCCATATGCAATGACGAGGCCCGTATTGTACTCGTACTCAAGGCCCGTTTTCGCCCTCTTCATGAGTACTGGTTCATACTCCACTCTGTATCCGGAGATTACTCCCGCAACTTTGTAATCGCTCGAACGAGGTTGGGCGAAAACGACAGGCCCGCCAGAAAAGCCTGGGTTATCGTGACCATCAATAACAATAATTTGATGCCCTTTTTCGAACGTTACGCTGGACACGATACCTTTCTTGACAAGGGGGATCTGGAAACTACGGTTTAGTGCACCTACATTCGTTCTTAGACCGTAGGGATAACCACAAAAATATACATCCTGGCCGAGGGCCAACCCGGTTGCCGTTGGTTCAAGGAGATACGTAGGGGAGAGCTGAATCTCTGGTACTAGAATTGCGATGTCCTCTTCTGTTTGAGAGATCCATGTGATCGTCGTTCTCAACGGCTTCCAAGTTTGTTCGTGGTAGAGATTAATCGTATCCTGTTGTCGTATCCCGTCCACAACATGCCGAGCGGTTACTAAGATATTGCCGGTTATTTATTTCTATGGTGAAGCAAGTTCCCGTCACATTACCATATTTCACATGGAAGGTACGCTGAAGGACGTTTGTTGTGATCACCGCATCACCTCAATATGTTTCCAGCGTACACGGTCAGCCGCCAATGTGCGAGCAACGCGAACTTTGGTCCGCTGGCCCGCGATGTCAGGCGTTTTCTCCACTCTGCGGGTCATCGGGCCTCAGTGCCTTGAGAGCGCCTTCAAGCCCCCTAAATACAGAATCGAAGTTCTCTCCCTGCTCATGGAGAAACGCTTCATCAAGAACGAACCGTCCCCTGCGCGAAACGAGGACAGGCAAAAGGGTTTGATTTGGCGGTTCCCCCGTCGGCTCGAAGGTCACCGGGTAATGTGCGAAGTCATTCCGCACTTCCCGAACGGCCGTGAGTCGAGTGACAATTTTTTTTGATAGCACTGCCTGGAGGCGCGGAACCTGGCTCCAGAGCTTCTGGAGCACGTCGATCTTTCCCCGGAAGCTCGTAGCGGGACCCTTCAAGAAGAGCACGGTGAAGAGGTCGCGCCCTTCCTCGTTGCCAATTGAACTTGGCATCAGCGTTTCAGCGATGATCCGGTCGAGCACATACTCGATTTCGAAACACTTCGCAAGTACGTTGCCTCGAATCTCCCGGCACTCCTGCGCTCGCTTCTTCCACTCTTTAGCCAATCGGGCGTCGATAGTTATCTGGGCCCCCGGCGAGAGCTGGATCCACGAGTCACGAGGCGGAATCGTGTGTTTCATGTCCGCCATAAGTTCGCTCCCGCTCAACTGTCTAACCATTGATTCTTTGGATTCCAGATAACACCCGTTTCTGGGTTTGGGTGCTCCATTGTTTCATGTTGAATAGAAAAAAGAGAAGGCCGCATGGGTACGTCCTAATTTGCAGCGGATTCACCTTGTCATTCCGAGGGAGCGAAACGACCGAGGAATCTGCTTTTCAAGGAGAGAGGCAGATTCCTCACTGCGGGCCCCAAGAAATCTTTGATTTCTTGGGGCCCCTGCGCTCGAAATGACACCGCAGGGAGGAACGAGGGGGGCTTTATCAAAAAGGAGCCCGGAGGGCGTCAGCGCGTCGCCTCATGCGCTGGTTATGCGGCAACCTCGATGAACTCTACGGACGATGAAGGCGGCGGGATCGGCTGGCCATCCTCGCGAAGCCCCTCGATGTGAAACTCTATCGCCTCTCGGATCAGCCGCAGCACCTCTTCGCGCGACTCTCCGGCAGCAACACAGCCCGGAAGATCCGGCACGTGAGCGCCGTAGCTGTCCTGCCCCTTTTCAATCACGACTGCGTATTTCATAACCGCCTCCTACTTCAAGCCAGCTTGCTTCAGTATGGCATTCAATGTTTCGGGCGGCACGTCCACGCCGGGCTTGCCCGCTACTGTAACGGTTCCCGGTTTCGTTGAATGGCGAAACTGACGGTGACTGCCTCGTATTCGCACCTCCCTCCAGCCATCCTGCTCAAGCCTGTCAATGATCTCCTTAACTTTCATTCTTGAATCGGCCTCTTGTGCATACTAAAATCATTATAACATTATTAGATCGCTCCGCATAATATGCGGGACGTGGGAAAAAGAATTGCCGCGTGAGCGACCATGGCGCGGAAGCCCTTTGGAGTGGGATGGATGAAGATTAAAAGCTCCGTCGCCCTTGTGACCGGCGCGAACAGGGGGATCGGCCGTTCTTTCGTCGAGGCGTTTCATCGAGCGGGGGCGGCGCGGATTTACGCCGCCGCCCGGGACGAAGGGGCCGTGGCTGATCTCGTCTCCCGGGATCCGGAACGGATTTTCCCGGTTCACCTCGACATCACCGATTCAAGCCTTGTCCGCGGCGCGGCGAAGCGGTGCGGCGACGTCAATGTCCTGGTGAACAACGCGGGCATTTCCCATATGTCCGGCCTGATCGGGGTTGAAAATATGGACGCCGCCCGCGAAGAGATGGAGGTGAACTATTTCGGCACGTTGGGGATGGTTCGCGCTTTCGCGCCGATTCTCGCCGCAAACGGCGGCGGCGCGATCCTCAATGTGCTCACGCTGGGCGGGCTGGTTAGTTTCCCGCTGGCGGGATCGTACTGCGCGTCCAAGGCGGCGGGCCATTTGATGACCCAGTCGATCCGGGCCGAGCTGGCGTCGCAGGGCACCTTGGTCACCGGTATTTATCCCGGCGCCGTGGACACCGATATGGCGGCGCACGCCACCGTCCCGAAAGAGCCGCCTTCCGTGGTCGCCGAGGCGGGCTTGAAAGCCATCGCCGAGGAAATCGAGGACGTATTTCCCGGAAAGGCGGCCGCCGAGGTCCGGGCGGGGCTGCTCACCGACCCCAAGCGCGTCGAGAAGCAGCGCGCCCAAATATTTCCTCCCAAATGAATACTTCCCGGAACGCCGGGGATACCATCGGTTCCCCCGGAAAATGTCCCGTTTCGGGAAGCCGCAAAAGCGAAATTTTTTCCCAGGGCGGTGTGGCATAACCGGCAAAAAACGACAGGAGAGGGGTGATGCCGAAGAAGATAGGTTTCCTCGGACTTGGAATCATGGGGGCAGTCATGGCGAAGCACCTGGTCTCCACCGGCTACTCCGTGACCGGGTATGATCCTGACAAGAAGGCGCTCGCCGCGGCGGTGCGAAATGGAGTCCGGCCCGCGGCCTCTGAGGCCGAAGCGGTGTCCCGCGCCGATGTGGTTTGCAGTTCATTGCCGACGACGGAGGCGGTGCGGGGCGCCTTTCTCGGCGGCGGCGGCGCCCTGGACGCCATGCAGAGGGGAACCGTGTGTTTTGAGCATTCCACCATCGAGGTCGGCATCGCGCTCGAAATCTGTGCCGCCGGGAAAAAGAAGGGAGTCCCGTTCCTCGACGCCCCGATCGCCGGGAGCGCCTCCTCCCTGGAAAGGAAGGCGGTCGCCACCATGGTCGGCGGGGAGAGGCGGGCATTCGAAGCGCACCGGGACGTTCTGGAGGCGTACATCGGCAGAATTACCTACATGGGAAAGCCGGGAAACGGCTTGTACATGAAGCTCGTCACCAACCACATCTATTTCAGCCAGCTTGCTGCCCTTGCGGAGGGCCTCGCTTTCGGGAAAAAAGCGGGTCTCAATCCCCTGGGCATGGTCGAATTTCTACAGGGGACCATGGTGCCGAATCAGCTTTCCGACAAGGGGGCCGCGATGGCCCGGCGCGATTACACCCCCGCCGCGGAGTTGCGGATCATCACGAAGGACCTTCTAATTAGCTCAAAGGAGGCGAATCGAATCGGAGCGGCGGCCCCCCTCGGGACGGCCGCCCGCCAGCAGTTTGTCGCGGCCGAGGCCCTCGGCCACTTCAAGAGCGACACCGGCTCCGTCTATGAATCCTATCTTCAGGCCATGGGGGAAAAGCCGAAACGGGGGAAGAAACCAACCCGCTAGGCTTTGATTTCCCTGCGGGGGAGCTGTGCGCGGATTGCGGGAGGTATTGATGGTGGTACACTTTCTCGGTCAGGATACCGGCTTGCCGGTTGTTTCCGGACGCCCGGGGATTGATATTGCCCGGGCCGGCCCGTTTCCGTCCCCCATTCGATGAGGATCGCTGAGATGAAGTCCCCCGTCCTCGGCGTTTTGATGCTCGACACCGCCAATCCGTTTGATGTGCCCGGTTGCCTTGCCTGCGACGATACCTTTTCCTTCCCCGTAAAGAGGCGGGTGATCCAAGGGGCGACGGTGGATAAGATGACTTCCGGCTGCGAGGACCTTCGCGGGCCGACGATTGAAGCGGCGCGGGCGCTGGAGCGGGAAGGGGTCGACGCCATTTTGGGAGACTGCGGCTTCACGGCCCTCTTCCAGGAGGACCTCCAGGAGAGCGTGGGCGTTCCGGTATTCACCTCCAGCCTGCTCTTCGTTCCTTTGGCGTCCCGGATCATCCCGAAGGGAAAGCGGGTGGGAATCCTGACCTACCGGGCGAATTTCCTGAGCGAGGCGCATTTCCAAGGGGTGGGGTGGCGCTCAAAGGACATCCCCATCGCCGTGGCGGGGGTTCAGGACCAGAGCGCCTGGAAGCTTTTCGCGACGCCCGCGCATCCCTTCCACCGGGAGGATCTCGAACGGCAACTCATGGACGTTTGCGGGGGGTTGATTCGCGATTATCCGGATGTGGGGGCCATCGTCTTCGAATGCACGGTCATGCCCCCCTTCGCCCATACCATTCAGGCCGAGACGGGGCTGCCGGTGTTCGACATTACCATGTTTGCTTCGATGGTCGCCGGGGGCTTTAACCGGAAGCCTTTCGCGGGGAGGCGAACCCCCGCGGCGGCCCCAATCGGTCCCTGATGAAATCAAGACGAAATGGATCCATCCTCTTGCTCTATCATTTGCTGCGAGAGCGGAAATACGGCGTGCACCGTGAAACAACCTGCCGGCGTTTTCTGTTCCGATGATGCGCTTGCAGACAGGATCGGATGCGTATAAATTTTTTGCGTACAGGAGGATAGTCATGAATATTACGATGTGGAATTGCTACGTCTGACCCTTCGCCTACCGGGCCACGGAGTGGCTCACCCGTCTCCAGGAAAAGCGGAAGGACCTGAAGGTCAGCTACAAATCCTTCGTTCTCGAACAGGTGAACCTGGGCACGATCCGCGGGGAAGAATGGAAATCGTGGGAGGACGCCGATTTTGCGAGTCGCGACCTCCCGCCCCTCGAGGCCGCCATCTGCGCCCAGCGCCAGAGCGAGGAGGCATTCGAAAAGTTACATGTCATCCTTCACCGCGCCAGGCACCGCGAGAAGAAGGACGTCACGAACCAGCTCATCCTCCGGGACCTCGCCGCCCAGGCCGGGCTCGACGTGGCGAAGTGGGAAGAGGACATGATGAGCGGGGTGGCCCGCCCGGTCATCGGCAAGGAGCACGAAGAGGCCGTCAACGAGTGGGGCGTCTTCGGCGTTCCGACCCTTCTTTTCGACGGGGACAACCCCCTGTTCATCAAGCTCGAAGAGGGGGACTGGGAAGGAAAGGACGACGAGGGCCTCTTCGACGCCATCCTGCCCGCTTCGGTGGAGCGGCCTTACGTGCTTGAGCTCAAGACCCCGGAATCGGCCAAGCGGGCGGAGACCTCCCGAAAGAAATACCAAAAGTTGGGAATGCTGAAGTAGGCATCGCCGGCGGCGACGAAAAGCGGGGAAATGAATTGACGGAAGAACATAAGCCGGTCGACCTCACCCTCGACAAGACGGCCCGGGAATTGCGCATCGAATGGGCGAATGGGCGCAAGAGCGTTTACGGTTTCGACTACCTGGAGGCGCTCTGCCCCTGCGCGAACTGCCGGGAGAAGCGCCTGGAGAAGGAGCGGAACCCGCTCTATGTGCTGGCGGGACCGTCCGGCCCGGTGGAGCTCGACCAGGCCGAAATGATGGGGCGCTACGCCCTCCACCTCACCTGGAAGGGAGGGTGCGCCAGCGGAATTTATTCGTTCGACTATCTGCACTCCATCTGTCCCGCCATGGCGAGAGAGTCGCTCGATGCCGAGGCGGCGGAGAAAGGAGCGGACGGCGGAGACGGATGAGGGGTCCGTTGCATAGGCACGGGGCCGTTTCGGAGGGGCGATCCCCAGTGGTCGCCCTTCTTTATTTTTGGGGCGGGCACGGGGTCCCGCCCTTGCCTTTCGTTCTCCTCCCGTCCGCGGCTCAGAGCGTGCGGTAGCGGCTCTCCATCGCGCGTTTCCACTTCGATTCCTGGTCACGGCCGAATAAAAAGCTTTCGTCCGCCGGCGCGGTGAACCAGTCGCCCCGGCGCATCTCCGATTCGAGCTGGCCCGGTCCCCAGCCGGCGTAGCCGAGGGCGAACATGGACCGGCGCGGCGCTTCGCCGAGGGCCATGGCGCGCAGGATCTTCTCGAACGGGCTGACGCCGGTATTTCCGTCCACCCTTTGGGCGGGGGAGAGCGCTTCGGTCGAGTGCAGCACGAAGCCCAGTTGCGGCTGGACCGGGCCGCCGTAGTGTAGGGCGATCTCGTCCGCCATCTTACCCGTGCCCGCCGGCGCCTTGAGGCCGAGCTGCTTGAAAAACCGGGCGAGTTTCACGGTGCCGGTCACGCGGTTGACGATGAGTCCGAAGGCGCCCGATCCGTCGTGCCGCACGAGCAGGATCACGGACCTGCGGAAACGGGGGTCCTGCATGCCGGGCGCGGCCACGAGTAGCTCTCCGGCGTGCGAGGGCGGCCCCTGCCGGTCGCCGTCCGCCCCCGGCCCGGCCGCGGCGCCGGAGGGCGCCCCGGGCGGCATGAGCAGGGCGATACCGAGGAGGCCCGTGCCGGTGAGACGGAGGAGGGCGGCGGGCTTGACGGCTTCGCCGTTTTTCTTGCGCAGGCTGGTCATCGCACGGTTCCGGAAAATTTGGCCGCTGGGAGTTCCTTCCCCAGCGCCCCCGCCGGGAGCGGCAAATCTACCAACAAAGGGGGGGCGCAACAATCGGGAGGGATCGGGCTCGCTGAGTTGCTAGGGAATGTAGGCTACGAGGGATTTCGTGACCCGGCATCCGGGGACCGCCATGGCCCCCCCCACCTGAGCGCTCGTGTTTACGGGGGGATCGGACGGAAAGGCTTCTCTCCAAACTTCGAAGGCGGGATGCAGGTCGGCCATATCCAGAAATACGCTCTGGCTTCTCACAATGTCTTGAAGGGAGCCTCCCGCCGCATGGCAGATGGCCTCTGTATTTTTCAGGATATACTCGATTTCATTCTTAATTTGAGAAGAGTAGTAGGGGAGCTTTGGATTCGGTTGCGCCGCCGGGCCATTTTCGTCCGCAGAGATTTGGGTGGAAAGGAAGAGATAGGGGCCCACTTTTACGGCGTGGGGCTCGTGAAAGAGAGGCTCCGGAACCGAGCTCGCTGAAATGGTTTGACGGGGAAATCGATCGTCTGCCCGAAGCGCGATGAAGCTGATTTCAACGATGGTTTCTGCCACGCCTAATCCGTCGCAGGGAAAGATGACGCGAGCGGGAGGATTTTCGGGAAAAAAAGATCGCCAGACATAATCGAGTCCGGGCAGATCGTTCATATCGGTGAGATATACAGAAGATTGAACGACATCCTTTTCCGACAGTCCCATTTCTCCGAGGCACTTTTTCATTTCCCGGAGAACAAACTCTGTCTGGCGTTTGATCGGAGAGTGAATCCAAAAATTGGTGTCGGCGCGTGCCTCGGGGGCGAGTCCGGTTTCCCAGTCTGTCGCGACCATCCCCGGAAGGAAAAAGAACGGGCCGGCTGAGTAGGCAGCGGGGTATCCGGTAATGGATTTTGGTACCGCTTGCAAGTCGTGGCTCTTCTTTAACAGCCCCCCGGCCGGATTCAAGGCAATGGCATCGGTTACAATGAGAGCGTCGGGGACCTCGAGCCCAACCGCACACACGCGCGTGCTGGTCGGGTGCTGACGGTCCATGATGGCCCGCCGCGCCAGGGAGTACCACGGAGCCTGGTCCTTTCCAATCATGAATTGTTCGATTCGGATGAGGTCGTCGAAATCCGCGCCGGTGGCCTTCAGAACATTTCCCATGCAGTAGAGATTGCATTTAGTCTGCCGGGTCATGGCTGTGGGACCGCAAAGGGGAAGGTTTGGAGCCACAGCGGCTTCGGTTGCGAGCCCCGTTTTGTAATCCGTTGCCAGGAATCCGGAAAGGAATATGAAAAATTCGGTAGCAATAGCCTGCGATTGGTATTTTGCGGAGGGGGGGCAACTATTTGTGTGGATGACACGCTTCATAGAATAGGACGCCTTTTTGTTTTGTTGCAGATTGGAATGAAGATCTCCCCTCAATCCGTCCGGCGATCAGGAATCCGTTTTTTCCGTCAGGATGGGGATGTGGTTACATTCTCACATGGCGAATGGACTCTTCAACCTTTATTTTATCGCTTTTACGCGTAAACCGCGACGAAATACAAAATAAGAAGGAAGATGCCGAGCATTGCCGCCCCGTCGAAGTTTGACAGTGTGTGACCATCTTCCATGAGTTCAAAAAGGACGAAAGAAATAGGAAACAGCAAAAGTATTAGTATCGTGTTTGTATTGTCGATAGGAATTCCCAAGAAGCCAGCGGGAACATTTCCGAACCACTGCATTAATGCGATTATTATCAGCGTGAAAGGAAAAACGAGAAACTTAACCTGGGTGATTCCACCAAAGGCGTTCGAAAGGGCGATTCCGTATTCTTTCTTTCGGTGGCTCTCCACGATAATGAATATTTCCGAAATTCCAGCGAAGAAGGCGAGGAAAATAGTGGCGTGGATTGGTAGGAGGTGGAGTTTGTGGAGCATGGTTTCGGCAAATACGGCGACCATATGTCCGCCGAAAAATGAGGCGAAGATCCCGATGATTAACAGCAAGATCATACGGGAAAACGGCTCGTCGGTTCTGTTTTCTGGCCGCAGTGCTTCGTGCACCTCATTCTCGCTGTAGTGGACTATTAGGGTGCGCAAGTAGTGGGCAAAAATGAAGAGCATAATTATTCCTAAGATGGCGATGTCATAGCTTCTAAGGGTATTTCTGGGCGGAACCATCAAGCGGCTTGTAAGCAGGAGAAATCCAAAAACAAGCGTAACGGTGCTTCCAACGATGAGAATTTCTCGCCCGATTTTAAAGATCGGAGGAGGAAGGGCGTACTCTCCCTCTTTCGTGGTCTTTGGCAGGAAGAAGGAATAGATGGAGAAAATCACCGCATTGTTATAGATCGTTAAAATTGAGATGAGAAAAGCCGCAACGGGGTCAATCTGGACGACGAAAATGATTACTACGATTTCGGGAAAGGTCGATATGATTTCGCCTATAGTACCTCCGACAAAGTGGTTCCAATTTTGTCGTGATGAAATGATTTCTGTCGCATGAACAAGTGTTTCACTTGCGGAATTGATCCAAGCTACCCCGCCGATCAGGTAGAGAAGTCCAAAGATCCACGGTGAATTCGAGATGGCTTCGCTTGGTGTAAGAGCAAGACCCGCCCCTAAGAGTACGCCAATCATAAGTGACCAGATCCAGAATGGAATTTTTTTCATTTAAGGCACCGTTTCACTGTGAAAAATAGCTGGGAGAAAGACTTTCCAAGCATACTTTATCAATATCCGAATAGGTATTAGGAAGGAAAAAGTACATTCACCAAATTTATAGCTGCCAGCAAATTAGGAATATAAAGTGGCGGGACCTGAGAGATCGCTTCGGGGCCAGGATTTTGAGGCTTCTCCCAGTGCAATGCTGGGGAACCAGCGCTATCGGCTGAAGCGAGAGAAGAGGGGTATTGTAAATTTCGCGGGAGGCAGTTCGACCTCCCCGCATCGGAGGAAATCCTATCAAGAGGGTGTAAAGGCCCTCCAAGAAGAATACATCCGATATGCTGAAGATGCGGGGCTGCTCGAACTGCGCAACGCGGTTGGCAAGAAGCTTGCCCGTGAAAATGAGTGCGACGAATGCAGGATTTTTAAGTGGAGATATGATGGCTAGACACAACCGGATTAACAAAAGGGAAGCGCGACAGTTGACTTTATCGATGGGCCGGTGATATTTTCACGAACGATTCCTTCGCAGGTGAAATATTCTCATTATTTGATTCGTAAGGGCGAACGCCTCTCCCTCGCCGATTCAGCCGAAGTTTTTTCAATCGGCAAAGCGAGTCGGGACTTTATCGGATAATGATTTTGGAAGGCAAGAAAGATTTCGTATCGAATATCGCATCTCGCAAGGCGAAAATTTACCATAATAAATAGACGCAGCCTAATTCTGAGAGGGTAAGTATGGCCAGCCAGCAAGCGAGTTTGATCGATCTCAAAAATGTTTATCGAAAAGTACTCGATGGGGGCGCGGAGGCGTTCCGGGTCTCGTCAAAAGCGGATCATGGCGTGGACATGACTATTTGGTGGACCCGGATGAAACCCGGAGAAGCACACGACTGGCACGACCATCAAGAGGATGAGGTGATTTACGTAATTGATGGGGAGGGCCGGTACGAACTGGAAGAACGAACGATTGAGTACAAGAAGGACGACTTCATTTTCATGCCCCAAAAGACAATGCACAAGAATATCACCACTGGCACAAAAGATGTTCTATTGGTGGCGATATTCAATCCAGCTACCGAGTAATAAACGCCGGGAGAATACCTCCCGGCCGCAATCAGAGTTTCACATTATCGGGGTTCCTTTGAGTCTCGCCTTGTTTGGAAGCTTTTCGGACGTGATTAACAAAAATCGGCATTTGTCTTTTTTGTGTGAAAAGCCTTGAAGACAGGAGGATAGAAATGCTTGAGAAAAAATTTCTCCAGCCAGATACGATGTGGAAGCGTGTTGTAGGGGGGCATCATCTTTATTCGGCCATTGCAATAGCACGCGGTTCTGACCACGCTCACATTTATCTGGCAGGCCAGGTGGGCCGAAATCCCGATACAGGAGAAATTCCTAATATTGGGGACATGACAGGCCAAATCCGAAAGACCTGCGAAAACATCAAAACTGGCTTGGAATATGTTGGTGCAACTTTTTCCGACGTTGTTCGTTCTACAACTTACACTACTGACATTGAAGAGTATTACCGGTGCAGTGGCGTACGGTATGAATATTTCAAAACCGACCCTCCCACCAGCACGCTAATCCAAATCAGCCGGTTGGGTCATCCCGATTTGATCGTTGAAATAGAGGTAGAGGCGATCATCGAACCGGAGCGGCTCAAAGTGTGAGGAACAATGTGGTTCGGCTTTTTCTCCGGTTGCCCAAAATGATGAGTAGGAGCGGATTGCGATGGTAGAGCGATATTGTCTGAATCCGCCTGGCATGTTTCAGCGAGTCATCGAGGGGAAGCATGTTTATTCGCTTCTTGTCGTTGTGCGGGGAACGGATCACGCTCATGTCCACTTGACCGGCCGGACTTCTATGCTTCCCAGCGGCGAGGTCGCGGGAATGGGAGACATGCGGATTCAGATTGAACAAGTGTGTAAGAATATCAAGGTGGGATTGGATTTTATCGGGGCCACTTTCGCCGATGTGGTACGCCAAACGATCTACACCACCGACGTGGAAGAATACCTTCGTTGCGTGGATGCGCGCTTTGCGTATTTTGCCGATCCGCCTCCAATCGACGTACTTCTTCAGGTGAGCCGACTGGCAAGACCAGAGTTGTTGGTCGAGATTGAGTGCCAGGCGGTGATGGAGCCCGATCGTTTGCTCGTGTGAAGGGGATCGCCGGAACAATCCCCTCGTGTTTCGCGCATCGAGAGAAGATGCTCAGCCCACTCGAGCGACAACGCGCACCGGAGCTCCCTCGAGCTTGTAGCACTTGATTGGGAAAGCGAACATTTCGAATTCGGCTTCTTCAAATGTCTCCAGGTTAATGACGTGCTCGATGAGCGGTACGCCTCGGCCAAGAACAGTCCGGTGGCCAGGGCAATCCTCTTTGTCGGGGACAAAATCCGGTGTTACGCCCGGGTCAATCGGGTGATCCATGCAAAGAGCCTTCATCCCGCAGTCGCAGAGAAAATTGCAGGCCTCTTTGTCCAGGAAAGGATTTGTTTCGTAATAGGCCGGCAAAAGTATGGATTTCTCTGCCCATCCCGTCCAAGAGACGGCGATAGATCCGTCAAGGCGCTTGGGATCGAAACCGGCCGACGCTTTGATGATCTTGCGTGTGATGGGATTTCCGAACTTTATATTGGCCCGCATGTCGATTTTGATCGCCCTTCCGCAGAAGGTTTCGAGTGGCATCTCATCGATGTTCGTGCCGCCATTGACGAAATGGCTTGGAGCATCAATGTGGGTTCCTTGGTGAATGGCCATTTTGACAGCGCTGTTTTGGCGGCCATGCGTTGCGTGTTCGTGGAATTGCCAGTACTCGACAGGTGGAAAGTTCGGCACCACGGCCAGATCGGGATGACCCAGCGAAACCGATAGATCGATCAAACGGGACATTCAAAGCTCTCCTTATTGAGTCGTTGAGAGCGTGGCTACGTCATTTTCGTTTATTTTTTGCCACGCGTTAAAATAAGGTATTTATCGATTATCGCTCTTTACGAATTTTCGGCAAATCCAGCAAAAGGCAAATACTATCTCGATATTTCTGCCGTAATTCCTAATTAGAATGAATATTCTCCCTGGAATCCATATCCTTCATCAAGCGATTTTATGTTTTCATTGAAAATTCAGAAAATTCAAAGGAAAAGCGTGGCCGGAAAACCTCGATTTTCTGGCCTTGAACGCGAATATTCCGTATGGTAATATTACCGGGATTATCCAGACAAACTTATTTGTTATGTGCAGGGAATGAGGTGGTAAAGGACCTCGATTTACTTGCCAGACTCCAAAAAATTACAGACGGCTGTTTTGAAGGCGGATTCTTGAACATTCGAATTGGCCCATCGAATAGGATATCGGTAATTTCATGAATCAGAAAACCGGTCATATAATGTCTGCTACAATGGAATCAGCAACGGATGCCGGGCTGAAAGTTCGCTCTTCCGAGTCTGCCGGCAAGTCAATCGGGAAGAAGGAAATCCCATGGTACTCTACCCCTCTTGTCCTTCGCACTTTTTCACTGTTCATGGGACTTGTTCTTTGGTCGGTAATTGCTCTTACAGGGAATTTCCACCCTAGTCTCCTTCCTCCCCCATGGCAAGTAGCCAATAGAATGTTCATTATGATAATGAGCGGGGAGCTCTTTCTTCACATCGGGATTAGCCTGACTCGGGTGTTACTTGGTTTTTTCATTTCAGTGTGTCTCGCTTTGCCTGTCGGTATCGCCATGGGCCTCTCGAAGCGCTGCCGATCTGTTATCGAGCCCATCGTAGAACTTTTCCGGCCCATACCGCCCCTTGCTCTCATACCTCTTGCGGTGATTTGGTTCGGAATCGGTATGACCTCCAAGCTGTTTCTGATCGCATACGGAAGTTTTTTCGCCATTGTAGTGAACACCATGGCAGGCATGAAGGCGGTTGATCCTATCCACGTTCATGCGGCGCAGTCCCTCGGGGCGAGTCCCTGGCAAATTCTCCTGAACGTCACATTTCGTGCCGCAGTTCCGGACATCGTTGTGGGCCTTCGGCTGGGTATGGGGATGGCATTCCTTTTGATTGTAGGCTCGGAGATGATCGCTGCACATTCAGGTCTTGGTTATCTCGTGTACGATGCGAGGTTTCACTTTATGGGAGATGTCATCCTAGTCGGAATGGTTGCCATCGGCGTGCTGGGTTTCATATTGAGTAAAATGCTTATGGCGATTGAGAGCAAGTTCGTTGCCTGGCGGTATGCTGAAGGGAAAGATGAAGGAATGGTGGCCGGATTGTGACGGAAGAGGAATTTTGGGCAAATGGGGACCCGATTCCTCAAATTCAACCGCCCCTTCGGGGGTAGTACAGAAGGAGGGAGAAATGGTTAAGTGCGAAAAAAGGATGTGGATTGGCTTGGCACTTGCTGTGCTGTTTTTGTTGCCGGGATTGGCCAGCGGAGCCATGATAGGCAAGCCTGAGCAGACGAAGCTCCGAGTCGGCTCCTCAAAAGATCTCCAGCTCGGAGCTCAAATCGGATATGCGAAGGCAAAGGGATGGTTCAAGGAAGCAGGTCTTGACGTAACTCCCGCGTATTTCACCTCGGGCGCCGAGATGACCTCGGCCATGGCCGCCGGAGCGCTCAAGATCGCCACCTTCGGTGACGGCCCGACGGCGAACATGTTGGGGGGAAAGCTGCCGATTAAGATCATCGCAGCCATGGCTGAAATATCGGGGACCCAACAGGTGGTCGTCCGCAAAGGCATCAACCACCCCAGGGATCTCATTGGCAAAAAGGTCGGACTGACGGTGGGAAGTTCCTCACAGCCCCTTTTCCTCTCTATGCTGAATCACTTCGGGGTCGACAACACGAAGGTGAATATTCTCAATATGCGGGCTCCAGAGCAGGTGGCCGCTTTTGTCCGCGGTGACCTCGACGGCATTGCGGTCTGGCAGCCTCATGTGAGAGCCGCCAAGTTGAAGGGTGGAGGCCACGCCCTAATTAGTGCAGTCGAGTCCTTCGTCCCAGGCGCCGAGGGGAAGGTGGACTTCTATTCTGCCTATTCGATAATGTCGGCCCGAAATGAGTTCATCGATTGCTGCCCGAACACCATTAAGACGATCTTGAGTGTTCTAGGTAGGGCAACGAAAGTCCTGCAGGATCCGAAAAACTGGGACGAGGCAGCCGGGAAGCTCGTCAGGGACTTTGAACGTCCGGCAGACGAGTTGAAAATCTACCTGAACCAAAACAGATACGATATGAGCATCGACAAAAAGATGGTAAAAACCCTTCAAACGACGATCAATTTTTTGGAGTCGAAAGGGAAGCTGAAGTCAAAGCCGAATGTTAACGATTATCTAGAGCCGAAATTCCTGAGAGAGGTTATTCCCGGCTCGGTCACCTACTAACGAACATTCTCGGTTCTTGAAAGACCCCCCGTGCAGCCTGGTCGCTGTGCGGGGGGTCTTTTTTTTAGAGTAATGGGTGCATTAGCCTTTGCCGGTGCCAAAGAGACAATCGGCTCATGATGACGTAGCGCACAACAAAATGCAGAAATAGTGAGAAAGTGCATCTCAAAAGAATGTGTAGGGGTGATTCAGGAAACTTGAATTGGGGATCGACTCAGTCGGTCGCCATCTGTTCGCGAAGCTCTTTTTCCTCAAGCTTCACTTCCCTCATCATTTCTTCGCGCAAAGTTTTGTCGACATGCCGATAGATTTCAAAAAACTCGGTGCTCGTCCGATCCCGAAGGCGGGGAATCTTTACATCAATGATCTGTTTCACCCGGCCAGGGCGGGCGCTGATAATTACGATTCTATCGCCAAGATATACCGCCTCGGCGATGCTGTGCGTCACGAACAGGCATGTCTTCTTGTCCATCTCCCAGATGCGGAGCAACTCTTCCTGCATGATCTCGCGTGTCTGGGCGTCCAGGGAGCCGAAGGGCTCGTCCATGAGGAGGATATCCGGGCCGCTGGCAAGCACCCTCGCTATGCTCACCCGCTGCTTCATCCCCCCGGAAAGTTCTCCAGGGTAATGGTCTTCGAAGCCTTGCAGGTGAACCAAATCCACAAATTCCCGTATGAGTGAATTCTGCTCCTTTTGGGAAGCACCGCGCATTCGGGGGCCGAAGGCGATGTTTTGGCCTACGGTGAACCAGGGGAAAAGCCCGTACTCTTGAAATACGATTCCTCGGTCCGATCCGGGTTCTTTTATCAGTTTGCCATTAACCAGAATTTGTCCTTCGGTGGGATGGAGAAAACCGGCAACGGAGTTGAGCAACGTGGTTTTCCCGCAACCGCTCGGTCCCAATAAGCAAACGAACTCTCCCTCCTGAATCGAGAGGTCGACTTGACTCAAGGCAACAACCTCTCGGTTCGTCCGCTCGTTAAAGAAGGTCATTCCCACGTATTCAACCCGAATCTTCTCGCTCATTTTCAAATGTTCCGTGTCGAAGGCACAAAAACCCTCTTTGTGCACGGTG
Source organism: bacterium (assembly GCA_965225985.1). Classification (GTDB taxonomy): domain Bacteria; phylum UBA8248; class UBA8248; order UBA8248; family UBA8248; genus CAZUHN01. The sequence goes on from OZ245330.1 coordinate 1,498,466, forward strand.
ATTTCACGAAGAAAAATTGGCTATATAGAATATGGGAAAAGATCAAATTTCTTGTCGGTACTTTATGATCTTGCTCTCCCCCCAAAGGACCCCTTTGTTGATGAAAAAGCCAAGAATTCCGATGACCACGAGCCCCACGAAAATTTGATCGGTTTTCATTTGTTCGCGGCCGTTCTGAATGAGGTAGCCCAGACCGGCATAGGCAAGTATCAACTCCGCCGCAACCAGGACGATGAACGCCATGCCTGCTCCGAGCCGGAGGCCCACCACGATTCGGGTCATCGCCCCGCGCACCATAACGTTCCAAAAAATTTGCCGCTTGTTTGCCCCAAGGGCCTGGGCAGCCCAAATATGCACCCGATCGATACCCCGGAATCCTGAAATGGTATTCAACGCGATGGGGAAAAACGCCCCGTAGCAGATGAGCGCAATTTTTGGCGGCTCGAACAAACCGAGCCACAAAATAGCCATTGGGATCCAGGTAATGGGAGGAAGGGGCCGGATAATTTCAATCCATGGGTCGACAAGATGGTATGTCGTACGGGACAGCCCAACACCCATGCCGACGGGGATGGCGAGCAAGACCGCGAGGAGATAACCCGCTACCACGCGCCACATGCTGGCCCCAATGTGGTAGAAAATGCTCCTTTCAAAATCGGAGAACACGTTAATGGTCAAGTCATATAAATTTCCCAGCACACTCATCGGAGAGGGCATAAAGAACGGACTCACCCAGCCGGATATGCTGAAAAGATGCCAGCCCAGGATGAGTACGGCGATTGAACCCATGGAGATTAGGCGTTCAGAGGCGCCTTTTTTGGCCCGTTGACGTGCGGGGGCAATTCGTAGGCCATGCGCCGCATCCTGTCCCTGAGCGCTCATAAAAAAAGCCTCCGATGGGATTTTCGGGAGAAATCGTTGAAATCACTATATGATTGCTCTGCTAGCCTGTCAACCATGAGTGATTTCGTGATATTCCAGGAAAATTCTGACGGAGACTTAACGCCTCTCGCCGGCCGGTCTTTTACAAAAGAATTGGAGACAACTGAATTTTTGTTTTCTTTTGATCCATATTCTCTTAATCCAGATCAGATTAGAAAGCGCAAATTTATGTGAATCAACCGTTTTTTTTTCCTCAGAACGGGCGGCCCACAGAACGGGCTTTCTGTAAGTCATACTTCCAGACGGAAAATCTCCCGCCGATCCCGCTTGTAAGCCAAACGGCGGGAGCTGGAATTCAATATGACCTATAGCCCCGTTTTTGTTCAATGACATTTTTGGGGATGGATGTATTTTCCAGCAAAATTTTAGCCAGCAGAAAAACCTGGCGATCAGGGACTGTATGCGAAGAAGGAGGGAATATATGTTTCAAAAAAATGCTCTTTTGGATGATGAATCGGCGAAAAAGGCTTAGGCAAAGAGGTCGTCTTCATCTTTCTCTTCGTCCCAGTCCACTGTTCGGCCAGAGCTACCGGTCAGGTTGCCGAAGGCGAGCAGCAACTTTGCGGGTTTATTATCCAAGGGAGCGGCTGCATGAATGGCTTTGGCCAGAATCGTAATTATCTCGCCAGAATTTACGAGAACGAGTTCTTCTTCGACATTGAATTGCATTATTCCGTTGAGCACAATTACCGATTCTGTTTCTTCATGAGTGTGGTAAGGCACAATGCTGCCTGCCGGTTGCGCCACTTCGAATATACGGCAATCAAGCTCCAGCAATGCGGAAATGATTTCTCCCCGCAGAGTGCCGCAGTGAAGAGAATCGCCGACGTGTCCAACCTGATACGTTGAATTCATTTTCTTTCCTCACCCATCAATGGAATTATTCACTTAATATTTCTTTCACTGTCTGACTTGCCAGAGTACCAGACGCTCGGCCAGCCAGTTTTTTCGTTAGAATTCCCATTACCTTTCCCATATCCTTCATGGAGGCGGCACCAACCTCATTGATAACGGCTTGCGCTTCCTCCCTAAGTTCCTTTTCGTCCATTTGGGCGGGCAGGTAAACCTTAATTATTTCGATTTCGGCTCTTTCTTTTGATGCCAACTCGGGCCGGCCCCCTTTTTCGTATTGCTGGGAAGCCTCTTCTCCTTTTTTTATCATACTTTGGAAGATTCTGAGAATTTGCTCTTCACTGGCTTCTTTTCCGTGTTCTTTATCTTTATACAGAATTTCCGATCGGGCCATGCGGATGGTGGAGAGGCGAATTTCGTCTTTTGCCTGCAACGCATCTTTGAGATCGACGGCCAACCGCTCACGAATCCCCAACATTTTCAATTCCTTGTAAAATTTTCTTCAAAGAGACGGTTCTCTTTCGCTCACCCTTCGCTTCTCTCTGTGGAGAAGCCATCCGATTGCAATTGCCCCACCCGTAATATCCGCTGCCAGGTCGCTCGCCGAGGCAACTCGGCCGGGGACATATGCCTGGTGTATTTCACCGAATAGCCCGTTTAAGGCAACGATAATGAAAATCCACGCTGCCACCTTTCCTTCGGGCCAATCGGGTCTCCAATCGTGAAATGGTCTCCAGAAAAGCAAGGCCATTACCGCAAATTCGCAAAGGTGGGCGATTTTGTCCAGCCCATAGGGCAGGGAAAATGGTATTCCTTCCGAACTAAATGCGGAGCCGGCATGTATCAGTATGAGATATGCGAAGGCGGACGCCCAATGCCAACCCGATAATTTCGCGCTTCCGCCGACCACTTTTTTGATTCCACAAACCTAAGAGGACAAGGGCACTATTGCTTCTATTTCAACCAGAAAATCAGGATGGGCCAAGCTGGATATCACCGCTAAGGTGTTCGCAGGGGGATCGCCTTTGAAAAATTCTTCTCGAACCTTGCCAATGGGTGCACGGTATTCCAATTTGGTCACGTACGTGGTTGTCTTGGCCACGTCATCCAGTTTTCCCCCGGCTTCTTCAATGATCTGTTTTAAATTTTGGAGCACTTGGCGAGTCTGTCCTTCGGGGTCACCCACAGCAACCAAGTTGCCATCTTTGTCTAGGGAAACTTGACCAGCGACGTAGAGTGTACGGCCGGATTCGGCGATAATCGCGTGCGAATAGTGTCCCCCCGGTTTGGCAACTCCTTTTGGATGAAAAGCGGTTCTTTTCATTGGCAATTCCTTTTTGCGTTTGGAGAATGGAAGGAACTTTTAAAGTTACATGGCATTTGGGCAAATCGTTTGCCCGCGAAAGAAGAAGCACACAAAGGGAGAGGCAAGGGCGTTGAAAAATCGTTAATCAATTCCTTTTTGGTTCATTCAATATTTCAATTTTGCTTCAGACAAATTGCCAACGACGGCGAGAACAGCCGCGTCCGGATGAATATATTTCTTGGCCGCTTCCTGTACTTGTTCTTTTGTTACAGCCCGAATGCGTTCGAGGTAGCGAAATGCGTAGTCACTGGGGAAGCCAAGTCGCTCTATCGCAAGCATATAGCCTGCAATTCTTCCGGAGGAAAGGAAGCGCGTGGCAAAATTTCCCGTAATGAATGCTTTCGCATCGGCAAGTTCTTTCTCGGTAACGCCTTTTTCTTGCATTCTGCGAATTTCGGCCAGTGATTCCGCGATTGCCTCGTTTGCGCTTTCATTTTTTGTTTGAAGAACAAGACGCCAGTGGCCCGTATCCATTCCTGCCGCGAAATAGCTGTAGGCTGCATAAACGAGTCCTTTTTCCTCGCGGATGTTATTCAATATGCGGCTTTCAAAGCCCCCTCCGGCGAGAATGTAATTCATCACACGCGCAGCATAAAAGTCAGGATGCTTGCGCTTGAGAGAACGATTGCCAATAAGAACGGTTGTTTGGGTTAGGGTTCTGTCGATTTTCTCCACGATGAACCTGTTGGGAGGACTTTCTAAGGAAATATCCGGAAGCTTTGCTTTTCCCGCACGCCAACCCTTGAAGTTTGCGAGCACGATCTCCCGTGCCCTCGCAGTGGAAATGTCACCGACGAAAACGAAGATTGCACCCTTCATCCCATACCAATTGCGGTAAAAAGTTCGGATATCCGCCCGTTTTATCTTCTGGACCGACTCAGGTGTGCCGGATACCATCCGCCCGTAGGGGTGAACGCCGAAAATGCGCTTGCGCAACGCGACATCTGCCAGATGAGAAGGCCGATCCTTTCTGCGGCGAAACTGGCCGATAATTTGCCGGCGGGTCTTTTCGACCTCTTTTTTCGGAAAACTGGGACGACGCAACGCATCTGCCAATAGGTCCATCCCACGCTCTATATCCTTTGTTAGAACGCGGAGAGTGGCGGTTGCGAAATCGCGCCCGGCTTCTATGCCGATTCCGCCACCGAGTAGATCATTCAGCCTTTCGATATCAGCTGAACTGCGGCGCCGGGTTCCACGGGCGAGCAACGCCGCGGTGATGTTCGCAAGTCCTTGCTTTTCGGGGGGTTCAGCCCGCGCCCCGGCAGATATCGAAACGCGGATGGTGACCATCGGAAGTTCACGGGACTCTTTCACCAGTAGCACGCCCCCGCCTGGAATCGTTTCCCGGTGATAATCGAAGCCGGCGGATGAGGCAGTGAGAGGCGAAAAAAGAACGGCCGCAAACAAGGCAAGATAGATAGAATGAAATCGCTGGCGCATGATCATTTCCTCCTCTGCTCGCTGATTTCCCCTGCAGGGCCTCTCGCGGAAGGAGGCGTTTTCCCATCCGAAGGGGGAATGGGAACGAGAATCGCCGTGGTGCGGTTTTTCCGTTTCAGGTATTTCTTTGCTACGCGAATCACGTCGTCAGTTGTTACCTCAGCGATGTCAGGGAGGTAGCGTTCCAACTGGCGCCAGTCACCGGCGATATGGGCGCGGCCAAGGAGCATGGCGCGAAAGAAGTGACTGTCCATAGCAAAAACCGTACGGGCTTCCAGGCCGCGTATCGACAGCCTAAGCTCTTTCTCGGGGATCCCTTTTTCGATGAGGAGGTTAATTTCCTCCTCGATGACCTTCTCTATCAGGTCCGTTTTCTTGCCCGGAGCCACTTGAGCAAAGATGTAAAACAATCTCGGCTCTCTGGCGATGGATGTGTAGTCCACGCCAACGCTCAAGGTGAGGGCGTCTTTTCGAACGAGCCGCTGGTGAAGGCGACTCGTCTCTCCGCCTCCGAGCAGGAATTCGAGCATGAGAAGCGCGGGCGCGTCTTCATGTTTCCAATTGGGAACGTGGTGGGCGAGCGAAATATAGGGGAGCTGGGCTTCCTTCCGAATGGTGAGACGCCGTTCTTCAGTCTGGATGGGTTCAGGAAGAACTTCCGGCAATTCGATGGGCCTTGGGGGGATGGCTCCAAAGTGCTTTTCGAGGAGGCGAATCGCCCCATCCACTTGGAAGTCTCCCACAATGATCACTGTGGCGTTGTTGGGGGCATAGTACTTCTTGTAAAAGGCGCGCAGATCTTCTACGGTATAATTTCGGATATCGTTTTCCCAACCAATAATCGGATTCCCATAGGTATGATATCGAAATGCCTTGGCATTGAGCGTTTCGAATACTTTGCCCGTCGGTCTGTCTTCCGTACGCGAGCGGCGTTCTTCCAGGACGACATCCCGCTCGGGGTTGAATTCTTCTTCCTTGAGGACGAGATTTACCATGCGGTCGGCCTCTAGCTCCATTACGAGCTCAAGGCGGTCGGACGCAATTCGTTCAAAATAAGCGGTGTAATCGAAGCTGGTGAAGGCGTTGTGACTGCCTCCGTTGCGCTGGACGATGTTGCTGAACTCTTTCGGACCGTATTTTGATGTCCCTCGGAACATCATGTGCTCAAGTATGTGAGCGAGCCCGGTTTTTCCAGGTTGTTCATCCCGGCTTCCGGCCTTGTACCAGACCATGAACACGATGGCCGGGGCCCGGCGATCGGGAATGAGCAGCGCGCGCATGCCGTTGGACATACGATGCTCGACGACATTCCACGGGACCTGGACGAGCGAAGCGGTTTCCGAAGGCCCGCCGGCCCAAACTCCTTTTGTGAAAAAGGCAAGCGTGAGGACAAGAATCACACCGGAGAGTTTACGCATGGAAATTTCCCTGGCCGTTGGCGGCAAAATGGCAACAAACAAATGGAAGATGTTCGATAACTTCGATGTTAAGACACTTTCGCATGACAATAATTCCCCTCCCAATTTGCTTTTCCGTTTCTCGGACGGGGATGTCAATCCTTTCCTTTCTGATTCGGGGCGATCCATTTAACCCTTTTTATCATACACTTGCGAATTCACAACATCCGGGGGTCTTTTTCCTTCCAGAAGGTCGAGCGCGCACCGCACGGCGTGCCGAAGAGAGGCTTCGCAGGCATCCCGGCCGAGTCCCGCCACGTGGGGTGTGAGGATGACATTATCTAAGGAAAATATGGGGTGGGTGCGATCTGGCGGCTCGCGGGGAAAGACGTCAATGGCCGCGCCTCCGATTTTTCCCTCCCGGAGGGAATCCGTCAGGGCATCGATATCCACCACCTCTCCTCTTGAGGTATTTATCAGAAAAGAACCCGGTTTCATGCGTGAAATCAACTCTTCTCCCAGAAGGCCCTTGGTCTCCGGGAGGAGGGGTACATGGCAACTCAGAAAGTCCGCCTGGCCGACGACCTCCTCGAGGAGGTGGAAAAATACGCCTACTTCGGAGGCGAATTTTTCGTCCCGCATGGGGTCGTGGGCCAGTATTTTCATTCCAAAGGCCGCGGCCCGCCGCGCTACGGCCTTTCCAATATACCCCATGCCCAAAATCCCGAGAATTTTTCCCTTCAAAGGAGAAAGCGGACGGCGCAAATCAGCCCAACCACCGGCGCGGAAACCTTTGTCGATCCAAACGGTTCGGCGTGCGCTTGCCAACATGAGGGAGAGGGTGTGTTCAGCCACCGAGTCGGCGTTTGCCCCAACGGAAGTAGTTACGACAACGCCCTTCGCCGTCGCGGCTTCAAGGTCAATGGTATTATAGCCGACGCCGGTTCTTGCGATGATTCGAAGGGCGTCAGCCGCCTCAAACACCCGAGCTGTATAGGCGTCGTTGCTGGGGATGGCAACGACGACTCCGGAAATTCCGGCCAAAAGTTCCTTTTCCTCGTAATTTTTCCCGTGCGAGTCCATCCGAATTTCCAGCCCCCCTTTACCGGCAAGAGGCTGAAGAAAATGCATGGGCTCTTCGATTTTATTTATCCAAGAAGTTGTTACCCAGGCGATCCCCTTGTTCACCATTCTTTCATTCCTTCTTTGGGATAAGAATCTCCCCTTGACGCCGTATTCTTCCGCGGGTTTTCGGGAATGACCTTCACCTCAGACGACAAAGAATGCCATACCTTCGGTAGCTGGAACAACAGGGCAAATCCCGAAGAATGAAACATGGGAGAGTGCTTCCCTTGAAGAAGATCCATTGCTCAGGGCTTACGTAGTATGTGGACGCGCTCGTGGTCGGTCCACACAAGCTTGAAATCGAAATCGCCGCAAATCCGTTCGATGGTTTTTTGATTGTAAAAGCAGAGGTGTGTGGCATCGCGCCTGTAGTGCCAATTGGCCCGGAAGGTTTTTTCGTCCCACAAGGATGTCATGATTCCCAAGAACCCTCCTGCGAGGAGCAATTTCCGCAAATTTTGAATTTCTTCGCGCGGAAATCGAAAATGTTCGAAAGCTTCCGTCGATACGATGAAGTCGTAAGGTCCTTTGGGAAGACCGGGAAAATAAACGGGATCATAATGTTGTGTGGGATATCCTTTTTTGTTGAGGATACCGGAAAGAACCGGCGAGGGCCCGCTCCCGTAGTCGAGTCCCTTTGCGCCGGGAGCAAGCTGCATTGCCAGGGGATCGGTCATTTTTTCGAGAAAATCCACATACCCTTTGTCGTCCGGTGAGTTTTGATGCTTGTCGTAGCGGGCGCGTTCCTCTTCCGCAGAAGGCCAATACGCTTCCGGAACAAAAAGGAGCGAGCAGGAGGGGCAAAGGAGGTAAGCGCGCCTATCGGCCTCGAAGAACGGTTTTGTATGGTTTGAAAAGCAAAGCGGACAAGGGAGAAGGGGTTGTTCTTGGATCAATTATGTTCTCTGTTCCCTCGCCGGAGGACGAAGAGATAGCCCGGCATGGGGGTGGTATTTTGGAGGCGCAAATTTTCTTCTCTGTTCCACTCAACGGAAAACGCATATTCTTCTGCAATCTTCTCGATATAAGCCGAAGAGTGGGCGAAACGACCGGTTTGGCGCAGGGTGAAGCTCTCTCCTTCGAATGACTCCACCGAAAAGGCGAAATGTCCACCGTCGCGCAGCGCGGCGCTGCACGCGGCAAAAACCTCGGCGAGATCCCCGATGTATGTGAAAACATCTGCCGCCAGGACAAGATCCAGCGTCCCGTTCTCGGAGCGAAGAGAGGGAATTAAATCTTGGAGGCGAAGGTCGTCGTAGACTTTCTTTTCTCCCGCCTTTTCGATCATGCGCGGTGAGAGGTCCACCCCTACGAGGCGGTCGGCCAAATCCCGGAAAAGGGGGCCGCAAAGGCCTGTGCCGCAGCCGATGTCCAAAACTTTCCAAGAGGCTCTTTCAACGCCCGCAGCACTTCCTACGGCTTCGCGCAGTAAAATCGGCACTTTGTATTGCAAATTATCGGCCAAATGTTGGTCGTAGCGTTCTGCGTTTTCGTCGAAGAGTTTGCGCACGTACTCCTGCGAGGCCCCCTCGAGGCGCTCGCCCTTTAAAGCGGCGAGCATGTGCCGGGCATCGGCGTGCCCGGGGTCAAGTTCGAGCACCTTCTGGTAGCATGAAATCGCTTCACTTATCTTCTCCTGCAAGTAATAGAGCTTGGCTAGGTTGCTGTAGCCCTCAACATAAGTGGGCATGAGCTCGACCGCTTTCCGGTAATTTTCCTCGGCGGCTTGAATATCGTTTTGCTCGGCGAGCACGCTTCCCAAATTGTTGTAGTAGTAGGCGGCCGATGGGTTGATCTCAATGGCCTTGGTAATGAGTTCGAACGCCTTGGCGTGATTCCCTTTATGGTGAAAGAGTACGCCCAGGAAATGCAGCGCGTCGGCATGCCGAGGATCTGCTTCCAAAATTTGGGAGTAGGTCTCCTCCGCCTGTTGGAGGCGGCCCGCTTGATGATGTTGAACCGCAGTCTGAAACGAGTCATGGAGTTTTTTTTGCTCTGTTTCCACAAGGTGACCTGGAAGATTGGCTTAATGGCGGAGTGATTTTTCGTTAAGGTAAAGCCATCCTTGCAAATGGCGGATACAATTTTTCAAAAATCCCGATTGGCCCTTTTCTCTGCCCCGGAGCTGCGTTCCGGATTTGCCATGCCATGGATTCGTTCATCTGCATTGACACCAATTTGGAGTATCCCATAGTTTGATGCCGCTTTGAATAGCTGCCGGCCGGCGGAATTGCAAATGCCAAGGGGATGCGGATATCCTCAAGCGCGAGGAGGAATTGATGGCTAAACTGCGCGCCATCATTTTTGATTTTGACGGTACCATCGCGGACACAGAACCGCTGCACTTAAAAGCCTTTCAACAAACGCTTCTCCAGGAAACCGAAATGAGGCTTACAAAAGAAGAATACTTGGAACGATATATTGCCTTTGATGACCGGCATTTCTTCGAGGCCTTTTTCCATGATAGGGGGAAAGAAATCCCTCCAAAGCGATTCGAGCGGCTTTTGTTGTCAAAGGGGCAATACTACGAAAAGTTGGCCCAAAATCCGCCTCTTTTCTCCGGTGCATCTGATTTGATAAGGGCAGGAGCCACTCAGTGGCCCCTTGCCATCGCGAGCGGGGCCTTGAATCCGGAGGTGATTCCGGTCCTCGGGCAAGCGGGCCTTTTGAAATGTTTTTCCGCCGTCGTGACCGCGGAAATGGTGAAAAGCGGGAAGCCCGACCCCGAGCCGTTTCGGGCTGCGCTCAATAGGTTGAATGAAGAGCGCACGACGCCGATTTTGCCCGATGCCTGTCTTGTCGTAGAGGATTCGATAGCGGGAGTGACCGCAGGGCGGACCGCCGGCATGCGCGTAATCGCTGTGACGAACAGCGCTCCGCGGGCGTCTCTTGGAAATGCGGATCGGGTGGTTGATTCTCTTGAAGAGATAGCCGACGTGGGGAAACTTGGGGAATGGTTCGAATCGTTATCCTAGGATTTATATATTGCATGTAGGGGAAGGGAGTGCGCGATGGCGATCCTGAAGGTAGCAAGGATGGGACATCCCGTATTGCGGGAGGGCGCCCGTGAAGTGAGTCCCGCGAAGTTAAATCAACCTGACTTCCAACATCTGGCAGAAGACATGATTGAAACCATGGCGGAATACAGCGGCGTCGGCCTTGCCGGGCCGCAGGTGCACGTTCCCTTGCGGATTTTCATTTTCCTCAAGGATACCAAGGATGCGGCCACGGTACTCGTGGCCATCAATCCGCTCATTCGGCCGATCGAGGAAAAAAGGGAAATTAACTGGGAGGGATGCCTCAGCGTTCCGGATATATATGGTCAGGTTCCCCGAAATGTTTCTGTTCGCCTCGAAGCGACCGATGCGATGGGAAACCGGTATGAGACAGAATTAAGCGGATTGGCCGCTCGCGTGTGCCAGCACGAGGCGGATCATCTGGATGGCGTGTTGTTCCTCGATCGGATGGAGGATTTTTCTACCCTCGCTTTTGGCGAGGAACGGCAACGATTTTGGGGAGAGCAGGAGGAATCTGAGGAATCTGAGGAAGCGAAGGAGGCGAGGTGAGCGCACTACCCGTCACAAATGTTGTCACACGGCAAAAAGGGGAGGGCGAAACCCTGTTCGCCTCCCCCCTGAAACCCATTGTATCTATTGGTGCCCAAGGCCGGACTCGAACCGACACCCGCATAGGCGGACCAGCCCCTCAAGCTGGCGTGTCTACCAATTCCACCACTTGGGCAAGCGTCTTTCTCTAGAAAAACCATAGCTATATAGCTTCGGCGCCTAAGAAATGTCAAATTTAAAGTCGGCCGTCAAATTGGGTCCCTCGAACTCTCGGCTGTTCAAATTTCACTATCTGAAGTTGTCTACTCGGGTTTCGCCCGCGGATTCAAGGCATCCCGGAGTCCTTCCCCAAAGAGATTGAACGCCAAGACGACGATGAGAATGGCGATACCGGGGATAAATGTCAGCCAGGGGGCGTCAAAGAGAAATTTCTTGCCGTCGGAAAGAATATTTCCCCACGTGGCGGCCGGCGGCGGGACGCCAAATCCGAGGAAGCTGAGGCCCGCCTCGGTGAGAATGGCCGCGGCGATGCCGATGGTGGCCGATACAAGAACGGGGGCCAGAGAGTTGGGAATCAAGTGCTGGAAAATGAGCCGGAAATCTTTCGCCCCCATTGCCACAGCGGCCTCGACGAAGGCCCTCTCTCGCAGGGAAAGAATTTCCGCCCGCACGAAACGGGCCGGCCCCACCCAACCGGTCACCCCGATGACGATCATGATGTTCCAAATGCTTGGGGGGAGGAGGGCGATAACGGTGAGAATGAGAAAAAATGTCGGGAATGAAAGCTGAACGTCCACCAGGGCGATAAACATCAAATCGTAGCGAGGAAGACGCCACTGGCGAAGCACGGGACGAATATCCAAATTGTAGGCAATGGCACCAAGAATCGCGGCTGCAAGCAGCAAAATCGCCAATGAAGTGATTAAATCCAGCGGGAAAATGATCACTCCGTATGATGCCAATCCTCCCCCGAGCATCGCGCCGAGCAATATGGATGCCTCGCCCTCCTCTTGAGCGAATTGGCCCAATACCCCGCCCAAAAGGACGATTCCCGGCCATGTGATGAGATGAAGCCAAAATTCCAGACCCATGTTTTGCGGCCAGTAGGCTGTGAGGGAAAGGCCTAACAATATACCAAAACCCAATCCTTCGAGGATGGGCCGGCGGCCGCTCTTCCACTTTATCGCTGTTCCGGCGAGTCCTCCGGCGCAAAATACGGTAAGGGGGAATATTCCGGCGCTATGCCAGATAAAGAGGCCAGTTCCCAGCGTCGCGAGAATTCCAACCAATGAACCAATTCCCGGCGAGCGCTCCCCGTAGAATCCAGCGATACCCCCCATGGCGACTCCAAGCAGGATAGCGATTCCAACCGATACCACCCCCACAGCCATGGAAACCGTCGCGCCTTCGAGCATTCGGGCGAAGACGTCTCGGCCCAATTCGTCTGTCCCGAGTAGGTACACGCCGAACGTGGGATACGCTTCGGGAGATACGGCATCTTGATTCGGGAGGGAGAAGGGGGGCATCAACTTGTCGGGGAGGCGGACAAGACTTGGGTTGAAGACAGGATCTGCTCCCGATGTTCCCTGCCATCCGATTAAGGCCACCGCCACAAAAAAGAGGAGCACAAGCCCACCGGCGACGGCGAGTCGATTCGAGATGAGGTTTCGGCCGACCCGCTGCCAGGGAGTGAGCTCATCGCCGGTGAGCTCTTCATCGTACAAAGAAGAAGCCCCTGCGTGCGCGGAGGATCCAGTCATAGACGTATCCTGGGATCGACGACAACATAAAGGATGTCGGAGACGAAGGTGCCCGCGAGAACCAGTATGGCAGAAATGAAATTGAGGCTAATGATAATCGGAAAGTCGCGCGTGAGTACGGCTTCGAATGCCATTCTTCCCATGCCGGGCCAGGCGAAAATTTGCTCGATGATTACGGATCCGCCGATGAGGCCGGGGAGCAGAAGGCCGAACATTGTCACAAACGGGAGCGCCGCATTCCGAAGGGCGTGAACGTAATAGACCGTGTCCTCGGTCAATCCTTTAGAGAGGGCGGTGCGAACGTAATCGGAATCGAGGACCTCGATCATCTGGCCGCGGACATAGCGGGAAAGAAAGGCAATTCCGGCCGTCGCGCCCAGAAGGCTCGGCAGGACGAGGTGCCAAACCCGATCCATCACTTGAAAAGAAAGCCCGGCGCCTTCCCGCCCGAAAGTGCGAATGCCCAATACGGGGACTTCGAAGGCCCAAACGACGGACAAGATCATGAGGTAGGCGAGAAAGAAACCGGGGATGGAGATAAGAAAATAACTGGTTAATGTGCCGAACAAATCGAATATTCCCCCCTTCCGCAATGCGGCCCCGATCCCCATTGGAAATGCGAGGCACCAGGTGAGAATTGTCCCGACGATGAAGAGGGGCAGGCTGTTCAGGAATCTCACCCAGACTTTATTGAGGACGGGTTGATTGTCCTTGAAGCTTTTTAATTCCCCCGTGAGAAATTTTTTGTAAAAGAGAAAATATTGCTGGTAGAGCGGCTTGTCGAGATCAAAGGCGGCGCGGAAGCGCTCAATATCCTCGACGCGGAAACGGGGGTTGAGCGGATCGATTTGACTCGGCTCGCCCGGCGCAAGGTGAACCACGAGAAAGCTAACGATGGAGATGATGAGAAGGGTTATTATTTTGAATATCGCGGTGCGTACGATATATGCCGCCATCGTGCTACTTCTCGAACTGGGGGGCGGAGGGCAATTTTGTCCATTTCAGGAAATCAAAGGTATAGTTGCCGGTTTGCGTGGGAGTGATTTTTTCGTACTTGACCTTTTCGCCCGGCAACTTTTTCTTGATGGCGATTTTTCTGTCGAGCAAAGCGGTCCATTTTCCCACAAACAAAAAAGTATATGGTTGGTCTTCGAAAATGATTTTGTGGAGCGCATGCGTGTACGCAACCTGTTTTTTCAGATCATATTCCTGCCTGATCTTAACGATGAGATCGTCCGCCTTGGGGTTCTTGTAGCCCACGAAATTCAACTGCCCCGGATTGGTTTGGCTCGAGTGCCAGATCTGGTAAAGGTCGGGGTCGAGACCCATTCTCCACCCAAGAATGACGGTGTCAAAATTCAGGCCGTTTATGTATTTCTTAATAAAAACGGCCCATTCAACGGTATCGACTTTCACGTTTACCCCAATCCGTTTCCAAGAGTCCTGAACGACCACGGCGATGGCTTTTCTCTGTTCATTTCCATGGTTCGTGATTAGAGTGAATTCGAGAGACTTTTCATCCTTCATCATTTTGCCGTTCACTTTTCGCCAGCCTGCTTCATTCAAAAGGGCTTCGGCTTTTTGGGGATTGTATTCGAGTGGGCGGATGGATCGGTTGTAATGCTCCGATTGCTTAATAAAGGGGCCGGTAATCTCTTCGGCCTGATCGTAGAGAAGATATTTGTGAATGGCTTTTGTGTCGACCGCTATGCTGAGGGCCCGCCGAACCCGGACATCGCCGAATGGTTTTCGCCGCATGTTATAGCCAATGTAGGTGTAGCCGAAAGCGAGGCCGGAGAAGACCTGGAAGCGCGGATCCTTTCGCAAGCGATCGACTTGATGGCTCCCGGCCCCGTAGCTGTCCACCGTTCCCGCATAGAAGGCCATCTCTTGCGTTAACGCATCCGGGATAATCCGGAAGATATATTCTTTGTATTCGGGTGCGCCCTCCCAGTAACTATCGTTCCGAGTGAGGCGAATCAGTTCATCCGAATGCCATTCCTTGAATCGAAAAGAACCGGTTCCGATCGGATGGCGGTTGAATTCGCTGTCCCGCATCGTGAATTTGGCGGGGTCGCTCCCGCGGCGGCGGGCCTCGGCCTCGAGCATCTTCCGGTTGAGGAGGTGCTCGGGGAGAACGCCCATCTGCCAGGTCCCGAAGGCGGGAGAATAAAGGCGTTTGTATATGATCTTGACGGTATACCGATCCGGCGTCTCCATCCGCTTCACGGGCTCGTAATCGGGGATGCGCGGCGAAATGTTGCTTCCGTCCATGATGGAATCATAGGTAAAGCGAACATCCTCCGAGTCGAATTCATGGCCATCGTGAAAATTCACCCCGCGGCGCAGATGGAAAACAATTATGGGATTGTGCTCGGTCAGTTTAACGCGCCGGAGGGCCGCCTTCCGGATCTGCTCATCGAGACCTTTCTGGAGAAAGGGCGAGGGATCCCGAGCGATGGCCTCCGGGCCCAGGAGATTTTTCACCTTCTCAAACAAGTCTTGGTCGACTTTTTTGAGCGTGATCTTCACGCGCGCAGGGTAGGAGATGGCGAAGGAGGCCGAACCCGGCTTTTTTTCGTTTTTCTTCGGCGGGGTCCGGATGGTTTCTTTTTCTTCGGCGGGAGGGACGACTTCCACCTTTTCGAGGAGTTTTGCCCATTCTGGATGGTTCCCGTCCCGGGCACGCTCGAGCTGAGAGCGAATTTCCTCTGCGCCGGGCCCGCCGGGCCGGGGAACGAAATAGGCCTCCTCGTAGACGCGCCAGGAGGTGGCCAATCGTCCCCGAAAGCTCAGGTCTTTGTCCCGATCGATGAGGCCCTCGAACACCAGATCGACGATGTTTCCGCTGGAGGCGTCCGAATGAAGGATGGGATTGAGAATTTGCGCGTCGCCGATAGAGCCCGCGATATATTGAGTAAGACGATGTTTTCCGCCTATCGTTTGATCGGAAAACGTGGGGATCCAGAAGTAAGATTGGAAAATAAAAAGGCTGACGGAAAGGGGAACGAGCAAAAGAAGTCGCTTGATCAGCACCGTCTGTCCCCCTCGATGAAGGCAAACGTTTTCAAAGGCGGATTTATTTATTTTCTGCGGGAGCCGGAGGCGGGGCAGCGGTGCCTTGTTGTTGAATCGGGGTTGCGGGGACGATGGAGCCGGTCGTGTCGAGCCCGGAAACATACGTCAGGAGAAGGGAGGTCAGCATAAATGTAATGGCCACCCCCGCGGTCAGTTTACCCAGAAAGGTGGTTGGGCCTCGGGCTCCGAATACCGTCTCGCTGGATCCGCCGAATGCCGCTCCGATCCCCGCTCCTTTGCCCGCTTGCAGCAAAACGGTCAGGATCAACGTGATGGCGGCAATTATGTGAAGAACGGTCAAAATCACAATCACAATGTCGGCCCTACCCCAGAAAAGGCATTTTTTACGTTTTGATTGCCGAACGAATGATAGAGAGAAAATCCTCGCTCTTTAGGCTTGCGCCTCCGATTAAGCCGCCGTCCACATCCGGTTGAGCGAAAATCTCTGCGGCGTTTCCGGGTTTCATGCTTCCCCCGTACAGAATACGTGTTCTCGCAGCCCAGTCCACCCCGTATTTTTTACCGACCTGGGCCCGAATGAAAGCGTGCACTTCCTGGGCTTGCTCGGGGGAGGCGGTGAGGCCTGTTCCAATGGCCCAAATGGGTTCATAGGCCAATATTAGGCCGCTGGGCACGCTCTGGAAAAATGCGAACAGAGATTCGGAGAGTTGGGAATCGATGTGTTCTAGAGTTTTGTCTTCCTCCCGGATGGAAAGCGATTCGCCCAAGCAAAGTATGGGTCGCAGCCCCGCGCCGTGGGCGGCGGCGGTTTTCAGCCCCACCAAGGTATTGTCCTCACCCAGGATCTGCCGTCGCTCGCTATGGCCGAGGATAACGGAATTCGCTCCGGCGTCCTTCAGCATCGTTGGGCTGATTTCACCGGTGAAAGCCCCGACCATCTCGTGAAAGCAGTCTTGGCCGGCAATTCCAATTTCCGTTCCGGCAACGATTTCGGCAATGGCCGGAAGCGCCAGATAGGGAGGAGCGAGTATGATCTCGACGCCATTCTGATCGCCCAGATTTCCTTTCATGCCCTTTGTGATTACTCTCGCCAATTCGCGGGCCTCAGAAAGAAGCATGTTCATTTTCCAATTTCCAGCCACAAGGCGTCGGCGCATAGGCGTCACTCGTTTTTCATTTTTTGTTGGTCAGAGAATAGATTCCGGGCAGCTTTTTCCCTTCAAGGAGTTCGAGAAAGGCTCCCCCGCCGGTACTGATGTACGAAATTTTTCTCGATTCACCCGCCGTGTGCACCGCGACGTCGGTGTCGCCGCCTCCAACGATGGTTAAGGCGTAGGAATTTGCCACGTGGCTGACCATAGCATAGGTTCCACGGCTGAAGGCGTCCACCTCGAATACGCCCATCGGCCCGTTCCAGATAATCGTCTTTGCGTCTTGAAGCGCTTCGGCGAATAAGGTCGTGCTCGCCGGCCCGATGTCCAGGGCATACCAATCTTTCGGTACTTCTTGAGCGGGAACAACCTTTGTTTCCGCTGACGCCTCAAATTTTTCCGCGACGACATAGTCCGAGGGCAAGTAGAATTTCACACCCAATTCCTGCGCTTTGCTCAGTATCGAGTTCGATGTATCGATTAGATGCTCCTCGACGAGACTGTTTCCCATTTCATAGCCGAGGGCTCTGTGAAAAGTGCCGGCCATTCCGCCGCCGATGATAATCTTGTCCATTTTGGGCAAAAGACGTTCGATGATTCCTATTTTCGTGCTCGCTTTTGCGCCCCCGAGTATCGCCACGACGGGCCGCATGGGGTTGTTCACCGCACGGCTGAGATAGCTGACCTCCTTGAGCAGGAGAAAGCCCGCGACAGCCGGTTTAACGAATTTTGTGATCGCCGACATCGAGGCGTGCTTGCGATGGGCGTTTCCGAACGCATCGCTCACGTAAATATCGGCCAACGAGGCAAGCTCCCGGGCGAACTCTTCACTGTCTTTTTCTTCTCCCTCATTGAACCGGAGATTTTCGAGGAGGAGGAGGCTTTCGGGCTTCATGCCATCCACCATCCCCTTTACCTCAGGCCCAACGCAGTCGGGCGCGAGGGGGCATTCTTTCTCCACCAAGCGGCCGAGACGCTTTGCCACGGGAGCCAATGAGTATTTTGGGTCGGGTTTGGCTTTGGGCCGGCCGAGATGAGCGGCGATGACTACTTTTGCTCCTTCGTCAAGCAGATAGTTGATTGTCGGCAATGCCGAACGGATTCGCGTATCGTCCGTGATATTCCGCTGCTCATCCAGAGGCACATTGAAATCGACGCGGAGGAAAACACGCTTTCCGCCAACTTCTATATCTTCAATTGTAAGCTTGGAAGTGCCGTCTTCAATTGAACTCGACATCGTGCCCATCTTTCACCTCTTCAAGGATATTGCGAGGCAGCTACAAATCCTTACCCACAATCTTAATCAGGTCCACCATCCGGCATGAAAAACCCCATTCATTGTCGTACCAAGCGAGTATTTTTACCATTCTCTTGCCAATTACTTTGGTGGAGAGTCCGTCTACTGTGGAGGAGGCGGGGTCGCCGAGAAAATCCACCGAGACGAGCGGCTCATCGGAGAATGCAAGCACTCCCTTGAGCGGGCCTTCGGCCGCCTCCTTGAAGGCGTCATTCACCTCATCCGCCGTCACGTCCGTGTCCACATCTGCGACCAAATCGATTACAGAAACATCCTGGGTGGGCACCCGGATGGCCATGCCGTCGAGTTTTCCTTGAAGCTCGGGCAGGACGAGACCTACCGCCTTGGCCGCCCCCGTGGTGGTGGGAATCATATTCGACGCCGCGGCCCTTGCGCGGCGGAGATCCTTATGTGGAAGATCAAGTATTCGCTGGTCGTTGGTATACGCATGAGTAGTGGTCATGAGACCGGATTTGATCTTGAATTTTTCATTTAAAACCTTTGCCACCGGTGCCAGGCAGTTTGTGGTGCAGCTTGCATTGGAAATAATGTTGTGCTGGGAAGGGTCATATTTATTTTCGTTTACGCCCATCACGAGGGTGATATCCTCATCGGTTGCAGGCGCAGATATAATCACCTTTTTGGCCCCCGCTTTAATATGTTTCTCCGCGCCCTCTCGCTTTGTGAATAAGCCGGTGCTCTCGACCACGACCTGAACGCCTAACTCTTTCCACGGAAGGTTTTCGGGATCCCTTTCTGTTAACGTTTTCAATCCCTTCCCATTAACTTTAATTTCGCCCTCTCCTGCTTTGACAATGCCGTTGAATCGTCCATGAATCGAGTCGTACATCAGAAGATGCGCCAAAGTCTTGGAGTCAGTGATATCGTTGACCGCAACGAATTCTATATCCGGATCGTCGTGTCCCGCTCGAAATAGGTTGCGTCCGATTCGCCCAAAACCGTTAATCCCGACACGAATTGCCATTTCAGAAAGCTCCTTTTCCATTCTGGGAAAAAAGAATTTTCGGGAAATCCTCACCGCCGGGAGGAGGGCCATTCAAAGAGGCAGTTACTGCCTCTTGGCGGCGACTCTTTATATATATGATTTATACCCCACCCCTGTAAAAATCAATACGTCTGCCAATGTATGCCAGATTTCTTGCCTCGCGCGGCCGATACACGGATTCCATTTTTTTCTGAAATCGAAAGAAAAGTAATGTATTTAGTTGACCAGGCGACTTTCAATCTCCGGCAACACCCGCTCAACAGCCTCTGCAACCGAACGGTTGAGCCATTTCTCGACATCTTTGGTTTCCCAGTGCAGGTTGCTTTGGCTTTTCGGTTCAATTTGAATGCCCTTGGTGATGATAGCCCCGCTTCGGGGAGACCCCACGATAAATTCAACGCGGAAAATACTGGACGCGCGCGCCATCGCCACGGTGTCAGTCGATCCAAACCAAAGATTTATTATCCGGCCCGAGATCACAATGTCGCCTTCTTGGTTCCATATTTGCTCCGGTTGTCCGGCCCAATTTGAAGTGCGATGGCGTATTCCACGAGCTGAATAATAGCCTTTCACGACATTTGCAAATGCAATAGAAAGGCCGCCCCCGACCCGGTATCGATCCACATTACCGTCAAACAATTTTCTTTCTCCAACAACTTCGGCAGGACGATTGGAACGAGCATCGTGAAAGCGGCCCACGGCGACCACCCTTGCGCCCGCGCGGAGAGCCGAATATTTTGGTGTCTTGGTATATTTGAACTGAATTGGGACGTCTCGGATCAGCGCCGCCCCGCAACCAAACGCAAGCAGGAAGAGCGTAGCTCCAGCGAAAAATTTATGTTTTGCTAGCATGCCGGTGCCTCCCGATGTGCGGAATTCGATACTAACGTATAAGGATACACCGAGTTCGCCAACCGTTCTAGCGATGGAAACCGAACGGACGTTCGTGAGGGAAGAAGGAGGTCGAGAGCAATCTGTTTTACGATAAGATTTTTTTCATGCTGAATTTGGGTATTTATTCAATTTCCACTATTGGTTCGGAGCGCCGCGGATTTTTTTCTGTCCACCGTCGGATTCTCTTTTCCCTTTAGGGAAACCTGAAAGATACGGCCAGCGGCCCCCGGGGAAACAAATCCCCGGCACACATCGAGGCGGACCGACTCGGGATCGCGCTCGGCGGGATTCCCCCACCCCCCCCCGCCGGGCGTTTCCAATCGAAGAAGGTCACCTTTTGAAACTGTTTCGCCTTCGCATGTTGAAGCCAACTTTTTCATTTTTTCCCCGTCGCGGGAGATAATGAAGCGATACGTTCCTCCGGGTATCCCTCCGCACCCTCCGAAAGGTCCGGTTTTTCCGGAAAATGCCGCGCTCGATACCTCACATTCGGTGAGAAAACGATACTCGCGGAACATTCCCAATCCCCCCCGGTGATTCCCTGGTCCGCCAGAGTCGATGAGGAGCCCTGCGGATTCGACACGGAGAGGATAGTGTGCCTCGATCAGCTCCACCGGCATTCCGCCGTTTCCTCCGATGGGGGGAGCCGCCGAGATACCGTCCGACAATGCGTTTCCCCCCATCCCGGAGCCCAACGCTTCCCGGAAAAACATGGAGGATTCTCCGTCTTTCGCTTTTCCCCATAAACTCCAGGAACGAAGGTTGTCGAATCCCACCGCGCTTCGATTTTCACTCGCGTGAAAAAGTGCTTCTCCAAAGGCCGAAAGAAGCTTGTTTAGGGTGAGGAACCGGAGTCCGGTCGGGGCGGGAAAACAGGGGGTGAGAAGCGTCCCCGGACCGGGCAGGCGCACGTCGAAAGCCCGGCACGCCCCGTCGTTGAGCCCCGCGCTTTCGATAAAGTGTTGAGGCTCCGGAGAAAGATTGAGCATGAGAGGCGAAAGCAACCTTGCCAGGAAAACTCGTCCAGGTCCTTCTAAAGGGCAGTTGATAGGTCTTCTCGTCTGGGGGCTGGTTCCGTTCAGGTCGATGATGATCCGATCCCCTTCCCGTTCAAGGGTTAGCCTCAGGCGGTGAGGCGCATCGTGGCCATCTATATCTATCGGAGCCTCAACCTCCCATTTTCCTTCCGGCAGCTGTGAAATGATCTTGGTTTTGAAAGCGACCTCACAATTTCGGAGAATATCGGCAAAGCAGGCGGAAAGCTGTTCAACTCCGTATCGCTCCGCAAGCTCCCGAATCCGCACTGATCCGATGCGCAATGCACCGATTTGCCCTTTGATATCGTTTTCGAGTATTGGGGATACGCGGCTGTTTCGCTGCAGGAGAGTCAAAATATCTTCTACGATTTCTCCCCCCTTCGCGATCCGCATAGGCGGAATGAGGAGACCCTCGTGGAAGCTTTCGTTGGCAGAGGAAGAGCCCCCTCCCGGCTTGAGCCCCCCCAAATCATCGTGACGGCCCCGCACCTCAAGAAACGCGAGGATACGGCCATCGGCGAAAAGCGGCATGGTGAGGTAAAGGTCGGCCAGTTCGCCCAAACCCAAAGGTGAGAAATAAGGATCATTATGAAGAAAGACGTCACCCTCATTCATCGTTTCGGGCGGGAAGCGGGTTAGCAGCGCAGCGGGGCCCGCCCCAAGCCTTCGTCCGGTAAGCGCTCTTCCGAAACGGTCAAATATGGCGACGGAGAAATCCCCTGTATCCCGTAGGGTGGAGCTCCTCCAAATGCGGGCCAAAAGATCCTCTACTTCTTCCTCCAGCGCCCGGAGGCCCCCGAATATGATTTCGCTAACGATTGGGCTTACATTCATTTCCAAGCCGCCCCTACGCCATGCAGTCCGGTGGGCCGTCCCGGGCGTTTTTTGCGTTCGGTGATATTCTTCCCGAATCGCATAATGAGGTTGCCGTAACGGTCCACCCGGGCCACTTGTTTGGGAAATACGACCGCGGTGCTGCCGACGCTTTCCACAATGGCCGGGCCGGGGATGATGTTTCCGTCCATAAGCCGTTCGCGGTAGTAGATTGGCGTATCGACAAAACCATTCATTTCCCTGAACCAAACGAGACGTGCCCCTTTGTAGGCTGCCTCAGGGTTTTCGTCCCCGGCTGGTATCAGGGGCAAAGTGGGGGGATCGGTGAGACCTATCCCCGTCACCCTCAGGTGGACAATTTCCGCCAATCGGCTTCCTTTGTAGTTATAGGTGTAGCGGCGCGCGTAGGCTTGATGAAAACGATCCAAGGCGGTTTCCGCGCTGGCCGCAGTAAGAAAGCCGGAGGGGATATCCACTTCAATTTCATGCGCTTCGCCCTGATATCGAATGTCGGCGCTTCGCCGAAGCACCCGCCGGTGGGAAGGAATTCCCTCGAGGTCAAGACCCTCCTCGGCCCGCTGCTCAAGCTGCTCGAACGCTCCCCCCAGAGCCTCCGGATTCAGTTCATCTTCCCTTTGGTAGTGGGCGGTGGAGAAATCGTGCACAAGGTCAACGACTTCGAGGCCAAACGCGCTCGTCATGCCGGGAAAGGGGGGGATGATGACTGTTTCGATGCCCAGGATATCCGCTACAAGGCCGGCTGCCAGGGGACCCGAGCCCCCGAAGGCCATTAGGGCGAAGTCATGGGGCGAGATGCCGCGCTGAACGGTGGCGCTCCGCACCGCGTGCGCTTGATTCCAGGCGGCAATTTCGACAACACCGGCCGCAATCTCCAAGGGTTCCATTTTGAAATGGCGGGAAAGCTGACGCATCGCTTTCATGGCCAAAGCCTTGTTGAGAGTTACCTCGCCGCCGGCGAGCAGGAGCGGGCTGCGGGCGAGGACGAGGTTCGCATCCGTTAAGGTTGGCTCTTCTCCCCCGCGTCCGTAGCAGATGGGTCCGGGGTTTGCGCCCGCGCTCCTGGGCCCGACGCGAAGCCTTTCATCGCCGCTTTTCCAAGCGATCGAGCCGCCTCCCGTTCCGATGGTTACCACATCAATCATCGGAAGACGCAAAGTGAACTCGTCCAGGCGGTTTCGCGTAGTGCGCTTGGCCTCACCGTCCTCGATGATGGCGATATCGGAGGACGTCCCACCCCCGTCCAGGGTGATGAGGTGGCGGTGCCCCGAAAGGCGGCCCAGGTAGGCGGCTGAAAGCGCGCCCGCGGCGGGCCCTGAAAGGACGGTGGTAATCGGTTTTTTCGCCACTTCACGGGCGGACGATACGCCCCCGTTGCTTTTCATAACCAGGAAAGGGACATCTCCTAGCGCTTCTCCGACGCGGCCGGAACTCTTGTCCATATAGGCCTTGATGTGCGGTTTGATACATGCGTCGAGGAGGGTTGTGATGGCCCTTTCGTATTCTCCCGGCTCTGGGATTACATCGCTCGAAATGCTGACATAACACTCGGGATACTCTTTTTTGAATGCATCTCGAAGCATCCACTCATGGATTGGGTTCATATGAGCGTGGAGCAAACAGACTCCGACCGACCCGATTCCCCGCTCGCGGAACCACCGGGCCGCCACAAGGGCGTCTTCCTTGGATAGGGGAATCAGGACCTCATCTGATGAGGAAATCCGTTCTTTCACCTCAATGACACGCTCTGGTGGAACCAGCGATTCAGGCGGTTTTTGAATCAGATGGGACGCGAAATGGGTCCTTTCCCGACCGTTCATCGCGTGCGCCCCGCCAATCTCGAGCAGGTGGCGGAATCCGGAAGTTACGATGAGCCCGAGGTTTTCGAAGCGCCGCTCAAGGATTGCATTCGTGGCTACGGTGGTACCGTGATAAACGCCGATTATTTCGCGGGGGCGGATCTTGGCTTCATCGAGAATTTTGTGAATTCCGTGAATCAGGCCTTCGCTGTAATCCGCAGGGGTGGTGGGTGTTTTCGTGGTGAACACTTGGCCGGTGTCCGATCGGATGCCCACGATGTCGGTAAAAGTCCCTCCCGTGTCGATCCCGATTCGAAAACCCCGCTTTGATGCCATCCATCTCTCAAACCGCGTCTATCGGGAAAAAAGATAGGCCGCAGCAAATGCGAACAGGAGACCCGCTCCCTTTGACACGGAGAAACTTTCGCCCAAGAAGACCGTGACCAGGATGGCGGTAACGCCCGGATAGAGGGCCGTCAGGGCGACCACGCCGGCCGTGTTTCCCTTCGCGCTTTCGAGCGCCCAAACAAACGACCCCATGGCCACGAGGGTGGCAAGCGTTGCCGCCACAGCAATCCAGGTATTCATTTCCAAGGTGGGAAACTCTACAATACGGGCGGCAAGGCCGACTACGACAAGAACGGCTATTACGATTCCCATCGTGATGAGGTGCGGAGTGGGCCCCAGGCGCTCTTGGCCCATTTTCATGAGAAGACCCCAAATGCCAAACCCCAATATGGAAAGGAAGATGAAAAGCATTGCGCGTGTATTCAATATCGGTCTCTCCCTGCGTTGGGCAGACGAGACGGAGGCGTATTGCCGGCGTTTTTGTTGTTTGAAGCGAAAGAGAAATAGACGGGTCCAGCCAGGTTCGCAGAATCCTTTTTATTTACCACATTGTCCTCAGCGTATCCCCATGGTGATTCGCCCTATCCGAAGAGCGTTTATTGAATTCAGCAATGCGGAAATATTCAGGGCTAATCGGAACGGGCAAAATTCATGTGGTATTGGTAAATTGCCTCCGGATGTACTCGTGTGATAGCCGAACGTGGCATCCGAAAGCGTTTTACCGGTAAGCCAGGGACCGAGCCCCTTCGCCGAATCGCTTGATGAAAACTGTCGGTTGCAGGTTTCATTTTTCCCAAAATGTTTCTGTGTCCCTGTTTTGCATTTCGTAATCGCTCTTTATACATCAGCCCGATGAGATGGAAAAGGGGGGGAAGGGGGGGGGGGCTTTTTCCGAAGCGTTGTGGCTTCAGGAATCCTAATATTATGAAGAGATGGGACCCGGTTGCGCCAGCAGCCAAATTCGCACTTTCTGTGACAGGCCAATTCCAGGGAATCATTTGAATAGCGCATTTGAAATGGGCGACCCGAACCCTCCCTCCGCATGGGGGATATTCAGCGGTGCCGGAAAATTGCTCATATACTATTATAAATATTATCGATAATATAATTTTCATTTGACAGGTAAATCAAAAGGGCCCCGCCATTTGACGGGGCCCTTATTTCTTCAACTTCCCCTTGAAACCAGGAAAGCGAAACCACTTGATTCAAATCAAAATCTATCTTCTTCTCTTGGTGGCCTTTTTCTTGGCCTTTTTCTTGGCCTTTTTCTTGGTGGCTTTTTTCTTGGCCTTTTTCTTGGTGGCTTTTTTCTTGGCCTTTTTCTTGGTGGCTTTCTTCTTCACGGTTCTCTTCTTTGCCTTCTTCTTCGCTGGTTTACGTCTCGCTGCTTTCTTTGCCGCCATTCCAACAACCTCCCTTATCGGGCGTGATACTCGGACATCGTATTCTGGCTCCGAGTTTGGGCGGAGTATCTGTTGATCATTTGCCCCATCTCCACGCTCACTGAATAAATCAAATCATCTCAAAAAGAGCAAACTCTTATGCTATGTCAAATTTTTGCCAAAAAAAATAAAAAGGTCAAGCGAAATTTTAAAAAAACGATACTTCGATTTCAGGGCGGATGGTTGATCGCGGATGGTTTTTTCATGGGCGATTGGTATGCGCGACAGGGATCGGATACTGCGTACGGTATGTGAGCTTAAATATTTTGCCGATTTCGGTGACATATATTACTCGCCATGTCGATGTAAGATACTGTAATCTAATGTCTAACACCGACATGCTAATTTTCGATCAGATTGGGTTTAATCGGGCTTCCGCGGTTTTCACCAAATGAATGGGATGGCCGATAGGGCTGCGTTCTCATTTTATGCAGTGCGAAGGCCGGATTTTTTTGTTTTCTGCGGAGCAAATTATTTTTTGGGTTGAATCGAAATTTTGTTCTTTTTGCCCCCAAAGTGCCCGAACGCACAAAGTAACCCCAATGAAGGTTGGCGATCATTCAGTGTTCCACATTCGACTAGCAAAAGGGAAAATGCTTTTTGCGATGGCTTCAAAAGGATTTAAATTCAGCGATCATCGGTGCGATTTTATGTGAGAAAGTCTTTCGGTGGGAAAATATCTATTGATTTAAGGTTTTTTTGCGGGGCTTTTCGCTCAAGTGAGTGATGCGGAAGGGCATTTGGTCATATATCGATTCGCCGGGCATTGGTGGCCACGGCCTTCGGATTGAGAGAGTAGAAACAGCAATCGCAGCAGAAAACCGGAATTCTTTTCAATCGAAGATACCTTCCCCCAAACGGATTCATCCCCAATTTCTAGGCCCTGACACCGTTAATACGGAGCATCCCTTTTTCTGTATTATCGTATATCGTCAAGAAAATTCTTTGCTCTTCCAATCCTTTGCAGAACGGGGTAATTTCCGGGGAATTTGACCGTTTTTTCTTGATACCACCTACTTTTTCGCTATCCAGAGAGGGGATTCCATGAGCTTATATTTGTATTCCAAGGGTTGGGATTCGCCTCTCGCCGGCAATTGGAAGTGTGATGAATGGGAACAGCGTCATCGCCTTTTGGAAGATGCAACTGCTTGCTCCGAGGCCATCGGCAACTACCAAAAGGGCCTGGGCATACCCACATTTGCCAAGGAAATTCCTGACATTCAGGCGATGGAAAGAAAGCTCTTTCTGGCAGAGGGGAAAGAGCACATTGTCGTCGTGGGAAATGGGGGCTCTATCCGGAACGTTTGGGCGCTCTACACGGCCCTTATTGATAAAGGTTCGCGGCGAACTCTCCATCTTCTTGACGGGACTGACCCGAGCGGGCTTCTCGGCGAACTTTTACGTAACGATGGGAGGTTTTCCCCTGAAAACACTTTGATTGTGCCCGTCAGCAAATCCGGCAATACTGAAAATGTAATTCAAGAAGTGAAGCTTTTGAGCGAGCGCGAGTTTCCCATGATAGTTGTCACGGTTTTTGGGCCAAGCAAACTAGGAGAATTTGCAGAAAAACATCAATTGGAACGCTTCCAACATCCAGCGGATGTGGGCGGCCGATTCACCGCTGGACAAAATAACACCCTCCTTCCGATTGCCCTCATACAGGGTGATACGGGTGTGATTCGAGCGATCGATGATTCGTTCGCGGCAGTCCATAAAATGCTCACCCCCGATATTCCCCCTGAGAAGAATATGGGCAAGGCGCTGGCGCTACACCTTTGGAAGGCCGAGCTGGCAGGCAACACCGAGCTGTTTCTTCCGATTTATGCCAAGGCGCTCGCCGGATTGGGAGAGCTTATCGTTCAGCTTGTTCACGAGAGTTACTGCAAAGAAGGAAAGGGACAATCCGTTATTTTCGCCGAGGCTCCCGAAAGCCAGCATCACACGAACCAGCGTTACTTTGGGGGCCGCCGCAACATTGCGGGCCTCACCATTCGGGTGGACAAATTCGAGCGGGATCCGAATGTAACCGATGAAATTTCATGTGGAACGTTTCTTGACCTGGAGCATGCGGGTGTCGTTGCTGAAGCGGACCGAACGGGCATTCCGCACATGGTGCTTACCCTGGATTCGCTATCCACGCGCGATGTTGTGGCGGCAATCGCGCTTTGGCAGTGGGCCGTTGTGTATGGAGGGCTATTGCGTGGCGTGAATCCTTTCGACCAGCCGGCAGTGGAAGGGAGCAAAGAGGACACGGTCCAGATGTTTAAATCCTTCGATTCTGAAAGCCGACGCCGCCTGGACAGCTACAGGCTCAATGCACCTTCTGTGCTCTAACGTGGGTTTCAGGGCAGGCAGGCTTCATTCTCGAGGTTCGAAAAATTTGACGATACCGGGAAGTTCGTTCACCCTTTCGATTAGTTTTTTTCCGTTGCCTTCTCGAAAGCCTCCACCGGATCCATGGTGCCGAGAGGATAAATCGTTCCTGTCGGGATGACCTGATAGATTTGCATCGGCTCTGCAACATTCTTCAATTCGTGTTTTCCCATGTCCACAAGAGAATAATTGTCTGCGACGCGCCGGGCGGTCTCGGGTCCGATGAAAATACGTCCTTGCGTAGCCTTGGCTCCGATTCGCGCAGCGTGATTTGTGACGGGTCCGCTCGCCGTAAAGGTCCATCGTGCGGCGCCTCCCGGGGCTTCAAATTTGGTAGCGCCCACCGACGCGGTTCCTGTATTGATGCCGATATTCGGCTTGACGGCCGGATATTCCTCCGACTGCTCTGTGTTTATCTCTAAGGCGCGCAACCGAATCTTGATTGCCGCCTCGATGGCGTTTGCGGCGTGGGCCAGGGGGTCCTCGTCATCCTGGAAGATGATCATGAGGCCGTCACCCGCCGTCTCGTTGATATCCCCTCTGTGTTCGCTGACGATGGCGAGAAAAGCGGAAAAATATGCCTCGAGCACGTTGTTGACAATGTCCTGCGGAAACATGCTGCTCATTTTTGTGTAACCTTCAAGGTCAAGGAAAACAACGGTTACATCCTTGTCTTTTTTCTCAAGTGTATCGGCGTCGGGGTTTTCCTCGAGAAGGCGTTTTACGGATTCGGGAACGAACTTGGTGAGCTGCTCTTTGACAGCTTCCAGCACCTCCACTTTTTTACGGCTTTCACGCAGATCTTCCAGCGTTTTCTCGAGCTCAACATTCTTGTTCTGAATGTCGGCGTAGGCGGTGCTGAGGGACGATGCCATTTTTCGGAAGCTCTGCCCGAGACGGCCGATTTCGTCCCCCCCTTCTTTCGCGGGGGGGCATGCATCGAAATCGCCCTGGCCGATCCGCACGGCGCAGGCGGCCAGGTCCTCGATGGGACGAACAATGGTCCGGCGCAAGAAGAAGATGAGCGAGAAGGCAACCGCAGCGAGCGTTCCCAACGCGATGAGGATCTGCCGATTTCTCAGGTCGGCGGTTTTTGAATCGAGTTCGCCAATGTCGGTTGAGACGCGGACAATGCCTCGTATCTTGCTCTGCGCTCCGTGGCAAAGTTGGCAGTCGTCTTCGTTTTCCAGGGGTTTCAGGAAAGTCAGGGCGCGGACAGAAGCGCCATCTTTTTCATGGATATCGTGCATCCAGCGGATATTCTTTCCCGTAGCGACCGCCTTCTGAAAATGGGGATCATCTTTCAAGGACTCCATCTGATCTTTGGACCTTTTTGCCTTGTCTTCTATGGATTTGACAACGCTTTCTTCAAGCAGAGGAATTCCAAAATCTTTGATCTTATCAAGCGTTTTCATGTCGATGAACGCTTCTGTTCCATCCACCCGGTACACTTTTAGGGATTTAACGCCTTTCTGGCGCTTGAGCTCGTTGAGGAGGCTCCGGGCGATGTCGGGCCTTCCTTCCAGCATACTGTTCCGGATGCTTTTGTGGATGGTAGAGGCGAGTATAGAGGCCCTGTCTTCGATTTGGTCCACCAGGAGTTGGCGCTCGGTTTCGATGGAAATTATGGTTGTGGAGCCGAAGCCGACTCCCAGGAGAAGGAGGACGAGAAGCAGTATCTTTGCCTGAAGGTTCGCCCGCAATTTTCCCATTCGTCCATTCTTTCAAAATTGACGGCTAAATGTTGTTTGGTTCGAGGGGATGCCCCTTTGCGGGATTGGGGCGGCTCCCATTCCCGAATGGGTCACACCTGAATATCATCGCCAGGCTCCAGGACAATAACCTCGGCCGAGAGTCCGCGTTTTTTCACTTCCGCTTTGAATTCATCCGGCGTTCCCGTCAGAAGGGGGAAGGTCGAATGGTGGATGGGGACCACCCGTTTGGAACCGAGCAATTCCACGGCAATCGCCGCTTGCCGGGGATCCATGGTGAATCGATCGCCGATGGGCAGAAGACAAAGGTCAGGCTCGTAGAGTTCGCCGATGTAGCGCATGTCGCCGAATAGATTCGTGTCCCCTGCATGATAGATGCGCTTCCCGTCTTCGAACGTAAGAATGAGGCCGCACGGCTCGCCGGCGTAGGTTCCATTCTCCTTGTAGCTGGAACTGTGCATGGCATGGGTCAGGCTGACCTGAATCCCGCCAAAATCTACAGAGCCTCCTTTGCCCATCGGAGCGGCATTGTCGCCGAAGCCGCCTTCTTCGGCGAGGAGGTTTACAAGTTCGTAGGGGCCCGCCACTGCACACGCCCCTTTTTGATAGACCGGAACAACAGAGGTGACGTGATCCCCGTGGCCGTGGGTGACGCAGATGAGGTCCGCTTTCTGAGGTGTTTGCAAGTTTTCCGGGCAGCGCGGGTTTCCTTCGAGCCAAGGGTCGATATAGATGGTTCCCCCCCCCCCGCTTCGAATGAGGAAACTCGAATGTCCCAGATAGGTTAGGGTGGCGCCCATGATATGCCTCCTGAATAGTGCAAACTGTCAGATCACTTTTCTTTTTCAGCCCATAAATCAGGTTGTGTTTTTGGCGTTGGGAAGCCCGCCTCGGCCCAGCAATCAAGCCAGAATGGAATGTTGGGTGGGCTTTCTTTAAGCAGTTCTTATTATAAACTTCTAGAATCGGGTGTGGAAGTGCGCCCGGTATCACGGGCGGAGGTACGTATCGCATGAAAGCTCTTGATTCCCGCCGAATCAGGCCCCCTTGCCGCCTCCGCCCCATGAATCTAGGGGACGTCTCGGCGGCGGTGGCAATCGAAAACCAATCTTTTTCCCTCCCTTGGTCAAGGGAGAGCTTTCGCCGGGAGATTGAGGAGATCCCGAACTCCCGCCTGATTGTCGCGGAAGGTGACGGAGGGGAAGAAGAAGGGGGAATCCAAACGATTCTCGGATACGCCTGCTGGTGGGAGGTGGCGGATGAGTGCCATATCACGAACATCGCCGTCCGCCCCACAGCCCGGCGGGGGGGGGTAGGAGTTTTATTGCTCGAAGGGATACTCGATGAGGCCAAGAGGGCCGGGTTGATCCGGGCGACGTTGGAAGTACGCACGGGAAACACGGCCGCGATTGCCTTCTATGAAAAAATGGGGTTCACCTCCGCCGCCATCCGGCCCCGTTATTACCCAGACAACGGCGAAGACGCTTTGGTGATGTGGAAAGCGAAAATTTGAAGACGGGAAAAATCAACCGCTTCGTATAGACATTCAACTGTGTTATTCTTTACGTAACACCCGCCCGCCATTTATCTGGCCGATCTATGCCCTCCGTGAATGTGCCTGATTTTGTCATTCTCCTTATTGTCGCGGCTTTTTTCCTTCGGAGTTTTTTCCGGGGCGCGGTCAAGGAGTTGTTTTCCCTGCTGGCCCTTTTCACCGGATACGTGGCCGCGGTCCGTTACGGCTGGATGATCGCAGAGAAGGCCGTTTTTTGGACGGGAGATGGGATTTGGGTGCGGTATGGTGGATATGCGGCGGTGTTTATCGTTGTATGGCTCGGCGTGAATTTGATTGGAACCTTGGCTTCACGCCTCGTTCGCTCCTCTGCCGTTGGCTTGTCCGACCGCATCGGAGGAGGAATATTGGGCGGGGTCAAGGGAGTGCTCCTCATATCGGCGGGGCTCCTGATTGTCCAGACTCACTTTTCCGACACCATTCTCGACGCGGGGAAGGGAGAGCGCGTCATGCCCTGGATCCGGAGGGTGAGCGTATACCTTCGGTATATGTCCCCAGCGGAATTAAATGCGCGCATCAAAGAAATGAAACGGTTGATCGGCCCGGAGATGGAGGGAAGAGAAAAATACGATTTGCCCCGTTCGCGGGAAGAAACTTCATCACGGGAGGAATTGAACGATTCAAATATAAATTGAGAAGAATCTCGTGATTTTCACTTCTAGAAAGTAACGCTAGGTGGCCTGTCCTTCAGATGCCCGTTCGGGAAGAGCGGCAGGAGGGGGCGCCGCTTCAAGTCGCCTCGCGGTATCGTCCGCCGCCTGTTGATCGGCCACTGCGATTTCCTCCTCGGGCTTGGGGGGCGGTTCCAACAGCAGGGCCATACGGGCGATGATGGTAGCGGCAGCGACGGCAAAACGGACAATAAGATAGAGAAGCGCAGCCTGTGCCAGTATCGGGACACTCAGTTTGAGGACCTGTTGGATATAATCAGAAAATTCTTCTATTAAAAACACGCTTTATTCCCGCCGATTTTTGAAACGGTTCGATCCGATTTAGCCGGAAGAAACCTACCTTATTCATCCCGTTTCCCTCAACCTGCCCTGCATCACGCACGACAGCGCGCTTTCCAGCGCATATATTTCCTCACAGCGGCCATTCCTCCATCTGCCAACTCATTTCCCAGAACATGTATTCGTACCGCGCTCCGGTCATAAAACGGTCGTGCATGCGATCGCGCCCCTTGGAGCCCGCCGAAGAGGCGAACCGATCCAAAATGCCTCGGAGCTGGACGGAGAGCCCATGAAATTCCTCCGATGCGTACATGGCGATCCATTCGGCGTAGAGCGGAGCATTCTTTGGGGGGCCCTGCGCCGCCAGCTCTTTCCCGATGAGGGCGTAATCCCACTGGCAAGGGAGCATGGAGGCGGCCACCTCCCCGAAGGTTCCGGACCATGCCACCTCCAGCAGAAAATCTGTATAGGCTTTGCAGGTCGGAGCGGGCTTGGCGGATTCAAGTTTTTCCTGAGAGATTCCGAACTTGGCCGCGAAATCGCGGTGCAAATCCATCTCGGTATTCAGGGTGGTGTTCAGGAGATTGGCAAAACGGCCCATCTCGCTGAGGCCCGGCGCTTTCACCGCGGCAAGGGCGAGGGCGCGGCAGTATTCAATGAGAAAGAGGTAATCCTGGCACATGTAAAACCGGAAGCGATCCTCGGGCAGGGTGCCGTCTCCGATTCCGGTCACGAAGGGATGGCCGTGGATGGTTTTCCACAGAGGATCGGCATCGCGCCGGAGCGAATCGCTGAAGGAGGTTTCGGTCGCCACATCGGTCTCACAAGTTGTCTAAGATTTTTTTGGTTCGTCCCTTTTCCAGGGTTTCACCGAAGGATTCCCCGAGATCGAGACCCAATTCCTTCACCCGTTTTTGGGCCCAGAGGCCGACGTTCCGATCGTCTTTATAGAACGAATCCTTCCGCGCCGCCTTTGTGTCATATTCCGCGATCCGCTGGTCCTCGGTCTTGTGCGTGGCGAATCGGGAAACCACCTTTCGAAGCTTTTGCCCGCCGCAATCGCGGCAGGTCAGCTTCCTCCGGTCGGAGGGTTTCAGTACCAGGTGCCCGGATACAAATCCGCAGGATTGGCACTCATACTCGAAAATCGGCATCTCACCATTCCATTTTTCTTTTTTAGTTTGTCTCCGAAGTCTCGATTATAACGCCCAGATGCCGCATGCGCTCGCAGAAATCTGGAAATGTCACGGCGATTGCCTCGGCGGTATCGACCTCCACGCCCTGCGGGGCGGCCATACCCGCAACGGCGGCCGCCATTACGATGCGGTGGTCGCCAAATCCGCGGGCCTTTCCTCCGGCAAGACCCCCTCCTTCCAGGATGAGTCCGTCAGGGAGCTCGCTGGCCCGCCCCCCCATATCTTCGATTGTCTTTTGCATCGCAGTTATCCGGTCGGTTTCTTTGATCCGGGCCTGGGGAACGTTCACCAGGCGGGTTTGCCCCTCCGCGAACGCCCCGAGGACGGCCATGGCGGGAAGAAGGTCGGGTGTCGCATTCAGGTCGAACTCTCCTCCCCGAAGGCGTTTTCCCCTGACACGGATGCCCTCTTGTTCTTGAGATACCTCCGCGCCCATTTCGCTGACCATGTTGATGATGGCCTTATCGCCCTGGGGGTCGCTCATGTCGAGGCCTTCCAGGAGGATATCCCCCTCCGGAAGCGCCCCCGCGGCCACCAGAAAGGCCGCCGAGCTGAAATCGGCCGGAATCCCTATCTCGAACCCATTGAGCTCTTGCCGGCCGGGCACGCGGAATCGCTCATATCCCTCGCGCTCGTACCTGAGTCCCAACCGGTCGAGCCACCAAAGGGTCATCTCGACGTAGGGTTTTTCGTTCAGGTCGACGGGTTCGATGAAAGTTTTGCCATGGCCGAAGGGAGCGTTCACGAGAAGGCTCGAGGTGAATTGGCTTGTCGAGCCGTCCACTTGTGTATGTCCGCCTTTCCACGGTCCGGCTACGGCCGCGGGAAGGCAGCCGTTGCCGTTTTCTGAATAGGCCCTTGCGCCGAGGTTCGAGAGGGCTTCGAGAAGGGGCCCCATGGGACGGCGGCGGCTCTGCTCGTCTCCATCGAATCTTGCCTCGCCCTCTTGGAGAAGAGCGGCCGAGCCAAGGCCAATCCTGCAGCTTGTTCCCGAGTTCCCTACATCAATCAAGCAGCGGGGAGCCTCGGGACATCCGCCGAATCCGGAAACCGTCCAGAGACGGTCTTCCATTTTCACATCGGCGCCCAGCCCCTTGTATACGGTAACCGCAGACCGGCAGTCCTCCGAATCGAGAGGATTCAGAATTCGGCTCTCTCCGGAGGCGAGGGCGGAAAAAGCGATCGCACGAATGGTGTGCGATTTCGATGCGGGAACGCTCGTTTGGCCCTTTGCCCGGGAGGGTTTTACGTGAAGCTTCATTGGGTTACGCGAAAGGAAATGGGAGAGTTCAATTTTCGCCGCTCAAGTAATTTCCAAGGAGACCCCGCGAGTGCTCGTCCTCATGACAATGGGCGCAAAGGTTTTCCCAATTGCTCCCGTCAGGAGGGTTGTTTCGGGAATTGCCGTCTTTGTGATGGACGGTAAGCAAATGAAGGTTCCCCTCGTCGAAATCCCGCCCGCACTTGGCGCAGAGCCACCCGTGAATGTTCAGAGAGAGCCTTCGGTAGTCGGGGCCTTTTGTTCCCGGAGCGACTTCTGCTCTCAGGCGCTCGGCGATGGCTTTCGCGCTCTCTTCGGGAGCGGTCTTTTCGGGGGGCGCCTTCGGTTTTGGGGGGCGAAGAGGCCTCTTGCCTTTTCGTTGGCCGCCAAAGCGGACCCTGGCCATGGTGCTCTCCCTCCATGTCATTCCATCAATTTGCAATCGTAACAAAAGCCCTTTGACCCGAAAAGGGTGGACGGAACGAAAATTTTCCTTGTCCGTCCTTTTGGCAATTACCCTTTATCGAAGCGGATGGTAGCATTGAGAGGGAATGTCAGAGGGGAATTTTATGCGCTTGATTTCTCGCCGCTGGGCGATCCTTCTTCCCGGACTTGTCATTTTGCTGTCCCTGACCGGAATCGGCGGCCTCTACGGCATTCGCGGTTTGGAATCTTACGACTCTTTCTGCACGTCGTGTCATCTGCAGGATCACAAAGAGTATTTTGACGATGGCCGGGCGGTGAAAGAAAAAATTCGGACTTTGGGCGGATGGCACTTGGCGAGTGGGGAAGCAAAATGCATTTCCTGCCACGGGGAAGAAGGTGTGTTCGGAATGCTCAATACAACGTGGCTCGCTGCGGGCGACACTTGGCGGTTTGTCACCGGGGATTATGAACAGCCGTCACGCGTATTTCATCCCATCGGGGACAGGGATTGCCTCAAATGTCACCCCATCGATCGAATCATCGAGCTGGAGACGGAGGATTTCCACGCCATTCTGGACCACGCCGGGCTTGAGTTCGCCTGTATTCAGTGCCACAACGGACATCGAACGGGCGGCAAGCGGGCAAAACGCTTCATCGTACCCTTGACCGTGCAGCCCCGATGCGATTCCTGCCACAAGGATTTGGAGCAAAAAGTACGGGTTGGTTTTGTGATCCCCCCGCCGAATAATCTTTCGAATTCCCTCGCTGCAACCGTTCCCGCCTTGCCCGAGAGAAAGGGGAATCTCGCCCGCGCGGATTTCCTTGTTGGAGGGGTCCGGTCAAGCCCGTGATTCTTTGGGTGGGAGACGGCCTTGGGCGGGAAAGAGGAATTTCTTCGGAGTTTTTTTGCCGGAACGGCGAAGGTTTTTTGCCTTTGCCCGACAGACATTCATTTCTTTTTTGGAAGCCCGACCGAATCCGAGAACGTCCAGAATAATTTCCCCGAGGCGTTCTTGAGATTTATGTAGATGGATTCCCTGGCGACAAGCGCAACCTCGGTTCCCTTTTCGAGCAGAAAACATCTCTTCGATTTCAGCATTTCGTCCCGGGCTTCATTGTTTTTCGCCATGATAAAGAGGACGAGATCCTCGAAGTCACTTTTTTCGTGGCAGGCAATGGTATCCCGGCTGAGGTTTTCCGCCGCCGCGGGAATGCCCGCGAGGTGGAGGTAGGCGGCAATGGCCGCAGACGCGATTGCGAGAGAAAGAACCCGTTTGTGATATTTCATATTTCAACCGGTTCCGGAATGCGGTGTTTTCCCGCTAAGAGTGATATGGGCGCGCCGATGGACACAAGGTACCACCCTTGTTGTTCGAAATCATACCGGGACGGACCGAGACGGTATGTGTTTCCATATTTCTGCTTTTCAGGAAATCAGGAGCAGCTGGACCGATCCTGCCGCAGCGATGGAGATGAGGGTGAAATTGAACAGGCGGGGGGAGATTCTTTCATGTGCCATGGCGCCCAGCCGGATTCCCGCCCATATGAAGGGAATGCCCAAGAGGCTCGTTAGGACCAAGGGCCCTTGGATGATTCCGATGCTCCAATACGCGGCGAGTTTTAGCGGGTTCAGGAAGATGAACAGAGCCCAGATTGTGGCGATGATCGCCCCTTTGCTGAAATTTTGTCCGAGGAGAAAAAGGAGTACGATTGTGCCCCCGCTATTGGAAAGGGCGGAGCTGATGCCGCTGACGCCGCCGACCGATACGCCCAGCCACATCGGAAGGCGCGGCACCGCCGGCGGCCTGCCTTTTATCTCGATGGCTGTTTGGTAAAGCGCGAATACGAGGCAGATCCCTCCGATAAATTGGCGCAGCTGGGTTTCCGACAGGTTCGCCAAGATCCATGTCCCCAATAACATCCCGGCCATGATTCCCGGAAATAGTATCAGGGCATAGCGGCGGTTCCATCCCTTCCAAAGGTCGCGAATCATGCCCAGGTCGGCCCATGTCATATAGAGCGCAAGCAGGCCGAGGGCGAATCGCGGGGAGTGGACCAGGGCCAGGAGCGGGGTGAGCGCCATGCCGACGCCCGATCCGAAGCCGCGCTTGAGGAAGCCGACGGCGAGGGCGGCGCAGAGGGTAAGCCCCCACTCAAACGCCGGCGTTACGTCCACCGCCCGGGGTCACTCCCAGAGGAGACGCGCGGCCGTCAGGCCCGAGAGCGCCAGAATGGTCAGGTTGAATCCCCGTTGCGGGATGAAGTCCAGTACTTTTTTCCCAATCCAGCCGCCGGTGAAGGTGAGCGGGACCATCGCCGCGCACCCCAGGAACAAGGTCAGGTCCACCAGTCCGCCCACCCAGAACGATGCCAGCTTCAGCGGGTTCACCCAGATCCAGAGCAGCAGTACCGTTGCGACGAGCGTCAGCTTGGGGACTTTTTGGCTGAGGAGAAAAAGGTTCATGACGATCCCCCCCGCGTGGGTGAGGGAGCTGAATATCCCCCCGACCACCCCGAGGCCCACCCCTCCGGCCCTGCCGATTCGGAGCACGGGCAGATCTCCCCGCAGCTCCCCGAAAGCCTGAAGACCGCCGAAGATGAGACATGTCATTCCGATGGACTTCCGGATCCAGAAGTCGGGCAGCCGCACGAGGAGCATCGCCCCGAGGACGATTCCGATGAAATACCCGGGCATGACCAGGATGACGTACCGCCATTCCCACTTTTTCCAGAAAAGGCGGATCAGCGCCCAGTCCGCGGTCACCATGTGGACCGCGATGAGGCCGAGGACGAATTGCGTGGGCCAAAAAAGGATCATGACGGGAACGAGCGTGGCGCCGATTGCCCCGCTGAAAGTACTTTTGAAAAAACCGACGAAGAATCCGCCCGCTGCCATTCCGATTAGGTTGTACGGGGTAAGCTCCATCCCAGGCTCTTCTTATCGCGGCCCCGCCGGGGGCTCCGGATCCAACAAAAAAACGCCCCCCGCCGGAACGCCCGGCGGGGGGCACTGGTTCGGATTAGCCTCCCGGCTCCTCCCAGGCCAAGCGCGCCCCTTTCATCCAGCCGCTTTCATCAAAGCGCCGGGCGAGGAACTCTTGAAATTTGATTTCCTTCTCGTTCAGCTTCAATCCGTCGATAAATTGGCCGAAGGGAGGATCGTCATTCTCCTCGCTCTCAAATGTCTCTTCATTGAATGAGTCCCTCGCCTCATCGTCCTGATTGATACGGCCCATCCGCGCCTCCATCACCCCCGGCGTCGGGAACTTGAGCGCGAGCGCGAATACATCTTCGGGCTGAATTAGCGCATCGCCTTGAAGCCGCGAGATGATGCCTTTCACTTCTTCCGACCGGAGAATGGCGTTGATGATGGCGTTCGAGAGGCGCTCGAGGTCATTTTGCGGTTTTCTTTTCATATCCTTCTCTCTTATTGGCGGGGGTGCCCCCTCCAATCGGCAGGGGAAGGGCGGGCAGGACCCGGGTGAGGGGGCGGCGGCTCGCCCGGAAATTATAGCACAGCCGCCGGCGGTGGCGGAAAAACGGCAGGGCAAAGGGAGATCCGCCGGAGAGCGTTGTTTCCCCTGTGCCGATATCGGAATCTTGTTACACTGGAGCCAGAGCGGCACGAGGGGAAAACCGTAACGGGCTTCATTCCCGGTTTTTAAAGGGGTCTTGCGGCAAAGGCCCGGGAGGAGATGATGGCGTATGTTGTCTCGGCGGCCAGGCACCTGCCTGCGCACCGCTACGCGTGGGAGGAGGTGACCCCTTGGATAGCCGGGTGGCTGCGGGAGCACGGCGTTGATCCCGGCCGGGCCTTGCGTATCTGCGGGAACGCCCAAATCGAGTCCCGCTCCTCGGTCCTGCCCATCGAGGAGATATTCCGGGAGAAATCCCTCACCGAGAGCAACCGCATCTACCGCGAGAACGCCGTCGGGCTCGGCACCCGGGTGAGCCGGGAGGCCATCGCGCGCGCGGGTCTTCGCCCCGAGGACATCGACCTCGTCATCTCCACTTCCTGCACCGGCTTCATGATCCCCTCGGTGGACGCCTACCTCATCGACGACCTGGGGATGCGGAGGGACACCAAGCGC
This sequence comes from bacterium, assembly GCA_965225985.1. Classification (GTDB taxonomy): domain Bacteria; phylum UBA8248; class UBA8248; order UBA8248; family UBA8248; genus CAZUHN01. The sequence goes on from OZ245330.1 coordinate 1,537,364, forward strand.
CTTCCCATCACCGAGATGGGCTGCGCGGCGGGGGCGACCGCCCTGGCGCGCGCCCGCGAGTACCTGAAGGGGTTTCCGGACCAGCGGGTCCTCGTTCTCTCCATCGAACTGGCCACCTTGACCTTCCAGCATCACAACCATTCGATGGACAATATCGTTTCGGCGGCCATCTTCGGGGACGGCGCCGCCGCGGCCGTCCTGGCCGGAAGCGCCTCGAATGGCGCCCCGTGGATTGCGGATTCGCAAACCGTGACGCTGCCCCGATCCTCCCACCTCATGGGCTTTGACCTCGGAGAGAAGGGTTTCGAGATCGTGCTCTCGAAGGAAATCCCCTCCGCCGTTCGCGCCAAGCTCCGCCCCTTGGTGGAGGATTTCCTCGGGCGGAGCGGACTCGACTTCAAGAGCGTGGCTCACCTGCTGTTTCATCCGGGGGGAAAGCGCATTCTCGAGGTGTACCGCGAGGAGCTCGGCGTTCCCGACGAGGCGCTCCACTACTCCCGGAAAGTGCTCCGCGAGTGCGGCAACGTCTCCTCCGCCACCGTTTTGATGATTCTGGAGGAAATCCTTCTCTCGGATGAGCCCCGCCGGGGGGACACCGGCCTCATGCTGGCCATGGGCCCGGGCTTCAGCATCGAAATGCTTCTCTTCCGCTGGGAGGGGTGAGGACCTCCGCTCCGCCGCTCCGCGCGCCCGGGCGGCGAACCTGAGGCGGGCCGCTCCTTTTTCACGAGCCGCACCTCGGCCGTGACCTGAATCTCATCTTCCACCAGGGTAAGCCGCTTGAGCGCCCCCTTCCAGACAAGCCCGAAGGCCCTCCGGCTGATCGTCACCCGCGCCCGCGCGTCCCTTCGCACCACCCCCCGGCGGTCACGGACCTCCGGGCCCGGGCCATCCACCCGGAGGACGACCTCCCGCGTCACCCCCCGGAGGGTGAGGTCTCCCACCAGGTCGAAGCCGCCCGCCCGGACGTTCCGCACCCGCTTCGAGCGGAAGAAAATTCCCGGATACTTCTCGGCGTGGAGAAATTCCGGGCTCATTAGATGTTCGTCGCGCTCATCCACCTGGGTGTCGATCGACGCGACGCCGATGGTGGCCTTCACCTGCGCCTCCTCGATCTTTCCCGGCTCGAAGCGCACCGTCCCCTTCACCTTCCAGAACCGTCCCGCAACCCAAAAGATAAGGAGATGGCGGGCGCGGAAGGCGACTTTGGTCCGGCGGGGGTGGATCTCCCAGGTGCCCGCCCGCGCCGGCGGGGAGAGGGCGGGGAGGAAAAGGAAGGCGGCGAGCGCGAGGGCGGAGGGGGCGGTCGGTTTGATGCGGCGATCTCCCGGGATTTTTGGTGAATACGATCCCCCCGAAAGCGATGTTACCCGCACCGGCCCCTTCCGGAAACCGGCCCGGAGGCCATTGGCCGCTTTGCAGGGGCGCGTCCTGTCGGCCCGATCCGGGTATCGCCCGGCGGGATTTCAGGGCGCGGGAGAGGGGCGCTCCTCCACGATCCCGGGCTATTTTCCCCGCCGGGGGTCGATGGAGTCGGGGAGGCAGCTCAGGATTCCGTTCTTCGCCTTCTCCCTTTTGATCACGTACGGGGCGGCGAGAACCTGGTTCTTGGGGAAGAACTCGCTCAGGTGAACGAGCCGCTGTTGGCGGCACTCCTCCAGCTTCTCGAAGCCGTCCAGCGCGGACCAGCCCGCCCCGTCCGGGCTGTACCAAAGCACCCAGGCCAGCACAAAGATTCCCAGCGCCTCTTTCCGCATCCGGTTTCACCTCCCTCGGGCGGGATCCCTTTTCTTCCATCGCCCCTTCGGCGGCCTTTTCCTTTCAGCCTCTGTACTTGGCAAAAGTATCGGTGATGGTGGCGCCGCCCTCGAGCGCCCGGGTGATCTTCTCCTCGATCCCGGCGAGCTCCTCCGTCTTGGCGAGAACCTCCTCCAGCCGCTCCGCCGGGATGACGACCACCCCGTTCACGTCCCCCAACACGATGTCCCCCTCGCGCACCGTGACCCCGCCGCACGAGACGGGCTCCCCCACCGAGCCCACCGCCGTGTAGCCCCCGCTGCCGTGGACCGAAATGCTCCGCGCGAAGACGGTGAAGCCCAGCTCGCGGTGCTCCTCGATGTCGCGCGCCCGGCCGTCCACCACGGCGCCCGCGAGGCCCATCGCCTTGGCCCGCGTGGTCATGAGCCCGCCCCAGTTGGCGTTCGTCACCCCGGCCGGGGAGGAGATGACCATGACGCTCCCCGGGGGCGCGGAGTCCACCTGGTGGGTGGCCTGCTTGGAGACCTTCGCGCCGCCCGCGGGGACCATGCCCACGGTGTGGGCGGGGCCGATCATCCGCCCCTCCGGGGTGGGGGAGAGCAGGATGATGTCGGGCATGTGGCCCCGGATCTTCAGCTTGTCGAAGGCGTCCGCCACCTGGCAGGTGGAAAAGGCCCTCAGGCGCTCCAATAAGTTGTCAGGCATCTCGAGGCTCCCTGATCAGGAAAGGGGGATGACCCATTTCAACAAAATTTCTCACACCGCCTCCCGGATGGCGTGCAGGTGCTCGGGGAACTCGATGGAGCTGGTGTCCACGTCCACCTCGCCGAGGTAGACCTTCTTGATGGCCCCGCGGACGATCTTGGCCGAGCGCGTCTTGGGGAGGGCCTGGATGAACATGACCTCCTCGGGCCGGAGACTCTTTCCCAGGTAGCGGGTGGTCAAATCCTTCAACTCCTCACGCAGGGCGTCCGAGGGTGAGTGCCCCTCGCCCAGGACCACGAAGCAGGTCAGCCCCTCCCCCTTGATGGGGTGGGGGGTGCCGATGACGGCGGCTTCGACCACGGCGGGGTGCTTGATAAGCTCGCCCTCGACCTCGGCCGGTCCCACCCGCTTCCCGGCCACGTTGATGGTGTCGTCCGACCTGCCGAAGAGGTACCACTGGCCGTCCGCATCGAGCCGCGCCCAGTCCCCGTGATACCAGACGTTCTCCCAGCGGGAGAAGTAGGTTTCGAGGTAGCGCGCGTCGTCGTTCAGGAAGCTCTTGGTCATGGAGGGGATGGGCTGCTTGCAGACGAGGTGCCCGATCTCCCCGCGCAGCGGTTTTCCCGCATCGTCGAATACGTCGGCGTCCACTCCGAGGGCGTGGCCCCCCAGGGTGCAAGGGGTCAGCTCGGCCACGGGGGCGGGCTGGAGGAGGCAGCCCACAAGCTCGGTCCCCCCCGAGATGTTCATGACGGGGCAGCGCCGCCCCCCCACCTTCTCGAAGTACCACATGTAGGACTCGGGGTCCCAGGGCTCCCCGGTCGAGCCCAGCATCCGCAGGGAGGCGAGGTCGCGCCGCTCCACCCACTCGTCCCCCAGGCTGATGAGGAGGCGGATGGCGGTGGGGGCGATCCCGAGGGTGGTGATCTTGTGGCGCTCGACGATCTTCCACAAACGGTCGGGCTCGGGCCAGTTCGGCGTCCCCTCGTAGATGAAGTAGGTCCCCTCGTGGCACTGGACCCCGATGAACTCCCAGGGGCCCATCATCCAGCCGATGTCGGTGAACCAGAAGAAGAGGTCGCTCTCCCTGAGGTCCATGGCGTAGCGGATCTCTTTTCCCATGGTGGCGAGGCAGCCCGCGTGGGTGTGGACCGTGCCCTTGGGCTTTCCCGTCGTGCCCGAGGTGTAGAGGACGAGGGAGCGCGCCTCGGCGGGAAGGCGCTCGGTCTCGGCCTCCTCTGGCTGCCCCGCGATGAACGCCCCCCAGGGGACGTCGCGGCCCGCCAGCATGGGAACGGCCGAGCCGGTGCGCGGGTAGACCACCACCTTTTCCACCGGGGTCCCCGACGAGAGGGCCTCGTCCACCGTCTTCTTGACCGGGATCTCCTTTCCCCGCCGGAATCCCCCGTCCGCGGTGAAGAGGAGGCGCGCCCCGGCGTGGGCCAGGCGCTCGGCCACCGCCTCGGGGCCGAAGCCCGAGAAGATGGGGATCGCCGCCACCCCCGTCTTGAAGCAGGCGAACATGGCCATCACCGTCTCGGGAATCATGGGCATGTAGATCCCCGCGAAATCGCCCGGCTTCATCCCCATCGCCCGCATGGCGCCCGCCAGGCGGGAGACTTCGGCGGCGAACGCCCCGTAGGTGAGCCTGCGCACCTCGCCGTCGTCCCCCTCCCAGACGAGGAGGGTCCTCTCCCCCCGCCCGGCGGCGATGTGCCGGTCGAGGCAGTTCAGGGTGATGTTGGTCTCGCCCCCTGCGAACCACTTCGCCCGGGGAAAACCCCCGCTCAGGTCCAGGAGCTCGTCATAGGGTTTGTACCAATCGAGGTTCATGTCTTCGAGGAGGGCGGTCCAGAACCGGCGGATGTCCTCGACCGACCAGGCGAGGAGCGCCCGGTAGTCCGGGATGCGGTTCTTGCTCATGAACCGGGCGATGTTGCTGTTCGTCAGGAAATCGTCATCGGGCCGCCAGATGACCTCGGGGGTCATGGAATCATCCTCTCAAAGACGCCTAGATCCTGGGACCTTTCTTGAAAGAAAGGTCCCAGGCCCCCAAAGAACTCTCAAGCTCCCTCTCCCTCCGTAACGGGGTCCCCAAAAATCGAAGATTTTTGGGGCGAGGGAGAGGGTTGGGGTGAGGGGATGGAGCACGCCGCCCACAGAAACCGCCTGCGTCTAACGCTTGCGCTCAATAGCGCGCGCCCCGCCTCTCACACCGCCTCTTTGATCGCCTCCAAATTCTCGGGAACGTCGAGGGCGCTGGTGTCGATGCTGACCTCTTTTCCCAAATAAATTTCCTTGATCGCGCCGCGGACGATCTTCTGGGAGCGCGTCTTGGGGAGGGCCAGCGCGAACTTGACCTCGTCGGGGCGCAGGCTCTTTCCCAGATAATTCACGGCCTGGTCCTTGAGCTCCTCCCGGAGGGCGTCCGAGGGCATGTGGCCCTCGCCCAGGACGACGAAGCAGGTGATCCCCTCCCCCTTGATGGGGTGGGGCGTGCCGATGACGGCGGCCTCGATGACGGCGGGGTGCTTGATGAGCTCGGCCTCGATCTCGGGCGGGCCCACCCGCTTTCCGGCCACGAGGATGGTGTCGTCCGAGCGGCCGAGGAGGTACCACTGCCCCCCCTCGTCGCACTTGGCCCAGTCGCCGTGGTACCAGACCCCGGGCCAGCGCGAGAAGTAGGTTTCGAGGTAGCGCTCGTTCTCGTTCAGAAAGCCCTTCGTGAGGGAGGGGAGGGGCTGCTTCAGGACGAGGTGGCCCACCGCGCCGCGCACGGGCTTTCGGTTCTCGTCGTACACATCGCACACCGTGCCCAGGGGGGGCATCCCGAGGCTGCAGGGGGCGAGCTCGATGACCGGGACCGGCTGGAGCAGGCAGGCCCCGATCTCGGTCCCCCCCGAGAGGTTCATGACGGGGCAGCGCCGACCCCCCACCTTCTCGAAGTACCACATGTAGGACTCCGGGTCCCAAGGCTCGCCGGTGGACCCCAGGAGGCGCAGGGAGGAGAGGTCGTGCTTCTTCACCCACTCCTCCCCCATGCCGATGAGGAGGCGGACGACGGTGGGCGAGATCCCGAGCTGGGTGATCCGGTGGTCCGCGGCGAGCTTCCAGACGCGGCCGGGATCGGGCCAGTTCGGCGTCCCCTCGTAAAGGAAACAGGTGCCGCCCCCGAACAGGGTGCCGATGAGCTCCCAGGGACCCATGATCCAGCCGATGTCGGTGAACCAGAAGAGGGTGTCCCCCTCGCGCAGGTCCATGGAGTAGCGCACGTCGCGCGCCGGGCCGGTGAGAAGGCCCGCGTGGGTGAGGAGCACCCCCTTGGGCTTTCCCGTGGTGCCCGAGGTGTACATGATGAGGGCGGTCGCCTCCGAGGGAAGGCGCACCGTCTCCGCCTCTGCGGGCTGATTCTCGATGAATTCCGCCCAGGGAACGTCCCGCCCCGCCTGCATGGCGCCGCCCCCGCCCAGGCGCGGGTAGACGACCACTTTCTCGACCGGGGTTCCGAGGGCGAGGGCGGCATCGATCGTCTTTTTGATGGAGATTTCCTTGCCGCGCCGGTACACGCCGTCCGCCGTGAAGAGGAGGCGCGCCCCGGCGTGGGTGAGCCGCTCGGCCACGGCCTCGGGGCCGAAGCCCGAGAAGATGGGAAGGGCGGTGACCCCCATCTTGAGGCAGGCGAACATGGCCAGGGCGGTCTCGGGAAGGAGGGGCATGTAGATCCCGGCGGTATCGCCCGCCTTCATGCCCGCGGCGCGCATGGCGTTGGCGAGGCGGCCCGCCCCGGCGGAAAGATCCGCGTAGGTGAGGCGGCGTACCTCGCCGCCGTCCCCCTCCCAGATGAGGGCGAGCCGGTCTTTCCTATCGCCTCCGGCGTGCCGGTCGATGCAGTTGTGGACGACGTTGATCTCCCCGCCGAGGAACCACTTCGCCCAGGGAAAGCCCCCGCTCAGGTCGAGCACCTGATCGTAGGGCCGGAACCACTCGACCCCCATGTCCTCCAGGACGGCGTTCCAGAACCGCGGAAGATCCTCGACCGACCAGGCGTGAAAGGCGCGGTAGTCGGAGAAGCCCTGCCTTTGCATGAAGCGGGCGATGTTGCTGTTTTCGAGAAAATCCGGGCTGGGCCGCCAGATGATTTCGGGGGCGGTCATGGGCGATTTCTCCTTCCTGCCACGGGGCGGGGCGGCACCGATTGTCTCTCGCTCCCTCCCCCTTCAATAACGGTGCCCCCAAAAATCGAAGATTTTTGGGGCGAGAGGGAGGGTGTGTGTTTGCCATCCTGGGCCGGCCACCCCAAAAGCCCCCCTTTTTGGGGTGCCCGTTCAATGGAGGGCCCCTGCCTCCTCCCTTCAGGTGCCACCGGCTGGAGGCAGCCCCTACTTCCGGGCGTGGTCCTGGATCCAGACCTTGCAGCAGGGGGCCTCATACTCGTCCACCTCCCCCCAGTTTCCGCCGTCCGCCTTCTTCGGCGGCTCGTGCTTTCCCGCCTCTATCTCTTCGACGAAGGCGGCCATCTCGCCCAGGATGGATGCGTCCGGGTAGGGGAGCGTGTGGCCGGAGCAGATCCACTTCACCTCTCCGGCCAGTTTCTCGAGTTTGCGCAGGGAGGGGGCGTAGTCCGAAAGCACCGCAGTGGGCACCTGCATGAACAGGACTTCCTTGCACCGGGCGAGGTCGCCCGAGATGAGGACGCCCTCTTTGTCGTCGAGGAGCGAGATGCTGCACGGCGAGTGCCCCGGGGTGTCGTATACCCGGAGCCTTCGCCCGCCGAGGTCGATGACGTCGCCCTCCTTCACCTCCCGGCCGAAGACCGCCGGCTTGATGTTGTAGGAAGCCGGGTCGAAACCTTGCGGCAGGGGCTTGTCCCACCCTTTTAGAAATCCCTGGCAGAAATTCGAGAGGTCGTTCGCGAGCTGGCCCTTCCCGTTGGGGTGGACGCCGATTTTGTCCCACTGGGAGGCGGCGCCCACGTGGTCCCAATGGGTGTGGGTGAGGACGAAGTCGATGGGCAGGTCGGTGATGCTCCCGTAGAGCCTGCGGAGGTCGCCGATTCCGATCCCCCCGTCCAGCGCCAGCGCCTTCTCGTTCCCCACGATGAAGAACATGTTGAAACGGCCGCCCTCGGTCACCTGAAAAGTTCCGGGGGCGAACTCGTTCACGGTATACCAGTCCTGTGTGTCCATGCGCGCTCCTTCAAGATTAATGCGATACGGAAAAATGCCCGGCCCGCCAGACCGATCCGCAGATGGGGCCCCCGGCCGGATATCCGGCGGCGCTTGCGCTTCTATTTGGAATGGCTGGAATCACGTTGCTTCTACTTTATCCCCGCCCATTTGGCGGATCAAGTTATCCGCACAGGTCAGCGGGGCAAGGCGTTCGGGCAAATGGGAGGCCGGCGGGGAGTTCGGCCTCAGGAGATATCCTTTCCGCACCAACCGCAGATCTCCCAGAAACCCTCGGGAACCGGCCAGGCGCATTGGGGACAGGGCGCCTCGTTCTCCTGGCATTTGGGCGGGCGTTTCGCCTTGGTCTTGCACCACGGGCAGTAGCGCATAAAGGCCGTCATGCGGCGATCGCGGCACGAGGGGTTCGCGCACCGGCGGGTGTAGCGCGCGTCCCGGTGGGGCCGCTGCACCGCGTCCCGGAACCGGCCCGCGTAGCACCAAGGGCAATGGGCCCATTCCGTCCGTACCCCCCGCTCGCACTCGGGGCAGTAGGCGGGGTAATGGGTCGTGTTGCGGAAGGAGTTGTCGCCCGTTCCGCACCAGGGGCAGAAGGACATGGCCTCTCCGACGGGGTTTCCGCACTTGCGGCATTCGTACCGGAGCTCATAGCGGTTCCGAAAGAGCTTTTCAAATTCCCGGACCCGCACCGCCTCCCAGCGGGGTTGCCCGGAGCGCGCGCGCCGCCTTTGGACGGATGTGATTTTTTTCCGCTCCTCCTGGCGGTACCGGGCGAGCGCATGGTTGTAGGCCGAGAGCATTTGGGTCGCGCTGGGGTACCGGGCCTTTGCCTTGAAGGCGGCCGCCTTGCGGATCAGGTTGCACATTTGGGAGGGCACCTTCGCCTCGAGGGTTTCGCGCCCGGGAAAGGGCCACTCGAAGGGCCAGGCGGGAAGCTTGCCGGTGAAGAGCTGGTAGAGGACGAGCCCCGCCGAAAAAACGTCCGAGGCCAGGCTGGGCTGGCCGTAAGCCTGCTCGGGAGCCATGAAACCGGGGGTGCCCGAGCTCGTTTCGTGGGTGAACTTCACATCGGCCAGCCGGGCGATGCAAAAATCGCCGAGCTGGACCCTGTCCCCCGGGAAAAGAAAGATGTTTTCGGGTTTTACGTCGCGGTGGATGACTTTTTTCTGATGGGCCGCGCTCAGGGCCTCCAACAGCTGGCGCGCCACTTCGAGCGACCACCGGGTCTGTTGGCGGCGCTGCCTGCGCTCCTCGAGGCTCTCCAGCCCCAACTCATAGGCGAGGATGAGGCGGCCTCCGATGATGTCGGCGTTCTTCAGGCGCAAGATGTTGGGATGATCGAGCTGGGAGAGGATCCGAGCCTCCCGGCGGAAATCGGCCAGCATTTTTGTGTCGGCGGGAAAGCGGTAGGGGATTTTGAGGGCCACCTGGACGCCTTCGATGGTGTCCAGCGCGCACCATACGTCTCCGTAGCCGCCACGGCCCACCCGCCGGCCGAGGCGGTACTTGCCCAGCAACTCTCCTCTTCGGAATGCGCGGTTCGAATTTTCGTCGGGGGCGGAATTCTTTGCCATGACTTCCCGGAATCATGAAGCACAGCGCGCAATTGCCAAAACGGATTATGACCCAATCATAGCATGGACTTCACCCTCTGCGGAGGAAAATGCGCCGCCGGATCGGGTAGGGCCAATCGGGCCGGCTCCCGTCCGGCCAGCCGAAGATTTCCGGATTGACGATGGACTCCGGCCGCTCCCCTTCCACGGCGAGGCGAATGTTCCGGCACATGAGCTCGATAGAGGTCCGCTGGATGCGATCGGTGAGGTCGCCGATGCGGGGGGAGATAACCGCGTTCGGGAACCCGCGCAGGGGATGATTCCCTGGAAGGGGTTCGGGGTCGGTTACGTCGAGGCCGGCGCCCGCGATATGCCCCTCGCCCAAATATTCACTTACAAGGGCGCGCCGGTTCGAATCCGCATAGCGAGGATCGGCCGCGAGAACGCGGTGGGCCGTCATGGGCTTCCTTTTCCGGGGGGATTTTTCTCCGGGGTGCCGGAATTCCGCCAAATGTCCTGAATGCTCGACCGGCCGGGAACCCACGCCGGCGGCGGCTCGGCGGCCTCCCGCGCGTAGCCGTCCCGCTCGAGGCGATCCCGGAGCCAGGATTCGTTGACCCGGTTCGCCTCCTCGTCCACCTCGGCCATGTCGCAGAAGATTTCGATTCCGTTTCCGGAGGGATCGTAAAAATAGAAAGAGCGGTTCTCCCCCAGCGTGCCGTCCCCCTCCGGATGGCCGGGGCTGTGGACGAGCGGCCCGCGGACGATCTCGACGCCGCGGGCGCGGAGATGATCCGCCCAGGCTTCGAGCGCCTCTTTGCCGTCCACCTGGAAGGCGACGTGATGGAGGCCGACCCCGGGGTCTCTCATCCCATCGGGGCGCGGGTGCAGGCGGGCGTCTTTCGGATACGCGACGAGCGAAATGTCGTGGTGGAGCGATCCGCCGCGCATGAAGCAAATCCCCCAGGGGGAGTGCGGGTAATCTCCCGGCTCGTATCTGTCCGACACCCGGAGGCCCAGGACGTCCCGGTAAAAGGCCACGGCGGTGTCGAGATCGTGCACCTTCAGGCCGACGTGCTGCACCCGGCGGAGCGGGGGCGGGGATGCGGACATGGGGGACCTCCTCGCTCGGGGAGAAGGAGAAGAGAATCGGCGGGACGATTCGGGCAGTACTCCCCGCCGGTTTTCCGGTGCGCCGCCCGGTGCGCCGCGGGGGAGGCGCTTCCCGGTGCTGTTCTTGAAAAGGGGCATTTTCCCCGCTGTGCGGCCGGGGGCGCAAGAGGGGGATCGGCGGGCAAAGGGGCATGATACGGGAAGGGGAATCAAGCCATGGGGCGGAAAGGCCGCTTTCGCCGCTGGGAAGCGGCAAAGCGCCCCGGTCCGTTTTCCCCGCGCATCATGCCCGCTCCCCCGGGGATGCGCCCCGGGGAAACCCCGCCGCCGCGCGGGGCGGGAGGGGCGGGCGGCGGAACGGGAGGGGAAGCCGGGGGCTGCGCTTTCGATTGACGGCGGGGGTTCGCGGCGCATAATATCGCAGAACCATTTTTCGCAAAAAAAATCCATCCATGTCCTGTCGGCCCGCTTCGGGCCGAAGTGGTCTGAGAGAGGGGGAGTCATGATCCGCAACCTTCGCACGCGGCGCGACAATCAGCAGTGGATACTGGACCTGGCATTGAACATGCGGGGAAGGGTGCAGAACTTCGAGAAGGACGAACTCGAGGTTCCCAAGCGCGCCCACAACTACCGGATGCTGCCCAAGATGTGGCGCGAGGAGGGCGGGCACCAGGAGGCGCTCGGAAAGCGCGCCCAGGCCAACGGGTACAAGATGACCGCATTTCAGCACTACGACCTCGCCATCGAGGCCTACCGCATGGCCCAGCATCCCATCTTCTATGACGACCACCCCGTCAAGCTCGCCACCTACAAAAAGCTCTCCGAGATGGTGGACCGCCGCGCCGAGTGCGCGCCCTACCCGATCGAGCGCGTGGAGGTCCCCTTCGACGACGGCAAGACCATCTCCTGCCTCTTCTACAAGCAGCCGGACGGCCGCCGGGCGCCCACCGTCATCTACGTCCCCGGCATGGACCAGACCAAGGAAGCCTACCCCAAGGCCTACGCCAACCACGCCATCCAGCGGGGGATGAACATCATCTCCATCGACGGGCCGGGCCAGGGCAACTCCAACATTCAGAAGATCCGCGCCGTGGGGGATAATTACGAGCGCGCGGGCGCCGCCGTGATCGATTATCTCCTCGGGCGCGAGGAGGTGGAGCCCTCCCAGATCGGGATCTACGGCATCAGCATGGGGAGCTTCTGGTCGCTTCGCCTTTCGAGCTACGACCACCGGATGGCCGCCGTCGCGAGCGCGGTGGCCTGCTTCAACCCGAACAACACCATCTTCACCGAGTCCTCCCCCCGCTTTAAGCAGGTGTTCATGTACATGGCCGGAATGGACGATGAGGACGAGTTCGACGAGATGGCGAAGACCATGACGGTGAAGGGCTACATGGACAAGATCCAGTGCCCGACCCTCCTCATCACGGGCGAGTTCGACCCCCTCTGCCCCCTGGAGGACGCCATCGAGGTCTACCATGACATCAAGGCCCCGAAGGAGATGTGGGTATTCGAGAACCAGTTCCACCCCCTCTGGAAGCTCTCGAACGTGGGCGACCTGGACTGCCACCAGTACGCGATGGACTGGCTGAGCCGGGCGCTGACCGGGGAGGGCGTGCCCGCGGGCCATGACCGCATCGCCTACCTCAAGGAGCACGGGGACGGCCCCTACGGCGATTGCGAGTGGAAGCCGACCGTCGGGCCGGGGGAGGCCTACTTCTAATCACCGTCCGCGTTTGCCCGAGGCCGGGCCGCGCCTTCCCGGCTTCTTCTTGGAATGGGAAATCGTTGTTGCTTCGCACAGTTTTTTAATCGTCGAAAAGGGAGGATCCATGGAATACGATTCCGCCGTACACCCGGCAGACATGAAACTCTACCGCTCCAAGTTCTTCACCCCGCGGCAGCGCGGGATATGGAACGAGGAAAACATCATCGCCAAGCGCCTGCTGGTGGAGGCCACCCTGGCCGAGGTGCAGGCCGAGATGGGGATGATCCCCAAAAAGGCGGCCGCCGAGATCCGCAGGAAGGCCAACACGAAGCATTTTTCCGCCGAGCGCTACGCCGAGCTCTTCGCCCTCAAGGGGCATGACATCGTGGCCCTGGTCTGGGGGCTGAACGAGATCTGCGAAGACGGCTGGGGCGAATACGTGCACTGGCGATCCACCACCCAGGACATCCTCTGGACGAGCACGGCCATCCTCCTCCGGGAGTCGATCGACGATCTACTGGGCGAGATGCGCACCCTGGAGGGGGTGCTCCTCGAAGTGATGGAGACGCACAAGAAGACTGTCATGCCCGGGCGCACCCACGGCCAGCACTGCCCGCCCATCAGCTTCGGCTTCCTGGTCGGCATCCAGGCCGCCGCCCTCCGGCGGCACATCGAGCGGATGAAATGGGAGCGGGAGAATACCGCCGTGGCGAAGATCACCAGCGCGGTGGGGACCGGCTCCTCCTACGGAACGCCGAAAGAGACCTTCGAGCTCGGCAAGCGCATCGCCGGCCGGCTCGGGCTCACCGTCCCCACCATCACCGAGAGCGAGGCCGCCCGCGACAGGGTCTCCGGGCCGCTCGCGGTCTGTTCCCTCGTCAGCGTGAACCTGGAGAAGACGGCCCGCGATTTCTGGACCATGCAGCGCCCCGAGATCGGCGAGGTGGCCGAGCCCTTCCGCGAGGGCGACCAGGTGGGAAGCTCCACCCTCGCCCACAAGCGCAACCCCTTCGGCTGCGAATGGGTGATGGGGATCGCCAAGCTCATCCGCGCCGGGGCGCACTCGGTGATGGATCTCTACTGCCCCGACATCCGCGATGCGTCCCGCCTCGCGGTCGAGTACGTGAACGTGCCCAACGTGCTCGCCATGACCGCCTCCATCTGCGCCCAGATGACCCTCATCGTCTCCGGCATGACGGTGAACGCGAAACGCATGTACGAGAACTGCTGGATCGAGGGGGGGCTTTCCATGGACGAGCCGGTCATGCTGGCCCTCGCGCCCCACCTCGGCCGCCAAAGCGCCCACGATCTCATCTACGACATCACCCACAAGGCCTTCCATGAGAAAAAGACGATCAAGGAGGCCCTGCTGAATAACAAGGAGATCCTGAAGTACCTGACCGCAAAAGAGATCGACAACCTGACCCGGTACGAGAAATACCTCGGGACCGCCCCCAAGCAGGTGGAGCTGACCCTCGCCGCCATCCGCAAGGCGCGCCGGGCCGAGGGGACGGACAAAAAGGTGGGAACCCGGAAAGGGGCGAAATCGCGGAAGCGCTGAAGCCTTTACGCGAAGAAGGAAAACGCCGATGAAGATTGATTGCGCCGAAGTGTACGCCGTTTCCCATGATTTGTTCAGGCGCCTGCCTGGAGCAGGATGATCCTCCCTCTCCCTTTGGGAGAGGGAGGGGTGAGGGTGTGAGGCGGTTTTTCGATTTTCCCCGGGTGCTACGGGTGCTCCACGAGGAAATTCATTTGCTTTCTCGAAACGAGGTGATTGGATTCCTCAACGAACGTGCCAAAGTTATTCCGCCTTCCCTCCCGGCAGAGCAAGAAAGGGATTGAAGCCGATGAAGATTGATCGCGCCGAAGTGTACGCCGTTTCCATACCCTACATAAAACCCTTCGTGAATAGCTGGGGAACTTTCCCCGCGGGCGATCACGTTATCCTGAAACTCTTTGCGGACGGCCTCGCCGGGCTCGGCGAGGCGGCCGTCATTCAGGTGGACAAGGGCGGGGAGGATCAGTCCGCCATCTGCAACGCCCTCACCCAGCGCTTCGGGCCCGCCCTCATCGGCGAGGATCCCTTCAACATCGAAGGGATCATGAAAAAGCTCGACGGCCTCGCCGCCACCAAATACGCCTTCCTCTACACCAAGGCGGCGATCGACAGCGCGCTCTATGACTTGATGGGAAAGGCGACGGGGCGCGCGGCGTGCGACCTCATCGGCGGGCGGGAGCGGCCCGCCCTCCAGGTGGGCCGGGCGCTCGGCATGGCCTCCCCCGGGGAGATGGCGGAGGCCGCCCTCCGTCTCAAGGAGGAGGGCTACCGCTTTCTCACCGTGAAGGTGGACGGCCTCGACTACCGGGTGGACGTGGCCCGCGTGAAGGCGGTGCGCGAGGCGGTGGGGGAGGGGTTCATCATGGACGTGGACCCGAACCAGTCCTACAGCGCCTCGGAGTGCATCCCGGCGCTCCGGAAGATGGAGGCGTTCGACATCATCGGGGTGGAGCAGCCCTGCCCGGCCTGGGACTACGACGGCATGGCGAAGGTGGCCGCCGCCCTCGATGTGCCCGTCGCGGCGGACGAGGGGCTGATCACCCCCGCCGACGCGCACAAGATCGTTCACATGAAGGCGGCGGACGTCCTCGTCGTCAAGCTCGCCAAGTCGGGCGGGTTCTTCTACTCGAAAAAGATCGTGGCCATCGGCGAGGCGGCGGGTCTGGGCTTCGGCATCGGCTCGATGCACACCTTCGGGGTGGGCACGGCGGCCATCCAGCACTTCGTCGCCGCAACCCCTGAGATCGGCGAGCCCATCGGCTACGGCACCCCCCACGAGCGCTTCCGGGACGACATCCTCCAGGAGCCCATCCGGATCCACGACGGCATCGCCACCGTCCCCGCGGGCCCCGGGCTCGGCGTCGAGCTCGACGAGGGGAAGATGAAAAAGTACGGCACCCTCGCCGGAAGCTGTTAGAAGCGGAGCGGGGGCTGCCTTGCGGCCAGGGTTATCCCCGACGAGGATAGGGGGATGAATCCGCCCCCGAATCACCCCCCGGGGCGGGGAGAAAGGAGGAATGATATGCCACTGGTACGCGTGTCCGCCTTCGGCCTTTCGTCCGAGGTGAAGAAATCCATTGCCCAGGAAATGCACGATGTCGTCATGCGGAACACCAAAGCGCCTTCCGAGGCTGTCTGGGTCATGTTCGAGGACGTGCCCCGAGAGAACTGGATGATCCACGAGACCATGCTGAGCGAGGCCATCCGAAGGATGTTTTCAAGCGAGCAAACACCTGAGCCCTTCCCGTGGGCCGTGAAAATCCATGCGGGCTGAAGAAGTCCTCATGCGGTTAAAGGGGCTGGGAAGCCCTCAGTCTGTCCGCCGATACGGTCCACGCGGCCCGGGAGCTTCGTTTGGATTCCTTTCTCGCCGTTTTTTTCTCGCTTTGCTGCGCGGTCACTTTCGGGGCGTTCTCCGTCATCGCCCGGAAGGCGCTGCCCTATGCGACCGCGTATGCGAACTCCGTGATCGCGCTGGCCGTCGGCCTGGTTTTTGTCGGGGGCGTGTCGGTCTTTGTCTCCCCCTGGAGCCGGCTCGGCGGTGAGGCCGCCACATGGTTTCTGGCGGCGGGTCTCACCTCTCCCGTTATATCGAGATATCTCCTGTACCTCGGAATCCAGCACGTGGGCGTCGGACGGACCATGCCGCTGGTTGCGCTCACCCCTTTTTTCTCGGCGGTCCTGGCCTTCCTCTGGCTGGGCGAGCGTCCGGGCGCCGGAATTTACATCGCCACCGTATTCGTCGTCGTTGGATCCGTTCTTGTCTCTTTCCGGAGCGAAGGGGAGTCGGCTTGGCGGCGCATTCACCTCCTGCTCCCCGTCGCGCACGCCCTTTTGGTATCCATCACCGCGGGATGCGCCGGCAGGGCTTGATCCTGTTCCCGGACCCTTTCGTCGCCACCACCATCTCCTTCCTCGCGTCCTTGCCCGTCGCGCTCCTGGTCGTTTTCCTGCTTCCGCCCGGGGAAAGGTTTCACGCCAGGCGGGAGGGCTGGGGTTTGCTGCTTCTTTCCGGGCTCGTCGTGACGATGGCCTTCTTCTTGTTTTACGTGGCGCTGAGCTACGGAGAGATGTCGCTCGTGGTCCCGCTCAGCAATTCGGTGCCGATCTTCTCCCTTCTTTTCGCGCGGTTCTGGCTCCGCGGGGAGGAGGTGCTCGATTGGAAGAAGGTGGCGGGGGCCGTCTTTGTTTCCGGGGGGGTGGCGCTGATTTTTTGGGAGGTTTTTTGACCGGGGGGTTGATCCCGTGAACATTTTTGGCGGGAAAGGGGAAGCGCGCGCGCCCAGGGCGGCGGGATATGATGGGCGGCAGTGTCCTGTATTAAACTCCGAGGAATATTTTGGCTCGAAGGTGGAGTGTATTTAACGGACATTCGCCAGAAGAAAACGGCGGCCCGATAGGACCGCCGTTGTTCTTCCATTTGCCTGATGTTTATGGCTGCGGCACGACCCGAATATAGGGAAGCGGCGTTTCCCAGCCACCGGGATATTTCTTCTTCGCATCCTCATCCGACACTCCCGGCAGGATAACCACGTCCTCACCTTGCTGCCAGTTCGCCGGGGTCGCTACCTGTTCCTTTGCCGTCAGCTGGCAGGAATCCAGCAGCCGCAGGATCTCGTCAAAATTCCGCCCGGTGGTCATCGGATAGGTCAGCGTTGCCTTGATCTTCTTGTCCGGCCCAATAATGAACACCGAACGGGCCGTCGCGTTGTTGGCAGGCGTTCACCCCTCCGACGTGTCGCCCGCATCAGCCGGCAGCATGTCGTAGGCCTTGACCACTTTGAGCTCGGGATCGCCGATCAACGGAAAATTCACGGCATGGCCCTGCGAGCTTTCGATGTCCTTGGATCATTTTTCATGATCGGTGACACCATCGACGCTGATGCCGATCACCTTGCAGTTCCGTTTGTCGAACTCTGGCTTGAGCCCGGCCATGGTTCCGAGCTCGGTGGTGCAGATCGGTGCAAAATCCTTCGGGTGCGAAACCAGTATCGCCCAGCCCCCGCCAGTCCAGTCGTGAAAGCTGATTGGCCCCTGGGTCGTGTCCGCAGAGAAATTCGGTGCTTCGTCATTGATCCTTATAGTCATTGTCATCCCCCTCCATCAAATTGTCGTCTGACCAAATTACGACATGTATTTGGCACTTTAGCCGGTGTGCAAGTTGCATGATAGAGCATAACGAACGGCTTCAGCCGACGCAATTCCTGCGCGGCCGAGCCGACTCGCTTCATCTTGCGAGCCCTGGAGAGCCAAGATTCGAGGGGGCCAGGTTGGTGGGTGGTGAGGGGGTAATAAGCTTGTGCTCCGCAAAAATTGGATCCCTCATAAAATCAGATCGCCCCGTCCCACGTGGCTGAGGTGGTTCAGTACCGGCAATTGGACCGGCCCTTGGCGAGCGGTTGAAAGAGAAATGCGCGGCGGGGATGACAGAAAGTGAAGGGGTTGCGTCCTAGCCCCCATTCACCCGGCAGGAGGCGCTCATCCCGGGCGAGCGGCTGAGCGTCTGGTAGACGACGCAGTAGCGCTCGGTGAGCTTCATGAGGGTTTCAAGCTGCTCGGGCGCCGCGTCGGTGTCCAGGTCGAAGGCCAAGCGGATGTCGGTGAAGCCCACGGCGGCCTCCTTGCTTACCCCCAGGGTGCCGCGGAAATCCAGATCCCCCTCGGCGGACACCGTGCCTGAGCGCAGGGGTATCTCGAGCGCCGTCGCCACCGCCGTCAGGGTGACGCCCGCGCAGGCCACCAGCGCCTCGAGCAACATGTCGCCCGAGCAGGCCTGGAGGCCGCTGCCCCCGGTCTTCGGGTGAAGGCCCGCCTCCACCATCGCGCGTCCCGTCTCGACTTTGCAGGTGAGGCTCTCCGCGCCCAGCTCGCCCTGCGCCCGCAGCGTGAGCTTGGCGTCTTCCGGCGAATCGCGGAATTGATCCTTCAGGGGCGCTTGCATCTTCCTGAGCTCGGAAACGTCCATTGCGGTCCTCAAAATAAAGAATTGTCTGTTTGATCCGATATTTCCCATTTGGTTCTTTGAATAGAACAATTTTAGTAGAAAAAGGGCCATTACATGCCAAGATCCGCTTTTGAGCGATCGATCCGGGGGAAAAACAGCCTCTCAGGGGGCCCATCGCAGTTTCACCTACAGGATGTTCTCCACCGATGGCCGCGAGATGCCCAAAATGTAACAGCATTAGCTCGTATCAAAGGGGTTACTTTCTATACAGGTATAAGTGCATGAAACGCCTCATGTAGAAACTGCAAACGTTAGTGTTGGGGGGGGTGACATTTGAGGTAATTTCGGCATGGAAATTTCAAATTGGTTCACCACCAACGATTCTAATAGTCGTGGGAGTTTTGTATTTGCTTATGATACTTTTTGGGGCCGAAAAGACAGGAGATGCGATTGATGCCGTTATTGGAATATTTATTTATTCTTTTTGTCCTATATGTGATTATTGGATTGGCCGCCGGAGTGGGAACGTTAATAGCTATGGCCCTAAATATGTAGTAAAACGAATCAAAAAGAGGCCGGAATCTTCGTAACCAGTTATCATCTCTTGTTTGACTTCACCAGTGATGGAACCTGCCTGGGAGCAAAGCTCAGGCCGGGCAACTTTCACTCGGCGGAAGGAACCCTTGGGTTCATTCCGCCCATCGTGGAGAGGTACCGTTCCTAACCGGCGCATGAACGCGTACAGCTCTTTCAAATTAGGAAACCACCCATAGATTGTCGAATTGATACATTGCCACGAATTGTCAAAATAGATCACTACCCGCCTAGCTGGAGCTGGTGAATCCGCCACCCTGCGGGCCGCACGCGAGTCCGGACGGCCTCCCGCCGCAGGAGCGGCGGTTCGGGGCTTTTAAGAGAACCCACGACTTGAATCCCCCTCTCGCCGTTTTCTTTTCCCTCCTCTGCGCCATCTCTTACGGCGGTTTCGCCGTCGTCGCCAAAAAAACATTGACCCACGCGACCGCGTTCACGAACACGGTGATCGCCCTTCTCGTCACGGTGGGGCTGGCCGGGGGGATCTCTCTCTTCGTCTCCCCCTGGGGGCGGCTCACCTGGGAGGCCGCGCTCTGGTTTGCGGCGGGGGGAGTCGTCGCCCCCAGCCTGACCCGGATCACTTTGTTCCTCGGGATTGACCGGGTGGGGTTGGGGCGGGCCATGCCGCTCGTCACCCTCAGCCCGTTCTTCTCTCTCCTTCTCGCCATCTTCTGGCTGGGGGAGCGGCCCGGCGGGGCGGCTTATCTCGCGACTTTCTGCGTGGCCGCGGGCTGCCTGCTGGTTTCCCTCCGGATCAGGGGGGAAGGGCAATGGAAGCGGATCCACCTCCTCTACCCGATAGCGCATTCCGTCTTCATCGCCATCGCCACCGCGACGAGGCGGTCCGGGATGCTCCTGTTTCCGGACGCCTTCATCGCCACCACCATTGCGAGCCTGGTTTCGTTGCCGGTCGTCTATATGGTTTGCCCCTTCCTGCCGCCGGAGGAGAGGTTTCGTCTCAAGGGCGGGCGGACGGGGCTCATTTTGCTCTGCGGCGTTCTCGTGACCGCGGCGCTGTTTTTCTATTTCCTGGCGCTCGGGTTCGGGGAGGTCTCCATCGTGGTCCCGATCAGCTATACGGCGCCGCTCTTCTCCCTCCTGTTCGCCCGGATTTGGCTCCGCGAGGAGGAGCGGCTCGATTGGAGAAAAGTCGTGGGGGCGTGCCTGCTCTTCGCCGGTGTGGTCCTCATCTTCTGGTTCGAGGCGTGAGGCCGAAGTGGGGAAAGGGCCGCGCCCCGCGCCCTTTGGGCGCCGCCCCGGGGAGAGGGTTTTCCCGCCGGCGGGAAGGGGGCGCCCGTCCGGGATCGGGTAGGGAGGGTCGCGGCCGGGGTTTTGGGGCGGATTTTCCGGCGGCGGTTGGCATGGGGTATGCTTTCTATATCCGTCGGGGGGATGCACCTTGGTGGCGGTCTCCTAGGAGAAGGGGATGACGGCCGGAGGGGAAATCACCGCAGCGCCTTGATAAAATTAAGGTTGGGGCGGCGGCGGTCCCTTCGGTTGCGGAATTTTCCGTGAAAGATAGGGGGAAAAAGATGCCCACCTCGCGTGAGGCCGCCCGCAAGTTGCTCGGCCTCCCGGATGACGCGGACCGCGATGACCTCCGGCGCGCCTACCGGAAGCTGGCCTTCACCTGTCATCCGGACCGGCACCCGGGAAACCCGGAGATGGAGAAGCGCTTCAAGCGGTTGGGCGAGGCCTACCGAGTCCTGCCCGATGAGAGGGAGGCGAATAAGGGGGACACCCCCTCCGGGGCGTCGGAAGCGCCGGTTCCCGGCCGGGATCTGCACTACCGGATTCGGCTCGACTTTCTCCTCTCGGCGCGTGGCGGCGAGGCCACCATTCGCATTTCGAGGCCGGCCCTTTGCCCGGAATGCGCGGGAATGGGGGATTCGGATTGCCCGCGCTGCGCCGGCCGCGCGGAAGTCATCATCCGGGACGGTATCGGGGTGTGCCTGCCCTCCGGCTTGGAGGAGGGGGAGACCCTCCGCCTCCCGGGCGAGGGCGCCCCGGGCCGCTTCGGAGGCCCGCCGGGCGACCTCCATCTCATCGCTTCCCCGCGGAATCACCCCGCTTTCGAGCGCCGTGAGCTGGATGTCCACAGCGTTGTCCAGCTTCCGGCCTTCCGGCTGATGGAAGGCGGGCCCGTGCGCGTGTTCACCGTGCAGGGGGCGGTGAAGATTACCATCCCGCCCCGAACCCGGCCGGGGCGGATTTTTCGCCTGACGGGGTGGGGAATCGCGCGGAGGAGTGGAGACGGGCGCCTGGAAAAGGGGGATCACTTCGTCAGGGCGGCCGAGATGCCTCTCAAGACGGAGCCTGAGCCGGAGCGCGATTTTGCGAGCTACCTTCGTTACTGAATACGGGAAGTAAGGGCGGGAATCAGGTTTCCGCGCTCTTCGGATCTCCCTCCGCCTATACCTTGGGCACCTCCACCAGCTCCCAGAGCACCCCGAGGGCGCTCTGGGGATGGAGGAAGGCGATGCGCGTTCCCCCGAATCCGGGGCGGGGCGCCTCGTCGAGTGCCCGGAAACCCTCCTTTTTCAAACGCGCGAGCTCGGCCGCCACGTTCTCCACCTCGTAGGCGATGTGGTGGAGGCCCTCGCCGCGCCGATCGAGGAATTTCCCGATCTCGGTCCCCTCCCGGAGGGGGGCGATGGGCTCGATGAGGGTGTCCCCCAGGGCGAGCATGGCCAGCTCGAGCGCACCGTCGGGGGAGGGGGCCCGCTCGATAAGCCTCCCCCCGGCGGCCCTTTCATAGAGCGCCAGGGCGGCGTCCATGTCCCTGACTGCGATGCCGACGTGGTGGACCCGCTGGAACATGCCCCCTCCCGGAAAGTTAGCCTGAAAGAAAAGCCACACGGCGCAAATCATTGAATCAAAAGCCATCCTGCCCATGGACCGGCAGGATTTTATATATACATATACGTATCATTAAATCGAGGAATAGACCGGTGGAAATACACACGCCGCCCCCGCGAGGCCCATTCGCCGGGGAAGACCCATTCGCCGGGGAAGACCCATTCGCCGGGGAGGCCATCTGCCCGCGCGCGCCTCAACGATCCCCCCCGGCGCGCTCGAGCCAGACCCCCTCCTCCCCGTCGGTCTCGGCGAGGCGCACGCTCACCCGCTCGGCCCGGCTGGTGGGCACGTTCTTTCCCGTGAAATCAGGCCGGAAGGGAAGCTCCCGGTGCCCCCGGTCGATGAGGGCCGCGTACCAGATCCGCCGCGGCCGGCCCAGCTCCATCAGGGCGTCCAGCGCCGCCCGCACCGTACGCCCCGTGAAGAACACATCGTCCACCAGCACGAGCTGCCGATCCCCCACGTCGAACTCCACCCGCGTCGGGCCCGCCGCCGGCCCCTCGACCGGGTGGCCCAGGTCGTCGCGGTGGATCCCGATGTCGAGCGTTCCCACCGGCGGCGCGAGCCCCTCCATCTCCCCCAAAAGGGCCGCGAGCCGCCGCGCCAGCGGCTCCCCCCGGGTGCGGATCCCCACCAGGGCCAGCCCCGGGTCCGCCCCGCACCCCTCCAGGATCTCCGAGGCCATCCGGCGCAGCGCCCGGCCGAGCTCCTCCCGGGTCAGCAGGCACACCGTTCCCTTATTTGCCAAGACCAATCTCTCCCGAGTGGGTGCGGGCCTCCCGTGTGGGTGCGGGGCGATCCTAGATGCCAACCGGAGGGGGGGTCAAACGGGGGGCGGGCGGTCTTTTTTCCTTTTTTCAGAGCCGCCCGGGGTTTATTGGAATTCCGGCGGGGCGGGGGCCGTCTTTTGTCCGGCTTCCTCCTCGGCGAGGAGGGCGTCGAGCGCCGCGGCCACCCTCGGCGCGTCGGTCCACATGGCCTTGTAGGCGAGCCGCCCTTCCTTGTCGGCGATGAAGATCATGTTGGGCATCCGCCCAAAAGCCCTCACCACCGTCTCGTCCAGCTCGTCCACCAGGACGGGCGCCCGAATGCCGAACTCCCGGACGAGCTCCCCGGCGTAGCCCCGCTTGTGCTCGTAGGAGGTGTGCTGGCTGTACTTGCGGAAGTGTTTCGTCTCCCCCGGGTGGGGCTCCTTGGAGTAGACGTAGAAGAATTCGAAGTCCCTCCCGCGGTAGCGCTCCGCCAGCGCCTCCATGGCCGGCACCTGCCGGCGGAAGGGCGCTCACGTGATGGCGCCGAACCCGATGACGAGGTTCTTCTTCCCGCGGAATTGGGCAAGGTCGATCGCCTCCCCTTCCGGGGTCTTGAGCCGCACCGGGGGCAGAGGGTCTCCCGCCCGGAGGGTCTCCCTGTAAGCCCGCATGAAGACGCTCCGCGAGCCGTTGAGCTGGCGCACGATGAAGCTGAGGACGTTGAGGTAGCGGAGGGTCCAGAGTCCGAAGAAGGGACCCGGCGGCCAGCCGATCGCGTCTTCTTTCCGCATGCCTTCTCCCCGAACGCTTTGCTTATGATTGCGGGACGCAGCCGTGAGAGCCGCGATTTTATTCCAGCCGCCCGGGTTTGTCGAAACGCACCGCCCCGATGCCTCCGCCCGCCGGGGGCGAGGGAGGCCGGAGCGCGGGATTGGGAAAAAGGGCGCGCGCGGTGGTATGGTCCCTCCGTTCCGGACAAAAAAATCCTGCCCGGCGGCGGGCGGGGGAAAGGAGGCGAAAGGTGGGGGGAGCGGAGGGCGCGCTGCCGGGGCGGCCGGAAAAAAAGGCTCCCCGGTTTTTTTACGGGTGGGTCATCGTCTGGCTCTCGTTCACGACGCTGGCCTTCCACATGGGCGCGCGCTTTTCCTTCGGCATCTTCCAGGTGCCCCTGATCGCCGAGTTCGGCTGGAGCCGGGGTATCATGGGGGGCGCCTTCTCCCTTTCGCTGGCCGTCTACGCCCTGTGCTCTCCCTACGCCGGCTCCCTCCTGGAGAAGCGGGGGCCCCGCGCCGTCATGCCGTGGGGATCGGTGCTGATCGGCGCGGGCATGGCGGGCGGGTTTTTCATCGCCTCGCTCGGGCACGTCTTCCTCTTTCTCGGCCTGGTGTCCGGGCTCGGCCTCGCGCTGAGCGGGTACCCCATGCACAGCGCCGTCATCCCGCGCTGGTTCGTCAAGAAGAGGGGCCTCGCGACGGGCATCGCGCTGGCGGGCACCGGGGTCGGAACCCTCTTCCTTTCGCCCGTCATCGAGCGGATCATCGCGCTGTGGGGATGGCGGGCCGCCTATCTTGCACTGGGGATGGTCATCCTGCTCATCATCGCCCCGGCGAACTTCCTCCTCCTTCGTAACCGCCCGGAGGATGTCGGCGAGGCCCCGGATGGTATGCGGGTCCCGCCCGCTCCGCCCGCTCCGCCCGCTCCGCCCGGCCCGAAGGCCCGGGGGGGGCAGGTGCGCGCGGTCTTCCGGCGGGTGCGGGTGGAGCCGCGCTTCTGGGTCCTCGTGAGCCTCGCCTTTATCATGGGCATGAATAACAACACCGTCCGGAGCCAGATTCTGCTCCACCTCACCGACGTGGGCTTCAGCATGGCGGCGGGCGCCGTCCTTTTCGGCGCGATGGGCTTGATGTGGATGGCGGGGAGCGTGGGGGGCGGATGGCTGGGCGACCTCATCGGAAGGGGGGCCGCGGCCGCGATCTCCGCGTTTTCCTCGGCGGCGGGGATTTTCATCCTCCTTCTCGTTCCGGCGTTGGGGGGCGGCATCCTGCCGGTCTATCTCTTCGTCCTGTTTTTCGCCCTGGGGGGCGGGGGGCTGAGTTCGTGCTATTCGGCCCTGGCGGGCGATTGCTTCGAGGGCCCCTCCTATGGGGTGATCATCGGGTTCGTCCAGCTGCCCTACGGCCTGGGCGGGGTCATCGGGCCGCCCTTCGCGGGGTTGATGTTCGACTATACGCGGAGCTACCAGGTTCCTTTTTCCGTGTTAATCCTGGCCCTGCTCTGCGCGGTTTTTCTTTCCCTCTGGCTTCATAGGGCGGACGCGCCCGCGCGCGCGGGGCGGTGAGCCCGCCCGGGCGGCCATGGCAGTCCGCCCGGGCGGGAGCGGCCCCGCACAACTATCCGTTTCACTTCCCGGTTTGCGGAGCCTGATCCCCGAACTTTTTTTCGACGAACGCTTCGGCTTCCGGCCGCGTCCGGACCCTCCCTTCGAGCTGTTCGTCCTCGAGGGCGTCCAGGATCTCCTTAAAAATCGGCCCCGGGGTGAAGCCCATCCCGGCGAGGGCGTGCCCGTCCAGGAGGGGCAGGGGGCGGAGGCCCGCCGCTTCCTCCTCGGCCTCGAACTGGGCGAGCTTCTCCAGGCAGAACCGGTAGGTCACGAGGTCCCCGTGGCTCGCTTTGCAGTCCGCCCGGTGGAGTTCCATAAGCTCGTGCAAGTAGTCCTCGCGCAGGAAACGCTTCAGGCGGGCGGGCCGCATCTTCATGACGTTCATGAAGCGCATGTGGTTCGAAACCAGGTCCCGTACCCGTTCCGCCTCCCGGTTTCCCATGCTGAGCCTTTGGCAGATCTCCCCGCCCATCCGCGCTCCAGCCTCGGCGTGTCCGTTGAAGCGGATGCGGTCCGGCTCGGTCAGGGTCGGGGGTTTTCCCACGTCGTGCAGCAGCGCCCCCCAGGCCAGGGCGGGGGAAGGGGCCCGCAACTCCCTGAGGGTGAGGAGGACGTGGGTCCAGACCTCCCCCTCGGGGTGGTACTCCGGCGGCTGGGGCACCCCCTTGGTCTCGGCCACCTCGGGGAGGACCTCGGCGAGGAGCCCCGCGTCCATCAACAGGGCGAAGGCCCGCTCCGGGTGCGGCCCGGTGAGCATCGCTGTCAGCTCCTCCCGCACCCGCTCCGGGCTCGTCTTCCGGACGAGGGGGGCGCACTTTCGGAGCGCCCCGAAGGTCTCTGCCTCGATCTCGAAGCCGAACCGTGCCGCGAAGCGCACCGCCCGCAGCATGCGCAGGTGATCCTCCCCGAAGCGCGTCCCGGGGTCCCCGATGGCGCGGAGGATCTCCGCCCGGATGTCCGCTTCCCCCCCGACGAAGTCGATTATCCGATCCGCGAAGGGGTCGTAGAACATGCCGTTGATGGTGAAATCCCGCCGCTGGGCATCCTCGCGCGCCCCGGCGGGGTGGACCGCCCGCGGGCGGCGTCCGTCCTCATAGGCCTCGTCCCGCCGGAAGCGGGCCACCTCGTACTCCCCGTCATCGAGGAGGACGCGCACCACCCCGAACTGCGCTCCGACGGGCACCGTCCGCGCGAAGAGGGCCTGGACCTCACCGGCCTCGGCGCCGGTCGCCACGTCCCAGTCCCCCGGCTCCCTTCCCATCAGGCGGTCGCGCACGCATCCCCCCGCCAGGAAGGCCTCATGGCCCGCCTCTTTCAGCCTCCGCACGATCTCCAGCGCCCCTTCGGGAACCCGCACCGCAGCCTCCTTCGATTGGAGGGGGAACTCCTCCCCCCCGGCCAAGGAAGATAGCCCAAGCGGGCGGGAGGGGCGAGGGGGGGCGCGCCGCGCCGATGGACCGGATCGGCATCCTTCGGGGCGATCGAAAAATTTCATGCGTGAAAGTATGCCCAACCGGTATAATGGTGGATTGATTCAACCGGCCGCCGAAGGGGGTGAGGGTTGCGGAATTCGATCGTAACAAAAACAGACAGGGTGTCCCGTCGGCGCGTTCTCCTCTCCGGGGCGGCTCTCATCGGAGGGGCGGCCGGCTTGCCCTGGGGCATGGGAGAGGGGGCCCTGGCAGCGGCCGGGCTGCGGCCCACCCCGCGGCAGTCGGAGGGGCCCTTCTATCCCGACGTTCTTCCCTTGGACAGGGACAACGATCTCGTCACGGTCGAGGGAAGGCCGGCAATCGCCTCGGGGCGGATCACCCACGTCTTCGGCCGGGTTCGGGACGCGAACGGACGGCCGGTTCGCGGCGCGCGAATCGAGGTCTGGCAGTGCGACACTACGGGGCGCTATATCCATACGGGGGACGCGCGGCGCGCTCCAGGGGATCCGAATTTTCAGGGCTACGGCCGGGCGGTGACGGATGACCAGGGGAGCTATCGTTTCCGAACCATCAAGCCCGTCCCCTATGCCGCCAGGGCGCCCCACATCCACTTCGCCATAAAGGGAAGGGGCTTCGGCCGGCTCATCACCCAGATGTACATAAAGGGCGAGCCCCGCAACGCGCACGATTTTGTCCTGAACCGGATTTGGAACAAAGATGCGCGCCGCTCCCTCATCGTGCCCCTGCGCCCGGCCCCCCACCTCGATGAGGACGCCCTGATGGGCCAGTTCGACATCGTTCTGGGAGGCTGAGGGGAGCCCGTTCGGCGGGCGCGCCTTTTGGTTCGGTTGGGGTTTTTTCGGCGGCCCGACCCGGAGTGCAATCGCGCATTCATCATCCGCTCTTCTAGCTTTCCCGGCCATGGGCCGCCGCCCTTTTCTATGAGAGGGAACATCATGCGTGATGATCTCGACGCCGCGATCACCCTCTATGAGGGGATGAAGGAGGAGGGGCGAAGGCACTGGCGCGCGCGCGCCGTGCCCTCGATCAAGTTCGAGAGCGAGGAGGAGCAGCGCCTCTTCCTCGAAGACCTCGACCGGCTGGACCGGGGCGAGGAGCCGGTGAACTGAACGGCGGGAGACCCCGCCGCGCTTTCTTTCCATGGCAAAGGTTCTCATCGCGGGCTGCGGCTATGTGGGCACGGCGCTGGGACTGCGCCTCGCCGCTGCGGGGCACGTGGTCTGGGGGTTGCGGCGGAATCCGGCGGGACTCCCCCCCGGCGTCCGGCCCCTGGCGGGCGACCTCGCCGATCCCGGGAGCCTGGGAAACCTTCCCGGCGGCCTGGACTACGCCTTCTACACCGCGGGGGCGGACGCGCGGGAGGCGGCGGCCTACCGCGCCGCCTACGTGGAGGGGTTGCGGAATCTCCTGGAAGCGCTCGGGGGGCAGGGCCAGCGCCCCCGCCGGATCTTTTTCACCTCGAGCATGGCCGTCTACGCCCAGGGCGGAGGCGAGTGGGTGGATGAGGACTCGCCCGCGGAGCCCGTCCATTTTTCCGGCCGGTGCATCCTGGAGGGGGAGCGGCTTCTTTTCGAATCACAGTTTCCGGCCACCGTCCTGCGCTTTGCGGGGATTTACGGGCCGGGGCGGACCCGGCTGGTCCGGATGGTGCGCGCGGGCGAGGCGGCCGCCCCCGGCGGCCCCCCCCGCTACACCAACCGCATCCACCGGGACGACTGCGCGGGGGCCCTCCACCACCTCATGGGCCTGGCCGCGCCCGAGGCCCTGTATATCGGCGCGGACCATGAGCCCGTTCCCCGGGGCGACCTCGTGCGCTGGCTGGCGGCGCGCCTGGGCGCGCTCACGCCGGGGGGCGGAGGGGGCGGGGGGCGGGGGGGATGGGGAAACCTCTTCCCGGGCGCAGGGCAGCAAGCGCTGCCGCAACGCCCGCCTCGTGCGCTCGGGCTACCGCTTCCGCTTCCCCACTTTCCGGGAGGGCTACGCCGCCATCATCGAAAAAGAAGACGCCGGCGGCGTCTGAGCGGGCGGCCCGCCCGCGGCGGATATCGCAAAATGAGATTTTTTGCTTGTCAAATCTTTCATTACTATGAGATCTAAAAATTTGAAATGCCTTTGAGATGGTCTCGGGTTTACTTTTTTGGATATCGGGTATTAAATGATGAGGATTTCGCATTGAAAATTTATCTCCCGCCTAATGATTCGTTTGGATACGCCTTTAAATGCCGAGCCGTTTCTCCGAGAATGGAAATCCTGCTCGACACCCCGTGAGGTCTTCAAATGGCTGAATTCGGGTGGACTCCACTCAGCAAGGCTTTCGCCGAGCTGGATGTGCTTCCGCCGTTCCCGGTTGTTTTCAATAAGATTCTGGAGATCACCGAGAGCGATGCCGGATCGCGCGAGGAACTTCTCAAGGCCCTCTCCCTCGACCAAGCCATCGCCGCCCAGGTGCTCCGGGCGAGCAATTCGGTCTTCTACGGCATGGCGGGGCGGGTCGGTACCCTGGACCGGGCCGTGGCCCTTCTCGGCGAAACGACGGTCCGCGAGATTGCCATTCTTTGCGCGGCGTCGGGGTTCCTGCGGCGGAACATCCGCAGGTACGGCATTCTCTCGCAGCAGCTTTGGAGCCATTCGCTCAGCACCGCCATGGCGGCGCGGACCATCGCGGGCCTGGTGATCCCGAAGTTGAGCGAGGAGGCTTTCACGGCGGGTCTTGTTCACGATATCGGCAAGCTCATTGTCGACCGGATCGCGGACGAGGAGACCGAGGCCGCGCTCAGGGCCGCGACGAGCGAGGGCCGCCCGAACCATCACATGGTGGAGATGGAAGCCTTCGGCTTCGACCATTGCGCTCTGGGATATTTTTTCGCCAAGAACGCGAACTTTCCCGAAGAGCTCCGGTCGGGAATCGCCTACCACCACGAGCCCAACCTGGCCGGGGAGCACACCCGGTTCGCATACGTCATCCATCTGGCGGACGCCCTTTCCCACTTCGCCGCCATGGGGATCGAGGATCCCGATCTCATCGACGCGCTCGACGACGGGGGGGGTCTCTCTCACTTGGAGATATCGGCCTCCGACCTGGTGGGGATTTTTGCCCAGGTCAAGGCGATGATGGGGAACGTCGAAGAATTCCTGGGTTTGTGAGCCCCCCCCCGGATCGCTCTTCTCCCTTTTCCGCTTTCCTCCTCTCTTGTTCCCGGGTTATCGTTTCCCCTTCGTTTCTATCGGGTAATCCGCCGGGGGGGGGTCGCCCTCTCCGGTGCGGGGAGGTATCGGCCATGAGAGTGATCGCGGACCTTTGCGTCACCCCTATCGGAGTGGGCACTTCGGTTTCCGAGTATGTCGCCGCCTGTCAACGCGTGCTGAGGGACGCGGGCCTCGAGCCGCTCATGCACGCCTACGGCTCGAACGTGGAGGGCGAGTGGGAGACGGTCTTCGGCGCCCTTCAGCGCTGCCACGAGGTGGTCCATGAAATGGGTGCCCCCCGCATCTCGACCAGCGTCCGCCTCGGGACCCGGACCGACCGCGACCAGACCATGCAGGATAAGATCGACAGCGTCGAGCGGAAGCTTTAGGACGCACCCCCTTGCCGCCCGCCGCGGGCGGCGATGACAGCGTAGAGAGGCCTTCGAGGAGTCGCGCCCATGCCATCCCCCTTTCCGCTCCCCGCCGCGCTGTGCGCGGTTCTTCTCTTCTTCCTGCCGGCGCCCGCGCCCGCCGCCCCGAACGCCTCAGCCGCCGAGGCATTGGAGCGCGCGATTCAGCGCGGGCTCGAGGAGTCGGCGGCGGGAAGCTACGCGCGCGCCCTCGCCACCTTCGGGAAGATCGCCGAGCAAAACCCCGCGCGGCCCGAGGGTCCCTTCTTCCGTGCGGCGGTCTACCAAATTCTCCTGGGCCATTTCGAACGCCCGGCCTACCAGGCCGGATTCAAGGAAAACTCGGCCCTGGCGGTTTCCCGCTCCGAATCCCTTGTCCGGCGAAACCCCGGCGACGCAAAAGGACACCTTTTCCTCGGCCTCTCCAGGGGGATGATCGCCGTCGAGGCATCGAAAAAGCGGCACTACATCACTGCCTTCCGCTATGGGCAGAAACTCTCGGCGAGCATGGAGCGGGCGCTCGAGCTCGATCCCGCCCTCGAGGACGCCTACTACGGCCTGGGCCTCTATCATTACTGGCGGAGCCGGATCCCCGTCCTCCGCGCCGTGAGCAAAACCCTGCGCCGGGCGGGGGAGCAAGGAATGGCCTACCTGCGGCGCGCCGCCGAGCGGGGAAGGTGGCTGAAGAACCTGGCGCGGATCGAGCTCGTGTGGGCGCTGTATCAAGAAAAGCGATTCGCGGAAGCGCGCAAGGCGCTCGCCCCCTTAATCGCCCGCTACCCCGGCCAGCCGTTCTATGTTTTTGCCCGGGCCGAGGGGTACTTCCGCGAGCGGAAATTTGCGCGGGCGCGGAGGGAGTACGCCGCCATCTGGTATGATTTCCGGAACCGCGATGACGATCTGGCGAGTCTCTACCGGGATTTTGTCGAGTGGCGGGTGGTCCGCTCCAATTATGAACTGGGCCACCTCGTTGAGGCGGAACGGGGCGCCCGGCGGGTGGCGGCCAAGCCGGACCGGAGCTCGCCCCTTCTGCGCCGGGTGCGGGCCGCCGCCGCCCACCTCCGGGACAGCCTTGCGGGGGAAGATTTCGCGGAGGATTCCCCGCCGCGCAGCCGCGCCGGCCGGAAGGGCGCGGCGAAGGAAAAATAAAGCGTTAGACCAGCGGGAGGTGAAGCGATGCAAGCAATCAGGGTACACGAGTTCGGACTGGACGCTCCCATGCGTCTCGAAGAGGTGGAAGACCCCGCCCCGGGGCCGGGCGAGATCGTGATCCGGGTCGGGGCGGCCGGGGTGAACCCGGTGGACATGTCCATCCGGTCGGGGGTTCCCCCGTACCGGAATTATGTGAAGCTGCCCTACCTCCCCGGCATGGAGGCCGCGGGCGAGGTTGTCGCCCTGGGGGAGGGGGCGGAGAATTTCCGCCTCGGCCAGCGGGTCTTCGGAAGGTGTCCCAAGGGAGGCTACGCCGAGCGCGTCCACCTGGAGGCGGCGACGGCGGTCGAGCTTCCGGACGATTACGGCTACCCCGAGGGGGCGGCCATTCCGATCGCCTTCTACACGGCCTGGAACGGTCTCGTCCTCAAGGCGGGCGCAGGGGCGGGGGAGACGGTGCTCGTCCAGGGAGGCGCAGGAGGCGTCGGGATGGGCGCCATCCAGCTGGCCAAAGCCCTCGGGTGCCGCGTGATCACGACCGTGAGCACCCAGGAGAAGGCGGGCTTCGCCCGCCGCATGGGAGCGGACGAGATCATCCGCTACCGGGAGGAGGATTTCGCCGAGCGCTGCCTCGAGCTGACGGGCGGCCGTGGGGTGGACGTCATCCTCGAGCTCGCGGCCTGTGACAACTTCGACAAGGATCTGGACGCCCTCTGCGTGAACGGGCGCCTCGTGGTCGTGGGATCGGGCACGGGAAAGGGGCCGGAGGCGACCTTCCGGGTGCCCGCCGTTCTGGCGAAGGACGCCCGCATCCTCGGCCTCACCGCGAGGCACCTGATCCCGCATCTGCCGGAGGTGGTCCGCCGCTTCGAGCCCCTCTTGAAGGAGAAGAAATTCCAGGTTCATGTGGACCGCGCCTTCCCCTTTGCGGAAGCCGAAGACGCTCAAAAGCTCGTCCTGAGCGGTAATTTTCTCGGCAAGGTGGTGCTTACGCCCTGAAAAGGAGAAAACCGGTTGAAGGCAGTGAGGGTGCAGAAGATCGGCTTGGAGCATCCGATGCGGGTGGAGGAGGTGCCCGACCCCGTCCCGGAGGCGGGGGAGTTGCGGGTCCGGGTCGAGGCGGCGGGGGTCAACCCCCACGAGATCGCCGTCCGGGACGGGAACCACCCGATCGCCCGGGCGAAGGACTACCCATATATCTGCGGCATGGACCTCGCGGGGACGGTCGAGGCCGTGGGCCCGGGCGTTCCGGCCGAAGGGCCGGGGGGGTTCGCCCCCGGGGATCGCGTCTGGGGCCGATCGTTGAAGGGCGCCTACGCTGAGCGGGCTGTCCTCGCGGCCGCCACCTCGGGGCGCCTCCCCGACAGGTATTCCTTCAACGAGGGGGCCTGCCTTCCGGTTCCCCTCTTCACCGCCTGGTGCGCCCTCGTCCTCATGGCGGAGGCCCGGGCGGGGGAGACCGTCCTCGTCCAGGGGGGTGCCGGCGGGGTGGGCCAGGTGGCGATCCAGCTCGCCAAGCGGATGGGCTGCCGGGTGTTCGCCACGGTGAGCACCGAGGAGAAGGCGGGCTTTTGCCTGACCCTCGGGGCGGATGAGATTATCAACTACAAAGAGGAAGAGGTCGTGCCCCGGGTGTTGGAGCTGACTGCGGGGCGGGGGGCCGAGGTGGTAGTGGAGAACGCCGCCCGCGACAACCTGGACGCCGACATCGCCCTCCTCGCCCAGGAGGGGCGGATCGTCCTCATCGGGCCCGGGACGGGGAAGGAACCCTCGACGAGCCTGAACGTGCAATCCGCCATGGGGAAGAACGCGCGGATCCTGGGCCTTGCCACCGCCAGCTTGGGGGCGCGGGTTCCCGAGGCGATTCGCCGGCTCTCCCCCCTTCTCGAGGTGGGCGGCCTGCGCCTCCATGTGGGGCTGGCGCTTCCCCTCGAAGAGGCCGAGGAGGCCCACCGCGTCCTCCTCAGCGGAAAGTTTTTGGGGAAAATCGTTCTCGTTCCGTAGAGGATGCCGGGATGGCGAAACGCCCTGTGATCGCGCTCACCATGGGGGATCCCGCGGGGGTGGGGCCCGAGGTGTGCCTCAAGGCGGCCCGGGAGGCTCGCGTCCTCCGGTGCTGCCTCCCCCTGATCGTGGGGGACCTGGGGGTACTGCGCGCCCACGCCCGGAGAATGCGCCTGCCGGGCGGGCTCCGGGCGGTCCCGGCCGGGGATGTCCCGCCGCCCCCTTCCGGCCCATCCGATCCCGTTTCCGTTCTGGACCTGGCGAACGTCCCGGTGCGCCAGCGCGTTTTCGGAAAGGTGCGCGCCGCCCTGGGCCGGGCCGCGGGGGAGTACGTGGAGCGGGCGGTGGCTCTCGTGCGGGAGGGCCGCGCGGCGGCCATCGCCACCGCCCCCCTCAACAAGGAGGCCCTCCAGGCGGGCGGGTATCCCTATCCGGGACACACCGAGATGCTGGCGCGCCTTCTGGGTGCCAAGCGGCCGGTGATGATGCTGGCGAGGGGAAGGTTCCGCGTCGCCCACCTTTCGACCCACCTTCCGCTGCGGAAAGCTCTCCGCCGTGTGCGGCGCGAGCGCATCCTCTACGTCATCCGGTTGTTCGCCGAAGCCCTCGAGGCGCTGGACGGGCGCCCTCCCCGCCTCGCCGTGGCGGGCCTGAACCCGCACGCGGGAGAGGGCGGCCTGTTCGGGAGGGAGGAGATCGAAGAGATCGCACCGGCGATCCGGAGGGCGCGCGGCGAGGGGCGGGACGTGGCGGGGCCCGAGCCGCCGGACACGGTCTTCGCCAAGCTGCGCGGGGGGCTCTTCGACGGGGTTGTGGCCATGTACCACGACCAGGGTCACATCGCGGGCAAGCTCATGTGCTTCCGGTTCGACGCGCAAGGGCGGGGCGCGGTGCGCGGGGTGAACGTGACGCTGGGGCTCCCCATCGTGCGCACCTCGGTCGAGCACGGGACCGCCTTCGAGATCGCCGGGCGCGGGCGGGCGGACCCCTCCAGCATGGCGGACGCGGCTGTCCTCGCGGCGAAGATGGTGCGCGGGAGGGGAAGAAATTCCGGAGGCGGGCCGAAAACCGGGCGGGGCTAAACCTTCTGCCAGATCCAGATGACGCGGCCCACGATGACGTCGGAGGTGCGATCGGGGGATTTCAGATCGATGTAGGCGAATTCTTGTTTCGGCTGATCCTCCACCAGCCAGAGCCGGTTGCCGGTCAGGTTGAGCCGCCGGATGGCGTTGACGCGGGCATCGCGCGGGCTGCCCTTCCCTCCCTTGGCGTTCACGGCGTAGTACCAGTTCGGCTTCACTTTGCGGCAATCCCGGTTGATGATCACCCGGCATCCCGGCCGGAGGGGGGGGGTCATGTTCTCCACCCAGCAGGGTTGAACGTCCAAGGCGACCAGGTTGGCCCGGCCGGTGATCTCCTTGAGGCGGACGATTTCCCAGTCGGTTACGAGATCCTTTTGCACCTTGCCCGGCATGGCGGCTGTCTCGGCGTCGACAAGGGGAACGCCGCAGAACCCGCCGGTCTCGGGCTCGTCCTCGTTTTCTATACTTTCGGCGATACGGAAGGCGATCTCCTGGCCCTCTTGGCCGGGAGAGGAGCCCCCGGAGCCGAGGATCAGCCAATCCCCCGAGACCCCGAAATTTTCCGCCAGGAATGTAATGAAGCTGAGGCTGGGCTCGGTCAGTCCCTTTTCATACTGGCTGATGATGGCTTGGGACAGTCCTGCTTGCCCGGCAAGCTCGGTTTGCTCCAAGTTGTTGAATTGCCGGATTTCGCGCAGCCGTTCGCCGATGGCTTTCCGCTGAGAATCTCCCAACCGAAGTTTCATGGATCTTCACCCGTAAAGTTTTATGATATTCCGCAGCGTTTACCCGCACAAAGGCTTTCACGGGTCACTTTACGTCATTTGTCCGAATGGTTTATCCCCTCAGGGACAACCCCCCGGCATTTCCCTGGGATTTGGATGCAATCTATATGAAATAATCCAAAAAAGCCAGATAAATTCCCCGATGCCAGTCATAGGGAGATTTAATATAAGTGTTTTCAAAGATTTTCAGTAATTAAGGATTGAAATTCAATCACTTGGGGCTTTTAGGATTCGTATGAAAATCCGGCGCCGGTGTGGCACACCGCGAGAACGTCCACCGACGCCGCGCCGGCTTTTTTCAGGGCCTCGGCGCAGGCGGAGACGGTCGATCCGGTTGTGATGACATCGTCGATGAGGAGAAGCCTTTTCCCCTCAACGGCCTGGGGCCTGACCACCGCGAAAGCCCCCCGCACGTTGCTCCGCCTCCGGGCGGCGGGGAGGCGGAACTGGACGGGGGTGTCCCGGCGCCGCGCAAGCACCTCCACGTGCTGCAAGCCGAGCGATTCGGCGACCGCGAGAGCCAGCAGCTGGGCCTGATCGTAGCCCCGCTCCCGCCACCGGAGGGGATGGAGGGGAACGTGGGTGACCCGTGCGCGCTCCGCGACCGCGTCCGGCATCTCCTCGCGGGCGATGCCCCCCAGAAACGGCCCCAGTTCCTTGGCGAGGCCGGTTTGGCCCTGGAATTTGAGCAAGTGGACCAGTTCCCGCAGCTCGTCCCGCATGGGCCCGAGGGCGCGTGCCCTGTCGAAGAGGGGGAGAAAGTCCCGGCAGTCGGCGCAAAGGTGCCCCGGGGAATGGGACAGGGCCGCCTCGGAGGGGAAGGGCCTTCCGCACTGGGGGCACCAGGGAGGCTGGAGCCGCTCGACCTCGGCCAGGCACGGATCGCAAACGGCCCGCCCCCGAGGGGCAGGCGCGCGCCGCAAAGCGGACAGTGAGGGGGGATGCAAAAATCGAGGATGCCGGCGAGGAGGCGAAGGGGTGTCCGCATCCGGGGCGGCGGGGCGGTCAGGATTTCCTTCGCAGCCGGACGCGCTTGCTGGGGACGCTCTCTTGCTCGGCCTCCTCACCGCGCCGGCGGAAGCGGACGAACTCCGCCGCCACGGCCAGGCCGATTTCGCCGGGGCTGTCGGCGCCGATGTCGAGGCCGATGGGCGCGCGTACGCGGCGGATCAGCTCCTCGCGATCGAAGCCTTTTTCCCGAAGATGGCGGTAGGTAAGGAGAACCTTGCTCTTCGACCCGATCATCCCGATGTAGCGCGCGGGCGTGCCCAGCGCCCATTCGAGGACGACCTCGTCGTTCGCATGGCCCCGGGTGATGATGGCGATGTAGTTCGACTCGTCGACGGGGATCTCGCCGAAGACATCGGGGTGTTCTCCCACGTAGAACGCCTCGGCCATCGGGAAGCGCTCCGCGTTGGCGAAGTTGGAGCGGTCCTCCACGACGGCGATCCGGAAGCCCGCCAGGTGGGCCGCCTGGGCAACGCAAAAGGAGACGTGGCCCCCGCCGAAAATGTAGACGAGGGGTCGGCCTGTGATGGGCTCGATGAAGATCTCGGTCGCCTCGCCGGGCTGGCGCCGCCGCCGGCCGGCGCGCGCCTCCTCGTCCATGAATTCGAGGATGGCGGGCTGTCCCTGGCGGATGATCTGGCTGCTCTCCCGCCAGATCTCGGCCTCAAACGAGGGGATCGCGCCCCGCGCGCTGCCGTCCCGCCGGACGAGCATTTTCCGCGCCCGCAGGGAGGGGTCCCCCTTCGGGCCCACCTGCACCACGGTGGCGAGGGCGGCGCTTTGGCCCTTGGTGCGGATGCCGTTGATCTCCTCGAGGAGGTCCGGGTCGTAGGCCCCGAAGGGCTCAACGAGGATGTCCACCACCCCGCCGCAGATGTGGCCGCTGTCGCCCGCCTCATCCTGGGTCAGGTCGAAGCGGAGCTTTTCTGTCTCCCCGCTCTCGATGATGTCCATCCCCGACTGCCAGACCTCGGCCTCGAGGCAGCCGCCCCCCACGGTGCCCATGGTGCTGCCGTCCTCGCGGACGAGCATCTTGGCGTCGCTGCTCATGGGAGCGGAGCCCTTTCGGGCCACCACCGTCGCCAGGGCGCCGCGCAGGCCCTTCTTCTTGAGAGCGGCCATTTCCTTGTAAACGTCTTCGCTCATCTTGCTGTTCTATCCTTTTCCTTCAATTCCCTTATCCTCTAAACCTTCCCACGGCTCTTTCCGCGATCCGCGACCCGCCCCTTCCGGCCGGGTTCCCTATCCGGGGAGCCGGAACAAAACCCTGGGTGCGGGAAGCAGGCACGATGTGCAGAGGACCGCGTCTACCGGACCCTTCGGGGCCCCCGCCACATCCATAATACTATATGCGAAATTTTCCGACTCTTCCACCGTTTCCGGCCCGTCCGCCTTGTTGAGGATCAGGATTCGCCGCGCCCCCCCGGGCGATCCCCGGAAAATCCCCTCCGGATGGAGGGCGAGGCGGGCGATGGTCCCGGGCCCGATCGGGCTCCCCGCGGGCTGGCCCGCCAGCTCGGCGAGGCGGCCCGGGCGGCAGGCGTGCGCCGCGTCCAGGGGCTTGCCGATCGAATCGAGGCCCACCACCCCCAGGACGATCTCCGCCCCCGCCGGTACGGCGGGCTCGCCGGGGCCGGGGGCCTTGACGGGAAGCCCCCGGGCGCCGTCCGCCTCCACGAGGAGAACCCCCTCTTCTTCGGTGCGGAACCTCCCAACCTCCCCGGGGGGGAATCCTTCGAGCTTCATCCGGCGCCTGTCCGGCGCGCCGGGGACGGGGGCCTCGCCCAGGCGGGCGCGCGCAAGGACGAGGTGCCCCGCAGCCGCCGCCTTTCCGGCGAGCGCCTCCCCCAGCGCCCCGGCCTCTCCGAGGAGGAGGCTGACGTCCTCTCCGGGGGCGAATATCTTGGTCGTGGTAGTCAGGACGGCGGGCCGCCACCCGGCCGCGTGGCACCCGCGCGCGAGGGCTTCGAGAATGCTCGTTTTGCCCCCGCCGCCCACGGCGGCAGCCATCGTTCCCGGCCGCATGCCCACGGCTTGGACCAGGGGGCAGGAGCTCACCGGGAGACGGCCCTCGCCCGGGCGCCGAGGAGCTCGCGCCGCAGGATGCCCACCAGCTCCTCGGAGAGCTGGGAGAGGTGCTTGACCACGATGTGGTTCGGGTAGATCTCCTCAACGAAAGGGTCCACCACTCCGACGCCTACGACGCGCACCCCGAGCTTTTGCAGCCGGTCAACGGTCGCCACGAGATGGCTGGCGTCCCCGTTCGGCTGCCCGTCCGAGGTGATGATGATGACCCGCTCCTTTTCATCGCGGTGGAGGAGCCGGCGGTAGGCAAATAGGAGGTGCTCCTCGTCCCAGTTGTTGAAGCGCGGAAAGATGTTGACGAGGCGGGTCTTGTTCGGGCCGAAGGGCTCGTCGAAGGCCTTGTAGATTCGGTGCTGGAGGGGGGAGTGGCGGATGTGGCGGTACTTGAAGGCGGGCACGTGCCCGAGCGAGGCCGCCATGGCCGCCTCGGAGCTCTCGGTCGAGTAGCCGATGATCTCGAAGGGAACCTCCAGCCGGTCGAGCACCTCGGCGAAGAAGACGGTCGCCTCGCGCGCGGCGATGTATTTCGATTCCCGGTTCATGCTTCCGCTCTCGTCCACGAGGAGGGTGAAGCAGATATCGAGGCGCTCGGGGTTCTCGCGCCGCTGGAAGAGGCGGTACTTGCCCAGGCGCTGCTTCCAGAGCTTGGGGGCGTTCAGCTTCCCGGAGCGGTGCGCGCCCCCGAAGCGGGTGTAGCTCCGCTCCTGGATGAGCTGCATGAGCTTCCAGGCGAGCACCTTGATGTGGCTGCCCGCTCCGTCCACGACGGCTTGGTACTCCTCGGCCTTCCCCTCGGGGGGGATGACGATGGTCGCCTCGTCCGGGAGGTCGGCGGTCGGGTGGACCTCCTTCGCGTGGCCCTTGAGCTCGAACCAGGGCGCGGCCCAGTGTCCGAGCCGGGCCAGCTCCTCGGGGGTGAGTTCGATCGCCTCGCCCTCGGCGTCCTCGCCCTCGGCCCGGAAATCATTGGCGCGGTCCTCCTCCCCGCCTTCGGACTCCTCCTCTCCCTCGGGGCGGGTTCCGGCCTTCTCCTGCGCCTCTTCGAGGGTTTCGGCACCGCGGAGTCCCAGGACCGCCTCGGCGAGCGCCTCCTCCCCGATGGCGCTGCGGAGGGCTTCGTAGATTTCCCCGGCGGCCTCGAAGCACTCCTTCGGGTCCGCCGCGCCGCACGCGCGCGCGATCGCGGGCGCGAAGGAGCGGATCAGGGCGGCGGCCGGGGGATCGAGCCAGGCCGCCGGAAGCGCGCCGGGCTCCGGCGGGTGGGGGCCCGCCGCCGCGCCCACCCCGGTGAGGTAGAGCCCCCAGCGGATCTGGGCGAAGAGGGGCAGGATTCCCTCGGCCTGCTCCCGCCCGGCCCGCTCCAGGCTGGGGCGCACGAAGGCGCGGAAATTTTTCCGCGCCCCGGGGAAACTCTCCGCCAGGCGGTTTTCGCACCGGGCATCCTCGAGGGTGTGCCAGATGTGGAACAGGCCGGGGCGGGCGCGGTTGGCGGCGGCGGCCCGGCCGGCCCAGCGCCGCATCCCCCCCAGGCGGTGGGCCACCTCGGCGAGGGTCATTCCTTTTTGGAACCGCAGGACGCGCTCGTCCCCCAGGCCGCCCCCGAGGCGTTCCAGGGTGTGCTCGGGGTCCTCGATCTGGATGGATTCCTCCTCCTGGCGGGGGGCGTCCCCATAGCGGAGGTGGAGGTCGAAGTCGCCGGAGGTGACCTGGGCGAGGATCTCGAGGCGGGTGCGGCGGCGATCCATGGGGCGGCCCCCGGCGGCGGGCTAGAAGTGGTTGTCCACGATGTCCTCAAGCACCTTCGCGTCGAAGGTGTTCACCTTGCTGAAGACAGTCGAGGCGGCGGCTTCCGCCGGGTGAAAGGAAATGGCCATCCGCGCCCAGTCGATGAGGCGGCGGGTGCTGAAGGTGCAGAAGATCTTCTCGTTCCGCATGGCGTCGCGCGCGTCGTGCGCCACCTTGACCATCCGCTCGACGAGGGGGTGGTCCCCGTTTCCGCTCTGGTGCATGACCACCTCCACCTCCAGCCCGAAGGGGAGGTAGTCCAGCCGGACGGTGAGGGGAAAACGGTCGAGCAGGGCCTCGTTCAGCGGCTTGGTTCCGCCGTAGCGGCGGTCCTCGTGGGGGTTCATGCTCGCGAAGAGCCGAAAATTCGGGTTGGGCCGGACGATCCGCCCGTCGTACTCCGAGAGGACGATCATCCGATCGTCGTCGAGCAGGCTGTGCAGGCAGAAGGCGATCTCGGGCAGGCAGGCGTTGATCTCATCGATGAGGAACCAGTCACCCGCCTCCATCGCCTCGATGAGAATCCCGTTCACCCAGTAGGTTCCCTCCTCGTTGATCATGAGCTTTCCGACGAACTCGTCCACGGTGGTCATGCCGTTCAGGTTGACCCGCCGGAAGCCGTTGTTCGTCATTTGGGCCAGGTGGCGCACCGTGAGGGTTTTCCCCACCCCCGTCTCCCCCACGAGGAGGACGGGCAGGTTTTGCGCCACGGCCCAGGCGACCCGCTCCAGGGTGTCCCCGGCGGCCATGTAGTACTGCGGCTCGGGAACGAAGCGGTTGTCGTTGTGGGGGTTGACGGAAAGGGTGACCCTTCCCACCCGGTAGCTCCCGTTCTCCAGGCTTTCGGAGACGGTTTCCTCGCTCATGGCGTCCGCACCGCCGGGGATAAAACACCGAAGAGGAGCATCATGATCGCCTCCAGTACGCCGCCGCCCACCGCGCGCGACTTGTCCGAGATGGTGAAGCAGTGCTCGGGCCGGGCCCGCGGGTCCACGTCCCCCACCTTGAATCCCGCCTCCACCTGGAGACCCCCGCGGAGCAGCCCCCGGAGCACCCCCTTGATCTGGGCGCGCACCTCCTGGCCGTCCACCGCGGCCACCACATCGCCCGCCTCCACCGCGTCGCCGATTTCGGCGCGCGGCTCGAAGCGCCCCGGCGCCGGCGCCCGGAGAAGCCTTTCGGCGGTGTAGCCCCCGATGGGGCCCGGAACGCCCGTGTCGGGCTCGGCGCTCCCCTCCAGGATGACCCGCCCGATGGCGTGGCCCCGCGCCGTCTCGACCACCGCGTGCACGTCGACCCCCGCGGTGAAGCCCGGGCCCACTCCGATGACGGCCTCGGCCTGCTCCAGCCGGGTGCCGAGGTTGCGCTTGGCGAGGATGGCGTCCACGAGCCCGGCGGGCCGCGCCGGGCCGGCGATGGCGGCCTCCGGGTCAACGGCGACCGGGACGATCCCCTGGGCGAGGAGGGCGCGCGCCTCGGCGAGCATCTCCCCGGCCGTTCGGCCTTCGGCGCGCTCGGCGGGAACCCCCTCCACCTCCACCCTTCCGGCGTAGAGGCACTCGGCGAACGCGACCGTCCGCCGCACCATGGTGGGCCGCTCCACTTCGGTGATGATGACGGGAAAGCCGCTCCGGTGGAGGCGGTGGGCGATCCCGGTCGCCAGGTCGCCGCCCCCCCTCACGATGATGAGGCTCTCGGCCACCATGCGGGGATGCATTTGCTTGGTCATCGCGTCTCCCGGGGGCGGCTCACCGACTGGGGACGAAGGCGGCGGCCGCCGCCGCATCGCATACGGCTTGCGCCTTGGGCATCCGGCGCCCTTTGGTTTGTGGAGGCGATTCGCCGCAGAATCCGGGTATTTTCCGGCAGAGGCGGTTCGCCTCCCCCCGGGAATCCCGGGAACCGCCCGCCCGCAAACGCGGCCAATCTAGCACGCCGCCCGAGGCCGAATCAACGAAAGCGCGCGCGGTGCATGGAAAGATTGGAGGGAAATGGAACAATGAATTTGAATCAAGTTCGTGTTCGAAAAAATTCGGCCTGCACCAAACTCGGAGCAGGTCATTTCCAAACAAAAAAGTTATGCGTGGCGCTCGGTTTCCCAAGCCTTGAGGGCGCGGTTAGACGCCCTGCCACGCGAACGGAATCATCCGAGCAAATGAACTGCTTAGAAATCTCTTCCAATAAAGACATGCAATCTGGTGTCAGAATTTTCAAGTTTTATCATTTTCACATAGTCAGAGCCCCAGAAGGTTCCGCGCGATGACCACGCGCTGGATCTGGTTGGTGCCCTCGACGATCTGGAGCTGCTTGGCGTCGCGCATGAAGCGCTCGAGGGGATGGTCCATCATGTAGCCCGCCCCGCCGAGCACCTGGATGCTGTCCACGGCGGCCTTCATGGCGGCGTCGGTGGCGAAGCACTTGGCGGCCGAGAAAAAGTGGGCGTGCTCCTTGCCGAACTTTCCCGAATCGATCAGCGAGGCCGCCCGGTAGACGAGGAGGCGGGCCGCCTCCACCTCGATGAACATGTCGGCGAGCATGAACTGGACGGCCTGGAGGTGGGCGATGGGTTTTCCAAAAGCCTCGCGCTCCTTGGCGTAGTTCGCCGCGTAGTCGAGGCAGCCCTGGGCGAGGCCCACCCCGCGCGCGCCGACCGCCGGGCGCATCTGGTTGAAGCCGCGCATGATGGTTTTGAAGCCCCCGTTCAGGGGGCCGATCTGGTTCCCGGCCGGGATCCGGCAATTCTCGAAGAGGAGCTCGCAGGTGGGCACCCCGCGCATCCCCATCTTCCGCTCGTGGCGCCCGATCCGGAAGCCGGGCGCATCGGTGGGAACGACGAACACCGTGATGCCGCGCACCCCCGCCTCCGGGTCGGTCTTCGCGGCCAGGGTGATGAAGTCGGCGGCGGTGGCGCCCGAGGAGTAGAATTTCTGGCCGTTGATGATCCACTCGTCCCCCTCGCGGACGGCGCGGGTCTTGATGGCGCCGGCGTCCGAGCCTGCGTGGGGCTCGGTGAGGGCGAAGCTCGCGCGCATCTCCCCCTTCGCCAGCGGGGGGAGGTAGTGTTTTTTCTGCTCCTCCGACCCGCCCAGCTCGATGGCCCGGCTGGGGAGCATGGTGAGGAGGACGAGGAGGGCGCTGTTCGAGCAGAAGCGGGCGATCTCCTCCATGACGATGCACCCGCCGAGAAAACCCATCCCCCCGCCCCCGAGGTTTTCGGGGAAAAAGACCCCGAGGAGCTGGTGCGCCTTCAGGAGCCGGAAGATGTCCTCGGGGTATTCCTCCTTTTCGTCGATCTCCGCCGCGCGCGGGGCGATGTGGCGCTCGGCCAGCTCGCGCACCGTCCGGCGGAGCATTTGTTGGGTATCGTTCAGCTCGAAGGAAGGGGTGGCCTCTTCCGGCAGGTTCATGGCGTTGCTTCCTCGTGGGGTTTGCCCGGGCCGCGGCGTTCGGCGGGGATCATCCCGTCTGCCGATCCGGCTTGTCAAACCGGGCACGGCCGCTCGCTGCCCCGGCGGGGGCCGCCCCGGCGGCGGGCGCCCGGGCGGGGGAGAGATCCTCAGGTTGACGATGCGGTGCGGGGGGGGGTATGGTCGCCCCTGTCTTGGGACAATCCGCTTCGGGAGAGGTTGAGCGCATGCGCGCGGCGAGATCGGAAAGGGTATATTGGCGGGGCCGATTCTTCTTCGGCTTTCCCTCCGTCCGCCCGCGCGCCGACACTTTTTAAGCACCAAAGGGCGGCGCAGGGCGGGCGGGCCGGCCGCCCCGGACGCCGCAGCCAAACGGCTATCGAACGCGAGGCGCCACGGGGAAACCCGTGGCGATTTTTTTGATGCCGGATTCGTTATGAAAACAAGGAGATGGGGAGAATGATCATCGTCATGAAAAGGGGAGCCACCGAGGACGAGATCCAGGGGACCGTCGCCCGGATCAACGAGCTTGGCTACAAGGAGCATCTCATCCGGGGGGTGGAGCGGACCGTCATCGGCGCGGTGGGGGACGAGCGCGGAAAGTACATGCTCGAGTCCCTCGTCACCCTCGCGGGGGTGGAGAGCGTCACCCCCATCCTGAAGCCCTACAAGCTGGCGAGCCGGGAGAGCCGCCCCGAGCCCACCACCGTCAGCGTGGACGGGGTGGTGTTCGGCGGGGAGCGGCTGGT
The DNA here is from genome assembly GCA_965225985.1 of bacterium. Taxonomy (GTDB): domain Bacteria; phylum UBA8248; class UBA8248; order UBA8248; family UBA8248; genus CAZUHN01. The sequence goes on from OZ245330.1 coordinate 1,581,084, forward strand.
GGTCATCGGGGGGCCCTGCTCGGTCGAGAGCCGGGAGCAGATCATCGACTCGGCGATGGCGGTCAAGGCCGCGGGGGGGCACATCCTCCGCGGGGGCGCCTACAAGCCGCGCACCTCGCCCTACAGCTTCCAGGGGATGGCCGAGGAGGGCCTCAAGCTGCTCGCCGAGGCGCGCGAGAAGACCGGCCTACCCATCCAGACCGAGGTGATGGACTCGAGCGAGGCCGACCTCATCGGCGAGTACGCCGACATTCTCCAGGTCGGCGCGCGCAACGTGCAGAACTTCTCCCTCCTGAAGAAGGTGGGCCAAATGAAAAAGCCCGTCTTCCTCAAGCGCGGCATGTCCACAAACCTTGAGGAACTTCTCATGTCGGCCGAGTACATCCTCAGCCAGGGGAACCCCGACGTCATTCTTTGCGAGCGGGGAATCCGCACCTTCGAGACAGCGACGCGGAACACCCTCGACCTCACCGCCGTCCCCCTCCTCAAGGAGCTGACCCACCTCCCGGTGGTGGTGGACCCGAGCCACGCGACCGGGATGTGGCGGCTCGTCCTTCCGATGGCCAAGGCGGCCGTGGCGGCCGGTACAGACGGACTCATGATCGAGGTGCACCCCAAGCCCTCGGAAGCCTTCTCGGACGGGGCCCAATCGCTCAAGCCCAAAGTGTTCGACCAGCTGATGCGCGACCTCGTCCCCTTCGCGAACGCGGCGGGCCGATCGCTCTAAGATGCCGGTTTTATTCGTTTTCGTAGACGGCCTGGGGATCGGCCCGCCCGGCCCCCACAATCCCCTCTCGGCCCTGGAGGAGGGGCCGCTCTCGCTCCTCGGGGGAGGTCCCCTGCGGCAGGTGCCCTTTCCGGCTCCTCGCCGCCGACGCCTCCCTGGGGGTGCCCGGCCTGCCCCAGAGCGCCACCGGGGGGGGGCGCTGTTCACCGGCGAGAACGCGCCCTCCCTCGTGGGCCGCCACCTCCCGGGGATGCCCAACGGGGCGCTCCGGAAGCTGATCGCGCGCCGCGGCCTGCTCCGCCGCGCGCGCGAGCGCGGCGCGGGGGCGGAATTCGCCAACGCCTACACGCCCGGCTACTTCGGAAAGGGCAGGGTGCGCCGCCGATCCGTGACGACGGTGATGGCCGAGTGCGCGGGCACCCGCCTGAAGACCCTGGAAGATCTCCGCCGCGGCGAAGCCGTCTATCGTGATTTCACGAACCGATTCCTCATCGACGCGGGGATCCCCGCCGGGGAGCTCACTCCCGAGGAGGCGGGCGGGCGGCTGGGGGCCATGTCGGGGGAGAGGGACCTTTTGGTCTACGAGTATTTTCAGGCCGATGTCGTCGGGCACCGGGGGACTCTTGAAGACTCGATACGCGTGCTCTCCGCGCTCAACCGTTTTCTGGCGGCGGCGATACAGCGACTCGATCCGGCGGCGGACACTTTCATCCTCAGCAGCGATCACGGAAACGTCGAGGATATGCGCACGCGCTGGCACACAAACAACCCCGTTCCCATCCTTCTCTGGGGAAGGGGCGCCGCCGGCTGGGCGCCATCCGCCGAAAGTCCCACCATCTGCGATGTGGCGCCCGGAATTCTCCAATTTCTTCCCTCCCTGTAACCAATTGATAGTATTGCAATTAATTGCCTTTCCCCCCGGGGCGATCCGCTGCCGGCCGGGTGATTTTTCAAGAGTTGACCTGGAAATTAATTCCCTATATATTTGTTTTTTTTGGGTATTATAAGCGTAAGGAGTTTGCGGTTTGCGGTTTGCGGTTTGCGGTTTGCGGTTTGCGGTTTGCTGGGAGCGGGGGCGAGGACATCGCAGATGATTGAGGGCGAAGGCTTAGGCGCCTATCTCAGCCGTGAGCGATTGGACAGGGAAATCTCCCTGGATGAGATCGCCAGCGAAACCCGGGTTCGAAAATTCTACCTCGAGTGCATCGAGCAGGGGAATTACGATCGCATTCCCTCCGGCCCCGTCGGCCGGGGGTTCGTCCGCGCCTTCGCCGCCTATATCGGAGTGGACGCGGACGCCGCCGCCTCTTTGTACAACCGCGAATACGGCTACAAGTTGATTGAAGCAATTCCCGAGCCCGTTGCATTCCCCGTCAAGTTGCAGCGTGGGCGGACGGAGCGGCTGATGGTGCCCGTCATCTCGGCCGTCGCTTTTATTCTGGTGAGCGGCGCCGCGTTGTGGTTCGTCCGGGGAAGAACGGATCGTTTGATCGAAGTCACGGATATCGGCCGCTTGGCCAAGCGCGTGAAGACGGCGACGGCGCCGGTCCTGCAAAGGCTGCCCTCGCTGAAGAATGTGATGTCCAACGTAAAGGAATCCCCCGCGCCGGCGGAGCCTCCCCCCCCGGCGAAGGCGGTGAACCGAAGCGCCCTGCCGGCGGCAAACGGCGCCCCACCGCCGGCCCAGGCCCCTCCTTTGGCGGAGGGGGCCCTGCGGGTGGAAGAGGCGGTAATCACCGTAAAAACAAGTATTTCTGAAAATAACTCTCTGCCGGAAGTGGCGGCCTCCCGGCCCGGCGCGGAAGGTGCCGGCTCCCGGAACGGGGGGCAGGGCGAGCCGGAAAACAGCCTGGCATATGACCGGCCTGCTCCGAATGCCCCGCCGGAGGAAGCGGTGGCCAAGGCGCCTCCCCCGGAGGGCGGGGATTTCGCCAATTTGGACGAGGTGCCCGCAATCCGCGAGCCTCTGATCGGGGTGAGCAACGGCGAAGGGCTGTTGGCGCTGAAGGTTTCCGCGGTCGAAGATACCTGGCTTCGCGTTGTGGTCGATGGCGGGGTAAGGTTCGAGTTCCTGCTCGAAGCCGGCAAGGATATCGTTTGGAAGGGCAACCGCGAGTTCATGCTCTCGGTGGGCAACGTCTTCGGGACGAGGGTGTTCCTGAACGGAGCGAGCGTTCCCCTGCCGAACCCTTCAACGAACGTGCTCCACGAGTTTGTGGTGACGGAAAAATATCTCAACTGAGCCTGTTGCACTTTTTTCTTGGAAGCCGGAGCGCGGGCCCGTCCGCGGGACGCTCCTCGTTTCTGCGATTCCCCTTCGGCCGGTCGCATGGGTTTTGACCCTCACTCCCTGATTCCGGAGCCGGAAGAGCGGCGCCGGATCCGATTGCGCGGAGCCGACGAGGCCTCCCGCGCCTGGTGGCTGGCGCGCCTCGCGCGCGCGTGCCAGCGCCCCTTGGTGGTGATCGAGGCCGACCCCCGCCAGCTTCGCTTCGTTGAGACGAACCTGCGGTACTTTTTAAACTCCGAAGGCGGGGAAGACCTTCCCGCCTTCACCTTTCCCGCCTGGGATGTGTATTCCTACGCCCGCCTTTCACCGTCCAGCGAGGTCATGGGCGAGCGGATGGCCGCCCTCGATGCGCTTTTGCGCCAGGAGGCGTGCATTGTTCTGACCACCCCGGACGCCCTGGCCGGAAGACTCCCCCCTCTCTCCCGCCTGGGAGAGCGCACCTTCACCTTGCGCGAGGGCGAGCCGCTCGAGCGGGACGGGTTCCTGGCCGCCTTGGAGGATTTGATGTACCAGCGGCGCTCGGTGGTGGAATCCCCGGGCGAGTACGCCGTCCGGGGCGGCATCGTGGATTTTTTCTCCCCCCAGGAAAAGCACCCGTTCCGGCTCGATCAAAGGGGGGATGAGGTCGACTCCCTGCGCGCCTTTCACCCCCAGACCCAGCGCACCCTCCACACCCACGCCGAGGCGCGCGTCTTTCCCGCGCGCGAGGTGATCCTCAACGAGGAGGAGCGGCGGAGGGGGGCGGCGGAGCTCCGGGAGCGGGCGGCCGATGATCCGGACCTCTCCCGGCGCGTCGAGCGCCTGCTCGACCAACTCGAAGGGTACGGGCACTTCGCCGGGATAGAGGGGCTGTCCCCTTTGTTCTACGCGGACATGGATACCTTTTTCGACGCCGTGCCGGCCGGGGCCGTCTGGGTGGTGGACGGGCCCGAAGCCGTCTCCGCCCGGAGCCGGGACTACTGGAGCGAGTTGGAAGAAGAGGCCTCCCTCGCGGCCGAGCGGGGCCTCATCGGCTTCCCCCCCGAGCGCATGTGGATGCCGCCCGGCGAGATCGAAGAGGGCCTCTCGCTCTGGCCCCGGCTCGAGCTCGACCCCCTCGGCCTGGACGATGCGCCCGGCCGGGAGGAGCCCGCCCTCGCCGCCGAGCGCCTCAATCCCATCCGGGGGCGCATCGGCGCCTTCGTCGAGCAGCTCCTGGCCTGGCTGAAGGCGGGCGAGGCGGTCTCCATCGTGGCCGAGGACCGGACCGAGACCCTCCGGATCCAGGCCATGCTGCGCGAGCGCGAGCTGGGCGTTTCGCTCCAGCCCGCGGACGCCTCGCGCATGGACCCGCCCGAGGGGGCGGCCCTCTTCGAGGGGCGTCTCACCGCGAGCTTCCGCCTTCCCGCCGAGAAGCGGGTCTTCTTCCGGGTGGCGGATCTTTTTGTCTCCTCCCTGGGCCGCCAGCGGCGCCGGGCGGGCCGGAGCCGGCCGGGGGCGGGCCTGCGCGAGCTCAAAGAGGGCGACCTGCTCGTTCACGTGGACCACGGCATCGGCCGCTTCCTCGGGGCGCGGATCCTCGATCACGCCGAGGGCGAGGATGAGTTTCTCACCATTTCCTACGCCGAGGGGGACAAGCTCTACGTCCCGATGGAGGACATCGACCGGGTGCACATCTACCGCGGGGCCGGGGGGCGGCCCGTCCTCGACAAGCTGGGCGGGGCGAGCTGGACGAAGACCAAGCGCGGCGTCAAGAAGGCCCTGCGCTCCATCGCGCGCGACCTGGTGAAACTTTATTCCGAAAGGGGCACGGCCCAGGGCTACTCCTTCGAGTCCGACGGCGCCTGGGACCGCGAGGTCGCCGCCGGCTTCGAGTACGAGGAAACGCCCGATCAGGATCAGGCCATCCGGGACGTCCTGGCGGACATGGGCCGGGCCCGGCCCATGGACCGGCTGGTCTGCGGGGACGTGGGCTACGGAAAAACCGAGGTGGCCCTGCGGGCCGCCGCCCGGGCGGTCTCGGCGGGAAAGCAGGTGGCCCTCGTGATTCCGACCACCCTTCTCGCGCACCAGCACAGGGAGACCTTCGCCGCCCGGTTTCGATCCTTTCCCGTGCGGGTCGAGATGCTCTCGCGCTTCCGGAGCCGGGGGGAGCAAAAGGAGGTGGCGGCCGGCCTCCGATCGGGCGATGTGGACATCGTCATCGGCACCCACCGGCTCCTGCAAAATGATATCGCCTTCAAGGACCTCGGCCTGCTCATCATCGACGAGGAGCACCGCTTCGGGGTGGCCCACAAGGAAAAGCTCAAGAAGCTGCGGGTGGACGTGGACGTCCTCACCCTCACGGCCACCCCCATTCCGCGGACCCTGCAGCTCTCCCTCTCCGGGGTGCGCGACCTGAGCGTCATCGAGACGCCGCCGCGCCACCGCCTCGCGCCGCGGACCTACATTTCCCGGTTTTCCGAAAAAATCATCCGCGACGCCATCACCCGCGAGATCGACCGGGGCGGGCAGGTGTTCTTCGTCCACAACCGGGTGCGGAGCATTCTCGCGATGGCCCGCTTCCTTCGCCGCCTGGTGCCGGAGGCGCGCCTCCTCGTCGCCCACGGGCAGATGCGCGAGCGCGAGCTCGAGGCCGTGATGGAGGAGTTCGTCTCCCGGAAGGGGGACATCCTCCTTTGCACCACCATCATCGAGAGCGGGCTCGACATCCCGTCGGTGAACACCATTCTGATCAACCGGGCCGACGCCTTCGGCATGGCCCAGCTCTACCAGCTGCGGGGCCGCGTGGGCCGGGACCGGTTCCAGGCCCACGCCTACCTTCTTGTCCAGGGCGCCGGGAGCCTGACCCAGGACGCCCGCGAGCGGCTCCAGGCCATCGAGGAGCTGAGCGAGTTGGGCGGGGGCTTCAAGCTCGCGGCCCGGGATCTGGAGATCCGCGGCACGGGAAACCTCATGGGGCACCGCCAGTCGGGCAACATCGGGGCGGTGGGGTTCGAGATGTACTGCCAGCTGCTCGAGCAGACGGTTCAGGAAGTGCGGGGGGGCGGGGCCGAGCGGCGCGAGCCGGAGATCACCGCCCCGGTCGCGGGCGCCGTGCCGACGGCGTGGGTGCCCGCCCAGAGCGAGCGCCTGGAGATCTACAGGCAGGTGGCCGCGGCGGCCTCGCCCGAGGAGATCCGCGAGATCGAGCGCGGCCTGGCCGACCGGTTCGGTCCCTTGCCGCCGCGCGCGCGCCGCCTCCTCATGCTGGCCGAGCTCCGCGTCCGGTGCCGGCGCTGCGGGGTGAAATTGCTTCAGATTCGGGGAAAGGAGGCTTTCTTCGAGTCCTTCCCCGGCGATTACGAACTCTCGGCTTCTTTCCTCGACACGCCGGGCATGTTGTTCATCGGTTCGCATTCGTTCCGGTATTCGATAACGGGCGTTTGGGAAGAAGACTTCCCCCGCCTCGTTCGCCTTCTCGCCGCGTTCGAGGCCTGCGTGCCCGAGGAGCCCGAGGCCGGGCCGCCCGGGGACGGAGAGGGCCCCGAAGGAGAGGCGATGGTGCCCGCGCTTCGCGGGAGAGAGGAGCCGGCATGAGGCACGGGCGGGTCTCCATCGGAGCGGCGGCGGTCTGCCTCCTCCTTCTCGGGTGTGACGCCGCCCCGGATGCGCGCCGGGAGAGCGGGCCGAGGGCGGTCATCGCCGAGGTGAACGGCGAGCCCATCCGCATGGAGGACCTTCGGGCGTCCTTGCTGGCGGAAGGAAAATCCAAACCCCCAGCCGCAATCGACGAGAAAGTGATCAGCGCCCTCGTCGATCAACTCATCGAGCACCGCCTCATCCTTCAGCAGTCCAAGGCGCTGTTGGACCCCGTTGACGACGCCCAGGTGCGCGAGTATGTTGATTCCATTGATCGAGCATACACCCCCCCGGGCCTCGAGGCGGTTCTTCGGAACGAGGGGATCCGTATCGAGAATTGGCGCCAGGCGGTCCGCGAAACGCTCGAATTCGAAAAACTCCTTCTCCAGGAAGTCTATTCGAAGGTGGCCGTCTCGGAGCAGGAGATCCAAGAGGCGTACCGGAAAAACCCCGGACGGTACCGGGTGAAAAGGCGCTGGCGCGTGCGGCAGATCGTTGTGGCGACAAAGGAAGGGGCCCAGCAGCTGCGAAGGCTCATCGTGAACGGGATGCCCTTCTCCCGTCTCGCCCGGGAAAAGTCCCTGGGCCCGGCGGGCGCGCAGGGTGGAGAAATGGGGTTTTTCGAAGAAGGGCAATTGCCCGAAAGCGTCGAGAGGGTCATCAAACGGCTCGGGGAGAACGAAGTGAGCAACGTGGTCCGAACTTCCTTCGGTTTCCATCTTTTCCAGGTCACCGAAAGGAGGTCGGCGGGCCTCCAGCCTCTCGATTTGGTTCGGGAAAAAATCAGGCGAGCGCTTTCGGAAATCAAGGGCCGGCAGCGCTACGAAAAGTGGATCGGATTATTGAAGAAAGATGCCGCCATCCAATATTTCAGGAAGAACTGGGAAAATGCGGGAACGGGCTAAGGTGCTTTTGACGGTTTTCGCTCTCGTGGTCTTCATGGCGTCACCCGCCCCGGCGGCGCCGGCGGCCATCACCATCGAGCGAATCGTCGCCAAGATTAACCAGGAAATCATCACCCTCAGCACCCTTCAGGATTTCGTCTTCGAAGAAGTGAAAAATCTCCGTGAAAAATACAAAGGCGAGGAGCTTGAGCGGCAAATCCGCGATATCGAGCTGCGCGCGCTCGATGTATTGATCGAGCGCATGTTGGTGCTTCAGCGGGCGAAGGACCTGAAGCTCAAAGTCGGGGACAAGGATTTGGAGTCGGCCATCGAACTGGTCATGGCGCGGAACAGGCTCAACGTCCAAACCTTCCGGCGGTTCCTGAAAGTCCAGGGGACCACCCTGGAAGAGTACCGGAAGCGGATGCGCGATCAGATTCTGGCGCGCCGGGCCGAGTCCATCGAGGTGAACATCCGGGTGACGGTGAACGAGGAGGAGATCGCCGAATTTTATAAAAATCACATAGAGGATTACCGGAAAGGAGAGGCGAGAAAGGTCCAGCAGCTCTTTTTCCCGGTCAAAGCGGGGTCCCTTCCCGAGGAGGTCGAAGCCCAGCGGAAAAAAGCGGAGGAGGCCCACCGCGCGTCGTTGCAGGAGGGCGCCGACTTCGGCGGGCTGGCGAAAAGGATTTCAGAGGGGCCCGCCGCGCAGCGGGGCGGCGTGCTCGGGTTCGTGAAGAAGGGGGAGGTTTTCCCCGAGTTCGAGAAAGCCCTTTTCGCGCTTGCCAGCGGGAAGGTGTCCGAGCCGGTGAAAACGCGCGCGGGCTTTCACGTCCTCCGGGTCATGGAGGTCAAACCCGGAATATTGACACCCCTCGAAGAGATTTCTCCCAAAATCCGGGGGCGGCTGTTCAAGGAAAAGCGAGCCAAGCGCCGGCGCGAGTGGATCGCCACCCTCAAGCGCTCCGCATTTTTGGAGGTGAACTACACGCCCAACAGTTCCGCCGGCCGGGCGGCGGCCGCGAACCGCGGCGAGTTGGCCGATCTTTTCCGGAACGTCCGGGAGCAGGTCACCCTCCGGCTGGTGGGCGTCGAGCTTTTGAAGCCGGTCGAGCTCCTCGGGAAGGAGAGCCTTTTTTGGTCCTACGGGGCGAAACGGGACGACCCCCGCTGGGAGTCGGAGAGGCTCAAGGTGAACGATAAAAACCTCCTGGTCCCGGACGCTTTGGACGCCCTGCCGGTGGAGAACCGCGAGATCGTCAACCCCGATCCGGCCGCGAATATTTTTCTTTACGAGTACAACTATCTCCTGCCCAACAAGTACCTGGGAACCCTGAGTCTCGCCAACGTCATCAAGGCATACTCCCTGAATCCGAAGAAGAAGCGTTTTTCGTTCCTCACCGAGTCGAAGAGCGCCCGCTTCGAGTTCGAGATTCGCACGGAGAAGACGCGCAGCATCCTGGCGGACACCCAGGAAATCTCCCAATAAAGGGCTCGCCAAGCGTGCGGCTTGACGTTTTTTTGAGCCTCGCCCGGCTCGTGAAGCGGCGCTCGGCCGCCAAGGCGCTGGCCGACGGGGGCGGCGTCCTCGTCGGCGGGGCGCCCGTCAAGGCGGGCCGTACGGTCCGGGTGGGCGATGAGGTGGTCTTGCGGCTGGGGGGAAGGGAGCTCACCGTCCGCGTGGCGGGGGTGGCGGAGCGGAATCTTTCCCGTGCCGAGGCCCGGAAGCTCTACGAGGTGGTCGCGGAAAAGAGGCGGGAACCCTCCCCGGTAGATCCTGAATTCGGGGAGGAAATCGATTTTCTGAGCCGCCGGTGAGATTCCCCCTTGCCCCGCCGGGGCGAGGCTGATAGATTCCGGGCCAGGCTGACCGCCCCGGCGCGGCGGCCGGATCACCACAATCGAGTACGGTCATCCACCTTTAATGCCGTTCCGAGAGACGGCCAAGGAGGAAGCCGCCATGAGCGTCTCCGTTCAAATTCACAATCCGGGTGTTCCCCGCCTTTGCCCATTCCTCGGGAGTGGGTTTTTTTTCGCCCGCACTTCCGCCACCCCGGCGGAGGGAGGGGGCGGCCGTGGAGCGTGAGGAGATGGGGGGGGATCAGCTGCGGCGCACCCTCCGCCGGCTGGCGCACGAGATCATCGAGGACGCCGCCGACCCCCGCGCGCTGGTCCTGATCGGGCTGCGCAGCCGGGGGGTTCCCATGGCCGAGCGGCTGGCGGCACACATCCAGGCGCTCGAGGAAATCCGCCCCCCCGTGGGGGCCCTCGACGTCACCCTGTACCGGGACGACCTGGACCGGGGCGGGAGCCGGAACAAGATCCAAAAGACGAACCTGCCCTTCACCTGCGAGGGCAGGGAGGTCGTCCTGGTGGACGATGTCCTCTACACGGGCCGGACCGTCCGCGCCGCCCTCACGGCGCTGGTGGCCTTCGGCCGCCCCCGCCGGGTCCGCCTCGCCGTCCTGGTGGACCGGGGCGGGCGCGAGCTTCCCGTCCGCGCGGACTTCGTCGGGCGGAACGTCACCGCCCGGCCGGGGGAGGAGGTGCGGGTCCTCCTCGAGGAGACGGACGGGCGGGAGGCCGTTCTCCTCCAGAGCGAGACTGCGCCCGAGCACAATGGCAAAGAGTGGCAGCCGAACATCGGTTCCTCCACCGCCCCATGAAACAAGAGGAGCAGCCATGGAAACCGATCCCTTGAAGCGAAAGGATCTCCTCTCCATCCGGGAGCTCTCGGCCGCGGAGATTCTCTTTCTCCTCGACCAGATGGAAACTTTTCGGGAGATCAACGAGCGCGAGATCAAGAAGGTGCCCACCCTCCGCGGGAAGACCATCGTGAACCTCTTCTTCGAGCCGAGCACCCGGACGCGCACCTCCTTCGAGATCGCGGGAAAGCGCCTCTCGGCCGACGTCATCAACATCTCGACCTCGGTGAGCGCCACCGAAAAAGGGGAAACCCTCCGGGACACGGGCCGGAACATCGCGGCCATGGCCACCGACGTCCTCGTCGTGCGCCACTCCGCCTCGGGCGCCCCGGCCTACCTCGCGCGCGAGCTGACCTGCGCCGTGGTGAACGCCGGGGACGGCTGCCACGAGCACCCCACCCAGGCCCTCCTCGACATCTACACCATCCGGGAGCACAAGCGGCGGATCGAGGGGCTGAACGTCGCCATCGTGGGGGACATCGCCCACAGCCGGGTGGCCCGCTCGGACATCTTCGGGCTTCGCAAGCTGGGGGCGAACGTCCTGCTCTGCGCCCCCTCCACCATGCTCCCGGCCGAGGCCGCCTGCCTGGGGGCGGAAATTACCAACGACATCGACGAGGCCATCGGGTGGGCCGACGTTCTCATCGCGCTCCGCATCCAGCTCGAGCGCGGGGCGGGGGGCGCCTTCCCGAGCGAGCGCGAGTACGCCGCCACCTACGGCATCACGCGCAAGCGCCTGCGCGCCGCCAAGCCCGATCTCCTCATCATGCACCCGGGACCGATCAACCGGGGGGTGGAGATGGCCCCCGACGTGGCGGACGGGCCCTTCTCGGTCATCCTCGAGCAGGTGGAGTACAGCGTCGCCTGCCGGATGGCCATCCTGTATCTGCTGGCGGGGCGGTCGGCCGAGGCCGGGGAGCCCCCGTTCGCCCCTCCGGCGGAGGAGTCCCCCCCGGCGGGCGGAAAGCGGGCCGGGAAGTCCGAGGGGAGGGCGGAAGATGCCATTGCTCGTTAAAGGCGGAAGGCTCATCGACCCATCGGATGGGACCGACGGGCGGCTCGACCTCCTCATCCAGGAGGGGCGGATCGTCCGGCGCGCGCCCGAGATCGTCCCCCGGCCCGGGGACGAGGTCCTGGACGCCGGGGGGCTCGTCGTGACCCCCGGCCTCATCGACATACACGTCCACCTCCGCGAGCCGGGCGAGGAGTACAAGGAGGACATCGAGAGCGGGACCCGCGCCGCCGCCGCGGGCGGGTTCACCGCGGTGGCCTGTATGGCGAACACCGACCCGGTGAACGACCACATCTCGGTCACCGATGGCATCCTCAAGCGCGCGCGCGAGGCGGGCGCCTGCCGCGTCTTCCCGATCGGGGCGGTCTCGCACGGCCTCAAGGGGGAGGGCATCACCGAGATGGCCGAGCAGAAGGCGGGCGGGGCGGTCGCCTTCAGCGACGACGGGTTGCCGGTGCGCACGGCGGCCCTCATGCGCACCGCGCTCGAGTACGCCGGGATGCTGGGGGTCCCCGTCCTGGACCACGCCGAGGACGCCTCCCTCGCCCGGGGAAAGGTGATGCACGAGGGGGCGGTCTCCACCCTGCACGGCCTGGCGGGAAACCCCGCCGCGGCCGAGGACATCTGCGTTTACCGGGACATCCGCCTCGCTGAGCTGACCGGGGCGCACGTCCACATCCTCCACCTCTCCTCGCGCGGGGCGGTCGAGCTCGTCCGGACGGCGAAGGCGCGCGGGGTGCGCGTCTCGGCCGAGGTCACCCCACACCACATCGCCCTCACCCACGAGGCCCTCGCCGACTTCAACGCCGCCGCCAAGATGGCCCCGCCCGTGCGGGAGGAGGCGGATCGCCAGTCCCTCCTCGAAGGGCTGGCGGACGGCACCATCGAGGTGATCGCCACCGACCACGCCCCCCACTACGAGGCCGAGCTCCAGGTCGAGCTCGACGCCGTCCCCTTCGGCGTCATCGGGCTCGAGACGGCGGTCCCCCTCGTCCTGGACCGCCTGGTGGGCGGCGGGGTGCTCACCCTGGCCGAGGCCGTATCGAAGCTCACCGCCGGGCCCGCCCGGGTGCTGAACCTTCCCCACGGCACCCTCGCCGAGGGCGCGCCGGGGGACGTCACCCTCCTGGACCTCGGGCGCGAGGTCAGGGTGGACCCCGATTCCTTCGAGAGCCGGGGGCGGAACACCCCCTTCGCCGGCTGGACCCTGAAGGGCTGCGCGGTCGCGGCCATCGTCGCGGGCGAGATCAGGATGAACCGGATCGCCGGGGAGGTCCCCGCGTGAGCTCTTTTGCGGGCCGCCCGCTCCGGCCCGCCCTCCTCGCCCTCGAAGACGGGAGAATTTTCCGGGGGAGATCCTTCGGCGCCGGGGCGGACGCCGCGGGCGAGCTCGTCTTCAACACCGCCATGACGGGCTACCAGGAAATCCTGACCGACCCCTCCTACCGGGGGCAGATGGTCATCATGACCTACCCCCACATCGGGAACTACGGGATCATCGAGGGGGAGGACGAGTCGCGCCGCCCCTGGGTGGAGGCCTTCATCGTGAAGGAGGTCTCCCGGCGGCCGAGCAACTTCCGGGCGGGAAAGGACCTCGACGCGTTTTTGCGGGAAAAAAGCATCCCCGGGGTCGAGGGCATCGACACCCGGGCCCTCACCCGGCACATCCGCGAGCGGGGGGCCCTCAAGGCCGTCCTGTCCTCCACCGACCTCGACGAGAAGCGCATGGTCCAAAGGGCGAAAGAAAGCCCCGGCCTGGACGGGCGCGACCTCGTCCGGGACGTCACCTGCGCGAAAGCCTTCACCGCCGGGAAAAAGAACGGCCGCCCCCTCTGCGTGGCCTACGATTTCGGGGGGAAGAACGCCATCTTCGAGCTGCTCGCCCAGAAATTCGACGTCGAGGTCGTCCCGGCCGCCGAGAGCGCCGAGGCCGTTTTGTCCCGAAAGCCCGCCGCCGTTTTCCTCTCGAACGGCCCCGGGGACCCGGCGGCCCTCCCCCAGATCGTCGGGAACGTCGAAAAGATTTTGGGGAAGGTGCCGGTGGTCGGCATCTGCCTGGGCCACCAGATCCTGGGGCAGGCATTGGGAGGCAAAACGTTCAAGCTCAAGTTCGGCCACCACGGTGCGAACCACCCCGTCATGGATTTGAATACCCGGAAGGTGGACATCACCTCCCAGAACCACTCCTTCGCCGTGGACCCGGAGAGCCTGCCGAAAAAAGTGGCGGTCACCCACCTCAGCCTGAACGATAAGACCTGCGAGGGGCTTCTTTGCAAAAATCCCCCCGTCTTCTCGGTCCAGTACCACCCCGAGGCCTCCCCCGGCCCCCATGACGCGCGGGGGCTGTTTGATCGGTTCTTAGAGTTTTGTGTGGGGGGGTGAGGGGGGATGAATTTGGCTCAGGAGCCGATGGATGAACGATGGAAACCGAAGGTTTCTCAGACAGAAGATCTTCTCCTTGAGACAGGGCCAATGATAGATATGAGAAACAAGAAAATAAGGGTTTTTTGTGTGCTCATTCTGTTGTTGGTTCCGTTGGGCTGCGGCCCGAGGTTTGCAACCAGCCAAGATATTTACGAGGCCACCGCGGTTCGGCACGACCCATACGACAAATATACATGGATCCGATCGCCAGATTTTTTTTGTGATGGATATCTCGTCTCTTGTCATGCCTTCTTGCGCGCTGCCGTCAAGGGAGGAGTCCCCAGTTTTTATCAGGTATATGTTTCTGTCGGGGGCAAAGAATTTGTCTTGTTCAACCGCGCATTGGACATAAATGGCGGGCGGCTGGAGTTCGTGGAAATCAACCGCGTCGACCGTTCCAAATACGATTCCAAAAATCGTTTAGAGAAAAAGTTCGAGGAGGAATTCGCAATCACCTTGGATGCGGATTACATGGAAAGGGCGCGTCTCTTGGGCCTCGACATTCAGGCTCGTGGAGAGCGGGGCCGCGTCACGATTAAGATGCCGGCCTATGTCGTGGATGGTTTCATGAGTAAAGCAAAAATATATGTGAAATAAATGAAAGCGCCTTGAGTGTGGAGCAAAAGCGGACAATTCGCTTCGCTCAGGGTGATGGGCAGGGGATCGGAGTGACAAGGGGTCGCTCAGGGTTTTCCCTCTCCCTCCGGGAGAGGGCAGGGTGAGGGGGAGAGGCCAGGAAGATTTTCCCTCCCCCCAACCCCCTCCCGGAGGGAGGGGGGGAAGCGGCGGCCGAAGGCTCCCTCCCCCTTCGGGGGAGGGTTGGGGAGGGGGAAACGCAGACCAAATGAAGGGGGAGTGGAGCGATTCCCAGGAAACCGCCCCTTCCGAAGGAACGACTCTCCCGTTCGCGGGAGTTGCGCAACGAGCCGACCGAAGCCGAGAAGAGGCTTTGGGCGCATTTGCGCCGCAAGCAACTGGGAGGCAGATTCCGCCGCCAGCATCCAATCGGGCCGTTCGTTCTGGATTTTTATTGTCATGAAGAAAAGCTGGTGGTGGAGCTGGACGGCGGCGGCCATGCGGAAGAGGGCCAAGCCGAATACGACGCCGCCCGGAGCCAGGCGCTGACGCGAGAGGGAATCCGGGTGCTTCGCTTCTGGAACGGCGATGTGATGGAGAACGTGGAAGGGGTGTTGGAAACCATCCGTGCCGCCCTGACGGAGAAAGAGCGGGGAGGAGCGGAGAGCATGAGGTAGAAATCCCTCTCCCTTCATAGCGGGGTCCCCAAAATCGAAGATTTTTGGGGCGAGGGGGAGGGTTGGGGAGGGGAAGAGGCCAGGAAGATTTTCCCTCCCCCCAACCCCCTCCCGGAGGGAGGGGGAGAAAGAAGGGGGGAGTGAGGAGGGGGAATAGTGAGGGACCATGCCTAAGCGCACTGACATAAAGAAAATCCTCGTCATCGGGGCGGGCCCCATCGTGATCGGCCAGGCGTGCGAGTTCGACTACTCGGGCACCCAGGCGTGCAAGGCGCTCCGGGAGGAGGGCTACGAGGTGGTGCTGGTCAACTCGAACCCGGCGACCATCATGACCGACCCCGAGATGGCGGACGCGACCTACATCGAGCCCGTGACGGCCCCCGTCGTCGAGGAGATTTTGCGGGCGGAAAAGCCCGACGCCCTCCTCCCCACCATGGGGGGGCAGACCGGGCTGAACACCGCGGTCGAGCTGGCCGAGCGGGGCGTCCTGGACTCTCTCGGGGTCGAGCTCATCGGGGCCAAGCTGGACGCCATCCGCTGCGCCGAGGACCGCGAGCTGTTCAAGCGGGCCATGGAGGAGATCGGCCTGGAGGTCCCGGAGGGCGCGGTGGTCCGCACCCTTAAGGAGGGCCGGGCCGCCGCCCGGGAGTTGGGTTTTCCAGTCATCCTCCGGCCCGCCTACACCCTGGGGGGGAGCGGGGGGGCGGTCTCCTACGGGGAGGAGGACTTCGAGTCGCTCCTGGAGTGGGGCTTCTCGGAGAGCCCGGCCCATCAGGTCCTGGTCGAGGAGAGCGTTCTGGGCTGGAAGGAGTTCGAGCTCGAGGTCATGCGCGACCTCAAGGACAACGTCTCCATCATCTGCTCCATCGAGAACTTCGACCCGATGGGGATCCACACCGGGGACTCGATCACGGTAGCCCCGGCCCAGACCCTCTCCGACCGCCAGTACCAGGCCATGCGGGACGCCGCCATCGCCATCATCCGCCGGGTGGGGGTGGAGACCGGGGGCTCCAACATCCAGTTCGCCGTCCACCCGGAGACCGGCAGGATGGTGGTCATCGAGATGAACCCGCGCGTCTCGCGGAGCTCCGCCCTCGCCAGCAAGGCGACGGGATTTCCCATCGCCAAGATCGCGGCCAAGCTCGCGGCCGGGCTCACCCTGGACGAGATCCAGAACGACATCACGCGCCAGACCCCCGCCTCCTTCGAGCCCGCGATCGATTACGTGGTGGTCAAGATCCCGCGCTTCACTTTTGAAAAATTCCCCGAGACCCCGCCCGTCCTCACCACCC
Organism: bacterium; assembly: GCA_965225985.1. GTDB lineage: Bacteria > UBA8248 > UBA8248 > UBA8248 > UBA8248 > CAZUHN01. The sequence goes on from OZ245330.1 coordinate 1,597,271, forward strand.
AGATGCGCTCGGTGGGGGAGGTGATGGCCATCGGGCGGACTTTCCGCGAGTCCCTCATGAAGGCGGTGCGCTCCCTCGAGATCGGAAGGAGCGGACTCGCCGACCCGGACCCGGGGGAATGGGAGGGGCTGAAGGGCGCGGCGCGCCGGAAGAAGATCGAGGAGGGGCTTTCGGTCCCCAGCCCGGACCGGCTCTGGCAGATCGCGCGGGCGATGCGCGGGGGATTTTCGGCCGATGACCTGTACCGGATCACCCGGATCGATCCCTGGTTCCTGGACCAGGTGGAATACCTCGTCGAGCTGGAGGCCGAGGCAAGGGGCGGCGGGCCTGCTGGAGGACGGCCCGCGGCTCCGGCTCCTGAAGGAGAACGGCTTCTCGGACCTGGACCTGGCCGCGCGGCAGGGCGTTCCCGAAAAGGCGGTGCGCGCGGCCCGGGGGCGGCTCGGGGTGAAGCCCGTCTTCAAGCGGGTGGATACCTGCGCCGCCGAGTTCGAGGCCTTCACGCCCTATCTCTATTCCACCTATGAGGCGGAGGACGAGGCCCGCCCCACCGACCGGCCCAAGATCATCATTCTGGGGGGCGGGCCCATCCGCATCGGGCAGGGCATCGAGTTCGACTACTGCTGCGTGCACGGGGTGCAGGGCCTCGCTGAGGCGGGCTTCGAGGCCATTATGGTGAACTGCAACCCCGAGACGGTGAGCACCGATTACGACACGAGCGACCGGCTCTACTTCGAACCCCTCACCCTCGAGGACGTCCTCGCCATCGTGGAGCGGGAGCAGCCCCTGGGGGTGATCGTCCAGTTCGGGGGGCAGACCCCGCTCCGGCTCGCGATTCCCCTGCTGGAGGCGGGGGTGCCCATCCTGGGGACCTCGCCCGAGAGCATCGACCTGACCGAGGACCGGGAGCGTTTCCGGAAACTCCTCCAGGAGCTGCACCTCACCCAGCCCCCCTCGGGGACGGCGGCGGACCTCGCCTCGGCGGTCGGGGTGGCCGAGTCGGTGGGCTACCCCGTGCTGGTGCGGCCGAGCTACGTCCTCGGGGGGCGGGCGATGAAGATCGTCCACGGCCGCGATGAGCTCGAGGAGTACATGCGCGAGGCGGTGAAGGCCTCGCCGGAGCACCCCGTCCTCATCGACCGGTTCCTGGACGACGCTGTCGAGGTGGACGTGGACGCGGTCTCGGACGGGGAGCGGGTGGTGATCGCGGGGGTGATGGAGCACATCGAGGAGGCGGGGATCCACAGCGGGGACTCGGCCTGCTCCCTGCCGCCCTACACCCTGGGCCCCGACGTGGTGGAGGAGATGAAGCGCCAGACGCGCATCCTCGCCCGGAGACTCGACGTGGTGGGTCTCATCAACGTGCAGTTCGCCGTCCACCGGCGGCAGGTCTTCATCCTGGAGGTGAACCCGCGGGCGAGCCGGACGGTTCCCTACGTGAGCAAGGTGGTGGGGCGCCCCTTCGCCAAGCTGGCGGCGCGCGCGATGGCGGGCGGGCGCTTCGAGGAGCTGGGCCTCACCGAGGACGCCGAGTACCGCCACTTCGGGGTGAAGGAGGCGGTCTTCCCCTTCAAGAAGTTCCCCGGGGTGGACGTCATCCTGGGGCCGGAGATGAAGTCCACGGGCGAGGTGATGGGGCTGGGCCAGGACTTCGCGACCGCCTTCCTCAAGGCGGAGGAGGGGGCGGGCTCCCCCCTGCCGGGGGAGGGCCGGGCCTTCGTCTCGGTGCGGGACGAGGACAAGCAGGCGATGATCCCCATCGCCCAGTCGCTGGTGGAGATCGGCTTCGAGATCGTGGCCACCGCGGGAACGCGGGCGGCCTTGCTCGCGAACGGCATCGAGGCCGAGTTCGTCTACAAGGTGATCGACGGGAAGCGCCCCCACATTGTGGAACAGATGGAGGCGGGCGAGGTCGCCCTGGTGGTGAACACCACCTCGGGGCGCAAATCCATCCAGGACAGCTACTCGATCAGAAGGACGGCCCTGCTGCGGAACATCTTCTACTGCACCACCCTTTCGGCCGCCCAGGCGGCCACCCGGGCCATCCGCGCGATGCGGAACGGGCGGGTCGCCGTCCGGCCCCTTCAGGAGTACCACCGGCGCATCCGGCGCGAGCCGGTGAAGGCGTAAAGGGTGCGACCCTTTCTTTTTGTTTTCGTCTTCCTCATCGCGTGGGCGGGCTTCCCGGCGCTTCGCGCGCCCGCCCCCCCGCCGCGGGCGGCGGCCGCCGGAGCGATCCGGGAAGGGCGGGCTCCGGCGCGGCGTGCCTTCGAGGCGGGGCGCTCGGGCGCCTGGCTTCCGGCGCGGGGGGTGGTGATCCGCATGCTGAAGGACGACACCCGGGGGGACCGGCACCAGCGCTTCGTCATCCGCCTGGCGGACGGGCTGACCCTCCTCGTCGCGCACAACATCGACCTCGCCCCCCGGGTTCCGGCCGCCCTCGGGGACGCGGTCGAGGTTTTTGGAAAGTACGTGTGGAACGCGAAGGGGGGGCTCCTCCACTGGACCCACCGGGACCCGGCGGGGCGGGTTCCGGGCGGCTGGGTGCGGCGCGGCGGGGTGACCTACCGCTAGCGCGGGCGCGCTTCGATTGGGAGAGGCTAGCGGGCGCGGCCCCCGCCCGGGCGCCGGGGGCCGGGCTTGCGGGCGGTGGCGATGAGGCGGGGCGCCTCGTCGGCGAGGGGGGCGCCGTCGTAGCTGCCGCAGAAGCCGATATTGATGAAGCCCGCCTCTTCAAGGAGGCTTTGGAGGTCGTCCTGCTCGTAGATGCGCACCGAGTAGCGGCTCCGGCTGGGGGGCCGGCCGGGGCGGGTCAGCTCCCGGTCCATCTCGACGCGGCCCCCCCCGGGCGCCTCGGTGATCCGGACCATTTCTGTGACCACGGCCTCGCCCACGGTGAGGCTCCCCGTTTCCCGGAAATTCCCGCGAAGTTGCGCGGGATTCTTCAGGTCGAGGTAAAATCCCCCGCCCGGCCCGAGGACGCGGAGGGCCTCCCGGAGGGCGGCGTCATCCTCTTGGCGGCTCTCGAAATATCCGAAGGAGGTGAAGAGGGAGGCCACCGCGTCGAAGGTGTTTTCGGCGAAGGGGAGGTGCCGAAAATCCCCCCGCACCCAGAGGCCTTTCGGCCCGGACTCGGCGGCGCGCCGGAGGAGCGGCCCGCTCAGGTCGAGGCCGACGGCGGCGTGGCCCTCTTCCCGCCAGAGCTTTGAGTGGCGGCCGTATCCGCAGGCCATGTCGAGGATGCGGGCGCGGGCGGGCAGGTTGAGCAAGGTTTCCACCGACAGGGCCTGAACCGGTGTCCAGCCCTCCTCGGCGGCTTGGTAGATGGGGTAGTCTTCGTCAAATGCGGTCTCGTACCAGGATTTTGGGCCGGACATAAGATCACCGCAAAAAAAGAAGGGCCAGCCCGGCGGGTGCGCCGCAGGGCCTTTCCCCCGAACGGGAGCGGGCATGATTCGGTTTCTTATTTACCTTGTTGTGGGGGGCGTGATCTACTACGCGCTCAAAGGGCTCTTTGGCGGCGCCCGCCGATCCGGCGAGGAAGGGCAAAGCGACGGGGTGAACGATGAAATGCAAAAGTGCCCGGAGTGCGGGACCTATTTCCCTCTGCACATGGGGGTATCGAAGCGCGTTCGCCGGATAAAACTGATCTTTTGCGGGGAGGAATGTACTGCTCGGTACGCTCGCCGCGGGGGGGCTCCCGCCGGCGGGAGCGTCCCTCCCAGCGGGGAAGAATGAGGGCCCGTCCCGCCCGCTGCGGGCGGCGCGTTGACTTTTCCCATTCCTAAAGTAATCTTCTAACAGTATAGAACGTTGCCCCATTTCTGCGGCCCGCATATTTCAAAATCCACGGGAAAGCGGCGCCGCTCTCGGACATCCGGGAGGCAGAGAATGAAGCTTTTTATCGATACGGCAGATCTGAACGAAATTCGTGAGGCGAACTCCCTCGGCGTTCTCGACGGCGTTACAACGAACCCCTCCCTCATCGCGAAAGAAGGCGCGGACATTCATACCCGGATTAGGGAGATCTGCGAGATTGTGGACGGGCCCATCAGCGCAGAGGTGGTTGCGACCGATTGGGAGGAGATGGTCGAGGAGGGAAGGACCCTTTCGGCCATTCACGAGAACGTGGTGGTGAAGGTGCCCGTCGGGGTGCCCGGCCTCCGGGCCGCGAAGAAAATGCGCGAGGAGAATATTGATACGAACGTGACCCTGATCTTCAACCCCGCCCAGGCTCTGTTGGCCGCCAAGGCGGGGGCCTCCTTTGTAAGTCCGTTCGTTGGGCGGATTGATGACATCGGCCAGCACGGGATGGAGATGGTGGGGGATATCGTACGGATTTTCCAGAACTACGACTTCCCCACCCAGGTGCTCGTGGCCAGTGTCCGCAGCCCCATCCACCTCCTCGAAGCGGCCGCCATGGGGGCCGATGTGGCGACGGTTCCCTTCCAGGTGATCGCCCAGCTTCTCAGGCATCCTTTGACCGATATCGGTTTGGAAAAGTTTCTGGCAGACAATCGCCGCGCGAGCCAAATGCGCTGATCGCGTGAGCGAAGGAGAAGACCACCATGCCCATGTATGAGTATTTCTGCGGAAAGTGCGAAATCGATTTCGAAACGTTCGTGCCCTCCTTAACGGCGGTGGCGGAGGTTGCCTGTCCGATCTGCCGCTCGAAAAAAGTCCATAAGAAGCTTTCTCAATTCGGCGTCGGTGCGAAGTCCGTATCGGTTGCAGGCTCCCTTCCCTCCACCGGCTATTCCGGCGGCGGAAGCTGCGGAGGCGGATGTTCCTGCCATTGATTTCGGCGCGCCCCGGTTGCCTGGCAATGGTATGAGGGGAACCTTCCGGACATCCACTGATATACCCGAACCAACTGTAGCGATGCCAACTGGCCACCTGCTGTCCGGGCCCACTTTAATCCACTCGCCGATGTTTTCTATTCTATCTCACTTTATAGTCAGGAAACTCATTTATGCAGGCTGAGATCGGGAAAAAAGTCAGCGTCTTCAAGACGGCGAACGCCCAGTTCGAACGGGCGGCCGAGAAGATGGGCCTCGACGATGAAATGCGCCTCCTGCTGAAGACGCCGTTCCGCGAGATCCAGGTCGAAGTTCCTCTTCGAAGGGATGACGGCTCGCTCAGCGTTTTCCAAGGCTACCGGGTTCAGTTCAATGGGGCCCGAGGACCTTTCAAGGGCGGCATCCGGTACCATCAGGAAGTCGATATCGATGAAGTTCGGGGACTTGCTGCCCTCATGACCTGGAAGACCGCCCTTGTCAACATCCCCTTTGGCGGGGGGAAGGGCGGGATGAGCGTAAACGTCAAGGAGTTCTCGATTTACGAGCTGGAGCGCCTCACCCGCAAGTTCATCGCCCGGATCAGCGCGCTCCTCGGCCCATACCGCGATATCCCGGCGCCGGACATGCACACCAACGCCCAGGTCATGGCATGGATCATGGATGAGTACAGCAGCCGCCACGGATACAACCTCGCCGCCGTCACCGGAAAGCCTCTCAGCCTCGGCGGCTCGCCCGGCCGGGAGGCGGCGACGGGCCGCGGGGTGGTTTTCGTGCTGGAAGAGTTCGCCCGAAAGGAAGGCTGGGACCTGAGCCATTTCACCGCCGCCATCCAGGGTTTCGGAAACGTGGGGAGTTTCACGGCACGGTTCCTCGATGAACTCGGCGTCCGGGTGGTGTGCATCTCCGACGTTTCCGGGGCCTACTACGCGGAAAAGGGCATCGATGTTGAAAAGGCGATCGATTACCATAAAGCCAACCACGATCTCGAAGGGTACGACGGGGGCGAGAGGATCTCGAACGAGGATCTGCTCGCGCTGAAGGTGGACGTTTTGATTCCAGCGGCCCTCGGCGGCGCGATTCACGCTGGCAACGCCCAGGAAATAAAAGCCCGGATCGTGCTGGAGGCGGCGAACGCGCCGACGACGGACGATGCCGAGCAGATCCTCCTGGGGAACGGCGTCTACGTGATTCCCGATGTTCTGGTCAACGCCGGTGGGGTAACGGTTTCCTACTTTGAGTGGGTCCAGAACATCCAGCAGTTCACTTGGGACGAGAAGCGGGTGAACGATGAGCTTCGAAAAATCATGGCGAGTGCCACCGGCGAAACCTATACTCTTTCCAAAGACAAAAAAGTCTCGCTTCGAACGGCCGCCTTCATGATCGCCATCAGCCGCGTGGCCGACGCGGAGCGCCTGCGCGGCGTTTAGCTGGCGCCGAAACAGCGGGAGAAGCGTTTGTCTGAGTGGGATATCGAAGCCGAGACTCTAACCAAGGCATTCGGTAATGTGCGGGCGGTGAACGGCATCAGCTTCCACCTCAAACAGGGGGAGTGCTATGGGTTTCTGGGTCCGAATGGGGCCGGCAAGACCACCACCATTCGGATGCTCTACGGTGCCGTCCGCCCGGATTCGGGCCGCCTTAGGGTTCTCGGTCTCGACATGGCGACCGAGGGAAGGCGGGTCCGCGAGCAAATGGGAATCGTTCCCCAGGAAGAAACCCTCGACAAGGAACTCACGGTGTACGAAAACCTTTGGGTGTACGCTGGCTATTACGGCATTTCCCGCAAACTTTCCCGCCCCCGCATCAAGGAAATCCTAAATTTTGTTCAACTCGGAGAAAAGTGGAATTCTCAAATCAAGACCCTCTCCGGAGGGATGAAGCGGAGACTCCTCATCGCCCGGGCACTCATCCACCGGCCGCGCATCCTCGTCCTGGACGAGCCTACGACGGGTCTCGATCCCCAGGCGCGACATATGGTCTGGCAGCGCCTCCGGGAGCTGCGGCGCCAGGGGCTCACCATCGTCCTCACCACGCATTACATGGAAGAGGCTGCGCAGCTTTGCGATCACATCGGCCTGATTGACGGGGGCCGGTTCTTGCTCGAGGGGAATCCGCTCCAACTCGTGCGGGAGCGTGTGGGGGATGAGGTGATCGAGCTCCGTGCCATTGATAAAGGGGACGTGCTTCCCTCCTTGGGCGGCATCCCCCTCGAACACGAATGGGCCGGGGACACCCTATACCTGTACTGCCGGAACGGTACCCCGGTGATGGAGCGCCTCGTGGCCGCCGGCCACAGGGATTTTCTCCGTCGGCCGGCGACGCTGGAAGACCTCTTCTTGCGCATTACCGGGCGGGAGTTGCGCGATTGACCAGATGGCCCAACGCCCCGAGCCTCCGGGCGCTTCGCGTCTGGACGCGACATATCGTCCAGTACCGCTCCTTCTTCCTCGCCGAGTGGGCGGGGAATTTGGGAGAGCACTTTCTCTACCTCCTCGCCTTCGGGTACGGGCTCGGGCGCCTGGTCTCCTCGATCGGAGATATCACCTACGCCCAGTTCATCGGCCCCGGCCTGGTGGTGTCGATCGCCATGTGGTCCTCCTCGTATGAGTCCACATACGGTGCATATAGCCGGATGCGCATCCAGCACACCTACGAGAGCATGCTCGCGGCGCCGCTCACGGTGGGGGACGTGGTGGTGGGAGACCTGCTCTGGTGTGCCACCCGCGCCCTGATTGGCTCTACTTTGATGATGATCGTCCTCACCAGCTTCGGCCTCGTCGCCTCTTTTTGGGGGTTGGCCGTGTTTCCCATCGTCTTTTTGGAGGGTCTGATGTTCGGCTCGTTGGGACTCATCGCGACAACGCTGGCGCCGAACTACGCCTTTTTCAGCTTTCACTTTTCCATCGTCGTCATGCCGATGTTCTTTTTCGCCGGGACGTTTTTTCCCCTCACCAACCTGCCGGCCTGGATGCAGGATATTTCCAGGGTGCTTCCCCTCACCCATGCCGTCGAGCTCGCCCGCGGCATGATTGTGTACGGCCGGGTGGAGAACCCGGCTTGGCATGTTTTCGTCCTCTTGGCTTACACCTCGGTTTTCATCCTTATCTCTTGCTGGCTTGTGGGCCGAAGGATGATTGACTGAGAATGGGGGTCCATCAGGAAGCGATACGCCTCCCCAGGCCTTTCCGGTTTCACGAGAGTCTGCTCCGATTCCAACATTCCTCCGATGAGAGGGTGAACCGTTACGACGGGGCCGTTTTCCGCCGCCTCCTCTTGGACGGGAAGGGAGGAAAGTTCCTCCTTGAGGCGGAGGCGGAGGGGTCGGGCCCGCGCGCCCGGGTCGTGATGCGGCTACGCGCCCCGGGCCGCCTTTCCCGCATGGCGATATCGGTGGGCGAGGCAAGTCTGCGCCACATTCTCGCGCTCGATCTGGAAATGGCGCCTTTTTACCGGATGGCCGAGGAGGACGCGGTGCTCAAGCCGATCGTGCGCCGATTTTGTGGTCTTCGGCCGGTGCGCTACCTCAGCGTGTTCGAGGCCCTCGTGACCGCGATCACCGCACAGCAGGTCAACCTCACCTTCGCGGGCGTCATCCGGCGCCGCCTGGTCGAGCGGTGGGGAGAGCGGATGGATATCGGCGGAGAGCGCCATTTCGCCTTTCCCCGCCCCGAGCGCCTGGCTCGGGCGTGGGAGGCGACGCTGCGGAACATGCAGTTCTCCGGCCGGAAGGCGCAGTACGTCATCGGGGTGGCCAGGGCGGCGGCGGGTGGACTCCTCGACGCGGACGAACTCCGGCGGCTCCCGCTGGAGGAAGCCATTGCGCGGCAGGTCTCCATCCGGGGAGTGGGCCGGTGGACCGCGGAGCAGGTGTTGTTCCGGGCGCTGGGCAGGGTGGAGGCCATTCCGGCCGGGGACCTGGGTGTACAAAAGGTGGTGGCGCGGTATTGTTTCGGGAAAGAGAAATTGGATGAGGATCGCGTGCGGAGGCGCGCGCGCCGCTGGGCGCCCTGGGGCGCCCTCGCGGTCACTTACCTGTTCGCCGCCTGGCGCACGGACATGCCCCCTGCCACGGAGGATTAAGGCCGGAGGGGCGAAGAACCGAGGGTGTCAACCCGGCATGAGGGCTCAGGATGGCTGGCCAGCGCGAGCTCATTGAACGGCGCGAATCCGAGATCCTCGCGCCCTATGCCGCCAAAAGCGCGGAGAGCCTGGGCCGGGCCTACCCCGAGTCCGAGCACGGGATGCGCACCGCCTTTCAGCGGGATCGCGACAGGATCATTCACACCACAGCCTTCCGGCGCCTCGAGTACAAGACCCAGGTGTTCGTCAACCATGAAGGCGATCACTACCGTACCCGCCTGACCCATACCCTTGAGGTGAGTCAGATCGCCCGCTCGATCAGCCGGGCGCTCCGGCTGAACGAAGAGCTTGCCGAGGCCGTGGCGCTGGCTCACGACCTCGGTCATCCTCCCTTCGGCCATGCGGGCGAAAAGGTGCTCAACGAAATGATGGCCGGCTACGGCGGCTTCGAGCACAACCTTCAGGCGCTCCGCCGGGTCGAGCGCCTGGAGAGGCGATATCCCTCATTTCCCGGGCTGAACCTCACATGGGAGACCCGGGAGGGAATCATCAAGTACATCAACCGCTATCAGGGCCCCATGCCCGGAGGGCTCACGAACGAGATCGCCCCCAGCCTGGAAGGGCAGGTGGTGGATGTGGCCGATGAGATTGCCTACAACAACCACGATCTGGACGATGGCCTCTCATCGGCGCTCTTTCGGGCGGAGGATTTACAAAAAACCTCCCTCTGGTCGGAACACCATGGTGCCGCACGGCGGAGCTTTCCGGACGCTTCCATGCGCATTCTCCAGCAAGAGACCATCCGCCGAATTATCAATGACCAGGTAACCGACCTCGTTTCCGCGACCCAAGGACGCATCGACGAGCGGGGTTTTAAGGACATCGGTGACGTGCGCCGGTGTGGCCACGGCACCGTCGCCTTCAGCGGGGAGATGGAAGCGCGGAACCGTGAGTTGAAGCAGTTTTTGATTGGACGAATGTACCGGAATCCACGCCTCGTCAAGCTGGGGGAGGATGCCCGCCGAACCGTGACGGACCTATTTCAGGTCTACATAACCCATCCTGAAAAGTTGCCGTCCCACGAAGCCGAACGCCGGGAGACCGACGGGCTGCACCGGATGGTTTGCGATTACGTATCCGGCATGACCGACCGCTTTGCTCTCGAACAGCGTGCGATTCACTTCGGCACTGCCATACGGGGGTGAACCGAGACCGCCGGCGGGAGTTGGTGGGTTACGGCTTCAGCGTGACGTTGTACCCTGTCCGCCGCCGCTGGACGAGGAGTTGGACACGCGGAAAGTCGCGCGCGCGCACGAGGGCGTGGCGGAACGAAGAGATGTCGTTCGTGTTGACACCGTTGATCTGGCGAACGACGTCTCCCGGCCGAATGCCGATGTTCTGGGCGGCGGCGCCCTCGATGATTTCGGTGACGAGGACGCCCTGCCGCGTCATCAATCGATAAGTGCTTATCGCCTTTTCGTTGATAGAGGCGACGCGGATGCCCAGCCATTCCTCTGCGATCTTGTCGGACAGTTTCTCCGGAACCCCGCCCAGGGTGATTTCCCGTTCGAGAACTTTCCCTTGCCGCCATATCCTAATTTCCAGCCTGGAGCCTACCGTGTAGCCTGCCAGCTCGTTCAGGAAATCGTCTCGCGAGGATATGTCTTTTTCGCCGAAGGAGAGAAGAACGTCTCCCCGCCGGATTCCTGTCCTCTCGGCCGGGCTGCCTTTGAACACCTTTACCGTGACGGCACCCCGCTCTTCGGAATAACCGAGATACTTGGCAATGCGGGTATTGATATCCTGGAGGACGAGGCCTGCCCACCCTTTTCGGACCTTTCCGAAAAGGATGAGGTCGTTCACGATACGGTGGGCGCGGTCGATGGGAATGGCGAAGCCAATCCCCTGTGCGTTGCTGAAGATCGCGGTGTTGATCCCGATGAGGTCGCCGTAGAGGTTCATGAGGGGGCCGCCCGAGTTGCCCGGATTGATCGAGGCGTCCGTCTGGATGAAGTCGGAGGGGCGTCTTTCGGGCCTTCTGCCGTTCTCGTCGAGGGAGCGACCCAGCGCGCTCACCACTCCCGTGGTGACCGTGTGGGAAAGGCCAAACGGGTTGCCGATGGCGATGACCGTCTCGCCGATCATCAGATCGTTGGAGCGGCCCATGGGCAGGTGGGGAAGCGGCTCTTTCGCATCGATTTTGATGACCGCAAGGTCATTCGCGGGATCCGATCCGATGAGGCGGGCCGGAAAGGAGCGGCCGTCGGCGAGGACGACCTGGATTTTGCTCGCACGCGAGATGACGTGTTCATTCGTGAGAATAAAGCCCTCCGGGCGGATGATAACGCCGGAACCAAGGCTGCTCGGCTTGCGTGATTTGCGGGGACGGCTGAAGAACTCCCGGAAAAACTCATCCACCAAAGGGCTTCTATATTTCGAAAAAGGGTTCGCCTCACGGTGAATCTGCAAGGTGCTAACGTTGACAACAGCGGGCGCGGCACGCTCGACGGCCCGGACGATGGGTGTCCGCCTTCCCTCCTGGTTGCGCGCTGCCGAGGCTGTGGGCGGTCCGGAGGCCGACAGGGCGACCGTTAGAGCCAGGCCCAGGAGAAGAAAGCGCCTCTCCTTTCTTCCCATGTTTTTCCCCATTACGTATCTTACGCTTCCTGCCGATTTCCGAGGGCCCGTCAATACTTGAGGGCGGCGAAAATGTTAGAGCCCTTTCTTCGGACGAGGATGAGAACCAATCCATCGGGATGGGTTCGTTGCAGCGCACTCTTGTACTCCGCGAGGGTGCGGACAGAAGTGTGATTGACTTCAATGATCCGATCTCCAGGGAGGATGCCCCCCTCGCTCGCGGACCCGCCGCGGACTATGTTCGATACGACGAGACCGCTTCCGTCACCGTCGAGGCCGAATCGGCGGACGATGCCAGGGGTCAGGACAACCACCTTCATCCCGAGTGAGGCCTCTAATGCCGTGCCGGGGCCGGCGGGTTTTTCCGTCCGCCCGCCCATGCGTACCCGCACGGTTCGGATGTCTCCCTTGCGGAGGAATTTCACTTCGACCTCACTGTCTGGCCGAGCGCGCGCGACAAGCCGGGGAAGAATTTCCCAGGTAACGATTTCCCTCCCGTCGAATTCCACGATAATGTCGCCCCGCCGCAGGCCGGCGTTGTGGGCGGGGCTCCCGTGCCCGACCTCCTCGAGCCTTGCTCCTTGATAGCGGCGCAAGCCGAGTTTCTTTGCCTCGGACGATGGGATCGCGCCAACCGTGGCTCCCAGGCGGCCGCGAATGGGGAACCCTTTGTGGCGAAGATCATCGAGGACCGATTTGGCCTGGTTTATGGGAATGGCGAAACTGACACCAAGACTGCGGGGACTTCTTCCTTGCGAAAAAATGGCGGTGTTGATGCCGATCACCTCTCCCTTGGTATTGGCCAGCGGCCCCCCCGAATTTCCCGGATTGACGGCCGCGTCCGACTGGAGGTAGTCGTCGTAGGGGCCGTTTCCCAGGACGCGCCCTTTCCCGCTGATCACCCCAACCGTCACAGAGTGAGAGAGGCCAAAGGGGCTACCGATGGCGACCACCCACTCGCCCACTTCGACCCGATCCGAATCGCCGAGAGGCGCTGCTAGAAGGATTTTTTTGGGTTCGATTTTCAGAAGGGCAAGGTCGGTTTTCTCGTCTCGGCCAATGAGGCGGGCCGGGAAATCTTCTTCATCCGCAAGCTTCACGTTGATTTCGGCGGCGTCTTTGACAACGTGGTAGTTGGTCAGAATGTATCCGTCAGGAGAGACGATGAGGCCCGCCCCGAGGTTGAGGCGGTCTTCGAGCTTTTCGAAAAAATTAAAAGCCCCCCCCCTTTTTTCTTTTCTCAATCTCCTGCCGAAAGTCCCGAAAAGGCCACCCGTCCCCTCTTCCTTTGGGCGCACCTGGATGTGAACCACCGAGTGGCGGAGCCGCTTGGCCACCTTGATGAATGTTTGGCTCCCGAAAGGGGGGGCGCTTGCGGCGGCCGCGAGAGGGACTTGTGGGGCGGCGGCGAGCAGGGCGGCCAAGGCGATGAACCCGCGGAAGGCCAATTGGCGATTGAGTCGTTTCATGATCGGACTTTCCGAAGCTTGATGGGGTAGCGATAAGTTCCGCTGATTCCCCGTAAAAGGGAGATGCTACCTCGGAATTCCCTGCGCTTCAATCTTGGCCCTCCCTGCGCCTGACAGCCCTTGGGATTCGTTGCGGTATGGAGGCCTCATCTGGTAGCGTTGGCCCCCGTTTTGATCCAGGCGGGCCCGCTCTCTCGGGCCGGAGGGAGTTGTGGTAGACTGTGATTGAACCCGTTAGAACTTGCGTTTTGGCTGTCCGCTTCCCTTTGAGAGTCCATTTCCCACCGTGAAGCCCGAGAATATTCGAAACTTTTCCATCATCGCCCATATCGACCATGGGAAATCCACCCTCGCAGACCGAATTTTGGATTTGACCGGCGCACTGAGCGAGCGGGAGCGGTCGGCCCAGATTCTCGATTCGATGGAGCTCGAGCGGGAGCGGGGCATCACAATCAAGGCGGCTAGCGTGCGGCTCGAGTACCAGCGCCCGTCGGGAGAGTTGTTCGTCTTCAATCTAATCGACACCCCCGGCCACGTTGATTTTCACTATGAAGTCTCCCGCAGCCTGAACGCCTGCGAAGGGGCTCTTCTCGTGGTGGATGCCACCCAAGGAATTCAGGCCCAAACCCTGGCCAACACGTATCTCGCCCTCGATCAGGATCTGGCCATCATTCCTGTCGTGAACAAGATCGACCTACCGGCCGCCGATCCCGAGCGCGTGATCCACCAAATTGAAGAAGTTCTGGGTATTCCGGGCGAGGAGTGCCTCCTTGTGAGCGCGAAGGAGGGAACGGGCGTAGCCGAGTTGCTCGAAGCCCTGGTCGAGCGAATTCCTCCACCAAAAGGAGACCCCGACGCTCCCACCCGGGCACTGGTGTTCGATTCATGGTTCGACGCCTACCAGGGGGCGGTTCCCCTCGTCCGGGTGCTCGACGGGCAAATCCAGAAAGGGGAAACAATCCGGTTTCTATCGACCGGGAAAGAGTTTCAGGTCCAGAGCCTGGGCGCATTCGATCCGAACCCCATTTCCCTCGACCGGCTCGGGTCGGGGGAGGTGGGAATTTTCACCGCCTCGATCCGGAACGTGGACGACACCAAGGTGGGCGACACAGTAACCTTGACGGACCAGCCCGATGTTCCTCCCATCCCGGGTTTTCAGGAACCCAAGGCCATGGTGTTCAGCGGCCTCTACCCCGCTGACAGCGGCGAGTACGAGGCCCTTCGCGCCGGGCTGGGAAAGCTCCAGCTTAACGATTCTGCCTTTTCCTATGAGCCGGAAACGTCGGTCGCCCTTGGTTTCGGCTTCCGGTGCGGCTTCCTCGGCCTATTGCACATGGACATCATACGTGAGCGCCTGGAGCGGGAGTACGACCTCACCCTGATCATTACCGCGCCTACGGTGATCTACCGAGTGCACCTGACGGATGGAACGGTGGAGGAGATCGACAGCCCCGCCAAGCTGCCCAATCCTTCCCAGATAGAGGTCATCGAGGAGCCCTTTATTTTGGGAACCATTTTCACGCCGGCGGAGTACGTGGGCCAGACATTGAAATTGAACCAGGGGAAACGCGGTGTGCAGCGGTCCTTGGAATACGTCGATCAAAACGCCGTTCAGATAAAGTACGAGCTTCCCTTCAGCGAGATTCTGTTCGATTACTTCGACCGGCTGAAGTCCCTCACCCGGGGATATGCAAGCTTTGACTATGAATACCTCGACTACCGGCCCGCAGACGTGGTAAAGCTGGACATTCTCTTGAACGCCCAGCCCGTCGACCCCCTTTCGGCCATCATTCATAAAGAAAAGGCCTACTATTTTGGCCGGGCGCTCACTGGGCGAATGAAAAAAATCATTCCTCGGCAGCTTTTCGAGGTGGTCATTCAGGCGGTTATCGGCAACCGGGTGATTGCGCGCGAGTCGGTGAAGGCGCTCCGGAAAGACGTCACGGCAAAGTGCTACGGAGGGGACGTTACCCGGAAGCGGAAACTGTTGGAAAAGCAGCGGGAAGGGAAAAAACGCATGAAGAACATCGGGACGGTTGAGGTTCCCCAGGAGGCTTTTATGGCAGTGTTGAACCCGGACCGGCAGGGCGATTGAAGGATGGGATCATCGGAATGAGCAAAGGAGCACCGGCCTCCGACCGGCGGGGGAAGTCGGTATACCGGGAATACGCCGAGGCCATCGCCATCGCGTTGGTGCTCGCTTTCTTCGTACGCGCCTTCATCGTCCAGGCATTCAAGATCCCCTCCGGCTCGATGGAGGATACCCTCCTCGTCGGGGATCACATCCTGGTGACAAAGTTTCTCTACTGGTTCCGCGACCCTAAGCGGGGAGACATCATCGTTTTCCGATTCCCGCAGGACGAGAGCCGGGACTTCATCAAGAGGGTGGTGGGCCTGCCTGAAGAGGAGGTGATGGTCCGCGGGAAGAAAGTCTACGTCAATTGTATCACACCGGATCAGCCCGAACGCTGCACCCCGCTTCCGGAGAAATATGCCATTTTCAAGCCATCGGGCGAGGCCGAAGGGCGCGAGGCGGAATGGGGGCCGGAGAAAGTGCCTCCTGGCCACTTGCTCGTTTTCGGAGACAACCGAAACAACTCCCAGGACAGCCGCTCATGGGGTTTTCTGCGGATGGGAAGGCAGCTGGGCCATATCCGCATCAATTTTTTAGGGTTGAACATTCCCTTTCCGTTTCCCTGCTCCTTGTGGTCCGCACCTTGCTGGGACGACAAAATCCGGGGCGTGGCCTTTGTTATCTACTGGTCCTGGAACGCCGAGGCCGGATCGGTCCGCTGGGGGCGGCTGGGAAAGTTGTTGGAGTGAGACGCGGCGCGAATTTTTTCGCGTGGATTCTTTGATCCCCCCCTGCTGCCAATTTTTCGAGTACCCCTTTCTCTTTGCTCCATTCCTTCCACCAGAGCCAGTCCGCCCTTGGGCCCAGGGGGGCCCAGCGGTCCGGATCTGAGGCGGGCCCGAACAGGACAAGGGAGGGAGCGCCGCAGAGGGCGGCGAGGTGGCTGACCCCCGAATCGCACCCCAGGTAGGCCGAGGCGCGGGAGAGAAGGGCGCCGAGGACTGGGAGGGGAGGCGAGTATAACTCGGCCAGGCCGGCCCCCCATGCCGCCCGGAAGGCTTGGGCTGCTTTTGCGTCGGCGGGGCCAGCAATCAAGAGAAGCCGGGCGCCGGTATTATCGAGATAGGCTCTTGCGGTTCCGGCGAGTGTCTCTGGAGAAGCGCATTTCGCCTCACCTCCGCTTCCGGGATGAAGGGCGAGGAAGCGCGTGTCCTCAAGGCGATGCGCGTCAAGAAGGGCACGGGCTTTCTGGTTGCTTTCGGGCGAGGGGCGGAGGAAGGCGGTGGGTGACGGCTCCGTTTCCTGGACCCCCAGCGGCGAGAGGGCCTTCTTCATCCATTCGGCCGTGTGAGCTGCCGTCCCTTTCGGGGGAAGGGGGTCGGCAATAATCCACCGGCGGCCATCTGACGAAGCCAACCGCCTTTTGGCCGCTCCCTCTTGATCCCGCGTGAAAAGGGCAATTTTGTCAAATCTTTGAAAAAGGAGATCCATTTCGTCCGGACTGCTTCCCCCCTGCGGCCCACTGTATAAGAGGTGAAAGGGGCGGGAGTCGGCGTCGAGAACGGCGTCCACGCGTCCCGCATCCAACAATGGGGCGGCGTAGGCGGGATGCCCGGCAAGTGTGAGAGAAGCGTCAGGGTAGAGCCGCCGCAGGGCGTCGAGGCCTGGGAGGGTAAGAAGGGTATCGCCGAGCGCCCCCGCGCGGTAAAGAAGGATTCGCTGCTGGTCGTTTTTCATAATCACTGCGCGAGGGCCCGGGCAATGCGGGCGAACTCTTCCGGATCGAGGCTCTCCGCCCGGCGGGAGGGTTCCACGGCGGCTTGCTCCAATACCGTCTGCCACCTCCTTTTTCCCTCTTGGGCGGCTGTCCCCTCCCCGGCGGGCGTGCCAGCCTGATCGATGGGAAGGGAAAGGGTCCGCAAGTTGTTGATCAGGGTCTTGCGGCGGTGCGCGAAGGCGGTCCGGACGATGCGGAAGTAGGTTTTTTCATCCGGCACTTCGACGCGCGGGGCTGGCCGGGACGTGAGCCGGACGAGGGCGGACTCAACTTTGGGCGGGGGGCGGAACGCCCCGGGAGGGATAATTCGGCAAATTTCCACCCCATACCGGTGGCCCACCCAAATGGTGAGGGTCCCGTAATCCTTCCCCCCGGGTCGTGCCGCCAACCGCTCTCCCACCTCACGCTGGACCATCACCAGCAGGAAGGGAAACTGCACCGGCCGGCTGCAGAGGTCCGCCAGCAGGCCGCTTGCGATTTGATACGGCAGATTGGCGATCACCTTGAGGGGGGAGGGAAACATAGAAAGATCCATTTTCATGATGTCCCCTTCCCGGACCTCGAGCTCGGGGGAATTCGAGGCGAGCGCATGGAGGCCGGGAATAAGGTCTCGATCGATCTCGACGGCAATCACCCTCGCTCCCGCCTCAAGGAGAGACCGCGTCAGTGTACCGTCACCCGCCCCGACCTCGAGTATGGGTTCACCCGCTTCCAATTGGCCCAATTCGATGATCCGGCGAAGATGATTTTTGTCCCGCAGAAAGTGCTGTCCGAAACGCTTGAGAGGAATATGATTCATCTGCCCGTTTGTTAATTCACTTGTTTGAATATAGAATGTAATTCTTCTAAAGATATATACTTACAGAGACATGCCCAGAGGGCATTTCCAGACCGTGTCTAAGGGGCGAAGCGGTCGCAATCCACCTTTCTCCTCCAGGCGTGAGGGGCGAAATTCTGCCCTGACTCTGGAAAACCATGGTGCGCCTTCCCAGGGGGGGGATCAAGACGCAAGGTATGCCCTGACCGCAGCCTACCCTTCCAATCCAGCGCAATTGGTAAAATAGAGGGGACGCACGTTAATGTTGCTAATCCCCATAACATCTCTCACATTTTAAAAAGGTGGACCGCGCGGGGCGCGATTTGAAATCCGGCCCCTGGCCTTGCGGAAGAGGCCTGGGGTTTTTTTTGGGTAATTGAGGGCGAAAGCATGAAAACCTGTACGAAGATTGATTTTTCGGGATCGGATCATTAGTATCACCGGCGCATCGCTTGGGGCGGGGATTTTATACGTTTTGGAGAACTGGCTGAAGGCCGGCCCTGTTCTTACTTCATCGGATAAGGTCGTTTTGTTATCCATTTTTTCCCGGGGGGCTTTCCCGGCCCGCCGGGGCGGCATTGAGGAGCGTCGCATGAGCGTCAAATTCGATAGGCTTGTTCCCCCGAAGAGCGGCACCCGAATCACTTTCCGCGGAAGCAAGCCGGTGATACCGGACGACCCCATTATTTGCTATGTTCGCGGGGACGGAATCGGCCTCGACATCACCCCCGTGATGATGAACGTCGTCGACTCCGCAGTGGAGAAGACATTCAAGGGCAGGAAGCGGTTCGAGTGGTTCCGGATATATGCCGGCGATGATGCGATGGAGGAGTACGGCGAGCTGTTGCCCCAGGACACCCTGAATGCGGTGCGGCATTACTACTTTTCCATTAAAGGCCCCCTGACCACGCCCGTCGGCGGCGGTTTCCGAAGCCTGAACGTGGGTCTGCGCCAGCTAAACGATCTTTACGCGTGTGTCCGCCCCGTGCGGTATTTCGAAGGCGTTCCTTCTCCGGTGAGGCATCCTGAATACGTGAACATGATCATTTTCCGGGAAAACACCGAGGACGTGTACGCGGGGATCGAATGGGAGCTTGGAACGAAGGAAGGCAAGAAAGTCCTCAACTTCCTCAATAAGGAGATGGGCTGCAACATCCGGAAGGACAGCGGAATCGGGATCAAGCCCATTTCGGTGACAGGTAGCGAGCGCATCGTCCGGAAGGCCATCGAGCACGCCATCCAGCACAAATTGAAAACGCTCACCCTGGTCCACAAGGGGAACATTCAAAAATACACGGAAGGGGCCTTCAAGGACTGGGGTTACGCTTTTCTGAAGAAGCGCTACCGCAAATACATCATCACCGAGGAGGAGCTTTGGGGCAAGAAGTACAACGGGAAACTCCCGAAGGGAAAAATCCTCGTGAACGACAGAATCGCCGACAGCATGTTCCAGCAGGTGATGACGCGGCCGAGAGAGTATCAGGTACTTGTGTGCACGAATCTGAACGGCGACTATATTTCCGACGCTGTGGCTGCCCAGGTGGGGGGATTGGGCATCGCGCCCGGGGCCAACATCGGGGACAAGATTCACTTTTTCGAGGCCACCCATGGAACCGCCCCCAAATACACGGGCAAGGACATGGTGAACCCGAGCAGCCTCATTCTCTCGGCGGTCATGATGCTCGAATACCTTGGCTGGCAGAAGGCGGCGGACCTGGTCATCAAGGGAATGAAAGGCGCCATCAAGAAAAAAACCGTGACCTACGATTTCGAGCGCCAGATGACGGGGGCCAAAAAAGTATCCTGCTCGGAGTTCGGGAAGGCCATCATCAATAATATGTAAAGGGCAGGGTTCACCCCGATAGGAGGAAGATCATGGGTCGACCGAAGATCACCATCGTTGGCGCGGGCAATGTGGGCGCAACGGCCGCCCACTGGGTCGCCGCCAAGGAGCTGGGCGACATTATCCTCATCGACATTATCGAGGGCGTCCCCCAGGGAAAAGCGCTCGACTTGTATGAAAGCGGCCCTGTGGAGGGCTTCGATAGCCGCGTTATCGGGACGAACGACTACAAGGATACGGAAGGCTCTGACATCGTTGTCATCACGGCGGGAATCGCGCGGAAACCTGGCATGAGCCGCGACGATCTTATCAATACGAACGCGAAGATTGTGGGCGAGGTAACGGATCAGGTCGTGAAAGCATCTCCGGATTGCGTCCTCATCGTGGTTTCAAACCCCTTGGACGTGATGGTCACCGTGGCCCACCGGCGGAGCCGATTCCCCCGCGACCGGATCATGGGCATGGCCGGGGTGCTGGACAGCGCGCGCTTCCGCACTTTCATCGCGATAGAGTTGGGGGTTTCAGTCGAAGACGTGAGCGCCTGCGTGCTGGGCGGGCACGGGGACAGCATGGTGCCGCTTCCGCGGTACAGCACCGTCTCGGGCATTCCCATCACGGCCCTGATGAAGCCCGACCGCATCGAATCGCTCGTCCAGCGCACCCGGGACGGGGGCGCCGAGATCGTGAACTATTTGAAAACGGGAAGCGCCTACTACGCTCCCGGCGCCGCCATCGCTCAGATGGTGGAGGCCGTCATAAAGGACAAAAAGCGGATCCTCCCGTGCGCCGTCCTGCTGCAGGGGGAGTATGGCCAGAAGGACCTCTTCATGGGGGTCCCGGTGAAGCTCGGCGGGGGCGGGATGGAGGAGATCATCGAGCTCGATCTCTCGCCGGAGGAAAAGGCCGCTTTCGACAAGTCGGCCGACCACGTCCGGGAGCTCACCAAAAACCTTCTTGCCTAGTGCGCGGGCGCGCCGCACACCTTCCACCCGCCGAGGAGCAAATGAAAACCATCGACGTCTCGGAGATCACCGCCAAAATCCGGGAGATGGCCATCGAGTCGAATTACAATGTGGACCCCGACTACGTGGCGAAGCTCGATGAAGCCAAGAAGGCGGAGACCTCCCCCCTCGGCCTCCAGATTCTGAATCAGATTACCGAAAACGCCGCCCTGGCCTCGTCGGAGAGAACTCCTTATTGCCAGGACACGGGGGTGTCGCTCGTGTTCGTCGAGGTGGGCCAGGACGTCCACCTCGTTGGCGGCGCGCTGGATGACGCAATTAACGAGGGCGTCCGCCAGGGCTACACGGAAGGGTACCTCCGCGGCTCGATCGTCGACGATCCGCTCCTCCGCCGGAACACCCGGGACAACACCCCCGCCGTCGTTCACCATCGCATCGTACCCGGAGATCGGCTGAAAATTTATTTCGCAGCCAAAGGGGCCGGTAGCGAAAACATGAGTGTCGCCCGGACCCTCAAACCCTCGGACGGCCGGGAGGGAATCATCCGGGCCGTGGTGCAGCAGGTGTTCGAGTCGGGCGGGAATCCTTGCCCTCCCATCCTGCTCGGGATCGGCCTCGGGGGGACGATCGAGAAGGCGGCCTATCTCGCAAAGTGGGCCCTCTTCCGCCCGGTGGGCGAGGCCAGCCTCCAACCCCACATCGCAGAGTTGGAGCGGGACATCCTGGAGGCGGTCAACAAGACCGGGGTGGGACCGATGGGATTGGGTGGGAATACCACCTGCGTCGGTGTCCATATCGAGAGCTACCCCTGCCACATCGCCGCCCTGCCGATATGTATCAACGTGGAATGTCACGCCCACCGCCACGATGAGGCAACGATTTAGCGGTGTCGGGGAGCGAGGCGCACCCAATCGATTTACCCCTAACCGATGAAGTGATCTCCGGGCTCCGCATGGGGGATATGTGCGAGCTCTCGGGCGTTGTCTATACGGCCCGGGACGCGGCCCACAAGCGGATGGTGGAGGCACTGGAGGCAGGGGAGTCGCTTCCCTTCGATATCCAGGGTCAGGTTATTTATTATGTGGGCCCCACTCCCGCGAAGCCCGGAGCCGTTGTGGGCTCGGCGGGACCCACGACGGCCGGCCGCATGGACGCCTACACCCCCCGGCTCCTTGACCTGGGTCTCAAGGGGTCGATCGGAAAGGGCGCCCGGAGCCAGACAGTCATCGACGCCATGATCCGGAACAAGGCTGTCTATTTCATCGCCGTGGGGGGGACGGGCGCCCTGCTCGCCAAGCGCATCAAGGAAGTGGAAATGGTGGCCTACGAGGATTTGGGAACCGAGGCCGTTCGGAAATTCCGGATCGAGCGCCTTCCCGTCGTCGTGGTCAACGATTGTTTCGGCAACGACATTTTCAGCGAAGGCTACAAAGCGTACGCTAAGGATTGAACCTCAGGCCCGCACCGGTTGGTGGGGGAGATTTTCCTTCCCTTCCCCCCGGAGGAAGGGATTCTTTTTTTATTTCTGAGGGCCAATGATTTGCCCTCTCATTCGGCCAAGTGGAGGCGGGATGAACATCCACGAGTACCAGGGCAAGGAGCTTTTCCAAAAGTTCAACGTCGCGGTCCCCCGCGGCGGCGTGGCCGATACGCCGGAGGAGGCGGAACGGATCGCCCAGGAGTTGAGCGGCACCGTCGTGGTGAAGGCCCAGATTCACGCAGGTGGGCGGGGCAAGGGAGGCGGCGTAAAGCTCGCCAAGACCTCCCAGGAAGCGAAGGCGGCCGCCTCCCAGATCATCGGGATGACGCTCGTCACCCACCAGACGGGGCCGCAAGGGCGGCTGGTGAAGAAGGTTTTGGTGGAGGAGGCGAGTGAAATCGAGCGCGAGCTCTACCTCGGAATCGTACTCGACCGGGCGGTGGGCAGGCCCGTCATTATGGCGAGCACCGAGGGTGGGATGGAAATAGAAGAGGTGGCTGCCAAGACGCCCGAAAAGCTGATCAAGGTGCATGTCGACCCGGCCCTCGGGGTTTGGCCCTCGGTCGCGCGCCGGGTGGCCTACGGTCTAGGATTTCCAGACGGTTTGTTGAAGGAAGGCCTGAAATTCGTCACGAATCTCTACAAATTTTACGAAGAGATGGACTGCTCCCTGGTCGAGATCAATCCCCTTGTGCAGACGAAAGACAGCCGCGTTCTCGCCCTCGACGCCAAGGTGAACTTCGATGACAACGGCCTTTTTCGGCATCCTGATGTATCGGATTTGCGGGACCTCGACGAGGAGGACCCTCTCGAGGTTGAGGCTTCCAAGTACCGGCTGAACTACATCAAGCTCGATGGCGAGGTAGGCTGCATGGTGAATGGGGCGGGCTTGGCCATGGCCACAATGGACATCATCAAGTTGGCGGGGTCCTCTCCAGCGAACTTTCTGGACGTGGGCGGGGGCGCGAACCGTGAGATGGTGGAAAATGCCTTCCGTATCCTGATGAGCGACAAGTCGGTCCGTGCCGTCCTGATCAACATTTTCGGCGGGATTCTCCGGTGCGATGTCCTGGCGGATGGAGTCGTCGAGGCGGTCAAAATCGTGAAGGTGAACGTCCCGGTGGTCATCCGGATGGAAGGAACGAACGTCGAAAAGGGCCGGGAGATCCTGAAGAAATCGGGACTGGATTTCACCGTGGCCAACGATATGGCCGACGCCGCCGGGAAGGTCGTCGCGGCGCTCAAGCGATAGGAGAAGGGATTGAGTATTCTCATCAACAAAAAGACCCGGGTACTCGTCCAGGGGATCACCGGGAAGGAAGGGAGCTACCACACCCAGCAGTGCATCCGCTACAGCGAGGAGTTCGCAGAGGGCGGCGGAGCGGTTGTGGCCGGCGTGACCCCCGGTAAAGGGGGACAGAAGATGGACGAGATCCCCGTCTTCAATTCGGTGGCCCAGGCCGTGGACGAAACCGGGGCGAACGCCTCGCTCATATTTGTCCCTCCGTCCTTCGCCGCCGACGCCATCCTCGAAGCGGCCGACGCCGATCTTGCCCTTGTTGTTTGCATCACCGAGGGGGTCCCGGTCCGGGATATGATGTACGTCTACCGCCACCTTCAGGACAAAGAAATGGTCCTCATCGGGCCGAACTGCCCCGGCGTTATCACGCCCGGCGAGTGCAAGATGGGAATCATGCCCGGCCACATTCACAAAAAAGGCTCCATCGGGGTCGTATCCAAGAGCGGAACCCTCACCTATGAAGTAGTCGGCCAGCTCACCGCACGGGGCCTTGGACAGTCCACCTGCGTCGGCATTGGGGGGGACCCCATCATCGGGACGACCTATATTGACTTGCTGAAACGGTTCGAGGCGGACCCCGATACCGAAGGAGTCATCGTTATCGGGGAGATCGGGGGGACCGCCGAGCAGGACGCCGCGCGTTGGGCGAAGGAGAACGTGACCAAGCCTCTTGCGGGGTTCATCGCCGGCCAAACCGCTCCCCCCGGGAGGCGGATGGGGCACGCGGGAGCCATCATTTCGGGCGGGGAAGGGACGGCCGCCGAAAAGATGCGTGTTATGGAGGAGTGCGGCATTCACGTTACCCAGAGCCCGGCCGATATGGGGACCACAATGGCCCAGGCGCTCGGCAAAGCGTAAAAGCCGCAAGGGTGAAGGGGCGGCAAAGATGCTGCCCCTTCATACTTTTTGGGGAGCTGGATTGTATGGAACGAACCTTCTCCATGATCAAGCCCGACGCCACGGAGCGGGGCCTCACGGGGAAAATACTCGCCCGCATCGAAGAGGGCGGATTCTGCATCGTCGCGATGCGTCTTGTCTTCATGACCAAATCCGAGGCGGAGGGTTTTTATGCGGTTCACCGCGAGCGGCCATTCTTCGAGAGCCTGACGGCGTTCATGTCATCGGGGAGGACGGTTCTCCTCGCCCTGGAGAAGGAAAACGCCATTCAGGCTTGGCGGGATCTGATGGGGGCGACCGACCCGGCCGAGGCGGGCCCCGGCACGATCCGAAAGGATTTTGGGGAGAGCATCGAGCGGAACTCCACCCACGGCTCCGACTCGCCCGAGACCGCCGCCTTCGAGCTCGGCTATTGGTTTCGAGAAGTGGAATTGGTTTGAGGACCAGCCGTTGAAGGAAATACAGTCCGGCTCCCTAAGGTAACGGGACATGATCAAAGCAGCGGCCAGAAATGCCAGGGGAGGTCTTTGCCCATGCGCCTGAAAGGCAAAATCGCCATCGTAACGGGTCCGGGGCAGGGAATCGGGCAGGCCATCGCGCTCGCCATCGCCCGCGAGGGTGGGAAACTCGCCCTTGCCGCCCGCACTGTGCAAAACCTCGAAGGCACCCAGAGGAAGATCAATTCTATGGGTGGTGCCTCCCTCGTCGTACCGACGGATCTGAACGATGAGGCGGCCATTAAAAATATGGTGGACAAGACCCTGGGCGAGTTCGGCGGCATCGACATCCTGGTGAACAACTCCGGCGTCGCGGGCCCGACGAAAATGTGCGAGGAAGTCACGCGGGAAGAATGGGAAGATTGCTTTGCCGTTAACATGACGGGGATGTTCCTCTGCTGCAAATACGTCATCCCCATCATGAAGAAAAACCGGCAAGGCCGGATCATCAACATCAGTTCCCTGAGCGGCAAGCGCCCTTTGCCGAATCGCACCCCTTACACGGCATCGAAGATGGCGGTCATCGGGCTGACGCGGACCCTGGCGTTTGAGTTGGGCGAGTTCGGGGTCACCGTAAACAGCGTCTGTCCCGGCGCGACCGAGGGGGAACGCATCCGGAACGTTATCGCCAATCAGGCGGAATCCCGGGGAATCTCCCTCAAGGAGGCCGAAGAGTCCTTCACCGGCCAAGCCGCTCTGAAGACGTTTGTCACGGCGGAGGACACCGCCGGAATGTGCGTCCACCTCGCCTCCGAGGATGGAAAGCACATGACGGGCCAGGACATAAACGTCACTGCCGGCCTTTGCTGGTATTAGGGCAAGGAAGGTTATGTTTCTGATTTAAGGATAACGCTAAGTAGGATTATTGCATCGTTCATTGCGAGATCGTCGAAAAGGCAAGGCCCTCCGATGACCTTTTCATGAACGATATTTGCAAACTTTTTAAGTGCTTCAAAATATTTGAGGTCATCATCCTTGGGGAAACCCCCAAGGTTAGAAGCATTCAAAATAGTTTTCCGATCGCTATGTACCAGAATCTTGTTTCGCGCAGGTCTGATAACCTTCGCCAGCCTTTTGAGCTCGTTATGGAGTTTTTGTAAAGTGGAAGCAGTCTCTTGATCCCAGTCACCGTATTTGATCACATACTCTAAAGAAAGGTTGGAGTTGTTTCCCTGGATGGCGGGGTCGTGGAGTTTAGCGAGCTGAAGTAAAACGTACTCGTAAGTAATGTTGCTCAGCCGTCCCAGGAAATGTCCGCATTTCCCCTTCATCATGTCATCGATTTTTGGATTGTCATCGAACAATGCTCTATGAGTGATCCAGGACTCGTAAGTCCAATTGCAAATTTTGCAGAACTCCTCAATATCTGTTGAATTCAATGCGGTCACCGGAAACCTCATTATTGGTTGTACAGAGCCATATTATTCATTTAACGACTGGTTAATTGATATCTTAGCAAATTTGGTATGCGTATCGAAGTTTTTGCCTTTAGGCAGCTTGAAATCCTCCAGGCGGTATTAAGTTTGTCCTGGGATTATTTTGGATAACTGGCCATCTGGAATTTTCGTGCCATTGTCCACGTGGTATGCTAGGGGATTGTAGCCGTTTTTCCAGAAACTTCGCACCGCCTGACACCGGAGCGTTTGATGGCCTTCCCCAACGGTCGTCCCCGCCGGGAGCGCAAAATCGTCATCCGCGGCGCTCGCGAGCACAACCTCCAAGATCTTCATTTAGAAATTCCGCGCGATAAGCTCATCGTCATCACGGGCATCAGCGGCTCGGGGAAGAGCAGTCTCGCCTTCGACACCCTTTACGGAGAGGGCCAGCGCCGCTACATCGAGTCCCTCTCTGCCTACGCACGCCAGTTCATGGACCAGATAGACAAGCCCGACGTCGATTCCATCGAGGGGCTTTCTCCCACCATCGCCATCGAGCAGAAGATGGTGAGCAAGAATCCCCGCTCCACCGTCGGGACAATCACCGAAATTTACGACCATCTGCGGCTGTTGTTCGCCCGGGTGGGCACCCCCCATTGCCCCTCCTGTGGCCGGCTCATGAACGCGCTCAGCGTGCGACAGATGGTCTCGCGCGCTGTGGATATGGGCGTGGGCACGAAGCTTCAGATCCTCGCCCCCCTTGTGCGCGGGAGAAAAGGCATCTACCGAAAGGAGTTGGACGACCTCCAGCGCAAAGGATTTCTCCGGGTCCGGATCGACGGGCGCATGTTCGAGCTGGGCACCGAGATCGTTCTTAGGCGCCACATCAAGCACGACATCGAGGTGGTGATCGATGAGCTTGTCATTAAGCGGGGAGTTGAAAGACGCATCACCGAGTCCGTCGAAACGGCGCTTTCTCTTTCGAAGGGCCTCGTCATATTCAACGATACGGGCGGGCCGGAATACCTTTTCAGCCAGCAGTTCGCCTGCCTTGAGTGCGAGATCACTCTCCCTGAGGCGGCCCCGCGGATGTTTTCCTTTAACAGCCCATACGGCGCGTGCCCCGAGTGTAACGGCCTGGGCGCGGTGCCCAAAATGGATCCTGGCCGGGTGGTGCCCGATCCTGGGCTTTCCCTCGAAGAGGGAGCGATCGCCCCCCTCACGGGGAGCAAGAGCTTCCTCGCCTCCGCCGTAAAAGCCGCGATTGAAGCGTACGCCATCCCGGCGCGGATCCCTTTCCGAAAGCTCGCGAAGAAACATCGGGACCTCCTTCTTTTCGGGAGCAAGGGCGCCCCCTTGCGGATTAAGCACAAGACCGGCCGCCGCACACGGAGGAGGGAGCGTCCCTTCGAGGGGATTATTCCGGCCCTGGCCGCCCGGCACGCGAACACGCAGAGCGAGGACCTCCGCGCTGAACTTGAGCGGTACATGAATGCACTTCCCTGCGATGGCTGCGGCGGGGGACGCCTCCGCCCGGAGAGCCTCGCTGTCACCTTCGAGGAAAAAAATATCTTCGATGTGTGCGCAATGTCGATCCGCGCAGCGCGCAGCTTTTTTGCCGAGGCAGGCGAACGTCATGCCCGCGACCCGGTGGCCGAGCGCATCCTCAAAGAGGTGAACGAGCGGCTCGATTTTTTGGCACGGGTGGGGCTGGACTACCTCACCCTCGACCGTCCGACGGCCACCCTCGCCGGCGGCGAGGGGCAACGGGTCCGGCTCGCCAGTCAGATCGGAACGAGCCTCGTCGGGGTGCTGTACATTCTCGACGAACCCAGCATCGGCCTTCATCAGCGGGACAACCGCCGTCTCCTGGACACCCTCTGCCGCCTCCGGGACATGGGGAACACGGTGATCGTGGTTGAACACGACCGCGACACCATCAAGTGCGCCGACTATGTGCTGGATTTGGGCCCCGGCGCCGGGGAGCACGGGGGCCGCATCGTCGCCACCGGTCCGCCCAACGAGATTGCCGAAAATCCGGAATCCCTCACGGGAGCATACCTTTCCGGAGAAAAATCCCTTTCCTATTCCCCGAATCGGCGGCGCCCGAACGGAAACCGCCTCGTCATCCGCGGAGCCAGGGAGCACAACCTCAAGGACATCGATGTATCCATCCCGATCGGCCTGTTCGTTTGCGTTGCGGGCGTGAGCGGGAGCGGAAAGAGCACGCTGGTCGAAGAGATCCTTTACCGGGCCCTCGCGAAGCGCATCTACCGGTCGCTCGCCGAGCCGGGCGCCCACCGCACGATCGAGGGAATCGACCAGACTGACAAGGTGATCAACATCGACCAGTCCCCGATCGGACGGACCCCCCGAAGCAACCCGGCCACCTATAGCGGGGTCTTCACCCATATACGGGGTCTTTTCTCCCAGGTCCCGGAATCACGGAAGCGCGGATACAAACCGGGCCGTTTTAGCTTCAATGTGACGGGGGGAAGGTGCGAGGCGTGCCAGGGGGGAGGGTATATCCGGCTCGAAATGCACTTCCTTCCGGACCTTTACGTCCAGTGCGCCGCGTGCAGGGGCAAGCGCTTCAACCGGGACACTCTCGCCGTCCATTACAAAGGCCGCTCAATTGCCGATGTTCTAGGGATGACGGTGGAGACGGCGGCGAAATTTTTTGAAAATATCCCCGCCCTCCGCTGGAAACTCAAAACACTTTCGGACGTGGGACTCGGCTATCTCCGTCTCGGCCAACCCGCCACTACTTTGAGCGGAGGCGAAGCTCAACGGCTTAAGCTCTCGAAAGAGCTTAGCCGCCGTGCCACGGGAAGGTCCCTCTACATTTTGGACGAGCCCACGACTGGTCTTCACTTCGCCGATATCGAGAAGCTTTTGGCCGTTCTGCACCGGCTCGTCGAGAACGGAAACACGGTCATTGTCATCGAGCACAACATGGATGTCATCAAGACGGCAGACTACATTATCGACCTGGGTCCCGAGGGGGGGGATGAGGGCGGGTACCTCGTCGCCCAGGGATCCCCCGAGGAGGTCGCCGAGACGGAGGGTTCCTTCACGGGCGCGTTTTTGCGCGAAGCCTTCGCGGCCTCCCCGGTGAACGGAGGGGCGGGGCGGGAGAACCAGGAAACCCTTCCCTTTGGCGGGGAAAATGAATAACGGGGCGCGCCGCCTCGTCCTTTGGATCGAATACGAAGGGACGGACTTCAACGGATGGCAGTTCCAGCCCGGCCAGCGCACGGTGCAAGGCGAGCTGGAGGGTGCCCTGGCCCGGATGTGCGATGAAGAGGTGCGCCTCATCGCAGCGGGCCGGACCGACTCGGGGGTGCACGCCCTCGGCCAGGTAGCCCATTTTTGCACGGTCTCAACCATTTCCCCTGAAAAATTTCTCCTCGGACTCAACACCCTCATCGGGCGGGACGTCACAGTCGTTGATTGCCGCGAGGCGAAAGGGAAGTTTCACGCCCAGTTCGACGCTCTCTCGAAGACCTACTGTTACCGCATCCTCCATCGGCGGTCGCCGAGCGCTCTTTTGCGGAACCGGACCTGGCATCTGGAGTCTCCCCTCAGCGTTGATCAAATGCGGGAGGCGGCGGAATGCCTCAAGGGAGAATGTGATTTTGCGGCCTTCTGCGGGGCCGGGGGAAGCGAAACGTCAACGGTCCGCCGGATCGAGAGGCTGGAGGTCCGGGAGGAGGGCGAAGAGATCCGAATCAAGATTACGGGAAACGGTTTCCTCCGCCACATGGTGCGCATCATCGTGGGGACCCTCGTCGAGGTGGGAAAAGGGGAGCGGATGGCCGACTCCATGACGGGTCTCCTCGCATCGAGGGACCGGAGGCAGGCGGGTTACACCGCTCCGCCCCATGGTCTCTGCCTCCTCAGGGTGGAGTACGGCGACAAAATGCCCCGCCCTACGAATGGAGTAACGAATAGCGGAGTGGCCTGGCCGGGAGATGTTTGAGGGCGGCTTGAGGTAGTTGTGCCCGCATGCTCTATTCGAAGGCGAAGAGCCGATCCCTCTAGGCTTGGAGAGTTTTCCATGCTCGAATGTTCCCACTGCGGGAGAGAGAATCCGAATGCCAGCCGATTTTGCATGGCCTGCGGCCGTCCAATCGAAGCGCGGGCGGGAGCGCCTGCGGGCCTTTCGCCGGGCTCGCCGGGGGACGCGCCCGGTGAGGTGGACGCCCGCGGTTTCGAAATGGCCGCACCGCCCGGGGAATACGCCGGCTTCTGGATTCGTTTCGGAGCATATCTGTTAGACGGGTTCTTTTTGGAATTGTTTGCCTTGGTACTGGGGTTTGTGATCGGTTTCTTCATGGGTGAATTGGGGGTTGGTGAGAAGGCCGGGATCGTGGGTGCGCTTGCGGGGCTGGCCTTGGGGTTCGGCTACTTTACTTACTATTTCGGCTCGAGCGGCCAGACCTGGGGCAAGCGCATTTGCGGCCTTCGGGTCGTCCGGGTGGACGGAGGGCGCTTGGGCTATGGGAGAGCCTTCGCGCGCGTCCTGGGCTACAATCTCTCTTTTCTTCTGCTGGGGCATAGGCTTCCTGGTGGTCGGCTTCACCCGCCGCTCGCAGGGGCTGCACGACAAACTTGTCGGGTCCTGTGTAATACGGGTGCGCTGAGCTGCTTGCTTGGGGCCGCTCCTATAGGCCCGGGGCCGAGGATCTGCCGTGATCTTCCTTCCGTTCCTTCTGGGATTCGCCCCCGGGCTTTTCTATCTGTGGTGAATCCGCCGGCAGGATATCTACGAGCCCGAGCCATGGAAGTGGGTGATCGGGGTGTTTGCCCTGGGGGCGTTTTCCACCCTCTTGGCAATTCCCTTGGAAGAGGTGGGTTTGGCCCCATTGGGGGGGGGGAGATTCAGTTGAATGGTCCTCCGGTGAAGGCCGGAGACTGGTATCACCTCTTCCTCGTTTCCTTCGTCGTGGTGGGCCCCATTGAAGAGCTTTGCAAATATGCGGCGGTGCGGTTCTCCGTCTACCGCAGCGCGGAGTTCAACGAGCCCCTGGACGGCCTGGTCTACTCCTCGGCCGCGGCGCTGGACTTCGCCTCACTGGAGAACGTCTTTTTTACAATCCAAAATGGGCCCGCCGTCATGCTGGTCCGGGCACCGCTCTCCACCCTGGGGCACGTCTTCTTCGCCGCCATGTGGGGCTACTCCCTGGGGGTTCACCGCCTGGGAATCGCCCGCAGGGGAACAGTCGGCCGCGGCCTCTTTGCCTCCATGTTTCTCCATGGATTGTTTAACTTCGTGCTTCTCACCCAAACGGTTCTGGCGCTGGCGGTGTTGCCCCTGATGGCGGTGGCCGGGAGAATGACCTGGCGCCGCATCAAGGAGTACCAGCGTATTTCCCCATTCCGGGAGAGGCGGCCCGAGCGGCTCGTTCGCTGCCCGTCGTGCGGGGGGTTCATCGAAGAGACGAGCGCTTTTTGCAACTTTTGCGGGGCCAGGGTGGAGTTTGTGCCGGAGAACGTTCGCCTCCATTGCGGCCACTGCCGGAAGGCCGTGGTTCCAGAGGCCCGTTTTTGTAACGCCTGCGGCCATTCCCTCATGCCCGATCCGGGCGGCCCGGGCCCGGCTTGACGGTGGGCTTTCCCATTCGCTACTGTTTCTCGGCTTAAATGTGGAGGAGAGAGAGCGTGGATTTACGGTTCTATCCGTACGGCATAATTTGCGAGGCTTGGCCCTGGCGAAACTGGCACCTTTTCCAGAAGGGAGGTCCGCCCGCTCGCGTATAGAATTTCATTCATTGCATTTGAGCGCAGATGCCACGGTGGACCTTCCCGGCTCCCGTGGCATTTTTCGTGGGATCAATAGAGATTGGCGGGGATTCCGGCCCCGTGAAAAATGAGGAGATGCGCCGTGTACGTCCCGAGCGAAGAAGAATTCCATAGACTGGCGGGGCGGGGAAATATCATTCCCGTTTACCGCGAGGTACTGGCCGATATGGATACGCCTGTTTCGGCCTTTCTGAAAATTCAGGAGGGCCCCTACTCGTTTCTCCTGGAGAGCGTGGAGGGCGGAGAGAAGTGGGCGCGCTACTGCTTTTTGGGAAGCCAGCCCGCGATCGTCTTCGAGAGCAAAGGGAGCGAAGTGCGGATTCATAAAGGGGGAAAGACGGAGGTTCTGCAAGCGGACGATCCTCTCGACACCCTGCGGGAGTTTCTCGGGAGATACCGCCCGGTGGAGGTCCCCGGTCTTCCGCGATTTTGGGGAGGAGCGGTTGGGTACATCTCTTATGACTATGTGCGCTTCATCGAAAGGATCGGAGAGAAGGCGAAGGATGACTTGGCTCATCCGGATTGTGTTTTCATGATCACCGACACCCTCATCATCTTCGATCACGTGACGCAGAAAATGAAGGCGGTCGCTCTCGCGCACATCGACGGATCCGATCCCGAAGCGGCGTACCGAAACGCAACCGGGCGGGTGGACGCCTTGATCGGCCGCCTTGAGAAGGGGGCGGTGCCGCCCCCGGGCGTGCCGACTTTCCCTTCCTCATCCGCCTTCGCGGGAGAGCCCGTTGCAGATAATCCCGGGTTGCATTCCACGTTTTCCCAGGAGCGGTTCAAAAAAGCCGTCGCCGAGGTGGTCGAGCTCATCCACGCAGGGGAGGCCATCCAGGTCGTTCTCGCGCAAAGGCTCGAGGGCCCAATGGACGTTCATCCTTTTGCCGTCTATCGGGCGCTCCGCACGGTGAATCCTTCCCCATACATGTTCTACCTCACGCTGGGGGACACCACCCTGGTGGGGGCCTCGCCCGAAGTGCTGGTGCGGCGGGAGGGCAACGTGGTGGAGGTCCGCCCAATCGCGGGCACCCGCCGCCGGGGGGTGAGCGGGGAGGAAGACCGCGCACTCGCCAAGGAGCTCCTTTCCGACGAAAAGGAGCGGGCCGAGCACATTATGCTCGTGGACCTCGGCCGGAACGATATTGGCCGTATCTGCAAGCGGGGGACGGTCCAGGTAACGGAGCAGATGGTGATTGAGAACTACAGCCATGTAATGCACATCGTGAGCAACGTCGTGGGGGAGCTCGAGACGGGAAAAGACTCCTTCGACGTGCTGCGGGCGACCTTTCCGGCGGGGACTGTTTCCGGCGCTCCCAAGGTGCGCGCCATGGAGATCATCGAGGATCTGGAGCCCGTCCGGCGGGGTCCCTACGCGGGGGCGGTAGGCTATTTCAGCTTTGAGGGTAATATGGATACCTGCATCGCCATCCGCACGCTTTACGTGAAGGATGGCCGGTTTTACCTGGGAGTTGGCGCAGGCGTGGTTGCGGACTCAAAACCCGATTTCGAGTACGAGGAGACGATCAACAAAGCCCGCGGTACCCTCCGCGCGCTCGAACTCGCGCGCAGTGGCTTTCATTTGTGACCGGGGGATTGAAAGAGGAAAACGAAATGGCAAAAGTGCTCGTGATCGATAACTACGATTCGTTCACCTATAACCTCGTCCAGTATCTCGCCGAATTGGATGCGGCGGTGACGGTCTGGCGCAATGACCGGTTCGCCCTGGAGGACGTTGCAGCCCTCAGGCCGGAGCTCATCGTCATCTCCCCCGGTCCGGGCAGGCCGGAGAGGGCCGGGCTGGCGATGGAGGTGATCAAACGCTACGCCGGAAAAATCCCCATCTTCGGCGTCTGTCTCGGACATCAGTCCATCGGCGCCGTCTACGGCGCGAAAATTGTCCGGGCCGGGCGCATCATGCATGGAAAGATATCCGAAGTGCGCCATAACGGACGGGGAATTTTCGGAGGACTGCCGAGTCCTTTCCCTGCCACGCGCTACCACAGTCTTCTGCTTGAGCGCGAAAGCCTCCCCCCCAAACTGGAGGTCACGGCCGAGACGGCCGAAGGAGAGATCATGGGTGTCCAGGTAAAGGACGCTCCCGTGGCCGGAGTGCAGTTCCATCCCGAGTCCATCCTCACCCCGGAGGGAAAGTCTCTGCTTCAAAACGTTCTCAAAGGGAGGCTGGCCTCAGTCTGATTCGGCGGCGGCCGTTTTGAAAACGATCGGGCGGGCGCCCTCACATCGCGGCGGTGGGAGAGAACCGGCTTGAGCGCAGCGGAGGGGCAAGGTATTTTGTCATGAATTCGGCGGGTTGAATTTTATTTATCCGGCCGGCTTGGCCGAGGGGCTCTGTTCAGGCGGATTTTCGTATTGGCTGTTTCCTAACTAAAAGGATTTTCCGACCATGAACATACAGGACGCCATCGCAAGACTCGCCGGGGGCCAGCACCTCACGGCCGAGGAAGCGGAGGGGGTGATGAATCTTATCATGACGGGAGAGGCATCCCCGGCCCAGATCGGGGGCTACCTCGTCGCCCTCCGGATGGCGGGCGAGACGCCAGACGAAATCGCGGGAAGCGTGCGCTCTATGCGGGCGAAGGTGACCCGCGTTCATACACGCCATCCCTTGGTGGTCGATACCTGCGGAACGGGTGGGGACGGAACGCATACCTTCAATATCAGCACGACCGCCGCCGTTGTCGTCGCGGGGGGAGGCCAGCCTGTCGGGAAGCATGGGAACCGCTCGGTATCGAGCAAATGCGGGAGCGCGGACG
The DNA here is from genome assembly GCA_965225985.1 of bacterium. Lineage (GTDB taxonomy): Bacteria > UBA8248 > UBA8248 > UBA8248 > UBA8248 > CAZUHN01. Next base: position 1,631,867 of record OZ245330.1, read on the forward strand.
TCCTGAAGGCCCTGGGAGTGAACATCGAGGCACCCCCGGAGCGGGTGGGCAAATGCCTGGATGAAACTGGGTTCGGCTTTCTTTATGCTCCTATGCTGCACGGCGCCATGAAACACGCCATCGGGCCGCGCCGCGAGCTCGCCATGCGTAGCATTTTCAACATTATGGGACCGCTCACGAATCCGGCCGAGGCGCAGTGCCAGCTTGTGGGGGTCTACGACGCCGGGCTGACCGAGCTGGCGGCGGCGGTGCTGGGGCAGGTGGGCTCCAGGCGGGCGCTCGTGGTCCACGGGGACGACGGAATGGATGAGATCTCCCTGACCGGCCCCACGCGCATCTCCGAGTGGGACGGCAATCAGGTGAAGACCTATAAAACTCGCCCCGAGGACCATGGATTGAAAAGCGCACCGGTGAAAGAGCTTGCGGGGGGAGAGCCCGGGGACAACGCCGAGATGGTGCGTTCCCTCTTGAAGGGAGAGAAGGGTCCCCGGCGGGACGTTGTCCTCCTTAACGCGGCGGCGGCATTCCTTGCGGCGGGGACCGTAAAGGGTTTTCGCGAAGGCATAGAAAAGGCGGCCCATTCCATCGATTCGGGCGCGGCGGTGAGAACGCTCGACCAACTCATTGAGGTATCGAACGCTTGACCCTTCGCTCGATGACCATTCTGGATGAACTCGTCGAGGGGGTGCGCGAGGATCTGGCGGCTGACCGGGCGGCCTGCCCGGAATCGGAATTGCGGGCCCGGCTGGCGGACGCCCCGCCCACCCGTTCATTTATCGAGGCGATTCGCATTCCGTCCGGCGGAAGGGACGCAGAGGGCGCGCGCATTCGCGTCATCGCAGAGGTCAAGCAGGCCTCGCCTGCGAAGGGGGTGATCGCCGAGGTTTTCGAGCCCGGTGCCGTTGCGACCCGTTTTGAGGCGGGGGGAGCGGCCGCCGTTTCAGTATTGACCGAAAGGCGGCGCTTTCTGGGTCATTTGGATCACCTGCGGTCGGTGCGCAGGGCTGTGAATCTCCCTATACTCAGGAAGGAGTTCATATTCGATCCTTACCAGGTGATCGAGGCCCGCGTGGCAGGTGCTGACGCCGTCCTCCTCATAGCGGCCATTTTGAGCGGAAATGAGATCGCGGATTTGCGTGCGATGGCAGAAGAGTTTGGTATGCATGCCCTTGTTGAGGTGTACGACGCAGAGGAGTTAGAGCGGGTGCTCGGCGCTGGCGCGCGCCTCCTGGGGGTGAACAACCGGAACCTCAAGACGTTCGAGACCGATTCGAGGCACACTATCCGGGTACTTTCCGCCGTTCCGCCCGAACGGCGCCACGATATTGTATGTATTTCCGAGAGCGGAATCTTTGGGTGGAAGGATGTGGCGCCGATCGCCGATGCAGGGGTGGACGCCGTCCTGGTGGGCGAATCGCTCATGCGCGCCGCCTCGCCCGAGGCGCTTTTGCGGGAGCTCCGCGGGCTCGATGCGGGAAAATTATAGGATGAAGTGAGAGAAGGCGGGCCGTTCCCGCCTTTGACACGCGGGGGTTTCCTTGGCTGCGCGATCCCAGGAGGATGAGAAGGAAGGCCGGTCCCGGATCCGGGTTTGCTACCTTGGACCCGAGGCTACTTTCTGCCATGAAGCGGCCTTGAAACAATTCGGCGGCGGGCCGGGTTATTTGCCCGCCGCTTCGATTTCCGGGGTTTTCGAAGCTGTCGAAAATGATCGGGCGGACAAAGGGGTTGTCCCTGTCGAGAACGCTATCGAAGGGACCGTAAACGTCACCCTTGACCACCTCATCGACTCACCCTTGGAAATAGTGGGAGAGGTCCTTCTTCCCATCGACATTCATCTTCTAACGCACGCAGAGAGTGTATCGGACATCCAGCGGGTTCTGAGCCATCCCCACGCTGTGGCCCAGTGCCGGACATGGCTGCAGGAGAATTTGCCGGATGTGCACGTGGAGGAAGTCGCGAGTACGGCGCTCGCCGCCAAGGAAGTGGCGGGGGACGCCCGCTACGCCGCGCTCGGGAGTCAGTTGGCGGGGGAGCATTATGGCCTTCCCGTTCTCGTTTCGAAGCTCGACACCGAGAGTATCAATATTACGCGCTTTTTCGTCCTCGGAAAGGAAAAGCCTCCGCCGCAGCCGAAATGCCTAACGAGTATTTTGTTCGCTCTGCCCAACAAGCCGGGGGGGCTGTACAACGCTTTTGCCCCCCTCGCCGAACGGGGCCTCAACCTCACGAAGGTTGAGTCTCGCCCCTCACGGCGCAAGGCATGGGAGTATATTTTTTTCATGGACGTGGAAGGACACGTCGATGATTCTGTGCTGGCAGAAGGACTCGCCGCCCTCAGGGAGAGGGTGCAATATCTGCGCGTCCTAGGCTCCTATCCGTTGGGCCGGTAGCCGGACTCCTCATCCGAGGGAATATTAGAGATGGAAATTCGCCCTGCCCGCCCGGTGGCGGATATGATCGTCTACGAGCCCGGAAAGCCCGTCGAGGAACTGGAGCGGGAGCACGGCATTTCCGTTTCGGCCAAGCTTGCCTCGAATGAAAATCCGCTGGGTCCCTCTCCCAAGGCGCTGGAAGCCGTTCGAGCGGCCGTGGGCGGAATCAATCGCTATCCGGACGGGGGCGGATTCTATCTGAAGCGCGCCCTTGCGGAACATCATGGATTGACGCCGGAGCACTTTCTGCTCGGAAACGGTACGAACGAGATAATCGAAATTCTGGCGCATACTTTCTTCGATCCGGGCGATCCGGTTGTATTTTCCGAGGGGGCCTTCATTGTTTATTTGATCGTATCCCAACTGAGCTCTTGCGATATGCGGGTCGCTCCGTTGCGGGATTACACCCACGATCTGAAGAAAATGGCGGAACTCGCTGACGAGCGGACAAAGGCCGTTTTTATTGCCAATCCGAACAATCCGACCGGAACCGTGGTGGGGGAGAAGGCGCTTCGGGACTTTCTGGAGCGTGTTTCCGACCGGACGATCGTCGTTCTGGACGAGGCGTACAGCCATTTCGTCACCCGGGAGGATTTCCCCTCGGGGCCGGACCTCATCGGCGAGTTTCCGAACGTTGTGGCGTTGAGGACGTTTTCTAAGGTGTACGGCCTCGCTGGGCTCCGCGTGGGGTACGGTGTGGCCGCGCCGGAGGTAACCGCAGCGATGGAGAAAGTGCGGGAGCCTTTTAATGTGAACTCGCTGGCGCTCGTCGCGGCGGAGGCGGCATTGGGCGATAGAGAGCATGTCGAGCGTACCGTACGCATGAACGCCGAGGGCAGAGAATACTTGGTGCAAGAGCTGGCGGCGCTGGGGCTTCCCTTCGTTCCTACCCAGGGAAACTTCATGATGATCGAGGTGGGCGACGGGGCGGAGGCGTATAATGCTCTGCTGAAGGAGGGGGTTATCGTCCGCCCCGTAACGGGTTACGGTTTCCCCGCGCATGTGCGGATATCGATCGGCACCCCGGATGAAAACCGGAGGCTTGTCGAGGGACTGGCAGAGGTACTCGAAAAATAATGCCCAAAGAGCGGGACACGGAAAGGGAGGGCGGCCGAAACCGATCGGATGCACCTCTTTTCGAGCAGATGACGATTATCGGCGTGGGCCTGATTGGAGGCTCCCTGGCCCGGGCGGCCCGTCGCGCGGGGCTGGTGTCCCGTTTCGTCGGGGCGGGCAGGAGGGTGGAAAACCTGGAAAAAGCTCTTGCCTTAGGGGTTATCGACCGGTTCGAGGCGGATCATCTTGCTGCCGTCAAGGGATCGGATCTGGTGGTGGTCTGTACGCCCGTCCAGGCGCAATTGAAGGTGGTGAAGGCGATTCTACCGGCCCTGGGCGATGGCACAGTGGTGACCGATGTGGGGAGCGTGAAGGGTCCCTTTATCCGGGGGGTAGAAGCACTCGGGGCAGGGCAGGTTCATTTTGTCGGTGGGCATCCGATCGCTGGCACGGAGCATACCGGCGTGGAAGCGAGCTTCGCCGACCTTTTCGTGGACCACAAGACCATCCTCACCCCAACCGGGAAGACGGACCAAATGGCCTTGGATAAGATAAAGGCCCTCTGGGAGGGCGTGGGGGCTGAAGTCGAGGTTCTCAGCTTGGATGAACACGATCGGATTCTCTCCGACGTGAGCCATCTGCCCCATCTTGTGGCTTACGCCATGGTGAACGCAGCGTTGAAGGGAGGAGGGGTACCTTACGGCGCGGGAGGATTTCGGGATTTCACCCGGATCGCCTCAAGCAGTCCCGAGATGTGGCGGGACATTTGTCTAGAGAACCGGCAGGCGCTTCTCACCTCCCTGGAGACCTTTGAGGAGTGTCTTGGGGAAATCCGGCGGGCAATTGACATGAAGGATGGGAGGACTCTCGAAGCGGAATTCCGCCGCGCCAAGGAGGGGCGCGACACCTGGCTCATAGACAAAGGACGGGCATGAGCGTGGCCGGACCCCGGCTGGGAGGCGGTGCTGGGATCGTCATTCCGGTGGACGGGCCCGCGGGATCGGGCAAAAGCACTTCGGCCCAAAAAATAGCGGAACATTTGCAGTGGGATTATTTGGAAACGGGCGCACTCTACCGGGCAGTGGGGCTTCGAGTCCTTGAGGCCGGAGGAAATACGGGCGATCTCGTCGAAATCCTTCCGCATTTGGACGATTTCCGGTTCGAGTGCCGCAAGGTGGAGGAAGGCTGGCGAAATTTCCTGGACGGGCGGGATGTAACCCAAGACCTCCGAGAGGAGAGGGTGAGCTTTGCCGCCTCGAAGGTCTCTTCCTTTACAGAGGTACGTGCCGTGCTCCTCGCCTATCAGCGGAGCTACGGGATAGAGCGGGGGGCGGTGCTCGATGGACGGGATATCGGCACGGTGGTTTTCCCGGACGCCAAGTTGAAGTTCTTCTTTGACGCAGATATCGAAGTGCGGATTCAACGGCGATTCGATGAATTGGGACGGAACGGGATTTCCTTTGACCCGGTGCGGCTGGGCGCCGATTTACGGGAAAGAGACAGACGGGACCGGGGTCGGGAAGCAGCTCCTCTGAGGCCGGCGGAGGACGCAATTTTGATAGATACGTCGGATTTGCCCATTGACCGGGTGTTGGCGGTCATGTTAGAGAAAGTCCGCCAAGTATACGGCGAAGTCATTGAGGTCAGATGAGTTGCCTTGACCCCCTAAATATTTGGAAGTAAAATAGTTCTTCATTCTAATCAAGCGCATTTGTTAGAGTAGGGACGCTGGGCCCATCCAATGGGTGATCGATTTTTTTCTCTTTGAGGTTTTGAATTCTGATGGAAGAAAGCTCCTCCACCCCCACCGCCCCTTCCCCCGAAATCGCTGCTCCCTCCACTTCTGCAATCCAATCCTTATCGGAAGTTAAAGATCCTGACTCCCTCACGGCGGAGCAGATGGAAGAACTGTACGCCTCCACCCTCGACCAGGTGAAGGACGGCGAGATTATCAATGGAACCGTCGTTCGTATGGAGGGCGATTACATTTTGATCGACGTCGGCTACAAATCCGAGGGCCTCGTTTCCCGCCATGAGTTTCCCAACGGCGGACGGGATCTCAGCCCGGACGATGAAGTCGAGGTATACGTGGAAGAACGGGAGAATGAGGACGGTTTTATGGTCCTCTCTAAGGAAAAAGCCAATCGGATCAAGGTTTGGGACGGAATCAACAAAGCCTTTGAAAATGGTGATGTTGTGACCGGCCAGGTGGTATCCCGGATCAAGGGGGGACTCACCGTGGACATTGGCCTCAAAGCTTTTTTGCCTGGCTCTCAGGTCGATCTGCGGCCCGTCCGGAACCTGGATCAGTTCCTTGGCAAAAAATTCGAACTAAAAATCATAAAATTGAACCGCAAGCGGGGGAATATCGTTCTCTCCCGGAGGATTCTTTTGGAGGATGAGCGTGCTGAGCTTAAACGGGAGACGTTGGCTCAACTTCACGAGAGCCAACGGACCGTAGGAGTGGTTAAAAACATCACAGACTATGGTGCTTTCATCGACTTGGGTGGGATCGACGGTCTTCTTCACATTACCGATATGTCATGGGGCCGAGTCAGTCATCCGAGCGAAATGCTCGCAATCGGGGATTCGGTCAAGGTGATCATCCTCAAGTACGACCGCGAGCGTGAGCGCGTGTCCTTAGGACATAAGCAAATAACCCCTGATCCTTGGGAAAATGTCGACATAAAATATCCGGTCAACGGCCGCGTCCGGGGAAGAGTGGTCTCCATTACCGACTACGGTGCTTTTGTCGAGCTGGAGCGGGGAGTGGAGGGGCTCGTGCACGTCTCCGAGATGTCCTGGACGCGCCGCGTCCGCCATCCCTCCAAGGTCGTTTCTATCGGCGATACCGTAGAGGCTGTAGTTCTCAATATGGACAAAGAAGCCCGAAGGATTTCGCTCGGGATGAAGCAGGTTGAGGCCAATCCTTGGACTGCCGTAGAGGAGCACTATCCTGTCGGAATGCGCCTAAAAGGCAGTGTCCGTAACCTGACCGAATTTGGCGCTTTTGTGGCCCTTGAGGAGGGAATTGATGGCCTGATTCATATTTCCGACATCTCTTGGGCACAACGGTTCAAGCATCCATCTGAAGTTTTGACGAAGGGCCAAGAGGTGGAAGCGGTAGTCCTCAGCGTTGACGTCGACAAGGAACGCCTCTCACTTGGAATCAAGCAATTAACGCCGGATCCTTGGGATGATATTTATTCCCGCTATGCCGTTGGGGATGACGTAGATGCCCGGATCACCAAAATTGCCAATTTCGGCGTTTTTGCCGCCCCGGAAGAAGACATTGACGGTCTCGTGCATATTTCTGAGCTCAGCGTCCAAAAAGTGAGCAAGCCGGAAGCCGTCGTCCGGGTTGGGGATGTTTTCCGAATGCGGGTAATCAAAATTGAGCCTGACCAAAGAAAGCTTGGGCTGAGCGTCCGTGCCTTCGTTGAGGCTTCGGGAGAGGACCCGCTTGTCTCCAAAGCCCCTGAGCCCGAGCCGGCACCCGATGAGGAAACCGAAGGCGAACCGCAGGTGGAGGAGATGGTGGACTCGGAGGCGCCTGAATCCGTTTCGGACGAACCACAGGCGGAGAAGACCGCCGCGTCCTCCGGGGAGGAAGCCGAGAATGCAGGGATTATCGAAGTGGAGACCGACAAGGCGGAATAAGGCCGGGTCCGGATACTTGCGTGGATGAAGATTCAGAATATTGGCCGGGGTGTGTGGATTTCTTTGGCGCTTTTTGCGACGGTCGTCATCGCGCTTTACGCTTCATTCGCCTTGTTGCGGCAGTTGGCGTTGAACGGGGCAGGACCGGCAGGTTCGGATGGTAAGCTCGTTGGGCTCCTCCGGATTAACGGGGGGATTTTTGACGCCACCGAGGCGATAGCGGTCCTCGGCAAATTGCGCCGTGACAAAAGGGTCAAAGCTCTTCTTGTCCGAATTGACAGCCCCGGTGGAACGGTCGCCCCAACGCAGGAAATTTTCGAGGAGATTAGTCGATTCAGGGCGACCGGGCGAAAAGTGGTTGCGTCGCTGGGAAGCGTGGCCGCTTCGGGCGGCTACTATGTCGCGATGTCAGCCGATAAGATATACGCCAATCCGGGGACAATTACAGGAAGTATCGGTGTTGTAATGGTTCTTCCCAACGCTGAAAATGTGATTAAGAACTTGGGACTAAAGATTAACGTGATAAAGAGCGCCCCGCATAAAGACCTGGGGTCGCCGCTTCGTTCATTGGTTCCCAGGGAGCGGGAAATTCTGCAAAGGTTGGTGGACGATACTTACGGCCAATTCTTGCGCGTAGTGGCGAATCGCCGGAAGTTGCCCATGGAAGAGGCAAAGCGCATAGGGGACGGCAGCATTTTCAGCGGAGAGCGCGCCAAGTCGCTAGGTCTGGTGGACGAGTTGGGCACCCAGCACGATGCTGTTCTCGAGGCGGGTCGGCTGGCCGGAATCAAGGGAGAACCGAAAATTCTCGATCTCGCTCCGGATACAAGTATCCTCGGGTTGGTGAGCCGATTTCTAAATTCCCATTTGGGCTGGTTTCGGGGAGGGGGCTTGACGTTTTGGGGCCAACCCCCTGCAATAGTACAATATATGTGGAAATTGGGTTGAAGGTTCGGATGAGCCAGGGGGAATATTCTGTTCTTACACCGCCTGTTAGGGAGATAGAAGAAGGGAACATAAGAATCCCTCAACTCAAGGAGGAAATCGTTTTCCATGACCAAGGCCGAGCTGGTTGAGATGATCTCCCAGAAGATCAATTTAACGAAAAAAGATACCGAACGAGTGGTGAATATAGTTTTCGGGAGCATCATTCAGACCTTGGCCCAAGGCGACAAGGTAGAGTTGCGGGGTTTTGGTAGCTTCCGGGTACGTATGCGCGAGAGCCGTGATGGGAGAAATCCCCGCACAGGGACGACCGTCCAGATTCCTCCTAAAAAGGTGCCCTTCTTCAAAGCGGGGAAAGAGCTTCGGGGAATGGTCGATAACAAGATCCCCCCGAAGGGCGAGGCCGCCCCTGTTGCAAGTCATACGGGCAGAGCGGAGGAGGTAGTCGAGCCGGTATCCGGCGTCTTGACGAGTTCCTCTGAAAATTAAGGACACGCGGGACAAATCTCTCCACCGGGCCTTCCGCGTAGCCCGCCGGAAACCATTCCCGTGCATCAGAAATCAATCGGAAAAAGGCAAATCATCCTTTCCCAAGGCGACATTTCAGAATGTGACACCGATGCCATTGTGAACGCCGCCAACAATCACCTTTGGATGGGGGCGGGCGTGGCCGGGGCGATCAAGCGAAAAGGCGGCCAGGTCATCGAAGACGAAGCCGTCGCCCAGGGCCCCATTCCGGTGGGCGGGGCGGTTGTAACGGGCGCAGGCGTCCTTCGAACCCGCTATGTCATTCACGCCGCAGGCATGGGGGCGGATCTAAAAACCTCAAAAGAGCTGATCGAGTCTTGTACCGCAGCGAGTTTGCGCTGCGCAGAAGATCTTTCCCTTTCCAGCATCGCTTTTCCCGCCATCGGAACCGGCGTGGGCGGTTTTCCCTTGAGAGAGGCTGCTGGGATCATGTTCAAGGTGGCCGCTTCTCATCTCTCCGGCGGGAGTGGCTCTCTCCAAAAAATCGAATTCGTTCTTTTCGGGCAGGCCGATTACGAAGCATTCAAATCCGTTCTGGAAGAGATTCAAGTCTGAGGTGCCACAGGTGGACCGGTATCGGGCGAAACCCCGCTCGAAGTCCGTGAAAGCGGGTCCAGATTCGCGTCCCATAGCCGTTCTCATCGGCCCCACGTGCTCGGGAAAAACGGGATTGGCGGTTTCCCTCGCCGCCCGGATGAAAGAGAAGGGAGTTTCCCTCGAAGTGATCGGGGCGGACGCCCGGCAGATATACCGCGGGATATCCGTCGGCACCGCCAAGCCCACCCCGGGCGAGCGCGCCTCGGTTCCCCACCATATGCTGGATGTGGCAGATCCCGGTGAAGTTTTCAGCGCCGCCCGCTTCGCCCGTGAGGCGCGGGGAAGCGTTGAGGGAGTATACCGGAGGGGGGGACTCCCGCTGGTGGTCGGCGGGAGCGGCCTCTACATTCGGGCGCTGCTGGAGGGTCTCTTCGAGGGGCCCGACGCCCAGCCCGCCCTTCGGCGGGAGCTTAAAAACGCGGCAGAGAGAATTGGTGCGCCTGCTCTGCACCAGCGCCTAGAGTCAATCGATCCGGAGGCGGCTGTACAAATTCACCCAAATGATCGGAAACGAATCATTCGGGCGATCGAGGTCTTTGAGGCGACGGGCCGGCCCATCTCGGCGCTCCGTCGCGAGGAGTGTGCGAGCGGATTCATCCGGCCCCTTTATATCGGGATCGAATGGCCTCCTGCGCTTCTCGCCAGACGGATTGAAAGGCGCGTCCGCGAAATGATCACGAACGGGATTGGGGGAGAAGCGGCCCGGCTGGAGAAAGAAGGCTTCTTGGGTGGCCCCGCTTTCGAGGGGCTCGGATACGCAGATGCGCTTTCCCATATTCGAGGGGAGTTGAAAGCGGAAGGGTTGGTGGATCGCCTCTGCCAGCTCCACCGGGGGTATGCCAAACGCCAGCGAGCCTGGTTCCGGAAAATTCGGGGCGTGTGTTGGCTGAACGCAGCCGAGGGGGGAGAGGAAGGCTTGCTCGCTCATGCCGAAAAGACGCTTGTAAGATACCTAGAGGCGTTCCCGGCCCTCACAGGCGGAAAGGGGCAAGAGATGTGGGGCGCGATTTCTTGAACATCGTGCTGATCGGTTTCAAGGGAGCCGGAAAGTCGACGGTTGGTCCCCTTTTGGCCGGGCGGCTCGGCTGCGGCTTTGACGATTTGGATCGCATGGTCGGGGAAGCTGCCTCGAAAATTCTTGGCGATGCCGTTTCGTTTCGCGAGGCCTTCCGGCGTCTGGGGGAGCCGGAGTTTCGAAAGCTCGAGCGAGGGCTTCTTTCAAAAGTTCTTGCGAGAAAGAGGTTTGTCATTGCTCTCGGAGGAGGGGCTGCCCTGGACCCTGCTGCCCGGGAGGCGCTTCGCGCCCATTGCGTGGTTTATCTCCGCGCTCCTGAATCGGACTTGGTACGCCGCGTTCAGAGTGAGGGCTGGCCCGCTTACCTGGATGGTGAGACTGACCCCGAAGCCGCATTGCGAAATATGATGGCCGAGAGGCTTCCCCAGTACGATGGGATGTGCGATATCGTTGTGGATTGTCCTGACGGGGCTACCCCCGCCGCCGTGGCGGAAGAGGCCGGCCGGCAGGTCAGCGAATGGCTGGAGTCCCATCGCTGATTCATTGACGAGGCTTGAACACTTTGTCCAATACTTTTGGCGTCGCCTTCCGTTTCACTACGTGGGGGGAATCCCACGGTCCCGCCATCGGAACCGTCGTTGACGGATGCCCCGCAGGCCTGCCGCTGGATGAATCCGACCTCCAGCGCGATCTCGACCGGCGGCGGCCCGGCCAGAGTAAGGTTACCACCCAGCGAAAGGAGGAGGACCGGGCGGAGATATTATCCGGAATATTCGAGGGTCGGACGACCGGCGCCCCTATTTCGGTTTTGATCCACAACAAGGATGCGGATTCGTCAAAGTATGAGCGGTTAAGAGACCGGTTCCGGCCTGGCCATTCTGATTTTACATATTGGGCGAAGTGGGGCAGGCGGGATCACCGCGGAGGCGGACGCTCGAGCGCCCGCGAGACGGCCTGCCGCGTGGTCGCCGGGGCCATCGCCAAGAAGCTTCTCACACGGGAAGGAATAACCATCCAGGGGTTCACGAGCCAGGTCGGCGGTGTTGTTTGGGACGGAGAAAATTTCGACTCGGCCGAGATCGAACGGAACATCGTACGCTGTCCCGACCCAAAGATCGCGCAGAGGATGGAGGAGGTGATTCTCGCCGCTCGCAAGGAGGGCGATTCGGTCGGAGGCGTGCTAACTATTGTAGCGAGGGGGGTTCCCCCCGGGTTGGGTGAGCCTCTTTACGGAAGGCTCGACGCTGATCTGGCCGCGGCCATGATGAGCATCAACGCCGTAAAGGGAGTCGAGATAGGGGCAGGTTTCCGCGCGGCCGCGATGCGCGGATCACAACACAACGATCCGTTCGATTTGAAGGAAGGAAATATTGTTCCCCGGTCCAATCACGCGGGCGGGATTTTGGGGGGCATCTCCTCCGGAGCGCCCGTCGTCGTCCGTTTTGTGGTTAAGCCAACTGCCTCCATCCTCATGGAACAGGATACCGTGACGGTCGCCGGGGACCGTGCCACCGTCCGGGTCGAGGGCCGCCACGATCCTTGCGTTGCAACACGGGCCGTGCCCATCGGTGAGGCGATGATGGCTGTGGTTTTGGCGGACCATGTAAGACGGAACTTGGGGAGCCGGCTCGGGGGAGGGTGTTAAGCCGCTTCCCGTATCCAGTTAATTACGGGTTGGGCGTCTTTCGGGGGTGGCTGACACGGACGGGAAGGGGATCAGCGTGCGCGGCGGCGCAGCAAATCTGGTTCAAGAATGGCAATGAATCCTTTTTGAATCGAAACAATGCTCTTCTCTTTCAAGGATCTGAGCATCTTATTCACGCTCTCGCGGGTGGACCCGACCATGTCGGCGAGATCCTGTTGCTTGAGCTTGAAGTTGATCTTTATCTGGCCCGAGGGCCCGGGCTGGCCGTAATTTTCTGAAAGTTCGAGCAAGCGCTTCGCCAAACGGGTTGGCAGGTTGCAGAAGGCTGCATCGCTTAACAGTTCGTCCGTTCGCCGGAGGCGGAGGCTGAGTTCCGCGAGAATGGAGATGGACACTTTCGGATTTTCCGTAATGTAATGAAGGAATTCTGGTTGATCGAGCGTGAGCATTTCCGCCGTCTCGGCCGCGACGGCGGACGCGGAGCGGGACTCATTATCAAAAAGCGACAGTTCCCCGAAAAAATCCCCCGTGGATAGTAAGGCGACGATCACGTTTTCCCCCTCGGGGGAAGGAAGGATGATTTTCACCTTTCCCGATAAGATAATGTAGAGTGCGGAGCCCGCGTCGTTCTTGTGAAAAATCGTCTGGTCCCGCTCGTAGCGTCGGCGGTGAAGCTGGTTGGACAGATCCGAGAGGGATGAGGGAGAAAGCTGGGCGAAAAACGGGACTTGCGTAAGAACCGTCTCGAAGGCCATACGTTTTCTCCTCCTCGGCTGGAGGAAATTTTAATAAATTTCTGAATTCGATTCTATCAGGCGTTGAAAAGAATAGCCATAATCGCACCTAGGGGATTAAGGCGTATTTTGCGTACTGACGCAGCGCCTCCATGTCTGGGATGGAGATGTATCCCCTGTTTATTTGAATTAGATTTTTCCCTTTAAATTCCTTGAGCAATTTGTTCACACTTTCCCGTGACGAGTTGACCATATCGGCGAGGTCCTGCTGCTTTATCCGAAAGTTGATGCGCGTTTCCTTTTCTTCACCCGGCTGCCCATAGCGCTCAAAGAGCTCAAGCAACCGCCGGGCCAGCCGGGCCGGCAAATCGCTGATGCTGGAATCAATCAGGAGCTCGTTGGTCCTCCGTAAGCGGAAGCTGAGCTCAGCCAAGATGGCAAGGACGGCCTTGGGATTTTCCATGATGCAGTGAATGAAATCTGTTTGATCGAGTGTGAGGGTTTCGAGGGACTCTGCTGCGATGGCGGTGGCAGAGCGGCGCTCTTTATCGAATAGCGAAAGCTCTCCGAAGAAATCGCCGGTGGAGAGAATGGCGACGAGGACGCTTTCGCCCTTGGGAGAGGGTAGAATTATTTTTACTTTTCCAGGAATGATGATATGCAAAGTGGAACCGGGGTCATTTTTGTGAAATATAATTTGATTCCGCGTATAGCGGCGCCTCTGGAGCTTTTGGGAAAGATCTCCCAGGGCGCGAGGGGGGAGTTGCTCGAAAAAAGGGATATGCGCGAGTACGGATTCGTATACCATCGCTTTGTTTTGTCCGGTTATGGGGTTTTTCTCTCTGAAGAATTTAGCATGAAAATTTGTAGGGTTCTATAGGGACGTTAAAAATTTGGATTGGCAATTTTTATGTCCTGCCGATGAGTTGTTTGGAAGATGATGGGTTCTTGGAGGAGGTTTTTGGCAAAGAGTCGTGTTTTGAAATGGGAATAATCCCGCACGCGCAGCAGCATTCTGATATAGCCCCGAAGCGTGGGGCGATCGGACAAAAAAGGATTGCCATGAGGCTCGGTGTCGTTGGGCTCGGTGTGATTGGAAAGGCGGTGCTGAAAGCCGCAGATTCAGGGAAGCTTTCGTTTTCGGTTCCGGTGGCCGCGACACGAACCTTATCTCATGCAGAGGCTTTCCTCCGTTCGCTGAAAAATCCGCCTCAAATCGCCGGGCTTGCGGACGTCGCCGAAGGCGCCGACGTTGTGATGGAGTCGGCTAACGGCGACGCCGTCCCTTCCATTTGCATTGCCGCCCTTTCAAAAGGGAAAGATGTTCTTATCAACTCTTGCGGCGCTTTGCTCGAACGGGATGACCTATACCAATTGGCGCGGGAAAACGGCGCTCGAATTTTTATTCCCTCAGGTGCCATCATCGGTCTCGACGGATTGAAGGCTGGGGCGATGGGCCGGCCTGGAGGCGGTAACCATTACCACCCGCAAACCGCCCGCGAGCCTCAAGGGGGCGCCCTACATCGAAGAAATGGATATCGATTTGGAAAAAATTCGCGAGCCAACCGTGATTTATGAGGGCACCCCTATCGATGTCTGGAAACGGTTTCCGGCCAACGTAAATGTGTCGGCCGCGGTGAGCTTTGCGGGAATCGGTCCCCGTCGCACGCGGATGCGAATAATCTGTGATCCCACGGTGAATCGGAATATCGAAGAGGTAGAGGCGGAGGGGGAGTTCGGGAGAGCCTATACCCGCATCGAGAACGTCCCTTCGGAGAATCACCGGACAGGGGTGCTCAGTTATTTGTCGGTACTTGCATTTCTCAAGGATCAAAATTCAAGTTTGGTGGTAGGTACGTAGCAATTTTCGGAAAAGATTGAGATTCAAGGCCGCCGGTGCAAAGGGAAAGCGAAGGCGGTTTGGGCGTTTCACCCTTGGGGAAGATATGCCGGCATCCATAAAACTCGGTCTGGTCGGTCTCGGTGTGATCGGAAAAGCGATCCTGAATGCCGCGAACGAGGGGAGGATCCCCGTCTCAGTTCCCGTAGCAACCACGAGTACCCCGGCCAAAGTGGAAAATTTCCTTCGCTCGCTGAATGCCCCTCCCCGTTTGACCGATCTGGCGGGGGTGGCTGAAGGGGCAGACATGGTGATGGAAGCGTCAGGAAGCGCAACGGTCGAGAGCATCTGCCGCGCCGCTTTCGCCTTGGGCAAGGATGTCATCATCAATTCCGTCGGGGCCCTTTTGGAGGGGGAGCATCTCATCGAATTGGCCCGGCAAAGCGGATCGCGCATTTTTGTTCCCTCGGGTGCCATCATCGGCCTCGACGGGCTGAAGGGGGCGGCCATGGGACGGGTGGATGCGGTAACCATGACCACGCGGAAGCCGCCCGCGAGCCTGAAGGGCGCGCCCTATTTGGAGGAAAATGGCGTCAACGTCGATGATCTCCAGGAGCCTACGGTGATTTTCGAGGGCTCCCCTCTCGAGGCCTGTAAGGGTTTTCCCGCGAACGTGAACGTTTCGGCGGCCGTCAGCTTGGCGGGAATCGGGCCGCATCGAACGAAGATGCGCATTATTTGCGATCCCACTATTAACCGGAACATTCACGAAGTGGAGGCATCCGGTGAGTTCGGAAAATCCTTCATCCGGATCGAAAACGTTCCCTCCGAAAATCAAAGGACAGGGGTGCTTACCTTCTTGTCTTCGTTGGCGTTTTTGAAAGGCAGGAAAGCCACCCTGGTGGTGGGTACCTGATACGTTACATTACGTTCTTGTTCTGCCCGGGACATTCCGATGGAAAACATGAATGAGTTCTCACCCCGCATCGTCAGCGCTGACGCCCTGCGCGAGCTTATGGAGCGTCTGCTGGCGGCGGTGGGCTGCGACGCAGAGTCCGTAACCGTGACGGCGGAGGTGCTCATGGAGGCGGACCTGCGGGGATATGGCACCCACGGGTTGTTCCGTCTCCCCCAGATGCTTCGGCGCCTGCAGGAAGGGACCATAAATCCGAAGGCACGACCCCACTTGACGCAGGAGCGGGAAGGAAGCGCGCTCGTCGATGGAGACGGTTCGCTGGGGCCCGTCGGCGGCAAATTCGCGGCCGACCTGGCGGCCCGCAAGGCCGGACGGGCGGGATGCTGTTCCGTGGGCGTTGTAAACAGTAATCACCTTTGTATGGCGGGCTATTACGGCGAGTTGATCGCGCGGGCGGGCTTCGTCGGCATCGTCACCTCTGTAACGCCCCCGTTCGTCCATCCCCTGGGCGGATCGGAGCGGATACTGGGTACCAATCCCCTTGCAATCGCCGTTCCGACCGGGGAAGAACATCCTCTCCTCCTCGATTTTGCAACGAGCGCGATTAGCTACGGAAGAATCCTCACTTCCCGGGTGAGCGGGGCGGAGCTTCCTGAGGGTGTGGCCCTTGGTCCGGACGGGGCGCCCACGACCGATGCAGACGCTGCGGCCGCAGGAGCGATCTCCCCCTTCGGAGGCCACAAGGGTTACGGCTTGGCCTTGTGTCTCGGGCTTCTCGCGGGCCCCCTCGTGGGTGCTCAGGTGGGAAAAGCGGTGGTCGGCGCAATCGGCCTGGGATCGCGGAGCACCAAAGGGGATCTCATGATCGCCATTGACCCAGCCGCCTTCGGCGATGCCGAGGCTTTCCGCGGCGCGGCGGGCGCCCATGTGCGGGAATTGAAGAATTCCCGCAAGGCCCCGGGGGTGGAGGAAATCCGCATCCCGGGAGAGCGAAGTTTCGCCGAGAGAGAGCGGAGACTGCGCGAGGGAGTTTCCATAGCGGAAGGGGTATGGGACGAGGCGGTCAAAATGGCTGAAGAGCTGGATGTCCCGGTTCCAGGATAGCGGTTTTTCCGCGTTCTTTTTGCCCTGCACCTCTCCTCTTGAGGAAACGGACGATTTTCTCCTAATTTCCCAGGATTGGTAAGAAAGGAAATTGAGACGGGGGTTTTGGGCAGCCAAAAAACATTCCGCACGAACCAGGGCAACCCCAAATTGATCTTCCCGAAAGTCCGGTTTTGTTGCAGAATCGGCGGAACTAACTGAACGAGAATATTTTTATTCGAATATTTTTCGTGTGCTTGAAGGGGAAGCCCGCTGAGGAGAAGCCTGTCGTTGAAGGGAAAACCCGTTTTTTTCTTTCCCGAGCTTCGGGACCCCAAAGCGCTTTTGCTCGACTTGATCGGCCCGGAGGGGGAGCTACGGGAAGGCGGGGTGCGAAAGCTTTCCGAGGACGAGCTCATCAGGCTCGCACCCGAATGGGACGCCCTCCTCATCACATCGCGCGAGCAAATCACCGGAAGGGTCATCGAAGCCGCGGCTCGCCTAAAGATTATCGCCAAAATCGGTGTTGGTGTGGAAAACATCGATATCCCCGCCGCAACATGCCGGAGGATTCCCGTCACCAACTGCCCCGGCCAAAATGCCGTCGCCGTTGCCGAGGCGGCGCTGGCGCTCATGCTCTCGGCCACCCGGCGAATCCCGCAGTACATGCACAAGCTGCAGGAGGGGGCCTGGCGGGAGGTTTTGACGCATACCACCGAACTGACAGGCGCCACTTTCGGCGTCGTGGGTTTCGGAAACATCGGGCGCGAGCTGGCCCGGCTGCTGCGGGGCTTCGACGGGCGAATTCTGGCTTACGATCCTTTTTTGAAGGAAGATCGGATCCGATCGGGCGGCGCGGAGCCCTCGGGTCTGGACAGGTTGACGAGGGAGGCCGATTTCATCTCCCTCCACTGCAATCTGACCCCCGAAACGCGGCACATGTTCGGCGCGGACCGTTTCCGGATGATGAAGCCAAGCGCTTTTATCGTGAATTGCTCCCGGGGGGCGGTCATCGACGAGGCGGCCCTGGCGGAGGCGCTCAAGTCGGGCGAAATCGCGGGCGCTGGAATCGATGTGTACGAAGAGGAGCCCCCAGTCAAAAACAACCCCTTGTTCTCTCTCCCCAATGCCGTCGTGACGCCCCATTTCTCGGGGGGGACGCGCCAGGCCAGGGAGCGAATTTGCCGGAGCGCCGTCGAGAACGCCCTCAGGGCCGTCCGGGGGGAGGAAGTGGATCCGGGTGCCCTGCTCAATCCGGAGGTGTACGAGAAATAAATCCTGACGAGCCAGGAGTTCTTCTCCCGCTTTTTGGGACTGCCGAGGTCCGGGGGTTCGGTTGGAAAGACCTGGTTGCCAGGGGCTCTTTTTCCTCTTTATACTCATCCGGTTGGTCTTATTTTTGGACGAATTCTAAGGAGACCCGAGCGTGCAGGGGGCAACAGAGCATATTTGGATGGACGGGAAGTTTTTGCCCTGGGATGAGGCGAAAATCCACGTCCTCACCCATTCCCTTCATTATGGGATGGGGGTATTTGAGGGCATCCGATGTTACAAGACCAAGCGCGGTCCCGCCGTATTCCGCCTGGAAGAGCACATGAAGCGTCTTTACGACTCGGCGAAGATCGTGGGAATCCGCATTCCCTTTGAAATTGCGGAATATACCCAGGCGGTTCTCGATACCATCCGGAAGAACAAGATGGAGGCGTGCTATATCCGCCCACTCGTTTGGCTGGGATATGGCTCCATGGGGGTGAACCCTTCGGGGGCGCCGGTCCACGCCATTGTTGCGGTCTGGAGTTGGGGGGCGTACCTGGGGGAGGAGGGCCTGAAGAAGGGCATCCGGGTGAAGGTTTCCTCCTACACGAGTCACCATCCCAATAGTTATATGACAAAAGCGAAAACCACGGGAAATTACGCTGTCAGCCAGCTTGCGAAGTTGGAGGCGGTCAACGCGGGCTATGACGAAGCCCTGATGCTCGACCCCGCTGGCCTCGTCGCGCAGGGCTCCGGCGAAAACGTTTTTTTGGTGCGAAATGGCGCGCTGCGAACCCCTCCTCTGCATACCGTCCTGCGCGGAATCACCCGGGACAGCGTCATTCGTTTGGCCGAGAGGCAGGGGCTGGAGGTAGAGGAGGCCCTTTTCGGCCGCGACGAGGTTTACACGGCCGACGAGGCCTTCTTTTCGGGCACGGCCGCCGAGGTGACGCCCATCCGCGAGGTGGACGGGCGCGCCGTCGGAAAAGGGGAGCCCGGTCCGATAACAAAAAGGCTTCAATCGGCGTATTTCGAGGTGGTAAACGGGGAGGACGAAAGCACTTTGAGGTGGCTCACCGAGGTGTAGCCCGGATTTTATGAAATTTGGAGGAGAACGAGGTAGTGCCAATATATGAATATGAATGTGGTGCTTGCGAGGAGGAGCATGAGCTCATCCAGAAAATTTCCGACAAACCTTTTCGTAAATGTCCCTCGTGCGGAGCTTTGAAGCTTCGGCGGAAGGTATCCCTCTCGGCGTTTCATCTGAAGGGGGAAGGCTGGTACGCGACCGAATACGGAAACGGGAAAAAGAAGGACAGGGGAGACGAGAAAGACAAAAAAACCGAAACCGCGGATAAAACCTCCGAGTCAAAGGAGAAAAAAGAAGAATCCACCGCGAAAACGGAGAAGGGTGACACCGCGAAAAAAGGGAAGGAGGCCGGAGCCTCCAAGGCCAAGGCGCCGGACTAAGGCGCCTTTCCCGAAGATGTCTGGAGAGAAAGTTTTTCTCCCGATTTCGCCCGCTTCATTTCGTGTATGACGGCCGGGGCGCCCCCCCCGGCCATTTTGCGTAACCCGGTCTGGAAAAAAATCGCGTGTTCGCCCTTAGAGCGCTCGCCTTGCCCGCCCCGTTGCGGACGGGTACATTGAAGTTCTCACCTGGGCCGGAGTGGCGGAATTGGTAGACGCAGGGGACTCAAAATCCCCCGGGGGCAACCCCTTGCCGGTTCGAGTCCGGCCTTCGGTACCAATAATATCAATGTGTTGCAGCCGGGTTCTTCCTCGGGTCCGTCGCCGGGAAGGGGACGGGTGCCGGGATGGGTGCCAATTTCTTCGAGCCGCTATGTGTCGAGGCGGGCGGCGGCCTCCTCATTCACAGTCTCTGACGAGGCCGTTCTTTTCGAGGTCGCCGATAATTTTTCCGACGTCGTTTTCAATCTGCTCCTTTCCCACCTCGGGAAAGGCTTCATGGAGGACGGCGGCCGCCTCCTGAGCGCTGGTCGGCTCGGCCAGCAGCCGCCAGAGCGCGGCGCCGGTCGCATTTAGATGATAAATCGCCTCATTGTCGGGGTTCACGAGAAAAACCGCATCGTCGATTTCCCGTTGGTCGGCCTTCGGGTTCCGCAAGTACCGCCGCGCCATCATTCCTCCGCGTCCGCCCTCGCCCAAGGGTCACCCATTCGGCGCCTTTTGCTCCGCCTCGCGGCCGAATTCCTCCTGGAGCAAAGTGGCGGCCTGTTCCCCGGCCGCGTACCGCAGCGTAAAACACTTTGTTCCGGCAACGATTGAATGAATGCGATCCAAAGTGTCGAGCGCCGGAACCCCGCGCGCGAAATTTTGCAGAACGGCCCTTTTGAGGATTTCGCTCGTGCGCGCCGGGGCGAGCTCGGGTTTGGCGCCGGGCTCGCGCTGGAGAAGCACGATGCCCCGGACCGGAGCCCGCGTGCCGAAGGCCGCCATCTCGTCCTCGCTCAGGGTGACGTAAAGATAGCGTTTGTTATTCAGGCCGGTGCGATCGCGGACAAATCGGTAAAACGCCCCGCCCGCCTCTTCCGGCAAGGGCAGCCGAAGCCGGGGCAGGACGCCCGGCGCCACGCCGCGGTTGTCCGCATCTTCGATCATCAAGACATCATCGGTGAACAGCCGCAAGCCGGCGGCCGCGAGGAAGATCGAGAGCGTGCTCTTCCCCGCCCGGTAATAGCTTGGAAAAACCACCAACCCCTGGCCGAACGCAACAGCGGCGCAGTGCAGACAGAGCAACGAGGGGTTGTCTTTGAGATAGGCTTTGACCAGGTCGACGAGGAAATCGCAAACCGTGTCGACCTTGTCGGGGAAAATCGCCGGCTTGGATAGCCAGGGAGAGGTGCGGCTGTAGCCCGATTCGGTTTTCTGAATGGCGATTACCGGCGTTTCGGGCGAATCCGGAGTTTCTTGAATTTTCCAGCCGCGGAGAACGGCGGCGATGTCCCGCGAGATCTCATCGCAGTCAATCAGCGAAACCGGCCGAGACACCCCCTCGAAAGCGAGCAACATGGTTTTCCCTGAGGCGATTGCCCTTGGCTCAGTCAAGCGGTTTTCCGGCGCTCCATACCAAAAAGCGAATAGACAACAGTTTTGGTCGGTAATCCGGCAAATGCGATTGTGCGACCCAATGAGTCAATAATTGAAAGGGGAAAATTCGCGTTTCGCCCATTCCCTCATGGTGGATAATATATCATCATAGGAGAATACATGGGGGGGGCCGCTTTTGAGATTTTGGGAGTTCAAAAGATGCCAAAGGATATTGAGACGGGTGGTGCAGGATTCACGGAAGTGGATATGGGGCGCCGGCGCGCCCTGGCGAAGCTTGGCCTCTCCTTTGTCGCCGTTTATACGGCACCGTTTCTGCTGAGAATTCACCATGCGGCTGCCGATGGGAATGGCGGTGGCGATGGAGACGGCGGTGGCGACGGGTCCGGCGGCGACGGATCCGGCGGCTCCGGCCATGATGATGATCATGGCCCGTCCGGCTCCGGCCCGTCCGGCCACGCCGCCTCCGGCGCCGCCGACGAGGGAGCCGTCACGGCCGCCTCATCCGAGGCGACAACCGTATCCTTATCCGAATCCGCCGCTCCCGCTGCTACCTCCGCCCCATCCGTAACTTCCACCCCCTCCACCCCATCGGTTCCTACCACACCTGCCGTGCCGACCGTTCCCGTAGCGGGGTCCGGCGAGGGCGGGGATGATACCCTTTGATTTCTCGCTGAGGTTCGGCAGGCGCTATTGGGATTGATGTCGGCCTATTACGTCGCTGGTCTCGGGGATGGAGCCGGCGGCCCGGAGCAAGTGCAAATCGTGGCGGAGCTTGCGGCGAAGCTCGTCTCCTACAAGCCATAGAAAAATCTGAGCAGACTCATCGATGCCCGGATTCCCGGAAACATCAAAACTTTGGGAGAACGGCGAAATGTCCGAATGCAATTTCGATAGCGCCGCGCGATGTTGGCGCTCTTTCAGAGCCGCCCTGGTCTTTTTCGCTTTCATTGCGGTGGGCGTTGGCGCCGCCGCACCGGTCAATGCCGCATCGAGCGAATCGTCGCCGGGAAAATTCATTTCCAACACCGCCATATTTCCTGCCAAAAACGAAGCGGAAAAAGTTGTGTTGGGGGTTATCCGGAATCAGCTGGAAGCTGGATACAACCAATCCGACACGGCATTGATCGAGGCGGCCCTCGCGTCCGACTTCGAATCCCGCCTAATGGTTTCCCCCCGATCCATGCTCGTCGATTCGCGGAACGGTTTTCTCGATGTCCTGAAAAAAAGGCGGGGGACCGGCGGTTCAGAGCGGAAATTGCTCTACGAAGTGAAAGGAATCAAGGTAAACGAAAAAAAACAGATCGGCCACCGTTCTCGCGATCACCACGCATCTTTCAAATAATTTTAATCCCAGATTCCTCGCAACCCTGATTTTCTCCGAGGAAGAGGGCAACTGGAAACTCAGAACACAAGCCTCGATGCAGCTATATCCCGCCAAGCCGGAGCTTCACAAAGTAGATATTATCGTTACCGAATCCTTTTGGAGGAAAAGTTTTTTTACCATAGACCCATATTTGGCCCACTTCGCCGAAGTTGTCGCGAAAAGCGGTCCTGACGCGGCCATCGAATCGCTGCGGAAAAATGTGAAATCGCTCTCCGGCGCCGATGGCCACGCAATCGCCGTCTTTCGCGAGCCGCCGCGGGTCGGCACGAAGATCTCATTCGTCATCTCTTTCTCTGCGGGGGGTGAGGATTGCCAATACAAAACCCAGCAATCGGTGAATAGACCGTCGTCTTTTTTCATCGCCGAAACCATCCTGGAAGGAAATACTCTCGCCGGATCCCTCGCGGGCGTTGATGTTCAAGCGGGCAGTATCTCCATCAAAGCTGTCGAGGTTTTGGTGGATGGCGTGAAGGTGGCCGCCAAAAAAGTGGAAAACTGAACGCTGCACGCAGTCCGCAGCCTCTAAGGGTTTACAGAGGAAGTGACGGTGAAATGGCGCTTCTCGTGCGGAGATATAGGTATTCGTCCATTGTCCTCTTCCTGGCCGTCGTGGGATGCGGCCCGGAAAAAATAATTTCCCTAGAAGAAGCAAAGCAAATTACCGCCGGGTTTTCCCGGCTCACCTTCGTAGCTCCTCCACGAAAAATCGGGGATATCGTCTCCGCGCTGGAGGAGCCGCGCTCAACCGATGAAGTGTTGTTGTCGCGCCTTCGCGGCATCGCCGACGGGGAGGCTCCCGCCACGGCAAACGCCGAGGCCCGCGCAAAATTCTTTCTTGAACGCGCGCGCGCGGCCCGCCGGCTCGGGCGCGCCAGACAAGAGATCGCAGATTACAGGGAAGTGGTAAAAATTTTCGGCGGAGAAGAAAAATCTCCACTTCGAACGCGCGCCGCCTTTGAGCTGGGCATGGCGGAAGTGCGGGCGGGAAATTTTTCGCGCGGCCTGGCTTTAATCCGAAAATCTCTTGAATCATCAGACGAATTGAAACAAGACGCTGGATTCGGCGTCGGCGCCTCCGGTCTGACAGATATCTACGCACGAAGCGGTGATTTCTCAAAGGCGGATGGATTGCTTGCGGAAACGGAAGATCTCCTCTCCAAACTCGATGACATTCCCGATATTTCAGAAAAAGACCGAGTGACCTTTCTCGTCCTGTTTGCCCAGGGAAAGGCGGCGATACTGGACAGGAAGGGGAAATTGGCCGAGGCCGAGGCGGCCTATCGGGACGCCTTGGAAACCTGGCGAAAATTCAAGGACGCTTCACCGAAGTTGAACGAGGAAGCCCTGGCGGACAATCGGATTTTCAACCTTTTGCTCACGCGTCTGGCGGACAATCTCAGGCGGCAGGGCCGCTACGTCGAGGCCGAGGTGGAAAGCCGGAGAGCCTTGCTCGGCGCCCTCCGGATTTACGGAAAATATTCCTCTCAAGTAGCCGCCATTCTCCGTACTTTGACACAAGCCATATACGAACAGGGCCGCTACGATGATGCGGAGATCCTTTCCCGGACGAATCTGGGCATCTTGGGCAGGGCGGGCGTATTGCCCGCATCCTTGAACAATGCGATGACGAGAAGCTTGCTCGGCGACATTCTGGTGGCGAGGGAGCGCTGGAGGGAGGCGCGAGACGAATTCCAAAGGATGGAGGCGGATCTGAAGGAAGATCCGATTGCCTTTGAAAGATTCATGAGCGGGAATGTCAATTGGGCGCTCGTTCATCTCCGGGCCGAGCAGTCCGGGAAAGCCCTGGGGATTCTTGAGAAGGCGCTGGAGCGTTCGCTCCGCTTCCGGGGCGGTGAAGACATAGAGACCGCGGAAATCAGGGGATTCATGGCCACCGCGAATAAGCAACTGGGCAACGACGCTTTTGGTCTGGATCTTTTCAAAAAGGCCGTCCCGATCCTGATGCGCGGTTTGCGGGACCGGAATTTCGGAAAACGCGTTTCATCTGTTCACGACCGCCGGTTCGACCTGATTCTGGAATCGTACATTGACCTGCTTGTGGAAATTCGGGGAAAACCGCTTGAGGCGGATAACGGGATAGACGGAGTCGCAGAGGCGTTTCGCCTTGCGGATGTCCTCCGCGGGAGAGCGGTCCAACAAGCGCTTTCCGCGAGCGCTTCAAGAGCCGCTACGAAGAATCCGGATTTGGCCGATATCGTTCGGCGGGAGCAGGATTCCCGCACACGGATCTCCGCCCTCGAGTCACTTCTTACCGACATGCTGGCCTCGCCTCCGGGCCAGCGTCCCCCGGGATCGGTCGCCAACTTGAATTCCCGCCTTGGGGATTTGAGGGCCGCCCGCACCGCTTTGCTGTCTGAGATAAGGGATCGATTTCCGGACTACAAGAACCTAATCGCTCCGGAGCCTCCGACCATCCGTCAGGCGCAAGAGGCACTCATCCCCGGCGAGGCATTGATCGCGATCTATGTCGGCGTGGAACGGACCTACGTCTGGGCGGTGCCGCAAAAGGGCGATGTGGCATTTTCCGTTGTCCATCTTGGTCACGAAGACCTTGCCGACATGGTGGGACTCGCGCGTTCGGCCCTGGAGCCGGGGGCGGTGAGACTCGGTGAGATTCCGGATTTCGATTTAACCACGGGTTACGTGCTTTATCGCGATCTCTTGGAACCTGTGAAGAAGGGCTGGCAAAATTCGAGCAGCCTTCTGGTCGTAAAGGACGGACCGCTTGGGTACCTGCCGTTGCCGCTTCTCCCCACCCGGCCTGTGAAACTTGGGGGGGTGAAGGAAGTGTTATTTGATAACTATAAAGAAATCCCCTGGTTGGCGCGCACCCATGCGGTGACCGTGGTGCCGTCGGCGTCGTCGCTCAAAACGTTGCGGCAGGTGCCGCAGGGGCCCGCCGGCCGAAAGCCGTTCATCGGTTTCGGAGATCCTTACTTCAGCGCGAAACAGGCAAGCGAAGCGTCGCAAGAAGACTTGAAATCCTTCCAAGCCTTGGCCCTGGCGAGCCGGGGCGTAAATGCGCGCGGTTTGCGGGTTCGATTGCGCGCCGCCCCGGACACCGGAAAGCTCGACAGCGCGGAGCTGGCGCGATTGCCGGACACGGCGGAGGAGATCCGCAGCATCGCCTTGGCGCTCAAGGCCGATCTCGCCGAAGATGTTTTCCTGGGGAGTAAAGCCAACGAAGAAAATGTCAATTCAACCGATCTTTCAAAATACAAGGTCGTTGCGTTTGCCACCCATGGGTTGATCCCGGGCGATCTGAACGGCCTCGCCCAACCGGCCCTGGCGCTGTCAGCCCCCGAGGTGAGCGGGACCGGGGGAGATGGGATCCTGACCATGGAGGAGGTTTTGGGCCTCAGGCTGGATGCCGACTGGGTGGTGCTATCGGCCTGCAATACGGCGGCGGGCGATGGGGCGGGCGCCGGAGCCTTCACCGGCCTGGGCCGCGCCTTCTTTTTTGCGGGGACGAGATCCGTCCTCCTCAGCAACTGGCCGGTGCAGTCCAGCTCGGCGAAGGAGCTTACAACCGATCTTTTTCGCCGTCAGGCCGAGGATGCAAGGCTCACCCGGGCGGAGGCTCTTCGCCGGGCGATGCTCGCGATGATAGACGGAGGCGGTTTTGCGGATCCGGGGACGGGAAAAATAATATTTTCCTACGCCCATCCCATCTTCTGGGCGCCCTTTTCCCTTGTCGGCGACGGCGGGGGAGGCGGGACAGGAAATCGCGCCCGCGCCGGGCGCTCCTAGCCGACTCATCCCGAATCATCGTTGTCGTTCCACGGGGGGGGGGACGGCTTCTCCGATTCGCTCAAGGATCCGGTTAAAAATCGCGAAGAGTCGGCCGCGGCTGCCCAGCCGGGCTTCTCCCACATCGGGGGTTTTGGCGGTGATAGGAGCTTGGCCATCTGGATTGTGCCAGACATGGTGAATATAATGCGTCCAGTATCTCTTGCCGAAGCCGTGTGTAAAGAGAGCCCGGGGGACCGGGGGCCGGGCTTTGGACTGTGCCCCGCGATGGCGAAGAAACGGGTGGAGGAGGCGATATGAGCCAGGAGAAGAGCGAAGTCAGGGACGGGATGCGGATCGACTGGGATGTCCCGATCGAGATGGACGACGGCCTCGTCCTGCGCGCCGACGTTTACCGGCCGACCGAGGAAGGCCAGCACCCGGTGATCATGACCTACGGCCCCTATGCCAAAGGGTACGCTTGGCAGGACGGCTATGAGACCACTTGGGAGCTGTTTTCCAAGGCGCACCCGGACGCGATCGCCGGCTCTACCAACAAGTACCAATCCTGGGAGGTCGTCGATCCGGAGAAGTGGGTGCCGCACGGGTATGCATGTGTGCGTGTTGACTCACGGGGCGCCGGCCGCTCACCGGGGTACATCGACCTCTTCTCGCCGCGCGAAACGAAAGACTTCTACAACTGCATCGAGTGGGGTGGAACACAGCCTTGGAGCAACGGCAAGGTGGGCCTGAACGGTATCTCCTACTACGCGATCAACCAATGGCACGTAGCGTCGCTGCAGCCCCCCCACTTGGCGGCGATGTGCATCTGGGAGGGCGCCGCGGACTGGTACCGCGACATGACTCACCACGGGGGCATCCTCAACGCGTTCTGGGGCAATTGGTATGACATGCAGGTCAAGACCGTACAGTACGGTCTCGGGGAGCGGGGCCCGCGCAGCCGGGTCACCGGCGAGCCCGTGGCCGGGCCGGAGACGCTGACCGAGGAGGAGCTGGCCAAAAACCGGTCCGACCTCGGAAGCGAGATTCTCGCCCACCCGCTCGATGACGACTACCACAGGGCACGCTCTCCGGTATGGGAAAAGGTCACCGTCCCCTTCCTCTCGGCCGCGAGCTGGGGCGGCCAGGGCCTTCATCCACGCGGCAACTACGAGGGCTTCTTGCGCGCCGCCTCGAAGGAGAAGTGGCTCGAGGCGCACGGGCTCGAACACTGGACGCACTTCTTCACCGACTACGGAAGAAACCTGCAAATGCGCTTCTTTGACTACTGCCTGAAGGGTGCGGACAACGGCTGGCAGGAGCAGCCGCCCGTCCAGCTCCAGGTGCGCCATGTGGGGGAGAATTTCATTGAGCGGGCAGAGAGTGAGTGGCCGCTCGCCCGTACTCGGTGGACCAAACTCTATCTCAATCCCGGCCATATGAGCCTTGGCCTCGATCCGATGGAGGCGGAGGGCAGTATCACATACGACGGCCTCGGTGACGGCGTCACCTTCCTGATGCCTCCCCTCGATGAGGAGACGGAGATCACCGGGCCGTTGGCCGCCAAGCTCTTCGTGTCTTCGTCAACGACCGACGCGGACCTGTTCCTCGTGCTGCGCCTGTTCACTCCCGACATGAAGGAGGTGGTCTTCAAGGGCACGGTCGATCCGCACACGCCTATCGGCCTGGGTTGGCTGCGGGCGTCGCACCGCAAGCTCGATCCCGGGCTCAGCACCGAGTATCGCCCGTATCACAGCCACGACGAGTTGCAGCCGCTGAACCCGGGAGAGGTGTACGAGCTCGACGTGGAGATCTGGCCGACGTGTATCGTGGTGCCGCCCGGCTATCGGATTGGGCTCACCGTGCGCGGGAAGGACTACGTATTCCCCTGCGAGACCGACTTCAGGCTGTCGAACATGAAGAACCCGTTCACGGGCTGCGGGCCGTTCCTGCACAACGAACCGCGCGACCGCCCGGAAGAGATTTACGGGGGCAGGAACACGCTCCATACCGGCCCCGGCCGTGCCTCCTATTTGCTCGTCCCGATCATTCCGCCCAAGTAGGCCGCCGCTGCGCCGGGCGCTACAGGAAGATCGGCAGGTCAGGCGCCTACCGTTTCGCCGGATCTCACCTCAATATCCATTCGCCATTTCCTGATAAATAATTGGTTTTGCTTGAATTATGCAGGAAGGGAATCTTTCGGTCTGACGGCTCACCCAAAACTTCGAAAGATTGAGTCAATTCTCACTTGGCTGACCGCAAAAGGGATTTTCCCTTGGCGAGGTTTCCGTAAAATTCGCCCGACCTTCTTGGCCCGCCAATGAATGAGGGAAGAGGGCCGCCTTTTTCCCTCTTTTTTCCGCCATGGAAATCGGGTCCTTGCAGGGACCCCCGAGAAGAAACCGAGCGGGGAACCATCCTTGTCGTTCAATTGGATGGGTTTAAATCTTCGCTGGTGGCGGAATGTTTCTGACAAGCTCGTCATAGTTTTTTATCTTTGCTACTGTTTCATCTTCTTCGGTTTCTTGCTGGGGGCTTTCATCGATGAGAGCCCTTTGAGCGTTTTCGGGTTCCGCAGGGAGGTTTTCCCAAATGAAGGGGATGATTTTAAAAGAATTCGGGACGCCGCTGGTTTGGGAGGGGGTTCCCGAGCCCGCGAAGCTGGGCCCCCGCGATGCCCTGGTGGAATCCAAGGCGAACGGGTTGTGCGCCACGGATCTCAAATTGATCGACGGTGTATTCAAATCCACGAAACCGCCTCTTCTCCTCGGTCATGAGAGTGCCGGGGTGGTGGTCGAGGTCGGTCCGGAGGTGGAGCGGGTACGGCTCGGGGACCGCGTCGTCATGGTCAACAAGATCACCTGCGGGCGATGCCGCATGTGCCGGATGGGCCACGAAGAAATGTGCCTCAACACCCCGGGACGGCTGGGAATGGAGCTGGATGGCGGCTTCGGGGAATTCGTTTCCGTTACCGAGCGCAACCTCGTGAAGGTGGGCCCCGATGTGTCGCTGGATGGGGCTTCCCTCATCGGCGGAACGATGGCCTCCCCCTTTCATGCCATTCGGATGGCGCGCATCGAGCTGGGCGAGTCGGCGGCGGTCTTTGGGCTGGGCGGCCTGGGGCTGCACGCCCTTCAGCTCCTCCGGTACCTCGGCGCGAAGGTGATCGGGGTGGATGTGATGCCGGATAAGCTCGAAAAGGCACGGGAATTGGGCGCCGTCGAAACCATCAATGCCGCCGAAGTGGAGCCTGTCCAGGCCATTCTCGACATGACGGACGGCGTGGGGGCCGACGTGGCGCTCGAGATCGTCGGGGCGGCGGCCGTGCCCATCGTTCTCCAGCAATGCCTGGAACTCCTCCGGCCCGGGGGCCGCCTCATCATATTGGGATACCAGCCCGGGCAGACCTTTCCGCTGGAGCCCTTCAAGCTCGTCTCCAAGTGGATCCAGATCATCGCGTCCCATAACCATACAGTGAAGGACGTCGAGGATGTGGCATCGCTTGTGAACGACGGGCGCGTCAAATCCATCATCTCTGACCGCTACGCGATGGAAGAGGCGAACGGAGCCTTGGACAAACTCCGGCGGGGGGACCCCGTCGGGCGGATTGTTTTGGAGTGGTAAAAAAGAATTTATTTTGGCAGTCCTTTTCGGCCGTACATGTTCAGTTTCCCCGATTCTGCTTGTTTCTCCATGAGGGCGTAAGAATACCTCATGAAATTTTCTTTTGGCCTTACGGTTTTTGCCCCGTGCTGCGGGAGGCGAAAACAGTCCCGGCCACAACGCATTTTCCAATCTTGCACTTCATGGACAAATTCAGTAATATTTCTCTTCATATTAGCTAAAAGCTTAATTGAGGACCTGGATGACGGGGTAATGCGTCCGCGTTGAGTCTGTCTCCAGGATGGGCAGGTGAGTGCAAACTCGAGGGTTTTCACTCACCAAAACGTAGTGTAACCAAAACGTAGTGTAAAGGAGGACTTGCGATATGAAACGCGCGTGGAAACGATTCAATTTGTTAATGCTCGTTGCGGTTGTGGCGGTCTGGGCCTTTGGTTCGGGCGCCGGCGTCGCGGAAGCGGCCAAGTATAAACTCGTCGTGGGATCGGGCGGGGGCAACATCGGGGCGCCCATCCATGTCGCCAAGGCGAAGGGCTACTTCACACAAGAAGATTTGGCGATAGATCACAAGATCTTCTCCTCCGGCGCGGCCATGGTCGAAGCGCTCGCGGCGGCCGGGGTCGAGCTGGGCCACTCGGGGGATTTGCCATTTGTCTCGCTGGCTGCCGCCAACGTGCCCGCCTGCATCATCGCCCAGAACGGGCAGGACAAGGATTACCTCGAGATCTTTGTCGGCAAGGACTTGGGCATGACGAAACCTACCGACTTCTACGGGAAAAAGATCGGGTTGCGGTTCGCATCTGCGGCCCACATTCTGTGGATCAATTTTGTTGAAAAATACAATCTGGACGCCAAAAAAATCCGGGTGGTGAACCTGACACCGAATGATCTCGTCGCGGCTTACAAGAATAAGGACGTGGACGGTGGGGTGGTTTGGTATCCGCATCTGACGACCGCGGAAAAGGTCCGGCCGACGCATTTTGCGCATTCCCAGTTGCTCAACAAGTTTAGCGGAATGGCGAAGCCCGCCAATATCCATCTTTCCTTCACCCTCATCAGCGCGCGGAAAGAGACCCTGAAAAATAAGTCGGCCGCCATGAGGGCGTATATGCGCGCGATGTTGAATTCCTACCGGTTCATGAACGATTCGGGGAATCGCGACGAATTCATCAGCATTTTGGGCAAGGCCTATAAGATGTCCACTCCCGCGATGAAGCCCATTCTCGACAACACTTTCTACAGGCTTGAGATCACGGATGAAATGGTGAACGCCGAGCAGGCGGTGGCCAATAATATGAAAAGGGTCGGCAGGAAGCTCAAGAGAACGCCGAACATGAGAGAATTCGTCTATACGGATCTCCTGAAGTCGGTCGCGAAGGACTTGGCGAAGACTGAAGGGGCCTGCAAGCTATAAAAAGGACAGTTTCCTTTATCGGTTTGAGGATTCCGTATTGAATTTCCGATATGACGGTTAATCTTCAATTAGATCGGGTCTCGAAAGAGTTCGTCGACCGGCGCACCAAATCAACGGTGCGGGCGCTGGATGATATAAACATCGAGGTCCAAAAAGGCGAAGTCATCTGCATCCTCGGTCCCAGCGGATGCGGAAAATCCACCCTGCTGAACATCGTCGCGGGATTCCTCCCTCCCTCGGGGGGGGAGGTCCGCGTCGATGGGCGTCCGGTCATCGAACCGGGACCCGACCGGGGTTTCGTCTTCCAGGAATTCGCCCTTTTCCCCTGGCGGACGGTGCTCGAAAATATCGAATTCGGTCCCGTCATAAAGGGGATGGAGAAAGCCGACCGGCACGCCCGCGCGCTGGAGCTCATCCAGCGCATCCACCTTACGGGATTTGAGGACAAATACCCCTTCGAGCTTTCGGGCGGAATGAAGCAGCGCGTCGGGATCGCCCGGGCGCTGGCGAACGATCCCGATGTGCTATTGATGGACGAGCCTTTTGGTGCATTGGACGCCCAGACGCGTCGGGTGATGCAGGAAGAGCTCCTGAAGCTTCTCGGTGTAACGAAGAAAACCGTCCTCTTCGTGACCCACGCCATCGACGAGGCCATCGTTCTGGCCGACCGGGTGGTGGTCATGACGGCCCGCCCGGGCCAAGTGAAAGCGGTTCTCAGCGTTGACCTTCCCCGTCCCCGGGAGAGGACTTCTCCCGAATTCAACGAACTGTATCGGAAGATGGACGACCTCATCCGGGTGGAGGTGGAGAAGTCGTTGAAAGTGGAGGGCACGGGTTCTGCGGCCCCGGGAGAGGGCGCATGAACAGAAAAATGGTGACGCGCACCATCTCTATCGGAGGATTGATTGTCTTTTGGTTCGTGGTCACGCATTACAAATTGGTCAATCCGCTCTTCTTGCCGCCTCCTAAGGAAGTTTGGGAGGGAGCGGTTGATCTTTTTCAAGCGGGTGAGTTGACAGAGCACATTACCGTCAGCCTTTGGCGGATGTTCAAGGGTTTCGTCGTTGGTTCTTTCACCGGCGTAGTAATCGGAATCCTGATGGGCCAGTTTCGGCTCTTCCATGCGGCGGTGGGGCCATTGGTCGAAATCATCCGGCCCGTTCCCGGCCTGGCCTGGATTCCGGTGGCCCTAATCTGGTTCGGCATCGATGACGCCTCCAAAGTATTCATCATATCCATGGGAGTGTTCATCGCTGTTGTCACCAATACCTTCGTGGGGGTCCGCTCGCTGGATCCCGTTCTGGTGCGCGCCGCGCGCAGCCTGGGGGCCAACCACCGGGACATTTTCTTCCGCGTGGTCCTTCCCGGAGCCCTCCCTTTCATCTTCACCGGTTTTCGGCTGGGCGTTCAGGTCTCCTTCGCCTTGTTGGTCGCGGCGGAGTTGGTGGGTTCTACGTCGGGCCTGGGTTTTCTGATTCAAGACGCCCGAAATTATTTCCGCGGGGATTTGGTCATCTTGGGTATGGTCGTAATCGGCACCTTGGGATTTAGCATCACGCGCCTCGTGGAAATCGCAGGCAGGTGGTTCCTCCGCTGGCATTCCACGAGCCGGGAAGGCGCGTTCTACTAGGAGAGACGTTGCAAACGCAATCTTTGTCAGGCCGCTTTGGAATTTCCACCATCTCGGTGGCGGGGTTTGTCATCCTTTGGCAGCTCGCCGTCACCCTCGAATTCGTGGACTCCCTCATCCTGCCGTCTCCCTGGATGGCCATCCAGTCCGGAATCAAGCGTGCGGAAGGGGGTGAGCTTCTTCGCCACATCATTGCCTCGGTGGTTCGTATCGCCGAGGGGTTCTTTTTGGGCTCCGTCATGGGCATTCTGATCGGTTTGCTCATGGGTCAGGTCCGGATCATCGGCGAGGCGCTCGAGCCGCTCGTGGACATATTTCGGCAAATACCCGAGGTTGCGTGGATTCCCCTCGCTATCTTGATGTTCCGGATGGGGGAGGGTTCCAAGATTTTCATCATCACCTACGGAGCGTTATTTCCCGCCATCATCTGCACCTTTGACGGCGTCAAGATGACCGAACCCGCCATCATCCGCGCGGCGCGCTCCCTGGGCGCGAGCCGAGGGCAGCTTTTCTGGCGGGTCACTCTGCCCGCCTCCTTGCCCCACGTTATGACCGGGCTGTGGATCGGACTCGGTTATGCTTTCCGCGGGCTCATCGCGGCCGAGTTGGCAGGGGCGCAGGAGGGGATCGGGTTCATGATCATGCTGGCGCGGGAAGACAACCTGACCGCGGACGCTTTCATGGGCATGGCTCTCATTGGGATTATTGGTTATTGTGCCATCTACGCCCTGGGCGCGGTCCGCAACCATTTCCTCCGCTGGCACGAGAGCACGCAGGAGTGAGGGTTTTCATTCGGCCCGTTGTTCCCTTCCATTTGGGTCCAACGGCGAGACCCCCGCCGGGAGATGGATAAGGGCGGCGCGATGTTTCCCCGGCCCGTTCGGATTCGAGCTTGAGGGGCGGCCGCGAGGAGCAAATCGGGTGATGCCGAGCCTCGCCGCGGCCCTCGTTAAGCGGGGATTTGCCGATGAGGAGTTTAGAAAGATATTGGGCGAGAACGCGGTGCGCGCCTTCGATGCCGTGCGAAAAACCCGGGGATGGAAACTTTCGGCGGGCGGCCGTATGATTTTTCCCCGAGCGGTTTCGATATTTGATTTGGCTGGATGGGATTTTCCGTTCATAATCGGGACTGTTTTTCTGCCCGGTCTGGTGTACCAAATTTGTCTGGTGTGCCAAATTTAGGAACCTGATTGGTTGCGGGTTTTTGCCGGAGGGGTTATCGGCGCCTTCGGCTGGTGATTTTCGGGTTTTGCCTGGGGTTGCCCTCCGGCGGCCCGCCGTCTTCTCGTCCATTTACGTTTTCTGTCTATAATTCCGGAGTTTTTTTCTTGCACTCTGATCGAGGCCAAACCGCACGCGAGGAGATGCAGTCCCATTTTGCCCTGGTCGCGGGCAAATACAGGGACTTGCGGACCACCGATCCGGCGCCGATTCATTACATCAAGGATAAGCACCGGCATCTTGGGCAAATTCGAGCGCTGGACATCGGATGTGGGGCCGGGCGCTACGATTTGCTTCTTTTCGACCACCTGCCGGGTCTTCACCTTACCTGCGCCGATATCAATCCGGTGATGCTTGCCGAGGCGGGACGGTATTTGTCCGAAGGGGGAATTACGAATTTTGAGACGCGTGTCTCTAGCGTGGAAGATCTTTCGTTCGAAAAGGGAGAATTTGACGCCGTATTCACTTTTAACGCTGTCCATCATTTTGACTTTCCGAAATTTCTGGAAAAAGGAAAGAGATTTATCAAGGGAAACGGTCAAATATTCATTTACACCCGTTTGCCAGAGCAAAACGCAAGGAGCATTTGGGGAAAGTTTTTCCCGAAATTCCTGGAAAAGGAAACCCGTTTGTTCGAGCTCGCTGAAATGGAAAAGTGGGTGGAGCAGACAAATGAGCTGGAGCTGGCCGAGGTAAGGAAGTTTCAGTATCCGCGGGAATGCAGTTTATCCGACCTTCTCATGAAATGCAGGGAGAAGCATTATTCCACCTTTTCACTTTATTCATCAGAAGAGTTGGAAAATGCGGCCACGCATTTCAGTCAAAAAATAACGGATAATTTTCCCGAGCCTGAATGTATCGAATGGACAGATGAAAATATAATGCTTCATCTTCAGCGCGAGAAATCTTAGGCATCGTCATTCCATGGTTTCATTTCGTTCTGCGATTGCCTGGAGGCGATTTATCGTTTGGCGAGGCGCCCTTTCCCTTCCCTGGTAAAAAAATTCGAAGTCATGGCTCTAATGGAGTGAGAAGAGGCGCGAGGGCGTCGGGGTGGGGTTTTGCGTCCACCCCTAAAAGAAAGTCAAGCAGGCACTCGGATTTATCCTGTCCGAGAATTTCTTTTGCATTATTTCGGAATTTTTCTAAAATCTCTTCTCTTTTTATGGGATTGAGCGGGTCTCCCTTGGGGTCCTCAATGCGGAGGCGGGACATATCATCTTCGGTGATGATCACAATCTCGCCTGAACTCTTGATGGGAAAAGTGATTTCCCTTCCTGGATCAGCCTTTTGAGGTTCATCAACTTCGAGGCGAACTTTCCCCGCGATACCCAATACTTCCCTATCTTTCAGCATGCCTTCATGGAAGGTGCGTGGATTTACAGCGCCGAAGCGAAGGGCCGCCCCGACCAGAAAGGGAATGCTGTACTGAGCGGTTTCCAGCGTTTGGGGTTTTGGGTCCCTCAGGCGCGATCCCTTCAACGACGTTTTTACGATTATGGATTTGATGTCTCCAAGCGGAAGTTTTTTCGTCCGAATCAGCTCCACGGCGCAATCGATTGGAGCGTGGGTCATGCGGCATGCCGAATGCGGCTTGAAGTAGCCGTTCAAGATGATGTGGGTTTCCCCCAAGTCCGCAAACATGGCGGGGTCAAATTGCCCCTGGTTATCGAGTATCCGGTCCTTCCCGGTGAAGTCCCGCCGCGCAAGTTCCGCCGCGCCGACCCCCGTCAGGCATGACCAGCCGATGGATTCTTTGATCATGGGCATATAGCCCAGGTCTCTACTTACAGGCGGATTCGGCCCAAAGGCGCCCGCGATCCCAAGCATTTCTGTCACCCGTTTCATTTCGAGCTTTTGAATTTTTGCCGACGCGATGGCGGCGGCAAAAGCGCCCCAGTTGCCAGTTGCGTTGCTGAGGACGATGGCCGGATTTCTTGCGGCGGCCAACCGGATGGATACTTCATAGGCAACGACAATGGCCGTGAGGAGTTCCTGTCCGCTGGCCCGGGCGGTCTGAGCGGCTCCAACCGCTGCCGGGATGACGACCGCGGCGGGGTGCCCGGCTGCGTGGCCGGAAACGTTATCCGATCTTCCTCCTCCCACGGGCTCCCTGTGTCCATCGTCCATGTCAAGAGCGCTGACCAGCACGGCGTTTGTCCAAGCGGCGCCCTCGAGATTCAATGAGTGATGTGAGCCGTAAAGGGAAACGGGCCCTTCCTTGAAGGCGGAAAGCCCGTAATCGATGGCGAGCCGTCCTGCTTTAGAAAGTGTACCGGCGATTCCTACGCCGATCGCGTCCAACAGGCATGTCTTGGCTCGGTCTATGACCTCGGTAGGGAGGGTTCCAAAATCCGTGTCGGTAATATAGCGGGAGACTCCCTTTGTGACCGCCAGATCTTTTGTGACAGGCATATCTCACTCCCGAAGGAGGGAGGCTAATCTGCTAGGCAATTTCCAGGAACAGGAAATTCAGCCGGGTCTCACTTGAAAAGTCAGCGATTTTCCTCCGGGAAGTGCGGCGCTGAAGGCTCCCCTTAAGTGTAGCTCATTTTCTTTTCCATCACCCGCGAAAGCTGGGTCACCGGGAAGATGAGGACGAAATATATCAGTGCGGTTACGGTGTAGATCTCCAGAGGGCGGAAGGTGATCTGGATCATAGCCTCGCTCCGGTGAAGCAGTTCGGCCACGGCAATGATCGAGGCCAGCGAGGTCCACTTCAACAAGCTGGCGAAAACGTTGATGAAGGGGGGGACCATGATCCGGATCGCCTGGGGCAGGATGATCCGGCGCATCGTCAAGGCACCGGACATTCCCAGGGAGCGGGCGGCTTTCACCTGTCCCTTGGGGATTGCCTCGATGCCCGCTCGGAAAATTTCCGCCGAATAGGCCGACTGACAAAAGGAGAGGCCGAGGGCGGCGCCCCAGAAGGCGGTCATGGAGATCCCCACCAGTATCGGGAGGGAGTAGTGGATCCACACCAAGACCACCAGGGCGGGCAGCCCCCTGACAAACTCGATGTAGCCGATGGCGATGTACCAGCTCGTCTTGTTTTTGGCACCACTCATGATGGCGAAGATGAGACCGAGAAGGGTGGACCCCACCAGCGCGGTCATGGTGAGATTGATCGCCCAGACCGATCCATACAAAAAGGCCCACTTATAGTCCCATATGACATTGAAGTGCCAAACGTAGCCTATCCCGGTCATGGTGGCGAGACCTCCTATAGAATCGTCAAAGAACCTTTTTCAGGAACTGCTTGGTCCTCTCTTTCTGTGGGTTGTCGAAAATCCGTTCCGGCGGTCCTTCCTCCTCGATGACACCATTGTGGAGGAAAATGATTCTGTCCGAAACCTCGCGCGCGAACCCCATCTCATGGGTGACCACCACCATGGTCATTCCACCCTGGACAAGGTCCCGCATCGTCTCGAGCACCTCCCCGATGAGCTCGGGGTCGAGGGCGGAGGTCGCCTCGTCGAAGAGTATGATCTTGGGGTCCATTACCATGGCACGGACGATCGCCACGCGCTGCTGCTGGCCGCCCGATAGCTTGGCCGGATAAACATCCCGCTTCTCGGGCAAGCCGAGCATCTGGAGGAGCTCCTCGGCCTTGGCGACCGCCTCATCTTTGGGTTTTTTCAGGACGAATACCGGCGCTTCGGTGATGTTTTCGATGACGGTTCTGTGCGGCCACAGGTTGATATGTTGAAAAACCATCCCAATTTGGGAGCGGATGCGGTCGATGTTGGACTTGGAGTCGTGGACCAGCTTGCCGGAACTCGCTTCCCGGTAGCCCATGGACTCCCCGTCGATATAGATCTTCCCGGAGGTTGGCTCTTCCAGGAAGTTCAGGCAGCGGAGGAAAGTGGTTTTGCCGGAGCCGCTCGCCCCGATCATACTGACCACGTCCCCTTTATGAACATCCATTGAAATCCCCTTGAGGACCTCAAGGGGGACGGAATTTGTCGGGAAAGTCTTATGAAGATCTTCCACTTTGATGAGGGGAATCATCGTCGTTTTTCGCCTTTGAAGTGCAATTTATAGACATCCCAACCGCGCCTTTGCGACGAAGCGCGGCCGCTCCCATCGCATTATCGCAAGCGTTGAGGTGAGCGGACAACTCGGATTTGGGCTCGCGGATTGAAACCCGCATTATTCTCGCGGCTGGATGCTGGCCCGCCCCCTATGGGGCGGGAGCGGGCCATTGTGATGCTATCTGTTCGGCGTCAATGCAGGAGCCGGCATCATATAGGAGCCGGTCGGAACCTTGTACTGCACCATGAGACGCTCGAATCGACCTGAGGAAATGAGTACTTTTACCATCTGGTTCATGAAGCTGTTCAGCTTTATGTCCTCGAACCGGGTGGCCCAGGCGATGGGGGTCATTCCGGGCGGCTTCTTGGCGAAAATGTTGACAACATTGGGGTGGGCCGCCGCAAAGCGATGTGATTGGCCTGAGTCGCTGAGGGCGACGTCCGCCTTGCCGGCGAGGAGATCCAGCAGGCGCGTCTCGGTGAGTGCCTTGGAAGTGATAAGCGTGGCCTTTGGGGAAGACTTCCAGGGCCCAGGCGTGCTGCGAGGTGCCCTGGCCCGTCGAGATCGTGACGCTGGACTTGTTGATGTCCCCAAGGGTCTTGAACCGGCCCTCGTTCTTTTTCAGGGTGGTCACGCCGTTTCCCAGATAGTAAAGGGTCGGGAGAAAGGACACGGCCGCGGCCCTTTGGGGAGTCGTGAAAGTCGAGGCGGCGCTCAGCTCGAACGTTCCGGCTTGCAGGCCCGCGGCGAAGGTGCTCCAGTGGGTTTTATGGAATTTACATTTCACTTTGATCTGCCCGCAGACCCACTTCAAGGAATCGGGGATGAAACCGGACCATTCGTCCGTGTTCGGGTCAAGCTTTGTGCTCAAGCCCGGTATGGCTCCGATGTTGAACGTTTTCGTGCGTATGATCTTGTCGAGGGCGTCCTCTGCCGCCGAGGCTGGCGAGGCCGGGATGATGAGCGTGACGGCGAGGAGAGCCATCATCAGGAAACCGATTAATCTCTTCATTTTTTGCCTCCTTTTCAATTGAATGAAAAGGTGAGTAATTTGGAGAAACTAACGAAAGCCTTGCGATCCCAAATTGCCATGACTTCCAATTCAATCGAGCTTTTGGGATGTGACATGCTACCCGCTCGCTGAGTCGGAAACCCAAATAAGATACATTTTTGATGGAAATCGGATAACACTCCGATATGAGGTTGTCTTAAACGTCAATGGACTCAATTCGTGGGATTTTATGGTTATTTGCCGATCTATTTCCATAAGCCTGTATTGTCTTGGGTTGTGAAAATCAATAATTTGGCTATAATATTTCCCCTATCATTAAGTTCCGAAAATTTCCAATGACGGCGGTTTCTGGCTGTCTCACAAAATGAGATTGTGGGCTGTTTTTTTGATTTTTTACTAGCGCCTGTTTTCGCGTGGGGGGAATCGGGTTGGAAGTGGGCATTTCGGGGAAAAAGGCCGCCATCTTGGGTGGTGATCGCAGAAAATTGGAGATGGCCCGCCGCCTGCGCAAGGCGGGCGCAGAGGTTCTCTGTTTTGGGACCACCCCGGAAATTACGGATGTGGTTGGGCGGCCTCTTGCTTCTAGTGTCGCGGAGGCGGTTGAGGGCGCTGAAATTGTCATTTGCCCCACGCCCGGAGTGGCCAATAACGGAGATTTATACGCCCCCTTTTCCGATATTCCCGTCCGGCTTGACGCGAAAGAATGGGATCTCATTTCGTCGGGTGCCATTCTATTTACGGGAGGTGCACCCGAGTGGATGAAGAAAGCTGGTGAGGAACGCGGAATTCATGTGTCGGAATATGGCCACGATGACGAAGGGGCAATATATAATGGGATACCCACGGCCGAAGGGGCGCTCCGTTGCGCAATAGATAACTCCGACGGCACGATTCATAGTTCAAATATCATGATTGTCGGGTTCGGACGTGTGGCGGAAACGACAGTCCATGTATTTCTGGCGATGGGAGGGAAGGTGTTTCTGGTGGCTCGGCGCGCCGGGCCCCGAACCCGGGCATTCGAAATGGGGTGTATACCCCTTCCCATGGAGGAGCTCGACGTTCGCTGGGAGGAAATGTCGATCATCATCAGCACGGTTCCCCTCGATCTTTTTTCGCGCGAACGGCTTTCACGATCTCGTTCCGATCAGGTGCTAATCGATCTCGTTTCCCCGCCTGGAAGTACAGATTTCGATGCGGCCGAGGAATTGGGTGTCATCGTGCACTGGGAGCGCGGGCAGGCAGGTACGGCGGCGAGATTCACCGGCAGAAACCAATGGCTTCTCGCTGAGCGCTATCTTGACGAACATTTCAGCAAATAAGGAGATAGTTGGTGGCGGTGGAATTTTCTGGGAAAAAAGTGGCCGCCCTCGGAGGAGATCGACGCCAATACTGGTTCGTCGAAGAGGCTCTGAAGGCAGGATTGGCAGTTAACGGTATCGGCCTCCCTCCCGAGGTGGACAAACTGATCGGGAAGCCTCAAGCGAATTCTGTGGGGGATGCTCTCGAAGGGGTTGATGCCGTATTGTTTCCCATTCCCCGCCTCAGCAGCCGCAGAGACGGAAGTCTATATTCTGATTATGAGCCTTTTCCTCTCTTCGTCGGCGAAGATGAATTGAGCCGGGCGAAGAAAGGTGCAGCATTGGTGTTGGGATATGCCACCGATGAGCTACGGTCCAATGCCAAAAAACTGGGGATGAATTTAGTCGAATACAGCGATGACGACATTCTCGCCATCCAAAACAGCATTCCCACGGCGGAAGGGGCGATTTCGTACACGATAAAAAACACAGACGAATGTTTTCCAACTCTAAAGTGCATGATAATCGGTTTCGGTCGAATCGCGGTAACACTTGCCCGCGATTTGCGGCGCCTTGGTGCGGAAGTGTGGGTCGCGGCAAGGCGGAGAGAGGTGCGCGCCCGCATTCTTCAGATGGGATTGCATCCGGTCCGGATAGAGGAATATTTTGATCTCATCGAAAAAATGGATGTTATCTACCAAACCGCGCCCGCGCTCATGCTTCCTGAAGAGGGCCTAAAACGTGTCCGTCCGGACGCCCTCGTCATCGAGTTGGCGTCTCCGCCGGGGGGCTCAGATTTCAAGGCGGCAGAAAAACATGGCGTTCGCCTCATTTGGGCGAGGGCCCAGGCGGGGACGGCCCCCAAGGCGGCCGGGAGATGGATGTGGCAGCTTAACGCCCGGTATCTCCGAGAGCACTGGAAGGTTTGATCGATATGACGGGTCAAATTCAGAGTCCTGAGCTTGACGTATTGATCGTCGGTGGTGGACTCGCCGCTCTCCGGGCGGCCATCGCCGCTGCGGAATCTTCCGGTACGCGTGTCGGTGTTGCCGTAAAGCGCAAACTCGGCCGCAGCGGATCTTCCGCAAACACGTCAGCGGGCTACGCGGTCGTATTTCCAGAAGAAGGGGTGGAGGATCACCTTGAAGCCCATCTCCGGGGAAAAGAACGACGCACCGAAGACAGTACAGATGTTCACTTCCAGGACACTATGGCAGGAGGGGGAGGGGTGAATGACCCCCAATTGGTTCGCATCATGTGTGAAGAAGCACCCGATCGGCTTCAAGAACTCCTCGACTGGGGCGTGGAAATGGACATTCGCGAGGGAAAGCTTCATAAAAGTCCCGGCGGAGATCATACCTTTGCGCGTACCGTCGGAACGAAAAGCCACCTGGGGCTCGACATCACATCTGTGCTCGTGCGGATTGCCCTTGATCTCGGTGTCGAGGCCTATGAGAACTGCATGGTTTTGGAACCGCTCGTCTCCGAAGGGAGGATCGCGGGAGCGGTGTGCTTGGACCGGGCAAAGGGCGAGTTGCTCTTGCTTCGGGCCAAGACGGTCATCTTGGCGGCGGGCGGGTGCGGGAGGCTTTTTTCGTGGACCAGTAATCCGGTGGATGTTACCGGAGATGGTTTTATCCTTGCCTACCGGGCCGGGGCTTCGCTCCGGGACATGGAATTCATCCAATATTATCCTTGGCGGTGCATCAAGCCCTTTGGGCAGACGCGGATGCCCATCCAACCTTCTACTTTTTCCGTCGGTGGAAAGCTATTCAATTCAGACGGGGAGCGCTTCATGGAGAAGTACGATCCCGAACGAAAGGACGCGACTTTCCGCGATGTGGCCGCCCGCGGGATCTATGATCAGATTCGTTTTGGCAAATCTATTGAAGGGGGCGTCCTGCTGGATATTTCAGAGGTTTCCCCTGAAGATTTCGAAAAAACGAACGTACGACTGAGCCGCGTGTATGCCCAGCGAAGCCAGAAGGCCCATGAGATGCAAATGATAATTGCCCCCGAAGCCCATTACTTCATGGGAGGAGTCCTTATTGACGAGAACGGGAAATCGAACGTTCCTGGGCTCTTCGCCGCCGGGGAGAACGCCGGCGGAATTCAGGGAGGAAACCGCCTGAACAGCAACTCCCTTCCCGACACTCAGGTTTTTGGAAAACGAGCGGGAGAGACCGCCGCCGCCGATTCCCGGGAATTGGCACTCGCCCCCCTATCCGAAATTTCATCAAGCAGGTGGAAACAAAAATTCGAAGCCATAAAGGGAGAGGACAATCCCGAAGTGACATTGGCGCTCAAGCGGATGCGCAAGGATCTCGCGGAAAAAATGTGGTTGCATCTGGGAATCATTCGGAATGCCAACTCGCTTTCAGAGGGTCTCGATTATCTTCATCGGGCCAAAAAGCAGATTGGGGAACTTCCCTTGGGCACGGCGAAGCATTTCGAGGCGGCCGTGGAGTTGGGATGCCTAATCGAGACAGGAATCATATGTTCGACGGCGGCAATTACCCGCACCGAAAGCCGGGCGGCGCACTACCGGGAAGATTTTCCCGAAACGGACGATGAAAATTGGAAGAAAGCCGTCATTGTTCGGCTTGGGAAAGACGGCAACCCAGAAGTATCTTTTTCTTCGTGTGCCGTGGTGGAGGCGTGAAGGCAAACCCTTGGAAAATAAAATAAACGGCTCGAATGACTTTGTCATAGAGTCAAAAAACCTATACAAGATTTATCCTGCCCGGGAAGGCCGGGCCAAGAGTCAAGCCCTCACTGCGCTGCGCAATATTAACTTGACGGTCAAAAAAGGTGAGTTTGTCACTTTGGTCGGGCCGAGCGGATGCGGAAAAAGCACCTTGCTCAATATGCTCGCGGGTTTGATCGATGTCACCGTGGGCGAGTTGAAATACAAGGGGAGAGAAATAAAATCGGTGAATACCGACGTAGCCTACGTCACCCAAGCGGACAATCTTCTCCCCTGGCGAAATCTGGTTGGGAACGTCGAGCTCGCGATGGAGTTCAAAGGGTACTCGGAAAATGAGAGGCAAGAGCGCGTCCGCCATTACATCAACCTTGTGGGGTTAAAAGGATTCGAGGAGTATTATCCCCACGAACTTTCCGGGGGAATGCAAAAGCGCGTTGGCATTGCCCGCACCCTTGCGTGGGAGCCGGAAACCATACTCATGGACGAGCCTTTTGGACCCCTCGACGCTCAAACGCGGACTATCATGCAGGATGAGCTTCTCAAGCTATGGGCCCAGAGGGAACAAACGACGCTTTTCGTCACCCACGATCTTGTGGAGAGCATCGCTCTATCCGACAGAATCGCGGTTTTTTCGCGCACTCCCGGTCAAATTGTCCGTATCTATGATGTGAATATGCCCAGGCCGCGTGATGTGTTTCACATATACGAAGTCCCGGGGTTCCAGGATCTTTACAACTCCCTCTGGAACGATTTAAAGAGAGAGATCGGCGTGATTCACGATTTGGAAAATGATGAGAATGAAAAACATGAGAGGCTTTCATGAGCCAGGCGGACAATTTAAAGACAACGGACGAAATCGGCACTTGGAGAACGGACTCTCTCACTGAGGAAGAGCGCGCGCTGGAGAAGCGTGTCCAAGAGAGAACGGAGGAGGCGAGGCGGGTCCTAACCAAAAAGACTCTGATTCACCGGCTTCTTTTCTTTGTGGGAGTGCTGGTTTTTTGGGAAGTTCTCTCCGGCCCCGTGGTCGATCCCTTCTTCGTGAGCGCGCCCATAAAAATCATGAAGAGCTGGTTGGTGGA
This sequence comes from bacterium, assembly GCA_965225985.1. GTDB lineage: Bacteria > UBA8248 > UBA8248 > UBA8248 > UBA8248 > CAZUHN01. The sequence goes on from OZ245330.1 coordinate 1,675,801, forward strand.
AACTATATACGGCAACATGATCTTCCACGCCGAGTTCACTCTCATCGAGGCGTTGGGTGGATATCTGCTCGGCACCATGGGAGGTATTTTGTGCGCCTTTATCCTGGCGTACTTCCCCTCCTTGTTCCGGATGATGCAGCCGTTCATCGTGGGCTTCTACGGCATCCCGCGGATCGCGATGGCACCGCTTTTCATCATGTGGTTCGGCCTCGGATTCGTCTCGAAGGTGGCTGTCGCAACGCTGATTGTCTTCTTCGTGAATTTTATCAATACCTCGGCGGGGATTCGGAATGTGAGCCAGGATCTTTTGAACGTAGTTTCGGTCATGGGAGCCAACCCTTTTCAAAAAATGTGGAAGATTCAATTTCCCTCGGCCCTGCCGTTCATCATGGCGGGGCTGCGGGTGTCGGTTCCGAGTTGCATGATCGGGGCGATTGTCGGCGAATTCATTTCGTCGAACCGGGGCGTGGGGTTCATGATCATCGACGCCCAAAGCGAATGGGACATTCCGGGCGTTTTCGCCGCGATTTTCACCATTTTCCTTATGGTGCTTTGCATGAACGCAGTTGTGAGTTTCATGGAGCGCAGATTTCTGCGCTGGCGTCCCCAGGAAAGCGGTGAATCCACCGCTGGGGGAGAATAGGGAGGAAAAATGCACACAGTAAAAAGGTTTTTCGCGTTGGCATTGGGAGTATTTTTGTGGGCGGCGGTGACGGGAGGTGCCGAGGCAGCAAAGAAAATCACCACCGTCGATTTCCGAATCGGCTACAGTTCCGCGACGTACCTGGCCAAGTCGAACGGGTACTTTGAAAAAGAAGGTCTCGATGTCACTGTTCACCGGATCAAAAGCGGGAAGTACAATGCGATCATGCTGGCCGCCGACGAGTCGGATATCAATCTGGTCAGCGCAAAAGATTTGCTCGGGCTCCGCAAGAACAAAAAAATGGTGAAATGGATCTACTCCGTCGCAAATCGCATGACGATGGATTTCGTCATGAACAAGAAGACCGCCGAGAGGCTGGGTCTTTCCCGCGACCTCTCCATTATGGACAGGTACAAAGCCCTGAAAGGCTTGAAAATCGGCATCACCCGCCGCGGCGCCGTAACGGACCTCTACACCCGCTACTACCTTCGCAAGGCGGGCCTCGATCCGGATCGTGACGCGACTATCATCCCCACCGGAGGGGGAGCGAACTTGTTGGCCGCCCTGAAGACCGGGCAAATTGATGGCTTCATGCTCTCTCCGCCCCGGCCCGCCACCGCCGTGGACGGGGGATTCGGAAAGATCATCATCAAGAGCACGGCCGGCGACGTGCCCGAATTCAAGACGTTTGCGTACACCATGCTGGCCGCGAAAGAGAGTTGGCTGAAAGAGAATGGCGACGCAACGCGCGCCTACATCCGGGCGGTGAGGAAGGGCGCCGCATTCCTGCACGAGAACACCGAAAAAGCGCTCGTCATTCTGAAGCGCGACTGGTTCCAGAAGACGAAGGTGAAGGTATTGAAGTCGACGCTGACAGATTACCTTCCCGCATTGCCCCGTGACGGCAGGATCAACCAGGTCGCAATGGACAATATGATAAATGTTCTGTACAAAGGCGGCGCCTTCAAGAAAGTTGCAGACGGTCTTCCTGACACGAAGGAAGGCTTCCTTTGGACGAACGAGTATAATTTCTAGGCGGATAAAGAATGGGAGCAGTGGAAATCCAGAAGGAGCTGGTTTTCGCCGAAGAGGAGTACCGGAGCCGGGTCAAGACCGTACAGAGGCAACTGGAAGAGAAAGGAGTAGACGCCTTTCTCGTTTTCCAGATCCACAACATGCATTATCTCACAGGCTACACAACGGTCGGCCTGCTGAATTATCAGTTCGCTCTGGTGCCGAGGGAAGGCGAGCCCACGATATTTCTCCGCCTTCTCGAGGGAGACCTGGCCCGCCTCTTTTCCCCGTTCTCCGACATTGAAGTCTGGGAAGATACTGATGATCCGGTGGAGGTGACGAGGCTGCTCCTCGAGAAAAAAGGGCTTACCTCGGCGCATCTTGGGTACGAAGGCAGGTGCATGTCTTTCCCCCCGCAGGTGCTGGAGCGCTTGCGGGGGGCGCTGCCCAACGTCAAGTGGTCGGATATGGCGGGCATCGTGGAGCAGAGCAGAATGATCAAGTCGCCCGCCGAGATCGAGTGTATGCGGCAGGCAGCGCGTGCCACCGCTGCCGGGATGAAGGCGGCCGTCGAGGAAGCCCGAATCGGAGTGACGGAAAACGACATCGCCGCGGCTGCCTCCGACGCGATAATTCGTGCTGGAAGCGAGTCCCTCACCATGTCGCCCATCGTGACCTCCGGGCCGCGATCGGCCGTTGCGCACACGACATTCAAAAGGCGGCCCCTGGAGAACGGAGACACTGTCCTTCTCGAATGGTCGGGGGTGTACAATCAGTATTCGGGGCCCATGATGCGCTCTGTTGTGATCGGGGAACCTCCCAAGCGGTTGAAAGAAATGTGGGCCGTGCTGGTGGAGGCGCTAGAGGCGGCCATTGCGGCCATTCGCCCGGGGATCACCTCAGGCGAGGTGGACGCGGCCAGTACGTCGATCATAGAAAAAGCGGGCCTCTACCAGTACTACCGGAAACGGTTGGGTTATTCGGTGGGGATCGCCTTTCCGCCGGATTGGGGAGAGGGCCACATCATTGATCTCAAGCGGAACGACCCACGGAAGCTTGCCGCCGGAATGACCTTCCACATGCCTCCCGCTCTGCGGGTAGATGGAATATGGGGATTCGGGCTGAGCGAAACCGTCGCAGTCACCGAAACGGGATGTGAAGTGCTCACCAATTTCCCTCGCGAGCTTCCTATTTGTTAGTGCGGGGAAAGACGCGGGGGACATCGAAATGGCAATTCCGGCAGAAGAGATTTTTCCTGAAAAAGAGTACAGGGCGCGCATCGCCGCTGTCCAAAAGGAACTCGATGCAGCCGATGCGGACGCCTTATTGGTGTACCAAACGCACAACATCTTTTTCCTCTGCGGTTATCACGCCGTCGGAACGCCGAACTACCAGTTTCTCCTGGTTCCCCGAAAGGGAGACCCCACCCTGCTTTGCCGCGGCCTCGAAAAAAAACTGGCTGACTATTATGCCACTTGGCTGAAGGACGTCTTCTCCTGGGAGGATACCGAGGAGCCGGTCGGCGTTACAAAAAAAGTGCTGGAAGCGCGGGGGCTCGCCTCGGCAAAGGTGGGCTATGAAGGAACGAGCAACTGGCTCCTGCCGAGAGTTTTCGACCGTCTTCAGGAATCCATCCCGGACGTGAAATGGAAAGATTTGGGCGGAGCTGTCGAGAAAGGCCGATTGATAAAATCGCCTCTCGAAATTGATTGCATCCGGAAGGCGGCTCGCTTCACCGAAGCAGGTGTGGAGCAGGCCTTGAATGCGGTCCGCGAGGGAGCCACGGAGAATGACGTCGCGGCCGCTGCGGTGGATGGCTTGCTAAGGGCCGGCAGCGAATATTGCATGGCTTCGCCGACCGTCAACTCGGGTCCTCGATCCTCCATCGCTCATACGTCGTTTCGAAGGAGAAAACTGGAGCGGGGAGATACCGTACTCATCGAGTTGAGCGGTATCTATAACCGCTATGTGGGTCCGCTGATGCGGTCCGCCGTTATCGGCCCTCCCTCCGAAAAGTTAAAAGGGATGTACGACGCTTGCGTCGAAGGCCTGGAGGCGGCGATTGCGAAGATCAAGCCGGGCGTGACATCCGGCGAAGTGGATGAGGCCTGCACGTCGATTTTCCGCAAGAAGGGGCTTTATGATTATTACAAGAAGCGCTTGGGGTACTCGGTGGGAATCGGATTTGTTCCCGGCTGGGGGGAAGGGAACATTATGGACCTAAAACAAAACGATCCAAGGGAACTCAAGCCCGGAATGGTGTTCCACATGCCCCCCGCATTGCGCGTTGGCGATGATTGGGGGTTCGGGGTGAGCGAAACGATCCTCGTTACCGATTTGGGATGTGAATTGATCACCAACTATTCCCGAGAGCTGGCAGTTCGGTAAGGCCGGGAAGGGCGATACGGGAGGCAAAATGACCATCGAGAAAGATTTGTTCTTTCCGGTAGAGGAATACCAGGGGCGCGTCGCCGCAGTACAAAATGAACTGGAGGAAGCCGGAGCGGATGCGCTGCTCGTCCACCAAACGCACAACATTTTTTATCTTACGGGATATCATGCGGGCGGGTCCCCGAACTATCAGTTTCTCCTTGTACCGAAAAAAGGGGACCCTATTCTTCTCGTCCGTGAATTGGAAAAAAAGCTAGTAGATTACTACTCCTGGATGACGAATATATTTTCTTGGGAAGACACGGAAGAGCCTATTGGCGTCACGAAAAAAGTAATCGAGAAAGCCGGTCTTGGCGATGCCGGGGTAGGCTACGAAGGGACTTCCAACTGGATTACCCCCCGGCGCGTTGCCCTTTTTAAAGAAAAGATGCTCGAGGTGAGGTGGATGGATCTGGGGGGAACCGTCGAGAACCATCGCCTGATCAAATCCCCGCGGGAAATTGAGTACATGCGACAGGCCACGCGTTACACCGAGGAGGGAATTCGCTGCGCCTACGAAGCGATCAGGGAAGGGGTGACGGAAAACGACGTGGCAGCCGCTTGCGAGGCGGGCATGATCCGTGCCGGCAGCGAGCCCCTCGTTTCGTCACCCATCATTAACTCGGGCTTCCGCTCCTCGGTGGCCCACACCTCCTTCCGGAGAAGAAAGCTAGAAAAAGGGGACACGCTGATCATCGAAATCAGCGGAGTTTACAACCGCTACACAGGCCCGCTGTTTCGATCGGCCGTGATCGGCTCTCCGCCTGAAAAACTTCGTGAACTGTATGACTCGCTGGTCGAGGGCCTGGAATCGGCGATTGCGAAAATTCGGCCCGGCGTCACATCCGGTGATGTGGATGAAGCCTGCACCGGCCTCCTCCGGAAAAAAGGATTTTATGATTATTTCAAGAAGCGGTTGGGCTACTCGGTGGGAATCGGATTTCCTCCCGGTTGGGGGGAGGGCGCCATTATGGACATTAAGCATAATGACCCGAGAGAGCTCAAAGCGGGGATGGTGTTTCATTTGCCTCCCGCCATGCGCGTGGGAGACGAATGGGGTTTCGGCGTGAGCGAGACGGTCGTTGTAACCGAAAAAGGCGGGGAGCCGCTGTCCAACTGTCCGCGGGAGTTGGCGGTTCGGTAGCGCTTTGAAATATTAAAACTTCAAAATAGCCATTGGAGAAAGAAGGTGGGCCAAGCGGAAAAGATCGATGCGTGCGTGGGAGAGGTGAATGAGGAGGAGGTAAGCCGTCTCCTGTCGGACCTCGTTCGGATCGACAGCACAAATCCGGACAACACCGAAATGGAAGTGGCAGAGCTCGTGTCGGACCATTTGAAGGAAAGCGGCTGTGAAGTGGAGTTTCAAGAGGTGCTTTCCGGCCGGCCGAATGTCATTGGAAGGCTAACAGGCTCGAAAGGTTCCCCCCGGCTCGCCTTTAATACCCACATGGACGTGGTGCCCGCGGGAAAGGGCTGGACCGTGGAACCTTTCGGCGGCGAGATTCGGGACGGAAGGGTATACGGAAGGGGGGCGACGGACGCGAAAGGCTCTCTCGCCAGCATGCTTCACGCCATCCGGGCCATCTCGCGCTCAGGGGTGAAGCTCCAGGGTGAGGTGGTCATGACGGCGGTAGCAGATGAAGAGTTCTGCTCTCGGGGGGCGCGGAAACTCGTCGAAAATTTCCAGGCGGATTATGGAATAGTCGGAGAGCCATCGGGTTGCCAGGTGGTTGTGGCCCATCGCGGCAGCTTCCGTCCCGTCGTCATGACAAAAGGGAAGCTCGCCCACTCCTCGCGGCCGGATCTCGGGGTGAACGCCATCTTCTCCATGGCCCGTTTTATTTTGGAGCTGGAAAAATATTCCAAGACTCTGGATGAACGTACCCACCCCTTGTGCGGGCATCCGACCTGCACGGTCACCCTTCTCTCCGGCGGCATCAAAGACAATATCATCCCGGACGAATGCGAGGTGGTGATCGATCGGCGCTTGGTTCCCGGAGAAACGGAAGAGGAGGCCGAGAGCGCCATTCAGGAAATCATCGACCGACTTTCTGATTCCCTGCCCGATTTCGAGGCGCGGGTCGACCGGCACGTTCCCACCACAGGCGGGCCAGCCGAAATCGCGATCGAACATCCTCTTGTCATCGCCGCGCGGAAGGCCTCGAGAGAGGTGCTGGGAGACGACCCGGAGCCCACCGGAAAATCCGGGGCGACCGACATGAACCATTTCATCCGGGTGGGCATCCCCACCATTATCCTCGGGCCGGGCGCAAGCGACATCGCCCACCAGGTGGATGAGTTCATCGAGTCAAAACAGCTTTCCCAGGCGAGCCAAGTTTACTGCCGCCTTCTTCCCGCCTTACTGGGGACGGACTAGTCCGGGATCTGCCCTGTCGCTATTCGGCCGGTAGCAGGCCGGGACGAAGGGCAAATCCTATCAATCCGCGCCCCCGGATTGCGCCTCACCGCTTGAAATTTCCTGCGTTGGCTCTTTTTTCCCGGATGGAAATTTGTTGGTAGATTCTTCGTCACGGGAAGGAGAAGGAGGGCTTCCTTCTTTCGGAGTGCCCCAGGTTAGCGTCCGGTAGGGGAATGGGATCTCGATTCCCCTCTCGTCAAAGGCTTTTTTGATTCTTCGGTTGAACTCCCTTCCAACGTTCCACTGTTGGATGGGCTTTGTCTTAAATCGCCCCCGGATGACCAGCGCCGAGTCCCCAAACTCGTCCAGTCCAGCGATCTCGACAGGTTCCAGGATCTTATCGGCCCATTCGGGCTCGGACCGCATTTCTTCGTCCACCTGCCGGATCACCTCGATAACTTCGTCCACGTTTTCCTTGTAGGCGACACCGATGTCGAATACGCGGCGGCTGTATTCTTTCGTGAAGTTCGTCACAACGTCGATGGCGCTGTTGGGAATCACGTGCACGTTGCCGTGATAATCCCGAAGGCGCACCGAGCGGAGGTTGAATCCCTCCACAAGTCCGCCGATGCCCTTTACCTTGACGACATCGCCCACGGCGACGTTCCCTTCGATCAGCATGAAAACGCCGGTAATGACATCCTTCACGAGGGACTGCGCCCCGAAGCCGATTGCGAGGCCCAGGATGCCTGCGCCCGCGAGAACGGGGCCGATATTCACCCCCAGATTGCCCAAAATAATAATGATCACAATCGATATAATGGTCCATTTAATGACGGCGAATCCCAGAGGCAGGAGGGTGCGTTGTTGACCGGAGGCCTCAATGACCTCTCCTTGCTCGTCGCGGCGTCCACTTAAGATATAGTCAATCGCGACACGGGTAATTTCGATGGCCCCGGTCGCCACTGCCACCGTCATGGCAATGCCTGCGAAACTTCCGAGGAGGATGAGTCCGGGTTCCGAAAATAATACAGCGAAAGTGGGTACCCCCCAGGCGTCCAGGACGAGCAGGATGGCGACCACCCAGATAAAGCTGTCAAAGACCCACGCCACCAGGGGGGTATAGAGATTGGCGCGTTTTTCTATGCCCGGCACGAGCGACTTCATCCGGTCGCTAACTGCGAATAGGCTGGACGTACCGATGCGGACGAGACGGGTCAGAGCAAAGGCGGCAGCCGCGATTGCGACCGTTATCGCAGTCGATGAAAGAAGAAAACGGACCCCTCCGCTGGACTCCGTGGCCCAAAGAAAGAAGAAAACGAGCAGATATGCGACGGTGATGATATGCCATCGGGTGACGGTGATGTTCCAGGCCGTCAGAGCAAGACGAACCGTCCGCCCCGCTCCTTCTGGTTCACGGGCGAAAAGAAATTCACGAACTCGATCGCGCTGCTGGACAATAAGGACGAGAGCCTGAAGAAAAAGGATGAATTGGTAAAGCGTCAACAGCGCAACAACAACTTCAGAACCCAGCCTTAGCGTATCGGCGGCATTGGCAAAGGCGAGCCCCCAAACGGCAACGAAAATGAATCTGCGAGCCCAGAGGGAAAGATATGCAGCCGTTTCATCAGAAAGGAGGAAAATGCGCCATTGCGGGCGTTCGGGAGCCAGCACCGCGATGATGAACCCGGCCAGGAATCGCTGAAAGAATATGGCCCAAAGAAGTATGAGAAGAATTTCCCCTGCCGTCGCTTGCAGCCCGAAGAGCGCAACGATGAGGGAGCCCGCAACGAGTAAGGCGCCCGAGGGAAGGAACCGGTCGATCCACCTGCGAGCGGCACTGAGAGTCTTTCCCTTCCCACCGGAGGGGGGGTCGACAGTCTCTGCGGGAAGGAATTTGTGAAAAAACCTGCGGACCAGGTACATGAGAAATAAGGAGAAGGCGACCGCGATACTTAGACGCAGGAGAGAGAAGAATGCCTCTGGAGCAGAAAACCCTTGAAGTTCGCCAAAAAAGAGACGCAGCGTGGGCAGGACGGTGTAAAGTGATTTCAACCCTGCCGTGATAGTTTGATTCACTTTTTGGATCGCTCGGGCATAAGAATGTGCGGTTTGGGGCGAAGAAGATCCTTTTCCGGCCAAACCTTCTTTTCGCGATTGGAGGAGGAGACGAAGCCGGCCGATCAGGGCGGCACGCTCCGAGGGATCTTCCAGTTGGCGAACAAGAGACTCTATTTCTGCCGTGGTTTTTTCGGATGGGGAGATGGTGGGGGAAGCCGTTCCCGGAATGGCGCTGGGAGCCTCTGCGGCGTGGCCCTCTATACCGCTTAATAAAACAACCCATCCAAGGGCGAGCATGATGAGTGCGCAAAGGACAAAAGGCTTATTTGCGAAATGGGGGGACCCTCCGCAATCGGATCTAAGCAATATTTTGGCTCCAAAAATTCGACATTTCGGGCTCTTGAATAACGATGTTCTCCATGATTTCAACAGAAGGGTTTTCCTTTTCACGAATCCGATCGGCCATAGATTCATTATCCCGCTCGATTCCGCCCATATTATTTTGCAAGCAGACGCACCAAACCTCCCCTGAACCTTTACAAGTGTTTCAGCATTTTAGAAAGGACCACCCGCACCGTAAAGCCAAGGGCGGAATTTGGTTTGAAATATGGCATTTATTTAGAATTTGGGACGGATATATTGACTATTTTCAAGAAAAAGCTCTCGGCTAGGATTCTCCCTCATTTTCAGCCGCCGAAAATAAACATTGCGCTATATGGCGGTTCTCTAATATCATCTGTCGGTTGTGGCATTTTTTGCCTGGAGGATCGATTACGTAGGGGCCGAGAATACCCGTTGCCTTGAAACGGGACAATGAGGTATCCGAAATAAGCGGGCGCATGAGAAGCCTCTTTAGAATGATATGGTGAAAATTTTTGGAGATTAAATTTTCTTATAGCCATGGGGTGTGTACCCCGGGTTTTTCCCTTATGAGTCTTTATGCCCTCCAAGCCTTTTGATTTGAAAGATAGTGCCCTCACGGTTCGAATGGACGGCCAGCCCACGGCGATAAATCTCCGCGAACTCAGGGACAGGGCCTCACATTGTTCGGCGGAAAGCATTTATCATCATTTTTGCGAAACATATCATCGGCCCATGTTTGACGATCCCGAATTTACCAACGATTTTGCGACGTGGGCTTACCGGGCCCTCCGCGACGAAGTCCTTGCCGAACGCCTTGGCATTATGAATCCGAACAATTTTGACTCTGTGGAAGATCTCCGTTTCGTTCTGATTGATATTTTGGAAGAGCACCTTTCCGATTTGACTTTTTTCCCGTGGGCGGGAGCGGGGAACGGATTTCACTTTATGCAGGCTTCTCTGATCGTATTCGACACAGGAATACAGATAAGCCGGCCTGAGGGCATCGTTCCGACCCTGGAAAAAATGACGCTCGGGAGCCTCTACTATCACTTTGTAGAATCTCGAAGGCATTTTAACGGGAATATTGATTACCTCACGGATTGGCTCAAAGAAAACGGAGAAATAGGCAACCAGCTTGCTGACGTCTTTTTGTCGGTTGATGTGACCTTCCACAGTTTGCGAGACCTCAGAAAAGAGCTCCTTCGCAGGGTGAAGCTTTTGATAGGAACCGAATAAATGAGTAGTGAAAAAACGCTTGCCTCCTATAAAGAAGTGGTCGGCGAGGGGGTGATCTCTCAGCTTAACTATCTTGCGGAAGAGCTGCAGGGGCGTTCCGTGGTTCACGTCAATTCGACACGGGAAGGGGGCGGGGTGGCGGAGATAATGAGCTGGCTCCTTCCGCTGATGAACGACCTCGGATTGAAGGCATCCTGGGAGGTCATTGAAGGAAATCCAGATTTTTTCAATGTAACGAAAAAATTCCACAATGGACTGCAAGGATTTCCGGTTGAGTTCGGAGAGGATGACGCAAGAGTTTATGAGGAGACGGTAAAGGAGAACTCGAAATCTCTTGCGGACAAACTATCGTCCGCGGATTTTGTTTTCATCCATGATCCACAGCCGGCCGCTTTGCTGGATTGTTGCGCCAAGAGGAAAGGGAAATGGATTTGGCGTTGCCACGTGGACGCCAGTCGGCCGCACCGCCCCGTGTGGAAATATTTGGAGAAGATCGTATCGGGATACGACGCCAGCATATTTTCCATGTCGCAATTCGCCCGGGCCATGCCGCATCCACAGTATCTCATCGCTCCGAGCATTGACCCGTTGAGCAGGAAAAACCGGTCGATTTCGAGAGAGGAGATAAATGACATCGTTCGGGAGTTTAAGATTGATACCGAGCGGCCTATCCTCACGCAAGTGTCCCGGTTTGACCGCTTCAAAGATCCCATCGGCGTAATCCAGGCCTACAAGATGGTGAAGGACAAACAACGCCCACAGCTGATTTTGGCCGGTGGCGGAGCGGCGGATGATCCGGAAGGAGCCGCGGTTTTGGAAGAGGTAGAAAGGGCGGCCGGGGATGATCCGGATATTCATATACTCGATCTCCCGGCGGACTCCCACCGCGTCATCAATGCGATCCAATGTGCGTCGGACATTATCATCCAAAAATCCACAAAAGAGGGATTCGGTCTCACCGTTACGGAAGGATTGTGGAAGGGGAAACCCGTCATCGGGGGGGATGTAGGCGGAATACGCCTCCAGGTGTATAATTTTCACACCGGCTTCCTTGTCAACTCCCCCGAGGGGGCGGCCCTGCGAATTCGTTATCTTTTTCAGCATCCCACGCTACGGGCGCGGATGGGAAACAATGCGCGTGAATTTGTAAGAGACAACTTCCTGTTAACACGTCATCTGCGTGAATTCTTGTCGCTCATGGTATGTCTGGAGCGTGGAAATTCCAGCAGGGTAATTCCTCTTTGAACACGGCCATGGCGCCTGTTTCCGGTTTGCAGCTTGACGCCGTTTCCCTTTTTTCCCAGAAGTTGCGCCACGCGCGATCAACGCTTCTCCTTCTGGATTACGACGGAACTCTGGCCCCTTTTCATGACGATCCCGCTCAGGCCCGTCCTTATCCGGGAGTGCCGGAGCTCCTCCAAAGGCTCGCCCAGGAAAGTGCAAAAGGGAAGGCGCGTACGGCGATACTGACGGGCCGCAGTTTGCGTTCGATTCTCCCCCTTCTGAGCATGGAACCGTTGCCTGAGATATGGGCATCTCATGGGAGGGAAAACCGGCAAGTCAACGGCGCGATAATGGCAAAAGACCCGTCTGAGAATCAGATTCGCGGGATTTCGACGGGAGTGGAAGCCTGTCGAAGCGCATCCGGGGCGTTCCGTTTGGAGGAAAAACCGTTTTCCATCGCGCTTCATGTCCGGGGAATCAGCGATGTTAGCGCCTCGAAAATTTTAAAAGAGGCGCAAGCGGTTTGGCGGCCCATCGCCCGCACCCACGATCTGGAAATACTTCACTTCGACGGCGGGATAGAGCTTCGCGCTGTAGGTTGGACAAAAGGCGATGCCGTGAATGCCCTGCTGAAGGGTTCACCCCAAGACACCGCCGTTGCCTACCTCGGCGACGATGAGACGGATGAGGACGCCTTCAAAGCCCTTGGCAAAAACGGTCTTCCGGTTTTGGTTCGCCCCGCCTGGAGGGATACCGCCGCGCGCGCTTGGCTTCGTCCGCCGAAGGAACTTCTCGAATTTCTCGAACGATGGCTGGAGGCGAATGCCTGATTGGAGGGCGTGGCGGATTGAATGCGCCGCCGCCTGGTATTCGAGATAATATATTATTCAAATCCTGCCATATAAATAATGACACCGATAAGCGCAGTTACCGTAAGCCATAAAATTCTGCCTTCGATTCTCAAATAATTGCCCCATTCCGCCTGCGCTTCCTGATCGGAAAGAGATTCTCCGGGATATCCCGTTCGAATGAGATCGGAGGGCGGTGGGGGAGATTTATCCTCCGAGTTTTTGTTGCGGATTTCAAGGTTTTGCTGCGCGGTCCAATTGAGGAGAGCGAAATAAAATACGAATAGGGCCAGAAAAACAAGACCGGTTAGGCGGGCGGCAATATGGCTCCCGAAGAACCAGCTTCCAACGGCGACTCCGATCAGGCCGAGCAAAAAAAACGGCGCGCAACCCGTAATCATTATGTTCCTTGAAGGTATTAATCCCGGAAAGCGAAATATTTAGCGGTATCTATTCATTCAACAATTTTGAAGGGGAAGATGCCCCACCTGTCAAAAGGTATTAAGCCCCATTCTCTCTTTGACCAATTCGGTTTTCTTCCCCTCGTAGCAACCGCTGGATATTGCTCTTATGTCTCCAGACGATTAGGCAAGCGGTTAGGGAAGCGATAACGATTAATTCCAAAGTATAGCCAAAAAATATGCCCGCAACGGGCATGGTCAAAACGCCGAGGATCGAGCCGAGAGATATATATCGCGTTAGGGCTACGACTGCCGCGAATACAATGGCTGCCCAGGCGACAGGTCCCGGCATGAGATAAAAAAAAGCGCCAAGGCCCGTAGCGACGCCTTTGCCCCCTTGGAATCCTAAAAATGGGGAATACATATGCCCAAGTACTGCACCAATCGCGGCGAGGCCTTGGGGAAACAGCCTGTCTGCCGAGGCGCCGGCGAAAATGGATACCATGGCTACGGCAATCGAACCTTTGAGGATATCTCCCATGAGGGTGATGGTGCCTCTCGTGATGCCGCTCGTTCGCAATACATTTGTCGCCCCGATGTTTCCGCTTCCGGATTCCCTTGGGTCAATTCCGCCAGGCAATTTTGAGACGAGGACGCCACTGGGGATAGAGCCCAAAAGGCCCCCGAGGAAAAAAAAGATGAGGTTGGCTGGAGTCAATTCACTTCCTGCAAAATATGCCGGAAATAATCCACTGCGGAAACAATGGAGACGATCATGGCCGACCAAATTAAAATTATTCCCAATGGAGGGAATAGCTTCAATAACAGAAATACGATGGCGGCGACCTCGAGGAACATCTTCGTTTTTCCGATTCGGCTCGCCGCAATCACCACGCCGTTCCGCAGGGCCATAGCCCGAAGGGCCGTAACCAACAATTCCCGTCCCAGTATGATTCCAACGATCCAGGAGTCCACTTCCCCCAAAGCCACAAGAGGAATAAGAGCCGCCGTCACGAGAAGTTTATCGGCCACCGGATCGAGTATTTCTCCGAAGGGAGTTATTTGACCCCGCGTCCGGGCCAGGTATCCATCCAGCCAGTCCGTGAACACCGCGAGCGCGAATATTGCGCTCGCGATTCCCCGTGCGGGGTAGGTTCCCTGAAGGATGAAGAGAACAAATACCGGAAGAATCAGGATCCGAATAAGTGTGATCCGGTTGGATAACGTAAGGCGATCGCTTCCACCGCTCGCGATAAGCCGGAAAGCCGCCTCTCTCCATCCGGCGGGCGAAGAAAGGCCGGTGACTTTTGATGGGTTTGCAGGAGCAGTCCTTCCTTTTTCGCTCATACTTACCTCAAAAAGTCGAGAAGGGTTTTACTTCGTGCCCTTGTGCGGAAGAGGCGGATAGATTTTTTTTCAATCTGGCGTATTCGCTCGCGCGATAGGCCGATTTTATGGCCGATTTCTTCCAAGGTCATCGGCTCACCGTCAAATCCAAACCGCATGCGGATAATTTCCCGCTCGCGGGGGTCGAGGCCTTGAAGCAGATCCTCAATTTCATCCTCGAGTGCATGCTGAAAAAGATTTTCTTCCGCCGAGATGGCATTTTCTTCCTCTAGCAGTTCAATGTAGTTCGTTTCGTCATCAATTGAAATCGGCGCGTCGAGGGAAAGATAGGTGCGGTAAACTCTCATTACATTTTCCACATCTTCGGTTTTCAAGTTAAGGAAAGAAGAAATCTCATCCGTCGTAGCGTCACGGTCCAGCCGCTGGCGCAGGGTTTGATGGGCGATTCCGATTTTATGCATCAGTCCCGCTTGTTTGATGGGAAGTCGCACCGTTCCCGCGTGGTCCGCAAGGATGTGCATAATCGATTGGCGGATCCACCAAACCGCGTAAGTTATCAGCTTAACGCCTCTGTCGGGATCGAATCGGCGTACCGCGTGGATGAGACCGATATTTCCTTCATTGATTAAATCTTCGAGGGGCAAGCCGAATCCCTTGTAGCGGTTCGCTACGCTGACGACGTACCTTAGGTTGGACTGAACGAGCTTGTTAAAAGCCTCTTCATCGTTTTCGTCCCGTGCCTTGATTGCCAATTCGTGTTCCATTTCCCGGTCCAGAAGAGAATTTTTTCGAATCTCCCGGAGGTAAATTGACAAGTTATCTTCGCTGGGATGCGGAAGCTCAGTTTTATTTTGTTTGCCTTTTCCTTTGGCAGGAAGTTTTTTGGCGGGAGAGGGTTCTTTTGTTGCGGATTTTGCTTTTTTAATGGGTTTTCGCTTTGGTTTTTTCAGTGCAACGGGGCTTTTGGCCAATTTGGAAGATTTCTTTCTAATGGCCATGGCATCCAATCCAATTGCCGGCGGAAAGATTGACATCTTAAAAAGAAAGGGAACTCGCATGGATAAAACCTTGGAACCAGCATTCTACTTCTTTTTTGTTAAAACCAGAAGTCGCTGGTATGCTTTATTGGCAAATGGGCTAATTGAATAATCGGAAATCAGTAGGCGATAGGCTTCCGCCGCCTTTTTAAAGCTTTCCTCAAGCAAGTAACTCTCGCCCAGGTAAAATAGCGCTTCGGCCCTTAACTCCGGAATATCCTTGTATTTCTCGACCATCTCTCGAAGCCGGGGGATGGCCGAAACGCGAAGCCCGCGTCGAATATAAAAGCGGCTGATCAACATCTCATGTTTCCCGAGGAGAAACCGTAGTTGGGCGATTCTCTTTTTGGCGTCCGGCGACAATTCTGACTTCGGGAACCGCTTGAGCAATTCCCGGAAGTTTTTTAATGCCTGCCGCGTCGATTCTTGATCCCTGTCCACGGCCAATATGGTATTGTAGTCTGACATTCCGAGGAAGAAATACGCTTTTGGGGTTTGCGCGCTGATCGGATAAAGCTGGACGTATTCCTCGTACTGGACTTTTGCCTCAATGTATTCGCCCGCATTGTAATATGTGTCCGCCAGGTTTATCAGGGCCTGACGGCGATGCTTGCTGTCAGGATGCTCTCGAAGGAGCTTTTTGAAGGCTTCCCGGGCGCTTTCGAATCTTTCGGCTTTCAAATCCTCCCGTCCGAGAATGAGAAGTTCGCCGGCCGAAGCCTGCTCGCTTGGCCTTGAGACGCAGCCTCCGACAAATAAGGAACAAATGAGGGCCGCAATACAAATTTTGGCTGGCGGATCGTTTAATAAACGCATTTATTGTGGAAGAACTCCATTTTGCGGATGCATCGATCAGAACATTTCCGATCCAACTCCGTGATGGTGAAAGGACATTGGTATAGTAAGAGAGCATAGGAAAAAGTGTCAAGAATTGTCGGTTTTCAAGCTCCGGTGACTCTGCTTCTCAAGGGAAGTGGCTCTATTTTATATATGGGCGACAGAGGGAATGTCAGCGGCGTATTGTTAAGCGATCTCCCGGGAAAATTTTTCCCGATTTTGAAAGTTGGTTCCAACGGAGAAGGTCATTGGGCCGGACACCGTATCGGCGCGCGATCGTCCATACGTTTTCGCCTGGATGAACAACGTGATCAAAGGCTCCTTCTTTCTTTTGGGCATTTTTGCGCTGCAAGGCTGCGGTTTTTTCCCGAGGAGAGGGCGGGAGAAGAATCATTGCGCCAATGCGCAAACGCCGGGGGTTCAAGTTCGCGTTCAGTTCCAAAAGCGTTTGGAGAGAAACGCCGAACCGATGCGCGATGGCTCCGAGAGTGTCTCCCGGCTGAATCTTGTGTCTGCCCCCGACGGAAAATTCCTGGTGAGGCATTTTTGCCAGTTTGACTTTGAATTCCTCCGCTTTCCCCTGCGGCAACCGAAGGATATGGCCCGGACCCGGGGGGGTTACCCGTCTGAAAAATTCCGCGTTTAATTCAGTCAACTCGTCAATTTTTACTCCCGAAATTCGGGCCGCTTCCCGTAGGCTTATTCCCCGAGAAAGGGTTACGGTTTCAAACACCTTCGGCGAGTCGTATTTGAGTCCCGCAAAACCGAACGCCTCCGGTTGCTTTGCGATAATGAGACCGGCGAGGTACTTCGGAACATAATTGCGCGTTTCGTTGGGCAGATGTCTTGTCGCAACCAGGCGCCAATAGGTTTTTCTTCCCGTAATGCGCATGGCCCGCTTGATCCGGTTCTCCCCGGCGTTATAGCTGGCCAAGGCAAGATACCAATCACCGAAGATATCATATAGATCGGCAAGATGTTCCACAGCCGCCTTGGTTGCCTTCTCCGGATCGCGGCGTTCATCGATATACCAATTTACTTTCAAACCCATCCGACGCGCGGTTCCTCGCATGAATTGCCAGGGGCCAACTGCGCCAGCCCTTGAGCGGGCGCGGAGTTTAAAACCGCTTTCGATGAGGGCGAGGTAGGCCAGATCCTGGGGCAGTTCTTTTTCTTTGAATAATTGGCGGAACCGGCCAATGAATCTGCCACTTCGCTGGAGCCATTCGGCAAAGCGTTCTCGCCCTGGACCTGTAAAGTATTCGATCCACCGATCGACGGCTACATTCCGAGTCATGGGAACATCGTATTGGAAGCCGGAGGGAGTGTCCTTCCGCAAAGAGGGCTGAATGAATGATTCGCCTTCATCCTCATCTGACGGAATCGGCAATGTGATGTCGTGGGGAGAAGGATCGGTCTCTTCTTTGTCGCCATCACCGGCTGCTTCAATGTTTTTTCGGTCAGCGGGAAGGGGGGAATCCGAAACCCGCGCCCCGGGGGGCTTTGCTTTCGCAGGGATTTTTGAGAGGAGTGTTTCAATCTGCTGTTTTGTGGATTGATTCTTTTCCGGCGGCGAAATGATGTCCTGAGAAACAGCAGGTTTTGTCTCGGCTTTTGCTTGAAGAGAGACGCCATTCATACATCCGGCCGCGGCCAGAATAATACAAACCATCCCCCCCCAGCGGATTGTTGACGGCATTGGTCTCTATTGTATGGGCGAAGCGAACCAATTCGCAGCGAATAAAATTTCCCAATAGATTTCAGGGTATTTTACCAGCATTCGATCCGCAGGGCAAATATTTGCATTTTTTCAATCTAGCCGCGATGTTCGGTAGCAAGTCCATTCCGGAATAGGGAAAGTTGGGGTTCCAAATGCTCAACGGGCATAGGATAGTCGCCCGTGAAGCAGGCACGGCAAAAGTTTTCCTCTTCCGGAAAGACGCATTCAAGCAGCCCTTCAATGGAAAGGTAGGCGAGCGAGTCGGCGTCAAGGAAGCGGCGCGTTTCCTCCAACCCGTTGGCGGAGGCAATCAGCTCTTCGTGAGTGGGCATGTCGATACCGAAGAAGCAGGGATGGGTGATCGGCGGAGAACTGATGCGCATATGAACTTCCGAGCTTCCGGCATTTCGAAGCATTTCGACGATTTTCTGGCTGGTGGTCCCCCGGACGATTGAATCGTCGACCACCACAACGCTCTTTCCCTCCAGATAATCCTTGAGAGGATTCAATTTAATTTTTACTCCGAAATGGCGGATTGATTGTTGGGGTTCGATGAAAGTTCTCCCAACGTAGTGGTTCCGGATTAGCCCCCATTCTATCGGAAGCCCTGACTCCGCCGAATACCCCAAGGCAGCCGCCAATCCAGAGTCGGGAACGGGAACGACGATGTCCGCTTTGACAGGGCTCTCTTTCGCAAGTTGTGCTCCAAGCCGCCGGCGAACTTTGTATACGTTCTCTCCGAACACAAAGCTGTCCGGCCGGGCGAAATATATGAATTCGAATATGCATTGACGCGGCATAGTAGCCGGAAACGGATAATGACTTTGCACTCCTTCGTTATCAATGATTACCATCTCTCCAGGTTTGATTTCCCTGACGAGTTCAGCCTCGATGAGATCAAGGGCGCAGGACTCACTCGCCAAGATCCAGGCAGGATCCCCGTTTCGTCCGGCCAGCCGGCCGAGAACAAGCGGGCGGAATCCCATCGGGTCCCGCACGCCAATAAGCTTGTCCGGTGTCATCATGGTCAAGGTGAACGCCCCTTTAAGTTTTTTCAATGCGTCGATGATGGCGTGCTCGGTTTTCTCCTCCAGGGAGCGCGCGATGAGGTGCAAAATCACCTCGCTGTCGGAAGTGCTGCGAAAAATCGAACCACTCGATTCTAATTCTCCGCGCAATGTTCCGGCGTTTATGAGGTTTCCATTGTGGCCGAGGGCCAGGACCCCTCTTGAATGATCGACGAGAAAGGGCTGGGCATTTGAAATGTGAGATTGGCCGGCCGTCGAATACCGGTTGTGGCCGATCGCGATGTGCCCGTGAAGCGTGGAAATCCGGGTATCGGTAAAAATATCAGCAACAAGCCCCATGCCCACTTCGGCATGAACTCGCTCGCCGTCCGAAGCGACGATACCTGAACTTTCCTGGCCGCGGTGCTGGAGGGCATAGAGGCCGAGATAGGTCAGATTTGCGGCTTCCGGGTGACCGAATACACCGAAAACAGCACACTCTTCCTGGGGGTGGTCGTCCCCAAAATCCATTCTATATGATCTCCGATAAGGCACCGGACCAAACACCTTGCATCTTGCCCATCCCGATGTCCACAAGGGGTCTGCCGCCTGGGTCTTCTATCTGAAGCGCCCCCTCCGATACCATCCCAATTTCCAGGCAAGCGATCTTCTCGCTTGCCGCCTCGTTTTTGATTCGGCTCAAAAAGTCCGGAGAAGAGGAGATGAGAATTCTCGATGCCGATTCCCCGAAGAGTCTTCCATCCAGCCGCCCCTTGCCCTCCGGCAACCGAACAGTTGCCCCCAGCAATCCCTTGGGTGAGGCGAGGCACGATTCGGCAACGGCGATTCCCAAACCACCCTCCGACAAATCATGGGCGGAGCGCAGGAGCCCCTTCCCGGCGATTTTGCGGAAAAAGCGTTGGACCGCCGCCTCGTTATTCAAGGAAATGGGCGGGGCTTCTCCTCCCTCCCGATTCGTGAGAATCCAGACGTACTCGTGTGCGCATCTTGCGTACAGGGCCTCCTCATCGGCCGGAAAAAGCAGGGCGATTTTGTCCCCCTCGCGGAGGAAACCTGTCCCCACCCGAACTCGCACATCATCCAGAATTCCGACCATTCCTACAATCGGTGTCGGGTAAATATGGATGCCGTGGGTTTCATTATAGAAGCTAACGTTTCCGCTTACGACCGGAATTTCCAGAACTTTGCAGGCCTCTGCCATCCCCTCGATGGTGGACGAGAATTCCGCCATGACCTCCGACCGTTCCGGGTTTCCAAAATTCAGGCAATTGGTTAGGGCCAGGGGGCGGGCGCCCACGCAACTGATATTTCTTGCTGCCTCCGCTACGGCGAGTTGACCGCCCATCCTTGGATCGAGGACACAATAGCGGGAGTTTCCGTCAGTGGTAAGCGCGAGCGCCTTGTCTGTCCCTTTAATTCGGAGAAGGGCGGCATCCGCGCCCGGAAGCGTCAGCGAATTTGTCCGGACCATGTGGTCGTATTGGCGCCATATGGGTTTTTTATCCCCATGATTTGGATGTTCGAGCATTTTGAGAAGGCTGGGCCCGAGATCGTCTTGTTCGGGGAGGGTGCTCAGAGGATCGACGTTCGAGAGCCTCTTCACAGGCTTTGTCGGCCTGTCGTAGCGTGGCGCGTCGTCTGTGAGAAATTTGACCGGAATGTCCGCCACGGTCCGGCCCGATGACATCACCCGTAATCTGCCGTCATCCGTCACCTTTCCCACTACCGCCACGGGCAGATCCCAGTTTTCAAAAATTTCCCGGACTTCGGCCTCTTTGCCCCGCTTTGCGACCAGCAGCATCCTCTCCTGGCTTTCCGAAAGCATCATCTCATAGGGTGTCATTCCTTCTTCGCGGCGGGGAACGCCGTCCAGATGAAGGATCATTCCCGTTCCCGCGCGGCCCGCCATCTCTACGGAGGACGATGTGAGGCCAGCGGCACCCATATCCTGGATGCCGACAATCGCCCCGCGCTTCATCAGCTCCAGGCAGGCCTCCAGGAGGAGCTTTTCTTTGAATGGATCGCCCACCTGGACGGTGGGGCGTTTTTCGGAAGCCGTTTCGTCAAACCCCGCGGAAGCCATGGAGGCGCCGTGGATTCCGTCTCTTCCCGTCGCCGCGCCCACATAAATGACAGGATTTCCTTTTCCCCTCGCTTTCCCGCGGAAAATGCGGTCGTCCCGGAGCGTCCCGACGCACATGACGTTTACCAATATGTTGCCGTTGTAGCAGGGGTGAAAGGAGGTTTCCCCTCCCACCGTCGGGACGCCGATGCAGTTGCCGTAGCCGGCGATGCCTGAGACGACCCCTCCTACGAGGTAAGGGGTGCGCGGATGCTGGGGGGCGCCGAACCGCAAACTGTCGAGGAGCGCGATTGGACGGGCGCCCATTGTGAAAATGTCGCGGAGGATGCCCCCCACGCCCGTGGCCGCACCCTGGTAAGGCTCGATAAAAGAGGGGTGATTGTGGCTTTCCATTTTGAATGCCACGGCGATGCCGTCGCCCACTTCCACGATGCCGGCGTTTTCGCCCGGCCCCTGAAGAACATGGGGGCCTTCGGTTGGGAACTTGCGGAGGTGAACCCGGCTGCTCTTATAGGAGCAGTGCTCGTTCCACATGGCGGAGAAGATACCGAGCTCGGTGAGATTCGGCTCGCGGCCGATATGCCGGAGAATATCGTCCCACTCCTCGGCGGTGAGGCCATGCTCGAGTGCGAGATCCCGGGTTGTGGGAACGCTGGCGGCGGACGAAATCATTTCACTATGGTGGAGACAGCGGAGGAAAAAAGACGCAGGCCGTCTGCGCTTCCCAACAACGCCTCAGCGGCGCGATCCGGATGCGGCATCATGCCGAGGACATTCCCTTCCGGGTTGCAGATGCCGGCGATGTTTGAGAGGGAGCCGTTCGGATTCGATTCGGGGGTGGCGCTCCCCTCTGGGTCGCAGTAGCGAAATACGATTTGTTCTTTTGCCTCCAGGCCGGCGAGCGTTTTTCGGTCGCAAAAATATTTGCCCTCGCCGTGCGCGATGGGCATCCGCAGAACTTCGCCGGGTTGGAACTCCCCCGTGAAAGGGGTTTTCGGTGTCTCGCAGCGCAGCCAGACATTGTCGCAGATAAACCGGAGGGAGGAATTCCGCAAAAGCGCGCCGGGCAGGAGGCCAATTTCGGTCAATATCTGAAAACCATTGCAAATTCCAATCAGGGGCTTTCCCGCGGCGGCGTGAACCAGCACCGATTCCATGATTGGCGAAAAGCGGGCGATGGCGCCCGTGCGGAGATAATCGCCGTAGCTGAAGCCGCCGGGCAAGATCACAACGTCGGCATCTCCCAGGTCTGTCTCTTTGTGCCAAACGAAACGGGTGGGCGCATCCAGGGCGTGTTTCACAGCGTGGTAGCAGTCATGGTCGCAGTTTGATCCGGGGAATACGATGACCGCGAAATTCATTCTGCTCCCGGATAGTGAGCGGGGAGGGGTTGGATCTCGATTCGAAAATCCTCGATTACAGGATTGGCAAGCAACTCTTTGCACATTTTTTCTACGTCCGCGCGGAGGACGTCCAAGGCATCGTCTATGAGCTCCAATTCAATGTATTTTCCCACGCGTGCTTCTTTTACCCCTTGATGGCCCAATGAGAGGAGCGCCCCTTTGACGGTTTCCCCTTGAGGATCCAGGACCCCCTTTTTATAAGTTACATAAACGATGGCCTTCGCCATCCTTCCCTCAAGGCGCGTCCGATGTTTTGGAGGTGAAAGCTTACTCGGTTACAAGCCGTTCGACTTCCTGGTATGTGGCTTCTACATCTCCCAGGTCGCGGCGGAAGCGGTCCTTGTCCATCTTTCTGCCGGTTCCCTTTTCCCAGAGACGGCATCCGTCAGGGGTGATCTCATCGGCGAGCAGGAGCTTTCCTCCTTCCGCCGGGCAGCGGCCGAACTCCAGCTTGAAGTCGACCAAGTCGATCTCTTTGTCGCCGAAAAATTTGGTGAGGATCGTGTTGACGCGATGAGCTTTTTCGATCATCCAATCCAATTCGGCGGTTGTCGCAATCTCGAAGGCGGTGATGGTGTCCCTGTTGAAAAGGGGATCTCCCAATTCATCGTTCTTCAGATGGAGATCAACGATGGTGTGAGGAAGCCGGCGGCCTTCTTCGACCCCCATCCGTATGGCGAGGTTTCCCGCGACAATGTTTCGAAGGACGACTTCGACGGGGATGATTTCGAGATTTTTCACCAGCATCTCTCTGTCGGAAAGTTTCCGGACAAAGTGGGTGGGCACGCCCTCGGACTCGACCAGTTGCAGGAGACGGGTCGAAATGCTGTTGTTGTAAATTCCCTTTGACACGATGGTGCCGCGTTTTACCGCGTTGAACGCCGTAGCATCA
This sequence comes from bacterium, assembly GCA_965225985.1. Lineage (GTDB taxonomy): Bacteria > UBA8248 > UBA8248 > UBA8248 > UBA8248 > CAZUHN01. The sequence goes on from OZ245330.1 coordinate 1,698,727, forward strand.
TCCTTGAAGAAGATGATGAGAAATTCCGGGTCATCGGTCGTGTATAGGATCTTGGCCTTTCCCTCGTAGATTTTTTCTCGTTTTTCCACTTGCCTGTCTCCATCGCCGAACGGAAGCGTCTCGGGAATCCGAATCCTACCACAGTGGCGCGAAAACGGGCTCGCCGGGCAGGTTACCCAAAAACCCTTGAAAATATAGCGTCTATATTCTTAAAGTGCGCTGATTCGTCAAAGCAACGGGAAAGATCCTCCTCTCCCAGAACCCCGCCCACCGTGGGGTCCCCCAGGAGCTTCGATTTGAAATCGCCTCCCTCCGCCCAAACCTCCATCGCGGGTCCCTGAACCCGGGCATAGGCATCTTCCCGCGTGATGCCCTTTCGGATGAGGGCGAGCATGACGTGCTCGCTACAGAGCAGGCCCCGCGAGCGGGCGAGGTTTTCCGCCATGCGCTCGGAATGGATCACCCAGTTCGCCATAAGGTCTTCCAGCTTGTCCAGCATGTAATCGGTCAGAACCGTGCTGTCGGGCAGAATGATGCGCTCCACCGATGAATGACTGATGTCGCGCTCGTGCCAGAGGGGAATATTCTGAAGGGCCGCCGCCGCGTTGCCCTGGACGACGCGCGCCAGGCCGCATAGCTGTTCGGAGACCACGGGATTGCGCTTGTGGGGCATGGCGGAGCTCCCCTTTTGCCCCTTGCCGAAAAATTCTTCGGCTTCGCCCACCTCTGTCCGCTGGAGATGGCGAACTTCGGTGGCCACGTTGGAGATGCTCGCCGAGATGAGGGCGAGGGAGAGGAGATACTCCGCGTGGCGGTCGCGCTGGACGATCTGGCTGCTGATCGGGGCCGCACGGAGGCCGAGGCGCCGGCAAACGGCTTCCTCCGCGTCGGGGGGGATATGCGGGCATACCCCGACCGCCCCGGATATTTTTCCCACCCCCACGACCTCACGGGCCCGGCGCATGCGCTCCTCAGCCCTTCCGAACTCTCCGTACCAGAGGGCGAATTTCAGGCCGAGCAGATAGGGTTCGGCGTGCATGCCGTGGGTGCGCCCCGCCAGGACGGTCCGCTGATGCTCGAACGCCCGCCGCTTGAGCGTGCCGCGGAGGCGCGCCAAGTCTTCCAGAATGACGTCCGCCGCGGCGACAAGCTGCAAAGCGAGCGCGGTGTCGAGAACGTCGCTGCTCGTAAGCCCGAGGTGAATGAAACGGGAAGAGGGTCCGACGTTTTCGGCGACATTGGTCAGGAAGGCGACCACGTCGTGTTTCGTCGTCCTCTCAATCTCTTTTACGCGCTCGGTGTCGAAGGCGGCCTTCTTTTTGATATCGGCGAGCGCATCGGCTGGGATCTCTCCCCGGTCGGCCAAAATTTCACAGACCGCGATCTCGACCTCGAGCATGCGTTGGAGGCGTTCGCGCTCATCCCAGATGCGGGCCAGCTCCGGCCGGGTATAGCGGGGGATCATGAACTTCCCTCCCGTGATGGAACGCCATTGCACTTGCCGTACATTTCCGGGCCGAAAAGGGGGGTGGGCTGGCTCTGGGCCGCGACGAAAATCGGGGGCGGATTTTTTCGTCCCGCAACTTCTCTTCCCGATAAACCTTCCCTCGCGCACTCCATCACGATTTGAGAGCTGTTATTCATCTCACTCAGATGCGCACAGACGAGCCACTCGAGTTCTCCCGGCATAATTTCTCTCAGCAGCTGCGCTGCGGCTGTGTTTTCCAAGTGACCGAGCTTCCCCCGGATCCTTTGCTTGATGGGCCATGGATAGGGACCCGAAAGAAGCAGGTCGAGATCATGGTTGAATTCGAGGACGAGTCCCTGCACCCCCCGGAGACGCTCCCGGACGAGCCGGGTGACGAATCCCAGGTCCGTCCCCAGGCCGATCCGGTAGCCCGTTTCCGATTCGAGGATGAGCCCGAAGGGATCGGCCGCATCGTGCGGGGTACTGAAGGGATTCAAGCGGAGACTCCCGATTTGAAAGGGAAGGCCTGTCTGGATTTCATGCCACTCGGGAAGGCCGCCGAGGTGCGCCTCGCTGGCCGTTCGGGTCGGAAGGTTCGACCATACGGGAAGGTCATACCTTCGGGCCAAAGTTCCCGCCCCGCGGATATGGTCGATGTGCTCGTGCGTGAGAACGATCCCGAGCAGGTCACTCGGGGCAAGGCCATATGTGGCGAGGCGTTTCTGAAGCTCTTTCGCGCTCAGTCCGGCGTCTACCAGGAAGGCGGTGCCATTCGAACGCACCAGGGTGGCGTTCCCCTTGCTTCCGCTGGCAAGCAGTCCAATCTCCAAGGATCGGCTCCCGGGGGCGTGCCTTGTTATCCGGGCGGAACAACTGGCGCTTCAGATTCCGGGCGGGGGCCAGGCTTCGGTTATCCCGAGAGGACGCCCGCGGCTGCGAGTCGGCTCCAATAACGCCTCGCTCCCTCATTGATATTCGTGAAGGTAGCGGTATACCCCGCCCGCTGAATCTTGTCCATTTTGGCCTCGGTGAAATATTGATACCGGGGACGGATCTCTGAAGGGGTATCTATGAAGACCACCTTGGGCTCGCGCCCCAGCGCGCTGAATGCGGCCTCTGCCAAGTCGAGAAAGGTGCGCGCCCGGCCCGTTCCCAAGTTGTAGATTCCGTTGGGCAGTCCTTTTCGCCAAGCGTATATTACAGCCTCAACCACGTCCTCTACGCAGATAAAATCCCTTTTCTGGTGCCCGTCGGGTATGCCCGGTTTGTGCGAGCGGAATAAGCGCACCTCGCCCTTTTCCTGGATCTGTTGAAAGACCTGGGAAAGAACGCTGCGCATCTTTCCCTTGTGGAATTCCCCGTACCCGTAAACGTTGAAAAATCGAAAACCCGCCCACCCAGGGGGCTGATTGGCGCCCCCTTCTCCCAGCACCCACTTGTCAAAGCGCAGCTTCGACCATCCATACGCGTTCAAAGGAGAGAACGCTTCAGCCGGGTTTTCATCGCCGTAGCCATTGTCTCCGTTGCCGTAAACGGCGGCGCTACTCGCGAAGAGAAGCGGAACCTGGTTTTCCGCGGCCCATTCCCACAGCGACTGGCTGTAGGCCGTGTTCATTTTGGCGAGGTATGCCTCGTCGTAATTCGTCGTGTCCGTGCAGGCGCCCATGTGGATGATGCCGCCGACCTTTGAGGCCGCGCCGGTACGCAGCCATTGGCGCAAAGCGTCTCTATCGACAATCTCAGCGGGAGGGGCGCTTTCATAAATGGCCGCGATTTGCGGCCGCTCCTTAAAGTGATCCAGCAGATCTACCGCGACAACATGCTCGCCAAGCTCGATGAGCCTTTGGGCGAGGCGCCCCCCGATGAACCCGGCCGCGCCCGTCACGATGAGCTTTCCGTTTTCGCCGGGGGGGGACGAGGCGGGGCTCATACTTTCTCCCTTCCGGAAGTGTACCGCTCCAGGATCGTCCCCACGATATCGGAAGTCGATATTCCCTCAATAAACGGAAGAATTTCCACGCGCCCGCCGAACGATTCGACAAGATCCCGCCCGACGACTTCGCCGGATTCGTAATCCCCCCCCTTGACGAGGATATCGGGCCGGGCCCGTTCGATGAGGTTTTTCGGCGTGTCCTCGCAAAAAAATGTGACGAAATCTACGCAGGCGAGTGCGGCGAGCAATTGGGCCCGCTGCTTTTCTTCGATGAGCGGGCGGCCCTCGCCCTTAATCCGGTATACGGATGCGTCGTCGTTCAAGCCTACCACGAGAAGATCGCCGAGTTGGCGGGCCTGCTGAAGGTATTGAATGTGCCCCACGTGCAGGAGGTCGAAGCAGCCATTGGTGAAGACCACGACGCGGCCATTGGCCCGCTCGTGGCGGAGACGGGAAAGAAGGTCCTCCGGGTCCAGGATTTTACCGGTGGTCCCCTGCTTTCCCGTGAGGCTCGCGTTTTGGAGTTCGGAAAGACTCACCGTTGAAGTCCCCACTTTGCCGACCACAATTCCCGCCGCCAGGTTGGCGAGCCGGGTGATTTCCTCCGGCGAGGCACCGGCGAAGTAGGCGAGGCCGAATAGGGCAACCGCCGTATCCCCGGCTCCCGTCACGTCGAAAACATCAAGCGCGCGCGCCTTTTCATGCGTGATGCGCCCCTGGCGGCCGTAGAGCGTCATTCCCTCCGCGCCGCGCGTGACGAGGAGCAATTCGTTTTCGATATCCTGGATTATTTTGCCGGCGGCTCGGTCCAAATCCGCCTCATCGTTGACGGGCATTCCCGTTACCTGCTTTATCTCCTCGAGGTTCGGGGTAAGGGCCTTTGCGCCCCGGTACTTGGAATAGTCCCGCCCTTTGGGATCGGCGATGACCGAGACCCCTCGCGCGTCGGCCGCGGCAAAAATCGCATTCAACAAGCCGGGCGATAGGACCCCCTTGAGGTAGTCCGAGCAGATAACGCCGTCCACGCCATCGAGGGCGCCTCTGAGTTCACCAATGAGTTTCTCTTCCAGCGCGCCATGGGATTTGGGGGCCCCTTCCTTGTCCATGCGGATAACGTGTTGATTCCGCGCGATGAGGCGCGTTTTGCAAGTGGTCGGAAATCCCCGGTCGCAGAAAATGAATTTGCTTTCAATTCCCGCATCCTTCGCGAGTGTTTTGAGGCGCTCCCCCTCGACGTCCTCTCCCACCAATCCGAAAAGGCGGATCTTGCAGCCCAGCGCCGCCAGATTGTTGGCCACGTTCGCGGCCCCTCCAAGGGATTTATTTTCTTCCCGCCACCGGAGCACCTGAACGGGAGCCTCCGGGGAAATTCGTCCGATATCCCCCCACACGTACCGGTCCAGCATGAGGTCTCCGATTACGAGGAGGCGGAGCGTTTTGTCTCCGAGAACGGATGTGATGTCGTCACTCATGCCGTTGGTTCTGCTTTGGCCACTGCGGCGTCTATGCGGTGGCAAATGTAATGAATGGCGGCTTCCTGCGCCTCCTGAATAAAGTCGGTCTCGTCGGATTCCACGATCGCGGCGATTTCAGCCGCCTCGGCGGAAAGGCCTCCGTCTCGCCCGGCAATTACGGTGCTGGTAAGGCCAAGGTCCCGGGCCCGCCTGAGCGCGAGAACGACATTTTGCGAATTCCCGCTCGTCGTCAGTCCGAGGGCGAGATCCCCCTTCTGGCCGTGGGCTTCGATTTGGCGGGCGAAGATGTCATCGAATGAAAAGTCATTGCCGATGGCGGTGAGCGTGCTGGTGTCGGTTGTCAATGGAATGGCGGGCAGTGGCGGCCGATTGTGCAAGAAACGGCCGACGAGCTCACCGGAGAGATGCTGGGCGAGAGCGGCGCTTCCGCCGTTTCCGAATGCAAGAATTTTCCCTCCCCCCTTTAGGCACTTGGCCGCGGCCTCGGCCAGCGAATCGACCTGTTGCGGAAATGCACTGGTTGCCAGCTTGTCAAAACGTTCGGCTCTTCCAAAGAGGAATTTTCGTGCGGAGGATTCCACTGGCTACCCCATCGAGAGGCCAGGCGGGCGAGGGCCAAGAGCGGCATGAGGAGAGGGCGCATTTTCGACGGGAGCCAATCTAGCCGATCTTGCTACGAAATATCAAGGAGGCCAATTTTCTTCGGCGAAGCTGAAATACCTTGATTTTCCGATGATCACGTGGTCGAGGAGGGGGATGCCGAGCATCCGGCCAGACTCCCGCAGCCGGGTGCTCAGGGTTCTGTCCTGGAGCGAGGGAGCGGGGTCGCCGCTCGGGTGATTGTGGCCGCAAACGATGGCCGCAGCGCGCTCCCTGACCGCGGCGCTGAAAATTTCCCTCGGGTCCACGGCTGTCCCGGACAGGGTGCCCCGCGATACCGGGAGTTCCCGCATGAGGCGGTGTTTCGTGTCCAGAAGAAGAATGCGGAACTCCTCGTGCGGGAGCCTTTCCATCATTGGAGATAGGAATCGGTATACGTCGTCGCCGCCGTGAAAGACGGGTTTTGCGCCTTCTGTATCATCCCGGCCCAGGCGGCGGGCCACCTCGATGGCCGCCTTGATTTGCGCCGCTTTGGCCGGCCCCACCCCCTTCAGGTCGCAAAGCTCGGAGACGGATGCGGATTCGATGCCGGAAAAACCGCCGAATTTGTCGATCAGGGAAATCGCGAGATCCAGGGCCGAAACGCCCCTTTCCCCTGTCCGGAGAAGGATGGCCAGAATTTGGGCGTCGCTGAGGACGGAGGCGCCCAATTCGATCAGGCGCTCACGCGGGCGCTCGGCCAATGGTTGATCGGTCGCGAGCCTCTCATTTTTTCGCGTTCGATTCGTTTTCCATCCGTTCCCGAAAATCATCGAGCGTGGCAGCGATGCCCTCTTCGAGGGAAACCTTCGGCTCCCAGCCAAGGTGCCTCTTTGCCCGCTCGATGCTCGGACGCCGCTGCTTGGGGTCGTCCACGGGAAGGGGGTTGTGGACAATTTCCGACCCGCCGCCGGTGAGCTCGCGTATATATTCGGCGAGCTCCAAGACGGTTTTCTCGCTCGTGTTTCCGATATTTACAGGGTCGGGGAGATCGCTGTCTATCAACAGGCAGAGGCAATCAATCGTGTCGGATATGTAGCAAAAACTCCGCGTCTGCTCTCCGCCGCCGAATACGGTGATCGGTTCTCCGCGGAGGGATTGGGAAAGAAACGCCGGTATGGCCCGCCCGTCGTTCAGCCTCATTCTCGGGCCATAGGTATTGAAGATCCGCGCGATGTTCGTTTTCAGCCCATGGGTTCGGTGGTAGGCCATCACGAGCGCCTCCGCAAAGCGCTTGGCCTCATCATAGACGCCGCGCGGGCCAATGGGATTTACGTGTCCCCAGTAGTCCTCCGGCTGGGGGTGAATCTGCGGGTCGCCGTAGACCTCGGAGGTGGAGGCGAGGAGAAACCGGGCGTTCTTCGTTAGAGCAAGGCCCAGGGCGTTGTGGGTTCCCAATGCCCCCACCTTCAAAGTTTGAATCGGGTACTGGAGGTAGTCGGATGGGCTCGCTGGGCTGGCCAAATGGTAAATGGCGTCGAGGGGACCGTCGACGGTGATGTGCTCGGTGACGTTGTGCTCTACGAGGGTGAATTTTTTTCCCGGTGCAAGGAAGCTTTCGATGTGCCCATATTCCCCGGTCAGGAAGTTGTCGACGCATATGACCTCTTCGCCCCGCTCGAGGAGCCTCTCGCACAAATGAGAGCCGAGGAAGCCCGCTCCCCCCGTGACCAAGATGCGCATGCTCAATCTTCGATTTCGAATATTACGGGGCGTCCGATTCCGTGGTATTCGATTTTTGCGGCCCGGATTTGCTCGAAGGTATAAATATTTCGGCCGTCGAAAAGAATGGGCTGACGGAGGACGCTTCGCAATCTCTTCAGGTTCAGCTGCCTGAACTCACGCCACTCCGTCACGATCACCGCAGCGTCCGCTCCTTCCGCCGCCTCGTAAGCGCTTTTGCAATATTCGATTCCTCTTGTGCCGATTATGGCTTTGGCATTTTCGGTGGCGATGGGATCATACGCGCGGAGCCGCGCGCCTTTCTCCCGCAGGAGGCGGCATATTTCAATGCTCTTCGCCTCGCGCATGTCATCCGTTTCGGGTTTGAAGGAAAGGCCCAATATGGCGAGGACCATATCTTTCAATGGTCGGGCGCCATTTTCGGTTATACGTTCCACGATGCGATTTACGAATTGGGGGACCCGCTCCGCGTTTTTTTGCATGACTTCCTGAAGCAGGGGAAAAGGGGCGCCCAGCTCGTCCGAAGTATGAAGAAGGGATTCGACGTCCTTGGGGAAGCATGAGCCCCCATAACCCAACCCAGGTTCCAGAAACGAACTTCCGATCCGCGAATCGGCGCCGATTCCTTTTGCCACGGCTTTTACGTCCGCCCCCGCCTTCTCGCACAAATCGGCTATCGAATTGATAAAGCTGATTTTAGTGGCCAGAAAAGCGTTCGATGCGTACTTGATGATCTCCGCGCTTTCAATTCCCGTAACGATGATGGGGCACTCCAGGGGCCGGTAGAGTTCACAGAGTTTTGCGGCGGCATCCGGTGAAGTGGCGCCGATGACGATCCGATCCGGCTGAAGGGTGTCACGGACGGCTTGGCCTTCGCGAAGGAATTCGGGATTGCTCACGACTTCGAACGGTTCTCCGTTTTTCCTGTTCGCATCTATGACACGCCTGACGAAATCGCCTGTTCCCACGGGAACAGTGCTTTTGTTAACGATAATCTTCGAACCATCAAGCGCTTCGGCAATCGACTTGGCCGCTGCTTCCACCTGTGAAAGGTCAGTTTTTCCGTCATTTCCGGGAGGGGTGCCGACGCAGATAAATATAATTTCACTCCGCTGGGTGCACAACGAAGTGGAGGTGGAAAAATCAAGTCTGTTTTCATTTCTGTTTCGGTCGATCATCTCGGGCAGCCCCGGTTCATATATTGGGCATCCCCCAGAAAGAAGTATCTTGATTCTTTCTTCATCGACATCTGCACAAATGATGTCATTGCCCAGATCGGCGAATACAGCCGCGGTGACGAGACCGACGTAGCCACATCCGATTACACCAATGTTCATGCCTGGGAATATCCTTCGGGGGCGTGGAAACAAGTGCGGCTGTCAGCGAACCATCCAAGTCCAACGCGAATATCGCACGCGACAGCTTCTGTCAAGACGGGGCCTAACGGCCTTCGAAGGGCAGAGGGGAAACGGTATCTCCCAGGAACCGGCCTTGTTCCGCGACATTCCGCCTCCTTTTGAAAGTGGGAGCTTTTTCTCCCTCCAGAATGCCCAGGAGACTGACAGTGAAAAACACTTCGCTTCGATCCGGCGTATCCGTGAAGTCGAGCGTGAATCCCCAGCAACAGCCCTCATACCTCATGATGATGCTTTGCTCCAGGGTGACGTTTTCGATTTTGTTGAGACGGGTGGAATATTCGATGAGCCAGCGGGGCGTGACGGCCACCCCGCCCGCCAGATTGATGAAGCTGGAGCCCCCGCTCTGGGGAAAGCCGTTGCGGCGGCGGAACCAGGTCCGGTTGAAGTCAAAGTACCAGTTTTTCCCGCCGTCGAGGCGAAGACCCGTCGTATGGTTTGAGATCTCGCCTTCGTAGACGCTGTATTCCAACCGGTGGGTGAAGTTCACCAAAGAGATGGGCCGCGCCTGAATATTCATTACGACGGGCCCGAAGGGGCGGAGCGGGGTTTCGGGATTCTGCTTCCTCCGGGATTCAGCGATATCGTATGTTTGGGACAGATCTACGGTAAAAAGTTGGCGCGTTTCAAATCCTTCTTCCAGTTGCAGCTTTGTGAGGACGCGGTTTGTAACGCCGTAAGAAAGTGTGTTCGTGTCTCCGCTTTCGTCGATCGCGTCTACGGGAATGATGAGCCGCCGGTCTTTTGAGTCGATGGCGGGCGTGTAAGAATAATTTCCGTTCAGGGCGATTATGTGCTTGAAATCCAGAAAGGGGCCGATTTCCCCTTCGTAGACCCGGCTGAATCGAGGTCCTTCGACGTTGATTCCGGTGCTCCACAATTCGCGGGATAGGAGTGTTTCCTTTTGCTCATCCCGGCTCGGGTTACTGCCCACGCCGGAGTTTGCTTTTCTGTCTGTCCAGACTGTCTCGCGGAGCCCAAACCTGGGTGTAACGCCGAGCCAAGGAACTGTCTTTATGGGAAGGCTGAAATTTGGAGCAAAGTCAAATCGTTGTAAATTCGTGGTGTTATCATTTTCAACGCGGAAAAAGGACACAAACGAAGAATCCTGGGCGTAGTAGAAATCGCTGGTTCCGATTCGTGAATTGTTGATTTGCAGTTCGAGTTCCGGCGCCCGCTGAAATAGTTGGTCCTCGTTTTCGTTAATCCCCTCCTGGCGGCGCAAGCCGACTCGGAATTGCCCCGGAATCCCAACCAGGTTTTTAATATAGTTAACCTTCGTATCGGTGTTTTGCCGGGCACGTTCGATGATGTTCGTTTCAAGAGATCGATCCTCCTCCTCGCGCTTTACAAAATCAAGATCTGTGGTAAGCGAAGAACCATCCGGAAAGGATGAACCGTGCGTTCCTTTGAAGTCCCAGAAAGAAAAACTTTCCAGGGTGTCCCGCAGGTAGCTTCCGCTAAACCGACCCCTCGACCGGGGGCTTAGGATGTACCGGTACTCTCCCTTGTAGCGGGTGCCGCGGCGTGAATAGTAATCAATTCCGAAGGTGGCATCCGACCAGTCGTTAATCGCCCAGAAAAAATCAGGCGAAAAAAATACCCCGTTCTTGTTGCTGAAGCCGTATCGTGGCGGCAGAAGACCGGTCGCCCGCTTGGTCTTGATAGGAACAATCGCAAACGGGAGGGCGGCAACGGGCAGACCCAGAACGCGGAATTGGGGCGCCCCGAGAATGGTGTATCCTTCAATCTGGAAGTTCGCCTTTTCCGTCTGAAAACTCCATGTAGGTGTGTCTCCCTCACAAGTCGTGAAAGATCCCTTGCTGATTTCATATCGATCCTCTGAAATTCTTCGTACCACCTCGCCCGTAATATAGTACACGCCGCCGATATAGCCTCGGGCGTCGTAAATGACAGCCCGCTGGTTATCCAGGTTGAATTCGATTCGGCTGCCCACCAACCTGTCATTGCCCGTCTGAAAAACGACATTCCCCGTGGCGACTCCGTCACGCGTTTCGGTTTGGACTTCGAGATGATCCGCCTGTATGCGGTTTCCAAGGAAGCGCAGATCGACAAATCCGCGTCCGATAACGCGCTGCCGCTCGCGGTCTTCGATGAGTTCGTCTGCCGAGAGGGCCGCGCTGGAGGACGGCTCGCGTAAGAAACGCAGCCCTTCGCTTTTGGAAGGCTCGGATTCTCGGCGGATTCGTTCGCGGATGCTTTTTTTCTCTTCCGGTACCGTCGGTTGGGCGGAGGGAGGCGTAAATTGACCATATGCGAGTTGGGGGAGGCCCAGGGGGAGGAAAAAAAGAAATAGGGAAAATTTTAATATTCCCCGTCGGCAAAGCCTGCGATGAAAATTGAAGATTTCGGCGAGCATTATCTCAACCGGCTAAAAGCAGCCGTCCGCGTGCCATGAACTCACGGCCGAATCCGGGGAAAACCAAATGAAGCAAAGCCGCGCAATTATGCCGCCGGTAGGGTAAAAACGCAATGATTTGAGAGATTCAGAAGGATTCGGAGGGAGCGTCCTCGGCCGGCGGCGGGGCCACCTGTGCGCGCCTGGACCGAAGGAGGGCGAGAGGGCCCGACATCGCATATCCCACCATGACGATGCAGGCCACCACTTGGGGAATTGCCGCGGCCACGAAGAGTGTCAGAACGGCTCCAACGAGTATCCGAAAGGGGTGCCGCAATGGAGCGCTGATATTTTTAAAACTCCGGTAGCGGATGGTGCTGACCATCAAAAAAGCCAAGAGGTAGGTAACTGCGGCGATTGCCACAAAGGGCACGTAATCCTGAATGTGGTAATTCTCTGCCAGCAAGACCATCGAGGCCAAAACACCTGCCGCGGCCGGTATGGGAAGGCCCCGGAAGTCGGCGTCCCCGTCTCCTCTTTGGGCGAGTACGTTGAAGCGGGCGAGGCGAAGCGCTCCGCATGCCGTAAACAAAAACGCGGCGAGCCAGCCGATTCTGCCGAAAGGGGTAAGCGCCCAGTTAAAGATCAGGACCGAAGGCGCAATGCCGAAGGCGGTCAAGTCGGAAAGCGAATCGTACTGCAACCCGAAGGGGCTTGAGGTCTTCGTAAGCCTTGCCAGCGTGCCGTCCAGGCTGTCGAGTACGATGGCGATGAGGATGGCGAGTGAGGCCCACCAGAATTCCAGCTGAATGGCGGCGACGATGGCGTAAAAGCCGGCGAAAAGGCTCCCGGTCGTGAACAAATTCGGCAAGAGGAAAATGCCGCGTTTGAAACTGCGACGGCTTCGCCGCCTTCGCCGCCGATGCCTCCGCTTCGCCCGTTCAGACAATCGTTGTTGAAATTTATTCTTGAATCGCTCTTGCAACGATTGATTCTCCTCCTCGAACGTGCCTGCCCACCTCGACGCAAATATTATATCCTTTCGGCACGTAAAGGTCTGTTCGGGAACCGAATTGAATCAGCCCGAAGCGCTCACCCGTTTCAAGAAAATCTCCTTTCTGAACCCAGCAAACAATGCGCCTTGCGAGAAAGCCGGCAATCTGCACCACCCGGAAATTTTCTCCTTTATGGGACCGAATGTCGATGGCGTTTTGTTCGTTGATCTGAGAGGCGGATTCCTTGTACGCGGCGAGAAATCGGCCTTTGCGGTATTGGATTTCAGAGATTTCCCCGGCCACCGGAAAACGATTGATATGGACATCGAGCGGTGAGAGGAATATGCGGAGGACGCTTCCCCCGTCACCGGTGGCGTCTACGGCGACCACCTTTCCGTCCGCAGGAGAAACGACCGCCTCCGCCTCGTCCGGAACGTCTCGTTCCGGGTCCCGAAAAAAGGCGAGGACCCCGCAGGTCAAAAGGAAAAATAAGGCCGCCCAGCCGGGACTTCCAAAGAAACCGGCGATTAGCGTGACGAAGAGCAATCCCGCGATGTAGCCCCACCCTTCCCGGGCAATGGGCAGACGAGGGCGCCTTTTCCTTTCGGCCATGGCGTCAGCTCTTGCTGCTCTTCAAGGTCTTGGGGCCGCGGGCAAGAGCCACTTTTCCGGTTCGGGCGATTTCCTTGACCCCGTATGGGTGCAGCAAATCGAGGATCGCTCCTAACTTTCCCTGGTCTCCCGTGACTTCGATGATCATGTTGTCTGTGGACATATCCACGATCCGCGCCCGGAAGATTTCCACGATTTGGAGCAATTCAACGCGCTTGGAGGTCGGCGCGGTGATTTTGACGAGGACGAGTTCCCTGTCAATGCTCTCGTTTTCCATCAAGTCCATCACCTTGATGGTGTCGATTAATTTGCTCAGTTGCTTACGGATTTGCTCCAAGATTTTTTCGTCTCCGCGGGTGACCATGGTGATGCGGGAAACGGAGGGATCTTGGGTGACACCGACGCAGAGGCTGTCGATGTTGTAGCCGCGCGCGCTGAACAGGCTCGCCACCTTGGCAAGAACACCGAATTTGTTCTCAACCAAGACCGCGATTGTATGAAGGGTTTCCTTGCTGTTCCCTGATTGGTCGGGAGGCATCAGATCAAAGGCTCCCAATCCTCCGGCATACCGTCATAGGGAAGGGCGATCATACCGGTTCGCGCCATTTGGGCGATTTCGTACTGCTCGATCGATTTAATCATGGTCCGCGTTTTGTGGTCATTGCCGATGTGCTCCAGGGTGACAGTTTCCTCCGAAACGTTCACGATATTCGCCCCCAAGGCAATGGCGATCTGGAAGACCTCGCCGCGCTTTTCCGGTTTGACGAAAAGCGTAACCAGGACCAGCTCGCGCGTGACAGACCGGTTGTAGGCAATTTGCGTGACATCCTGCACGTCGTGGAGCTTGCGCAATTGCCTTGAAATTTGTTCGAGCTCATGCTCTTTGCCCACGGCGAGGATGGTGATACGCGTGACAGTCTCGTCTTGCGTCGGACCGGCGGAGATGCTTTCGATGTTGTATCCCCGCCGGGCGAACAACCCCGATACGTGAGAGAGCACCCCCGGATGGTTGTTTACAAGGATGGAGAAAATCTGTCTCAATTTATTTCTTCTTCGGGGCGGGTGCGAGCTGCATTTCGTCGTTGCCCGCCCCCGCCGGGACCATGGGCCAGACGTTCTCATCCTGGTTCACGAGGAAATCCATAACCACCGGGCCATCGATCTTGGACGCTTCCTTGATTACGCTCGAAACCTGATCGGCATCTTTTACGGTGAACCCCCGGACGCCGTATCCTTCGGCGATGGCGGCGAAGTTGGGATTCGCCGGATAGTTTGAATGCGAATAGCGCTTCTCGAAGAAAAGCTCCTGCCACTGGCGCACCATGCCGAGGTAGGCGTTGTTCAAAACCGCTACCTTCACCGGGATGCCGTACCGGGCCGCCGTGGCCAGTTCGACGAGCGTCATGGCGAAGCTCCCGTCCCCGTCGACGAGCCAGACATCTTTATCCGGCCGGCCGAGCTTGGCCCCGATGGCGGCGGGGAGGCCGAAGCCCATCGTTCCCAGTCCGCCCGAGCTGACCCAGCAGCGCGGTTCGTTGAAGAGGTAGAATTGGGCCGCCCACATCTGGTGTTGTCCCACCCCTGTGGCAACGATGGCGTTTCCGCCGGTGATTTCCTGGATATCCTCAATAACCTGCTGGGGTTTGATGCTCCCGTCCCGCTCGTAGTTGAGCGGGTGTTCGCGCTTCCAGGTTTCGACTTGATTTAGCCATTTATGCCTTTCCCGGTGTCTCACGCGCTCGTTCAAATAGTCGAGGACGTCGAGGACGTTGCCGCAAATCTTGATGTCGGTCGGGACCCGCTTGCCGAGCTCCGCCTGATCGATATCCACGTGCACGATCCGGGCGCCCGGGCAGAAGCTGGAGACTTTTCCCGTCACCCGATCATCGAAACGCGCCCCGAAATTGATGAGCAGGTCGCACTCGCAGAGCGTGAAATTGGCGTAGGCGGTGCCGTGCATTCCCGGCATCCCGAGGGAGAGCCTGTCGGTGCCGGGGTAGCCGCCGAGGCCGAGGAGGGTGTTGATAACGGGAATCTCGGCGAGCTTGGCGAATTTTGTCAGCTCCTTGGCGGCGCCCGCTTTGATGACCCCGGCGCCGGCAAGGATGACCGGGCGCTCACTTTGATCGATCTCCTCGAGAAGAGCCTCGATCGCCGCAGGGTCCGCCGTTGGGACATCTTTCTCATCGGATAGCGTTTTGTCGGGGGGGCCGAGGGGCGTGTATTCGGTCCGGGCGATCTGAATGTCCTTGGGGAAATCGACCAGTACCGGCCCGGGCCGCCCTGTGGTGGCTACCTTGATCGCGTCGCGGATAACCCTTTGAACATCGCGCACATCTTTGATGAGCCAGTTGTATTTCGTCACCGGGATCGAGCAGCCGTAAATGTCCGCTTCCTGAAAGGCGTCGGTGCCGAGCATGCTGGTGGCCACTTGTCCGGTTATGGCGATAAGAGGAACGGAGTCCATGTGGGCATTGGCCAGGCCGGTGATGAGGTTTGTCGCACCGGGTCCGGAAGTGGTGATTACGGCGGCCACCTTTCCGGACACCCGGGCGTAGCCGTCCGCCATATGGACGGCCCCTTGTTCGTGACGGGTGAGGAGATGCGGGAATTCCGCCTTAAACAGGTCATCATAAAAGGGCATGATGGCCCCGCCCGGGATCCCGAAGGCGATTTCCACCCCGTGGGTTTTTAATTCTTCAATAATAATTTGTGATCCGTTCAGTTCCACCGCAAGAGCTCCCTGCTCGTAAAAAGCGTTTTCCCCTCCGCGGAAGCCGCGCGCCCTCCTAGTTGTCGGGCAACGCGCTCAGCTTCCCGCGCAAGGATTTTCTCTTTCTTCCGTCTTTTAGGATCATATCCTTGTTGGAGCCGCCGGCCGGAACCATGGGAAACACCAGCTCATCCGGATCCACGACAACGTTTAAAATGAAGGGGCCCGGCGTTTCGATCATTTCCCGAATCGCCGGGCGGATTTCCTCCCGCTTCGTGATATGAAGGCCCGTGGCCCCGTACGCTTCCGCCAGCTTTACGTAGTCCGGGCCCACTTCCAGTCCCACCTCGCTGAAGCGGCGATCCATGAACAGGTCCTGCCATTGGCGCACCATGCCGAGGTTGTAATTGTTCAAGATAAACACTTTCACGGGGATATCGTATTGAACGGCGGTCGCGAGCTCCTGGAGCACCATCTGGAAACTGCCGTCGCCGGCGATATCGATGGCCACCTTGTCCGGCCGTGCGAGGGAGGCGCCGATGGCAGCGGGAAAGCCGAAGCCCATCGTCCCGAGACCGCCTGATGAGATGAACTGCCGGGGAAAAGTGAAATTGTAAAACTGGGCGGACCACATTTGATGCTGGCCGACCTCCGTCGTAATGATGGCCTTGTCGCCTACCTCTTCGCTCAGGGCGATGATCGCCTCCTGCGGCTTGATAGGATCATCGGCTTTGGCGTCGTACATCAAAGGAAATTCTTCTTTGAGGCGCTTAACGCGCTTTCGCCACAAGGGGCGCCTTTGCGGTTTAACAATCTTGTTTAACTCACCAAGGATCTGGCGGGCATCTCCCACGACGGGGATGTCCACGGCTTTGTTTTTCCCGATGGCGGTGGGGTCGATGTCGATGTGAACGATTTTCGCCCGCGACGCAAATTCCGAGACTTTGCCCGTAACCCGGTCATCGAACCGGGCACCAACGGCAAGGAGCAGATCGCATTCAATGACAGCGTAGTTCGCATACGCGGTCCCATGCATTCCGAGCATTCCGAGGGACAGTGGGTGCGCGGTTGGAAATGAGCCGGCGCCGAGGAGGGTATAAGTGACCGGAATGTCCGCCGATTCGGCGAGTTTGAAAAGTTCCGCGTGAGCCTCTGAGTGGATCACGCCGCCGCCCACGTAAAGAATCGGTTGTTTCGCTTCCTCGATTGCCTTGGCCACTTTTTGAATCTGGCGCGGGTGGCCCTTTGTGGTGGGTTTGTACCCCCGGATATTGACCTCGTCCGGCACCTCATACGTCATTTCACCGAGAATAACGTCCTTCGGCATATCGATAAGGACAGGCCCCGGCCGCCCAGATCTGGCGATGTAGAAAGCCTCCTGGAGTGTGGCGGCCAAGTCCTCGGACCGCTTCACGAGGTAGTTGTGTTTTGTAATGGTCCGCGTCATGCCGACGATATCGGCTTCCTGAAACGCATCGTTTCCCACCATCGAGGTCGCCACCTGCCCGGTGAGGCAAACGATGGGAATCGAGTCCATGTAAGCGTCGGCAATACCCGTGATGAGGTTGGTTGCGCCCGGGCCCGAGGTGGTCAGGCAAACGCCTACTTTGCCGCTCGCGCGGGCGTACCCCTCGGCCATGTGGGCGGCGCACTGTTCGTGCCGGGTCAGGATGTGCTTGATTTCGCTTTTCTTGAGAAAAAGATCCAAGAGGGTAAGGAGGATGGCCCCGGGATGCCCGAAGACATGCTTCACCCCCTCGCGTTCAAGGCTGCGGTATATGGTTTCCGCACCGGAAATTTTTTTGGATTTAAGCTTTGTAACCACGGTCAGTTCCTCACCGCCGGGGCCTCACTTTTCGCCGCCGGTCGATTCGCTGGGTTCAAAAACCGGATCGCCGATAGTCAAATCAGGGGGTGCCGCGATAGAGCGGCAAGCCCCCCAATTACGACAGACACTTTTATCCGCGAAACGGCTCTTGGACCCATTGACCGTGGTCCTTCCTTAGAAATGACGCCTGCGCTTCGACTCTCGGGCCGACGCCTTGGTAGAAAACGGGGTACTTCCTTCAAAACCTTCTCAGCGGAACGAGTCGAATTATAAGGCCTTATCGGTAAAAGGGTCAATAATCATAAATAGAGGATTGGATCGGCTATAAAATCAACTATCGCGGAAATTTGCGTCGCTCACCCCCCGGGGGTTCTAAAAAGGGCTTCTTTCTATTTTTTCTTTGATCAGGAGTTTTTGTTTTTTTAATTTTTTCAATTCCAACTCCTCGGCATCGGAAAGGAAGCGGACGCTTTCCAGTTCAGCCACTTTCTGGTCTAATCGGGTATGTTCCGCTTTGAGTTCCCTCTGTTTTTCCTCGTCTGCGTGGGACTTCCGGGTTTCTTCTTTCTCCTCGATTTCGTCCATTTTCACCCCTCTAATCCATCTTGGATGGTTCGATCAGAAATGTACTCCAAACGTTTCCGAGGGCCAAAAGATATGACTTTGCCTGGAGCGCTTTCTCTTTTTGACACTACGAAAAGCGGCAGATTTGGTCAAGCATGGGGGTTTTCCCACTGTGTTTGGGCGCGCGGTTTTCGTTGATAATTGGGCGCCAGGTCGGGCGGAGCCGCGTTTTCATTCCTTTTCAGGGCATCTAGCGCGATGCGGGCGACGAACTCTACGGTTTCCCTGACTTCAACGAAATGTCCGCGATGGCTCAGCGGGCAGTCGTCAAAATCGGAGGGGATTTCATCCTTCGCGCCCGCAAAGAGAATGGAGCCCTCCCGGGGAAT
The DNA here is from genome assembly GCA_965225985.1 of bacterium. Classification (GTDB taxonomy): domain Bacteria; phylum UBA8248; class UBA8248; order UBA8248; family UBA8248; genus CAZUHN01. The sequence continues at coordinate 1,716,800 of OZ245330.1, forward strand.
ATCAAATTCGGTTGGGTGAACCAGAAAATCCGCTTTGGCCCTGGGCCAGTTGGTTGGAGCATATTGCGCCCGGCATTTCCGGGGGCCGAAAAGAGCTGTGAAGATTTCTCCGTAGCGGGCGGCCCGGACGGGCGCGATCCAACCGGGCGGCTCTTTGCCGTTTTTCTCCCATAGCGCCAGCCCGGCCCAGGCCATCGCTTCGATTGATGAGACGCCGAACAGGGGGCAGCCCAATCCGTAGGCGATCCCTTTCGCCGTGGAAAGCCCAACCCGCATACCCGTAAAAGCGCCAGGCCCCAATGCGACCCCGACGCCCGCAATCTCTTCTTTTCTTGCGCTGGCCTCGCGGAGCAATTTTTCTATGCTGGGCAGAATCATTTTCGATCCGGACTTGGCGGGGGTGATATCGATTTTGCGCGATTCCCCGCCATCGACGGGCAAGAGCGCCGCCCCGCCGCCGTCGGCGGTTGTCTCGAGCCCGACGATCCACCCGTGGGGCGAGGATCCGGACGGAGATTGTTCACGCCAAGCCGTCATTTCCCTTTTTTCCCTGAGCCGGCGATCAAGCTTTCCGGCCAATCCCCGGTTTCGGGTCCGTCATGATGAAGGGAGGGCTGAAGGTGTTTTCGGAAAGGGCGGTGTGCATGGTTTCCCCGATTCGCACTTCGCTCCGCCGGCCCGCGCCGCCTTGCGCGCATTTCCCCGAAAGGACTCCGGCGCCGATATGGATTTTCTCCCCGCGCGGCTCTTTTTTCAATTCACCCGTCGAGCGGTGGAAAGACGCCACCGCGGGGAAAATTACGGCGCGCATCGCGAAGCGGGATTTTTGACGAAACGCTCCGGACGGGGGAGCCGTGAGGGCGATGAATTTTGAGGGCCCGGCGCGCGTGCATTCCCATTTTTCAGGCAGGGCGCCCCGCCGGGGGGGGAGTGAGAGGGCCGGTTTTCCGCAACAGAAAAGGGGGGGCAAGCCCCCCTCCGGTTGGATCGGTAACGACTAGCCGATGATTATGATAAGGCAGATGACGAATGTGTAGATAACCAAAGACTCAATCAGCGCGAGGCCGATGATCATCGAAACGCGAATATCGCCGCCCGCCCCCGGATTCCTCGCAGTGCCCTCGAGGGCGCTCGTAATGCTTCTGCTCTGTGCGATGGCGCCCACGGAGGCGGCAATTGCCAGCGCAAAGGAGGCCGAAATCATCCTCCATTGTTGAACGGTCGCTGCGGCTGCGCCGTCCGCCTCAGCGGCAAAGGCATCGGTGGCAAACGCAACAAGGGCGGCAATGGCGAAGGGAATCATTCCGAGCAGCTTCATCCACTCATTCTCCTGTCAATGTTGTTGGCAAAGTAAAGGCCGATGGCCGATATCGGTTAGTGGGCGTGTGCGTGCTCCCCTTCGTGTTCTTCATGCTCTTCTAAAGATCCGGCGATGTATATCATGGTTAAGAGGACGAATACAAAGGCTTGGATAAAGCTCCCAAAAATCGCGAACATTTGCATCGCCCAGGGAATGGGCAAAAATAATTGCAAGGATAGGAGTATCAGCACGCCCAGAACGAGATCTTCGCCGGTGATGTTCCCAAAAAGGCGAAGCGATAAAGACAGCGGCCGGGCGAGGTGGGAGATGATTTCGATGGGGACCATGAGCGGGGCGAGCCAGATAATCGGGCCCGTAAAGTGCTTTAAGTATGCGAGACCGTTCTTTTTCAAGCCGACGTAGTGGGTCGCGATAAATACGGTGAGCGCGCAGCCTATGTTCGTGTTTAGGTTGGTCGTCGGCGACATGAAACCCGGTATGATCCCGATCACGTTACACAAAAAAATATAGATGGCCAAAGTGAATACCAGGGGGAAATACGCCCTTCCTTGAGGACCCAGGGTTCCGTCCATGAAGCTGGCGACGGCATCGAAAAGGGTCTCGAATATATTTTGTCCGCCGTGCGGGATAACTTGGAGGGCTTTCGTGATGACAAGAGAGGTGACAATCACAAACAGCATTACCACCCAACTGTAGATCACGTTCGGGTATTCTGTGAATCCCGGGAAGCCTAAGTATAGATATGGGTGGAACTTTTCCATCTTTTTTCTCCGGCGACTTCTTCTCTTCTAAAGGGCGAAATGGCCCCGAAGAGTATAATTGCGATTACCGGCACGGAAAAACCGATTACGACTCCGACGACGGAGAGGCCCGCCCAGCCGATGCCGCCGGCCAGGGCCGCCAGCAACGCGAGGAACCGCCCGCCGTAGAGCGCGTGGACCCACCATTTGGGCGTGGGAGCGTTTTGCGAAAACAAACGGGAAAAGTAAATGTCCAGACACCGGAAATTTGAGAGAGCGGCAACCCCACCCAGCGCGATCGCGGCCGTGTGTCCGAAAGAGAGGAAAAAGAAGGAACCCGCTCCGAGAATCCCCAAGATGAGCCAACCTGTATTTTCGATCTTTTTCAGGGGGGCGGGTTCCGCCTTCGGCGACGTTAGCCGGCTCTTCATTCAGCGCACGCTCCTGATCAAATCCAAGAAGGCGGCCACAACACCGAGGAGAATCCCCGCTATCATGGCCCATGGATATGTGCCAATGAGCCAGTCGAGGCCATAGCCCAACGCGCCCCCGACAAGAGGCGCGGTCACGAAATTCCAGCCCAAAGAAGCGGCGTTCAGCAGACGCCGCCGATCACGAAATTTGTCGTCAGAGTGTTTTCCCGGCCTCAGCGGGGGGGGTGGAGATTCCGCCGGGGGAGGAATAGAGGCCAATTTACTGTTCCTTTCCGCCTCCCGTCTGTTTCACGAGGCGTCAAACTACCAATCTGGCTATAGGGTGTCAAGAGAAATGCCAGGGCCAAGCGGCGAGGGCCGTGCGGTGGCGAGTGAGAAGCACCCCTCCCGCTAAAAATAGCCCTGGGAGCAGAGCGGTTTATCGCCCGATAAACGGCAATTTATGGCGCGATAATGGGCATTGAATCAGGCCTGATGAGGACCGATGGATCAGGCCCTCGCGCCTCCTCAAAAAGTTTCAGGGGGTGTGCGGCGGCGCTTCGCTGCGCGCGCTCAGGATGAGCAGGATATTAAAACTGCCGCACGAAACGCAGCTCGGCGCGGGTGCGCTTGTAGTCGTAGAGCTGCGCGTTGGATTCACGCGACTCGTTCACCACCACGAGCTGCGGGCTGAAACCGAACATCGTGAAGGCGCGACTGAAGACCGAGGCGCTTAAGATTCGAACCTCATCCTCGCGCGATGAGCCATCGACCGTGAAGGGAAACCACCGGCCCTCGTATTTCGTCGAGCGCAACTCGCCGCTGCCGCCCAGCGTGAGGCCGAAGGGAAGAGCGAGCGAAACGCCCAGACGCCCCCAGCGGGTCGTGTTGCGCCAGACAAGCGACTCAGGATCTTCGCGTCTGTAGCCGATCGCGGCCCGGGCCTGCAAGGTCGGCGCGGCGAGCCAGGAGCCGCTCAGCGCGAGAGAGAGGAGCGGCCCATCGAGCAGGGTGTTTCTGCGGTATTTGCGCTCGTGCCAGGAAGCCCGCGCGCTCGCCCTGATGCGCCGGGTGAGGCGGTGCTCAGCCTCCAGGCGCGCGCCGAATTCATGGTTGTCAATATCACCGGCGGTGCGGCGCTGGCGCGCGCTCGCCAGCAGGCTGAGCTCCGTGTTCTCCGTAACCCGCCAGCGCGGCCCGGCGTGCAGGGAGACGATCATCTGGTCGAATTCGCTGCTCGCGTATTCACGCCGGAAGACGTCCGCCCCCAGGCGCAGGCGCAGGCGCTCGGCGAGTAGATGCTGATATTCACCGCCGCCCCACAGGATGACCCCCACCCCCGAGCTTTCCCCTGCGTCCGCGTCGCGGCGGAAGGGCAGCCCGTAGATGTAGATTATCTTCTCATCCGAGGCGGCGTTGATGTTGGTGTCCGGCGCGATCGAGAAGCCGAAGTGAGCGCGCCAGCGCCGGCGCGCCCGCATGATTTTCAGGAAACGGCCGATGTTGGCGACCATGGCCTTGGGCGGCTTGCCGGCCAGCACGCGCTCGAAATGCCCGCGCGACAGGCGTCCTCGCGTTTGTAAAAGAACGCGCGGGCCAGCTCCAGGCGCACGCGCACCAGGCCGGGACGATCGATCAGGATGGCGCGGAGGGCCGCTACCGCCTCATCGAGCAGGGCGGTTCTTTCTTTTTCCTTCGCCGGCAGACGCCTGGATGCCTCGATGGCCGAGAGACCGATGAGAAAGAGAACGTCCGTCCGGTCCGGATGGCCCTTGGCCAGGGGACGCAGGATGCGCAGCGCCTCGATATGGCGGCCCTGTTTCACCAGAGCGCGCGCCGCCCTGACCCTGGGGTCTGCGGAAAGGTGAGAGCGGGCCTGGGCGTCCAAGGCCGGGAGATGAAAGAGAAGGATGAGTATGAGGATGAAAATAGCGTTTTTCATTGATGATGGCGCAGACGAGGGCGGCTACTCGCACCCTCCCATTACCTCCCCTGGAAGCAGGCGTTATTTTTCTCTTGCTGGAATCAGGAACTTCGGGAGTGAATCTCTAACCTGCGCAAAAGGAGGGCGGCCAAGCCGGCCGCCCTCCTCGTCTTTCCCGTTACCTTGGAACGGTCCTGCTTTTCGCCTTCTGCCGCTGCGTTACTACTTCTTGTTCGCGCCGAAGCCGCCAGAGTGCCACGGTGCCGTTGCTGAAGTTGGCGTCGAACTCACCGCCTCAACGGGCCACGGCAGCCGCTCCTTAGAGGCTGTTAGGCGTCGTCGTCCACCAGGGTGTCATGGTCCGCAGCCCGTGGGCCGTGGAAGGTTCCGCTCCACATTGCAGGAGTTTCCGCAGCCTATGGCCGAGTGGCGAATTCGCCGAAGAAAGTGCGTCACTCGAGGTCCGTGTTCTCCGAACCCGCCCGGCCCGGCGTGCAGGGAGACTTCAGGTATCCACGCGCCCGGTTCGTTCGCCGCTCTTCACCGGACAATCGGGAACTTGCTGATATGCTTCCCAGTGACGGTGTTTCATGCTTTGGCCAACGTCGCCCGCCGCCGAAGTACGCGTTCAACTGCTTCCATCCGAGCCGATGAAGTGGCCGGCGCGGTGGCCGAGAGATCGCCAGCGCCGGCGCGCCCGCATGATTTCCACCGCCCGGGTTGGCGACCGCGGCGACGGTACCGGCTTGTACGCGCCGAATACACGCCCGGCAGCGTCGCCCTTGTACGTCCGCCCAACGACAAGGTAGCCGACGGTGGTCGCTGACCATCGACTCGGAACCCTTGGCGAAGGTCTGACCTCGTCATAGACGCCGTCTTCCGTCCGTCGCCTTCTAGGAGCCAGAAGCCGTAGCTAACAGGTAGTCATCATGTCTTGGCCAGGGGACCGTGACGGCGCCTCGTAGCGGCCCTGAAGAACTGATCCATCTGTGCCCGATTGCCCCTTACCTCGATCATCCGTCGCTGCGAAGGTAAACGCCGCGGCAGCATGCCGGTGCATATTGAAACGGTGCCCATATGGCGCGCGAGTCGAAGCACTCGCACCCTCCCATTACCTCGAATGACCTGGAAGCGCTTTTATTGGACATGGTCTGGCATCGGTGTCCGTCATCACGCCATTGAGCAAAGCAAGCCAAGAGATTCGAAGTCAGTTCCGACGATCGGAGTCCGCTTCTGAATGGTCCTCCGCGAGCGTCAAGCCGGTCGCACGGTCCCGTTTGGCGCTTGAACTTCAGCGGTAGCCGGCTGGAAAGCATGTGCGGGGCCGTAGAAGCCACTCCACGTTACCCATTAGCATCGCCGTGTACAAATGTACCAAGGCCTTGGGCGCCAAATGTAATGTCGGATGCTGCTCGTCGCCGCCACAAGAGGACTTCTTACCTCACTTCGCCGTCATCATTCGGCCAGTAAGTGCATGGTTCCAGAATGCCGAGGTGGCCATCGGGACAGAGCGCCATGGCGGGTTGATCTCATCGCAGGTATGCCCTTCTCCGACCTTGATAGGTCGTTCCGTCGGGTCAGTATCGAACTTGGTAAATCGGGCAATCCGACGTTAAGGCGGGCCGGAGTTGTACCAGCGATCACTGCACCATCTGTCGTCCTCTCAGACCAGAAGCCTCGGCGCAGGTACGATGGCCACCACGTTGGTACGGCGCCGGCGCTCTACCGGATCGGGCCATGTTCCCGCGCTTTCCGTCTTCGGCATGTGCTAAGATCTGCGATCACGACATGCGCCCTGCGACCTGGCTTTCCGCCCTCGGTATCGTCAGCGTCGAGCGCATCCGCACCGGTCAGCGCTGTCCGCGCGCCGTCGACCATGGTGGTATTCGCGCCATCGGCGGTCCGCATCCGTGGACTCGTCAGTCAGACCCATTGATCCGCGTTGTCTGCGCTGTCGTTGACCGCACTCACGTCGGCGCCGATAACTGAGTCTCGGGCACCGCGCGTTCGGTCATTGATCATGGCAGCGCCATGTCGAATCATACGCCTGCGCGCGGCGTTCTGGTTCGCCCTCGCGTCGTCGCAGCGTGAACCGCCGTTTCCCGCATCCGCGTTTGATTCCGCCATAGGCACTCGCCGTAGCCTCCTCCGCCGTCGGCTGTCGACGTCAGGGCTTCGTCACCGCCGCCTGCGCCGTCTCAAGCGCCGTGTTACCGCTCTTCTTCAGTTGCTCGGCAGGCGTCAGTTCCGGATCCGTCTCCGGCTCCGGCATCGTCGGCGGCGCCATCGACACGGGATCGCTGCCGCCGCCGCTGCTGCTGCAACCAGACACCACAACCGCGAACAGGGCCGCCAGCGCGAGCATATAAAATTTACTGACAGGGTGATTCATACGGAACAACATAGTAGTGAGTCCTCCTCATCCTCGTGATAAGGCCTCCGTGAGTAAGGCCTCCATGGTAAGACCTCCGCGAGAAGGCCTCCGTAAGCTGCAAAATCAGTTTATCATCCTTTTGATCACAGAGCCAGTTTCCGCCGCCCGGGCGATTCGCCCGGAATCCATTTTTTTACCGCAAGAAAACCATGAATTCTTTATTTGACCTACCATATTTCTTTCGTATATTCAACCTCCTTTCTTTTCTTTCATTTCCCTTTAATTTCCGGCTTTCCGGCTCCAATGACCATGATGCTGCCCCACCCCCGCCCGATAGATGCGGGCGGAATCCATTTTTTGCCGCAAGTTAGTCCCATCCTTTTTCGCCCCGATGACCATGACGCCGAAACGCTTGCCCGCTTGCCGCCCGGCGGGCTTATCACCCGTCTCTCCATGAAGCAAAAAGCCCATAAAGCCCATGAAGAAAGCCCATGAAGCTCCCGGCGCCAGGAACCGCCGCCGCCGCCGCATAGCAATATATGATTTTTCAAAAACATTGGCGGGTTCTGCTTCATCGCCCCGGGCAGGAAGCTCTCTTGTGAATGGGCGTATCCAGAATATTGGCTACATCTTCCTCATAAAATCAACATAAAAGCAACCTCTTTTTTCGCCCCGATGCCGTGGCGCCAAAACGCTCGCGCCGGAGGCGAAGCGCCGCCTACGCCGTCCGCTGTTTGAGATCCTCCTCGGTCACATCGCCCGTGTACACGAAGCCGGACTCATCGAGGCCGCCCGCCCCGACGTAGACCCCCGGGGCGATGAGGGGCTCGGTCTCGCTGAGGTTTGCGAGCCAGTGCTCGGTCCCCTTTGGGATGAAGTGGAAATGGCCCTCCCGGACCTCCACCCGGTCCGGCCCGACGCCCGCGAGGCCGTGGCCCTTGAGGATGAAGCAGATCTCATCGGCCTTGTCGTGGCGGTGTTTCTTGTGGATCTGCCCAGGCATGAAATAGCCGAACATCCAGGTGGTGGAACTTCCGTGCTTGCGGCTGATGGGCTGGCAGAACCGGTCTTGTGTCCAGCCCTGATCCTTGGAGACGTTCTCGGGCACCACATCGTCGTCGTGGACGAGGGGATACTTCAGCTGATCGGGGCGGGCCGCCCTCGGCATGGCGAGGTCCGCTTCGGTGATCTCTCCCGTGTAGACGTAGCCGGTCTCCTCCACGCTGCCCGCCCGGTCGTAGATGCCGACAGCCTCGATCGGCTCGGTCTCGCTCAGGTTGTACATCCAGTGTTCCACCCCCCGGGGGATGTAGTGGTAATGGCCGCCTCGGACCTCCACCCGGTCCGGCCCCGCTCCCGCGAGCCCGTGCCCGCTGATGATGTAGTAGATTTCGTCGCAGTTCTCGTGGCGGTGCTTCTTGTGGATGGCCCCGGGCATGAAGCGGGCGCGGAACATGGTGGTCGAGCTGCCCTGCCTCTTGCTGATGGGCAGGCGGAAGTCCGTGATGCTCCAGCCCTGACCCGCGTCCATGTTCTCGGGTTCTACGTCGTCGATGTGAACGAGGGGATATTCGAGCGGCATGGAATCTACTCCTCATTCTGGGGAGGAAAAGGGAAAGGGCCCGAAATGTAAGCCGAAATTTCCCAAATCAAACAAAGCGCGCCCGAAGGGGGGCACCAACCGGCCGAGGGGTGGAAAATAGATAGCACCTCGGCTCCTCCTTTTGCAACCGTTTTTGGAATTTTTGGGCGCAGGTGGAATTTTGACCAAATTGCTTGGAGAAGAACGCAGGGCAACCAAGACCGCCCAGAGGAGATGAAAAGCGGCGAATGGTCCGGCATGATGGCCGGTGCGACTTGCAGCTCATGGGCCACCCCCCGCAGAGGCTTTTTCGATGGATTGCCCTCTCACGCCAGGGGACAAATAGGGGGAGGTTTCACCGGACATTCAAGGAGGAAGACGGATGCGCCTTCTGAGCGTGAACGTTTCCATGCCCAAAGAAGTCCCCTACCGGGACAAGACCATCACGACGGGCATCTTCAAGGAGCCGGTGGGGGGCCGGGTCCTGCTCCGCCCGCTCAACCTCGAAGGCGACGGCCAGGCCGATCTCAAAGGACACGGCGGGATCTACAAGGCGGCCTACGTTTTGTCCTACAAATACTACGCCCACTGGGAGCGCGAGCTGGGGCGTGAGGGATTCCCTCACGGGCAGTTCGGCGAGAATTTCACGGTTGAGGGCATTACGGACGAGGAGGTCCACGTCGGGGACGCGATCGAGCGGGTCCGGACCGGTCCCGAGGGGATTACAGTCCACGCGATGTTCAAACTGCTCTACCACGACGATGAAAACTCGAAGGCGCCCGGAGGGCCTTGTGTGTCCCCGCTCTTTCAAAGGGCTGGCGGGGGTCATTCGAGAAGATCGTGATCGTAAGCGGTCTTGATCCCACCCGGGACCTCGACTGCGGCTCGGGAAGGTGAGGGGCGAGATGCCTCTCCCAAATCGCGAAACATGTCGAAGATGCATAAATCCGATTAAAATCATAAGGATTCGCCTTCCCCCCGCCGCCGGGAAGATCGGACCATCAGGAGGCCGTTCCCGTTGCGGGGAGGCGCTTCATCGAGCAGGGAATGGGGGGAAAAGGTCGCTCCGGTCTCTTCCACGCGCGGCAAGCTGGGCCATCCGGCGGGCTGGCCCGGATCAGCCCGCGGCGGGCGAGACGGCGGCGGGGGCTTCTTGGGAAGGGGCGGCGTGGCCCCGCCGGCGCGGGTAGGACCAGACGAGGAGGAGCGAGATTGCGCCGGCGGTGAAGCTGTAAACGAAGGAGAGGGTATAGTCCCCGGAGAGGTCGTAGAGAAGGCCGCCCATGAAGGCGCCCGTCGCCATGCCGAAGCTTGCCCCCGAGGTGAAGGTGCCGTAGAGCAGGCCAATCCGCTTCGGGCCGTAGAAGGAGCGCGTCACCACTGGATATATGGTGCCGTGCCCCCCCAGTCCCAGGCCGATGACGAAGGCGATTGCCATCAGGGGGGAGAAGGTGTCCACCAACAACAGGAGCGGAACCGGAATGGTTTGCAGCAAGAGCGCGGTGCCGAGGGCGCGCTTCGACCCCACGCGGTCGGCCAGGACGCCGATGGCCACCCGGCCCAGGACATTTCCGACCCCGAGCGCCCCGATGAGAGTGGTGGCCTGAATCCGGGGGATCCCGGCCTCGATGGCGAAAGGAACCAGGTGGACGATCACCACCGAATGACAGTTGCAATCGAAAATGTGGCTTCCCAGCACGGACCAGAAGGGGCGGCGCTTTACGATTTCGCTGAGCCCCAGGGCGGCCTCGGGAAGCAGTTCGGCTTCCCGTTGCTCCGGCGCGCCCCCTGCTTTTGCCGCGGGTTTTCCCGGGCCGGAGGCGGCAGGCCGAAGGAGCAGAACCAGGGGTGTCATGAACACCAGAAGCACCACGCCCAAGAAGATGTACGCGTTCCGCCAACCGTAAGCGGCAATGACGAAGCCGGTCAGAGGGGGGAAGAGGAGCATGCCGAATCCCTGGCCGGCGCCCGCAAGCCCCGTGGCGAGGCCGCGGTTCCGGGGAAAGGAATTCTGGATATACGCATAGAGCGGCGCGATGACAGAGCTTCTGCCCAGGCCAACGAGAATGCCCACGAACAGATAAAGCTGCCAGAGGCTGTTGATGGTGGAAGAGAAGATCAGACTGATCACATAGACGAGCACTCCCACAAACATGACCTTCCGCACGCCGTACCGGTCGGAAAGGCCGCCCATTAGGATGGTGCTCAAGGCCAGGGTGAACATGTGGATGGAATACGCGCCCGAGACCCAGGACCTCGACCAGCTGAACTCTTCTACTAGGGGTTTGAGGAAAATTCCGAAGGTATAACTCATGCCCGCGTGGAAGGCGAGGAGGAAAAAGCCTACGCCCAACAGGATCCATTGGCTGACGGTGAAGAGTCCGTTCAACTTCCGCATCGGCGAAACGTCCCTCTGGGGCCCTGCCCGGATGTAGGGGAAAACCGAGGTGATTGAGAGGCGCAACAGCTTATCGTACGCTTACGGATAGGCCGTTGCAAGGGAAACCCCCGCTGTTTCCAACGGATTACGGGCCGGCGCGGTTCCCCCATTTCCTTCCTGCCCGCCGTTCCGGTTCTGCCCGCCTCGCTCCTTCCAACCGGATTCTCCTGGTCTTGGGGCGCCTCCCGCCGTCCCATTCGAGGAATTGAAACACAATGAACCCGCCTCCCACTCCCATCGATGCCGATGTCATGGAGCGGACCGTTCGGCTATACAAATTGGGAAAGTTTCCGGAGGCGGAGTCTCTTTACCGGCGGGTGATCGGCCGGAACCCGGACTATCCCGACGCGTTACACCTGCTGGGGGTACTTGCCCACCAAAGCGGAAACAATGAAGCTGCGGCCGGGCTTATCTCCCGGGCTATCGCACTGCGGTCCTCCGACCCGGCGTTCCATTCCAATTTGGACGCTGCCCTCATGGCGCAGGGGAAAACGGCCGAGGCGGCCGAATGCCAAAAGAGGACGATCCGCCTCAAGCCCGATTACCCGGAAGCCTACGGAAACCTGGGGGCCGCCCTGAAGGAGGAGGGACGGTCGGAGGAGGCCCAGGAGGCGTTGGCGCGGGCCCTCCGGCTCTTGCCCGAATTCGCAGAGGCCCACATCAACATGGGGCTGGTGCGAATGGCGCGCGGAGAGTTCGAGGGGGCGGCCGGGAGTTTCCGGCATGCCCTCCGGCTCCTGCCCGGACATGTCGAGACGCACAACAACCTCGGCAAGTCCTTTTACATGCTGGGTCGGTTCGCGGGCGTGGCGGGGGCCTGCCGGCGGTCGGTGGCGCGCGCCCGGGTGAAGAAAAGCCCCGGCCCCGCCTGGCCTGGTTCCCCGGCGGGGGAGCTTGGCCCCTGCGGCGGGAGAGGGCAGCCGTCTCCTGCACGTCTCCTATGAATTGTTCTTCCTCCCGTCCGATTCTGACTCGGCCCCCGGCTTGAGGGATGTATCCTGGTTGTGTAAGAGTTTGCTTCTTTTGGGAAATTCGGGTTTTGGCCCGGCATCGGCGGCCGGGCCAGGAAGCGGAATTATTGGCACGGGGAAAGGCGATGGCGTCCAAGCCTCGAAAAAAAAGAGTCGGGAAAAAAGCGGTCCGCAAGCCGTGGGGGGGGCGATTTACGGGAAAAACCGATCCACGTGTGGAGAGTTTCACCGAAAGTGTCTCCTTCGACCGCCGACTTGCGAAGTGGGACGTTTTGGGCTCCATCGCCCATGCGGAGATGCTAGGCGCCCAGGGGATCGTGGCCAAGGGCGATTGCCGGAAGATGGTGGCGGGGCTCAAGGTCATCCTTCGGGAGATCGAGCGGGGGGCTTTCCGCTTCGATCCCGCCCTGGAGGACGTGCACATGAACATTGAGGCGGCGCTGACCCGGCGGATCGGCCCCGCCGGGGGAAGGCTCCACACCGCCCGGAGCCGGAACGATCAGGTGGCCACGGCGCTGCGGCTTTGGCTGCGGGAAGCCATCGGCGGCGCCCAGGAGGCGCTGAAGGGGCTCCGGCGCGCTCTCTTGGGGCAGGCCGAGGGGGGCGTGGACTGCGTCATGCCCGGCTACACCCATCTCCAGCGCGCCCAGCCCGTGACCTTCGCGCATCACATGCTGGCCTATTGCCAGATGTTCCACCGGGACGGCGAGCGGCTCTCGGAGGTGCAAAAGCGCGTGAACGTCCTTCCCCTCGGCGCGGGCGCGCTGGCGGGTACGGGCCATCCGATCGACAGGCGGATGGTGGCGAAGAAGCTCGGCTTCGATGCCGTCGCCGAAAACAGCATGGACGCCGTTAGCGACAGGGATTTCGCCATCGAGTTCGCCGCCGCAGCGGCCATCGCGATGATGCACCTCAGCCGCCTGGGGGAGGAGATCGTCCTTTGGACCAGCGCCGAGTTCGGTTTCGTGGAATTTCCCGACGCCTTCACAACGGGAAGCTCTTTGTTGCCCCAAAAGAAGAACCCCGACGTTGCCGAGATCGTCCGGGGAAAGAGCGGCCGCGCGTTCGGAAACCTGATGGCCCTCCTGAGCTTGATGAAGGGACTTCCGCTGACCTATAACCGGGACATGCAGGAGGACAAAGAGCCCCTCTTCGACACGGCGGACACCCTCCTCGGCGCGCTTTCTGTAATGGCTCCCTTGGTGAGATCCATGCGCCCCCTTCCGGAGCGCATGGCCCAGGCCGCGGAGGGCGGATTCATGACGGCGATCGACCTGGCAGACGCCATGGTCCGGCGGGGGGTGCCCTTCCGGGAAGCCCACGAGGCGGCCGGCCGGGCTGTCCGGCTCGCAATCAAGAAGGGCTCCTCCCTGGGCGGTCTGGTCCGGGCCGACCTTGCGAAGGCGGATCCCCGCCTACGGGTTTCGGACCTGAAAAGTGTGGAACTGAAAAGCGCGGTCGCCGCGCGGAAGAGCGAGGGGGGGACCGCCCGGAAAAGCGTGCTTCGGCAGATCGCAGCCGAAAAGAGGCGGCTCGGTGTATAATTTGGTCAAGCGACCCGTGGGGGCCGCGCGCGCAGCGCTCGTATTCCTTCTTTTGGCGGGCCTCGCGTGGGGGACCTTCGGCTGCGGGGTGAAGGGGAAACCGCGGGCGCCGGAATCACCCATTATCAAAGGGTTGTGATCCCGGTTCGGCTTTCTTTCTGAGGGTTGGGGATTCTCTTTTGAATCACGCGGCCATTGGGCCTGGTGGGAGCGGGAAATAAAGGATGCACTATTTCGCGTACCAAGACGGGGAACTTTTCGCCGAGGGGGTTTCTCTCCGCCGGCTCGCCGAGGAGGTGGGAACGCCTCTTTACGTCTACAGCCATAAGACCCTTGTGCGCCATTTCCGCGTTTTCGACGAGGCCTTCAGCGGGGTTTCCCGCCTCGTTTGCTTCGCCATGAAGGCCAACTCGAACATCGCCATTTTGCGCCTTTTCGCCGAGATGGGTGGCGGTCTCGACATCGTCTCGGGCGGGGAGCTTTACCGCGCACTGCGGGCGGGCGTTCCCCCCGAGCGAATCGTGTTCGCCGGGGTGGGAAAGTCGGACGAGGAGATTGCCTGCGCCCTTGAAGAGGGCATATTGATGTTCAACGTGGAGAGCGAGGAGGAGATCCAGAACATCAACGAAGTCGCCCGGCGCCTGGGCAAAAGGGCCCGGGTGGCTGTCCGCGTGAACCCGGACGTGGATCCAGAGACCCACCCCTACATTGCCACCGGCCTGAAGAAGAGCAAGTTCGGGATAGACATCAACCGGGCCCGCGACCAGTACCGGCGGGCGGCCGCCTTTACGGCCGTCGAGGCAGTCGGGGTCCACTGCCACATCGGGAGCCAGATCACCCAAAGCGCCCCCTTCGTGGATGCGGTGGAAAAGGTGGCTGCGCTGGTGGAGGCGCTTCGCACGGACGGCCACGACATCCGCTACCTCAACCTGGGCGGCGGGCTCGGGATTACCTACGACGCGGAGACGCCGCCGAGCCCGAAGGAGTACGCAGACGCAATCCTGCCCCCACTGAAGGACCTGGGCTGCACTTTTCTTTTCGAGCCGGGCAGGGTAATCGTTGGAAACGCGGGCATCCTCGTCATGCGTACCCTCTACACCAAGGAGAACGAGGAAAAGCGATTCGTCATAATTGACGCCGGAATGAACGATCTCATTCGGCCCGCCCTCTATCAATCCTACCAGGACGTATGGCCCATCGAGGAAGCTGCCCGGGAGCGTCCGCGCCGCATGAGCGACCTCGTCGGTCCCGTCTGCGAAAGCGGGGACTACCTGGCGAAAGACCGGGAGCTGCCCGAGTACCGGCGCGGAGATCTGCTCGCGATGATGAGCGCCGGGGCGTACGGCTTCGCCATGGCATCGAACTATAACTCGCGCCCCCGCCCCCCCGAGATCCTCGTGCGGGGGGAGGAGTACCACATCATTCGGGCGCGGGAAGGGTACGAGGACCTGATTCGCGGGGAGCACATCCCCGACTTTGTCGCCGCGGGGAGCATGTGAAAATGGAAGATCGCGTCCGATTCACGAAGCTGAGCGGAAGCGGAAACGATTTTATCTTCATCGACAACCGCGACAGGAAATACGACGCCGACAAAATGATCGATTTTGTCCAGGCCATCTGCCGCCGCGGTCTATCGGTCGGAGCGGACGGGTTGATGTTCATCGAGCCGAGCGAGAAGGCGGATTTCAAGTGGCGCTTTTTCAACGCGGACGGCTCGGAGGGTGAAATGTGCGGAAACGGCGGGCGCTGCGCCGTGCGGTTTGCCCGCCAGATCGGAATCCGGAAGGAGGCGGTCTCCTTCGAGACCATCGCCGGCATGATCGACGCGACGATATCGGGCAGCCGCGTGAGGCTGCGCATGACCCAGCCGTTTGATTTCAAGCCCGGCGTGCGGGTCTCCCTGGACGGCCGGGAGGTGGACCTCGATTTCCTGAACACCGGGGTTCCTCACACGGTATGGTACGTGGAGGACGCCGAAGCGGCCGAGGTTTTCCGGGACGGCCGGCGCATCCGCCGCCACGAGACCTTTGCCCCGGCGGGAACCAACGCGAACTTCTGCCAAGTGACAGGGCCGCGCGCGATCAAGATCCGGACCTACGAGCGGGGGGTGGAGGACGAGACCCTGGCCTGCGGGACAGGGACCGTCGCCTCGGCCATCCTGGCGGCCAGCCGGGGATTGGTCGAGCCCCCCGTGGACGTTACGGTGCGGAGCGGCGAAATCCTGACAATTTCTTTCAGCGGCAGGGGAAGCGAGGTGCGGGACGTCTACATGGAGGGGGACACCCGCCTCGTCTACGAGGGGGAGATAACCGAAGAAGCGTTGCGCTGAGCCTTTCTCCGGAAACGGTTCCCCTTGAAGTCTATCGCAATAAAAAGGGCTCCCCGGCGAGAGGGGAGCCCTCCTTTTTTCCGGTTTTTTTGTTCTACTTCGCCCCTTGCTGGCTCCCTCCGGCCGCCGCGCCGGGGGCCATCATGCCCTGTCCGGGTCCCATCATTCCGCTGAAGCGCTGGCCAGCCCCGTGCCGGGGACCGCTCTGCACAAAGCTGAGCAGCTGCTTCCGCTGGTCTTCGGTGAGAAGGGCTTTCCCCTCCTCGATGGCGCGGATTCGCTCCAGGCGCAGGTCGGCTTTTTTCTTTTCGATATCGCGAATTTGCCTCCCCACCACTTCCAGGTTCACCGCGTCCTCCCGCAGGCTGTTCCGGAGGTCCAGGTTGGCAATCTGAAGGTCGGCGCGGGCGCGGATCCATTTTCGGCTGAAGGCGTCCCGAAGCGCGGTCAGTTTCGCCACCTGATCCCCGGTCAGCTTGAGCTCGTCCTGATGACGAAGGGCGATAGAGATGAGGGGAGGAGAGGCGAGCCGCTGCGCTCCCCCGAAAGAAGCGCGGGCGAAACGCGCTCTCATTCCGTGCATTTTTCCGAACCGGCCGGGGGCGGCGATTCCGTGGGCGAGCGCGACATCCGCTGCGGTGAGGATTGCTGCGGCCGCCAAAGCGGCGATTATCACTGTGCGTTTACTGAACATTAATACGTTCCTCCGTTCGGCGGCCTGTAAATGCAATGCGTGGGAATGGAAAGGAAAATTTCTGGCGATCAGCGCCTCCGCTCTTCCTCGGCGGCCCTGTGCGGTCCGACGCCGCCCCGCATCATCGGACCCATGCCCCCCGGGAAAAACCTTCGCATCATCCTGTCTCGCCACCGCCGCCGACTGTAGCCGAAGGAGCGGACCATCTTGTCGAAAATCTGCCGCTGGTCGGAATCGAGGATGGAACGAAGTTCCCCCTGCGCCTCCAGGAGCAACTTCTCTACCTGGGGCCGCATTTCCCTGCGCAGCAGCTGCATCTCTTCGAGATGGCGCTGGAGGGCGGTGTTTACGCGTGTGAATTGCTCGTCCCGCAGGTGCAAATCGCGCCTCAACCGGCGGAGCTGCCTTCCGCCCCTTGCGAAGGAGGCGGGTATCCTCCTCTCGAGCGCGGCCTCGCGAAAAGAATAATGATCCTGCCACCTTCCTGCGATATAGCCTGCCCCGCCTCCGGCCAGAAAAACGGCGAGAAGGGCGGCTGCGGCTTTTCCCTTGGCACCTTCCAGGAATTCAGGTAGGGGCATAATTCCTTCTCTCTTCCGCCTTATCGGTCGTAGGCGATGAACTGGAGGAGACCGCCGGGATTCCGGGCCTCCAGGACATCGATCAGTGCGGTCTCCGATCTGTCCAGAGGAGCCAAATCGGCGATGAGAGTGGATTGCTCAACAAGCGGCGAATCGCTGGCATACCAAAAAGCGCTGGCGGCGATGACGATGACGACTCCGGCGGCGATGGCGAACCGCGGTCCCAGGGAAGCGACTGATGTCCAGAATGTTGGGAAGCGCACCGAAGCCAGGTCTTCGGAAAGAAGCTGTTGGAAACCTTTCCAGGTCCACCCTCCCGTTAAATGATCCTCCTTCGGGGCCGCTTCGAAAAGTTCCTGCAAATGGCGAATCTCTCTGTCATTTTGTGGGGTGTCCTCCCACTTCGCTGACCGGCGGAGGCTCTGGCGCCAAATTTGCCAGCGGTTCATTTGCCCTTTTCCTTCAACTCGGCCGCCGCCCGCAAGAGGCGGGCTCTCGCCCGGTTTAGCCGGGAGCGCACTGTTCCCGGCGGGATTCTCAAGATTTCCCCGATCTCTTCGTAGCTCATGCCTTCAATTTCACGCAGTACGATGATCCTCCGCTGCTTCTCCTTTAGGGCTCCGAGCAATCGGGTCAATTCGGCTCCGCGCCGGGCTCGCGCCGAATCCTCCTCTTCCGCCTCGGCACCTTCCGGATGACTCGGAGCGGTCTGCACGGCCAGCCGAGCCTCATCCATCTCCACCATCGGCGGGGGGGAGCGGCGAATGGTGTCCCGGCAATGGTTGACCGCAATTCGGTAGAGCCAGGTCGAAAATTTCGAATCTCCTCGGAATTTGGGGAGGGCCAGATATGCCTTGAGGAATACTTCCTGGACAACGTCGTCCACCACATTCTCGCGCTGGCTCCCGAGTAGGCCCCATACTACGTTTCGGATCCGGGTCGCATTCATGCGGACGAGGGGCTCGAATGCTTTTCGGTCGCCCGCCTTGCAACGGGCCACCCAGACCGACTCCTCGTTGGCCGTCAGGGGAGATTCCAATAATCCTCTTTCCCACACGAGCGAGGTATCCAGTTTTGCACCCTCCGAATTGGGCTAAAATAACAGGATTTCCCGGCTCTCGCCTTAATAGTGTGACGCTGGCGGGTTCCCAGGAGCCGGGGCCGGGCGTATAATTTTCTTCTTTGTAGAGTTTTTTTCTAACTTATTGATTATGGGAGACAAGCGTGGATATTCGGGTTGTCGTGGCGGGGGCTGGCGGCCGGATGGGGCACCGCGTCATCAGCCAAATCAACGCAGCAGAGGACATGACCCTCTCCGGGGCGCTCGAAAGACCCGATCACCACGCGCTCGGCGACGACGCGGGCCTGCAAGCGGGGGTGGGCCCGCTCGGGGTATTTCTTACCGGAGATACCGTCTCGTTGGAGGGCGACGTCGCCGTGTCTTTCGCGATCCCGGAGGCCAGCGTCGCGCACGCCCAACTGGCCGAGGAAAAAGGGATGGCCCTCGTTATCGGGACTACCGGTTTCAGTGAAGGCCAACGCAAAATTATCGAATCCTGCACGGAAAAAATTCCCTGTGTCCTCTCGCCCAACATGAGTATCGGGGTGAACGTTGCTTTTCGGCTTATTGAAGAGGCGGCGCAGCTCTTGGGAAGTGACTATGACGTTGAAATCCTCGAAGCACACCACAATCAGAAGATGGACGCTCCGTCCGGAACGGCCGTCCGGATGGGCCAGATTTTAAGCCAGGCGCTTGGGCGAAAGTATCCCGACGACGCTGTTTTTCACCGCGAGGGGCAGGTCGGAAAGCGCGGCCCGATGGAGATCGGAATCCAGGCTCTGCGCGGAGGCGATGTAACGGGAGATCACACAGTCTATTTTTTCGGCACCGGAGAGCGGATCGAAATTACCCACCGGGCCACGAGCCGGGACAACTTCGCCTCGGGCGTCATCCGGGCCATCAGGTGGGTAGTCGGTCAAAGCCCCGGGATGTACGGAATGGATCAGGTTCTCGGCATCTGAAACGAAATGAGAGGGATGCGCCCCCGCAAGGATATTCTTACTGAGGAAAAAGAAGAAGGAGCAGAGAAGGTGCACACGCAGAACGTGATTTCTGTCTCGCGCAGGACGGACGTGCCCGCGTTTCACGCCCGGTGGTTTATGCGCCGCCTGGCGGCGGGTTTCGCCGAATACCGAAACCCCTTCAGTGGGCAGACCTACCGCGTTTCTCTCGACCCCGCCGACGTTCGGGCATTCGTCTTTTGGACGCGGAACCCCTCGCCGCTGATGCGGTATCTCCCCGAATTGCGGCGGCGTGGCACGCCTTTTTATTTCCTCTTTACCCTCACCGCCTACCCGCGCTCGATCGAGCGTTCCACACCGACCTTTGGACAGGCGGTAAAGAAATTTCAAGGGCTGGCGAGCCGCATCGGCCCCGAACGTGTTCGCTGGAGGTACGACCCCATCGTCGTTTCGAAGGAGATGAACGGGGATTACCACCGGCGGAACTTTTCGCGCATTGCCCGGGCGCTCGCCGGAACGACCGAAGTCTGCATCGTCAGCTTTCTGGATATGTACGGAAAGGTAAAGCGGAATCTCGCCGCGTTGGAAAAGCGGACGGGGTTTCAATGCGAAGACATTTCCTCCGCCTCTCGGTTGGCGCTTACGTCCGATCTCGCGGAGATCGGAGCGGAATACGGAATTCGGCTTCTTGCCTGCTGCGAGGATGGGCTGGTGGGAGGAGCAGTCGGGAAGGCGCGTTGCGTCGATCCGGAATTGCTGGACCGGATCGCTCCCTCGGAGGGGAGGCTTCCGATCCGGTCCACGCGCGAGGAGTGCGGGTGCGCTGCCTCGCGGGACATTGGGGCGTACGATACCTGTCCGCACGGGTGCGTGTATTGCTACGCGAATGCCAGTCCGGAGGCGGCGCGCCGCCGGTATGCGAAGATGGAGGTGAACCTGCCCAGCCTTTAGGCAAGGGGCTGCCGAAGGGCGCGCTATCCGAAACAGGAATTACAAATGATGTCCCCGCTCGGGGCTTGCGGGATGAGGGCCGAACGTTCAATGAAAGGGGGCTCCAGGCAATGTCTCAGGAGATAGAAACGAAAGGCATCATTTACATGAAAGCCTCGGACGGGCGAACGCTGGCCATGGTCGTGCGGGAGGACTTCGACGACTATGCCGCTTTTCCCCCGTATTTGAATACGGATGAGGAGCGCGCCCATTTGGCCGAGGCGTATTCGGGGACCGATCCTGAGGCCGAGAGGTGCACGAAAGCGCACCTGACCCCGGATGAACTGCCGCTTCAAGTCATTCTCCTCAACCGAAATCCGGGAGCGGTCGTGAAGCCCCACTACCATCTCGTCACGAAGAGGCCGGAGAACGATACGCGGCAGCAAATTATGATCTGCCGAGCCGGAAAAATGCGCATCCACATATATTCGAAAGAAGGGGAATATGCCGGCGCCGCCGAGTTGAATCCTGGCGACCTGATCCTCATGTACGAGGGCCATTCCATCGAATTTCTGACCCCCGGGACGAAGGTCATTGAGATCAAGGAAGGTCCATTTCCCAAGACCGACGCCGAGGACAAAGTGGACATTTGATGCTGGTGGGAGCCGGGATCTCGGGACTCCTGCGGGCCGAAAAAAGGGGGCGGGCTGACAAGCGGCCCGTCCCCTTTTTTCGTTTTACGCCGGGAAGTGCGGCCCGGTTTCCGGATTACGAGCGGAGGCCGAAATGGCGGGCGAGTAGCTCCGCTGCCTCCTGGTAGGAGGATTGCAAATCCGGATTCGGGGGTATCGGATTCTGGTACCGTCCGATGAATTTCTTCTCTTTGCTCCAGAACTCACGGATCACGAGAGCGTCGTCGAGAGTTCCGTCGCTGTTCTTATCGATTAGCAGATAATAAAAGCGGCTTTCCTGGTTTGTGTTTTCCGCGAAAAATTTTTCGTCTTTATGGTAGATGCCCAAGATGGGTTTCGCGGGAATCTGAAGCGTGAGGGAGCGGCTGCCGAGGATGGAGTCCGCCACTTTAACGGAATAGATTTTCCCATCGATGGTGCGCTCCAGGGTATATTCGTCTCCCATGAAAGAAGGTTTTCTGTCTCCAACGGCCATTGCGCTGAGCCTGCCGAATACATCTCTGTTGAAGGATTTCGAGAGATTGTTCGATATCGCATAGGCAAAAAGGAGGACCACGACTGCCGCGGCCGCGATTAGGGCGGGAGACCTCCGGCGGCCCGTGTCCTCGCCGGGAACCACACCGCGCTGGAGAGCGAGCTCTTCCCGGATCTCAGACAGCGGTCTGTACATCTCCTCATGGGTGAGTTCGACTGCCTTGGGCGGGGGGATCTCTTCCTTGGGGGGCGTCTTGGCTTTCTTGGGAGCGCTGGCCGCCGTTGCCGCCTCCCCTCCTGCGGGAGTTGCCGCGGCACCCGCGCCGCTTGTGAAGAATTCCGCGTTGATCAAGGTGTATTTTTGCCACTGAGAGGAAAGATCGGCCTCGGCGAAGATGGCCTCCACCGGGCAGGCTGGAACGCAGGCGGCGCAATCGATGCACTCGGCGGGGTCGATATAAAGCTGCGTGCTCGATTCGTCAGCCGCCTCGTGAATGCAATCGACCGGGCAAACATCGACGCAGGCCGTGTCTTTTGTTCCGATGCAGGGTTCGGCGATGACGTAGGTCATCGTTCTTTTTCCTCCGTGAAGCGCGCCGGAAAATACAAAGAGCCTTCTCTTCCGCTGGGAAGAGCGGCGCGCCCATTCTAATGTTTATGTAAATAGCACAACTCTCTTCTTGCGTCACCTGCGGCAAGTGGAATTTCGGGTCTGTTACAGTTCCTGGTGGGCGTGGAGCCGGCCCACAGGGGGCTATAAAAGTTACGGGAAAGGCCTTATATCAGGAGGCACTCAGCTTTTTGAGGGCCTGCTCCGCTTCCTTAAAATTGGGGTTCAGCATCAGCGCCCTGCGAAATGCCGCCGTGGCCTGATAGGCATCGCCGCTTTCCAATAAGGCCCGTGCCATATTGTAGTAGATGACGGGATCGGCGGACGACATCGCGATGGCCTTGCGGTAGTTTTGGACGGCTTCTGAAAACTTTTTCTGGCGCCGGAAGGCGATGCCGAGCCGATTATAATAGTGCACGTTTTCAGGGTCGGCTTCGAGGGCGAAGGCGAACTCCTCCTCTGCGATATCGGAGCGGCCGTTCGCCAGGAAAAATTCCGCCACCGCTGCGTTGCGGGAGCCGTCGTCAGGATTATGGGAGACGGCGAAACGAGCGGCGGTCCGGGCGGCCTCGACATCCCCCCTGGTAAGATGCGCCTTCGCCAACCGCATCTGGCGGTCGACGTTTCGGGGGCTGATCCGGGCGGCGTGCTGAATCGCCTCGATCGCTTCGTCCGCCTTTCCTTCCTTGTGGTACAAGTCCCCGAGGTGGTCGTAAGCCTTCGGGTAGTTCTCGTCCTTTTTTATGGCTTCCTTGTAGCAGGACCTCGCCTTTTCGTTGTCCCCCATCAGCTCGTACACTTCCCCCGTTTCCGTCCAGACGCGGGGCGACCTGGGATCGATCTTATGGGCGGCCTTCAACTCATCCATCGCCTCCTCGAAAGCGCCGATATCGGAAAATGCCCCGGCCCGCGCGAGTCGGACCACCATCTCCATGGTCGACGCCCTCTTGACGAGGACGTTATTGATTTTGTCTTCCACCACTTGTTCGGTGAGAGGTTTGAAAAGGTGACCGTCGGCTTCGTATTCGGCCGCCTCCGCGATGGCGTCATCGTCCAGCTCTCCGCTCACCATGATGAAAGGAACGTTCTCGGTGACGGAGTTCTCGCGTACATGACGAAGAAGGGCAATCCCGTTGACCTCGGGAGCGTCCCAATTGCATAGGATCAAGTCGACGGGGTGGGTCTGTAATAATTCGAGGCCTTCCTTGCCTGTGGAGGAGGAGTGAACGGACCGGACCCCGCCTTTTTTCAGCATGGCACGAGGCCACGGCGGAGCTCCCCCTGGTCTTCAACGATAAGTGCTCTGATTTCTGGGTCGAGCATGGTCCCTTAGCCTCGGGAATTTATCATTTTTTGGACATTTTCACTTTTGATTCGACGCAAGGAGGGAAAAAGGCGATTTGAAACCTTCAACGGGCGTAGAAGCAGGGTAGTTCCTTTATTTCCCCCCGTTTACTGTATTACCCCCGATCAAGGTTTTGACCGCTATCAGTCAAAAATCGCAAGATCGTGTTCATAAGCCTACCATATTCAAACAATTTTCCAAAGAAATGGGTGCGGCCTTTTTTGCCCCCGGGAAAGGGAAATTAGCGGAAAATCCCGTATTATCGCTGCTTGCCGCTGGAAAATCCCCGTGCTAGCTTTCCTCCTTCCGAGTGCTTTAAGGGAAATAGTTATCTGATTTTTCGGATTCGTCCGGAGAAAGTTGCTCTGAGGAACCGATGATGACCCCGATCAAAGTCGAACGTGCCGAGCGTCTCAAGCGCCTTCCTCCCTACCTTTTCGCTGAAATCGACCGCATGAAAAGGCAGGCTTTGGACGAGGGCATCGACATCATCAGCCTCGGTGTGGGCGATCCTGATCTTCCCACGCCCGACCACATCATTGAAGAGCTTTCCCCTGCCTCGCGCCGGCCGGCGAATCACCAGTACCCCTCCTACGAAGGGATGCCTGCGTTCCGGAAGGCTTGTGCGGATTGGTACGCAAAGCGGTTCGGCGTGGCGCTCGACCCTGGCGCCGAGGTGCTTTCACTCATCGGGTCGAAAGAGGGTATCGCTCATATTCCCCTGGCATTCGTGAATCCGGGCGATTATACTCTCGTTCCCGAGCCTGCCTATCCTGTCTATGAAATCGGTACGTATTTCGCTGACGGGCAGCCGCATTTTTTGCCGCTACGGGAGGAAAATGATTTTCTCCCCGACCTATCCGCCGTCCCCGCGGAGATCGCCAAAAAGGCGAGGCTCATGTTCATCAACTACCCGAACAATCCGACTGCCGCCTGCGCGGAGGTGGACTTTTATAATGAGGTGGTCGAGTTCGCCCGGAGTCATGACATTATCGTGTGCAGCGATATCGCCTATTCTGAAATGGCTTTTGACGGCTTCCGCCCCGTCAGCTTTCTGAACGCGAAGGGGGCGAAAGAGGTTGGGGTGGAATTTCACTCGTGCTCGAAGACTTACAACATGACGGGTTGGCGGGTCGGCTTCGCCGTGGGCAACGCCGAAACGCTCGCCGGCCTGGGCCAAATCAAAACCAATATCGATTCGGGCGTTTTCCAGGCGGTTCAGGAAGCCGGAATTCAGGCCTTGACCGCAGATCAGTCCTGCGTGGATTTCATGCGGGAAACCTACCAGAAGCGGCGCGACGTCATGGTGGAGGGTTTGAGAAAACTCGGCCTCAGGGTTAACAAGCCGAAGGCAACCTTCTATTTGTGGGTGCAGTGTCCAGATGGTTATACATCCTCCGAGTTCACCGCCCATCTGCTTCAGAACTGCGGTGTGGTGACCACTCCCGGCGTGGGCTTCGGCAAATCCGGCGAAGGCTACATTCGAATGGCGCTCACCGTGACCGAGGAGCGGCTCCGGGAGGCGATTGACCGGATCAAGAAAATGGGTTTTTGACCGAGGAAGTTCGAACGTTTCTCGCCCTGGGTGCCAACCTGGAGAAGCCCGCAGGACAGCTCCGCAAGGCGGTAGGGCGCATCAAAGAAAAGAGCGGGCTGCGCCTGATTCGGGCCTCCTCTTTTTATCTCACCGATCCGGTGGGGCCTGTTTCGCAGCCGCCCTTCGTTAACGCCGCCATTGAAATTCGGAGTAAATTGTCGGTGCGCCCCCTCTTCGATTTTCTCCTCAGCGTCGAGGAAGCCCTCGGAAGAAAGCGGACCCTTCGCTGGGGACCGCGCATCATCGACATCGACCTGCTCTTTTTCGGCGATTCGATCATTGAATCGCCCGCTTTAAGAGTGCCCCACCCCCGGATGCACGAGCGGAGATTTGTCCTTCAGCCACTGACGGAGTTGGCCCCGGACTATATCCACCCTTCTATCGGTAGATCCATCTCCACTTTGCTTGCTGCGTTCGGAGAAGGCGGCCCATGGGTCGAGCGCATCGAGGGGGAAAAGTGGGACCCGCTCGGGACGGAGGGGGGCCAGGACGCGCGAGATCGATGAGTTGCGGGAATCCAAGCTTGTCAATTCCCCGATCTATTTGCGAAGATTTGAACCGGAATGGCCAAATCCAAGCTGGTTGAGGGCCGTTGGAGAATTCGCGCCCCGCTAGGGAAAAGGACCGCTTCCGGTCGATTGCCTGGCCTCCGGCGGACTCTGCGCCGGTTTTCGCCGTGCGAAGTTGCGATATATTTTTTAACTTTGGCTACACGTCGGTGTTGCCGCCCTCCCAGGCCCTTTCCATGCGGGTGATCGGTTCCCCTTCCCAGATGCGAGAGGTTTCACATGACCTTCGGCAGGAAAGCCGCCCCCTTGGTCTTGTGCCCACGATGGGCGCCCTGCACGATGGCCACGTCAGCCTCGTGCGCCGGGCCGTGGCGGAGTGTGCCGCCGTCATCGTGAGCATATTTGTGAACGCGCCACAGTTCGGACCTCATGAGGACCTCGCCTCCTACCCCCGTCGCTTGGAGGAAGACTTGGAAATATGCCGGAAGGAGGGGGTGGCTGTGGTTTACTCGCCCTCCGAGGAGGATGTTTATCCAAATGGGTACGGGGCCTGGGTGGAAGTGCCTTCGCTCGCCGAAGGACTGTGTGGGCCCCATCGCCCGAGTCATTTCAGGGGGGTAGCAACAATCGTCACAAAGCTCTTTTTCGCTTGTACGCCCGACCGGGCCTATTTTGGAGAGAAGGATTTCCAGCAGCTCGCTCTCGTAAGGCGGTTGGCGGATGATTTGGATTCGGGGGTCGAAATCGTTTCTTGTCCGATTGTGCGCGAGCCAGACGGCCTCGCGATGAGCAGCAGGAACGCCTATCTCACGGGAGAGGAGCGCGAACGGGCCCTTTCCCTAAGCTGGGGGCTGGAGCGCGCCCGGGCGCTTTTCGAATCGGGAGAAAGGGATGCGGGGAAGATTGTGGATGCAGCAAGAGCTGAACTAGACCGATGCAATGCACGGGTGGATTACATTGAGGTGGTGGACTCTGAATCCCTAAGACCCGTGAAACGGGTGGGAAGCCCCGCGCGATTGGCGATCGCCGCCCACATCGGAAAAACACGGCTGATCGACAATATGCCGCTGGAGGATTAATTCATGAACCAACAGGGCTCCGGTTCGATGGAGCCTCCTGTTGCCCGTTTGGGGGAGTAGAAGCGTGCGCACGGAATTCCGTCAGTCAGGTCGATATAAAATTCCGGATCACCCCAATTGGGTGAAGGCGGCCTCTGCCTGCGTGTTGGTAGCAGTATACCTGGCTGGCAGCTTCCCTTCTGCCTGGGCCCAGGAAGGTTCCTTTGAACATCTGCGCTTCGGCCTGAATGCCTACCGGGATGGCTTTTACGCACCGGCGATTAAAAGTCTCCAGCTCTATCTTGCCCAGAACCCTCAGGGTGAAAAGGCCGCAACAGCCCGATTTTTTGTGGCCCAGGCCTTCCGGTTGAGCGGAATGGATAAGGACGCGGCTACCTCCTACCGTGCTTTTCTGTCTCTGTACGGAAAAGACAAGCGCTCCGATGAGGCGCGGATGCGGCTCGGTGCTCTGATGGAGAAAGCGGGCAACCGCGTCGGTGCGGCGAAGGTCTATGGCGAGGTTGGTGCAGGCGCCTTCCGGGCCGAGACCGCATACCGGCTGGCCTCCCTTCGCCTTGCGGCCGGCAAATGGAAGGAGGCGGAAGCGGCGCTTTCAGAGTTCTTGCGGCTTGCTCCGGATGATCCCCGGGCCGAGGTCGCTTCCTACGAGCGCGGCCATGTGCTGGACCGGCTCAAACGCCCCCGGGACGCCTTGTCCGCGTACCGAATTGCCTTAAAGCGTTATCCCAAGAGTGCGCGCGGCAGGGTGGCACGCCGAAGGATGGGTCTTTTGCTTTACGGAATTCGCCAATATAGAGAGGCAGAGACAGTTCTTTCTGAATATCCCACAGGCGCTCCGAGTGATTCGGGAAAAGCGGAGTTGCTCCTTGCCCTGGCGGCGAGCCGTTACGCACTCGGGCGATACAGCCTTGCTGCGTCGGACTTCGAGAAATCCCTATCGCTTCCGCTACGGGAAAAAGAGATTTCCATTGCCGAGAAGGGTGTCGCCGTATCATGGTGGGCGGCGGCTGACTACAAGCAGGCCAGAGAGGCTTACCGCAGGCTGCTTCGCCGGCCCGATGAAGCAAATCTCACCCGTTTTCTTCAAAGCATTGAGCTTTCAGGAGGGTGCAAAAAAGAAGGGAGCGCGGACCTGGGCCTCGTTCGAAGAGTGATGGAAAAGGGGACCAAACTCCGTCTTGAGGAGCAGCTTCGCTTGGCCAGGTGTCTGGAAACGGCTGGGTTGGAACAGGAGGCCCTTGAAGGGTTCAAGAGTGTGGCCCGGGTGGGGCGGGAATCGCTTGCGGGCATACTCGGAGAGCTGCGGGTGGCGGAAATGTTTGATGCGGGCGGGAACAAGAAAGAGGCTGTCCTTCGCTACGAGCGGGCCGTATCGGCCGCTTTGCGCTTAAAGAGGGCCAAAAAGAAGGGAAGCTCGAAGCTGGAAGATGTGCTCTATCCGGGCGTTCTTCGCGCAGCGGCCATTCGCTATGAGATGGATGACTGCCCGGCCGCTCTCCGGTTGGTGAAAATGGTTCCCGGCGAGGCTGTTCCGGAAAAAATCCGGGCGGAAGTCGCCTCGCTGCGTGCAGAGTGCGCCCTTCGCGCGGGAAGCAAGGAAAAGGCGGAGCTTTACTTCGGGCAGGTCCTCCTCGGCGCGCGCCGCCCTGAGCTCGCTGCCCGGGCCCGATTTCAGTTTGCCTCCCTTGCCGAAAAGCGGGGCGACAAGGAGGAGGCGCTCCGCCGCTGGGAGGATGCCATCCCCTTGCTGCCCCGGGAGATGGCCCTGACCGCGCGGCTCCGGGCGGGACGGCTCCGAAGGGTAAGCGGCGA
This sequence comes from bacterium, assembly GCA_965225985.1. Taxonomy (GTDB): domain Bacteria; phylum UBA8248; class UBA8248; order UBA8248; family UBA8248; genus CAZUHN01. The sequence continues at coordinate 1,744,783 of OZ245330.1, forward strand.
CCTGAAGGGGGCACGCGCCTTGCTCCTTCCCTTTGCGCAAGAGGAGAAAGCGGACCTTGAAAATCGGCGGAAGGTCTGGCTGCTTCTGGCGCGCGATGCGGCATCGGCGTCCGAGTGGACGGTGGCGGAAGAGGCGCTGGCCAATTGGGATGCGCTCACGCCGCAGCAACCCCTGGAGGGACTTCGGCTATGGGCGTCGGTCCGTTTCAACAGGGGGGATTGCCCTCTTGCCCTTCAGGCCGCCCGGAGGGCCTTGGATGAAGGTCCGGAGAAAAAGGTTCGCCTCGATTTGGAAAGACTCATCGCCTCTTGTCTGTTGAAAGAAGAAAAATTCGATGAGGCCACCGCCATCCTGCGGGGCATCGTTGAGCGAGAGCCGAATGTGCCGGCCGCATGGCTGAGCCTGGGGGGCGCCCTCGATCGCGCGGGCGCCTCGATGGAAGCGGCGGAAGTGTACGGATCGTTCGCCGAGCGTTTCCCGAACCATTCGCGCACCCATGAAATCGCCCTCAGAACGGCCCTCTTGAGAAATAAAGCGGGCGATCGGAACGCCGCCCTTTCTGCCTACCGTATCGCGTCCAAATCCTCAGACCCGCTGGTGGCGGAGCCGGCTCTTTACGAAATCGCCCGCGATTTGGAAACGCGCGGGAGGGTGAAAGAAGCCCTCGCGGCTTATGTCGCTCTTGCGGGGATAGAACCGCGGAAGTCAAAATGGAGGCGGGCGGCCGTTTTGCATGTGGCGGGGACGTATGAAAAACGCGGTGAGTGGGAAAAAGCTCTGAAGCAATATCGGAGGATCGCTGTGCGGGATGGGAAGTCAGACGCCGAAGCTCCCTCTCAACAACAAGGTCCTTCCTCGAAACCCAAAGCTGTTAGTTCCGAGGCGAAAATTGCGGAAAAGCGGATACGCGAATTGGAATCCTACGAGAGAACTCTTCAGGATCGGCGGGAGAAAATTAAGCGGCTGGAGCCGCTTGTCCGCTAAGAGTATCGGGAATGGAGATGAATTCGAAAAAAAATCCTTTCGTAAAGTCGTTGGCAGCAGGTGTGCTTGTTTTTGGCGCGGTGATTGCCGCATGGAACAGTGCGCCTTCAGCCCAACCTGCTTCTTCCAGTCCAATCGGAGACCGACTCTCGGTTTCGCTTCCCGAGGTGGTGGTCGAGACTGCCAACATAGCTCATCTTATCGCCATCCGCGTTCGTCCCAAGCCGCCGGCCAGGCTTGGCGTCGATTTCCCGGATATACTCGCTCATCCGGAAGTCCCACTTATTTCTCTTCCCCCGAGGCCGCTTCCCCCCGAGGTGGATCCCGACCCAGAGCTGGCGACGCTGATGGGGGGAATTTCCCGGTTTTTCGGTGATGAAAAGGTATTCGAAAGCGGGCTCGCCTATTTGAAAAAATCTGCGCCGGTCGAGGCGCTCTCATATTTTGACTTCGTCATGAAGAAGGCCGAGGACCCCCGTTTGAGGGTGGCGGGGCTCTTTTGGTCGGCTGAAACCCTTCTTCACCTCGGAAGGTTGGATGAGGCAAGAGCGCAGCGCGAGCGCCTCATGCAACTCCCGCTCCAAAGAGGGGGGCGGTACGCGGCGGCGGCCCGGTACGCGGTGGCCGATGAGAAATGCAAAGCGCGGGATATTGACGCCTGCTTTCGTATCCTGGATGAAGGCCGTTGGCAAGCCGGGGATTTTGCAATTGGCGAGGCGAATTTCCTCCGCGGGTGGGCCTTTCACGCTGCGGGTTCCCGGGAGAAAGCGCTCGAAGCATTCGCGGCGGCTGCCGGAGAAAAAAAGGGTTTGGCCAGGAGGTCCCTTGTGGCGGTTGGGTACATTCGCCACCAAAGAGGTGAATTTCATTTGGCCGAGATCGCATTTTCGCAAGCGGAGGCGGTTGGTGAACCCCGCGATGCGGAGGATGCCGCCCTCGTGGGGGAGGCGGTTCACGGTATCGGTTGGGCCAGACTGCGGCGCGGCCGGTTGGATGCCGCCGGCCGGACCTTCTCCTTCTTCCTCCGCCAATATTCCGGCCATCCCCTGCGCGTCTCGGCACAGGTGGGCGCTTTGGCGGTAGAGATGGAAAGGGCTGCCACCGATCCGCAAAAACGCTCGAAAGCCGAAAAGGCTTTCCGTGAATTTTCCGAGGCGAACTCAAGGCATGTTCAAAGGGGTGCGCTCCAGCTTCAACTCGCCTGGACCCTGTTCCGTCAAAGAGACTTTGAGGCTTCTGCCAAACACGCTGCCTCCGTGAGCGACGCCTACCCTCTCGGCCGTATGTATCGGCTGAGCCGCGTGGTGGAAGGCCTCAGCCTGTATCACCTGGGGAAGGTGAAAGAGGCCTACGGTGTTCTCCGGTTGGGATCCGACCGGCCACCAAGGGATGTGAGCCGCCGGGGAGAGCGGAGCATCGCCCGATCGGCGGCGCTCGCGACTGCCTTTGCCGCCTTCCAGTTGAAAGACTTCGCCAGCGCGAAGACAGTGCTGGAAAGCTGGGCTTTTCCGGAGCAGCTCGGGCAAGCAGGCGGGAAACAAAAAGCCGACCCCGAAGCGGCGCTTTGGTATGGGGAGGCGGCCTTCGAGGGGGGGGACATCGAAAAGGCTGCTCTGGCTTTCTCCTCTGTCCCCGAGGAGGCGAAAGAGTGGTACCAGGCGCGGGCGGGCCTCGCTTGGATTCATTACCGCAAAAGGGAGTGGGAAAGGGCTGCCGAGGCCTTCGACAAAGTTTTCAGTATCAGCCCCCACGGTCCGCTAGCGGCCGAGGCGCTGGCCCGTGCGGGCGAAGCGCGGTTCAATCTGGGCAACTATCAGGGGGCTCTCCAGGCTTTCGACCGCATCGAGCGTGAATTCACAGGTACGGATGTTGCGCGGGAAGCGCTCTTCCAAAAAGGAAAGCTCCTCTTCCGACGGGACAGGTTCGAGGGGGCGCAAGATACCCTGTCCTCGTATCTCGAGCGCTACCCGAAAAGCCCTGCCGCCCCTGAAGCCCTTTTCCTGATGGCCCTTATTCCGTTCCGGCGGGGGGAATTCGACATTTCACGCGGGCGCCTCTTCGAGTTTATCGATCGCCATCCGGACTCTCCGCGGCTGGTGGAGGCGTACCTGCGGGTGGGGGATACATATTACAACGAGAGAAACTATTCGCTCGCGAATCGTACGTACCGTCTGATGATGAACCGTTTTAAAGAAAATCACCGAACACGGGAAGCGGCCTACGGGTTGATCCTCACGCGGCTGCAACTGAGAGAGTATGAACGATTCCTGAAGGATGCACGTTCGTACATTGAGAAGTATCCAGGGGATGACCTTGCCATCGCATTGAACTACCAGATCGGAGAGTTGCATTTCACGCAAAACAGGTTGGATGAGGCTCTTCGCGCCTACCGGGAGGTCGAAAGGCGCTATGCGGGGAGCGATTTGGCGGCCCACGCGTTGCTGCGAATCGCCTCAATTTATCGCCGCCGGAAAAAAGTTGACGCCGCGATTACGGCGTATGAGTTGCTCCTCAGGCGCCATCCGGATGGCCCGCTTTCTGCGAACGCTCTTTTTGGCGCGGGTGAAACCTTGGCCCGGGTCGGGCGATGCGCCGAAGCGCGCGTCCGGCTGGAAATCTACATTGAAGAACATCCAAGCCTCGGGTATGTCCCTCTCGCCCGGTTCGAGGCGGGCCGGTGTGCCGTGAAGCTGGGCGATGAAGATGCGGCAATCGGCCATTTGAGGGCGGTTGCGTTTGATAATGACGGCGGAATTGGGGCCCTCCGCGGCGATGCGGCGCTTCTGCTTGCCGCCCTTCATTCCCGCAGGAAGGAGCAAGAGCAGGCCGAGCGCGCGCTGGGAGTCGCAACTCAATCTGGGGATCCCAAAGTGGCGGCGGAGGCCATGTTCAGTCTCGCGGAGATGCGGGCGAGCCGGGGGGACGCTCGGGCGGGTTCGAATTTCCTCAAGTTGACCTACCGGTTCCCGGATCAGAAAATATGGGTTGCCCGGGCTCTTGGCCGCGCGGGAGATCTCTATGAGAAAACAGGAGATCATGCCACCGCCTTCCGGATTTTCCAAAAGATGATTCGAATCGCACCCTCGGCGGAATTGCGGGAGAAAGCCGAGGCGGCTTTGAAACGCCTACGGCCCGCATCGACCTCCAATCGCTGAACCATTGGAGGCGAAAGGTGAGCTTCGGCCACCCGGCCGATAAAACTTTGGGAGAGGCCGCTTATGTTTGAATTTCTTGCCAAGGGTGGAATCTTGATGATTCCCCTCGGCATATGCTCTGTTGTGGCGCTCGCCATCATCATCGAGCGGTCGTTCAGCCTCCGGGCCAAACGGGTGATTCGGTTGGATGTCCTTTTGCAGATCCGGGATCTTTTGGCTGAAAAACAGGTGGGCGAGGCGACGACTGTTTGCCGCCGCTATCCGTCTGTTATGACCCGAATCCTTTCGGCCGCCATCTCGAATTTTGATCGTGACAAGGACGAATTGAAAACGATCGTTGAGGATACGGGGAGGCAGGAGGTTCCCGCATTGGACCGCTACCTCGGGGTGCTGGGTACCATCGCGGCCATCTCCCCTCTCATCGGGCTTACGGGAACGGTTTTCGGGATGATTCGCGCTTTCACAGTGATAAGCGAAAAGGGCGTCGCCCACCCGAGCCAGCTCGCCGGAGGGATCAGCGAGGCGCTCATAACGACGGCGGCGGGCCTCGTCATCGCGATACCCACGCTCATTTTTTACAACTATTTCACTTCGAAATCTGACCGTCTCATCCTCGAGATTGAGAAGCAGTCGTTCCGGGTTATCGAGGCGCTGAAGCGTTGAGGAATGCATGAAGTTCAGCGAGTTACGCCGCGTTCGGGCTGAGCCTGGCATGACGTCGATGATTGACGTTGTTTTTCTGCTTCTGCTTTTCTTCATGCTCAGTTCCACTTTCGTTATTCAGACCGGCATTACAGTAAATCTGCCGCGTGCGGTGACTGTTGAGCGGCCCGTTCGAAAAGATTTGATCTTGATCATTGATCGTAAGCGAAGAATCTTCCTGGATAACCGGCAAGTTTCCTTCGAGTCATTATGGGGCCTGTTGATCGAGGAGATGCAGATGCAGCCCGAGGGAACGCTCATCATACGCGCCGACCGTGATGTCCCGCACGGGCTCGTCGTTCGAGTAATGGATGTGGCGAAACAAGCCGGCGCCTCCCGGATTGCCATTGCGACGGCATCTCCGGGGCAAAGGAAGAAGGAGCCGGATTCAAAGCCGTCCCCGAAAAAAGAAAACAGTGGTTCATGACTCTTTATCTGTTCCTATCCTTCCTTGTTTCGATTGCGGCTCACTTGGCCCTGGTTCTTTTTGGGCCTGATATTCGGCCGCCCGCCTTGGCTTTCATGGCGCCTCCCGTCCAGGTGGACCTGGTTCGGCGGGAGGTCCCCCTTCCCGAGGCGCTTCGGCCCAAATTGCCTCCGCCTGTACCTCTTCCAAAACCTCTTGATCTTTCAAGGCTAATCAAGGAAACCCCCATGATCCCGCCCAAGCCAGCTTTGTCGGCGAAACCCTCGTTGGCGGGATCTGAAACCGTCCCGGAGGGGCGGGCCGCATCCTTGCCTCCTTCGTTGAGGATACCCGGGCCCGTAAGTAAACCAGGGGACCTCGCCCTTCCAAAACCCTCACAAGAGGACGGTAGCGGCGGAGAATCGGTTTTTACCATTCCCGTGGGAGCGCCCGGCGAGAGCGAAGGACTTGGCGGAAAGCAAAGAACGGTCTCCGAGGAGGGCGCGGAGTCCCGTCTTACCGAGGAGCTTTCCCGGCTCGAATCGGATTTTCTGAACCGACCGTTTCGCAACGCGCCCATCGCGGGTCCGGCAGGGAGGCGTAGAATCCTGTTTCGCCCCCCGCCTCCTCGTTTGGATGTTCTTGAGGGTTCAGAGGATATTGTCCTGCGTTTTTGGGTTTTGCCGGACGGAACGGTGGGCCGGGTTATTCCCGAGCGGAAAGGGAACGCGCGGCTCGAAGGGATCTCGACCAACCATTTGAAGCAATGGCGGTTCAGCCCTATGGGCCAGAGTATTCCGCAAAGGGAGGAATGGGGTCTCGTTGCCTTCCGCTTTCGGGTGCGTTAGCGGAAGTGTATCAGGTGCGCCCGTACTTCCGGTCGATGGCGGTCTTGATTTCGGCTGGTGGCCACCCTTTCGCGTTCATTCGAGACGCATCCAGCGCCTCGCTCAGGCAAGATCCATCACCCTGCCGCGTGTCTGTCCACGTAGCAACTTAAAAGGCTTTTGTGGCCAAAATATTGCCGGCAGTTGCAATAACAAAAAAGTTTATCGAGAAGCGCGGGTATTTGGCGGGCCACCTCGTAGGCCTGGCGGACCTTGCCCCGGAAAAGGGTGGGGGGAAGTATGGGGCGATTTTCCCCCCGCCGCGGGAGATCGCCGCCCGCAGGTCTGGCTGGAGCCTCCCGCCAGTAGGCGGTTAACCACACCGGCGCCAGCAAGGCCAGGCCCGCTCCGCCTACGAGCAGCGCGGCGCCGAAAAGAACCCGGCGGCGGTAAAATCCGCTTTTCTTGGCGGAGGGATTTTTGCCCTTCTCAGATGGCGAATTTTTTCTGCCCATAGGCTTTTTTTCTTAGGAGCTGGCGGCGATTTTGGATTTTCTTACAGAACGAGGAGGCCGCTTGAAGAGTTGCCGAGAAAGACCCCCATTCCCTGTTAAGAAACTAGGCCACGTGTCGGCTTCCCGCAATTTCATAGGAGAAAAACGAGGCTTTTTGTGGAAAATGAAATCCAGAGCCCCTTTGTTTCCTGGTGATTGAAAGACCCCGCATGAAGGGTTGGCGTTCTTCTTATATAATATGTGGCCATGCGATTTTCCAGGAGCGAAGGGGGCGGGCAAAATAATGGAGGGCCGCCCAGCTCGAATAGGCAAGCTCATCAGCCGCATTTCGCAGGGTGAGGGCGCATGACAATCTGGTGACGACCTTCGCTTCTTTATTTGTCACACAATGCTTTTATTCATTTATTTCCCTGGGCTCAAGGGGCACGCTTGAGAATGGACCCGCGGGGGTTTCAATACGAGGATTTCGAGGTAGGCATGTCTTGGAAAACCGCCGCCCGTACTATCGGGGAGGCGGACGTGGCTGCGTTCGCCGGCCTGACGGGGGATTACACCTACCTGCACACTGACGCCGAGGGGGCCGCAAATTCTTTCTTCGGGGAGAGGATCGCCCATGGCTTGCTCGGCCTCTCTATTCTGACGGGTCTTCTTACACGCTTGGGTATTCTGGAGAGGACCATTGAGGCCTTCTTGGGGCTGGAGTGGAGCTTCCGGAGGGCCATCCGGTTCGGCGACACCGTCCACGGAACGGTCGAGGTACGGGACATGCGGATATCGAGCAAGGGGAAGGGCCTCGTCACTTATTTTCTCAGCCTTCAAAACCAATCGGGGGACACAGTGCAGGATGGCACGTTCACGATTATGGTGGAGCGGAAAGAGGCTGGCGAAGGGGACGGGGCCCAGGTGTAGGGTCTTTCACCCGCCAACGATCGCGGGGAAGATAGCCAGCTCCGCACCCTCGAAGAGAACGGCATCCAATTTCGCATGGCGCCCGTCCAATAGGATTGCGTATGCCTCCCGGTGGGGAATCTGAAGAAGGTCCAAAACCTCCTCCACGCACGTTCCCTCTTCCAGCTCCAGGGTGGCGTTTCCCTCGGAATCCACCTCAGCGGGCATTTTCTCTTCGAAGTCTGCGTAGAGGCGCAATAGAATTTTCAATCCGGCCCTCCATCGCCAGCGGTTGTCGGAAGGATATCCCGCTCAGCATGGGCGCGTTCAACCCCATTCTCGAAGAGGGATATTAGCGGTGCGGAGATCCCCGGGCAAGGAAAAACCGGTGCGGGCGCAAAGTTTCCCTCCGCTGAGGCTGCTAGCGGCGGCCTGTGTTAAAATGCCCTCCATTTTTTCTGGAAAACCATCGCATGAAAACAGAATGGGGGGAGGGCTGGGTGCGGAAAAGGTGGCGATATTGGGCCGGCGTGGTTTTCCTTGTAAGTTTAATCGCGGTCGTTGCCCTTTCTCTCAAATATTTTCAGGGAAAACAGGGAGCGGAGGGAGCCGCGGAGGCTTTTCTGGATAGTTACTATGTGCGTGTTGATCTGGCCGAGGCGGAAAGATTCACGGCGGATCTGGCCATGTCGAAGGTTGCCAGCCAGCGCCGGGAAACCCGTTCTCTGTCGGGTGTAAGGCGGGATCTATCGGATGTCAGCTATCGCCTTCTCGGCAGGCGAGGCGTCAAGCAAAGTGGAATTTTGATGTCCTACGAGATGACGATCACGCCGAGAGGGGGCGAGCCTTTCCGCCGGACGGTTTTCCTGAATCTCCGGGAGACAAGTGAGGGTTGGCGCGTATCCGTCTTCCGGGAAGAGAACCCTTAGTTGTTGATTTGTTCTCGGAGCAGAAAAATGCGGGCGCCTTACCCGGCCGTTCCTCCGCTCTGATGGGGGATGGCCATTTTCCCCGGATAAGAAACGGGAGACGAGACGAACTTTGACCAGTGACGTGAAAAAATTACTGCGACGCGGAGTTGTTGACTTGAAGGCGTACGTGCCTGGCCGATCGATAGAGGACGTCTCGCGTGAATATGGAATTTCCGGCGTGGTGAAGCTCGCGAGCAACGAAAACGCGCTGGGACCATCGCCCGCTGCTTTAGAAGCCGTGCGCAGCGCCCTGGACGATCTGCACCGGTACCCGGATGGGTCGGCGATTTCCCTGCGGAAATTGCTGGCGGAAAAGCTGGAAGTGCGGTTCGAGCAGATTTTCATGGGAAATGGGGGGGATGATGTTTTGTCCGTATTGGCCCGGACTTTTATAAACGAGGGGGAGGAGGTCATCATCATTCAGCCCTCATTCAGCCAGTATGCCCACGTCTCCCGCGTCATGGGGGCCAAGGTTGTCGTGAGCCCGCTCAAGAACTGGCGGGCGGACCTCGATGATGTCCGATTCAAGGTTTCCGAGAAGACGAAGCTCGTCTTTTTATGTAACCCGAATAATCCCACCGGCACCATCATCGGAAAAGCTGAACTCGCCCGGTTTCTCGGCGACTTGCCCGAGGGAATACTCGTCCTCCTGGATGAGGCGTATGGAGATTTCGTTGAGCATCCGGAATATCCGGACAGTTTGGAATTCTTGGATCGGTATCCGGTGGTGGTGCTCCGTACTTTTTCGAAGATTTACGGGCTCGCCGGGCTTCGCGTGGGGTACGGAATCGGGCCAAAGGAAGTTATTGATTATATGAACCGGACAAGGGAGCCTTTCAACGTCAACCGACTCGCGCAGGCGGGTGCAGCCGCGGCATTGAAAGACGATGGACACCGCCACCAGGCAGTCACTGCCGTTCGTGAGGGAAGGCAGCAGTTATATGCCACTTTTCAAAAGTTGGGATTGGGATACATCGAGAGCCAAGCCAATTTCATTTTCGTGAAGGTGGGGGATGGGGAAGCTGTTGCCGCTGCGCTCCTCCGCGTCGGGATCATCGTCCGCGCAGGAAGCGCTTTTGACTCTCCGGATTGGATCCGCGTGACAGTCGGTTTGCGGGAAGAAAACAGAAAATTGGGCGATGCCCTGAAAAACGTACCTTCTTGACCTCCGCCCCAAATTGGCGCCCTCCAAGAATTCCGACGAGAAACTCGTCAACCGGGAAAGCGCAATTGGGCGAATCGGTTACCGGTTCACTGCTTCCTTGAGAGATTTCCCCGCCGTGAATTTGGGAGCTTTTGAAGCTTTGATTCGAATTGCTTCGCCGGTTTGTGGATTTCGGCCCATGTGGGCGCTTCGCGTGGTTATTTTGTGCGTGTAGGGGAAATCTATCTCACCTCCGTCGTCTAGTCAACAAATAATCTTCCGGCCTGTGCAAAAAGATTTTCCCGGTGTGAATTCGGTCACACTTTTTTCTGTGCAAGTGAAAAAATCCTTTAACGCATAATGGTGAAGTTCGTAATTTGACAGGAGTTTGCAGTTTTGTGTTTTTTGGAATTTACAGGGCGGGCTCTTCTTTCGCGGGTTTCACGCTGGACCAAGACGAGAAATGAGGGAGGGCAAGCGTGGATCTCGTCCGGGAAGAAAAGGCGGCGGGTTTCAATTTTCTCTGTTTCCGGTTGCCGCTTCAAGGTACTCATTTTTCATTGAGACGAGATGCTTTTTCCCCCGTCGCGCAAAGCCCACGCCGATAAAAGAGAAAAGGAGAATGCCCCCCGCGATTTTTGCGGCAAATAGCAGCCCGCTTTCTTGAGTGGAATCAAGCCCTCCGGAAATAGGGAAAAAAGTATCCGGAGATACGGATTCCAAAAAGTTTACGCACCAACCGAACAAAATACTCACGAGCGAGATCGCACCGATATAGGCGAGCGCCACTTTTCGGCCAAAGATGCGTACGACCACTCCGATTGTTCCCAGATTGGTGGCGGGACCGGCGAGGAGAAAAACGAGGGCCGCCCCCGGATTCAAACCGTTTGCCATCATGGCCACGGCGAGAGGGGTGGAAGAAGAGGCGCAAACGTACATGGGAATTCCGAGCAGGATCATGATAACCATGGAGAAGAGCCCCGTCCCCAGAATTCGTTCAAAAAAATCGTCTGGAAGCAGAGCGGAGATGATGCCAGCGAAAAGGACGCCGGCGATGAGCCAGGGAGCAACTTCCATGAGCAATCCGTCGAAAGCGTACCGCATGGCTCCGCTGAAAGTCCGGCCCGTCGTAGCGTCACCGCCATTGTCCCCCGCTGGAGAATTACATGGTTCCTTCGCTTCATCGGCCTTTTCCCCATCCGCCGGGCCCACATGAGGTCGGCGGGAAGGTTCTAGAGAGTCGGCCAGGACGCCGCCGAGAATTCCGGAGGCGAGGGCTGCCACAGGGCGAATCACAGCCATATAAGGTCCCATAAGGGCGTAGGTGAGAGCGATGGAATCGGCTCCCGTCTCGGGCCCGGATATGAGGAAAGCCATTGCCGCGCCCTTGCTTGCACCCTGATCCCGGAGAGCTGCCGTAGTGGGAACAACGGAACAGGAGCAAAGGGGGAGGGGGGCGGCCACCATGGCGCCTCGAAGAGAGGATAGGATTCCCCCCCCGCCCATGAATCTGACCACATATCCACGGGGGGCGATCCAGGCAAGAATGCCCGCCAGAGTGAACCCGATCAGCAAATAAAGGGAGCTGTCGAGCATCATATCGAGTGTTGCGCGCCCGACTTCAGCAAAAAAGTTCATGCGTCTTCGCGAATCTCTCCGGGGGAAACAAAAAAGGGCTTAATCGGCCCTTCCAATGGTCTAATCTTAAGCTCGCTGGTTGATCATTTCAACGGAATTCAGTGAATCCTCCACCGAAGGTGTTCTGAGCGTCGTGCCGGGAATCACGATCGCTGTGTTTTTATGATGCCGAATTCCCATAACGACGGCATATCGGAGGTGAGACCTTCCGCGAGGAACGGTTTTGAATGGTTGTTAGCGGTATCGCTTATTTCAGGTTGGGGTTTCTGGCAACTCGGGCTGTCTTTTTGCCCGGGCGGGCCTTGAGGGGATTTCTAGCGGAGGGCGAGGCCCGTTCGGCGGGGTATGTTGCGCCCTCGCCGGTTGTACCGCGCCACAGGGGGTTGATCCTTGAGGGGCAGCGGCTCGCCGGTTTGGCCCTGTTGATGGATATCGTCCGAAAGGCCAGGCAGGTTCGCGCGCGGCAGTGCCTTTCCGATGAACCGCTCAATATTTTGGACCAGAGGAATTTCGCCGGGGGACATGAGCGTAAAGGCGTATCCGATTTCCCCGGCGCGCGCGGTTCGCCCTGCACGATGGACGTAGTCCTCAGGATATTCAGGCACGTCGAAGTTGATCACATGTGTGATGCCAGAGACATCGAGTCCCCGCGAAGCGATATCCGTCGCCACGAGAACACTGTGTCGGCCGCCCTTGAAATCGCTCAATGCTTTTTCCCGTTGGCGTTGGCTCCTGTCTGAGTGCATGCGCGCCACCGAAATGTTTTGTCTATCCATGGCGTCGGAAAGCTGGTCAGCCCCCGCCTTGGTGCGGGTAAAAATGAGAACAGTTGTCGCATCCATTTTCAAAAGAATCTCGAGGACGGCCCTTAGCTTGTTTGAGTAGCTCAAGGGATAGACGGCGTGAAAAATTCCTTCTGCAGGGGTTGAGGGGGGAGTGATCGAAATGTTAATAGGTTCTGTGAGGGCAGCTTGCGCGAGGTTTTTCAGCGTGGGCTGCATGGTGGCGGAGAAAAGCATCGTCTGCCTGTTTCTCGGAAGCCGCTTGAGGATATCTTTGATCTCATCGGCAAAGCCCATGTCCAGCATTCGATCGGCCTCGTCGAGGATGAGCACCTCGAGAGCGGTAAGCTTCGCCGTGCGGCGGCGCATGTGGTCAAGCAGGCGGCCTGGCGTTGCGACGAGAATATCCACCCCCTCCTGGAGCGCCCGGATCTGGGGTTCGTAGTCCACCCCGCCGTAAATCACCGCGGTCCGGAGGGGGAGGTATCGGCTCAGCGCATGAAAGTGCTCGGCCACCTGGACGGCAAGCTCGCGCGTCGGTGTGAGCGTAAGGACGCGGGTTCCCGTTCCCCCTCTGATTTTTTGAAGAGTCGGCAGTACGAAGGCCGCCGTTTTGCCCGTTCCGGTTTGGGCGCAACCTATGATGTCGCGGCCTTGAAGCGCCACGGGGATGGCATCCGCTTGCACAGGGGTGGTTGAGATGTAGCCCATGTGGTGCACCGCCCGCAAAAGTTCCGGCACAAGCCCCAAGGATCGGAACTCTTCCGAGACCAGGGCGAGGTCGAAGTCCCCCACGCCATGCTCTTCCTCACTTTCGCTAAAATAGGAAGCTCCCTGATAATTATCTTTCGGTTTCCCGGGTGGATTTTTTCGCCTTTTCCGTTTCCTTTCCCCAGAGGACTTCCCTGAGGCGGATCGGCCGTTTTGCTCGGCTGGCTTGGATTCCTCTTGATTTCCCGCTTGTGGAGAAGGGGTTTCGCCGCTCCCCCCGCCGTCTGATTTTGCCCGGCGCCGGCGCCTTTTTCGGCGCGGATTTGGGGTTTCAGAGTCCGGGGGTGGGGCAGGGGAACTGCTGGATCCGGGGAAATTTGTAACGGGCCGTTCAGAACTTTCGGATGATGACAAAGATGGTTTTCCTTCAGGAGCTTGAGGGAGGATGGGCAACGGCGGCCAACCGGGTCAAATCGGAAATTGCGGGGGGGGCTTTCTCTCGACGCAAATTTAGCCAGAACCGATGTCTCTTCACAGGGCGGGTTTATAGGGGAGATATCTTGTTGTGTCAAGTGGAGTTAGGGGAAAATGACGGAGGGCTTCCCTGCCTGCCTTCCCTACGGTGTTTCTTCGTCAAATTCCAGTTCGAGCTGATACGCTGGTTTTATCTTCTTGGTCGCGGGGGTGGGGGAGGGAGGATTTGGCCGGGAAGGTGGATTCGTCTTTCGGACCGGGACCGAACGGTTGGAAGCCGCGACGCGGGCGGTCCTTTTTCCCCCTTTCCCCCGTTGAACCGGTGCGGCCCCACCGCCCATCTCTCCAGAAAACAACGATTCCATCCCCGGCCGCGGCCATCGGGGGCGCCCCCCTCCCTGTTGGTCGATAGCCGTGGCGCCGGTTTTTTCCCCAGGAGGAGAGGATTTATCCGTCCCCACGCGAGCGGTGATCACCTCGTCTTCAAGGGCGCCCAAAATATTTTTCGGTGGCTTTTGCCACGGGGTGTCCCTTTCCACCGGTGGGAGAGCATCATCGCGCAAAAGCTTTCGTTTCATTTCCTCGACCCGTTGGTAAAAGCCGGGGCTGTGTGGCGTAGATGGGATTTTGAGCAATTTTCTGTCCAGGTGGTGCATGAATTCGTGGATCAGGGTGTCGAAAAACGTTTTGCCGGCGACGACTTTCCCCCGGACGGCGGTGAGGTTCGCGATGCTGATCGCTTGGTCTTCCAGGTAATAGGCCCCGTATTCTTTGTAGGCGAGGACGCCATCGCGCATCCTGTGGGGCTGGTGGCTTTCAAGGACGCGCAGCCGCACGGGGGGCAGGCGCAGGCCTTGGCAGATCGCGTTCAAGAGCCGCTGGCCCAGGGCCTCGCGCTCTGCGGCCCGCTCGCTCGCCACGAGCCGCCGCGAGAGGGTCCTCTCCTCCCGCGCCGCCTGATAGGGCAGGCTGCGGATGCGGCTGGAGCGCTCGAAATCGGGAGAATTTTGGCGCCGACTCAAGGAAAATCCCGGGGCGGAAGGCGCTCCCGCGCGGGCGCGGAGGAGGCGGGCGGGTCGCCGAATAGTATAGCGAATCAAGGGCCATTGGGGCGAGCCGATTTCTTGACATCTCCGCCGGGCGGGTGCTAGCGTCCCGCCATGTCCAGGACGGGTGATTCAGGGCAGCTTTCGCGGAAAGTTGCGGAACGGCCCCGCGGCATGGAAATCGCCCTGCGGCATGCTGCCCGCCCCGCGGCATGCTGCCCGCCCCGCGGCGCGATACCGGCGCAGGCGCGGGGGCGAAAAAACGGAAAAAACGGAATCGGGAGCTTGAGAGATTGGGAGCTTGAAAGTTTGGAAACCCGGGAAATTGAATTCCTGAAATCCTGAATCACCGGGATTCTGTATCGAGGAGGGCGGCCGGATGGCGGACTACCCCACGTGGGCGCGCGGCGGGATGATGGTGGACTGGGAGCACCGGATCGATTTCGCCCGCATGCGCCGGGAGCGGGTGGAGAAAACCCAGGCCGCCATGAAGGCGGAGGGCATCGACGCCCTCATCCTCTGGAAGGACGAGAACGTCCGCTACCTCACCAGCGCCCGCGTCATCATGATCCAGTACCGCTCCTCGACCACCTTCGGCGTCCTCCTCACCCAGGACAACCCGCCTACCCTGCTCGCCTCCTCGGGCGAGTCGCACCGCATCGAAGAGTGCATGCCCTGGATCGAGGACTACATCCCCATCGGAATCCTGGAAGAGCCCGGCCTGGTCGAGAACGCCGTGCGGGACGAGATCGCCCCCCGGATGAAAAAATGGGGGGTGGCGGGGGGGAGCATCGGCCTGGACGGCCACACCTTCACCCAGCGCGCCATGCTCGACAAATACCTGCCCGAGGCCACCTTCGTTGACGGCGAGCGATTCATGTACATGAGCCGGGTCCAGAAGACCCCGGACGAGGTCGCCTGCCTCCTCCAGGCCTGCGCCGTCGCCGACGCCGTCACCCAGACCGCCCTCGAGGCCGTCCGCCCCGGGGTCCGGGAGTTCGACGTCGCCGGCGAGGCCATGAAGACCCTCTTCACCCACGCCGGCGAGTTCGCCCACCTCGCCTCCCCCTTCGTCGCCTCGGGCGAGCACATGGCCCCCCCCACCCGCTTCCCCACCGACAAGATCATCCGGAACGGGGACATCGTCTTCATCGACATCGGCGCCTGCTGGAACGGCTACTTCGGCGACTGCGGCCGGACCACCCTCGCCGGCGGCCCCCCCCATCCCGTCCAGCGGAAGGTCTACACCACCGTCTACAAATCCCTGAAGGCCGGGATCGCCAAGCTGCGCCCCGGCTGCACCAACGAGGACGCGGCGGCGGAATTTTTGGAAGTCGCCCGCTCGGCCGGGCTCGAGCAGAATTTCATCAAGCTCTTTATCGGCCACGGCTGCGGCATCTCCCCGAACGAGCCCCCCTACATCGGCGAAGTGATGCCCGGGGCGGAGCGCGTGAAGTTCGAGCCCGGGATGACCTTCGCCGTCGAGCCCCTCATCTTCGTCCCCGGCGTCCCCGGCGGCGCCGGCGTCCGGATCGAGGACCACATTCTCGTCACCGAGAACGATCCCGTCTACATGACCCGCGCCCCGTATTGTGAGGAGTTGATGCTGGGGGATTAGGGGGAGTGGGAGGCAGGTCGTAAAGCCTCAAAAGCGGGTTTACGAATATTTGCTTCCTGCCTTGCTCACCTGGAAAGGTGTCTAAATTAATGTATCATATTATTTGAAGACATTTTCTAAAATCTGAAGTTGTAGGGAGAATTTTTATGGCCTCCGAAGAAGTAATTGAATCTCTAAAAAGTATTAAAGGAACCTTTGATTCAATTGAAGATGGAAAAGTGTACCGATCGGGACTAGGTGAAGCCTCTCTCGAATCAATCTTGAAGCCAAAAATAGCTGAGACAATTACAAAATTAGATTTCACCATTGAATATGGAATTCATGTGTTTGAGGATGATGTTCAACAGGCACATAGCCATTTTGCACATACAAAAGAAGACATTGACAGAATATCTGAATTAGATACTTCCGGTTATGTGACAGAAGGGAAAAATCATGTCAATAAAATCGGGGAGCGTCTTGAAGAGCTAAAAAAGAACTGGCCGCCGTTTGTAACTGCGAAGATTTAACAAAAAGGAATATTAGATGACGAAGACATCCAGGCTGAACACAGTCGAATTATTGAAAAGTTGAGGGAAGAATCCAACAACCTTTTAGAGCAGGTTCGAACTGAAGGAGCACATTCAATTGATAAAGCCAAAGAACTCTCAGAAGATATCGAAGGAAGAGCTCGACGGGTTGCAACCAAAGTATCAGTTGAGGAGGCTCAGAAGCAATTTGAAGGAGCGCAAACCGCTCTCAATAAAAAAGTAAAACTCTGGGCCTTGCTTAGTGCGATTTCGGTACTTGTTTTTATTTTTGTTGCCTATAAATTTTCAAATGAGGTTCCTGCTGAAAATTTGAAATGGGGAGTCGTTTTTTTTACGGCAATACGGATTACTATATTGAGTGCCATCGGTGCAGTGGCGGCATTTTTCTTTCGCATTTTACGGGCGCATTTGCATATGAGGGAGCAAAATCTTCACCGACAACGTATTGCAAATAGCTTGCCCTCTTTTGTTGATTCTGCTGTAACACCTGAGCAAAGAGATTTAATTTTGACACACCTAGTTGATGCAGTTGCCTCTTTTGGTTCGTCTGGATTGTTGACGAAAACTGACGACTCAATCAGTCCTTCTAAAGTGACAATAGATACAATTGCTCGAACGATAACCGGGCAAGGTCCTGGGTCTTCCGCATAGGTTATTATTATTTGATTCTCCCTAGCGAATCGGTGCTGCGTGAGTATGTGATCGGATAAAATGAACCGGCCTTTGCCGGAAAAAAGGAGATGTTGTCATGCGCAGATACCTGGCGGCGGTCCCGTTGTTGGTTGCCTTTCTGGCGTTCGGCGCGGGTGCCCAGGAGAAATTCGAGGTGGATGTCATCAAGACCTCCGGCGGCGATCTGAAGATCACCTTCATCGGCCACGCCTCGCTCATGTTCGCTTTCGGCGGGAAGATCGTCCACGTCGATCCGTTCGGCCGCCTGACCGACTACGCCAAGCTGCCCAAGGCGGACCTGATTCTGGTGACCCACGCCCACGGCGACCATCTCGACCCGAAGGCGATAAGCGCCATCCGGACCGGCGGCACCCGGCTGGTCCTGAACGGGCGGAGCGCGGAAAAGGTGAAGGGCGGGGCGGTGCTCCGGAACGGGGAGACGAAGACCGTGGCCGGGCTCCGGATCGAGGCCGTGCCGGCCTATAACCTGGTCCACATGCGGGGCCCCGGCCAGCCCTTCCACCCGAAGGGGGTTGGGAACGGCTATGTGATCACTTTTGGGGATGTGCGGGTCTACATCGGGGGCGATACGGAGAATGTCCCCGAGCAGAAAAGCCTGAAGGGGATCGGCATCGCCTTCCTCCCCATGAACCTGCCCTACACCATGACGCCGGAGATGGTGGCCGACGCGGCCAAGGCGTTCCGGCCCAAAATCCTCTACCCCTACCACACCGGGAAGACCGACATCTCCAAGCTCCTCGCCCTGATGAAGGGCGCCGGGGGAATCGAGGTGCGCGTCCGGAAGATGCCCTAGGGCGGAAGACGCGGGGGTGGGGACCGGCGTTCGGCTTTTTGTGGGCGCCCCGCGATGAGGGCAGGTGCCCTGCGATGAGGGTTGGAGCGAGCGGCTCCGGCGGCGGGGGGCGGAACTTTCATTCGGGCGATTCACCTGGCGGGGCGGGTAAAATATAATCATAGCTGTTCTGCCGCAAAGCGCGCGGTTTCCCTAGGAGGAGAAAACCATGCCTTCCCGAAAACCCGCCGGAGGGAATCGGCCGTTTTCATACGTCCTTCCCTTCGGGAAATTCGCTGTTTTGGCTTGCGCCATGCTCTTGTCCTTTCCCGCCAACGCATCCGCCGAGCTTGAGGGCCACTGCGTCGGGGATTGCCCCAATAGCGGCGGCGGAGGCAACGGGGGCGGCAGGGGCAACAGGGGTGGCGGCCCGATCATTCCGAGAAAAACCCCCGCCCAAATCCGCCAGGAGAAGATCGCGGCCCTGCTGAAGAAGGCAGAGCAGGCCCGGCGCGACGGGCGCTTGAAGCAGGCGGTGGAATTTCTCTACGCGGCGCTCCAGCTCGACCCCAAGAACCCGGAGCTGCTCGCGCGCTACCGCCGCGCCGTTTCTTCCTGGAAATATTCCGAGGGCGTGAATCAATTCGGCAGGGGAAACGCGGATCGCGCGTACGCTTTGCTCGAGGAGGCTTTGCGCTACAGCCCCGATCGGCAGGGGAGCGAGAACATCCGGCAGTACATGCGGAGAAAAGTGTTCCCCCATACCAAGAAAGGCAAAATCGAGGCCTTTTATGTGGAGCAGGCCCGGAAAAAGGCGATAGAGAAGAAGGCGAAAAGCGGGATGAACTCGCAGGTCGACGGCCTGGCCGACAAATTGGAGGGCCGCGGCCCGAAAAACCGCTCCTCCGCCCTCCGGGAAATCTCCTCCGCCGCCGGCGGCGCCAAGGGGCGGGCGGCGGGGGGCGCTCGAGCAGCTCGGAATCGCCGAGCGGCAGGGGAGGAAGGGAACGAAGTCCGCCGCGGGGGTTCCGTTCGATTCCGGCCCCCCGGTCGGCCCAGGGTCCGGGGTCGGCCTGGGGAAGATTCCGCCCATCGGAAAAGCCGGCCCGGTGGCGATGGCCCGCATGGCGAAGAAGATGAACCGCAGGCAGTTCGCCGCTCAAGTCAGGGCGCGGAACAAACGGGTCAAATCCCTGGAGGCGCTGGCCCGGAAGGAGAAGGCGCCCGGGAAAAAATCCAAGCTCATCGAGGAGCAGATTCGGGCGATGGCGGAGCAGTCGGTTCTGCTGGATGAGAGCATCAACAAGGAGAAGAACCCGGTGAAGCGGGCGGGCCTCATTTCGGCCAAGACCGGCCTGGAGAGCGCGAAGCAGGTGAAAGAGATTGAGATTATGGACCTGTCCATCAAAGGGCCGGGCAACTGAGCTCCGGGGCGGGAGGCGGAAGTCCGTGAAAAAAATCACATCCCGCCTGCCCGCGGTACCGCACAAAACGCTGTTCTGCCTCTTGGTCATCGGGCAGACGTTTTTTCCCGCGTCTGACTCCTTCGCCCAGTCCGTTCCCGCGCGCGCCCAAAAAGCCTTCGAGAGGGGAAAAATCGCGGCCAAGGGGAGGAACTGGCGCCTGGCCATCAAGTACTTCACCCAAGCCCGCAAGGCCGCCCCCCGCGCGCCGGTGTTCCTCTACGCCTTGGGAAACGCCCATAACGAAACGAGGCACCCCGTTCTGGCCGCGGTATATTTTCAGGCTTACCTGGAAGCGTTCCCCAAGGCCCCGAACGCCCAGAGGGTCCGGCAAAATATTCTCGAACAGGAAGTCTTCCTCGACCGGCTCGTGGAGGAAATTTATGGCGAGGCCCTCTCCACCGTCAAAAGGCTTCCCAAAAGGTGGGCCCGGCAAGAGGCCCGCCTTTTGATACTGGAAAGCATGGCCCGGGCGGGAGAGCTGGATGAGGCCGAGCGCATCGGCCGCCTGAACCCCGAGGGCGCGCCGAAAGCCCTCGCCGCGTTGGCATTGAAGATCGCCCAGGCGCGGTTCAGGGAAAAGGCCGCCGTCGAGCCCGGCGTGAACCCCGTGGCATTGTTCGCGCTGTCCGTAAAGCTTTCGAAAAACGAAGCGGTTTCCGCGGCGAAAAATTTCAATGTCCCATGGAATTTCATATGCGCTCCCGGCCCGGGATGTACGGATAGGAAGGCTGTCTTGAAGCGGAAGTGGAAAAAAGAACAAAGCAGGAGAGAGGCGCTCCGCGAGGCGGAGACCTTGATCGCGCTTGCCTTCCAGATGAAAAAGGCGGGGCTTCATGGAAGCGCGTATGCCGCCGTGCAGCGCGGGGTCAGGTTGGCGGAAAGAAGCGGGATGCCCGACAAATTCCATTGCGAAAGAAGCACATGGGAAGAGGAGTTGGTAGTAACGAATTCCGTTGGATGTGAATTTTATGGCGCGAAGGGAAAGACCCACGGAATCGGGAAGAGCAAAAATGGGATTCGGGTCGGGGGGCTTTCAAGGAGCAGGAAAAATTTCGCTCCCAAGCTGACGCCCTCCGGGAAAACGTCTTGGTTGAAGGTTCTCGAAAAGGGGCGCGCTCCCTATCCCGCAAAGTTCTCTTTGGACGATCCCGTCTTTTCTCAGTTGGCCGCGCTGGTCCGGAATCAAAAAAAGAAGTCGATTGAAAACCTGCCCCTCGGCCTGGCCAAGTTGGCCGAAAAGCTGGCCCGCGCGCGGAATTTTCTTCGAAGGGAATCCTTCTAGCCCGCTTGCGCGCCGGGGTGTGGAAATGGAGCGGGGAGAAGAATCCGGCGAAAGGGACGGGCTTCATTATTCTGGGCGCAATCTGAATCGCGCGAAAAGGACGATAAGATGTCAGGATTTTCGACTCGGAGACGGAAGAAGATGAAGATTCCCTCCCCCCGCATTTTCCTGTAAACGGTATTCGGCTCCTTGGTTGTTGCTCAGATATGTTGGCTTGCGCCGGCCGCGCTCGCCCAGTCCGTTCCCGCTTCCGCCCAAAATGCCTTCGAGAGGGGAAAAATCGCGGCCAAACAGGGAGATTGGGGTCTGGCCCTAAAGTACTTCAACCAGGCCCACAAGGCCGCCTCCCGCGTGCCGGTGTTCCTCTACGCTTTGGGAAGCGCCCACAAGGAAACGAAGCACCCCGTTCTGGCCGCCATATATTTCAGGGCATACCTGGAAGCGTTCCCCAAGGCCCCGAACGCCGAGAGGGTCCGGCGGAATGTTCTCGAACAAGAAATCTTCATCGACCGGCTCGTGCGGGAAATTTATGGCGAGGCCCTCTCCACCGTCAAAAGGATTCCCAGAAGGGGGGCCCGGAAGAAGCACCGGATTTCGATACTGGAAAGCATGGCCCGGGCGGGAGAGCTGGAGGAGGTTGGGCGCATCGGCCGGCTGAACCCCGAGGGCGTGCCCCAAGCCCTTGCCGCGTTGGCATTGAAGATCACCCAGGCGCGGTTCAAGGAAAAGGTCGCCGTGGAGCCCGGCGTGAACCCCGTGGAGCTGTTCAAACTTTCCAAAAAACTTTCCGAAAGCGAAGCGGTCAGCGCGGCGAAAAATTTCGATACTCCATGGAATAAGTTTGCGTGCGTTGTGGGAGACCGGAGTTGTTCGAAACGGAAGAAATCCATGAAAAGGAAGTGGAAAGAAGAACAGCGGGTGAGGGGATGGCTCCGCGAGGCGGAGAACTGGGTCGGGCTCGCCTACCAGATGAAAAAGGCGAGGCTTCATGGAAGCGCGTATATCACCGCGCAGCGGGCCCTTCGATTGGCGGCAAGGAGCGGGCTGTCCCGCCAATTCAGTTGCGCAAGAACCGTTTGGGACGAAGCGGTAGTCGTGGATTCGGTAAACGGATGCATTTTTTTGACAGCGAAGGGAGAGGACCGCCGAATCGGACTGAAAGGGGAAAAATTCTGATCTACGGTCTCCCACGCGACAGGGTCGATATTTACCCCAAGTTGACGACATTCGGGAAAACGTCATGGCTGAAGATCCTGAAAAAGGGAAGCACTTACTATCCCGCAGAATTCTCTTTGGATGATCCCGTCTTTACCCAGTTGGCCGCTCTGGTCCGGAATCAAAAAAAGAAGTCGATCCAAGACCTGCCCCTCGGCCTGGCCGGGCTGGCCGAAAAGCTGGCCCGCGCGCGGAATCTTCTTCGAAGGGAGTCCCTTTAGGCCGCTTGCGGGCCGGGACGGGGAAGGGGAGCGGAGAGAATGCCTCGAAGAGCTGTAGCCAGCGTTTGTCTGTTCATTCTGGCGGGAGCGCTGCTCCTGTCCCAGGGAGGGCCGGCCCGGGCCGCCGGTCCAAAACGGCCCTCGAAGGCGCCGGAAGGATTTTCCGCTCTTCAGGGCCGGTATCCCGGCTTGGCGGGCCGGTGGAGCGGCCTGGTCTCCGCCATCCGCTCCCAACGGGCACAGTGCTCCCGGGTGCGCAGCGATCAAACCGCGTTGATCGCGTCGTGCAAGGCGCAAACGAGCGATATCCAGCAGAGGTGGAAACGCTACAACACCGATCTGGATCGTTACGAAAGCGCCAGGAGCCGGGCGCTGGATTCGCGGGAAAAGAATTTTGTTCGGGGAATTTTGCAGGTCCGGAAGCGCATGGCCCGCACCCGCGAAAAACTGTCCTTTTTCGCGAAAAATCCCGGCAGGCACGAGAAGGACTTTCAGGAGTGGACCGAACTGGGCACCAAGGCCCGGGAGAAAGCCCTGGGGGAAGCGAAGGAGGCCGTAGTGTCGCTCGTGTTGAAAACTTTGGCCATCAAGAAGGAGGCGGCGATCCAACTGACGAATCAGCAGCGCGGCTCGATCAAGCTGCTGCTGAAGAATTACGGCCCGATCCTCAAATACGCGAATCAGTTTTCCGCCCAAAGGCTCGCTTCGCTGAAAAGCGATGCGGAAGTGATCAAGACTTTGGGGGATATCCATACGGCGATCGACCTCTCCGCGACGGCCTTTTCCAGTCCGGATGACCGCGAGAAAGTGTTGACCGCGATTTCCAAGATTTTGGGGGTTTTCGTCAAAGATCCGAGGCTCGGGCTGTTGTTGACGGATGCGGGAATTGTGACCGCCGCCGGTTACGGCTGGACAAAGGGAATCGTTTCGCGCAGGCGGGTGGATCAGCTGTTGGATCTGACCGGAAAGGAACTCTCCGAGGTCGAGGCCCTCTCCCGCCTGCACCGCAAGACGTCCGGAGGTTGAAGGCGCTCGAGCGGAAAAAAGAGGAATTGCGCAAAGCCCGGGGGGGCGGATGAATCACGCGACGGGGCGTCGCGCGCGATGGCCTAGAGCGCGACCTCGAGGGCTTGAAGCGCGGCGATGACCTTGCCCAGCCCAAACGACAGCCTGCTTCGGCCGACCAATACAAGGTCGGCGAGTAGGGATACCACCTGCGGCCCTGTCATTATGGTCACCAAAGTGCCGTCTTCTTGCGGGGTGAATGCATATGTCGCTTGGTCCAACATATACATGGTTCCTTTCCGCCGGTAATAATAGGAAATCGAACCGGCAAGTTTTTTCCGCAATTCCTTCTTCGCGTTGAGGGAATCAGCGCCCTCTCCCTCGAATTTCCTGTAAAGACCGATGATGCCGGCGAATCCCCCCCCCTTTGCTGATGAACGTTATTTCCCGTTCGATCCTTTTGGGAAGCTCCGTTTGGTAGATCAAATTCGTAATAATTCCCTTCTGGGTCGTATATATCCACGCATTCAAGGGCCATGGCGTTCCGGGGAGAGCCGTATGAAAAACATTGGTGATTTCCAGCTGTCCTATACCGCCCAACGCGTTGAATAATGATTTAAAAATTCCCTCTTTTTCGGATGTATCATCGTAGGGGCTGTGCTGGACGGTGACTTTTTCTCTGATGTTGGCGCCTTCGAGCTCTTGCTCCCACCAGGCGGCAAGCCGGCCGGTGTCCGCCTCCGGATCTCCGATGGGATAGATTTTTTTCATCGACATGCTCCCCTCCCCCGGTCCGGATTCCCCTCAATCCGCCGTTGACACATTTCCGGCCCGCCCCCACGGGCCGGCCCGGTAGTTGCGCCGGCTTCCGGGCGAGTCTTCCGCCGCCGGGGTTTTGGCGTTCTGTCTCAGGATAGATTCCCCGCCAGCGAGGCCTCGAAGGAGACCGGCTCGGCGGCGGGAAGCTCCTGGAGGAGAGGTTTTTCGGAATCGCGGTGGTGGGTGATCCAGCGGAGCCACTCGTCCCGCTTTTCGGGGAAATCCTCCCGGAAATGCTGCCCCCGGCTCTCCTCGCGCATGAGGCCGGAGCGGGCGATGAGGTTCCCGACCGCCGCGAGATTTTTGGCCTCGAGCGCGACGAGAAGCTCCGGGGTGCTCCGGACCCGGGCGGGGGTCTTGCGGGCCGCTTCGAAGGCGGAGGCGGCATCGCGCAGGGTTTCTTCCGTCCGCACCACCCCGATGCACCGCCAGGCCGTCTCGCGGATGTGCTTCTCCAGCCGGCGCGGGTCCTCCCCCTCGGCCGAATACATCCCCTGAAGCCGGTCGCGCTCGGCGGCGACCCCGGCGGCGGGAACCTCGGCCGCGGGGCGGTTCCGCGCGTACTTCGCCGCGTAGCGCCCGGAGCGCTTGCCGAACACCAAACATTCCGAGATCGCGTTGTCGGAAAGGCGGTTCGCGCCGTGGACGCCGGTGGCGCTCTCGCCCGAGGCGAAGAGGCCCGGCACGCCCGTCCCGGTCCGCTCGTCGGTGAGGATTCCCCCGAGGTAGGTGTGCACGGCGGGGACCCACTCGAAGCGCTCCTTGCGCGGATCGATGCCCGCCGCCCGTAACTTGTGAAGGACCTGCCCCTGGCTGTACTCGAACTCGTCCCAGATCTCGGGGGTGAAGCCCGAGGCGTCGTTGTATACGGGGCCGCGCTCCTCCACCAATTCCTTATAAATCGCCCGGGTCAGGATGGCGCGCGTCGTCCGCTCGAGCTGCTCGGGGTCCCACCTTTCGAGAAACCGCTCCCCCCGGGCGTTGAAGAGCTTGCTCCCCCTTCCCATGAAGGGCGAGATGCCGCTCGCGGAGAGAATCCGAAGCCCCACCTTCGGGATCACCGTGAACTCGACGAACTCCATGTTGCAAAGCTTCGCCCCGGCCTCATGGCCGAGGAGGAACCCTTCGCCGGTGGTGTGGTAGTTCGAGCTCGTGTAGCGGTAGAGCCGCGTCGCGCTCCCGGCCGCGATCACGGCCGCCTTGCAGGGGAAGACCCGCTCCTCCCCCGTTTCGACGTCCATGGCGTACACCCCGGCCACCTCCCCGTCCCGCAGGAGAACCCGGGTCACCATGGTGTTTTCAATCACCCGCACCCGCCGGTGCAGCGCCTCTTTGCGGAGCATCTCCATCTCGTGGTGCCCGCCGCCGACCGGGCTGCAGCACCGGGCGAAGGCGTGGCCGAGCGTCCGGTACTGGTAGAGGAGGTTGTCGCCGGTCCGGCTGAAGCGCACCCCGAGGGTCTCCAGTTCATCCAGCCGCTCCATGGCCTCCCGGGCCATGACCGCCACCAGGGTCGGGTGGGCGAGCCACTCCCCCCGCCGCATGGTGTCCTCGTAATGCTGCGCCTCGTTGTCCTGGCCGATGTCTCCCTCGAGGCTCGTGTGCCCGAAGGCGGCGGACATGGCCGCGTCCCCCGTGGGCGAGGAGCCCCCCCGGCCCATCAGCCCTTTGTCCACGAGGGTGACGCGCACCCCGTACACCGCGGCCTCGATGGCCGCCATGCAGGCCGCCGTCCCCCCGCCGACGACGAGGACGTCAGTACTCTCTGGCATTCGCCTTGCCTCCGACGCCGCCGAGATCCTTGCCGACAAGAATCCGGACCGCGCGGGTGGGACACGCAAGCTCACACAGAAAGCAGTCTACGCAGCCTTTGCCGATGAGGCGCGCCTTCTCGGTATCGGCGTCCAGCTCGAGGACGTAGACGCCGCAATCGAATATGCACCGGCCGCAGCCGCTACAAAGTTCCGGATCGATTTTGGGAGGCATGGTCAGTCCCTTCTCTTGGGGGTGCGCTCCGAAAAAGGGCCGCCCGCGAGGCCAAACAGTAAAGGAGAACCGGGGCGGGCGCGAGGCCCCCGGATCGCCGAAGGGCCGCGCCGCCCGCTCCTGGAACGGGCGCGCGTCAAATCCATCGCGGTCTGCACAAAGAGATTTCCCCTGGCGCCGCGTGAGAGCAAAAAGAGGGCGTTCCCATCGAATTCCCGGCCTGGCGAGCGGAATTTCGGTCCGGCTTGTTCCGGATTGCCCCGCAAACGGAAAACATTCTGACACTTAGCGGCAATTCGGCGCAACTCGGAGGGGGCGGAAGGGGGTTTGGCCTGATTTTCCGGAGAGGGCCTCGAGATTGGCGCGAAACGGGAATATTTGGTATGATAAAAGATGAGCGGGGAATCAAACCCCGCCCATGCGCGTTCAAGTGTTCAGCCCATTTTCTGCGCGGAAAAGGGGTTTTCCGGCGGGGAATCGGGGTTGTCCGCCAGATTTGAACCGAGGGAATCCAACCTGGTGACCGGAACGGGCCGGCGGCCCGCCGGCGCAAAATGAGGAGCACGTCATGCATTTTCACAAAAAGCCCGGGTGGCAGATCCCCGAGCGGGAAGCCACCCCCGAGAAGGTGTACTTCGGCCGGAGAAAATTTATGGCGGGCGCGCTCGGCCTGGCCGCGGGGGGACTTGCCGGAAACCTGGGGACGGCCGAGGCCGCCGCCGGTGAGGCGTCCAAGGACCGGACGCTCGACCTCTATTCTGCGAAGCGAAACCCGGATTTCGAGCTGGACAGGGCGGTGACCGAGGAAAAGGTTGCTGCGACCTTCAACAATTTTTACGAGTTCGGCGGCACTAAGGGCATTTACTGGCTGGCGAAGCGGCTCAAAATTCGCCCCTGGCAGGTGAAGGTGTCGGGCCTCGTGAAAAAGCCCAAGGTCTACGGCATCGACGAGTTCATCCGCTCGATGCCGCTCGAAGAGCGTCTCTACCGGTTCCGGTGCGTCGAGACCTGGGCCATGGCGGTTCCCTGGACGGGTTTTCCCCTCTCGGCCCTCATCAAGAAGGTCGAGCCGATGAGCGGGGCCCGGTACGTGAAGATGACCACCTTCCTGGACCGCACGACGGCGCTGGGCCAGCTCCGCGTATGGTACAAGTGGCCCTACGTCGAGGCGCTCACCATGCAGGAGGCGATGAACGATATGGCCATGCTGGTGACGGGCATTTACGGCCACCCCCTTCCCAAGCAGCACGGCGCGCCGCTCCGCCTCATCACTCCCTGGAAGTACGGCTTCAAGAGCGTCAAGTCCATCGTCGAGATAGAATTCACCAAGGAGCGGCCCAAGACCTTCTGGGAGCTCGCCGGGCCCTCCGAATACGGCTTTTGGGCGAACGTGAATCCGAAATTTGACCATCCGCGCTGGTCCCAGGCCAGCGAGAAGATGATCGGGACGAAAGAGGTTCGCCCCACCCAGATATTCAACGGGTACGGAAAATGGGTGGCCTCGATGTACCCGGACATCAACAAGCGGGAATTCTTCATGTAACCCCCCAATCGCCGGCATCCGGGCGCCCTTCCGCACGCGGGCGCCCGGGGCGGGACGCCGCCGGCACCCAATCATCGCGCCTCCATTCGGCTTTGCGGCCCCGTCGCGCACGGGCGGCCTTGCGGGCGGTTGTCCCTTCTCCGGCGGTATGGTTTCCTTCCCCCATGCGGTAGCGTGGGGGATCGATTCCAGAGCGTAGGATCGCGCCTGGGTTTTACCGGATCGGGGAAATTTTTTGCGGGGGGGGGTTGAAATCATGAGGCTCATCGACTTAAGCCGGGAGATCTATCATCGCGCGCCCGCCTATCCGGGCCAGCCGCCCATCATCCTCGGAACGTGGAAAACGCACGAGGAGGCCTTCGCGGATTCGGGAGGCGTGTGGGGGAACAAAGTGATGTATTTCTCCATGCCCGATCACGGCTCGACCCATCTCGACGCCCCGCGCCATTTTCATCCCGACGGGGTGAGCATCGGCGAATTTCCCCTCGAAAAATGTATCGTCACCGGGCTCTGCCTCGACCTCCGGCATATACCGCCGCGGGCGGAAATCTCCTCCTTCGACCTCCGGGGCGCCGTCGAGAAGGCGGGCGCCCCCATCCCCAAAGGGGGAACCGTGCTCCTTTGCACGGGCCATCACGCCCGGACCTTTCCCACCCCCGCCTACTCGACCGACAACCCCGGCGTGAACCCGGAGTCCACCGGGTGGCTCGCCGGGCAGGGTGTCGTCAGCTTCGGCATCGATTCCATGCGCCCCGGCCCCGAGGGAGATACCAACGCGCTTGTCCACAAGGCGTGCCACGAGTTGGGCATCACCCACATGGAGAGCC
The DNA here is from genome assembly GCA_965225985.1 of bacterium. GTDB lineage: Bacteria > UBA8248 > UBA8248 > UBA8248 > UBA8248 > CAZUHN01. The sequence goes on from OZ245330.1 coordinate 1,773,004, forward strand.
TGTGCAACCTGGAGGAGCTGATCGGAGCGGGCCATTTCCGGTTTATCGGCCTGCCCCTCAAGTTCCGCGGAGGCACGGGCTCTCCGATCCGCGCGGTCGCCGTCTTGGAGGAATGAGGGGGCGGAGGATTTTTCTGCAAGGAAACCGGGAGGCGTGCATGGGCGAAGGGCATATTTCGGCGGCCAATCCGTATCCGGAAAAGCGCATCGCGGTGCTCGACTCCGAGATGGCCTACCTCGAGGCGGGCGAGGGGGCGCCCATCGTTTTGCTGCACGGAAACCCCACCCGTTCCTACCTTTGGCGGAACGTCATCCCGCACCTGGAGGGGCGGGGGCGGTGCCTGGCGCCCGACCTCATCGGGATGGGAAATTCCCGAAAAATGCCGGGCGGCACCAACCGTTTCTCCGAGCACATCCGGTATATGGACGCCTGGTTCGAGGCGCTCGGCCTTACAAAAAACCTGATTCTGGTGGTGCACGACTGGGGCGCCGCGATCGGTTTCAACCGGGCCTGCCGGTATCCGGATCAGATCGAAGGGATCGCCTATATGGAGGCGATGGTCCGCCCGCGGTTCTGGTCGGACATGCCGGACGAGCGGGTGAAGACCTTCAAGACTCTCTGCTCCGCAGAGGGCGATCGAATCGTGCGGGAGGAGAATTTTTTCGTCGAGAAGATGCTGTTCGAAAGGGGCGTCGTCCGGGAGCTCACCGAGGAGGAGAAGAACGTTTACCGCGCCCCGTTCGCCGATCCCGAATCGCGCATGATCACGCTTCAGTGGGCCCGGGAGATTCCCTTCGAGGGCGAGCCCGCGGACAACTACGTGATCGTGAAGCGCTACAGCGATTTTTTGTCCCGAAGCCAGATTCCGAAGCTTTTCGTCAACGCGGAGTTCGGCCACGGGCTGGCGGGCGCCGCGCGGGAGTTTTGCCGCGCCTGGCCGAACCAGACCGAAATCACCGTCCCGGCACGGCATTGCCTCCAGGAGGATTGCCCGGCGGAGATTGGAGCGGCGGTTTCGGTCTTCATCAAGCGGATTTGAGGCTGACCCCGAGGGAAAAGGGCCGGATTTTCCTGGCCGTTTGCCCCGGGCGGTAATTGTCCCCCCCTTCCGCCGGTGGGGGCGGCGCCACTTCCCCCCCCTCGCTGTAGCGTTGTCTTCTCGCCCCGCCTTTGCTCTGCCCCCAGTTGAAGAAAATTCTAACATACGAACAATTTTAATAATATCAGTGGTATCGGAGGATGAGGTGAAATGATATGGTGAACTGTCGCCAATCATCTGGAGGGAGGAGAGGGGAGTTCCACGCGCCGGGCGGACCCCCGCACGCCACCCAAAGGGAATATGCCCAAATCGGCCATTTTCAAAAAAATCGGAAACCGGATTGCGGAGGCGAGGAAAAAGCGGGGCTGGAACCGGAACCAACTCGCCAAGGCGTCCAACATGAGCTGGGCGAACGTCGTTCGCTACGAGGACGGGGAGAACGAACCGAGCGCGGGCAAGCTGCTTCAGGTTGCGGATGCCCTGGGCGTATCGGCGGACTGGCTCCTCGGGCGCGAGGGGGCCGAGGAGGTTCCCTCCCTGGGCCCGGTGGAAATATCGCTCCGGCATGCGGAGATCCTACAGGGGCCGGGAAAGGTGGAACCCTCGGATTTCCGGGCGGTTCCCCTCGTCACCGGTTCGATTGCGGCGGGCAGCGCAAGAATCGTGGAGGAGGCGGTAAAGGAGTACGCCCTAATCCATATCTCCCAGATCCGGGGGAGGGGCGATCTCGTGGCGATCCGGGTGGACCGCCAGGTGGGCAGGAGCATGCTCCCCCTCATCCAGCCCGGGGCGGTGGTGGTGCTCGACCGGAGGGACAAGAACATATCGCCCCAGGGCGTTTACGCCGTCCGGGACGAAACGGGGGGGTGCACGCTAAAGCGCCTGCAGTGGACCCCCCCCCTTCTTTGGCTCGTTCCGGAAAACCGCGATGAGCCCATCACCCACATCGAGCTGCGGGACGAGGGGGTTGAGGACCACATCGTGGGCAGGGTGGTGTGGGCCTACCAGCCGTTTCTCTAGGCCGCCTCTTGCCAGACAGACGGGGTGTGCGCGGGTTAATTTTGGAGCAGCTCTTTGAGCTTCTTCGTTAGGGCGGGAACGGCCTTCTTGTAATCGCCGACGATTCCGTAGCGCGCCCTTTGGAATATCGGGGCCTCCGGGTCGGTGTTGATCGCCACGATATTCTTGCTCGGCCCCGCTCCGACCATGTGCTGCATGGCGCCGGAGATGCCGACGGCGATATACAATTTGGGGCTGACGATTTTTCCCGTCTGGCCCACCTGCAACTGGGTGGGCACCCAGCCCGCGTCCACCGCCGCCCGGCTCGCGCCCAAGGCCGCCTTCAGCACCTTGGCCAGTTCTTTCAGGTACTCGAAGTTTTCCGGCCCCCCGAGCCCGCGCCCGCCGCTGACGACGATCTCCGCATCCTCCAGCCGGGCGCCCTCGGCCTCGATCTTTTTCGAATCGATGAACCGCATCCGCACCGCGCCCGCTTCGAGCGAGACCTCCGCCTCGCGCAGCTCACCCGACCTTCCTTCCTGCACCTCCGCGGGCGGGAAGGCCTTCAGGCGGATGGAGGCCGCCGCGAGGCCCTCGCTCTTCGAGCGAACGTGGCTGATGGCGCCGCCGCCGTATACCGGCCGCACGGCCGTGAGCTTGCCTTCTTCGATGCCGAGATCGGTGCAGTCGTGGGCGTAGCTGGCGCTCCGGCGGTAGGCCAGCCGGGGGGCGGTGTCCCGGCCGATGGAAGTGTTCCCGGCGAGGAAAATGGCCGGCCCGGTTTCGGTTACCGCCTTTTCGATGACCTCGGTGTACACGGTGCTGGTGTAGCCTTCCAAAATTTCGGATTCGGCGGCGATGGCGGCGTCGGCCCCGAGGGCGATCAGTCCCTTGGCCAGATCCTTGGTTCCGGCCCCTCCCAGGAGAAGGGCGATGAGGGAGCCCCCTTTTTCGTCCGCGAGCTTGCGGCCGATACCGCAAAGCTCGCTGCTGACCAGGGCGAGGCGGTCGCCGGCCCGCTCGGCCAGTATCAGTACATCGGTCGGCATCGGTCCGCTTCCCATCAGATGATCTTGTCCTCGCGCAGGCGGAGCGCGAGTTTTTCCGCCGCCGCCTCGACCGTATCGCCCTCGATGATCTCGCAGTTTCCCGCGAAGACGGGGGCGTAGAGGCGGGTGAGTTCGAGCATTTCCGCGCCGGCGCCGACGAGGGCGGGATCGACGCCGATGTCGGCCGCCCCCCAGACGGGAATCTGCTTCCGGGATGCCGTCAAGATCCCCTTCACCGTGGGGAGGCGCGGGTCGTTCATTTCGTTGCTGATCGTCAGGACGCAGGGCGTTGAGACCCCCACGATTTCGAGGCCGTCTTCGAGCGCCCGCTCGCACTGGAGCCCGTCCGGTGTGACCTCGATTTTTTGGAGCTGGCTGACGCTGGGGACGCCGAGCGCCTCCGCCAGGGCGAGGCCGGTCGTCCCGTAGCTCCAGTCGCTGCTGATGCGCCCGCAGAGGATGATGTCATACTCCCCGAGCTTGCGGACGGCCCCCGCCAGGATGCGGGCGACGCCGAAGGCGTCCGATCCTTCAAAGGCCTCGTCCTGAAGAAGAATCGCCTCGTCGCAGCCCATGGCGAGGCATTTTTTCAGCGAATCCCGGGCTTTCTCGCTTCCCACGGTGACGATGGTGATCTTTCCCTGATGGGCCTCTTTCAGGCGGATGGCCTCCTCCACGGCATTTTCGTCGAAGGTGTTGATTACAGGGGGGAAACTCGAAGGCGGGATGACGGCCATCCGCTCCTCGTCCACCTTGAAATCGCGGGGCGGGATGTCGGGATCCTGGACCTGCTTGATACAAACGATAATTTCCATCCCGGGGATGACTTCCTCCCTTTCATCCTGTTGAATCGGTGGAAAGGAACGGCTGGAAGGTTCGAGCCTCCTGCGATCGGATACGCATGAAATTTAATATCCGGCCGAAGGAAACGTCAACTCGCCGGCTGCGATTTGGGGACATCGCCGCCGCGTGAATCGGAATGATTGACAGCCGGAAAACCGCGCCCATAAGATGCGGAACTGTCCGGGAAAATGCGCGGCGAGGCGCCGCCTCCCAGCGAGCGCGGCGGGAATTCCCGGCGAAACCATGGCGAAATCGATCTCCTAGGGAGAATATGGATATGCAGCAGGTTACCGAAGAGCAGGTTTTGGAAGCCCTGAAAAAGGTGAAGGATCCCGATCTGGGAAAGGATCTGGTGAGCCTGAAAATGATCAAGGACGTTCAGATCGCGGGAGAAGCCGTCTCCTTTACGCTGGAGCTCACCACCCCGGCGCACCCCCGGAAGGAGTATTTCCTGGACGAGAGCCGGCTCGCGGTCGGCTCGCTCTCCGGCGTAAAGAGCGTGGAGGTGCGCCAGACGAGCCATGTCTCCGCGCACCCCCCCGCCCAGGGAAAGATGGCCATTTCCGGGGTGAAAAATATCGTCGCCATCGCGAGCGGCAAGGGGGGGGTGGGGAAATCCACGGTCTCGGCCAACGTTGCGCTCTCCCTCTCCATCGAGGGCGCCAAAGTGGGCATTCTCGATGCGGATATCTACGGGCCCAGCCAGCCCCTCATGCTCGGAATCCCGGACGCGCAGCCCGACTCGACGCCGGAGAACAAAATTTATCCCCTAGAGGCCCACGGGGTGAAGGTGATGTCCATCGGCTTTCTCGTGGGGGAGGACAGCCCCGTCATCTGGCGGGGCCCCATGGTGATGAAGGCGCTCGTCCAGTTTTTGGGCGATACCCTCTGGGGGGATCTCGATTATCTGGTGCTCGACCTTCCCCCCGGAACGGGAGACGCCCAGCTCACCATCGTTCAGCAGGTTCCCCTCGCGGGGGCGGTCATCGTGACCACCCCCCAGGACATCGCCCTCCTCGACGCGCGCAAGGGCTTGCAGATGTTCCGGAAGACGGACGTTCCCATTCTCGGGATCATCGAGAACATGAGCTACTACGAGTGTCCGGCATGCGGGCACCGGGATGATATATTCGACACCGGCGGGGGGGAGCGGGCCGCCGGGCGCTACGAAGTCGCCTTTCTCGGCGCGGTTCCTCTCGACGTCCGGATCCGGGTGGGGGGCGACCGCGGCGTTCCGGTCGTGGTGGGGGAGCCGGACAGTCCCGTCGCCAAAGCCTTCCGCGAAGCGGCCCGGAACATCGCCGCCCAGGTGGCCATCGCGAATTCGTCCGCCCCGTTGTCGGTGCCGGAGCTCAAGATCATCGGCTAGGGAGCTTTCGCAGGGCCGGGCCCGGGCCGCCTTCCTGCGGCCGGAGCGCGCGATCCTTCGCGCCCGCGGCGGATCGTCCCCGCCGCTGCGCAAGGGCGCCGCGCCCCCAATCGGCTTTCTCAAGAACAAACCAAAGGGAGAGAATTTGATGGGGAATGGGGTTTGAATGCCCTTTGAGCTCTTCGCGCTCCTGACGGCCGTGGGGTTTGCCTTTTCGGCGGTTTTTATCCGGCTGGGGGTCGAGGGCAGCAATCCCCAGACGGGGAATTTCATCGTCGTTTTGATCAATTTCATCGCTTTTGCTCTCGCCCTTTTCTTCGTTGATTTTTCGCGCATCACCCCCTCGTGGTTTTGGGCCGCTTTTTTGGGGGCGGGCACGGCCTCCCCGGCGCTGTCCCTCTTTTTCATGTACCGCGCCATCCCCCTCATCGGCGTCGCTTCCACAACTTCGTTGGGCAATACGAACGCGATATTCGGCGCGATATGGGCTTTTGCGCTACTGGGCGAGCGCCCCTCGGTGGGGCTCTGGACGGGAATCGCCTTTGTCGTGGGCGGCGTGCTGCTGGTATCGGGAGGGGGGGAGAGAAAGGGGCGGCTTCAGTACAATGGCCTGCCCATTTTGTCGGCCGTTTTCTTCGGGTTGGCGCACACCCTCAGGAAGGTGGGATTTCAAGGGGTGGATTCGCTCATATTTGGAGGATTTTTGCAGGCAACCGCCGCGTGCATCGCGGTTCCAGCGATGCTCCAGTTCACCCACAGGGGCCAGAACTATCTTTTCTCCCCCCGCCCGGTAAAGTATTTCGCCCTGGCCGGCGCCTCGCTTGCCGGCGCGCAGTACTGCATCCTCACGGCGATCAACATGGGGACCGTCTCCCAGGTCGCGCCGCTGGTTGCCACCACGCCTCTGTTCGGCCTGGTCCTGACGTATTTTTTCCTCGGCGGGCGGGAACGGCTCACGGCGTTCATCGTGGGGGGCGCTTTCCTGATCGTCATCGGAGCGGTGCTCGTGACCACGATCGGGTAACCGGCCGCCGCGGGAGGGTTGACCCCCCACGCCCGGGCCGGCATGAGGGAGCCTTTTGCCCTTCGAATCGATCGCTTTACTCACTTCCGCTTTCTTCGCCCTGGGCTCGACATTTTTGCGGCTCGGAATCGAGGAGAGCGACAACTATACTGGAAGTCTTATCGTCGTTTTGACGAATTTCACCGCCTTCGCCCTCGTCCTTTTCCTGGTCGATTTTTCGCGCCTCGCCCCGAACTGGTATTGGGCGAGTTTTCTCGCGGCCGGCCTCGCATCCCCCGCGCTCTCCCTCTTCTTGTTGTACCGGTCCATCCACTACGTCGGCGTCGCGGTCTCGACGGCGCTGGGGAACATGTCCGCAATCCCCGCCGCCTTCGCCGCGATCATCCTCCTCGGAGAGCGCCCGTCGCCGACGATCTGGGCCGGGATCTTCCTGGGGGCTTTGGGCATATATTTGATCTCGGGCGGCAAGCAGATGAAAGGGAAGGTTCGCTATCTGTATCTTCCTCTCCTGGCCGCCACCTCATTCGCGCTTGCGTTCAATTTGCGAAAAATCGGCTTCAAGGGAACCGACTCTTTCGTCTTTGGCGGATTCTTGTAGGCTGCCGCCGCCGCGGTGGCCGCACCGCCGCTTTTGTCCATCATGAACCGGGGAAAATCTTTCCGGTTTACGCGGAGGTCATCGGGCTTTTTCGTTCTCGCGGGTCTTTGCCAGGCGGTGGGGCAATTCATCCTTATATACGCATTCCTCTGGGGAAGGGTTTCCCTCGTCGCGCCCATGATCGCGACCATCCCCCTTTTCGCCCTCGTCTACAATCCCCTCATTCTGGGTGGAAAGGAAAGGCTCACGCGGGGTATCGTGGCCGGGATCCTCCTTGTCACGGGCGGAACCGCTCTGGTGATCCTAAACGGTTGACCATCGGCGAAGGCGGGCTCCCTCGCGGTTGCGGCTGGCCTGCGAGAAGAAATTTCACTAATATAACGGGTGATTCAGGCGTGGAATTTCCGCTCGGCGGACGCCGCTTTTCCGGCGCTCCGCGTACTTTCCCTGGGCCGGAGGTCCAGGGGAGGGAGGCGATCTGATGACCCAAGCGGCTTCCGGGGCCGCCGCGGCGGCCGAAATTCTCCGGGAAGTGTTCGGGAAGATGGAAAACGGCTTCACCTTCCGCCTCTGGGACGGAACCGAGGTGCGGGTCGGCCTCAACATGAATCCCTTTTGCGTTGGCATTAATTCTCCGGCTGCATTCAGGCGCATTCTCGCAAATCCCACCCCGGACGCCTTCGCGGAGGCTTATATAAACCAGGAGATCGATCTGGAGGGAGACCTCTTCGCCTGCATGAATGTGGCCAACGAAATTGAAATGCTGGGAATTCCGTTTTGGCGCCGGCTCGCCCTTGGCTTTCGGGTTTGGAGGCTTTCCGCGTGAACGGCTACGACGCCGTCGTGGTGGGGGGCGGGCCGGGCGGGAGCACGGCCGCCTGGCGGCTGGCCCGGGGGGGGGCGAAAGTGCTCGTCCTCGACGCCGCCACGTTTCCCCGCGTAAAACTCTGCGCCGGCTGGGTGACGAAGCAGGTCTTGAGGGACCTGGAGTTCGACCCCGCCGCCTATCCGCACACCATCCAGCCCTTTGAGGCCATCTACGTCGGCTACGGCGACAAGCTCCGCGAAACCCGCTGGCGGGAGCCGGCGAGCTACGGAATCATCCGGGCGGAGTTCGATACGTTTTTGCTCCGCCGGGCCGCGGCGGCCGGGGCGGCGGTCCGCGAGGGGGTGCGGGTGCGGGGCCTGGAGAGCGTTCCCGGCGGGGTTCGCCTCGATCTGGGAGGGGAAAAAATCGAGACCCCCCTTGTCGTCGGCGCCGGCGGGCATACCTGCCCCGTGGCCCGGGCGTGGGGGGATATTTCCGTGCGGGAGGAAGTGGTCCTCACCCAGGAGAGCGAAACGCGCGTGGGCGCGGATCGCCTCCGCGCCTTCGCGCCCAACTACGGGCTGCCCGAATTGTTCGCCGAGCCCGACTTCAAGGGCTACGCCTGGTATTTCACGAAGGGGGAATTTCTCAACATCGGGGTGGGTTGTCTCGGGAAGAAGCCGAGCGTCCACGAGAGGCGGGACGCCCTCCTGGAGCGGTTCCGGCGGGACGGCCGCCTTCCCTCCGATCTTGGGCTGACGGCGTTCAAGGGGCACGCCTACTCGATCCGAAGGGGCACGCCCCGCCGGGTGGCAGGGGAGCGCTTTCTCCTCGTGGGCGACGCGGCAGGGCTGGCGAAGGATTTCAGCGGCGAGGGCATCGGCCCCGCCACCCGGAGCGCCCGCCTTGCGGCGGACGCCATTCTGGCCTGGCGGGAGGGGCGGGCCGATCTGAGTGCGTACGGCGAGCAGATCGCGGCGCACTACGGCGCCGGCGAGGCGGGGTTGGCGGACAAGATCGTCGGCTCGCTTCCGGATTCCCTCGTCCGGGCGGTGGCCAAGACGCTGTGCGGAAACGCCTGGCTCCGAAGGCGGGTTGTCCTCGAGGGCGCCTTCGGAATAGGTTAGCGGAAAGAGCCCGAAAGACGGGGGAGGAAAAATGGCAAAATCGCGCACCAAGGAATTCGACGCCCAAGCGATCTCCCATCACTACGACGTTTCGAACGACTTCTACCAGACCTTCCTCTGCGAGAACATGGTCTACACCTGCGCGTACTACAGGACCCCCGAAGGGGACCTCGCCCAGGCCCAGATGGACAAGCTGGATCTGGTGTGCCGCAAGCTCCGGCTCGCCCCCGGGGAGGACTATCTCGACCTCGGCTGCGGATGGGGGAGTCTCGCCATCTGGGCGGCGAAGCACTACGGGGTCAACGCGACCGGGGTCACCCTCTCCCGCGAGCAGGCGAGGTGGGGGCAGGAATGGGCCCGGCGGGAGGGGCTGGAGGACCGCTGCCGGATTCATCACATGGACTACCGCGATTTTCCGGCCGACCGGACATTTTCCAAAATCTCCGCCGTCGGCATCATCGAGCACGTGGGAATCGCGAACTACCCTTCCTACTTCGCCTCCGTCCGCGAGAGGCTCCGGGACGGGGGTCTTTTTCTCAATCACGGGATCACGAATAACAAATTCTGGAAGCGCACGAGCCAGACGGATTTTCGCGATTGCCACCTATTCCCCAACGGCGAGCTCGACGACATCACCCACATGATGAACATCATGGAGCAAGAACGCTGGGAGATTCTCGATGTCGAGAGCTTGCGCCTCCACTACGCCCGGACGTGCCACCAGTGGTTCGAGAACCTCGAAAGAAACGCGGAGAGGGCCCGGGAGATCGTGGGCGAGAAAATTTTCCGGATCTACCGCATCTGGCTCGTCTGCTCCGCAGCGGTGTTCTATTCGGCTGCCCTGGGCCTGTACCAGGTGTTGCTGCAAAAGCTCGAGCACACCCAGCGCCGGGACCCACCCCGGACGCGGGAAGACATCTACGACGACTTCCTCACGCAGGATGAAGAAAGTCTGGGCGTCCGGCCCTGACCCGAAGGCCGCCCGCCTGGGAGCTCCCACCGTTTTGCCCGGCGTGGTTCTGCCCGGGGCCGCACCTCCAGACGCTTTGGGGCTTTTGCTTTCGTCCCGCCCCCTCGTTCGCCTGGCGCCGCGAGAGATGGGACACCCCGGACGGGGACTTCCTCGACCTGGATTTCCTCGATCCGGCGGGGCCGGACCCCCCGACCCTTTTGGCCCTCCACGGCCTGGAGGGCTCCTCCCGATCCCCCTACATGACGGGGACGGCCGCCGCGGCCCACCGCTCGGGTTTTCGCGTAGTGGCCCTGAATTTCCGCTCCTGCGGCGGCGAGGCGAATCGAAGGCCCCGCCTCTATCATTCCGGTGAAACGGAGGATCTCGATTTCGTCACCCGCGCCCTTTCCGCACGCCTTCCGGGAAAGATCCTCCTCGCGGGCTTCTCCCTCGGGGGAAACGTCCTACTGAAGTGGCTGGGCGAGCGGGGCGAGGACTTGCCGGCGGCGGTCCGGGGCGCGGCGGCGGTTTCGGCCCCGTGCGACCTCGGGGCGAGCGCCGCCAAAATTGACAGGCCGCCGGGATTTCTCTACCGGCGGCATCTTCTCAAATCGCTCAAGAAGAAAATCCGGGATTTCGACCGCCGCTTTCCCGGCCGGCTCGACGCCGAGCGCGCGCGGCGGGCGCGCACGTTTGTCGAGTTCGACAGGTGGGCGACGGCCCCCCTCCACGGCTTCGCCGACGAGGCGGACTATTACCGCCGGTCGAGCGCGAAGGAGCGCTTGCCCGGCATCCGGGTTCCCACCCTGCTCCTCAGCGCGGCGGACGACCCCATAATTCCGGCGTCCGCCTTTCCCCGCGAGGCGGTGAGCGGTTCGCCCTGGCTGCAGGGCGCGCTGCTCCCGGCGGGAGGACACGCCGGCTTTGTGGAGGGGCGGCGGCCCCTCGCCGCTTCCTATTGGGCGGAAAAATGCGTGGTGGGCTTCCTTTCGGCCTGCTTGGGCGGAGGGCGGGAAGCGCCGGGGAAGGAGGGGGGATAGGTGAGCGCCTCCTCGATCAGGCGGAAGGTTTTTTTGTGAAAGAGAAGGCGGGTGTGGCCCACGCCGGTGACGGTGTGATTTTCCACCCCCGGCTGGTCCCACCGGGCGTTGCGGTTGGGGATGACGAACTGGTCGAAATCCGACCTGATGGCGGCCGCCTCGACCCCGGGGGGGATTCCCGCCTCCTTTAGCCGCTCGAGAAATGCGCCCCCGGGCCGCAGCTGGCGGGCCGGGGACAGCATCGAGAACCGGAAGAGCTCCGTCCCCCCATGGGGCGTGCCGACCGTCACGACCCTTCTCACCCGGTGGCCTTCCCGGCGCTCGAGAAGGTATTGGAGGAGGACGATTCCGCCCATGCTGTGGCCCACGGCGTCGAATTCCGCCAAGCCCTCCTCGCCGCATAGCGCCTCGAGGTAATGGTGAAACTGGTCCGCAAAGGCTTCGATGGGCTTCCAGGGGGGCCAATAGGTGAACAAAAAAACGGTCCGGCCCCGCCGCCGGAGCCTCCGGGCCACCGGGTACATGGTGAGCCCCCGCATGCCGAAGCCGTGCAGGAGGACGACGGGGCGGCGCCCGTCTCCCGGAGCGTTTCCCGCTTCTTGGGCGCGCCCCGATTCTTTTTTCGCGCCCGGGATCAAGAGGCCGAAAATGCGCCTGCCGGGCGCGGCGAGAAGGTCCGCGAGGAAGAGGAGATAGATCGCCAGGAAGGCGAGCATTTCGGCGAAAAGGGGGGGGGCGATCCTGATTTTTTCATAAAAGGGGTAATCCCCCAGGGTCATGCCGCCGCCCGCTTGCCTCTCCTCCTCGTACCAGCGGATGGCGTAGGTCCCGAAAAAGATCAAGAAGAAGACGAGGACCCAAAGCCACGCGAAAAACCAGACGATGAACATTCCGCCTCCCTCGGGGGAAATGTCTCATCCCCCCGCAGGTGGATGGAAGGGGGGTTTTTGAAACGAATGGCTTTTCGTCCGGGGCGCTCCCGCGCGATAGGGGCTAGCCGAGGCGGCGGAAGTTCCGCGCCTCGTTTCGCTTGTGCCGGGAGAGGGCACAGGCGATGAGGCGGTCGAGCATGCCTGGGTAGGGGATGCCCGCCGCCTCGATCATCATGGGGTAGGCGCTCAGCGGGGTGAACCCGGGCAGGGTGTTCAGCTCGCTGACGAAGATCTCCCCGCTCTTCTCCCGGAAGAAGAAATCCACCCGCGCGAGGCCGGAGCATCCCAGCGCGGAGAAGGCGGCTCCCGCCTGGGCGCGGATTTTCCTGGCCACATCCTCGGGGAGGGGGGCGGGAATGAGGATGTCCGTTTTCCCCTCGGTGTACTTCGCCTCGTAGTCGTACCAACCCTCCTTGGGCCGGATCTCGGCCAGCGGGCTCGCGAGGGGGGGTGCGCCCGCGGGGCCTTCGGGACCTGCGAGGTCTTCGGGACCTGCGAGGTCTTCGGGACCTGCGGGGTCTTCGAGACCCGAGGGGTCTTCGAGACCTGCGGGGTCTTCGAGAATGGCGCACTCGATCTCCCTTCCCTTGGCGTCCGCCTCGATGAGCACGGTGTGATCGTAGGCCAACGCGTCCCGGACCGCCCGATCCAGCGCCTCCTCATCTTTCCCCTCAATCCGGTGGATTCCCACGCTGCTTCCCAGGGAGACGGGTTTCACAAAGAGCGGATATCCGATTCGCGCATGAATCTCTTGCAGGACGCCCTTCCGCCCGGCCTCCCACCGCTCCCGCGGGACGGCGACCGCGGGCAGGGCGGAGAGCCCCGCCGAGAGGAGCACCTTCTTCGTGGCCGCCTTGTTCATGGCCAGGGCGGAGGAAAAGCAGCCGGAGCCCACAAAGGGGATTTCCGTCAATTCAAGGAGCCCCTGGAGGGTGCCGTCCTCCCCGAATGTCCCGTGGATGATGGGGAAGAACACGTCGACCGGAATCGGCTCGGGCGGCCCGGCGGCCCGGAGGGCGAGTTCTCCGGGTTGGGGAAGAAGGGATACCTCTCGTCCCTCGCCGGGATCGGCCCCCGGGCGGGGGAGGAGCCTCCAGCCGCCCTCCCGGGTGACGAGGAGGGGAAGCACCTCGTAGCGCTCCCGGTCGAGCCCCCCCATGATGCCCTCCCCGGAGGCGAGGCTCACCTCGTGCTCGGCCGAGCGGCCCCCGAAGATCACCCCGACGCGTATTTTTGCGCCCCCGCCGCTTTGCGCCATACGTTTTGCCCCTTCCGCCGGTTTCAGCGATTGGCAGGCCCGCGGGCCGGCGTCGGCATTCCGATGGCCCGCGGGGTTTTCATGCCGAAAAAGTCTCGGGCGGGGGGCGCGTTCATTTGATCATTTTGGCGAGGGCCTTGAAGTCTTCCGTTCCGGCGACCCGCAGAAGGTCGAAGACGGCCTGCTCGGTGGTGCTCGGAATCACGCCGGCGTGCTCCATGGTGGCGAGCCCCTTTTCCCAGTTCAATTTTGAGCGCGAGCACAGGGCATCGGCCACCGCGTGAACGATGTAGCCGTTCTCCAGGAGGTCCAAGGCCGTCTGGTAGCAGCAAACGTGGGTCTCGGCCCCCGTCAGGAGAACCTTGCGGCGGTCCAGGCGCCGCAGGTGGGGCAGGAATCCCTCGGCCCCGCAGCAGCTGAAGGTCATCTTCGCGTAGGGGGAAAATTCGGTCAGGGTGCCCGCGATCGCATCGACGGTCTTGCCCAGGCCTTTCGGGTATTGTTCCGTGACGAGGACGGGGAAATTCAACCGCTTGGCGGCCTCGATCATGATGAGAATCCGGCCGACCGTCCGGTCCCGGACGGATTCCTCCATCGCGGCCATGAGGCGCTCCTGGACGTCGACGACGAGGAGGAGGGTATCTTCCAGGGAGAGGCGGATTCTCTCGATGTCGGCCATTTCCCCTCCGCGCATGGTGTTGAAAGCGGCACAATCGTCATGGGGTAGCACAAGGCTTCATGAGGGTCAAGGATTTCAAGAGGTTGATCCCTGACATGGGGTGAGATAGCATCCGCCCGAATTTCATCTCGGCACAAATGAAATCTTACTGATCCGGAGGAGAGGGGCGATGTCCGGCAAGGCGAAGGTGGTCATGACCGACTACGTTTGGGATTCGTTGGAAGTGGAGGAGAAGACCCTCGAAGGGCTGGCCGAACTGGTCGCCATGCAGACGAAAACGCCGGAAGAGTTTCTTCCCGAGGCCGCCGACTGCGTGGCTCTGCTGAATACCTATGCGGGGCCCATCACCGCCGATGACCTGGCCCGGATGCCCGAGTGCCTGATCGTCGCCAGGTACGGAATCGGCCTGGACACCATTGATGTCGAGGCCGCGACGGCGGCGGGCATTATCGTCACGAACAATCCGACATATTGCATCCAGGAGGTGGCCGAGCACACCATGGCCCTGATGCTCGCCTGCGCCCGCAAGGTCGCCTTCTACGAGCGCATGGTGCGGGCCGGCAAGTGGGACGTGATGGCCGGAAAGCCCATGATCCGCTTGGAGGGAAGCACCCTCGGCCTCGTGGGATTCGGCAATATCGCCCGCCAGGTCGCCGTCCGGGCGGCCGCCTTCGGAATGAATGTGCTGTTCACGGACCCCTACGTGGAAGAAGGGCAGTTCGACGCCCCCGGCAAGAAGATGGAGTTTCTCGATGTCCTCCGGAGCGCCGATTTCGTTTCCGTTCACCCTCCGTTAATCCCGCAAACGCGCGGGATGCTGAACGATGAAGCCTTTGGCGCCATGAAGCCTTCGGCCTTTCTCATCAACTGCTCGCGCGGGCCCATCGTCGATACCGGGGCGCTGGTGCGGGCGCTCGACGCGAACCAGATCGCGGGCTGCGCGCTCGACACCACCGACCCCGAGCCGCTTCCCGATCCGCACCCCCTGCGGGGGCGGGAGAACGTCATCATCCATCCCCACGCCGCCTGGTTCAGCGAGCAGGCGATGGAAGGGCTCAAGGCGGGGGCCCCGAACGAGGTGCGGCGCGTGCTCTCGGGGGAGTGGCCGGTGAACGTGGCGAACCCCCAGGTGCGAGAAAACAACCGGGCGGGTCTCTAAACTGCAATTGACCTGTTTTCAGTCCCTTTGATGCCCTTTCTTAATGTTTTTGTGCGCCCTGGCGCCGTCTCCGGGACGGGCCATAAGTTCCCGGGAATCGGCTCTTTGGCCGCCATCGTCCGAGATGTGTCAAAATGGCGGCAATTTTAAGGAGAGGCACAGGTGGCCGTCGGACCCGTCCCATCCGTTGAAAAATCAAAGGAAATGAGCGGGGGGGTCGCCTCCGCCGGCGCTCCGGGTGAGGGTGAATTGATGCAGCCAAGCGGCGGCGCCTCCGCACAGAATGACCTGTCCCGCCTCCGCGAACGGGTGGAAAACCTCTCCCGCCTCATGGAAGTGACCTCCCTCATCTCCTCGACCCTGGATCTCGAAGAGGTGATGAACCGCGTCATGACCCTTGCGAAAGAGGTGATGTACGCCGAGGCGGCCTCCATCATGCTCTGGAACGAGGAGGCGCAATGCCTTGAATTTGAAATTTCGGTCGGCGGCGCGGGGGTCGATGCGCTGAAGACCGTCCGAGTGGCCAAGGGCCAGGGGATCGCCGGAACGGTCATGGAAACGGGCGAGCCGCTGTTGGTCGCCGATGTGACGAAAGACTCCCGCTTTTACGCCAAGGCGGATGAAACGACCGGCTTCGTCACAAGATCCATCCTCGCCGCGCCGCTTGCGGTGCGGGATCGGATAATCGAGGTCAGCGAGGTCTTGAATCACATGGAAGGGCGCCCTTTCACCGGGCAGGACCTCGAACTGTTCGCCAGCTTCTGCAGGCAGGTGGCCGTTGCCATCGAGAACGCCCAGTTGCACAAAAGCGAACTGAAACGCGTTCTTTTCGATCAGCAAATGACGATGGCCTCCTCGATCCAAAAAAGCTTCCTTCCGGTAACCTTGCCCGAAGACGGGCGGGGAAGGTTCGAGGTGGACGCGTACTCGAAATCGGCCCAGGAGGTGGGAGGCGATCTCTATAACGTGATCGTCCTGCCGGACGGGCGGCTGGGGTTTTGCCTGGGCGATGTTTCCGGGAAGGGGGTTCCGGCCGCGCTCTACATGGCGCGGCTGGTCAGCGAATTCCGGATCCTGTGCGCCGACGGCGCCCCAACCGGCGAGGTGATCCGGGCGCTGAATGAGGATTTGGCCTCGGGCTCGATGCGGGGCATGTTCGTCACCTTTCAGTACGGCATTCTCGACCCGGACTCGGGCGAGCTCTGCATCGCGAACGCGGGGCATCTGCCTCCCCTTTGCGCGGGCGGCGACGGGTCGGTGCGGTTTGTCGGCGCCGCGAGCGGCCCCCCGCTCGGGATGCTCCCGAAGTCCCAGTATCAGGAGCAGAAAATTCCGCTCGCGCCCGGAGATCGCCTCCTGCTCTATTCGGACGGCATCGTGGAGGCGAGAAATTCGGCCGGGGAGGATTTCGGGGAAGAAAAGCTTCAAAATCTGGTTGCCACAGTGAAGGGGGGGGCAAAGAGCCTCCTCTCCGCCGTCCTGCAAAGAATCCAGGAGTTCAGTGAGGGAACGACGCAGGCGGATGACATGACGCTTGTCACTGTCTCCTGGACGGGGTAGATGCGATGAAACGATTTGAGATTCAGATACCCTCGGATCCGGGTTGCCTTCGGATTATCCGGGCGTCGGTCGGCGTCCTGTGCGAGCTCGGCGGCATGGACGAAGACGAAAAATGCCAGGTGGTTCTCGCCGTGGACGAAGCCTGCTCCAACATCATCCGCCACAGCTACGACGGCGCGGACGATCAGCCCATCATCTGCGAGGGGAGGATCGACGAAGGCTACCTTGTGGTCACGCTTCAGGATTTCGGGAAAAAAGTGGATCCTTCCAGCATTCAGCCGCGGGAATTGTCCGATGTACGCCCGGGCGGTCTGGGCGTTCACTTCATCCGCGAGGTGATGGACGAGGTGGAGTTTGGAAATCACGCGGAAGAGGGTACGCGTCTTTGTCTTCGAAAACGCCTTTCTACGCCGGAGAGACAGGTTTGATGAATATTGAAACCCAAGAATCGGGAAAGGCCACCCTGGTGAAGGTCTCCGGGGAGGTGGACATGTCCAACTCACCAAAGGTGAGGGAAATTTTGATGGATCTCGCAAAGAAGAAGGTCTCGGGAATCGTCGTGGATTTGGGCGAGGTCAGCTACATGGACAGCTCGGGGATCGCCACCCTGGTGGAGGGTCTTCAGGAGACGAGCAGCTATGGCGGAAAGTTTCATCTGGCCTCGTTGAGCCCCAAGGTGCAGCAGGTGTTCGACCTCGCCAGGCTGAGCGATGTGTTTAAAATCTTCCCGGATGCGGCCGGGGCCGAGGAGGGAATCTGAGTTTGCCCCCATTGGAGGAAGCGGTCGAATCCATCGGCCGGAAAGTGATCAGGTTCGGCGCGGTCAGGCGCGCGGTGTGGACGCTTGCGAAGGATTTGTTCTTCTGGACGTTCGTCGCTCCCTGGAAGGGGCAGGGCGGCGTCCGCTGGGAGAGCACGATCGAACAAGGGGTTCGAATCGGTTGGGACGCGATCCCCATCGTCGTTCTGATCAATCTTTTCGTCGGGATGATCTCCGCTCTCCAGAGCGCTTCCCTGCTCAGGCAATTCGGCCAGCTTCTCCTCATCGCCAACGCCGTTGCCCTGTCCATGACGCGGGAGCTCGGCCCGCTCTTGACGGGCATCATCGTGGCGGGCCGGAGCGGCCCGGCGTTTACGGCCGAGATCGGCAGCATGAAGATGGCCGAGGAGATCGACGCGCTCCAGACGATGGGGCTGAACCCAGTGCGGTTCCTGATGGTGCCCCGGGTGCTGGCGATGGCCGTCGCCGTGCCGCTCTTGACGCTGATCGCGGTTTTTACCGGCATATTCGGCGGCTGGGTCATCGCGGTGTCGGTGGTGGACCTGGGGTCGTGGCAATACATTCGCCACACGGCCGATGCCATCGACATGGGCGACGTGATGCGCGGGCTCACGAAGAGCTTTGTTTTCGGCCTCCTCATCGCGAAAACGGGATGTTTCCTGGGCAGCGAAGTCGAGGGCGGGGCGGAGGGCGTGGGCCGGTCCACGACGAACTCCGTCGTGGTCTCCATATTCCTGATAATCCTGGCGAACCTCGTGTTCACCACGTTCTTTTTCATTATCGAATAGGCGGGAGTCCGGACCGTTGGTGAAAGAAGACAGTTCCCAGATGGTGCACGGCGCCACCCCGGAAGGCGAGCCGGTCATCCAGGTGAAGGATCTGGAGACCTACTACGGGGAGCGCAAAATTCTCGAGCGGGCAAGTTTCGATATTTTCAAGGGCGAGATCTTCGTCATCCTGGGCGGGAGCGGGAGCGGGAAATCAACTCTGTTGCGGCACATTATCGGGTTGCTGAAACCTTCGAGCGGGTCGATTCACGTATTCGGAGAAGAAACCTCGAATCTCGATGAGGAAAACTGGGCCAGACTCCGCCGCCATATGGGGGTATTGTATCAGGGCGGCGCCTTGTTCAATTCGATGACGGTGGGCGACAATGTGGCGCTGCCGCTTCGGGAATTCACGAATTTGCCCGAAACCACCATCGGGATTCAGGTGAGGATGAAGCTCGGGCTGGTCGGTCTGGCGGGCTTTGAAAGCCTGCGGCCCGACCAGCTCTCGGGCGGGATGAGAAAGCGGGCCGGCCTGGCCCGGGCGATCGCGATGGACCCGGAGGTACTGTTTTTCGATGAGCCCTCCGCGGGCCTCGACCCCATCGCCGGCGCCGGCCTCGACGAGTTGATCCTGAAGCTGCGCGATACGTTCGGGATGACCATCGTGGTCGTCACCCACGAGATGGAGAGCGTGAAGAAAATCGCGGACCGGGTCCTCATGCAAGGGCGAGGCGGTGGCCGTCGGCCGTCTGGAGGAGGTCATTAAAATCGACAATCCGCGGGTGCAACAGTTTTTCAAGCGGGAGGCCGACAGCGAAAAGGTGGACCCGACGCAATACCTGGACTATCTAACGGCCGGCGGCCGGAGGGAGTTGTAGCCCATGCCTCGTGACAAATCGCATGAGATGAAGGTGGGCATCTTCGTGACGGCGGGGCTCGCCATCTTCGCGCTGTTCGTCGTCGTGTTGATGGGCATCGGGTTCAGCGGGGAGGAGGTTCTCTACAAGGTGCGATTCGGCGACGTCGCCGGCCTGGAGAACGGGAGTATCGTCCGGCTGGGCGGGCTCAAGGTGGGTCGGGTGGAGTCGGTCGGCATCGCGCCGGACGATCCGGGCCGGATGGAGGCCGTCATCTTGGTGAACGTGGACTCTCCCATCCGGAAGAATTCCAAGGTCCAGGTGACCTCGGTCGGGGTCACCGGCTCGATGTTCCTTGCGATCTCCCTGGGAACCGCGGACTCCCCCCTTCTCAAGGCGGGCGAGATCCTCCAGGGCGAGGAGGCGGCGAGCTTTCAGGATGTTATCAATGAGGTCGATTCCGTCGCCACGAATCTGAACAAGATTTTGGTGGACCTCGGGGATGCGGCCGAGTTGATCTCCGGCGAAGCGAAGGACATCGTCCGCGACATAAGGGTGAGGATGCGGGGCATTCTCGGGACCACCGATCGCGTCGCAAAGCGGATGGAGAACATTCTCAGCCAGAAGAATGAACAGAACATCAACCGTTTCCTGACATCCCTGGCCCGCGTGGCGGATACGCTCGATAAAAATATCGAGCCTTCCGCGAGGGAGTTGCAGGCCACCCTGCGCAAGGCGGGGGAAGCCCTGGGGACGATTGACCGAACCGCGCGGTCCTACACCTCCTTGGCGGGCGATGCCTCAAAGGTTCTGGCGGATGTAAGGGCCAGTGTCGCCCAGGCGCGGGGGGTTATCGCCAGCGCCGGCCGGGTGGGGGCATCGCTGGAAAAAGTGGTGGGCCGGGGCGGGGAGGCCCTCGATAGCGCGAAGGGGGTGCTGGAAGGGGAAATTCGGGGGATTCGGCAGGATTTGAGGGGGGAGCTCACCAGGACGGGCGGCGTCCTTCGCGATGAGATCGCCCAGGGCGGCAAGGCACTGGGTGGCGTCAAAAAGGTTGTGGAGGGAGAGATCCGCGGCGTCCGGGAAGACTTGAAGGGCGAGCTCGGCCAGACCGGAGACGCGCTCCGCAAAGAGATCGGCGGGGTGGGCGCGCAGGCCAAAAAATCCCTCGCCGCGACAGAGGAGAACCTGGCGGCGACCCTGGCCTCCATCGAAGGCGCGGCAAAGCAGGTCGATGAGTTCCTGGCCTCGAACCGCAAGGAGCTTCGGGAGGTCATCCTGAATTTCCGGTCGCTTTCAAAGCGGGCGGACAATATTTTCGTCGAATTAAGCGGCGGGCCGGACGGTGACAAGCTGAGCGGCGCCGCCGAGAATCTCCGACTCTCCCTCGCCCGCGCGCAGTCTATATTGAGCCAGGTGGATGATATGGTCGCCCGCAACCGCGAGGACATCCAGCTGCTCATCTCGGACCTTCGCGATACGGCCGACAATCTGAATCAGTTCACGACAACTTTGCGGGCAATCCGTCGACGGTCATCTTTCGATCACCCACACCCCCGAGGGAGTTTCAGTAGTGTACCTTGGGAAAGATTCTCTTCTTTCAGCGGGGGAAACGCTTTTGCATTTCAAAAAGCCGCTTCTCTTCATCACGGGGAAAACCCTCCCGGCGATGGTCCTTGCGCTGATCCTGGCGTCCGCGGGATGCGGGCCGGGCGCCGGCGAAATACCCCAGACCCGGTTCTACGTCATCGACTACACGGTTTCTCCCGAGAAAAACAACGAGCCCGTTTTTCCCGTTACGGTAGGGGTGGAGAAATTCCGCTCGGACTCCGTGTACCGCACCGACCGGATCGTTTACCGGAAGGATCCTTACCGTGTGGATTTTTATCCCTATGAGCGGTGGGGCGCGAAGCCCCATGAGATTGTTACCGACAGGATGCTTGATCACTTGGCGGCCAAAAACGTTTTCCGGGATGTGGTCCTCGCCACCGGCGGCCCCCGGGTGGATTACCTGATCCGGGGGCGGGTCAAGCGCTTCGAGGAAGTTTCAACGGAAAATGGATTTTTGGTCTTGGCCCAGATTGAGATTTCGGTGATGGACAGAAAAACGGGGAAAATCCTTTTCCAACGGCGCTTCTCGCGCTCGAGCCCGTCCAAGTCAAAACCTCCTCAAGGGTTTGTGAACGCGATGGCGGAAAACCTTCGAACCCTGCTGGGAGACATGGCTAGTCAGGTGAGCCAAGCAATTCGTGAAACCCACAAAAATTCGGTTTCCCGGCCTTGACAGCCCGGTTGGGCAGCCTTAATAAAGGAAGGGTATTTGCTGCCTTTTGTCCCACCGTCCTGGGGACAAATGCCCGGTGTCAATTGCGAATGATTCGAAGAAAAAGTGGTTTCCCATCGATGGGTTTTGAGCTTGAAAGTTTGGGGATTGCCCCTTTGTCGCTGGATGAACCAAAAAATTGGGTCTTGCCGCCTCGGCGGGCGGTGTAGGGATTTTCGATTGGGAATTTTTATGGCTGCTGCCGGGTATCGGGCCGGCGGAACAATTGGAATTTCTTGATGCGAAAAGGGGTATGAAGCGACGATGAGCCCTATGTTGAAAGCGCCGAAGATGAAGATGCCCGCCGAGTACGAGAAGGAGGCGGAGCAAAAAAGCGGGATGGATCGCCGCCGCTTCATGAACTATACGGGGTGGCTCGCCGTCCTGGGAAGCATCGCGATCAGTTTGCTGGGTTTCCTCCGGTTCCTTTTCCCGCGGGTTTTGTTTGAGCCTCCCAAGACCTTCAAGGGGGGACTCCCTTCGGACTTCCAGACCGACACCGTGAGCACCAGGTTCGTCGCCACCCAGCGGGTGTGGATCATCCGCGAGGAGGATCATTTTTACGTCCTCAGCGCCATTTGCACCCATCTCGGATGCACGCCGAAATGGTTTGCCGCCGAAGACAAGTTCAAATGCCCCTGTCACGGAAGCGGCTTCAGGCGAAGCGGGATCAATTTCGAGGGTCCCGCTCCGAGGCCCTTGGAGAGATTCAAGGTCGCCCTCGCAGAAGACGGGCAGCTTCTGATCGACAAGGGCAGAGTTTTCCGCCAGGACAAAGACGAGTGGGATCTTCCGGGTGCGAAATTGTTCGGATGAGATGACATTTGAATCGCGGGACGCCCAGGCGCCCGTCGGAGGGTTTGTATGTTAGGCATGAAAGAGCGCTTGAACCTGGACCAGGTGAAGCGCAACGTTCTCGATTCGCAGGTATGGCGGGCGATGTTCCGCCACGGGTATGAGGATACGCCTCGCAACCGTGTATTGATGGTGGTGGACAACCTGTGGCTCCACCTGCACCCTACCAAGATACGCCGTCATGCCATCCGGATCCGATTTACATGGTGCATGGGGGGGATTACCTTCCTCCTTTTCCTTTACCTCGTCGTAACGGGCGTTGTCCTGATGTTCTATTACCGGCCGGTCGGGGAATACGCCTACGCGGACATGAAGTACCTCGAATTCGACGCCCCGTTCGGAATGTTCATGCGGAACATGCACCGCTGGGCGGCGCACGCTATGGTGATCGCGGTCTGGCTGCACATGATGCGCGTATTTATGACGGGGTCCTATAAGCCCCCCCGCGAGTTCAACTGGGTGATCGGGGTATTGCTCCTCACCATGACGCTTATGCTCAGCTTCACGGGCTACCTTCTCCCCTGGGATCAGCTTTCCATATGGGCGGTCACGGTGGGGACAAACATGGCCCGGGCGACCCCTTTGCTCGGCCATGAGGGGCCTTTTGCCGACATTGTGGGGGTCACCCCCCGATTCGATGCGCGCTCCGCCCTCCTGGGAGGGACCATAGTGGGTCCCCCCACTCTCCTGCGGTTCTACGTGCTCCATTGTATCGTGATTCCTTTGATCGCTTCGGTGTTGATGATGGTTCACTTCTGGCGAATTCGAAAAGACGGCGGAATTTCCGGTCCGCTCTAGTCATCGGTGAGGGGCAAAAGAGGTGGCGAAAGAAGACAAGGTTATCGGAACCGCCAATGATTTTCCCAAGACCAGCTGGGAGCGGGTAAACGACAAGGTCCATGTCTGGCCGTATCTGACGCGCCTGGAATTCATGTGCGCGATCATCGTCACCATCCTGCTGATCGTTTGGTCCATCGTGGTAGATGCCCCCCTCGAGGAGCCGGCCAACCCGAGCCTGACGCCGAACCCTTCCAAGGCGCCTTGGTACTTCCTCGGGTTGCAGGAGATGCTCGTCTACTTCGACCCTTGGATGGCGGGGGTGGTTCTGCCCTCCCTCATCATTGTGGGATTGATGGCCATTCCTTTCATCGACGTGAATCCGAAGGGAAACGGGTATTACACTTTCAAGGAACGCCGGTTTGCGATACTGACCTTCATGTTTGGCTTCCTGGTTCTTTGGGTGTATCTCGTCGTCCAGGGCACCTTCCTTCGCGGGCCGGGCTGGAACTTCTTCGCTCCCTGGAAGAAGTGGGACCCGCACCTCATCGTCGCGCTTACGAATGTGGATTTGCCCTACCTGCTCGGGTTTCGATTGTATTGGGCCCAGGCGGCGGTGGGAGCGAGTTTCATCTTGCTCTGGTACGCGGCCATTCCGGCTTGGTACTTCTGGAAGCGAAAAACGCTCGTCAACGTCGGACCGGTCAGATACGGGATCAAAGCGGTATTGTTCATGACGATGATGGGCATGGTGGTCAAAATGGTGTTGAGGATATTTTTGAACGTGAAGTATGTTCTCGTCACGCCGTGGCTGAATATTTGAGAATCCGAAGACGGGGAGATTATGACCCAGGAAGGCAGGCAGAAAAAGCATTTATGGTGGGATGCCTGCGGGTTTCAACTCGCCGTCTTCATCGTCTTCATCGGCTCGGCGGTCTATTATTTTCTTGCTTGATCTGAACCCCGGCGTCCGCCGCTTTCATCTCTGACGATCGAAAAATCTCATGCTCTCTTCACTGCGGGTTGAATTTTCCTGCCCAGGTCCCTCGGCGTATCCCCATCGGCAATCCACGTGAAACGGGCGCGCCTTCTCAGCCGGGCCAGGTGAGCTCGCTTTCTTCCAGGAGTTCCCGGAAGCGGGCAACGTTGATAAGCTCCATCGGGGCGCCCTCGGCGTATTTGTTCACCTCCTCGGTAAAATATCCCGTTGAGATGAGAATCCCCTTCATGGCGCGCTCGGCCCGCACGGTGTCCGAAAGGCCGATGACGCGTATCGAGCTGACGAAATCGCCCTCCGGAACCAGAATTCCATGGACGATATAATCTCCCCCGATAACCTTTGCGGGATTGTGGGCGAGAATGTCTATTTCCTCTTCGTTCACCCATTGGGATTCGACGATTCGCAGGCCGAGCCCCTCCAAAAGCTCCTTCAAAATCCATTCGAATTGCTCCGGATTCAATTTTCGAAGGCTTTGGATGTCCTCGTCCCCTTGCGTCCTTTCGGCGTCCTTCTCAAGGGCGATGTTTGAGGAGGTGCGTTTGACGAAAAAAATGAGGATGAATCCGGCGAGCATGGCGAAAAGAACGAGCTCGAGCATTCCCTCACCTCTCGATGCGGAAGAGAGCGGTTTTGCGGCCAAATCACCGCCAGCAATGAAAACCGAATATCAATCTCGCGCCATCGCGGGAGACAAAAGCAGGGAAACCCTGTCTCCGTTCGCGGAATCTTCTATGGCTGCAGGAAGGGAAGAGGGAGGCTACCGGATCATTTCGTCGTAGATATCGTCCCGCTTTCCTTTTTCGATGATCTTGTCGTGACGCAATCCTTGAGAAAATGCCCACCATACGAAAAAAGCCAAGAGGGGGATCATTATCGCGATGGGGATGTTGTCCGGCTTGGTGAGGATGACAAGAAAATTTTCCATTGGGGGCTGTCCCTTTCGCCGGCCGCCGCGTTGGGCGGCCCGCAGTATTCGAGTCGGTCACCGGGCCATTTTCACCGAAAGAGGCAGCGAGGGCAACCACTGAAAGCTACTGGATATCAATGCGTTAAGTCTTATGCACGGCTGCCTTGACAGCGGCGCCGCCATATATATGATAGTTCTTGTAAGATTTGGAGGGATGGCCCGCAAACGCATGGGGAAGACGGGGCTTTTGAATCTGGAGTAAAGCGGCTCTATGCCACATTTTATTTTCGATGCTTGTATTGGTTGCGGGGTTTGCGAGCCGGTCTGCCCGACCGACGCGATCAGGGGGAATTTGCGGGAAATCTATTTGATTTCCCCCTCCTTGTGCATTGATTGCGGAGTTTGCGGAAAATATTGCCCCGCCTTCGCCATTCAGGATGATGAAGGAAACGTCATCTCGAACATCAAGCACAAGGAGATGCCCAAGGCGTACGTGATCGAGGAAAATTGCACCGGATGTATCTGGTGCGTTGACGTTTGCCCGTTTGACTGTATTGTCATGGCCCCTTCCTCGGTGGAGCGCGATCACAGCCCGGTGGCGGTGGTGGATCAATCCACCTGCGTGGGTTGCCGCCTTTGTGAGGAAATTTGCAACAAAGGCGCCATCGTCGTTCCCATGCACGATGATGAAACCGAATATATGGCGCCCCTCATGGCCAACTTTGTCACCTCTCCGCTCAGGGCGTATTAGCCCGGGGCGGCCGCTCCCGAATTCGCTCCCTCTGCGCGCGCGCGGGGATTTTTGAAAATCCCCTCCGCGGCACCTTCTTGACGGTCAGTCTCCCTCTCGGTTAGCGTTTTTTGGAGTTTCCGTCTTAATCGGGGAAAATCAAGTTTCTCCGGGAAAAGGCGGGAGAGAGGGGACCGGCTCGCCCCCGAGGCCGCCTTGGGCGGCCCCGAATAATCCTGGTTTGCCGTCTTTTTGGGTAAGGAGAGATGGCTTGACGCCCTCCATCCTGACACGCCGCCCTCCCGCGCGGATCATGGATCTCGTTGACCTGGTGGAGGAGTACGCGCCGGGTTCCAGCGATATCCTCATGCGCGCCTATATTTACATGGCAAAAGTTCACCGGGGCCAATCCCGCCTCACGGGCGAGCCCTACATTATTCACCCCTTGGAAGTGGCGCGGATTCTCGCGGATATGCATCAGGATCCGGAGACGGTGGTGGGGGGTCTTCTTCACGATACCGTCGAGGACACCTCCGCGAGCGTGGAGGAGATTCGCGACCTGTTCGGCGAGCGAATCGCAGAGCTGGTAAACGGGGTTACGAAACTCAGCAAGCTCGACTACGGCAACGCCCAGACTCTCCAGGCGGAGAATTACCGCAAGATGCTGCTTGCGATGGCGCAAGATATCCGGGTCATCCTCATCAAGCTCGCCGATCGGCTTCATAACGCCCAATCCCTCGAGTATCTCCCCCTGGAGCGCCGGGAGCGCATCGCCCGTGAAACCGCCATGATATACGCCCCCCTTGCGAACCGGTTGGGAATCGGGTGGCTCAAAGGAGCGTTGGAGGAGGAGGCTTTTCGCCACCTTAACCCCAAAGAGTTCCAGGATATTGACGAGAAGCTGAAGGAAGGCCTCGCCGACCGGGAGCTCTATCTGAAGGAGCTGATCCAAATCATTCAGGAGGAGATGAAAAAATCGGGAAACAAGGGCGCCATTACGGCCCGGTTTAAGCTCCACTCCAGCATCAGCGGAAGATGCGGATCCAGAACCTCGATTTTCACCAAGTTTATGACATATGCGGGCTGCGGATTATCGTGGAGGAGGTGAAGGACTGCTACGCGATTCTCGGGATGCTCCATTCGCTCTGGACGCCGATTCCCGGACGCTTCAAGGACTACATCGCTCTTCCCAAGGGCAATCTTTATCAGTCTCTGCATACCACCGTTATCGGGTCGAAGGGCCAACGGGTGGAATTTCAAATCCGGACGAAGGAAATGAATCGGGTGGCGGAAAACGGGATCGCCGCACACTGGCGGTACAAGGAGGAGGAACAGGTAGAAGAAGGGGTGTTCGACAAATTTGAATGGCTGAGAAGGATAGTGGAAAGCCTCCAGGAGGAAGCCGACCCCCGGACGTTCCTCGATTCGGTAAGGCTCAATCTATTCCAAGATGAGGTCTTCGTCTTCACGCCCCGTGGCGAGGTAAAGAGCTTTCCCCGCGGGGCGACAACGGTTGATTTCGCCTATGCCGTTCATACCGATATCGGCGATCACTGCGTCGGCGCGAAGGTGAACGGCCGGGTTGTGCCCTTGAGCCACCGCCTCGAGAACGGAGACATGGTCGAAATAATGACCAATCCGCACAGGACGCCTGGTCGCGATTGGCTCAAGTTCGTGGTGACGCCCCGGGCAAAGCTAAAGATTCGCCTTTGGATCCGGCAGGCGCAGCGGAAGCGCTCGATTAGCCTTGGCAAAGAATTGCTCGACCATGAGGTGACGCGGTACGGGGTCGAGGCCGAATATTACCTGGCGCCGGAGAGGATGCTGCCAGTTTTGCGTGCGTTCGGTTTTCAGGGGGAAGAGGATATATTCGCGGCCGTCGGCTTCGGCCGTTTGTCCGCCCGGCATGTCACCCAAAAACTTCTGCCCGAGGTTGTGATTCAAGAGCACGAGCGGCATGAGAAATCCCGCCTGCGGCGGCTCGTTGATCGGGTGAAGGGGAAAACATCGGGCGGCATCCTGGTGAAAGACCAGGAAGACGTTTTAATTCATTATGGAAAATGCTGTGATCCCATTCCCGGCGATCACATCGTGGGTTTCATCACACGGGGAAAGGGCGTGACGGTTCACGCCCAGGCCTGTCCCAATATCCGGTCGCTAATGGCGGACCGCGATCAGTTGGTCGATGTGAGTTGGGTTCAGAAGAGCCAAAAGGTGATGCATCCCGTCATGCTCTCTGTTGAGGCTTTGAATCGCCCTGGCGTATTGGCGGGGATCAGCGCGGCCATTGCGGGTTGCGATGCGAATATCACCAGCATTCATGCGGAAACGGCCGCTGACCGGGCGGAAATCCGGCTGGAAGTGCAGGTTCACGATCTGAAACATTTGAATTCGGTGATAAAAAAGACGCGGGAAGTGAATGGAATTTTATCTGTGCTGAGGGTATTGCCGCGTTCCCCGCGAAGAGAAGTGTTAGAGGATTCCATAATCGAATAAATTTCCCTTTTAAATTCTCCTGGGCGTTGGGCACAATGATCCGGGCAGACATAAATTTTTTTGCCCATCGCCGCCCCGTCTCCTCAGCGGGAATGTCCCCGCATTTTCATCGCTTTATCGCCGATGCGCGTAGCGGGAATTCGGCTCGTCCGGAAAATCCGGCGGGAGCGGGCATCGTCCTTTTTCGGCCTGGACGTCTCGAGGGGCGCCCGACCTTTTCATCCCTCGAAAATATGGAATCCCGCTGTTTTTCGGCTTAATTTCATCCATTGCTCCCTTTTTCCGAAATGTTTTTCTCTGACTTCCGCTCTTCCGGCCAAGGGACTCGAAAATGGTTCCGGGTGGTCTGATTCCCGCCGATGCGCTAAATTGTTTTCTGTTTCCGATTGTGCAGGAACATGAATTTGCCGGTGCAAAGCGGTTTTCTCTTTGGAGAAAAAAGGGTCTTGTATGAAGGCCGATCCGGCGATTATTCCGTACCGGGGATTGTTTTTTCACCGGGAAGGGGGGAATCGGCAGCGGGCATCGTGCCATCCCAAATCGCGGCGAAATAATGGGGAAATCCTAAGACCTTGTTGACTCTTCGAAATCGGCTGATTCTGGCCAGCGGCCTGCTGACGCTCATCCTGGCGGTGGGTATTGGGGGATACATGATCCTGGAGGGGTGGAGTTTTTTCGACTCCTTGTACATGACGATCATATCCCTGACCACGGTGGGTTACGGTGAGATCCGTGAGCTCGGGACCTACGGGCGGGTTTTTACCATATTCTTGGTGCTCGGCGGCATGGGAATTCTCGCCTTCGGGATCGGTACCTTCACTGCCCTCCTCGTCGAGGGCCACCTTTCGGATTATTTGAGGTTACGCAATATGGAAAAGCAAATTCAGTTCCTGAAGAATCACGTCGTCCTTTGCGGGTATGAGGGGGAAGGAAGATATGTTCTGGAAGAGTTCATCAAGACAAATACCCCCTTTGTGGTAATCGCGAAAGATCGTGAGGCGCTGACGGAGTCGTTTCCCAACCATAGTTTGCTCTCCGTCGAAGGGGATCCGACGAAGGACCACGTGCTGCGGCAGGCCAACCTGGAAAATGCGAGCGGCCTGGTGAGCGCGATGCCCACCGATAGCGAAAATCTGCTCGTGGTGCTCTCCTCCCGCGAGATCGCCCCGAACATTCGGATAATCTCCTGCGTGTTCGATCGGGAGAATGAGCACAAATTCATCCGTGTGGGGGCGAATGCGGTGGTCATGGCGACTTTCATCGGAGGCCTGCGGATGGCCTCGGAGGCCATCCGGCCCACCGTTGTGTCCTTCCTGGACCGGATGCTGCGCGAATCGGACAAAACCCTTCGAATCGAAGAGGTTCAGGTTCCTGAAAATGGCTGCGAGTTGGCGGGAAAATCATTGCGCGAGATCGATTTTCCTTCCAAGATAGGGCTTCTCATCGTCGCCGTCCGCTCACACCGCTTCCCGAAGGATGTTTACAATCCCAAGGGGGATTTTGTCATCGAGTCCGGGGATATTCTTATCGCCATCGGGGGGATTGAGGAAATCGTGAGTTTGAAGAAATTACTCGGCTACAAAATCGTGGCTTTGGGAGAGGAAGAAGTGGGAGAAAAGGTTCAAACAGGGGCCCAGGCGAACGATCAGGCATGATGGCCGCCGGCCCTGCGGGCGGAAGACGCCTTGTCCAACATGCCTGGGGCCTTTCCCCCGCGGAAGCCATTGAATTACAAAAGAAACTTCGCCAGCGCCTCCTCTTTACTCCTCCCCCCCGCATTCCCAAAACCGTCGCAGGAGCCGACGTTTCGTATAAGCGGTTTGGCCGAAATGCCGTCGCCGGTGTAGTGGTTTTAACCTTTCCCGACCTTCGGCTCGTCGAGGAATCCTTGGCCGAGGGGGAAATGCATTTCCCCTACATTCCCGGCTTGCTCTCTTTCCGCGAGGGACCTCTTTTGGAGAAGGCCTTCGCGGGTCTCCGGAAAAAGCCTGACCTCACGATTTTCGACGGCCAGGGAATCGCGCATCCGCGCGCTTTCGGCATTGCCGCCCATTTGGGCCTCCGGCTCGGCCTCAGCGCCGTGGGCTGCGCGAAGAGTCTCCTGTACGGAAAAGGAGAGCGCCCGCCCGAGCGGCGGGGCGCTTGGCGCCCTTTGCTCTCTCCCGGCGGCGCGGAGATCGGGGCCAGGGTCCGGACGCGCCGGGGCGTCCAGGAGGTGTATGTATCTGCAGGCCACCGCATCGACTTGGAGACGGCCATCCACCGCGTTCTGGCCGTGTCGCCGAGGTACCGGATACCCGAACCCATTCGCCTGGCCCACCGCCGCACAAACGAAGAGCGCCGCAGGCTGGGCATTTGACCCCCGATATCCCCGGACCGAATTGAGGCTCCGCCCGGCGGAGAATTTGCGGAGGAGCGGCGGCCTTCCTTCGGTTCTGACAGTTTTATGGGAGCGGAGGAAGAATTCAGCCCTTGATGGATACAGAGGGCGCTTTCGTCTGGGGTGCGTCCGGCTTGGATTTTTCTTCTTCGGCCTCTTCGGCTACGGCGGGAAACGCATCCGAAACCATAAGAAAATCTCGAAGGGCCCGGATTTGTTTGTATGCGTCCCCGTCGAGCAACTCTTCGTCGACGGGTTCTCCGTGGCTCTCGATTTCCGCGATTCCGAAAGTTTTGCCCAGGTCCTCGGGCGCGGATATTTTGACTTTGTTCTCGTCGATTTCCTCGACCCGAACGAGGAAGCTCCGGTTGCCCAGGCGAAGAGTGGCGAGTTGCTCTTCGGGAAGATCGGCCTCTTCTTTGGTTTCCAATTCATAGAGCCAACGATCATCCTCCTTTTCAAGGAAGGTGCCCTTTTTGACGGATGCGAGGAACCCGGCGCCCTCGAAGAAGACGGGCATTTTCGTGCCGGGGCGGATCTCCGAGGGATTGACGATCCACCGGAAAATCCAATCCGGACGAAGGCGCGATTTCGCGAAAAGGAGGTTCGGCGCCGTGGGGGCCTCCTTGCCCGCGGGAGGCGGAAACTCCCCGTGGCAGGAAAGGCAATCCGCTTTCTGGAATATGTCTTCCGCGGCGGCAATCGTCTCGGGGGATACCTTTTTCGCGTCAAAGTGGACGTACGGCTGGAGCTTGTCGTCGAGTGCGGCGAAATAATCCACCAAAGTCGCCGCATCCTTGGCGGGCATTTGGAAACTCGGCATCCGGACCTTGAGCCAAGGACGGAGCGGGGTGACGTTTTGAAGGAAGCTGAAGAACCAATCCGGTTGGATTTTCTCGCCCTCCCCGTTCAGCGAGGGGGGGCCGTTGTTGATATCTTCGTACCGGGCGAGCAGGTTTCCCCCCCAATTCTCGACGACGTGGCAGCCCGTGCAGTTGTATTTTTCGATCATGCGCCGGCCTTGCTCGATTCGCGCGGATTTCTCATCGAGCGCTTTGTGGGCGGAATGGGGCGGTCCATGGGGCACCATGGCCCGGAGAAATGTGCGGATGGCCACCGTTTCCTCGTCGGAGAGGTCGAAGTTCGGCATCAAAAGCGTTTCCCGGCCGGTTTGGTAGATTTTCGGGTTTTTGATTTTGCCGAAGGTCCAGGCTTCCCAATTGTGAGGCGTGTTGACCACGTTCCCGAAAGACAGCTCAAAGGTTTTTTTCACGGCGAAAGCGGCGAGGTCGGGCCCGATCTTGGCGTCGCCGACTCCCGGTACGACGTGACAGCCGACACAGCCCCGTTTGGCGAGAAGGATTTTCCCCCGGGCGAACGCAGCCGAATCGTCAAGAGAAATAGAAGAGGCCGGCCCAGGCTTATTGCGGGCCAGGCTCAACAGATGGGCTGCGATAAACTGGACTTCTTCGTCAGAAAGGCGAAGGCCCGGCATCGTGGTGTCGTGCCAGTACGATTTCGGATTTTTCAGCCACCTCACGAGCCAGTCCGCCTGAACCTTGGTCCCGATCTTTCCGAGGGCGGGGGCGAAATCCCTGTTGCGGATAACGATGGGGGAGCCGTCAACGCCCCCGATCGCCTTTTCGCCCACAATGTCCGAATCGGTCCGAATGTGGCAGCCGAGGCAACCTACGGATTCGAAAAGTTCTTTTCCCTTTTCGATTTTATCCGGGGAATCGAGTCCTTCGATTTCCTCTTTCGGGGCCAGCCGTCTGCTTGCGGCCCATAAATACGAGGCGATGTCGGCCGCCTCCTGATCGGAGAGACTGAAGAAAGGCATTTTGGTCCGCGGATTGTAATCCTTGGGCCGTTTGATCCAGGAAACGAGCCAGCCTTTATTCACTTTCTCCTTGATGCGGGAAAGATCCGGCCCCCGTTTTCGCAGGTTCCCCATGTTCGGGATGTTGTGGCATCCCCAGCAACTCAGCTCACGGATGAGGGAGATCCCCCGCGAAACGTGGGCCGCCTTGGGGATGTTGAATGTCTCGGCATGGCAACTCACGCACTTCGTTTGAATTTCCGACCCTTTGAGCAGCGGGTCCTCCCAGAACGTCACATATCCGTGCGCCTTATCGACGGAGGTGATGGCCGTTCCCTGGCCGCCATGGCAAGAGGTGCAACCGATTTTGTTTGTATCGTGTTTTTTCAGGAAAACTTCGCGGTCGGGATGGGTCCGGAAGGGCTGCGGCGCGTCTTCAAAACCGACGCGGTCGATGCTCAGGTGGCAGGACTGGCACCGGTCCACCCTCATGAGCGGCTCGCCGAAGTTGTTCCGTTCGAATTCCTTGATGACGATTTGCTTGATTTCATAGGGCCGGCTTCGTATGGCGGTGAGGCGCCTTTCGAGGTCCAAATTTTCCTCTCCGATCGAACGGCGCTGGCGCTGGAGGTCGATGAGTAGCTTTTCCTTTTCCGTAATTTTCGCTTTCGTCTCATTGAGGGATTTTTCGGCGGCATCGGAGATCGGCTTCAGGCGGTCCACCTCTTTTTTCGCTTCTTCGAAGTGTTCTCTTTCCCCGGTTACATTTTTTCCCCGCCGGATGCCTTCTTGGAGGTGGAAATAGGCTTCATCCAAATAGGCTTTTCCGAAGCCGAAATCCTGTACTTTTTCGAACGTGTCGAGCTCCTTCCGGTCCAGTTCCTCCTTCAGGGCGGCGAGCTCTTTGTCTTCCGCCAATTTCTTCTGGAGCGCGGAGATATCGGCATCAATCTTGGCGAGCGCATCGCCCGACTTGGCCCGGGCTTCGGAAAGCTCCTTGTTTAATCTCGCCGTTTCAAATTCGTTGAAATTCTTCTGGTAGGTTTTCCAGGGCCGTCTCGTGAACGTCTCGTCCCAAACGGTCCAAAACGTTACGGCAACCATGAGAAGACCGAGGATGAAGAAGAATACGGGGCTGGTCTTCTCTTCTGGAGGCTTAAAATCCCTTGATTTCATAGGAGCGGGGGACTCCCTCGTCCGGATGGGGAACAGGCCAAAAAACGCCGCCGATTATAGATTTTGCTATTTTGCGCGTCAACCCGAAAAGGGGCAGAGGCCGGAATGGCGAGATATTTCCGGAAAATATTCAAAAATCCCAATTTGTTTCTGCTGCAAGCTCAATCGTCTACGGCAGGCTCAATCGTCTTGATGGGCCGCGGCGCGGGCTTGATCCTGGCTTCGGATAATGGCGGCGAGTCTCCGGATGATTTCGATAGATAGAGCGGGTTGTTCCCGGATGAGCTCGAGAAGGTGATCCTTTTCGATGCCAAGGAGGGTGGAATCCGCTGCCGCCCGGGCCGAGGCGGAGCGGCCCTCATCCCCGAAAACGGCCATCTCCCCGAATGAAGCGGGAGGGCCGAGGGTCGCGAGCGTTTCTTCAGAGGTGCGCCCCAGGGCTTTTACGATGTCAATCTCGCCTTCGACGATGATGTACAAA
Source organism: bacterium (assembly GCA_965225985.1). Lineage (GTDB taxonomy): Bacteria > UBA8248 > UBA8248 > UBA8248 > UBA8248 > CAZUHN01. The sequence goes on from OZ245330.1 coordinate 1,806,792, forward strand.
TAATCGCAGGAGTCGCCTTCTTCGAAAAGAACATTTTCCGACGAGACATTAATTTCTTTGGAGATATTGCTGATTATCTTTAATTGCCCTGCGTTCATCGACTCGAAAAGGTTGACCTCTTTCAAGAAAAGCGCTTTCTCGATTGTCGAAAGCATATGCCCATCACCTCTGATGTGGGGAGGTTCGCCGCCGCCCTCTGAGAGAGGATGATCGAGGACCCGGCGCGCCTGGGCGACCACCCTCTCGTCTTTATCATGTAACGCGGCGTCCATCCACTTTCTTATATCTTGGGTTTGCAAATCAAGCTGGCCCAGGGTGAACGTTACCGCTTCCCTGACGCAGGGGTCCGAATCGTTGAAAAGGGCTTGGATTCGCTCGACCCACTTGTCGGCAATTTGGGCGGGCAGCCCATTGGCGCTGAGAAGATTCCCCGCCGTGACTATCGTAATCGCACGTACCCAGCTGTCGGTCGATTGGACGTACATCTGCAGTACCGCATCCAAATCAATCGGCGATATCTCCCAATTTCCTTTTACGGCTTCGAGTTTTTCCGCCGCGCTTCCGCTGAGGAGGAGGGGTTCAAGAAGGAGGATGAGTTGCCGGGTCTCTGTGGCTGAGCTTACGTTGGAGAGGGCCTCGATTGCGATGGCCCGCGATGAGGATTCCCCGCGCGCCAAAGACTCCGAAACGGTATCGACGGTCTTTTCGTCTCCGATAACGCCAAGAAGCTCCAGCAGAAGAACCTGCCGTTCCTGAACTTTTTCCCACAAAGCTTTCCGGAGCATGAAAAATTTTTCCCGATGCGGATTCTGCTCAATCATCTTCAAATGGTTGATAATTTCATAAACCTCGCGGAGATGGTCCAGCGAGTAAGCGATAATTCCGCTTTCGAGATCTTCTTCGGTCATCTCGTCCACGGATTTCTCCGACCACCGCACGAGCAACCTGGGCATGAACTTGAACATGGACCCGCCTTCCAGGCGGAGGGCGAATCTGCCTTTGACCGCTTTGAGCGCGTTGACCGTCTCCCGCCGAACCTCTGCGTCCGGATCCGAGAGGATCATGACGAGCCGCTCGAAATTGGACCGCGTGGCATTCAGGCCCAACAGCCGAACGCCGCGCTGGCGAATGGGCGGGTGCGTGTCCTTCAGCACGGTCTCCAATATGTTTTCGATTTGCTCGATTTCCTCGTACCGCTCGGGCAACAGGCGTTTGATCGAGTCCATGGCCGCTTCCCGAACTTCCCTTTCCGAATTCTGGAGAAAAGGAACGAGCCGGCGAATGAAGCGGGGGTTCTCCAGGTGTCCAATACATCCCAAAGCGGATATGCATTCGGATTTTTGGTTCGATTCCAGCATGGTATGAAGGGTTTGCAATCCGGAGGCGAGCCAGAACAGGTCCCCCGACTGGACGAGAAGCTCCACCGCCTGGGTCCGGACCTGGGCGGAATCGTGCTCGAGACTCTCGTGGATTTTATCCACGTATTCGTCAATGAGGCCGGCTTTTGCGACGGCGCCCATACTCGCAATCCTGCAGCCCGGATCGGGGGAGGCGAGCGACTCTCCCCATACCCGGCGGACCCGCTCATCGTCTTTGCCCCAAGGGGAGAGGAGGCTGATGAGGTCGCAGTTTGCATACCCTTTCCTCCTGGGAATTTCGTCGAGGATGATTTCCAATGATTCGACCCCCCCCTTTTCGGAGAGCATCCCCGCGGCGAAAAGGCAGACATCGTCGTCCCCCTCCCGAACATTTTTTTTCAGTATCTCCATGCTCTTCTGGTCTACGGTTCCGAAACCTTCCTGCGCGAACTTGAAGAGCCCGAGATTTTTCTCCTCCAGCATTTTCCTGAGGGCCGCGCCGTATTCGCGCCGCATCAGGAAGCCCGAGGCGAGATATGCGACCGCGAGAATGATGGAGATGAAGGCGAGCCATCTCGGGCTGAGCGGAAACAGGGCCAACCCCGTGGGCTTGATGATGAGGAGAATCACGCCGCTGACGATGCTCGCGACGGCCACGACTTGCCCCGCGACGAACGCGCCCACGCGCCCCCGGACCGCCGGGGAGAGCGCGTTGTAGAGGAGAGCGTTGATGGGATTCCGGATCGATTCTTGAAGGTTTTTGTTGTTGAAGCGGAGGAAGACGGCGGTCAGGAATGAAGGATAGACGAACATCCCGAAAAGGCCGATTAAGGTCGTTATCGGGTAAAAAATATTCGCCGTGCCAATGCCCAACCGCCGAATCACGCGCGGGGTTATGAACGTTTGCACCAGCAGGGAGAAGGCGCTGCCGATAGCGGTGAAGTAGCCGAGGAAGGCGGCGAGCTGCGCTTTGTCCTGAAAAACCTCACGGAACACGACACTGTACTGGAAATCCTGGAAGCCCCTGAGGATCACCACGAAAAAACTGAAGAGGGCGAAAGCCGCAACGTATTTGTTGGTCTTCATGAGGGCGATGTTTCCGCCGCTTTTTCCGCCTTTCTTCGCTCCCCCCTTCTTCCGGGAGGTGGCGGCTCCTTCCAGCAGATGGTCTTTAAGGCTGTGCTGAATGTAGTGGACGAATCCGAAACTGAGAAGAATGGCCCCGATCCAGACAAAAAGAACGTTGGCCACGCTCCCGAGGATGGTGACCAGGAGGGGGATCATCAGACCGCCTGCGATGCCTCCGTATCGCCCCCCCGTGAGAATGATGGGAACGAGCCGCTTCGACTGGAGCACGTCAAGATAAAGACCATAAAGGGTGCGGAAATTGTTCGGAAGCATGTTTGTAAACATGACGAACAGCGTGTGCAGCAAGGGGAATGCAATCGGCATCCCGTATGCCTGGATACCTGCGCCGATTAGAAGGCGGATGCCCAGGATCAGGCAGATGAAAAACAAGAGGACGTACCGGAACATGGCGGGAATCGAAAGCCTGACCGTGAGCGAGGAGTAACCGCCGCTGACGAGGATGATCACAAACGCGTTGAAGATGTACATGACGGGGAGCCATTGGGGGCCAACTTCGGAGAGAAAAAGGGCCTCGGAGATGGCGAGGCCGATGGAAAATTGAATACCGATTAGGAAGTAGAAGAAGAAAAACGCAGTGAATACCAGGAGTTCATCTTCACGGATATTGAAGATGCGCTTAAAAAACGTAGCCATTATGTCCGAAAATACTGCGCGCCGGCCCGGAGGATGGGCAAGCCCTAGGGGAGAAAAGGAAACTCGGGTTCCGAGGGGCTATGTTATCATCATTTCTTCCTGAATTTCCACGCATAGTAATCCAGCGCGTCTTCCATCCATTCCAGGCAATTGGCCCGGAAGCGCTCCCAGCTCACGTTGGAACAATGCCCCCTCACGGGGTCGGCGTTTCCCTCGACGACGAATCCGCTTACAGGGGAAATGTCGAACTCCGCCCGGACGGGCAATTTTTCCCGTTCCTCCTGGGGCAGAAGCGACAAAAAACAAGCGAAAGCGTGAAAAGCGTTTTGAATTTTTTGAACGAGAACATCCCTGCCGCCCACCGAGGCGACCAGGGGCGGGACCAGAGGGGCATACCGGTTGAATTCCATGCCCCCGTTTTCCCGGTTTGTGATGCTGTCCACGCCGATGCCCCCGATCGCTTTTTTGGAAAATTCCACGGGGAAAAGCCTTACGTAGAGGGCTTCCACGATAAGCCCCTTTCGGCTAATGCGGAAATGGGCGCGGATGCCGAAAAGGCCGAAATCAATCCACTCGCAAATGAGAGGCTGGTAAGGAACGCCGTAGAGTTGTTGATAGCTCTCGATCGCCCTGGCGAGGCGCATTCGGGCCTGTTCCCGCGTTTCGGCGGCCTCTTGCATTTGGTTTCGAATTTGCGCGAATCCTTTTTTGTACACATGGGCGACGGTTGCCCCCCCCTTTTTGGACCGGATCTCGTCGGCCAGCTTCATATCGGGGATATAAGCCTTGGAAGTCGCCGGGCTCGAGGCAAACCGGTTCGCCACCCAGTTTAAGGCGGTGATGTGGTTCCGGTTGTCCGGATCGAGGGTGAGGGGCAGGGGAACGATATGGTCGGCGGGCAAGCCGAGCCTTCTGAGATCGGGCAAAACATAGCCTTGCGGCAAGACGTCTAGGCGGAAGGTTCCCCGCCCGCCGCCTCCTTCCTGGGGTTTTACGAAAAGGGTGGAAGCCCCCCATTTTTCGGCCAATAATTTCGCTGTATCCAGGATGGTCTCTGCGATGGCCGAAGCGCCGGCCCCGTTGACCGATACCGGTTGATAACGCCCGGTGACCCGGGGGGGTCCTCCATTTTGCTCTTCCAGCCCGAACCAACCGCTGTTGAGGATTTCATAGGTATTTTTCTTGTTGGAGAGAGGGCCGCCCGGTGCTGTTAGAGGCCCGGGTACGATGACGGCGCCGCGCTCCTGAAGGGCTTTCGCGAGTTGAACGTCGAACAAACTCCGCTGGGCCGCTTGACTGAGGATAAGCGTTTGTCCGGGCGCTTGGGCGATTCGCGCAAGAAGATCTTCGCGCCGATTCACGACAATAACCGGGATGGACAATCCCTTCGCTTGCAAATATTCGTCGGCGACGCGCTTGGTCTCCCCGGCAAGGGGCAGCCGGTTGGGAGAGCCGTCGAGCAGGAGAATTTTGTCGGGATAGCGTGACCCCTCGGCATTGTGGAGGTGAAAATTCCGGAAAGGACTTGCCTCTGAGGACCAACAGTTTAGCTGTTCGATTATGGAATCCGTTAAATTCCCTGAAGCGGAATCAAATTCCCGGCTAACGCGCGCGAGGTCCCAGTGCCCGTTGCTGGCGTCGGGGGTAAGGCGGTAAAGAGAGATTTTTCGCCGTGCGGTAAAGGTTGGGGACGGAGAGGATGGCCTCTTGGAGGTCAAGCCGATTTTCATTAGATGTTTGTTTTCCTTCTCGTCATTAAATTTTGTAGCGCCCAATCCGCAAGGGCGCCGCCGGCCGTCTCCCCACCCAGAAAATCGGGCCCTCCGGGCGAGGCGCAACTGATGACGGAAACCCCCAACATGCGCTCGGCCTCGCGCCGCGCCGAAGCATCGTTGGCGATGATACCCGATATGACGATTTGGTTTCCCTCAAGGCCTAAATGACTTCGAAGCCATTGGACGATTTGCGTGGAACTGACTGTATCACAGGCGCACATGACAAGGCCATTTTCTTTCAGCCAGCCGATGAGCCACGGATCTGTGGAAACGAAAAGGCTTGCGTCCATTGTGGGACCGTCCGCCAACTCGGCGATGATTATCTCCCCCTGGCCGGCGGCGTACCGAAGCAGGTTTCTCGCATGCTGGCGCACGATTTGCATATCAACGCCCGCGGTCGAAGAGAGACCGGCATCGACGAAGTCCCAGCCCTGTCTGGAAGAATCGAACCGCCCCTCTGGCCTGCCGTAGCATGCCCGGAGGACGTCCCGGATCCGGCCCGTCCCGGTTAATTTCACGTAAGCGGGGCGGATTCCCGACGCCAGGAGGGCAGCCGTGAGGGAAGCGGCGCAGGTCGTTTTCCCCACTTCCATGTCCGAGCCTGTTACAAGAATGAGGGGCGTTTTGGGAAGGGAGAATTCATCCGAATCGGAGGCGGGGAGGAGAATGGATTGCAGCTCGGGCAGGACCGCCGGTTTGCCGTTTCGCGCAACACCCCCGAGGACCTTGAATTTCACCACCGGCTCGTTCGGGTTATTGCAATGGCCGGTGACGCCTCCGACATTCAGGAGATCCACCTCCGCCCCGGCCGGAGTCAGTCCGGCGGGCGGCCTTCCGCTGATGCTGCGGTTTGCGTAACGCCCGCCAAACGCCACAATCAGACGCATTCCCGGAGACAAAGGGACATCGCTCGCATTCCATGCGTCCCCGGAGCCGGGAACGGGTTGAATCACTTCGAGCTTGTCGATTTCGCTGCCTTCCCTTTTTTCCACCACTTCAACGGCCACGCAGGCATTTGGGGGAATGGGATTTTCAAATAGGGGTATTTCTTGCGCGCCGCGCGCGAGACCGTCCGGAGCGAGGAACAAACCCCGGGCCGTCGAAGAAAAATAATCTACAATAATCCGCTTTCCGCTCATCCGGGCGACTCCACCAATTCGGCTGCCTTTGAAAAGCACTCGACCCAATTCGACACATATGGCATTAGGTTTTCCACAGCCTCATCATGAAGTGTTTCCAGGCCTTCCACTTTAAATAGAACAGATCGGGGATACAAGATCTTCCCTTTTTCTGGCGGTGAAGAAGTGAGGAGGAATTCCGCGGGGCCCGCCAAATCCGCGATCCGGCTCCCTTTCCTTATATACCTGGGCACGCCGGAAGAAATTTCATATATGCCCGGTTCCATAGAACGGCCGATCTGGACGGGCCGGTTGCTGGTGTTCCGAAGCACGAGTTGAAATCCCTCGAGCCGCAGCGCGCCCAATTCTCGAAAGGCGCCGGAAACTTCCTCCTCCGCGGCTTTCACCGGGAAGTATTCGGCGATGTGCCAAAATGCCGTGGCCGGGGAGGCGCCCGCCCGGAGTTCGAGTTCCGTCAGGAGCTGGGTCGTTCCCAAGAGGCGGGGGTTTAGTTCGAGCGTGTAGGCTTTCCCCTCATGTACAACGAAGTCCACGCCGTAAATACCCCGATAGCCGAGACTTCCCGCCCAATTTCCGATAGCCAGCGTGGCTTCCTCGATATTTCGCCGCGAAGACTCCGGCAGCCGGTGGTATGCCGTGTAATCACTTCCCGCGTAAGAAAACCGGTGCATCGAACTTCCCGCGAGCCCCGAGACGATGATCGAGGGGTGAGACATTCGTGCCTTTCCCCCGTAGACGATGCCGGTGGCTCCGACCGACGGGCCCGCGATGAACCTGCAGACGATGACCGGCTCTTGCCCCCCCAGTTTTTTGTGCAAATCCATTTTCAGCGCTTCCAGCTCCTCGGGGGTCTCGACAAGATGTGTTTGGTTTCCCGATGAGCCGATGCGTTCTCTTACGACGAGGGGAGAGCCCCATTTCCCGAGCAACCCCTTCTCGATACCCTTTACCTCGATAATTTCCCCCTCCGGGGGTCTTAGCCCGAGGCGCTCTGCCTCCGTGACAAACTCGATTTTGTCATCCAGCCGTTTTTTGAGCCCGACGGGATTGGAGAGAATCGAAATGCGGCCGGAGCTCTCTTCGGAAAGCGCCTCGATGAATTCGGTGGATCTGTAGGGGAGAATAAAAGAGGGATTCTCATCAGAATTTAGATACGCGCGAATCGACTTTCCCAATTCCCCATTATACGCCTCGACGAGAGCGTCGTGGGACCATACCTTGCGGAAATTTTCCCCTCGCTCGGCGGAAAAAAATCGAAGCCGTGAATCCCAATCCGGTCCATCGAGGCCCCAGTCGCAGGCAATGAGAAAATCGAGGGGGAGGTATTCCTCGACCGCAATAGCGTCCTCGGACCGGAGGCCCTGGAAGCCGAATTTCGCGGCTCCCGGTGCCGCCGACAGCAAGCGTTGGCGGAATTCGGCAGTTGAGTAAGGCGCCACGGTTCCGGACTCTCCAATCGGGACAAAAAGAATTAAACGAATATATGGATTGTAATAAAATGTGTAAATAAAAAGTGTTGATAGAATAGAGAGATTGCCGCAAATCTTGCGGCCTGTTCAATAGAATTTATCATCCGCCCGGAAGAAGAATTGTCCGGATAGAAGACAGGGTGCCATTTCATTCCGAAATGATTGAATAATTGAAGTCCGCCTTTTTTCAAAATGGAGAACGACCCAGCCGGGTTGTTGCCCTTTTTGTGAAAAAAAGACAATTATTAGGGGGGTATTTTTGGATTGAAGGAAAGCAGGCCTGAATCGTTCCATTCCTGAATAGATCCACTGGAGAATTCATTTGGCTTTCCAGCCCAGGAAAACATTAAGGGCGGAATTGGACGCGGCTGGACGGTTCTCTTGGGCAAGTTTCAGTCATAGCCTAAAAAATTCGAAGCCGGCGGTTGTCGGAATCATCTTTCTTTTGATTTTGACCTTCTTGGCGGCTTCGGCTCCCCTCATTTCTCCAAACGATCCATCAAAGGTAGACATTGGCATCCGGCTGCAGCCCCCCTATTGGATGGAGGGAGGGAGTTTTCGCTACTTCCTCGGAACCGATTCCCTGGGGCGTGACATTCTGAGCCGCCTCATCTACGGCGGGCAAATTTCCATATTGGTGGGAATCAGCGCAGTGATAATTTCCGGCGCCATCGGCGTCGTGCTGGGCTTGGTCGCGGGATTCTTCGGCGGAAAAATTGACGATTTCATCATGGGGCTTGCGGACATTCAGCTTGCCTTTCCGTTTGTCCTTCTCGCGATTACGATTATGGCGGTGTTGGGACCGGGTTTGTTGAACGTCATCATCGTCCTTGGCATCAGCCGATGGGTCTCATACGGACGGGTGATTCGCGGCCAAGTGATCGCCGCCCGTGAGCGGGAATATGTCGAAGCGGCGCGTGCGCTTGGGTATCCAACATACAAGGTGATGTTTCACCATATACTCCCCAACGTGACGGCGCCTCTGATCGTCGTCGGCAGCTTCGCGGTTGCGGGAAATATCATATCGGAGGCATCGCTCAGTTTCTTGGGGTTGGGGGTTCCCCCGAAGATCGTCACCTGGGGCGGGATGCTGGCCGAGGGAAGGGAATATCTCAGGCTATCTTGGTGGCTGGCGACGTTCCCCGGCTTGGCCATCATGATGACGGTATTGAGCATAAATCTTATTGGGGATTGGCTTCGGGACTATCTCGATCCGCGGATGCGAACAGGTTGATTTCCCGGTGGAATAAGATTTTGAGAGATGCGATTCGGCGGGTAGGAGGCAAGATGTGTTGAATAGCAGATCGAGAAAAATAATTTTCCTTCTCTTCCTCGTGTCCGCGGTTCTGGGCTGCGGAAAAAGCAGCTCCGACCGTCCTTTGACCATCCTCATTCCGGTGGGGGCGAATACGCTCGATCCGCACTTTGCCACCTCCACGATAGAGTGGAGCATTTTGATGAACGTCTTCGATCCGCTTGTCGTGCGGAAGGACGACATGAAGATTGGCCCCGGGCTGGCGCAGTCCTGGGAGGTTGACCGCTCGTTGAAGGTTTGGACGTTTCATCTCCAAAAAGGCGTGAAATTTCATAACGGAGAAGATTTCAACGCCCGCTCCGTCAAGTACACGTTCGACCGGATGCGGGACAAATCGGTTCGCGCCCGGACCACGATTTCAAGGCGGATTTTCCTCGACCGCGTTGAGGTGGTGGACGAAAACACCGTGAAATTTCATACGAAGATGCCGGTCGCCACCCTCCCGTATTGGCTCGCAAACGCTTTCATGCTTCCCCCGAAACACTATTCCACCACCCCCCTGAAGACCCTCATCCGCAACCCGGTCGGCACGGGGCCCTACAGGCTGACCGAGTGGGTGAAGGATGATCGCATCCGGATGGAGGTGAACGAAAATTGGTGGAAAGGAAGCCCGAAGGTAAAAGCGGCCCTTTGGCGCCCCGTTCCGGAAGGGTCGGCCCGGATAGCGGAATTGGAGACGGGCGGGGCCGACATCGTGATGAACATTCCCCCGGACCAGAAGATGTTGTTCTCGGATAAGAGAAGCGGGCCTTTCTCGATCAAATCCATCAGCGGCGGCAGGCGCGTCTACATGGGCATCCGGACCGATCATGGCCCCTTGCGCGATGTGCGGGTCCGGCGGGCGCTGAATTACGCCGTTGATTTTGGGATTATTTCGAAACAATTCCTGCGCGGGCAGGGCTCCCGCCTTCGAAGCGTGGTGAACCCGCCGAACAATGATCCCGCGCTTGGTTCCTATCCCTTTGATCTGGAAAAAGCGAAATCCCTCCTCGACGAAGCGGGATTGAGGGACACGAACGGCGACGGCGTACGGGAAGTAGATGGAAAGCCGTTTGCGTTGAAGGTGAATGTTCCTTTGAACCGGTACCTGAAGGGCAAAGAAATTTCCGAGGCGGTCGCCTCCAATTTAAGGAAAATCGGGATCGATATGGAGATCATTCCTTTGGAGTGGTCGGTGTTCTTGGCCAAGCGAAGGAAGAAGGAGCTTGAGGCGCTTTATTATCATGGGTTCAGTTCCGCCTTTGAACCCGAGTTGGACCTCGGGGTTCTTCGTCCGACCTTGTTCGCGAATCTGACCGCTTGGAAGAATCCCGAGTTCATCGAAGGCTATAACAGGATGCGATACACCTTCGATCCCAGCGAGCGAAAGGCGCTCAGCTTCCGCCTGCAAAGAATCATACACGAGGAAGCTCCTTGGGTTTTTCTCTGGGCCCAGGAAGACTTTTACGGGCTGCACGACCGCATTCGCTGGATTCCCCGTCCGGATGAGCGGATTTATTTGCCCTCTGTCGAATTCAAGGAAACAAAATAAAGGCGCGTTGTGAGCAGATATCTCTTTCGAAGAGCCATTCGCGCCGTCATCGTCGTCGCCGGCGTGAGCTTTATTTCCTTTTTCGTCCTTTTTCTTTCCGGTGATCCCATCGATTCGATGGTCGGTGAGGATTGGACGGTGGCGGAGGTGAACCAGCTTCGCGAAGATCTCGGCCTGGACAAGCCTTGGTTAACGCAATATTTTCGTTTCATCGCTCGTGCCGTTCGGGGAGATTTCGGGGAGAGTACACGGCACAAGCAACCCGCCTTCGAGCTGATCGCCGAACGGATTCCCGCCACGCTGGAGCTGGCTCTTGCGGCGTTGTTTTTGTCCATCGTGATCGCCGTTCCATTGGGCATCATCAGCGCGACGAAGCGGGGAACGATGGCCGACTACGGCGGCATGTTGTTTGCGCTCCTCGGCCAATCCGTTCCCGTTTTCTGGCTGGGCCTCATGTTCATCCTGATTTTCGGGGTGAAGTTGCACTGGCTCCCGATTAGCGGCAAGGGCGGATTTTCGTTTCTCATCTTGCCCGCCATATCCTTGGCGACGTATTCCATCGCGCGGAACACCAGGCTGGTTCGAAGTTCCATGCTGGAGGTGCTCCGGCATGACTATGTGACCACCGCAAGGGCCAAGGGGCTGACCGAGTTCATCATCGTCCACAGGCATGCGCTTCGGAACGCGTTGATCCCCGTAGTTACCATTATCGGGCTTGAGTTCGGCCACCTCCTGGGCGGGGCCGTTATCGTCGAGACGATTTTCGCGTGGCCGGGAATCGGGCGATTGATGATCCAAGCGATCTACGCAAAAGACTTTCCCTTGGTCCAGGCCTCGGTCACGATAATGGCGTTGCTGTTCGTCACCCTCAATCTGGCGGTGGACCTGATTTACACGATCCTCGATCCGAGAGCGCGTTTGACGTAAAGGGAAGTCCCCGGCAATTGGCCCGTGTCGATCCAACGATCCCGACTTGGAAATGAAGGCCGGCTTTGATGAGCGCGACAGGATATTATTGGGATTCCATTAGCCTGGAACACCTCACATCTCCCATCCACGTCGAAAGGCCCGAGAGGGCCGGGCGCCTGCGCCCCGAGACCATCCGGAACCGGACGAGCGGCCTGGATTTCCGAAAGGTTGATTCCCACGACGCCTCGAAGTGGGTGCTGAAGGTTCACGAGCCGGCCCACCACGAGCGGGTGAAGGAGGCCCATGCGCGGGGCGCCAGAAAACTCGACGAGGGGGATACCTTGGTCAGCGCCCGGAGCTACGCCGCCGCTCTCGCCGCCGTTGACGCCGCCTTGACGGCCGCGGACGCTGTGGTTTCCGGTGAAGTGCGAAACGCTTTTTGCGCCGTCCGCCCGCCGGGCCATCACGCCTACCCGTTCAAGTCGATGGGCTTTTGTCTTTTTGCCACGGCCGCCATCCTCACCCGCTACCTTCAGGAGCGCCACCGCCTCCGCCGGGTCGCCATCGTGGATTGGGACGTCCACCACGGAAACGGGACGCAAAACGTCTTCTGGACCGATCCGGAGGTCCTCTTCGTCTCCATTCATCAGAGCCCCCTTTGGCCGGGAAGCGGCCTGGATTGGGAAAAGGGAGAGGGGGAGGGCGAGGGCGCCACCCTGAACCTCACCATGCCCCCCGGGATGGAGGAAGAGCCCTACTTGTCCCGGTTCGAGGGAGAGGTCCTTCCCGCCCTTCAGGCCTTCCGCCCCGAATTTCTCGTTATTTCCGCCGGGTTCGACGCGCACCGCGGAGACCCCCTCGGCGGCCTCCGCCTGACCGAGGAGGCCTTCGCCCGAATGACCCGCATGCTCAAGGCCGTCGCAGCCGAATGCTGCCAAGGCCAGATCGTGAGTCTCCTCGAGGGGGGATATAACCTCGATGTCCTGGAGAATTCCGTCGTCGCCCACCTCTCGGCCCTCCAGGAGTAGCCCCCCGCAATCACCCCGGAAGTCACGTCACGCAGCGGGAGCCGATTCCATATTTATTTGATTTAGAATGAATTATGAGAGAAAAATGTATGTTTAAATATTTAGTTGACTGACTAACTAAACAGCCCTATATTTCCCGCAGATTGAGGTTTTTGGCCATCGGGGTATGCCCCCCGGCCATCGGGTGCGGCCCCCGGCGGGCAGCGCAATAACCCCGGGCCGGCCGGAGCATTCTCCCTGCCCGGGGAAAGAAAATTCGGCGCGAAAGGGGAATCCGGCGCAAAACCTGAAGGAGGGACGGAGCATGGCGGTGGAAGCAGCGGTCAGACGGGCGGGGGGGAAGAAGAAAAAAGAGCGCGGGGCGACGCGGGAGCGGATCGTCCTCGCCGCCGCCCGCCTCGCCTACCACCAGGGCTTCAACGCCACCTCCCTCGACGCGGTGGCCCAGGCCGCCGGCGTCAACCGGGGGAGCCTGTACTACTTCTTCCGCTCCAAAAAGAACCTGGCCCTGGCCGTCATCGCCCACTTCGAGGCCCTGCTTCATGCCCACCACGTCGCGCCCGCCTTCGAGAGCGGAAAAAGCGGCCGGGAGAAGCTGGAAACATTCGCCGCCCTCTACTCCCGGATGCCCAGCGCCTCCTCCCCCTGCTGCGGGTGCCCTATCGGCAACCTCTCCCTCGAGCTGAGCGGTGCGGACGAGGATCTGCGCGCGCGCCTGGAGGAAGTGTGGTGGCGCCTCCTCTCCTGCATCGAAGAGGCGCTGCGGCAGGCGCAGGCGGAAGGGGACCTCGCTCCCGGGCCCGGCGCGGCGGGTCTCGCCCGCTCCTTCTTCACCCAAATCCAGGGCGCCCACCTCATCGCGCGGAGCACCCTCGACGAGCGGGCGCTGGAGGCGGACTGCCGGCGGGCCTTCGAGGGCCTGCCCTGGCGGGAAAGAACGGGAAACGGATTGGTGAGGGCGTTCGGATAAATTTTTTTGAAAGGAAAACCCCATGGCCACATCAGAGGGAACAAAAGCCGGCATGATTGAGCTCCCCGTCGAGGGGATGACCTGCGCCGCCTGCTCGGCCCGGGTGGAGAAGCGCCTGAACGCGCTCGAAGGGGTGGAGGAGGCCGCCGTCAACCTCGCCACCGCGCGCGCGCGCGTGACCTACGACCCGGAGGCCGTCTCCCCCTCCCGGATCGCCGCGCGGATCGTCGAGACGGGCTACGCCGTTCCCGAGGAAAGCGTCGAGCTCGCCGTCGGGGGGATGACCTGCGCCGCCTGCTCGGCCCGGGTGGAGAAGCGCTTGAACGCGCTGGAGGGGGTGGCCTCCGCCTCTGTGAACCTCTCGACCGAGCGCGCCATGGTCCGGTTCACCCCGGGCGCCGTCTCGGTTGAAGATCTCATCGAGCGCGTCGAGAAGACGGGCTACACGGCCCAGGAGACGGACCGGGAGGGCGCCGACGCCGGGCGGGACGAGAGCGTGCGCCGCTACCGCTGGGAGGTGTGGATGTTCACGCTTTCCGCGCTGTTGAGCCTTCCGTTGGTGCTCCAGATGACGAGCACATTCTGGGGCGAGGGGTGGGAGCTTCCCCGGTGGTGGCAGTTCGCCCTCGCCACCCCCGTGCAGTTGATAGTCGGCTGGCGCTTTTACCGGGGCGCCTACCACTCCCTCCGGGGCGGGGGGGCGAACATGGACGTCCTCGTCGCGGGGGGGACGAGCGCGGCCTACCTGGACAGCGTGGCGGTGACGGCGTTCGCCCTCCCGATGCACGTCTACTTCGAGACCTCGGCCGTACTGATCACCCTGATCCGGCTGGGCAAGCTGCTCGAAGAGCGCGCCAAGGGTCGCACCTCCGACGCCATCCGGAAGCTCATGGGCCTTCAGGCGAAGACGGCCCGGGTTCTGCGGGACGGCGAGGAGCGCGAGATCCCCATCGAGCAGGTCATCGTGGGCGATGAGGTTTTCGTCCGCCCCGGCGAAAAGTTCCCGGTGGACGGCGTCATCCTCGACGGACAGACCTCGGCGGATGAATCCATGATCACGGGGGAGAGCATCCCGGTCGAAAAGTCGCCCGGGGACACCGCCGTCGGAGCGACCGTCAACAAAAACGGCGCGGTCCGCTTCCGGGCCGACAAGGTGGGCAAGGACACCGCGCTCGCCCAGATCATCCGGCTGGTCGAGCAGGCCCAGGGCTCGAAGGCACCCATCCAGCGCCTGGCCGACCGGATATCGGGCATCTTCGTTCCCGCCGTCCTCCTCATCGTGGCCCTCACCTTCGCCCTCTGGTACGCCTACGCCGGTTTCACGCCCGCCCTCGTGAACGCGGTGGCGGTGCTCGTCATCGCCTGCCCCTGCGCGCTGGGCCTCGCGACCCCGACCGCCATCATGGTCGGAACGGGGAAGGGCGCCGAGGCCGGGATCCTCATCAAGGGGGGCGAGTCGCTCGAGACGGCCCACAAGATAGGGGCCGTCGTTCTGGACAAGACCGGGACGATCACGAAGGGGAAGCCCGAGGTGACCGACGTCCTCCCCTTCAACGGAGCGGAGGGCCGGGAGCTGCTCCGCCTCGCCGCCAGCGCCGAGCGGGGCTCGGAGCATCCCCTCGGGGAGGCGATCCGGGAGCGGAGCGAGAGCGAGGGGATCGAATATCTGCCTGTGACCGATTTTCAGGCGATTCCCGGCCACGGCCTCTCGGTGAAGGTGGAGGGGCGGCCCATCTGGCTCGGAAACGCCAGGCTCATGGCCGATCGCGGCGTCTCCCTCGACGGAAACGCCCCCGCGATCGAGGAACTGGAGCGGCAGGGAAAGACCGTGATGCTCATGGCCGATGAGGCGGGGCTGCTCGGCGCCCTCGCGGTGGCGGACACGGTGAAGGAAACATCCAGGGCCGCCATAAAGGCCCTCCGCGCGATGGGGATCGAGGTGTACATGCTGACCGGGGACAACCGGCGGACCGCCCAGGCCATCGCGGAACAGGTGGGGGTGGATCGCGTCCTCGCCGAGGTGCTCCCCGATCAGAAGGCGGAAAAGGTGGGGGAGCTTCGCGCCGGGGGCAAAATCGTCGGGATGGTGGGGGACGGCATCAACGACGCCCCCGCCCTGGCCGCGGCGGACGTGGGCTTCGCCATCGGAACGGGAACGGACGTGGCCATGGAGGCCGCGGACGTGACGCTCAT
The DNA here is from genome assembly GCA_965225985.1 of bacterium. Lineage (GTDB taxonomy): Bacteria > UBA8248 > UBA8248 > UBA8248 > UBA8248 > CAZUHN01. Next base: position 1,822,261 of record OZ245330.1, read on the forward strand.
GCGGGGCGACCTCATGAGCGTGGCGGACTCCATCCGCCTCTCGCGGGCGACGATGCGCAAGATCCGCCAAAACCTCTTCTGGGCGTTCTTCTACAACGTTCTGGGGATCCCGCTGGCGGCGCTGGGGTTTCTCTCCCCCGTCATCGCTGGAGCGGCCATGGCCTCCAGCTCGGTCTCGGTGGTGAGCAACACCCTGCTCCTCAGGAGGTGGCGGCCGGAGCGGTAGGTGTTTCCTCCCTCGCCCCCTGGGAGAGGGAGGGGGTGCGGGACTCGGCGGCCCTGGACGGGGGAGAGGACATCTCGAAGGGGCGGGTCCTCGTGCCCCGCCCGGAATGAAAAGGGCGGCCGCAGGGGGTCGCCCCCGGTTAGAAATTCATGTGAACGCAAAGAGGAGTCGGTGGAAATGAAAAACATCACGGTGAAGGTGGATGGGATGACCTGCGGCGGCTGCCAGGCGGCGGTCGAGAAGGCCATCGCCTCCCTCGCGGGCGTCGCCTCGGCCAAGGTGAGCCTGGAGGCGGGGGCGGCGGAGGTGGACTTCGACGAGACGGCCCTCGGCCCCGAAGAAATCGGGAAGGCCGTCGAGGAGGCGGGCTTCACGGTGGGATAGGGAATCTCCCCCCCTGGGGGAGGGCCGGGGCGGGGGAACCCGGCGGGTGGTTCTACCTCCCCCCAACCCCCTCCCGGAGGGGGGGGAGCAAAACGGCGCCCGCCCCGCGCCGGCTGGGAAGGGTGCATCGGAAAGGGGGCCGCGAACCTTCCCTCTCCAAATTTTGAACCGAAAAAATGATTGTATTCCCCCCCCCCTCTCTCTCACACCATCAAGCGTCCACCGTTCACGGAAAGGGTTTCCCCCGTCACGTATTTCGACTCGGGGGAGGCGAGGAAGAGGATGCACCCGATGATATCCTCCACCTCGCCGATCCGGCCGAGGGAGGATTCCTGGCCGATCTTGGCCCTTTGCGCCTCATCGCGGACGGCGACGACGCGCTCGGTGGCGGTGGTCCCGGGGGCGATGGCGTTCACGGTGATGCCGTCCCCACCGAGCTCGTAGGCCAGGACCCGCGTCAGGGCGTGCACCCCCGCCTTCGCGGCCGAGTAGGGGGGGGAGGAGGTGTGAAAGGTGGTGAGGCCGGCGAGGGAGCCCATGTTGATGATCCGGCCGCTTTTTTGCCGCTTGAGGGCGGGGATGGCCGCTTTCGATGTGAGGTAGACGCCCTTGAGGTTCAGATCGATGACGTGGTTCCATTCCTCGTCGGTGATGTTCTCGGTTGTGTTCTGCTGCCAGAAGCCCCCCGCGTTGTTGAGGAGGATGTCGATGCGCCCCGCCTCTTCGAGGATCCGCCCGAAGGCGGCCTCCACCGAGGCCGGGTCCGTCACGTCGCACCGGAGGAAGGCGGCCTCGCCGCCCCCCGCGCGGATGGCCTTCGCGGCGGCCGCCCCTTTTTCCTCGTCGATATCGAGCAGGAAGACGCGGGCCTTGCCCGCGGCGAAGGCCTCGGCGGCGGCCTTTCCGATTCCGGCCGAGGCGCCGGTGACGACCGCCGTCTGGCCGGAGAAGTCGTAGACGGTTTTTCCCATTTCCTTCCTTTCATAAGAGCGGGCCGGGCCAGATCCCGGCACCGGCGGATGAGACTGCCGCCCCGGGAAAAAATCAGCGGGGCGGCCCGCCGATGAAACCGGCGACGGTATCCACGAGGCCGTTGTCGAACAGGGTCCACGCGGTCACGACGACGACGAGGAACAAAAGGCCGAGGAGAAAGTATTCGAGGATTCCGTTTTTCGCCTCCGGGGGGGAGGTTCTCTTGCGCCGTGTCATGGTGATGTCCGCCTTCCCGGAAAGATGAAAGAGACCGCCCCCGGTCGGCCGGGCTGCCGCGCGGCGGCCCGGAGCGCGGTTCTTTCCGATAAGCGGCCTCTCATTATAGGAACAAGCAGGGCCGGGTGAAACCTTCCCGGCCGGAGGGCCGGCCGATTCCGTCCATCGTGGACATACCCCGTCCGTCCGTTTATCGTATAGGGGTTTTCCCGACCGCCTTCCGCCGGGGGGCCGGGGGGAGGATTCCGGAGAGTCTGGATGTTTTTTGCGCATTACAATTTCGGACGTGTCGATTCTGTTTCGGCGGAAGCGCTCGGTGTGCCGGGAAAGCGGATTTTCCGCATCCTCGTCGACACCCCCGCCGCCGCCGCGACCCTTTGGGTGGAGAAGGAGCAGCTCTACGGGGTGGGCATGGCGCTCAAGAAGATGAATGAAACCGAGCGCCCGAAGAAGAAGAAGGACGCCGGGGCCGGCGAGGAGGCCGAAATGGGCGTTCTGGACGATCCCGAAATCCTGGCCGGCAACACGGGCGAGAATTTGGAATTTAAGGTGAGCCGCCTGGCGCTGGCCTTCGGGCCGGGGGAGAACTACATCACCCTCTTCTTCAACGATGAGCGGGACGAAGAAGAAGTGACGGAGAGGGCGGAGGAGGAGCCGGAAGAAGGGCAATACGGCGATGAGGAGGAAGTAGAGGAGGCCCCCCCTCCCAAGCTCCAGGTCTCGCTGACCCGGCTCCAGTCCGAGGAGTTCGTGCGCGGGAGCCTGGAGGAGTGCTCCTCCGGGCGGGGGGTGGACGCCCTTTCGCGCCAGGCCCTGGTCGCGACGGGCAAGGTGGACCCCAACCGGAACGGCCATTTTCACTACTAAATTCACTGCCGGCGGGGAAGGGGACCGTGGTTTCGAAGCCCGGCTCGGGCCGCAGGCGCGGCCGAGGGAAAAAAGAGGGGGAGGGCGATGAGGCGCTTCGCCTCCGCTCCGAGCAGATCGAGGATCTCCTCCTTCGCGGAGAGGTGGAGGAGGGCGACCTCGTCCCCCACGGGTCGAACTATACCTTCGTGGTGCGCCTCCGGGCGGACGAGTTCGGCTTCTACGCCGTCTACAAGCCCGCCAGCGGGGAGCGGCCCCTTTGGGACTTCCCCTACGGGACCCTTCACAAGCGCGAGCGCTGCGCCTTTTTGGTGAGCCAGGCGCTCGGATGGGGCTTGGTGCCCCCCACCGTGATCCGCGACGGCCCGCACGGAGAGGGCTCGATGCAGATGTTCATCTCCCACAACGGTAAGACGAACTACTTCACCCTCCGCGAGGAGGGCCGCGCCGAGCTCGTCCTCATCGCCGTCCTGGACCTTTTGGTGAACAACACCGACCGCAAGGGGGGGCACTGCTTCCTGGGCGCCGACCAGCAGGTCTGGGCCATCGACCACGGGCTGACCTTCCACGCCGAGCCGAAGCTGCGGACCGTGATCTGGGATTATTCGGGGCACCGGCTTCCCGGCGCGCAGGTGGCGGACATCGAGCGCCTCGAGGCCGCCCTCGCCGATGCGGGAAGCCCGCTGCGCGGGGAGATGGACGCCCTGCTCGATCCGCTCGAGGTCGAGGTGTTCCACCGCAGGGTGCGCGCCTTCATGGGCGATCCCCGCCTGCCCCACCCGGAGGAGTACCGGAGCTTCCCCTGGCCGCCGGTCTAAGCCGCCGGCCGCAGAGGGCGCGTCCGGGACCGCCCGGGGGTGCATTTCGGAGAGGGAGCGTGAGAGAAAAAAGGGTCCCCCTCTCTTGGCTGGCCGCCTCGGCCCTCGCCCTCCTCCTGGCCGGGTGCGGCCCCGCCTTCCAGCTCGCCCGCGCGGAGGAGACGCGCGCCGCCTACCGGGAATTCCTCTTCCGCAACCCGAACCACCCGAAGGCGGCCGAGGTCCGCGCCCTCCTCGATGACGCCGACTACACCCATTCCGAGCAGCTCCACACCGCGCCGGCCTACCTCGACTACCTGGAAAAGCACCCCACCGGAAAGCACTTCCGCAAGGCCCGCCACTGGGCCGAGCGCCTTTCCTACTACGACGCGATTTCCCGAAAAGATTCCGCGTTCCTCAAAGATTTTCTCAAGCGGTTTCCCGGCGGCCAGTTCGCCTCGGACGCCGAAACGAAATTCCAGCGCGCGCTCTATCGGGAGTTGCGCAAGAAGGAATCCATCGAGGTCTACCGCCGTTTTCTTGCGCGCTACAAGAATGCCCCCAGCGAGGTGACCGCCGAGGCCACCCAGCGCCTCGAGCGCCTCCTGCTGGACGAGGCGAAGATCGCCCCGGGCGAACTCCTGCTCGCCCGCTTCATCCACGACAACCCCGGCAGCCCCTACCTGCCGGAGGCCCGCCGCACCCTCCGCAGGCAACGGTTCGAGCGGGTGATCGTCTCCCATGCCGAGTCCGACTGGAAGGCGTTCCTCCGCACCTACCCGGGAACGAAGGAGGCGGCCGCCGTGGCGAAGCACATGGAGGAGGAGGCCCTCCGGGCCGCCGAGCGCTCGGGCCGAATCTCCGCCCTCGAGCGCTACCTGAAGCGCTATCCCAACTCCCCCCACAAGTCGCGCATCCTCACCTCCATCTCGCTCTCCACCCGGGAGCGCAACCGGCAGGCCCACCGCTGGGTCCGGGTGCGGGAGGTCGAGGTCGAGGCCTACCGCCCGAGAAAATGCGCGGCCTGCAAGCCCGTCCTCCGGGTGATCGGCACCCTCGAGAACACCGACCCGGACTTCGCCTACAACCTCTCGCTCGAGGCCGAGCTGGTCCGGGGGAAAACGCGCTGCTGCAAGACGCGGCGCGAGGTGAAGGCGCTCCGGCCGGGCGAGAGCCGCCAGTTCACGGTTCCCATCCCCGGGGAGCCCTCCACCGAGCCGCTGCCGGGCTTCTCGGTCCGGGTGGTCGAGGGGAAGGCGTTCCGGAATCCCTCCCACGCCCAACGCCTGGAGGTTCCCGAGCTGGGGAGCAAGGCCGGGCCGGCCGACCGCTTCAACCCCAAGGCCGCCCCCCCGCTCCCCGCGCTGCCGAAGTGAGGGGAAAGGCGGCGTGCCACTGGCCTTGTCATGCCGAGCGAAGCGAAGCCTCTTCGTTTCTTGCTACTCTCCCAGACCCTTCGTTGTGCGCAGTGTGACAAACGCGCGGCCCGGAATGCGCCGGAAGGGGTATAATCCACCCCCGGGCGGGAACGCGCGGCCGTGTGGAGGAGGGGAATGCCGGAAAAAAAGGCCAAGCCCTTGGAAAATTTGTTGGGCACGGGCGGCTTCAACAAATTGGTCAAGGGAAAGTGGGGGTATGTCCTTTGCAACCCCAACGACATTTATGTCGGAAGGGCCATCGAGTTGTAAGGGGAATACAGCGAATCCGAGGCGCATCTGTTCGAGCAGCTGGTCTCGGAGGGCGACATCGTCGTGGAGGTGGGGTCGAACATCGGCGCGCACACCTTGATGTTTTCCCAGGCGGCCGGCGGCAAGGGCAGGGTGTACGCATTCGAGCCGCAGCGGGTGGTTTTCCAAACCCTCTGCGCGAACCTGGCGCTCAACAGCATCACGAACGTGGAATGCTTCCAGGCGGTGGTGGGGGAGGAGAGCGGCTCGGTCCTGCTCCCGGACCTGAAATACGATACCGAAGGGAATTTCGGCGGGTTCAGCGCCAAAAATTTCGGCCAGGGGCGGAAAACGCCCCAGGTTTCCCTGGACGGGTTTCTGGACGTGCCGCGGCTGCGGCTCGTGAAAGTGGACGTGGAGGGAATGGAAATCGATGTCCTGAAGGGGGCCGAAAAAACCATCGAGAAATTCCGGCCTCTTCTTTACGTGGAAAACGACAGGGTGGAGAAATCACCTGAGTTGATAAGTCTCCTCTTATCGCTCCGCTATAAAGTGTATTGGCATTTGCCCCCCCTGTTTAATCCGGAAAACTTCGCGGGCAGCGAGGAGAATATCTATTCCAACATCCTTTCCCTCAACCTACTCTGCGTTCCCCGGGAAGCGGAGGGCAATCTGACCGGCTTTCGGGAAGTGAAAGACCCCGGCGAGCATCCATTGAGCGAGGACGGCTCCTTTTGGAAAGATAAAGGGCCGGACGCCGGGCCGTGAAGAAAGCCTTCGGCCGCGGCCGCACTTCCGGTGCGGAAACGGAGACTCCCCTTCCGGCCGCTGGAGGGTTTTTGAGCTAATTGCGCGGCGGGAGCCTGCGCCACAGGCGGGGGCGGTTCACCTTTCGGATGTGGGCCGCGATGAAGCGGCCGAGGGCGGGGTTGGCGAACAGGAGGGGCCGCCGCCACCTGCGCGCCGCCCCGAGGTCCTTCGGCGCCTCCCCCTGCGGGTAAAACGACGCGAGGGGGTCCCACCTCTGGGAGCCCGGCCGGAGGGCGAGGGCCTCCCCGCCCGCTTCTTTCACGAGCAAAACCCCCGCCGTCACGTCCCAGATGCTGGGCGTCCCCAAAATGGCGTAGTGAAGCCCTCCCCGAGCCACGAGCGCCTGCTCGTAGGCCATCGAGCCCGTCGAGCGGATCTCCCCGAGCGAGCGCTTGAGGGGCCCCGTCGCCCGGAACTGGGTCCAGTAGGCCCCCGGGAGGGTCGCGATGCGCTTTCCGGTGGGTTGGTCTTCCCCGGCCACCCGGATGGGGCGGCCGTCCCGCCAGGCGCCCCCGCCCGCCCAGGCGCGGTAGACCGTCCCCCCGCCGTCCCCCCCGCGCCCCCCACCCCCCCCGCTCCCGGAAGACTCGGGGGTGAAGATCGCCCCGGCGACCGGGCGGCCCCGGTGAAGGACCCCCACCGAGCACCCCCATACAGCCAGGCCGTTCAGGAAATTTTTCGTCCCGTCCAGGGGGTCGAGCACCCAGAGGTAGTCGGGGAGGGACTGGGCGGCCTCCCGCTTGGCCTCCTCCTCGTCCTTGGGCTTTTCCTCCCCGAGGACGGCGTGCCCGGGGTAGCGGGCCGCGATGGAATCGGTGAGCGCCCGCTGGCTCGCCCGGTCGGCCTCGCTCACGGGGTCGGTCTTTTGTTTATTCTTGTAGTCCACCTCGACGCGCTTGCCGAAAAGGCCGAGGAGCAGCTCCCCCGCCGCCCCGGCGAACTCGGCCGCGGAGGCGGCGAGCGCCTCGGCGGATTCCAGGGGGGCGGATTCCAGGGGGGAAGGGGCGTCATTCATCGGACCTTCTCAAGCCGCACCCGGGGTGCGCGTGAAGAGAAAGGCGAGCCCGTGGCGGATGTGCTCGCCGGTGTCCCCGCCGGAGAGGTAGTCGGCGCGCGAGACCGACCAGCGGTCCGCCGCCTCGAGCCGCTCGTGCGACCAGCCCCCGGCGCGCCAGAGGGCCTCCCCGCCCGCGTAGCCGGGCCCCGCCTGCACCACCGCGAGATACCAGCGGACCCCGGGGTCTGCCAGGATTCGCCCCTCCGCGCCCGAATCATGCGGGAGCCAGCAGGAGAGAACGAGGTCGGGCCGGTGGCGGGAGAGCGTCGCCGAGACGCCGAGGGCTTCCACCCCGCCCGCCCCTTGCGGGCCGGCACCCGCCCCTTGCGGGTCGGTGAGGATGAGCGGGATGCCGCGCCCCCGGAGCGCTTGGCCCAGCTCCCCCCGGCCCGCCCCCACCTCGACCGGCCGTTCGGCGCCGAGGGGGGAGATCGCCCGGGCGAGGGCGTCCGCCCACTCGGCGGTCGGAAGCTGGAAGATCCCCTCGCGCTCGCAGTGGAGGAGCCAGCCCTCCCCGCGCTCCTCCTCGGCGAGCCGGGCCAGGGCTTCTTCGTAGGTCATGAGCGCCAAGGGCGGGCCGGCTCCGGAGGCGCCGAAACTAAACGCTCGGCCCGTCCCGGTTGATGGCGAAGGCGTTGTTCTCATTCAGGATCTCCGCCTTGGTCATTTTGCCGCCCGCAACGTCAATCACCTCATTGTAGACGCGAAGGCCCGCCTTCTCGATGGTCGTGCCCTCGAAGATGTCGGAGACGTCCACATCGTTGGTGTCCCGCTGGAGGCGGGCCGAGACCGGGTTTCCCGTGATGCGGATGGTGCACATCAAGGGATGGTTGATGGTGTGCCCCCCGCCCGTTGAGAAGATGAGCACCTGCGCGCCCCCGGCGCAGATCCCGGTGATGGACTCGCCGCCGTGGCCCGGGGTGTCCATGACGTGGAGGCCGTTCACCCGGCCCGCCCGCCTCGCCCAGGGGATGACGTCCACGATGGGGGCGCTCCCCGCCTTCTGGATGGCGCCGAGGGATTTCTCCTCGATGGTGGAGAGGCCGCCCTCCATGTTGTCCCCGGTGGGCTGGCTTCCCCTCAGATCCACCCCGCAGGCGAGGACGCGCGCCTCCATCTCCTGAACCATTTTGTGAATTCGCCTTCCCAGGGCGGGCCGGACGCACTTGGCGGCCAGCACATCCTCGCCCCCCATCATCTCGGTCGTCTCGGCGAGCAGCGCCCGCCCCCCGAGGCGGACCACCTGGTTCGTCACCCAGCCCGTCGCCTTGTTGTGGGAGAGGCCCGAGGTGGTGTCCGAGGTTCCGCAGTTGAGCCCGAGGAGCAGCTTGCTCACCGGAACTTCCTGGCGGTGCTCCCGGGTGACCTCGCGCAGCATCTCCATCCCGATGCGGGTCGCCTTGGCGGTGGCCTCGATGGCGCCGCGGCTTAGCCGGATGTTCACCGCCTCGACGCGCTTTCCGCTTTTTGCGATCTCGTGGGCAATCTCCTCCGCGGTGCAGCCCTCCTCCCGGTGGTGGTCGATGACGAGGACGGCCCCGGCGTTGGCGTTCACCCCGTGCCCGACGAGGGTGTCGAAGGTGCGCTTCAGGTCGGGCGCGATCTGGCAGCGCCCGAGCGGGTGGGTGATCGCCACGCTGTGGCGGAGGGTCCGGGAGACGCGCTCGCAGGTGGGATTGGCATAGAGGGTGCCGCTCAGGAGGAGGAGATAGTTTCGCGCCCCGATGTCTCCGTTCTCGCGCGGGAAACCCCACCAGGTCTTCCGCAGGCGGGCGGGCAGTTTCGGGCGGCGCCTCGCGCCGTTTCGGCGGGCCTTCGCTTTCGTCGCCATGGTCGTGCCTCCTTATTTCGCGGCGAGGTCGCCCCGGCCGCGGTTGCTTTCGAGATTGTGAACGTGGATGTAGTCGCCCAGCTTGATGGCTTTGCTGGCCGACCCGATGGAGAGGTCGTACTTGAGGCAGTCCCCGCCCTTCTTGACGGGCTTGATGCAGATCTTGTGGGCGAAGGGAATTTTCTGGTTCGCCTTGATGATTTTTCCCTTCCGCCCGTTCTGCATGAGCTGCACCTTCTGCCCGGCCTTGACGGGTTCGAGGCAGGTCGCGACGTGATCGTTTTTGTCGATGACCATGGCGATGACGGGCATGACTTCTCCTCTTCAAAAAGTGAGAACGATTTTTATTGAAAACCCGCGCGCGCGGAAAAGCCCGCGGGCGAGCGCCGGCGATGATTGTGCGAGGTTCCGGCCCAAGGTTAGCGCATGGGGAGGGGGCGTTCAAGAAATGAAGGTGCGATCGCCCGCGCGCCCCCCCGCCCCCCGGCGGCGGCCGGCCTCGCTCCGGTCAGATATGCTCCAGGCGGTCGATCAGGAGGTCGCCCGCGATCCGCCCCATCTCTTCGAAAAGCACCCCTTTGAGCCGGATTCCCTCCCGGAGGGCTTTTTTGTAATTCCGGTGGGACGCCTCGCCGGGAATGCGGATCTCGTCGAAATCCGGGGCCGGGCGGGCGCCCTTCAGGCGGCGGATGATCTGGTCCACTCCACCCTTGTAGTCCCCGCCGAGGCACTGTTCGGTGTCGATCGCGATGGCGAGCATGGGCAGAGCGAAGGGGTTATCCACATCGGTCCAGTCCGCGCGGTCGGCGTCGAACTCCACCCCGGTGAGGGCGGTTGTCAGGAAGCTGAACATGAGGGCGAGGCCGTAGCCCTTGTGGTCCCCCAGGGGGAGCATGGTGCCCTTGGCGGCGAGGGAGGCGTCCGTCGTGGGGTTTCCCTCCGGGTCGAGCGCCCACCCTTCGGGAATGGGCTCGCCCGCCTTGGCGGCGAGGAGGACGTATCCCCGCGCCACCTTGCTCGTGGCCATGTCGAAGATGACGGGGTACTCCTGGTTCGAGGGGACCGCGAAGGCGATGGGGCTGTTCCCGAGCATCCGCTCCGTCCCGCCCCAGGGGGCGAGGTTCGGCGCCGCCCCGCTGATGACGATCCCGAGCATGCCCTTCTCGAGCGCCATGGCGGCGAAGTAGCCGATGTGGCCGGTGTGGGAGGAGCGGCGGAGGGCCGCCGCGCCGATCCCGCACGCCTCCGCCTTGTCCATGGCGATCTCCATGGCCCGCCGCCCGACCACCGCGCTCATCCCGAGGTCGCCGTCGATGAGGGAGTAGGCGGGAAGGTCCATGATCGTCTTGATGTCGGGCCGGGGGTTCACCGTCCCCTTCCGGAGGCGCTCGGAGAAGAGGCCGAAGCGGACGCAGCCGTGCGAGGTGATCCCGCGCAGCTCGGCGTCCACGGTCTGGGCGGCGATCTTGGCCGCGTCGTAGTTCGGAACCTCCTGGGCCGCGTAGGCGCGCCGGAGGAAATCGTGAAGGGCCTCGGCCCGGACGGTGACGTCCTGCACTCGCCGCTCCCGGAAAAGGCGCGCGGGGCGCCCCCCCTACCCCCCTTCCCCTCTTCCGCCTTGGCGGGCGGGGAAAAAGGATGCTAGAAATAGGCTCTGCCAGAAACAAGAGCCGAGTTTGCACTTAGGAAAGGGGACCGCGCAAGCATGAAGGCATGGCGGTTTTACGCCTTTGGCGACATGCGCCTGGATGAGGTCCCCCCGCCTGAGGCGAAGCCGGGCTGGGTGGTCTGCCGGGTGCGGCGCGTCCAGCCGAGCATCACCGACGTGCAGCGCGCCCTCGGGATCGGAACCATCAACTCGGATCTCCTCCGCGAGCGGCTCGAAAGGTGCGCCCCGGTCCAGCTCCTCGGCCATGAGATGAGCGCCGAGGTCGTCGAGACGGGGGAAGGGGTGGAGGGGCTCGCCCCGGGGGATATCGTCTCCACCTCGGGCCACGTTTCCTGCGGCGCCTGCGCCTGGTGCCGCGCCGGAAAGGACGCCTGGTGCACCGACAAGGTCCACGTGGGGATCAACACCCCGGGGGCCTTCGCCGAGATGCTGGCCGTGCCCGCGTCCGGGCTCGTCCGGGTGCCGCCCTCCCTCGACGACGCCTCGATCGCCTGCCTCCAGCCGCTCTCCTCGGTCGTCGCGGCGGTGGAGGACGCCCGCCTCGGGCCGGGCGAGACCGTGGCGATCACGGGCCAGGGGGTGATGGGCCTCTACGTCCTTCAGGCGGCGCGGATGCGCGGCGCCGCGGCGGTCTACGCAGTGGACATCAAGGACGAGGCGCTGGCCCTGAGCCGAAAATTCCGGGCCGACGCCGCCATCGACGCCCGGTCGGAGGACCCGGTGGCGCGCGTGCGGGAGTTGACGGAAGGGCGGGGGGCGGACCTCGTGTTCGAGTGCGCGGGCGGGAGCGCGGACCACGGCCTCTCCGGCCACGCCACCCTCCACCAGGCGTTTCGGATGGTCCGCCCCGGCGGGCGGGTGATGCAGGTGGCGGGCCTTGTGGGGGAGGTGCGGGTCGACCCGCGGTTCATGCGGAGCCGCGGCATCCGGTGGATCTTCCCCGAGGGCCACGGCGCCGAGACCATGCGCCAGGGGGCGGAGTGGGTGACCGCCGGTGGGGTGGACGTGCGCTCCCTCGTCACCCACGAGGTGCGGGGCCTCGAACGGCTCCCCGAGGCGATGGAGATCACCCAGCACAAGGAAAAGTACAAGGCGACGAATCCCTGCCAGGTGGTTCTGGCGTAGTTTTAGAAAAAAAATCGGCGCCCCGGCGCTTTTGCGGCGGCGCCCAACGGCTTTTTGCCGAAAGGAGGCAATCATGGATTTTGGTCTGAGCGGAAAAACGGCGATCGTCACGGGCGGCAACCGGGGGATCGGGCGCGCCACCGCGCTGGAGCTGGCCGCCGAGGGAGCGAGCGTTTGTCTCGCCGCCCGCACCGCGGAGACCCTCGACGCGGTGGCGGCGGAGGTCGAGAAGGCGGGAGGCGCGAGCCTGGCCGTCGCCGCCGACCTGGGCGGCGCCGAGGGGTGCCGCAAGGTGGTGGAGGCCTGCGTCTCGAAGTTCGGCGGGGTGGACATTTTGGTCAACTGCGCCGGCGTGGGCATGGGCGGGGACATCCTCCAGCTCCCCGTCGAGGTCATCGACGACGCCATCGGCCCCAAGTTTTACGGCTACCTGCGGATGGCCCAGCTCGCCGTGCCCCACATGCAGAAGAAGCGCTGGGGGCGGATCGTCTTCGTCGCCGGGAACGCGGCCGTCCTGCCCAACCCCGGGAACCTGCCCACCAGCGTCACCAACATGTCCATCCACATCATGACCCGCTCCCTGGCGGACGCCGTCTCCAAGGACAACATCCTGGTGAACGTCGTCTCCCCCGGCCTCACCAACACCCAGCGCGCCCGCGACGTCATGGCGCCCATGGCGGAAAAGACGGGGAAGGACGTCGAGGAGGTCATCTCCAATTTCGGCAAAAGCCTGCCCGCGGGCCGCATCGCCGAGCCCGAGGAGGTGGCCAAGGTGGTGGTCTTCCTCTCCCCGGAGGCTTGCAGCTTCATGCACGCCAACGCCATCTACACCGACGGCGGGATGCGGCGCGGGCCGGCCTGATCGCGGCCGGCGGAACAAATCCCCCTTTTCACTTTTCGGGCGGCAAGAGAGACGGAGCGCGAAATGCCACACCTTTTTGACAGCCTCACCCTTCGCGGCGTGACGCTGCGGAACCGGATCGGGGTTTCCCCGATGTGCCAGTACAGCGCCGAGGACGGGATCGCAACCGACTGGCACCTCGTTCACCTCGGCGCGCGCGCGGTGGGCGGGGCGGGGCTGGTCATGGTCGAGGCGACGGCGGTCGAGGCGCGGGGGCGGATCTCGCCCGGGTGCACCGGCATTTGGTCGGACGCCCACACGGCGCCCTTCGCCCGCATCGCGGAATTCGTGGCCGGCCAGGGTGCCGTCCCGGGCATCCAGATCGCCCACGCGGGCCGGAAGGCGAGCTGCACCCGGCCCTGGGAGGGGGGCGCCTATCTCTCGGACGAGGAGGGGGGCTGGGAGATCGTCGGGCCGAGCGCGGTTCCCTTTCACGATGCGGCGCGCGTGCCGCGCGCGCTCACCGTTGCGGAGATCGCCGGGATTCAACAAAAATTCACCGCCGCCGCCCGCCGCGCCCGGGAGGGAGGGTTCCGCTGGCTCGAGGTCCACGGGGCCCACGGCTACCTCATGCACAGCTTCCACTCCCCCCTCTCGAACGTGCGGACCGACAACTACGGGGGCAGTTTCGAGAACCGCATCCGCTTCACGGTGGAGACCATGCGCGCCGTTCGGGAGGTCTGGCCCGGGGATCGGCCGCTCTCGATCCGCCTCTCCTGCGCGGATTGGGCGGAAGGCGGCTGGACCCTGGAGGAGACGGTGGAGCTGGCCAAGACGCTCAAGGGGGAGGGGGTGGGCCTCATCGACTGCAGCGGCGGGGGCGGGACCCCCTTGGCGAAGGTTCCACTCGGGGCGGGCTACCAGGTCCCCTTCGCGGAGGCGGTCCGCAAGGGGGCGGGCATCCCGACCGCCGCCATCGGGATGATCACCCAGCCCATGCAGGCCGACGGGATCGTCCGCAACGGGCGGGCCGATATGGTTTTTCTCGCCCGCGAGATGCTCCGGGACCCTTATTGGCCCCAGCGGGCCGCCCGCGAGCTCGGCCACGAGGGGCCGATCCCGGTGCAGTACGCGAGGGCGCACGCCTAGGCTCCCCGGAGAGTTTCTGTCCGGCCCTCCGGCGGGGAGGCGTTCCTCCGGTGGCTTGCTATTCCTCCTCGACGAGGAGGGCGGAGGAGCCCTGGGTCCTCGGATCGCGCCGGGGCCAGGTGCCGGCGTCCGCCTGGGTGATGAAATTGTGGACGATGTCGGTGAACATCTCGGGCTCTTCCTGGTTGATGTTGTGGCCCGAGTTCGGGAATAGCGTTAGGCCCGCCGTCGGAATGGTGCGCTTCATGAAGACGGTGGACTCGATCACCGGGTCGTCCTCGTCCCCGGCCATGATGAGCATGGGAACGCCGATCTTCTTCATTCCCTCTTCCAGCTCGAAGATGGAGGGGCGGGTCCGCTGGATCCCCCGCATGGTGAGCGCCTGGCCCTTGGCCGAGTGCTCGACGAAGTTTTCCTCCCACTCGGCGAAGCCGCGCGGGTCCTTGTCCTTGAACTGAAGGCGCGTGGGCCCGTTCACGTAGGTGCGCCCGAAGGTGTCCATCCCCTCCTCCTCGAAGCGCCGCGCCACCTCGTCCACGTCCTTTTGGAACTTCTCCCGCTGATCGGAGACCGAGCCGTAGCCCAGCCCGGCGAGGACGACCGAGCGGAACAGCTCGGGGGCCTTCAGCACGAGGTGCAGCGAGGCGTAGGCCCCCATGGAAAAGGCCACCACGTGCGCCGGCGCGAGGTCGAGCGCCTTGATGACGCCCTCGATGTCGTCCCGCGCCATGTCCTGGGTGTACTTCGACGGATCCTCGACGACCTCGGAGGGGGGGTAGCCGCGCGCGTTGAAGGTCACGACCTTGTACCGGCGCCCGAAGAAGCGCACCTGGGGCTCCCAGCTCCGGTAGTCCCCGGCGTACTCGTGGACGAGGAGGAGGGGGATTCCCTTGCCCGTGATTTCGTAGTAGAGATTTGCTCCGTTCACCTGAATGTGCGGCATAATGCACTACCTCCACCGACCATTGCGCGTTGGGGACCGAAATTGCGATGGAGCCGGAAAAATCGGGCAGAATATTCCATTCTCTTTTAGAACGGATATCCCCTTTCCCACGCGGAAGGGCGAATTTGAGAATTATCGGCCAGTGCGATTTTTTTACGGGACTTTGGGAGGAATGACAACCGCGGCCCGGAGGGCGGGCGCGCATCCCGTTCGAGGCGGCGCAAGGTTTCCCGGGGGGATGGGCGGGGCCGCCGGGGATGGGCATCTTCCGCGATCCCCATTGACGCCCGGGGGTAACCCCTCGAAAAACAAAGGGGTTGATTTCTTTCCGCAAGTGCACGAGTATAGTGCGGGCCCGTTGTTTACATTTGGGCCGGAATGATAGCGTTTGGATGAGCGATGCGGCGCCCGGCGGCGAACGGGTTGACAGCCTGCCGGGTGGGTTCCGCCCCGGATAAATCCATGTTGGCATGATCGTTTCTTGACTGTGCGAAGGCACCCGCCCGCAGTCGGATGGAGGGTTTTTTGTGATTGAGAAGAGGGAAAAACGCCGCCTGGAAATTCACCGGAAGAGCGAGCGGCGCATCCAATGGGGCACGGCCTTCGGGATCGGAGGGATTCATCTCGGCGCCCTGCTGGCTTTCTATCCGGACTATTTCAGCGTTTCCGGCCTCGTGCTCTCTGTCGTGCTGTATTTCGTCGCCGGCCTGTTCGGGGTGACGCTCTGCTTCCACCGGCTGCTGACCCACCGGAGTTTTCAGACCTACAAGTGGGTCGAATATCTTCTCACCTTCTTCGGATGCCTCGCCCTTCAGAGCAGCCCGATGCAGTGGACCGCCATGCACCGCCTCCATCACAAGGAGGCCGATCACGAGCCGGACCCCCATTCGCCCCTCGTCAACTTCCTGTGGGCCCACATGGGCTGGCTCTTCATGACCCTTCCCGATTCGGAGGAGTACGAGGAATATTCGCGCTTCACGAAGGACATGGACCGCGATCCCGTCCAGCGGTGGTTCACCCGCTGGTTTTTCCGCATCTACGCCGGGTTCGCCGTCCTGGTCTACGCCGCGGGCGAGCTTTACGGCGGGCTGGGCATGTCCTGGCTGGTGTGGGGCATCTTCGTCCGCACCACGGTGCTCTGGCACACCACCTGGCTGGTGAACTCCGCCACCCACCTGTGGGGCTACCGCAACTACCAGACCGACGAGGACAGTACCAACAACTGGATCGTCGCGGTCCTCTCCTTCGGGGAAGGGTGGCACAACAACCATCACGCCGATCAGCGGTCGGCCGCGCACGGGCAGCGTTGGTTCGAGGTCGACATCACGTATTGGATCATCCGCCTGATGGGCGGCCTGGGCCTCGCCTGGAGGATCTTGGAGCCGCGGGGAAGCGTCGTCGCGCGGCGGGTCGATATCATGGTGGACGACGAAGCCCTCCGGTTCGCCGACGCTTTGGCGGAGGGGCCGGCCGGGGATGCGGTGCTCCACACCATGACCGATCCCACGGTACCGGTCGATGTGCCGCGGATGCCCTCCGCGGCGGAGGCTTACGCGGCGGCGGAAAAATCCGCGCGCGAGGCGCTGGAGGCGGCCGAGTCCGCCCTGGCCCACGCCGCCAAGGCGATCGAGGAGAAGAAAAAAGCGGCCGTCGAGATGGCCGATCAGACCGTGAAGCAAATGCTCGAGGGGGCCAAGGATCTCGCCATGACCGCCGTCGAGCGGGCCAAGATCGGGGCCTCCGAGGCGGCGGAGTTCGCCGGCCAGGCCAGCGCCTACGCCGCCGAGGCGAGGGAGCAGGCGGCCGGGGCGGTCCACAAGGCCACTGACTCGGTGGCGGACGCCATTCACCGGGCGGCGGATTCCGCCCGGCATTTCGCCGACCAGAGCCGCCTCCGGGCCCAGGAGGCGAGCGAGGCCGCCGCGCGCGCCGCCGAGGAAATCGCGATCGCCTTCCACGGCATCGGGCGGAACACCATCACGGCGGTGTAACGGGGCGCTCTTTACGGATATATTTCGCGGCCGGGGCTTTGGTGCCCCGGCCGTTTTTTTTTGGGGGCTTCCTTCTCCCCAGCCCTCCCCCGCACCGAAAATCTCCGATTTTTGGGGACCCCGACGAATGTGGGGGAGGGAGATTCTCCCTCCCTCCCCGGCGGCCTGAACAACGTGTCTGGATTTCCGGCCTAGAGCCCGCCCGGCGTGGGGCGAAGGGGCGGGATGAGGCCATTGAGGTAGAGCTCCGAGACGGGGCCGGTGAAGGTGCGCCTGCGCACCCGGCCGAGGAGGGCGCGCATGCGCTCGAGGCGGCTCTCCTCGAAGCGGCCGAGGCCGGCCCGGCGGGCGTCCTTGCCGTAGATGTGATTGAGCGCCGCACGCCATTCGGCGCGGATGCGCTCGCGGCCGAGCTCGGGGTTGGATTTCAGAAAAACCTCCATCGCCTTCCGGGGCCTTTCCACCGCGGCGGCCAGGGCGGCGGCGCTCGCCCGCACGAAGGCCCGCATGAGGTCCGGGTCCTTGGCGAAGAGGGAGTCCACCGAGACGAGGAGGAGGGAGTAGGGGTTCACGCCGGCGTCGGCGTAGGGGAAGACGGCGAGGCCGCGGCCCAGGCGGCGCGCCGCCGCGCGGTACTGGTGGGCGACCAGGGCGGAGGCGGCGACGGCGTCCACCCGCCTTCCGAGGAGGGCGGGGAGGAGGTCCCCCGGGGGGAGGGTGATCATGCTGACGCTCGACGGATTGAGCGGGGGCTTGGGCCGGAGCTCGGGGAAGAGGAGCCGCGGGAAGGAGGCGCGCGGGGCGCCGACCCGCTTTCCGGCGAGATCGGCCAGGCGGCTGAGGTCGGGGCGCTCGAGGGCGAGGAGGGCGTTCGGGCTTTTGTCGAAGAGGACCATGACGCCGACGGTGTCCATTCCCCCGGCCCTGTGGACGAAGAGTTCGGCCCCCTCGGCGAGGGCGAACGATACTGAGCCCGCGGTGAGGAGGCGCATGGCGTTGCGGGAGCCCTTGGCGCTGCGGATCTCGACCGCGAGGCCTTCTTTCGCGTAAAAACCCGCATCGCGCGCGTAGAAGAAGGGGACGTGCGCCCCGCCCGGGATCCAGTTGAGGGCGAGGGTTGTCTTTTTGGCCGCCAGGACGGCTGTGGGGGCGGCGGGGCCGGCCAGCGCCCAGGCGCTCAAGAGGGCGAGGAACAGGATGCGGGACGGAAGGCCCGGGAGCGGCCCCCGCCCGGGGAGCGGCCCCCGCTTGGGGGGGCGGGTCCGGATGTTTTGGCGCATTCCGCCTCCTGCTCGCCGCCGCAGGGATCCGGCGGGGGGGATCTTCCGGATGAGTAGGGGTGCATGCCGGGACCCCTGTCAAGGTTGTCCCCGGCCGGCCCGGCCCCCGGGCGGCGCCCGGAGCCGGGCGCAACCTTGACACCCCGCCGCGGCGCCCCTAGATTGTGGCTTCTTTTTCCAGGGGTTTCCCGATGAACCGGCGGTGAGCGCCCGCCGTTTCTTTATTTTTGGGCCGTGAATCGCGGCGGCGGAAGGGCGCCGCTTACTTTTGGAGGGCCGCAGGCCATGAACCCGAGCACCGAGGATCTTCTCAAGGACCTGAAAATCTACTACGACGCCGACGCCGACCTGAACATGCTCAAGGACCGGACCATCGCCGTCATCGGCTACGGCAGCCAAGGCCGTGCCCACGCCCTCAACCTGCAGGACAGCGGCGCGAAGGTCGTCGTCGGCCTGCGCAAGTCCTCCCTCAGGTGGTCCCAGGCCGAGGACGACGGCCTCGAGGTGATGGAGACGGCCGCGGCGGCTCGGGCGGGGGACATGGTGGTCGTCCTCACCCAGGACCACCTCCAGTCCGCCATCTGGCGGAACGACATCGAGCCCAACATGAAGGAGGGCGACGCCTTCGTCGTGGCGCACGGCTTTAACCTGAACTACGGCCAGATCATCCCCCCGGAGAACATCGACGTCTTCATGATCGCCCCCAAGAGCCCGGGCCACACCATGCGCTTCCAGTTCGAGGACGGAAGAGGGGTTCCCGGCCTCCTGGCCGTCTTCCAGGACCACACCGGCAAGGCGCGCGACTACGCCCTGGCCTACGGCAAGGCGGTCGGCTGCGCCCGGGCGGGGATCATCGAGACCACCATCGAGGAGGAGACCGAGACCGACCTTTTCGGGGAGCAGGTGGTCCTCTGCGGCGGCATCACCGAGCTCATCCGCGCCGCCTTCGAGACCCTCGTCGAGGCGGGCTACCAGCCCGCGCTCGCCTACTTCGAGTGCCTCCACGAGGTGAAGCTGATCACCGACCTCATCTACCAGGGCGGCATCACCATGATGCGCTACTCGATCTCTGACACCGCCGAGTACGGGGACATCACCCGGGGAAGGGTCGTGATCGACAAGGGAACCCGCAAGCGTATGCGGGGCATTCTCAAGGACATCCAGTCGGGCAAGTTCGCCTCCGAGTGGATCAACGAGAACATGGTGGGCCGGCCCACCTTCAACACCACCGTGCGTAAGGATAAGGAGCACATCATCGAGATCGTGGGCGAGCGCCTCCGCAACATGATGCCCTGGATTCAGGAGCGGGAGGTCAAATAGGGGCCTCCCCCGCCCGGTTCGAGGAGTCCCCCGGCGCGCGGGCCGCGCCGGGTTTTTTTGCCGTCGCGGCCGCCTCCCCCCCGGCCAGGGGAGCCTCCTCCCCCTCCGGGCCAGGGGAGCCCCTCCTCCGGGCCAGGGGAGAAGATGGAATTTTCAATCCATATCGGGGTTTATGGGTTGAAAGGAAAAGGAATCAATCGTATCTTACATATCAGGTGCGGATTGTCCTTTTTCGGTTCGCTGTGCCGCCTGAAATGGGGTTTTTCTCTCCAGGGATAATAAATGAGCGCAAAGAAATTGAAATTCCTCATCGCTGGCTTCGTAATCGTTGGCTCATTCCTTTATCTAGGAATTTCAGGCTTTAAGAGCGATAACCTCGTGTACTTTCTTACTGTGGATGAGGTGGCCGCCAAGGGTCCCGGCTTCCAAAACCAAGGCGTTCGGGTGGAGGGAAAGCTCGTTCCCAAGACCCTGGTCCGCGAGCCGGGGGCGATGAAAATCTCCTTCCGCCTCCAGGGCGAGACACGCACCCTTCCCGTGCAGTTCAAAGGCGTCCCGCCTGACCTTCTCGAAAACGGAATGCCGATCATCGCCGAGGGAAAGCTCGACGATAAGGGCGTTCTGGTGGCAAAAAATCTTATGGTCGCTTGTCCCTCCAAGTTTGAGGAGCGGAAAGAGGCAGGAGAGAGCATCCCCGAGGACCACAAGGCTCTCGTGAATGAGTCGCTGGCGAAGAAGGCGAATACAGCGGCCCCGTAACCGAACCTTTCCCGGCACGGCAGGTCCGGCGTGCTTTGACCGTTCGTGGTTCACACTCCTGGGAGATTCTCCGAGATGCTGATCGAGGTAGGCCACTACGGTCTGATGGCCGCCTATGGCATTTGCCTTTACAGCGTCGTTGTCTCCGTATGGGGGGCCGTCCAAGGAAGGGAGGACTTGATCCGGTCCGGGCGGAACGCGGCGCTCTCGGTGGCCGCCCTGGTCGTCCTCGCGAGCTTCTCCCTCATCTACCTCCTGATGGCGCGCGATTACCGCGTCGAGTACGTCGCCGGGCACGTGAGCAACTCCCTGAACGGCTTCTACCGGTTCAGCGCGTTCTGGGGCGGGCAGGAGGGGAGCCTACTTCTCTGGTTGCTCCTGGTGTGCATCTTTTCCGCCGCGGTCATCTATCAAAACCGGAACCGGAACGAAGCCCTGATGCCCTACACCACCGCCACCCTGATGGTGACGGCGGGCTTTTTCCTGACCATTTTGAATTTCATCACCCCGCCCTTCGATACCCTTGCGGTTCCCCCGCCCGACGGGCAGGGCCTGAATCCGCTGCTCCAGGATTGGGGGATGGTCATCCATCCGCCCAACCTGTACCTGGGCTATGTGGGATTTTCCGTCCCCTTCGCCTTCTGCATCGGCGCCCTCGCCTCGAATCAACTCGACACGGGGTGGATCACCGCCACCCGCCGCTGGACCCTCTTCGCCTGGTTCTTCAACGGGATCGGGATCCTTCTCGGCGGCGCCTGGGCCTACAAGGAGCTTGGCTGGGGGGGGTACTGGGCCTGGGATCCGGTCGAGAACGCGAGCCTCATGCCCTGGCTCGTGGGCACGGCGTTCCTCCACTCGGTCATGATCCAGGAGCGACGCGGAATGCTGAAGGTCTGGAACGTCTCGCTCATCATCATCACCTATTCGCTCACCATCTTCGGAACCTTCCTCACCCGGAGCGGAATCGTTTCGAGTGTCCACGCCTTCGCGAACAGCAGCTTCGGCTGGGCGTTCCTCGCCTACCTGGCGGTCGCCCTCGCCGTCTCGTTCGGGTTGATGATCTGGCGGCTGCCCTCCCTCAAGAGCGAGCATGAGATGGAAAGCTTCTTCTCGCGCGAGGCGAGCTTTCTGCTCAACAACGTCATTCTCGTCGCGATTACCTTCGCCGTGTTTTGGGGAACCATATTCCCCATCATCTCGGAAGCGGTGACGGGGGTGAAGGTCACGGTGGGGCCTCCCTTCTTCAACCAAGTGAACGTGCCCATCGTCCTTCTTCTCATCCTCCTCATGGGGATCGGGCCCCTAATCGCCTGGCGGAAGTCTTCGCTCCTCCAGTTGCGGAAGAGTTTTGTGTACCCGGGCGCGGTCGGAGCGGGCTCCCTCGCCGTCTTGTTCGCCTTCGGCGTCCGCCATCTTTTCACGGCCCTCGCCTTCGCCCTTTGCCTTTTCGTGGCGGCGACCGTCTCGCTGGAGTACTACCGCGGAATCCGCTCGCGCAAGCGCCACCTCGGCGAGGGGATTCTCGCCTGCGCCTGGAACCTCACTATGCGGAACAAGGGCCGCTTCGGGGGCTACATCGTCCACCTGGGGATGGTCCTCATTTTCGTCGGGGTGGCCGCCTCGACCACTTTCAAGCAAGTCGGCGAGGTCCGCCTCCGGCCCGGCGAGAGTTTCGCGCTCAACGGGGTGCGGCTCCGCTTCGAGAGCCTCCAGGAAGGCCAGACGCCCGAATACCGCTCGGCCTTCGCCCGCCTGGGGGTCTACAAGGCGGGGTACCGCCTCGGCGAGGTTGTGCCCGAAAGACGCCTTTACTTCACCCCCCCGCAGCCGACCACCGAGGCGGGGATTCGGCGGAGTTTCCGGGACGACATTTACGCGGTCTTCGCCGAGGTGGACGAGGACGGGTCGGCCACCTTCCAGTTCTTCGTCAATCCGCTCATCAATTGGATCTGGTTCGGCGGGGGGGTGTTCACCCTCGGCGCCATCGTGTGTTTTCTCCCCCAGAGGTGGGGGCGGCTGAAAAAGGGCGCTTCCAAAGAGGCGGCGGCCTGAGATGGTGGACCTCTCCGGGGTCATCCTGATCGTCGTGCTCATCGTCGCCGCCCTCGGCTATACGATTTGGCCCCTGGCGCGGCTCTCCCCCGCGGCAGGCGCGGTCTCCGCCGCCGGGCGGGATATCGCCCGCCTCCTCACCGAGCGGGAAAAGGTCTATCAAAATATCCGCGACATCGAGTTCGACCGGGAGATGGGGAAGATTTCGGACGAGAATTACAGACAAATGATCGGCCCGGCGCGGGAAGGGGCGATGGCGGTGCTTCGCCGCTTGGACGCCCAGGGGGTGAAAGAAGGCATGGTCTCCCTGCATCTCACCGAAAAGGAGGCCGTCGTTGCGGCGGGCAAACTGGAAGCCGCCGCTCCCGCCCTGGAGGCCGAAGGCCCGGCGGAGGCGGCGGGCGAAGGTGCGGGCGCCCCCCCGGAGGATGTTGACACGCTGCTCGAGGCGGAAATTTTGGGCCGCAGAAAGGTGCTCCCGCCCGGGGAGAGGCGGGAAACGGCCGCCTCGCTCGCCCCGTCCGCCCCGCCGGCGATGACGGCCGGGATGGAGAGCGGCCAAGG
Organism: bacterium; assembly: GCA_965225985.1. Taxonomy (GTDB): domain Bacteria; phylum UBA8248; class UBA8248; order UBA8248; family UBA8248; genus CAZUHN01. Next base: position 1,844,802 of record OZ245330.1, read on the forward strand.
GTCAATTTCTGCCCCTCCTGCGGCACCCGGGCCGAGGGAAACCATAAATTCTGCGCCTCCTGCGGATCTCAGCTGAAGTGAATCCATTTCGCCTCATCATTCTCCCGGCGGGTCTCGCCCTTATCCTGGGGGCGGGTCCGCTGGACGGCGCGCTCCGGCTCCCGGAAGCGCGCGCGGCGAGTCCGGAGCAAGGAAGCGGGCCGCCGGGGGGGCAGGCGCCCTCCAGCGGAGCCGCCCAACGGCCGGCAGGCAGAGCGGCCCTCCGCCTCACCCGGAACATCATGACCATCCGCCTCGAAAAGGGGAGCTACCAGGTAATGGAGCTTCTCGATTTCGAGAATCCCGGGAAGTCGCCCATCGTCTCGAAGGACGGCGCCCCCACCATCCGAATCGCGCTCCCCGCTAGCAGCAACGTCCGGAATCCGGAGGTGGAGATCCTCTCTGCCCCCCACGGGCTCGACCGCAAATTCCTCCAACTCATCGGAAAGGAGATCATCTCGACGGAGACGATCCCCCCGGGGCGGAAGCTGGTCGTGCTCCTTTACCGGATGGCGGACGAGTTCGGCGGAATTACGGTGGAAAAACCCATCCTCTACGGGACGGACAACTTCGCCATTTACCCCGAGAAGGGGGGCGTCCAGCTCAGCGCGGGCTCCCTGAACCGCCTGGAGCCGGTCAAAATGCAGGACCGCGAGTTCGACCGCTTCGCGGGCGCGACGCGGCCGGGGGCGAAGGTGCGCTTTCACATCCAGGCGCCCGACTCGCTGGCGAATCCCACCCAATTCTTCGCGGCGCTCGGGGGCCTGTTCATGGCCGGGGCGGCGGTGACCCTTTGGGTCCGCGGGAGGCGGAGGCAAAAACTCGCCCGCGGAATCGAGCGGGAAGAGCTGGTCGCGGCCGTCGCCGCGCTGGACGACCGGCTGGCGCTGGGGGAGATCACGCCGGAGGACCACCGCGCCGAGCGCACCGGCCGCCTCGCCCGCCTGCGCGAGTTGTCCGGGTAGCGCCGGATGCTGGAGGCGCGGGGAATCACCCGGCGGTACGGCAGGAGGTGGGCGCTCGCGGGCGTGAGCCTCAGCGTGGCGCGGGGGCGGCGGCTCGCCCTGCTGGGGGAGAACGGCTCGGGGAAGACGACCCTGCTCAAGATCCTCGCGCGGCTCCTGCGGCCGGCGGGCGGGGAGGTTTTCCTGGACGGGAAGCCCCTCGCCCAGGTCCGGCGGGACCGGGTGGGGTTTCTGGCCCACGCCCCCTACCTGTATCCGGCCCTCACCCTCCGCGAAAACCTGAATTTTTTCGCAAAACTGTTCGGCACGGCGCCCGGGCCCGCCCGGGAGCGCGTCGGGGCTCTCGCCGGGGGGCTGGGTCTGGCCGACCGGCTGGATGATCCGGTCCGGACCCTGAGCCAGGGGCTCCGCCAGCGGGGGGCGCTGGCCCGGACCCTGCTCCACGGGCCCGAGGTGGTTCTCCTGGACGAGCCTTTCGCCGGCCTGGACCCCTCCGCGGCGGAGCGCTTAGAGGGGATCATGGGCGGTCTGGACGTGGAGGGGGGGGAGAGAATGCTGATCTTCTCCACCCACGATCCCGAAAGGGCGCTATCCCTCTCCGACGAGGTGGCCGTCCTCACGGACGGAAGGGTGAAGCTCGCGGGCGCGTCCGGGGGTTTCACCCCCGGCGGCCTCGCGCGGGCCATAAGCGAGTGAGCGCTTGGTGCGTTTCGATATGATCGTCAAGAGGGGCGGGAATCGGAGATGAGAATGTTCTTCAGGGCGGCGTGGGCCGTGATGGAAAAGGACCTGCGGGTGGAGCTGCGCGCGCGGGAGAGTCTTTTCGTCATGGTGGTTTTCTCGATCCTCGTCCTGACCCTTTTCAGCTTCGCCTTCGGGCCCGGGGCGGGGCGGGGGGGAGAGGAGGCCGCGGCGCTCCAGGCGGGAATACTCTGGGTGGCTTTCCTGTTTTCCTCGGTGCTCGGCTTGTCCCGCTCGATGGCGATCGAGCGTGAGACCGAGGGGCTCGCGGCCATGCACCTGAGCCCGGCGGATCCTTCCGCGATTTTTTTGGGAAAGATGCTCTCGATTTTCGTTCTCATCGCCCTCATGGAGGGGGCCGGGTTCGTCGCGCTGGCGGTCTTCTACCGGGCGCCGGTGGAGAAGGCGGCGGGGAGCCTGGCGCTGGTTGCGGGGGCGGCCACCCTGGGTATCGCGGCCGTCGGGACGCTTTTCGCCGCCATGAGCGTTCAGACGAGGACCCGGGAGGTGCTCCTGCCCATTCTCATGTTCCCGCTGCTCGTCCCGGTTCTCATCGCGGCGGTGAAGGCGACCGCCGCCCTCCTGGGGACGGGAGGCTGGCCCGCCGCCGCCGATTGGTTCAAGATGCTCCTCGCCTTCGATGTGATCTTCGTGGTCGTGTGCGGGCTGACGTTTGAATATTTGCTTGAGGAGTAACACGAAGTGTTTATGGCGGATATCTTAAAGTTGTTTGTAAGGTTCTTCCGGCCTCCCCTTGAGGGGTAATATGAAATATTTATGGTGGATGTCTTAAAGTTGTTCGTGAGGTCCTTCCGGGCCGCCCACGGACCCCTGGCTTCCGGCCCCCGGCCGCCGGAATTTTCCATAATCCCCGGCTTCCGGGATTTTCCATAATCCCCAGTTCCCGGAACTTTCCGTGAAAGGAACCTGATTTGAAGGACAAGTGGCTGGCCGCCGCCGCGGGCGCCGCGATGGTATTCGCGCTCTACGCGGACCTTTTCATCGCGGGGACGGACTCGCTCCAAGGCCCTCCCCAGCGGATTTTCTACGTCCACGTCCCCTCGGCCTGGATCGCTTTCCTCGCCTTCTTTCTCGTGTTCATATTCTCGATCCGCTACCTCATCTGGCGCGGGGAGGATGACGATGTCCGCGCGTATGCTTGCGCCGAGGTGGGGGTGGTTTTTGCCACTTTGGTCCTCGTCACGGGCCCGATCTGGGCGCGCCCGGTGTGGAATGTGTGGTGGACTTGGGACGCCCGGCTGACCACCTCCCTCATCTTGTGGATGATATACGTGGCGTACCTGATGCTCCGCGCCTACCTGGCCGATCCGGATCAACGGGCGAGGTTTTCCGCCGTGCTGGGAATCGTAGGGTTCATCGACGTTCCCATCGTCCATATGTCGGTGGTTTGGTGGCGGACGCTGCATCCGGGCCCTGTCGTGATGCGCTCGGGCGGGATGCAGGAACTTCCCGGATCCATGCACATCGCCCTCTGGAGCTCGCTCCTTGCGTTTACGCTGGTTTTCGCCTATTTGGTCCGCCGCCGGGCGGAATTGGAGAGGCTGCGCCTGCGGGCGGAGGATCTCCGCGCCGGCTTGGAGGGATGAGCTTGGGGTACGTTGTTGCGGCCTACATCATTGTTATCGGGGCCATAGTGATTTATGCATGGTCGGTGTTGTCCCGTTGCGCCGAGGCGCGGCGGGAGCTGCGCGCTCTCGAAGAAGAGGGATCCCGCCCTGCGGGGATGTCCTCCAGCGTTACCGGGGGGGGGCGGTGCCGGATGAGACCGATGGGGAGACGGCGGATGAAAGCCCGGGCAAATCTTTTGGCAGCGGTTTTGGTGTTCTCGCTCGCCTCGGCCGCGCACGGCCAGCGCCCGGAGGGTTCCCTGGCCTTGAGCCCCAAGACCACCATGACGGAAGTGGGGAACGCCATTATGAGTCCCGTTTGTCCGGGCAAGCTCCTGATCAATTGCCCGAGCGGGGAGGGCGCCCAGCTTCGCAAGCTGGTGCGCCGCAAGATCAACGCCGGAGAGACGAAGGAACAAATCGTCCGCTACTTTGTTGACGTCTATGGGGTTGAGGTTTTGCCCACCCCCCCGGCCCAGGGATTTTTTCTCACGGCCTGGCTGCTCCCTTTTGCCGGCCTCCTGGGAGGATTTGGCGTTTTCTTCGTCCTTGTCCGGTCCTGGTTGAGGCGGTCGGAGGAGGCTGAAGAAGGCCCCGGCGGGAGCAGGAACATGGGAGAGGGGCCGGAGGCTGGCTCAAAAGATTTGGAGGATAGGCTTCGACGCGAGCTTGGAGAATATTAACGGCGGAGCCTCCCGGGTGGAGAGGAGCAAACCCGGGCGGGAGCTTGCCTACCGAACCTATGGGACATTCGGAAGGATGACTTTCAAATGGGTTTTTATCCAAACGAATTTCAGGATGAAGATGTAACGAGCCTCTCGGCGTCGGGGGATCGCTGGTACACCCGGTACTGGGTGGGGGTCTTGGCGGCCCTGATTTTGGTCACCGGCTATTTCGCTTGGCAGGGGAGTGTGTTTGAGCGTGTAGGCTCCCTGGTCCGCGGCCCCAGCGGAGTTGAATACACACCTGCCGATCAAGAGGTTTTCCGGAAAATGAGCTTCCTCACCCAGACCGTCCGGGCGGGGGCCCCGGAGTTCTCCTTGGAGGCGCTCGGGGGGGGGAATCGCACTCTCCAGGACTACAAGGGGAAAGTGGTTCTCCTTAATTTTTGGGCCACTTGGTGCCCGCCCTGCCTGCGTGAAATGCCCGCCATGCAAAAGCTGTATGACCGGTACCGGGCGAAGGGATTCGACGTGGTCGCCATTTCGGTGGACCAGGGGGGCAAGGTCGAGGTGCAGAAATTCATCGATGAGAACAAGCTGACATTTCCTGTTATTCTGGATCCGACCCATGCGGCGAAAGGTTCCTACAAGGTTCGGGCCCTGCCGACAAACTATCTGCTCGACCGGCAGGGCAGGGTCATCGCCTGGGGGATGGGCTCGCGGGAGTGGGACGGCGAATCGGCTTTCGGACTGATCGAGCAATTGCTGGCGGAAAAAGGATAGTGCGCCAACATTTGTTATAATGATTCGCCGCGGGCGGCCCGCTTGCGGCGAAAAAGCGCGCGCGGCGGGGATGAGACCGTATTTTCCGCAGCCGTGAAGGGATCCAGTATGGTGCCTCTGGAAGCGGTCGATTCCGGCGATGCCGCCGTTTCGGACGACGGCCATCGAGCCCGAAACTTTGCAATCGGGTTCATCCTCACCCCCATTCTCATTACCCTGATCTGGGGCTTGGGCACCCGCCTAACTCGGCAGCCGGTCCGCGAGGCGAGCCTGCCTCCGCTCGCGATAGGGCTTCCGGCCCCGTCGTTTACCTTTCCGCTGCTGGGCGGGGGGACCGGCTCTTTGGCCGATCACAAAGGGAAGGTGATTTTGGTGAACGTCTGGGCCACCTGGTGCCCGCCCTGCATCGATGAGATGCCCTCTCTCCAACGCCTGCATGATCAGATGCGATCCGAGGGCGAGCCCTTCGTAATTCTGGCGGTCAGCATCGATGTGCTGGGCGAGGAGCCCGTCCGGAAGTGGGTCGACCGGTTCAACCTTACGTTTCCCATTCTTCTCGATCCGCGGGGAAACATCAAAAAGCTCTACCGGACGAAGGGGGTTCCGGAGACCTTCATCATCGGCCCAAACGGGCAGTTTGTTCAAAAAATCATCGGCCCCCGCGAGTGGGACAGTCCCCAGTCGATTTCCTTCCTCAAACAGGTTCAAAGACTAAAAGCAGCGGAGAAGATCCGCTCCTGATCCTCCCAGACTTTCTTCTCAAATTAGATTAATTGGCGATTCAAAGTTCAAAGCCCAGGGCGTGTTGTTCGTTCAGGCGGCGGAGCTGGTCGAGTACGGGCGGGGTGATGGGAATGCCGAGGCGGCGGTTTTCCTCTTCGGCGATGGCCTCGGGTTCGCCGTGGATGTAGATGCGCTCGTGGCCGGAGGCCTTTTCCGAGGCGCGGATGATTTCGAAGGTCCTCGCCATATGGTCAAAGACGCGGGCTGGTTCACGGAATCCGGCGACCTTCAACGCACCCATGAAATGCCCAGTGGCGGCAGGGGCTTCGCCCTCCGTGCCCGCTATCCGGTCTTCGAGTTCGGAGCCCGATAGGAGGCTGCAGAAGAGTTCCACCATCAGGGAGAGGCCATATCCCTTGTGGCCTCCTGTTTCGTCTCCCTCTCCGCCGAGGGGGAGCATGGCGACCCCAGGGGAGAGGATACCGCGCTCATCCAGGCAGGGTGGACCGTGGGCGCTGGAGATCCACCCCTCGGGGATCTTTCTTCCCTCCCTCAGGGCGGTTTCAATCTTTCCTACAGCTACCGCCGCAGTGGCCATGTCGAGGTGAAAATCGGAGCCGCCGGGCCCGCCTGGAATAGCAACGCTCATCGGATTCGTACCGAAGACCGGCGCGGTACCGAAGGTGGGGGCCACGTGGCCGCCTCCGTTCGACATACTGATCCCGATGAATCCCCGCTCCATGGCCCTCCGGGCCCAGAACCCAGCGTAGCCGAAGTGGCTGCTGTTCCTGACGGCGACAAAGCCCGTTCCGTGTTTCTCGGCGCACGCCAAGGCTTCTTCCATCGCTCCGTCTGCGGCCACGGTCCCGAGCCCGTTGTCGGCGTCCAGCACGGATGTGGTATCGCTTCCGGCACGGAGGGTCATCCGGGGATTCTTGTTGATGTGGCCCCTTTCGAGACGGACCATGAAAAAGGGGAGGCGCGCCGCTCCGTGACTCCGGATTCCCCTCAGGTCGGCGCTCACCAGAACCTCCGCCGTGAGGTGCGCGTGGGGGCCGGGGATCCCGGCTGCGAGGAAGGCGGCGGAGAGGAAATCTCGGATCACCTCGGGGGGAAAGCGGACGGTTCCTTCGGGAAGGGGGCTGGGCTCCACCGCGGACTTCTCCTCCCTTCAACGATACCGCCCCGGTGCAGGGGCAACTGGCGCTTGTTGCTGGGGGACTTATCACATTCCGGGATCTCCCGGCAATGAATCTCGATGCTGCCTTCTTACTTGTCCGCCCTTCGGCCGTCTGCGAAAATCAGCCTTCTGGTTGTGTGCGGAAGATTTTACGTTTTCTGGCTGGAGATCCAGCATGGTGCGAATCGCGGTGGTGCGCGGGGATGGAATCGGACACGAGGTGATGCCCGAGGCCGAGAAGACCCTTCTCGCCGCGGCCGAGGGGTCCGGTTTCCCGGTCGACCTCACCCTTCTGGATTGGGGGAGCGATCGCTACCTCCGGGAAGGACGGGGAATGCCCGAGGACGGCTGCCGCCACCTTATGGAGAATTCCGACGCCGTCTTCCTCGGGGCCATCGGTGATCCCCGCGTCGGGGGCTCCATCGTCCAGGAGCAAGTTCTCTCCGGAATCCGATTCGGCCTGGACCTTTACGCCAATATCCGGCCCTGCCGTCTTTATCATGAAGGCCTCTCCCCCCTGAAGGGGGTGCGGGAGGGAGAGGTGGACCTCGTTGTTTTCCGGGAGAATACCGAAGGGCTCTTCGTGAACGTGGGAGGATTCTTCAAGCAGGGGACGAAGGACGAGGTCGCCCTCCAAGAGGAAGTCCACACCTATAAGGGGGTCGAGCGCGTCCTCCGGGCGGCCTTCGCCTTCGCCGAGCGCCATGGCCGCCGGAAGGTCACCATGGCTGATAAGGCGAGCGGCCTGCGGTACGCGGGCGGGATCTGGCGGCGCGTTTCTGATGAGGTCCGCGCCGACTTTCCCGGCGTCGAGGCCGAGGCGAAGCACATCGACGCCGTTGCCATGGAGCTCATCCAGCATCCCCGCGAGTTCGACGTTATCGTGACCAACAACATGTTCGGCGACATTTTGAGCGACGTGACCTCCGCCCTCACGGGGGGCATCGGTCTCGCCCCGTCGGCCAACCTGAACCTTGAGGGGGTCTCTATGTTCGAGCCCGTTCACGGATCTGCCCCCGACATCGCGGGCCGTGGGATCGCAAATCCCATCGCTGTAATTCTGACCGGGGCCCTTCTCCTCGACCACCTGGGTTGTCCGGCGGGGGGCGGCGCCATCCGGCGGGCGGTCGAGGAGACAATCGCGGCCGGGGAGGGGACGCGCGATATCGGCGGGACTTTATCCACGATGGCGTGCGGGGAGGCGGTGCGGAATCGCCTGCGGTGAAGGTCGTGCACCTCCAAAATAGTTTGGCGATTCGCAGACTACAAAAACGCTCGATAAACCGAGGAGAGAAGCATGCCCCAGAAGAAATTGTTGCTTTGGCAGGAAATCCCCTTCGAGGCTTCCGGCTGGGGGAGGACCAAGCATGTCATCGGCCCGGGTGCAAACGGTGCCGAGCATATCAAGATCGCGGTCACCGAGTACGACCCCAACACCCCGCATGAACCCCATAACCACCCGGGCCAAGAGGAGGCCATCTGGGTCCTATCTGGCCGGGGTTACTCCGAAACGGGGGAGGAACGGATGGCTCTTTATCCCGGGGCGGTGGCTTACATCCCCTCCGGGATGGAGCATAAAACCGCGGCGGTGGGCGGCCCCATGACCGCCATCATCATCAAAGGGCCAGTGAAGGAAGAAAGGGTTTCCTAGGCTCAGAAGGCGGCTTTACAGAAAACCGCTCTGAAGCGCGCTGGTCGAAACCGGCTGTCCGTCAGGATTATTTCTCGAGAAACCATTCGGTGAACGCTTGGATGCCCGCTTCGAGGCTGAAGCGGGATTTCCACCCCGTTGCGGCTTCAATGCGGCGGGGGTCGAGGCTGATTCGGAAAACCTCACCCGGCCGGAGCGGGGCGCGTTCCACCCGGGCGGGCTCGCGGCGCAGGGTTTTTGAGATAAGGCGAAGAACGTCTTGCACCTCGGTGGCGATTCCCGTTCCGACATTGAAGACGCTTCCGTCTTCGATTCGCTCTCCCGCGAGGCGGAGCGCCTCCACGGCATCGGCGACGTAGACGTAGTCGCGGGCCGCCTTTCCTTCGCCGAAGAGCGTAACGGGTCTTCCCTCCATGATGCACTCGGCGAATATGGAGACCACACCCGCCTCCAGGTCCCCCCGCTGGCGGGGACCGTAGATATTGGCGAGGCGGAGCGAGACGCTCCGGAGTCCGTGGAGGCGGGCATAGAGACTTACGTAGGTTTCTCCCAAATGCTTGCTTGCAGCATAAAAAGAGCGGCATTCGGCCGGATGATCTTCCGAGACCGGAAGGGATTCCGGGTCGCCGTAGCTTGCGCCTCCGGTTGAGGCATAGACGAACCGGGGCGGATTCTTCATCCCCCCCGCCGCCTCAAGAAGGAGTAGCGTTCCGTGGCTGTTCGCTTTTTGGTCTTCAGGCGGGTTCGCGTTGCTGCGGATCACGCTCGATTGGGCGGCGAGGTGATAAATGATCTCGGGTTGGGAATCCTCGATGAGGCGGGAGGTGAAGTCGGGGTCGGCGAGGTCGCCCTCACTGAAGCGCACATCTGAGGAGAGATTCTGGCGCTGTCCGGTCGAGAGATTGTCAACGACGGTGACCTGGTCCCCCGCGGATACGCAGGCGCCGCTCAAATGGCTCCCGATGAAGCCCGCCCCCCCAGTCACCAATACGTTTGCCATGGGCGTTGATTTCTCTCCGGGAAGGCGGAAAAGCCCCGCCAAGATACCTGAATTGCTGTAGGTTACGAAAGGCGCCTCATGGTGCCGGGTCGCCTTTGGCGGGATACCGTTTCGGTTTGTTGGGAGCGCCTTGAATCCGAGCGAAATTATACTAATAATACAGCCGTTCTTTAGACATATGCTTCCCCCGATGAAAACAGGGGAGGGGGTTGGAGGCGAATATGCGTCTTTTTGCCACGGAAGATACCAAGCAGATCGACAAGTTCTACCAGGCGGGCGACTGGGGGAAAATCGTCCAAACATTCGCGAAAAAATCTCTCGGCGAAATGAATGACATTCGCATCCTGAATGACTTGGCCGTCGCCTACCACCAACTGAGCAAGCTCGACAAAGCGTACGAGGTGTGCGAGCGCATTACGGCCATTGAACCCTGGCCGAATCTCCATAAGCAGCAGGCCGACTTGACACCACGCTACATGCGCTACCACTCCATCATGGGCGAGGTCCTCTACAGGCGGGACAAGTTCGACGAGGCCCTTGAAATCTTCAACCGCCTAAAGGTAGTGGGCAGCCGCTTTTCCGATAAATATTACTACTCCGGCCGGATTCAGACGAAGAAGGGAAACTACTGCCTGGCCTTGCTCGAATTCAAAGGGATGATCGCCAACATCCCCGACCGCATGCGGGACGTGATCCGGGAGCTCGGCGAACTGATCAAGGCTTCCCCCGCCCAGGCAGGCGTCTACCAACTGCTTCACACAGCCTGCCAGCACAAAGACCGAATGGAGCATTACCTTTCCCGGTTTAAGAAAGAGTACGCCCAGTCCAAGGGTTCTATTTCGGCCGCTCTGACCGTGGCGCATCTGCATTATCACGAAGGGGACAAGGCCGCCGCACAGAAAATCCTCGAGTCCCTGCAGCCGAAAAACGATGAGCAGAAGGGCATGGCTCGAATTGATTCGAGGCGATTGGGCGCTTGAGGAGAAGGGACTGCCTGCGGCCCTGGCGCTGTTTTCTGCCGCGGAATCCCTCCTTCCCGCTGGCTCCCCGCTCATCATCGAGCGCCTGGAAGAGGTACTTCAGCAGCACAAGACCGGGCCCGAGTTGCACAAGAAGCTGGCGCAGTTGTGTGAGGCGGGGGGCGACCTCGCCGGTGCCGTGCGCCATCTCGAGGCGTTTCTTTCCGCCGTCCCAGGGGACGGGGCCGCGAGCGGAGATTTGAGCAGAATTCTGCGATCCGAGATGAACACCGCCTTCGGCGCAGGCGAGCTGGAGAAAGCCGCAGAATTCGGAAACCGACTCCTCAAAGCGTTTCCCGATGACGCCTCCCTCACCGCCCAGGTCGGCCAAGTCACCCAAATGCTCAATATCCAGAAAAAGGAAAAGCTCGAGGGCCTTCTGGCCACTGGCCGGATGCCCAAACGGCATGCCGCCCAGGCTCATTACGATCTGGCGGGCATCGAGCGGGCGCAGGATGGAGACGAGGAGGTAATCCTGTCTCACCTCCAGAAGGCGGCGGTCGAACACTCGCCCGTCCGTGCGCAGGCCCTCCGGGAGCTGGGTGCGCTTCAGGCGGAGAAGGGCGCCTGCGATACGGCGGACGGCGTCTATGAGATCCTCTTCTCTCTCCGGCTCGAGGCGGAGGCGCGGCTCGAATGGGGTTATGAGATTGCCGAAGCCTTCGAGGCGAAAGGGGAGCAAGCGCTGGCCCAAAAATATTTTGAGATGGTTGCCTCCGAGGATGTCAATTTCAAAAACGCCGCCGAGCGCGCCGGCGCGCTTGCCAAGGCGATGGAGTCAGCCGGCCAGGCGCCCGCCGCCGCCGTGGCTCCCGCCGAGGCTGCTTCCTCGGACCCTATGACCGTACTGTCTCGGCGCTACGACGACATCAAAGAACTCGGTCGCGGGGCGATGGGTGTGGTGTACAAAGCGCGCGACAAGATTCTCGATTGCCCCGTCGCGATCAAAATGATCCTCGGGGATTTGGGAGAGGATTCCGAGGCGTTGGAGCGTTTCATCACCGAGGCACAAAGCGCCGCCGCCCTGGAACACCCGGGTATCATTACGATCTACGATATTCGCACAGAAGAGCCCATGTTCATCGTAATGGAGTTCGTCGAGGGCAAGGATCTGGGGGACGTGCTGGGCGGGAAGATTTGCCCGCTTCCCCTTTTCAAGAAATTGGCGGTGCGGTTCTGTGAGCCGCTCGCGCTGGCCCACCAGGCGGAGGTGATCCACCGAGACATCAAGCCGGATAACATTATGGTGACGAAAAACGGCGGGGTAAAAATCGCCGACTTCGGGCTCTCGCGGAAGGGCGGGGGAAGCGGCATGACCCAGGTCGGGCAGGTCATGGGGACACCCTACTATATGGCCCCCGAGCAGATCAGCGGGGAAGAGGTCGACGGGCGGTCGGACTTGTACGCCCTGGGCATCACGTTTTACGAGATGCTGACGGGGACGGTTCCCTTCAAGAAAGGGGACATTGCCTATATGCATATGCACGAGGAGCCGCCCGGCATCGCGGCGCGAAATCCGGAGGTGCCGCCGGAGCTGGAAGAGATTGTCATGAAATGTCTTCGTAAGGATCCCGCGGAGCGTTATCAGACCGTGGATGATCTCTTGGCGGCGCTTCAGACCGTGGGATAATCGCCGGGGGGAAATCCGCCTGGGAGGAGTCGATTGAACCAGCAAGGTGAAGCCACCCGAATCACATGCCCAAGCTGCGGGACGGGCTACCGAGTGAACAAAACGCCTGAGGAGCTCGCGCGGATACGGCTCAAGTGCAAGAAGTGCGGCCACGTTTTCACCCCGGGCAGCGACGACGCCAAGGCCCCCGCAGCGCCAACCCCCGCCGCCTCCCCGGCGGCTCCGGCTCCCGCCGCTCCGCCTGCGGCGCCCGCCGCCCCTGCTCCTCCTGCCGCCGCCGCTCCTCCCGCCGAGGCGGCATTTCCACCGGCGCCGCAATCTTCAGAGGGAGATAAGGACGCTTTTGGCCGGCTCGAAGCCCAGATCGGAACGATCAATCGGGATATCTATCAAGTGCGGAAGAGTTCTCCCGACGTGGTTCCCGACAGCGTTGGCACGGGGGTGATCGCGCTCAACGATATTCTTGTTCATGCCAAGCGTGAGATGTCTCACCTCCGCCGTGCGGAAAAGGACATGGGAACCCTCCTTGAGGTGAGCAACGCTCTGAACCAGGAGCACGAGCTTGCTCCTCTGCTCGAGCGCATCATGGATTACGCCATCAGCACCCTGAGCGCTGAGAGGGGGTTCCTCATGCTGAAAAATCAGAATACGGGCGCCCTCGAGGTCAGCGTCGCGAGGGGGATGGGGGAGGATCTTGCCGAGGGCGAATCGAAAGAGTTCAGCACCGGGATCGCAAGCCGCGTGGCCGCCGAAAACAATCCTTTCTTCACGGCCAATTCAAAAGGCGACGACCGGGTGGCCGGCTTTGCCAGCGTGATGAAATCGGACGCGCGCGCGATTCTTTGTCTACCTGTGAATTATAAGGACAATAACCTTGGGACGCTCTACCTCGACAACAGGGTGGGGGCGGCCGGGTTTTCTCAGGATTTGATCCCATTGGCAAATTCGTTCGCGGGCTCCGGCGCCATCGAGAATGTGCACCTCTACGAGAACATTCGGGAAGAAACCCAGAAGCGGGCGAATCTTTCCCGCTACCTTTCCCCTTCGGTGGTGGAGGATATTCTCACCCAGGAGGAGGAGCTTGTCCTCGGCGGCTCCACAGTGGAGTGCCCGGTTCTTTTCACCGACGTCGCCGGCTTCACTTCTTTCAGCGAAAATCTCAAGCCGGACGAGCTCATCACGCTTTTGAACGAATACTTCACGCTTATGGCGGATATGATATTCATGAACGGGGGGACGCTGGACAAATTCATCGGGGACGCGACCATGGCCATCTTCGGCGCCCCCGTTTACGATCCTCATCACGCGCCCATGGCCGTAAACGCAGGACTCGGGATGCTCAGGGAGTGCAAAACCCTGATGGAAAAGTGGCAGGCGGAAGGGAAACCCACATTTCAGATGCGCGTGGGGGTGAATTCGGGTCCCGTAGTTGCAGGAAATCTCGGCTCGCCGCAGCGCATGGACTACACCGTCATCGGGGATACGGTGAACCTCGCTCAGCGGATGGAGAGCAATTCCGAGATCGGCGGCCTGATGGCGAGCCAGTATACTTGGGATTTGATCAAAGATTTTACTGAGGGGGAGGATGGCGGCCCCATCAAGGTGAAAGGGAAAAGCGAGGATATTCATATTTACCGCGTGAAGAGCATCACCCCCCCGCAGCGGGACGCGGACCACGTGAAGCGGGGCGCGCCCCGGATGGATGTGGAGCTTTTCGCGATCTACAACCAGAATGATGTTACCGGAACCAAGCAGGGTATCATCCGCAACCTGAGCGCGGGCGGCATGGCTCTTTCCTCCGCTTTCCCCTCCGAGGCGGGGAACGTCTTTCGCCTGAATTGCACCTTCCCCCCAAACGGCCAGGTGAAGGATCTTCCGGCCAAGGTGATCAGAACTACCTGGGAGGAAGGGCCGGGCGGCCAAAAAATTACATAATCAATCTTCAATTTTTCGACATGGCCGAGGAAGCGAAAAACGTCATAATCGATTACGTACAGAAACTGGTTTCCTCCGGTGCCTCCTAGCTTCCGCCAATCCCTCCGCCCAAGCCGCGATATTCCCGGTTGCTTTCCCTTAACCGACATTTGAGACAAAAGAATGGTTCCCCGGATTCTCCGTGAATCTCTCGTCCGGGTCCTTCGCCAGGAAGCGGAGCCCGGCTCGTTCATGGACCACGTGAATCTCATCCTCGTAGGGGACGGCCCATTCGCGCTCATCGACTCGGGTTTTACCGGGGGAAACGAGGAGGCCATCGCCTGGCTCGACAAAGAGACGGGCGGCGAGATCGAGATCGAGTTTCTTCTCCTATCCCATCACCACGGCGACCACATCGGGGGTGCGGAGGCCATTTGCGAGGAAATGGGGGCTATCGCTATCGCCCACCCAAACGAGATGAAATTGGTGGCGGAGCGACACCCTCACCTTGCCGTAAGGCCCCTGGATGACGGAGGAAAAATACAAATCGGCCCCATCGGGCTATGCGCTGTGCTCACTCCGGGCCATTCACCTGGCCACCTCGCCTTTTGGTGGGAGAAGGAGAAAATTCTATTCGGAGGGGACAATGTATTGCTGCCGGTGACGACCTGGGTGGGTGCCCCGTACGGGAATTTGCGCGATTATCTCGCCTCCCTCAGACGGATGCGGGATCTCGCGCCGGACATTATCTATCCTGGCCACGGCCCGCCGGTTCGGGTTCTCAAAGGCCGAATTGAGGCCCTTCTCCTGCACCGGGAGAAGCGCGATAAGGAGATTCTTGGAATCCTGGCGGAGGGAATTGACGATCCTCCTTTGATGGCCGAGCGAATTTATTCGGATCTCGACGAGCGCCAGCGGAAAATGGGAGCGGAGGTAATCGTAGCGCATCTGGAAAAGCTGGTCGGCGAAGGGAAGGCCCGGTCCAAGGGTAACGGCTATGTAGTAAACGATTGACCAGAAGAAGGACGACCGCAAATTCTCGGCATGCCACCGCCGGGGAAAAAGGATTCGAGGATTTGTTGACGAACTGCCACACCCTAATTCTGAAGCGTCTTGTGGGAAAGGGATTCGGCGCTTCGTGTGATGAGGAGGATATTTACCTTTACAACATCGCGCCGGACAATCTTCCCCTTGCGGAGGGTTTCGACACCCGTGAAACTCACCGTTTCGCCCCCGCGCCGGGCCTGCTTGCCCGGCACCCCAAACTGCTTTGGGTGAAATGTCACCTTATTGTCGACAATTTCTGCCATTACGGCACCATGGCGAAACCGGTAGGCACATTCTCTCCGACGGAAAAAGGGGGGTACACCTATCGGCGGGGGGCGGACCTCATTCCGGAGGTGAAGCGGTATTGTGCGTCCGTGGGTGCACCGGTCGATGGGCAAACCGCGCATTATCTGGCCCATATCCTTGTGGAAATTGCCATGGACTATGCCATATACCTTGATGATCGGAGCGTGCCCTGCATCTTGCGGGACGCACAGGAGGGTATTTCCGCGGAACAGGCGAGAGAGTATACAGAAAGCCTTTCGGCGCTATACGAATGCACCCCCGCCATGATCAAAGGGGCAACCGATGCGGCGAAAAAATTTTACGGCGAATTCCACGATATCGATCAGCTTTTTTTGAGTGGAAGGACGAAGATTATCCTTCGAAAGTTGAATCTTTCTTACGGTAGTAAAAACGTAGAGCGAACCGAGGCCCTCATTCTCCAGGCGGCTGAGAAGGTATCCGATTATATGAAATTTATCGAGGATTCGGGGAAGCTTCTTGCGGATGTAAGAGACTGGGGCGGAGAAGATCCCCTAGAGTCCGGCCCGGCGTAGCCGGACGGGGAAGAAAAAGTATCGATGGGAAGTATCCGGGCGAGAAGGGCAACTCCTATGAAGGATATCCAATCCACGTTTCGAAAAATTGTAGGCCTGTTTTCACTCCCCTTTTTCTCTAGAAAAAAACCCCAAAAAAGGGGATCCAAGGGGTCCCCACATCTCCTCTTCGACCGAATTGTGGGGGGGATTAACTCGGTCTTAAAGAGGAAATCGTATTGTCGATTGAAAATCTATCCCTGTGCGGGAAGAAAAACAGTGGACTAGTTCACACAAAAAGTGTGAAGGAAGTCACAGTACAGGGGGCTGGTAGAGGAATGAAATTTGACCCAAAAGCGTCTAAGTTCATGTAAATATTGGCTTAATGAATGGAGAATATTCGAATGAAATATTATGGAGAGGATTTGGGAAGGCAATCGAAAATCCGGAATTCGCGCGGGTCCGGCTCCCTGCCCGGGGGGCGGGACTCGACAGAGGCCGTCTCGGTCCCTAAATTTTCCCGTTCTTCGCTGGCTGGCGTAGCTCAACCGGTAAAGCAGCTGATCTGTAATCAGCCGGCCGGGGGTTCGAGTCCTCTCGCCAGTTCCAAAGGCGAGTTCACCGCGCCGGAAAGCGCCAAAGCTCTTTTTCCCCCACCATCTGGTCGTAGGAGAACAGCGCGACCCCATCCGCCCCGGCTTCCCGGGCGTCCCGCCACTGCCGCCAAAGCCCCGCCGGAGAGTTTTTGTGGAGATAGGCCCCGAGGCCAATCACAATGCTTGCCCGCTCTTTCCTTTGGCCTTTGCGCCGCACTCCCGCGGCCGCCCTGCTGATCTGGGCGGCCAGGGTTGTATCTCGCGAGTAGTTCATGATCACGGCCTTATCCAGAATTCCTTCCTCGAGCCAGCCCCGCCAATCCTGAAACGAGCTCAGATAGGCCCTCTCCGCCCAGGGGAGGACAGCGGCGGAAAGGATGGAATCCGGCCCGGCACCGCGGACGGCCAGGCGGATGCGCCTCACCGTCTTCGTCACCTGGAGGCGACGCCAGTGGTCCCAGGCCAGATAGTCCGCCGCGGCCGCCTCGACCCCCGCCGAGGGTGCCGTCTGGCCAGTTTCGGTGTGAAACCGCAAGACGGTTTCGGCTCCGTAGCCGAAGTCCAGCCGGGGGGAAAAGGCAGAGCCCGGCGAGATGGGCAGGGCGTAGGGATAGCGGATGAAATCGAGGTGGATTCCCGCCAGGGCCGGGTACCGCTTCAGGAGCTCGGCCGCCACCGAGGCGAGGCGGGTCCGCACCCCGGGGTGGGCCGGATCCAGGAAGATGCCCGGGGTGCCGAGGCCGAATCCCTTGGCCCAGGAAGGTTTTCCGTCGGCCGGATAATCCAGGAGCGACCGGCCGTAGAGGTCGCGCAGAACGGCCTCGGACCCGAAGTCCGAAATCAGCGGCGCCTTCCGGTTCCGGGAAAGAGAGAAGGCGTTGATCCAGGCATGGACCCGTATCTTCCTCCCGCACTTTCCGGGCCGCCCCGGCTTCGCCTGCCCGAGAAGATACGCCAGCGGGTCTGCGCCTGCCCTCCGGGAGGGAGAATCGTCGGCCAGGCGGGTCGGGTACCAGGCCTTCCCCCCGCGGTAAACCTGAACATACAGATCGGTCACCCCCGCCGTCCGGGACAGCCGCAGAAGCTGGTCGATTTTGAGCAGATTGTCCAGCGTGCGGTTCCGCCCTTCCGCCTGGACCCACAGCCCGATTTCGAATTTCTCGCCGGGAGGACGGCTGAAAAGATGGCCCCCGCACCCCGCGGTCGTGAAGGCCAGGAGAATGAAGGAAATGCGGCAGAAGAGCATGCGTCCCGAAGCGGGCGAAGGGGAGGCGGGGGGAGCTTCCGCCCGAATGTAGCCCTCCTCGAAAATCGCGTCAATTCGGGTCGTCGGATGGGATGGTGCGGAGGAATTCAGGGTGCGTCGGGTGTGACAATTAAACGCCGAAGGGCGTCCGCATCGTGCTTCCGCTCCGCTCAAAGACTCGGACGGTGCAATCCGTTGTGCATCCAGCGGTTAGCCCAAGCGACGCTTGAGCGGCAGCGCCCGCCGCGCATGTGCGGAAGCGGGTCCCGACCGTCGCGCGGCTTCCAAGCGCCACTATAGGAAGCGGCAGGTAACAACGCAATGCGTGGAGCGCGGGTGACCGGCGACGCATCGCACTCAACGCGCATCGCGATGTGGGCGGCGGCGAAGCTGCTCCCATCGCCCGTTCCTTGTGCGTGCCGTCGCCATCGCGCGCACGTTACCGCGCCGCACCAGACAAGCGGTGGTGGCGACGGCACGCACGGCGTTCGGGGCGATGTGGCGGGCGCGGTTCCGTCCGGCCTCGCGTCCTGTCACATAATGCGCGCACCGACCCGGTCGCCTCAGGCGACGATGCGCGCCTGACGGTTGGCATCATGGCGGTGGTGGAGCTTGTATCCCGCGCCGAAATCGGCGATAAGGGGCGCGATGACGGAATCGAACACGAAACTGATGCCGGTCTTCAAACCATCCGTGGCGCGATCGACGAAACCGGTCGAGGTCGCGATCAATCGAAAACAGTGATCGCGATCATCAAAATGCGCATATTGGAGGAAGGAGGGGGAATTGCATGAAAACGAGGCTTACCCTGAAGGTCCTCGCCGTGGCGCTCGGCGTCGCGGCCTGCACCGTGTCCGGCGTTTCCGCCGAGACGCTCGGGCCGGTCACCGACCCGCTCGGCGTGGTCAAGATCGCCAAGGGCGCGCCGATTCATATCGGCGGCTACTGGACGCTGTCCGGGTCGGACGTCGACCTGGGGGTTGATCAGAAACGCGGCGCGGAGATCGCCATGGACGACCGGGGGAACATGGTCGCCGGGCACCCGATCAAGTTCCACGCCGAGGACAGCCGGTGCAGCGCCGAGGGCGGGCAAACGGCGGCCACCAAGCTCGCGTCGAACCGGAATATCGTCGTCGTGGTCGGCCCCGACTGCTCGAGCGCCGGCGTTCCCGGCGCCCCGATCCTCTGGAAGGCGGGCATCCCGAGCGTCGCCACCTCAACCACCGCGCCGTCGCTGACCGCGCCGGATCGTCCCGAGGGTCTGCGCGGCTACATGCGCACCGTCCACAACGACCTCGCCGCCGGCACGGCGGACGCCGCGTATTTCTGGAACCAGATGAGATGCAGGAGCCTTGCCGCCATTCACGACGGCAGCCCGTACGCCGTGGAACTCGTGCGTGAGGTCGGGAACCGCTTCAAGGAGTTGGGCGGCACGGTGACGGCGGTCGAGGAGGTGGCGCCGACAGATACCGACATGCGTCCGCTGCTCACCCGCATCGCCACCGCCAAGCCCTGCGCGGTCTATTTCCCGGTTTTCACAGCTGCTGCGGCCCGGATCGTTCGCCAGTTCGGGCAGATCAAAGGCCTCGAGGACACCAAGCCGATCGGCAGTTCCACGCTGATATCGCCGGGATTCCTGACGGCGGCGGGCGACGCTGCGGTAAACGTCGTGTTCACCAATCCGGATGTGTCGCCGGAGGCGATGGGCAAGCGCTATCCCGAGTTGGTGAAGAAGTATATGGCAAAGTATGGCGAGAAGCCGATCCAGTCCTACCACCAGAACGCGTACGACGGTATGGCGGTGGCGCTGATGGGGATCGAGAAGGTGGCGGTGAGGGATGAGGCCGGCAACACCTATATCGGGCGCAAGGCGCTTCGCGACGCGCTGTTCGCCACCAAGGGCTTTGACGGCATGAGCGGCGAGATCACCTGCAACGAGCACGGTGACTGCGCAGGTTTCAAGTTCGCCGCCTACAAGTTCGTCGACTCCGACCCGTCGAGCTTCGAGATCGGCAAGAACCCGATCAGGGTCTACCCCTGAGCAGGCCGATCCATCCTCGGAGCAACCTTGTGGATGGAGGGTCTCCTGCCCACCTTGGGCATCCGGGGTCTGAGTGCTGTATTCATTAGTATCATTCTGGGGGAATTGGGGCTGTCCTGATCGCTATGCTGGCAACCCTTATCGAATTGTATGTGGGATCCGCCCATCGAACTGGTGCTACTCACGATTGTGACATTCGGGGCCGGTTGATCGCCATGTCGCCGGGCGAGAATCTCGAAGGGTGGTGATGTCCTCTGCAAGCGCTGCGGCAATGACTCCACCAACTCGCTCCGCTGCCTTGACGAGATGCTGGTCGGCGAGCTGAGCGTAGCCCGCCGTCGTCCGATACCGCCGATGCCCGATCAGCTTTCCGACTGGGGGCAGGTTCTCGCCCGACATGCCAGGAGATCGCGGGCCAGCGAGACGGGCAACCGCGTCGCGGAATGCGGGCGAACGCACCACCCTGTTATGGCCCGCGTTGGCGACCTCGACAAACATTGCCGCGACGCCGCGCTCGGTAAGCGCCGTCATATAGTCGCGGGCAAGCACGGACCGGGTGTTGGTATCTTTGCTACCGGTCAGCGCAATGACCTCGACATCGGTCGGAACCGTATCGACGAAGGCGTGCGGCGTTTGGCTGCGGGTCCACGGGCGGCGGCCACGCATCGAACGCCAATCGCTTATGTTGCACGGGCAGGCGGCGAGGATCGCCGCGCTGGCTAAGCCGGGGTATCGGCCGAGGATGACGCCGCTGATGGCGGCACCGCCGGAATGGCCACAAGCACGATACGTTGGGCGTCGTGATATGCCTTTAGTTGGGCGACGGCGCCGGCCACGGCAGCGATAACGTGATCACGATAACCGTCGCCCTCACGACGATAGCTGGTGCCGGTCGATGTCGCATCGTCGGAGTCATAGTAGCCGGGACGGATAAGCGCTACGCCCGTCACACCGCCACCGGAAACCCGTTTGGCGGCGTTCGCCAGATAATCTGATGGTCCTCCTTTGGATCCGTCGCCGTGGACGGAGACGACGAGTGTCCGCGTGCCGGCAGCGGCACCGAAGGTGTGGATCACAGGGCAATCGCCGCCCCCGGTGACACGCATCAGGTTGTCGGGGGAATCGCGTGGCTGCGCCAGCGCCCCGCCGGCAATCGCGATGCTGATAGCCGCTGCTGCGAGGGCTAGGACGAGGCGGTCGAAACCGTAACTCATCAGGTAACGAATCTCCTTCGAAAGCTGAACATCACGAGATCAGGCAGGCGGGTATCGACTCCTCTCTCGCGCGACTGGCCGCCGTGTGCCGCAGATCGTGAAGCCGCAGCCTGCCGAGCCCTGCATCCGTGCACACCGTCCGCCAGCAGTCCCGAAGGCTGTCCTGGAATCGTCCTTCGGCATACCGCGGAAACAGAAAGTCGTCCGGGTTCCACTCTCCGTGTAGCGCCACGATGTGCGCCCTGGCCGCCTCGCCGAGCGGTACCGTAATTACAGGGACATCATACTTAATTCCCGGGCGAAAAAGGCGGTAAACATGGTCGGTGCGACGCTCGAGCCAAACGCGGTCACCACCGGCGCACTTGCCGGAGGGTTTGCACGACGATCAGGCGGCTCTCGAATTTTTCCTCGTCGCCCACGTTCACGATCAAGGCGGCGCCGACCGGAAGCCCTCGAAGGATCACCTCTAGCAGATTCGCCACTTCGTTGTGGCCCCAGGCTTCGAACCCTTGAAATCGAGGGAGCCTGAGTTGACCAGATTCAGCGTGTTGGAACCAAGTCGGAAGCTCTCGATTCAATGCCTGCAACTGACGTTATCCCCCTCCGCACCGGCTGAACAAGCGCACATGCTGATGTACCGTAACAGATCAGCCTGCGGGGACAGCCAGGGCCAATGTTATGTGGTCCGTCACTTGCGCCCCGTCCGTTCAGGCATGTCAGGAACAGCGGTAGGGGCGGCCGGCTTTGCTCATGACCTCGGTGTAGGCCCGCAGGATGCTCACCACCTTGGCAGTGCGCGGGGTTTCAGCCGCGATCTCGTCCCAGAACACAACCGCTTCGGCCTCCACCTTCGCCCACTCCTCGTCGGGGATCGAGGTCAATTCCAGCTTGCCGCCCTCCGCGCGCAGCTTCGCCTCGCTACCCCAGTACCAGTGCTGCCGGTAGTAGTGTGAGCTATCCATGCAGAGCCGGAACAGTTCCCGAAGATGTGCAGGCAAGGCGTCCCACCTTTCGGAGTTGGCGAAGTACGACCCGCACCACGCACCCGAGATGCTGTTGGTGAGAAAGTAGTTGGTGACGTCAGCCCAGCCCATCGTGTAGTCCGCGGTGATGCCGGACCAGGCGATGCCATCCAACCTCCCGGTCCGCACCGCGCCCTCTACGTCCTCCAGGGGCACGGTCACCGGCACCACGCCGAAGCGTGACAGGAAGCGGCCGGCGAGATCCCCGAGGCTGCGGACCGGGTTGACGGTATTGAAATGGTACGGGTCCCAGGCGCCAGCGCCCAGCCAGGTGACCCCCTCGACCTCGCCACAGGCTTCCGCCCAGACCTCGTTCAACCCCCACTGGTGAAACAGCGTCGGCACGTCGAGGCTGTACCGGGTGGCGAACGGGAAGTAGCCGCCGAATACGGAGATGTCCACCGGCGCGGCAACGGAGTCGTCGTCCGACTGCACCACATCAATGGTGCCGCGCTGCATGGCCCGGAACAGCTCCCCGGTCGGCACGAGTTGGTCCGCAGAGTAGAGTTCGATCTCCATCTCGCCGTTCGCCGCCCTGTTGAACGAATCGATGGACGGCTTGATTACGTGCTCGGCGAGTGCGGGACCCGCGTAGGCCTGGAGGCGCCATTTGATCTTCGTCCTCGACTGCGCGTGGACGACCGGTGCCGCCATCGCCGCCGCGCCAACGACGCCGGCCGCCACCGCCGTTTTCAGAAAGCTGCGTCTATTCGTCACTGTTCAGGTCTCTTTCCCCAACATGGAATCAACGGTGGATACCGAGCGCAATGGCTTCGCCCTCGCGTTCCTGTTCCATACCTCATCCCTTTCACGCCTTCCCGCCCCTGCGGAGCGAGAGGTCCACTAACATATGGCCGTGCGTGTGCATGTCTTGCATGGCTTTTTTTCGACACTGCCGGATGCTCCGCAGCCGAGCGCAACTCTGCGCGCCCAGTTTAGGCGCCTTGTGGAAATCACGCCAAATCGTATCGCAACACACCGTAACAGAGCGTGATAGCATAGGAAGTTCCATCGCTTCAGCAATTACCTTGCCCACCTTCTCCGCCGCTTCGATGAGGTGCCCGCCTGCCCAACGCAGTCAGGCAAGCGAGGCAGGGGTGGGCGTGACCGGCGGTGGCCCGGTGGCGCCGGTGCCCGAGCAGCTTGCCGACAAGCGGCAGGTTCTCTCCGGACATGACCGCGTGACTGGCTGCGGTGCGGCGCAGATCATGAAGACGCAGTTTGCCGAGCTTGGCATCATCGCAGACCGCCCGCCAGCAAGCGGAAAGGCTGTGCGGATGCCTGCCTTCGGCGTATTTCGGAAAACAGGAAGGCGCGGGCCGGTTGGGAGGCAAGGTGACGCCGGACGGTGGCGTGAGGGACGCAGGGCGGTGCTGATGAAAAATGCGTTTCTTGCGGGCGCGTGTCCTGGGGACGAAATTAGTCAGCCGAAAACTTGCAGTCTGTACTCCGTAGATCTCTTGCGGTGATTGTGTTCTGTTCCTCAAATCAAAGATACATAGTTGTTGAACGTGCCATTGACCATCATCTGCTGGCATCACGATCTCACCTGCCGCATTTTCTCTAAACGCCATTGTCTCGAACTCTCCTTCAACTTCGCCCTCGGATGTTTTCCCATTCATCCGAACAACGGCGTCAGCGCGCGCCACGGTTCCTTGCCAGCTGGACCGCGGCCCGCCTTGAGCCGCTTGTGAGCGTGCTTGTTCTTCTCTTTCTCGCCGATGCAGGTCTCGTCAATCTCGGCGATGCCCGGCAGCGGGCCCGCCCGTGCCCTTACAGGCTTCCCGCAGCCGCTGGAGCATGAACCAGGCGGCTTTCTCTGGCTGATCCCGATTTCCTTCGCATGGTGCATGGACGAACCGCCCTTACGGGAGGTCACCAGCAAGTACATGCCGTACATCCATTTGTGCAGCGGGATATGGGACCGCTGCATGACGGTCTTCGTGCAGACGGTGAAAACCTCCATGCAGGTGTTGCAGCGGTAGTAGCCGCCCTTGCGGGTGCCGATGCGCTCGCGCTCACGGCAATGCGGACACCGCACGCCGTCCGGCCGGCGCTGTTGCTCCATATAGGCGCGGGCGGTATCCTGGTCGGGAAACTGGTGAAACAGTTAGAGAAGGCTGATAGTTGATTTGCTCATTGGGCCGCTCCTTAGCGCCAAGCTCAATGCAGCAGTCTCAGACTAGAAAGTCAAAGTTATAATTCTCCTCTTTTCACCGTTATTGGCTTGACAAGAGACGCGCGCGTCGGCTGGCGCTCCCTCGCCGGAGGCTGTCTGGCGCACCAATTCCGGCTTCCATCGGCGAAGGGATCGACCCCACCCAGTTCGCGGGCGAGTTGAAGCGGAATTTCTCCCTGATACCCCCGCTGGACGCGAACCGGGGCATGGGAATCGCCGCCGGCGTGAGCCGGATGAATCTCGAACCCGATAAATTGGCCCCGGCCGAAGGGGGCGTTTGAAGTCCAAAGGCCGGGATTTTTCGGGTAACCAGGAAAGCGGTGGAATTGCGGGGCGGTTAGTCCGTTTCGTCCGGGCCCGCTCAGTCCTGGGAGGCAATGGGAGCAAATGCTAAAGTATCGTTTTAATTTTCACCATTTAACCTTCTGGCGGCCTTTCTCTTTGACAATTTGAAGTTCTCGCGGCCACCCGTACCGGCCGGGTCTTTTCCCGAAGGTTCTCTTTTGGATTTTCCGCATCGGAGAGGGGTTCGATTGATTTTCCCATGAAGATTTCCCCGCGGCGAGGTGGATTTGGATATCCATTCTTCGGAGGAGGGCGGGGGCAAGGCAGCCGCTTTCCACCGCAAGATATCAGGGGCGGTTTTCCTTAAGGAGCTCTTCCACCTTTTCAAAGGAGGCGAGAAGAAGACGCTGATGATTTTGCTTTGGCGTCCGCCCCGGCGCCTCCGAAGAGGCGGTGCCCAATTGTCCGAAAGAAAGCGCGAATTCAGACGCGCCGTATAAAAGTGCGGCCCAAGCGGCTCCAGAGAGTGCGAGATACAAAGGAGCTTCCCATTTTTTGGAAAGCGCTTCGAGGTCGACCGTTTTCACCTCTGGCCCGCCGGGGGTGAGAGAAGGGGGGGGCGGCGCGTTTACGATCGCGCGGCCGCCGGGCAGGAGGGTGCTTCCCATCGGCGGAAAAACGACAAGCAGGGGATCGCACACAATCTCGAGGTCATACCGCCGGGGAATATCCATCTCAAGAAGGGACTCCGTCGAGAGACGGACGGTGGCCGTATCGGGCGAGCCGGACGGGGCGGGAGAGGGAGCGCTTCTCACCTGGGAATACAGGCCGGCGATCCTCCCGGCCGCCCCCACAATCTTCGCCGCCAGGAGAAAGTCCCCTTCCTGCTCCCGAACCCTTCTCCCGTGGAAGCCAATCGACCGCACTTGTTTCTCCTTGCCGCCCGGTTCAGGTCCAAAGAGGTAAGGGTCCATTTTGGGGCAAGCAATTCAAAGGGACAGGTGGCATATTCCATTTTGCCGTGTCCGCCCGCTAAATGGTGAAAGTTGACACGAAAAAACCCAATCGCTATAGTGGGATCGCGAATTCAGGAGAGAATGAACCCTTGAGCAAAAAGTTTGCCATCTTTACCTACGGCTGCCAAATGAACCGGTACGATACCGAGACTATCACCGGTTATTTGGAGGGAGAGGACTACGAACGCTGCGAGGACATTCAAAAGGCGGACCTCATTTTGCTCAATACTTGTTCCATTCGGGACAAGGCGGAGCAAAAGGTCTTTAGTCATTTGGGGCGCCTGAGCAAGCTCAAAAAATCCAGGCCCGCCTTGAAGATTGGCGTTTGCGGGTGTTTCGCCGCGCGGGAGGGCGAGGCCATCTCCAAGAGACAACCCGCGGTCGACCTGGTTTTCGGCACCCAGAATATCGCCAAGCTCCCCCAGCTTCTCGGACAGATGGCGCGGGGCAGGGTGGTTGACGTCGAGCCCGTCGAGCCCGATTTTTCCGAACTTGCCCCCATGAACCGCGAAGAGGGCCCGAGAGCTTGGGTGAGCATTGCACGCGGATGCGACAATTTTTGCACCTTCTGCGTCGTCCCCTACACACGCGGGCCCGAATGGAGCAAGCCGGGCCGGCTTGTCGTCGAGGAAGTGGAGGGCGCGATTCGGGAGGGATTCAAGGAGATCACTCTCCTCGGGCAGAATGTGAATTCTTATGGAAAGAAAACACCGGAGAATCTTACTTTCGGCGGGCTGCTGCGGCGGCTGGAAGAAGTGGAGGGCTTGGAGCGCATTCGCTTCATGACCTCCCACCCCAAGGATTGCGGCGAGGACATGATTGAAGCCATCCGGGATTGCAGCAAAGTATGCGAGCACCTTCACCTTCCGGTGCAGTCGGGGTCGGACGAAGTGCTCCGCCGGATGGAGCGGGGCTACACGGCGGGCGATTATCTCTCCAAAGTATCCCTTTTCCGGGAGCAGGTGCCGCACGGCGTCCTGACTTCGGACATCATCGTCGGTTTTCCCGGGGAGACCGACCGGGATTTCGAGGATACGCTTCGCGTCATCGAAGAAGCAAAATATGATAATATTTACCAATTCAAATACTCGCCACGGCCCGGAACCCCCGCCTTTGACATGGAGGAAGAGGTTCCCGAAGAAGTAAAGACGGAGCGCCTTGACGCCGTTTGCCGGCTGCAGCGGAGAATTACCGAGGAGGCGCACGTAGATCTGGAGGGGAAAGTCGTGGAGGTGATGGTCGAGATGGCTGTGGCCGGAAATTCCGATGGTGGCAGGGATTCCGGGGAAGGCGTATCTTCTCCTTTTCAAATATCCAGCGCCCCGAAGCGCTTTACGGGTCGCAGCCGGGGCAATCAGAGGGCACAATTCCTCGTAGAGGGGGCCTCTCCTCGCCCCGGCGATGTGGTCGAGGTGGAAATACTTCGGGGGGGGATCCATCTCCTTGAAGGAATTTCACCCGCAGGCGCTGCAATTATGGGGGAAGGCGCACTATGATCGAAATGAAGGTGAGGGGCCTCACGCTGGATCCGCTCACGAACGTGCCGATAGTAATTCTGCGTGAGCTCGATGGGGAACGCGCCCTTCCGATTTGGGTGGGCATTTTCGAGGCCCATGCTATCGCGCGGGAGATTGAAAATTTCCAGACTCCGAGGCCGATGACGCACGATCTCATCAAAAATTTAGTAGAAGGCATTAACGGCAATGTGAGCCGCGTCGTCGTCCACGATTTGAAGGGCAATACTTTTTACGCCGAAATCCATCTTGGTTTAAACGGCACGGAGGTTATTGTTGATTCAAGGCCTTCCGACGCCATCGCCATTGCGCTACGCATGAGCGCGCCCATCTTCGTGGAGGAGAAGGTCCTCGAGGAAGCGAAGAGCATCGAATTTTCCGAACAAACTGAGGCTGGTTCAGCCGAAGAGGCGGAAAAAACCGAGAAAATCCTGGATGAAGACCCCGAGGACATCAAGCGCTGGCTCGAAAACCTCAAGCCCGAGGACTTCTCATAAAGTTCGACTCTTCGCCGCTCCGCCACAACGCTTCCGCACCCAATTGTTCGCGCCGGAGTTCATCCTTTGCTCTTGTATCTTTTGCGGCACGGTGAAACCGACTGGAACGTCGAGCGCCGCATCCAAGGGGTGAGCGATATTCCGCTGAACGAAGTCGGCCTTTCACAAGCCGAAGCTATCGTACAGTTTCTCGCGGAGCGTACCGTCCACGCCATCTACTCCAGCCCATTTCGCCGATCGCGGAAGACCGCCGCAATGCTGGCCTCCGCCTTCGGCCTGCCCATTCTGGACGAACCGCGCCTCGCCGAGCTCGACCAAGGCGAACTTGAGGGGAAAACCATGGAGGAGCTTGAAGAGCAACACAACGGCTTCCTGGTCTCCTGGCGCACGCGGCCGGCGAAGCTCCGCATGCCGGGCGGAGAAACGCTTGTCGAGCTTCAGGAGCGCGCCTGGGCCGCCTTCGAGGATTTCCGGGTGAAGCACCTCGGCGAAACCGTGGCCGCCGTGAGCCACAATTTGACCATCACTGCGCTGCTTTGCCGGATTCTCGGAATGGATCTGGATCGGTTCCGCGTTATACGCCAGCACAACGCTGCCCTAAATATTATTGAATATGACCCTGAGCGCGGTTGGAGCGTGGTTACTATGAATAGTTTGTCCCATCTCCGGAATACATCCGCCGCCGAAAGAAACCCCTATGTTTAAAGAGCGTTTCCCGATTCGAGGGAATCGCCGCCCGCCCGTTTCGATTTTGGCTCCGGATCGCCCTTTTGCCTAGCGCTCCATTGTGGAGATGTAAACGCAAATTTGCGAAGAAATATGGCGAAGGGTGATGCTTCAGTAGCGTGAACCGCCGGGGTTTTCAGTCTGCGTTTTTTCTTTTGCCTTCGGATTCGCTGCGGAAGTAATCTTGGATGTCCTCGACAAGCCGGTCAGTTTGGCTGCGCGGTTTTTGAAGCCGGGAAACCTTGATGCGGAAGAAAATGTAAAATGAGAGAAACCCAAAGATAAGGCCGAGGATCAGTCCGTCGAAGAAAATTTGGTAAACACTCATGGGCGGGCTCCAACGGAGAGGGAAGTGCCTGTCGATCCCCAAGTTAGCTTTCATCTTTTCGGATGTCAATTTGCCCCGATTGGGCTTCAAATCGGGGCAAATGAGGGGTTTTTTCACTCCAGCCGGCATTCTGTTTGGATGGCAATGGTATTTCGGGGGAGATCGAAAGCGTGAGGGAAAGTCGCGGAGGCGAGGGCCGCAAGTACACCATGCGCCGTCCTCCCCGCTCGCGGGCCACAATGCTCAACTATGCGGCCGACCTCAACCCCCAACAGCTCGATGTTGTCATGGCGGGGGAAGGCCCCATTCTCGTCATTGCGGGTGCAGGAAGCGGGAAGACACATACCATCACGTACCGCCTCGCCCGCCTTGTTGAGGAGGGCGTTCCGCCCGAATCCATTTTGCTGCTCACATTCACGAACAAGGCCGCCCGCGAAATGCTTCACCGCTCGGCCACCCTCATTCAGGGGGATATCAGGAAAATCTGGGGCGGCACCTTTCACCACGTCGGGAATTTGTTCCTGCGCCAGCACGGCTCATTGCTGGGTTTCTCCCCGAATTTCACGATACTGGACCGGGAGGACTCGGGTGACTTGATCGCGGACTGCATCCAGCTTGCCGGGATCAATCCCAAGGAGAAACATTTTCCCAAGGGGCGCGTGCTGGAATCGCTCTTCGATTTCGCGGCCAATACCGACCGCAGCCTGGCGGATGCCCTCCAGGGGCAGGCGCCCTATTTGGCCGATCGGATAGAGGATATCGAGAAGGTAGCCGCACGGTACGGGGAGCGGAAGCGCGAAATTCAGGCCGTG
Source organism: bacterium (assembly GCA_965225985.1). GTDB lineage: Bacteria > UBA8248 > UBA8248 > UBA8248 > UBA8248 > CAZUHN01. Next base: position 1,874,078 of record OZ245330.1, read on the forward strand.
GACTTTGCCGACCTCCTCACCCTGACGCGCACCCTTCTTCAGCAACACGAACCGGTCCAGAACGCGCTCCAGCAGCGATTCCACTACATACTCGTGGACGAGTATCAGGACACGAACAAGATCCAGGCGGAAATCATCGACGCGCTTGCTGGCCGGTACAAGAACCTGACCGTTGTGGGGGATGACGCCCAAAGCATCTACAGTTTCCGGGGCGCCTATTTTGAAAACATCATCACCTTTCCCGATCGCTATCCGGGCGCGCGCCTGTTCCGCTTGGAGGCCAACTACCGGAGCACCGAACCCATCCTCGCACTGGCGAACGCCTCCATCAAAAACAACAAACGCCAATTCGAGAAAAAGCTCGCCACAACCCGCGGGGGAGGGTCACTTCCCGCCCTTGTTCCCACCCGGGACGTTCTCCAGCAAGCCGATTTTGTGGTCCAACGCATTCTGGAGTTGAGCGATGAAGGAGTAACTCTCTCGGAGCTCGCCGTTCTTTACCGGGCCCACTACCATTCGATGGAGCTTCAGATGGAGTTGACCCGCCGGGGGGTCCCCTTCGAGGTTCGGAGCGGCCTGCGATTCTTCGAGCAGCGTCATATCAAGGACGTGACTTCCTTCCTCCGCCTCGTAAAATCGCCCGCCGACGAATTGGCCTGGAAGCGGGCACTTCGCCTCCTTCCCCGGGTGGGTGCGGTCACGGCGGGACGGATTTGGGATTCACTCCGATCTCAGGAAGATCCGATCCGCTGTCTCTGGGAACGCGGCCGGCAGTTCGCCCCCCGCGGGGGAGAGAAGCTCTGGGAAATTTTTCGGGGCCTCGTCGGCGAAATGGCGGGATACAAGAGGCCCGTTCACACGTCCGGGACGACATCCCTCCCTCCCTCGGAGATGATTCTTCTCGTTCTCGATCGCTTTTATGAAGAGTACATGGAGAGCAACTTCGACAACGCCACTGCGCGGGCCGAGGATGTTCGCCAGATGGCCGAATTCGCCGTCCAATACGATTCGGCCGAAGCGTTTCTCTCCGAACTCGCTCTCATGGGTACCATCGCCACCGAGGTTGCGCTTCCTGGCAGAGGGGACGGCCCCGAGGAATCGGTCGTCCTGAGCTCGGTTCACCAGGCGAAAGGGCTGGAGTGGAAGGTGGTGTTCCTCATCTGGCTCTCGGACAGCCGCTTTCCTCTTCCGAGGGCCCTGTCCGATCTCGGAGGAGAGGAGGAGGAGAGGAGGCTTTTCTACGTCGGCGTCACACGGGCGAAGGATGAGCTCTACCTTTGTCAGCCCATGCTGGAGTCCGATTCCTACCGGATGGGGGCATTCTCGCGGCTGTCCCGCTTTGTGTCCGAGTTGCCCGAGAAGCTCTACGAGCGATGGTCCCTCGAAGAGGAGGTATCGGCGGGGACCGGGGAGGCTGGTTCGGGGGGCAACGCCCGCCCCGCCGACCCGGACGAGCCTGGCGGTTTGGTGTACGATTCCGGTGAGGAGTTTTAATCTGAATATATTGGGATAATCCTCAAGGTGTAGTGAAAGGGCGTATGCAATGTGAGCCCAGGGCCGGGCTGCGTTATGAGGGAGGACCCGGGGAGAAAATGAATTATCGCGTGTTTGATCCATCGAAACTCGAACGAAGACAAAATTACCGTTTTCTCGTCGGCGCAGTTGTGCCCCGCCCCATTGCCTGGGTGAGTACCATTAGTCGGGAGGGCGTTACCAACCTCGCTCCCTTCAGCTTTTTTACTTGCGTCTGTCACTCCCCGCCCATGCTATCGATTTCGGCGGGGGAACAAGAAGGGGAATTGAAACACACGGTCAAAAACATTCTCGAAACGAGAGGATACGTCATTCACACTGTTGTCAACGGCTTCGAACAACAGATGAACCTGACATCTGCCAATCTTTCGGAGGATGAGAGCGAATTCGACGATGCGGAGCTTGGCGCCGTCCCGGCGGATCTCGTTCCCGCGCCGCGTATCGAGGGCGCCCCCATTGCCATGGAGTGCGTTTTTCGGAACCTCATCACGAACGGAGTCGGATGGCGAACGAACGTGGTCATTGGCGAACTGGTGCGGTGGCACATCCGCGAAGATCTTTTGATCGAGGACGACAAGTATATCGACCCTGTGAAGCTCGAACCGGTGGGCCGCCTGGGCGGAATCAACTATTGCCGCACCCATGACATATTCCAAATGCAGCAGCCTTACCCCACTCCCGACAGGGTGGAAACGTGGAAGCGAAAAGTTGGCGGTTGACCCCAATGCCGGTTTGAACAAAAGCGGGAAATGTCCAGTCACCCAAAGTATCTGCTTCGAAGAACAGGTGCTTTCGGGGATGTGGTAAGGCTCTCTATTGGTCGGCATTCAAATTCCTTGCCGGCTGCGGGCCGAGAGCGGGGCGGGGGTTGAGGGCCAGCCGAATAAAATTTCATGCGATACTTGAAGTATACGTAAAGTAACTTCTCTGAATAAGCATATATTGATTTGAATTTATGAAGGTAGAAATGCGCCTTGGGTGAAGTTCAATCTCGGTATTTTTGGCTCAATCGCCGCGCGAGGATTTGAGAGTTGGAAAATTGGGGATTACAGAAAGATTGTCGCCAGCGGGCGGCCATGAGATTATTCCGTTTCCAGATAAATTGCTGAGAACCCTGACCTGCCCCCAATAGTGGTTCCACTCCCTATGTTACCTCAGAAGCCAATTCTGGAGGGCGAAGCGTAGCGAAGCCCGGAGGCATTGGCTCTATCGTCTCAGGTGCCGGTGGCCTGTAACCGAGCGCACTGTGAGGCCTGATGTGATTGTATTCATTCCGCCGGCGCTCCACTAAGACTTTTGCTTCTTCCAGCGTATCGAATCTCTCCAGATTCAACAGTTCATCCCGGAGCTTTCCATTAAAAGATTCGACGTATCCACTCTCCCAAGGGCTTGCAGATTCGATGAAGAGCGTCCTCACTCCCAGACGCGAAAGCCAATTCCTCACCCGGAGGGATGTGAATTCAGCCCCGTTGTCCGAACGTATGTGGTCAGGAAGCCCCCTTGCCATAAACAACTCCGTTACGCTCCAGCACGTCTTCTGAGTTCAGCTTCCTGGCCACGTCAATCGAGAGACACTCTCTCGTAAATTCATCCACCACCACGAGTAGCCGGAGGGGACGCCCATCGCTGGTCCGCTCCATACAGAAGTCATAGGCCCATACATGATGGGGACGCTCAGGCCTCCTCCTTACACATGAACCATCACCCCGCCCCTGAGGCGCCCCCGCTTAGGCTGTCTTTGGGGAACCTTGAGCCCTTCTCGGCGCCAGATGCGCTCAACACGCTTATGGTTCACCCGCCAGCCCTCATGCCTCAAAAGCGCCGTGATGCGCCGGTACCCATAGCGTCCGTAGAGACTGGCCAACTGGGTGATCCGTTCCGTGAGACGCCTCTCATCACCACTCAACTGAAGCGAGCGCCTTTGGGTGGACCGCGCCAGGGACAACACCCGGCAGGCGCGCCGCTCCGATACCTGGAACCGCTCCCGCACTTGCCTCACCGCCCGCCTTCTCTTGGACGGGCTCAGAAGTTTCCCGAGGCGACTTCCTTCAGGATGGCGTTGTCCAGAGCCTGATCCGCCACAAACCTCTTGAGGCGGCCGTTCTCGCGCTCTAGCTCCTTGAGACGCTTGGCCTGATCGAGGCGAAGCCCTCCGTAATCCTTCCTCCAGCGATAATATGTCTGCTCGGATACTTCAATCTGTTTGCAGGCCTCAGGAACGGTGCCTCCCTGAGCGAGCAGGACCTCGGCTTCTCTCAGCTTCCCGATAATCTGCTCTGCCGTATGGCGCTTCTTCACCATGAACAACCCCCCCGATTCGAACGGTCATGCCGAAAGAGTACCGAAAATCCTCTCATGCAACATGGACCGGTTTGAGGGGGGCACGTCAGTAATCGGGATCTAGTGTTTCAGAAAAATTCTTTGGCGATGGGGCTAAACCGCTACCCTGAAAACGCCCCAAGTTTTGCGAAAGCAAATCAACGCTGTCATTAAGCAGCATGGCGATAAAAGGAAAGCCTTCATCCAACGATTTGGCGGCCAGACAAATCATCATTTCCGTCTTTCCGCTTTGCGGCTCTCCATAAATAATGAACGGGGAGGGATTTTCTTCTCCCAGGTTAGCGGCGGCTTTGAGGACAGTATGCTCAATCTTGTCGGTCTCCATTCCCCGCTCTATCAACCGTTCCAGCTGCTTTTCATACTGATCGGGCGCCTTTTCTGTATGTCTAAACTTAGCGATGTCAAATTCCCTGCTCATATATCATGTTCTCCTCAGACACAAATTGTGATGGTAAAATAGTACGCTTGACTAGCCGATCATGCCAATCCAGCCCTCCTTGTAGCTCGGGAGATGGGTTTCCCTTGTTTTGCCGCATGGATTCCCGCTCCCTGGTGCAAGTCATTGGGGATAGGCCCTAGCTTGTCATTCCCGCGAAAGCGGGAATCAGGTCTCGTAGCCGGAGTGAGGGAATGACGACTGGGGGCAGGTGTCCCTTGGGACGTGCGTCCCCTTTGACCAGAGCCCCGAACTCCGTCCCCCTGATGTTGAGGGAAGGACGACCCCTAAGACAAAGGTCTCGCAAATAAGGGGTATGGAACAAACCCAAGCCGGAAAGACCACTAAATCATGGATTAACAGAGGGTTGCCATTGTCGTCTCGGCGAGTCAATGCGCGGGGCCGGACCAGGCCCAAGTTTCTGGCGTTCCATCCTGGTCAGCCCTATGAGAAAAATTTCGTTTGTGTTATTAATCGGAGAAACTTCCGCTACGAATGCGATTCTAAGTCCTTGGATGGACGGTTCGATCATGGGACGCAAGTTATCATGGAGAAGACGACAATGAATATGGAGAAGACGACAATGAAATGCAAAACGGCATTGGCCGCTGCGGCGCTCCTCGTAGGGTTTACGCTTCCGGCGTCAGCCGCTACGCTGGACGATGTCAGAGCGCGCGGCCATCTTAAATGTGGCATCAACACCGGTCTGCCGGGGTTTGCCGCACCCGACGACAGGGGGGTCTGGCGCGGTTTTGATGTGGATCTGTGTCGCGCTGTCGCTGCCGGGGTGCTGGGCAATGCGACAAAGGTCAAATACACTAACCTGACGGGCAAGACCCGCTTCACCGCACTGCGGTCGGGCGAGATTGACATGCTGTCGCGCAACACCACCTGGACCTTCAGCCGCGATGTCGATCTGCAGCTCACCTTCGTCGGCGTCAACTACTATGACGGACAGGGTTTCATGATCCCGAAGAAGCTTGGGGTCACGTCGGCCAAGCAGCTTGGCGGCTCGTCGGTCTGCATTCAGACCGGGACTACTACCGAGCTCAATCTGGCCGATTTCTTCCGCGCCAACAATCTGAAGTACCAGCCGGTGCCGATCGAGACCAATGCGGAAGCGCGTTCCAACTATCTCGCCGGGCGCTGCGATGTGTATACCACCGACGCTTCCGGGCTCGCCGCGACGCGCGCGGCCACCAACAACCCGTCGGCCCATATCGTGTTGCCGGAGATTATCTCCAAGGAGCCGCTTGGCCCGGTGGTGCGCCAGGGCGACGATCAGTGGGCCGATATCGTGCGCTGGACGCTCTACGCCATGATCGCGGCAGAGGAGTTTGGCATCAATTCGAAGAATGCCAAAACCATGGCCGAGGTCACCAAGATCCCCGAGGTCAGCCGGCTGCTCGGCAAGGAAAATCTACAGGGCCGCCAAGTGCTCAACCTGCCGGCGGACTGGGCAGTCAACATCATCGCGCAAGTGGGTAATTACGGCGAGGTCTTCGAAGCCAACCTAGGCAAGAACACGGCACTCGGTCTCGCACGCGGCGTCAACGCGCAGTGGAAAGACGGGGGGCTGATGTACGCCCCGCCCTTCCGCTAAGAACAAGAGAGCACGCTCAATTGCCGTGACGAACCTGCCGTTAACCAGCCAGACGTTGCATTTTCGTCTGTCACGAGTATGGCGCGAGGAACGCCTCCGTGGTGTTGCGATCCAGTTTCTTGTGGTGCTCGGATTCTTCGTCGCCATCGCCTGGCTGATCGGCAATGTGCTGGCCAATTTCGCGGCGCTGGAAAAGACCTTCGGCTTCAGCTTTCTGTGGGAACTGCCGGCCAATTACGACATCAACCAGACGCTGATTGATTACACCAACCAAGACACGCACCTCCGCGCCGCCGTGGTTGGGCTGATTAACACCGTCCTGGTGGCGGTCGTGGCGATCGTGGGCGCAACCGTCTTAGGCTTCACGCTGGGGGCGATGCGGCTATCGACAAACTGGTTGATGGCGAAATTTGCCTACTGTTTCGTCGAATTCACCCGCAACGTGCCGGTGCTGCTCCACATTCTTCTGTGGCACGGAATCATCATCAACACGCTGCCCCATCCACATCAGGCAATCGGGTTTGGCCAGTCTGTCTTCCTGGACAATCGCGGGTTTTATATCCCCAGGCCGTTGTTCGAGGAGGGCGCGTGGGTGCTCCTCGCCGCCCTAATCGTCGGCATTGGCGTTGCCTATGGCGTCCGCCGCCATGCAAGACGCGTCCAGGACGAAACGGGACGCTATTTCCCGGCATTGTGGGTCGGCGCAGTGGCCATCGTGGGGCTGCCGCTACTGGCTTATTTTGCCGCGGGCGCACCGGTCTCCTTCGAGCTTCCAGCCTTGCGCGATTTTAATTTTCAGGGCGGCCTGACACTCATTCCCGAATTCGTCGCGCTGACCTGGGCGCTCGCGATCTATACCGCAGCCTTTATCGCCGAAAATGTGCGGGGTGGCATTCTGGCGGTTCATAAGGGGCAACGCGAGGCCGCCGAATCCCTCGGCCTGCGGCCCAGCCGGGCGCTGAAACTGGTGATCCTGCCGCAGGCCCTGCGTGTGATCATTCCGCCCCTCACCTCGCAATATCTCAACCTCATCAAAAACTCGTCGCTCGCCATCGCCATCGGCTATATGGATCTGGTGGCGACGCTCGGCGGCATCACGCTTACCCAGACCGGCCGCGAGATAGAATCCATGATGCTGGTCATGCTGATCTATCTGGCGCTGTCGCTCGCCACTTCGACTTTTATGAGCTGGTACAACAATCGTGTCAGGTTGCTGGAACGATGACGCGTCCAGAATCGCCGCCACGCACCTATCCGCCGGGCCAGTATCCCGATCTGCCGCCGCCCGCGGGTTCCGTCGGTGTGCTAAGCTGGTTACGCACGAATCTATTTTCGTCGGTATCCAACGTCGTACTGACGATTGTCTTCGCCTTTCTTTTGATCCAGTTTGTCTCCGCCGCCATCAATTGGTTCCTGTTCAATGCGGTGGTCGACGCCGATTCGCGGGTCGCGTGCCGCAAGATCGACGACGGCGCCTGCTGGGCTGTGATCGCCGCCCGGGCCGAGCAGTTCGCCTACGGCTTCTATCCGGCCGCCAAGCGCTGGCGCCCCAATTTGGCTTTTGCTTTACTGTTCGCCGCCCTGGTACCGGTGCTTTACGACCGAACCCCCTATCGCCGGCGCCTAGTGTGGTTCTCCCTGGCCTACCCTTTTGTCGCGGGTTGGCTGATCTATGGCGGCATCGGGCTCGATGTGGTCGATACCCAGCTCTACGGCGGGTTTCTGCTCACGCTAATCGTCGGTGTAACCGGAATCTTTGCCTCGCTCCCGATCGGCATCCTGCTTGCGCTCGGGCGGCAGTCTCGGCTATCAGCCATTAGCATCATCTGCGTCAGTTTTATCGAGTTCTTGCGCGGTGTACCGTTGATCGCACTGCTGTTCGTCGCCTCCACCATGCTTAACTATTTCCTGCCGCCCGGCACCAGCTTCAATCTGCTGGTCCGGGTGCTGATCATGGTGACACTGTTCGCCTCAGCCTATGTCGCCGAAGTCGTGCGCGGCGGCATTCAGGCTATCCCCCGCGGTCAGTACGAAGCCGCCGATGCGCTGGGGCTGTCCTACTGGAAGACCATTTGGTTGATTATCCTGCCCCAGGCGCTTAAAATATCAATCCCCGGCCTCGTGAACTGTTTTATATCTCTCTACAAGGACACTACGCTGGTGGCCATCATCGGGCTCCTTGATCCGCTGGGGATCGGTCGCGCCGCGCTCGCGGATGCCAAGTGGAACGGGCTTTCCACCGAGATCTATCTGTTTTGCGCGCTTTTCTTTTTTGCCAGCTGTTTCGCCATGTCGCGCTACTCGCTGTGGCTCGAGAAACGGCTCAGCGCCGATCACCGTTCGGAGTAACGCCATGTCGGACACCTCCGCCGCACCTATCATCGATATCACTGACATGCATAAGTGGTTTGGCTCGTTTCATGTCCTGAAGAACATCAACCTAACGGTGGCGGCGCGCGAACGCATCGTTATTTGCGGGCCTTCAGGCTCCGGCAAGTCGACCTTGATCCGATGCATCAACTGTCTCGAAAAGCATCAGCGCGGCCGGATCATCGTTGAAGGGATCGAGCTGACGAACGACCTGAAGAAGATCGACGAGATTCGCCGCGAGGTCGGTATGGTGTTCCAACACTTCAACATTTTTCCCCATCTCACCGTTCTGGACAATCTCACGCTGGCGCCCGTGTGGGTCCGCAAAATGCCCAAGGCGGAGGCGGAGGAACTCGCCATGGAGCTTCTCACCCGGGTGAAGATCCCCGAGCAGGCGACGAAGTTCCCCGGGCAACTTTCGGGCGGTCAACAGCAGCGCGTGGCGATCGCCAGGGCGCTTTGCATGACTCCCAAGATCATGCTGTTCGACGAGCCGACGTCGGCGCTCGATCCGGAGATGATCAAAGAAGTGGTGGACGTCATGGTGGACTTGGCGGAGGAAGGCATGACCATGATCGTGGTGACGCATGAAATGGGGTTTGCGAACCGGGTGGCCGACCGCGTCGTGTTCATGGACGAAGGAGAAATCATCGAGCAGGCCGACCCCAAGACGTTTTTCAACGATCCGCAGAACGAGCGGACCCAACTGTTCCTGAGCCAGATCCTGTCGCACTGAGGCGGTCGTGGACGACCGGAGTCGAACGGGCTCCACCCGGTCAGTTGGCCCGCCTTCCGGATAAAAGTTCATCAAGCAAAATCCGCCGAGTCCGCTCAAGGGTTTTCTTCCCCATGAAAACGGGAAGCCATCTGGCGCGGCTTGTCGCTCGACCCGGATGAGGTTTTGAAGGCGCTCACCCGGAAATCGGCCGCCATCTTTCCGGTATTTATAACCTATTGAATATAAAATAGTTACATAAGATCAGATTGAGCAAAAGTATACGGGAATCGGTGATATGGGGACGTGAAAAGGACCTGCCCCGGTCCATCGTCCAAACCCGAGCCCAAGGCCTGGTGGAAGAGGAAATTCCGCAGGGCCTTTTTTGTTTGGCCATACCCTCTGGGTCCAAGGCGCAGGTGGAAGCCCGCGGGCTCTGCGTGACTTTATTATTCGGTCATTCCCGCCCTCGTCTGGACCTCGACGCCCTCGAAGCCGCGCCTGAGCACGATGTTGATAGCGCCGCCGATTGCGTGCCCGCCGTGCAGGGCGGCGGCGGTGTCGCTCAGTATCTCGACGCGTTCGACGGCCGAGATGGGGAGTGTGTCGAGATCGAAGGTCGAATCGGATATGCGGCGCCCGTTGACGAGAATCGCGGCGCGGCCGTTTCCGAGGACGAATGGCCTGGAAATCGCCCATGAAAAGCCCCTGCAAGGGGGTTGAAGGGGGCGTGCATCGACCGCGCTCGATGCCGGCGGTCCCGCCATGCATCCCGACGTGAATCCGGTGGTGGTGCGGGAAAACACGGAGGACCTGTACGCGGGAATCGAGCACCAGCGTTGTCCCCGGCGTCATCGGAAATCTGAAGATCATCACCGAGAAGTCATCCACCCGCATCGCGAAATTCGCCTTCGAGCCGGCCCGCGAACGAGGACGCAAAAGTGTCACGGCCATTCACAAGGCCAATATCATGCAAGATGTCCTATGGGCTGTTTCTGGACTGCTGCCGGAGGGTGGCTGAGGATTATTCAGAGATTCAGTATCAGGAATTCATCGTCGGCAACGCCTGCCTGCAAATCATTCGAAATCCCGGAGAGTTCGAGGTTCTCCTGATGGAGAGCCTTTACGGCGATACCGTGTCGGACTTTAGCGCCGCGCTGGTTGGAGGGATCGGTCTGGTTCCGGGGGTCAATTGCGGCGACGAATACGTGGTGTTCGAGGCGGTCTGCGGTGTCAGCGACAGGCAATTGACAACTTAAAGTGCCTGTTTCAGACTTGACACGCAACGGATGCCCAATGGAGGCGAAAAATGTGCAAAGTGCCTCAGTATGCAAGTCTCAGGAACGCCGCCTGTGCTGCCGCTCTTTTGGCCGCTCCATTCATTGTCTCGCCCGAGGCGTATGCCGAAGAGACGTGGAGCGGATGGTATGTATCCGGAAGCGCCGGGGCGGAGTTCGTCGAGGATTCGGACTTCGAGTCAACCAGCGGTGTGGACGTCCGGAAGGGCGAATCGACCTTCGACCCCGGCCACAGACTCAGCGGAGCCTTCGGCTACGGCTGGAATAATATCCGGGCCGAGGGCGAAATCTCTTGGCGACGGATTGAGATGGATTCCATTAGAGTACGATCATTTTACCGCCAGAGGCACCCCACTCCCCGGCGCTCTCGTCGATTCCATCAATAACTCTGTAAGCGCGGATGGTACCGGCACGATGTTGGTTCTGATGGCCAACGCCTGGCACGATCTCGACACCGGCACGGATTGGACCCCGTATATCGGCGGTGGTTTGGGGATGGCGAAGGTCAAATTTGACGTTGATGTCTCCTTAACGATACCTCCCCTTGCTCCTGGTGCTTCCCCCATCTCCCGCAGCATCAGTGGCGATGATGCGGATTGGGTGTTCGCCTATCAAATCGGCGCGGGCATCGGATACCGCCTGAGCGATTCCGTTGTGATACAACTCGGCTACCGGTTTATGCGCACGAGCGACCTCGAGCTCAAATGGGACGACGGCTCAACGGTCGAATCCAAAGTCGAGGCCCACGGCTTTGAAGTGAGCGTCCGCTACAGATTCTAGCCGCCAGCGGGAGTCGCTATCAAGACGCTTTGAACGGGCCGGATGGACTGCTGGCATCGAAGGGGCCGGCAGGGAGCATCGAAAGAAGAAAATCCCCTGCCTATGCCGAGAAAATCGCCATGGAAACCCGGCTGAATGATGTTGTGATCTCCCGGATTTTGGCCTTGTATACGAGGAGTGCATGACCCGGGTCCTTTTCGTCTATCCCGAATTTCCCGAAACCTTCTGAGGTTACCAGAGAGCCATCCGTTTCCTGGGAATCCACGCGGCGCACCCCCCCTCGGCGGATGCCGCCGAAAGCGCCGCCGGGAAGCGTCTGCAGGTACTGGACGCCATCCGCGCTCGCGTACCCCAGCGCCTTTGCGATCAGCTGTCGGGCCGCGAACGGCTGCTGTGAGGCGCCCCACACCGTCATCGACCGCCCGGTCCGGGCACGGCGTTCGCGCCCTCCACTTCCAGGTAGGGGTGGTCGATCCAGGGCGTCCGGGGATTCTGGGGACGCCATGCTTGATTAATGACTTGTCGGATTGGCGGCGCCGCAGCGTCCGCGCATGGCGAGGATCGCGCGGGCTGCGGCGCCAGGGTTCCCCCATCACGTTACCCAGCGGGGCAATCGCAGGCAGGGGCGAGCGATCGAGTGAAGGTCAGGCCCCTGCCTGCAAGGGCCGGGAACTGGAGGGGCTTTCCTCCGGGTGAGGTATCCGGGGAAGAGAGCGGGAGGATACGGCGTCATGAGAGAACAGGCGGACCCTTGGGAGGTGAAGGTTTTGTTGGAAGGCTTGAAGAGGCGTTGGGCCGTATCCCGCGAAGGCGGAAACCAGGACGAAAAAAAGGGCGTAAGCATATATAATGGGAATGTTCCCTAGATTACATGATACAATCTCATCCGATCGCTTGTTCCTACATTACCCACGCTTTTCGGGACGGTGTTGATCTTTGACACCAAGCGAGAAATCCATGTTGGATTGCCCTGAGGTTGGAAACCGAAGTGGCCCCTACCACAGGACTGGATTATTGGATCAGGCATAGTCCAATTTAAGCGAGAGGAGTGCATGACTCAGCACCAAGTTCTCACATATTCGGACTTGCTTTGGCCAACCCTCAAGGCATTGAAGGACCGAGGTGGGTCCGCTATCTATCCAGGAGCTTTCTGAACAGGTGGCTGCCGATCTGGCGCTGTCAGACGAGATTTTGGACATCCCTCATAAAGATGGCCCACAATCCGAAGTCGATTATCGCGCTGCATGGGCACGCACCCATCTGAAGCTTGTGGGCGCGGTCGACAATACTTCGAGAGGTATTTGGACGATCACGGAAGGCGGGCGAAGAATTCAGTCCGAGTAACAGGTACGTGAGCTAATCCGTCTGGAACGCGCTAAGCGGCACAAGGCGAAGCAAGAGCGGACCGCCGAACTCGATGTCGAAGATGATGATGCGACCGATGCCCAGGATTGGAGCGAAGTTCTTCTTGGCATCGTTCGCCGCATGGAGCCCGATGCCTCCGAACGTCTTTGCCAGCGCGTCCTTCGGGAATCGGGATTCATAAAGGTAGAAGTAACGGGTCGTTCTGGAGATGGCGGTATCGACGGTGCCGGCGTACTGCGGGTCAACTTCATCTCGTTTCATGTCCGCTTTCAATGTAAGAGGTACACGGGTTCGGTCAAGGCATCCGAGATTCGAGACTTTAGGGGTGCGATGGTCGGCCGTGCAGACAAGGGGCTACTCATCGCAACGGGAGGATTCACCAAGGATGCGGAGCGCGAGGCCGTGAGGGACGGAGCGCCAGCTATCGACCTGATCGACGGTATCGATCTTTGCAATCTTCTGAGGGATCTAGAGCTGGGTGTGAGCACTGAGACCGTCGAAGTTGTGAAGCCGAGGCCGGAATTCTTCGAGGGCCTTTGAGACGCATGAACGAACACGGGAATGTCGATGTAGAACGGGCGTCGTTGCGGCCCGACGGGTTCTCTTCTCACTCCATTGACATATGGGATTCTGGGGACACCATACTCAATGAATGACTTTCGGATTGGTGCGCCGTAGCGTCCGTGCGGTTGTCATGTTGGCCGATCCCTACGACCCCGACCTCATGTCGCCCGATCTCCGCAAGGCCCACTAGGCTCTCGACCGCGCCGTGGACCGCCTCTACCGCCCCGCCGGCTTCACGTCCGAACGGGCGAGCGCGTGAAGCGCCTGTTTGCCCTCTACGAGCGCCTGCAAGCCCCCCTCGCCGTCCAGGGCGTTAGCGCGTCGGAGAGTTCGAGAAAAGCCCGGACCTGCGTGTCGGCAGAGGCGGTGACCTATCCTGGAGGGCTTCATGTCCGCAACAATATTCCTTTCTTCTGGCGGCCCCTTGCGGCGGATTGGCTCGCCGAAAAACTCGCCTCCTAGCCTCCACTATCTGAATGACATTTTCAGTTTAATATCCGCGGCATTCCTTTCCGCGGCCGGGGGACCTTACTCGGGCAGGGCGGCGACGCACTCGACTTCCACGAGCCAATCCGGATCGACGAGGCGGGAAACCTGAACGTGGGTGCTCGCCGGTTGGTGATCCCCGAACATCTCAAGGCGCACTTTGTTCATGGCCTCGCGATTGTCGAGGTTCGTGTTGAAGACGGTGACTTTGATCACGTTTTCGAGTCCCGCCCCGGCGGCGGCGAGAATGGCTTTTATATTCGTAAGGGTCTGGCGCATCTGGAGGGCCGAGTCGCCCTTTCCGACCGTATTTCCATTCTCGTCGCCGGATACGCAACCGCTCACATAGATGAGGGATCCGTGGGTCACCTTGTAGGCGTGGGAGTAAACGCCCAGCGCCGGTATGTTCGGCGCTTCGATCCGTTGGACGGGCATGTGCCTCTCTCCTCTCGCAAGGGAATTTAGGTTTTTGTAGCGGTGCGGAAGAAGGGGCCGCTCAGGCGGGCATCACCTTCGGGTGTTCGAGCATCTCTTTGAGGGTTTTGAGAAATTCGGCAGCCGGGGCGCCGTCCACCAGGCGGTGGTCGGCGTTGATCCCGAGGAAGGCCGTGGTCCGGGGGACCACCTCGCCGCCCCTCACCACAGCCCGGGGTCGGGCCGTTCCCACCGATAATATGGCACTTTCGGGCGTGTTCACGATGGCCGAAAAGTGATCGACTCCGTAGGCGCCAAGGTTAGAGACAGTGAAGGTGCCCCCTTCGAGGGAAGTTAGGGGGAGGGTACCGGACCGTCCGCTCTCTGCCAGTGCGCGGCTTTCCCTTGAAATCTGGTCGATGCTCTTCTGATCGGCTCCCCGAATGACCGGAACCAGGAGGCCGTCCTCGACCGCGACGGCAACGCCGAGATTCACGTCTTGCATCTGGTGTACTTGACCGTCCGACAAGGTGACGTTCACGGCCGGGCAGCGCCGAACCGCGCGCACCGTGTAAAAAAGGATGAGGTCGTTGATCGAGACCTTAACACCCAAGTCGCTCTCCCAGGCGAGTTTGCTGGCCTCCCGGACAGCGAGCAAATTGGTGAGATCGGCTTCAATTTGAAGCGTGACGCGGGGAACCTGGGACCAACTTGCTCCCATCCGGTCAATGATAACCTTGCGCATCCCTGTGACGGGAGAGGAGCGCGCGACCGCGGGCGGCCCGCTGGCCGCCGCCGGGGGAGAGGCGGGGATGGCGGCGCCTCCCGCTCCCGAAGCGGCGCGCACGTCGGCCTGGACGATGCGGCCGTTCGGGCCAGTGCCTCTAAGAGTGCGGTAGTCGATTCCGAGCTCGCGGGCGACCCTTCGGGCGGCGGGGCTCGCAAAGACGCGCGCGCCGGGAGCACGTGCGGGGAGTGTTAAAGCTTCTGGCGCGGGGACTGCGGGAGCCGGCGCCGGGGCGGGCGGATCGGCCTGCCGGGCTGTTTCGGATTCCGCCTTTTCTTGGAAACCGCTGATATCCTCACCCGGCTCACCGATGACGGCGAGGTTTTCCCCGCAAGCTATCTCTTCGCCCTCTGCCGCGTACATTTTGAGAAGGGAGCCTTTTTCCGGCGCCTCGACATCGTACTCCACCTTGTCGGTTTGGATCTGAAGGATAATCTCTCCCTTCTTGACGGGATCGCCTTCTCCGACCATCCATTTCAAGATGGTGCCCGATTCCATGGTGAGCCCGAGCTTCGGCATGGGCAAGGGTGTAACCATCGGATGGCTTCCTTCCGGGCCGAAGACTAAGCGGATACGGCCCTGGTTTTATCGTCCTAAATTGTTATCGCGAGCGCGCCGCGAACGGCTTCGATAACGTCGTCCTTGTTCGGGATGACGTAATTTTCCAGCTTGGGAGAAAAGGGAACAGGAGATTCCTTTGCGCCCACACGCTCGATAGGAGCGTCGAGGTAATCGAAGGCCTCCTTCGAGGCGAGGGCGGCGAGTTCCGCCCCCCAGCCGCAGCGCTGGACGGCTTCGTGGGTCACGACCAGGCGGCCGGTCTTTTTGACCGAGGCAAGGATGGACTCTTTATCGAAGGGGTAAAGGGTCCGGGGATCGATCACCTCGCAATCGATACCCTCTTTTTCGAGTTCCTCCGCGGCCTTGAGGCTCTTGCCCACCATCGATGAGGTGGCCACGATGGTGACATCCTTCCCCTCCCGCTTTACGTTGGCGACCCCGAGGGGAATTGTGTATTCCTCTTCGGGAACGGGTCCCTTTTCCAGGTAGAGCAGCTTGTGCTCGATGAAGAGGACGGGGTCGTCGTCCCGGATGGCGCTCTTTAGGAGTCCCTTCGCGTCATAGGCATTGGATGGCATGACCACCTTGAGACCGGGCACGTGTACAAACCAGGCCTCGAGGCTTTGGGCGTGCTGGGCGGCCGAGCTTCTTCCCGCTCCCCCCTGGGTTCGAATGACAAGGGCGGTTTTTGCTTTCCCGCCGAACATATAGCGCACTTTGGCGACTTGATTGACTATCTGGTCCATCGCCAGGGCAGAGAAATCGATGTACATGAGTTCAGCCACAGGCCGCATGCCCATCAGGGCCGCCCCAAGGGAGGTGCCGATAATTCCCTGTTCCGCTATGGGAGTGTTGCGAACTCTCTCGTGGCCGTATTTCTCCAATAGGCCGAGCGTAGTTTTGTAAGACCCGCCGAACTCGGCGATATCCTCACCCAGGCAAAAAACGGTTTCGTCTCGGGCCATTTCTTCGTCGAGCGCTTCTTTGATGGCGTCCCGGAACAGGATTTCGCGCATTTTCATTCTTCCTTGGATTCAAAATGTGGCATTCGAGTAAATGTCAATTATTGCGTCCTCTAAATCAGGCTCGGGGCTCTTCCGGGCAAACTCTACTGCCGCCTCGAGATCCGATTCGATGCGCCCGCGAAGCTCCTTGTCCATCTTGCCGGTGAGCCAATTTTTCTTCTCTAGAAACTTCCGGAATTGATCGATTGGATCCCTTTTCTTCCATTTCTTGACTTCCTTGTCGTGCCCGTAGGCGGTTCCTGGATCGCCGACATAGTGGCCGAGGAAGCGCATGGTCTTGGCTTCGACCAAGGTTGGGCCTTTTCCTTTGCGAGCCCGGTCGATGGCTTCGGCGGCAACTTCGTAGAGCGCAGTGACGTCCATGCCGTCCACCACCACGCCCGGGATGTCGTATGCCTTGGCCCTATCGGCGACGTCCCGGATGCTCTGGTGGTTCTTCCGCGGCGTGCTCTCGGCGAAACCGTTATTTTCGCAAACAAATACGACCGGAAGCTGCCACAGCGCAGCGATGTTGATCCCTTCGTGGAAGGCTCCTTCGTTGCTGGCCCCGTCACCGAAAAAACTGACCACAACGTTTTTCGCCTTTTTAAGCTTGATTCCCAGGGCGGCGCCGGAGGCGATGGGAATTCCTCCGCCCACGATTCCGTTCGCCCCAAGGACGCCGAGGTCCTGGTCGGCAATGTGCATCGAACCGCCTTTCCCCTTGCAGTATCCGGTTTTCCGTGCGTAAAGCTCGGCGAACATGCCCTCGTAATTGAGTCCCTTGGCAATCATGTGTCCATGGCCGCGGTGCGTAGAGGTGATTTGGTCTTTATTGTTCAGATGGGCGCAAAAGCCCGCCGCGACGGCTTCCTGGCCGATGCTGGCGTGGAGAAATCCGGGAAGCTCGCCCGCCGAAAATAGCTCGATGGCCCGTTCTTCGAACCGACGGATCCGGATCATCGTTTCATAGATGCTTATGGCTTTTTTGCGGGCAAGCGCCCCCATCGACTTTATTCTCCCAATCCCCCGTTGCCCGGTTCAGGCACATTCGTATATGGACACTTCCAGAAACCGAAACGACCGGAAGCGCAGGGCACAGTTGCCGTCGCTGAACGAGGCGGGCAACCGGGATAAGAGAGGAGCCAATCTAATCGGTGCAGCTTACTCCTCGGGCTCCCGCCTGGCCCTTAATTGTTCACGTTGCCGCTGGAAAGCGAAGCGTAAAATCTCTTCGATGTCGGATTCCGAGATTTGTCGGAACCTGCTTGATACATCGACTCCAGGCGAGAAGGAATGTTTTGAGTGCAACGGTCTCGTTCTCACCACTGCGGCTACACATTCAACTTGGACGGGGGGCATCATGGGCAGGATCATCACGAATATGATGACCTCTTCGTCCTTATATTTTGTTCTGCTCGGGAACCGTACGCCCGAGCCGCTAATGTTAATCTCCGCTCTGTGAAACGGCGCCTCCGTGGGCGCGGCGGCCGAAGGCTTCTTTTGGTCAAGGAGGGAGATAATGTAATCGAGCTTTTTATCGAGGAGCAGCAATGCTTGCCAGGAAGGAGAGTTCGCGTCGATGTTCCCGCCCGCCGAGTCCGAAAATGAACTGAGGGAGGTTAGGCCCATTTTTTTGGATTCCCTGGGGACGACGTCCTCACCGAGGTTTTCTATTTCTGCCTCGGTGGCTGGCCGGTGACTAATTTCCAGCGTATCGTCCACACGGACCAAATCGCGCCGCTGAGAGGTGCTTTCCGCCATGTCATTCGATCCTTTGGGTGAGAGCGGGTTCCAATCCACCCGTAAATATTACGGAAATGGATGCTAGCATGTAGAATCGCCGGGCGGCAACAAGTCGAAACCTCCAAAGTCTTTCCCTCCGGGGACGGTTCCTGCCAGGATAAATGCAAGGTTTCCTTGGGACTTGCGCTTTTTTGCCCCGAGGTTGTAATATTTATGCGAAGTCGATAGGAGCTCATGGGCTTCGGGATGAGGCCCTTTTTTTTTGCTTTTTGGCAATTATACGGATGGATTTCGATTGGCCGTACGGGATGTCGTGGCGATAGTTTGGGCCGTGGCCGATGACATCGCCCCCCGCCTGGGCGTGGAGGTCGTCGACGTCGAAAAAGCCAGTCTCGGGAGGCGCCCCGTCATCAGGCTATTCATTGATAAGCCCGAAGGGGTGAGCTTGTCGGACTGCGAGCGGATGAGCCGGGAACTGGAAAGCCGGCTGGATTCGGCCGAACCGGAAGGATTTCCCTTTTCGCTTGAGGTCTCCAGTCCTGGGCTCAATCGAATTTTGCGTAAACCCGGGGATTATTCCCGTTTTATCGGCCACCGGATTCGGTTGCTTTTGAACAGACCCGTTGAGGACAACTGGAAGAGATATGTAGGTCTTTTATGCCATTTTGCGGAGGATGAGATAACCATCCAGACGGACGACGGGCAAAAGCGGATTTTCCCCCTGGGCAATATTGTCAGGGCGAACCTGGAAGTGGATTGGGACGCGAAACTTCGGGAAAGAGATGCCACCCGAACATCCGGCCCTGGGCGTAGCAGAAGTGGCAGAGGAGGGACGAGGGTTTGAGCCAGGAACTGGTCGCGATTCTCAATCAGTTGGAGCGCGAACGAGGGGTTGCGAAAGAGGTTCTTCATGAAGCCCTTGTGGCGGCGATGGCTTCTGCCGCCCGCAAGCAATATTCATTGGGAGACAATGTTGAGGTTTCTCTTGATCCCGGCTCGGGAGAAATTCGCGTTATGGCCACTAAGGAAGTGGTCCGCTTGGTTCAGAGCCCAGAGACCGAAATTTCGATTGAAGACGCCCGCGGATTCGACTCCTCCATACAGGTAGGGGACAATTATACCTACGAGCTAAATACAGAGAGCCTAGGGCGGATTGCCGCTCAGATGGCGAAGCAAGTCATTTTGCAACGTGTACGCGAAGCGGAGCGGGCGAACATTTACGAAGAGTTCAAGGGCCGTCAGGGAGAGCTGATAACCGGTTCGGTCTCCCAGGTAGAGCGCGGAAATATTTATGTCGATATCGGAAGGGCGGAGGCGATTCTTCCCCGCCGGGAACAGATTTTCCGCGAAGTGTATAAGCGGGGCGATCGTGTCCGCGCCTATATCCTTGAAGTGCGGGAGGCGACAAAAGGCCCCCAAATCGTCCTGAGCCGGACAAGTCCCGGCTTGCTAATCCGTCTTTTCGAGATGGAAGTACCTGAAGTTTATGATGGCGTGGTCGAGATTAAAGAGTGCGTACGGGAGCCGAGCGGCCGTTCGAAAGTGGCCGTCGTAAGTCATGATAGAGATGTCGACCCCGTCGGGGCATGTGTGGGAACCCGCGGAAGCCGAGTCCAGGCGATTGTCCAGGAACTTCGGGGTGAGAAGATTGACATTATCGCTTGGAGTGATGATATCCGCACTTTTGCGGCGAACGCGCTCAGCCCCGCCAAGATTCAACACATAATTCTCCACGAGGAAGATGGGAGGATGGAAGTCCTTGTGCCCGACGACCAGCTTGCCCTTGCGATTGGGAAGGGGGGACAAAACGTTCGCCTTGCGGCGAAACTATTGGCATGGCGAATCGATTTGAAGGGAGAAGGAGAATACCGCCGAATGATCGCCGAGCAAGCCTTCGCCGATGCGACCGGTCAAAAGCCCAAGGCTGAAATTGGGGTTGAAAATTTGGAGGTGGTGGGAGAAAAAACCGCTCAACTCTTGGCCGAAAATGGATTCTCCACGATAGACTTGATCGCCCAGTCGGGTATAGAGGAGCTTTGCGAGGTTCCCGGCATCGGGCCCAAGCGGGCAGAACTTCTTGTCACCTCGGCCCATGAATATATGCAGGCCAACCCCGATTTGGGAGCCGGGACGGATAAAGCCGAGGCTGAAGAAGGCGGGGCGGATGAGGCCGTGGCTGAAGAAGACGGCGGAGAGGAGCCGGCGGCACAGCTTGCCGAAAAAGCAAGCGAAGCGCCTGCGGATGAGGGAGAGGCGATTTCGGATCATCCTGCCGGTGCGGTCGGCTAGCGGCCCTCTGCCATCTTTGGACATAAATTTTCCTTTGTGAGAGGCAGGTGCCCAAAAGATCCTGCATCGCGTGTCACCGGAAGGCTCCCCGTGAAGAGCTTTTCCGTATGGTGGCAACGTCGGAGGGGAAAATTGCGCCTGAATTGCACAACCGCCTGCCAGGACGCGGGTCGCACTGTTGCCTTCGGATTGCTTGTATCCAGAACGCTTTGAAGGGGAATGCCTTGGAACGCGCCTTGCGCGTTCCGGTCCAGACGCCCGAGCCAGCATGGCTGATCGGGCGCCTGACCGCGCTGTTGGAGGAAAGCGCCGCCGGTCACCTGGCGGCAGGTGGCCGGAAAGGTGCTGTCGCCGCGGGCAGGGAGGCGGCCCAAAATGCCTACAAATCGGGAGGGGGCGGGAGACTTTTCATCGCCACAGGGCTTTCCGGGGGAAGTCGGCGCGAGGTGGGGGAGTGGTGCCAAGATGCTGTAGACCTCCCTTTCGATCTGGAGCAGGCAGGAAAATATTTGGGCAGAATACCTGTGGGTGTGTTGTTTGTGGCGGATCCGAAATTGGCCGGGTCCCTTGCCCTCAGGGTTTCACAGATAAACGCCCTCGGTGCTGGTTGAGGGCGATAAATGAAAATGATAGTTTTTGAAAGTACCCGGTAGCGTTGTTTTTGCGGGCGAAAGTTGTTGTTGGCGGAGGCAGTTGAATGGCAAAGATTCGGGTCTATGAGCTGGCCAAAAAACTTGGCTACCAGAATAAGGTATTTGCCGAGGAGCTGAGGCAAGAGGGTATCGAAATCAAAAGCCACATGAGCACGGTCGATGAAGAGACGGCCGAGTTCATCTCGACCATTTTTGCGCCCCGGAAAGCTCCCTCGGAAAAAGCCCCCGCGAAAGCGCCGGCCGCAAAACGCGCCGCCCCTTCAAAGGCGCCCCAAAAAGCAGAAGCTGCCCCGGCCCGCGTGAAATCCAAGGAAAAGGAAGCGCAGAAGGAAGAGAAAGCGCGGGAGAAGGTCACACCTTCAAAAAAAGGGGAAAGAGTATCCGCTCCTGACGCTGCTGCCGAAGCAAAAGCCGGAAAACCTGTGCAACCCCAAAAGGTGCGGGATGCAGAGATAGAAGAGGAAAAAGAAGCTCCTTCCGGACCCTTGAAGAAAGCTGCCCCCCAGGAGACCGTCCCCGCTGAACAACCTCCCAGGCCCCGGAAAATTCGCTTGGGAGAATCCATTACGGTCAAAGAGCTTTCCGAGAAACTCAGCCTGAAGGCGGCAGAGGTCATAAAAGATCTCATGAAAATGGGGCACTTCACGACCATCAACCAGACCATAGGCTACCAGACAGCCTCTGATGTATGTGAGCTGCACCAATGCGAGGTCGAAGTAACCCACGATAGTCTCGAGAACATCCTCATCCAAAGAGATGACGCACCCGAGGATTTAAAACCGCGCTCTCCTGTCGTCACCATCATGGGCCACGTCGACCATGGAAAAACGCGCCTTTTAGACACAATCCGAAAGGCAAATGTCATGGAGAAGGAGGCGGGGGGGATAACTCAGCATATCGGTGCTTATTCCGCCTCTACCGAGAAGGGCGCTTGTGTCTTTCTCGACACCCCGGGACACGAAGCCTTTACCGCCATGAGGGCGCGCGGGGCAGAAGTGACGGACATCGTAGTCCTCGTTGTGGCCGCCGACGATGGGGTTATGCCCCAGACGCGTGAGGCAATCTCGCACGCCAGGGCGGCCGAAGTGCCGATCATGGTTGCGGTCAACAAGATTGACCTTCCTAACGCGAACCCGGATCGGGTGAAACAGCAACTGTCTGAGCATGATCTCATTCCCGAGGATTGGGGCGGGAATACAGTCTTTTGCAGTGTATCAGCGAAGCAGGGAGAAGGGATTGGCGATCTCCTTGAGTTGATCATTCTCCAAGCGGATCTTATGGAGCTCAAAGCGAACCCCGACCGGGACGCCGTGGGGGTTATCATCGAGGCCAAATTGGAAAAAGGGCGAGGCCCTGTGGCCACCGTTTTAATTCAACGGGGGACACTCCGTGTTGGAAATAATTTTGTTACAGGAATCTGGAGCGGAAAGGTTCGTGCCCTGCTCGATGATAGGGGACAAAAATTAAAATTTGCGGGCCCCTCCACGCCGGTAGAAGTTCTCGGTTTCGCGGGGGTCCCGAAGGCGGGTGATGAATTCATCGTGGTTTCCGACGACCGTGTGGGACGCGAAATCAGCGCGAGACGCCAACGGCGGGATCGACTGGCTTCGTTGTTGACGACAAGCCGGATTAGCTTGGACAACTTCATGGCCAATGTGAATGAGGGCAAGGCCAAAGAGCTTAATTTGATTCTCAGAACGGACGTGCAGGGAAGCATTGAAGCTCTGCGGGAAAGCTTGCTCAAGCTGGGAAACGAGGAGGTTGGCGTGAGGATTCTTCACGGTTCAACAGGCGGGATCACCGAATCGGACATTATGCTCGCCGCTGCCTCTTCCGCAGTCATCGTTGGTTTCAACGTTCGGCCAACCCGGGGGGCCAACGAGGCGGCGAAACGGGAGAAGGTGGATATCCGTCTCTATTCAGTGATTTATGATGCCATCGCTGAAGTGAAATCCGCGCTTGAGGGGATTCTGGAGCCGATAACCAAGGAGACCATAATTGGTCATGCTGAGGTGCGCCAAACGTTTAACATCCCGGGTGTAGGCACAATCTGCGGCAGCTACATCACCGATGGGAATGCCGCGCGCGGTTCCCTGGTCCGCCTGATCCGCGACAACGTTGTAATTTACACGGGCCGAATTTCCTCCCTTCGCCGTTTTAAAGATGATGTCAGCGAGGTTCAACAGGGTTACGAATGCGGAATCGGGATTGAGAATTTCAATGACGTCAAAGAGGGCGATGTCATCGAGCCGTTTGTTACCGAAGAAGTCGCCCGGACCCTCTAAGTCCTCTCCGGGCGGGCCGCCCGCACAGGCTATTCTATTTCCATGACAGCCATTGGTCTCCTGACCGTCGACTTGCAGATTCACGGCAACAGATCCCTGAAGGGAAAGCGGAAGGTGGTCAAGTCCATCACTACTCGTCTTCGGAACAAATTCAATGTGTCCGTGGCTGAGGTGGATTTTCAGGATAAATGGCAGCGTTGCCGTCTCGGCGTGAGCGCCGTGAGCAACGACACACGTCTTGTCGACAGCCAGCTCAATCAGGTGGTCAATGTCATCGAGGGCATGGGACTGGCTGTTGTCCTCGATTATGAGATCGAGTTCTTTTAAAAATGTTTCTTCCCATGGCCAGAGGTGACAAGTACTCTCGTACGTCTCGCGTTGCCGATCTCATTCAAAATGAGTTGGCAAATTTGATTTTGCGCGAGGTGAAAGATCCCCGGGCGCAGGGAGTCGTTCTCACCCGCGTAGACGTATCCCCGGATCTTCGCAATGCAAAGGTTCACTTCAGCCGATACGGAAAGGGTAAAGGGGACGAAAAGGACCTTCTTGAGGAGGGACGTGAGGGTCTCCAGCGCGCCGCGGGTTTTCTCCAGGGAAAATTGGGGGAGCGCCTTCGGATGAAAAGGACCCCGCAATTAAGTTTTTTCATTGACCTAAACATGGAGCACAGCAATCGGATAGAGAAAATGCTCGCCAATTTGCGGAAGGTTGAAGAGAAGGAAAGACCGCGTTGAAGATTACAGGGGCGCTGAACATTAGTAAAAAAGCAGGGCCTACCTCGCACGATGTCGTGGATGCCGTTCGGAAAGTCGTATCGCCCAAGACGAAAGTGGGCCACGCGGGGACTCTCGATCCGATGGCTGAAGGGGTGCTGCCTATTTGCATCGGGGAGGCCACCAAGCTCTTTCCTTATTTCCTGGAGTGCCGGAAGACCTACAAGGCGGTCCTCCTCTTTGGACGCGTTACCGACAGTCAGGATGTTACTGGTGAAACAATCTCTGAAGCCGATCCCGGCGCAATTTCACTCGATGAGGCCCAAAATCTCCTCGAATCGCTCAAGGGAAAGCACGAACAGATACCCCCTATGTTCTCCGCCATCCGTGTGGGCGGTGCGCGGCTGCACGAGCTGGCGAGGGCGGGGGTTGAGGTTGAGCGCGAAGGCCGAATGGTCGAGATACACGAAATCCAGGCATGTTGGATTGAAGGGCCGCGCGTTTCTTTTGAGGTTACTTGCTCCCGGGGGACTTACATTCGAACCCTTTGCCACGACGTAGGGGCGCTTCAGGGTTCAGGAGGATGCATGGAAAAGCTCGTTCGGACCGCGCTCGGGCCGTTCCGGTTGGAAGATTCCATTTCTGTTGATGAGGTGGGAAACCTTGCCAGTAAAGGGCGCCTTCATGAGGCCCTCATCCACCCAGCTGACGCGCTGTCCCATATGCCGGCCCTTCGGGTCCGGCCGGAAGCCGAAAAGCGCCTTCGGAACGGGGTGGCCCTCACCAAAAATGACCTTCTGTTTGATGGGGCGACAACCCCCTTGGGTGACAGGGCGTGCCTCCTGTCGGGGGAGGGAAAGCTCCTCGCGGTTTGCCGGGTCACCCCAGGGGCGGGAGGGAGCGAAAATGAGGTCATGTACCGCCCCGAGCGGGTTTTCGCCCGATAGAGCCGTCTATTCCATTTACATCGGCCGGGAAGTCGGTTAGTATTTCTCAGCCTAAAGGATAAGGAAAAAATGGCTCGGATCCGCCGGGCGGAAGGAAGTGGAGGAAAAAAAGGGGATGCCCCTTAACAAGGAGCGAAAAACAGAAGTCATCAGCAATTATCGCCTGCACGAGAAGGATACCGGATCCGCAGAAGTTCAAGTCGCGATTTTGAGCGAGCGCATCGTCTACCTCACGGATCATTTCAAGTCCCACAAGAAAGACCACCATTCCCGAAGGGGGTTGTTGAAAATCGTGGGGCAACGCAGACGCCTTCTTGATTACCTGAAGGAGAAGGACGTCGCACGCTACCGCGAGATTATCGGGCGCCTTGGCATTCGCCGTTGACCCGTCAACAGTTTCTAGAGGGAAATTAAATGCAATCAACTCGCAAGGAAATATCCATTAATGGGTACACCCTCGCTTTTGAAACGGGAGAAATAGCAAGGCAGGCAGGCGGTGCCGTAATGATGCATTACGGCGATACTTCGGTATTGTGCACGGCCTGCGCCTCTCCATCCCCCCGAGAGGGCTTAGATTTCTTTCCTCTCACCGTGGACTACCGCGAAGGATTTTACGCGGCCGGCCTGATTCCCGGAAATTTTTTCCGGCGTGAGGGGCGACCCGGTGAACGGGAGGTTCTTACCTGCCGGCTCATCGATCGGCCCATTCGCCCCCTTTTCCCAAAAACATTCTGTTGCGAAACGATGATCCAAATCATGGTCATGTCTTATGACCGAATATGCGATTCCGATATTCTGGCCATCAATGGCACCTCGGCCTCCCTCCACATATCGGATATTCCTTTCGCGGGGCCAATCGGTGCCGTTCGCGTGGGCCGGGTGAACGGCGAAATCGTCGTGAATCCGACAATCGAACAACAGGTCGAAAGTGATCTGAATTGTGTGCTCGCTGGAAGCGATGACGCCCTTGTCATGGTCGAGGCGGGCAGCTTCGAACTGTCCGAAGAAGATTATATGGAGGCCTTTGTAAAGGGCCATGCCACCATCCGCGAACTGGTTGCCCTTCAGAATGAGCTGCGTGCCGAATGCGGAAAATCAAAGCGCGAGGTCGAGGAAATCGAGGAGGACGGCGCCTTGCTGTCTCGCGTCCGGGAGATTGCCGAACCCCGGCTGAAGGCGGCGGCGAAAATTCACGATAAGGGAGGCCAGTATCAGGCAATTGGTGATGCCAAGAAGGCATGCGTCGAGGCCTTGTGCACCGATGAGGAAAATTCCCCCGAATCGAAGACAGTCAAGGAATATTTCGGGAAAATCGAAAATGAAGTTTTTCGTAATCTCATTCTCGTCGAAGGAATACGGGCAGACGGCCGGGGGCTAGAAGAAATTCGGCCCATTACCATCCGCATGAACCCGCTCGCCCGGCCCCACGGAAGTGCTCTCTTCACAAGGGGGGAAACCCAGGCTCTCGTGACAGTCACCCTCGGCACGAGCTCCAATGCCCAGCTCATCGATACGCTAGACGGGAAGTCGGACCGCTATTTCTTACTGCACTACAATTTTCCGGGATTCAGCGTGGGAGAGGCCAAGCCCAACCGGGGACCCGGAAGGCGTGAAATCGGACACGGGGCCCTCGCCTCACGCGCCGTTCAGGCCATCCTGCCCGATCAGGAAGCTTTTCCCTACACCCTCCGCGTCGTTTCGGACATCACGGAGAGCAACGGTAGCTCCTCCATGGCCAGCATATGCGGGGCGAGCCTGGCTCTTATGTACGCGGGCGTACCCATCAGGTCCCCTGTGGCGGGCATCGCAATGGGCCTGATTTCGAATGAAGCGACGGGCCAGACAGCGATTCTGACCGATATCCTGGGAATCGAGGACCATCTCGGCGACATGGACTTCAAAGTGGGGGGAACCCGGGAGGGAATCACCGCCCTGCAGATGGACATCAAGATCAAAGGGCTCAAGTTTGAGCTCGTGCGTGAAGCCCTCGGCCAGGCGCTGAAAGCCCGGCTTCATGTACTTGATCAGATGGACGCCGTAATTTCCAAGCCCCGCGAGGAAATTTCCCCATATGCGCCTCGTGTTTTCACTATCCAAATTCCCAAAGATCGGGTGCGCGATGTCATCGGGCCGGGGGGAAGAATCATTCGTGGAATCGTCGAAGAGACAGGCGCGCAAATCGATCTGGAGGACGACGGGACGGTTTTCGTGGCATCCACCGACGAGGCGAGCGCCCGGAGGGCAATCGAGATTGTCCGCGAGCTTACCCAGGAGGCAGTGCCGGGCCGCTATTACTATGGAACGGTGAAAAAGATTATGGACTTTGGCGCCTTTGTGGAGGTTTTTTCTGGAAAGGATGGTCTCGTCCACATTAGCCTGATCGCCAAGCGCCGCATCGGTGCTGTCACCGATGTTCTCAAGGAGGGGGACAAGGTCCTGGTCAAATGCTTGGAGGTGGAGGGCAACGGACGGATCCGGCTTTCCATGAAGGATGTCCTGGAGGAGGAAATACCCGAGGAACTAAAGCAGTATTACGCTCCCGTCACCTGAGAATCGATTTCCAGTAGATCGCCATTCCAATGCTCAACAATAAACCCGGCCTTTTCTCCGGTGGAGAGGGCCGGGCTTTTTCATGGGCAGGAGGAGGGAGGACCCGTCAAGAGTTTCCGAGAGACTTCAATTCGGTAAGCGCCTGGCGAATCATGTTTTCGGCAATCGCCTCCCCGGGTACGTGGTATTCGTCCCGCTCGATTCGTTTCTTGATTTCGGCCACCAGGTCGGCTCGCACATCCGCAATTTCTGCTATGGCCTTCATAATGCGGCTCATCATTTGCGCCTTGTCGCTGACCTGGATATTTTCGCCTCCGGAGGTGCTTTCCTTCTGGACTGGCGTCGGGGGGACACTGCCTCGGATCTTTTCGGTTTCTTCCTTTCGCCGGGAGGAGTCGGTGTAGGCCTCTCCGGTAATTTTTCTTCGTACGGGATCAAGGACCATCTGGGTTCCTTTCAGGCCGGTCGAGGGTCTAGACGGAAAATAACCGAGCGCGGGATTTAGATCAAATCAGCGAAAATTCGCTGGAATACCTGACGGAGCTCGGTTTTGACATTTTCCCGGGCCTCAGGCGTGATCTCGGCGAGAAGGTCGCCCGACTCCCGATCAATGATTTTCGAATTCCGATTCTTTTCCCCAATTTCCAGAGCGAGGCCGAGTCCTTCCAAAACGCTTTCCAAGGCGCTTTCATCTTCGGCATTTTCCTCCGCCTCAAGAAACTTCTCGGCCAATTGATCTGCCAGCCTGGTGGCGTGGGTGGCCCGTGCGGCCACAACGGAGGCCGCCTGATACCCGGCTGGTGAAATGGCCACTTCGGCGGCAGGCCGTGGGGGAGCAGGAATATTCTTCGCCTTTGCATCGGCGATTCGCTCACCGACTCGCTGCTGACGTATATAGCTGCCGCTTACGCTCTTCGCGACAT
Source organism: bacterium (assembly GCA_965225985.1). GTDB lineage: Bacteria > UBA8248 > UBA8248 > UBA8248 > UBA8248 > CAZUHN01. The sequence continues at coordinate 1,902,440 of OZ245330.1, forward strand.
GGGATGCAATTTTCAAAATTTTCCTCGGCAGTGGTACCAGCCCGTGGCCAAACAAACTCCACCACATTCGTTATCGGTAATTCTCCGGGAGGACTTTAGGGTTTTTTTTGGGAAAAAAACGGCACGAGAGACAATTCTTCTAATAAATCAAATATCAAAGTTTTACAAGTTATATTTCAAGTGATACATTCGATTCATCTGGTTAGGAGTCTCGGCTAGAGGGGCTCATGTCCCGGCCCGTCCCGCGGGCGCCCCGATGCCGGCATCGGCGCAAACCTCCCCCTGGTCCATGACCACGTTGCCCCGAACCAGGGTCATGGCCACGTCTCCCTTGATCTTCCAACCGCAGAACGGAGTCCAGCGGCATTTGGATACGATGTCTTCGTCCCGGAGCGTGGCTTCGCGGTCCATGTCCACGATGACGAAGTCCGCGTCCGAGCCGACTTGGATGCATCCCTTGCGGGGATAAAGATGAAACAAACGGGCAGGTTGTTCACAGCAGATTTGTACCAGCTTGTTGAGCGTGAGGAGCTCCTCGTTCACGGCGTGAAGCATGACCCGGAGGGTTGTATCAATTCCGGGGATCCCGAACGGGGCTTTATGAATATCGCCCTCTCCAGCCTCCTTCAGGTGCCGGGGGTAGGGGCAATGATCGGTTCCGATGGTGTCCACCAGTCCTTTTCCCAGGGCTTCCCGCATGCCCTCTTTCACCTCGGGGGCGCGGACGACAGGGGTGAACTTCACATATGGCCCTCTCTCCTTCAGGTGGGTGTGATCGAGGTAAAAGTAATGTGGGCAGCTTTCGCCGTAGATATGAGTTCCCCGCCCGCGTGCCTCTTGAATGAGCTCCAGGAGGCGTGGCTGGCTGACGTGGGCGACGAGCACGGTGCATCCCGTTAGCTCGGCCAGTGAGATGGCATCTACTGTAGCCACGAATTCGGCCTCGGGATTTCGCCAATCGCTGATACTCATCGGGTCAGTCCGCCTCTCGGCGTCGATCTGGGCCTTGGCCTTTTTGAGGATGGTGTCGCTCTCGCAGTGCAGCATCACGGTTCCGCCGAAGCTTCCTACCTCACGCATGATGCCCAATAGGATTCCCTCGGAAAGATCGGGCACCCCGTGGAGCTCGCACATGAAGCCCTTGAATCCCAGCGCTCCGCCCTCCCACATGGGCCGGAGGTGTTCCAGGTTATCCGTATCCAACCCGCCCAGTTGGCCGAAATCGACGACCGCCCGCGAGCGAATATACTCGGTCTTCTCCTCCAGAATTTTCCTCGTGTAAACCAGAGGGTCGCTGCGATGGTGATCAATTACGGTTGTGACACCCCCGCGGGCGGCTGCCTTGGTTCCCTGAGTCCAGTCCTCCCGATCGGTATAGCCCGGATCCATCATATGGACGTGCTCGTCCACCATGCCGGGGATTACATACCGGTTGGCGGCGTCGATTTCCCGGGCCGCTCCCGCTTCCTTTTCCTGGGTGATTGCGGAGATGCGACCACCGCCAATGTAGATGTGCCCTTTGTAGGTGCCCGAGGGCAAGACTATTTGGGCGTTTGAAATAAGTAGATCCGCATTCATATAGATCCCCCCGGCAAAAACGTTCCTCGCTGATTCATTCAAAGGAAGCAGGACAGGTAGCCCTAGATACGATCAAAATTGCCCCCCCGCCAGACGTCATTTATTTTTTTCCGCATCACGGCCAACGACAACGATGATATCGTATTTGCCGGGATTTGTTTGACCCTGGAGAAAAACTTTTCGGTCAAAGGCACGCCGAACCTCGATGGCCATGTTCTCCGCCCCCGGTTTGTAATAGATGATGGTTGTTTCGTAGTCATTTTTCGGTGCATTTCCGATTTCGTGCGCAGGGAGCCCGAGGGAAAGTAGGGGCATTGCCCATCTTCCGGCACTGCCCCGGACACCGTTTCCATTTAGGACTTGAATGCTGAAATCCTCAAAAGAGGAAGAGGTCTGCCCGGTTCCCGAAGGCTGGTTTTGTAAGTCAGGCCGGCTGGTGAGCACTTCTGGCGCCTGGCCGGAAGAGCCGCTTGCCGTGCCGGGAGATGCGGCAGGCTGCTTCGAGGAGAGGATATCTTTCGTTCGGTCCGTCTGGGCCAGCCGGCCCTTTTCGGCAGCGGCGCCGGCTCCACCATTGAGGCTCTGAAGGGTCTCATTCTCGATTTCGCTCTTTGGGAGGGCATTCGTGGCGGTGGATTTCGATTTCCTTGTTTTTGAAATGAGGATTTCCAGGGATTCCAACCTTGCGCGGAAAAGCGGATTTTCAGGGTCGAGTTCGACGGCCCGGCGGAGGGAGTTGCGAGCAAGCTCGCGTTTCCCCTGTTTTTCCTGGATTGCCGCAAAAAGTCCATGGTATGCCGCCTTCCGAGGTTTCAGGTTTAGAGCTTGTTCCATCAATGCTTGTGCTTCGTTCAGTTCCTTTTCCTGTCGAACCAAAATAGCGGCGAGGTTGGTCAGGACAAGATCGTCGTTCGCATTATAGCTTAAGGCAATTCGGAACATATTTGTCGCTTCGTCTAAGCGGTTTTGCTGGGTGAAAAAGATGGCCAGATTGTTATAGGGTTTTGGATTGGCGGGATTAACCTTGGTCGCTTCTTTGTAGGCACTGATGGCATCCTCGACGCGATTCAATCCGCCGTACGCGTTCCCGAGAGCGAGCCAACCGTTGAAATTATCGGGGTTGAGAGCCACGTCGCGTTTAAGAGCTTCAACAGCATCGAGATAATTTTTTTGACGATTATGTTCCAGGCCCTTCCGGAAATGCTCGTCGGCCGTTCGGAAGTACACGGAAAAAGTGCCATCCAATTCCCCGATCTCGCTCATTTCTCCGACTTTTAGGTTCTCCACCAACTTTCTGATTTCGGGCCGCAATTTTTCCAAATCCACTTCACCGAGGTAGCCTCCCAAATCGGCTGACGGTCCAATCGAACGCTGGGCAGCGATGAGGTGGAAGGGGACACCGCTTTTCAGTTCCGCGTGGGTGATGACTGCGTCCTCAAATGTGGAAAGGGTAATCACGCGGAGGTGAAAAATTGCAGGCTGTTTTTTTTTCTTCACTTCCTCTGCCGGGGAAGGCGAAGAGGGAATATCGGCTTGATTGATGACCGAAGAACATCCGGCAAATAGAAAAAGGAGGCTGAAAAGGAGGAGAGATGGCCCCGCCCCGCCCGCCCGGCGCCATCTTTTCGCACCCCCCGAAGAAGGGGGGCCGAATCCGATCCGCCGAAAGGTGCGAAGACACTTCTTTTCCCGCAAATGAGGCACAATCGAATCGGAATACCGTTTGGGCTGGGATTTTCGAAGAATTGTTCCCAACTTCTCGGAATCCTCGGGCGCTGAGGCGATCCAAACAATTATACCGCTGAACCATGTTCCCATTTCGATGGCGTCCTCGCAAGGACCGAGGTTCGCCGGACTTTCACCTTAATTGCCCGGCGAACCCTGGGAAAAGGCCTCACACTGAGGAAGGAATTTTTCTTGATCCGATTTGCGACAGGAATGGCGGGCCGGGCGTCCCGCACTTTGTTAGGCTCATTCGGGGCCCTCATCGTCCTGGGCACCGTCCTTCTTTCGCTGCCTTACGCTACCCCCCGCGGCGGCCTCCCCATTATCGAAGCCCTTTTTATGGCCACTTCTGCTGTGTGCGTGACAGGGCTGACGGTAATGGACGTTGGGGCCGAACTGACCCTTTACGGGCAGGGAGTGGTCCTCGCGCTGATCCAACTCGGCGCACTCGGTTTAATGACTTTTTCGACGGTTTTTTTCATGATGTTGGGCCGTTCGATTTCTTTCGTCAGCCGGACAGTGGCGCGCGAGACATTGACCTCTTCGGGGGGAAGCGAGGTCCGCTCCCTGATTCGGTCTGTCGTGATTTTTACTCTGCTTTTCGAGATGGTGGGTACCGCCGCGTTTTACTTCATGTTCCGGCGCGATCAAACGGCTGTCGTGGCGTTTAAAAACGCCGTGTTCCACTCCGTCTCGGCTTTCTGCAATGCGGGATTTTCCCTTTTCTCGGATAGCTTTGTCCGGTGGCAGTCCGATTCCGGGATGAATACCATCCTGATTTCGCTGATTGTGTGCGGGGGGCTGGGTTTCGTCACCCTTGTTGACCTGTGGAAGTGGTTCTCCAGCAGAGCGATGGCCTTGATCGAGACCGCGCGGGGCAGGGCGGGGTTTCTGATCGAGCGGCGGGCGCTCTCGGTTCACAGCCGGATGGGTGCTGACGGTGACAGCTGTCGCAATAGTGGCTGGGACGCTCATTTTTTGGTTGTCGCCGGGCAGAGGGCCGAGAGGCGGCGCCAGCAACCTTCATTTTTTGGAGGCCTTTTTTCTATCTATCACTGCACGGACGGCGGGTTTCAAAACCATTTTCACCGCCTCCCTCGGGGATGCCTCCATCGTTTTTCTTCTCATGCTGATGTTCATGGGCGCGTCTCCCGGCTCCACTGGGGGAGGGGTGAAGACGACAACGGTGGGGATTCTACTGGGAGCTTCCTGGGATCGGTTGCGCGGCAGGGGTTCGACCAGCCTATTTCGGCGGACGATACCAGAGGATATCCTTCGGCGGGCGGGTTCCATTATCATCCTCGGGGGCCATGTCGTACTGCTCTTTTTGTTCGTTTTGCTTGCAGTGGAGGCGGGCAATTCCGCGCTCACCGAATTGCCCAGGCGCTTTTTGGCGATTTTATTTGAGGTAATATCGGCTTTCGGAACGGTAGGCCTTTCGATGGGGGTGACGAAGATCCTCTCGCCCGCCGGTTTGCTTCTTCTCAGCGCGTTGATGTTCATCGGAAGGCTCGGGCCGCTCACACTGGCTCTCGCTGTGACCCACAGGCCACTGCCGACAGTGCGCCATCCCGAAGAGCGGCTCATGGTGGGGTAGCTGAATCCCCCTGCACGGGGAAGAGGAGGTTCGATGAAGGGTTTTCTGGTGGTCGGACTCGGTGCCTTCGGGGGGGCTGTCGCCAAGACGCTCCATTCCATGGGGCATACCGTCCTGGGAATCGACAACGATCCCGCAAGAGTGGTCAGGGCACAAGAATTTACGACCGAAGTGATAGAGGCGGATGCTACGAACCGGCAGGTGATGGAGAGCCTCGATCTGGAGGACATCGAGGCGGCGGTTGTCGGTGTCGGCCGAAAGTTGGATTCGAGCATCCTCGTCTCATTGTTTCTAAAAGAGCTGGGGGTGGAGAAAATCGTGGCCAAGGTCCTCACCGAGGAGCAAGCCCGGATCCTGCAACGGCTCGGTGTGAATAATGTCGTTTTTCCCGAGGCGGATTCCGGCGGTCGCGTAGGTTTTGCCCTTGCCAAGGCAAACGTGGTGGACCTTCTCCCGTTGGGAGATCGGATGAACGTGCTGGAATTGGCCGCGCCCGAAAAATTCTTCGGAAAGACTCTCGATGAACTCAAGATTCGAAACAAGTACAGTATTCTCGTCATCGCCATTCGAAGAAAGGAGTCGGGAGAGGTGGAAATGGCGCCCGGCGCGGAATCGAAAATCGAAGAGGGGGATGTTCTGATAATACTGGGCAGGGAGGAGGCCGTGCAGGAGCTATCTGAATGAGAGGAAGACCCTTTAGATTCCCAAAGCTTCCCGTGTATTCGGGACGAGGTCGGGCGGGGCGCTGGCCAGGCGGGCGCGAAGGGAGGCCAAATCTTCCGGACCGTCCACATCCCGCCACTTTGGAACCGTTTGTATAGAATAAGATAAGGTGTTTAATTTCCGATAGGTCAAGGCAAATACCTCTGGCGTCCCCCAAGAAATTTCCTCAAACACCTCCGGACAGTGCCGGTTGAGCCCGATGAGGTAGTATCCCCCGTCTTCTGCTGGCCCAAGGACGGCACGCGGGAAGTCTCCTCCCCCTGAATCAGGTTCGGTCGCACCCCGCAATGTATCGAAAGCTTGATGCAAAATATCCGCCGCGAGGTCCGGGAAATCGGTTCCGATCAAAACAGCCCTTCTCCCCCTGGCCAGGGAGCGTCCCAGCGCCGCCGCCATCCGGGATCCCAGATGAGTCCCTTCCTGCCTGCGATGAAGAAAAGGGCCGGGAAGCCATGAGGAAACGGGATAATCCTCGAGCCGGTCTCCCGCATCCATCGCCCACTCACAGGTGAGGGCAACCGAGGGCCTCGCCTCCCGCACTTTGGTGGCCAAAAGGGCCGCATCCGACAGAAAGGCGCGGTAGAGTTCGGCGGCGCCTTCATTCCCCAGGGCGGGAATAAGCCGCGTTTTCACGCGTCCCGGTTGGGGAGGGCGGGCGAAGAGAATTAGGGTTTCGGGGCCGTTCGGGTGGTGCAATTTTTCTCCTCCCTATTCCCCGGCGCTCTCTTGCGGAGTATGAGTCGGATTCCTCAAAAATCTCCGAAAAGAGGAGGGGCGGAGATATATGTGGAAGAGGCAAAAGCAAGTTGGTAGAATCGTTTCTTCGATTTCAAAAGGTTTGTCCCATTTATGGAGAAGGGTCGAATGGAGTTCAATCAGGAAATCGTCATCGGGGCCTCCCGCCAAAAAGTTTGGGATTTCATTTGGAACGTTGAGGAGTTTGCCAGCTGCGTCCCCGGCGTGACACATGTCGAAAAGGTGGACGACACCCACTACAACGTCAAGGTGGAGCAGAAGGTCGGCTTTCTGAAGGCTAGCTTCAACCTCGAAGTCGTGGTGACAGAGCAATCCGAGCCCGAATTCATCCGGACCGAGAGCCAGGGGAAGGACTCGAAAATTGCGGCCAGCCTCAAGCAAAAAAGCGAGGTGACCCTGGAGGCGGTATCGGAGAGCGAAACGAAGATGGTCCTCAACTCCAAGGTGGATGTATTCGGGAAGCTGGCCTCCCTCGGGTTCAGCGTTATGAAAAATCAGGCGAACAAAATATTCAAGGATTTTGCAGAAAAGGCGAAAGCCAAAATCGAGTAAAAAAGGGGCCGGCAGGAACTTTTTCGGCTTTTACTTGTTTGCTTATTCGAGCAGAAATCCCACGGAAATATTCTTTTGAGCGGAATCGAGCTCGGACGGTCTTCTCTCCGGAGGAAGCTAAAATGGACCGCGAGATATTGGATTTGTTTGACAAATACCGCCACACGCTGATGGATCGCCGCCAATTTTTGGACAGGCTCGCCAAGATCACGGGAGGTACTGCCGCGGCCTCTGCCGTGTTGCCGCTTCTGGAAGGGGATGAGGCCGAAGCGGAAATGGTGGCGGAAAACGATTCTAGGCTTGAGGTGAAAACCATTGAATATCCAGGTCCGGCCGGGCCGGTTTCCGCCCAAGAAGCCAGGCCGAAGGGCGCGGGGAGGCTTCCGGGAGTCATCGTAATCCACGAGAACCGGGGCCTGAACGCCCACATTCGCGACGTCGGCCGGCGGGCGGCTCTGGCCGGTTATCACACGATTTCGACTGACCTCCTTTCCCGTTTGGGTGGAACTCCCCCCGATCAAAATGCAGCCAAAGCCGCCATGCGCAAGCTCGGCCTGGAAGCGGCGGTCGCCGATCTTCGGGCGGGCGTAGCCTATCTGCAAAAATCTCCGCGGGTCGTCGCGGACAGAATCGGGGTAGTCGGTTTTTGTTGGGGCGGATCAATGGTGAATCGCCTCGCGGCGAGCGAGTCCAACCTCACGGCGGGGGTCGCATTCTACGGTGGGCCTGCTCCGATTGAGCAAGTGCCCAACATCCGGGCGGCCCTTCACCTCATCTACGCGGGGAACGACAAACGGATCAACTCCATGGTGGGGCCCTACCAGGAGGCGCTGAAAAGGGCGAACAAGAATTTCACAACAGAAGTGTACCCGAACGTCAATCACGCATTTCACAACGACACATCTTCCGCGCGCTACAACGAAAAAGCGGCAAAAGACGCGTGGGCGAAGACGCTGGCCTTTTTCAAGAAGCATTTGGGGTAGGAGTCATGCGGGAAAGGCGGCCCCAGGGATTTCTATTTCCCCGGACGCCGATTATTGAAAAAAGGGGTCTCCTCGCCTAAGAGTCGAATGCCACGGCGGCCCGCCCGACGAGCTTGTTCTCCCGGACCATCTGGAAGGCTGTTTCGGTTTCCTCGAGGGGGAATACTCGGGTGACGATGGGCTTAATCTTTCCCTGGCGGACGAGCTCGACCGATTGGCGCAATTCCGCCATGGAGCAGTAGCGGGACCCATGGATTTCCTGCCCATTGTTGAGGATTGACCCGGGATCGACCATAAAATTCGTCGACTCGCCCCCGTAAGCGACGGGGGGGCGATACCCGACGATGACAAGCTTCCCCCCTCGCCCGATGCAGGCCAGCCCCGCCTCCAGGGTTTGCCGCGTTGCGACGTAGTCGATGTAGGCGTCCGCCCCCTTTCCGTCGGTGAGCGCCATGACTTCTTCGACAAGGTCTGTCTTCTGCGGGTTCACGGTGGCGAAGGCGCCGAGCTTGGATACCATCTCTAATTTTTCTTCGGTAATGTCCACGCCGATGACATGCCCGCCGCAAAGCTGGGCCATCTGAACGGCGTGAATGGCCACTCCCCCCCCCGCCCCGATGAGCACCACGATATCACCGGGTTTGATCTGCGCCTCGGCCGTGCAGTTGTGGTAAGGGGTACAAATGGCGTCGGCGGCGACGCAGGCGTCGAGGGCGCTGACGCCTTCCCTTGCAAAGGTTCAGGGCGGGGATCGATGTATATTCGGCAAACCCCCCATCGAGCACCATCCCGAGGAATCCCCGAAAGTTGGGGCAAAGGGTTTCCCGGCCGCTCCGGCATAAATTGCAGTTGTGGCAGGTCAGATAAAAATGGGAGGTGACCAGGTCCCCTGGTGCGACGTTCCTCACCTCCGTGCCCACCTCGACCACCTCACCGGCTATCTCATGGCCCATCGTCCGGGGAAATTTGTCGATGAGACCCGGATTTCTCTTCATAATTTCGATCGTTAGCCCGACGCCGGTGGCCTTGAGCTTGATAAGGGCATCGTTGGGCCCCGGCTTGGGAATGGGGACCTCGTCGAGCTGAAGGGATCCTCCCAGTTTGCGAATCCGCATGGCTTTCATAGATTGCCTCTCCGATTGGTAGGAATAAATGCGAGGCCGGCTGCCCGCCCAGCCAGAATTCAGAACAATATTTTCATTATGCCGCTTCTTTTTCAGATAAGCGGAAGAATCATTAAGTTCGCAGTCGTTACACGTTTGAAATATAAATACATTTTAACGAATTGAGAGGCTCAAAGCGCCGTCGAACCCTCTTTTTCTTTCAATTTCTGCCTCCGGCGCCTCATGTAAAGAGCCTGCCGCCCGGAGTCCACGCGGATATTGTTGTGGTATCGGGTCCTGCACCCGTCCGAGCAAAACCGTCTCCGCTTTCCCGTCTTCTGTTGGAAGAGGGCTTCGCAGTTCGGGCAAAGGGCGAGCCAGGCCGGATCGAGGCCCGAGATGAAGCGCGCCGCGGCAAAATAGATGAGCAGATTCAGGTCGGATGTCTTGGGGTTCAATGATACGGTTTCCCTTTCTTCTCTTCGCGCGGGAATGATTTTTTCCAAGCGGAAGCGGAGGCCTCCCGTTTCGCCAAGAGTAGCGTTGATTCGCTCGACCTGGTTCTGGGGAAATTTTCCTTCCCGTGCCGTTTGGAAAAAAAAGACTCCTGAGCCGGCCCTGTAAAAACTCAATATTCCTGAATGTAATTTTCTTCCCTTTGAATCGAAACTCATTCAAAAGGGCAGGGTCGTTTTTCTGGGAGCCGAGCAAAACTCCCTCCAGCCGGAGAAATCGCAGGCACTCCATCTGCCAATTTTCGATGCTGAGCGGGGCATTGCAGAAATCGAGGATGGAGGATTGTTGGTCCGAGTACCCCCGCGCCGGAGAATCTCCTCCACGATTGCCTTCGGCTTTTTTCCTTTTTCCGCTCCGCGCTCTCGCATTCAAGATGGGTGTGCCTCCGGGTCTAATTCGAACTGTGGCGGAGGAGAGTCAAACCCGCTGGTCGATCGGAGGATGCCGCGGACTCCCGCATTTGGGACAGCGGTCGCCGAACGGAACCATTTCACGACAAATGGGGCACTCCATTGCCACTGGTTTCTTGTGCAAGGCATCCTGCGATTCGTTCAGGAGTTCCTGAAAAGAGGGTTTTATAAAAAGCCGCTTTAATCGTGCCCAAATACGAAAAGTTTCGCTTCCCAACTTAGGGGGCCTCGAACGGAAAAAAACCACGGGCGGCAATCAAATTTCGGGTTTGAACAAAAAAAGTATCCCCTCGTCGCAAAGGGCTGCCCGGCGATGAATATTTTCGGAATATGTCAATTTGTGGATTCATTCCTGCCGTCCGCTTGGATGGGAAATGGGCGTCACGGCTTGACCGGGATTGATTGAAACCCCAGAATTTCACTCCATTTTCCGGGAATAATTTCCCTTTGAGATTAAACTATCATATCATAGATGCGGAGTCCTTTCGATTTTCCGGATGAGAATTTCACCTGAAATTTTCATCGTAGGGGGATGAAAATTTGTTTTTCCGTCTCTTGCTTCTCTTCACCGCAATTCCCCTTTTGGAGTTGATGCTGCTCGTCGAGTTGGGAACCGCAATCGGGCTGACCCCGACAATCGGGATCGTTCTCCTTACAGGCGCCCTCGGAGCTTGGGCGGCCCGGGCCCAAGGATTTTACGTCCTGGCGCGAATCCAAGAGGAAGTTTCCCGGGGGAGAATGCCGGGCGTCCAGCTGCTCGACGGGGGTTTGGTCCTCGTGGGAGGCATCCTGCTCATCACCCCGGGTCTCCTGACGGACATTACCGGTTTTGCGCTTATGATTCCCGCCGTCCGGGAGTTGATTCGGAGGTGGGTCCTGAGGAAGGTCGAGAGGATGATCCAAGAGGGAAAAATCAAGGTGCATAATGGTTAGGGTGCGGGAGATACAGTTCTGTGCTAGCGTTTCGAAAGCCGATGAATCGTCGAATGAATACTGGTTAGAGGGGGATTTTTTCACCCGGGTGAATAGGTGAAAGGAAAGTTCTCCATGCGTGTTCAAAGTTTCAGGCGGATGCTTCCCATAATCCTTTTGGCGGTTTTTGCGTATCCGGCTTCCGGATACGCGACGGAATGGATCGCCTACGATAAGGCGGCTTTCGTCAAGGCCCAGGAAGCCGGAAAAACAGTGCTGGTAGCCGTTCACGCCGACTGGTGACCAACCTGCCGGCAGCAGTTTCCTGTCATCGACAGTCTGATCAAGGAAGAGAAGTTCAAGGGTGCCGTCGCGTTTCGCGTCGATTTCGACAGGCAGAAGGATTTCCTCCGCGCGCACCGCGTACGCTACCAATCAACCCTTATCGTCTTCAGGGGCCGAAAGGAAGTGGGCCGGTCACTGGCGGAGTTGGGCAAAGCCAAAATCCGAGCCCTGTTTTCCAAAGGCCTGTAGCCTTGATGCGCTGACACCATCGGGCCCCTTTGGGAAGGCGGCTGTCTCCCAGGTGATCGCCGCGCCATAATGGTTCTCACGCCGGATGTCGCATTCCGTCAATTTTATTGAACCCCTGAATCTTCCCTCCTTTGGGACAAGGTTCATGGATGGCGCTATCTTGCCGTTGGAAACCTCAATTTCCGGAGTTTTTTTCGCCCGGCGGCGGATGGCGGTTGGGGTCTGCTGTAGCCCCGAAAAGGGGCTCGGGAAAAAGAGCGGATAAATTCATGGTAAAGGTTCGCGCGGCTGGACCGGATGACAAAATCGAGATTGAGCGCTTAACGGAAATGGCGCTTGGCATTTCCGCTGCAGGAAAAGGGGAGGAGGTTCCCGGCGCGGGAAGGCGAATCTGGCTCGCCTGGGCCGGAGAGGGCGAAGGGGCCGCGTCCCCGGCGGGATTTTGCCGCATCGTTCCCGACCGGGAATCCTCCGCGCGGGGATGGCTCTGCCTGGATACGATATTTGTCTCCCCCGATGACCGGCGGAAGGGCCTGGGGCGGGCGCTCATCGAGGAGACGAAAGGGGCGGCCCGGAGCGGGGGTCTCGTTGGCGTGAGCGCCTTTCTGCCCGCCAATTTTCCGGAAAGTTTCGTGAAAAATACGGGAGGTGCGAAGGTCCGCTCCCTTTTGCTTCTGAGGGCCGAGAATTTGGAGACGCGGCCTCCATCCCCCCCCCGGATGGCTACCGCGTCCGCGCCGTTTCTTTGCCCGGGGACCTGGAAACCCTGGCCGCTCTTTATAACGTGACATTTTCCAACATGTGGAATTTCCGCCCCCACGGGCCCAATGAGGTCGCCGATTGGTTCGACACCCCCGATTGCGAGCCCGCGGATTGCCTCCTCGCCGAGCATGCTCCCTCGGAAGGGAGGCTGCGGCTGCGGGGATGGCCGTGCTCGCCGTCGACCCCCTCCGGGTGGCAGAGGGTGATCTCACTGTCTATATCCCGGATATCGGCGTCTCGCCCGCCCACCTGCGGCGCGGACTGGGAGGAGCGCTCATCGCAGCCGCGGCGGAGCGGGCCCGCGCCCGAGGCCTTGAGGCCCTGGAGCTCATCGTGGATGCGGAGGATGCCGGCGCCCGCGATTTTTACCAAAAGCAAGGCTTTGACGAATTGGCGGAGATCCAAATGTTCGAGTGGAAAGCCGCCCAAAAGGGATAATCCGCATCAGCCCAGATCCTTCGCTCAAGGATGGACCAATCCCTTGAGCATTTCGGCCACATCGCCCCGCGCCACCTCCTCTTGCCGGCTTTCCCGCATGTTCCGAAAGCTGACCGCCCCGCCTTCGATTTCTTTCTCCCCGATTAGTAGGACAAATCGGGCGCGGGATCGGTCGGCGCGTCTCATCTGGCTCTTTAGGCTGCCCCCGCCGAAGGAGATCTCCGCGCGGATGCCCAGAGAGCGGACCTCGGCGGCCAGCCCGAACGCCTCGCCGGAGGCGGCCTCGCCGAGCGGAACGATGAAAACGTCCACCGCCCCCTCCGCCGGGCCAGCATCCCCCTTTCCGCCCTCTCCGCTTTTCTCCTCGGATGCGAGTTGAATCAGCCGCTCCAGGCCGATAGCGAAACCGAGGGCGGGGGTGGGGGGGCCTCCCAGCTCCTCCACCAGCCCGTCGTAGCGCCCCCCGCCGCAGACGGCGTTCTGGGCCCCCAACTTTTCGCTCGTCACCTCGAAGACGGTCAGGCAATAGTAGTCGAGCCCGCGGACGAGGCGGGGGGCAATCTCAAAGTTGATCCCGGCCCGCTTCAGGAGGCCGCATACCGCATCGAGGTGGGAGCGACAGGCTTCATTCCAAAACCCGTCGATGGTCGGGGCCCGGGAAAGGATTTCCTGGTGGGCCGGATCCTTGCTGTCGAGGAAGCGAAGCGGATTTCGCTCGATTCGCTCTCGAATCTCGGGGCCGAAGCCCTTTCCCTCCTCGCGCAGGAAATCGCGCAGCGCCGCCCCGTAGGCGGGGCGGCAGGCGGCGTCGCCCAGGCTGTTGATCTGGAGGCGTATTCCTTTCAGCCCCACCGTCTCCAGGAATTCGATGAGCATGACGATAACGTCTGCGTCGAGGGCGGGGTCGTCCGATCCGAAGGCCTCCGCGTCGATCTGGTGGAACTGGCGGAGGCGGCCCGCCTGGGGCCGCTCGTACCGGAACATGGGCCCGACGCAGAAGAGCTTCGTCACGCCGGGCTGGTTGTAAAGGCCGTGCTGGACGTATGCACGGCAGATGGAGGCCGTAGCCTCGGGCCGCAGGGTGATGGAATCGCCGCCCTTGTCCTCAAAGGTGTACATTTCCTTCGTGACGATATCGGTTTCCTCTCCGATGCCGCGGGAGAAAACCTCGGTGTGCTCGAAGACGGGAATCCGGATCTCCCCGTACCCGTACCGGACGAAGATCTCTCGCGCCTGCCGTTCCACCTCATGCCACCGGTCCGCCGAGGCGGGAAGGATGTCGTGCACCCCCCGCACCGTTTTCAGCTTCCCTTTCGCCATCTCATCCTCCGAACGCCGCTTCCGCGAGCCGGGGAAGCGCCTCGCCCGAGGGCGCCTGGACGGATTCATTCAAGTAGCCGCTGATCTCCGTGCGCTCGGGGTTGACCTCGAGGACGAAGGCCCCCGCCCTCCGGGCCAGGAGGGGCATTCCCGCGGCGGGCTGGACCACGGCGGAAGTCCCCGCCACGATGAGGAAATCACACCCCTCCACCGAGGCCATGGCGGATCGCAACACCTCCGGGTCGAGCATCTCGCCGAACCAGACGACGTGAGGGCGGAAGAGCGCCCCGCATTTTTCACACACGGGCGGGATCGGGTCCACAGGCACCTGGCGGTTCTCCCGCGGGGAGCGGCTGTTCTCGCACCCGGGATTCACGCAGCGCACGCGCCAGATGTTCCCGTGGAGTTCAATCACGTTCCCCGATCCGGCCTCGCGGTGCAGATTGTCGATGTTCTGCGTCACCAGGGTAAAGCCGGGCGCGCCCTCCTCAATGGCGGCGGCGGCGTAGTGGCCCGGGTTCGGCTGAAGGGGGGAGAGCACCTCCCGGCGGTGGCTGTAAAACTCCCAGACCAGCTTCGGATCCCGGGCGAAGGCCTCCGGGGTCGCGAGCTGGGTGGCGTCGAAATTCCGCCAAATGCCCCCCGCCCCCCGGAAGGTGGGGACCCCGCTCTCCGCGCTCACCCCCGCCCCGGTGAGCACCACCACCCTTTGGGCCGCGCGGAGGGCGGCGACGGCCTCTTGGCTTATCATTCGGTCCCCGATGGTTTCTTTTCCAGGGTCCTGCCTGGGGCGGGCTGCGGTCTCACGCGCCGCCCGAAACTAGTCCATCCGGCGGGCGGAGGCAAACCCACCGCCTTTTTCCGCCGAAATTCCGTCGCGTTTTCATTCGCTTCCGATTCCCTCTCCCTCCCGGAGGGAGAAGGGGAACCGGGCCTCCTGGGGGCGGGCATGGCCTCCCGGCGTGCGCAGCCCCCCGCCCATTGACACGCGCGCGCCCGCCAAATAGTTTGGCCCGGTTTCGGAACAGCTTTTTCGGGGAGAAGATCGCGATGGCCCGGACCGGCGCACAGGCCTTGATCGGCGCCCTCAAGGAGAACGGCGCGGAATACCTCTTCGGCATTCCCGGCACCCACACCCTATCCGTCTACGACGCCCTCATCGGGGATCCGGCGCTCACCCCCATCGTCCCCCGGCACGAGCAGGGGGCGGGCTTCGCGGCGGACGCCTACGCCCGGGTGACGGGCCGCCCCGGGGTCACCTTCACCGTCCCCGGCCCGGGGGGGACCAACCTCGCCACCGCGCTTCGGTCCGCCTTCGAGGACTCGGTCCCGATGGTGGCGGTGACCGCGGCCCTTCCGGATGCGGATCGGAACCGGGGCGCCATCCACGACATGGACATGGAGAAGGCGCTGGCGGCCGTGGTAAAAAAGTGTCTCATCCCCGATTCGGTCGCCGCCGTCGGCCCCGCGGTCGATGCCGCCTTCCGCTGGGCCGCCGCCGGGAGGCCGGGCCCCGTCCAGGTGGTGATGAAGTCCGACCTTTTCCAGAAGGAGGAGGAGCGGGCACTGCGCCGGCCCGCGTTCGCGCCGCCCCCGCCCGGGCCCGCCGCCCCGCCGGAGGACCTGGGCCGGGCCGCCGATGCGCTCCGGAAGGCGCGCCGGCCCGTTCTCTACGCCGGGGGCGGTGCGGTCGCCGCGGGGTGCGCGCACGAGATTCAGCTTCTCTCCGCCAGGCTGGGCGCCCCGGTGGTGACCTCCATCAAGGCGCGCGGGATTCTCTCCGAGGCGGACCCCCTCTGCTTCGGGACCGCCACCTTCGCGGGCTGCGAGGAGATGCTCGCCGAGGCCGACCTTTGCCTCGCGGTGGGGACCGGCTTCGGCCAGTTCGCCACCCTTTCGGGCCGGGTTCCCGTTCCGGAGAACCTCATCCAGATCGATATCGACCCCGGGCGGATCGGGAGGAACTACCCGGCGGCGCTCGGAATCGCCGCCGACGCGGGGGCCGCCCTGCGGGGGCTCCTGGACCGCCTCGAGGAGATGGACGGCGTCCCCCCCGGGGGGGAGGGGCACTTCCGCGTGTGCGCGGGCCGGGAGCTTTACCGGGAGCGGCTCGCCCGCTTCCTGGAAAAGCCCCAGGAGCCGCCCTTCCACGGGCTCTTCGTGGCGAAGACCCTGAGGGAGGCCGCCCCGCCCGAGACCGTCTTCGTCACCGATTCCTCGGCGACCGAAAGCTGGCTCATGGAGCAGGTTTTTGAGATCTACCGGCCCCGCAGCCTTCTCCTCTCGGAGGCCTACCAGACCATGGGCTACGCCGTGAGCGCGGCCCTGGGGGCGCGCCTCGGCGCGCCCGACCGGCCCGTTTGCGCCGCGGTGGGGGACGGGAACTTCACCATGGTCTGCGCCGAGCTCGCCACCGCGGTGGACCTCGGCCTCTCGGTGGTCTACCTCATCTTCAACGACGGAACCTACGGCGCCCTCCGCCATTCCCAGCGGTACGTATTCGGCGGGCGGTACAGCTGCACCGACCTCCGCAACCCCGACTTTCCGGCCCTGGCGGCCGCGTTCGGGGCGAAGGGCCGCCGCGTCCGATCGGCGGAGGATCTCCGCATCGCCCTCGACGCCGCCTTCCGCGAAGGGGGGGTTCAGGTCATCGACTGCCCCATCGACAGGGACGTGCTCCCCACGCGCTGGGAGCGGACGCTGAAGCATTATCGGGAAAAGGGGCGGGTTTAGGCGGGGGGCTTTCTCAAGAGGGCAGCTTCCGGATCGAGATCCGGGCGCCCGGCGGGCTCTGCTCGATGGCGTGGAGGAGCAGGGCGTAGGTCTCTCCCCCGAACGTGAACTGCCAGCTTTCCCCCGGGGCGAGACTCGTCTCGCGGTTCGCCTGCTTCCCCCCGATCAGCTCGGCAATCCGAATCCGCGCCCGCCCGCGACCCGGGCCACCGTGATGAAGAGCCGCCCCGGGACCGCCTCGGCCGCCTCCCCGAAGGGAAGGCGGGATTCTTCCATGACGGCGGCGGCGGGCGGCCCCAGCCGTTTCAGCTTTTCGGCGGCCTCCTTGTACTTGGCTTCCAGTTCGGCCGAGCGGCCTTTGAGCCCTTTAGCCTCGGCGCGAAGCCGAATCGTCTCCTGGGTGAAATTCCGGATCGTCTCCCGGCTGCGGGAGCGCTCCTCGCTCCGCCTCTCCCGGGAGGAGAGGAGAAGAAACCCCATCGCCGCGATCCAGAATGCGGAGGCGGCCGCCACCCACACGATGAGGGTTTTGCGGGAGTAGAACACGGTGGAAGCGGGTTGTTTTCCCATAATTCCCCTTGTGTTGGACCGGCCCCCTAGGGGGCGTCCCGGTCCGCCTTTTGGGCGGGCGCGGCCGTTCTCCGGAACGCCACCCAGCCGCCGCGCCTTGCGCCGGGCCAGGGGGCGGCGGCGCGGAAGCGCTCCATCCGGGCCGGGCCGGCGGCTGTGGTGATCCGGACCATCCCGCCCCGCTCCGGCCGGTACACCCCGAGGGCGCGCTGGCGCGCGCGCACCCGCCGCCACGCTGCGAGGGGGAGCCGGGGGGCGTAGCCCGGGGCGGCGAAGACGGCCGCCGGCCTCGTCCGCTCGAGCCAGTCCAGAACGCGCGCCTCCCGGAGCATCCCCTCGGGGAGGCGCACCAAATTATACCTTCCCTCCGGGACCGGCCAGCGACGGGCGCCCCGCCGCTTCCGCCCCGCGACGAGCAACCATCGCGCTTCCCCCCCCCCCCCCCGATTTCAAGGGTGAGTTCGAGGGCGGAAGGGCCCTCCTCGAATTTGAGGAGGCGGAGCCGGGCGCCCCCGCCCCCGGTTTCCCATTCCCGGTGCGCCCGGGCGGGGCGGACAACCTCGGTCCCGTCGGGGGCGCTGCTGACCACGCCCGAGGCGCCGCCGATCCTGCCCGAGGCGCCGCCTCCCGCCCCGCGGAGGGAAACGACGGTTTTCAGGCCGAGCGCCCCGGCCAGCTCCCGCGCGGCCGGGGAGGCGGCCGGGGAGGCCGCGAGCGAGAGCAGGGTGTCCCATCCGCCTTCGCCCCGGTGGCGCAGGAGGGGGCCCAGGACGTTCCGCCATTGGTAGTCCCCCCCGCGCCTTCCCCCCGCATCGAAGGCCACCCCCCTTCCGTCGGGCAGGCGGAGGAAGAAGGCGTCGCGGCCGCCGGCGTCGGGGAGGAGGAGGGTGGCGCGGCCCGTTTCCGGCGGGGCGGGCAGGGGGCCCGGCCAGAGGATGAGGCCGAGGAGCACCGGGATCGCGAGCCACCCGCCGCGCCGGAGGGCGGCCCGCCGCGCCCCCAGGGCGGCGACGAGCGCGGCCAGGAAACATGCGATCAGGAGAACGCCCGGCGGCGCGATCTTGAACGTCCCGCCCGGAACGGCGGCGGCGGCCCGGGCGGTGAAGATCATGAACTGCGCGAGGAGGGCGAGGAGCGCGTCCGCCGGCGCGAGGAGCCACGCGGCCCCCACCCCGGCGAAGGAGAGCGTGGCGCCCAGGGCCGCCACGAGAAATGTGAGGGGAACGGCGAGGGAGGCGGCCGGGATGAGGAAGAAGTTGGTGACCAGCCCGACGGGGTGGGCTTCGTGAAAGTGGAGGGCGGTGAGGGGGACCACCGCCAGGAAAATGACCCCCTGCAGGCCCGCGAACTGGAGGAATTTGTCCCGCCACCACGCCCCCGCCCGAAAGAGGGGGGGATAGGCCGGCCGCACCAGCCGCCGCAGGGCGAGGAGGATGGCGGTCACGGCGACGAAGGTGAGCTGGAAGCCGGTGTCCCAGAGAAAGCCGGGCTCGATGATGAGGATGATGAGGGCGGCGAGAAAAACAGAGTGCAGCGCGCCGCGCGGGCGCTCGAGGATTCGCGCGAGGAGGTAGGCCACCACCATGACCGCGGCCCGGATGGTGGAGATCCGCGCCCCGGTCAAGAAGGTGAAGAGCACGATCAGCAGAACCGTGGCGAGGGAGGCCGCCTTCGCCGGTGTCCAGACGAACGGGCGCAGGGGGAAGGCCCCGGGCGGGAGGCGGCGGATGAGGGCGTGGAGGAGGAAATAGAAGGAAAGGGCGATGAAGCCGACGTGAAGGCCGCTGATGGCGAGGAGGTGGGCCACCCCGGTGCGGCGGAAGGAATCCCGGATCGGGCGGGAGAGGTCCTCGCGGATCCCGAGGGTCATGGCTTCAAGGAGCCCGGCCGCATCGGGCGGGGCGGCCCCCTGAAGATGGTTCCGCATCCGGTCCCGGAAGGCGAACAGGCCGCGCCGCCAGGCGGCCCGCTCGCGGGGGACGAGCCGCTCGAGCGCCCGGGGGGAGGCGTAGCCCTCGGCGTGAACGCCCCGGAGGCGGAGAAACTCCCGGTAGTCGAACCCGCCGGGGTTGAGGTGGCGCCTGGGGGGAAAGAGGCGGACCCGCCGGAGAAGGATCCGGTCGCCGATCTCCAGTTCCGTCAGGAGCGGGCCCGCCAGGGTGATCTGGACCGTTCCCTCGGCCGGGACCGCCACCCCCCGGATGACGAGGCGCTCGGCTGCGATGCGGATTCGCGGCCTTCTGCCCGCGAGCCTTTCGATGGGGCGGGAGATGTGGCCGATGAGGTTGGCCCGCTCCCGGGGGAGGGAGCGGAGCAGGTGGGCGGTGGGAAGGGCCCACCCGTGGAGGGCCGGGACGGCGAGCGCGCCCGCCGCGCCGAGGGCCATGAGCCCCAGGGCGCGGGCGGCGCTCCGGTTTCGCAGCCCTCCCGCGCTGCGCGCCACGCGCGCGGCCGCCGCGAGTCCAAGAAGGAGCGCCGCCGCCAGGGTGGCGCCCCCCAGCGGCAGATCGGCCGGGAGGGCGTCCGCCAGAAGGCCCGAGACATATCCGGCCGCCAGAAAGGGGAGCGGGCTCACGTCGTCTCCACGCAGTAGGATTTCTGGTGGTTTTTCTCCGGGTGATTCGTTTGATTCTATCATGGGAAGAAAATCGTTCAGACCCTAGGGGGAGGAGCGCGGAAACTTGTGGGGAGACCACCTGCGTGCTAGGCTCGCGCGGCCCCGGGGGGCGGGTTCGGTGAAACCCGCCCTTTTTGTTATTCTGGAGCCGGATTTTCAGGAAATTTTCCAAGCGGCCCAGGGGAGCCATGACGTTGAGCGATCTGCTGTCCGCCGGAAGGACCCACACCTGCGGCGCGCTCCGCCCCCCGGACGTCGGCCGCGAGGTGGTCCTGATGGGCTGGGCCCGCACGAGCCGGGACCACGGGGGCCTCATCTTCATCGACCTGCGGGACCGCTACGGCCTCACCCAGGTGGTGGCCGATCCCTCCTACAGCGAGGCGGCCCACCGGCTCGCCGAGCGCGTCCGCCCCGAGTGGGTGCTCGCCGTGAAGGGGATGCTGATCCGGCGGCCCGAGGGGATGGCGAACCCGAACCTCGCGACGGGCGAGGTCGAGGTGCGCATCACCGGGCTCGAGGTCCTGAGCGAGGCGAAAACCCCCCCCTTCGAGATCGAGGACGAGACCGGGGCGGGCGAGATGCACCGCCTGACCTACCGCTATCTCGACATGCGGCGCCCCGCTCTTCAGGAAAACTTTTTCCTGCGCCACAAGGCCAGCCAGGTCGCGCGGAACCATCTTACCGAAAAGGGTTTCGTCGAGGTGGAGACCCCCGTCCTCACCCGGAGCACGCCCGAGGGCGCGCGGGACTATCTCGTGCCCAGCCGGGTGCAGCGGGGCGACTACTACGCCCTGCCGCAGAGCCCGCAGATGTTCAAGCAAATTCTCATGGTGGCGGGCTTCGACCGCTATTTTCAGATCGTAAAGTGCTTCCGGGACGAGGATCTGCGCGCCGACCGTCAGCCCGAGTTCACCCAGATCGACATCGAGTGCTCCTTCCTGAACCGGGACGCCTTCTTCGGCCTCATGGAGGGGCTGATGGCCGCGGTCTGGAAGGAGACGATCGGGGCGGAGATTCCCCTTCCGATGGAGCGGATTTCCTATCCCGAGGCCATCGAGCGCTACGGCTCGGACCGGCCGGACCGGCGCTTCGGAATGGAGCTCGCCACCGTCTCGGACGTGGCGGCGGCGAGCGAGTTCAAGGTGTTCAAGGGCGCGCTCGAGAAGGGGGGCGTCGCCCGGGCCATGGCGGGGCCGGGGATGGCCGCCGCCTCGCGGAAGGAGATCGACGGCGTCATCGCCCGCGCCCAGGAGCTCGGGGCGGGCGGGCTCGCCTGGGCCAAGCGGACGGAGAAGGGTTATGAGTCGAACATCGCCAAGTTCTTCCCCGGCGGCCAGCTCGAGGAGATCGGCGCGCGCGCGGGGGCGGAGGTGGGGGACCTCCTCATGATGGTGGCGGACGCGCCCGCGGTGAGCGCTTCCGTCCTCGGCCAGCTCCGCCGCGAGATCGGCGTGCGGCTCGGGCTTCCCCAAAAATCCGCCCAAAAGTTCTCCTTCTGCTGGGTGGTGGATTTTCCGCTGCTCGAATGGGACCCGGCCGAGCGGCGCTACTCCGCCCTCCATCATCCCTTCACCGCCCCGGTGGCGGAGGACATCCCGCTTTTCGATTCCGACCCCGCCGCCATCCGCTCCCAGGCCTACGATATGGTGGTGAACGGGGAGGAGATCGGCGGCGGCAGCCAGCGGATCCACCAGCGGGCGGTGCAGCAGAAGATGTTCGCCGCCCTCGGCCTGGACGAGGAGGAGGCGCGGCAGCGCTTCGGGTTCTTCCTCGAGGCCCTCGAGTACGGCACCCCGCCGCACGGAGGCATCGCCTTCGGCCTCGACCGGATCATGATGCTCCTCACCGGGGCGTCCTCCATCCGGGACGTGATCGCCTTCCCCAAGACCCAAAAAGCGGTCTGCCTCATGACCGGGGCGCCCTCCGGGGTCGAATCGAAGCAGCTGCGCGAGATCGGCCTGGGCGGCGGGCCGCGCCGCTAAGAGGGCTTTTTGACTGCCAGGCGCAGAACGGCAAAGCCGAAGGAGAAAGAAGCGGTGCGCGGGGCCGGCCGCGTCCTCGATCCGGCGTCCATCCTCGCCGGCGGGGAGGCGGCGCCCGCCCCGCCCGGCCACCGCTCGGGCTTTGTCACCATCCTCGGGCGGCCGAACGTCGGCAAATCCACCCTCCTCAACCGCCTCCTCGGCGAGAAGCTGGCCATCGTCAGCCGCAAGCCGGGGACGACGCGCCGCAGACTCCTCGGGGTGCTCTCCCGGCCGGAGGCCCAGGCCGTCTTCTACGACACCCCCGGCCTCGAGCGCCCCGGCTCGAAGCTGGGCCGCTTTCTCCTGGTGGAGATACAGGAGGCCTGCCAGGGGGCGGACATCATTCTATTCATGACGGAGGGGAGGGATGTGGACGCCGATCTTCAGGCCCTCCGCCTGTTGGAGGAGACCGGGGCGCGCTTCGTCCTGCTCGTCAACAAAGTGGATACCGTGAAAGACAAGGCGGCGCTGCTCCCCGCGCTGGAGCGCTACGCGGCGGTGAGCCGCTTCGAGGAGCTTTTCCCCGTTTCTGCGCTGAAGGGGACGAATGTGGAAAAACTCGTGAAATATCTCCTCGGGCGCCTCCCGGAAGGGCCGCGGTATTATCCGCCGGGGGTCCTGACCGACGCCTCCGAGCGCACCCTGATCGAAGAGTTCGTCCGCGAGCAGGTTTACCGCCAGCTGCACGACGAGGTTCCCTACGCGGTGGCGGTCCAGGTGACCGAAATGGAGCGGAACCCCGATTCCGGCCTGCTTCATATCCAAGCGTCCATCTTCGTGGAGCGGAAGAGCCAGCGGGGGATCGTGGTGGGAAAGGGGGGCTCCCGGATCAAGGAACTGGGCCAGGCGGTGCGTCCCGAGATCGAGCGCCGGCTCGGGGAGAAGGTCTTCCTGGGCCTGGAGGTGCGGATAAAGCCGAACTGGCGGCAGCGGGACGCTGCGCTTCAGGAGCTCGGCTACGAGCGGGGATGAGCCGTGCGCGTTTCGGCGGGTTGCCGCACCGGAAAACGGTTTTGTGAGAATGCGGATGAGGGCGTTTCGAAAAGATGAGCCGTGCGCGGAAGCCGGCTAGCGGGACATGGCGCGAATTCTTTTCTTGCGGGCCGCGAGGATTTTCTTTTTCCGCTTTACGCTCGGTTTTTCATAATATTCGCGTTTCCGGATTTCGGTGAGGATTCCGGATTTCTCGCACTGTTTCTTGAAGGTTTTCAGGGCCCGATCGACGGACTCGCCTTCGTGAACTTTTACCCCCGGCATATAGTTTTACGTCCTCTTTTACTGAAAGATGCACTTTTGGATTTTGATTCCAACGTATTAACCTCTCACATCTGATCTTCGCAGTCAAGTATTCGATAGCGTGCCGGGGGCTTATCGGCGGGCGCCCCTGTTCTCTGGTGCGCCCGCCCCGGATACTTTACATTGCCGGGACTCGCGCGCCGCATTCGGGGGAGGGAGAGGCGCGGCGGTTTGCCGTTTCGTCCCATCCGCTGCCGGTTCATCGGCGGCGGAGGCAATGAGGAAACATCGTGGCCATCTATTCGGATGAAGGGCTCGTCCTGACGGCGCGCGCCTATTCGAACACAAGCCTTATCGTGACCTTCCTCACGCCCGGCAGGGGAAAAGTTTGTGCCATGGCCAAGGGCGCCCGGGCGGCGAAGAGCCGCTACGGGGCGAGCCTCGAGCCCGCAACCCGGGTCGAGTTCGAATGGTCGGAGCGGGCGGGGGCGGAGATGGGGACGTTGCGCGGGTGCGAGACCCTCAAGGTGTACCGGCGGTTGTGGAATGACTTCGAGGCGATGACCCTCGCGGGGCGGCTGCTCAAACGGATGGACCGCCTCTCCGGCCCGCACGAGAGCCTGTCGGACCTCTATGCGCTTCTCCTGGCCGCGATCGAGGCCGTCGACGGCGGGGCCGACCTGGAGAGCATCGAGGGAATTTTCCTCGTAATGCTCCTGGGTCGGATGGGCCTCGCGCCGGGGCTGCGGTACTGCGCCGAATGCGGCAAGGTTCCGGGGGGGGAGAGCGCGGCCCTCGATCTCGCGCAGGGGGAGCTCCGGTGCAGGCGTTGCCCCCGGGGGGCGGGGCAGGGGGTGCGCCTGCGGGCGGGCTCGGTCGCCACGATGCGGGAGGCCCTCTCCCTCCCTTTGAAGAAGATGGCCTCGATAAAAATCCTGCCTTCTTTGCAGGGGGAGGTGATCCGGGCGGGGGAGGCGTTTCTCGCGTATCACGCCGGGGTCCCCGCCCTCACCGGCCGGGAAACTTCGCGCTGAACCCTCCGGATCATTTGACGGTGAATGGAATATCTCTAGAATCGAGCCGGCTTTCAAATTCCCGAAAACGCGCCGCCCGCCCGGCGGAAGAGGTCGTTCGTGGTCAAAGAGATTCTCGTTCCGCTTCTGCGGCAGGCCTTCGATGCGGCGCGCGAGAAAAGGCACCTTCAGGCCCCGGCGTGTCCCGAGCTTTTCCTCGAAAACCCGCCCAACGAGGATTTCGGCGACTATTCGAGCAACCTGGCCATGCTCCTCGCCAAGGCCGAGCGCAAGCCCCCCCTCGTCATCGCCGAGCGCCTGCGGGAGAGCCTTCCCGCGGCGCCGGGGGTCATCTCCGAGGTCCGGATAGAAAAGCCGGGCTTCCTCAACTTTTACCTCGAAACCGGATTTCTCGCCGGAGCGCTTCAGGAGGTCCTTAACCGCCCGGCCGTCTTCGGGCGCAACACGCTGGGGGCGGGAAAGTCCGTTCTCATCGAGTTCGTGAGCGCGAACCCGACCGGCCCCCTCCACGTGGGCCACGGCCGGGGCGCGGCGGTGGGGGACGTCCTGGCGCGGATCCTGGATGCCTCCGGCTTCCGGGTGCACCGCGAGTACTACATCAACGACACGGGAAGCCAGATGCGCATGCTGGGGACCTCGACGCACCTGCGGTATCTCGAATCAAAAGGGGTGGAGGTGGCGTTCCCGGAAGATGGATATCAGGGGGACTACATCCGCGAGATCGCGGCCTCGCCTGGCTACCTCGACAAGGTTGCGGCGGCGGGCGGGGAATCTGACGAAGAACTCCGCATTTCGGTCGATGTGACCGGGGGGATTACCCTGGAGCGAATCCGCAAGGATTTAAAAGAGTTTCGCGTAAATTTTGACAATTGGTTCAGCGAGAAATCCCTGTACGGGAGCGGGAAGGTTGGTGAAACGGTTACGGCTCTGGAGAAGGCCTCAAAATTGTATGAAAAAGATGGTGCCAAGTGGCTGAAAACGAGCGGTTACGGAGATGAAAAGGACCGTGTAGTAATACGTGAGGATGGACGCCCTACCTATCTCGCCTCGGACATCGCCTACCACCTCGACAAGTACGAGCGGGGCTTCGACCGATTCATCAACATCTGGGGGGCGGACCACCACGGCTACCTTCCCCGGATCCGCGCCTCGATCGAGATGCTCGGAAACGATCCGGACCGGCTCGATGTCCTCTTCGTCCAGTTCGTCAGCCTCCGCCGGGGGGGAAAACCGGTTCAGATGAGCACGCGCGCGGGCCAGTTCGAAGAGCTCGCCGGGGTGGTGGAGGAAGTGGGGGTGGACGCGGCGCGCTTTTTCTTCCTGATGCGGAGTCCGGACAGCGCCCTCGAGTTCGACCTCGACCTCGCCAAGGAGGAGTCGAGCGAAAACCCCGTCTATTACGTCCAGTACGCCCACGCCCGGACCTGCAGCCTGTTCCGGCAGGCCGAGGCGAAGGGCGTCTCCAAGGGGGATTTGGCCGAGGTGCCCGCCGCCGGCCTCGCCCTGCCCGAGGAGCACCGGCTTCTCCGGGCCATCCTCGAATGGCCGGGGGTGGTGCGGACGGCGGCCGAGCGGCTCGAGCCCCACCGGCTTCCCTTTGCGCTGATCGCCCTCGCCAAGCGGTTCCACGCCTATTATAATCGCAACCGGATTTTGGTGGACGATCCGGCCGTAACGCGCGCCCGGCTCTGCCTGGCGAAGGGGGTGCAGGCCGTCGCCGCCAGCGGCCTGAAACTCCTCGGGGTCAACGCCCCGGAGAAGATGTAGGCGCTCCCTCCGCTCCGGTCCCTGGACCGGATGATTTCCCTCCGCCCTCTGTATTCCTCCCTCCGCCATGGGGAGCCGCGGCGATGCCATCCAAAAGGGGAGGAACGCCTGCCCCCCGGGGGCATCACTTCCAATTCGCCTTCACGAAGGTGCAGCTTGTCCTCTTGGCTTTTGCGCTTGCGGGGATTGTCGGCCTCTCCTTCGGCTTGGGGGTGACCGTCACCCAGCGGGAGGCGGAGCGCCGGGCCGGGCCGGGGGCGGCGGAGTCCTCCCGCTACGGGCTGGAGGATACCGCCCGGCCCCCGCGCCGGACGCGGGTTCCTCTTCCACCGGCAGAAGAAGAGAAAACGGCTGCCGCCGAGCTGGACTTTTACAAAACGCTGGTGAAAAAAAGACCGCCTGGGCACCGGGTCCTCTCTCCCATCCCGCTGCCCGAGGGGGGAAAGCTCCCGGAGCCGCCCTCCCGCAACGCGGCCGGATCGCCCGGAGTGAAGGCTTTCGGGGCGGCCGGCGGCCCGGGCGCCTCCGCCGAAAACGGGGCCGGCCGGGGCGGCATCCCCCCTGAGAACGGTCTTTCCGCGCGGGCGGAAACCTCCGCCGGGGACGGCTACACCGTCCAGTTGCTCTCCGTTCGCCGGCGCGCCCGGGCCGAGGAGGCGGTCCGGAATCTTTCCCGGATGGGATTTCAGGCCGTCGTGGTTCAGGCCGATTTGAAGGAAAAGGGCGTTTGGCACCGGGTGCGGGTGGGACGGTATCCCGACCGGGCCTCCGCCGAGCGGGCGCTCGCCGAGCTTCGCGTCAAGACCCCTTTCAAGAAGGGAAGGATTCTTCCTCTGTAATTCCCCCCACCGTTTTTTCAGAGGGAGAAGAGGCGGCCGGGCGGTGCGAGTATTGACACCCTCCGGGGGCGTTCCTAAGATGCGATTCCTTGTTTCCGGGAGCGGAGGTTTTTCAATGGTTTCAAGGCGGTTTCCCCCCTGGCTCGTCAAGCGGCTCGCGAGCCCCGGCCAGGCCCACGGCGTGAAGGCCCTCATGCGCGAGAAGCGCCTCCACACCGTGTGCGAAGAGGCGAGGTGTCCCAACCTCTTTGAGTGCTTCTCCCGCCAAACGGCCACGTTCATGATCGGGGGCGGCGTCTGCACGCGGACGTGCGGGTATTGCGCGGTCGAGAAGGGGGTTCCCGGCCCCCTCGATCCCGAAGAGCCCCTCCACGTCGCCGAGGCGGCCGCCGCCCTGGGGCTGCGCCACGTCGTCGTCACCATGGTGAACCGCGACGACCTGCCCGACGGGGCGGCGGGCCACGTGGCCGGGACCATCGTGGCCGTCCGCGCGCGCATGCCTTTGGCCACGGTCGAGGTTCTCGTTTCGGATTTCGTGGGGAACTTCGATGCGGTGGAGCGGGTGGTCCGGGCGAAGCCCGATGTGTTCAACCACAACATCGAGACCGTAGAGCGCCTCTTCAAACGGTCGCGCCCGAACGGGGACTACGCCCGCTCGCTCCGCGTTCTAGGGAGGGCGCGCGGGATGGACCCGGAGATGACGACGAAGAGCGGCGCGATGGTCGGGCTGGGGGAGACCGAGGCGGACGTCCTCGCCCTCATGGATGACCTCCGCCGCCCGGAGGTGGATTGCCAGATCCTCACCCTCGGCCAGTACCTCGCCCCGAAGGCCAAGTCTCTTCCGGTGCGCGAGTACGTCCACCCCGATGCGTACGAGCGCTACCGGATCGCGGGCCGGGCGCGCGGCTTCAAGCACGTTTTCGCCGGACCCTTCGTGCGAAGCTCCTACAACGCCGAGGAGGCCCTCCATGCCGCCCATGCCACCCGGGACGCCCGGGGCGGCGGGGACGCCCGGGGCGGCGGGGGCGGAGAAAGGGCCGGCGATCCGGAGGGCCGCGCCTTCATGACCCCGGACGGCTCGGGCCGGAACATTCCGGTTCCCCGGGGCGGGGTCATCCCCCTCCGGGTTCCCCGGCGGGACAAAGTCCATGCATGAGTTTCAGCGCATCGCCCGCCTTCCCCCCTACGTTTTCGCCGAGGTGGACGAGCTGAAGATCGCCGCCCGTCGCCGGGGGGAGGACATCATCGACTTCGGGATGGGAAACCCGGACCTTCCCACCCCGCCGCACATCGTCGAAAAGCTCGTGGAGGCGGCCCAGAATCCGCGAAACCACCGCTACAGCGCCTCGCGGGGGATCACCCGCCTGCGGGCCGCCATCGCGGACTGGTACGGCCGCCGGTTCAACGTGGAGGTGGACCCCGAGCGGGAGGCCATCGTCACCATCGGGGTGAAGGAGGGGATCTCGCACCTTTCCCTCGCGGTGACGAACCCGGGCGACCTCGTCATGGTCCCGAGCCCGACCTGCCCGATCCACACCCACGGGATGGTTCTCGCGAACGGAAACGTGGTTCACGTCCCGCTCTCCCAGGGGGACGATTTCTTCGACAGCCTGATGGCCGCCTTCACCCCCATCTGGCCGCGCCCGAAGATTCTGATGTTGAGCTTTCCCCACAACCCGACCACGGTCTGCGTGGACCGGGGCTTTTTCGAGAAGGTGATCGCCTTCGCCAAAGCGCACGGCCTGATCGTCATTCACGATTTCGCCTACGCCGACCTCGGCTTCGACGGCTACCGGCCGCCGAGCATGCTCGAGGTCCGCGGGGCCAAGGAGGTGGGGATCGAGTTCTTCTCGCTCTCGAAGAGCTATTCGATGCCGGGCTGGCGCGTCGGGTTCGCGGTGGGGAATCCCCGGCTCGTCGATTCCCTCCGGCGCATCAAGAGCTATCTGGACTACGGCGTTTTTCAGCCCATCCAGATCGCCTCCATCATCGCCCTGAACGGGCCGCAGGAGTGCGTCGAGGAGATTCGGGGGATATGCCAGAGCAGGCGCGACGCCCTCTGCGACGGGCTCGCCCGCATCGGCTGGCCCGCCGAAAAGCCGAGGGGGACGATGTTCGTCTGGGCGGAGATCCCCGCGCCGTTTCAAGAAATGGGCTCGCTCGCGTTTTCCAAATATCTTTTGCAGGAATGCCGGGTGGCGGTTTCGCCCGGGGTCGGATTCGGGAGCCTGGGCGACCGCCACGTCCGCTTCGCCCTCGTCGAAAACGAGCACCGGACCCACCAGGCGCTCCGGAGCCTCCGCGCGGTGTTTCCGCGGCAGGACCGCAGGCAGGCGGTCGGCTAGTCCTGGCGCGGGGCCGCCCGGCAGGGAAATCCATGGACGAAATTCGCATCGGCATCATGGGCCTCGGCACCGTGGGGACGGGGGTGGTGAACCTCCTCGCCACGCAGGAGGAGCTCATTCGCCGCCGCCTGGGCGTGCGGCTGCGGGTCCACCGGATCGCCGACCGGAGCGCGCACCGCAAGAGCGCCGCCGGCGTTCCGGCGGAACGGATGGGCACGGACTGCGCCGCCCTCATCGACGATTCCGAGGTGGAAATCTTCGCCGAGCTCATCGGCGGCATCGAGGATGCCCGGACGCACATCCTCCGCGCCATCGGGCGGGGCAAGCCCGTTGTGACCGCGAACAAAGCGGTGCTCGCCCTCCACGGGGAGGAAATCTTCGCCGCCGCGGAGCGCAAGGGATGTCCGGTCTGCTTCGAGGCCTCGGTGGCGGGGGGGATTCCCATCGTCCGGAACCTGCGCGAGGCCTTCGCCGCCGACCGCCTTCTCGGCCTGGTGGGCATTCTGAATGGAACGTGCAACTACATTTTGACCGAAATGACAGAAAAGAAAATCGGCTTCGACGCGGTTTTGAAGGCGGCGCAGGACCAGGGCTACGCCGAAGCGGATTCCTCCTTCGACATCGACGGCGTGGACGCCTGCCACAAGATCGCCATCCTGGCGAACCTCGCCTACGGCACGCCGGTTGATGTCGCGGGGATACCGACTGAGGGCATCCGCACGGTCCGGGAGATGGACATTGCCTTCGCCCGCGAGTTGGGCTACCGGATCAAACTGCTCGCCATCGCCCGGGAGGTGAACGGCAAGCTGGACATCCGCGTACATCCGGCCATGCTTCCCGAGGAACATCCCCTCGCGCGCGTGGGCGGGGTGTTCAACGCCGTGAACGTGGTGGGCGAGTACGCGGGCCCGCAGGTTTTCATCGGCCAAGGGGCGGGCTCCGCCGCCACCGCCAGCGCCGTCGTGGCGGATATCATCGAGGCCGCCCGCTGGCTGCGCAGCGGGAAGAAGCCGGGGATTCCCACTGCCGCGTTTCTCTCGGAGGGCCGGATGAAAAAGGAGACTCTCGGGCGAAAGGAGATGCGCACCTGCTATTACCTGCGGTTCGCCGCCCTCGACCGGCCCGGGGTTCTCAGCCGCATTTCGGGCGTGTTCGGCGAGCACGAGATCAGCATCGAGTCGGTCATCCAGAAGGGCCGGGCCGGGCAGGGGGACTTCGTCCCGCTCGTTTTGATGACCCACGAGGCGTCCGAGGAAAACATGCAAAACGCCCTCGCCGAGATCAAGGAGCTGGACATCGTCGGGGAGGAAGTGTCACTCATTCGGGTCGAATCGGACCCCATGGCCTTCGGGTGAGGAGGCGGAGAAGCCCGCATAGGGATTCGCGGTGAAAACGCTGATGCTTCTCGGCGTGGGTTTTGCCGACAGGCCCCATCCCGAGCTTGACGGGAAGACGCCGCTTCAAGCGGCCCGGACGCCCGCCCTGGACCGGCTGGCCGAGGCGGGAGAGGCGGGCGGCTGGATGTCCGCCCCTGCGGCGGGGGGCCGGGAAGAGGCCGCGGAAACCGTAACCGCCCTCCAGGGCTTGTTCGGCTGCCGGGAGCTTGTCCCGAGCGGCCCGCTCGAGGCGGCCGGCGCCGGGATCGATCTCCGCGACGGGGAGATCGCGTTCAGCGTCAATTTCGTGTGCCTCAAGGCGACCCCGATGAGCTTGGTCCTCTTCGATCCGGCGGGCGGGGGGATTTCGGACGAGGAGGGAAAAGACCTCGCCGGCTATATCGAAGAGAAGCTGGTTTTCGATGCGGGCGAGGAAGCCCGGCTGCATGCCTTGGGCGGTCACCGGGCGGTGCTCACCTACTGGAACCCGGCCGACCCGCCTGCGAAAGGGGCAGGGGAGGGATTCCCCTCCCCGCACGCGATCGCGGGCAAGGACATCGCGGAACATCTTCCCACGGGCGCGGCGTCGCGGCGCTTTGTCCACCTGGTGAATGATTCGCAGATGATTTTGTCGGCCCACCCGGAATTGGCGCAAAAACTCCAGAACACCATGTTCGCCGCGAACAGCTTGTGGCTCTGGGGCGGGGGCGGGCGGCCCGCGCCGGCTCCTCTTTCCCGGCTGGCGGCGGGCCGGGCGGCGGTGATTTCCGCCTCGCCGGGGATGGGCGGCCTGGCGCGCCTCTGGGGCGCGGCCGACCTTCGCGTGGAGGAGCGGGGCGCGGCGGGAAGGCGGGCGCGCGTCGAGGCCGCGAGGAAGGCTTTTGGGGAATGCGATCTCGTCCTCCTCTCCTGCCGGGAGGCGGACGACGCCTCCCACCGGGGGGAGGTCGGGGCCAAGGTGTCGGCCATCGAGGCGTTCGACGCCGAGGTGGCGGCTCCGATTCTTGCGGATCCGGGCGCCGGGGGGCCGTGCCGCATCATCGCCCTTTGCGATCACATCTCCTCTTGCCAGTCGGGCGGCCACGTGCCGGGTCCCGTGCCCTACGCGGTGGCCGACTGGGCGGGCGGGCGGCTCGCCCCGCCCAAGCCGCCCGGCGGCCTCAGGGGGCTGCTGCGCCGGATTTCGGGACGGGCCCCCGCCGCCGGGAACGGCGAGCCTCTTCCCGAGGGCGGCTTCAGCGAGCGGTTGTGCGGCAGGGGGCGGCCCCTCAGCCCGAAGTCGCTCCGGGGGCATCTGCGGGGCGCCTGACAGGGGCCGGATGGGGATTTTGCATGAAACTCATCGTCCAGAAATTCGGGGGAACGTCGGTCGCCGGCCTGGAGCGCATTCAGGAGGTGGCGGGCCGCGTCGCGCGCACGCGGGAGAAATGGGGGCGCGTCGTCGTGGTGGTGAGCGCCATGGCGGGGGAGACCGATAAGCTCATCGAGATGGCGCAGGCGCTCTCGCCCGATCCGGCGGGCCGGGAGGTGGACCTCCTCCTCGCCAGCGGAGAGCGGATCACGAGCTCGCTGCTCGCCATCGCGCTGGACGCGATGGGCGTCCCTTCCGTCTCCCTGACGGGGGGGCAGGCGGGCATCCTGACCGAGGGGGCGCACACCCGCGCCCGGGTGCGGACCATCCAGCCCGCCCGCATCCTGCGGGAGATGGAGGCGGGCCGGGTGGCGGTGGCGGCCGGCTTCCAGGGGGTGGATCAGTTCGACGAAGAGCAGACCCTGGGCCGGGGCGGATCGGACCTGACCGCCGTGGCCCTCGCGGCCGCACTTGAAGCCGATCTCTGCGAGATTTATACAGATGTGGATGGCGTCTACACCGCCGATCCCCGTATCGTGCCCGGGGCGAGGCGGCTGGAGCGGATTTCCTTCGACGAGATGATGGAGCTGGCCTCGCTGGGGGCCAGGGTCCTTCAGCCGCGCTCGGTGCATCTGGCCGCGAAGCACAATCTGCCGCTTGTCGTCCGCTCATCTTTCGGGGAAAGCGAGGGCACCGTCATCATGAACGAGGAAGCCGGTTTCGAGGCCCCCGCCGTCAGCGGGGTGAGTTGCGACCGGGAGCAGTCGAAGATCACCGCCGTCGGGGTGGCCGACCGGCCGGGGATCGCCGCCGCCCTCTTCGGGGAGCTGGCGGAAAAATCGATTGTGGTGGACATGATCATCCAGAACGTGAGCGAGAACGGGCTGACCGACATCTCGATCACGGTGGATCGGAATGCGGCGGGCGAGGCCGAGGAGATCATGCGGAAGATCCACTCCGATATCGGCGCGAGCAGCGTGACGCGCGACGACGAGGTCGCCAAGGTCTCAGTGGTGGGGATCGGGATGAAGAGCCAGGCCGGCGTCGCCTCGCGCGTCTTCGCCGCCCTCGCCGGGGCCGGGATCAACATCATGATGATCTCCACCTCGGAAATCTCGATTTCGGTCATCGTCAACCGGGAACAGGCCGAGACCGCCACGCGCGCCCTGCACGGGGAGTTCATCGGATGAGCGGCCCGCTGACCTTCCAGGAGACCATCCTCCGGCTCGAGGCCTTCTGGGCCGCGCGCGGGTGCGTCCTCCAGCAGCCCTACGACATCGAGGTGGGGGCGGGGACCATGAACCCGGCGACCTTCCTGCGCGCCCTCGGGCCCGAGCCCTGGCGGGTGGCCTACGTCGAGCCGAGCCGGCGGCCCACGGACGGGCGCTACGGCGAGAACCCGAACCGGCTTCAGCACTACTACCAGTACCAGGTCATCCTCAAGCCCTCGCCGGAGGACGTGCAGGACATCTATCTCGACAGCCTGAAGGACCTCGGGGTGGACCCCCTGGACCACGACATCCGCTTCGTCGAGGACGACTGGGAGTCGCCGGGCCTCGGTGCCTGGGGGCTGGGCTGGGAGGTGTGGCTCGACGGGATGGAGATCACCCAGTTCACCTACTTCCAGCAGGCGGGGGGGCTGGACCTGGACCTCATCTCGGCCGAGCTCACCTACGGCCTCGAGCGGATCGCGATGTACCTCCAGGGGGCGGAGAGCGTCTTCCACCTTGTTTGGTCCCGCGACCCGGAAACGGGCGCGGAGGTGAAATACGGCGACGTGCACCACCAGACAGAGGTGGAGTTCAGCCGCTTCAACTTCGACGAGGCGGACCTGGACACCCACTTCAAGCTCTTCGACATGCACGAGGCCGAGGGCCTTCGGCTCATCGGGAAGGGCCTGACCTTTCCCGCCTACGATCAGGCCCTCAAGTGCTCCCACGCCTTCAACGTGCTCGACGCGCGGGGGGCCATCAGCGTCGCCGAGCGGGCGCGCTACATCGGGCGCATCCGCAAGATGTCCCGCGCCTGCGCCGAGGGATTTTTAAAGTCCCGGTACGAGGCGGGTTTCCCCCTTATCCCGGACCCCCAGGAGCGGGAGCGGTGGAAGAAGGTGTATGCCGAAAAACTCGCCGGGACCGCGGCAGGAGTCGCCTGACGAGACCCCGTGCTCCGAAACCCTCTCCCAGGGGGAGAGGGAGATGGAATTCATCCTTGGTGAGTTTTCAGGGGAATTGGCTTGGGCAAAGAGCTTCTTTTCGAGATCGGCACCGAGGAGATCCCCTCGGTCTACCTGCCGGGGATGCTCGCCGCGCTGAAGGAGCGCGCAGGGGTGGCCTTCGCCGGCGCGCGCCTCGATTTCGATGGCCTGACGGTCTGCGGCACCCCCCGGCGGCTCGTCCTCCACGTGGCCGACCTCGCCGAGCGGCAGCGCCCCCTCACCGAGGAGGTGCTGGGTCCCCCGGTCAAGGCCGCCTTCGATGCGGACGGAAATCCGACGAAAGCCGCCCTCGGCTTCGCCCGGACGAACAGCGTGGAGGTCCCGGACCTGGGCCGGAGAGAGACCAACAAAGGCGAGCGGCTGATGTTTCTCCGGGAAGATGCGGGACTGCCATGTCGCCTTATTCTTCCATTGGACATTCTTGTTCCTCTGATTCTAGGTTTGCCCTCGCCAAAATCCATGCGATGGGCTGAGGGTCATCTTCAGTTTGTACGCCCTATTCATTGGATACTTGCCCTATATGGTGGCGAGTTGATTTCAACTGCTGGACTGATGGAGGAAGTGGGTCCCCCCATTGTCAGAATGATTCCCTCATTCGGAAACAAAACCCGCGGCCACAGGTTTATGGGACCCGCTAAACCATTTGAAGTCAAAAGTTTTGACGATTATCTCAAGAAACTGAGTGAACATTTCGTCGAGCCCATCCTGGACGACGGGGAGGGGGGTGGAAGGGTCCCGATGGTCCGGGAGGGGGTGCTGGCGGCCGCCGGGGTGGCCGGGGCCGAGCTCGCGGCCGGGCCCGAGGCGGTCGAGCGGCTGGTGGAGAAGGTGGCCCACCTCGTGGAGTGGCCCTTCCCGGTCGCCTGCGCCTTTGCGGAAAAATTCCTGGACCTCCCCGAGGAGGTCATCATCGCCACCCTCGAGGTGAACCAGCGCTGCTTCGCCCTGCGGGAAAAGGGGGGCGGGGGCCTGCTCCCGGCCTTCGTCGGGGTGAGCAACACCGAGGCGAGGGATATGGACGTGGTCCGGCGGGGCTACGAGCGGGTGGTGCGCGCCCGGCTCGAGGACGCCGAGTTCTACTGGAGCCAGGACCTGAAGACATCCCTCGATGAGATGGCCGGCCGCCTCAAGGGGGTGGTCTACCACCCGCGCCTGGGGACGAGCTGGGAGAAGGTGGAGCGCTTCCGCGCCCTCGCGGGCTGGCTGGGCGAGCGCCTTTTTCCTGAAGAGGCCGCGGCGCGCGAGCGGGTGGACGAGGCCGCCCGCCTCTGCAAGGCGGACTTGACGAGCGGGATGGTGGGCGAGTTCCCCGAGCTGCAAGGGCTGATGGGGGAGCGCTACGCCGAACGCGTGGGTCTCGATCCGGCCGTCTCACGTGCCATCTTTGAGCACTACCTCCCCCGGGGGGAGAGGGATGCCCCCCCCGCGGGCGATGCGGGCGCCCTCGTCGGGCTCGCCGACCGGATGGACACCTTGGCCGGAATGATCGGCCTCGGCTACCTCCCGAGCGGATCGGAGGACCCCTTCGCCCTCCGGCGGGCGGCGAACGGCATCATCCGGATTCTGCTGGATAAGGGCTACCGCCTCTCCCTCGCCGAGTTTGCCGGAAAGGCGCTTGCGCCCCTCTATCCGAAATTTAAAGAAAAAGATGAGGTTGTGCGCAAAAAACTTTTGGATTTCCTGCGAAACCGCCTCTCGGCGTACTTCTCCCGGGGGGAGGAGAGCCCCGACCTCGTCGAGGCGGTCCTCTCGGCGCAGGAGGGGCTGGGCTGGGAGGACCCGGTGTACGCCCGGGCGCGCCTCATGGCGCTCTCGCGCTTTGACGAAAATCCCGAGACCTTCGAGCCGGCCACCACCACCTTCAGCCGGGTCGCCAACATCATCCGCCAGGCCGGGGGCGCGTCGGAGCGCGATTATTCCGAAGCCCTCATCGCGGATGAGGCCGAAAGAGAGTTGACGGACGCGTATTGTTTGACCGCCCCCGCCGTATTGGACATTCTGGAGTCCCACAAGGATGAGCCGCGGAGCGAGCCCGGAGTTTTGGAGGCTGATTTCGCGAAGTACATGGAAATGATGATGAAGCTTCGGCCGGTTGTGGACACTTTTTTTGACAAGGTGCTGGTGATGGCGGAGGATGAGAAAATCCGCAAGCACCGGCTCGGTTTGCTGGCCAAGGTGGCGGCGCTCTTTGCCCCTGTGGCGGATTTTGCAAAAATCCGGAGCCGCAGGCAGTCGGATTGATTCCGCCCGGCTTGGGTGTCATACGGTTTTCATTTTTTCACTGACGTTCTCTTCGGCATGCGTTCATTGAACGGGGAGATGCGGTAGATGCGGGAAAAGATGATCTATTCCTTCGGGGCGGACCGGACGGAGGGGAACGCGAATCTCCGCGGCCTGCTGGGGGGAAAGGGGGCGAACCTCGCCGAGATGGCGGACCTGGGAATTCCCGTCCCGCCCGGCTTCACCATCACCACCGAGGCCTGCATCGGTTATCTGGACAGCGGAGAATTTCCCGGCAGCCTCTGGGATGAAATTGCGGAGCAAATGAAACGCCTGGAGAGGTTGATGGGCGCGGAGTTCGGGGGGGCCGAAAATCCCCTCCTGGTGAGCGTCCGTTCGGGCGCGCAGGCCTCCATGCCCGGAATGATGGATACGGTTTTGAACCTGGGCCTGAGCGATCGGGCCGTCCTCGCCCTCGAGCGCAAGACCGGAAACCGCCGGCTCGCCTACGACAGCTACCGCCGCTTCATCAATATGTTCGGACACGTGGTTCTCGAACTGGACCACCACGAATTCGAAGCCATTCTTGACGCGATGAAGAAAGAACGGGGGGCGGCGCTCGACCTCGACCTGGGGCCCGATGACTTGGCCGGACTCGTGGAAAAGTACAAGGCGCTCGTCAGGGAAAAAACCCGCTCGGATTTCCCCCAGGATCCGTTGGACCAGCTCCGCCTCACCGTGGAGGCCGTCTTCAAGTCCTGGAAGAACGAGCGAGCGATTGCCTACCGCCGCCTTTACAGTATCCCCCACGACGGGGGCACCGCCGTGAACGTCCAGTGCATGGTTTTCGGAAACATGGGGGACGATTCGGGCACCGGGGTGGCCTTCACCCGCAATCCTGCCACGGGGGAGAACAAGCTTTATGGCGAGATCCTCTTCAACGCCCAGGGCGAGGACGTCGTGGCCGGAATCCGCACCCCCGAGCCCATCTCGGTCCTGAAGGAGCGCATGCCCGATTGCTACGTGGAACTCGACCGGATCAGCCGCCATCTCGAGAACCACTTCAAGGATATGCAGGACCTCGAGTTCACCATCCAAAACGGGCGGCTCTTCATGCTACAAGCCCGCAGCGGCAAGCGAACCGCCGCCGCGGCGGTGAACATCGCCGTGGACATGGTGGACGAGGGGCGCATTGACTCCCGGACGGCCCTCACGCTTGTCGATCCCGATTCGCTTGACCAGCTTCTCCATCCGGCCGTCGACACGTCCGAGAAGCTGGAGGTGGCGGGGACCGGCCTGGCGGCCTCGCCCGGCGCGGCCGTCGGAAAGGTGGTCTTCACCGCCGCCGACGCCGAAAAGCGCGCCGACGGGGGAGAGCCCGTCGTCCTGGTCCGCCATGAGACGAGCCCGGAGGATATTAAGGGAATGCACGCCGCCCAGGGAATCTTGACGGCCCGGGGGGGACTTACCTCGCACGCCGCCGTCGTCTGCCGTCAGATGGGGAAGTGCTGCGTTGCGGGGTGCAAGGAGCTCGTCCTCGTCGCCCGCGGCGGCGAAATGACGATGGAAATCGGCGGGCACCGCATCAAGGGGGGCGACTGGATCTCGTTGAACGGGAATACGGGCGAGGTGATCCTCGGCCGGGCCAAGCTCAAGCAGCCCGACGTCATCGGAAATTTCGCCAGGCTCATGGAATGGGCGGATGAGTTCCGCACCCTCGGGGTGCGGGCCAACGCGGACACCGTCGCGGACAGCGAGGCGGCGATCAGGTTCGGCTGCGAGGGGATCGGCCTCTGCCGCACCGAGCACATGTTTTTCGAGGGGAACCGGATCGATTACGTTCGGGCGATGATCCTGGCCGCCGGCGAGAAGGAGCGGCGCGAGGCCCTTTCCCATCTGCTTGGCGTGCAACAGGAGGATTTCATCGGGCTTTTCTCCGTGATGAAGGGAAGGCCCGTCACCATCCGCCTCCTCGATCCCCCGCTCCACGAGTTTCTTCCGAATACCCAGACGGACATGGAGCACGTGGCAAAGGTTTTGGGCGTATCCGGGGAGGCGGTGCGCCAGGCGGCCGTGGCGCTTGAGGAGCGGAACCCGATGCTCGGCCACCGGGGCTGCCGCCTCGCCGTAACATTTCCGGAAATCTACGAGATGCAGGTTCAGGCCATCGTCGAGGCCGCCTGCGAAATGAAGAAGAGGGGGACAGACGTTTTCCCCGAGATCATGATTCCGCTCACGGCGGGAGAGCGGGAATGGAATTGGAACCAGGAGCTCGTCCACCGGACCGCCCGGAAGGTGATGGACGAGAAGGGCGTCGAGGTGCGCTACTTGGTCGGCACCATGATCGAAGTCCCCCGCGCTTGCCTTCGCGCGGGCCGGATCGCCGAGCGGGCGGACTTTTTCAGCTTCGGGACGAACGACTTGACCCAGACGACCTATGGCCTGAGCCGGGACGACGCGGGGCGCTTCCTGAACGAGTACGTCGAGAAAAACCTCATCACCCGGGATCCGTTTGCCGTGATCGACCGCGACGGGGTGGGCGAGATGATCCAGATCGGCATCGAGCGCGGGCGCAAGACCCGGCCCAACCTCGAAGTCGGCATCTGCGGGGAACACGGGGGCGAGCCCAACTCGGTCGAATTCTGCCATCTCGCCCGGATGGATTACGTTTCCTGCGCCCCGTACCGGGCGCCCATCGCCCGCCTGGCCGCCGCGCAGGCGGCCATCGAGCACGGCGCCTATCAGCGGGTCGAGCTTCACTAGGCCGAACAATTGAGCGCCGGTCCTTTCGCGGAGAAAGAAAAAGGGTTCATGGACGAGGCCCTCTCCCTCGCGGCGAAGGGGGCCGGCCGCACGAGCCCCAATCCGATGGTGGGGGCGGTGGTGGTGGACCTGCGGGGAGAGGTGGCCGGCAGGGGGTGGCACGCGCGCGCGGGAGAGCCCCACGCCGAGATTCACGCCCTGGGCGAGGCCGGGGAGCGGAGCCGCGGCGCAAGCTTATATGTCACGCTCGAGCCGTGCGCGCACCAGGGAAGGACCCCTCCCTGTACCGGCGCTATCCGCGAAGCGGGGATTCGCCGGGTGGTCGCGGCGGTAGAGGATCCCAACCCGAAGGTGTCCGGCGGGGGGGTTCGGCTCCTCCGGGAGGCGGGCCTTTCGGTCGAGGTGGGCCTTCGGGCGCGGGAGGCGGTCCACCTGAACGAGGCTTTTTTTTCCTGGGCCCGAACGGGCCGGCCTTTCGTCACCCTCAAGGTGGCCGCCAGTCTCGACGGGAGGATCGCCACCCGGAGCGGCGAGAGCCGGTGGATCACAGGGGAGGCGAGCCGCGCCCGGGGGCATGGCGTTCGGGACCGGGTGGATGCCATTCTGGTGGGGGTG
Source organism: bacterium (assembly GCA_965225985.1). Classification (GTDB taxonomy): domain Bacteria; phylum UBA8248; class UBA8248; order UBA8248; family UBA8248; genus CAZUHN01. The sequence goes on from OZ245330.1 coordinate 1,942,057, forward strand.
AAAACCGTCCTGAAAGACGATCCAATACTTACAGCAAGACCTTATGGAAAAGAGGGTAAGCCTCTCATCCGAATTGTCTTAGACTCTTATCTTCGGACCCCGCTCGAAGCGCGCTTATTGCGGCCCGATCGGGGGGTTGCTACAATTCTCGCCACGACCCAGGACCCCTCCGGGGATGCCGCCGCCCCTTTGCGGGAGGCTGGGGCGGAAATTTTTTGTTTTCCGCCGGATCGGGAGGGCCGCGTACCGATCGGGGAGCTGCTTTCCGCCCTCGGCGGCAGAGGGGTTACCCACCTTCTCGTAGAGGGCGGGGGGCGCGTTCATGGTTCATTCATCGGTGAAGATTTCGCTGATAAAATGTTGTATTTTTTGGCTCCCATGATTATCGGGGATTCGGAGGCCCCGCACGCCGTCTCGGGGATGAACATTCCCTCCCTCCCGGAAGCGTCCCGATTGCGCGAAGTGCGCTCTGAGACGCTGGGGGAAGACCTCCTGGTTGAAGGGTACCTGAAGCCGCCCCTCTGGGCGGACTATCCGGAGTGCTGAAGTGTTCAGCGGGATCGTGGAATCAATCGGGCGGGTTCGCAAGGTGGAGGGGGGCGCGGGAGGCGTTCGCCTTTCGTTTGAGGCCAGGGAGGTGATGGCTGGGGCCCGCCTGGGCGATTCGGTTTCGGTGGACGGGGCGTGCCTGACGGTGGTGGGTTTCGACGAGGAGGGCTTCGAGGTGGACCTCGCCCCCGAGACCCTCCGGCGGACCACTTTGGGCGAATTGCGGCCGGGGAGCCGGTGCAATCTGGAGCGCGCGATGGCGCTGGGCGACCGCCTGGGAGGACACCTCGTGACCGGCCACATCGACGGGGTGGGCGCGGTCAGCGGCCGGCGGCCGGAGGGCGATTCGCATTGGATAACGGTCACGGTGCCGGAAGAGGTGATGCGCTACATCGTTCAAAAGGGTTCGGTCGCCGTGGACGGAATCAGCCTCACCGTCGCCGCCTGCGATGCCGAGACCTTTTCCGTCGCCGTCATCCCCCATACGGCGGAGCAGACAACGTTGCTCGAGAAGGAGGTGGGCTCGAACGTGAACCTTGAGGCCGACTTGGTTGGAAAATACGTGGAAAAACTCTTTGCCTCTTTCGCGGAGGCGAAGTTTTCCGGGAGCGGCGCGGGGGCCGGGGAACGCGCGGGGGGCGGCCATGCCTAAGCCGAAACCATTTTCGGGGAAAAAGGGGGCGAGCCGTTTCGCCTCGATCGATGAGGCGATAGAGCACTTTCGCAGAGGGGGAATCAGCGTCCTCGTGGACGACGAGAGCCGCGAAAACGAGGGCGATTTCTGCATCGCGGCGGAGAAAGTCTCCCCGGAGACCATCAACTTCATGACCAAGGAGGGCCGCGGGCTCGTGTGTCTTGCCCTCACCACGGAGCGGGTGGAGGCCCTGGGGCTGCCGATGATGGTGGCCCGGAGCCAGAACGGCTCGCGCTTCACCACCGCCTTCACGGTTTCCATCGAGGCCCGGAAGGGCGTCACCACGGGCATCAGCGCCCAGGACCGGGCCCACACCATCGCCACCGCCATCGACCCGGAAGCGGGGCCGTCGGATCTGGTGACGCCGGGCCACGTTTTTCCGCTCCGCGCCCGGCCGGAGGGGGTGCTCCGCCGGGCGGGACACACCGAGGCGGTGGTGGATTTGGCCCGCCTCGCGGGACTGGACCCCTCGGGGGTGATCTGCGAAATCCTCCGTGACGACGGGACCATGGCCCGTCTTCCCGACTTGGAGGAGATCGCCCGCCGCTACGATCTGCCCCTTGTGACCATCAAAGATCTCATCGCCTACCGGATGCGCCACGAGAGGCTCATCGTCCGGACGGAGGAGGGGGAGCTTCCGACGAAGTATGGAACCTTCCGGTTGGTGGGCTATGTGAACCGGGCCAGCGGGCGGACCCACATGGCCCTCGTATTGGGCGAGGTGGACCCCGATGCGCCTGCTCTCGTCCGGGTGCAGCCGGCCAACGGCATCTGCGATGTCCTGGGCCTTCTTCGTTCGGATTGCGCGGATCGCCTGGAAAACGCGCTCGCCGCCATCCAGCGGGAAGGACACGGGGTTCTCGTCTTTTTGCAGGTGGACGCCATGGGAGAGGAGTCGAACCGGCTCAAGGAGTCGTCCGTGCCGGTCCTTCGAGAGTACGGGATCGGGGCGCAGATCCTCGTCGACCTGGGCCTGCGGCGCATCCGGATCATGACGAACGATGAACGGCGAATCGTCGCCCTGGAAGGCTACGGTTTGGAGTTGGAAGAGCGCCTTCCCCTCGGGGTGGAATCGCCCCTCCCGGGTTTCCGGCGGCTGGGGAAGGAAACGGGAAAACCCCGGTTGCAGAGGTCCTGAAGGCGTGGGAATCTGATGGCGCTGGCCTCGAAACAGGTTTGTGACGGCAAGGGACTGCGGATCGGCCTTGTGGCGAGCCGCTACAACGGCGCCATTGTCGAAAACCTCGTGCGCGGCGCGCGCGAGGCGCTTCGCGAGTGTGGCGTGGCGGAGGGGGATGTCGAGCTCGTTTGGGTGCCGGGCTCTTTCGAGCTCCCGCTGGCCGCGAAAAAAATGGCGGAGGCGGGCGCGTACCATGCCATCGTCTGCCTCGGGTGCGTGATCCGGGGGGACACCAGCCACTACGACCTGGTGTGCGCCGAGGCGGCCAGAGGGATTTCGAACGCATCACTGGCGACCGGCGTCCCGGCGATTTTCGCCGTCGTCACGGCCGACACCATGGAACAGGCCAAAGAGAGGTCCGGAGCGAAGATGGACAACAAGGGCTATGAAGGGGGGCTCGCCGCGGTGGAGATGGCCGCCCTGGTGCGCTCGCTGGAGAGCCCGGGGCCCGGGGCCCGCAAAAAAGGCAGGCGGGCGTGAGTGCGCGGCGGGAAGGGCGCGAAGTCACGCTCCGCCTTCTTTACCACCTGGAGTTGGTGGGCGGATCCCCCGAGCGGGAGATTGCCCGTTACTGGGAGCTCAACCCGGCGGACGAAGAGACGAGGCGCTTCGCGGAAACCCTCGTTCCGAAGATATACGAGCGCAAAGAGGAGATTGACCGGCTCATTTCCGCGGCGAGCGACCGGTGGTCCCTCTCCCGCATGGACACGATGTCGCGTTGCCTTTTGCGGTTTGCCGCTTGCGAGATTTTGTACATCCCCGAAGTTCCCTCCAAGGTGGCGATCAACGAGGCGGTCGAGCTGGCGAAAAAATACGGCCCCGAGTCGGCGGCCTCGTTCGTGAACGGTATCCTCGACCGCCTGCTGCGCGAAAAAGCGCCCGCTTGAGTTGATCAGGCTCCGCCTAGAACCCATTCCACTGGATCGCGCCGATTCTTTCGTCGGGATCACCACCTTCGCCGAAGAAGAGATCCCCCTGCGGGGCCAGGCGGGCCGGTTGGATTGGCTGCTGGGGGGCGAGGGAAGCCGCCTGATCCTGGACAAGCGCCTGAACGGCGCGCACCGCTCCCAGGCGCTCCTTTCCTCAAAGAGGCGGGTTTTGCCCCGATACATTCTTTTCGCGGGGCTGGGGAAGCGGAAGAGCCTGATCGGCAAGCGGCTCTCGAACCGTGTGGAGGACATCGTGCGGGGGATGCTGAAGGCGTCGGTCCAGGATATGGCGATGAACGTATTCGCCGCCAACGGAAAAAAAACAAACTACGAGGCGGAGGCGGCCGAGACACTGAACGGAGCCCTGCGCGCCATGGCCGGCCACCCGGTTGATGTGAGCCTCACCATCTGTGAGCCTGACCCGAAACGGTTTCAGGAACTGGTCTTGGTGGCCGAGCGGGCGGTATTCCGCCCTTTGGAAGGGCGCGACATCGCCCTGGAGATCGACATTTGACCATGCCGGCGCAGGGACATGGTTCCGGGAGGGGTTGGATTTCTCCGGCGGCATGGCTGTTGCTCGGGCTTGTTCTTTCTGGCGCGGGCGGGTGCGGCTACGCCCTGGAGGGGACCCGCCGCTCCGGGCCCCTGAAAGATGCGAGAACCATCTCCATCGCGGGATTCGTCAATCGGACCCACGAGCCCGGCCTCGAGCGGACGATTGAAGACGCCGTCCGCTCCCGGTTCCTGCGCGACGGCCGGCTCCAGGTCGTCGAGTCCGCCGACGCGGACGTCTCCCTCGAGGCCATTATCGAGGAGTACACGCTGACTCCGATCGGATTCAGCCGCCAGGACCAGGTTCAGCGCTACCGCGTCTTGATCCGGACTTCGGTCATCGTGCGCGACAGCGTCCGGGAAAAAGTGGTTTTGAATCAGGAGTTGGAATCGGAATCGGATTTCGATGTCGCCTCCGGTTCGATCACGTCCAGCGACGTCAATCGCCGGGGGGCCAGTGGTGCCATCTCCAGCCTGTTCGCCGACGAGCTGATTAGCCTCGTGCTCGAAGGATTTTAGGCGTGGCAAGGGCATTCCGCGCGAAGCGGCAAGGGGGGGATGTAGAGGGTTTTCTGGCGCGGATTCGCGGGGGAAACCTGGCGTCCGTCTACCTCATTCACGGTTCCGAAAAATTTCTGCGAGACGTGTGCGTCCGGGCCGTCCGGGAGGCCGTCCTCGAGGAGGGAGCCGGCGCGTTCAACCACGACAAATTCGACTGGGAGACGGCCCGGGCCGGCGCGGTGGCGGCTGCGGCGGAAACCCTTCCCTTCATGGCGCCCCGCCGGCTCGTCGAGGTGCGGGGTTTTGACAAGGTGAATGAGGGTGAGGCCGGAATCATTCTTTCTCTCTTGAAAATTCCCCCGCCCCAGGCCGTTCTTCTTTTCGTATGCGACAAGGCGGACAACCGCCGTACCGTGTTCCGCCGGATGGGGGAGGTCGGCCTCGCGCTGCGCGTGGAAACGCCGAGCGAGCGGGAACTTCCCGCCTGGCTCACCCTCCAGGCAAAAGGGTTGGGCATCTCGCTGCGCCCTGACGCCGCCTCCCTGCTGGTGGATATGGTGGAGCCCTCCATGGGCCGTCTTCGCGGGGAGCTGGAAAAGCTCGCCGCCTATCTGGGGCCGGACGGTGAGGCGAACGAGGCGGCGGTCCGCGAGCTGGTGGGCCGCTCCAAGGTGGAGGCGATGTTCAAGCTGGCGGACGCGCTCGCGGAGGGCACGACCGGCCGGGCGCTCGCCCTCATCGGGCAGCTTGTGGAAACGGGCACCCCGCCGATAATGCTCCTGGGCGTGCTGCGGAACCAGATCCGCCGGTGGACCATTGCCAAAGCGGCCATCCGGCAGGGGATGGCCCCGGGCGAGATGGCAAAGCTTCTCGGGGTCCCCCCGTTTGCGATCGATCGGCTTCGGCGGCAAGTGGCGAAGCCGAGCCCGGTGTTCCTGCGGGGACTGTACCGGAAGCTCCTCGCTACGGACCGCCGGCTCAAGCGGACCGGAAGCGACCGCTTGGCGCGGGAGGCGCTGGAGGTTTTCGTGATGGAAATGGGCCGCGCCCCGAACGGGTTCGCGCCCCGGCGAATCTGACCGGTTTGGAAGAAAGAGGCAATCGGATCGGGAGTGGGGCGGTTATTTCTAGGGTTATTTCGAGGTTGCCGCCAGATGAACCCGCCGGGCGAGACGCCACGCTTTTCGGGACGCCGCCTTCTTGTGAATCACGCCCTTGGAGGCCGCCTTTTGCAATAGCGACTGCGCTTTCCGCAGGGCGTCCGCCGTTTCTTTTCCTTCCTGAATATTCGAGTCGACCATTTTCACGGCGTTGCGGAATTTCGAGCGCACGGCTTTGTTGCGCGCATTTCGGACAAGGCTTTGACGGTGGCGTTTGTTCGCCGACTTGATCTGGCCCACCCGGGGTTCCGCTCCTGTTTCTTGCTGTAATGAGTCGTTGAGCCGCGCTTACAGAGGGCGTAAAATAACATAGAACAAAATGTTGTCAAGCTTTCCATCCCGCCCGGTTGAGACGGCGTGAACCTCGGATCGGATTCCCCCCCCCGCGAACCTTCCCAACGCGCACCGGAGGATTTTTCCGCCTTTCCCGACGCCGCCGGGGACTCCGCGGCCGAAGGGGGGGATACCCTCGGCCGGTCTGCCGGTCTGGTCGGCCTTGCCACGCTGATCAGCCGAATCCTGGGATTCCTGCGCGATGTCCTCATCGCCAACTTTTTCGGCGCGGCGCTCGCCGCGGATGCGTTTTTCGTCGCCTTTGCCATTCCGAGCCTGCTGCGGCGGTTTTTCGCCGAGGGCGCGCTGACGTCGGCCTTCATCCCGGTTTTTTCGCAGGTCCGGAGGGAATCGGGGGAAGTGGAAGCGCAACGATTCGCCGGGGCGATTGTCCTCGGGCTGGGGGCGGCGCTCATAATCGTTTGCGCTCTCGGCGCATGGTTCGCCGAACCGTTGGTGCGGGGGCTCGCCCCGGGGTTCGCCCCCAATACCGAAAAGGTGGTTCTCGCCGCACGGCTCACGCGGGTGATGTTCCCGTTTCTGTTTTTCATCGGCCTCAGCGCGATCGCCATGGGCGTACTGAACGAGCACCGCCGCTTTTTCCTGCCCGCCCTGTCGCCCGCCCTCCACAACGTAGCGATGATCGCCGCCCTTCTCGCGGCCGCCGCCTTCGCGGGCGGGCGGCCGGGCGCGGTCTGGCTGGCGTGGGGGGTAGTCGCCGGAGGCGTCCTCCAGCTTGCGTTCCAGCTCCCCCTCATGGCGCGGCGCGGTTTGTTGCCGATCCCCGCCGCTCCTTGGCGGGCGCCGGGGGTGGGCCGGTGCCTCTCCTTGATGGGTCCCGCCGCATTGGGCATCGCCGTTCTTCAGATCAACGTGCTGGCGGACCGCTGGCTCGCCTCCTTTCTGGAGGAGGGGTCGATCTCCTACCTGTATTACGCCAACCGCCTGGTGCAGTTCCCGCACGGCGTATTGAGCCTGGCGGTGGCGACCGCGGCCTTCCCGGTGCTTTCGGACGAAGCCGCTTCCGATGCGGAGGGCGCCATTCGCCGCACCCTGACCGATGCGGGGCGCCTCATTCTCCTGGTAACGCTGCCCGCCGCGTTTGGCCTCATCGCCCTTGCGGATCCCATCATGGAGGTTCTCTTCGAGCGGGGGGCATTCGGGCCCGCCGAGACCGCGGCGAGCGCCTGGGCGCTTCGCGCGTATTCGTTGGGGCTGATAGCCTTCGGGGGGGTGCGCCTGCTCACGGGGGTGTACCACGCCCGCCAGAATACGCGCTATCCCGTCAGGTGCGCGAACATCGCGGTCCTCGCCAATTTGGCCCTCAGCGTGGCGCTCATGTTTCCCCTCAAATTCGTGGGCCTGGCGCTGGCGACTTCGGCGGCGAGCTTTTTGAATCTGGGCTTGCTGATTCGGGGAATGAGGGAAGGGGGGGAAGGGGGGGAAGAGGGGGACTGGCCCGCAGGGGATTTGGGGCGCGCGCTCAAGCGGCTCGCCCCCCTCGCGCTCGCGATGGGCGCGGGGGCGTACCTTCTGAACGGGGCGATCTGGCCGGCGGGGGGCTCCTTCGCGGTGCGCGCCGGCGCGCTGTGCGCCGAAATCGCTCTTGCGGCCGTTTTCTATCTCGGCCTCTGCCGCGCCTTCGCGCCGGTGGAGGCGGCCCCTTTGTTCGCGGCCCTTCCGCGGAGACTCGCCAGCTGGGGGCGGGCGGAGGGAAAGAATGAATAAGGAGCGCAGCGGGACGGGCGCCCGCGAGGGAGGAGAAGCCGCCCTCGCGCCGGGGCTCGCTGAAATTCTCCATGCTTTTCAGGATTATCTTCTCATCGAGCGGCGGTTGTCGGGAAAGACCGTGGAAAGCTACGGCCTGGATGCCCGCCGGTTTCTCCTGGGGGTTCAGCGCGAGGGGCGCGCCGCGCCGGGAAGCTGGGTGCGGGCGGACACGGTGGCGCACATGGGGAGCCTTCGCCAGGAGAAGAAAACGGGCGCCACCCTGCGCCGCCATTACGCCTCCCTTCGGGCATTCTCCAAATTCCTTCTCCGGGAAGGGCGGATTTCCGCCGACTTCACGGCGGACCTCACCCAGCCGGCGGCCTGGAAAAAACTGCCCAAGGCGCTCACCCTCGAGGAGGTGGACCTTCTGCTCGCGGCCCCCCGGCCCGATACCCCCGAGGGGGTCCGCGACGGGGCCATGCTGGAGCTTCTCTACGCCACCGGGATCCGCGTGAGCGAGCTTGTGGCCATGAAACAGGTCCAGTTGAAGCTGGAGGCCGGTTTCTGCCTGGTGCAGGGCAAGGGCGACAAAACGAGGCTCGTCCCGGTGGGGGATGCGGCCGTCGCCCGGGTGGCCCAATATTTGGAAGAGGCCCGGCCCGTATTCGCCCGCGGCCGGGCCGTGGATTTCGTCTTTCTCACCCGGAGGGGGGGCGCCATGACGCGCCAGGCGTTTTGGAGCCGGATGAACCATTGGGCCCGCCTCGCCGGGCTTACCCGCAGGGTGAGCCCCCACATGTTCCGGCACAGCTTTGCGACCCATCTCCTGGCGCGGGGGGCGGACCTTCGGGCCGTACAGACCATGCTGGGCCACGCCGATATATCCACCACCGAGATTTATACCCATATCGGCCGGGATCAGCTCCGGGGGGTTTTGGACCGGCATCATCCGCGGGGACAGCAAAAATAAGGCGAAGACAGGGGTTTTTAAACTATTGACGCTCCCCGGGGCCGGGCGTAGGATCGCGCGCTGTCGAGTCTGTTCTCCTGGGATGGAGATCTTATCCTTTGGTCACGAAAACATCCGGCGCCCCCGTTTTGGGGCCCGATCACCTGATTCACCTGCTTGGCCATCAGGACGAAACCCTCCGGGCGGTGGAGAAGGCCTTCGGCGTTCGGATCCATCTGACCCCCGAGGGATTTGTCACAGAGGGGGATTCCGGGGCGGCCGAGGCGGCGCTTCGATTCATCGGCGAGCTTTCCGAATGCGTGGAAGAGGGGCACCGGTTCGGCCATGCGGAGATCACCGTGCTCGCCCGGACCATCGCCGCCGAGACCTCCCTCACGCTGCGCGATTTGGTTTCCGCCCGGGTCGCCGTATCGGCGAAACGGCGCCATGTCGTTCCCAAAAGCCCCGTCCAACGGGAATATATCGAGGCCATCCAGGAATGCAACGTCGTTTTCGGCGTCGGTCCCGCCGGGACGGGAAAAACCTATCTGGCCATGGCGATGGCCGTCTCGGGCCTTTTGCAGAAGGCGTACGCGCGCATCATTTTGACCCGCCCCGTCGTCGAAGCGGGCGAGAGGCTCGGATTCCTGCCGGGCGACCTCCAGGAGAAGGTGAATCCCTACCTGCGGCCCCTGTTCGATGCGTTGAACGACATGGTGGAATTCGACAGGGCGGAACGGCTGATGCAGCGCGGCGAGATTGAGGTGGCCCCCTTGGCCTACATGCGCGGGCGTTCCCTGAACGAATCGTTCATCATCCTGGACGAGGCCCAGAACACGACCCCCGAGCAGATGAAAATGTTCCTGACGCGTCTCGGCACCGGGAGCAAGGCGGTCGTCACCGGCGACATCACCCAGATCGATTTGCCCGAATCGTCCGGGTGCGGCGTCATCCACGCCCAACAGGTGCTCGGCAAGCTTGACACGGTCCGGTTCATCCATTTTACGGAGCGCGACGTGGTTCGGACCCCCTTGGTGCGGGAAATCGTCCGCGCATACGAGGCCAGCTCGATTTAAAAATCCCTCTCACAATCTACTGAAGGCTCTCCCGCGGCCGATGCGGCAAGGACCGCCGGGGGAAAGAGGCGTACCTCGTGGCGATTCGAATCCGGTTTGAAAAATCCGCAAACGGGAAAAACGCCAAAAAAGCGAAAAACGGCGTATCGCGCGGTCCCTCCCCCCGCAGCGGGCGGCGGTCTGCCCGGAAACCAATGGGCTTTGCCCGGAACGGATCCCTCGTCTGGGTCCTGGGAGGGCTCCTTGCGCTTCTGCTCGCGCTGCTGATGACGGCGGGGGTGGCGCCGACGACGACGGGCTACCGGGAAGGGGACATCGCCCTCATCGACATCAAAGCGCCCCAGGATATGCGCGTCGAGGACGGGGCGGCCACGGCGGACCTTCGCCGGAAGGCGAGGGAAGGCGTGAGGGCGCGCTACGACATCGACTCCGAGCTTCAAAAGAGCATCGAGAGCCGGTCGGCCGCCGCCTTCGCCGCGGTGAAAAAGGAGATCGCCTCGCGGTCGGAGGTCGCCCGCAAGAAGGCGCAGCAAGGCGAAGTGGCCCGGCGGGGGGCCGGCGCCTCGGCGGATTCCCGGATCTATCGGGCGGTGGTGGAGTCGCCGGCGTTTCAGGCCGCGGAAAAAGACTTCGTCGCCGCGTCCGGGGGAAATCTCGGCCCAAGGACCTTGGATTGGCTGAAGCGGGAGCGATTCGCCGGCTGGATCCGGAATGACCTCCTCAAGCTCGTTCGCTCGGCCCTCTCCCGCGGCGTGGTGAGCGACCGGCAGCTCTACGCCGCCCACGCCGCCAGGGGGATCATCGTCCGCGACATTCGGACGGGAAAAATCGTATCGCTGGCGCTCTCCTCCGAGCCGCTGGAATTGCGCGAGGTGGAAGGCTACCTGCGGGAAAGGGCGGCGCGCCTCGGCCTGGAGGGCCCGCCCGATTCCCATTCGCTTCTCGCTTCCCTCGCCGCCCGGCAGGTCCAGCCTTCGCTGACCTTCAATAACAAGGCCACGGTGCAGGCGCAAAGGCGCGCGGAGGCGCAAGTGGGCGCCGTGACCCGGCTCTTCAAGCGGGGGGAAATGATCGTCCGCGAAGGGGAGCGAATCAGCAAAGACCAACTCGATCTCTTGGGAAAACTGGAGGGGGCGAAGACCCAGGACCGGATTATCGACAACCTTGCCGGGGCCGGCATCCTCATCGCCATTTTCCTCTTCTTCGCTTGGACGTGCGCCAAAAGACTTGGCCTTTGCGTTTTCGCGGATCAAAAGCATCTTTTCCTTTTCGTTCTCCTTCTCGCCACCCACGCCGTGCTGGTGAAGGTCAGCATCGTGATGTCCCACTTTTTCTCGGAAACCACCGCCGCGGTCGATTTGACATCGTTCTACTACGCGATCCCGTTTGCCTCGGCGGCGATGACGGCCGCCATCCTCCAGGGGCGATCCCCCGCCGTGCTGATGTCGGTCATGTCCGCCGTCGTCACGTTTTTCCTGCTTCCGGAGCAACCGCAATATGCCATGGTGACGTTGGCGGGCGGCATCTTCTGCGCCATGCGTTGGAAGAGCTACCGGCACAGGACGGCGGTGTTTTTCGCGGGCTTGATCGTGGGGCTTTTCAACGCCTCCCTGGCCCTCGGCTTCAATATGCAAGAGGGCTATCAGAGCGTTATCGCGGGGTGGACCGACATCCCGATGGCCTTCCTGGGCGGGATCACCAACATCATCCTGGTATCGGCGCTTTTGCCGTTGCTGGAGTCCCTCTTCAAGTTGACGACGGATATGGGACTGCTTGAGCTGGCGGACCAGAACCATCCTCTCCTGCGCCAGCTCGTGGTCAAGGCTCCGGGCACGTACCACCACAGCCTCCTGGTGGGAAACCTCGCCGAGGAGGCGAGCGAGGCCACCGGGGCCAACCCCCTGCTCGTGCGCGTGGGGGCCTATTTTCACGATATCGGAAAGATGCTGAAGCCCGAATATTTTATGGAGAACCAGGGGGCGGAGAACCGACACGACCGCCTGAACCCCAGCATGAGCGCCCTGATATTGATCAGCCATGTGAAGGACGGCGTCGAATTGGCACGGAGCCATAAGCTCCCCGCCGAGATCGTCGATTTCATTCTCCAGCATCATGGGTCCTCGCTGATCCGCTTCTTTTACGAAAAGGCCAGGGCAACGGCCAAAGAGGGAACCGAGGTTCCGGAAGAGGCCTACCGCTACCCCGGGCCGAGGCCCCAGACGCGCGAGGCGGGGATCCTCATGCTCGCCGACATGGTGGAAGCCGCATCGCGCGCACTGGAGGAGCCCTCTCCCAGCAGACTGGCCGGCATGGTAGAGCGTATCGTTCAGGGCGTGCTCGCAGACGGCCAATTGGACGAGTGCGACCTGACGCTGAAAAACCTTGCCCGGATCCGGGAGGCGTTCCTGCGGCTCCTGGCGGGCATCCATCACCACCGGATCGCCTATCCGGAACCGCACGTGGATCGAAGGGGGACGGATGGCGGTATCCATGTCAAACCGGCAAAGGCGGGTCCGGATCGGCTTGCGCACGCTGAAGCGGCGGGCCGAGGAATTGCTGGCAAACCTACAGTCGGCAGATGATTTTCTTGACCTGGCCATCGTGGGCGATCGAGCCATGCGAAAGCTCAACCGCACCTTCCGCGGCCATGCCGAAACAACCGATGTTTTGTCCTTCGCACCCACGCCCGGGGGAGAACCCGAAAATCTGACCGGGGCCGGCACGGGCTCGGGTTTCTGGCCTGCGCGGGGCTTTCTCGGCGAAGTGGTCATTTCCATCGATCAAGTCCTCCTCCAGGCCGCGGAAGATGCGCTCTCTTTTGAGAAGGCGTTCGAGCGGTTGCTCATACACGGCGTCCTCCACCTGAAGGGATTCGATCACGGAAATCCCAAGGAGGCCGCCCGGATGCGCCGGAGGGAGAAAAAACTTCAAGCCGGCCTTTGGAAAGCCGCCCCCCCGCCCTATATTGGCTGAGCCGCCGAATGGATTCTTTGCCGAAGCTTTCTGGCAAGCGTTGCCCTTTCCGCCCCGAGTCATGAGGAAGAAGCTGGTGGACCGGCTGTGGGCGCCCTGGCGGATGAAATACATTAAGGGAGAGGACATGGGCCGCCCAGAGGGTTCGGGGACGGGGTGCGTTCTCTGCGGCTTGCAGGAGTCCGAGGACGGCCCCGAGAATCTCATCCTTTTCCGGGGCGCGCGCGCTTTTGTTATTCTCAACAGATTCCCTTACACCAACGGCCACGTCATGATTGTTCCCAACCGGCATGTGCGGGACTTCGAGTTGCTCGATTCGGAAGAGGGGAGTGAAATCTTCCGTCTCACCCAGCGGACGGTGGCCGCCCTGCGGGAGAAACTGGATGCGCAGGGTTTCAACATGGGGATGAACCTCGGAACCATGGCGGGAGCGGGGATCGATTCCCACCTTCATCTCCACATCGTTCCCCGGTGGGAGGGGGACACGAATTTCATGCCCGTGGTCGGGGAGGTCCGGGTCATCCCGGAACTCCTCGCGGAGACGTACGAGGCTCTGCTCGCGGCGTTTCGATAGGCGGGAGCGGGCAAAAGGCAGGGAAGGGATCAGGCATGGGCAGCTTGCGATTTCTCATCGGACTCGTTTTTGCGATGATCGTGGTCAGTTTCGGCGTGAAGAACATGGAGCCGGTTTCGATTTCCTACTTCCGGATCGGGACGTACACCTTCCCTTTGTTTTTCATCATACTCGCCGCGTTCGCGGTCGGTTTTCTGGTCGCCTGGGTGGGAGGGCTTTTCGATAAAATTCGCCTGCACCGCCGCGTTCACGCCAACAAGCAGCAGGTTCGTTCCTTGGAGAAAGAGATCGAGAAAGTGCAGCAGGAGAGCGGCCGCCTGCTCGCCGCCCCGAAGGAGCCGCTCGCGGGCAACCCCTCGGCCGCCTCCGGCGGCGAAGAGCCCGCCTCCTCCGCCCCTTCTTCCGGAACCGCTTCCGGAACCGGCGCGGCGGGCGAATCGGGATGACTCCCCCCCAGGAAGCCAAAAGCCGGGTCCCCGCCGCCGCGGCAGCGCCGCCTTCAAATGCCTCCCCCTCCGGCCCGGGACGGGCCCGAAACACCCCCGCGATGCAACAGTACCTCAACATCAAGGCCATGCACCCTGACGCGCTCCTTTTTTTCCAGATGGGGGATTTTTTCGAGATGTTCTACGAGGACGCCCAGCGGGCCTCGAAGATCCTCGACATCACGCTCACCTCGCGCCAGAGCGACGAGGACGGCCCCATCCCGATGTGCGGGGTTCCCCGCCACGCGGCCGATGCCTACCTGGGCCGCCTCCTCGAGGCCAGCCTGAAGGTTGCGGTTTGCGAGCAGGTGGAGGATTTCGCGGAGGCGCAAGGGGTCGTCAGGCGGGAGGTCGTGCGGATACTTTCTCCGGGAACGAACTCGGATCCCAATTTCCTTGAAAGCAAGGAGGGCTGCTACCTCGCGGGGATCGCCCCCGGGAATCGGGGAGGGGAGCCGGGCTGGGGCCTCGCCCTGGCGGATATTTCCACCGGCGAGTTCCGCGCATGCGAGGTGAGGGGCGAAAAGGCCGATGCCCTCCTCGCCGATGAGTTCGAGCGGCTGCGCCCCCGCGAGATTCTTTGCCCCAAGGATCTGGAGGCTCCTCCCCCGGTTCTCCGGGAATTGCAGAAGGCGGGGGCGAGGGTGGAGGAGCGCGCGGCGGCCGAGTTCCGGCCCGCGCGCGGGGTGGAAGCGTTCGCCGAGCAGTTTCCCGATGAAGAAGATTTGGCCGAAAAGGCCGGCGCACATCCGGCGGCGGCGGGCGCGGCGGCGGCCCTTCTTGGCTACCTGCGGGAGAACCATCCGGTGGAGCTTCCCCACCTTCGCCCGCCGGCCTTCTACCGCGTTTCGGACACCATGCACCTTGACGCGGCCACCCAACGGAACCTGGAGCTCGTCCATCCCGCGGTGGCCGGGGAGGGGGGCGTATCCCTTCTCGGCCTGCTCGACAGGACTTGTACGGGAATGGGAGGGCGTCTGCTGAAAAAGTGGGTGCTGGCGCCGCTCCTTTCCGTCGGGGAGATCGGCCGCCGGGCGGACGCCGCAGAGGAGATGGTGAACGCGCCGGCGCGGCTGGAGGCGTTGCGGGAAGCCCTCGGGCGGGTTCACGATTTCGAGCGCATCCTGGGGCGCGTCGGTCTTCAGACGGCCAACGCACGGGACTTGGCCGGGCTCCGCGCTTCGCTCACCGCGCTGCCCGAGGTCGAGGGCGCTTTGGCGGGCGCCTCCTCGGCCGAACTCGCCGGGATTCGGGAGGGCTGGGATTCCGTCCCGGACATTGAAGAGGACCTTGCGGTATCTCTGGTGGACGAGCCTCCCCTGTCGCTGCGCGAGGGCGGCATGTTTCGCGACGGCGTGGACGAAGAGCTTGATCGCTACCGGCGGGCGGGCCGGGAGGGGAAGGATTGGCTCGCATCCTACGAGACAGAGGAGCGCAGCCGGACGGGCCTTCCCCTCAAGGTCGGGTTCAATAAGATTTTCGGGTACTACCTCGAGCTGTCGAAGCGCTTCTCGGATTCCGTCCCGGCGGAGTACAGCCGAAAGCAGACCCTGGTCTCGGCCGAGCGGTACGTGACGGCGGAGCTGAAGAAGATCGAGGACGACCTCCTCGGCGCGGAGGAGAAGGCCAAAAACCTCGAGTACGTCCTGTTCGGCCGGTTGCGCGGGCGGATCGCCGCCCAGTCCCGGCGGGTCTTCGCGGCGGCGGAGCGGGTGGGGCGCATCGACGCCCTGGCCTCCCTGGCCGAGGCGGCCGTCCGCGGCGGGTATGTTCGCCCTGTTCTGGACGAGGGGGATACCATCGAAATCATCGAAGGGCGGCATCCCGTCATGGAGGCGGACCCTTCGCTCACCTTCGTGCCGAACGACCTTCGCCTCGATGCGGAGAGGCAGATCCTCATCCTCACGGGCCCGAACATGGCGGGGAAGTCTACCTACCTGCGCCAGGTTGCGCTTCTCGTCCTGATGGCGCAGATGGGCGGTTTCGTTCCCGCGCGCTCGGCGCGGATCGGCCTCGTCGACCGTGTGTTCACCCGCGTGGGGGCCCACGACCGCCTGCTCGAGGGGAAGAGCACCTTCATGGTCGAGATGGTGGAGACGGCGGCCATCTTGCGGGAAGCCACGCCGAGGAGCCTGGTCGTACTCGACGAGGTGGGGCGGGGGACGAGCACCTTTGACGGGGTGAGCATCGCGTGGGCGGTGGTGGAGTACCTCCACGAGACCGAGGCCCACCGGGCGCGAACGCTCTTTGCCACCCATTACCACGAGTTGGCCGAGCTGGCCGAGGTCCTTCCGCGGGTCTCGAACTTGACGGTAGAGGTGCGCGAATGGGGGGAGGAGGTGGTCTTCCTCCGCAGGGTGGTGGACGGCAGCTGCGACCGTTCCTACGGCATTTACGTGGGGCGGCTGGCGGGGCTTCCGCCCAAAGTCCTGGCGCGCGCGAAAATCCTGCTCGCCGAGCTCGAGTACGGCGCCGCCGGGGAAGGGGAGGAGGTCGGCCCGCTCGCGAGGCGGCATCTGGAGAAGTCCCAATCGCAGCTTTCCCTCTTCACGCCGGCCCCCTCGGCGGTGGAGGCGGCCTTGGCGAAAGTGGACCTCGACAGCCTGCCCCCCCGCCAGGCGCTCGAAATCCTGTACGAATTGAAGGAATTTCTGCCAAAAGACCCGGGGGGGGAGAGCCAAAAGCGTTGAGGGCCGCCCCCGGTTGGAGTACAATTTCTCCAACGCCTGGGGAGAAGCTATGCGCGCTAAGTTTATGAATTTCTACGTTTTCGGGCACCTGTTTCCGGCGGCGGCTTTTTTTATCCTCATCGCCCTCTCTGGCGCGCCCGCCCTTTCCGCGACGGAGAATTCCGAGGGTCCCGCCCTCCGGGACCTCACCGTGATCGAGAGGCAGGGCCGTCTCCTCGTTTTCGCCACCCTGGAGGATGCCTTCCCGCCCGATGTGCTGGAAGCCGTCCACGGCGGCGTCACCACGCGCTTCATCTTTGAAATGGCCATGATGCGCCCGCGGCCCCTGATTTTCGATCAGGTGCTCTTCACCCGGAAGCTGGCTCATGAGGTGAAGTACGACGCGCTGAAGAAGGCCTATACGTTTCGGGCCGAGATGGACGCCGGCGATCGAACGCGAAAGGTCACTTCCCGCCGCGACGAAATGGAGGATTGGATGACCGAGATCAACGGCGAGTCCATCGTCCTCGTGCGGGACCTCGATGCGAACGGCCGCTTTTACCTCCGCGCGCGGGCCAGCATGGACTCGGTGCGGTTCGCCTTCCCGTTCAATTATCTCCTCGCCTTCCTGAACAAGAAGACGGAATGGGCGAATTCCGCCGAATTCGGTTCCCGGGGGATGTGACAAGTGTACCCGCCCTCCCTCAGTCACGATGAAATCTCGCCGCGGCGGCGGAAGTACATTCGAAACGCTACCCTCGGCCTGATCGGCATCACCGTTCTTTCCCTCACAGCTTGGATATATTTCAAGGAACTCGAGCCGGGAATCCCGTTGATGAACAACGTGGTTGTCTTCGCGCTCCTAAACCTCAACATCATTCTTTTGATGGTTCTGGTGCTTTTGGTGCTGCGGAACCTCGTCCGCCTCTTTTATTCCATTCGGTCGGGTGCCGGCGGCGCCCGCCTGCAGGTGAAGCTCATTGTGGCCTTCGTCGGCTTTACCCTCATCCCGACCATCGCGCTCTTTTTCGTCGCAAGCGGGTTGATCGACAAAAGCTTCAACTTTCTGTTCGACACGAAGGTGGAAGGAGCGCTCAAAGGCTCCTTCGAGGTGGCCCAAACCTATTATCGCGAGTCCGAGCGCAACGCCCTGGCCGACGCGCAGGCCATCACCGCGCAGATCGTATCGCGCGGCTGGGGCGCGTTGACCCGCAATGAAGCGTTGCTGAGGGAATATCTCGAAGAAAAGCGGGCGGACCTCCGCGCGGACACCATCGAGCTCTTCTTCGCCGACAGCCAGAAGGTGGCTTCCGCCCGGAAGAAGGACCTTTCTTCCGAATTCCGGTTTTCGCCCCGGGCCGACATTTTGGGAACAGTGCTCGACGGCGAGGCCCGGGCGGCCGTGGAGAGCTTCGGGGAGAACGACGTTGTCCGGGGAATCGCTCCGATAAAGGTCGGCGAGAAGGTGACGGGCTTTCTGGTCGTTTCGCGGATTGTGCCGGAGCGCCTGGTGGAGCGGGTGAAAGGGATTTTCACGGCGTATGAGAACTTCAAGGAACTGGAGCTTTCCAAGAATCCCATCAAGGGGAGTTTCATCATCACCTTCTTGCTCGTCGCCTTGCTAATCTTGTTCGCCGCGATTTGGATCGGCTTCTATATCGCCCGGGGCATCACCATTCCCATCGAAAAGCTCGCCGAGGGAACGCGGGCCGTCTCCGAGGGAGAGCTGGGACACCAGGTGGACGTGCGGGCGGACGGGGAGGTGGGCATCCTCGTTGACGCCTTCAACAACATGACGCGGGAGCTCCTTGCAAACAAAAAGGAAATCGAGGCGGCCTCAGAGGATCTGCGGCGATCAAGCTCCGAGATTGACCGCCGCCGCCGGTACATGGAAGCCTTGCTCGAGAATATCGGAACGGGGGTTGTCTCGATCAACCGCCGGGGTCAGATCACCGTTTTGAACAAGGCGGCGGGCGAGCTCCTCCAATTTGATCCGCAATGGGCGTTCGGGCGGTACTTCCACGAGGTCTTCCAAAGCGAACATCTGCGTCCCATCCGCCAGCTCCTTCGAATCATGCGGGAGGAGGACCGGGCGAGCGTATCCGATCAGGTCGAGATCGTGATCGGAGGGCGCGTTCTGACCCTCCGGGCGAGCCTCACCCTCCTTCGGAGCGCGGAGGGGAATCGCCTGGGCGCGGTGGTCGTGTTCGACGACATGACGGTGCTGATCCGGGCGCAAAAGGTTGCCGCCTGGAGCGAGATCGCCCAGGGGATTGCGCACGAGATCAAGAACCCCCTCACCCCGATTCAGCTATCCGCCCAGCGGATGCGCCGGAAGTATCAGCAAAAGGCGGAAGATTTCGCGGAAGTCTTCGAGCTTTGCACTAACACCATCATTCACCAAGTTCAGGGATTGATGGAGATGGTCAACGAGTTCAACCGGTTCGCCCGCATGCCCGAGGCGCGGCTGCGCTCGTGCCAGATCAACGATGTCATTGACGAGGTGATCACGCTTTACCGGGATCGCCGCCCGGACATCCGGCTGCGGACGGAGGTGGTTGACGGACTTCCCCTCATCCGGGCGGACGCGGAACAACTTCAGCGCCTTTTCATCAACCTGCTCGAAAACGCCATGGAAGCCATGAAAGAGAGCGGGGAAATCATGGTGTGCGCCGAGGTCGACAAAAAGCAGAACCAGTTGAGCGTCGAGGTGGCGGACCAAGGAGAAGGCATTCCCAAAGAGTCGAAATGGAGCGTATTCTATCCCTATTTTTCTACCAAAAGCCGCGGCTCCGGCCTGGGGCTCGCCATATGCCACCGCATCGCCTCGGACCACAACGGCTCGATCACCGTCCGGGACAACCAGCCGAGGGGATCGGTCTTCCGCGTAACGTTCCCCCTCGCCCCCCCTTCCGCCTACATCACGGAAATAGAGAGGTCCGCCGCAATTGGATAAAGGCCAGGTTCTTATTGTTGATGACGAGCAGGACATCCTTTCCAGCCTGGAAGGAATCCTGGAGGACGAGGGCTACCGGGTGGCCAAGGCGGACTCGGGCGAGCGCGCGCTCGAGATGATGCGCGCCGAGGCCCCCGACGTGGTCCTCGTGGACGTATGGATGCCCGGGATTGACGGGATCAAGACCCTCCAGGCCGCGAAAGAATTTCAGAGCGACACCGAGGTAATCGTTATGTCCGGCCACGGAAACATCGACACGGCCGTGAAGGCGACCAAACTGGGCGCCTTTGACTTCATCGAAAAGCCCCTTTCGATGGAGGCCGTCATCCGGGTGGTCAATAAGGCCGTTCGGAAAAAGCGCATTGTAGAGGTCGAAAGCGCTGACTCCTGGGGCGTGTCGCTCGAGGGGAACGACCCGGGCGTCGTCGAGGTGCGGAAACAGATCGCCGAGGCGGTCGCCGACTTGCGGCCCGTGGTCATATGCGGCGAGCCGGGCGCGGGGAAGCGGTTTGTGGCCCGTAAGATTCACCTGGGGGGAATTACCAAGGGCGCCGCCTTCCAACTCCTCCACTGCCGGACTTTGCCGGAAAGGGGCGACGAGGCGGTCCTGGCCGATTCCCTGCGCCGCCTGTTTCCCGACGATACGGAGGGCACCCTTTTTCTGGGCGGCCTGGAACACATGGAAGCGGCCAAAAGGTTTGTCTTTTTGGACGCACTGCTCGCCAATACAAAGCAGCGGAAGCGCGTCGTTGTCGCGATCGACGAGGAGTCCGGCGGAGAGAACAGGCGGGAGCTGGCCTCGGAGGTGGCCGAATATCTATTGGCGCGCCGGATATATCTGCCATCGCTCCGGGACCGGCGGGAGGACATCCTTCCCCTGGCCAAGCGGTTTTTGGAGGAAGCCTCAAAGAAGATGGGGCTGAAAAAAGAATTCGAGGTGGACGCCATGGCCGCCCTTTTTCAATTCAACTGGTCGGGCAACGTGGTCGAGCTGAAGGGCGCCGTGAACCAAGCGCTTTCGTCCGCGCCGGGGAAAATGATCCGCGCAGAGCACCTGCCCCGGCCGGTCCGCGGAGGGTATACCCAGGAACTCGACGAAGATTGCCCGGCGAACTTTAAGGCCGCCCGCCGGGATTGGGAGCGGCGCTTCTTCTCCTACCATCTCGTGCGGAACAATTGGGATATCAAGGACACCGCCCGATCCGTGGGGGTCCCGCTCGCTACCCTCAAGCGGAAGCTGCAAACCCACCGACTGGAGTCCCCATCGGCTGGTCAGGCCCCGCGGGAGGGGGTGCAGAAGACCATTGGGCGAAGCGTTGTCATGTACGGGCACGGCCTGCATTCCGGGATCAAGACGGGGCTCCTGCTTGAACCCTTGCCGCCCGGCAGCGGAATCCACTTCGGAAACCTCACCACATCGGAGACCGTCGCGGCCCGGGTGGCTTATGTGGAAAGCACCGACCACGCGACGAACCTTAGGGATGGCTCCGTGGTGGCCCGCACCATTGAACATCTGATGAGCGCCCTCCATGCCTACGGACTGACAAACCTCCTCGTGAAAATCGGGGAAGAGGTCCCCATCATGGAGGGATCGGCGATGGACTTTTGCCAACTCATCGAGGATGCCGGGATCGAGGAGCAGGATGCGGGGGTCCCCCCGCTCATCGTGGATAAGGTTTACGAGGCGGGAAAGCCGGGCGGGGAAGAAGGCTTCCTCCGAATCGAGCCCAGCGGGGGATTCACAGTCTCCTTCCGAATCGAACACCCGCCCCCGATCGGAACCCAAAGCTACACGTACGCGCATTCCGGCCCGGAAAGCTACAAAACGGAAATCGCCACGGCCCGAACCTTCGGCTTCATCTGGGAGCTTGAAAAACTCGAACAGCAGGGGCTTGCCGAGGGCGGGCGGTGGGGAAATGTTATCTTGGTTGACCGCGAGCGCGTCGTGAATACCGAACTCCGGTTTCCCGACGAGTTCGTCCGCCACAAGATTCTCGACCTGATCGGTGACCTGTATCTGCTCGGCCGGCCGATTTTGGGTAAGGTGACAGCGGAACGAACCGGCCACAGGCATAACGTGGCCCTTGTGAAACTCCTTTCCGAGGCGATGCTTTGAGGGGCGGGCCCGAGGCCGCCCGGCACCTGCCGTGGAAGTGCTTTCCTTGAACGCGAAACCGAATCTTACCTACGCCGCCGCCGGGGTCGATGTGGACGCGGGCGAGGATTTCGCCCGTTCCATCGGCGAAGCCGTCCGCTCCACCCACCCTGCCCAAAAGGGACGCGTCCTGGACGCCCTTCAAGACTTTGCCGGCCTGTTCCGCTTGGGCGAAGGATACCGGGACCCCGTCCTTGTTTCGGGAACGGATGGGGTGGGGACGAAACTCCAGGTGGCCCAAGCCCTCGGCCGGCACGCCACGATCGGAATCGATCTCGTGGCGATGTGCGTAAACGATTTGCTCACCATGGGGGCCGTCCCGCTTTTCTTTCTCGACTACCTCGCGGCGGGAAAATTGGAAAAAGAAACGCTCGCCGCCGTGGTCGGAGGGATCGCCGCCGGTTGCCGGGAGTCCGGTTGCGCCCTTCTGGGAGGCGAGACCGCCGAGATGCCCGGTTTTTATCCGCCCGGAGTCTATGATTTGGCGGGGTTCGCCGTCGGCGTCGTGGAGCGGGAGGACTTGATCGACGGGAGTCTGGTTCGGGAGGGAGACCTCTTGCTCGGCCTGCCTTCTTCCGGATTGCACGGCAACGGGTATTCCCTGGCCCGGCGCGTCCTCGGGGATCAGGACGAGTGGGCGCGGGAGGAGATCCATCCCGCCCTGGGCCGGCCGTTGGGCGAGGTGCTCCTAGAGCCCACGCGCATCTACGCCTCCGCCCTGGGCGCTCTCCGCGGCCTCCCCGGGATCCACGGGATCGCCCACGTCACCGGCGGGGGCCTTCCCGGCAACCTCCGGCGCATCCTTCCCCAAGGGCTGCAAGCCAGCCTTCTGGCCGGCGGCTGGCCCCTTCCTCCAATTTTCGATCTTTTGGCCGAGCGGGGGCCCATCGAGAGAACGGAAATGTACGCCACCTTCAACATGGGACTCGGAATCGTCGTGGCCCTCGATCCGGCGGAGGCGGCCGGGGCGGAGGCTGCCCTTTCCTCGGCCGGGGAGAAATTTTACCGGGCGGGCAAGGTCCGCGTCCGCCCCGCGGGAAAAGCCGCGGTCGAAATTTCGGGGATCGAAAGAATTTGAAAAACGATCCGCAGGGGAAACCCTTCCGCCTGGCCGTCCTCGCCTCGGGCAGAGGATCCAATCTGCAAGCGCTCCTTAATGCGCAGGCGGATCCCGGCCATCCGGCGGAGGTGGTCCGGGTCTTGAGCGATGTCGAGGACGCGCCGGCCCTGGATCGGGCGCGGCGGGCGGGGGTGGAGGCCGTTTGGGTGGACCCCCGGGGGGGAGATTTCGACCGCCGGCTCGTCCGCGCGATCGAGAAGGCCGACGCCGGCCTGATCTGCCTTGCCGGATACATGCGTGTCCTGAGTGAGGAGGTGGTGGCGCGGTTCGGGGGCAGAATCGTCAATATCCACCCCTCGCTCCTTCCCGCTTTTCCCGGCCTGCACGCCCAGCGAAAGGCCCTTCGCGCCGGGGTGCGGGTCGCGGGCTGCACCGTCCATTTCGTGGATGAGGGGGTGGATACCGGACCCATTATCTTGCAGGCGGCGGTACCTGTGCTGCCGGAGGATGATGAAGAAATCCTTTCCCGCCGGATCCTTCGTTATGAGCACCGAATCTATCCGCTGGCCGTACGCCTCATCGCCGGAGGCAGGGTGAGGCTCGAAGGGCGGCGGGTGGCCATCGAGGGCGCGGGCGGGGGCGGCCTTGCGGGATTCATTGCTCCATCGGCGGATTCCTCACTACCTGCGTCCAGTGCAGAAGAAGAGGCGGGGGTGGCGCCCGGGCAGGGGGCGGGCTGATCGCCGCGCCGCTTTTCCCCCCCCAATCCCCTCAAACCCCCCGCCGGATAGCGATTTCTTGACACCCCGGGCCAGCCCTCCTAAAATGGCCGCCGTGAGGAATTATTGCCAGGCCCGCCCCGGCGTTCGGCTTCGTTTTTGCGGAAAGGGAGGGCTCTATGGTGGGGCCCTTTTGTTTCTCCCGCTATTCTTGGGATTTCTCGCCACCTCGTCCGCCGATTCAAAAACCTCCGGGGGGAAGGGGCCGACCCGGCGGGAAATCGTTGTCGAGCGCCTTCAGCGGCAATATGAAAAGACGCAAACCCTCACCGCTGATTTCGAGCAGGAGAACGATCTCCGGTCGCTGGGGAGGAAAACCCGTTCCAGGGGCCGGTTGTCCCTGAGCAAGCCCGGGCGGATACGTTTCGAGTACTTCGAGCCCGAGAGCCAGCTCCTGGTGTCCGACGGGTCGCGCTTTTGGATCTACACCCCCCGGCTCCGGCAGGTGATCCTGACCAACCTGTCGCGGATGGTTTCGGGCCCCACGCCGTTTCTCTTTCTCGCCGGCAAGGGAAGGCTCACCGACAGCTTCCGGGTGGAACTGGAAGAGGAGGGAACCCCGCGGCGGCCCGGGGGCGTCTGGAAGGGGGGGCAGCCGCACCGCCTTTTCCTGGCGCCGCGGAAAAGGGGCCGCGGCCCCCGGCGGATGTGGCTCGAGGTGGACCCGGAGACCTTTCACATCGTGGGCTTCGAGTTTTTCGACAGCATGGGAAACGGTACGCGAATCCGCTTCTGGAACATCAAAGAGGGCGTAAAACTCTCCCCGGAGACGTTTCAATTTGAAGTGCCGTCTGGGGTTGACGTCGTTCGGGCGCCGGAGCGCCGGTAACTTTTAGAGGAAAAAATGGGCTACCAGATTTTCACATGGGTTCAGAGTTTTGGGGTGACCATTTTCTGGGCGGTGATCGTCCTGGGGGCGCTCATATTCATTCACGAACTTGGGCACTATCTTGCCGCGAAAAAGCTGGGTATCGGGGTCCATGTGTTCTCGCTCGGCTTCGGGCGAAAGCTCATCGGCTTCCAACGGGGGGGGACCGAGTACCGGGTTTCGCTCATCCCCCTCGGCGGGTATGTAAAGCTGGTCGGCGAGAATTCGGAAAGCGACACGGAGGAAGCGGAAGATCCCGCGGCCTCCTTTTTTCTCCGGCCGGTGAGCCACCGCTTTCTCGTGATCGCCGCGGGCCCGGGATTTAACCTGATTTTCGCGTTCCTGCTGAGTTGGGCCCTCCACATCGTGGGCGTTCCGATCCCCGGAACCTGGGTGGGCGAGGTGCTCCCCGGCGCGCCCGCCATGCAGGCCGGCCTGCGGGCGGGCGATCATATCGTCGCCATCGACGGAAAGCCCATCCGGAGATGGACCGAGCTGGTCGCGATCATCCAGAAGAAAGCGGATACGCGAATCGTCCTCCGGGTTGAGCGCGGGAGAAAAATACAGGAGATCCCGATAGTCCCAACCTCGAAAACGGCGGAAGGCAAGGAGCTGGGCTTCGGGCGGATCGGAATCGGCCTCGGTTCCCAAACCGTCATCGAACGCTCCGGGCCGGTTGACGCGCTCAGGCGGAGCGCGATCCACAACATCAACATCGTGAGCCTCACCGTTGGCGCATTGTACCGTATCATCACCGGCGCCGTGCCGGTGGAGATCGGCGGGCCCATCCGCATCTCGGCCATCGCCGCCGAGCAGGCCCAGCGGGGCCTTCGATTCCTGGTCGGGTTCACCATCCTCCTCAGCGTGAACCTGGCCATCCTGAACCTCTTGCCCATCCCCGTCCTGGACGGCGGGCACATATTTTTCCTCCTCCTCGAGGTCCTGCGCGGAAAACCCTTGGGCGGCCGGGTTCGGGACATGGCCATGCAGGTCGGAATGGTCCTTCTGATCGGCCTGATGCTCTTCGCCACCTTCAAGGACAGCGTGTATTATTTCTCCCGCTGGACATCCG
Organism: bacterium; assembly: GCA_965225985.1. GTDB lineage: Bacteria > UBA8248 > UBA8248 > UBA8248 > UBA8248 > CAZUHN01. Next base: position 1,967,281 of record OZ245330.1, read on the forward strand.
GCGCCCCCGGAGAGAGAAGGCGGACCGCCCCTCCAGAACCGCCCGCGCAGCGCCCCGTGCCCTCGGAGGGAAGGTAGCGCAGCGGGGCGCAGGATCGGCCCATGGATAATATTTCGTTCGACTCCTTTACCGACGATGTCTTCCGGGTGAAGCCCGTTCCCGGGCGGGGCCTCCCGCCGGAGGAGCAAGCGGCTGCCGGCCTGCCTCTCCTCGGGGGGGGCGCTTCCCCAACGGAGGAGGCGCTTCCCTGCGCCGATCCCGCCCGGTTTTCTCTCCACCGCCGTGCGAGCCGCCAGATTCGGGTGGGCGGGGTGAAGATCGGCGGCGGCGCTCCGATCGCCGTTCAGTCGATGTGCAACACATTCACCCATCAGATCGAAGAGACGGTCGCCCAGATCGAATCGCTCGTGGGGGCGGGCTGCGAGATCGTGCGCCTGGCGGTTCCGAACGAGGCGGCCGCGAAAGCGCTCCCCGAAATCCGGCGGCGCACGCGCGTCCCCCTCGTCGCTGACATCCATTTCGACTACCGCCTCGCCTTGGCGGCGGCGGACGCGGGGGTGGACTGTCTTCGGATCAATCCCGGCAACATAAACGGCGAGGATCGGGTGAGCGAGGTCGTCACGGCGGCGAAGCAAAACGGCATTCCCATCCGCGTGGGGGTGAACGCCGGCTCGCTGGAGAAGCACCTGCTCGACCGCTACGGGGGAGCCACCCCCGAGGCCATCGTCGAGAGCGGGCTGCGCCACATCGCGATGCTGGAAAGGCGCGGATTTTACGAGACCAAAATCTCACTCAAGGCCTCGGACGTGGGCCGTACGGTGGGGGCCTACCGCCTCATGGCGTCGCGGGTGGATTACCCCCTTCACCTCGGCATCACCGAGAGCGGAAGCCTTCAGACGGGAAGCATCAAGAGCGCCGTCGGGCTGGGCATCCTTCTCGCCGAGGGCATCGGCGATACCATCCGCGTCTCGCTCGCCGCCGACCCGGTGGAGGAGGTGCGCGTGGGATTCGAGATCCTCAAAAGCCTCCGTCTCCGCCAAAAGGGGGTGAACGTGATCGCCTGCCCCTCCTGCGGCCGGGTTCAAATTGACGTGGACAAGCTCACCCTCGAGGTGGAGAAGGAGCTTGCCCATATCGACGCGCCCGTCACCGTGGCCGTTATGGGCTGTGAGGTGAACGGGCCGGGGGAGGCCCGCGAGGCCGACATCGGCGTCGCCGGGGGCCACCAGCGCGCCCTCATCTTCATGAAGGGCGAGAAGGTGGGCCTCGTTGACTACAAAGACATCAAGGAGAACCTCGTCGGGCGGGTGGAGAAGATCGCGGCGGAGTACGCCGCTTCCCGATTCCGGGACGGCAAAGAGGGGGATTAGAGAGTCCATGCGGGTCACCCGTGCCTTTCTGCCCACGTTAAAGGAGGCCCCCGCCGATGCAGAGGTGGTGAGTCACCGGCTCATGGTGCGTGCCGCCATGATCCGCCGGCTCGCCGCCGGGGTGTATACCCTCCTTCCGCTCGGGGTGCGGGTGCAGCGGAAGGTGGAGGAAATCTGCCGGGAGGAAATGAACCGAGCGGGCGCGCAGGAGGTTTTCCTCCCCACCCTGAATCCCGCCGAGCTTTGGCGCCGGACGGGCCGGTGGGATGTCTACGGCAAGGATCTCATGCGCCTCCAGGACCGGCACGGCAGGGATTTTTGTCTCGGGCCCACTCACGAGGAGGTCGTCACCGACCTTGTGGCCCGTGAAGTTCGCAGCTACCGGGACCTTCCCCTCAACCTCTACCAGATCCAGACCAAATTCCGCGACGAGGTCCGGCCCCGGTTCGGGGTGATGCGGGGCCGGGAATTCACGATGAAGGACGGCTACAGCTTCGACAGGGACGATGCCGGGGCCGAGGACAGCTACGCGGCGATGGTGGAGGCCTACAAGCGGATCTTCCGCCGGTGCGGCCTTCGGTTCAGCGATGTCGAGGCGGATTCCGGGGCCATCGGAGGAAGTTTTTCCCACGAATTCATGGTATTGGCCGACACCGGGGAAGAGGCGGTCACGGTTTGCGGCAAGTGCGATTACGCGGCCAACATCGAGAAGACGCCGGTCAGCCTCTCCCTTCCCGAGGACGGGCGGGGGAAGCTTGAAAAGGTGCACACCCCCGATGCGCGAACCATTGAAGAGGTGTCCGCCTTTCTCGGGAAGCCGCCCCGCCGGATGGCAAAAACCCTCCTCTACATCGCCGACGGCCGGCCCGTCGCGGCGATGATACCGGGCCACCGCGAGCTGAACGAGACAAAGCTTCGCAACGCCTTGGATGTCACCGAGGTCATTCTCGCGGACGCCGAGACCGTCGAGCGCTTAACCCGGGCCGAGGTGGGTTTCGCCGGGCCGGTCGGGCTCAGCGGCGCATACATCCTGGCCGACGAATCCATGCGCGGCGGCGGGGGCTTCGTGGTGGGGGCCAACGAGTCGGACTACCACTACACCGGCGCCGAGGAGGGGCGCGATTTCCGGGCGGACGCGTTCGCGGATCTGACCCTGGCCGAGGCGGGGGACGGTTGCCCCGTCTGCGGGGAGGCGATGGGGGTCAGCCGGGGAATCGAAGTGGGCCACGTGTTCAAGCTCGGGAAAAAATATTCCAAATCGCTGGAGGCGACCTACCTCGACGATGAGGGCGAAACGAAAGAGATCGTCATGGGCTGCTACGGGATCGGCATTGGCCGCACGGTCGCGGCCGCCATTGAGCAAAACCACGACGAGGACGGAATCATCTGGCCCGTACCCCTTGCCCCCTATCACGCATACGTCATCCCGGTGAAGGCGGACGACCCAAAGTGCCGCGAGGAGTCCGAGCGCCTCTACGCCGCGCTCAAATCGCTCGGTGTGAATGCGCTCCTCGACGATCGCGACGAGCGGCCGGGGGTGAAGTTCAAGGACGCCGATTTGATCGGAATCCCTTTCAAGGCGGTGGTGGGGCCCAAGGGGCTGAAAGAGGGCAAGATCGAGATAAAGGAAAGGCGGAGCGGCAATACAGAATTCATTCCCCTGGAGGGGGCGGCCGAGGCGCTTCGGGCGCGCGTAGCCTCCGGCATGGCGGCCGGGAGGCAATGAGAGAGAGCCCGGCCGGGGTCCACTTTGAGAAGCATTGAAAAACTTGACGTTCTGCCGGCCATTATAGTTTCCCGCCGTTGAACTTGGCAGGGATTGGCGTATGGCATACCAAGGCGTAAGGGAGTGTGTTGTTTGCGCGTGGCGCGAAGGGTGCCGCCTGAAATGGCGCAACGAGCCCATGGGCGCCCTTCATTGTCCCGAGTTCACGCCCGACTTGCAGCTGGAGCAGGTGAAGGTGGCCATGAAGGCCGGCCCAACAGGGGAATCCACAAAGGGGGATGATTGACTGATGCGACGGGAGATCGAAATTTTGTTCCTGCTTTTCCTGGGCATACTTTGTATTTTGGTTGCCCTGCTCCGAATGACCGATTTCGGCTTGCAGGTTTTTTTCTACATTCTCGCCGCCATGTTTATTCTCGCGATTTTTCGTCCCAAAGAGTCTCCTTGATTCAGTTCGCATCAATCCGGCGGTGTAGCTCAACCGGTTAGAGCATACGGCTCATATCCGTAGTGTTGGGGGTTCGAGTCCCTCCACCGCCACCACATGCCCTCTCTTTCCCGTTTGCCGCCGGGGAGAGCCCCATGGGAACGCAGCCCTCCCAATCCGCGTCCGCGAAGATCGTACGGCTCTTTGAGGCGAAGGTGCGGCGCGGAGGGGCGCGTTGCCGTCTCTGGGAACGGAAGGGTCCGTTCGTCGTGGGCTACTCGGGGGGGGCCGATTCAACGGCCCTCCTTCTCTCGCTCGCCGCCCTTTTGGAGAGAGCGGGTCTCCGGGCAAAAGAGCGGCTTCTGGCCCTTCACGTCCACCACGGCCTGCGGCCCGGGGCGGCGGACGGGGATGCCGCGCACGCAGAGGCCTTTTGCCGGGAGCGGGAGATTCCCTTCCGGCTGGCGCGCGTCCGGGTGAAGCGGTCCGGCGGGCGGGGTCTCGAGGCGGCGGCGCGCGATGCGAGGCGGGCCGCCCTCCTTTCCGCCGCGGACGAGCTGGGAAGCAACTCCGTCCTCCTCGCCCACACGCGGGACGATCAGGTCGAAACCGTTCTCATGCGCCTGTTCGAGGGAGGGGGCCCCCGGGGGATGGCGGGCATCCGGCCGGTGGCCCCGCTCCTGCAAACTTCTTCCGCGGCGGGAGAGGGCGTCCTGCTTTTTCGGCCGATGCTTGACCTGACCCGGGCCGAGATTCTGGATTACCTCGAGGCCCGGGAGGCCGCCTGGGTGGAGGATGAGACAAACGCGGACGAGAGCCGGCTCCGGAACCGGATCCGGCGCCGCGTCTGGCCGTCATCGAGGAGAGCCTGGGCGGGGATGTGGGCGCCCTCATCGCATCGGGCGCGGAACGGCTGGGTGCCCTTTTAGAGGTTCTCGATGCCGAAGTGAGAGATGCCGAGGCGAAATTCGTCTCGGAGACCGGGGCGGGGGAGATCCGGATCCGGCCACTCGGCGCGGCGGCCGGGCTGGCCCAGGCCGTCCGGGCGGGACTGTGGCGCGCCGCCCTGGATCGAAGTCAGGCCGGGGGGAAGAGGGGGCGGCGCTCGCTCGGGCGCCTGATCTCGGGGATCGACGATCTTGTCACGGCGGGCGGCCCTTCGGGACAGATCGACCTGCCGGGCGGTCTCGTTGCCAGGCGAGTTTATGATGTTTTGGTGATTGGCCCGTCGCCGGAACCCCGCGCCGCCTCAATAGAGGCGGTTCCCCTCGCGCTTCCCGGCCGCACGCGGCACGGGGCGCTGGGCGTCGAGCTGCTGGCGGCGCCCGGGGAGGACGGGGCGCGCCCTGTCGTTGATAAGGGTTGCCGGGAAGTTTCCCTTGACGCCGACCGGCTGGGGAAGGAGGCCTTCCTCCGAAGCCGCCTGGAGGGAGACCGGTTCCGGCCTGCCGGGGCGCCGGGCGAGCGGAAATTGAAGGCCTTCTTCATCGACCGGAAAATCCCCCGCGCCGAGCGCGATTTCATTCCCCTGGTCGCGGTGGGAAAGGAAATTGCGTGGGTGGTGGGCCACGCGGTATCGGAGCAGTACCGCGCGGGCGCCGATACGAGGCGGGTGATCACCCTCCGGGCCGATCGGACAAAGAGGGAGCCGGAGGAGAATTGATTCTCCCCGCCCGGGCGGAGATGGCGGAAGCTTTCGAGCGAACAGGGGAATATCGAAGGGCAGCAGATACAAAGACGCCGGAACCCGCCGGTCTCGCGGTTGGACGGGGCGGGGAATTCTTGATACGGTTTCGCTTGTATTTTGCCGTTTCTATTTAGGTGAATGGTGACGATTTGAACCAATTTTACAAGAATATCGCGCTTTGGCTCATTATCGGCCTCATCATGGTCGGTATATTTCAAGTCTTCAGCGGCGCCCGCGTCTTGGAGCGGAAGGTGGTTTACAGTGACTTCCTTCGCGCCGTCCAGGACGGGCAGGTGGGCGATGTCCTCATCCAGGGAAACAACATCCGGGGCCACTACATCAACGGGAAGCCGTTTCATACCTATGCCCCGGACGACACCAACCTGATTTCCACGCTCCGGGCGAAGGGCGTGCGCATCAGCGCGCAGCCCTCGGAGCAGAATACGTGGTACATGAACCTGCTCCTGAGCTGGTTCCCCATGCTCATCCTCCTGGGCGTCTGGATTTTCTTCATGCGCCAGATGCATGTCGGCGGAACCAAAGCGCTCTCCTTCGGCAAGAGCAAGGCGCGGCTGGTTACCGATGCAAACAAAAAGAAGGTGACTTTCAAAGACGTGGCCGGCATCGAAGAGGCCATCGAGGAGCTCGAGGAGATCGTTGAATTCTTGAGGGATCCGCAGAAGTTCACCCGCCTGGGCGCCCGCATTCCAAAGGGAGTACTTCTCGTCGGCCCGCCCGGAACGGGCAAAACCCTTCTCGCGCGGGCCATCTCCGGGGAAGCGGACGTCCCCTTTTTCTCGATCAGCGGTTCCAACTTCGTGGAAATGTTCGTCGGGGTGGGCGCCTCGCGTGTGCGCGACCTTTTCGAGCAGGGCAAGGTCAACGCGCCGTGCATCGTCTTCATCGATGAGATCGACGCCGTCGGGCGGCATCGCGGGGCCGGGCTGGGCGGCGGCCACGACGAGCGCGAGCAGACCCTCAACCAGTTGCTCGTTGAGATGGACGGCTTCGAGTCGAACGACGGGGTGATTCTCATCGCCGCGACCAACCGCCCCGACGTGCTGGACCCCGCCCTGCTGCGCCCGGGCCGCTTCGACCGCCAGGTCGTGGTCCCCCTGCCCGACATCAAGGGGCGGCTCGCGATACTGAAGGTGCACGCCGAGAAGGTTCAGCTGGCCGACAATGTGGACATGGGCGTAATCGCGCGCGGGACGCCCCGCTACGCGGGCGCGGACCTGGCAAACCTGTTGAACGAGGCCGCCCTCCTCGCCGCGCGCCGGGAGAAAAAGGCCGTCGAACTCGAGGACCTGTCCGAGGCCAAGGACAAGGTCATGATGGGGAAGGAAAGGCGGAGCGTCGTAGTCAGCGAAAAGGAAAAGAAGAATACCGCCTACCACGAGGCCGGGCACGCCCTCGTCACCATTCTTCTGCCGGGGACCGACCCGGTCGAGAAAGTGACCATCATCCCCCGCGGCTTCTCCCTGGGGAGCACGTGGTCCCTCCCCGAGGAAGACCGCTATAACGAGGACAAGAATCGCCTCCTCAACCAGATCGCCATCCTGATGGGCGGGCGGGCGGCCGAAATGCTCGTTCTGGACGAGATGACGACCGGCGCCAAGCAGGACATACAGGTGGCGACCGACCTGGCGAGAACCATGGTGTGCGAGTGGGGCATGAGCGAGAAGCTGGGGCCGCTTTCTTTCGGGAAAAAACACGAGCAAATTTTTCTGGGAAGGGAGATTTCCCAGCACCGCGATTACAGCGAAGAGATTGCCGTCACGATCGACGAAGAGGTGAAGACGATTGTCACCACCTCGTTCGACAAGGCGATGGGCGTCCTCAAGAAGAACCGGGACAAGCTCGAACTCCTGGCGAAAACGCTCCTCGATTTTGAAACCATCGAGCGGACCGACATCGAATGTTTGTTTGAAACGGGCAAGATGCCGGCCGGCCGCACGGCCGTTTCCGCTACGCCCAAGGCAGCCCCCGCCTCCTCTCCCGAGCCGGAAGAGGAAACCCCTCCCGAGCCCAAGGGCACGAAGACTTCCGCGCCCGACTTGGCGCCGGGCGAAGTCTAACGGCGGATTTTCTCCCTCCCGATATCTCTTCGGGCTCCTCCCAGGGGTTTCACCGCACCGATTGGGGCCGGATTCCGCCCCTCCGGCGGACGCGCGCGGGCCCCGAATCCCGATATAATGGCCCGATGAAATTTCCCGGTTTTTTCCCTTACTCCCGCAGGGAGGACGAATGCCCAAGCTCTGCGTGAATGTTGACCATGTGGCCACCGTTCGCGAGGCCCGGCGCACCAGTGAGCCGGACCCTGTCGCGGCCGCTCTCATTGCCGAAAGGTCGGGGGCGGTCGGGATCACGATCCATTTGCGGGAGGACCGGCGCCACATCCAGGATCGCGATCTGCGCCTCATGCGGGAGGTGGTCCGGGGAAAGCTGAATCTCGAGATGGCGCCCGTCGAGGAGATGCGGGCGATCGCCCTTGAAGTTCGCCCCGATCAGGCCACCCTCGTTCCCGAGCGGCGCGAAGAGGTGACGACCGAAGGAGGGCTCGACGCGGCGGCGGCGGGCGATCGGATCGCCGGCATCGCCGCGCCTCTCCAGGAGGCGGGGATCCGGGTCAGCCTTTTCATCGATCCACACCCGGAACAGGTCGAAACCGCAAAGAAGATCGGCGCCGATTACGTAGAGTTGAACACCGCCGCCTACGCGGAGGCGAAAAAGGCGGAGGATGCGCTCCGGGAGCTCGAAACCCTGCGGGCGGCCGCGGAGCGGGCGCACGCCCTGGGCCTGGGGGTGCATGCGGGGCACGGTCTAACATACCTGAACGTCTCGCCCGTTGCGGGACTTCCCCATCTGGAAGAGCTGAACATCGGCCACAGCATCGTCTCGCACGCGGTTTTCGTCGGCTTCGAGAAAGCTGTGCGGGAGATGGCTGCCCTCGTGGGGTGCAGAGGGAAGGACTGAGTGATGGCGCTGCCCATTGTCACCGCAAAGGAGATGGCCCGCATCGACGCGCGGGCCATCGAGGATTTCGGCATCCCCTCGGTATGCCTTATGGAAACGGCTGGCAGCCGGGCCGCCGCGGAGATATGGGCGCGCTACGGCCGGCCCGGACTTCGGGTTGTGATCGCCTGCGGGAAGGGGAACAACGGCGGAGACGGCTTCGTCATCGCCCGGTATCTGATGAACCTGGGCGCAAAGGTCTCGGTTTTCATCCTTTCTCCCCCCGAGGATGTGGCGGGCGACCCCGCCGTATTCTTGAAAATTCTCATGGACATGGGGATATCGCCCGAGACGGTACTGGAGGGCGAGGACATCGCCCATTTGGCCTCGGCCGCCGCCGGCGCCGACATTTTCGTCGACGCCCTGCTGGGAACGGGTTTCTCTCCCCCGGCGCGCGGCCTCATGGCGGAGGTCCTCTCCGCACTATCGAAGCTGGAAACCCCCGTCGCTTCGGTCGATATTCCTTCGGGCCTCGACGCCACCCTGGGATCGGCGGAGCCGCCTCGCATCCGGGCGGCACTCACCCTCACCTTCGGCGCCCTGAAGCGGAGCCACATTCTGATGCCCGCCGCGCAGATGGCGGGCGAGGTCGTTTGTCTGGATATCGGGATCCCGGCGGCCTGTGTCGAGAAGGAGGGCGTGTCCGTTCATCTCACAGAGCCGTCGGACGTAGCGGATTTTCTCCCCGAGCGGCGGGCCGACGCCCACAAGGGGGACGCTGGCCAGCTCCTGATCATCGCCGGTTCATCGGGAATGATGGGGGCCGCCCTCATGACTTCTCTCGCCACGCTCCGAATCGGAGGGGGGCTGGTGACCCTCGCGGTCCCGGAACCGCTCGCGATGGCCGTGGAGGCGGGTCCGCCGGAGGTGATGGCGCTGCCCCTTCCCGCCACAACGTCCGGCACATTTGATCCCGCGGCCTTCGACCTCATTTTGGAGAAAGCCGAAAAAATGGACGCCCTTGTGGTCGGGCCCGGCCTGACCACCCACCCGAGGACGGTGGAGCTTGTTCAAAGGCTGATCCAACACCTGGACAAGCCAATTGTTCTGGACGCCGACGGGTTGAACGGGCTGTCGCAGGACCTAACGGTACTGAATGGCCCCCACGCCGACCTGATTCTGACCCCCCACCCGGGCGAAATGGCGCGCCTCCTCGGAATTTCGCCCAAGGAAGTCCAGGCCGACCGCGTCCAGATCGCGGTGGATTTCGCCGCCAGGCATCGCCTGCACCTGGCGCTCAAGGGGGCGGGGACCATCGTCGCGATGCCGGACGGGGGGGTCTGGATCAACCCGACCGGGACACCGGCCCTCGCCACCGCGGGGGCGGGGGACGTTCTCGCGGGAACGATCGGGGGCCTTTTGGGGCAGGCGCTCGCGCCTGAGGCCGCTCTGGTCGCGGGGGTATATCTCCACGGGCTGGCGGGGGAGATCGCTGCCGAAGAATTGGGGGAAGTGGGAATTACGGCGACGGACTTGTTGCCCGCCCTGCCGAAGGCCCGGAGGTTGGCGTCGCAATTGGCTGCGGAGAAAAAAGCTGTCAGCGAATCGCTTGTGCCGGATTAGCCGTTCCTCCGAGGAAACGGAAGCATTCGGCGCCGAGCTGGCGCGCATGCTCCGGCCCGGTGAAGTGGTTCTCATTCATGGCGACCTGGGCGTGGGAAAGAGCGTCCTCGTGCGCGGTGTCGTTCGGGCGCTGCCGGGGGGAGAGGGAAGGGCCGTCCGAAGTCCCACCTTCGTGTACATCCACCAATATCCGACAGTGCCCCCCGTCCACCACGTCGATCTCTACCGTCTCCCCATCAATTTCGATCCGGCCGACCTCGGACTCGAAGAGATCACAGGAGGGGAAGGTGTCACCCTGATCGAATGGGCACAAAGATTGGGAAGGGTCCCAAACCCCTATCCGAACCAAATGGTTGTGAGGATGGAATCGTTGGCGGGAGAGGAGCGGAGAATCGAAATCGAACAGAACTAACTGTTTGTTTTTCTTGACTGCGTTCATTTGGCTTTACAGGAGGTCGCTCCCATGGCACTATATTTGCATGTTTCATGGACTATTGTTGCCATTGGACGAATATAGATGAAATTCATCGCCAATTTGAAATGGATCAGCGCCGCTGCCTTCCTCCTCGTGGCCGGGACGGTCACCTTCTATCTTTCGAACCCGCCACAATACGATTTCAAGGCGGGGGATATTACAGTAATTAATACCGACGCCGACCTTCAGATTGACCGCATGCATTTGGTGCAAAATAAGCGCGGCCAGAAGAACTGGGAGCTTTGGGCGGATACCGCCAAGGTGTATCGGAAAGAGGATATCACCCAGCTGAAGGGCCTCCGGCTGCGATTTTATCCCAAAGACGGCGATCCCATGAACATCATTGCGGACCGGGGACTCATGAGAAACCAATCCCGGAGCATCAAAGTTTTCGGAAACGTGGTGATTCGCACCGCGCAGGGCTACACCCTGGAGACGGAAACTCTCGAGTTTCGCCCGAGAGAAAATCGCGTTTTCACGGACGCCCCGATTCTCTTTAAGGGAAAAACTTTTCGGCTGACGGGAACCGGATTGAAAGGACAAACCGACAGCGGCCGATTCATTCTGCAAGACAATGTCAATGCCATGCTGTTCAATTCGCCTACGATACCCGCCGGTTACGCCCAGGCCGGCAAAAAAGATGAAGCCTCTCCCGAAAGGGGAAAAGGGGACCTTAAATGAAAATCGGGCACCGCCCGGGGGCCATTTTTTGGGGCTTCGCCCTCGTCACCCTCTCTGGTCTCTTGGCTGCGCGCGCCCACGCCGCGGCCGCCGTTTCAAAGGAAACAGCCCCTCCTCCCATTCATGTGACATCCAACCGGATGGAGGCGGAGAGCAAAAAGGACATCATCATCTTTATCGGAAATGTTGTGGCCAACCGGGGGGAAATGCAGATCAAAGCGGATCGCTTAGAGGTATTTATCAAAAAGAAAAGGGAACCGGCTGAGGGTCCCGAAAAGGCCGCTACGAAAAAGGGGTCCGGCATGGCGAGCCAGGGGGATATCGAAAGAATCGTCGCCATCGGGAACGTTCTCTTGCGGCAGGGCAAGGACAAGTTCGCCTCGGGGGAGCGCATGGATTATCACGAGGCGAGGGGGGTCGCGGTGCTGTCCGGGAACCCGCGGGCCTGGGAGGGGAAGAACCAAATCATCGGGGACAGGTTCGAGCTCTATCTCCGGGAGGGGCGGACGATTGTCCTGGGGAGCCCCTCCCGGAGGGTGGGAGTGACATTGTACCCGGCAAACGAAAACGCATCTGCCCCCCAACAATAATGAGGGAAGCCCAACATGGTTCTTCGTCCTGCAGATGGGAATTTTTCCGGAAACGGAAAAGGGCCTCACAGACTCGCGGCGGAGGGCCTCGTAAAAAGCTACGCCGGGCGGAGGGTCGTCGACAATGTGGCTTTGGAGGTCGGGCCCGGCGAGATCGTGGGCCTTCTTGGGCCGAACGGTGCGGGAAAAACGACCATTTTTCATATGCTCGTCGGTCTCATCCCTCCTGATGAAGGCGAAATTTTACTGAACGAAGAGTCCATCACGGACATTCCCATGTACGTGCGCGCCCGCAAAGGGGTGAGCTATCTGCCGCAGGAAGCCTCTGTGTTCCGGCGGCTCACCGTCGAGGAGAATCTCCTCGCCGTCCTCGAACTCATGTCCTTGCGGACCGCAGAGCGTTGGGCGAGGGCCAACGAGCTTCTCAAGGATCTGAACATCGCGCACATCCGGAAAACCAAAGGGTTCTCCTTGTCCGGCGGGGAAAGGCGGCGCGTCGAAATCGCAAGAGCCCTCGCCACCTCGCCGAAATACATCCTCCTGGACGAGCCGTTCGCCGGAATCGATCCCATCGTCGTAAACGATATTCAGAGGATCATCCTCGGACTTCGGGATCGGGGCATCGGCGTCCTCATAACGGACCACAACGTCCGGGAGGCGCTCCAGATCGCGGACCGGGCCTACATCATCGATCGGGGGGAGATACTTGAATCGGGCGATCCCCAGCGGATCGCAACGAGCGAGAAGGCCCGCAGCATTTATCTGGGGGAAAGCTTCCGCCTTTAGCCGGCGGGGCGCGGAAGCGCGGAGGAGAGGGTCGTATGGCATTGCAGACGCGCTTGGTGATTCGGCCCGAGCAGCGGCTCGTCATGACGGCGATGCTCCAGCAGGCCATCGCTCTTTTGCCGATGAACCGGCTCGAACTCCAGCAAGCGGTGCGTCAAGAGCTGCTGGAAAATCCCGCTCTTGAGGATTCGGGTGACGATGTGCAGGAAGTCGCCGACGGCGAGATGCCCGAGGTGGCCGATGACCTTCCCGATCCGGAGAAGGACGAGCGCGGGGATGTTGAGATCGACTGGGAGAACATCGTTCAGGACACGACCTATAGCCCAAACGGCGCGGGCAGCATGGGCGATGCAGAAGATTTCCCCTCCTACGAGCAAACCTTATCGCGGCCCGAGACTCTTCAAGAACATCTGGAATGGCAACTCAACCTCACCGTCGCACCTGCGGCGATATTGCAGGTCGCCAGGCTCATCGTAGGGAACATCGACGATTCAGGGTATTTCCGCACGGATTTGACAGAGTTCGCGGCCCAGGAGGGCCTGGATCCGGAGGAAGTGGCCGAGGCGCTTTCCCTGGTCCAGGAATTCGACCCGCCAGGGGTCGGAGCGCGGGATCTTCGGGAGTGTCTTCTTCTCCAGATCAGGCATTTGACGGAAATCGAGAGCCTGGAAGCGGATTTTATTCGATTGGCAGAGGCGCTGGTGGACAGGAACATCGAAAACCTCGAAGAACGGCATTTCCCCAAGCTGGCGCGCTCCCATGGGGTTTCGATCGAGGAGATCGGGGCCGCCATCCGGGTGATCCGCGCCCTGGATCCCCGGCCGGGCTCTTCTTTCTCCAGCCAGCAAGTCGAGGTCGCCATTCCCGACGTGATTGTGACCAAAAACGGGGACGACTTTGACATTGTGCTGACCGATGACGGCCTCCCCCCCCTCCGGGTTAGCCATTCCTTCGGTGCGATGGCGGCGGACCGGGAGGCCACTCCGCCCGAGGCGCGGCGCTACATCGAGGAGCGGGTGCGGGCGGCGGTATGGTTTCTCAAAAGCATTGAGCAGAGACGCCAAACAACACTGAAAGTGGCGCGCAGCATTGTCAATTTCCAGCGGGAGTTCATCCTGAAGGGGGTGAGTCACTTGCGCCCGCTGGTGCTCAGGGACGTGGCCGAGGATATCGGAATGCACGAGTCGACCGTCAGCCGTGTGACGACGGGGAAATACATGGAAACCCCTCAGGGGGTGCTTGGTTTTAAATATTTCTTTCACAGCGGGCTCGTTTCGGTGAACGGGGGAAGCGCGTCATCGGTGGCGGTCAAAGAGAAGATTCGCTCCCTCATCGATGCCGAGCCGAAGACAAAGCCATTCACAGATCAGCAGGTAGTGGAAAAGCTAGGAGAAGACGGAGTGGTCATCGCCCGCCGGACTGTGACGAAATACCGCAAAGAGCTTCGCCTTCCTCCCGCAAGCCGGCGCCGGAAATTAATATGATGTAATTTATTAATGTCGGCATGTAAAATATTGTTATTTATGGGAAAAACTTTTATTTTTTGTAGCCAGAATGCCCTTTTTGTCAAGCGAGTTATTCTGTAGCTATTCTGCAAAGAATACCTCGCGAGCGGAGAAATATTGGGATTCGGCAGCCTAAATTTAGGATTAATTTTTGGTCCTTAAATACTTATATGTGAAGGCGATTCCTATTCTGCCTGTCCTTAGGTTGGGATGGAGCGAACCTTTGTGATCCTGAACCTTGTTTTTTTTGGTATAATTTCCACCTTGAAGGGCCTTTCCTTCGTGGACGGGCCTTATCGAGGGCAATCGCGAAACGCTGAAAGGGCGTAGCCGGATAAGCGGAGGACGTTTCAGGAAAACCGCAAAACTGCCGATGGGCATCATTTTGTCACCCCAGTAGTTCCGTTCCGCCTGAAAATTCGGAGCCGATTCCCGGCAAAGGCTTTTCGCCCGCGAGTGGGCCGATTACTTGTACGCACCTTCTCATCCTGCGATGCTCTGCTGCATGCGCGGCCTCGCCGGGGGGCCAGCCGGGCAAACGTTCCGATTCTCATTTGCGGAGGGATGGGAGCGATTTTTCGGGTGCCCGGGTGCTTTTGGGTCTTGATATCCGCGCACTGAGTACGGGAACAAAAAAGTTTCTAAGGCAAAGAAAGCCGTCCGATGTGTCCCCCGCGCAGAGATGGTACGGATTTTCTCTTCTCTCTTGGACCGCGATACACAGGGGAGATTCGGTCCCGGATTCACGCGTTCGCCCAGTTCCGAATGAAGTCCGATTCTTGCGATCTTCCGGTTTATTCGAATTTTTGTTAGGAGGAACCCCATTGCCCGGAACGGCTAAAAGAGATTTCATCTTCACCTCCGAGTCGGTCTCGGAGGGCCATCCCGATAAGATGGCGGATCAGATCAGCGACTCCATTCTCGATGCCATCTACGAGCAGGACCCCAATGGCCGCGTAGCGTGTGAAACGCTCCTCACGACGGGAATCGTTTTCATCGCGGGCGAGATCACCACCACGGCCCAATTTGACGCCAAGGAGATCGCCCGGGAGACCATCCGTGAAATCGGGTACGACGATGCTTCTTACGGATTTGATTGCAACACATGCGCGATCGTCACCGCGATTGACAAGCAATCCCCAAATATTGCCCAGGGCGTTTCGGAGGGTGAGGGGCTGTTCAAGGAGCAGGGGGCCGGAGACCAGGGGATGATGTTCGGCTACGCCTGCAAAGAGACCGAGGAGCTCATGCCGCTTCCCATCGAGCTGGCCCACAAACTCGTACGGAAGACCACCGCCGTCCGGCGGGACGGAACCCTCCCTTACCTTCGTCCGGACAGCAAGAGCCAGGTTTCGGTGCGCTACGAGAAGGGGAAGCCCGTCCATATAGAAAACGTGGTTATCTCCGCCCAGCACGCTCCCGATGTTCCGCTCGAGCGGATCCGGGAGGACATTCTCAAAAACGTGATCGATCCTGTCCTGCCGAACGGAATGCTCTCGAAAGGCATTATCCACTACGTGAATCCGACCGGCGTTTTCGTGGTCGGCGGTCCCATGGGTGACACGGGTCTTACCGGGAGAAAAATCATCGTGGACACCTACGGCGGCTACAGCCGCCACGGGGGAGGCGCCTTTTCGGGAAAAGACCCCAGCAAGGTGGACCGCTCCGCCGCGTACATGGCGAGGTACATCGCCAAGAACATCGTTGCGGCCGGACTCGCCGATGAGGCCGAGGTGCAGCTTGCCTACGCCATCGGGGTGGCCGACCCTGTCTCGGTCCTCGTCGATGATTTCGACTCGGGCGATGTGGACATCCAGAGGCTGGAGAAGGCGATCCGGGAGGTTTTTGGGCTCAAGCCGAAGGAAATTATCGATGGTCTTCAACTTCGGCGGCCCATCTACAAGAAAACGGCCGCTTACGGCCATTTCGGCCGGAACGAGCCTGGGTTTACCTGGGAGAAAACGGACAAAGTAGACGACCTGCGGACCGCGGTCGGCCTCTGAGCGAAGGGCGCGATTGGCGGAAGGAGAGCATCTTTCCCTTTAGATCATGGAGTGAGAATGAAGTTTGATATCAAGGACAAGACCATTGCCGAAAAAGGGACGCTTCGGATGGAGTGGGCCGGTCAAAGCATGCCCGTTCTCAACAATATCCGCGAGCGGTTCGCCAGGGATAAGCCTTTAAAGGGAGTCCGGATCGGGGCCTGTCTCCATGTGACGACAGAGACCGGCGTCCTGATGAAAACCCTCGCCGCGGGCGGGGCCGAGGTTGCCATTTGCGCTTCGAATCCCCTCTCCACCCAGGACGATTTGGCCGCCGCCCTCGTCGCGAATGAATCGATTCCCGTTTTCGCAATCAAGGGAGAGGACCGAGACTCGTATTACAGCCATATCAAGTCGGTTCTCGACACCAAGCCCCAAATCACCATGGATGACGGAGCGGACCTCGTCACCCAGATCCTGACCGAGCGCAAGGAACTCATTCCCGGCATCATCGGGAGCACCGAGGAGACCACCACCGGCGTCCTCCGCCTGCGCGCCATGGCGGAAGAGGGTGTTCTCCAGTTTCCCGTCGTCGCGGTCAACGACGCCAATACCAAGCATTTTTTCGACAACCGCTACGGTACCGGCCAAAGCACCATCGATGGAATCATCCGGGCGACGAACCGCCTTCTTGCGGGCTCCGCTTTCGTGGTCGCCGGCTACGGCTGGTGCGGCCGGGGCCTCGCCAGCCGGGCCCGGGGAATGGGGGCGAATGTCATCGTCACCGAGGTGAGCCCGCTCCGGGCGCTGGAGGCCCTGATGGACGGATTCCGCGTGATGCCGATGGAGGAGGCGGCGCGGATCGGCGATTTCTTCTGCACGGTGACCGGGGACCGGGACGTGGTGAACCTCGATCACATCGCCCTGATGAAAGACGGAGCGATCATCGCCAACTCGGGGCACTTTGACGTTGAGATCGACGTCGCCGGGATCGAAAGGACCGCCACCGCCAAACGGGAGATCCGCGACCTCGTTGAAGAGTACACTTTCGAATGCGGAAAGCGCGTCATCGTCATCGGTGGCGGCCGGCTGGTGAATCTCGCCACCGCCGAGGGCCATCCGAGCAGCGTCATGGACATGAGCTTTGCGAATCAGGCCCTGGCCGCCGAGTACCTGGTGAAAGAGGGGAAAAATTTGGGAAAAGAAGTTTATCCGATACCTCCCTACCTGGACGATGAGATCGCCCAGATGAAGCTGGAAAGCATGGGCGTGACTATCGACGAGCTCACCCCGGAGCAGGAAGCCTATCTGACAAGTTGGCAGCAGGGCACCTGAGTTTCTACCGCCCCAGATCGTCCGCCCGCCAAGGAGACAAAACCATGAACCGCAGGGAGCGGTTTTCCCGCGGTAAAGGCGCGTGGGCGTCCCTCGGCGCTGTCTGGATGACCATCTTCGCCGCCTTCGCCTGGGCAGCCCTCGGGGGCTTGATTTTCCCCGGGGCGGCTTCCGCCTCGGAGCGGAGGGTCCTGGGCGTGCGTCATTTCTCCACAACCGGCTACGCCCGGATTGTCCTTATCCTAAACCGCGAATCCTTCGATTTTAATGTGGGGCGGCTTTCGCGCCCCCCCCGCATCTTTATCGACGTGCCAAAAACGCGCTTGGACCGGAAGTTGCGGGTGCCCTCCCTGTCTCCGCGGGACAGCATGATCCGAAAGATTCGCTTTGGGCGGCACGGCCCGGATACGACCCGTCTCGTCGTCGACCTGACCTCCCGCGCCATCCGCCATCGGGTATTCACGCTTCCCGAGCCCGATCGCATCGTCATCGATCTTCGCAGATCCGAAGTCCCGAAGTTGGATTCTGCCTCACCTTCCCCCTCGGCGCGCTCCGGGGCGGGAGCCGGGCCGGCGGGGGGCGAGCGGAAGGCGCGAACGGGCGCGCGCGCGCCCCCCTCTCCGAGGTCCGCTGGAGAGAAAAAGCGCGAGATGGAGCTTTCCGCACGATTCCGTAGCGGTCTCGGCCGCATCGTTCTGGATCCCGGACACGGGGGGAGGGATCCCGGCGCGGTCGGACTCCGCGGTCTCGTCGAGAAGGAATTCGTGCTCGACCTCGCCCGCCGCGCGGCGGACCGTCTTCGGGAGCTCCTCCCCGGAAACCGGGTTTTCCTCACCCGCCGGGGAGATCAGTATCTGTCCCTGGAGAAGCGCACCGCCATCGCAAACGACTTCGACGCGGATGTCTTCATCTCCATCCATGCGAACAGTTCCCCGCTCCGGCGCACGAGCGGAATCGAGACCTATTTCCTGAGTGAGGCTTCAAGCCCCCGTGTTCTTGAGATCGCGGCCCGGGAGAGCGAGACGACGGTAAGCCGCATGAGCGATTTGGATAAAATCCTCACCGATCTGATGCTTCGGTCGAAGGTCAACGAATCCCAAATTCTGGCGAATAAGGTTCAGAGAGCCATGATCTCCCGCTCGCGGCGCGGCTATCGAAGCGTGAAGGACCTTGGCGTAAAGCGCGGCCCGTTCTATGTCCTTCTCGGCGCACAGATGCCCAGCGTTCTGATCGAGGCCGGTTTCATCACGAATTCCTCCGAGGCCCGGCGCTCCCGCTCGCCGAGGTACCGGCGCTTCCTCGCTGACGGCATCGCCGAGGGCATCGTGAACTTCGTGCAGTCGCCCATCCAGCGAACCGGCGCCGAGCGGCGCAGATACGCCGACACCGCTCCCGGCCGCGGGCCTCGGCCCTAGGACGGGCCTCCTTCCTCCCGGACCGTGCAGGCTGTGGCTGCCATGACCTTTCCCGTTCTCGTCATCGTGGGTCGGCCGAACGTAGGCAAATCGACCCTGTTTAATCGGCTGGTGGGCCGTCGGCAGGCCATCGTCCAGCCCGAGCCGGGCGTGACCCGGGATCGCCGCTACGGCCGGGGCGAGTGGGAGGGAAGGGCGTTCCTCGCAGTCGATACCGGGGGGATCTCTCCCGCTGAGACGGATCCCTTCAGCCCTCTGATTGCGGAGCAGACAGCCTCCGCCATCGCCGAAGGCGATGTCGTTCTCTTCCTCGCCGACGGGCTGGAGGGCCTCCTTCCGGGAGACGTCCAAATCGCCGAGCGCGTCCGGGCCTCAGAAAAGCCCGTTCTCCTCGCCGTGAACAAGGCAGATGCCACTCGCGCCCGGGAGGCTTTGTGGGAGTTCTTCCGCCTGGGCTTCGGCGATCCCCGCCTCATATCGGCCGAGCATGGCACCGGGGTGGCCGAATTGGTCGAAGATGCGCTTTCTTTGGCACCGCCCGGAGAGGAGGCGGGGAATGAGGCGGAGGAGGAGGAGGTTCGCGTCGCCGTTGTGGGCCGCCCCAACGTCGGCAAGTCCTCTCTCGTGAACCGCCTCCTGGGGGAGGAGAGGGCCCTCGTCAGCCCCGAACCCGGCACCACGCGCGATCCTGTCGATTCTCTTCTGCGGCGGGGGGAGCAGCACTACCGCTTCGTGGACACGGCGGGCATCCGCAAAAAGGGAAAGGTCGGCGGAAAGAAGGTGGAGGCCGTCAGCATGATTTTCGCCTACCGGAGCATCGAGCGGGCCGAGGTGGTCCTCCTCGTGGTGGATGCGACCGAAGGGCCCCGTGCGATGGACGCCCATATCGCCCGCCACATCATCGACTCGGGGCGTGCCTGTGTCATTCTTTTGAATAAATGGGACATCATCGAAAAAGACGCCAAAACCTTCGACGCCGAAGTGCGCTCTATCCACGAAAAGCTGGTTCATCTGGATTTTGCGCCGATCATCTCCCTCTCTGCCTTGACGGGGCTGCGCTGCGAGAGAATTTTCGAGGTTATCAAGACAGTTTCCACCTCGTACCGCCTTCGGGTGCCGACGGGCACCCTCAACACGGTGGTCGAAAAGTGGACCCAAGCCCACCCGCCCCCATCGGGGCCGGACGGAAAGAGGCCGAGGATCTATTATGCGACCCAAACCTCGGTCGCCCCTCCCCATTTTGTCCTTTTCGTCAGCCGCCTGCGCCGGATTCCCACCGTGCAATATGGCCGCTACATCGAGAACCGCCTCCGCGAGAAATATGAATTTTCCGGGACGCCAATTCGGGTGAGCTTCCGCCAAAGAGGGAAAGAACTCTCTGGCGGAAAATCCCGGCGGCGAGACCGCCTCGCCAAAAAAAAGAGCGGGAAGTAAGGGGCGGTTCCCGAACCAGGGGGGGCTCGGCCGAAATGGAGAACGGGGAGGTTTTCCCCTTACAAAGTTGAAGCCAAGCTTTAAATTATCCGTTCAAGTTATTCAAAATGATTGACAATCCGATCTCTAAATGGCAACATAAACTAAAACTTTAATAAAACTCTCGCGGGGCTTTTCCACCCGGAAGGGGTTCTCGCCTGAAGGTCTAATCCAAAATTCCTTGAATCCAGAGGAGTTGTATGTATGGCCGCTCGTGAAGTCACCAGTCTTCGCAATTCGGTTTTCGTGGGAGAAGGGGGAAACGGAAAAACCTCCCTGGTGGAGGCGTGCCTTTTCACCGCCGGCAGCACGGACAGGCAAGGTAAAGTAGATGCCGGGAACACCATCCTGGATTCCGAGCCGGAGGAAGTGGAAAGGGGGTCCTCCATCGTCGCGGCTCTCGCCTTTGCCGATTGGAACAAGCATCGTCTCAACTTTATCGACACGCCGGGGTACTCGAATTTCATCGCAGAAACGGTGGCCGGCGTCCGGGCCGCGGACAACGCGGTCATCGTCATCAACGGCTATAGCGAACTCAAGGTTCTCACCGAGAAATCGTTTGCCTGGTCGGTGGAGGAGGGAATCGCCCGGTTCCTCTTTGTCAACTATATGGACCACGAGCAAGCCGACCTGTTCCGCGCCGTGGAGTACGCTGAAAAAACCCTGGGAGTGCGG
This sequence comes from bacterium, assembly GCA_965225985.1. GTDB lineage: Bacteria > UBA8248 > UBA8248 > UBA8248 > UBA8248 > CAZUHN01. Next base: position 1,987,986 of record OZ245330.1, read on the forward strand.
CCCGCCTTGTTCCAGCTTCCCATTGGGGGAGGGCTCGAATTCAACGGTGTGGTGGATTTGGTCGCCGGCCGGGCGCTCACCTATGAAAAGGAAGGCTCGGGGAAGGGCGAGGAAACCGAAATTCCGGCCGAGCTGGCAGAGGCCTACGAAGAGGAAAGGGGAAAGCTCATTGAGTTTGCCGCTGAGGCGGATGAATCGCTTCTCGAAAAATATTTGGAGGGCGGGGAGCTCAGCACCGAAGAGATGATTCGCGGCCTCCGGAAGGGGATCCTTGAGGGCTCCTTCCTTCCCGTATTTTGTGGCTGCGGGGTCCAGAACGTTGGGACGGATCAGCTCCTCGATGCCATCGTTCTTTACGGCGCGACGCCGGTCGACCGGAAAATCTCCGGCGCAAAGACACCCAATGGGGAAGAGGTTGCCGTGGAGGCTGACCCGGACGCCCCTTTCCGGGCGATCGTGTTCAAGACGGCCATCGACGCCTTTGCCGGAAAATTGAATATGTTCCGGGTAATGTCGGGCTCGGTTTCCTCTGACGCCAACGTCTTTAACACCACCCGGGAGGAGCGCGAGCGCATGGGGACGATGTTGTACGTACAGGGAAAGAGCCAAAAACCCATATCCGATCAGCTTGTCCCGGGCGATATCGCGGCGGTGGCGAAGCTCAAGGTGACCAGCACGGGAGACACCCTCTGCGATGAGAAATCCCCGGTCATATTTCCGCCAATCAAATTCCCCCCGCCGGCCATTTCCTACGCTGTCGCACCCAAGAGCAAGGGCGATGAGGAGAAGTTGAGCACGGCGCTGTCGCGGATGCGGGACGAGGATCCTGTCCTGAGCGTAAGCCGGGATCCACAGACCAAGGAAATGCTTCTCTCGGGCCTGGGTGTTCTTCATTTGGAAGTTGTTCTCGAACGGATCAAGCGCAAGTACGGCGTCGAGGTGGAGATGCGGACCCCGCGGATTCCCTACAAGGAAACCATCAAGGGGAGCACAAAGGTGCAGGGCCGATACAAGAAACAAACGGGAGGACGCGGCCAGTTCGGGGACACGTATCTCGAAATCGAGCCCTTGCCGCGGGGGGGAGGCTTCGAATTCATTAACAAGATTGTGGGCGGCGTCATTCCGAAGACTTTCATTCCCGCCGTACAAAAAGGGATTGTCGAAGCGATGGATAATGGGACCCTTGCGGGATACCCGGTAACCGACCTGCGAGTGACCCTTTACGACGGCAGCTATCATTCGGTTGACAGCTCGGAGATGGCGTTCAAGATCGCCGGCTCCATCGGTTTTAAAAAAGGAATGCTCGATTGCAAGCCGAGTATTCTCGAGCCGCTCATGAATATAGAAGTAACCGTGCCGGAGGAATATATGGGCGATATCATCGGGGATATGAACTCGCGCCGCGGCCGGGTCCTGGGAATGGATTCGGCGCCCGGCGGGAAGCAGAAGATCAAGGCCCAGATTCCCATGGCGGAGGTTTTGAATTACGCGCCAGCCCTGCGATCCATGACAGCGGACCGAGGCGACTTCACGTTGGATTTTTCCCATTACGAAGAAGTTCCCGCCCATGTGTCGGAGAAAATTATTTCCGAAGCGGCTGCGGTGAAAGACGGATAACCGCGAGAGGAAGGGAATGAGGCCATGGCCCAAAAAGACGTGAACTTGCTGGGCGACGATGAAGAAGACGAGGAAGACGAGGAGCCCGAGGAAGACTACGGCGGCGACGACGATTTGGTCGACTCGCTGGAGCCCGGACAAAAGAAGAAAAAGAAAAGTGGCGTCGGCGGAGGACTCATCAAGAAAATCGTGATCGCGGTGGTCGTGCTCGTCCTCGTGGGCGGCGGCGGCTGGGCGGGGTACTCGTTCTGGGTGGCCAGCCAGGAGAAAGAGCAAAAAAGGGTCGCGGCGCTGAAGCGCCAAGAAGAGTTGCGAAAGCGGCGACTTGAGATCGCAAAGAAGGAGGAGGAGAGGCGCAAGCGGGAACTCGAGCTTTTGAAGAAACTTCAGCAGAGCAATGCCGAAGAGAAAAAATCCCCTGCCGAGGACGAAAAAAAGGCCGAGGAAGGGGGCGAAAAGAAAACTTCTCTTCAGCCCCCCGCCCCCGCTACCCCCAAAGGGCCTCCCCCCGCGCAACCTGCCGCCAAAGAGAAAGCCGAACCGAAAAAAGATGTTCCTGCCCAGGTGGGAAAACCCACGTCTCCGGCTGCCCCTGTTCCTGCCATGCCAAAGCCGGCGCCCCCCGCCGGAAGGCGCGTTCAGGCGCGCGAGACGACGCCCCCCCCCGCACCTCCTTCCCAAAGTGCCAGGACGGAGGGCGGTACGCCCAAAGCCGCCGTGCCAAAACCCGCCCTTCGAGGGGTTGCATATAGCGTTCAGGTGGCCTCCTGCCGGTTCGACCGGTGCGTGAACTCTTTCGTGCGGCGGCTTCGGGATAAGGGATTTTCGCCGATTGTGCAGGCACGGCGGGTGGCGGTTCGGTTGAACGAGGTGCTTTTGGGAGAGTTCGCCTCGAGAGAGGAAGCCAACGCTTTGGTCGACTCGGCCAGGGCCAAAAATATTTCCGCGACGACGTACCGTGCGAATGGCCGATGGCGCGTTTCTGCGGGCTCCTTCGCCGATCTGGAGAACGCTGCCCAGCGGCTCGATTCAGTCGAAGAAGCGGGTTTGAAGGGACAGCTCGCCTCCCGCCCGCGTCTGAGTAACAGGGGAATACGGACAGTCCGGTCGGGGGTTTTTGGGACCCGGCGTGAGGCCTTGGCGATGCGCCAGCGCGTGATTCAGACAGGATTCCCGGGCTCAATCGTAGTTCGACAGAGAGCACGGCGGTAGGGGGGAGGTGGAGATGGGTGTGGACGGTCCGGAGCCATCGATACCCGATAAATTGTTTTTCAAGATCGGGGAAGTGGCGCAATTGACAGGGACCAAGCCCCACGTTCTTCGTTACTGGGAGAGCGAGTTCAAGATGCTCCGCCCCGCCAAGGGGGATTCCGGTCAACGGGTCTACCGGAAGAAAGACATCGAGTTGGCATTCTCCATAAAACGGCTCTTGTATGAAGAGAATTTTACCATTGCGGGTGCGAAGAAGAAGCTCCAAAAGCAGCGGGCTGCCCGAGCCGACGTGACGAATGACGCAGGAATTTCTGGGGGCAGCCGAGAGGTTCCCGAAGTTGCGCCACCCCTCCCTTTTGATGCGAAAGGCGACGGCGTCGATGTGACCAGATTATGCACAGAATTGAAGGAAATTCTCGACATTCTCAACAAGAATTGACAAGATTTGGCCTCGAACCGAAGGCCGGACTCCTCGCCGAAATGCGGCGAGGCGGATGGGTTTTTGCTTGAAATTTGCCCTGGAGGGGCCGCCAGGCCGAATTTGAAGCCAGATACATTACGGTATTCCAATGGAAGGTTTAAAGGGAAATTTCCGTGGCAAGAAAAATACGCAGGGTAACTAAAGAAGCAGATATATTTCAATTATATATTGGAAGACTGTTTAGGTTGATTCGAGATAAACGTACGGCTTTTCTGCGGGGGGGGCTAGGTGTTGTCGTTATTGTGGCAGGCTATGGCGTTTATCTTTACTGGACCGAACGCATCTCCCAAAAATCATCATCCGCCTACGGGCTCGCCCAACTGAAAGCCCCGGGGGGGAAAGGACTTGCTGTCGAGGAGGCGCTATTGAAGGCGGCGGTTGACTACCCGCGGACGCGGGCGGGCATCATGGCTCGTTTGCAGTTGGCAAGCTTGCTCCGCGAGCGTGGGGATTACCGGAGGGCTGAGGTGGAGATCCGGCGTATTTTGGAAAACAGCGCCATCATCGAGACGGATCGTGAAATTGCGATGCGAGGCCTTGCGGCGAGCATGGCAGGACAAGGGAAATGCGCCGAGGCGCTACCCATTTGGCAGAAACTCATTTCTGACAAAAATCGGTTTAGCGTTGAGGATATTTATGTGGCGGCGGGAAAATGCTACGAGAAGGAAGGAAAGAGCGCCGCGGCCCTGAAAATGTACGAAGAACTGAGCCAAAAATATCCCCGCAGCCCGTTTCTTGATGCGCCATTGCGCGAGCGAATCCGACAGCTTGGGAAAAACGAGTGAATTGGATTTGTGGAGAACGGACGATAAGATATATTATGTAAAATAATAGACAGATCGGGATTTCCCCGGAAGCGGTGATTTCTGTCTTTTTTAAAGAGCCCAATCGCGTTCCTTCCCTGAAAGATCGGCCACCTTCCTTCCTTCCCCCTTAGCCCATAACGTCAGATTTTCCAGCAGATGGAACGGAGGATGGCGCTTTCTTGGAGGAAAGTGGTAACCATATATATTTAATCGGCCGCCATGTTTGTTTACACCGGTTAAAGAGACACGCGATGAATTCAAAGGGGAAATCGATCGAGATACGAGGAAGCCCGATCGACGCGGGCGCACTCGATCAGATTCGGACCTGCCTGAAGGACGATGAGGCGGTCGCGGGCGTTTTGTGCGCGGATCATCATCTTGGCTATTCAATGCCCATAGGCGGCGTTATTGCCTACCGGAACGCCATCAGCCCGAGCGGGGTCGGATACGACATCGCTTGCGGGAACAAGGCCGTGAAGACCGATCTTCTCGCTGCGGACGTAAGGCCCAAAATCGGTGAAATCATGGAGCAAATTTTTCGCCAACTCGAATTCGGCATGGGACGGAAGAATCCCCGGCCCGTCGAGGACGAGCTGTTTGACGATCCTGCATGGAAAGATGTTCCCGCTTTGGGAAGCCTCCGGGACCTCGCCGCGGCCCAGCTTGGAACAATCGGGGCTGGCAACCATTATGTAGACCTTTTCGCGGATGATGAGGGATCCCTTTGGATAGGCGTGCATTTCGGCTCCCGCGGTTTCGGCCACAAAACGTGCACGGGTTTTTTGAACCTCGCCGGGAGAAGAAAGTTCACGGACAGGCCCGGGCGGGAAGATATGCATGCGCGGGCAACGGTTTTTTCTCTCGCCTCCCCCCTCGGGGAAGAGTATTTCGCCGCCATGACGCTGGCCGGGCGATATGCGTATGCGGGGCGGGATTATGTTTGCGGCCGCGTGCTGTCCATCTTGGGCGCGAAATCGGTGTATGAGGTCCACAACCATCACAATTTCGCCTGGAAAGAAGAGCATTTCGGGGAAAAGTGGACCGTTGTCCGAAAGGGGGCCACCCCCGCCTGGCCCGGGCAGGTTAGCTTCATCGGGGGAAGCATGGGCGACATTTCCGTGATCGCCCGGGGGGTGGACTCGCCGGGTTCGAGACGCCTTTTGTCTTCCACCGTCCATGGCGCGGGCCGGGTGATGAGCCGGACCCAGGCGGCGGGAAGAAAGCGCTGGAAGGGCCGGCGGATATACCGGAAGGGGGGCCTGATTACCCGCCAGGCCATGAATGCCGCCGTGAAGGAAAAGGGCGTTTTGCTCCGCGGCGCCGATACGGATGAGGCCCCGCAGGTCTACAAAAATCTTTCGGAGGTTCTCTCGCATCACGAGGATTCGCTGGAAATCCTCCATACCCTGCACCCCATCGGGGTCGCGATGGCGGGGCAGGAGGTGCGCGACGACTTCATCGACTGATCGGGGCTTTTGGCATATTTTCGCGGAAAATTGCGGAAAAGACTCGCCCGCCCCCCTCTCCATCGTGAGGAGCTCCATCCGGAAGGGCCCTGCCCGCTTCAAGAGTCCCCCGGCCGGCCATGAAGGCCCCCCCCTGCCCGCTTCAAGCGCCCCCCTCGGGCGGCGCCGTGAAGCGCCCGCCCCTCCTCGTGCGGAAGTCCTCGGCCCCGGCCTTGAAGACCCCCCGCCCCCGGCGAGGGCGTCCAGAAAATTCCGGGCCGCCCCGAAAGTTAATCCATATTCGCGATTTATACTTTGAATGAATTGAATTTATTGATAGACCTGGAGGAATTGTCCAGAAATGCTGGCGCGATGCCCGGGGCGGAAAACCCTAATTCACCGGCCGGCCCCGAAACCGGAGATTTTGAAAAATTTCCGCCGACCTGCTGGCGGATCAGGAAACGCGGATGCGGTACCTGGGGGTGTAGCCCCCCGCGCGCCCCCCCTCTCCGCGGGGCCGGTGGGGCTAATCGCCGGGCAGGCGAATCACCGAGCGGAGGGTCTCGCCGCGCTCCATCGCCTCGAAGGCCGCCTCGGTCTCCTCCAGCTTGATGACCCGCGTCACCATCCGGTCCAGGTCCAACTCGCCCCGGCGGTACCAGTCCGCCAAAAGCGGAAAATCGCGCGACGGCAGGCAGTCGCCGTACCAGCTCACCCGCAGGGCGCCGCCCAGCCCGAAAAATTTCTGAATCGGCAGCTCCATCACCATGTCCGGGTCCGGCACCCCGATGAGGACGGCCGTTCCCGCCAGGTCCCGCGACCAGATGGCCTGGAGCAGGGTTTTGGGCGTTCCGACGGCCTCGAAGGCGAAGTCCACCCCGTTTCCCCCGCAAATGTCCCTAATGGCCTGGACCGGGTCGGCCTCGGCGGCGTTCACCGTGTCGGTGGCGCCGAACTCGCGCGCCCAGGCGAGCTTGTTCTCGGCGATATCGACCGCGATGATTTTCCCGGCGCGGGCCAGCCGCGCCCCCTGGATGACGCTGCAGCCCACCCCCCCGCTCCCGAACACGGCGACGCTGCTCCCGCGGCGGACCCCGGCGGTATAGAGGACCGCCCCCACCCCGGTCATCACCCCGCAGCCGATGAGGCTGGCCTGCTCGGGCGGGCACGCGCGCGGAACGGGGATCGCCTGCCTCGCCGCGACGACGGTGTGGGTGCAAAAGGTGCCGATCCCGAGCGCGGGGTGCAGGATGGCGCCGTCTTTTTTTGCCGACATGCGCGGCGCGGCGTTCAGGCTGGCCGCGCAAAGATGGGGCTGGCCGACGGCGCAAAACCGGCACTGCCCGCAGGGGGCCCGCCACGCGAGGACCACGTAGTCGCCGGCGGCGGGCGCATCCACCCCCTCCCCGGCCGCCTCGACGATGCCCGCCCCCTCGTGCCCGAGGAGGTAGGGAAACTCGTCACCCACCTTTCCCAGCTTGTAGTGCAGATCGGTGTGGCACACCCCGCTGGCCAGGACGCGCACGAGCACCTCGCCCGGGCCCGGCGGCTCGATGGTGATCTCCTCCACCTCAGCCCGCTCTCCCGCGCGCCTCGCGATGACGCCGTATCCGGTGATTGACATATTTCCCCCCCGTTCGTCCGTTCGTCCGTCCGTTCGTCCGTTCGTCCGTTCGTCCGTTCGTCTGTTCGTTCGTCCGGCCGCGCGGCCCGTGTTTTTTTCGAATCCGGCCCGGGCCGCCCGGGAGTTGCGCATTCGGATAAAAGCATTATGGAGAAAATTCGCGCGTTCCGGAAAATAAAATATTTCCGCTTATTTTAATAATGGGAATATACTGTCCCCGCCGGGACGTATTTTTAAAGTCTATTCACAACTTTGGAAACATCTTTTCTCTCTGCCTTTAAATTTTTCAAGGCTTTCTCAGTCTCTGAGATTTGTTTTTCAATTTCAGTAAAAAGTTCTTTTGTTTTAGTCAACCCGGATTTCTCCTCTTCTGTCGGCGGATTCATTTGTGCGGCACTTCGGGGGGAGGTTCCTCCCGAATGGCGTACGGCGACTTCCCCATGCAGTTGAGTTTCGGATTCGAATGGCTGAAAAGGCCGGCCGGGTTTTCCTCAAAAAGCCAGACGTGGAGGTCGTAATGGTGAAGTTTTTTCGGTATCAACGGAACATGCCCCTCCATGGGGCCTTCGAACAGTTGGCCGAAAAGCTGGGGGCGCCCTTTGATGCCGGTTGCAAGTGGGATGAACCATTCGACGGCGACCAGACGGAGCTTGCCACTCTCGTTCGGCATGTACATGAGGACCTGCGGCGACGAGGGGTCGGGCACCGGGCCGATCAAACTGGGATTCAGGAAGTGCACGCCCATGGCCCCGTCGGGATACTGGACGCAGCCGAGAGTGGAGAAGTAGCCGTCGTGGACGGCCTTGATGGGGTCTCGATACTTTTCGAGTTTGGCGCGGACCTTTTCCAGCCCAGGCGGCAGGGCCGGGAGCTTCCCTTCGCCCGCTTGCGCCCGGGCCAAGAGAATCGACGCGACCACGAAGGCCAGGAGGGCGAGAATTTTCATCCAACCGAATCGTTTGCCTGAACGGCGAATGCGTGCTGCCTTGCGCATGAGAGTTCCTCCTTGGGAGCCGAACAGGTCAACCGACATTTCCCAAGTGCCGTCTTGGATAACGAAAGATTAGCACAATCGCTCTCAGATAGAGCCCAAAATTCGCCTGTCGGCCGACCGCAATCCTCACACAGGGTCGTGGGCCGACCCGGGAGTGGCTTGAGGATGCGACGTAAGAACGGTTTTTCGTCTGATGTTCGCGGCATGTGGGAATTCTGAACGTACTCCCCCCTCTGAATGGCCCCTCCTCAGCAGAATGTTTCCCCTCATGTGGGATGGGGCAAGGGCTTTAAGCCCGCAATCAAACCGAGGATTCTTTCGAACAGCGCGCGCGGTGCAGCGACCTCGGCCGGCTGGAATGTGGGGGGGCGCCCGAAAGCGCGATTGATTCTCTCGGCGGGTACGGCGCGGAAGGAAATCATCCGCCGTCCGGGGGCGTTCCTTCCGCGCCCTTCATTTTTTTCGTCAAAAGCCGGTCCAGGGCGGCGGCGAATTTCTTGTGGTCGGTTTCCTTCAGGGGCGGCGGCCCCCCGCTGATGAGGCCGCCCGCGCGGAGGCCCTGCATAAAATTGCGGACCGAAAGCCGCTCGCGGACGTTTTCCTCCGAGTAAAGCTCGCCCCGCGGGTCCAGGGCGACGGCTCCCTTTTCCACGATGTTCGCCGCGAGGGGGATGTCCGCCGTTATCACGATGTCTTCCGGCGCCATCTCCCGGACGATGTAGTTGTCGGCGACATCGAACCCCTTCGGGACGCGCACCGCCGTAATGAGGGGCGAGGGGGGAACGTACAGGTCGGCGTTGGCGACGAGGCAAACCGGTATGTTCAGGCGGCCGGAGGCCCGGTACAGGATTTCCTTGACGGCGCCCGGGCAGGCGTCGGCGTCTATCCAGATTTTCACCGGCGCGTTCCGCTTACTTGTCCAAAATCCCGTTCCATTCCGATAACCTGTCCTTTTGCGCCTCGAACAGCGCCGCCGTGTCCCCCTCGATGGTGATCGCCTCGATGGTGTCGCCCTGCTCGATGGCGTCCACCGCCTCCTGGTTCGCGGTCACCCGGCCGAAGACGGTGTGCTTCCCGTCCAGCCAGGTCGTCTCCACGTGGGTGATGAAGAATTGGGAGCCGTTCGTGCCGGGTCCCGAGTTCGCCATGGAAAGGATGCCCGGCCCGTCGTGCTTGAGCTCCGGGCTGCACTCGTTCTCGAAGGTATAGCCCGGCCCGCCCGTCCCGTCGCCGCGCGGGCAGCCACACTGGATCATGAAGTCGGGGATCACCCGGTGGAACTTGATGCCGTCGTAAAAGCCGCGCATCGCCAGATTGGCGAAATTCGCCACCGTGAGGGGGGCCAATTCCTCATGGAGCTCCAGATTGATCTCGCCCCGATTGGTCTTAATCACCGCCGAAAACGCCATTCGATACTCCTTTCGCCCGGATTCCGCCGTTCCAAAAGATTTTCTGGGAATCCGCCACATGGATGGTCGCGCCGCCGGGGGGAACACCCCGATGCCCGTTTTCCGGACTTGTGTAGAGAAAAGAATACATTAACAAGCGCCGGCGGTGAGCGAAATCCCGGCCCTTTTCCCCGGAGAAATCCTCTCGGCCTTATGGCACCATTTTTTCCGCGAGCCAATCCGCGATGCAGGAAAAGCCGATCGTCAGGTTGTCGTTCTGGCAGTGCTGGTGGCCCCCTTCCTCGACGCTGAACGCCTTGAAGGTTTTGTCACTCGAACCCACCTCATCGAAAAGGCGTTGCGCGTCCTCCATGGACACCTGCGCGTCAGCCGCTCCGTGGGTCAAGAGAAAGGGGCACGTTATCCGGCCGGCCATCCCCTTTTGCTTGAAATTCTCCAACTTCTCCAGGCTCTCGCCGAAGTTTTCGGTGCCGAGCACCCAGTTGATGTGCTCGCCGGGGACCGAGAGCGCCGCCTGGAACTGCTGGGCGATGCGCCTTTTCCAGGCGGCCTGGTAGTCCCAGATCCCGCCCCAGGCCACGCACGCCTTGAAGCGTTTTTCAAAGGCCGCGCAGCGGGGCGCGTAGTAGCCTCCCAGGCTGATCCCCAGCACGGCGATTCGCTCGCTGTCGGCATCGCCCCGGGTTTCCAGAAAATCCACCGCGGCGGTTCCCGCGACGTCGTAATCGTATCTCAGGGGGAGCCCCCGGAAGCGGATGCTCTCCCCGTTTCCCGGGCCGTCCACGAGGAGGCAGGCCATGCCCCGCTTCATGAGCTCGAGGGTTCCCCTGAAATATTGCATCTCCTTGGTAATGTCCAGGCCGTCGAAAAAAACGACGGTGGGCCACCGGACGGAGGGTGGCGACTCGTTTTTGACGAAATAACCGGGAAGGCTCTTCCCGCCTTCGAAGGGCACCTCGACCGGTTCAATCGAGAGGTAGGGGACGTGGGGCAAACCTCTTTTGAACAGCTCGACGGAGCGCGCGTAGGCCTCCTGGCTCTCCTCGGTGCGGGGCTGCATGAGCCTCTCCCCGGTCTGGATATAGTTCGCGGCGCGCATGAAGGCGGCGGCGGCGGTCTGGCGGCGCCCCGCCCGCTCGGCCTCCTCGCCCTGTTTCACCACCTTCCCGGCCATCTTGTTCCACTCATCGAACCACGCCGCGTTGTCCCCCACCCGCCCCGCGAGGGCCGACCGCACCCGGTGGATCTCGCCGATCTCGCTTCCGCCCCACCCCGCGGCGGAGATTGCGGCGATGACGGCCGCGGACCAGGTGTAGTTTTGGGGGAACATCTGGAACCAGTCGTGCTCTGTCATTTCTCGTCTCCTGAATTTCGAGGCGCCGCAGTCCCCTGCCCCCAAAAGGCTTGGCATCGTCGGGAATCGAAAAATGCAGGGGTGTTCTTCACGTTACCGGTTATGAAAACGTCATAACTGATTCATTTGTTTGTTGTTTTCGGCTTTAGTCACCGGGCGCCAGATGATTCATGTACCGATTTTGGGCGCAAAGCGCAATGGCCCCGCGCTTTTTGGCGGGTCCCGCCCTTTTCATTTTCCCCGGATTTTGGTATATTTTCCCTATTCTAACAGAATTTATTTCGGCAGGGCCTGGGTTTTTCCAGGCGTCTCGGGACAGGGGGCGAGCGACCGCGGAGGGGAGCGCCTCTCCGGCATTCGGGCGGTTTTTTTGCGGCAATTTCTCGCAGTTTTCCGGCGGCGGATCGTTTCGGCCGCCGCGCGATCATGATCTTCGCCGATCCAATTTATTCAAATTCACCTCGAGGAGGAACGCGCCATGAGCGGAAAGACTGGAGGGGGAGTCAGCCGTCGTCAATTTATGAGCGCAATGGCCCTTGCCGCCGGGGGGGCGGCCGTCGCCCCGATGTCGATATCTTACGGGCAGGAAAAGATCGTTCCGGGGAAGGTGATCCCGCCGCTCCTCATGGAGTCGTATCCGGACCAGCTGACGGTGGAGGCGACGCGTGTTTATGCGCGGGAGCTCGCCAAGCTCGGAATCCGCATCAAGCACAAGCCGATGGGATTCGGGCCGATCATCGGCAAGGTCTACATCCGGCACAAATTGATGACGGCCATGATGGGTTTCGGATCGTCAGAGGATCGCGTCGACCCCGACTTTTACCTGCGGAATGTTTTTTCCACCGGGGGATTCTTCAACGCCTCGGGGTACAGCAACCCGGAATACGACAGGCTGATAAAGGCCCAGCTTCAGGAGCTTGATCTCGCCAAACGAAAGAAGTTTATCGCCGATGCCCAGCGGATTTTCGCCAAAGACCTTCCTTCCTGGTGGGTGTGCGGCCGGGCGCTCATCAATCCCGTAAACACGCGGCTCTTCACCAACATCAAGCCCTCGAAGGCGATGGCCCTTGAGACCTACCAGCTGGCTCCTTACTTGGAAATGGAGCCGAAGACCAACATGAAGGAGGTCAGTGTCGCGACCCTGTTCAGGATGAGCTCGGCCCATCTGTTCACCGAGAGGGCGGGGAACGGGCGGGGCCTCCTCCGCTTCGTCTACGACACGTTTCTCCGGTACGACCAGCAATTGAAACTCAATCCCTGGGCCGCTGAATCCTACAAGATCGTCGATCCGGTGACGGTGGACCTGAAGATTCGCGACGGCATGAAGTGGCACGACGGAAAGCCCGTCACCGCGGATGATGCAGAGTTCACCTTCAATTATGTCCTGAAATGGAAGCCGGCTAGGTGGGCGGGCATGTTGGCGCCCATCAAGAGCGCCGAGAAGGTGGGTCCGTCCACGGTTCGGGTCCATCTCAAGGGCCCGTCGGCCACTTTTTTCACGGTGAGCCTGGCGCAGATCACCATCCTTCCCAAGCACATCTGGAAGGACGTTCCCGAGAAATACGGCGTCAAAACGCCGGACGAATGGAACATGGCGAAGCTCGGCCCCATCGGGAGCGGCGCCTACAAATTCGATTATTTCAAAAAGGACGTGGATTTCCACGTCGTGGCGAACCGTGACCACTGGTCCGGCGGACCGAAGCTGGACGGCATCCACTACATCCAAGGGTCCAGCGTGGAGCAGATCAAGGGCGGAATGGAGACCGAGAGCATCCACATCATCGCAGACGGGATCACCCTCCCTGACGGAAAGAGGCTTGCGGAGAAACCCTTCATCGACCTTTTCGTCACGAATGCCAGCACCGTCATATCCTTCTATCTCGATATGCGGAAGCCGCTCTTCCAGGATCTGGCCCTTCGGCAGGCCATGTATCACGCGACGCCCAAGCAGAAGGTGCTCGACATCGTGCTCGGCGGGGCCGGGCAGGTGGCGAGGCGCTCGCCCATTCCTCCCGTGTTCGACGAGTGGATTCCGGCGGACATCCCGGGCGATGAGTACGATATCGAGAAGTCGAAGAAGATTCTCGCCGACGCGGGTTATACCTGGGACAGATCCGGGAACCTGATCATGCGGAAAGCGTAAGAACGGAAGCAAAGGCCGGCGGCGGGCCCCCGCGGGGTCCGCCGCCGCCCGCCGCCCCCGCGAGGAGACCCAACCCGTTGCGTCGCTACATTCTCCGCCGCACCTTCCAAAACGTCTTCCTCATCTGGGCCCTCATCACCACCATGTTTTTTCTCTTCCGGCTCCTGCCGGGCGATCCGGTGGCCACCACCATATCGGCCGAGCTCACCGAAGAGGCGCGCCTTCAGTTGCGGGCCGACTGGGGGCTCGACCGTCCCCTCAGCGTGCAATACATCTCCTATTTCAGGAATCTTTTGGCGGGCGACTTCGGCCTTTCGTTTTACCACCAGGAGCCCGTTTGGGGGATTTTGAGCGAGAAGCTCGTGAACACGCTCGTCCTGATGATTCCGGCGACGATGTTCGGAACGATTCTCGGCGCCGTCATCGGGATGTATCTCGGGTGGTGGCGGGGCTCGTGGATGGAGCGGATAGGGGTACTCATACCCCCCATCATCCGGGGAATGCCCGTTTTTTGGCTGGGGGTCCTGCTCCTGATGGGGTTTTCCTACACGTTCCGGATCTTTCCCAACGGCGGGATGCGAACCATCGGGGTCCCTCCCTCGGGCTGGGTCGATACTTTCGTTTCGACGGACTTCCTCTGGCACCTGACCCTGCCCATGGTGTGCACCGTGATTACCTCCCTCCCCGAGCCGATGCTGATCATGCGGAGCAGCATGCTGGAGACCATCGGGGAGGATTTTTTGGAGCTCGTCGAGGCCAAGGGGGTGAAGGAGACGGTGATCCTCCGGCACGCGGCGCGGAATTCCATGCTCCCCGTCATGACGTGGATTTTTCACATGTTCGGCTACGCCATCGCCAGCACCGTCCTCATCGAAGTGGTGTTCGCGTGGCCGGGCATCGGAAGGGAGCTTGTGACCGCGGTGGACAACCTCGATTTTCCCATGGCGCAGGCGGCTTTTTTTCTCATATCGCTCATTATCATCTCCATGAATTTCCTTTTGGATTTGTTTTACGGAATTCTGGATCCCCGGGTCGTTTTGGAATAACGGCGGGGCCGGTCCATCGCAAGGGAGTTCGGCGGAATGACGACAGATGCCATCATCCGGCCGGTTCCCCGGGGGGCGGTGCCGCACCTCCTGCGGGGCGTTCAGGACAACCTCAGCATTTTTTGGAAAGACCCTTACGGCCGGGTCGGGATCATCATTCTGCTCTTTTTTCTTCTCTTGGCCTTGTTCTCGCCCTACCTCGCGCCTTACGATCCCTGGGCCAACAACTACCGGCCGGACGGCCAGCTCGCCCGGCTGGATAGCATTTCCGTCCGCCACTGGTTCGGCACCACCTTCTACGGGCACGATGTGTTCACCCAGACGATCCTGGGTGCGCGGCTCGCCTTCACGGTCGGGCTCATCACGGCCCTCATTCTCGGCTTCATCGGGACGAACGTGGGACTCATCTCGGGCTATTTCGGCGGCCGGACGGACGACGTCCTGATGCGGATCACCGATTTCGCCTACGCCATTCCCTTCCTCCCCTTCACCATGGTCATCGTGGGCCTGCTCGGGCCGAGGCTGGACATCATCATCGGCTCGATGTCCATCATATTCTGGCGGACGGCGGCCCGCGTCGTCCGCGCCCAGGTGCTCACCCTGAAAACGCGGCCCTACATCCTCGCGGCGCGGGCGGGGGGCGCCGGCCATTTCCGGATCATTTACGTCCACATCCTTCCGAACATCCTGCCCTTGACGTTTCTGTACATCGTGTTCGGGGTGGCGTGGGCCGTCCTGACCGAAGCCAGCCTGAGCTTCATCGGCCTCGGCGATCCGAACAACGTGAGCTGGGGGCTCATGCTGAACAAGGCCTTCAGCACGGGGTCGATTCGCATCGCGTGGTGGTGGGTGTTGCCCCCGGGCATGGCGCTGATGGTGTTCCTGGTGGCCTGTTATTTTCTCGGAAGGGCCTTCGAGGAGCGGGTCAACCCCCGCCTCCGGGAACGGAAATAGGCCCGGCGGGCTACGGGCCCGGCGGGCACGAGGAGAAGATAGTCATGCGCCGAGAAGTGATCCTGTCGCCAGATGTTCCCCCGCCCATCATGGGTTCGCACGCCGTCCGGGCCGGGGGCTACGTTTTCCTCGGGGGGCAGATACCCTCCGATTACCGGAACGGACTGGCCCCCGAGGTGAAGAAAAAAAGGGGAACCTTGGTTCCCGCCGCCGCTTCGAGGCATCAGTCGCATTACATACTGGAGAACGCCCAAAAAATCTTGAAGGTCGCGGGCTCCTCCCTGGAACTCGGCGTCCGGATCGATCAGTTCTGCACCCATCCGGACGCCGCCTCCCCGTATCTGGAGGCCCGGAACCGGACAATAAATCCCGAAATCCGGCCCTGCAGCACCCATGTGCACATCGACTCGCTTCTCGTCCCGGGGGCTTTGTGCGGGCTTTGGATGATGGCCCTCACCGGGGAGGCGGGGAAATCGCGGGAGATGGATACCGACTTCGAGGCCGACCCGGGGGATTCTTCAGGCCAAGGCGTGAGGCCCAGCCCGCTTTCCCATTTGGGCGGACCCGCGGGTTCGGCCCGGGGCCAGCCGACGTGGATGAAGGCGGGGGATTTCGTGTGGGTCACCGGACAGGTGGCGACCGATTTCCAGACAGGCGTCGCGGCGGAGGCCAGGACGAACCCGGCTTTTTGGTACGGCTCGCCCATCAAGCTCCAGGCGGATTTCACCCTCCGGCAGCTCGGGGAAATCCTGGAGGATGCGGGAAGCTCCCTCGGCCGCGTCGTCAGAGCCGACGTCTACCTCACCGACATGAACGACGTGTACGAGCTGGAAGAAGTCTGGCGGAAGTATTTTCCTGAAAATCCCCCGGCCCGAACGACGATTCCCATGAACCGGCTCGCGCCGAAGGACTGCATCATCGAGATCAACGTGATCGCCCTGAGGGGGGAAAGCCGGATTGAAAAAGAGACGATCACCGCTCCGGACGTCCCCGCGCCCGACATTCATCAGCCGCACGCCGTCCGGGCCGGGGAATCATTGTTCATCTCGGGGATGTGCGCCACCGATTTCGGCGAAGGGCTCGCGCCCGCGGCGAGGCTTCATCCGGAAATGCCCTGGTTCGGGTCTTCCGCCAAGAAACAGACCGCTTACATTCTGGAAAATATGGAAAAGGTCTGCCGCAGCGCGGGAACCGATCTGAAAAACGTGGTGTGGACCCAGAATTTTTATACGGACCCAGCGGAATTTCAGCCCTCGCTGGAGGTGTGGCAGGAGCGTTTTCCAATAAATCCCCCCGCGGCGTTCGCGGGCGTCGTGCGGCCGCCCCATATGATTCCCGAATGCACCATCCTGATGGACGCCGTGGCCGTCCTGGCCGACTAGCCGAAGGGTATCCGCCGCGCCCCTCCGGCGCGTTTCCCCCTAGGGGCGGTTGGCGAGCGCCAGAAGCGCGCCCGCGAGAACCTCCGCCCCGCGCGCCAAGTCCTCCCAGCCCGTTCGCTCATCCTCGGTGTGGCTCTTCCCGCCCTCGCTCGGGACGAAGATCATGGAAGCCGGGCAGATCTCCGCCAGATGGTGGGCGTCATGGCCCGCCGCGCTGGTCATTTTTTTGTGGGAAAACCCCGCCGCCACGCAGGCGTTTTCCACGGCGGAGATGGCGATGGGATCGAAGGCGAGGGGCTCGGTGGCGGTGAAGGTATCCACGTCAAGCCCGAGGTTTTCTTCCGCCGCCGCCTTCTTCGCGGCCTCGCGCACGAGCGTTTCGGCCTGCGCGAGAATTTCCGGGTCGCTGTCCCGGAAATCCACGGTGAACGAGACCCGCTCCGGGATGACGTTGACGACATTCGGCGCACAGTGGATCTCGCCCACGGTCGTGACGAGCTCGGTGCCCGTCATCCGGGGGATTTCCCGAACGGCCGTGATGACTTTGGCGGCCCCGACGAGGGCGTCCCGGCGCATGTCCATGGGGGTGGGCCCGGCGTGGTCCCGCACCCCGTGAAAGGTGAAGCGCATCCACCGGAGGCCGCGGATCCCCTCCACCACGCCGATCTGGATTCCTTCGGTGATGAGAATCGGCCCCTGCTCGACGTGGATCTCCAAAAAGCTGCCCAGCGGGCGGGGCCTGCAGGGAACCTCGCCCCGGTAGCCGATGCGCTCGAGGGCATCGACGAAGCGCTTTCCGTCCGGGTCGCAAACCTCGTACGCGACATCGCGCTCGCGGAGTCCGGCGAAGACGCTGCTCGCGATCATGGAAACCGGAAACCGCGCCCCTTCTTCGTTCGTCCAGTTGATGATCTCGACGGGCCTCCGGGTGGAGATGTTTTGGTCGTTCAGGCTGCGCACCGCCTCGAGGGCCGCCAGAACGCCGTAGGCGCCGTCGAACCACCCGCCGTTGGGCACGGTATCGAGGTGGCTCCCGGCGGCGGCGGGGGGAGCGTCCTTCTCCTCGCCCTCCCGGCGCGCGAACATGCTGCCCATCTCGTCCACGGTCAGGGACAGCCCCGCCTCCTTCGCCCAGGCGCCGAAGAGGTCGCGCGCCTCTTTGTCCGCATCCGACAGGGCGAGGCGGTGAACCCCGCCGCCCGGCGTCGCGCCCACCCGGGCCATCGCCTCTATGCTCTGGCGCAGCCTTCCGGCGTCAATTTGCATCCGCGGTTCTCCTTCCAGAAAATCGGGAGTGAAAAACTGCCTACCGCATCGCAACGGGAGGGTCAAGACGCCGGGCGGGCTGATCCCCTTGAAGCGGTTTTCCGTGCGGATATTCCCCCGCTTCTCTCTATCACCGTCCGGTTCTTTCATCCGGCAGCTCCCGCGCGCGGCGGTGAAAGGGCTTTCTGCTTAAAATGTAGCCCGAAAAGCGCCCCGCAGCGCGGATTTTTTCAATCCGTCCGGGAAATTCCGGCCTTCCCCCTCACAAAATCAGAGATCAGCGGTTTTTCCGGATGCCATCGGGAAAGATGCGGAAGGGAATTTTTCGGCGCTCCCGACAGAAGCGCGGACCGGCCGGTTACATCCCCCTTTGACCGGCAAAAGGGCCGGAGAACAAAGCTTTCCGAACAATCGTATATGGGGTAAATTTGCGTTTAATGGCAAATCTTTTTCCTGTATCTTTCCCCTCGCCTTCGGCCCGGCGCGCCGAATGATACCCACCTCTCCCGCGACGGGGAAATCCCTTCCATTCTTCACCGTCCTCCGGATTTTGGTGCCGTTCTCGATCGGATACTTCTTTTCATTCCTGTTCCGATCGATCAATGCGGTTATCGCGCCCGACCTCGTGCGGGACGTGGGGGCCAGCGCGGCCGACCTCGGTCTGATTGCGAGCGTCTATTTTTTCTCCTTCGCCTTGTTTCAGATCCCGCTCGGGATTCTGCTCGACCGCTACGGGCCCAGGATCGTGGCGCCGGCCGTCCTTCTATTCGCCGCCTTGGGCTCTTTTATCTTCGCCGCCGGCGGGAGCGTTTCCACCCTGGTGGCCGGGCGCGTCCTCATCGGCCTGGGCTGTTCCGCCGCCCTGATGTCCGCCTTCATGGCGAACGTGCTCTGGTTTCCCAGAAAACGGCTGGGGCTGGCGAACGGGGTGGTCTTGACCGTCGGCGGCCTGGGCGCCCTCGCTGCGACGGCCCCCGCCGAAATCTTCTTGCGGGCCGCAAGCTGGCGCACGATGTTCATCCTGTTGGGCGCGGTGACGGCCCTCGTGGCCGGGCTGACCTTCCTCGCCGTCCCCTCCCGCGCGCCCGCACGGGAGGGGGAGAGCGCGAGAGCGCAGTGGCGGGGGATCGCTGCTATCCTCAAGAGCCCGGTGTTCTGGAGGTACGCGCCTGCCTGCTCCCTCACGAGCGCGATGTCGCTCGGCCTGCAGGGCCTCTGGGCGGCTCCCTGGCTCCGGGACGTCGCCGGCCTCAACCCGGAAGCGGTCGCCCGCCACCTTTTTGTCATCGCCCTCTTCATGGTAGCCGGATATGTCCTGATGGGACTCATTTTCGACACCATGAAAAGGCTCCGGGTTGGCCACAGGCTCGTCACCGGGACGGGGCTCCTCCTCTTTCTCGCCGTGCAGCTTATGATCAGCCTCGGTTATACCGAATCGACCTACATCCTGTGGGCCTCGTTCGGTTTCTTGGGGACGATGAGCGCCCCGTACTACGCCATCATGTCCACCCTCTTCCCGGCTCACATGGCGGGCCGGGTGAACACCACCCTGAACCTGACCAACTTGATCGGCATCATGATCGCCCAGTACGCCATCGGGATCGTCATCGACCTTTGGCCGGTTGCGGCGGGAGGGGGATATGCCCCGGCGGCGTATTCTTCGGCGTTCGGCCTTTTCCTGGGGCTTCAGGCGATCGCCCTGGCGTGGCTTCTCTGGCCCAGGAAGGAGGAGGAAACTTCATTCCGCTTCCGGAAAACGTGACCGCCCAGACCGCCAAAGGGGGGGGGTGGATTTTGGGGGATTTCGGAATGGCCTTGCGGGAGGCTCCCGGGAGTGGGCCCGGGGGCCGATCTGTGTCCGTACAAAAAGAGGGGAAAATCTCAGATCCCCATGTAGGCTTTTTTCACGTTCTCGTCCTCGAGGAGGTCTTTGCCCTTACCCTCGAGCACGAACCGGCCGTTCTCCAAAACGTACGCCCTGTTGGACATGCTCAGGGCGTGATAGACGTTTTGCTCGACCATGAGAACCGTGGTTCCCTGCGCGTTGATTTCCTTGGCGATGTTGAAAATTTCCTTTACCAGCATCGGCGCCAGGCCCAGGGAGGGCTCGTCGAACATCAACAGCTTGGGCAGGGACATCAGGCCGCGCCCGATGGCGAGCATTTGTTGCTCGCCGCCGCTGAGCGTGGCCGCAAGCTGCTTGGATCGCTCCTCAAGGATCGGAAACGTTCTGTAGACCCGCTTCAGGGTCTCCGCCCTCTTTTTTTTCGCTTCCGGCCTGAATGATCCCATCTCGAGATTCTCCTGAGCCGTCATCGCCGGAAAGAGCTGCCTCCCCTCCGGAATCTGGACGATGCCGGCCTCGACGATCTTGTCCGGGGTCAGGTTCTCCATGGGCCGGCCGTTGAACTTGATGCTCCCGGTTTTCGACTCCAGAATGCCCGAGATCGCTTTCAGCGTCGTGCTTTTCCCGGCCGCGTTCGACCCGACGATCGAAACGATCTCGCCCTCGTCCACGCAAAAGGAAATTCCGAAGATCGCCTGCACGTCGCCGTAAAACACTTCCAGGTTTTCGACGTCAAGAAGCAAGATATTCCTCTCCCAAATAGGCCGTGATGACATCTCGGTTCGAGGAGATCTCCTTTGGAGAGCCCTCCGCGATTTTCTCCCCGTGATGAAGGACCGCGATTCGGTCCGATACCGACATCACCGCTTTCATCACGTGCTCGATGATGAATATCGTGATGCCGCTATCCCGGATTTTTTTCACCTGCGACATCATTTCATCCACTTCGGCGGGATTCAGGCCGCCGACGGGCTCGTCCAGGAGCAGCAATTTGGGTTTTGTGGCGATCGCCCGGGCGATTTCCATCTGCTTCCGGGTCGATACGGTCAGCGAGCCGGCCACTTTGTCGCTCAGGTGGGAGAGCCCAAGGGAATCGAGGACCCCCAGCGCCTCCACCCGCGCCTCGGAGGGGCTTTTGGTGAGGTGAAACGCCCCCACCATGACGTTCTCCAGAACGTTCAGGCCCGCAAAGGGCTTTACGATCTGGAAGGTCCGCGTGATGCCGAGGGTGCAGACTTCGTGCGGTTTTCGGCCCAGTATGGAGCGGCCGTCAAAGCGGATGTCGCCATGGTCCGGATCCAAAAAACCCGTGACAAGATTGAAGAGCGTCGTTTTTCCCGCGCCGTTCGGCCCGATGAGGCCCAGAATCTCGCCTTGATCGAATTTCAGACTGACATCGCCCACGGCGCGCAAGCCGCCGAAATTCTTCGTCACACCTTCGAGTTCAAGGATCGCCATAGATATATCCCGGATTGTCTTATTGTTTTATTTTGTATTTCGTCACGATGCGGTCTTTCCATACTACGAACAGGCCCGCGAGCCCGGTAGGGAGGAAAATGATCATTCCAACGATGATTCCCCCGTAGAGAATCCGGTGGAACCCGAGCAGCAGAGGCGGGATGAGCTGGCGGCTCGTCTCCTCGAAGAACTGGAGGACGAACGCCCCGATCGAAGGGCCGAAGACGAAGCCCCCCCCGCCGATGATGACCGGGAAGATAATCTCGAAGGAGCGGAGGGGGCCGAAAACTTCAAAAGGCTCGAAGTGCTGATAATACTGGGCGAAGAAGGTGCCGCCCAGGGCGGTGAAGAAGGCGCTGATTCCGATGGCGAGAATCTTTAATTTGGGGCCGTTGATTCCAAGGGCCTCGGCGGCATCTTCGTTTTCCCGGATGGCGGCCAGGTAGTAGCCGAAACGCGTTTTCTTGATCAAATACGCGACCAGCAAAATAACGATGGCCATGATCATGATGGTGTAATAATGCAAATATTTCTTGTGGACGGAAAAGGCGAACATGAGCGGGTCGTGCCCCTTCCAGGGAATGAGGATCCCCTCCGCGCCATTTGTGACGGGGACCATCAGGAGGGCCAAGAGGCGGAAGATTTCCGCCGTTGAAAGGGTGACGAAGGCGAAGAATACGCCCCGCAGCCCGTAGCGGAAGCCGACGGAACCGACTGCCGCCCCGACGGCGAAGGCCACCGCCCCGCCCACGAACATGCCCACCCAGGGCGATATGCCAAAATTGACGAGAAGCAAAGTGGAGGTGTAGGCGCCGAGGCCGAAAAACGCCGCGTGCCCGAAGGAGAGCTGGCCCGTATAGCCGCCCATGATGTTCCAGGCCGTTCCGAGATAGGCGAAGAACATCATCTGGATGACGACGTGGTTGTAATAGTTGTTTCCGAGGGCGGGAATCAACAGCAAAATCGTGAGTGCCGCCGTGCCGATGAGCAAATAGTAGAATTTCAGCGGCTTACTGGCGGCGGCAGGGCCCGAGGCCGCTTCGACTTCGCTGGTTGGTTTCACGTTGCTTCTCTTCCCCCGGCCTTTACCGTACCGCCTGCGCTTGCCAGTATCCCCCGGCCCGGAACAATCCCTGCGGCCGGAAGAGCAAGATTCCGATAAAGATAACGAAAGTGACGAGCTCCTTCTGGCCCCCCGGGATGAAAATCGATCCAATCGACTCTGCCAGGCCGATGATGAGACCCGCGAACATCGCCCCCATGTAGTTCCCCATTCCGCCCAGGCACACCACCACAAACGCCACCAAGATGAAGACGTCCCCCACGTCGGAGGAGACGGGGAAGTAGGGGGCGATCACCGCTCCCGAGGCGCCCGCGCAGGCCGAACCGATTGCGAAGGTGATGATATAGACTTTCCAGACATCGACCCCCACCACTTGCGCGCCGACCTTGTTCTGGGCTGTGGCGCGTATCGCCTTCCCGGTGTCGGTGAGTTTGAGGAAGTAGTGCAGGGCCAGGGAAAGGGCGATTGCGAACAGGAAGGCCAGCAGCCGCACCACCTCGACCTGGAGCCCCAGGCCGATGGGGATCGCCGATTGCTGGTAGCTCACGAGAAGCGCCCTGTAGTCCGGCCAGAGGAACA
Source organism: bacterium (assembly GCA_965225985.1). Taxonomy (GTDB): domain Bacteria; phylum UBA8248; class UBA8248; order UBA8248; family UBA8248; genus CAZUHN01. Next base: position 2,010,665 of record OZ245330.1, read on the forward strand.
GCGCGGAGTTCTGCATGAAAAGCATGACGCCCAGGGTGAGGAGAAATCCGTTGTAGTGCGGCGCGTCCATGATCCTGTTCACGAGGTGCTTCTGAATCAGCCACCCCCAGGCGAACATGAGCACCATCGCCGGGATCAGGCCAATGTAGGGATCGATTCCGAAAAGGCGGTGGAGCCAAAAGACCACGTACATGCCCGCCATCAGGAAGGTGCCGTGGGCGAAGTTGCCGACTCCCATGACGCCAAAGATGAGCGTGAGCCCGATGGCTGACAGGCTGTAAACCCCCCCGATGAGGAGTCCGTTGATGATCGCCGTCCCGAAAAGGTCAAACGTCATGCCGCGTTAGTCCCATTATTCTTATCCTGAAAAACTTTCAAGCAACCCGAAAGCGCCGACCGGCCGGGGAAGCCCCCTCCTCGGGGCTTCCCCGGCCGTGCTGGGAGGCTCAGGAACCTACGCTCTTTCGCTCCACTTCGGCATCGGCCATACGGGCTTCAATTTGCCGCCCGGCCAGACCGTACGATATTTTCCTTTAAGGACCTGGGCCATGATGTCGGCCGCGCCGTCAACCTCGCCGTCCGAACCGAATTTGACGCTCGTGCCGGGCATCATCATTGCATTGCCGCTGGTGAGATTGGTGGCGGCGATGGCGTCGCGCACCTTGTTCCGATCTGTCGTGCAGGCCCGCTCGAGCACGTCCTTGACGATGTAGGCCATGGCGTAAAGGGACGCCGAGTGGTGGTTCACCGACACCCCGTGTTGCTTCTTCATTTTGGCCTCGAACGCCTGTTCCATAGGACGGTTCAAGTCGTAGTCGAACTTGGTGATCGCGATCATATACTCCGAGAGTTTTCCAACTGAACTCAGGTACTTCGGATCGACGTATCCCGCCCCGAAAGTCACATAGGCCATCGTGTCCACCTTTTGCGCGGCGAGCGCCCGGGTGACCAGGATGGCGTCGTTCGTGAAATTCGTGAGGTAGATGACGTCGGGTTTGGCCGCCTTCAATTTCGCGACCTCGACGTCCACGTTCGTCACCTTGAGGGGATTGTAGAGATCGGCGACGACCTTCTGGTTCGAACCTCTCTGGATGGCCTCAATGATGGCCTTCGCGGAGGACTTCCCGAAGTTCTCATCGAGGGACAGCAACGCCGCACGCTTGGCGACCTTCCCGGTCTTCTTGCCCATGGCCTCGACAAAATCGACCATCCGGGTTCCCATCCTCCTCGAGTTCAAGATGGTCCGGAAGACGTATTTGAAGTTGCGCCCTTCGAGGATGGTCGCCTGGGAGGCCATGCCGATGAGCTGGGGGAGGCCGTATTGCTCGGAGACTTGGGTCGAGGGGTAAGTCACGTTGCTGTTGTAGCTTCCGACGAGAAGGGGGATATTCTTGTTCTGCGCGACTTTCTCGTACTCCGCCATCCCGACCCGCGGGGTGGTCTGGGTGTCGCGGAGGACCGTCTTGATCTTGGCCCCCCCGAGGCACTTGATGCCGCCCGCCCCATTGATCTCATCAACGGCGATGTTCCATCCCCTCACGGCGTTCGTTCCCGAGGCGCCCGAAGGGCCGCTCAGCGGATAGATGACGGCAATCTCCACCTCCTTCATCGCGGCGCCCCGGACGACGGCCGGGAAGCCGAGGCTGGACGCGGCGATGCCCGCTGCCCCCGCGCCCTTTATGAATGTTCGCCTGTCAATCTTTTTTTTCGCCATAATGAACCTCCCTGTGATGGTGGAACGCCATGGGCGGGGAATTCCCCCCCCCCGTTTCTCTCCGCAATCTTGGGTTATAACCGATCTTATATTTGGTTAAGAAAAAAGTCTATCAACCTCCACAAATTTCCGGGATATCTTTTGTTTGCACGGGATATCGTCGAGCATTTCTCTCCCGGGAGTCCGCCCCCGCGCGTGCGCGGGGGCGGACTCCCGGGAGAACCGTCTTCCCTCCGAAAGGCTTATCCCCGTACGAACAAATCGCGCGGAAAATTCGTGATGATCTCGAGTCCCGTTTCCGTGACGGCCACCGTTTCGCTCACGCCCACGGCGTATTCCCCGTACTCCCGCAGGGCGAGCGGCACGTGGAACACCATGCCCGGCCGCAGCTCGCGCTTGTCGTTGGGCCCGAGGGACATGATGTGCGCTTCCGGCCATCCGGGGCCGAAGCTCAGCCCCACGGCGTATCCCACCCGCCTTCGGAAATTGGGCTCATACCCGTGCTTGTCGATCACGGCCTGGCAGGCGGCCTGGGCATCCTCGGAGAGCGCGCCCGGGCGGATGGCCGCGAGGGTGGCCTCCAGCGCCTCGGCGCAGGCGTCGTACATGCGCCGCATCCCGTCGGAGGGCTCGCCCACGACGACGGTCCGCATCAGGGGAGCGGTGTACCGGTGCCAGACGCCGCCGTGCTCGAAAAACACGGCGTCCCCCCGCAGCAGCTTTCGCCGCTGGAAGGTGGTGTGCGGGATGCCGGACTTGTCCCCGGAGGTGAGGATGGGGCCGAGGCTGAAGAACTCGCTTCCGGCCGCCGCGAGGCCCCGGTAACATTCGGCGACCACTTCGTTCTCCGTCTTGCCCTCGGCGACGGCTTCGATGCCGGCGGCCATTCCCGCCTCCGTGCATTTGGCCGCCGAGCGGAAGCACTCCACCTCCCAGGAGGACTTGATCATGCGGGCCGGCTCCACGAAGCCGGTGCCGTCGCCCATCTCCAGGCCCAGGTTCTTTTCCAGGTGCTTGTATTGCTTGACGGTCATGAAGGGGCTGGTCTGTTCGGCGAACAGCTTGCGCGATTCAAGCCCGTTCTCCCGGATGGCGCGCAGCAAGGCGCTGGCGGGGTCTTCGTGGTCCGCGTACCCGAACACCGAATCCAGCCAGGAGGAGGCCTCGGCCACGGGCACCTCGAAACCGCGCACGACCAACACCGGCTTTCCCTCCATCGACACCAGGAGGCACTGATAGGTGTAGAAAGAGATCGTGTAATACCCGGTGAGGTAGGTGACGTTGGCCGGGTCGAAAACGAGGAGGACTTCCACCCCTTTGGCGGCCATGCCCTCCCGCACCGCGGCGAGGCGGCGGTCGTACTCCTCCTGGGGAAAAGCCAATTCCAGTTTTTTCAGGGGTCCCATTCTCTTCTTCCTTCCCTAATGTTCGGACCGCGGATTTCCGCTACTTGGCCAACGGGCTCCACTCCGGAACGGTCCAGGAGAGAGGTTTTCCCTCCATGTAATCCTTGAGCGGCGTTTTGTAGGCGAAGAGTTCCGCCTGGCCGCCCGTGTGCAGGAACACGACCACATCGTCCGGCTTGAAGAATCCCTGCCGGCAAAGATCGATCAAGCAGGCCATCGAGGCGCAGGAATAGACGGGATCGATGAAAAGCCCCTCCGTTTGCGCCGCGATTGTGATGGCCTCGGCCTTCACCTCGTCGATGAACCCGTAGCCGCCGCCGGCGTATTGGTCGTAGACGACGATATCTTCCGGGGCGATTTTGACGTCCAGCTCCAGGAATTCCAGGGCGTCATCGATCCGCTGGGAAACGGTATCGATTTGCTCCTTCTTGGAGTATGAGCCGTTCGTCGAGGCGATGATCTTCATGCCGGTGCTGAAGGCCTTGGCCCCGATCACGAGACCCGCCTGGGTTCCCCCCGAGCCCGAGGTGGTTATCAGATAATCGATGTGGATGCCCTGTTCGGCGGATTGCTGCAAAAGCTCGAGAACGGCGTTTATGTACCCGGCCACCCCCAGGGGGGTCGAGCCCGCCAAGGTCATGAGATAGGGCTTGTGCCCCTTCGCCTTCAACTCCTCCATCTTCGCTTCGGTGACCTTTTGGAGATTCTCGGGCCGCGCGACCTGAATGTCCGCCCCCGGCAGATAGTGGAGAAGGTGATTCGCGTCGTAGTCCTTTGAATCGTACCCGTCCTTCGGGCCCGATTTGATGAGGGCGATTTTCATCCCCAGCCGGCAGGCGGCCGCCGCCGTCTGGGTGCACCAGTTCGACTGAAAACCCGCCCCGGTGAGGATGTAATCCGCCTCATGGCGGAGGGCGTCCGCCATCAGATATTCGAGTTTCCGCGTCTTGTTGCCGCCGAAGGCGAGCCCGGTCATGTCGTCCCGCTTGACGAAGATTCGGGGGCCTTTGAGGGTTTTGGAGAGATTCGGCATCTCTTGCAGGGGGGTGGGCAGGTTGGCGAGCCTGACCCTGGGAAGCGTATTGAATTTTTTCATGCACACCCCTCCCCTCGTTCCCGATCGGCCTCTTTACCGGCCAAGCCTTTATCGGGCAAGCCGCGGCCCGCCCGGCGGATCGGCGGGAACCCGCCTACTCCCGAATCCAGTTCACGTTCAGCGGAACGCCGGCGTCCCCGATGAGGCGGCTCACCGGGCAAAGGCGCGCCACCTCCTCCTTCATTTTCTCAAAGCGCTCCTCGGTCTCGCCCGTCTTGATGTGGATATCCATGTCCACCTGATGGAAGTGAAAGGCGATCGGCTCGACCTCGGTGAACTTCTTGCCGGTCCGTTTCATCTCCGCCCGCCGCACGTCGTGCACGCCGGTCGCCGCGCACCGCATGGTGTCCAGCTGGAACTTCATCTCCCGCTGGAGGATGTAGACGATCATCGAAGTGCAAGCGCAGAGGGCGGAAAGGATGGACTCCAAAGGGGTCGGACCGTCGTTGTCCCCGCCCAGCTCCTTGGGCTCGTCGAAATACCACTTCGGAATATCCCGAATGCTGACCGCGCTCTTGTACTTGCCCAGGTATTCCGTCGAAACGTGAATCTTTTGCAGCCGCTCGTTCACCTGAACGTCGTCTGCCGCCGTTCCGGTTTGCGCCGTTGCCATGCCGTGTTCCTCCTCTTTTGGGGGGATGGGTCTCCTACTTCCGCCCCACGTCCCCTCCCCAGTCGTACGTCCAGTTGATTTCCCCGCGGGCCTCGCGCATCTCCGCCCGCAGGGTTTCCGTCTCTTCCATGTTCAGCTCATAGGTCCCGGGCGCGAAAACGACTCCGTATTCCTCCCGGGCCGTCTTTTCGGACACCTTCCGGTCCAGAACGTCCTCGCGGACCTTCTCGGGCTCGCGCTCGAGCGGATCGCCGTTTCCCCCGCCCCCGCCGACGTAACACTCCATCTTGTCGCCCGGGCGCAGGGGGAACCGCAACCGGGAAGGCACCTTGAAATCGGTGCCGTCCTTCCGCTTCACGTAGGTGGCGTAGCTCGCGCCGGGCTTGCCGCCGAAAAGACCCCAGGGATGCGTGAAATGCCGGTCCCCCCGGTGGGTCACCTCGCACTCGCCCTCGAGCACCTCGAACGCCTTTTCCATGCCCATGCCGCCCCGGAATTTGCCCGGGCCCCCCGAGTCGTCCCACAGGCGGGCGCGGGAAATGTGGAGCGGGTATTCCATCTCGACCGCCTCGACGGGCGAATTCATCATGTTGGTTACGTCGCACTCGATGTAATCCACCCCGTCCTTGGTGGGGCGGGCGCCCATCCCGCCGGCGAAAAGCTCGAGGTAAACGTACGCCCCCCCGCTCCCCGCGCGGCGGCCCGAAAGGCTCACCCCCTGCATTCCGCCCGAGGAAGCCCGCAGCTTCCCGGGGATCGCCTGCATCAGGGAGCCGAAGATGCAGTCCAGCGTCCGGTAGAGGGTCATGGTGCGCGCGTTCAGGGCGGCGGGATGATTCGGGTTGAGCAGCGATCCTTTCGGAACCTTCAGGGTGATGGGCCGGAAACAGCCTGCGTTGGTCGGGATATCCGCGCCGGTGATACAGCGGATGGCGTAGTAGACGCAGCAGGCGGGTCCGGAGAGGGCGCTGTTGGCGGCTCCCTTGAGCTGGGGGTCGGTCCCCTCGAAATCGAAAACGATGTCCGAGCCCTTGACCGTGACCGTCACCTGAATCTTATGGCGCTTCTCCAGGTCTATCCCGTCGTTATCGAGCCAGTCGTGAAACGAGTAGACGCCGTCTGGGATTTCCTCGATCTTCAGCCGCGTCTGCCGCTCGGCCCGATTCATCAGCTCCTCGATGTACCTTTGGAGCGTCTCGGCCCCCAACTCCGCGCACATCTCCTGAATCCGCCGCTTGCCGACCTCCCCCGCCGCCATCATGCCGCGCATGTCGCCCAGGGTGAGGTGGGGCATCCGGATGTTTTTCAGGATGATCTGGAGAATCTCCTTGTTCCACTCCCCCTCGCTTACCAGCTTGCAGGGCGGAAGGATCAGGCCCTCCTGAAAAATCTCGGTGGCGTCGGGCGGAAGGCTCCCGATGGCCATCCCCCCGAAATCCTGCTGGTGGGCCATGACGCAGGCGAGGGCCACCGTCCGCCCCTCCCAGATGATGGGCATGACCACGGTGAGGTCCGGGATGTGGTTCCCTCCCTCGTAGGGATCGTTGAAAATGTACACGTCCCCCTCCCGCATCGTTTCCACCGGATAGTCCTCGATGACGCGCCGCACGCAGGACACCAGCACCCCCAGGTGCACGGGCAGGGATTTCGCCTGGGCGATGGTCTGAGCCTCGAGGTCGAACAGGGAGCAGGCGCAATCCCACCCCTCTTTGATGACCACCGAGAAAGAGCTGCGGACCATGGCGACCTGCATTTCCTGCGCGATTACATCCACGCGGTTCCGCACCACCTCCAGGGTGATCGGGTCGAATTCCGTCGCCGTTTGCATCTCCGCCAAAGCCTATCTCCTCTTTCCCCGGGGGCGGCGCATTTCCGCCCGGCTCATCGCCTCTCCAAAGGGTTTGTCAGGATAATATTGCCCGCCGGGTCCATCCGGCACGACTGGCCGGGATAGACCACGGTGGTCGTATCCCGCTGCTCCACGACCAAAGGCCCTTGTTGTTCCAAATCCACCGGGAGCCGGGCGCGATCGTAGACCGGCACCTCGACGCCCTCGGCGTGGTCCGGGAAGAAGTAGGCGCGGCGCGATTCCTTCTGCGCGTCCGCCCAGGCGCCCCCGCCCTTGGGACGGGGCACCTCGGGCTTGTGGAGCGGATACCAGTGGACCGTCCGCAGGTTCACGAACTCGACCGGCGCCTCGGTGCTGGACTGGCTGTACACCTGATGATGTTTGCTGTGAAAATCCCGGACGAGGCGCCCGCCCGTTTCGCCGTCCACCTCGCCTTCCAGCTGGATGTTCAGCTCATAGGACTGGCCGAGATACCGTATGTCGGCCGAGCGCGCGACCCGGACCTCCTCCGCCGGCACCCGGTCCTTCTCCATGCTCTCGAGGCCTCTTCGGTCCAGGTCTTCGTAGACCCGGCGCAGGGCCTCGGCCGTGACCTGGTCCTCCGGCATCTTGAAGGAGGCGCTGTTGTCGTGCTCGATGTTGGCCACCAGCAGGCCGAACGCCGAAAGGACGCCCGGCGTTATGGGGACGAGGAGGGTGGAGATGGACAAGGATTTTGCGAGCATCCCCCCGTTCACCGGCCCCGCCCCGCCGAGGAGGACGAGGGCGAAGTCGCGCGGGTCGTACCCGCGGCACACGGTCCAGAGCCGGATCTCGTCGGACATCTTGGCGTTCACGATGGCGTGGATCGCCCAGGCGGCCTCGGGAACGGAAAGGCCCAGCGGCTCGCCGATCCGCTCGACGGCGCGGTGCGCGGCGTCCACGTCGAGGCTGAGCGTTCCCGCCGCGAAATAGGACGGATTGAGATACCCGAGAACCACGCTTGCGTCGGTGACCGTCGGCTCCGTCCCGCCCCGCCCGTAGCAGGAGGGCCCGGGGTCCGCCCCCGCGCTCTCGGGCCCGACGTGCAGGCCTCCCACCGAATCCACCCAGGCGATGCTCCCCCCGCCGGCCCCGATGGCGGAAACGTCCACCATGGGAAAGCGGAAGGGGTAGCTCAGGATCTTTCCGTCGGTGGTGGTGAGCAGGCGGCTGTCCTTCACCACCGAGATGTCCGCCGAGGTCCCGCCCATGTCCAGGCTCACGATGTCCTTGAAGCCCGTCTGGGCGGCGACGCTCACCGCCCCGAGCACGCCCGCGGCGGGCCCGGAGAGGACGGTGCGGGCGGGCTGCTCCACGATGTGGCGGAAAGTGCAGATTCCGCCCCTCGACTGCATGACCTCCAGCTCCGCCGAAATCCCGGTGCGCTCCAGGCTCTTCGAGAGCATCTCCAAATGCCCTTTCACGATCGGCCGCAGGTAGGCGTCCAACGCCGTCACGCACAAACGCTCGTACTCCCGGAAAACCGGATCGACCTCCGAGGAGATGGAGACCGCCAGCCCGGGAAACTCTTCGTTGAGGATCTCCTTGGTGCGGCGCTCGTGGTCCGGGTTCAGGAAGGAGAACAGGTAGCACACCGCGACCGCCTCGATTTGAAACCGCTCGATCAGGTCGGCCGCCGCCCGCCGCACCCCGTCCTCGTCGAGGGGAGTGAGGACCTCTCCTTTCGCATTGACCCGCCCGCGGATTCCGACGCGCAACCGGCGGGGGGAGAGGAAGGTCGGCGTCTCGGCTTCGATGAAGAGATCGTAGAGCTCGGACCGCATCTGCCGCCCGATCTCCAGCGAATCCTCAAAACCCTCGGTCGTCAGGACGGCGGTGACCGCCCCCTTGCGCTCGATCACCGCGTTGGTCGCCACCGTGGAGCCGAGGATGAACCGCTCGATCTGGCCGGGCTCCGCCCCGGCGTCCTGCAATACGTCCGCCAGGCCGTTCTGGATTCCGATGGAGTGATCCTGGGGGGTGGTGACCGCCTTGGTGGTCCACAGTCCCTGGTCGGGGTCCGCCAGCACCACGTCGGTGAAGGTTCCGCCCACGTCCACTCCGATGATCATCGCGTCTTCCCCGTTGATAAGTTGCCCAGCCGCTTAGGGCGATACCCGCCCAGACGTCATGGGGCGGGAGCGGCCTCCCGGACGGCGTCCCCTTTTCGAATCAATCCTTCCGTCAGGATCTTGGCCTTCAAGCCGCCCCGGTGGACGAGGCCGTAGAGGACGCCCTTCTGGGAAAGATCCTCCATGTGGCTGCAAGGCTCGCAGAGGGCCACCCCCTGCAGGGTGACCTCTCCCGCCTGAAATACTTTGCCGATCAGGTGGTTCAGGGGAACCCCCCGGGTGACGATGTTCCGGCGGTGGGCGCCCGGGGCCAGGTGAATGCTCTCCGTTTTCTTGAACAATTCCGGTGACTTCAAAGCCTCGATGGACTCGTTCTCGATCAGGGTGACCTCGCGGCAGGGGTTGATTTTCACCCACTCGGGCTTGGAATCCCAGTGCCCGGTGCCGAGGAAGTAGCGATCGCCCTCCAGCCCCTTTTCCGGCACCGCGCGGACCTCCTCCTGCTCCTCCATGGGATCGCTCGCAGCGGAGGCGATAAATATCGAATCGACGGTGCCTTTCCACATAAACCGATTTTCCGGATGAGGGGTAAATGCGCCGGAACATTAGCACATTCGCGCCGGGGATACGAGTCGGAAGTCCGCCGGGAGTGCGGGCGCCTCGCGCCCGGAACCGCAAATTCCAGAGGAAGGGCGCGAGACCAACCTCGCCTCCCGCCCGAAGGGAGTTCCGCGCGGGTCTTCGGTCCGACCCCCGCCGGGATTATCGCGAAAGCGCGGATGCGCCAGAGACGGCGAAGGGCGGGAGTGATCGATACCGACACTTTTACCGACACTTTGGATTCCGCGGATGAGGACAAAACCGCAAGTGACTGATGTCACTGCAATTTTTGGTACCCCCTGCGGGACTCGAACCCACGGCCTACGGATTAGGAATCCGTCGCTCTGTCCTGCTGAGCTAAGGGGGCGGGATTTGTGGAATTCGGCAAAACGATCCGGCGGGCTCCATTCCCGGAAAGGTGTGCACCCTTTTCGTTCCGCTAGGCGTCGTCGGGACTCCGCTGCCCGCCCTGGGCCTCTCCCAGCCGCCGGACGCCCCGGGCCCGCTCCAGCCGGCCGACGCGGCTCTCGAGGGCGGCGATGTGCGCGCTCGCCGCGCTCAGCTCGAGGCGCCGGAGCCAGCGTATCACCCTGCCCTTTCCCCAGCCGCCGAGGAGCATGCCCGCCAATCCTATCAGGACCGCCGAGAGGCGGAAGGAAATTTCGAGACTGACCTCCACCGCCTTGAGGGCCACCCGCATCCCGGCGGCGGAGAGCTCGCGCTAAAATTTAATCAAATCCTTTAACAAATCTCAAATAACTCCTTCATTATTCTCTTGTTCTACGTTTTCGAGAATAACCATCTCGGGGCCGCCGAGGAGCCCCCGTGCGGTTCTCCCGAAAACTCCGCCGCCTCCCGGCAGGCGCGCGGGCCAGCCCCCGAGGGCGCCCGCGAGCAGGAGGGCGCCGCCGCCGATTTGCATCAGGGTGAGGAGGATCACGAGGGTCCGCAGCCACCCCAGCCGGTCGGGCCGGAGCCTCCTGATCTCCGAGAGGGCTCCCACGGTTATGCGCCCCGGTCAATACTGGATGAGCGAGTGGATGGGGATGTCAGAGAGCCGATCGCGCCCGTTCAAGAAAGCGAGCTCGATGAAAAACGAAAATCCTTTCACCACCCCGCCGAGGCCCTCGACGAGCTTCACGCAGGCCTCCGCCGTGCCCCCCGTGGCGAGGAGGTCGTCCGCGATGAGAACGCTCGCCCCGGGCGCGATGGCGTCCCGGTGGACCTCGAGGCCGTCGGTCCCGTATTCGAGGTCGTAGGTCACGTGCGCCGTCTCCCAGGGGAGTTTTCCGGGCTTGCGGGCCAGGACGAACCCCGCCCCCAGCTTGTAGGCGAGGGTGGAGGCGATGATGAACCCCCGCGCCTCCGCCCCCAGGACGACGTCGATCCCCTCTCCCATATAGCGGTCGGCGAGCATATCGACGGCTAGCTGGAAGGTTTTGGGGTTTTGCAGCATCGGGGTGATGTCCTTGAAGACGACCCCTTCCTTGGGAAAGTCGGGCACGTCGCGGATGTGGCGGATGATTTCCGCGAGATCACTGGACATGACGCTCCTCGGCGCGGGAATTTCAGGGCAAAAAGGATAACGGATCGCGGGGTTTTGTGCGATGGCGGATTTCGAAGTGGAGCTTTGCGGCTTCGGTCCGCCCGGTGGCTCCGACGCGGGCGATAGGCGCGCCGCGCCGCACCGCGTCCCCTTTTCGAACCAGGTTGCGCGCGTTGTGGGCGTAGACGGAGTGATACTCGCCGCCGGCGTGTCGGATGATGATGGTCCGGCCGTAGCCGCCGGGGCCCCAGTCGCTGAAGATCACCTCTCCGGAGGCGGACGCCTTGACCGTGGCGTTCGGGGTGGCGAGGATGTCTATCCCGTCATATTTGGTCCCGCGCCGGGTCCCGAACCGCGTGAGAATCTTCCCCCGCACCGGCCAGGAGAACTTGACCCTCTGCCCTCTCCGGCTTCGGCGCGGCTTCGATTTCGCCCCCGGCGCATCCTGCGGGGAAACGGCCCATTTCGGCCTCCGGCGCGGGGGGGGAGCCGATCCCGCGGAGGCCGCCTTGCGCTTGCCCACGGCGCCCGGGATGAAGATTTTTTGGCCGACCTCCAGCCGGTCCGGGTCGGGGATGCCGTTCAGGACGGCCACCTGTTCAATCCCCACCCGGTAGGCGCGCGATATGCCCCAAAGGGTGTCGCCCCGCTGGACGGTGTGATACACCCCCCGCCGGTAGCCCGCCCGTTGGATATCCTTCCCCAGGTAGCCGAGGCATCCTTCCAGGAGAAGGACCGCGGCCAGGGCGAGGGCGAACCGCACCCCTTGCCGCGCGCGGGTTCCGCCCGGTAGCCGCCTAGCCATCCGCGGCCATCCTCACCGCTTCCTCGGGATCGTCCGCCTCGAGGACGTCGGGCGGGTTTTCACGCCTTCGAAGCGCGATCACCCGGCGGCCGAGCTTCAGCCCGAGCGCGATTTCCGAAAGCGTTCCGTAGGATCCTTCCAGGGCGACGAGGGCGGTCGCCGAGGCGGCGATGATGGCGTTCCGGGCGTGGCCCATCCCGGTGCACACGGCGACCTCGATGAACGGGTTGGCCGCGGAGGCGTCGTACCCGGGAAGGATCCCGACGGTGAGCCCGCCCGCCTCGCGCGCCCCGCGCGGGCGGCCTCCATGACCCCGCCCAGGCCGCCGCACACGAGCACGGCCCCCCGCGCAGCGATGAGGCGACCCACCTCCCCGGCCAGGCGCGCGGACTCGGCCGAGGGATTCGAGTCTCCGATGACGGCGATGAGCGGCTTCACGGACCGGCTGCCCCATGGGCGGAGGGCCGGAAAAAACCCGGGCGGAGGTGCGGACACTTCAAAACCAATTGTATTTTCGAGCCATCCGCCCCCCGGGTCAAGGGAGATGCGGCCGCTCCGCTTTTCTCTCAAGAGGTGCCAGGCGCCCCGCTCCTTGATTTGATCATAAAGCCTCGCGACGAAGTGCTTTTGCAGCTCATCCGCCCGGTGCTTGTGAATTTCGGGGACGGGCCGCCTCGGGTCGAGCAGCCTGATCCGCCCCACCGCTTCCTCCCGGCCCATGCCCCCTTCGATCGCCCGCCGGACGGCGCCGATCTCCTCTTCCAGGGCCTGTTTCATCTCGCCGAACACCTCCGCCCCCGCCGCCGGCCCGTGCCCGGGGACGACGACCTCCACCTCCATCTTCTCGAAGTGATCCAGCGTTTCGAGCCATTCGAAGGGAAGCGCGTCCTGGTGCCAGATCATCGTCTTGTGGAAAACGTTGTCTCCCGCGAAGAGTACCCGGTCGGCCGGAAGGTAAACCGCTGTGTCCGCCGGAACGTGGCCGGGCATGGCGAACGCCTCGATGGTGACGTCCCCGAGGGTGAGGGTGAGGCTCCCGGCGAAGGTGATGTCGGGCTCCCGCGGCCGGTAGCCCGCCGCCATGCCCGCCCCCTCCGGGTCGATCCGCTCCGCGTACCGCTGCGGATCCTTCATGGGGTTGGGGCCGAGGACGCTGTCCTCCCAAAATCGCGCCCGGACCTCCTCGTGCGCGATGATCGTCCCCGGCATGAAGGCGAGGCCGAAGAGGTGATCGATGTGGTGCTCGGTGGGGATGAGGTAGCGAATTTCGCCGAGCTTCTCAACCTCCCCGCGCCACCGCCTCGCCCGGGACGGCTGGTTGGGGCAATCGATCAGGATGACCCCCGCGGCGGTCCGGATGGCGCTGACCGTCGCGCAGCCGTCGTTCGGATCTATGAAAACGCGGGGGCTCACCTGTTCCAATGGAATGATTCCTTCTCATCCGTACAGGAGGTCGGCGGGATTGGTCTGCACCATCCTTCGAATGGCCTTGGGGGGAAGCCCCTCCTCCAGCAGGATCTCGATGAAGATGCGGAGGGCCTCGACGGGCGGCGGGTTGTGGAGCTGGCCCGCGTCGGAGGAGATCACGACGCGCCCGGGGCCGATCTTCCCGATGGCCTCGGCCATCTCGCCGACGGAGAGCGTCCACCAGCGCGGGGAGATCTCCATGAAAGTGTAGTTGAGCCAGGCGCCCGCCCGGGCCAGCTCCTCTTGAAGCGCGAAGGGGATTTTCAGCCAAAAAGGGTGGTCGATCACGACCTTGCGAACTCTTCTTTCCCTCGCGGCGGCGGCGAGAATCCGGATTTCGGGAGGGGAAAGGTGCCCGCAGCTCAGGATGATGCCGGCGGCGGCGACGAGGTCGAGGATGTCGTAGACCGCGGGTTTCACCTTCCCGTCCTCGCCGGTGATCTCGATGGGGGGGTGGGCCGTGAAAGCGGCCGCGGCGCCGCTCCCCTCCCCCCCCCTCCGCCATCGCGATCCCTTTGTAGCCGCCCTGCACCCCCGTCACCTCGGCGTGGTGCCTGGCGTCGACCGTGGGCATGAAGATCTTCTTCGCGCCGTAGCGGATGGCGGTCTCGACGGCGTGCGGGTTCAGCCCCCCCACCGGATGGTTCAGGTTCAGGCTCCCGAAGACGTCGACCCCGGTCACGAACCGCCGCACGAGGGGCATCCGGTCGGCGGTGCCCTGGTGGTGGCATTTCATGAGGACGGCGCGCATTCCCGCGTCCCGGGCCTGCCGGGCGATGTCGATGTGGTCGAACAGGCGCGCGAATACGTCCGGGGCCGAGTGAATGTGGATATCGCTCGCCCCTTGCAGGAGTTCCAGGTCTGGCCGCACGTCGTTTTTCTCCTTTTTCGCTTGATCGAATTTTTCCATTATGCCCATATTCCGCGGGGATACCCACCGCGTCTTTGGTTTGACAGGGATTTTTCGGGATTCTAATCTTCCCGGGCTTCCCCCAAGCCATTATGCAGAAGCACCTGAAAATCGCCGTTCCGAAAGTTTGGCGCATCCCGAAAGGGTGAAAATCGCAAGGAAAATCGTCGTGGTGTCCCGGCGGCACACTCCCATCCAAGGAGCAGCAAATGGCCAAGCAGCCGATTCAGACCGACAAAAACCTTCCCCCCATCGGGCCTTTCGCCCAGGGGGTCAGAACGGGCAACCTCATATTCGTTTCCGGCTCGGTGGGGCGGAATCTCTCGGGGAAGATGGCGGGGGACGGGGGGATTACGGCCCAGACCCGCCAGACCCTCGAGAACATCAAGGCCGTCTTGGCGGAGGCGGGTGCCACCCTGGACAACGTCGTGAAGGTGACCGTGTTCCTGACGGACGTGAACGATTACGCGGCGATGAACGAGGTCCGCGCGGAGTATTTCCCGGACCCCGGCAACCGTCCGGCGAGCTCCTCCTTCATCGTCGCCGGGCTGGTGTCCCCGGAGTACAAGGTGGAGATCGAGGCCGTCGCCGCCCTGGATTGAACCGGGCGGGAGGATTGTCGTCCGTTGCGCTTCCGGGCATTCCGATTCGCCGTTCGCCTCCGGCCGGGGGTGTTTGGGGAAGGGGCATGCCGGCCGGGCGCGGTTGGGTTTTCTTGAAAGGAGGGGGGGGGGTGAAATTTTTTGCCGGGATGATTTTTGGTTTGCACATGATTTTGGCCGCGGCGGCCGGTCCCGGAATCGCGGCCGGCCCCGCCGGAAACTGGCGGGCGGCGGCGCCGATGCCCGAGCGGCGCACCGAGGTCGCCGTCGCCGAATGGAACGGGAAGATCTATGTCGTCGGGGGATTCGGAGGAAGCGGCGCCCTCCTGGAGTACGACGTTTCACGGGATATGTGGCGAAAGCGCGCCGCCCCTCCCCTTCCCCTGCATCACGCCGCTGCCGCCGCCGTGGGGGGGAAGATCTACGTCGTGGGCGGCTATACGGGAAGGTGGACGCCCGTCGATGCGGTTCTCGCCTACGACCCGGCCCGGGACGAATGGGAGCGGAAGAAAAGCATGCCCACCCCCCGCGGCGCCCTCGCCGCAGGATTGATCGGGGGGCGGATTCACGCCGTGGGGGGCGTCGGGCCGGACGGGCGAAACTCGGCCGCGCACGAGGTCTACGATCCCGGGGAGGATCGGTGGACTCGCCCCGCTTCCGACGCCGCGGGACCATCTGGCGGCGGTCGTGGGAGGCCGCCTCTACGCCGTCGGGGGCCGGCTCGGGGGGAGTTATGGCCGCAATCTGAATGTGACCGAGGTGTACGATCCCGCGGCAAACCGTTGGCGGCGGCGGGCCCCCATTCCCACGGCCCGGAGCGGAATCACGGCGGCGGCGCTCGGGGGGAGGATTTTCGTTTTCGGCGGCGAGGCCCCCGCGGGGACTTTCGACGAGGTGGAAGCCTATGAGCCGGAAACGGACAGGTGGACGGCCTGGAAGCCCATGCCCACCGGGCGGCACGGGCTGGGCGCCGCCCCGGCGGGCGGGCGGATTTATGTGATATCGAGGGGCCCCCGGCCGGGGGGCTCTTATTCCGCACAAAACGAGGTTTTTACGCCATAGGCCCGGGGTATCGCCCGATCCCGGCGAAGGCGATGAGCCCCACCTTCGCGCCCGGCTCGAACTCCACCAGGGCGTCCACATCGCTCCCGGGCTGGAAGTCATCCCGTAGCACGGAACCGAAGAGCGCGAGCTTGCGGATGTGGTTTTGGCGGCAAAAGTCTGCAATCCCCTCCTGCGGAATCTCGATCTGGACATTTCCAGCCATCACGCCGCCCCGGCGATTCGAGGATGACCTGCCTCCCGCGCACCCGGCTGGGCCATCCATTGATTATGCTGGTCGGGGCGAGAGGATTTGAACCTCCGACCTCCTGCTCCCGAAGCAGGCGCGCTACCAGGCTGCGCTACGCCCCGTTCTGAACTGTTCGCAATAAACACAACAATATAAAAGTATTATCGGTTATTTCCTCGAAAGATCATACCTTTTGTTTCTTCGCTTTTGCGCCGCCTTTGCGGTGTCTTTCATACAGCAGCGGCATCTTCGGGCACAGTTTTGAGCGCCGCTTTTTGCCCAATCGGCGGGTGAGTCAACCATGATTTGTCCAGCTTGTCACGGCACAGGTTGGGACTCTGGACACCCATGCGGGTACGACGGCTGTGCCGGCGGCACCGTCTCCTGTTCCTTCTGAGAGCGCTTCCGCCCGATCCGAAACCCGAACCTGGCAGAGCCGTCAGGGATGAATCACCACCTTGAGCGACTCGTCCGCCTCCGCCACCAGGCGAAATCCCTCTCCCGCCTCATGGAGCGGCAAACGGTGGGTGATCATGTCTTCGACGTTGACCCGCTTCATCCGGATGAGCTCGATGGACTGCATCAGATCCAACGGAGCGGCGCCGTAGGTGGTGGAGATGGTTATCTGCTCGTGCCAGAGGCGGTTGAGGTTCAGACTCGACCGGTGATCCGGATCGGGCGGCGCAAACAGCTGGACGACGCCGCATCGCTCGGCGCACTCGAACGCAGTCTCGGCCGCCGAAGGCGCACCGGCGCACGAGAAAACCCGATCGGCCAGCTTGCCGTCGTTCGCATCCCGCAAGGCCGAGGGCAGATCGCCCCCCGCCGGCAGGGTGCGTGCTCCAAACCTTTCGGCGGCCCGGAGGCGATATTCGCTGATGTCCGTGGCGAAGATCCTTCCCGCACCGGTGGCCATGGCGAGCTGTACGTGCAAGAGCCCCGACATGCCGCTTCCGATGACCAGGACACTCTGCCCGGGCTCGATCGCCGCCGCCCGGTGGCCGCGTACCACGCACGCCAGCGGTTCGATGAAGACGCCCTCATCGTAGGAAACCTCCTCGGGAAGGCGGAAGGTCCCAGTGGCCACGTTGATGCGGGGGATACGGATGTATTCGGCGAAGCCGCCCGGATCGAAATTCGTCGTGCGCAGCGTGTCACATGCCGTGTGGTCGCCGCGCAGACAGAAACGGCAGGCGTTGCAGGGAACGTGATGGGAGACAAACACCCGGTCTCCGACCCGGTAGTCCTCGACGCCCTCGCCGAGTTCGACGATCTCCCCGGTCACCTCATGGCCGAGCACGCGGGGGGCCGACTTGATCCGGTACCATTCCATGACGTCGCTGCCGCAGATGCCGCTCGAAACCGCACGCATGATGAACTCGCCGCCGCCCGGTCTCGGTTTGGGGACCTCTTCGATCCGAACGTCATCGTTGCAGTAGTAGACGGCCGCTCGCATGACGTTTTGAACGACTTCCGGCGAGGCCGCGCTCACGCCGCCCCCGGTGAACCGACCGGCTCCTCGAGCCGCATCTCCTCGAACGCCTCGCAGGCCTCGTCCGGCTTGAGGTTGCCGTGGACGACCGCGCGCACGGCCTTGATCATCGCGACGGGGTAGTCGCTCTGGAAGATGTTCCGCCCCATGTCGACGCCAGCGGCGCCTGAGTCCATCGCTCGGTAGCAGAACTCCAGCGCATCCCGCTCGGGGATTTTCTTGCCCCCGGCGATGACGATCGGCACGAAGCATCCGCGCACGACCTTCTCGAAACCTTCGCAATAATATGTCTTGACCACATCCGCCCCGTGTTCGGCGGCGATGCGTGAGGCGAGGCCGAGGTAGCGGGCGTCCCGGACCATCTCCCTTCCCACCGCCGTGATACCCAGGAGGACGAGGCCCTCTTTCCTTGCCTCGTCCGACATTCGCGCGAGGTTCATGATGGTCTCTTTCTGGTAGCGGGAGCCAACGTAGATCGAGATCGACACCCCCTCGACGCCCAGACGCTTCGCCTCGGCCGCAGATACGGTGATCCCCTCGTTCGAGAGCTCGCGATCGACCATCTCGGCCTTGATCTCCTCGCGCAGGGCGTCCATCTCCGCCCGGTCCGTCATGCCCTGGGAGCGGATCTTCCATTCCCGCTCGAACTCGATGGGGTCGGAGTAGACAATGCTGTTGCCCCCCGAAGCCCGGAGGATGATGGGCGCAGGGTTGTCGGGGGGGAGGCCGTTCATGAAGATGCCCTTCGTCGGACTCAGGGCGTCGCAGTGCGCCACGAGGGGCGAGAGGGTCTTAGAAGGTTGTTCCAGGCCCGTCGTCGGACCCTGAAAATAGCCATGATCCACGGCGAGCATGACGGTCCGGCCCGTTTTGGAGTTCATGATCTTCGCAAGCGGGCTTCCCGCCTTGGCAACCATCATCACTCCTCTTTATCGTGAAAGAGAGTGTCGTCTGCTCGGATCCGCCGCCAAACGGCACAGACGCCCGCGAGCGGTTTCTCATAGCAGGCAGGCAGAGATCAACCCCGCCCAGCGCCCTGTTTTTTCAGGCCTATCGGTCATATTAGCCAGAATGCAGCAAGAACAAAAGTAAGTGTCAGCACAGGCACTATCACAGGTGGCATGAAGCTCTGTGCAAACCCTTCATAGCACGGCGCACGGGTCTGAGCTGCGACTCGCTGCGGTGAGCGTGCATGTCGGGCAAGCTGGAGCACGACCCATAGCAGGCAGGTATCCGTTCCCGGGGCGCGCAGCTTGATGCGCACCTTGAGTCGCTCAGAAGGGCACAAAAGAATAGGAAAGGCACAAAACCGGGGACAAAGTCTGTAAGTGTTTGATGTCTAAGGGGGCTCGCTAGCTCCCGAAGCAGGCGCGCTACCGGGCCGCGCTACGCCCCGATGGAAAATTTTTCACGCAAGTTTTCGCACAAAAAAGTTGCAAGGCCGTTCGTTTTCAGTCATACCCCGCCGGCGGCAGGAAACCGCCGATGGTGTCCCGCATCAAACGGGCGAAATGGATCGCGGTGCGATCCGCCAAGTGCGCCGCCACGATCTGCAGGCCGACCGGCAGGCCGGCGGCGGTAAATCCCGCCGGGGCCACCGTGGAGGGCAGATAGCAGAGGCCCGAGTAGCCCGCCCAGAAGAGCTGATCGACAGCCGGCTCGGGTTTGCCGTTGACCACGATGGTACGGTCGGCGCGCTGGCCCGCGTGATCGTGCGGACACGCCGCCGAGGCGGCCGCCGGGCATAAGAAAATATCATAAGTGTCGAAGAATTTTTGCCAAGCCGCCGTCATTCCCGCCCGGCGGTTGTTGACGGCGAGCCAGTCGCGGTGGCTCATGGTCACCGCCCGGGCCACGGTTGCGGCATAGGACTTGTCGCCGGGCGCCAGCTTGCGCGCCCGTTCGGCGAACTCGGCAATCTCGTCTTCCCGCAGCCGCACGCTCGTGGCCGACCGCATAAGCATCAAAAAGACCTGATGGCTGTCGATAGGATCCACCGGCAGCTCAGGCTCCCAGTCCACCTTCAGGCCCGCCTTCTCGAGCCCGGAAATAGCGGCGGCCAATAGACCTGTCATTTCGCCGTCCTGGGCGCAGACCGGGCTTTGCAGCATGACCGCGGCGCGAAAATCCCTCAAACCCTGCCGCGGAGCCGGTGGGAGCGCCAGCCGCCAGCCGGACTGATGCGGCCGGTCCGGCCCGGCCAGGATATTCAGCGCGGTTTCCAGATCATCCGGGTCCCGCGCCAGAGGGCCGGCGACGGAGATGTCGGCGTCGGCGTCCAGGCCCGGCTGGCGCGCGCCGCGCATCGGCACGATGCCATAAGTGGACTTGTGGCCGTAGACGCCGCAATAATGCGCCGGATTCCGGATCGACCCCCCGATGTCGGTGCCCACCTCCAGCGCGGTCATGCCCGCGGCCAGCGCCGCCGATGCCCCGCCGGACGATCCCCCGGGGGACAGGCTCGGATCCAACGGGTTGTTGGTTGTGCCGTATATCTCGTTAAAACTTTGCCAGTCGGCCAGCATATAGGGCACGTTGGTCTTGCCGAAGACGATCGCGCCGGCGGCCAGCAGACGCTCCACCACGACGCTGTCGGCGACCGCGATGTTGCCGCGGTTTTCTGTAATGCCCCAGGTGCTGGGCGTGCCCCGCAGGTCGAAGCATTCCTTCACCGTCACCGGCACCCCGTGCAACGGCCCCCAGCTCTCCCCTTTCGCCGTCGCGGCATCGGCCGCCCCGGCCCGGGTCCGGGCCTCGTCCAGACACCGGACCACGACGGCGTTGATGTCGCCGTCGAAGCGTTGCAGACGATCGATACAATGGTCCAGAAGTTCGGCCGCGGTGATCTCACGGCGGCGGATTCGATCCGCGAGATTGGTGGCCGGGGCGAACGCGATATCAGACATGGAACGGCTCCTTGAGCGGCCAGTCTATGCCAGAGTCGAGGCCCTTAGCCACTCCTGTCGCATCCGCCGGGCCCCGGGCCGGCGCCCGGGCGGCCCCGCCCGCTCCCTGCGGATTCGGACGGCGGCGGAAGGTCAAGAATTTCAAAACGGGGGAGGACAGGCTGAAGGCGGATCTTTCGGCGCCTAAATTCATATTTTCTTCCTGAGCGGGCGCCCTGCCCGGCTGCGCTGCGCGCCGTGGATTTATTGCTCATCGGGCCAGCCGAACTCGCCGACCAGTTTCACGTAGACGCAATTGACCAAGGTCTCGGGCCCCCGGAATTTCCCCTCTGATTTGTACTCGTACCGGACGAGCCGCTGCGATGACCGGTCGCCCACGGGCAGCACCAGGCGGCCCCCCGGCGCGAGTTGACTGAACCAGGGCCGGGGGGGGACCCGGGCCGACGCCGCCGCAACGATGGCGTCGAAGGGCGCCTCGTCCGCCCACCCGTAGCTCCCGTCCGAGGCGCGAAGCAGAAAGTTTGAGTAACCCAGAGCCTCGAGGCGGCGGCGGGCGGCATCGGCAAGGGGCGACAATCGCTCGATGGACCGTACGCTGCCCGCCAACTCCGACAAGAGGGCGGTGACGTATCCTGAACCCGCCCCGATCTCAAGCACTTTTTCATCGCCCCGGAGGCGGAGGGCCTCCAGGCTGATCGCCACCATGAAGGGCTGCGAGATGGTCTGGCCCTGCCCGATCGGAAGCGCCATATCGGAGTATGCTTGGTGGACCATCGCCTCGGGGACGAATGCGTGGCGCGGCACGCGGCGCATCGCTTCGATCACCCGGCTGTCCCGGATTCCTTTGGGGATGATTTGTTTTTCCACCATGTCGTTGCGCGCGCGGGCCCACCGGTCATCGGCCACCTTTCTTCCCGCTTTCGCCGTGCCGTTTACCGAAAGTGCCATTTTTTCAATTCTTCCATCGCACCGTAATCCGTCAGGTCCAGCCGAATGGGAGTTACGGAAATCTTTTTTCGGGATGCCGCGGCGAAATCGGTTTCGGGCTCGTCCACCCAACTCAGCCCGTTGCCGCCGACCCAGAAATACTCCCGGCCGCGGGGGTCGATCTTCTCGACGATGGAGTCGCCGTACACGCGCTTCCCCTGGCGGGTGATTTCAACGCCACTGCACTCGCTCTCGGAAATGTTGGGCACGTTCACGTTGAGAAGAACGCCTTCCCCCAACCCGCCCTGGAGGATCTTTTCCGCTATCGTGCGGGTGAATTTTTCGGCCAGTTCAAAGTGAAACGGCTCTCCCGGCTCCCATATGAGGGAGATGGCCACCGCGGGGACGCCGAGCAGGGTGGCCTCCATGGCGGCCGCCACCGTTCCGGAGTAGGTAATGTCATCGCCCATGTTCGCCCCCTTGTTGATTCCCGAGAGGATGATGTCCGGGCGGGTCTTGAGCAATCCGTTGAGGGCGAGATTGATGCAATCCGTCGGGGTTCCGTCAATGGCGAACCAGCCTTCGCCGGTTTTTTCGGCCCGGAGGGGGCGGTGCAGGCTCAGGGAGTGGCTCACGGCGCTTTGCTCCCTGTCGGGGGCGAACACGGCCACCTCGCCCAACGGCCGGACCGCCTGATGCAGGGCGCGGAGGCCTTCGGAGGAAATGCCGTCGTCATTTGAAAGCAAAATGCGGAACAAGACCCAAGCACTCCTCAGTTCCAACGGACGTCTTTTGCGATGGGAGTATAGTGGGGCCGCAAAAAGGCCGTCAATGAGCGGCTCTTTCGCCGGAGGTGCCGGGCGGCAACTTGGGTGAAATGGGCCGCCCCCCTCTTTCAGGGCTTATCGGACGGAAAGAAAATCGGGCTCCGGATCAATGGCGGGGGATGAATTTGCGTTGGGGAGGAGATGCGAAGAGGGGCGGGGGGGGGCTCGGGATTTCGACGAAAAGGAAAGCCCTGTTTCTCAGATTAGCAAGTCGACGTTGCCGGGTGTTTGCACGGAATCTGCCGCCATTAATCTTGCAATGTCTTCCTGCGAGGCGATTTGCTTGCTTGCGATGAGCCGGTTCACCGAAGCGCGGGCGGTGGCGACCGCCCCAAAAATCTGCGGAGGCCGAATCCCTCGTGCGACTGCAAGAATAAGGTTGGCGTCAGCCATGACGAATATTCCCTTTTCTTCCCTGAAAGGAAGGATTTGGGGATAAATATTATTATTTGTCTATTCCCCCTATTCTGTCAGTTCCTTTATCGGCAGCAGGGGGGGAGGCATAAGTGAATTGCCGAGTAAAATTCAGGGATTTCCCTCTCCCCGGTCCCTCCCGGGTCTATCGCTTTAAGTTTGAATGTGATCCGCAGGGGCCCAATCGATCGCCACGCCCCGGGCGGGGAGGAGGAATTATCATTTCCGCCCGGTTGCGCGGGCCGGCCATCCGGCGGGAAAATGCAAAAAATATCAATCGGATATAGACCCCTTCTGGTCCAGGAGAAAAAAATGGTTTTGCCGAAACCCTCCCCCGCGGATGCCGAGCACGAATTTCAATTCGAGACCCGAGCGCTGCACGCCGGCCAGCGGCCCGATTCGTGGACCGGCGCCCGGGCGGTCCCCATCTACCAGTCCACCTCTTTCGTATTCGAGGACACAGCGCACGCGGCGGGTCTTTTCGCCCTTCAGGATTATGGAAACATTTACTCCCGAATCGGAAACCCCACCAATTGCGTGTTCGAAGAGAGAATGGCCTCCCTGGAGGGAGGGGTGGGCGGTTTGTCGACGAGTTCGGGCCAGGCCGCCCAATTCCTCACCTTCTTCACCCTTTGCGAGCCGGGCGATGAAATTGTCTCCTCCGCAACCCTTTACGGGGGGACTTACACCCAGTTTGACGTCTCTTTCAAAAAGCTCGGCATCAACGTCCGATTTGTCGATCCAGAGGATCCGGAAAACTTCCGCCGCGCCGTTACGGATAAAACCCGGGCGCTTTACTGCGAGACGATTGGAAATCCGAAGGCGAACGTCGCCGACCTGGAGTCCATCGCCGAGATCGCCCGGGAGGCGGGCGTCCCCCTCGTTGTGGACAATACCTTCGCCACGCCCTACCTGTGCCGGCCGCTTGAATGGGGGGCCGATATCGTCGTCCACTCATCGACGAAATTCATCGGAGGCCACGGGACGAGTATCGGGGGGGCCATCGTTGACTCGGGCCGCTTCAACTGGGCCAACGGCAAATTCGAGAGCATCGTCTCCCCTTCCCGGGGATACCACGGGATGAATTTTTACGAGACCTTCGGCGAGTACGGCTTCATCATGAAGGTGCGGGCCGAGAGCCTGCGCGACGTGGGCTCCTGCCTCAGCCCGTTCAATGCGTTCCTCTTCCTTCAGGGGCTGGAGACGCTGCACCTTCGCATGGAGCGCCACTGCGAGAACGCCCGGAAGGTGGCGGGATTTTTGGCCGATCATCCCCGCGTCTCTTTTGTGTATTATCCCACCCTGCCCGGCAGCCCCTACCGGGAATTGGCCGGAAAATACCTGCCCATGGGGGCGGGATCGGTCTTTTCCTTCGGGGTCAAGGGGGGCTACGAGGCGGGGGTGCGGTTCATCGAGTCCCTTGAGCTCCTCAGCCATCTCGCCAATGTGGGCGATGCGAAAAGCCTTGTCATCCACCCGGCCTCGACCACCCATCAGCAGCTCAGCGAAGAGAATATGCGCGCGGGCGGGCTCACGCCCGACCTCATCCGGTTGTCGGTGGGAATCGAGAATATCGATGATATTCTGTGGGACATCGACCGGGCGCTCGCGGCGGCCGCGGGCTAGCTTTTTTTGGAAATGCGCTCCGCCCGCCGGGCGGCCCCTCGGTGGAGGAGCGCGGATGAATTTATGGAGGAAATTCCCCCGGTGACCAGGCGGCCTTTTCAAGAATTGAAGACGATCCTGCGAATTCTTCGTTCCATGCGCCGTGTCGCCATGGTCGGCCTCTCGGCGAACCCGATGCGGCCCAGCTATTTTGTGGGCTATTATCTTCAGCGCAAGGGTTTCGAGGTTTTTCCCGTCAACCCCCGCTACGACGAGATTCTGGGGGTGAAATGCTATCCCGATCTCGCCTCCCTGCCGAAGGCGCCCGAGGTGGTGGATGTCTTCCGCCAACCGGAGGATGTGCCCCAGATCGCGGAAGAGGCGCTTTCCGCGGGAGCAAAAGCGCTATGGCTCCAGTTCGGGGTGGTGAACGAGGACGCGGCCCGGCGCGCCCAGGAGGCCGGACTTCTCGTGGTGATGGACCGCTGCATGAAGATCGAACACGGACGCTACAACGGCGGCCTTCATTGGGCGGGAATCAATTCCGGGGTGATCACATCCAGGCGGGCGCCGATTTTATGATTTTTCCCTAAAAAAACAACGATATACCCGAATTCCATCATCCAAATTGTCAGGGTTTCTCGCAAATTCCCGCCGAATCTGCGGGGCGCGGCCAAGTCCGCCGCTCATGCACGAAGAGGAGAGTTTAAAAGCATTCCCGGTCCTTGCGGCCTGCGACTTTTTTCCCCTATTTTTCCCGGGAGAAGCCCCCGCGTGCGGCGAAAAATTCCTTTTTCGAAGGTTGCGGGCGGAAATCCCTTCGGGGTACTCTTACCTGTGTCGCCTGGGCCAAACCCGGCATGAGGAATTCCACCGGATGAAATGGCGAATGCTGGCCGCGGCCTGGGCCCTTCCGCTCTGCCTCGGCTACAGCGCGCACGCGCAAACCTCAGGCGTCAGCGTTTTTCCCATCAACGGTTCC
Organism: bacterium; assembly: GCA_965225985.1. Taxonomy (GTDB): domain Bacteria; phylum UBA8248; class UBA8248; order UBA8248; family UBA8248; genus CAZUHN01. The sequence goes on from OZ245330.1 coordinate 2,035,810, forward strand.
CCGCTCCTCCTATCGGGCGATTCCCCCCCTCTGCTCCTCAAAGAGCCGCAGGCCATTCGCCCCGGCGATCAAATTCACACAGGTCCCCAGGACCGCATCCTGATCCATTTGGCCAACGAGAGCGGCTGCCGATTTTTACTCGAACCGAACAGCGTAATCGAGCTCAACGTTTCCCGCGACCGCCGCTTCTTTCAGGCGAAAATCGATCAGGGGACCCTGCAAATTCCCGCCCTGAAATGCCGCGTTCCAGTGCAGATCCGAACCCCCACCGCCAGGATCGAGGGGGAAAAATCGAGCTATCGGGTGCGGGTCAGCCCGAGGGCGACAACCGTCGAATTGAGCGCCGGAAAATTGAAGGCCTATTTCAGCGGCCAGGCCATTCCGCTCCGTCCCATGACGCGGACCACCTTCTCCCGGTCGGGGAGACACCGAATCGCCACGATACACCAAAGAGACGCCGCCGGATCTCTGTCCGTATTCTCTTTGGCCCTGCCCATTCCTGGAAAAAGAAACCCCGCCAACGCATTTTCTCCGGTCTCCAAGCCCCGCGGCCGTTGACGAGGGGCCAGTCGCCGGTATAGGAAATGGTCACATCGGGGCGTGGCGCAGCCTGGTAGCGCACTTGACTGGGGGTCAAGGGGTCGGAGGTTCAAATCCTCTCGCCCCGACCAATTAAATCAATGTTTTATAGCGAAGGCGTGACTGTAGCGGTTGGGCCTTTGTTTATTTTTGAGCCTGTTTTCTATCGGTGGGAACTTCTTCGAGGAGAGCGATAGCCACTTGCTTCTGCTCCGAGGAGAAATGGGTGTAGCGCATGGTCATCTCGAAGGTGGTATGGCCCATCAATTCCTGAATCGTCTTGGGATGCGCTCCCTTGGCCGCCAGGCGACTTCCGAAATCATGCCTGGGGTCATGGAGCCTGAAATCACTCATTCCTGCCCTTCGGAGGGCCTCCTTAACCCCCGCCTCAGGTAGCTGCATTGGCCCTCCGGCTCCCGCAGAGGCTGCTCTGACCCCCTCTGAAACCGGCCCAAGCCGAATGAGAGGATTTTCGGTATCCCCGAAACCTCCCAACTCTGCCTCGGTCCCCCAGGAATCCCCCCCCTGTGCGTGGCGAATTCCCAATTAGGCGTCAAATAGCCACATTATTCGCAATTCGCCATAGACAGGTTTTTGGGCAGGACAGGGGCACGTCAAGAGTGCGTTCTTACACCAATTATCATCTCGGGATCACGGGCAGGCGCAGCCGGGAACCCTCTTTGCCCTCCAGGATGGTATTCCGGGCCTTGATAGACTTTGCCGCGTGATACCAGAAGAAGTTTTCGGCCACCGAATCGCAGCTCGCGATCTCCAGGCGCACCCGGTGTCCCGGCCGGAAAAGGTTGGAGGTGGAGATGATCTCGATGGTGAACGTCTCGGGCTGGTTCGGCGTGAGGGGCATCTCGCGGGTGTGCGGGTGCCAGGGCTGCCAGGGGCGCGAGAGCTCGGGGTCGAGCTCGCGGTGGGAGGCGCGCAGCCAACCCTTGGTGAGGACGCGGACGTTCCCCTCGGGACCTTCGTCCATAAGCTGCACGAACCAGTCGGTGTCGGAAGCTGAAGATTGGGCCACCAAGTTGAGCACCACCGGCCCGGTCACCTCCATGGGCTGTGCCATGGGCTCTGAGCGGTAGATAAGGCGGGGGTTCCCATAACGGCTCTCGTTGCTCAGGGGGTCGTAGTCATACGAGCGCTCGCCGCCGGGACCCGGAGCTTCCAGAAGCGTCCCTTCCAGCCCTCCGGGAGAACCGCTCAGATGGTAATCGCGCCACTCGGTGCGGGCCAGTGGCCATTCGTTCTCCCCCCTCCAAACGTTCTCTCCTTGGACATAAAGTTGGATGGGCGGGCCTTCCATCACCCCGGTGTCCATCTCCTTGAGCCAGTGGTCGTACCAGCGAAGGGCCTCGAGGTGGTAGATGGCGAAGGGTCGGCGCGGCTCGCCCTGCGGGCCCACCAGCATTCTCTTCGGGATCTCCCCCACGCCCTCCCATCCGCTGAAGACGCCGCGCAGATGCAAGGCGTAGAATTGCCAGTCGCAGCCGAAGTACGAGGGAATGTCGATGTCGCGAAGGTGCGGCCAGGCGGATCGCTCCCAGTAGAATTCGCAATCGAGGGGATATTTGAACCCCAGAATGATCTCGATGGCGCGCTGGAAACCGGAAGGGTCCTTCAGGCGGCCGCCCATATAGTTCGGATAGGCCAGCTCGCCGAGCCACACCCGCATGAACCCATCCGCCGGGATCCCCCCGTGGAAGCAGGTATCGCGGTAGACATCCGTGGCCGCGTCGTAGGGGAAGATGGCCTTGAGGCTGGGCGGCCGGTGGCGGCCGGCCACCAGGATCTGGCTCCTGCCGAAATACGAGCAGCCCACCATCCCCACCTTACCGTTGCACCAGGGCTGGGCGGCGGCCCACTCGATGGTCTCGAACAGGTCCTCTTGCTCGGTGGGTCCGTAGAAATCCCAGGCCCCCTCTGAGTCGTTCGAACCGCGCACGTCCACCACGACGTGGGCGTAGCCGCGGGGCACCCAAAATTCCGTCAGGCCGGCCTCGTTGGAGCCGAAGGGCGTATTCGTCCTTTGCAGGTGCCGGGTGTAGGGGGACCAGGCGATGAGGGCGGGGAACTTCTCCCCCGGCGCCCAGGGGCGGAAGACGTCCGCCGCCAGCCGCACGCTATCGCGCATGGGAATGCGCACGTCTTGCTCGGCGAAAATGGAATAGCGCGGCAGCGACTGCTCGGGCGTGCGGGGAGGGTCGTCGTAGGGATACTGTGGCCAGGCGGCGGGATAGGCCGTCCGAATGCTGTCCGGGTTGACGTACACTGAACTTCCTCGGCTCAATCGGCCCTGTGCATGGCGAATTCCTAGTCAAGCGGCAATCGGCGTCTGAAACATCCCGTTGCAATGTGACAACAACGCGAAATTTCTCATATCCGCCTTGAAATGGGTATCCTCAAATTTTTTGTCCGCGTTGCCTATCGGATCTCCTTTCTTTTGACTGGGGGTCAAGGGGCCGGAGGTTCAAATCCTCTCGCCCCGACCATTTAACCTTTTGATTTCCTTCGGGAAAAGTTCACTTTAACTTTTTCGCCAAAATCGCGTTTTCGGTCTGGGTACATCGGGACGCCCGGTCGAGGGTGCCAGGAAGCCACCGTTCGGCGCAGGGTGTGAAGGGGATAGCGCAGTACCATCAAACCGCAAATTACCGGCCCAGCCTCCCCCCCGGCAGATTTTGGAAAAACTGCTCGAAGCGGCTTTCAGGCCAAAATTTCCCGAAGCAAGTCCTCCCAACTCCGGCGCTCCCGAAGGGGATCCGCAATCGGGCGCAGCCGCTCGCTGCGCTCGCTGAGCGCCTCGTAGAAGGCGGGGTCCGTCTCGGCGCGCTCCAGCAGAGAGGCCAGCGCCCGGGTGTCCCCGAAGGGGAAATAGCCCGGATAATCCTCTCCCAGAAGCCCGATGGAGCCGTCAATTTTCGATGAGAGCGTGGGCACCGAGCAGGCGATGGCCTCGGTGACCGCGTTTGCCCCTCCCTCCATCTCGGAGCTGAGAACGTGGATGCGGCACCGGGAGAGGATTCGAAGCGCCTTCCAGCGCGGGGTCTCCCCCAGCCACCGGTAGCGGGGATTGGCGGCGGCCTCGGCCGAGGCGCGCTTTTCCATCTCCACGCTCAGGGCGCCGCCGATGTGGATGACCTGGATTTTCGAGGATGGCGCCAGCATGCGGGCCGCCGCGGCGGCGCGCAGCGGATCCTTCACCTTCCGCAAATGCGCGAGCACGCAGACCTCGAAGACGCTTTTTTTCCTCGAAACTTTCCCGCGGGGCGGGTTTAGGGATTGGTAGATCACCCGGACGTTTTTTCGCATACCCTCGGGGAGCTGGACCGCCCCCAAGGGCTGGAGGACGATGAAACGCGTCGCCATCCCTATCGCCCGCTGGGCTAGCGCGTCCGTGTGAATGTCCCCGTACAGGTCGGTGCCGGTCAACGCCAGGATAACGGGAAGTTCCGGGTGCGCGCTCCGGAATCGATTTATCGAGTCGAAGCTCCGGCGCGCGTGGAGCGCGACCATTAGGTCGCACCGCCTCCCCCGGTATTCTTTCTCGATGGTGACGCGGTGCCCCAGGCCGCGCAGGATGCGCGCCCACCGGAGCGCCGTCACCCGGTTCCCCGTTCTGGAATGCCGGGGGGCTGGGGTAATGAGGGAAATCTTCATATCGATTTAAAAAGGTTTCCAATGTCCTTTGGATGGCCAAGCGTTTGCCTGCCCATCCGGTCATTCGCCAATCGGGAGATCGACGGAGCGGCTTCTCGCTCCCCCCGGCGATCGCCGCGTTGCTTGCCCTTCGGCGCGGCGCAGGCTTAGGCCTCGCGCGCGCAAGTGCGAAACCCCACCCAGAGGTCCCGCCGGTCAGGCGTATTGTAGTTGCGATAGTTGTTGCGGATGAGCCGGGAGCGGGTCACCCAACATCCCCCGCGAAATACTTTTGTGTTTTCGAACAAAGGCTGGGAGTAATCCTTGTACGGGTCCGGCGTGAAGCCGGGAAACGGGAGAAAATCGCTGCTGGTCCACTCCCAAACGTTGCCGGCCATCTGCCGGCAGCCGAAGGCGCTGTCCCCCTCGGGATGGGCGCCCACATCGACGCATCCCATGGCCCGCCAGTCGAGGTTGGCCCGCCGGGGAGCGGGGAAGTCCTCCCCCCAGGGATAGCGGCGCTTCCGTTGGGGAAAACCCTCTCCCCCCGGATCGGGCTCGCCCGAGGCGGCGAGCTCCCATTCGGCTTCGGTCGGCAGACGGCGCCCCGCCCACCGGCAAAAGGCCCGGGCCTCGTGCCAGCAGACGTGGATCACGGGAAGGTGGGGTTCCAGGGGTACCCACTTGTCAAAGTGCCGGCGCTGCCACTTTCCGTCCGGCTCCTGCCGCCAATAGGCCGGGTGTTCGGCCCCCGCTTCACTCTTCCATTTCCCGCCCGCATCGTCCCAGAACTCCTCCTTCCGGTAGCCGCCGCCGTCCACGAAGGCCGCGAATTCCGACTGCGTGACGGGCGCCCGCGCGATGGCGAAAGGCTTCACCTCGACGGGGTGGGCCCATTTCTCGTTGTCGAAGGCGAAGGGCTCGTCCGGCAGGGCGCCGAGAAGATAGGTGCCGCCGGGGATCGCCGCATCGCCCGGAAGCGGACCGCCCCCGATGTCAGCCGCCGCCTGATCCCCGCCCGGAGAGATGGCGAGGCGGGGGGGCGAGTCTCCCAGCGTCTGCCGCGAGTACGTGTAGGCCTCGGTGTGCATGTCCTCGTGGAGGAGGGAGTAGCGGATGTGGTAGGCCTCTTCGTCGGAGAGGCCGCCGCGCTCGATTCGCCGCAATACGCGCGAGCGTACCTCGCCCAGGTAGGCCACCATCTCTTCCCGGGAGGGAAGGGGCAGGTCCCACCTCGTATCGTGGGCGATCGCGATGGAATCAAAAAGGGAGTCGCCGTCCTCGCGAATGGGCTTCTCCCCGCCGCAGTGGCGGAGGACCCACCGCTCCTGAAACCATGCCCCGTGCCCGATTTCCCAGAGCAGGGGGTTCACGATGGCAAGGCGCGGCCCCATCATGCGCTCGTCTGACAGATCCGCAACGATTTCCAGGGACCGCTCCCGGGCGTCATCCACCCAATCCGCAAGCGTCTCGTCCGAAACCATGAAACCCCCTTCTAGGCCGGGTATTTCGCGCTGCGCCGAAGATTCATTCTAACCATGGTTCCGCCACACCTCAAACTCGCCTCCCCGGGCGGAGGTTTGTCGCGCCCAATTCTATGAACCTACTTTCCGGCCGCGGCCTCCACCGTACGCGCGTGGTAGCCGAGGTCTCCCGGCGCCGCCGGCGCTTCCAGGAAACCCGCCGCCTTGAGGGTGAGGATGTCGTTCGTGCCGTCGGAGTGAAGGAAGCTCAAGGCGTCCCGCATGAGCTTCTCGATGGGATTTTTTCGCATATAGGCCGCCGCCCCCCAGAGTTCCATCGCCTGCTGGCAGACCTCGACGGACGCTTCGGCGGCGAAGACCTTGCTCAGCATGGCGTTCTTCCGGTCCATTTCATCAAGCTGGGTGGACCAGGCCGTCCGCCAGAGGTAGGAGCGGGCCGCCTCGATCTTCATGGCCATCCGCGCCAGGCGGATCTGCTGGATCTGATGGCCGATCAGCGGCCCGCTTCCCTGAATCCTTGCGTGGGCGTATTGGAGTGAAAGCTCATACGCCCGCTGCGCCACGCCGAGAACCGAGGCGCCCGCCTGAATGTTGCTTCCGTGCTTGATCAGGAGGTTCGCCAGGGCGGGCATCGCCTGGCCGACTCCGCCGATCTGGTCCTCCTCCGGGACTTCCACGTCGTCGAACTGGAGGGTTCCGTTTTGTACGCACCGCTGGCCCAGCTTGTCCCATACCTCGGGAACGGAAAAACCTTTCGCGTCCGAGGGCACGAGAAAAGCCGTCAGGCTGGTCTGCAAAGGTCCTTTGCGGTCGGTCCGGCCCACCGTCTGATATACCTTGGCGAGGCCGCCGTTTGAAATGTAGCGCTTCGTCCCGTTGAGAACCCAGCGGGTGCCTTTCTTCTCGGCGAAGAGCTGCATCCCGGCCCCGGGATTAGGGTTCGGCCAGATGTTATCGCTGCCCGCGGTGGGCTCGGTCCAGGCCGTGGCCAGCAGACACTCGTCGTCCTCCATCAGACGGGGAATCCACCGCTTGCGCTGATCTTCGGTCGTCATCTGGGAGATGGAGGTCATGATCTTCCAGGTTTGATCGAAGGCCACCGCCATCCCGAGGTCCCCGTAGGCCAGCGTCTCGCCGATGAGGGCGCAGGTGAGCACGTCAGCGCCCTCGCCTCCGTAACTCTTGGGCACCGTGAGCGTGCGCAGCCCCAGTTTCGAGGCCTGACGGACGATATCCCAGTCAAAAGACTTTTCCGGATCGGGTATGCGGTCGGCTTTCTCCGCCGCGGGAATCATGGTCTCCACCGCGAATTTCCGGGCGACCTCCCGCAGATCAAGCTGCCGTGGGGTGAGCTGGAAATCCACCATTTTCCCTTCCTCCTTCTCGTTTAAGTCAAGCGGCGCGGCCGCGCGCCGCTCCCCCTCCCTCAAATTTCAAAATAAGCCCTTATCCGCCCGGCGGCGTGGCGGGCGGTTCCCTCCATCACCTCCCGTACCCGCGCGGGGGAGGTGTCGCGGATCTCTCCGTACCACCCCGAGGGGTACATCTCGCGCACGTCCTTGGGGATGGCGTAGACGGCGGGGTCCCGCCGAAAACTGTCCTGGGCCGCCGCGTGCCCCTCCGGAGAGGAGTCGGTGGCGAGATCCAGCTTCACCAGCTCCGGCCGGTCCGCGAGGACGGGCAGGACTTCGAGTTCGCCCCCGTGGGTGAGGCCCACCTTTTGGCCATAAAGGTCCCTGGCGATGAGGTGGGCGTGAACGATGAGGACCCGCGCCCCTTCGAGCTCGTCTTGGACCCGCTCGGCGGCGATCTCGATGGGGGGGCGATTCCGCTCGTGCCAGTTGAAGAACACGAATCTTTGCGCGCCGTGGCGGTGGAGGCTTCCGCAAACGTCCAGGAAGAGGGAAATCATGGTTTCCGCCCGGAGGGTGATCGTTCCGCCGAAGCCCATGTGCAGCGGCGTCACACCGAACGGGCAAAAGTCCACGAGGAGGCCGCCCGTCAGGGCCGTCACGCGGCGGGCCAGGCTCTCCGCGGCGTAGTAGTCCGTTCCCATCGGCAGGTGGCTGCCGTGCTGCTCGACGCTCCCGACCGGTATGATCGCGAGGCGCGTCTCTTCGAGAATTTTCTCCGCCTCCGGGTTCGTCAGCTCCATGAGAGTGCGGGCATTTTCCATCGGTTTCTCCTTGGCCGCCGCCTCGTTATTCAGGCTCCATGAATTCGATTATGGCTCCGTCCGATCCTTTATATAGAACCGAACCGCCGCGCCGTGGTCCGTGTGGACAAGTTGATTGCGCCCGTATTTCAGATCAAACATTTCTCCTTCTGGCAGAAGAATTCAGGCCGATCCGCCCCATTCGATAATTCCCTCAGACTTTGAAGGAAACGATTCGGAACCGTTTGGCTTTTTCGGGGACAGGCCCACCGGGCGGGCGGCTTCATCCCGGCCATCCCGGGCGGTCCGCCTGACGGGCGATTGTCATATTGCCTATATTGGAGCACAAAACCGGCGCTTTGGTGAACGCGGGTCTCGCGGCAGGCGGTTCGCCGGGGCCGCTTTCCCGTGGCGCTGGGTGGGTGGGAACGACTGCATCGTCCGGATGGTGGCCTTCGTCCCCAAGGGCGATCTTGGATAAATGGCCTCCGCTTGGGGGGGAGGGTGCGGATAATTTCCCTGGCCGGGCGGAAATAAATCTCCCTGCCGTTACTCCAAATCGTTCATCGTCCGCATTGCCAGGTTTATGAAGCGTGAGAGTAGCTTTTCGTCAAATTGCTCCGTGCTGCTCTTCAGGATGGTGAAGGCGGACATTCTGGAAATCTTCTTTTTGTAAGACCTCTCCGTCGTAATCGCGTCGAAGGCGTCGGCGATGGTGCACATCCTGCTGAAACGGCCCATTTCTATCCCCTTAAGACCGTTCGGATACCCGGAACCGTTGAGGCGCTCATGGTGCTGGAGGACGATTTCTGTAACCTCCTCCGAGAGACCGCCCATCACCTGGATCAGGATATCGAAACCCATCTGGGGATGCATTTTGATAACTTTCCATTCTTCTTCGGTGAGGGGGCCGCTCTTGGTGAGGATTTTGAGATCGATGTCTTTTTTCCCGATGTCGTGAAGGAGGTAGCCTATCCCCAGATCATTCCGAAAAGCGGGGTCCATCTCACCCAGGACGGCGCGGGTGAGCATAGAGGCGTAAAGGAATACGTGCAGGGAATGGGTATAGGTGTAATAGTCGTGGATGGTGAGCTCGAAAAAATATTGCAGGGCGTCGGGCTCATCCAACAGCCGGTTCATCGCATCGACGGTAACCTGGACTTCTTTATACGTTTCCTCGGTAAATTCCTCAAAAACCTTTTGCGTGATGCGGGTCGCGGAGCCGTAGGCGACCTGTGCCTTGGCCTGGACCGGGAGGGGCGACTGGAGGATTCCGGGGAGATTCGACTCCACGAGCCCCAGCCAGTCGATCTTGGCTTCTTTATTGTAGTAAAGCTTGGCGGTCTGGCGGGAAATTTCAGGATACGCCTCGATTTGGATGGTGGATTTCGAGGGGAAGAGGAGAACAAGGTCATTCCCGACGGCCTGAAAGAGATCGACCGGGGAGGGTGTACCCCACGGAAGGTCGGAGAGGCCGATGGGCCGGAGGCGAATGGATTCCTTGCCGGCGGATTGCCCCCGGTCGCGGCCGATTTTCAAATCCAGCGATGGCTCTCGAATCTTATTCGACGGGCGGGCGGATGGCATCTAACGGCTCCGGATGACCCAGGGCCCCATCACGAGGGCAGGAAATAACCCTCCAGGACCAAGGGCAGATCCCCCTTGGCATTTTCCCGGATCGCACAAATGATCCCGGCGATTTGCCGTGGGACGAAATAAAGATAACGTGATGAATATTACTAATTTTATATCACTTTACCAGATAATTTGCATAGCAGAGGTATCTTAAATATATATATTCCTATTTTAATAACACCAGGAATCGCCGAAATGTTCCTAATTTTCTTGCATTTCGGGCAATGCGCCGATTGTCATAAAAACCGGTCAGATGAAAGGCGATGAGTTCTTTCGGGAGATTGCAGGAGGTATTTCTACTCAGGCAGCGGAACCTTGAGCTCCCCGGCGAGCCGGACGATCTCGTCCCAGACGGCTTGGTAGACGGGAACGCCCTCCCGCTCGCGCCGCTCCTTCGCCGCGAAGCCGCGCTCGCCGGGAATGCGGATTTCCTCAACGCCCGGGGCTTTGGTGGAGTTTTTCACCTCTTCGAGGTGCGGCCCCACCGCCTCGAGGAAGGCCGCCGGCTCGCCGAAGGCGGAAGGGTCGATTGCGACCACGAGGTTTCCCCGCCTTCCCATCATATATCCTCTTTTTCCGCCCCTGGTGACATGGCCTGCGTCGATGGCGGCCCGGCCCACCTGTGCCCCCACCAGAGGGCCTGCGAGAAGTCCCACGCACAGGCCCAGGCCATAGCCCTTGTGGCCTCCCAGGGGCGAATTCGCCCCCGCCGGCGGCGGCGGCCGGATCCCGGGTCGGCAGGCCGTCCGGCCCGACCGCCACCCCCTCGGGCAGCTCCTCCCCGTGCGCCAGGGCCTCGACGATGGTGCCCGAGGCGAGGGCGCTCGTGGCAAAGTCCAGCAGAACAGGGCCTTTCCCGGGAGCGGGAATGGCGATGGCAAGGGGATTCGTCCCGATCAGGCGGTCCGCGCCGCCGTAGGGGTGAACCAGGGGGGTGCCGGTCGTCATCACGATTCCGACGAGGCCTTCCCGGGCGATCCGCTCGCCGTAGTAGCCGAGCATGAAAACGTCGTAGCAATTCCTGACGCCCACCGCGCAGCAACCGGCCTTTTTGGTCTTTTTGACGGCGAGGTCCGCCGCGAACAAAAGCGCCGGTTGGCCCGGCCCGCCCTCTCCGTCCACCAGGGCGGAGGCCTCCTTTTCGCAAACGATTCTGGGCCTTCCCCCGGGGTTGCTCCGCCCGTCCCGCATGCTGAGCAGCATCGAATGAATGTGATCGACGCCCTGGATGGCGTGACCCTTGAGGTCCGCTTCGAGAAAGACCTCGGCGCAGATGGCCGCAGATTCGGACGGCAGGCCCACCGCCATCAGCAGCCGCCGCATCAGGTCACCCAACGCGTCCGCCTTTATCAGCCGAGCCGGACGTTCCCCCATTCGGCAGCCTCTCAAAAAGTTGAACGAACCTTCAATCAAATACAAATCATATACATATGGCTAACTGATAAAGTTTTGCTCGAAGATGCGCGCGCCAGCTTTCCCTTAACGCCTCAATGCGCCTGGGCCGGCCCATGCGCGAGGGGCCGAAGGATGACGCCGCTCCGCTCCGCGAGCGAACGTGCAATTTATACATTCTATTCCGGGGTTTTTAAAAATGGGAGCGCGGAAGCACTCCGGGAAAAAGGAAGGACTAGCCCTCTTCTTGATCGATGAGGGCCTCCAGGTTGGGCGGAAGGCTCAGTATCGCGCTCGGTTTTTCCACCATCAGAACGCGCGATTCTTTTTTCAGCCGGACGAACAAGCGATTGTCCTTCTCGCCTTGGGCAAAGACGAGCGGCCCCAATTTGTTTCCTTTCTTGTCCTCCAGAGCGATCCGGACGCGGAATTTCTCGAAATCGAAGGGGTCACCCTCTTTCGCGACCGCTACGTACTCTAAGTCTTTGAGGAAGAGCAAAAGGTCTATCACCCTCCTCAAGTTCGGTTTCTTGTCAGATGGCGCCTTAAGTTCCCAGCCCTCATCGTTCCGGGCCACTTCCGCCCGCTTTCCGCTGGGAAATTCGACTGAGAGCTTGGCGATGTCGTCTGAGTCTTCAAATACCACGAGGCGGCGGTCACTCAAGGCAAACCCGTCTTTTAGGATTTTTTTGACGTCTTCGGCTTTGAAAGCGAATAGGCCTTTCTGCCCCTCCATGCGGCCGTAGGCTTTCTTTCCATCGAGAAGGGCGCCGAGGGTGAAGCTCTTCTTCACCTCGGGTGTTTCTTTTTCGCCCTCTTTCTTCTCCTTGATCCACAAGGTTACCTTGCGGACGGCGCTCTCTCCCTTCCCTTCGGCCAGACCGTATTTTGTGAGGTCCTCACCGGGCGTGTCCGCGAATTCGATGACCTTCGCCCATTTGATGTCCCAAAGAACGTCGTCCACGTGCCTGAAATAGGGGGCAATTTTTTTCGTCTCCCCTTCTCCCTTTGTGACATCCAATTCCCACTTCTTCTTTCCCACACGGCGGGCGTCGATCGCTTCCCCGGGGAGCTCCAACTTCAGTCGGGTAACGTGGTCCACATCGTAATCGAGGATTTTTTTGTCGCGAATATCGAACGGCTTGAGCGGAAGATCGGTGATTATTTTTTCCGGGACGAGGAAGACAGGCCCTCCCGAGATCCTTCGGCCGTAGAAAAACTGCTTCTTCGTTTTCTTCCCCCGCTCCTCCACTTCTTCGCTGATGCCTTTTCCCAGCAAGACTCCGTCTCCGATTTTCCCCGCTTTGTCGGTGAAAATCCGGACGGTGTAGCGCGCGGGGGCGAGCCCGTAAACGGAAACATCCTTCGGGTCTTCTTCGATGAACCGGTGGACCTTTCCGAATCGAAGGTTGTTGATGATATCTTCCGTTTTCCAGATGTCGCTTCCGGCTTTGACGGGCTCAATCAACTCCCATTTTTCCTTCGACAACCGGACGGCGGCAAAGGGTTTCAAGTCCTCGGGCTCGACGACGATCTTCTTTGCGTCTTCGGCTTTTAGGGGAAGAATGGTCCGGTCCCGAATCTCGAGGATCGGCTTGTCGAAATTATCAATGGTGGACTTGCCGGTGGTGAAAACAGGCCCGTCTTTGAGCGAGGCGTACCGGAAATTTTTGGTGGGAGTAAGATTCCCCACCTCCAAAAACAAATCGTCCTGTCCCTTTAAGCCGAAGTTGATTTTCAGGGAGGATTTTTCCAAACCGAAATCCGCCCGGTTCTGGGCGTTTTCAATCTCGCGCTCCTCTTTGAGGGTCTCGGCCGCCTGGAGGAGGGCCTCGGCCACGTCCGAGTCAACGGGTGCGTCGATGGGCCTTACAAAGCGCCAGCCCTTTTCCGTGCGTATGAGCTGATAAGGTTCGTTCTTTCTTTCGACCGCGATCCGGGTGATCTTTTCCTTGTCGATCCCCTTGAGTACCTTTTCGATTCGCTCTTTTTCCGTCTTTTTCTCTGCGGCCCACTTTGCGTCGTAAAGGTAAAACCCGGTTGCCGCGACTATCAGGACGAGGAGAAGGACGATGTTTTTCTTCGGGTTCATCGCAATTTTCGTCTCCGAATGTAGACGGCGGCTCCGGACAATATGATGAGGAGAGGCATCAGGCCCAAGGCAAACAACTGGACAAAGGCTCCCTCCCCCGCCCCAATGAGCATCGGGGTAGCGACCCTTGCCTTGGGACGAATGGTAATGAGGTCCTCCTCGCCACTCAGCCAGTTCACTGTATTGAACACCAGATTCGAATTCCCTTGAGCGCCAATGTAAGCGTCGCTCGCGAAATCAGCGTCGCCGAAAACAACGATACGGGCTTCCGGCACGGAATTCCCGTTCTTCTTCACCGCCTTGCCGGTGAAAGTTTCCAGCTTGACCCTCACGGCGGCGCCGATAGGAACCGGGCCGTCTTTTTTTGAATTTGTGTCGACAGTAAGTTCGTTGTTCTTTATCAAGGGTTTGACCGTATAACTTCCCTTGCCCGTCCGGCCGATCGTCTCCGCAGAGAGGCCGCGGTCGGGGTCGTTCTTGGCGGAGACTTTGCGGACCGTCGGAAATACGGTGGCAAGTCCTTTCAGCTTTTCGGTGATTTTGTGGAGGCCGTAATCCACGACGAAGGGCGTTACCTCGTTCCCTCCTACCAGGGCGAAGCGGACGGAACTCGGATCCACGACGATGCTGTCCGGGACTTCAAACCCGTATTTGGCAAGAAGGTCGAAGAGGCGCTTGGCGGAGGTGTCCGGTTCGACCAGAACCAGCAGTTTCCCTCCCTTGTTCAAATACTCCTCGATGGCCTTGGATTCTTTTTCGTCGAGGTCGGTTTTCGGAGCGGCGATGATGATGAGGCTCGAATCTGGGGGCACGCCCTTCTCGCGCAGGAGGAGGAGATCCTTTACCGCGTAATTTTCGTCGCGAAGGCCCACGGACAGCCCCCGCAAAGACCCCCGGCTTTGCCCCACGTATTGGCGTTCGCCGTGTCCGGTGAGGAAGTAAACCTTCTTTTGTTCCGTTTGGGTCGTCTTTAGAATTGCGTTGGCGATGGCGTTTTCGGACAGGTCATAGATTTTTTCAGAGCGGAAATTTTTCTTTTCTTTTCTGTCTTTGTCTGCGCTTTGGGCACCCGAGGATTTGCCCTTTCCTTTTTCCCTATCCTTCTCAAGATGATGAACGATTACAAAGGTGCCGTAGGCGTCGACATCGTATTTCTTCGCGATCGCCGGATTGGCGTCCAGGTCGACCAAGCGGTAGCTCACCTGCTTCGTTCTTTGCGCATACTGATCGAGAATCTCATCCAGAGCCGCTTGGCTGCTTTTTTGCATGAAGGCAAGGACTTCGATCTTCTTCTTTTCGCGGTCAATCTTCTCCAGCAACTGGATGGATTTCGGAGAGAGGCTGAAAAATTTGCCGGGTGTCACGTCCCAACGCGTGTAGTGATTCACCGAAATCAATTCAACAACCGTCAACATTCCGGTGACGATGACGATCATCGCCAGCACTTGAGCGCCCGTTCGCGTCGTTCGTTGTTGGACGCTTCCTTTCAACTCACCCCAGGTGGACCAAATCGCGTAGGCTAAAAGGAGCGCCCCAACGAGAGCCGACCCGTATCCCCACCAGTGCTGGCTGCCGGTAAGAGTTGTGTCGCGAGACACCCAGCCGAGGATTCCCAGGGCGAGGAAAACGACGGCCAAAATGTAAGTATATAAATATCGGTTATCCACTTCCTAACCCTTCCACTTGTAAAGCTCTAGGGAGCGCATCGCCAGGAAAAGACAAAAGATATTAACGGTTAAAAAGAACACGATGTCTTTCGTGTCGATGATTCCAAAAATAAAGTTCCGGGAATGAATGTTGAGCGAGAGATGGCGGAGGATCGCGCCGCCAACAGGGCTGACGGAAACCGATATAAAATCGAGAACAAAACTCAGGAGCAATATCAAAAAGGTGATCATCGCTGCGATGATCTGATTCGAGGTAATGGAGCTAGCAAACACCCCCAGTGAGAGGAAGGCGCTCCCGAGGAGAAGCATGCCCAGGTAGCCGGAAGCGATGATGCCCCAATCTACATCGACGAAAAACCACACAATGAGCGGAAATACGAAAGTCATGCCCAGCATGACCAGGTACATTGTCAGAATGGCAAGATATTTGCCGGCGAGGATTTCTCCGTCGCGGATCGGGTAGGAAAGGAGGAGCTCTATCGTGCCCTCTTTCTTTTCCTCGCTGAAAAGCCTCATTGTCAGCAGAGGCGTGATAAATAGAAGGATGACGCTCACGATCGAGAATACGGGTTCGAGAATCGCCGATGTGGGAGTGATGTTCAGCCTCTGGGCCGCCTCAATGTTCCTTACGAGTTGCATGGAGAGGGCGGCGTACCGGGTAAAGGCGCTGGCGAAAAAAAAGCCCATAATAAGCGCCCAGGCGGTCATCACGACATATGCGATAGGGGAGAAGAAGAGGGAAGCGAGTTCCCGCCGGTATATGAGCCGAATGTTATACATGGGTTTCTTCCTGCGTCCTCTGGTGCTCGCCGCCGACGATTTTCACAAAGAGCTCCTCCAGGGTGGCCTTTTCCTGGAACAGTTCGGTGAGGCGTCCATTGGAGGCGGAAACTGCGGCGGCCAATTCTGAGCGAATTTCCGTTCCGCCCTTCACCTTTAATTCGAGATGAACCTCGCCGTCCCGCTCGGACATTTTTGTATTCACTTCTTTTACTCCGGGAACGGAGAGAAGACCATTTTTAATTTCCTCGCCCGGCCCAAGGGCGGAAATCCGGATGACTTTATCCGAATGGATATCGCTCGTGAGGGTTTCCACCCCCCCCTCTGCCGCCACGCGTCCATGATGAATGATGAGGACGCGGTCGCAGATGACGCTGACCTCGGGGAGGATATGGGTACTCAAAATGATGGTCCGGCTGCCCCTGAGGTCGCGGATGAGGTTTCTGATTTCGACAATCTGAGAGGGATCCAGCCCGGTGGTAGGCTCGTCCAGGATCAGAACGGGGGGATCGTTCACGAGCGCCTGGGCGATGCCGACCCTTTGCCGAAATCCCTTGGAAATGTGCCCAATCAAGCGATTCGCCACATCGCCGAGCCCGCAACTTTCAATAACCTGGTTCACACCCGCCAATTGCTGCTTTCCCCGCATCCCTTTCACCGAGGCCACGAAATTGAGATACGACCGAACCGTCATATCTTGGTAAAGGGGGGTGTTTTCAGGAAGGTAGCCAAGCCGTTTTTTCACCTCGAGAGGCTTTTCCGTAATATCAAAATCTTCCACAAAGGCCGAACCGGATGTCGCGGGGATGTTGCCCGTGATAATTCGCATGGTGGTGGATTTTCCGGCGCCGTTCGGACCGAGAAAACCCAGAATCTCGCCCTTCTCCACCTTGAAAGAAATATTCTCAATGGCGGAAATCGAGCCGTAGCGCTTAGTCAGATTTTCCACTCGAATCAAGGCCAATCTCCGATAAACTGTCTTATATAGAAGCGATAGATTTCGTTTTCTCCCGCCAATTTTTTTGCTTTAAACGAGGCCAAGTTCCATCTTCCGTGGCCGGAATGACGGGACTTGTATCCACGAAATGAAACACGCCAAAATGATTGTGCGGGTACAAAATTCCAAAAATATCCATTTCGAATCATAAGTCTGTGTTTTATAGCTACTTTCAGCCATTACTTCAATGCAAAGGAGTTATAACCTTGGATTTCCGATTGATTTCTATAGACTATTCTCGGGTTCTTTTCAAGACAAAACAAGTTAATCACCCGAATATTTCATAGGAAATTTTTATGCACTTCCTGATAGAGACAAAGTAAAATACATTGCAAATCAATAATAAATCATACGATAGATTAAATGCTCATCGAAATTACCGGGGGGAGAGGCCATTCCTTCCGAATACCGAGAGATGGCCTCGTTTGGCGGCCTTTTCCAGAATTGCAGGCGCATCCAGCACCAAAGGGCCCTTCCGGTTCAACTGAATCTGTACTTTATCGCCCCGCCCGAGGCTGAGTTCCCGCTCTCCGTCAAAGGCGAGAACGCCCGCAGACCGAAGCGATAACTCCACCGGCTCTGAGATAATCATCCGCCGCGACATTCGGATCCGGGCCGCTGCGAGGAGGCCGGGGCCGATCGGGGAAAGGACCCGCTTCCCCCTGCGCTCTCCCCTACTTCCGAACTCGAGCCAGATGCCGTGAGGCTCTTCCGGCCCGACCGGGTCCACGCTCGCTCCGATGGCGGAAAGCCCCAAGACACCGGGGCGGCCTTGGGTGAGGGCCAGCGCCTCGATGTTGTCCAGGTCCCAAATCGCCCGGGCGCCCGTGTGCTCGGTGCGCAAAACAGCCACATCAATGAGGGCTATCTCCTCTGCATGGCCGCGGACGCGAACGCGCAGACGCTTTGTCTGTAGAATCTGCTCTCTGTACCTGCGGGGATGCAATGCGTAGAGCCCCGCCCCCAGGCCCGCGACGGTTCCCTCCCAATCCATCGGGAAAGCGTTGTTGGTCCCTGTTGAAAGCGGGACGAGGGGTTTATTCCCACATCCCTTTGCGGCGGCTCGGCTCGTTCCGTCCCCCCCCACGACCACGATGCAGGAGACCCCTCGCTCGGCCATGGCATTTGCCGCCAGGGTCGTATCCCTCCCGTCTCCGATTGCGGTCATTGAGAGAAGGCGGCCCTTAAGCTTGACCCCTCGAGGCAAATCCCCGAGCCCGTCGAGCGCCGCCTCGCCCAACGACCCGGAATCGTTGTAGACGAGGGCCTCCCGCACCCCTGCCGCGGCGAGTCCCGCCAGAACCCTGCGAAGGATCAAGACTTTCTCGTGGTTGCTGAACGAGCTGGCGAGTGTCACGAGCCGGCGGATATCTTTTCCCGACTGGGGATTTGCGATGATCCCGACGCGGGGCAATTTGCCTCCCTCCGCATAGTCTGAAATGACAACATCTTTTCATGTACATTCTTAAGCTGCCTGTGACAACCTGGACGCGGAGACCCGATTTTTCAAGGGCCGATTTCTTCTTAGCCGATTTCTTCTTAAATGAGGCCGGGAGGCGTGGATCGCCCAGCAGGAATTTTCCTTAGCCGGCGGGAGGGAAGGTTAACCCCGCTCACACAGATCCCGGCGGGATGCCGAATGGGTGGGGAAAATCGTAATATTTGCCCGGCCGGACTTGAGAGTGGCCAGAAAAGCGGGGCTTGCCCGCTTTTCATAATATTCCTTACGGCGCACCCCCGCTTGTGGGTGTCCGGAGAAGCGGGTGGCAATGGTTCAAGGAAAACCGGGGAAAAAGGCAGGGTCGCCAATCAGAACGATTAGGAACAAGAATTTACGAAAAAAAAGATCATCCACCCTCATCCGCCGGCACGCGGAGATGATCTTCCGGGCGGGGCTGGCCTCGGTCCGGGCGGATACCGCAGTTTTCCATTGTCTTTCCCGGGAAAAAACGGAAAAAGGCGAACGCCTCCGGTGCGGGAGGTGGAGGATTCCCCTCCGGCCGGGCGGCCGGCTCATCGTGGTGGGGGCGGGCAAGGCGGCGGCGGATATGGCCCGCGCCGCGGAAAAAATCCTGGGGAGGCGCATTCACGGAGGGGTGGTGGTCACCAAGTACGGGCACGGGAAAAAATGCCGCCGGGTGGAGGTCATCGAAGCGAGCCACCCCGTCCCGGACGCCGCAGGTGTGAGGGCGGCCGGTCGAATCGGGGATTGGGTCGACGCGGCGGGCCCGGAGGACTTGGTCCTCTTCCTCCTCTCCGGCGGCGCTTCCGCCCTCATGCCCGCCCCCGCCGAAGGGCTGGTGCTTGCGGACAAGCAAAAAGTGACCGACGCCATGCTCCGCGGGGGCGCCCCCATCGAGGCGCTCAACTGCGTTCGAAAGCACCTCTCCCAGCTCAAGGGAGGCCATCTCGCCCGCCGGGCGGCGCCCGCCCGCGTGCTCGTCCTCGTCGTTTCCGACGTGATCGGGGACCCGCTCGATGTTATCGGCTCCGGCCCCGCCGCGGGCGATTTCACCGGCTTTTCCGATGCGAGAAGGCTGATGGAGCGATTCGGCGCCTGGCAAAGCGCCCCGAGGGCTGTGCGTCGCCATATCGAAAGGGGCGTCGCGGGCCTGACCGCAGAGACGCCTCTCCCGGGAAGTCCCCCGCTCGGGCGGGTGCGTCATGTCGTGGTGGCGAATAATGAAACCGCCTTGAGAGCTGCGCGCGCCAAGGCCCGCTCCCTGGGCTACCGGGCGGCGATTCTCACCCGCCGCTTGCGTGGAGAGGCCCGTGAGATGGGCATATTATTTGCATCTTTGGCGGCGGAGATGAAATCCGAGGGAAGGCCTCTCCGCCCGCCCGCCTGCCTCTTAACCGGGGGGGAGACCACCGTTACCGTGCGCGGAAAGGGGATAGGGGGAAGATGCCAGGAGATGGCTCTTTCTTTTGCGATTGAGGCCGCCGGGCGGGAAGAAATCGGGTTGCTGGCGGCCGGGACGGACGGGACGGACGGCCCGACGGATGCCGCGGGCGCCTTTTCTGACGGGCAGACGGAAAAATGGGCAAAAAAGAGAATTATTGACATGGAGACTCTCCTGCGAGACAATAATAGTAATGAATTTTTTAGAAAAGCTAGATCTTTGCATATTACTGGTCCCACGGGTACGAATGTAATGGACGTCACAGTCCTGATTGTTAGATAATGCAGGGAGTTTCAATCAATTGGATGTGCTTGTCACCGGACTGCCCGGCCGGAAGGAAGAAAGAGCGTTGGAAAACGCCCGTACAAGTGCCCGATTGTGCGGCATTATTGGCTTGTGTCTTCTAGCAGGGGGGATTCATCCCTCCCTTTCCCAGAGCGCCGGGAATTCCGTTCGTATCAGCAGTTATAATCAGTCACAAGAGTTGGGCTCCGACGGCATTCCCAAGGGCTGGCGCCTGAAGGTATGGCAGGGCCGGCCGGACCTGAAGCTCGTGAACGGGCTCGGTTCGGGAGACAAGGCCATCCGGATGCGGAGCGAAAAGGCTTCGGTTGCGCTGTATCGAGATCTGAAAATTGATCTGAAAACCTATCCGACGCTTTCCTGGCAGTGGAAAGTGACGAAACTTCCGCAGGGCGCCGACGCCCGCATCAAAAACAAAGACGATCAGGCGGCCGGCGTGTATGCCATTTTTCCCCGTTTCCCCTCACTGTTCAACAGCCGCCTCATCGGGTACGTTTGGGATTCGAGCGTGCCCGAGGGCACCGTTTTGCAGAGCCGCAAAAGCCCCCAGATTTACTATATTGTCATTCAAAGCGGCCGCGGAAAAATGAACGCCTGGATCAATGAGGAGCGGGACGTTTACGCAGACTACCAAATGGTTTTCGGCGAAGACCCCCCCAAGGTGGGAGCCCTCTCCTTGACGATTGATACGGACGATACTCGCTCCAAGGCGGAGAGTTTCTTCGGCCGAATCGCATTCACCAACAAACACGCCAAAGCTCCTTCCCCGGAATCGAACAAATTCGCGAAAATTATCGATTAAGATCATCCCCCTTGCCGTTGGTTGTCCAAGCAACAGGCCGCTTTCGCCGCGGGCTCTTTCTCGCCTAGAATAGCCGGGCGTTTCTTTCGCGATTTTTTTTCGAAAGAAACCGGGAGGGCAAAATGGCTCGGACCAAAATCGTCTGCACGCTGGGGCCTGCGAGCGCGCATGCGTTCACCCTGCGCTCGATGATCCGCGCCGGGATGGACGTCGCCCGCCTGAACCTCTCGCACGGAGAACCCGCCGAGCACCGGGCCACCATCAAAAAAGTCCGGAAACTCGCGTTGGAAGAAGGCCGCGCCGTCGCCATCCTGGCCGACCTTGCGGGCCCAAAATTCCGCCTGGGCAGGGTATCTGACAATCAAATCCTGCGGGAAGGGCGCAGGGTCCGGCTCGTGAGCCGGTCGATCGTGGGAACCGCGGCGCACCTTTCAGTGACCCGGCCCAAAGAGCTCCTGCCTGCCCTCAAGCGCGGCGACCGGGTCATGATCCATGATGGCAACATCGAACTCGAGGTCCAGGTGCCCGGCGAGAATGAGGTCACCTGCCGTGTGGTCATCGGTGGCGCGCTGAAGGAAGGAGCGGGCATCAACCTGCCGAGAACCACTTTGGACATTGATTGCCTGACCCCCAAAGACAAGAAGGATATCGTCTTCTGCGTAAAGCAGGATGTGGACTTCATCGGGCTCTCTTTCGTGCGCACCGCAAAGGACGTGCAGGATTGCCGGGATGTGATCAAGGCCAACAACGGGAAGATAGCGATCATCGCCAAGTTGGAAAAAAGCGAAGCCGTCGCTAACCTCAAGGAAATCATCGACACCTCCGACGGGGTAATGGTCGCGCGCGGGGACCTGGGAATCGAGATTCCCCTCGAGTATGTGCCCATCGCCCAAAAGCGCATCATCGCGTACGCCAATCGGAAGGGAAAACCGGTAATCACGGCGACAGAGATGCTCCTGACGATGGTCAGCGCCCCCCGTCCCACCCGGGCCGAGGCGGCGGATGTCGCCAACGCCATCATTGACGGAACCGATGCCGTGATGCTGAGTGAAGAGACGGCCAAGGGGAAAAATCCAACGGAAGTGGTCCGGATGATGGAGCGGATCGCGCACGCCTCCGAGGAGGACATGTTCCAGAAATCGCATGCCCACCTGCGGGAACAAAGTTTCATACCCGACCTGGCCCACGCCGTCGCGCACAGCGCGGTCATCCTCGCCGATGAGATCGGCGCCTCCCTCATCATCAGCCCCACAGACTCGGGCGACACCCCCCGCCGTCTCGCCCGCCACCGCCCGAAGCAGACCGTTCTCGCCCTGAGCACCTCGTTCCGTACAGTAAGGCGCCTCGCCCTTTCCTGGGGCGTCATCCCCTGGAAGATCTCCCGGCGGATACCCACGGACCGAATATTGTCCCAGATGCGGGAACGCCTTCTCGCCGAAGGCCTTGGGAAGGAAAGCGACCTGGCGGTGATTGCCGCCGGGTATCCTTTCGGGGCGAATACGATCACGGGCCGCATCATCCAAACAGAAGCCATATGAGCGAAATGGAGCCGGAACCCGCCCTCCTCGCCATCGATTTGGGAGGCACTCGGGTGAAGATCTCCCGTTTCGCCCCCGATGGCACGCGCGAAGAGACTTCCGGGGGCGACACCGCTTCCCAAACCTCGGCGGAGGACCTCGTTCGTCTTCTGCGGTCCGTTTCCGTCCAACTCCTCGAAGGGCGTCAGCTGCGGGGGGTCGGCATCGGGGTGGCGGGCGTGCTCGACCCGGTGGCGGGCCGAATTGTCCAATCTCCCAACCTGCCCTACATGGACGGATTCCCCCTTCGCGAAAAATTGGAATCCGAGTTAGGGGCGCCGGTGACTATGATGAACGACGCGAACGCCGCCGCCCTCGGAGAGTACTTCGCCGGTGCGCCAGGGGCCTCGGGAAGCATGTTTCTGCTTACCCTGGGCACGGGGGTCGGCGGCGCCTTTGTCCAGGACGGGCGGATCTGGGAAGGGGCGGCGGGGATGGCCGGAGAGGTGGGCCACATGTGCATCATGGTCGGCGGCCCCGGCTGCCACTGCGGGGGAAAGGGTTGCCTGGAGGCTTTGTGTTCCGGCTGGGCGCTCGTGCGGGACGCGAAAAAGCTCGCCGCCGAGAAAAAATCCTCCGCCATCGCGGGCCTCGACCCCATCACCCCCGAGTCGCTCGCCGCCCTCGGCGAATCGGGCGATGCGGACGCGCTCGCGCTCTGGGAACGGGCGGGGACGATGCTTGGCATGGGCATGGCGAACTTGATGAACCTTTTGAATCCGGACTGCCTTGTCCTGGCCGGCGGTCTCGCCAAGGCGGGCGGCCTCCTGCTGGAGCCGGCGCGGCAATCCTGGGAGCGTCACGCATTCGAGCGGGCCTGGACCTCGACCGAGGTGCATTTCAGCGCCTTGGGCGAGTGGGCCGGGGTCCGGGGAGCGATTCAGCCCTTTTTGGAAGCCGCCACTTGATCGAAAGGTCGGGCGAATGAGGCCCTTTTTGAGCCGGCTCTTGATTTTCCTGGCGGTCCTCTTTCTGCTCTGCGCCGCGCCCGCCTCCTCCATGGAGGGAAAAAAGGCGCCGCCGCTCCCGTTCCGGGGCGGGGAGACCCTGATTTTCAAGCTTCACTGGATGGGGCCCCCTGTCGGCCGGACCTCCCTTTCCGTGACGGGACCCATTGCCTGGAAGGGAAAACGGGTATTCCGCTTCCAGGCCCGGACGATCACCGTCGGTTGGCTGAACCGCGTGTACCCGGTGAACGACATCGCCGAGAGCCATGTGGACGCGCGGGGGCTCTTCAGCTACCGGTTCGAGTTGCGCCAGCGCGAGGGACGGTACCGGAGCCACAAGTGGTACACGTTCGAGGGGCGCCGGGCCACCTACGTCAGGGCCACCCGCCCGCCCCGCCACTATGAAACCCCCGGTGAGGTGCAAGACGCCTTGAGCGCCTTTTACCGGGTGCGCTCGCTCCGCCTGCGGGCCGGTGAGGTGGTGGAGGTTCCCGTATTCGACAGCAAGAAAAATTGGCGCGTGAAGGTGACCGTGCTCCGGCGCGAACGGTTGAAGTCTCCCTGGGGCAGGATTGCAACGCTCCTCATCGAGCCCGAGATCAAGAGCGACAGCTTCTTTCGCAGCCGGGGAAAGGTCCGGCTCTGGGTGACCGAGGATCGGCTCCATGTGCCCGTCCGCCTGGAGGGAAGAAGCGTACTCGGGCCCTTCGCGGCCCACCTCATCGAGACCCGCGGACTGCCCTCCGGCCCCCTTGCGGGGCCGCCCTTGAAAATGCCCGGAGAGGTCCGGCCCGGCGCGAAAGCCCGCAAAAAAATCGCCTTCCCGGCAAAACACGCCCGGAATGGTCTTCAGGATAGACAGATAAAAACTTTACAATCAATTATTTGATTAATATCTACAAGAATGCACATGAAATTATGACCCCGCTCCATACCTTTCCAATCTTCAGGGGGAATTTGACAATTACCTGAAGTTAATTTACCTTAACAGTGTTTTAGATGCTTAATTTAGAATGGAATTCATTTGCGAGGATTTGCGATGCCCACCCTTCACGCCCGTCCCCCCAAGCAGCTCTCCCCCAGTCTGGAGCACTATCTCCGCGCCATTTATGACCTCCAGCAGGAAAAGGGCTATGCCCGCGTCACGGACATCGCCGAGCAGGTGGGGGTTGCCAAGCCCGCCGTCTCCGCCGCCCTCAAAACCCTCCGGGAGGGCGGCCTTGTCGATTACCGGGCGTACGAAAGCATTCTTCTTACCGAAAAAGGCGCCGAGCGGGCCAAGGGCGTTTCGGGCAGATTCGCGATCCTCTCCCAATTTCTTTGCGAGGTCCTCGGCGTCGATGAGCAGCAGGCGTTGGTGGACGCCTGCCTGATGGAGCACTTCGTGAGCGGGAGCACCATGGACCGCCTCCTGGATCTTTTGCGGTTTTTCGAGGAAAAATCCCAGCAGGAGAATCTGGAAGCCTTCCGCGAGTTCCGGCGGGCGTGCGAGAGTGAGTTGACCTGTCCCGCCTGCTCTTTTCACTGCGATATCGTCACCCATGACCCCGGCGATCCGGCCCCCGGCGCCAAACAGACTCCTCCGGTCCGAAAGTGAGGGAGGCGGCGAAGGCGCGAATCCGTATACTGCTCCTCGGGCTGGTTATTTTACCGCTGGCGGCCGGCGGTGCCGGGCGGCCGGGCGCCTGGGCCGCCTCCGGCGAGGTCAACCTTTACTCCTACCGCCAGCCGTTCCTCATCAAACCCATCATCGACGCCTTCACCAAGCAGACGGGGATTCGGGTGAATATCGCCTATGTGCGAAAAGGCATGCTGGAAAAAATCAGGATGTCGCCGGGGGCAGTGGACGCCGTATTGACTTCCGACGTCGGAAGCCTGAATGACATGGGCGAGGCGGGACTTCTCCAATCCGTAAAATCGGAAATTCTGGAAAGAAATGTTCCGCCCCAGTTCCGGCATCCCGGCGGGCGCTGGTTCGGGTTGACGGTCCGGGG
Organism: bacterium; assembly: GCA_965225985.1. GTDB lineage: Bacteria > UBA8248 > UBA8248 > UBA8248 > UBA8248 > CAZUHN01. The sequence goes on from OZ245330.1 coordinate 2,060,762, forward strand.
CCGTGTCATTTTCGCGAGCAAGGACCGGGTGGCGCCGGGCGAGGTGGCGACCTACGAGGATCTCGCCCATCCCAGGCTGTGCGGGCGCCTTTGCATGCGCTCCGGGAAGCACGTCTACAACGTATCACTGATCGCCTCCATCATCGCCCACAAGGGAGAGGCCGCCGCGCGGGAATGGCTCCGGGGGATGAGCGCCAACCTGGCCCGAAAGCCGGGGGGGAACGACCGCACCCAGGCCAAGGCGATTTATTCCGGCCAGTGCGACGTGGCCGTGGGGAACACCTACTACATGGGCAAGATGGCGACGAACGACAAAAAGCCCGAGCAGAAAAAATGGGCCGCGGCCATCCGCCTGGTTTTTCCCAACCAAGGCGGCCGGGGCATCCATGTGAACATCAGCGGCGGGGCCGTTACCCGCGGGGCCCGGAACCGGGAAGGCGCCATTCGGCTTCTTGAATTCCTCAGCGACGATTCTGCCCAGAAGCTCTATGCCGAGCAAAATTTCGAGTACCCGGTGAAGCCCGGCGTCGAAGTCCACCGGCGGGTGAAGTCCTGGGGCGCCTTCAAGGCCGACTCGATCCGCCTGTCCGCCGTGGCGGAGTACCGGGCGGCCGCCTCGAGGCTGCTCGACCAGGTCGACTTCAACAACTATCGCAAGCGAAAAAGCAACTAGGCAGTCTCCGGATTCGGGCGCGGGACGCCGCCTCGGCGGCTGCTGCGCCCGTATTTCATAGCAGCGCGCGGAAGGGCGGCAAGAGGGCGGGAAAGAATCAATGGCTGCGGCGGAAGGTACAATCCGGGCATGGGGGGGGCGGTTCATCGGCCTCCGCCCCGACCCCTGGAGCCTCGGCGTCTTCCTGGTCGCCGCCCTCATCGCGGCCCCGCTCGCAGCGGTGGTTTTCCTCGCCCTCTCCCCCAGCGGCGGCATCTGGGGCCATCTGCTCTCCACCGTTCTTCCCCGCTACGTCCGGACCACGCTGGGCCTGATGCTGGGCGCGGGGCTGGGAACCCTGGTCATCGGAGCGGGGACCGCCTGGCTCGTCACCCTCTGCCGGTTTTCCGGACGGCGGATCTTCGAGTGGGCGCTCCTTCTGCCCCTGGCCATGCCCACCTACGTGGTCGCCTACGTGTACACAGATCTTCTCGAGTTTGCGGGGCCCGTCCAGGGATGGCTGCGCGAGGCGTTCGGCTGGACAACGGGCCGGGACTACTGGTTTCCGGAGATCCGCTCGCTGGGCGGCGCCATTTCCATGATGACGCTCGTCCTGTATCCCTATGTCTATCTTTTGGCGCGGGTTGCGTTTTCGGAGCAATCCGTCTGCGCTCTGGAGGTGAGCCGCACCCTCGGGCGGGGCCCCTGGCGCGGGTTTTTTACGATCGCGCTGCCGCTCGCCCGTCCCGCCATCGTCATCGGGGTAAGCCTCGTCCTGATGGAGGCGCTCAACGATTTCGGAACGGTGGATTTTTTCGCCGTCGAAACGATGACGACCGGCATCTACGACGTGTGGCTCAACATGAACAGCATCTCCGGCGCGGCCCAAATGGCCGTCGTCACCCTTGCCTTCGTCGCGGTATTGATCGGCGCGGAGCGATGGGCCCGGCGCGGCCAGCGCTATTACCAAACCAGCTCGAAATCCCGTGATCTGCCGAGCTACCGCCTCGCGGGCGGGCGGGCGCTGCTCGCCTTTCTCGCCTGCCTGCTCCCCATCGCCCTGGGCTTCCTGCTTCCGGCGGGCGTACTTTTCCGGTTCGCCCTGCGCTTTTATGAAGACACCCTTTCGGGTGATTTTTTCGTTTTTGTCCGGAACAGCCTGACCCTTTCCCTGACCAGCGCCCTCCTCGCCGTCGCGGTCGGGCTTTTCCTGGCCTACGGTGTGCGGCAGAGCGGAACGCGCGCCCTCAAGGCGGCTTCCCGGATTTCGAGCATCGGCTACGCCGTGCCGGGAGCCGTCCTGGCGGTAGGGGTGATGATCCCGCTCGCCCGGCTCGACGCCGCCCTCGGCGCCGTAACAGAAAGCATTTCCGGCGCCCCGGCGGGGTTTGTCCTGAGCGGGACGATCTTCGCGGTCACCTATGGCTATCTGGTCCGCTTCCTGGCCCTCTCGTACGGCACCTCGGAGGCGAGCCTGGCCAAGGTGACCCCCAGCATGGACGGCGCCGCGCGAACGCTGGGCCTGGGACCTTTCCAGACCCTCCGCCGGGTCCATTTTCCCCTCATCCGGAGGAGCGTCCTCGCCGCCGGAATCCTGGTCTTCGTCGATTGCATGAAAGAGCTTCCGATGACGATCATCCTCCGCCCTTTCAACTATGAAACGCTGGCCACCTCCGTCCACCAGTTCGCTTCCGACGAACTGCTGGAGGAGGCCGCGCTGGGCGCGCTGACGATCGTGGCGGCGGGCATTCTGCCGGTCATTTTGCTCAGCGCCGCCATCCGGAAGCCGCGCCCCGGCCCGGGCGCCCGCGGGGGGGCCTGGGGGTGAGCGGATTCTCCCTCGAGGGCGTCTCCCACGCCTTCGGCGACCACCAGATCATCCGGAACGTTTCCCTCGCCGTCCGGGCGGGCGAGATCGTTTGCCTCCTTGGGCCGTCGGGCTGCGGCAAAACCACCCTGCTCCGGCTGGCCGCCGGCCTCGAGCCGCTGCAAAAGGGACGCGCCGTGATCGGGGACGCCGTGGCCGCCGATGCGGGCCTGGGCGCGGAAACGCCGCCCGAGAGGCGCGGCGTCGGGCTCATGTTTCAGGATTACGCCCTCTTTCCGCATCTGACCGTTTTCGAGAACATCATCTTCGGGGTGGCCGGCGCCGGGCCGGGAAAGCTACAGGCGGTGGAGATGGCGATGGCCCGGATGGGGATCGACGGCCTTCGGGACGCTTATCCCCACACCCTCTCGGGCGGCCAGCAGCAGCGGGTGGCCCTCCTCCGCGCCCTGGCGCCCGAGCCTCGGGTCCTCTTGCTCGACGAGCCCTTCTCGGACCTCGACGTGGACCTCCGCGCCCAGGTCCGCGAGGAAACCCTCGGCCTTCTCAAGGAGACAGGGATTGCCACGCTGATGGTGACGCACGATCCGGAAGAGGCCATGTTCATGGGGGACCGGATTCTGGTGATGAACCGGGGCCGTATCGAACAGACCGGAACGCCCCGGGAAATTTACCAGTTTCCCGCCACGGAATTCGTCGCCCGCTTCGTGGGGCGGACCAACATCCTTTCGGGCATCATCCTCGATCCGGGCTACGACGAGGTGATGACCTCGATCGGCCCAATCCCCTGCCTGTCGATGCGGGAGCTGCAAACGGGGACGGACGCCTTCATTTCGATCCGGCCTGAGAGCTTTGAGATCAATATGTCGGGCCCCTTCACCGCCAAGGTGTGCCAGACCTCTTACGTGGGAAAGTCTCTGGCCCTCGTGGTGGAGATTCTCGGCGAGATCGGAACCGGCCGGCGTCTTTTCGTGAACGCCAACCCGAACCAGCGGATCGACGTGGGGGAGGAGATCCGGTTTCGGGTCATTCCCGATTTCGTGACCGTGATCGAAGACCCTATGCCGAACGGGGAATAAAAAAACGGCCTCCCCCGGCCAGCCCCCTCGGAAACCGGCCAAACTGCGCCGCCCGTGCCTCCTCCCCCCTAACTCCGCACTCCCTGGCGGACCAGGGGGAAGACCTCCTCGGCGAGCATTTGCATGGCTTCGAGGGTCAGGGCGTGGGACATGCCCGGTTGCTGGATGTTGAGCACGATGTGGTTCACATCCAGCATCTCGATGAGGCGGATGATCTGCCCGGCCACTTCCTCGGGCGAGCCCAGCAGGAAGCGATCCTCCATCAGCTCCTCGAAGGGAACGGCGAAGTTGTTGTCCCCCTCGGGCATGGCCTTGTCCTGCCCCCACTGGTGGTAGGTCTTGTACTTCATCTCGAGCGAGGGCCGGCTCAGGCGGATGGCGTCCTCCCGGGTCCGCGCCACGAAGACATCCCGCCGGATGGGCATCTCCGCCGGGTAGGGTTTTCCGCACCTGTCCAGGGCGTTCTTGTACAGTTCGATTTGCCGCTCCAGGGTGTCCGCGCGCACGTGGGGGTTGATGAACCAGCAGTCGCCGATCTCGGCCGCCCGCACGATTCCGGGGTCGCTGTCCGCCCCCACCCAGATGGGGGGGTACGGCTTTTGAACCGGCTTGAGGGAGCAGGAGGCGCCCTCAAGCGTAAAGTGTGAGCCCTTCATGTCCACCTTCTCCTCCGTCCAGAGCCGCTTGATGGCCTCGAGATTCTCCAGAAGGCGGGGGACGCGCTCCCGCTGGGTGGTTCCGCAGGCCTTGAACTCCACCTCCCGGTAGCCCAGCCCGATCCCGAAGACCATCCGCCCGCCCGTCATCACGTCCAGAGAGGCGATCTCCTCGGCCACCTGGAGGGGGTTATGGAGGGGGAGGAGCACGATGCCCGCGATCAGCCGGAGCGTCGGGGCCTCGGCCGCCACCCGGGCGAGGAAGGGGAGCTGCTGAAACATCTGAAGCGGATGGGAGCTGAGGTGCGAGCCCTTCGTGATGGAGGCGTAGCCCCATTTTTCGGCGGCGCGGGCCTGCTCCACCAGCTCACCGAAGCGGGCCTGCATGTCCTCTCCCGGAGGAAACTGGGCGCGGAACGTGTAGCCGAACTGCATAAAAATCTCCTTCGAACTCAATCCTGCTTAGATGGCGGCGACGCGCCACCGGAGGCTATTTTAGAACCGGCGCGAAGGTCGTCTCCTTCAACAGCTTCCCGCTCTGGAAAGAGAAGCTCTTTCCCTTCGAGTAATACCACCAGATGTCGATGTCCGGCGCGTTTCCTTTTTTCGTTATCTCCTCCGCGATGCCGTACTTGCGGATCACGCGGGCCTTGGGCGAGGCGGGAGAGTGCTTGTTGAGGGTCTCCTGGACGTTGGGCCAACTGCCATGGATCGAGAGGCGAAAATCGAAGAGCATCCAGCGGGTCCGGAGGACGCGCTGGGTGATGTCGATCCGGAGCGGGCGGGAGTAGAGCACGTCGTCGAACCGTCCGCCTTCATAAAAGCTCAGATAGTATTTCGGTTTTCTCCGGCCGGCAGAAATCTCCAGCCGGTAGGAGCCGTCCGGCGAGGTGTCCGCCGAGGCAACGATCTCCACTTGGTCGGCGTCCAGGCGGGGGTCCCGCGAAACCGGCTTCTCCGCCGCGAGGATTCGTACCGGGATATTTCCTACCGGAATATTTTCCGAGTCGAGAACGATGCCGGCCACGGCGAAGGAAGGGCCTTCGGGGGGCGGCGCCCCGCCGCCCTTCTGCCCTCCCCCGCCGCCGGGGGGCCCTGCGGCGCATCCTGCGGCCAGGGAGAGCGCGGCGACGAGCGCCCAGCGGCGCGAGATCAGCCGCCTCATCTTCCGCAGCAGTGCTTGTACTTCTTGCCGCTGCCGCAAGTGCACGGTTGGTTGCGGCCGATCTTGGGCGTTTCGCGGCGGACCGGCGTTGCCGTCGCGGTTTCGAGGCCGCCTTCGGATGCTCCCCCGCCTCCGAAACCCTCGCCCGAAGGGTGCGCGAACACGAGCTCCTGCTCCCGCTCTTCTGCCTGGAGGCCCTCGGTGCCGATTTCGAGGCGGTAGAGGTACTGAATGGACTCGGATTCGATGCGGGCGTTCAGGGCCTCGAACATCTCGAAGGCCTCCCGCTTGTATTCGTTCAGGGGATTGATTTGGGCGTAACCGCGGAGGCCGATCCCGTCCTTGTGGTGCTCGATGGCGGTCAGATGATCCTTCCACTGCGCATCGATCACCTGGAGGAATACGATCCGCTGGAGCTCGCTGACGGTTTCGCGGTCGAAACCCGCATGCTTTTCGTCGAAGGCGCGGGTGAGCAGGTCGTGCATCCGGTCAAAAACCCCCTCGCGGGATTCCTCCTCCAAGTCGATCACGCCGGCCGGCCGGTAGAAGGCGATCTTCATCCCCTCGGCGCTGCCGGGAAGCCCAAATTGGTGCTCGACCCCGGCGAGGAGAGAGTCCAGGTCCCAGTCCTCGAAGTGCCGGTCCGCGGGAAGGGCGTCCTCCAGGATGCCGTCGAGCAGGTTCGCGCTCATCTCGCGGACCTGCTCGGAAAGGTCGGTTCCCTTGAGAATGTCGTACCGGGTGGAGTAGATCACCTCCCGCTGCTTGTTCATCACGTCGTCGTACTCAAGAAGGTGCTTTCGCATCTCGAAATGGTGGCCCTCGACCTTCTTCTGGGCGTTCTCGATGGCGCGGGTGACCATATTCGCCTCGATGGGAACCCCCTCCTCCATCCCGAGCTTGCCCATCAGGTTCTTGATGCGCTCGGAACCGAATATGCGGAGCAGGTCGTCCTCGAGCGAGAGGTAGAAGCGCGAGCTGCCGGGATCTCCCTGCCGCCCGGAGCGGCCCCGCAGCTGGTTGTCGATGCGGCGGCTCTCGTGCCGCTCGGTGCCGATGATGTGAAGGCCGCCGACGGAGACCACCTCGTCGTGCTCGGCGGCGCACTGGGCCTGGTACTTTTCGAGCGCCGCCTCGTACTTTTCACCCTCTTTCTCCTTCGCCTCGGCGGCCGCGAGGAACTCGGGATTCCCGCCGAGCAGGATGTCGGTCCCGCGCCCGGCCATGTTGGTCGAGATGGTGACGGACCCCTTGCGGCCGGCCTGGGCCACGAACTCGGCCTCCTTTTCGTGATGCTTCGCGTTGAGGACGTGGTGGCGGGTTCCCCTGCGCTTCAAGAGGGAGGAGATTTTCTCGCTCTTATCGATGCTGATCGAGCCGACGAGGACGGGACGGCCCGCATTTTGGCACTCCCGTATCTCCTCGACGACCGCGTCGAGCTTTTCGCCTTCCGTGCAGTAAACCTGGTCGGGATACTCGTGGCGGATGAGGAAGCAGTTCGTGGGGATGACCACGACGTCGAGCTTGTAGATTTGAGCGAATTCGGCCGCCTCGGTGTCGGCCGTTCCGGTCATGCCGGCGAGCTTGTCGTAGAGCCGGAAGTAGTTCTGGAAGGTGATGGTGGCGAGGGTGACGTTTTCCTCCTCGACCTTGACCCGTTCCTTGGCCTCGAGGGCCTGGTGAAGGCCGTCGCTGTACCGGCGCCCGGGCATCAGGCGGCCCGTAAACTCGTCCACGATGATCACCTGGTTGTCCTTCACGACATAGTCGACGTCCCGGGTGAAGAGGACATACGCCCGGAGCGCCTGCTCGACGTGGTGCAGAACGGTGACGCTGGTCATGTCGTAAAGGCTCACGTCTTTTTTGAGGATCCCCTCGCGCCGGAGGATCTCCTCCGCCTCGAGTGCCCCCGTTTCCTTCAGGCTCACCGTGCGGCTTTTTTCGTCCACGATGAGGTACTCGTACTTTTTCTTGCTGATATTTTCCTTTCCGCCCTCGATGTATTCTTCCCCTGACGGCTCTTCCTCCAGGTCGGCCGCGGTGGCCTTTTGTTCCTTGAGCAGAGGCTTGATGAGGCGGTTGACGGTCCCGTAGAGGCGCGTCGCCTCCTCGGCGGGCCCGCTGATGATGAGCGGGGTGCGCGCCTCGTCGATGAGAATGCTGTCCACCTCGTCCACGATGGCATAGTGCAGGTCCCGCTGAACGAAGGTACTGGATTCGAACTTCATGTTGTCGCGCAGGTAGTCGAAGCCGAACTCGTTGTTCGTGCCGTAGACGATGTCTGAGGCGTAGACGTCCTGGCGGGCGGCATCGTCCATTTCGTGCTGAATGCACCCGACGGTGAGCCCCAGCGGCTCGTAGATGCGGCCCATCCAGGCCGTGTCGCGCCGGGCGAGATAGTCGTTCACCGTGATGATGTGGACGCCCTTGCCCGTCAGGGCGTTCAGGTACGCCGGCAGGGTTGCGACGAGGGTTTTTCCCTCGCCGGTTTTCATTTCGGCGATCTTCCCCCGGTGGAGGACCATCCCGCCGATGATCTGCACGTCGAAGTGGCGCATGTTGAGATAACGCCGACCCGCCTCCCGGACGAGGGCGAACGCCTCGGGGAGGATATCCTCGAGGGCCTCCCCCCTTTCAAGCCGCTCCTTGAACCGCCCCGTTTCGGCCCGCATTTCATCGCCTGTCATTTCCCGGTAGCGGGCCTCGAGGGCGCCCACCGCGTCAACGATCGGATGAATACCCTTGAGCATACGGTCGTTCGCCGTCCCGAATACGGCAAAAATTCTTGAAAAGGTCTTGTTCAGGAGCGAACCGATCATGGACTACTCCCAAGCTCCCGCCCTTGAAGAACGATGGGCCGGAAAGTCGAGCTGATTGACATCAGAAAGATTACCACGGCGAAAGGAAGGCGACAATTCTTTGAATGGATTATACCGGCAAACAGCGGACGGGGAAGGTCAATTCCTAGCGAGCAGGTTGTCCACAATGTAGAGCATGGGGTTTACGGCGATTCTGTTGAGGCGGACTTCGTAGTGAAGATGCGGGCCCGTTGATCTGCCCGTGCTGCCGACCGTGGCGATGATGTCGCCCCGGCGGACGCGCTGGCCCCGCTTGACGAGGTTCTTGGTGTTATGGGCGTAGCGGGTGATGATTCCCTGGGTGTGCCGGATCTCGACGACTTTCCCGTACCCTCCTTCCCTGCCCGTTTTGATTACCACACCGTCGGCGGAGGCGGTGACTGGCTGTCCTTTCCGCGCCACGATGTCGATGCCGGCGTGGAATTCCCGGCGGTTGGTGAAAAGCGATTTCCGGTTGCCGAACCCCGAGGTCAGCCATCCCCGGACGGGGGATATGGAAGGTGTGTGGGCGAGGAGAACCCGCTTTTTCCGGAATTCGCGAATCAACTCGGCCAACGCGCTTTTCCGGCCGGAGGCGCGCTTTTCAAGGTCCGCGAACTGCCGGTTCAAACGCGTTACGAGCCGGCGCTCTGAGGGTTGGAGCCCTTCGATGGGCGGGAGTTCCTCCTGGCCCACGCCGCCCACGCCGAAATCGTCAGACCCCTCCCTCGGCCGGATGGAAGCCATGATCCGAAGCTGTTCCTCCAGCTTCCGGAGTTGGAGGAGATTTTTGTCCACATCCTGAAGACGGGTGTTGAATTGCTCGAGAACCGCCCGTTGGGAGCGGGCCTGTTCCTGGAGAGGGGCCAGGCGCCCCAGTTGCCGCACCAGGTTCACCCGATCGAGAAAAATCCAGGTGCTGCTCCCGGCCAGGGTCAAGATAACGAGCAGGCCAAGCCAAAGCGTCCGCTTTGTGATCCCGAAGCGGAGCGCGCCACTCTTTTCATTTGGAATAATGAGAACAGTATAGTTCTTCCCAGGCAATTTTCCGTCCCTGTGCGGTTGGTTTTAGACCGAAGAACACGCGTACCCAAAACGAAGGGCAGCTACCGCTTCCCCCTGAGAATTTTCAAAACATTTTCACTCTCGACACCCATCCCCACGCTACGATCAAAACCATATCATGGGGGGCAAAAATGTGTAAATATGTTTGTGCGCCCGCATGCCGTGTATCAAGTAAACTATTTATAAATCAATATGTTATTAATCCTACATCACCACTCCGGAATCCACCAGAAGCGCCTGCCCGGTGATGGTCCGGGCGTCGTCGCTTGCCAGGAAAGCGACCACCCTGCCGATATCCTCGGGCGTCTGCTCCATCCCCAGCGGGGTCATCGCGACGAAGCGATCGAAAACTTCGCGCGGAGAGAGCCCTGCGAATGAAGGATCTTTTTCCCGGTAGAGGCTTCCGAGCGTCTCCCACATCGTGCTCCAAATCAGGCCGGGACAAACCGCGTTCACGGTAATTGCCTCTTCCGCAAGCTCTCGCGCAAGCGCCTGGGTAAAGCTGATGACGGCCGCCTTACTCGCGCTATAGTGGGGAATGGGCGGGCGGGCGTACCGCCCGGCGCGGGACGAAATATTGATGACTCTTCCGCCTTTTTGGGCCTTGAGCACGGGGGCGGCGCTGCGGCACATGAAAAATACGCCCTTTACGTTCACATTGTAGGTCGCGTCCCAGTCCGCTTCGGAGATGTCCGAAAGCGGCGGGCCCAGCTTGAACCCTGGGCCGCCGATCACGCCCGCATTGTTCACCAGCGTGTGGAGCCCCCCGAGCTCATCACAGACCCGTTCCACGGCGGCTTGGCAGGAAGCCTCGCTCGTGACGTCGCAGGCGAGGGAAATTCCCCCCGCTCCCATCGCCTTCGCCTCGCGCATCCCCTCCTCGGCCGCCTCGAGGGAAATGTCGGCGAGGGCGAGTGTCATCCCCTCTTCGGCAAGGCAGCGGGCGATCCCGCGGCCGATTTTCCCGCCGGCGCCCGTGATGAGGGCCACTCTGCCCTCCAGCCCCCTTGAGCGAAGCTCTCGCGGCGACATGGGATTATTTTTCGCCTCTTCCGAATCCGGTCATGGTGTGGCCCGAGGCGACCCAATCTTCGTACACCTTCAGCGATTCGAGAACGCTCGGCGCGCCGATGTAGGTGGCCATCTGAAAAACGACCTCCAGGATCTCTTTCTCTTCGGCCCCATAATTGTGCGCGGCGGTGAAGTGGGCCCGAAGTTGCAAGGTTTTTCCCGTTACGACCAGGGCGGCGATCGCGCACAACTCCCGGACCTTGTGGGAGAGGACTTCCCGCTCATAGAGACCGCCGTGGAAAAAGCGCTGGAAGAGCATCGATATTTCCGGGTCGAGCTTGTTCAGCCTCCCGAAAAGCCCCTTCCCGTACCCTTCTCCGTACTGGATATCGGATCGCCGGATGGCCGGCTCATAAAACTCCTCCGCCATTCAATTTCCCCCTAATGGATGAGACACAGATTCAGGAAAGGGCGCCGCCGGCCCCGTTTCCCGCGGCGGCCCTTTTTTCGGGCGCGTCACGCGGCCACGAGTTTGTTCTTCAACTGGCCCAGTCCCCCGACCTCGACCACGACCTCATCCCCCACCTGAAGATAGGAGGGGGTATCCATCGCATAGCCCACCCCGGCGGGGGTCCCCGTCATGATGATGTCCCCCGGCTCCAGCGTGAGCCCCTCCGACAGAACGGAGATGATTTTCGGAATGCCGTGGATCATGGTGGCCGTGCTGGCGTTTTGCCGCAGCTCGCCGTTCACCCAGCTTTTCACCGTCACGTTCATCGGGTCGCCGAAGTCCTCTTTCGGGATGATGTACGGCCCCATCGGGCCGGATCCGTCGAGGGTCTTCCCCTTATAAATCTGCTTGTGTCTTCGCTGCAGGTCGCGGGCCGATATGTCGTTTCCGCAGCAATACCCGAAGACGTGATCGTAGGCGCGGCCTTCCGGAATGTTGATCCCCTTGTCACCGATGATGACGCTAAGCTCCACCTCGTAGTCATAGTGGTCGCTGCAGGAGTGCTTGGGAATGTCCGCTTCATGGCCGATCAGGGTGCTGGCCGCTTTGGTGAAGAAAATGGGGTGATCCACCTCAATCTTCGCGCGGCTGAACTCCTTCGCCTTTGTTCCTTCCTCTTCGTGCTCCTTGTAGTTCAGGCCCAGGCACATCACGTTTTTCGGCGGGTCGGGGATGGGCGGAAGAAACGCCACCGCGGCGGGATCCATCAGAATGGGAGCGAGCTCGGCGGCCTTCTTCTCCGCGTCGCGCAAAAGCGCGTGGAGGGCGGGGCCCAATTCCGCCCATCTTCCGATCAAGGCGCGCATGGAAGGGGCGTCCGCCTCGGCGCGGCCCATCACCCCCGCCAGGCGGCTGAGGTGGGCGATTTTATCCCCCACATACACCCCCACGCGCTTCAGTCCCCGGTATTCGTAGGTCAATAGTTTCACGAAACCCCTCCTCTCTGTTTCTCCGGATGTTCTGGATTCCCCTGGTTTTTACGCTACACGGTAACGCTCGATCGCCCGCTGCGTGAACTCGACACCGTGACCGGGTACATCGGGCACATCGATGCAACCTTGCGCCACCGCAAATTCCCGGGTCAGCGTGCCCTCGGGCAGAAGTTCCATGTACTCCGCCATATCCCCGCTGGGGAAGGCCCCGACGAGGCTGATTGAAATTTCGTGCAGGAGATGGCTGGCGAGCGACAAATTGTAGGCGTCGGCGAGGTGGCCTATCTTAACGAATTCGGTGACCCCGCCGCATCGGCCGATGTCGGGCTGGAGGATGGCGGCGGCCCGCCTTTCGCAGATTTCCCGAAAGCCCCAGCGGTAGTAGGCGTTCTCCCCCGCCGCGATCGGCACCTCGCTCTTTCTCGCCACCTCGGCCAGATCGTCAATGCTGTCCGCGAGGACGGGCTCCTCGAACCAGGCTACGCCGAACTCGGCGAGGAGGCGGGACACCTCGACGGCCTCGCGGACGTTGTATTTTTGATTCGCATCGGCGAGAAGCGTGAAATCATCTCCCATCTCGCGCCGCAGCAAAGCGATGCGCTCGCGATCGCGGGAGGTTCCGATTTTCAACTTGTAGGCGGAGAGGCCCATCCCCGCAAAAGCCTGGCATTCCGCCACGAGCTCAGCGTCCGAAAGAGAGTGCCAGCCGCCGCTGCCGTAGACGGGCACCCTTTGCCGGTCGCCGCCGAGAAGGCGGTTGAGGGGAAGCCCCGCCGCCTTGCCCATGATGTCCCAGCAGGCGATGTCAACGGCCGAGAGGGCGAAAAGAGCGATTCCCCCCCGCATCTTCGCTTTGTTCGGCGCCCACATCCGGCTCCAGAGCGCCCCGGGCGCGAGGGCGTCCTGCCCCGCGACGAGGGGAGCGAGCTCGTTTTCAATGAAGGGGAGGATGGCTTTTCCGGAGTAGCCCCCCAGGAACATCGTGAATCCCAAGCCGGTCGGCCCATTCTCGGTGTGAAGATAGGCAAGAACACAGTCGAGGCCGTCGTATGTCCCGAGGGAGCTGGAGATCGGCTTGGAAAACGGAATTCTGAGCAGACGCGCCTCAAGGGACTGGATCGGAAGAGCCGCCATTTCCTTTCGGTCTCCTATGAATGTTGGATTGCCCGAATCCGTATGCCCGGATTCGTTCCGCCCGGAGGGAGGAAGGCGGCCGCATCCCGGAGGGACTTTTCCATCGGCGCTTCCGTCATGCAGCCCATCCCGCCCCGCAGCCGGGGCGGGGGGCGGAGCCTACCCTCACGGGCCGGGCGATGGGGCCGAAATATGGAGAAAAGAAGTCCGGGCTGGGCCGAATGGTATCCGCCCGCCGAAAAGGGTGTCAAACCATACGGATTCTAGCCGCCCAGAAGTCCGCCCGAAGAAAATTTTTCTTGTCTATCAGGCGCGCAAGGAATATTGACAAAAGCCCGATAGTTAATATAGGAAATAGCTATCAGACCAAACCCCCGATCCTGGTGGATTTGGCTCTGAAAACAATCATAGCCGCTGGGAGGCCGCACGAGTCTTGGACTCCTGCTGGTTGTCCCGGTCCCTGGCGGGCCCGCAAAATACCTCAAGGAGGATCTGGAGTTGAGAAGGAATACTATTGTTATCATTTTCCTTGGAGTCTTACTTCTCTTTGCAGTCCCCTCCCCCGGGGCGCAGGTTCTGCGAATTTCCGCCATCCCGGACGAAGCCCCGAGCGAGCTCATCCGAAAGTTCAAGCCTCTTGCGGAATACCTTGAAAAAGCACTCGGTATGGAGGTGAAGTTCATCCCGCTCGTGGACTATGCCGCCACCGTCGAGGCCCTTGCGGCCGGGAAGCTGGATCTCGTCTGGTACGGCGGGTTCACCCATGTCCAGGCCCGCCTCCGTACCCGCGGGGGCGTCCGCCCGCTCGTCATGCGGATCCGGGATGCGCGTTTCAAGAGCAAGTTCATCGCCCGCAAAGGGAGCGGAATCAAAACCCTCCAGGACCTTAAAGGAAAAACTTTTTCGTTCGGGAGCGTGAGCAGCACCTCGGGCCACCTGATGCCGCGATTTTTCCTCAAGAAGGCCGGGCTCTACCCGGAGCAGGATTTTAAGAAATTCAGCTTCTCGGGCGCCCACGACGCGACCGCGAAATGGGTGGAGGCAGGAAAGGTGGACGCCGGGGCGCTGAACGAGGCGGTCTGGGAAAGGCTTGTGCGGGACAAGAAGATTGACACGGGCAAGGTCGGGGCTTTCTATACCACCCCCGGCTATGTGGACTACAATTGGACGATCCGGGGAGGGTTGGATCGCCGGTTGATGAGCAAATTGACCCAGGCCTTCCTCAGGCTCGACCCGAAAGATCCAAAGGACAAGGAAATCCTCGATCTCCAGCGGGCGAAGGGCTATGTTCTGGCGCTTCCCGAGGATTTCAACGGAATCGAAGCGGCCGCCCGCGAGGCGGGTCTTTTGAACAAATCGGAGAACTGACCTTGGGCGCTGGCCGTTTCCGCGGAAGCGGAAGCCGGGCGCAGCGCGGGAGTGGGATGTTTTGACCCCCGCATTCTCGCTCGAAAATGTGACAAAGCGCTTCCGGCGGGCGGACGGCTCCTGGAACCGCGCGATTCAGGAGGTCACCTTCTCGGTCCGGGCGGGCGAGTCCGTCGCCGTCATCGGCCCCAGCGGGGCCGGCAAGACCACCCTCTTTCGCCTCCTGAACCTCACCCTGCGGCCGGACGAGGGCCGGGTCCTGGTCGAGGGGACCGATCCGGACACCCTGGGCGGGCGTGAATTGCGAGGCCTCCGGGCGCGCACCGCCACCATTTTCCAGGAACACCACCTCGTTCCCTCCCTCCGGGTGGTCCACAACGTCCTGGCCGGAAGGCTCTCCTCATGGTCTTTTTTCCGCGCGCTATACTCCATGGCTTTTCCCCAGGAGCGGGAAAGGGTGGCAGAGGCGCTGGAGCGCGTGGGGCTCCTGGAGAAGTTTTGGGAGCGGGCGGATCGCCTGAGCGTGGGCCAGCAGCAGCGAGTGGGCCTGGCGCGTGGTCTCATCCAGGGCTCCCGCCATATCATCGCGGACGAACCCGTTGCGAGTCTGGATCCGTCTCTCTCGGACGCCCTGATTGCGCTCCTCCGCAAAATCAACGAGGACGAAGGGATAACGCTTTTGGTCAACCTCCACGACGTCTCCCTCGCCCTGCGCCACTTCCCCCGGGTCATCGGTCTCCACGACGGGAGGATTCTCTTCGATTCCCCTCCTGAGGAGGTGGACGAAGACTCTCTCTTCCGTCTTTACGAGGGAGACGAGGAAGTGATGGGCGACCCGGCCGATTGGCTGAAAGATTCCCTGAAGGCAGTCCGACCGACGTGAGTCTGGTCCGCCCCCTCCCCCCCCCCCGCCCGCCGCTTGCCGCCGGGCGGTACTTCCTCCTTGCAGGAACGGCGGCAGTCCTTATCGCCAGCTTCCGATTGGCTGAGGTGAATCCCTTTTTGTTCGTTTCTCCCGATACGCTCGGCACCATAGCCGCGTTCGGGATGGGATTTTTGCCCCCCGATCTTGATGCGGAATTTTTGCTCTCCACCGTCCCGGCCGTCCTCGAAACCGTTCGGCTCGCCACGGCGGGGACGGCGCTCGCCATCGTTCTGGGTTTTCCCCTGTCCCTTCTCGCCGCCTCGAACTTTTATCTCGGCGGTCCCTTGTTCGAGGGAGACGGAAGACGGAGCGCCGCCGGGCGATGGATCCGTTCCGCGCCTTATTGGATTTCGCGCGCGCTTCTGAACTTCATGCGCTCCATTCCCGAGCTGGTTTGGGCGCTCCTATTCGTTCGGGCGGCGGGCCTGGGCCCGCTTGCGGGGATTTTGGGAATCGGTGTCGCTTACGCCGGAATCATGGGAAAGGTGTTCGCCGAGATCATGGAGGGGGGAGACATGGCCCCGGCGGCCGCCCTCCGGGCGGCGGGCGCCTCCCGGCCGAGGGCCATTCTCTACGGCCTTTTCCCCTCCCTCTTCCGCCCCTTTCTCTCCTACACCCTCTACAGGTGGGAATGCGGAATGCGGGCCGCCGCCATCCTCGGATTCGTGGGCGCGGGCGGGCTCGGCCAGCACATCGAGATTTCGATGCGCATGTTCGAGCATTCCCGGACGGCCACCTTCATCTTGGAGCTATTTCTGTTGGTCGCGCTGGCGGACGCCGCAAGCGCGTTTCTCCGGAAAAAAATCGCATGACCCAGGCCGCCTCCCGAACCGCGCCCCCGCCCCGCCCCTTTTCGCGGGACCGTTGGGTCTGGTCCGGGCTGGCCCTCCTCCTCATCCTGTGGAGCTACGCCGGGGTGAGGGACGGGCTTTTCGGCTTCCTCCGCGGCGAGGATTGGGGCCAAATGGCCGACTACGCCGCCCGGCTTTGGCCCCCTGCCCTGGAGGGGGATTTCCTTCGCCTTGTCGCCCGGGCCGCCCTCGAAACCTTTGCCATCTCGGTTGCGGGATCGGCGATGTCCGTCCTTCTCGCAGGCGCTTTCCTCTACTTCGCTTCCTCCGACGAGCTGCTCGGGGCGGGGGGGGAGACGGAGGCGAAATCCCTCCGCCGAACCGCCTCCCGCCGGGCGCTCTTCTATCTCGCCCGGGCGGCGCTCAACCTGTTCCGGACCGTCCCGGAGCTCGTCTGGGCGATATTCTTCGTCTTCGCGGTCGGGCTCGGCCCATTCGCGGGGGCCCTCGCCCTGGGGGTGCACAACGGAGGGGTTCTGGGAAAGCTTTATGCCGAAACCATGGAGAACGTCAGGCGGTCCCCGGTGGAGGCCCTGCGGGCGGGGGGGGCGAAAAGGTCCGCGGCATTTCTCTACGGAGTCATTCCCCAGGCCCTGCCCCAGCTGATCGCCTATACCTTCTACCGGTGGGAGGTGAGCATCCGGGCCGCCGCCATCCTCGGCTTCGTGGGCGCGGGCGGGCTCGGCCAGCAGATGCACATCGCCATTTCCCTGTTTTTGGACTCCCGCCTCGTCACCCTCATCTTCGCCATCTTCATCCTGGTGAACGCCGTGGACCTCGCCAGCGGGTACCTGAGGCGAAAGCTCGGCGCGGCCCTCTAGGGGCCGCAGCCTCCCGTCAATCGAAATAAATCGCCACGGCCCGCACGGGCGAGCCCGTGCCGTTCCGCATCTTGAGGGGGAGGCAGGAGAAGATGAATTTCGTCCCCACCACCTCCTTGAGGTTCGCCAGATTCTCGGTGTTCAGGATCTTCCGCTCCCGGCACACCTTGTGCGCCCAATACGCCTTTTCCGTCATGGCCCGGGAGGAGTCGATGCTCGGGGCGTCGAAGCCCACGTTCATGACTCCGCGGTCGGCGAGCCAGTTCATGGCCTCTTCGTTGAGGCCCGGGTATTTGTACAGCCAGGCACCGAAGTCGCCCCCGTAGTATTTGTCATAGTGTCCGGTCCAGACGAGGACCGTCCCCTTCTCGGGCACCTCGAGGCCGGTCTTCTTGCAGGCCGCCTCCACTTCGTCCGCCCCGATCCAGGCGTCCGTGCCGCAGAACTTTGTGAGATCGATGCAGATGGCTTCGGTGAAGAACCACTCGATGTCGATCTGGTCGATCGTCTGGGCCTCGGGGCGGCTGTCGATGTGCCGGAACGAATCGACGTGGGTCGGGCCGTGGTCGCTAAAGATAACCGTGTTCGCGGTGGAGGAATGGCCCGAGGGAGAGTCTTTGAAGACGATGGCGCTCTCCTCATGGGTCTTCGTGGGAAAGATGGCCGTTCGCTGATGGCCCGGATAGACGGGCATTCCGTTGTAAATTTCCTGGGACAAATCGACGATTCGAAATTTCATCGAAGCGTTCTCCTCGAATTCGGGAAGTGCCAGGAAGGATGGAGAACTGTATCGCCCGTCCGGCGGAAGGGCAACCGCCGGATGAGGAGTGAAGCGTTCATAGTGAAGCGTTCATGGGGAAGAAAAAGGAAAAGCGGCGGATTGGGAAAGTTTGGCTTTAGGCGGTTTCCGTCTTCCAGAGCCGGCCTCGAAGTATTATCCCGCCAAACAGCAGAATGAGAATCGCGCTCGCGACGTGGGCTGCCCGCATCGATCCCAGCATCAGGCTGTCGGCGCGAAATCCGCTGACGGCGGCCCTTCCCACAGAGTAGAGGACGAAGTAAAGGCAGAACAGAAAGCCCGGCCTGTGGGGCATGAACCGCAGCCGGCTCAGGACGAGGAACCAGATGAGGTTCAGGCCCAGCTCGTAGAGCATGACCGGGTGGGTGGCGATGTCGGGAAACTGCCGGCCGGCAATGCTGACGGGGGGAAACACCACCCCCCATGGCATCGTGGTGGGCATGCCGTGGGCGTCGCCGTTCATGAAATTTCCAAACCGGCCGAACGCCTGGCCCAGGACGATGGCGGGCGCCACAGCATCGGCGAACTGCAGGAAGGGGATGGGGCGGCGGCGGAGGTAGAGCCAACCCGCCAGCCCCCCGCCGATTAGGCCGCCGTGAATGGCAAGGCCCCCATGCCAGACCTGGGGGATCTCGGCCGGAAATTTTCCGTAAAAATCCCAATTGAAGAGGACGTAATAGATTCGCCCCCCGGCGATGCCGGCAAACATCACGATCATGGCGAAGTTCATGATCTCGTCGTGGGTGATCGACAAGCCTTTCCGCTCGGTCTCCTTCCGGACGAGCCAGACGCCCACCAGGGTGGCGGTGACATACATCAGGCCGTACCATCGGAGAGCGAAGGGGCCGATCTGAAAAATGACGGGACTCAAGAACTCCTCAGTCAAGCGCGCGTATGATCGTGAATTGGCACCCGGGCGGATCTGGCGGCCATCATATCGGTGTGCGCCTGCGATGGAAGGCCGCTAGTTGACGTTTTTGTATATCTCGCTCTTCGGGTAGTAATCTTTCCATCCGAACCAGAAGGCGTGGGTGCTTTGAACCGGCGTGAGGCGTTTCCCCTTCAGCGGGCCGTCTAACGACACTCCCGTCAGCCCCTGCCAGGTCGAGCCCGTCTCGCTATCTTTCATGAGGAGGCACTCTTTCCCTCCTTTTTGGGAGACGCCCTTGGCTTCAAAGCTTAGTTTCTTCCCGTCCAAATTGCGGTCGAAGATCACGCCCGAGCGGGCGCCATGGCAATACGAGACCACCAGGTCGCGCCCGGCGAAAGTATCGTTCACCACACCCGCCTTGTTCAACGCATCGAACGGGTAGACCTTCGCAATCCTCTTTCCGGCCGCATCGTCGAGAACGAGACCGACGATGAACGTCTTGGGGTGAAGGCGGTTGTCCCTGTATTTCTGGGGGATGATCCCCGTTTGACGGCTATAGTAATACCCTTCGTACGGATCCCGGCTGGAGGAGCGGGTCAGGCCGAAAATCCCTCCTTTTTTTTGGAGCACTTTGGTGTCGGGATTGAGTTTTGTCCATTCGCTGAAGGTCATGAAAGCCGAATGGAAGGTTTTCAGGCGCTTCCCCTTCAGGGGGCCGAACACGCCCTCGCCGGTGAGATGGCTCCAGAGCGTTTTCGTCTGGCGGTCGTAAATGATCAGGACGTTTTTCCATAGCTTTCCGGAGACGCCCATGGTGAGCTCTTTGCCGTCCAGCATCCGGTCATACACGATGGCCGTAAAGCAAAGGGGTCACCAAGTGACCGCGATTTTTTTCCCTCCTACGACGTCGTTGACGATCTCGTGGGAGCTGAGCAAGGGGACGGAATAGGCCCGCCGGTCTCCGTTGATGTCCAACCCGATCACCATTTCGTCGGGCGCCATGAACTTTTTGGCCTTTTCCGCCGAGACGAAAATGGGATTGTCGATGGAGGGGATGGCGTCAAAGGGAAGGACGGTCCGGATCTCGGCGGCGGCTTCCGGATTGGCGGACGAGATATCAACCGCCAACGCGAATGCCACCCCGAACGATAAGACAATTGCCATTGCGCTTGGAATGACCCGCATTAGATATGCTCCTTCTCCGGTAGGCGACAGAAGAAAATCCACCGCGACTGTCCTTTTCCGGCCCCGTCTCTATTTCATCCGGATCGAATGCAGGACCATGAAAAAGATGCGCTCTCCTCTTGCTGAGCCGCGCGCGACTTTTGCCAAAATGTCCGTGCCGGCCGGAAGCCTGTCGAGAAGTTTTTCGAATTCCTCGATGTTCTCAACGGCCACCTGAACCGGGGCGGTTCGCTCTCCGGGCGCGCGGTACCGAATTCCCCGGATGGACATGCCGGCGCGAAGCCCGTCCCGGAAGGCACGGCTCCCGACTTTGACCTCGTTTGCGAGAATCCCCTTGCTGGATTCGAGCTGATTCTTCTTCATGAGCTCCGGGGTGAGATTCTCCAGGCTAATGCCGTATTCCTTGTCGTCCTCCGGCTCCTGGGCCGGCGCCTCGGCCTCCGGCTTCCTGCCGCCGGGCAGGCGGGCCAAGGTTACGGAGAGTTTCTTTCGTCTTCCGTTGCGGACGATATCCAGGTCCACAGGCTCTCCCGGGGGCGTCCAGCCCACGAGGCGCTGAAGGTGCACGGTGTCGAGCACCCGGTTCCCGTTCAGGCCGACGATGACGTCGCCCGGAACGATGCCCGATTGCATCGCCGGGCCGTCCGGGAGCAGTCCCCCCACCAGGGCGCCCTGGGGATCGGAGAGACCCAGCAGGTGCGCCATGTCATTTCCGACGGGCTGAATCGTTACGCCGAGATACCCGCGGGGAAACGTTCCCTGGCGGCGGAGATGCCCCACCACCTCACGGGCCATATTGATGGGGATGGCAAAGCCGAGACCGCTGCCGGGCGAAGGGATGGCCGTGTTGATGCCGATGACTTCGCCGTCGATGTTCACGAGCGGGCCGCCGCTGTTGCCGCGGTTTATCGCGGCGTCGGTCTGAATGAAGTTTTCATACCGGGCCACCCCGACCCCCGAGCGGCCGATGCCGCTGATGACGCCTACGGTGAAGGTGCGCGAAATGCCGAATGGGTCGCCGACGGCGATGGCCCAATGGCCTACCCGCGCCCTATCGCTGTCACCGAGCTGAGCGACGGGGAGTTTCCCCTTCGGGTCAATTTTGATGAGCGCCAGATCGGTATAGGGATCGGCGCCCACGATGCGGGCCCAGTATTCAGACTTGTCCGCCAGGCGGACGCGAAGGCGCCTTGAGCCGGCCACCACGTGGTTGTTGGTTAGGATGAAGCCCTCTTTATCGATAATAACGCCCGAGCCGGAGGAAATTCTCGGAATGTTGGGATGCGGGACGGGATTTTCCCCGCCAGGTCCCCGGCGCGGGCGCTGCTGCGCTCGCGCCTCTGATTGAATGCTCACCACCGTAGGTTTCACCCGCTGGGCGATCTTCACGAAGGTGAACTCGATCTCCCGCAGGATCGATATGCCCGCCCCCCCGGCCTGGGCGGCCGGTACGGCGAGGGATAAAAGAAGGATTCCGATAAGGATTCGGCGGATTTTCATGCTCCGTTTCTTAGCCTCCCAGGCGACACGGAAAGGGAAATCACTCTAATCCGGATTATACCTTCCCGTTGCCGGGTGGAAAGGGGGCGGGAGAGCAGATCGGAGGAAAAAGAGCCCCGATTCTGGGGCTCTTAGAAAATGAAAGACGAATCCGCCTCTCGCTCATTTTTTCTCGGGTCACTCAATAGGAAATAGAGCTTGACCCTAGGATTTTCTTCAGGCCATCCATGCCGATATCGTTCTCCAGCATGAGGGCGTAGAACCACATCCCTTTTTGCCAAAACGCCAACATGAAGCCGTCCTGCTCGGCAGCGTAAATCTTCTGCCCTTTCACGCGGAAGGTGGGGATCATGGGGAGCGAGAAGGGTGCTTTGTTGCTCTCGGCGATGAAAAGAGCCGCTTGGCGATCGCCCAGCTTGTAGCGGACGGCGGCGGCGTTTTGCCCGGCAAAGCGGCAGAGACGGACGCCTACCACCTCGCCCACGTCCTTCGAGAAAGTTACCGGCATGACCTCATACCGGAATACCCTTGTCAGCCAGGAGGAAACCTCCTGAACATTGTTCGAGCGGAATCCCAGGGGGTTTTTGACCTCGACCTTATACGCCGCCATCGCTTCGGCGACCATGGGGAGGGGGAGCGCAACGGCGCGCTGGTAAAGTCCCCACCCGAGCACCGATAGCGCCACCACCGCCGCGGCCGCCGTAACGGGCCTGAGCCACCCGGAACTCCGCATCTTTCCCCGGTACAGGCTTTTGAGGATTCGCTTTTTCAGGATTTCCGGAGCCTTCGGGGCAGGCTCGTTCAATTTTTCCCGGAGCGCCAGCTTCAGGGCCAGGATTCTCTCGAATTCGGCGCGGACGCCCGCGTCCCGGGAAATCCAAGTCTGAACCTCGATCGCTTCCTTCACATCGAGTTCATCGTCCGCATAGGCATTCACAAACCGGAGGGCTTCTTCTCTATCCATCGTCCTTTATCCTATTCGTCCGTCATCTTTTCGGTCAAAATACCCGAAGTTTTATTGTATCTTCCCCTGTTTCCCGATCCTTTGCCGAACCCTCCCGCGGGATTTCCAAAGGGAGATATTCACGCCGTCACCGGAATAACATTTGATCCAGTAACATATTCAACCCACTCGCCATAAATCTAATGTTCAAGGCATCATGGGCCGATCCCGCTATCGGGATCCATTGTATACAACCCTGTTTATTGAAACTTTATTTCAGGCTGAAAATCTTTTTATTGCTTAATGTATAACATAATAACATTTACATAACATATTGTTTATCAACTAGAAGTTCTTGCAACATCCTTCTCGCCCGGTAGAGGCGGGACATCACTGTTCCCAGGGGGCAGCTCTCGATTTCCGCAATCTCCTTGTATGAGAAGCCCTCTACGTCAGAGAGGATGACGATCCGCTGAAATTTTTCGGGGATCTTCAAGAGGGCCGCCTCGATGTCGTTCGCCGATTGTCGGCTGAAGTACGCGGCCTCTGGCCCCTCCGAGTTGGGGTTCGCCTTTACCGCCTGGAATTCGTAGTAACTCTCCGAATCGTCGAGTCCAATCTCGGTCGGAGCCCTTGCCTCTCGCCGATACCGATTGATGTAGGTGTTCCGCAGGATCCGGAAAAGCCATGCGCGAATATTCGTTCCGGGCTGAAATTGATGAAAAAAACGGTAAGCCCGAAGATAGACTTCTTGCACCAAATCCTCGGCATCGGCAGGCTGGCCCGTCATCCGGAGCGCCGCCCGGTAGAGCGAGTTGATGTGCTCTATGGCTAGATTCTCAAAGTCTTTTTTATCATTCGCCATTTCAATGGATTATCTTAGGAGACCTCGAAAATAACTCCAACTTCGACGACGGCACCCATCGGCAATTCTGCCACTCCGAGCGCGAGGCGGGAATGTTTTCCTGCGTCCCCGAACGCTTGGACGGCACATTCGGATGCCCCATTCACGACCAAGGGCTGGTCCGTAAAATCCTTTGCGCTTGCCACAAATCCGCTCAGCTGGACGATTCGCTTAATCCGGTCGAGGTTTCCCAGGGCGGTCTTCGCCTGGGCGACGGCGTTGAGGAAACACAGCTTGGCGGCTGCTTGCGCACTTTCCATATCCACGTCGCCACCCGCTTTTCCTTTGTGCTGCAACTTGCCGCCGAGCACGGGGAGCTGCCCCGAGATAAACAACAGGTTTCCGGACTGCACGTAGGGAACATAAGCTCCCACAGGAGCTGCCGCTTCCGGAAGATCAATGCCCAATTCTTTGAATTTTTCCTCAACCGTCATTCTTCTCCTCCTCGGAAATTTCTGAAAAACCTTCTCGTACTCTTCCGGCGTGTTCAGGTTCCTGAAGGAAAGCCCTTCGGGATCCCAAGCGCGCCACCTGTCCTCTTCGATGCGGAGGACCCGAACATCCTGGTGAAAACCGATCATCTTGAGTTGCCCGGCCGCTATCCGCCGCCGGATCGGGGCCTCGCAAGCCTTCCCGTAAAGAGCGCAAAGAGGCTCTGGATATCCATCCCGCACGGGAATGACAACGTCCCACCCTTCCCCCAGCTCCGCCATGGCGCTTAAAAGAGCGGGCTGGAGAAAGGGCATATCGCATCCGGCGACGAAAACGTGAGAATCGTCCGCCCGGGATACCGCTGCGTGCAGCCCGCCGAGGGAGTCGTTTCCGGGAAGGGAATCCGGCGTCACCTCGAATCCCATCGCCTCGTAAGGCGCCGGCTCATTCGCGATAACAAAAGTATCCGGAAAAATTCTTCTCAGTGCCCGGGCAACGTGAAGGATCAATGCCTCCCCCCGGATGGTAAGGAGCGATTTGTCTTTTCCCATCCGCCTGCTCTTGCCCCCCGCGAGAATCGCGGCCTTCATCCGCGGCACCGCCTCTCAGCATTTCCCTGGCATGCCAGTGGCGGTTGAAACGAGCGTTCCCGCCCCGCTTCCGCTCGATGGCGCGGCGCCGAGGGCGGAGCCTTCATCGAGGAGGATCGCCTCGACCCGGCTGCCCTCGGGCAGATCGGTTTGATTTTCGGGAAAAACAAGGAGCGCGTTGGCCCGCACCATGGAATGAATGATGTTCGAGCCCTGCGCCTCGATGGCGCGGGCCGTCCAATTTCCCTTGTCGTGTGAAACCACCGCGCGGACGTAATGGCGCCGCTCCGGAGTTTTCCGTAGCGGGTGCAAAAGGGTGGCCTCGACCGCCGGGCGGAACAGGCGGGTCCTCCCCTGCATTTTCAACAGGGAGGGCCGGACGAAAAGCTCAAAGCTCACCATGGTGGAAACCGGGTTGCCCGGCAGCCCGAAAACGGGAATCCCTTGAATCGTCCCGAACGCCATAGGCTTTCCGGGCTTCATCCGAACCCGCCAGAAGTGCATCTCGCTCCCGAGGCCGCCGAGGGTATCCCTCACAAGGTCGAAATCCCCGATGGACACCCCGCCGCTGCTCACGAGGAGATCCGCGTTGAGGCCGTCGCGGAAGCGCCGCTCCAGATCCTCGGCGTTGTCGCGCGCGATGCCCAGCCGCACCGGCACTCCACCGGCTTCGGTTACCTGGGAGGCGATGGCGTAAGAGTTTGAATTGTAAATTTGGCCGATCCCGGGTTCTTGGTCCAGATCGACGAGTTCCTCGCCCGTCGCGAGGATGGCCACGCGGGGCTTTTGGTACACTTGCACGAATGCCCGGCCGAGGTTGGCCAGCATTCCGACGGCGGCGGAGGTCAGACGGTCATCGGCCTGAAAGACCCTCTCGCCTTCCTTTACGTCTTCTCCCGGGATGCGGATGGCCTCTCCGTGCGGAACAGCCAGATGCACGCGAACTTCCGCCTCGCCGACCCGCTCGGTTTCCTCCACGAGGACAACGGCGTCCGCCCCCTCCGGTATGGGCGCGCCCGTCATGATGCGGATGGCCTCGCCCCGGCCTATCGCCCGGCTAGCGGCAAAGCCCGCCTGAATCTCTTCGACGATGCGGAGCGTGATCGGACTGTCTCGCGTTGCGCCTTTCACGTCCTCTGTGCGAACGGCGTAACCGTCCATTGCCGAGTTGGGCCAAGGGGGAATGGAACGCGGGGAGTGGATGTCCTCGGCCAGCACCCGGCCGAGCGCCTCGAGAATCTGGACTTTCTCCCCTCCCAGGGGCCGGATTTTGGAAAGAATGGCCTCCTGGGCCTCTTCTACGCTAATCACGGCAAGTCACTCCTGGCGGGGATGTGCACATCCTCCTTTTTATCAGGGAAATCCCTGGAGGAGAGGCGCATTATAACGGAGGCGTGATGAGCGACCAACCCGTAGGGACTAGGCGGACAACCACCAGACCAAAAGGCCGACCACGACGATTTGGACCGCGCAATATCCTGCCACCTTCCGGAATACCTCCCCTTCCCTTCCCCCCAGACCCGCGGTGGAGCACCCCACCAGGACCTTCGCGGGCGCCACCATGCTTCCGAGCGATCCCCCCGCGCTCTGGGCGGCGGCGAGCAGGACGGGGCTTTCCCCCATCAGCTTCGCCGCATTCGTTTGAAACGCGCCGAAGAGGATGTTGGAGTTCGTGTTGCTCCCCGTGATGAAGCATCCGAGCAGCCCCACCACCGGCGCGATCAAGGGATACCCCTGGCCCAAAAGCACCGCCGCTCCTTCGGCCAGGACCAGGATCATGCCCGAGGTTGTCATCACGCTGGCCATGACCACCAGGCAGACGATGGCGACGGCCGTGGGGAAGGCGTCCTTCCGCGTTTTCCGCAGGAGTGCCGCGCTTTTCCCCGGCCAGCGGCCGTTTAGCCGATAAATCAGCACCCCCGCGATCGATGTGTAGAAGAGGAACGCCCCCGGGTGGCCCAACGGGTGAAGCTTCCACGTCTTCGCCGGGGTGACGAGGCCGAGAGAGGTACGGATCTCCGCCAGCGGGATCTCGATCTTCCAGGCGAGGAGAGCGGCGTGGAGAACGGGAACAAAGGTGGCTGCACAAACGATGACGATCAGGGCGTAGTAGGGGGAGAAGGCCAGGTGAAAGCTCATCCTGCGCCTTTCGGCGAGGAAAGGCGCGGGCCGGACGCGGTCTGCCTCGGGCTTGAGCGGAAAGTGGGGGGGGGCCGGGAGGGTCCTTGATATCGCCGGAGCTTTGTCATCCCGAACCCGAGAACCAGGCAGAGCATTCCCGCGCCGGAGGAAGCGATGATCCAAAGCTCCAGCCATGCGAGCGCGAATTGGGCAAGGGGTGTGCCCCCCCCCCCCCCCCCCCCCCCCCCCCCCGTGAAGGTGGGCGAGCGATGCCGCGGTCACAAAGCCCGATGCGCCCAGGAGGATCGAAATCTGGATCCCCAGCCCGCGGGGGGGAGATCCGTCACGGAAAGGAGGGCCTGGAAGCTGCTTGCCATATCTCCCATGCCCACCGCCCACGCGTGGCCGAGCAGGGAGGCTGCGACGGCCTGGACGGGAGGATAGCCGATCCCGATGAGCAGGGGGGCGACCACCGCGACGGGAACCCCGAACCCGGCAACCCCCTGAAGGAAGGTGGTGAAGCCGAAGGCCAGGATCATGAGTTGGAGGATGTGGTTTTTCGTCATCTCCGAAACGCTCCAGCCGATGTTCCGGATTCCACCCGCGGCCTCGGCCACGCGGTAGAGGAGAAGGGCCGGGATGGCGATGTAGAGGACGGGAGCGCTGAGGAGAATCCCCCTCAGAAGGGACGCCCAGAGGACGCCCGCGTCCGCCCCGAAGCGCGCCCAGGCGATCAATCCGGCCACGGCGAGGCCGGCGGGACCCGCCTTTGTCCCCCCCCACCGCATCACGAGCATCATGACGATCAAGGAAAGGATGGGGAGGAAGGCCAGCAGCCAGGATTCGGGGGTGAATTCCAAGGAAACGCTCAAAGGGGACGGGGCGGCAAGGTCAGTTGCTCCGATGATTTGATCCTTGGCAAACCGAACGTCCGGTGCCCCGGCCCCCAACCGGACAAGGGGGCGTTTCCCGCCTTGGCAACAGAACCCTTCCCGCCGTCAAGCCGTTACAGAAATATACGGTCGCATGGTACAGCCAAAGACAAGCGACGCGCCGAGGGCTTAACGGCCGGAAGGGCCGGCGGCTTCCCGAAGCGTTTCCCCTCAGGCGTCCATGGCGCATCGGAAGCCCAGGTTGAAGTTCTTGTACCAGGGCTCAAAGCCTTCCCGGGCCGGGCAGCGCAGGTTGTCGTCGATGTAGTCCCATCCGCAGCCGCGGACCGCGCGCGCCGTCCAGGCGTAGCCCGCCTTCCGGGGCAGCCAGCCCTCGATATCTCCGAACAGGATCTTGAAGTTGTTTTTGTCCCGGCCCAGGATTACGTACCGCTCGCCCCGCTTCGCCTCCCCCAGGGTCAGGTTTCCCCCGGCCGGGACGGCGAAGACCGGAATCCGCGCCACGGCCACCTCGAAGGCGGGGCTTTCAGGGCCTTTGGGGTCCGCGGAAGGGGCCTTTTGGTAATAGAAGGCGTCGAACCAGTCGGCCACCCATTCGAAGGTGTTCCCCGCCATCTGGACGCATCCGTAGGGCGAGGCCGCTGCCTGAAAAGCGTTCACATCCGCCGTGCGCTGAATCTCGGCGGCGTGGTAATTCACCACGCTGGGAGAGGGCGGCTCTTCTCCCCAGGGGAATGTCCGGCCGTCGGTCCCCCTCGCCGCCTTCTCCCACTCGGCCTCGGTCGGGAGGCGCTTCCCCATCCACTTGCAATAGGCGGCGGATTCCTCCCAGCTCACGCTCACGACGGGCTGGTTGGGGCCGGTGAAGTCATCCTTTAAAAAAGAGGGCGGCGGCGGAAAGGCGTCTGTCTCTTCGAGGAAACGGCGGTACCGCTCGTTCGTCACCTGGAACTTGTCGATCCAAAACGCCGAAAGCGTCACCTCCCTTTGGGGGCGCTCGTCGTGGTTGCCCATATCGGCCCCCATCAAAAACGGCCCCTCGGGAATCCGGATCATCACGCCGCCGTCCGGGCCTTCCTTTTCTTCGAACGAATCGCTCATCGCCCTCTCCGGGACGGCCCTCTCTGGGAGGGGCCTCTTACTTGGAGATGAAAAAAGACGGGGCCCGGAAGGGCCCCGTCCAATTCCGCAGAGGAAAGGCGGGGAATCCCCCCCCCTCCCCTTACTTCTTGCTGGGGTCCACGACCCTGAAGGGAATGACGCCGGGAACCATCCACTCATTCCATTGTTTGTCCACTTCCGCCTGGAAGAGTTCGTAGTCCTCGTCGATGAAATGGTGGAACCGCCCCTGCGACTCGAGGTACTCGCGGACGGGCTTGCGCTTGCGCTTTCCGTACACCTGCCGCGCGGAAATGCCGGTGAAGGTCAATTCGTCCTCCCGCATCTCCCAGAGAGGGAAGAGGCCGGTCTCGACGGCCAGCTCGCCCAATTTGTGCGAGTAGAAAGGATCGTAGTCCCACCCCTTCGGGCACGGGTCAAGCGTGTGGATGAAGGCCGGGCCGTCGGCGGCAAGACCCTTGCGAACCTTGTCGATGAGGTCGGCCGGGTAGGAGGCGTCGCCCGTGGCCACGTAGGGGCACTTCGTGTGCCCCACCGCAATGAGGCCCGCCATGTTTTTCTTCCACCGGTTGTTCATGATGCGGTACTTCTTTCCCGGTGGCGAAAAGGTGGTGTTCACCCCGTAGGGGGAGGAGCCGGACACCTGGATGTCCGTGTTGGCGTACGACTCGTTGTCGTAGCAGATGATGAGAATATTGTACTGCGGGTGCTGGAGCGCGGCCGAAATGGAAGATAGGCCCATGTCGACTCCGCCGCCGTCCCCGCAAAAGGCGATGACGTTGATGGGCTCAGTTTTAATCTTGCCCTTTCGCATGAGAGCGCGGAGGGCGGCCGCGGTGCCGGTCGCCGCCGCGCCGGAGGAGCCGAGCTGGGTGTGCATCCAGGGAACCACCCAGGGCGTGCTGTAGTAAGTGGTGTTGGCCACATACATGCAGCCCGTGCTGCCGAGGATGATGGTGCGGGGGCCGGCCGCCTTGGCCATGAGGCGCATGATGAGCGCGCTCTCGCAGCCCTGACACGTCCGGTGCCCGCTCGTGTAGAACTCCTCCACCGCTTTTTTGGGTATTTCATTCACCTTCCCCATCAGGGGAAGCTCTTGCGTCCCGATGTTGTATTCTTCGATTTGGCTCATGTTTTACTCCCTCACGCCGATCCAGGTGACTTCGTTATCGGATTTTCCGTTCTTGGCGATATTGCCAACCGAATCCGCCATGAATTTTACGTTTTCCAGCAGGACCTCCCGGCCGCCGAGGCCGCAGATGAACCCTTTCATGTGGGGCAGGTTTTCCAAACCGTAAAGGGCCGCCTTTATCTCGTTGAACAGAATGCCGCCGTGGAAAGGGGAGCCGTACGAGTAGTCGCGGTCGACCACGCCCACCGCCTTGAATCGCGAGAGGGAGGCGCGCAGCTCCTCGGTCGGGAAGGGGCGGAACCACTTGAGCCGGACGAAGCCGACCTTTTTCCCCTCCTTTCGCATCTCGCGGATGGCAACCCGCACCGGCAGGCTCAGCGTTCCCATGCCGCAAAGGACGATATCCGCATCGTCGGTCATATATTCATCTAAAAATGGGTCCACGTTCTCGCCGAAGATGCGGTTGAAGTCCTTGTAGGCGTCCTTCAATACCGTGCAGGCGTTCTTCCCCGCTTCGCTGCTCTGCCGCCGGACCTCCATCAGCCAGTCCTCGTTCGCCTGCGGGGCGATGGTGATGGGGTTGTCGGGGTGCAGGAGCAGGTCGCCCCGGTCGTAGGGGGGGAGAAACTCATTCACTTTTTCCGGCCCCGGCAGCCGGACCGTGGCCTGGCTGTGGGTGAGGAACGCGCCGTCCATCGCGATGGCGCACGGCAGGAACACCTTCGGGTCCTCGGCCACCCGGTAAGACATAAGGCCGAGCTCGATGGTCTCCTGGGCGGTGTCGGGGAAGTTGATGAGCCAACCCAGATCCCGCACCGCCAGGGCGTCGTTATGCTCCGTCCCGAAGGCGCCCGGGTCGTCCAGCGCCCGGCAGCCGACGAGGGCCACCATGGGGAGGCGCAGGCCGGCGGTCACCGCGAGGGGCTCCATGGCGTAGAACCAGCCCACGCCGCTCGATCCCGTGAACACCCGAGCGCCGCACGCGGAGGCGTGCTTGACGATCTCGAATTGACCGTGCTCGCTCTCGGCCACGATGAAATCGGCGTCAAAGTCGCCGTTCGCGATGGACTTCGAAACGTACTGCATCACGGTGTCGTACGGCCGAATCGGGTAGGCGGTGATGACGTCAACGTCCACCAGGCGGCAGATTTCCGCCATGACCTCGCTTCCGGTGAGGAGTTGGATATCCTCACCCGTTTTTTCGAGAACTGTAGGCATCGCTCTGCCTCCTATTTCAGGTCTTTAATGGAAAGGGCCGAGGCAGAATCCGCGTTGTGGCTTTCCGCAAGGCCGGCGCCGGAAAAGGCGCCCGCCAGGCCGGTGATCGGATGGCGATTTTCAACCTTTCCCTTGGCCAACTTTTCTTCCATGTACTTCCCGTATTTATCCTTGTCCTCTATCCACATGAGGTATTGGCTGTCCCGCTCCTCGAAGACGACCTCGTTGGTCATCGTGATGCAATCGGGGACGGGGCAGATCGCCTCGCAGACGCCGCAGCCGCAGCAGGCCTCCATGTTGGCGTCGAAGAAGCCGTCCGGCGTCACGTCGAAAACGGTATCCGGGCAGGCGATCCAGCAAAGGGTGCACTTCGTGCATACGTCGAACTTGATGAGAGGACGCATGGAGCGGGTGGACCATTTTTTGAAGACCTCGTTCCGGCCAGGCTGGTAGCCGCCCTTCATGTCGCCGAAATCGTAGTGTCCGCCCACGGCGTCGACGGCGAGTCCCTGCCGCATCTCGGTCCACGTGGGGAGCTCAAAGGTGAACGGAACCTCACTGTTGCCCTCGCCCGGCTTGACCTCGACCTGGCGGGTGTCCTCATAGCTCTCCCGCGCCGCGTCGATGTGGGTTTCTCCGCCAATATTCTCCCGGATGGCCTCTTCGAGCGAGGCCATCGAGCAAAGCTTCGGCATCGCCTTGAGGGTGGCGCCCAGGCAGCGGGCGTCGGTTCCGTCGTCTTTGTACACCCATAGGCCCGCGAAACTGGGGTCTCCCTTCACGATGGAAATGTGATAGGGGGCGTCCTTGCGGTGGATGTGCTTGATGAGGTCTTCGGCGGGCTGTCTCGAAGTAACGATAAGCGTGCCGCCGGGTTTGGTCACGGCGTTGATGGGTTGGAGGCCGTACCAGCCCCACGATTCCACACCCTTGCAAAGGGTGTCATCCAGGCAGATGGAAACGTCCACCTGCTTGGGTTCGTACTGGGCCGCCACCTCCTCCAGCTCCTCCGCCGTATCCGCGACGTAGCCGAACTGCTTCGCCGGAATTCCGTTTCGCTCGGGCGAATCGCTGTAGCGGCCGAACGAGATTCCCCGCTTGCCCTCCTTCACCGCGGCAAGGACGAGCGCTCGGGAAATCTTGTTGGCAAGGGACTTTTGGAAAATCCCCCGGTAAATCACTTCATAAGATAGAATGCTCACATTCTCTGCCTCCCCGATTTGGGTCCCCGAAAGGGGTGGATATAGAAATCACCAGAAGTTGCCGGATGCGATCGGTGTTCGCTCAAATTTTCAAAGTGCCTTAAAGTGCTTTGTAGAGGCGCGCCAGCGCCCGCCGGGACGGCCCCACCCGCCCGGATCAATTTGTCACCGAACTCCCTGCCGCTTCGACCGCCGGATGCATTATCTCGCGCCCTTCCACCTCAAGCAGGTGGGCAATCATCAGCGCCAGGGCCCGTTTTTCGTTCCTGTCCTTGACGGCCGCCAGTATTTCCTCGTGCCCTTCGAGGGAGCGGATCCGGCCGCCCATGTCCCGCACCGAGCGCTCTCTCATCTCACGCAATGAGTCGAGCAGAATATCGACGAGCCGCAAGAGGAAGTCGTTTTTGGCCGCACGGGCGAGGGCGAGATGAAAGGCGGTGTCCTCGTCCATGCCGCTCCCGCCATCGTTGACCTCCCCGCGCTGGCGTTTCAAGACGGCCTCCAGGCGTTCAATCTCCTCATCCGTACATCTGACCGCGGCAAGAGAGGTGATCTGCGGCTCGAGAATCCGCCGCGCCTCGAAAAGGTGGCGGATGCCATCCTCCCCTTCCGAGGATATTTTCTGGGAAAGGGGCGAAAGAAGGGACTCCGGGCTCGCGGTGACGAAGGTCCCCTCCCCCTGCCGCGTTTCAACGAGGCCCGCCGATTCGAGCGAGCGCGTGGCCTCGCGAACGGAATTCCGGCCTACTCCGAACCGTTCGCAGAGCTCGCGCTCGGAGGGAAGCTTGTCTCCGACGGGGAGCTCTCCCTCCAAAATGAGGGAGGTGATATGGGAGACGATTTCCTCGTACACCCGAGTCTTTTTGACAGCTTGAAAGCGTGGCGCAACGACCGCGAACTCTTCCAATTCTGGTCCCCTTATTCCATTATGTGGTCATCCTACCAGTAAATATATTCTGCCGAGGTCCCACTGTCAATCCGCAATGTCAAAAGAAGTTTAAAGGGAATGGCATATTAATGAAAGTAATAAAATATTTTTCCCAAATGTTCGGCAGAATATTTTCCCCCGGCAAGCTCCAGGGAGGCGGGAGTTTCACCCGGAAGAAGGGCAGAAAATCGGCTTCTTTTCGCGCCCGGGGGGGCATGCTACATTAGGTCGCCTTTCCGCAAAACGCGAGAGGAACCCTTGCGGGAAACACCGCTTTTCCGGAGCCCCCGTTGAATCGCACCAGGATTCTCACTCTCCTTTCAATCGGCCATGCCTGCGAACATTGGTACTTTGGCCTCCTGGGGCCGATCCTTCCGTTCCTCGTCAAAGAAATGGACATCAGCTTCACCCAGGTAGGACTCCTTGTCGCCGGCCGTTCCTTTTTAAGCGGCGTCAGCAGCGCCGGAACCGGCATCTTCATCAACGTGGTCGGGGGCGGGAAGTGGGTCCTCGCCATCAGCATCGCGAGCATCGCCCTTCTCCACGGGGGGGTGAGCCTGGCTCCAAGCCTTCTGGTCCTCTTTCCTTTCTTCTTGCTGAGCGGAGTGGCCACCCATATTTGGCACCCGCCCGCCATGGGGCTCATCGGCGAACAATTTTATAACCGGAAGGGCTTCGCGTTCGGGGTACACGGGACGGGCGCCAACATCGGCCAGACGGTCGCCCCCTTTCTTGCCGGCTACCTCCTCCTCTTTTTCGGCTGGCGCGCCGTCCTCCAGCTCAACATGATTCCGCTGCTCCTCGTCTCTCTTCTCCTGGCGGCCTATCTGCCGCCGTTTCGGCTGGGAGAGACAGACGCGCCGGCGGGCGCAGGGGGAAGGAGTTGGTATCAGGAAGTCAGCAATTCCCTTTTGAAAAATCCGCCTCTCGTAGCGACTTCCCTCCTGTTCGGAATCCGCACCATGGTGCACACTGGCATGCTCACTTTTTTCCCCATTCTCATCGCCCAAAAGTTCGGCGCGGGTCCGGGCTGGATCGGGTTCGCCCTCGCCTTCTATGCGGCCTCCTCCATCGTCCCCGAAACCCTTATCGGCTACACCTCCGATCGAATTTCAAGGAAGACCGTCATTCTCGCGGGGATGGTGGTGAGCACCATCGCCCTTGCCTTCATCCCGATCCTGCCTCCCGGACCTCTTCTCCTGGCGATGCTTTTTTTCGTGGGCGCATTCATGATGTCGCTCCGGCCGGTACTCTTCGCTTACGCCATGGATATTTCACCGCCTCACCTCGGCGGAAGCGTGGTGGGACTGATGTTCACGAGCAACCAGATCTTCGCCGCCCTGGGGCCCATCCTGGTGGGTTTCCTCTCCGACTTGTACGGACCCGACAAGGCGTTTTTCTTCTATGCGGCGATTTCCGTTCTTTTTCTCCCATTTTTCATTTTGATGCCCAACCTGCCCGCCGCCGACCGGGTGGATGAGATGGCCTCCCCCGAGCCCGGGCAGGGGCCGTCCGCCTCCTGAGGACCTTGGGAGATTTCTTTGCCCTCCAAGATTTTTGAACATCCAGGATTCGCTTCCCTCGAGCGGCTCCTCTCCGGCGGCGCGCCCTCCCCGGCGGCGGCAAGCCTGCTCAAAACCCTGGGCGTGAGCAATTTCGCCCAGGCCACCCGAAACCTTCAATCCCTCGCGCTCCACCCCGCCTTCCCGCGGGGAGACCCCAATTTTCTCGCCCAGTTCCTCGGCGCCCTCGGCGAAACGTTCGAGCCCGAGCGCGCGCTCACAAATTTTGAGCGCATCCTCGAAACCCGGGAAAATCCGGACGCCCTCCTCGCCTCCCTGCGCCGGTCGAATCAGAAGCGCGCCGTCCTCCTCACCCTGGCCGGCGGGAGCCAATTCCTGTGCGACACGGTTGTCCGGAACCCGGATCACCTCGAATGGCTTTTGCGGCCCTCCACCCTCCGGCGGGGGCCCGAAAAAGAAAAAATGCTTAAGGAGCTTCTCAAGTGGGTGCGCCGGGCGGCGGATGCGCCCGGGGGGCGGCGGCGGACGCCCTCCGCCGGTATCGTCAGCGCGAGTATCTCCGCATCGGCCTCCGGGATTTGCTGCGATTGGCCGAAATGCATGAAACCACCCGCGCCTTGTCCGATTTGGCGGACGTCTGCCTGGAGGCCGGTCTCCGCGTCGCCCGCGCCGGCGTCGTGGCGCTCTACGGAAAGCCGCGCTTCCGGGGAGAGGACGGGCGTTACCGAGCGTGCGAGTTCGCCGTCATCGCATTGGGAAAACATGGCGGCCAGGAGCTGAACTTCAGCTCGGACATTGACCTGCTCTTCATCTATACCTCGGACGAGGGTGGAACGGCGGGGATCCCGGGGCCCGGGGGAAGCCGCCAGAACCGCATCTCGAACAATGAGTTCCACACCCGGCTGGCGCAGCGGCTGATCGCGCTGATGTCCGAGAACACCGAGGAAGGCCACGTTTTCCGGGTGGACACCCGCCTGCGGCCCGAGGGGGGGCAAGGCGCCCTCGCCCACTCGCTTCCGAGCTGCAGGGTCTATTGCGAGTCGTGGGGAGAGACGTGGGAGCGGCAGACGCTCATCAAGGCCCGGCCCGCGGCCGGATCGGTCCCGCTGGGCAGCGCCTTCATCGACTTAGTTCAGCCCTTCATCTACCGGCGCACCCTCGACATGAGCGCCCTCGATGAGATCGCCCGCATCAAGCAGCGGATCAACCGAAATCTCACCGCCCGCGGGAGCGGCGTTTCGAACGTAAAGCTCGGCGAGGGAGGGATCCGGGAGATCGAATTCATCGTCCAGGCCTTCCAGCTGATCTACGGGGGGAAGGAATCCCTCCTTCGGAACTTCAATACCCTTCAGGCGCTCTCGCGCATCGAAAGCCTGGGTTTTCTGCCCATGCCGGACTGCCGCGACCTGGCCGCCGCCTATGTCTTCTTCCGCGATGTTGAGCACCGCGTCCAGGTCACCCACGGGCTTCAAACGCACGAGATCCCCACCGGCCCGCGCGGGCTCGCGGTGCTCTCCCGGAAAATGGGTTTTCGGGATGCGGAGGAAAAGGGAGAAATTAAGGCCTTCCAGGAGGCTTTGGCCCGGCACCAAACACACGTCACCCGCGTTTTCGATAATTTGTTTCGGAATCGGGGCGGAGAGAAAACAAGCTCTTCCCCTCCCTCCGCCGGTCCCTCCCTCCCGAGCGCCGAAACGTACGAGGACTCCCTGTCCCCCCCGGAGCTTGTGCCGTACAACTTCGCCGACCCGGCCGCCGCGAGTGAGCAACTTCGCCTGCTCCGAA
The DNA here is from genome assembly GCA_965225985.1 of bacterium. Classification (GTDB taxonomy): domain Bacteria; phylum UBA8248; class UBA8248; order UBA8248; family UBA8248; genus CAZUHN01. Next base: position 2,096,739 of record OZ245330.1, read on the forward strand.
ACGGTGAGCCTTTCTCCCACGTCAGCGCAAAGGCAAAGAGACAATTCGACGATCTTCTTCCCCGTCTCCTATTTCGCACATTCGATTTGCCGGACCCGAACCAGGCCGTCTCCCATCTCCTGCAATTCGTCGGACGGGCCGGAGGAAGGGACGGGGTCTTCTCCGTCATGACGCAAAATAAAAGGGTGTTCGACATGCTTCTGCACCTTTTCGGGTCGAGCGGCTATCTTTCGGAAATATTGATCGCCCAGCCCGATCTTTTCGACACCCTGCTCCAGCCTGGGGCGCTGACCGAATCCCGGAGCGCCGAAACGCTCGAAGCCGCCCTCTTGGCCGCAACCCGAAAACGCTCGGGCGGGGGGAAAAGGTTCGCCGCCCTTTGCGACGCCAAACGGGGGGAGGAGTTGGCAATCGGCATCCGAAGTATTCTGGGGGAGGCCGATATCCTCGACACCCTTGGCGAGCTCACCTGCCTCGCCGAAGCGTCGGTGCGGGTGGGCCTTTCGCTGGCCGAAGAGGCGGTTCGCCCCATTTTTGGAAAACCGCTGGAGGAAAAAGGAGGAGAAGAGGCGGGCTTCGCCGTCATCGCCATGGGGAAGCTGGGAGGCGGGGAGATGAATTTCGGCTCCGACCTCGATCTCGTTTTTGTCTACAGCTCTTCCGGAACGACCGACGGGATGTGGGAAGAAAAACCGGCGGCCAGGGGCCCGGTTTCGAACCACGAATACTTTGTGCGGCTTGTTACCCTCTTTCGGGACGGGCTCGCCGCCCCCGAGGGAGGCCGGCGCGCTTACGAGATCGACCTCCGGCTTCGGCCCGAGGGCCAAAAGGGCGCCCTGGCGGCGCCGCTTGGAATCTTTGCGCGCTATTTTCGGGGGCGGGCGGAAAACTGGGAGCGGCAGGCCCTCTGCCGCGCCCGTGCGGTGGCCGGCTCGGAAACGACCCAGCGGGCTTTCATGGATCTTGTTCGGGATTTCGTGTACGGGGAGGATCTCTCACCGCGATTCAAAACCGAGATCGCGCACATACGCGAGCGCCTTGAGCGGGAGCTCGCCCGCGAGGCCGAAGGCCGCATCGATATTAAGTTGGGCCACGGCGGGATCGCCGATATCGAATTTCTCGTGCAGTACCTCCAGATCATTCACGGAAGAGGCAATCCGGCCCTCCGCGGTCCCAACACCCTCGCCGCCCTTGAGGCCCTTCGGAACGCAGGAAATCTCTCTTCCGCTCAAGCCTCCGTCCTCATCGAGGCGTACCGGTTTCTCCGCCTCGCCGAGAACCGCCTGCGGATCGCCACCTCGCACCCCATTCATACCTTCCCCGAGTCGCCCGAGGGGGTGGAAATGCTCGCCCGGCGCATCGGTTATCAGGACGATGAGGCGGGAAGCGCGCGCGCCAAGCTTTTCGCTGATTACGAGCGCCAAACGGGTAACGTGCGCCGGATATATGAGGTGATACTGCAAGAAGCGGTGGCGTAGCCTCCCCTGTTTCTAAATATTATAAATAACGACGCTCTTGCGGCGGAAGAAGTAAGGAGAAAAAATGCCCACCCCCCTCGAAGGCGCATTGGCGATTGGACTGGCCTGGGCGGGATTCGGCACGATCCACAGCCTGCTCACCCGGGTCTTGCCAAAGCTTGCCGCCGAGCGACTACTCGGGCCTGCCTTCCTGGCAGGGGGCTACCGGGCCATCTATGTATTGATTTCTCTTGTCACGGCAGGCTGGCTCTGGCTTCTGCCGGGGAGACTGCCCGGGGATATTTTATTGTTCTCCCTCCCCGAGAGCCTCTGGTCCCTCCCCTACCTGGTGAAGGCGGCCGCCGCGGGTCTGGGCATACTGGTGTTCCGGCAACTCGATTTTTTCGAGTTCCTCGGGGCGGCCCAGCTTCTTCGCTGGCGGCGCGGCGAGTTGGACCGTCTCCCCGTTACCTCGCCCGGCGATTTTCCCATGACCCAGGCGCCCGACCCCGTCGCTTGCGGGGGCACCTACCTCTGGGTCCGGCATCCGTTGAACACCGGGGCCATCCTCTGGATCTGGGCCCAGCCCGCCTATACCCTCTACAACACGGTATTCGCTCTGGGCCTCACCCTGTATGTGGCCGTCGGAATCATTCTGGAGGAGCGCGACCTGATTCACCGCTACGGCGCCTCCTATGCGCGGTACCAGGCGGTCGTGCCCGCCTTCATCGGGGGATTTTCGGGCCTGCGCGCGCGGAAAAAGGTTCTCGAACAACCCTGAGCCCCTCTTTCCTGTGGAGAACGAAAATTTTCTCAACGGGATTCACCCCCTCCCCCTTCGCCGAATCGGGGAGTGATTATCGGTCCTTCCCCTCATAGACCTCCACCACCCGTGCGCAGTCGTCCTCCTTCCAGCCCGCAACCTCGGGTCCGTCGGCGATGAGGCTCCGCGTCAGTGGAGTCCCCATTTTTCCCAACCCGATGAAACCCAGCCGCTCTCCCATATCCATGTGCTCCTAAGAAGAAATTGTGCCTCTGCCTCTCTCGGCCCGATTAATTGGGCCGTCAAGGTGGCGGGCACCCCACCCCCGTGCTTCTCTCAATCTCGGCAAGGGATTAGAATATATGCTGTTTGCCCTTCTGGTAAGAAGGAGCATGGAACCCGTTCCCTCTCCCACTTGGGCCGCCCGCAATACGAAGCGCCATTCCCAACGGGGAAGCATGTTCCGGGGAGGATGCTAGTGCCCGATTCGTCTCTTCACGCCCGGAACGAGACCGCCGGGGCACGCTTTGTCGAGGAGGCCGGATGGCGGATTCCCGCCGATTTTGGAGACGCGAGGGCCGAGCACATCGCGTGCCGAGAATCCGCATTGGTCATCGACCTTTCCCACCGCGGGAAGATCCGCTTCGAGGGGCCCGATGCCGTCTCCTTTCTCAACGGCATGCTCTCGAACCTGGTGGAAGGCCTCGGGCCCGGCGAGGGCGCCTATTCCACCTTTCTCACCCGCCAGGGCAAGATCGTGGCCGACATGACGCTGTACCGTGATGAGGCCGGCCTGCTCGCCGACATCGCCCCGGGCATGGCGCCGGTGTTCGCGGAGGCCATCGACACGTTCATCATCATGGATCAGGTCGAAGTGCGCGACTGCACGGAGGAGATGTTCACGCTGGGGGTATTCGGCCCCGCGTCCCGCTCCTGTCTTTTCGAGTCGGGGATCGAGATTCCCGATCTTCCGGAAAACGGGAACGCCTCCTGCGCGGGTGTCCTCGCCGCACGCACGCTTTGGACGGGCGAGGACGGCTATCTGCTCATGGGGCCTCGGGATCGGGCCGGTGAATTGTGGGAAAAAGTGGAAGCGGCGGGCGCCCGGCCTGGGGGCACGACCGCCTTCGAATCCCTCTCGATGGAGGCGGGGATCCCCCTTTTTGGAAGAGAGTTGGGACCGGACGTGAATCCGATGCAGGCAGGTCTAGAGGAAAGAGCCGTCGATTTCGAAAAAGGCTGCTACATTGGCCAGGAGGTCGTCGCGAAGATCAAATACCTCGGCCAGGTGAATCGGGGCCTCGTCGGCATCCGGGTTGGGGGGGACGCCGTCCCCCCCGAAGGGGCGAGCGTGATGTTTGGCGAGAGGGAGGCCGGGGCGATAACGCGGGCAATCTTCTCTCCTACTCTGGAAGGCGTTATCGCCTTCGCCTATCTGCACCGGGACGCAATGGTCCCTGGAACCCGCGTTGGGATTCAACTCAACGATGGCATTTCCGAGGGAGAGGTCGCCGGGCTTCCTTTTTACAAAGCGCCCGAAACAATTCGTACGAGGTGACCGGATGCGCCAGCCGAAGCAATACAAGAAACTTTTCTCGGTGAGGGAGGCGCGCACGCTCGTGTCCGGTCTCCGCCCCCGCCTGCTCCGCATGCGCGAGGTCCGCGAGCATCTCGGCCGATACCGCGATGAGGCCGAGCGGGCTTCCAGAGATGTGGCCCGCGGCGGGAGCACTATGCCCAGCGCCGCGGACTATTTCCCCCTCGTGGGGGAAATCACCTTTCATTTGAAGTATTTCCAGACAATCGGCGTCCTCATCAAAGATTTATCGGCAGGCCTCGTCGATTTCCCTTCGATTCGGGACGGCCGGGTGGTCTTCCTATGCTGGCACGCCGAAGAGGAAACGGTCTCCCATTGGCATGAGGTTAACGCCGGCATCTCCGGCCGAAATCAAATCGAGCAATCGGAAGGTTGATCTCCGCTTTCGCCCGTAGCATGGTGCTTCGTTTCATCGGTGCGGTCCCGGGTGATAATCTCTGTGCGAATGGCGGGAAGGTGAAGCAGCGGACGTAAATTTGCCCGCCGCTTTTTCGTTGCAATCATTCTGGCCGTGTCCGATATTAAATGTGAACAGCTGAGGAGGGATTTCAATGGCGTCAAACGGCAGGAGGGGCAAGTCCGCTTCCTCCCCTATGGGAATGATATACAGCGGCAGCCTTCTTCGCCCGCACGGTCTCTCCGGCATCGGCCGCGTGTACCGGAATCTGCCCGTTCCCACTTTGACCGAGATGGCCGTCGCCCGGGGAGAGGGCTACCTCGCGCCCAACGGGGCGCTCGTCGTGAAAACCGGAAAATTCACCGGCCGCTCCCCCAAGGATAAGTTCACAGTGGACCAGCCCCCCTCGACGAAGGAAATCTGGTGGGGGTCCGTCAACCAGAAAATTTCCGTCAAAAACTGGAACCAAATTTTCAAGAAAATCGTGAATTACTTGAAGAAAAAAGACGTCTTCGTTTTCGACGGCTTCGTTGGCGCCGATCCGAAATACAGAATGCCCGTCCGCGTCATCAGCGAGCAGGCGTGGCACTCCCTTTTTTGCCACACGCTCTTCCGCCGGCCCACGGAAAGGGATCTCCGAAACCACAAGAGCCAATTCACCATCATCAACGTTGGAAAGTTCAAGGGCAAAGGCCCGTCCGAGGGGCTCCGGCAGGGCAACTTCACTCTGGTCAGTTTTGAAAAGCAGATGGGTCTCGTCGGCGGCTCGGAGTACGCGGGAGAGATAAAGAAGTCGGCCTTCTTCATCTTCAACTACCTGCTTCCCAAAAAAGGCGTTCTCTCCATGCACTGCTCCGCCAACATGGGGGAGAAGGGCGATACCGCCCTTTTCTTCGGCCTCTCGGGCACGGGTAAAACCACCCTGTCCGCAGACCCGGGCCGCCTCCTCATCGGAGACGACGAGCATGGCTGGTCCGACAAGGGGATTTTCAATTTCGAGGGTGGCTGCTATGCGAAGACCGTCCACCTCACCCGGGAGGGCGAGCCCCAGATATGGGACGCCATCCGCTTCGGCTCGGTGCTCGAAAACGTCATCGTCGATCCGGTGACCCGGGCCATCGACTACGACGATATCTCCATTACCGAAAACACGCGGGCGACCTACCCCATCGACTACATCGAGAACGCCGTGGCGGACGGAATGGGAGGCCATCCGAAGAACATTTTCTTCCTCGCCTGCGACGCGTTCGGCATCCTCCCGCCCATCAGCAAGCTCACCCCCGAGCAAGCCATGTTCCATTTCCTCTCCGGATACACCGCGAAGGTGGCCGGAACGGAAGCGGGCGTGGTGGAACCCGAGGCGACCTTCAGCGCCTGCTTCGGAATGCCCTTCTTGGCGCACCATCCCGCCCGCTACGCCGAGATGCTCCGCGAGAAGATCCGAAAGCACCGGGCGCAGGTCTGGCTCGTCAACACAGGGTGGAACGGCGGCCCCGCGGGCAAGACTCCGCGTATCTCGCTCAAGCACACGCGCGCCCTTCTCACGGCCGCCATGACGGGGAAGCTCGCGAAGGTTCTCACCCAGAGAATCCCCATCTTCGGGCTCCATGCCCCGAAAAAGTGTCCCGGCGTCCCCTCCGAAATTCTGAATCCGCGGAACACCTGGAAGAATAAGAAGACTTACGATCGCAAGGCATCGGAGCTGGCCTCGCTCTTTCGAAAGAATTTCGAGTCGTTTGAGATCTATGTCGATGCAAGGGTGAAGGCCGCCGGTCCCCACGCATAAAGGAATCTGCGCTATGAGCTTTAAACTTGCCCTCGTCCAGCCGATGAGTCACCGTCCCCCCGAGGACGAAAAAAACGTTGCCGACGCGGTCCGCACAGTGGAGGAGGCGGCCGCCCAGGGCGCCGAGTTCGTCGCCTTTCCCGAGACCTACCCCGGGCCGTGGCAGATGCCGATGACGTTCGATCCCACCGAGGCCATGACCGAGGCGGCGGAGCGCTGCGGCGTCTATGTACAGTTCGGCACCCTCGAGCCGATCGACGACGAAGCCCGCACCGCCCACAACCTACTCATTCTCGCCCGGCCAACCGGCCCCCCCGGCGTCTACCGGCGCACCCACCCGCCGGGCCCGTGGATCTACTCCGGGGGGCCCTACTGGGATTTCCAGTACGTTGCGGGGAGCGAATTCCCCGTGTTCGAGACCGGCCACGCCCAGGTCGGCCTTGCGATGTGCAGCGAGGTCTATATGCCCGAGGTAGCGCGGGCCCTCGCCCTCCGCGGGGCGGAGCTCATCTTTCTGCCCGCGGGAGTGGACAAGAACAAGCTCTGGGCCACATGGCGGAACCTCATCTGGGCACGCGCCATCGAAAACCTCGCGGTGGTGGTGACCACCCAGAATCTGTTCGGTCCCGAGCAGCGGGGGCTCGCCATGGTGACGACCCCCGAGGAGATTATTTTCGAGAGCACGAAGCCGGGCACGTTCCTCATCGATATCGATTTGGAGCGCGTCCGCCAGCTGCGCGAAGAGCGGGATCAGCCCGGCTCGTCCTCGAAGAACAGAGCCAAGGCCGGGGTGCTCAGCCAATGGCAGCGCCCCGAGATGTACGACACGTTCTTTCCGAAGGAGGGGAAGCCGGGGTAGGCTTCCCCAAATTCCGGCCGAGACGAATCTCCCCCGGCTCGCGGCCGGGGGTTCTTTCTTTCGCCCATCCGGCCGGGTTCGCCGAGGATTTCAATGCCGGGAAGCTACTTCTGGCTCCTTTACGTCCACACTGTCGTGGCGGCCCTTTTCCTGGGAGGGATGGTCCTTTTCCAGATCCTCCTGGTGAGTCTGCGGAGGCGGCTCAGCCCGGCCGAATACGCGGGCGAGGCGATCTCGATACTTCGCTTTTATCACCCGCTCTTGCTGCTTTTCATGGGCCTCCTCATCCTGACCGGCGCGTGGAACCTGACCGGCCTGAAGACGGTGATGGGGCTGTCGTTCGGAAGGCTTTTCTTCCCCCTGGCGTTCAAGCTGGGGGGCGTCTTTCTCCTTGTCATGGGCATGAGCTTTCAGTTTTTCGCCCTCGGCCTTCGCCTCACCCGCGGAACAGGGCCCGCGGGGAACGGAAGGCTCTTGGCCGATACCGCCGAGGAGCGCTTGCGCCTGCTCCGCGCCATCGGCCGGATCAATCTGGTGAACATCATCATCGCGCTTTTCACCTTCTACTCCGCCCTCGTTCTCGGGAAAGGGATTTAGCGGCTGGGCCGGGCAACGGGCGATTTCCGCTCCCCGAAGAAGTGTATAATTGCCCCCTGAAGAACCCGGCCCGGCGGCGCCGGGTCGGGCGGGAGGATTAGATGGCCGGTCGCGCGACGCTTTTGTTTCTCTCTCTGGGCGCCTCGATGTACATGGTGGGGGACGCCCGGGGCGATGTGACCGTGGAAAAGGCCTGGGAGGAAAAGGGGGTCGGACATGCGATCATCTCGTATGCGAACGACACCGACATCACTTTCTCGACCATCAAGATCATTTGCACGGCGTTCACCGAGGAAGAAAAACTGATCCGGAAAACCTCGACCTACGTTTCGAACCACCTCGGCGGGGGCGTGACCCCCGGCCATTCAATCACCCGCGAGATCAAATTCCGTTTGTCCGGAGAAAAAATAGGCTCGGTGAATTGTGAGGTCATGGGAAATCCCTACGTCGGGAGCGATAAAGATGTTCCTGCCACCAAGCCGGGAACCGGCTACATCAAAAACGACGCCCAAATTCCGGTCCCCGAGTCGGGAACCAGTTACACCGGAGGCGATGCGCCGATTCCCGCCCCCAAGTAAATCGGGGCCGGCTTTCGCCGACCCCATATGTCTCGCTGAAACGGGGGGCGGGTCCCTGACCGCTCAGGGGAGGGGGCGCGCGCCCCGCTAATCCAGAATGGCGATTCCCTCGATCTCGATCATCATGTCGGGATGAAACAGGAAGGAAATTCCGATGGTGGTGATGCAGGGCGGTTTCGCCCGCGTCCAATGCTCCTTGAAGTAGGCGATGCGCGCCGGCAGGTGCTTTTCCCAGCATTGCTTGTGGTCGGTTACGAAAAACGTGAAATGAATGATGTCGTCGAAAGTCCCTCCCGCCGTCTCCACGGTTTTGCGAACATGATCCAGAGCGATCGTGGTCTGCACGCCCATGTCCCCTTTTCCGAGCACTCCTTCTTCGCTGATGGAGGGATAGCCCGACATGCGGAGCGTCCTTCCGCCCGAGGTCACAACGGCGTGGCCGAGTCCCTTCCCCGTTCCCAGGCCGTATTCCGGGACGGAACCCAAAAGGGTCGCGTTATAGGCTTCGTCAACGCCGGGGACGTGAATTTCGATTCTCTCCATTTTCATTCCTTTCATGGTGAAAGAGAAGGCCGCAGCCGGGGCCGGATGAAACTGCAATTTTCGGATTTTTTCGGACGCTCGCTCCAGTGTCAGAGGGTCTTCTTGCCCGCCGCGGCACCGGCTATTGGATTTTTACCAATGGCCCGGAGCGGGGGCCTTTCGGCAGGATGGCCGTCACGTCAATCTCGAGCCGCAAATCGTCCGATGGCCCGAAGTTCTTCACCGGAATCATGGTGGCGGCGGGAGCGCCGTTCGGGAAAAATTCCCGGGAGACGGCCTCTACCTCCGGAAAAGTTCCCAGGTCGCCGAGCCAAATGTTGGTCTTGACGATATCGTCCATGGTCGCTCCCTGGGTCGCCAGCATTTTTTGGATGGTCTTATAAGCATACCAGGCCTGGGCCATCACGGGCTTGTCCTCGTGCAGTCTGCCCAGTGCCATCTTCTGCCCGCCCCAAGCGTGCATGTCGGCGGGGCGCATAGAGCACACTCCCTCGCGCTGCCAGTTGATCCCGGTGCGCCCGGCGGAGAAGAAGTATGGTCCTGCCGCGGTTGCCATGGTGTAGTGAAAGGTCGGCCGCGTGAGATTGGGATCGAAAACGAAGTCCACCTTCCTCTTTTGGCCGTTGCCGGGGACGAAGGCGATGGCCTCCATCTCGATCATCGCGTCCGGGTCGCGGCGGATGTCCGGCATCCCGAAGTCGGTGTTGCCCGGCGGGTTGTGCGGGATGGCCATTTTGATGATGGGCTGGGCCGAGTAGAAATCGGTGTACATGTCCCGCGTGTAGGTGAAGCAAATCAGCAGTTGATCGAGGGAGGTTCCCGCGGCCCGGAGAATTTTTTCCGTGTTCTTGAAAATTTGCCACATCTGGGCGCGCACCTTCTCCTGGCGGCGGTGGGGAGTTCGGAACGTTTCCTTCAGGCGTTTCCCGTCCGGCCCCAGGTCGCGAAAGGATCGGACCAGCTCGCCCGTTTGCGGATCCTCACCGAGAAGCCCCGAGATGAAGAGCAGGTTCCCGCATTTTACGGCCTGGGAGTAATGGCCTGTGGGCGCGGGGGCCTCTTCCGTGTTCACGATTTCCTTCTTCATCGCGCCCCGCTTGTCCGAAGGGATCACCGCCACACCGTCGATGCAAACCCGCAGATCTTCGTGAACGCCTCGCTTCTCCATCTCGAGGATGGTGCAGGCGGGCGGGTTTTTTCCCAAAAGCTTTTGGAAGACGAGCTCGATCCCCTCGTAATTTTTCAGGTCCTGAAGGTAGACGTTCAGTTTCACCAGGTCGTCCAGGGAAGCGCCCTGCTCCGCGAGGAGGGTCTTCATGTTGTCCATGATCCAGTATGTCTGCGCGGCGGTCGGCGCAAGATAGGAGAGCTCGAACAACAGGAAACTTTGGGAGAAAAACCTCTTTCCTTTGGCCGGCAAATCTTCGAATCCCATGATGGGCAGTCCGTCGCTCGGCTTTACTCCCACCTGGCCGGAGATGTACATCAACTGCCCCGCCCGGGCCGCCTGGGAGGCTGTGGCGGGAACCGGAAGGGCTTTGCCCGATGATATGAGCACGCGCTTCATCCTTGTCTCCAGAAAGGATACCGGTATTTGCGGATGCAACCGGATGATACAGGAATTATTCGGCCGCCGCCGCCCGCGGGAACCCCCTCAGACGATACCCTCCCGAAGAGTGTGGCGGGCGGCACCACCGTTCACCCCTTTGAACGGCCCTACTCGGACGGTAGGCCAGGGGGGAGGGGCGCCCCCGCCCCCCGCCGGGTAGATGGATTTTGGCATATAGGATATTCAAGTTATTATGCCGAAAGATTAATTTGAAACAGGCATTACGATTTCACATTCTCAACCTCGCCCGGAGGCCGAGATGCGGATCGACGTTCAGACTCATCATGTTCCCGAGACCTACATCAAGGCCCTCGCAAGCCGGTCCGGCTACCCCCGCTTCGAGCGCCAGGGCGACCTGTGGGTGGGCTTCAACGGGCCCCACAGCACTCTCCCCATGGGCCCCGCCGCCCTCGACCTCTCGATCAAGCTCGAGGAGATGGATGCGGCCGGAATTGACCTCGCTCTTTTGAGCATCAACGTGCCCGCACCCGACCTCGCCCCGGATCCGAAGGAGGCCGACGAGCTGGCCCGCGTCGCGAACGACAGCATCGCCGAGGCCGTCAGCCGCCATCTCGATCGGTTCCGGGGGGTCGGCGTTCTCGGATACGGAGAGATCGAGGCCTCCTGCCGCGAGGCCGAGCGGTGCCTGGACGAATTGAACTTCGTCGGCATCATGGTGATGGCGTACATTGGAGGAACGCGCCCTCTCGACGACCCGCCCCTGGAGGAGATTTGGAAGCTCCTCGCCGCCCGCGGCGTCCCCCTCGTTTTACACCCGGGCGCCACGCCCGGCGCCGAGATTTACGCCGACTATCACCTCATCCACATGGTGGGCTGGATGTACGCCGAGAGCATGGCCGCTATGCGCCTCATATTGAGCGGGGTGATGGAGCGCAACCCGGACCTCAAGGTCTTGCTTCCCCACGCGGGGGCGACGCTCCCCTATCTCCAGGGACGGATCGAGGCGCTATCAAAGCGGTTTTCCGATAAGCACCGCATCACCCAACCGGTTGGCCACTACTTTGACCGCATCCACACCGATTGCGTGTCGAGTTCCCTGCCCGCCCTCAGGCTCGCCTTGGAACTGATGGGACCCGAGAGGGTGATGTTTGCCACCGACGCCCCCTGGATCCCCGCCAGGGTTCACGTGGATATGGTCGATGCGCTGGGGCTTTCCGAGAAAGACGCGGAGCAGATCTGGAACGGCACGGCGAAGGGGTTCTTCAATCTCTAGGAGCGGCCCCGCGACCCCATCGTGGTGAGCACTCGGGCGGCCATCCGCTCAGGTCTTGAGGTTTTTGATATTGATGACGGCCACGGGCCGGGTGAAGCCTTTAAGCATCATTTCGCCCAAAGATTCGGCCTGGGCGAGATATTCAATCTTGCTGAGGGTCCGCTGGTTGGTCAGGACCTGTCCTCCCTTTGCCTCCGAGGAGAGGCGGGAAGCGAGGATGGTTACGTTGCCTACCCCCCGTAATCCATCCGGCCCTCGAAGCCTATGGTGCCCATGGTGGCGTACCCTGCGGCCAGCCCGATCCCCAGGTCCAGGTCGTAGCCTTTCTTGAGCCAACCCGCGCGAAGCTCCTTCATCCTCTCCTGCATTTCGACTGCCATGCGGACCGCGATTTCGGTATGGTCCTCGCGGGGGATGGGGTCGTTGAAGAAAGCCATGATGCCGTCTCCCGCAAAATGCTCGACCGTTCCCCCGTGCCGGAAGATGAGCCGGCCCATCTCGCCGTGATATTCCCGCAGGAGGTCGATGACTTCTTCGGGCTCGGCGATGTCGCAGAAGGCGGTGAAGCCGCGCAGATCCATGAACGCGACAGTGATCTCGCGCCGGTGAATTTTAAAGAGGTCATCGCTCTCGCTATCGAGGATGGTCTGGGCAATTTGAGGAGAGAGGTAGCGCTTGAAGCGGCTCACGCGCTCGATTTCGGCCACCTGCTCCCGGACCTTTTCCTCCAGCGTCTGGTTGAGCTCCTTCAATTCAAGATGCGCCTTGTCGAGCTTGACCAAGCTGCGCCGCAATTCGAGCTGGGCCATCACCTGCCGCGAGAGCCGTTGGAACGCTTCGATTTGTTCCGGAGATACTTCCCGGGGCTTGAAATCCACGGCACAGATGGTCCCCAGGGCGTACCCTTCCGGGTTGATGAGGGGCATCCCGCAGTAAAACCGAAAATACGGTTCGCCGGTTACTTCGGGATGCCAGGAGAAGCGCTCATCTTTGGTTAGGTCCGGGACGACGACAAGTTCTTCCCCGCAAATCATGGCCGAGCACAACGTTTCCTCGCGGGACACTTCGGTAATTTCAGGCGGCACGCCGTACTTTGACTTCATCCATTGGCGTGATTCATCGATCAAGCCGATGAGGGCCCAGGGGCAGTCGCAGATCTGGGCCGCCAGCTCCGTGATATCGTCATAGGCCACCTCCGGCGCGGTATCCATGATGTTGTAGGAGCGAAGCGCGGCCACACGTTCGGCGTCGTTTTCCGGGATGGGAACTTTCATCTTTCGTCCCTCTTCTCGCCTCGGCGAGAAAAATTCGCACCGCTTTTCTCAGGGTCGAGCCGTCGCTAAACCCCCAGAACGTTCTCGATATCGGGAATAACAGGGCATTTTATCATGGAAATTAAGATAAGGGACTTAGATGCGGAAATCAATTATTGAGCCGCGGGGTGGAAGGCCGCCCCCGCTTGGGGAGCGCGAATCCGCTGACAGGTATCGGCTTGTAAATGGTTCGATGGGTTCCAAATCGATAGGCTTATCGTTGGTTCGAATATCGCGGTTGGCGGAGGCCCGCCGCTCGACCGTCCCCTGCCGCCCCTCGTCCTGGGTGCGTCTTCCGTGCGGCGCGGAGCGCCTGTCCAAAATGACATGCGGAATAAAATTCGGTCTGACTCCCCAAACGCTCACAAACTATTCCTCCGTATGCAGATTATCCTCCCGCCGCGGTCTGGCCTCTCCGGCGCTCACCCCTCCTCTTCTCTCCAATTTCTTCGGGTGCTGCCATTTCGATGCGGACAAAATGGTCTCCGTTTCCTGAAAGCGCGCCCCTGCATTTGGCGATACCCAGGCCCCGCAGTTGAAAGATTCTTCCCGAGTGTGTCCCGGGCGGTAATGGAAAAATATTCGGGCCGTGGATGGTGAGAACGGAAATTGGGACTCCCTTCACCAAAGAGGAGCGAGGGACTTTCGCCTCGCTGAAGATGTCCGATCCCTTTCGTTTCAAAAGAGGATGTTCGCGGATTGGAATCGAAAGACACAGATCTCCTGACGCCCCGCCACACCGGCTCGTGCAACCGGCATACCGGATGCAGAGGCTTTCCCCCTCTTCAATCCCGGGCGGTATACGCACCTTCGGTGACGGCCTCGGCAACGATCTCTTTCCGGCCTCCACAACGGGTGCACGAGGTCCCACCGGTTCCTCCGCATCCGGGGCAGGGAGTCTGGCGGGAATAGCGGAGGGAGACCTCTCCCCCCAGTGCTGCCTGGAGGAAAGCGATTCGCAGGCGAAAATACAGGTCGCTGCCCTGCCGGGGAGGAGGTCTGCTGTTCTCTCGTAGGTGGGGCGCGATCACTTCGGACGATGCCATCAGGAAACGGTAGGCGGAGTTCAGACGCTTAAAGCGGCGTTCCATCTCAGGGTGGCCGTTATGAAGGTCGGGATGAGAGGTGCGCGCGAGCCTCCGAAAAGCGCGGCGCACCAAAGTCTGGTCGGGATCCTGGGGAAGCCCTAATATATTAAGGGCTTCTCTTTTTTTATCCGTCGTAGAAGCCGACATCGTGTTCTCTCAGCAGAAGGTGGCTCTGCCAGTGGGCGGTTTGCGCCCCTTCCAAGTCCCCCCACTGAGGACAACTGGAATACTTCCCTACACCCTTTGATTGGCGGGTGTGCGATTTTTGGTTTTGCGGTTCGAAATGGCAAAATCATATGTACTGCCATCGGCATTATGTTTATAAAATAGGGTGTACTGCCATCGGCATTATTTTTCAAGAAATAAATTCATTCTCCCGGAAAATATTTATCCTTGACATATGGTGCCAGTGGCATTACATTTTCGAGATGAAGAAGGCGCCTCCTAACCGTAGGCACAACAAGCCATTACAGATACGGATGACGAGCGATCTCCTGGACCTCATCCAAAAGGCCTCTCTAAATGCGGATTTGAGCACGTCTGGGTGGGTAAGGGACCGGATGGGGAGGATCGCCCGGCGGGAGTTGCGGGAAATTGAAAATGATTCGCCAAGGCGGCGCCATCGGGGAGAATAAGTCAGAGGAAATCATCCCCTTCCCCGCCCGGGCGTGTGAGCGAAATCCTTTCTGCGTTTGGCGGGACTCTTTGTAATTGAAACGTTTAGCGTTTGCGCCGTGAACTATACATTTTTGGCTTCTGCCTAAGCTAGCGCCTTTTATTTCGTCCCATTCCATATATAAAGCCGCGGGTTGCTAATCCCGTAGGTGAATCACGCCTTTTGGGAAGAAGTCGCGGAAAACACCCAAGCGTGAGTTGCTTTGGCTCTCGGCAGGAAAGCGCGTAGCTTGAAATTGCCCCATCCTTTTCGTATTCTTAAAGGTCCAAACAAGTAAGTGGATGAAATTCATATCGGGCGCATCTTTCGCGTAGAAGGCATAACCTCCCGCAGATGCCGTCTGATCGCGGTTTTGATTTCATTGTGGAACATTTCGTCCTGGCCATACAGGGATCTGAGTGGCAGGGATTTACGTTTTTCATTTTTAAGGAGAAGTTAGATGGCGACGACCGCACGCAAGAAAAAAACAAAATCCAGAAAAAAAAGGGTGTGCGTCCTTTGCTGGTCGGAATTTGGCGCAAATGAAACGGATGAATTTCATCCTTTGAAGTATTTTGACGACCGTTGCTTTTGTAATGAATGCCTCCGAAAGGAAAAGGAGGGAGGCTGGAAGGATCCAAAAGTCAAGCTGAAATAGATCCCGAGAAACCACCAGTCTCATAACTTTTCCATCTTGATTCACCGGGAGGTAATTGGTTTGGCCGACATTCTTATCAAGGGCGGGACAGTCATTACCGTTGACCCCACTCGCCGGGTCATCGAAAAAGGGGCCGTCGCCGTTTCAAAGGACAAAATTGTCGCTGTGGGGCCTTCCCGCCAGGTAGCCCGAGAGCACAAGGCTCGCAAGGTGATAAATGCCCGAGGGATGGTGATTATGCCTGGGCTCATTGACACCCACGGCCACTCGGGGAGCACGCTAACCAAAAACATCGGCGAGCGACTCACGGGCCAACCGTGGCGCTTCCTGCTCGACCATCTTCTCTTCCGGTGCGTAGACGAGGAATTTTGGGAGGTTGAGGGACGACTCATGGCCCTCGAGCGCCTCAAGTTCGGCACCACGAACTTCGTCCACATGTTCGGTACCGCTCCGCGGGGGGACGACCCCATTTACCCCGAGGTGCACATGAAGGGAATCGCCGATGTGGGGATTCGCTCTATCACGGGGGTGGGGCCTCCCCGGCCACCCTACCCCACCGTGTACTCCTCATGGAGAGGGGGAAAGAAAACCGACAAAAAAGTTTCGATGGAAGAATCTTTCCGGGTGGCCGAAAAGGTGATCCGGAAGTGCCACGGCAGGGACAACGGGCGGACGCAAGTGTGGGTCGCCACATCCCGCCCCCAAGCCCCATCGAAGTACGACATGATGTTCCGCCCCGAATACCTCAAGTACGGGTTCACGCAGTCGAAGCTGATCCGGCGGCTCATGGAAAAGTACGGCGTCGGTTTGCATGCCCACGCCTACGGCGGGGTCGTGAAGTGGTCCCACGAACGCTTGAAACTCCTCGGGCCGAATGTGCTCCTGGCGCATTGTACGGGTTTCACGAAACAGGAACTTAGATATATGCGGGACACCGACACCAAAGCGAATCACAATCCGACCGCACGGCGAATCTGGGGTTACGATACCGTTTGTAGTCTAGTGGAAATGATCGACATGGGGATTAGCGTCTCTATCGGTACGGATTGCACCGGTCAGGACCGGACCCAGGACCAATTCAAGGATATCAAAGTCGCCATCCTGCTCCAGAGGCAGCGATTTCACGATCCAGGCATCTTGCCCCCGGGCAAGGTAATTGAGATGGTTACGATAGATGCCGCCAGAAACGTGGGGATGGATCACCTCACCGGCTCCCTGGAGGTAGGGAAAAAGGCCGACATCATCCTTATCAATATGGAGCAGCCCCACCTCGCCCCAATCTGGATGGTTCCCCAAAGGGTGGTTTATCAAGTGACAGGGCACGATGTGGACACGGTGATGGTAGATGGGAAAATCTTGATGGAAGGGCGGAAGGTGAAGTCCGTCAATGAGAAAAAGGTTTTGCAAGACGCCCAAAGGGCCGGCGAGCGAATGGTAGAGCGTAGCGGTGTCGCTCCATTTATGGGCATGCCCGATAGATTCTGGGGCAATTCCCGGTACTGAGCCGGCAGGAACATGTCGATCAAAAAATACTTATTCATTCGATTGCTGCAGGCAATTCCCCTCCTGATCGGCGTGATCATCATCAATTTCGTCCTCATCCATTCCGCTCCCGGCGATCCAACCCACTATATCCTCGGCGAGGCCGACGTTGATCAAGATTTCATCGATCGCCTCAAGAAAGACATGGGATTAGATAAGCCCATCTACATTCAACTCTGGCTCTTTTTGCTGAGATTTTCCACGGGCGACCTGGGATATTCCCACATTTCAAGTGCCACCGTTCTGGAGCTTATCCTGGATAGATTGCCGGCCACCGCACTATTGATGGGCAGCCAGTACGTGCTCTCCGCAATTTTCGGACTTTTCCTGGGCGTCCTTTCGGCCAAAAAGCCAAATTCATTTCTCGACAACTCCGTGACAGTCTTCTCACTCGCCGGGTTCGCCATTCCTCTTTTCTGGCTGGGGCAGATGCTTCTGCTTATATTCGGATTTCATCTTGGATTGTTTCCCATCCAGGGCATGTTCAACCTCCGGGCGGGATATACCGGATTCGCATACTTTCTGGACGTTGCCCATCACCTATTTCTTCCCGCCCTCACCCTGAGCCTATTCAACATGGCTCTCATTGTGCGCCTGACGCGCTCGAACATGCTTCAGATTATGGGCCAGGATTTCATCATGGTTGCCCGCTCAAAAGGAGTGTCTGAAACGGGTGTGCTGCTCCGGCACGGTCTCCGGAATGCCTTGTTGCCGGTCGTCACCATCATTGGACTTCAATTCCGGACCCTTATCGCAGGGGCCGTTTTGACCGAGACCGTCTTCGCGTGGCCAGGTGTGGGCCGATTGACCTACGACGCAATTTTCGCACGGGACTATCCGCTGCTCATGGGAATATTCATATTTATAACCGTCTTGGTGATCATCGGGAATCTGTTCACCGACATCGTATACGCCTATCTCGACCCCCGAATCCGGTATAAGTGATGGATACGCAAGTAAGCGAAACGCAAACGAAATTCGCGGAAGAGTTCGATGCAGAGCCGGAAGGTTTTGGCTTCCGGGAGTTCTGGCAGAACTATAAGAAGAACAAGGCCGCGGTATTTGGAGTTTGCATCGTGGCGTTTTTCCTCTTAGTAGCGATCTTCGGACCGGGATTTGCTCCATACGCCCCCCTGGAGCTTTCGGAAGAGGCTTTCCTGTATCCCTCTTTCACCCATTTTCTGGGGACAGACAACATTGGGCGTGACGCCTTCAGCGGGGTAATTTATGGCGCTCGCGCCTCCCTGATGGTGGGCCTCTTCGCGGTCCTGACCTCAAGCGTCATCGGGATCCTGGTGGGGGCGATCTCGGGTTTCTACGGCGGGAGGATCGACGATTTCCTGATGCGGATCACCGAAATGTTTCAGGTGCTTCCCCGCTTCTTCCTGGCAATTGTTTTCGTCGCCATCTTCGGCTCGAGCTTGTGGAACATCATCTTCGTAATCGGGATCCTTACCTGGCCCACGACGACGAGGCTGCTGCGCGCCGAATTCCTCGCCCTCGAAAAGAGGGAGTTCGTCGAGGCCGCCCGGGCCATAGGAAGAGGAGACATCGGCCTTATAGTAATGGAGATGCTTCCAAATGCCATATCTCCAGTCATCGTAAACGCCTCTCTCCAAGTGGCCGGAGCCATACTTCTCGAGGCCGGGCTCAGCTTCCTCGGTCTCGGAGATCCGAGCATCATTACCTGGGGCTTCATGCTTCACAATTCGCAGGAGTATTTCCATCATGCCTGGTGGCTGGCCGCTTTTCCCGGCATGGCCTTGTTTCTAACGGCCCTCGGTTTGAACCTGATGGGTGACGGCTTAAACGACGCGCTAAATCCCCGACTGCGAAGACTCTAAATTCCCTGACGAATAGATTCGCGCGAGATTTATTCAAATTCATTTTCACTGAATTCATCGGAGGGCCTTCTCGTGGCCGACGTTATCATAAAAGGCGGAACGCTGATTACCGTCGATCCTGACCGCCGGGTCATCGAAAAAGGAGCGGTCGCTATCACGAAAGATAAGATCGTGGCCGTGGGACCTGCCCGAAAAGTTTTGAAAGAACACCGGGCCCGGAAGGTGATCGACGCCCGCGGAAAAGTTGTGATGCCCGGTCTTATCGACACCCACGGTCACTCGGGAACGGTTTTGACCAAGACCATCGGGGAACATGTTGCCGGGGGCGCGTGGAGATACATCCAAGACCATATTTTTCTCCGTAGCATCACGGAAGATTACAGTTATGTGGACGGTAAGCTCATGGCGCTTGAGCGCCTCAAGTTCGGAACGACATGTTTTATGCACATGTTCGGTAACGCGCCGCGGGGAGACGATCCCATCTACGCGGAAGCACAAATGCGGGGGGTTGCCGAGGTGGGGATCCGCCAGAACACAGGCGTCGGCTCGCCAAGACCGCCTTACCCCACCCTCTACTCCTCCTGGAAGAACGGAAAGAGGACTGACAAACTCGGAACCCTCGAAGAAGGCTTCAGGGTCGCCGAAAAGGTGATCCGCAAGTGCCACGGCATCGATGAGGGACGGACTCTGGTCTGGGTCTCCGTCTCTCGTCCGCAGGCGCCCTCCGTCCACGATCCCATGTTCAAGCCGGAGTACATGAAGTACTCGAAAAAACAGGCGAAGATCATTAAGCGGATCATGGACAAGTACGGGGTAGGATTTCATGCCCACGCCTATGGCGGGGTCGTGAAATGGTGCCACGAACAGCTCGACATCCTTGGCCCAAATGTCCTTCTGGCCCACTGCACCGGGCTTTCGAAGCAGGAGATCAAATACCTCGCCGAGACCGACACCAAGGTAAACCACAATCCAACCGCCCGCCGGATTTACTCTTTCCCGGGCGTATGCCCGGTGATCGAGTTGCTTGAAGCGGGGGTCAGCGTTTCCATTGGCACCGATATCGCGGGGCTGGACAGGACCGCGGATCAATTCAAGGACATCAAGGTTGCCATCATGCTTCAGCGCTATCGCTTCCGCGATCCTTCCTGCTTACCCCCCGGCAAGGTCATCGAGATGATCACTATCGATGCCGCCCGCAACCTGAGGCTAGATCACCTCATCGGCTCATTGGAAGTGGGCAAGAAGGCAGATCTCATTCTCATCGATATGGAGCAGCCCCATCTCAAACCCTTGTGGATGGTGCCGCAGCGGGTGGTCTATCAAGTAACGGGACATGACGTGGACACCGTGATGGTGGACGGGAAAATTCTAATGGAAGGTCGAAAAGTGAAGAGTGTGAATGAAAGCAAGGTGCTCGGAGAAGCCCAAAAGGAAGGAGACCTCATGGTGGAGCGGAGCGGCGTTGAGCCCTTCATGGGTATTCCCGACAAATTCTGGGGGCATTCCCGATATTGAGCGGGCGACAATAATTATTGCCGGTTAATTTGCTTATCCGTCTGGAGAAATTCGACATGGCTGACATCATCATCAAAGGTGGGACCGTGATCACCATCGATCCCGGGCGCCGAATCATTGAAAAGGGCGCCGTTGCCATCACAAAAGATAGGATCGTGGCCGTGGGACCTGCCCGAAAAGTTTTGAAAGAACACCGGGCCCGGAAGGTGATCGACGCCCGCGGGAAGGTGCTCATGCCCGGCCTCATCGACACCCACGGCCACGGCGGCACCACTCTGACCAAGAACATCGGGGAGCACATCTCGGGAGCCGCTTGGCGCACTCTTCAGGACCATCTCCTCTACAGAAGCGTGACGGAGGACTATTGGCATGCCGAGGGAAGGCTCATGGCCCTCGAGCGCCTCAAGTTCGGCACCACCTGCTTCATGCATATGTTCGGCACCGCCCCCCGGGGAGACGACTCCATCTATCCGGAGGCGCATATTCGCGGCATCGCCGAGGTGGGCATCCGCTCCTTCACCGGTATCGGCCCTCCCCGCCCGCCCTACCCCACTGTCTATTCCTCCTGGAAAAATGGAAAGAAAACAGACCGAAAATTCAACCTGGAGCACGGCTTTAAGACGGCCGAGAAGACGATCCGCAAGTGTCACGGCATGGACCAGGGCCGGGCGCACGTGTGGGTATCGGTATCCCGGATCCAGGCCCCCTCGAAGGATGATCCCATGTTCAAGCCCGAGTACATGAGGTACTCGAAAATACAGGCTCGGAATATCAAGCGGATCATGGCCGAGTACGGGGTGGGTTTCCATGCTCACGCCTACGGCGGGGTCGTCAAATGGTGCCAAGAAGGGCTCAATATCCTCGGCCCGCGGGTCCTCCTCGCGCACTGCACGGGCCTCTCGAAGCAGGAGATCAAATATCTCGCCCAGACCGACACCAAGGTGAATCACAACCCGACCGCGCGACGGATTTATTCTTTCCCTGGTATCTGCCCGGTGATCGAGATGCTCGACGCAGGGGTTAACGTCTCCATCGGAACCGACTGCACGGGCATGGATCGGACCCAGGATCAATTTAAGGACGTTAAGGTCGCTGTTCTTCTGCAACGCCTTCGCTTCATGGATCCCTCCATCTTGCCCCCGGGAAAAGTGCTCGAAATGATCACGATAGACGCCGCCCGGAACCTCGGGATCGACCACGAGGTCGGTTCTCTCGAAGTTGGAAAGAAGGCCGATATAATTCTCATCAATATGCAACAACCCCACCTTGTTCCTGTCTGGATGGTCCCTCAACGGTTGGTGTACCTGGTGACTGGGCACGACGTGGACACGGTTCTCGTGGACGGGAGGATCCTGATGGAGGGTCGAAAGGTAAAGTCCGTAAATGAGAAAAAAGTGCTTCGGGATGCCCAAAAAGAAGGGGAGCTCATGGTGGAGCGAAGCGGGGTTGCCCCATTGATGGGAATGCCGGAAAAGTTCTGGGGGCACGCACGTTACTGAACCACCGAAAGAGATTTGCTCGTCTGTCCCCATTTTATCAGGAGAAACGAGGCATGGCCGATATCATCATCAAAGGTGGCACCGTGATAACGATGGATCCGGAACGCCGGATCATCGACAAGGGCGCGGTCGCCATTAAGAAGGACAAGATCATCGCTGTCGGCTCGGCCCGGAAAATATTGAAAGACCAAAAAGCGCACAAAGTGATAGACGCCCGCGGCAAGGTGATCATGCCTGGCCTCATCGACACCCATGGGCATTCCGGCACCACCTTGGCCAAGAACATCGCAGACCATGTTTCCGGTCACGCCAACCGCTTCCTGAAGGACCACATCCTCTTCCGGAGCACGACGGAGGACTACTGGTACACCGAAGGAAAGCTCATGGCTCTTGAGCGCCTCAAATTCGGCACCACTTGCTTCATGCACATGTTCGGTTTTGCTCCGCGGGGTGACGATCCCATCTACCCCGAGGTCCACATGCGGGGGATCGCCGAGGTGGGCATCCGTTCGTTTACCGGTGTCGGCCCCGCCCGCCCTCCCTACCCTACCGTGTACTCCTCCTGGAAAAACGGGAAGAAAACCGACAATCGCGTATCACTCGAAGAAGGCTTCCGGGTGGCCGAGAAGGTGATCCGCAAGTGCCACGGGATGGACGACGGGCGCACCAACGTTTGGGTATCGGTTTCCCGGCCGCAGGCGCCATCAAAGCAAGACCCCATGTTCAAGCCGGAATACCTTAAATACTCGAAAAAACAGGCAAAGCATATCAAACGGATCATGGACAAGTATGGAGTGGGATTTCACGCGCACGCCTACGGCGGAGTGGTGAAATGGTGTCACGAGCAACTGGACATACTTGGCCCTAAGGTCCTCCTCGCCCATTGTACTGGCTTGTCGAAACAAGAGATCAAATATCTCGCCGTGACCGACACCAAAGTGAACCACAATCCGACCGCCCGCCGGATTTTCTCTTTCCCGGCCGTCTGCCCTGTGGTCGAGCTGATCGACGCCGGGGTAAGCGTCTCCATCGGCACCGACTGCACCGGGGTGGACAGAACCCAAGACCAGTTCAAGGACATCAGGGTCGCCATTTTGCTTCAGCGCCTGCGGTTTACGGACCCCACGTTGATGCCTCCCGGCAAGGTACTCGAAATGATCACCATCGATGCCGCCCGGAACCTCGGGATCGATAACCTGGTCGGTTCCCTCGAGGTGGGGAAAAAAGCCGATATTATTCTCATCAATATGCAGCAGCCCCACCTTGTCCCAGTATGGATGATTCCCCAACGGGTCGTCTACCAGGTAACGGGCCACGACGTGGATACGGTTCTCGTAGATGGGAAAATCCTACTCGAGGGAAGGAAAGCGAAAACTGTGAACGAGAGCAAGCTTCTTCGAGACGCACAGCGTGAGGGAGAGCAGATGGTGGATCGGAGCGGCGTCGCTCCCTTTATGGGTTTGCCCGACCGTTTCTGGGGACACTCCCGCTTCTAGGATGTTTCACACCCGTGGAGGAACCCCGGGGCCAGGCAAAAGGTTGAAGGCCCGCATGATTCGATACTGAATGGCCGGCAAAAAGGCCTCGGCATATTCCACCTCCACCTGGCCCCCCCGCGAAGCGGTCCAGTGCCGCTCCCGCTCGATAATGCGCTCAACGTTCTCGAAGGAAATGGGTCCCGTCTCGACCGAGAGGCCCTTGTGCTCTTTTAGTGCCTCGAGCTTGGCCTCGATTGTATCGCTAATGTCCACCCCGACGCTTACCTCGGAGTTCATCTCGGAAACCGTGTCGCAGTAATAAAGGTGCCCCACCTTGAAGGGGGGATTCTCGGTCTGGACATTTTCCAGACGGCCTTGAGGCAAGCGTTCAGGACGACACCCGAAAGGACGCGGTGGTCGTTGTCGAAATCGGAGGGGTGCGTTGTGACGACGATATCCGGGCGCACCTCGCGGATCATTTCAACGACACGGTGGGCAAGCTCAATATCGCCTGTTAAGCGTCCCCCCTTGTAGTCGAAGTAGCGCGTCTCGGAGCCCAAGGCCGCCGCCACTCTATCTCCCTCTTCCGTGTTCCCCCCACACACCGACCCCATCACCACGCGGTGTCCCCGCTTGGCGTACTTGGCTAGTGTCCCTCCGCAAATAAATGCCATGTCAAATGGATTGGTGTGCGCTCCGACGCCCAGCATCGTCAGCCTATCCATTTTGTTCACTTCACTGTGCTTCCGGCAAAAAAAAGGGCGGGACCTCTCCGGCCCCGCCCCGAGGAAAAATTAATTTTCGAACTCGTTATTTTACAAACCCGACATCTTCCATTCCCTGAAATTGGGTGGGGTCCGCCGGGAGGCCGACAAGCGTCTTTTTATGGGCGAAGGGATAAAATCGATCCCAAACCCATAGCACAGGGACGTCCTCGCTCAGGATCTTCGCCGCCTCAGAATAAAGGACCTGCCGTTTACTATGCACCAGTTCCTTGGAAGCCTCATCAAAGATTTTGTCTAGCTTGGGATTGCAGTATCCCGAAACGTTTCGCGCGAAGAGACGCTGAATGTTCCGGCAAACGTACAGCCTCTCCGTGCCGATGGCCGGATCGGGGCCGGAGGAAAAAGAGCCGAGCGTCACGTCAAAATTCCACTTGATGAAGGCTGTATCCCGCCAAGCGGCCCCATCCAAGGGTTCAATCTTGACATCAATCCCGATCTTCGCCAGTTGCGCTTTTATGAGCTGTGACGCGTTTTCCAGCGCGTTTTGGGTTTTGTTGTAGCTGATCCGCATCTGGAAACGCATTCCGCCCGCTTTGGGAGGATAGCCCGCCGCATCGAGAAGTTGTTTCGCCTTCGCTGGATCGTGCGGATACTGTTTTCCCGCCGAGGTGTAGAAAGGCTTTTGGAGGGAAGATATGGGACCCACAGATACTTTGCCGTACCCGAAGACCGCCTTTTTCACAATCGCATCGCGGTCCATGCCGTAGTAAATCGCTTGCCGGACTTCCTTTTTGCTGAAGGGCGGGTTGCGGGTGTTGATGAAGGCAACAAACAGCCCGGCAGCGGGCCGTTCGGCGTTTTGGACAGTGATATTGGGGTTTTTCGCCAGGCGATTCACCTCGGCGAAAGGCATGGCCATATAGGGGATGAAATCAGCCTCCCCTTTCTCAAGAGCGAGCACGCGAGCGGATTTGTTGGGGATAATCTGAAAAATGATGCGGTCGAGGAGGGGCTTCCCCTTTTTGAAGTAATCGGGGTTCCTCACGAGAGTGATGTGGCTCCCCTTCTTATATTCTTTGAACTTGAAAGGGCCAGTCCCGACAGGCTTGAAGTTGAAGGGATTCTTCCTCGGATCCGTTCCCTCGTAAATATGCTTGGGGATGATGGTGGAGGAAACGTGCATACCCAAAGCTCGAATCATCGGTGGGTAGGCGAATTTGAGATTAAATATCACCGTATGCGGGTCGGGCGCCTCCATGCTCGTTACACTCTTGAGGAGCGTCACGGCGTGCCCGCTGTATTTGCGGTTCACCTGGAGCAAACCGTGAACTACATCCGCAGAGGTAAAGGGTTTCCCGTCGTGCCATTTCACATCCTTTCGGAGATGGAAAGTGTATTTCTTTCCACCATCAGTGATCTCCCAGGATTCCGCCAGGTTCGGCTGGGGGTTTCCTTTGGCGTCCAGACGGACGAGGGTACTGTAGACCTGTCCCGAAACGAGCATTTGGAGAATATCCGAGGTGATGGCCGGATTGATGTTGGGAACGTCTCCGCCCAGGACCACCACCATGGTGCCGCCCTTTTTGGCCATCATGGCGGCATCCGCCGGTAGAACGGCCAGTGAAACGATTGTTAACAACGCAACCACAACCCCTAGAGTTTTTGGCACAAACCACCGCGATTCCCATCTCATCCTGCCCATAGTGATACTCTCCTTTCATGAAAGGGGACTGAAAGCCATATTATTGTCTGATATTTACCCCATTTTAATCGCGCTCCCTCTCCCCGTCAATGAACAAAAGTACTCTTGTGATTTCCCTGACTAAGTGCGCTACTTCCCCAACATTCATGGTTCGTGGGGCATTATTGAGCCGGCGGAACCAGACTCTGGCGTTATCGGGCATTCTGCTAAAAGAGTTACTTGTTGACATTAATATTTGCACATAACTAAATATTATTATTGCATTTATTGGTTGCAACAGATTACCCTATTTGCCCGGGATATCTTCACGCAAAGTACCCATGGGATAACCGCGGACACTTCCGTCGAATTCTTTCGAATTCGGATGATGTTCCTCGGTTCCTCGTCTATGATTTAGCTCCCACTTCCTTTTCGCTGAGGTCCATCATGGCGGATATCATCATTAAGAACGGAATCATCATTACCATGGACCCGGCACGAAGGGTCATCGAAAAGGGGGGCATCGCGATTGAGAAAGATAAGATCACCGCGATAGGTGCTGTGAAAAAGATCGTTAAGGAGCACCGGGCCCGGAAGGTGATCGACGCGCGCGGGATGGTGGTCATGCCCGGCCTCGTCGACACCTACGGCAACGCCGGGCACGCCATTACGAAAAACATTGGCGAGCACATCTCCGGGTCCGCGACGCGCCGCTTGGGCGAATTCCTCAACAACACCTGCACCAGCGAAGAGTATTGGTACGCGGAAGGGCAGATCCTCGCGCTCGAGCATCTGAAATTCGGCACAACCTGTTTCATCAACCGCTTCGTCGGGGCCAACGTGGGCTGGGACACCACCCACCCGGAAATTAACATGCGGGGAATCGCCTCTGTGGGCCTGCGACAAATCATGGCGGTGGGAGCGGGACGCCCCCCCTTCCCGGTGGCCGGAACCTCCTGGAGAAACGGAAGGCGGCGCGACAAGCGCATGAGCCTGGAGGAGTGCTTCCGGGCGGCCGAGGGGATCATCCGCCGGGGCGACGGAGCGGACGAGGGGCGGACCCGCGTCTGGGTGGGGGCCCCTCGCCTGCACGCCCCCACCAAGCTCGACCCCGTGTTCAAGCCGGAATACCGGGAGATCTCTTTCCAGCAGGCCAAACACGTCAAACGTCTCACCGAAAAGTACGGGGTGGGTTTCCACGTGAACGCCTATGGCGAGGCCATCGAGTGGGGACACGAAAAGCTGAAAATCTTCGGGCCGAACGTAGTCATCGGCCATGGGACGGGGCTATCGAAGAAGGGGATCGAGATCCTCCGGAGGACGGACACCAAGGTTGCGCACTGCCCCACCGCCCGGCGGCACTATTCCTACGCGGAAGGTTGCCCCGTGGTCGAGCTCATCGACGCCGGCGTCACCGTCGGCCTATCCAGCGATTACACCGCCCAGGACCGGACGGGCGACAACTTCAGGGACATGAAGGTCGCCATCATGCACCAGCGCCAGCGGTTCCACGACCCCTCCGTGCTCCCCCCCGGGAAGGTCCTCGAGATGGCCACCATCGACGGAGCCCGGGTCCTAGGACTTGATCGCATCACGGGCTCCCTTGAGGTCGGTAAAAAAGCCGACCTTCTCCTCATCAACATGGAGCAGCCCCACCTCAAGCCCCTCTGGATGATCCCCCAGCGGGTGGCTTACCAGGTGACGGGCCACGACGTGGACACCGTTTTGGTGGACGGAAAAATTCTGATGGAGGGCCGGAAGGTGAAGAGCGTGAACGAGAAAAAGGTCCTCCGGGACGCCGAGCGGGAGGGGGCGAAAATCGTCGAGAGATGCGACCTCAAACCCTTCTTGGGGATTCCGGATAGATTCTGGGGCCACTCGCGCTACTGATCTCTCCTCAGTGTCTTTCTCTTTTATCTGACCCCCGCTCGGTGCTTGGGATGCGCCAAAACGTCCATCCTTGCACTAATGAAAAGAGACTTTCATGGCGGACGTTCTCATCAAGAACGGCATGCTCATCACCATGGACCCGGCTCGCCGCGTCATCGAGAGGGGCGCCGTCGCGATCGAAAAAGGGAAGATCTCCGCCGTCGGCCCCACCCGCCAAGTCGAGAAAGCGCACCGCGCCCGAAAAGTCATCGACGCGCGCGGAATGGTGGTCATGCCCGGCCTCATAAACACTTTTGTCAACTCCGGCGCTAACATGGTCAAGAACATCGCCGAGCACGCCTCCGGAGTGGCGTGGCGCCATTTGATGGACCACATTCTTCTCCGCAGCGTAACCGAGAAGTTCTACCACGTCTCCGGTGAACTTATGGCGCTCGAGCATCTCAAGTTCGGCACCACCTGTCATTTGAGCAAATTTGGATCTTCCCCTCGGGCGGACGACCCCGCCTACGCCGGGGCACACATGGAAGGGATCGCCAACATAGGCATCCGCTCGGTAACGGGAGTGGGACCATTCCGGTGGCCCTTTCCGGAAGTCTGTTCATCGTGGAGCAACGGAAAAAAAACGGATCGAATTGTTACGATGGAGCAATCCTTCCGGGTCGTCGAGAAGCTTATTCAAAAATACAACGGCGCGCACGGAGGAAGGACAAGCGTTTGGATCGGCCTTGCGCGTTTGCTGGCGCCCGCGAAGGTCGACCCTATGTTCAATCCCCGGATTCAAAAGTATTCAAGGAAGCAGGCAAATTTCGTGAAACAGCTCATGAAAGAGTACGGCGTCGGAATGCGCGTGAACGCTTACGGCGAGGCCATCAACTGGGCCCACGAAGTGCTGGAAATTCTTGGGCCAAAGGTAGTATTGGCGCATGCCACCGCTCTTACCGAAAAATCAATCCGGTATTTGGCGGATACGGATACCAAAGTTTCACACTGCCCGACAGCTCGGCGGATGTATATGTACGACAGCACTTGCCCCGTGGTAGAGCTCATCGACGCCGGAGTCACGGTTTCTCTTGGAACGGACTATACTGGCCAAGACCGGACGGGCGATCTGTTCAAGGACATGAAAGCCGCCTTCCTCCACCAGCGCCAGCGCTTTTGCGACCCTTCCGTGCTCCCCCCCGGGAAGGTGCTGGAGATGGCCACCATTGACGGCGCCCGCGCCCTGGGGATGGACCACCTTGTCGGCTCGCTGGAGCCCGGCAAGCATGCCGACATCATCCTCATTGATATGGAACAGCCTCACCTCAAACCCCTCTGGATGATCCCCCAGCGGGTGGCGTATCAAGTGACGGGACACGACGTGGACACCGTCCTGGTGGACGGAAAGATCCTAATGGAAGGCCGGAGAGTGAAGTCCGTCAACGAGAAAAGGGTCCTCCGCGAGGCCCAACAGGAGGGAGAGCGCATGGTGGAGCGAAGCGGGGCCGATCCCCTTATGGGAATCCCGGACGGATTTTGGAAAAAATCCCGCTACTGATTCTTTCATCGAGTAAATTGAACGAGGAGAACCGAATGCCCTTCTATGATCCGAAGAAAATGAAGAAAAAACCCGCAGGATCGAAATACAGCCAAACTACGGGTGCCTGGATAACGGGAGAACGCATGCTGTTCGGCGAAATGCTTTCCCCCGCCGGAACAGGGAGTCTCCTCCACAGCCACCCCAACGAGCAGTTTATATTCGTCAAGCAGGGGACGCTCAAGGGGAACATCGAAGGGAAGAAAAAGACGGTGCGCGCCGGCGATATCGTTCACATTCCCGCGAACGCTGACCACAACATGGTGGCAACCGAGGAGGAGGACGTGATCTTCATCGTCGCCAAGGATGTCTCCTGGGGGATCGACGGCATTCCTGTGGACGACGCGCCTGCCCAGAAGGGAGGACGAAAGAAGGCGGCCGGGAGGAAGAAAACCCCGGAAAAAGCGAGAAGTAAAAAGCGATAAAAGGAAAAAAGCGAGAAAAACCGGGCCGGTAGCGCAGAACAAATCGTGAGCGCAACCCGGCGCGATTGGGCGTAGCGGTCCGGCGCGGGCATTCTCATCCAGAACGGCGCGATTGGGCGGAGCAGTTCGGCGCGAGCATTCTCATCCAACCCGGCGCGATTGGGCGGAGCGGTCCGGCGCGGACATTCCCATCCCGAACAGCGCCTTTTTCATATGGACCCGGCCCGGCGGGTGATCGAAAAGGGCATATGGACCCGGCCCGGCAGGTGATCGAAAAGGGCATGTGGACCCGGCCCGGCGGGTGATCGAAAAGGGCGCGCCCGCCTTCGCGTGCGGGAAAACCGAAACACGCATTTCTTTTGCCTTTTTATCGACAAGGAGAACTTTGATGCCTTTTTACAATCCCAAAACGATGAAGCGGGACCGCGCCGGGGCCTCCTACAGCTCCTCGGAGGGGGTCTGGGTCACAGGCGACCGCATCATCTTCGGCGTGATCGACAAGCCCGCCGGAACGGGCAGCCGGCCCCACCGTCACCCGAACGAGCAGTTCATCTTCGTCCAGAAGGGCCGCCTCCGGGCAATGGTGGACGGAAAGAAGAAAACGATCTCCACCGGCGGAATCATCCACATTCCCGCGAACGCCCTCCACAGTATGGTGGCGGCCGACGAGGAGGATGTTGTTTTCATCGTCGCCAAGGACACATCGTGGGAGATCCACGGCATCATCGAGGACGCAAGCGCGCTCGGGGCCTACATCGGAAAAGGGGCAAGGAAGGGCGTCGCCGCCAAATTGAAAAATGTCGCGGCGAATTTGAAGGACGAACGGAAAGCGCCGAAAAAGCGCGCCGCGCCGAAAAGGAAAAAAGCCGCCGCGAAAGGATGAAGCCCCGCGAAAGGGAATCCATGCCCCGCCACATTGATGAATCGCGCTTCGCGGGGCGGCTCCCGCCGTGGCCGCCCCACGATGCCTCCGAGGAGGAGGCGGCGCTCCGGGTGATCCGGAGCGGGCGCTGGGGGCGCGGCGAAGGGGAGGAGGTGGACCGGCTGGAAGCAGAACTGGCCGGTTTCATCGGGGTGGACCACGTCCGCGCCGTCACCAACGGCACCCACGCCCTCGAACTCGGTCTGGCGTGCCTGGGAATTCAACCCGGCGATGAGGTCGTGGTTCCGGCCTGCACATTCATTTCCACGGGCTCCTCCGTTCTCAATCGGGGGGCGGTGCCCGTTCCGGTGGACGTTGACCCCGACACCCTCTGCATTGACGCCGAGCAGATCGAAGCGGCGGTGACGCCCAGGACCCGCGCCATTTTGCCCGTTCATTTCGCGGGCAACGTCTGCGACATGGCGGCGATAAAAAAGATCGCTGCCCGGCACGGATTGTCGGTCATGGAGGACGCCGCCCATGCCTTGGGCGCGACCCGATCCGGCGAGCGCGCCGGGGCCATCGGCCGCTGCGCGATTTTCAGCTTTCAGTCGAAGAAGCACATCACCGCAGGCGAAGGCGGGGCTTTCTGCACCTCCGATCCGGCGCTGGCCGAACAGACATATCCCCGGCATTCGGTCGGTCGCCCGCAGGAAGACCCCGGCTACACCCACCTCATGCTCGCCTCGAACCTGCGGATGTCCGAGATTCACGCCGCCCTCCTCCGGGCCCAGCTGGCCCGCCTGCCCAGGCACATTGCGCAGCGCGAAAAAGGAGCCGCCCACCTGGATCGCTTGTTCGCGCGGGTTCCCGGCGTTCGCCCCCTTGTCCGGCAGCCCGGGGTCGAGATTCACAGCCGCTACATGTACATGATGTGGCTCGATCCGGAGGTCTTCCGGGAGCGCGATGCGGGGGCGGTTGCCCAAGCGCTGCGCGAAGCCGGGATCCCCGCCAACGTTTGCTATCCCCCCCTTCACAAGACTCCCATGTTCTCGCGCGAAAGTTTGGAGGCGGAAGGCTTTTCTCTCTCGCGGGGCCACCCCCTTCCCGACTACGCCGGCCTCTCCCTTCCGGTCAGCGAGGCGGCGAGCCGGGAGACCGTCTGGCTGCATCACTCCGTCCTGCTCGCGGACGAGACATTGCTGGAAGAAATCGCCGACGAGATCGCCCAACTGCAAAAACGGCCCGCGGGCACGTCGCGGGCCTCCTGAAAATTTCGCCGAACAAATTCCTCTCCCCGCGATAAAAAAGGGAGGCGAATGTCAGTTCTTCCTGCACTTCCCATTGTGAAATATAGAACACTCGGGCGCCAAAAAAACTGACCGGCCCGCTTGACCAATGGATTCAGCAAGAAAGCGGAGAATTTGGGGTATGCGGTGAGCCTATTTTGTATGCATTACAACTTCGCCCGGATTCATCAGGCAACGAGGGTGACGCCAGCCATAGAGGCGGGAGTGACAGACAGGGCATGGGATCTGGAAGATATTGCGAGATTACGAATGAAATTTAGTCGGATGAAATGAAAAGATTAACTTCTTTCCTGGTCCAAACGCGACGATTCATCGGGGAATTGCACTCAAAACTTAACCACCCTTTCCATTCATCCACTCGCATATCTACGTCTATTTTCAATACCAATGGGTTGGTATCGCTTACATTGACAGGATATTTCAGGGAAAATTCTCGCCCCCATCCAATGTCCTGTTCTTCTGTTACATTATACTGCTCGTGCCTACGCATTTGAAAAACTTTATCAATCACCACAATCGGGGCATCTTGATCTATTCTTCCCCCGTATCCATGTTTTTTGCACCAAAGATATTCGGGATTGGAGTGCACAAACCGTATGTTGAGATTTTTGTGAAGAGTAGAAGGAACTTCGCTTTTTATGATCAGTTCTATTGTTAGTGATTGCTTATTAAGCCGTATCTCTCCCGATTCATTCATTTGCGTTATTTCTGAAAAACAGAAGTTTTTGTCGTCTTGAAAGAACCGCCACCAATTCCAAGCCATGTTGGCAATAAAGGCACCTACAATGGTGACGGCTAACCCGATAGGAACATCGACCGAGAGAATATCCGCCCATTCTTTGCCAGCAGACACAAACCAGCCCCTTAGGAAGAACCAGTAAAAAGTCCAACCTATAACGGATCCTGTAATGGTAGGCGAGATCGTTCCGATAGTCTCATGAGATGGACTATTCATCAAACTGACCCACTACCCCTTATTTCATGGAATTGTAGTTCCCCTTTGACAAGGGCGAACAAAAAACAGAAATTTAAAACTGGGGGGGCGATTATATACTTGACGGGACCATTAGCCGGGAAGATGGTTGTTAGCAGTATCCAATTCTCGTTGGGCGTCCTTTAGGTGCTCGAAGAAATTTCTCTGTAAAGAATTTCTCAGCTTCAAAAACTCGCCGTCAGTTCCAGCCATGCGAATAGCATTATCGATTTCATTTTTGGCATTTCGAATTTCCAGCCGAACGAATGAATAGTCCATTTCATCCTCCAAAATGAATATGATCTGAGCGATTATATATTTGACAGGATCTAATCAAATCAGAAGGCCTGGGCTATAAGGTCGAGGATCCCCACGCCCACGCCCGCCATTACGACGGCGGCGATCAATGCGGCGCTCGCCGCGATGATGAAAAGAAAATCGCCTGTATCGTCGGGGCGATGGAGCGGGCGGCGAAAGGATTCCCGCATCCCGGGCAAGCCGCCGCTCGCGGGCTCACCTCCCGCCCGCAGTCGGGGCAGAGGGGAAGTTTCTTCTTTGCGGGCGTTCCCTCCGCTCCCGCGAACCGCGGGCCGCGGCGCCTTACGTTGAAATCCCGAATCAGCCCAAACACGACAAGTCCGCTCGTCGCGATGATGATGAGCCAAACAAAAGTATTCCCCAAGATCAACCCTCCCGGCGTTTCGGCTTTTTCCCCTTGAGGCGCCCGACGAGCTTGATAACCTCCGCCCGCGCCGCGTCGGGAAGCGCGTCGATCCGCATTTACGTGAAGCGCTCAATCCATGGACACCCCGCCGTTGACTTCGAGGGTTTCGCCGGTGATGTATGCAGCCAAATCGGAAACGAGAAAAAGAATTCCGTTTGCAATGTCCTCCGGGAGACCGATTCGCCCGAGCGGGACGTTCTTTGCGTATGCTTCCAGGTGCTCCGGGGGGACATCTCCTCCCATGTTGGGGGTATTGACCCGACTGGGATTGATGGCATTGACGGTGATGCCGTATGGCGCCGCTTCCCGCGCCATCACTTTGGTCAGACCGATGACGCCCGCTTTGGACGCCACGTAGTCAACGGGCATCACAAATCCACCCGTCCGCCCCGCCCGGGAGGCGATATTCACGATCCGGCCGTACCCGTTTTTCATCATGACAGGCAGAATCAATTTGCAGCAATAAAAATACGCGGTGAGGTTCACCGCCAGGACGCGGTTCCACTGCTCCACGTCAAGATCCCAGATTTTCGGGGACTCGGCAGTTCCTTTCTTTTTGGTAATGATGCCCACGCAGTTGACCAAAATATCCGGTGCTTTGCCCGAGTCGATCAACGGTTTCAACCGGCGGTCAATCTCATTGTGATCGCCGAGATCAACCTCCACGCACTCTACCCCGTCATATTTTTTCGCAAGGTCCAAGCCAGCCTGGGTGACCAAGTCGCAGAGTAGAACCTTTTTCCCCAGCTTCAAAAATTCTTCGGCGACAACGATACCAATTCCTCCGCATCCGCCGGTGATCATCACCAAATCGCCGCGAACCTGCATCTGAATCTCCTCATACGAGATTTTTCGAAATAATTCAGGAGGAATCCGTAAACGCACTTCCAATTGAATGTAAACGAGACGCGGTATTCAATGATTCGGAATATCAAAAGGGGCCAAAACCCGTCAAGGGGTGAAGCAATTATGCTTGACCCATCCCAGCGAATATCCGTAGAGTCATTGGCTATGCGATTCGGGATCTTCACCGGCACGACCAAGGGACTCTCGTGGGAGGAAGTCCGCTCCCTCTGGATCCGCCTCGAGAAGACAGGGTGGGACGCAGCATACCTGGCCGACCATTTCATACCAAACACGCCGGATCCGGTGGCGGATACTCTCGAGAGCTGGACCACCCTCGCGGGGCTGGCCGTTTCCACCCAAAAGATTCGCCTGGGCCATCTCGTGAGCGGGAACACCTACCGCCACCCCGCCATTCTCGCCAAGATGGCCGCCAACCTGGACATCATTTCTGAGGGCCGTCTCATCTGCGGCATCGGAGCCGGATGGCAGGAGAACGAGCACCGGGCCTACGGCCTTCCTTTCTACACCGCGGGGGAGCGGCTCCGCCGCCTGGAGGAAGCCTGCCAAATTCTCCTCTCCCTCTGGACGCAGCCGAAGACCACGTTTGAGGGAAAGTACTACCGGCTAAAGGATGCCCCCCTATTCCCCAAGCCCCTCCAAAAGCCCCATCCCGAGCTTCTCGTCGGGGGCGGCGGGGAAAAAGTGACCCTCAAGATCGTCGCCCGCTATGCCGACCTCTGGAACGGTTGGGGAGGGGCCGAAATTATGACGAAGAAAATCCGGATTCTGGAGGAACACTGCGCGGCGGTGGGCCGCGACCCGGCCGAAATCTCCCGGTCCGCCAATATGACGCTGCTCTTCACCGAGGACGAGGGCGAGATCCGCGAGCTGGTCAAATCCTTCATGAAGCGATTCGGCACCGACGAGGAAACTGCGCGGAGATCCATCTTGACGGGAGGCGTGACGAAGGTTCAGGACACCGTAGGGCGCCTTCGAGAGGCTGGAATCGACCAGCTTATCGTCCCCTCCTTCATGCCCCTTCCGATCTCACTGCCCTCCTGGAACTTCGATCAGCTCGACCGCTTTATCTCCGAGGTGGCCCCCGCCTTCCGATGAGGGTCCGGCCTATTTGCGAGCCCGAAGATCTCTGGGCGTGATTTTTTAATGAAAGTTGACCCCGCCGTCCACGTTAAGAATCTGGCCAGTGATAAAGTCGCTGTGCTCCGAGGCCAAAAACAGAAGCGCACCAGTCAGGTCTTCCGGATACTGCTTGCGCTGAAAGCATCTGGCCGGGGGGGGTCCCCTTTCTGCGGATGCTCCGATTTACTCGGATGCGACCACCGGATTGACGAGGGTTCCGATGCCGGACGCCTCACAGCGAACCTCGTCTCCGGGCTTGAGCCACCAAGGCTGGGGAGGATCGCGAAAAACTGCCACCCCCGAAGGGGTTCCTGTGGTGATGACGTCGCCGGGCTCGAGGCCCATCCGTGAAAAGTGGGCAACCTGGAGGGACATCCCGAAGATCAGATGTTTGGTGTTCGAACTCTGGCGCGGCTCCGGCTCATCGTTGACGGTGCAGGAAATTTCGATGTCCTCGGGATTGGGCACCTCGTCGGCCGTGACCACCCAGGGGCCCATCGGACCGAAGGTGGGGAAGTTTTTCCCCAGGTTGAGCAAGCCCGATTTCAATTCGGGCAGCTGGACCTCCCGCTCGCTGACATCGTTCAAAATCGTATAGCCGAATATATGTTTTTTCCAATCCTTTTCGGCGATGTTCGCGCCTCCTTGGCCGACCACCATCGTCACCTCTACCTCATAATCCATCTGGGTCGATCCCCTCGGGATCCGAATGGGCTGGAGGTGTCCCGTGAGGGTGGTACTCACTTTGATGAAGGCCATGGGGAAAATCGGGGCATGGTGGAGATCGCCTCCTTCATCGAGATGGTCCTTATAATTCATCCCGAGGGCGATGATTTTGCCCGGCCGCGGAACGGGGGGAAGGAAGGTGACTTCGTTCTGCGAAAAAAGGATGGTTTTTCCCGCGGCTTGGGGAAAATCCTTCCCTTTATCCAAATCGCTCTCCAGGCGTTCCTGGAGAATCTTGAGCGCATCCAGGGCCTGGGAGCCGCCCCGGATGATACCGGCCAAGTCGGGAGGCGGAAGGGATCGCCCGGCTTCCGGCGCGGACGCATCCTCTGCCAATAGGGCCAAATATGCCGCGCGCACATCGGCGAGCCTTCCATCCGAAATGAGAAGGCCGGCCCGTTCCTCATGCGGCGCGTCAGGCGCAGTGAACGTCGCAAGCTTCATTTTGCGCTCCAATGAATGGGAATCCAACTTTTTTCATTATGAAGAGCTATATATCTTAACCGGAAAAGGGAGAAAGGCACTTCTGATAAATCCAGCACGCATCACGCGGGAAAAATGCATAAAAAAAGGCTGGCCCTCGCCAGCCCTTTGATATCCCTGGAGCGGGAAAGGGGATTTGAACCCCCGACCCCTGCCTTGGCAAGGCAGTGCTCTACCACTGAGCTATTCCCGCCAGCGAAACACCGATTCAAAAAAGCATACTGCGCGCCGCGGCGTCAACAGGCCCTGCGCCCTCACTGCAAATCCCGGTGGGCGGGGAGAATGCCGAAACCGTTCGCCTCTACGATGGAACGGCGGAGGGCGCGCCCCACGGCATCCTGGGCCGCAGCTCCGGCCTCATCGAGGTTGGCCTGCCGGCGCCCGCAAGAGAGGGCGAAGGCCACGTCTCCGTCCACAGTCGTATAGGAAGGACGCACGGTGAGAATCAATCCATTCGCCGCCATTTGGGCGAGCTTCTGGGTCTGGGTTTTCGTAAGAGCCACGTCCGTCGCCACCGCGACCAAGGTTGTGTTCCCCTCCGTGCCCGAAAAACCCTCAAAGGGCCGTCCCTTTGTCCTCAAATACAACGAGGTATCGATAAAACCTTCTTCGGGTGGCTCTGCGCGTGGCCCTGCCAGGATTTCCCCCGATTCGGCATTGTGAACTCCTCCGTAGGCATTCACCACTGTGAGCGCGGCGACCACCCCTCCTCCCGAAAGGGTGATGCTTGCCGTGCCGAGCCCTCCCTTCATGGCACGCTTCATTCCCAATAGCTTTCCTACGGTCGCGCCCGTTCCGGCTCCGACGCTTCCCTGCGGGCCCTCCCTATCGGCGGCCGCTTCGCAGGCGGCGCGGCCCATCGCCTCGTCCGGCCGCACGTCGCCCCGCCCGAAGTTAAGATCGAATACAACCGCCGCCGCCGCCGTGGGAACACGGTATCTTCCCGTGGACAACCCCCTTCCCCGCTCCTCGAGGTATTGCATCACACCGCCCGCCGCCGCGAGCCCGAAGGCGCTCCCGCCCGCGAAGACGATGGCGTCGAGGTATCCGGTTAAGTGCTGCGGCCAGCCAACGAGATGCTCCGGGCGAAGGGCATCGATCCCGCGGGTCGCGGTTGCCGTTCCGCGCAGTTCACAGGCGGCGGTTGTTTCGGCGGGGCAAAGAATGACCGTGACACCGGTGAATGCGTCCAGGTCGTGAAAGTGGCCCAGGGAAAAGCCGGGCACATCGGTAATGCAGCCGGAAAGACCAGTATGATTCAGATTGCAATCCTCACCACGCGGGCGGGCAGACCTCGTACCGGCTCCCTACGTCATACCGTCGGCAGGTTGCCGGAGGGCTTTTTGGGAAGCTCTCCCGTTTCCAGGATGTTGTCGATCACGTACCGGTATTGTTCGCTTGGCACCGCGCCCACCATGACCGCCTCCTCGTTTACGACGACGGAGGGGATCCCTGAAATGCCGTACCGGTTCACCGCCTCGACATACTCCTCGACCACCCGGCGGCGATTCACGCCGCTCTCAAGATCGTCCCGGAATAAATCGACGTCCAGGCCGCTCTCCCCGGCGACGCCCATCAGTACGGTCGCGTCGGAGATGTTCCGGTTTTCGGTGAAGAAAGCGGTCAGAAGATTCAAATGAAAGCGGTCCCAAACGTCCTTCCCCTGGTCGCGGGCGGCCAAGCCCGCCTCGGCCGAGACTATCGAGCAGTCGGGGAATTTTTCATCGCTTTCCCACATTCGGAAATCGCCGGATTCGGGCTGATCGTTTGCATTTGTCCAGTGCGTGCGCCTGTAATCGTTGAAAACGCAGTCTGGATCGGGCTCCGGGCGGAGGAGAAACGAGCGATACTCGATATCTACCTTGTCTCCATATTCTTCCTGAATATTGTTCAGGCGCACGGCCGAATTGAAGCACCAGGGTCAAAGAAAATCGCTGAACACCTTGAAGCTGACCGGAGCGTGGCTCACCGAATCACTCCTTTCGAAAACGGGACGGACGGAAGTCGCTCCCGCCCTCCCCACCAGTTAGCTCATGCAATTATCCGGCAAGCGGAATGCCCTCAGGCGCTTACCTCGAATCGTACCGACACCGGGGCGCCCTTTTCCACTTGAATGGCTTGGGCGGCGTTTCCGGCCGGAACGAAAATCTCCAAACGGGACCAGCTATTGAAATGGGCGCCGATCTGGCCTTCCGGGTTCTCTTGGTAATGCTCACTCATGCCCTTGATAATATTGCCACCGATTTCAATCACCGGCATGCACTCATTCTCCTCCCCCCCCGCCCGGAGTTTCCCCTCCCAAAAAGCGCCCGTTTCGATGTTCGTAATCAAGTTGCCGAAATGGTCGACATATATCACCTCGCCCCATATCGTACCCTGGGAATCTACATCGGCTTTGACGTTGGCCAGTTTAATGGGATCGAACACGATAGGTCCGAACTTTTCGGCCGCCTCCCCCGTGGAAAGATACCCGGCGACGGGGGCGAAAACGTCACGGCCGTGAAAAGTTGAACTCACTTTATCCAGAAAGAAATCCACCGTCCGCAATTCTCGTGTCCACAGGTAGGCGGGATCTTCTAAAGCGTATGAGAATATGCCGTTGTCCGGTCCGACAAAATAATAATTTTCGGTAACGGTGAGGATCCCCCGCCTATCGCTTCCCACGCCCGGGTCGACCACCCCGACATGAATTGTCCCCTTGGGAAAGTAGTGGTAGGCCGCAGCCAGGATTACAGCCGCTTCTTGAATCTCAAAAGGCCGGATGGTGTGGGTGATATCGATGATCTGGATATTCGGATTAATGTCAATCATTACCCCTTTCATGACTGACACATAATGGTCCGATACGCCGAAATCGGTGAGAAGGGTGATAACCCGCCGCGGATCGGTGTCCCCCTCCAGCCCTCGGCCCCCTTCATCGAAAGGATCGAGGCGCGTCTGCTCGTCGCTCATGGGATCTCAACGCCCCAAAGCTTCTCAAAGCGGGAGGTTCGCGGCTGTCCTTCGACCTCGCTCCGCCCGACGGGCTCGAGGCGGAGCGGCACGGACCGCCCGATCCAATCGTCCGGCCCGTTG
Organism: bacterium; assembly: GCA_965225985.1. Taxonomy (GTDB): domain Bacteria; phylum UBA8248; class UBA8248; order UBA8248; family UBA8248; genus CAZUHN01. The sequence goes on from OZ245330.1 coordinate 2,136,187, forward strand.
GCAAGAACACGGATGTAATTATCGGTCAGCCCGGCAAGAAAACCGCTATCTTTCACCCGCCGCTCGAACAGGACCTCCGCCCGCACCCCGATTTGGGATGCCACGAAGGCCGCCCACTTTCGATTGCCCAGTTCGCAGAGCGCCCGCACCCGGGCGCGGACCGTTTCGGGTGAAAGTTTTTTTCCCATGGCGGCGGCCTCTGTCCCCTCGCGCGGCGAGTAGGGAAAAACGTGCATATACGCGAGCGGAACCGCTCTCACCCATTCGAGGGTTCGCTCGAATGCCGAGTCGGTTTCGCCGGGAAATCCCGCGATGAAGTCCGCTCCAAGACAAACGCCCGAAATCCTTCGTCCAATTTCTTCAAATTTGTTGGCGCAGGGTTCGGCTCGGTAATTTCGCCCCATTCGGGAGAGAACCTCATCATCCCCGCTCTGTACCGGAATGTGGAAATGTCTGCATACGTATGCCCCTCCTTCAGTCGCATTTTCATACGAGCGAGTCGAAACCGTTCGGATGAGTTCACGCGTCAATTCACCCGGTTCGACAGACGAAAGGCGAAGGCGCCCGAGTCCCCTTACCTCGAGCAACCGCCGGACGAGCCGGCTCAGGGTAGTTCGCTCTTCGAGATCGCGTCCATACGCGCCGAGGTGTATGCCCGTCAGGACGATTTCGATGTGCCGGTCACCCACGAGTCTTCCGGCCTGGGCTGCGCACGCTTCCGGGTCGAGCGAGCGGCTGGGTCCTCTGGCGAGAGTCGTCGCGCAGAAGCTGCAAGAGAAATCGCATCCGTCCTGGACTTTCAGCAACGCGCGGGTGCGGCCCTCAAAATGCGGCAGAGAGAAGGCCTCAAATCGAGCGCCATCTTTCATCGGCGCGACGCGCACCTCGGGCGACCGGGCCTCCCCCCCATTCCTCCGGACAGGCAGGGACAGATGATCTGGAAGATGGATTTTCTCCGCATTTCCCAGAAGCAGATCCGCCTCGGGAATGAGCATTCCATCAGGATTGGCCTGGGGCGCGCAGCCGGCCAAGACGACCCGGCCCCATTCCGGCGCGAGACGTCTCGCCCGCCGGGCAAGCCGCCTTGATTCGCGATCGGCTTCCGCCGTTACGGTACACGTATTGACCACGTACACATCCGCCTCTTGGCCGAATGGCACAATCTCGTAGCCGGCCTCGGCGCACCGGTGCCGCATCGCCTCGCCCTCGGCCTGGTTCAACTTGCATCCCAGGCTTGTGATTGCAATACGCTGCCGGGGTTTCCGAGCGCTCACAACCGCTCTCCAAACGGAAGAAAAAAGTTTGAGATGAGCAATAGGTATTCAGTAGAAGTAATTGACATAATTACGGATTTTACGCTTGCCTTCCCCCCTTTCGCAAGAGTCTGTGAGGTTGACGGCAACATGATTTGATTGATACTTTGGCCTCTTTATGAAGGCGGAAAACGTGATCTTTTCAGCTACTCGAATCGGTGCCCGTTGACCTTCCAGTCCCTTATTCCGGCTCGATCGACCTCATTCGATTGCGTCATTTGACGTTCCAGGGCACAATTTACCGGCTTTTTGGGGAAGGCTAAAGTTCTTTTACGAGGATACGGATACGCCTCATGCATGGATTTGATTTCGTCGCCCCAACCACCGTCAGCGGTGTGCTGAAATCCACCGTCCGGAAAAAATACAAGTTTATCGCGGGCGGAACCAACTTTCTCCCCGACCTCCGTCACCAACACGAGGGAGGGCCCGAGCTCGTCATTGACCTCATGCGGGTTTCCGCCCTCCGCGAAATCAAGAAAAGCAAGAAGAAAATCACACTCGGCGCCCTCACCACAATGACCGATCTGTTAGAAAACAAGCCCATCACCCGTGAAGCGCCGATCCTTTCCGCCATGTCCGCCAAATTCGCGGGCCCAATAATCCGGAATCGGGCCACCGTTGCGGGAAATCTCATAGATGGAGGTCCAGCGGCCGACATCGTCCCCCCCCTCCTCGCCCTCAAGGCGGACGTTAAGCTTGTCAGCCGAAAAGGGAAACGGACCTTGCCCCTCGATAAATTCCTGACCGGCTATCGCCAGACCGCCATCCGCTCCGGCGAGCTCATCACCGAGGTATCGTTCTCCCTGCCGGGGAAAAATCATAAATGGGGCTACTATAAGCTCGCTCGCCGCAACGCCATGGCGATCACCGTTGTCGGAGTGGCTATCGTGCTCAAAATGAAGGGGAAAATATGCCAGGAGGCCGGAATCTCTCTCGGCTCGGTGACCCCCGTTCCCATCCGTTGCTATGCGGCCGAAAAAATACTCGAAGGCAATGAAGTGGACCTCTCTCTCGTCCAGCGTGCGGCGAAGGCCTGTAAAGCGGTGGCGGAACCCATCGACGACATTCGCGCCTCAGCCGAGTACCGCAAGCTGATGTGCGAGGTTTTGCCGCGGCGCATGATTTGCCAGGCGTTGGATATTCCGCTTCCCTTGGAGGCGGATTGAAGACCTGCCGTTTTCCGGATCAAGCGTGGAGAAATCGGCCATGATGGCGTCCTCGACGAAGGGCAAAAAAAAGAAGGTGGCGAAAAAAACCGCCGGTCGAAAAACGGTCCGGAAAAAGGCCGTGTCATCGAAAAAGAAACCCGCAAGAAAGCGGAGCGCGAAAATGACCGCCGCCCGAAAAACGGCCTCCTATTCACCTCCCGTAAAACGTCCGATCTCTTTTCGGGTGAATGGACAAACGGTAGAGGCCGGGGTGGCCGCGCACACGACGCTTCTTTACCTCCTCCGCGACATCGGATTCACCGAGGTCAAGAACGGGTGCGAGGCCGGCGACTGTGGCGCGTGCACAATTCTGCTCGACGGCATCGCCATGAACGCGTGCTGCGCCCTGGGAGTCCAGGCCGAAGGACGCGAGATCACCACCGTCAAAGGTATCGGGACGGTGGACAATCTTCATCCAATTCAAAGGAAATTCATCGAGCATGGCGGTATCCAGTGCGGTTTTTGCACGCCGGGCATGATCGTGGCGGCGAAAGCGCTCCTGGACAAGAACCCCCGGCCCACCCGGGAGGAAATTAAGGCCGGAATTGCGGGCAACCTTTGCCGATGCACGGGTTATGTGAAAATCATCGACGCAATCGAAGCGGCCGCCGCCGTTACGCACGCTTCGTAAGGAAGGAAATAGTGTCGTCAAACCAAGTTAAAAACGCCAAACAACGCAAATTGCCGCTACCCGATCTATCCAGCGTTGACGCCGTTCAGGAATGTTTCAGGGAAAATAAATACATCTCGGATCGGGCAATTGCCACAACGCTTTTCCTGGCTATCAAGCTAGAAAAACCCCTCTTCCTCGAAGGCGAGGCCGGTGTCGGAAAGACGGAGATGGCGAAAGTCCTCGCCGCCGCCCTCGACACTGAATTGATTCGTCTCCAGTGCTATGAAGGTCTCGACTCAAACTCTGCCCTTTATGAGTGGAACTATGCCAAGCAGCTCCTCCACATCAAAACCGAGGAGGGTCTCAAAGGAAACACCAAACAGGTTGAAAAGGACATATTCAGTCCCGAGTACCTGATCGAACGCCCCCTGCTCCGCGCCTTGATCCACTCGAAAGAGCGGCCCATCGTGCTGCTCATAGATGAGATTGACCGGGCGGACGAGGAATTCGAAGCGTTTCTGCTTGAAATCCTGTCCGATTTCCAGATCACCATTCCTGAGCTCGGACCCATCATGGCCGAGCGCAAACCGCTCGTTATCTTGACGAGCAACCGGACCAGGGAAATTCACGATGCCCTGAAACGCCGCTGCCTATACCTTTGGGTGGACTATCCCAGTTTTGAGAAAGAGTTGGAGATTGTCCTGACAAAGGTGCCCGGAATCCCGCGACGGCTCGGCGAACAGATCTGCCGTTTCATGGGTCAGGCGCGGACGATGGACTTTTACAAGCGGCCCGGCGTTGCCGAAACCCTGGACTGGGCACAAGCTCTCATCGCCCTCCACAAGGAAGAGCTCGACCCCGACTCCGTGAAAGAAACCATCGGGTGCATCCTGAAATACCACGAGGACATCAAGCAGATCAACGAGAATGGGCTCGACCGCCTTGTGGGGACAGCCCAGTTGTCTCCTGAAGTCGAATAGCCGCATTCGCTCTCAGGGTTTCCCATGAAAATCCGCCCTGTTGTTTCAGGCACCCTCCCCGGTCGGCGCATCCGCTCTCCCGGCAGCGGCATTCAAGGGGAGGTCACCGCCTTTTGCCGAATACTTCGGAAAACCGGCCTGAAGGCGACCTCCGGCAGAATCATCGACCTCTTCCACAGTTTTGAGCACCTGGACATCACGGAACTGCAAAATGTCTATGTGGCGGCGAAATCCAACCTGGTCTCCAGCCAGGAGGAAAGCGTCATATTCGACGCGATCTTTCGCCGTTTTTGGTTTGACGAGCGCGGGAACGTCTCGGCCGGGGAGGAATCCCTTGAGCTCGACGCGGAGCTTGAGAACGAATTGGCCGAAGGCGCCGGCGAGGGGCCGGGCGACCCGCAGGACGACAAGGAGCCTGAGACTGATGAAACCAAAGCGGGCCCAAGCCTTTCCAGCGAAGAGGCGGAAGAGGGAGCCGAACCGGGCGAGGGGGGGGAGGGCGAAGAGGGCGTCCCCGCCTACAGCCCCGCCGAGGTATTGTCACAAAAGGATTTCTCCTCCATTCAGGCGGACCAGATCCACCAAATACGCCGGCTGATCGCCAAGCTGGTCCCGAAACTCGCCACCCGGCTTAGCCGCCGGAAAAAAGCCGCGGCGAGCGCGCGGGAGATCGACCTCCGGAGGAGCGTGAAGCGGAGCATCCGGACCGGCGGCGAGGTGATCAAACTCTTCCGCAGAAAACGCCGTATTCAGAAAACCCAAATTATCCTTCTTTGCGACGTCTCCGGTTCGATGGACAGTTACAGCCAATTTCTCATTCGGTTCCTCTACAGTCTTCAAAACGAAATCAAATCGCTCCGGACCTTCGTATTCAGCACCCGTCTCACCGACGCGACCCCCTACCTTCGGCACAAAGACGTAAACGTGGCCTTGTCGCGCCTCTCCCACGAGGTTCATGACTGGAGCGGCGGGACCCAAATCGGAAATTGTCTCCGCACTTTCAACTACGACTACGGCAGGCAGATCCTCAACAGCCGGACCATCGTACTCATCATCTCGGACGGATGGGACCGGGGGGACACCGACCTCCTCGCTCTCGAATTGGATCGTCTGAAGAAAAGGTGCCGTCACCTGATTTGGCTGAACCCCCTGCTGGGCAGCCCCGGATACCGGCCAATCGACCGCGGGATGCGGACGGCCCTTCCGTATTGCGACGATTTTTTGCCCGCCCACAACTTGGAGAGCTTGGTCAACATGACTCACAAGATTTCAAAGCTCTAATCTGTTTTTCCCGAAAGCGGCGCATCGGTTAAAATTCACTGCAGACATACCCGTTACATTTCCGACGCTTTATTGCACGCATTGGACGCCCGGGATGGCAAAGCTATTAATCTATACGGCCGATGACGGATTCGCCGACGCCCTCATCCGCTCCCTCCGCCGCGAGGGACATTTTTGCAAAGTGGTCGAGGACGAAGAGACGGCCCTGCGGGAAATACGCGGACAAGGCTATTCGCTCATTCTTCTGGACGACGCCCCCGCCCTTCCTTCCGTGAATGACCTTCGGAACTGGAGCGCGATGCCCATCCTCCTTCTCGTGGAGCCCGCCCGTTTGCCGAGCCAGCCCACGCCCATCGAAGCCGACGACGCGGTTGTGAAGCCGGTTCGGGAGGAAGAGCTCATTTTCCGCGTTCAAAACTTGTGTGCCCGCTCCCGCGATTCGTCGTACAAAACGGGGAATTCCCCGCGCGAGGTCGAGGGCCTGGCCCTCGACGAGGACCGCTACGAGTTTCGCCTTCACGGCGTTCCCATCAGCCTGACTTTTCGGGAATTTGAGCTTCTCAAACTCTTGATGAAAAACCCGGGCCATGTTTTCGACCGGGAGCGGCTTCTCGATCTCGTTTGGGGCGCCGACTACATCGGCGGCGCGCGAACCGTGGACGTTCACATCCGCAGAATTCGGTCGAAGATCGAGGCCGGTGGCCGGCCCTTCATCTCCACCATCCGGGGGGTAGGCTACAAGTTCAACGAAGGAACGAGATAAGGAAAATTCCTCTCGAAACGCCGGCGCCCCCCTTCCCCATCTCGTTTCTCCCGTGGATTTAACCCCGGCGAAATCCCGCCGAAACGTTTCTGAAACAAGGCTTGATTAGCATGAGGACAATTGTGAGTCCCCCTCGCGGCGGAGCCGGTGCCGCTGGTTCGCCAAAAATCATCCGAAGGGGGGAGGATGCGGGAAAGCGGCCGTGTCGCCATCAAAAAACTCCGGCGGCGGGATGAAGCCGGAATCTCTTTCCCGCCCTCGCCGGGCAAATGTATCGGGAATCGGAGAAGCGATTGACCCCGTCATCTGAGGCAAGGGACAAGGAATTTGTCCTCAACCAGGCGCGCGATCTGGATGTTCGCTTCATCCGGATGTGGTTCACAGACATTCTCGGCTTTCTCAAAAGTTTTGCCATCACCACCGAGGATCTCGAAACCGCCCTTTTTGAAGGACACCTATTCGACGGTTCCGCTATCGAGGGCTTTGCCCGGATCGAAGAAAGCGACATGTTCGCCCTGCCCGACCCAGCCACGTTTTGCGTCCTCCCCTGGCGGCCCAAAGACGGCGGAGTGGTCGCCCGCATGTTCTGCAACATCAACCGTCCGGACGGCTCGCCTTATCCGGCGGACCCGCGTTACGTCCTCCGGCGCGCCCTCGAAAAGGCCGCCGCCAAAGGTTTCACCTTTTACGTTGGCGCCGAATTCGAACATTACTATTTCAGATCGTCAGAGCCGCCCTTGGAAAAGCTCGACCGGGGAGGATACTTCGACCTCACCCCGCTCGACGTCGCCAGCGATCTCCGGCGGGACACGGTTCTCACTCTCGAAGGCATGGGAATCGGCGTGGAGTACAGCCACCACGAGGTAGGCCCCAGCCAGCACGAAATCGACCTGCGCTACGATGACGCCTTGGCCATGGCGGACAACGCCATGACATACCGTCTCGTGGTAAAGGAAGTGGCGATGCGCCACGGCGTCTTTGCGACTTTCATGCCCAAGCCCCTCGCCGACAGCAACGGAAACGGAATGCACCTCAACCTTTCCCTATTCGAAGGCGAGCGGAACATTTTCCACGATACCTCGAAGGCGGACGGCCTTTCGGACGAGTGCCTCGTGTTTATCGCGGGTCTGCTTCGGCATGCGCCCGAGTGCGCCATCGTTTTGAATCAATGGACAAACAGCTACAAGCGCCTGGTTCCCGGATTCGAAGCCCCCATGTACATCTCCTGGGCCCACAAAAACCGGAGCGATCTTATCCGCGTTCCGACCCCCCGAAAGGGACGCGACTCCGACACCCGGATCGAGCTTCGCTCGCCGGACCCGGCGTGCAACCCCTATCTCACCTTCGCCTGCTGTCTTGCGGCGGGAATGGAGGGAATCGAGAAAGGATACCCCCCCGTGGCGCCCGTCGAGGAAAATGTCTACGAGCTCAGCCCGGAGGAAAGGGAGCGAAGAGAAATCAGGACGCTGCCGGGCGATTTGGGCGAAGCAATCAAATTTGCTGAAAACAACGAATTGCTGAAAACGGTGCTGGGCGAATACATCCTGGATAAGTTGATTGAAAACAAAAAGCTCGAATGGGAGCGCTACCGGGTCCACGTCTCCGATTTCGAGCTCAATGCCTATCTCCCCATCCTATAAGCCCGCCACTCTCATTTTTCTCCGCAAATCGGCTGGAACAAACAGAAAAAAGCGAAACTACCAAAACCGAGGCTCTTCACTTCCAAACCCAGCGCGATTCTCCCCGCCGTCTCGAGGCGACGATCGATTGGGGGCGCCATCGAGGACTCGAAGCCGTCTGAAAATGGCGAAAGAAATCCTATTGTGCTAGGATTTCACTCTCCAGCCCGCAAGAAGCCGTCAATTGACGGTGAAACCCTGAATTCTTTATGATTTTCCTCTGCACGGGCGGAAGCCGGGCATCCAAGCGCATCGAGGGAGAAGAAAATGGGCGCCAGGGCGCCGAAAGAGTTCGTCCAGCACCTTCGAAACGTCTATATGGAGACGGTCTCCGATCGGAAGTTCGTCTACTCGGAATGGTTCAAAGAATCTGGGAACCGGCTGCGCGAGGCGTATCGGCAGCTCGCCTGCGCCTACTGGGCCAGCGCCGAGGTCCACGCCAAGGCACAGGTGCGGTTCGAGTGGATGCTGGACATCAACACCAAAATCAAGATCGCCCGCCAGGTCTGGGAGGAGGCTCGCCACTGCAAGGACGTAAAAACCCTTATCAAACATACGTTTGGCGAAAGCTTCGAGGCGGACGATTACGAGCCCGTCCCGGAGCTGACCGAGTGCTTTTATCATTACTACCTTCACATCGAGGAGCCGGGCGCCTACTTCGCCGCCCACAACGCCGCCGGCGAGCGGACCGCCCTCTACATGCTCGAGGAGTTGGCCGCTACGGCCCGCTCGGGCAGGATGGATAAATTCTGCCAGTTCGCCGAAAGGATCATTCCCGAGGAGCGGCTCCACGTCCGCTTGGGCGAGGTGGTGATCGAGCAGTTCGCCAAGACGGCGGAGGATCAAGAAAGGCTGGAGCGGTTCTTCCGTGAGGGGCTGGAGGCGCACTGGAAGTACACCGAGGGGGTGTTCCGGAAGATCAGCTCCATGAGCAATTGAGCCCGGCTTTCCGGATGCGGCGGGTGACATTCGAATCTGCTTCCTTCCCTCCGGGGAAGGTGTGATATAAATTTCAAGTATTCGTCGATTGCTCGCTCCGGGACGGGAGGTTACCGCATGGCTGCCATGGCGCCGAAAGAGTTCATCCAACATCTTCGGAAAATATACGACGATGTGATCTCAACGAGAAAGTTCGTCTACTCCGAATGGTTCAAGGAAACGGGCGACCGGCTGAAAGAGGCCTACCGCCAGCTCGCCTGCGCCGAATGGGCGAGCTCCTACGTTCACGCGAGCCTGCTCGAGCGCTTCCCGGAGATGGACATCGCCATCAAGACCAAGGTCGCCCGCCAGGTCTGGGAGGAGGCCCGCCACTGCAAGGACGTGAAATCACTGCTTCACGAAGCCTTCGGCGAGGAGTTCAACGTCCACGAGTACAACCCGGTCCAGGAGATGACCGACTGCTTTTACAAGTACTACTACAGCATCGACGACCCGGTCGCCTACTTCGCCGCCCACAACGCCGCGGGGGAGCGGACGGCGCTCCGGATGCTGGAGAAGGTGAGCATCTTCGCCCGGGAGGCGGGCATGCACAGCCTGGCCCGGGTGGCTGAGAAGATCGTCCCGGAGGAGCGCTTCCACGTCCGCCTGGGCGAGGAGGTGGTCGAAAAATACGCCACCACCGAAGAGCGCCAGAAATCCCTGGAGCAGTACTTTCGGGATGGGCTCGACGCCCATTGGAACTACACCGAAGGGGTTTATGCGAAGATCAACTCCATGAGCGCGTGATTTTCAGCGCAGCGGGGAGGATTCTTTCATGTCACGCATCGTCGCCATCGAGGGCGCCCAGGCCTGGGTCTCCGACCTGCTCCACCTCGAGATCTTCAAGCGCGAGGCCGCCGACAGGGACGCCCTCGGCGAGGGGGAGAGCGCGCCCATGACGTGGTGGGAGATCTTCCAGGCGGCCGTCAAGGAAGGAAGCCTGACGGAAGAAGATGTGCCCTACTGGCTCGCGGCGGCCACGAAGGGCCAGCTGGAGGGCAACGTCGAGGACATCGAAAAGGACTACGAGGGCGGGGTTCACATCTAGCGAAACGGAAAGAGCGTCATGGGCCACACCCGGGACACGAAAGCGTGGCAGGAGCTCTTCGGCCAGTTCATCGAGATGGACGACCACGACTGGAACGCCGCGGACGACCGCCTGGCGAAGGGTTGCCCGCCGGAGAAGGCGGAGGAGATTTTAGAGGATTTCGTTTCTTTCACGCGCTTCGTCTGGTCGAACTTCATCGACTTGAAGCTGGACTTCGACGACCACGTCATCGAAAATATCATCGAGGCCCGCGGGGCCGATTCGCTGGAAAGCCTCGGGGTGCGCCGGGAGAATCTGAACGCCTTCCGGCCCTAGCCCGCTTTTTCTAAAAACCCTTCCCGGACCTACTCCCGCCGGGCCGGCTGGGCGCACCCGGCCAGCCAGTCCAGATAGGACTCCCTTCCCCGGTCGAGGGCAACGGAAATGACCTCGGGCACATCGTAGCTGTGTTGCTCGGCCACCCGGGCGGCCAAATCATCCACTTTTGATAAAACCGTTTTCAGGAGAAGCAAACACTCCGGGTCGTCCTGCACCTTGCCATTCCACCGATAAATGCTCCGGATCCGCGGAATGATGTTCGCGCAGGCGGCCAGCCCCTCCTCGACCAAACTCTTGGCGATCCCGGCGGCCTCCTCCTCGGAACTGGTTGTCACCAATACCAGACGGAAATTCCCGGCCTCTCTTGTTTCAGCCAACTTTTCTCACCTCCTTTTCTCACCCCCGCGATACACACCGCTCATGTCCCGGAAAAAGGCTATTCTGTTCGAATATTTCGGTTCGCCCTTGCCGGCACAATAAGAAGAAGCGGAGCGGGGGCCTCCCGTGTATGCCGCTAGCTGTCCTGCAACATCGCCTCAGCGACGCCGTAAGGGTCTTTTTTTCGGACCACGATATCGTCGAGAACGGCTTCGAATGCCTCGCCACGCTCCGTCCATTTGAGAAAGCGTTCGGCCACTTTATCCTTCAATATTTCCATCAACGCGTATCTCGCCTTCTCGCGGCGGCGAAGACGCATGGTTTCGGGATGATCCGCGAGATAGCGGCGGTGCTCCTCGATACTTTCCGCCACCTCCCCGATTCCCTCGCCGTCAATGGCTTCTGTCCTGAGAACGGGTGGGCGCCAGGCGTCCTCCCCCGCGCCCTGTTTCGAATGGAGCATCTCCTCGATATTTCTCACCGTCCCTTCCGCCCCTTCGCGCTTCGCCTTGTTGACCACAAAGATGTCCGCGATCTCCATGATCCCGGCCTTGGCCGCCTGAACATCGTCTCCCTGGCCCGGCGTGAGCACCAAAACCACCGTATCGGCCACCCTCGTGACGTCTAACTCCGCCTGCCCAACGCCCACCGTCTCGACGATCACGATGTCGAATCCCATGGCGTCCAAAACCGTCACGGCGTCCCCGGTGGCACGGGCCAAGCCGCCCAGGTGCCCGCGCGTCGCCATGCTCCGGATGAAAACGCCCGGGTCGGTAAAGTGGTGGCTCATCCGGATCCGGTCGCCCAGAATTGCCCCCCCGGTGAATGCGCTGCTCGGGTCCACCGCCAGTACACCCACCCGTTTCCCCTCGCCACGATAATGGGAGATGAACCGGTCCGTCAAAGTGCTTTTCCCCCCCCCGGGAGGACCCGTGAGCCCGAGGATCGCCGCCCGCCCCCCATGCGCATAGAGCGAGCGAAGAACCGGCTGGACGGCCGTGTCCCCGTCTTCGATCTTTGAAATGAGCTGCGCCGCGGGCCGCGCTTCTCCGGCGAGAATGCTTTCGGTTACCGTTTCCTGACGATTGGGCATGGCGGGACCGTGAGTTTCAAACGCGCCCGCCGGAGACGGACCGCGCGATGATCATCCGCTGCACTTCGCTCGTTCCTTCTCCGATCGTAAGCAGGCGGGCGTCACGCCAAAAGCGCCCCGCCGGGCACTCGTCCATGTAACCGTACCCCCCGTGGATCTGAATGCTTCTGTCGCACACGCGGAGGGCGGCCTCTGTCGCGAAAAGCTTGGCCATCGACGCCTCTTTCTGATATTCCTCCCCGGCGTCCCGGAGGCGGGCCGCATGCGCGACCAACTCCCGCGCCGCCGCCAATTCGGTCACGCTCTCGGCGAGCATCTCGCGGATCGCTCCGTATTGGGCGATCGGGCCGCCGAAGGCTTCCCGCTCGCGGGCGTGCCCGGTGGCCGCATCGAGCGCCCCCTGGGCGAGCCCGACGGCGATGGCCCCCACCCCCACGCGCCCCCCCGTGACGGCCTCCATCGCCTGGACGAATCCCTCCCCTTCCCCCCCGAGGAGGCGGTCGGCCGGAATGCGGCAATTTTCAAAAATCACCTCCGCCGTATCCATGGAGCGCATGCCCAGTTTTCCGTGGAGCGGGCGGCTCACCCGGCCCGGATCGCCGGGTCCAACGACGAATGCGCTGATTTCCTTTTTTCCCCGTCCCGTGCGCGCCATGACCGTCATGGCCGAAAAGATCGTACCTTGTGAGATGAACATCTTCGTTCCGTTCAGAATGTAGGAATCTCCCTCCCGCTCGGCTCGGCAGCGCAGCGCGCCCGCGTCGCTTCCCGATCCCGGCTCGGTCAGCGCCCAGGCCCCGAGCTCTCCTTCGAGAAGGCGCGGAACCCACCGCCGAATTTGCTCTTCCGATCCGCCGCCCAGAATGTGCCCTCCCGTCAGGCCCGCGGAGGCGCCGACGGTCAGGGCGAAGCTTCCGTCCACCCGGGCCAGCTCTTCGAGAACGAGCTGGTTCTCAAAATGGCCGGCGCCGCCGCCCCCCAATTTTTCCGGGAAATGGATGCCCAGCAGGCCCAGCTCCCCCGCCCCCTTGTACAAGTCGAGGGGAAACTCGCAGGTGCGGTCGCGCTCGGCCGCCCCCGGGGCCAGGGTTTTTTCCGCAAAATCCCTGGCCAGCCCGCGGAGGGCGCGGCCTGCCTCATCGAGTTCGGGATGGGTGGAAACCGCCAACGGGACCTCCGGAGAAGGGAGAGAATTTTACCGTTTCGAGTATATCCCTACAGAATGAGCGCCTCGAATGCTTTGAAATGCATTATGTATAGCATCTTATCGTATTGAATTTACAGTATATCTCTTTTTCAAGGGCCCAATCTCAGAATCCGGCCCGGGCCTCTGGACAAGAAAGCGCCCGGGGGGAACTGAGGATTCGACTCCACCTCGCCCCGAGTTGCGGGGGAATGGCGTCATCGCGAAGAAGCGCTCGCGTACCCGTCCTGTCAGGGCCGGAGCCATTCTTCCGCAGCCGCCCGGGAAGAAAGGCTTTTGTCATGTATCGCGAATGGAATTCGGGGAACCCGGTGCGCAGGATCACCACTCGTCGAGGGTCTTATCCACTTCGCTGGGACCCCGGTAGCCCGGCAGGTTTTCAACGTAGGGGCAATCCTCAGGGAGCCCCCCCATCATGACAATCTCGATATCAATGGGCATGCAGAGGGGCTCACGCTCAAAACGCTCGGCGTAGCAGGTGCACCGCTTGGTTTCCTTGTCGAGAAAAGAACAAACGCTCGTCAGAAGAACCAGCCGATTTCCCGACCACACTTTGTCGTTGCAGCACTTGCCGCAACCCGTACAGAGCGCCTCCCACTCGGGCGTCCCCGGCGGCGGGAGATTTTCGCGCATCCATTTCTCAATTCGGGCCCTCTCGCGCTGCTTTTCGGCGTTTTCCCTGAGGAGCGACCAGCGGTTTCCCTTCTTCGCGCCGTTTTCCCGGAAAAGGGGAAGGACGCTTTTTTTGTTCTCCACCGTCCCGTTTTTCGAAACGCCGCCCCGCCCGTTCAGATCGGCGTTTCTTTTCGCTTTGAGCGAATCCGTTTTCAGGGCCATCGGCATTCCTCAGGAGTCCCGGAAATTCGGCGGGCGTTTTTCCAGGAAAGCGGCCATTCCCTCTTTCTGGTCTTCGTTGTTGAAGGCGAGGGAGAAGAGCACCGATTCCAGCTCGAGCCCCGCTTCGATTCCCGCCTCCATGCCCTCGTTGCACGCCTTCAGAATCAAATTCACCGCCGGAGCGCTTTTCGCGGCGAACTTCTCCGCGAGCGCCCGCGCTTCACCCATGAGCGTATCGGCCGGAACCACTTTGTTCACAAGGCCGATCCGAAGGGCCTCCCCGGCGGATACCATCTCGCCGGTCAGGCACATCTCCACCGCGCGGCCCAATCCCACGAGGCGGGTGAGGCGCTGCGTGCCGCCGTAGCCCGGAATGATCCCGAGGGAAATTTCCGGCTGGCCGAAGCGCGCGGTCTCGGCGGCATACCGGATGGAGCAGGCCATCGCCACCTCGCATCCGCCGCCCAGGGCGAAACCATTCACGGCCGCGATGGAGGGCTTTCCCAGTGTCTCCATCTCCCGGAGGACGTGCTGGCCAAACCGGGAGAATTCCCGCGCCTCCCGGGATGTCATCCCGGCCATCCGCCGAATGTCCGCACCGGCCACGAAAGCCTTCTCGCCTGCCCCGGTCAGGATGAGCACCTTCAACTTCGGGTCCGTCTTCACGCGCCGCGTGGCGTCGGCCAACTCCTCCATCGTCTCCGGATCAAGGGCATTCAGCACGTCCGGGCGGTTGAAGGTCACCGTGGCGACCTCCCCGGCCGCCTCGAATAAAAGACGTTCGTAGCCCAACGCCTGTACCTTCCCGCCTACGCGGGAAACGCCTCAACGATCACCGACAGTCCCATCCCGCCGCCGATGCACGCGCCCGCGAGGCCGTATTTTTCGCCCCTCCGGCGAAGCTCGTGCAGGATGGTGGCGGTGAGCCGCGCTCCGCTCGCCCCGACGGGATGGCCAATCGCAATCGCTCCGCCGTTCACGTTCGTCTTCTCCCGGTCGAGGCCGAGTTCCTTCTCCACCGCAAGGTACTGGGCGGAGAAGGCCTCGTTTATCTCGATCAGATCCATGTCGTCGAGCTGAAGCCCCGCCTTCTTCAGGGCGATGCGGCTGCTCTCTGCCGGGCCGATGCCCATGATTTTGGGATCGCATCCCGACACCCCCCAGGCGACCAGGCGGCCGAGGGGTTTGCGCCCCATCTTCTCCGCCGCCTCTTTTGACGCGATCACCATCGCGGCGGCCCCGTCGTTGATCCCGCTCGCGTTTCCGGCCGTGACCACCCCGCCATCCTTGAAGACGGGCCGCAGCTTGGCCAAGGTCTCCGCCGTGGAACCGGGGCGGATGTGCTCGTCCCGATCAAATTGTATTGTCTCTTTCCGCTTTTCGATCTCGACCGGGACGCACTCCTCGGCCAAGCGCCCGCTCTCCCAGCCCGCGTTCGCCCGCTCTTGGCTGAGGGCCGCGAACTCGTCGATAATCTCCCGGTGCAGGTCGTATTTCTCCGCCAGGTTCTCGGCCGTGATCCCCATCGGGACGTTCACATAGAGGTCGGTCAGGGCGTTGTAAAGGCCGTCCTCCATCGGAGTCTCAAAGAGGCCGATCCCCCAGCGCGTGTTGCGGATAACGTGGGGGGTGAGGCTCATATTCTCCGCGCCGACGGCGAGGACGACATCCGCCTCGCCCGTCATGATCTCCTGAGCCCCGCTCACGATGGCCTGAAAGCCCGATGCGCACATGCGGTTCACGCAGTAGCCGGGCTTCTCCTGGGGAACCCCCGCGGCGAGGGCGACGTGGCGGCCGATATAGGAGCCGTCCGCCGCGGACTGGATGACGTTCCCGACGATGGTGTGGTCGATCATGTCCGGCGAGACCCCCGCGCGCTCCATCGCGGCTTTTGCGGCGATGGCGCCGAGCTGGGTGGCGGACATTTCCTTCAAAGTTCCGCAGAAGGTGCCGAACGGGGTACGGACCCCCGAGAGAAAAACAACGGAATCCAGCATCAAAATCCTCCTTGCCTAAGCAATCGAGGGATCAATAAAGCGGATTTTCGGTACGAATGGACCTTCCCCGCCACCTTACCGCTTGGGCAAAGGTCGCCGCAAGTGAGGAAATTTTTCCCTCACGGGACGGAGCCGGGAGCGATGGGCGCCGCCGCCTCGGGCTTTTGTTTCTCTTACATCCAGGAAAGGGGCGTTTTCCGATCCCCTTGCAGCCGGCGGGCGGCGTCCCGCGCGAAATAGGTGAGAATGATATCCGCCCCGGCGCGCCTGATCGAGATCAGCGTTTCCATGAAGGCCCGCTCCGCGTCGATCCAGCCGTTCCGGGAGGCGGCGGCCAGCATGGCGAACTCGCCCGAGACGTTGTAGGCGGCGATGGGATTGCTCACCCGGTCCCTGGCCTGTGAGATGATATCCAGGTAGGGAAGGGCCGGCTTAATCATGATGATATCCGCCCCCTCGTCGAGGTCGAATTCGATCTCCCGAAGGGCTTCCCGCCCGTTGGCGGGATCCATCTGGTAGGAGCTTCGGTCGCCGAAGGCGGGGGCGCTCTCTGCGGCATCGCGGAAAGGGCCGTAGAAGGCGCTGGCGAACTTGGCGGAGTAGGCCATGATGGGGGTTTGATGAAAGCCCTCCTCGTCGAGGGCGTGCCGAATGGTCCCGACCCGGCCGTCCATCATATCCGAAGGGGCGATGATGTCGGCCCCGGCGCGGGCGAGGCTGACCGCCGTCTGATCGAGAAGCTCCAGCGTCGGATCGTTGAGGATGTGCCCTCCCTCGACGACGCCGCAGTGGCCGTGGTCCATGTACTCGCAGAGGCAAACGTCGGTGATGACGCAAACCTCCGGGCAAGCCTCCTTCAAGGCGCGCACCGCCTTCTGGGTGATTCCGTCGTCGGCGTAGGCGCCCGAGGCGAGGTCATCCTTTCGGGCGGGAATGCCGAACAGGATGACGGCGGGAATGGAGAGGTCTGCCGCCGCGCGGCACTCCTCTACGGCCCGGTCCACCGAAAGCTGATGCTGCCCCGGCATCGAGGAGATCTCCCGTTTCACCCCTTCCCCTTCGACGATGAACATCGGATAAACCAGATCGTCGGGGGAGAGGCGGGTTTCGCGCACCATCCGCCGAAGGGTTTCTTTTTCGCGGGTCCGGCGCGTCCGGTGGAAAACATCCTCCCGCGAGCCGGTCAACAGAGATCCGCTCTCAGCCATGCCATATCTCCTTCCGTGACGCTCCGCCGAAGGGACGGTTGCCCTTTTTTCGGCGGGCTGGAGCGGCCCCCCGGTAAAAATTCGCGATGGCCCGCGCCAGCCCTTGTACGGTGGAATCCTTCGCCTCGACATTGGGCGCGAGACCGAATTCGCAAAGGGTGGCGCTCGTGACGGGCCCGATCGAGGCGAGCGCCGCTTCGACCCTTCCCCTCCCGGAACCCTCTCCGGAATCCCCGGCCCCCATCATATCCACGAAATTCCGCACCGTCGAGGAACTCGTGAAAGTGATCATGTCCCACCTGTTCTCCGCCAAATCCCGGCGGAGGGAATCGGCCTCCTGGTCCTCGGCGCAAAGGGTCCGGTAGGCGGCCACTACCTCCACCACCGCCTCCCGCTCCCGCAGGGTCTCGGGCAAAACCTCCCGGGCCTCCAGGGCGCGGGGAATGAGCACGCGCTTCCCCCGTATCTCCTCCCCTGCCAGGGCTTCGAGAACCCCCTCGGCCACATATGTTTCGGGAAGGACATCCGGCCGGAGGCGGAGATGCTCCTCCAGGGCGTTCCCGGTTCCCGGGCCGATGGCCACGATGCGGGCGCCCTTGCCGAATGCCCTCGCATCCCGGCCCGCGTCTCGCAGCCGTTCGGCGAAAAAGCGCACACCGTTCGCGCTCGTGAAAATGATCCAATCGTACGAATCGAGCTTCGCGACGGCCGCATCGAAGGGCCCCCAATCTTGCGGGGCGGCGATCCGAATCGCGGGACATTCGCCGACTTCGGCTCCTGCATCCTCCAGGTGCCGGGCGAACTCGCCCGCCTGCTCGCGGGGGCGCGTCACGAGGATTCTTCGGCCGTGGAGGGGGCGCTCTTCGAGCCAGCCCAGCTCGCCGCGGAGGCGGTTCACTTTTCCCGCGACGATAACAGCGCTGCCATGAAGGGGCGTTTCTTTCACGGCGCGGGCCATTCCCCCGAGGTTCCCTTCGATAACGCGCTGGAGGGGAAGGCCCCCTTCGAGAATGACACTGAGATCCAGGTCGGGGGAGAAGCCCCCGGCCAGAAGGCTCTCGATAAGCCGGGGGACGGACTCCGCCTCACCCTGGAAAACCAGGGTTCCTCCGTTTTTTGCGAGGGCCTCAAAATCGAGGGCGCCCCCGCCCGCGGGATTCGCGTTCACCACGGTGAACCGGTCCGCGAGTCCCTCGTGCAGAAGGGGGATGCCCGCGAAGGCGGACGCCGCCAGGGCGTGCGGGATTCCGGGAACGACTTCGAAGGCCACCCCCGCCCGGGCGAGGGCCTTTGCATCCTCCACCCCTTGGCCGGAGAGGAAAGGATCGTCCCGGTACAGGCGGACGGCGGTTTTCCCCTCCTTCGCCCGTTCCACCATTGCGGATCGGACACCGGCCGCCCGGGCTTTGTCCGCTTCAATGCGCTCGCAGCCTCCGGGACAAAGGCCGAGGAGACGGGGCGGGAGGGCGGCGTCGTAGGCGAGGAAATCCGCGCGGCCCAGGACCTCTTCTCCCCTTCGGGTCAGGAGATGGGGATTTCCAGGGCCCGCTCCGACAAGGTATACGATCCCGGATTCAACCATGCCGGAACTCCGCGAGAATTTCCCTTCCCCCGTCCGCCAGGAGGCGATCGGCCAAGGCCCCGCCCAGGGCGCAGGCCTCCCCCGGCGGGCCCTCGTTCTCCCCCTCGGCGACGCGCCTCCCGTCTTCGCTCGAAACGAGCGCCCGGAGGGTGAGGCGGCCCCTCCGTGTCTCGGCCAAGACGGCCAGGGGAACCGAGCAACCTCCCTCGAGGCGTGCCATCACCTCCCTCTCGGCGTTCACTTCATCGTGCGTCTGGGGATGGTCGAGCGGGGCCAGAAGGGCGGCCGTCTCCTCGTCGCCGTCCCGGATTTCGATTCCGAGCGCCCCCTGGCCCGGGGCGGGAAGCATGAGCTCGGGCGCAAGGCTTTCGGTGATGCGATCCGCCAGCCCCAGGCGGTTCAGGCCGGCCGCCGCGAGAATGGTCGCATCCACCTCCCCCTCCGCCACCTTCCGGAGGCGCGTGTCGACGTTTCCCCGGATATCGACCACCTCGAGGTCGCTCCGGAAGCGGAGCAGCTGGGCCTTCCGGCGGAGGCTTCCCGTCCCGACCCGGCTGCCTGGAGCCAGGCCGCGGATGGACTCGCCCCCCCTGGACACGAAAACGTCCCAGGGCTCCTCGCGCTCGGGCACCGCGCCCAGGGCGAGCCCCGGGGGAAACTCGCCGGGAAGATCCTTGAGACTGTGGACGGCGGCGTCGATCCGCCCCGCCAGGAGGGCTTCCTCGATTTCCTTGATAAAGAGCCCCTTTCCCCCTACCTGGGCGAGCGGCACGTCCTGTATCTCATCGCCCCGGGTGCGGATGACGACCTCTTCCACCTCGCGTTCCGGATAAAGTTCCCGGAGGCGGGAAGCTATTTGCCTCGTCTGCGCCAGCGCCAGCCGGCTCCCCCGCGTGCCGAGGCGAAGGAGGCCCGGCCGGGAAGAATTTTCACCGGTCAATTTCCGTCCCCTGAGAAAACCCGGGCTCCCCTTCATCGCGCGTTCGGCCTTCGCCGTCCCCGGTTCCGTGCGCCTTTCCGCCGGACTCCTCCTTCACCCCGAAGAGCCGCTTCACCATAGCGAGGGATTCGTCTCCGATCTCATCCGCCGCCATTCCGCGAAGAACGGAGAAGGGGTGATGCAGCAGTTTGTTCACCAGCGCGCGCGACATGGCGTCGATGGCGCTGCGCTCGGGTTCTCCGAGCGAGGCGAGGCGGGAGAACGTCTTCTGAAGCTCGCCTTGGCGTTGCGCCTCGGCGCCGACCCGGATGGCGGAAAAGGTTTTCGAGAGATCCTCCATCCGCATCCGGCGGACGAAACCCTGGATTTCGTCCTCGACGATCGCGCCCGCGCTCTCGGCCTCGGCCTCCCGGCCCTCCAGGTTGGAGGTGACGACCGCCTGCAGGTCATCGATGTCATAGAGAAAGACGTTCTCCAGGCCGTTCACCTCGGGATCGATATCCCGGGGGACCGCGATGTCGATGAGGAAAATGGGGGCGTCGCGCCGCTTCCGCAAGGCTTCCGCGAGCATTTCCTTTTTTACGATGAGATGGGGCGCTCCCGTCGATGCGATGACAATGTCCGCCCCGACGAGTTCCTCGGCGACGCGGTCGAATCTTACGGCCCTGCCGTTCAGCTCCGCCGCCAAGGCCTCGGCGCGGGCGTACGTCCGGTTCCCAACCAAAATCGTGCTCGCTCCGCGGCTCATCAAATGGCGGGCCGCCAGCTCGCACATCTCACCGGCGCCCAGGAGCAGGATGGTTCTCCCTTCCAGGCGGCTGAATATCTTCTCCGCCAACTCGGCCGCCACCGTACCCACCGATACCGCGCTTTCCCCGATGGCCGTCCGCTCCCGGACTTTCTTCGCCACCCGGAAGGCGCTGGGGAAAACCGCCGAGAGAGATTTCCCGGTGTGCCCGCCCTCGTTCGCGATCCGGTAGGCCTCCTTCACCTGGCCGAGGATCTGCGGCTCCCCCACCACCATCGAATCCAGGCTCGACGTCACGCGGAAGAGATGGCGAACGGCGTCCTCATCGCGGCAAACGTAAAGATGCTTCCGCAATTCCTCCGCCTGGATCCCGCGGGACTCGGAGATGAAGTCCCGGATGGAGCGCACCCCCGCATCGAATTCCTCGGCGAAGCTGTAAACTTCCATCCGGTTGCACGTGGAGAGAATCAAACGCTCCGAGAGACCGTTGTAGCGCGCCAGCCGAGCGAGCGAATTGTGAAGCCCTTTTTCGGCGAAATGCAGGCGCTCGCGGATCTCGATGGGCGTTTTGTGGTGGCTTACACCTGCGAGAATCAATGGCATCGGGCTATCCCGTCCTTCTTAAATGTGGACAACCAGGGCAACCAATACGGCGAGGAAAATTACCATGGAAAAGATCGCCGACCGCATCCCCTTCCAGCTGCGGGTCAGGCGGCACGCAAGCAATACACTGTAAGCGAGCCAGATGCCGAGCAGCGGCCAGGTCTTTAAGGGCTCCGACACCCATATGGCCCCGTACTTGGACCCCGCCCACATGGACCCGAAGAAAAGGCTTGCCGTCAGAAACGCAAAGCCGAAATAGAGCGTCTTGTGGCTGAGATCGTCGAGCACATCGAGCGGCGGGAGGCGGCGGAGCCAGGCCCCGGGCCGCTTTGATTTGAGCTCGCGGGATTGAACGACAAACATCAGCGCCACCGCGAAAAGGAGGAAAAAAGTGCTGGCGCTGAGAACGGCGAGAACGGCGTGGCCGGCCAGAAGAAACCCTTCAACCGTTTGCGACCCTTTTCCCCATATGCCGGGAGAAGCGGTGGCGTAGCCCGCAAGGGCGAAAGCGGCGGGAACGGCGAACCCGCCGAGGGCCATCTCCCGGTAGCGGAGGAAGACGATCAAATACAAGAGAACAATCGCCCAGGCGAGGGAGTTCAGCCAGGCGCCCCAATCATGTTCGTCGGTAGAGAGATAGTAGAAACCGAGGAGGAAGGAATGGAGCACGAACCCCGCAGTCAGAGTTCCGATGCCAACGTAAAGCAGGGCGTCACGCTTTGAATACAGGTTGTAGAGGTGGGCAATCGCCGCGACCAGATAAAGAAATATGAGAACGGAGACCACGATCGTTTTTTCTCCTAATCGGAATTCCGAAAATCGTGTTCCCTTCCCCTTGGGGGCAAGGCCACCTCGGACACCGGCCTGCCGAAGCTGCGGGAGGAAATATCAGATGCGGGAAAACCCCGCAAGAAATAATAGCAAAAATAACAAAGCACAATTGCGCCGCTTGGGTGGAATACCCAGTCTAGGAAAATATTTTATTATTTTTATTATATGCAAGCCCAAACTTCCCGCTCCAACCCAATCTGTGATTTGAACTCCATGTATGAAATCTCTTTCTCGGAATTGACACGGTGAAGACGCCGTTTGTAGGCATTATATCTGTAACAATGCGCCCGATGCGCATAAAGAGAATGTAGAACTTTACCTCCCTCACCTCCACCATCTATACTATTTTTCTTGATGAGACCGCCCTTTCCTCTCCCAGCCCCGGGAGAAGCTCGTTGATACCGCTGCCGGATATTCGCCCACCGCTTATCAACGCGAGCGGCATTTTAAGCTATCCCGAAGTTTTTTTGGCCTTCGAGCGCTCCGGCGCGGCGCTGGGCGGGTATGTGACGAAATCCGTCGGGCCAGTAGAGAAGGCCGGAAATGAAAATCCGGTTGTTGTCTACCCGGAAGACCCCGATGGCCCCGTCCTCAACTCTTTGGCCCTCCCGACCCAGAGCCCCGAGGATTGGATCCAAGACCTTTCTGAGACACGGTTCGAGCGGTCCAAACTCATCATCTCCGTCTACGGAGGCACGCCCGAGGAGTTCGCCTCTGTCGTGGGAAAAATGTCTCCTTTCGCCGACGCCATCGAACTGAACCTGGGATGCCCGAATAAAGTCCCCGGCGAGGAAACCATTATGGAAAGCATCGGCCAGCATCCCTCCCTCGCAAGCGAGGTAGTCCGCTTGTCCAGGAGCGAGACCGACAAAGCCCTTATTGCCAAGCTCTCGCCCAATACCGACTATATGGCGATCGCCGAGGCATGTATCGAGGAAGGCGCGGACGCATTTGGCTGCGCCAACACTTTGGGGCCTGGACTCGCGATCGACATTCAGACCCGCAAGGCGATTCTCGCCGGGACTACCGGCGGGATCAGCGGCCCGGCGCTCAAGCCAATAAATTTGCGCATGACATATGATGTTTATGCTCGGTTCAAATGCCCCATCGTGGCTTACGGAGGAATTTCCACTTGGCGCGACGCCGTGGAATACCTTCTTGCCGGTGCATGTCTCCTGGGAATCGGCACCGCCTTTCTCGGCAAAAGCACCGCTGAAGCGTCGGCCCTCACAAGGGATATTTGGGAGGGCGTTCTCGCCTATTTGGAAGGTGAACCCCTCACATCCCTTGTCGGCGGCGCCCATCGCCTGCCCGTTCTAGACGCTCCGCATGCGTGAGACAGTACGAGTCACCGAAAATCGCCGCGAGAGCGACTACACCAGAACCATTTTTTTCAACCGCACGATCGAATGCGCCCCCGGCCGGTTCTTCATGGTTTGGCATCCCCGCGCCGGAGAAAAACCCTTCACCCTTTCCTATCCCAACGCGTTCACTTTAAAGCACGCGGGAGATTTCACCGGTGGATTATGCGAACTTTCCCCCGGCGATGAAATCGGCATACGGGGGCCGCTCGGCAAGGGATATCCCGACCTCGACCGCCCCGCCCTCATCGGAGGCGGGGTCGGGATCGCGGAGCTTCGGCTGCTGGCCTTCGCCACCCGTGAACCCTCTTTTCTCCTCGGCGGAAGAACGGCCGAGGAAATTCTTTTCTATGAAGAGTTCAAGGGCCTCGGCCCGGTTCGCGTCGCCACCGAGGACGGTTCCCTGGGCCATCGAGGTCTGATAACCGATCTTTTCCCCGCCGAGGCGGAACACTACGCCGTTTGTGGCCCGGAGCGTATGATGGCGGCCTGCATGCCCCACCTCCCTCCGGAAAGGACGTATTACGCCATTGAGCGTTATATGAAATGCGCAGTCGGCCTGTGCGGCCAGTGCAGCTGCTCAGGCTGGCGGGTATGCGTGGATGGCCCAGTATTCATGGGAACGGAAGTGGCCCGGATGACGGATTTTGGCCGGAGGCGGCGCGCAAAAAGTGGACGCTGGGAAAGAGCCTAGAATCAAAGCGATAGGCGGGGCGACTTCCGAAATGGCGGACTTTATACTATACTTTAAGTGTAAAATTCCTTTTGAGGAATCGAGGGGGGAATGAGGTTATCTTTTAACCTTCATCCCTCTCTCGGGAGGATCCGCCCATCCGTCTTCGAGTTCTTGGCTGCAGCGGGGGTAAAGAGCCCGGTTTCTATCTGCCATCATTCCTCATCAATGACAGGCTCCTCCTCGATGCGGGAAGTGCGGCGTCCACCCTCTCAACGGCCGAACAAGCCGCTCTGGAAGGGATTGTTCTTACACACGTTCACCTGGATCATGTGGGCGACATCCCTTTCATCGCCGACAACATTTTCGGCCTTCGGGAAAAAAGCCTCCCTGTAATCAGTCTCGAAAGCATTTTGGGGGACCTCCACAAATATCTTTTCAACGATATTACGTGGCCAGACTTCTCCGCGCTCACATCGGGCGAGCACCCGATCCTCGAATTCCTAAGCATCCACGAAAACAATGAATTTTCAATCTCGGACGTCCGAATCACCGCTTATCCCGTAAGCCACAACGTCAATGCGGTGGGCTATATCCTGCGTGACGACAAGGGCGCGGTCCTTTTCACGGGGGATAGCGGGCCGACACAAGTGATTTGGGAAAAAGGACGAGACTGCACGGATCTTCATACGATTATTACGGAGGTCTCTTTCCCCAATCGCCTTCAGGATGTCGCGGACGCCGCCATGCATTTGACTCCCCGTACCCTCAAAGCGGAAATCAAGAAAATGCCGCCGGACGTACCGATATATCTGTTTCACGTGAAACCGCATTACCGGGACGAAATCAACGAAGAGGTGCAGGCCCTTTGTGAGCCACGCCTTCAGTGGCTTGTTCAAGGCAAATCGTATGAATTTTGAAAAACAAAGGGAGAATAGCCCTTCCTTGGAGAACGCGGACTAATGGCCTTCAAGAACATATTCGGCCGGAAATCGTCGGAAGATATTTTCGATGACGATGACGACTTCGAATACGATGATGATGACCGCCCGGCCCCGTCCCTAAAGCCGGAAGACGAGAGAAAAGTCTCGGAGATGAAGCTTCGTGCGCGGGCCTTTACCGCCTACAACCTGCAAAAAATTCATTCGATCGAAGCCACACTCAACGAATTCGACAGGGAAATTTTTTGGCTCCTCCCTCCGTTGGTGCACCTGAACGCCGCGGGTCTCCCCGGATACATTGAGGAGGAAGAACGCCATCCCGGCGTTATCTGGAATTTCAGGCCGGACGATTCCATGTTGAGCCTGCTGCAAAGGTTTTTTCCCCGGTCCGGGATTTCGCCTCGAGATCTCAGACACACAAAATCCAAAAATATCATTTATTCGCTTTCGGCAATGGGCAGCCTTGCCACCATCGCCCAGACGAAAAAAAGCGATTTCGATATCTGGGTGTGCGTCAAGAAAGAGAAATTCACCGAAGCCCAACTTGACGGTTTGAATCAAAAACTCCGTGCGATTGAAAAATGGGCCGAAGAAACAAACCACTTTGAAACGCACTTCTTCATTACCGATATTGACGATGCGCGGAGAAACCATTTCGGAGCGGCCGATAAGGAAAGCGCCGGCTCCGCCCTCGGCAAACTCCTCAAGGAGGAATTCTACCGAACCCACACCGTGCTCGCCGGCCAAGCCCCTCTTTGGAGGATCATGCCGCCGAACATTTCCGATGAGGAGTACGAAGGTTTTCGAAAACTTGCCTCCACAAGCTATGACATCGACACGAATTCTTATGCCGATATGGGAAATGCCCAACGAATCACCCTGGAGGAGGCGTTCGGCGCCGCTCTTTGGCAGTTGAACAAAGCCCTCGGCAGTCCGTTCAAATCAGCCATGAAAATGGCCCTCATCGAAGATTATATGGGCCCCGCTTCGGATTCCGTCCTGCTTTGCGACCACCTGAAGGAAACCCTTGCAAGGATCGCCTCGAAACCCGTTGCCAAAAATGCCCAGGGGAAGGCCGAGGCGGAGCCCCACACGATCGAGGAGCTGGCCGAGCGCGTTCATGTCGACGGGTACGTTCTCATGTTCAATCGCATTTCGGATTATTACCAGCGGAAAGCGCGGATGGAGCTGCTGGGAATCCTGCGGAAATGCTTTTACCTCAAGGCCGGAACTTCGATTGCCGGGCTCGATGATCCTCTTCGCGAAAAGACCCCGAAGAAAGACATGATTGCGGAAATCGTACAGGGGTGGGGATGGGGAAACGATGAAATCGCCGATTCGAACGACTATAAAAAATGGCCGTTTGAAAAAAGCGTCGCCCTCGGCAAACAGGTAAACGGTTTCATCGTCGATTCCTACAAGCGCCTCAGCCAGTCCGGCGCCACCGAAAAAAACGAGAATCAATCCGACCGACATAACCGTCCTCGGGCGGAAGCTTTTCACTTTCTACTCGAAAAAAGACAACGAAATTGGTTTTCTGCCCAAGAGCTTTGAGGAAAGCCTCCACCAGGGCGACCTGACCTTCGCCTACGTTCCCATCCCCAATAAGGAGGGGATCTGGAAAGTGTACCGGGGGAATATCTCCCCATCCGAGATTCAAAAAAACGGAACAGAAGACCAGCTCCTCCTGAAATCGGCAAATCTGCCCGAGGTTCTCGTCTGGCTGGTGATCAACGGCGCCTGGAGCCGTGACACTTCCTTCAATCTTATCGCCAAGAACGTTCCGATCGCGGTCGCCGAAGTGCAGGATCTCCTCTCTCAGCTGCTGGGCTTCTTCCCTCCCGTACGGGTGGACGCCCTTTCCAACGAAGCCCTTTTGCGTGAGAGCGAAATCCAAAAAACCATGGTGCTCGTCAACTTCGGGGAGCTAAAGCAGGGCGGAAAAATCACCCGCCTGGACGTCACCTACGTCACCTCCTGGGGCGAGATCTTCTACCGGCGCGCTCCGGGAGATATATCCACGTCATCCGTGATCCAATTTTGCCTCAATTACCTGCCCCAGCGGGATTCGGTCGGAGAAGGAACTTTCAAGGATTCCCTGAAAATTTATCTCCCCTCGGGCCGGGCCGGGCAATCCGAACGGCTCGTGTTCCGGGAAATCGAACGGCTCGTGCATGAAGCCGCGAATTTTTTCTTTTCAAAGCCCCTCCCGCCCGACTCGATCCGCACCTACATCTTCCAGGATGAGCCGCGCGTCTATTCGCTCACGTTGGAGGAAAAGAAAATCCTGCGAAACCAGTACCTAAACATCGACGAATGTTTTCTCAAGCTGCCGCGCGGCGGGTTCCGGAAGAACCACGTCCTGCTCAGCGCCTCTCCGACCAAGCTTCTTCCCCACCAGGCCCTCGCATCCCACCTCGAGGAGGGCGTCGTCCAAGTTTTCGCGTTCGACGACGGGCTCCTCGCCCGGATTTACGTATCGGATGAACTCGGCGGGACCTCCGCCTTCGACATGCCGCGAAAGGAGTGGGCGCATTTCCAGGGCAAGTTTTTCCTTTTCCTCGAAAGCGTCCTCGCCGAACTCGCCGAAGAGCCTCATCGCGTTCAGGAAAAGCTCCCCCTCCCGGAGTTGGTCTTTTACGATATCACCAAGAAAGGGACCTACCAAGATCATTTCGACATAACAAACGTGACCGAGGCGGCCCGCGCGAGCAGCATCAAAAGCGCGCATGGCGAGAGGCTCACCGTGATTGAAACGGCCGCGCCGGGCGAAGGAAAACGAATTCTCGAATTCCAGACGGGGGGTCAAAGCTTTTCAAGCGCGGAACACGGAGGGAAAATTTTTCAGACCGTCGCCGACCATGTTTACAAAAAACGCGGAAACAAAGGAAAATATCCCATTTTTATTAACGCCGTAAATCTTCCCCAAAGCTATCGCCAAAAAAATTGCCCCAAAGGGGCCCAAACCGCGGATTTCATGACCTACAAGAATCTTCTTGAAACGAAGCTGAACGAAGCGTTGCGAAAAATTTCCTAGGCCCGCCCGCCGTCCCGGCCGCTTCCGATCCTTTTCGCCCCGCTTTCCCGTTCCCCTCTGAAAAGGATCGTTTCCGGACAACCGGAGCATGCGGAAAAGCGAAACGGTTTGGGCGAAAATTTTTGCCATAGCAATGCCGGCGCAGACGGACCGGTCCGCGAGGGCGGCTGAAAGGCCAAAGGGCGCGGTCCTTGACAGCGAAACGAAGCAAAACTAACCTGCCTGAGATGTTGCAGCCGCAGGTGCAAAGAAACAACAAAACAATCCATCGCAACGGGGAGGTGAAAGCCGTTGAGTGACGTGGCGCAGCGGCGGCAGGAGGGACGCGTTCTCGTCGAGCGATTAAGCAAGATATTGGATAAGGGAATTCCAAACGTGGATTTGGATCTCCGCTTCACTTACGTAGACGATAGTTTTCGCGTCTGGTGGGGCGAGCGGGGGGATCCGGACACTTCCGCGCTCATCACATTCGAGCAATTAAGAACCCTGAACGACGACGAAACGCGGCAAATCATCCGATCCGCGGTTATCCGAAGCCAGTAGGCTGACAAGAGCGCGGAGCAGGCGGGCCGCTATTCCGAGAAGCTCGCCTCCACGAAGAAATCCCCGGAATCCGTGGTGAAGGGAATCACGAGGGTGGGGCCCTTCGAGATGTGTTTCACCGTGTGGCCTTTTCCCCGAATGACGGAGGGAACCGCGGCCTTGAACGCGTAGCCCATCTGTTGGAGCTGCGAGCGGGCGTCTCCCGAAATCATGTTTGTAAGCTCGCCCACCGCATCCGCCACTTCGTCGTTCAACTCCTCGTGCTTTTCCCCCAATATATTTTCAACGATCTTGAGCGCGCAGCTTGTGGAAAAGCTGACTGCCAGGGAACCCTCCTTATCCCCCGTCAAGCCGATCACACCTGTGATATCGCCCTTCGTCACCTCGCCCATCTTGAGATTCGGCTTTCCAGGCTCTGGAGTGAGCATCGCCATAGTACTCAAAACATTTACTGTGGCTTTCAAGAAAGGATTGACAAATCCCGCCTTCATTCGTTTGGCTCCCTGCCCAGGCTAATCGATGGCTCATTGAACCGTTCACTCTTCGATTCCAATCCCTGCCTTTCCGGAAAACCTTACTACAACATCACATAAATGAAAATACTTGTTCAGGGAAAATACCTTTTCATTTTCACGCAACTAAGCTCGTTGAAAGTAAACGCATTTTCCCTCCGTGTATCTTTTGAATTTATCGGTTACACCGAAAATTCCCTCCGAGGCACCGAGGAACAGATAACCGTTCGGTCCCAGTAGATGCTGATATTTATCAAATATTTCTCTCTTTGTTTTCACGTCGAAATAAATGAGGACGTAGCGACTCAATACAATGTCGAAACTCCCGAGCCCGGCGAAAGACCCCGTGAGATTCAGCCTCTTGAAAGTGACGAATCTCCGCAAGCTTTCGCAAAACCTCCACCCATTCGGCATTTGGGTAAAATACCGGGAGAGAAGATTCATGGGAACACCGCGCCGAACTTCCAGGTGAGAATAGAATCCTTCTCGGGCCCTATCCAGAATATCATCCGATAAATCCGTCGCCAGCAATTCGATTTTCCAGTTAAGCAGATCCGGCGTTTTTTCGGCCATCGTCATGAGAAAGCTGTAGACTTCCTGGCCGCTGGAACAGGCCGCGCTCCAGATTCGGATCACCCTCGTTTGTTTCTTTTGCTCGCGCAGGGCGGGAAGGGCCACATCCCCGACAAAATAAAAGGGCGAGATGTCTCGAAAAAACAACGTCTCGTTGGTCGTTAAGGCTTCGAGAATTTTCCTTTCAAGCGTTTCTGTCGGCGAATATTTCGCGGCCCGGTACAGCTCTGTGATGGAAGAATGTCCCAACGTTGTGGCCAGGCTTCCCAGGCGGTCGTCGATGAGATAGTTTTTGTCATCGTTTAAGGAGATTCCGCTTTTAAGGAGATTCCGCTTTTCGTGTAAGCGAAATTCCGAAAATAATTGTACACTTCAGGGAGAGGGGCGATAATTTCTTTTTTCATATTCGTGACGACCATAAATACCTTTCCTTGCCGATTCTCATCAATTCACTTGATTAACGATTTCGGCTCCAATCAGCCCAAGCGGCAAAACCATATCGGACAAGCCCGCATCCACAACGAATTTCGGCATCCCGTAGACGACGCAAGTGGCCTCGTTCTGGGCAACGACGAAGGCGCCTTTTTCTTTTAGAAGTTTGGTGCTCGCCACTCCGTCTTGTCCCATTCCCGTCAACATAGCAGCCACCACCTTCCCCTTGTACAATTCGGCTACGGAGCGGAAGAGGGTATCTACAGCCGGGCGGCAACTGTTTTCGGGAGGGCCGGTGTTCAGGGACACACGTTTCGAGCCGTTTGAATTCGTTACGACCATATGCTTCCCCCCGGGGGCCAAAAGTACCGACCCGGCCCGGATTTCATCCCCCTCTTCCGCCTCTTTCACCTTCAAGGCGGACAAACTGTCCAATCGATTGGCAAGCTGGGCCGTGAAGGTGGGGGGCATATGCTGAACGACGAGAACTCCGACCCGCAATTCGGCGGGCAACGAGGGGATGAGTTGGGCAAGCGCAGTCGGTCCCCCTGTCGAAACCCCGATTGCGACCACCTCCCGGCGCAAAATAATCGGAACGCGATTTGCCGGAATGCGCCGAACCGGCCGAGGGGCAGTGGCGGGTTTCAGTATTTTGGAGCTTGCCTTCCTGCTCTTTTGGGCACATTGTTTTACTTTGGGTAGCAGTTGTTCCCGAATGACTTTCTGGCTCTCCTCGTAGGAACCAGTTCCACTCGGCTTTGAAACGAAGTCGAATGCCCCGCTCGTGAGACAATCGATGGCAATCGAAGCGCCTCGCTCGGTTTGGGCGCTCACCATAATTGTTCCCACGTGAGGATGGAGCTGCGAAATTTGCTTCAAAGTTTCCAGCCCGTCCATCTCGGGCATTTCGATATCCAGAGTAACGACATCGGGCTGGTATTGCTCGATTCGCTGCAGGGCAATCCTGCCGTT
This sequence comes from bacterium, assembly GCA_965225985.1. GTDB lineage: Bacteria > UBA8248 > UBA8248 > UBA8248 > UBA8248 > CAZUHN01. Next base: position 2,166,833 of record OZ245330.1, read on the forward strand.
TGAAGCGCTGCCCACAACTTCGATCTCAGGATCGGAATCCAGAAGATCGCTCACTATTCGCCGGTACATCGCGGCATCATCCACGACGAGCACGCGGATCTTTTGCTGACTCATGAGAAAAGCACTCTCCTGCATGCCACCCAGATGATGGTCCTAGGCGCGAATACTCTGGCGGGCGATATTCTCCCAGCGCTGAATTCGCTGTGAGGTGAATTCGATGATATCCCCGATCTGATCCAGATCGGCGAAAGGTTTTAAAATATAATCGGTAGCGCCGCTTTCCCAGCAGTCAATGGCTTTTTCGAGGGTGGTGAAGGCGGTGATCATGATGACCTGGGTTGTCGGTTTAATCGATTCCACATTTCGCAGGAGATCAATTCCGTTCATCTTCGGCATATTGATATCCAACAGCGTGATGTGAAATTTTTCAATTTGAATTTTTTCTATGGCCTCATACGGATCGTCGGTCGTCACCGTTTCATAACCCAGAATGGAACAGTGAACCTCCAGGGCGGACAGGATATCCGGTTCATCGTCGACGATTAAAATACGGTGTGTCATGCGTTAGCTCCTGAAAGCGAGATCTCTTCCCCGTCGGGAACTTCGACGGGGAAGAACACCTTGAATGTGGATCCTTCATGCGGACTTGAAATGACCTCTATTTTTCCACTGTACTTTCCGATTATTCCGTGGCTGATGGACAGGCCGATGCCCGTACCGTTTCCCCGCTCTTTGGTCGTAAAGTAAGGCGTATAAATTTTAGATATCGTGGCGTCGTCCATACCGATTCCGTTATCTTTCACGCACAGGGAGACGAACTCGCCTGCGGTTTCCAGCCACGCGGAGAGACGGCCCTCGAAATCATCCGGCCCGTTGTGCCGCATTTGTTCAATTGCATCCACGGAATTGGTGAGCAGGTTAATTATGACCTGTTCGAACTCCACCAGTGTTCCCCGAACCGGAGGGATGGGGTTCTCGGGCAGGCGAATCTCGGCCTCTTCCACCTGCTTGAGCTTGTAGGAAACGATTGCCGCGGCATTCTCCAGGGCGGCCGACAAATCCACATCTTCTGCTTCCAGGTTTTCCGGCCTTCCAAATGTTTTGAGACGTTCAACGACAGTTGAAACCCGATCCGTCGCATCCAGAATGCTCTTCACCGCTTTGTTCAACTGCTGGGGGATTTTTTCAAAAGGCAACGTGCCCACTTTCAATTCCGAATCTTTTTTTATTGCCTCTTCGAAAACGGGTGCAAGATGCTCAAGTATCTTCCGGATGTTTCTGGCATTTACGCGAACAAAAGCATTCGGATTGTTGATTTCGTGCGCTACGCCTACAGACAGGTCACCCAACGTGGCCATCCGATCCCGGTGGGCCATTTTTTGCGCGGCCTTCTTCTGGTCGGAAATGTCACGAAGATCCAAAAGAAGCTGACCGGACCTGAGCGGCAATCTCGTGGCCATCGCCAGCACATATCGCAGGGCATCTCCATTTTCGCCGCCGGAAAAAGGAATTTCATGGTGCTGGACATCTATTCCCTCGTGCAGCGCGCGCAGAAGTATATCCACGACCAAATTGTTCTGCCGTGCGCGCGCCCGGCCCAAGGCAGCCATCTCCGCGAAGCATATGTCCGAAAAATATTTACCTTCCATCATTTCCGACTCGCCGACATTCAAAAAAAGACGCTTGAACTGTTGGTTATGGCTGGTTATGCGAAGTTCTTCATCGAGCAGGGCCAAGCCCGAGGGAAGCGAATTCAAAATGGCATCAAGAACCTTTGCTTGGTCGGCAAGATATTCCCTTTGCTTTTCGACCTCCTTGTAGAGTCTTCGCTTCTCCAGGTGGCTTTTTACCCGGAGGGCGACTTCCATCGGTTCCAGCGGCTTGGAGAGGTAGTCGATGGCACCGAGGTCCAGGCCGCGTATTCGGTCGGAAATATCGGCGAATCCGGATACCAAAAGTACGGGAACGCTATCCGATCCGGGAAACTTCCTGAATTCATGAAGAAATTCGAATCCGTCCATATTCGGCATGAATACGTCGAGGAGGATGATGTCCGGCGTTTTTTGCTGAAACATCTCCAGCGCCTCAGCGCCGTCTCCCGCCCGGATGAATTCGCAATCTCCCAGGACCCCCAAGGCCGCCTCAAGCAGCCGTCTGCTCATGGGATCATCGTCGGCTATCAATATTACGGGGATCTCCTCCCCCCCGCCGGGGGCATCCGGCGGGGGGGAGGAGGTGCTGCGGTATCCGTTCCCAAAACTCAAGGACTTGCTCCTTTCACCCAGCGAAACGGATCAATCGTTTACTGCTTGTTGCGGGAGCGCTCGACCAGCTTCTGCGACTTGTTGGCCGAGAAGAGCTCCCGGACGGCCCGATCTTCAATTCCCGGAGACTGCGGTCCTTTCAGCGTCGGCGGGAGGGGAAGCGCTTTCCCCCGCGTGTTCTCCCGCCGGATTTTGGGAAAATCCGCCGTGGGAGCCATGCAAGGTCGTTGCATCATTTCGGCGGGCCGGCGGAACCTTCCTCGAATTTCCGTTCCCCCCGTTTTTCCCGCTTCCGGCCAGGGCTTGGAGAGCGCCGGCGGCGGAGAGCGTCTTTCTCGCCTCCTCCCCGGCGTTCTGGGCGGCTTTCGCCACCCCTGCGATATTTTCGGAAATATCGTTAGCGCCCCTCGCCACGTCGTTGACGTTGCGCGCGATCTCGTTCGTGGTGGCCGTCTGCTCTTCCACCGCGCTCGCGATCGTGGTCGAAATGCTGTCGATCTGCTGGATGGTATCAGTGATCTGGGCAATGGCGTCGACGGCCGATTTGGTGTCGCCTTGGATCGCCTCGATCTTCTGGGTGATATCTTCGGTGGCCCGCGCCGTCTCCTTCGCGAGTTCCTTGACCTCATTCGCGACCACGGCAAAGCCTTTCCCGGCCCCACCCGCTCTCGCCGCCTCGATGGTGGCGTTCAGGGCGAGAAGGTTCGTCTGCTGGGCGATGGAGCTGATGACCTTGATCACGTTTCCGATCTCGGTCGAACTATCGCCCAGCTTGGTGATGTTCTCGTTCGTCTTGTTGGCCACTTCCACCGCACCGCTGGCCACCGTCGCGGCCTTGGTGGCGTTGCCCGAAATCTCCTTGATTGAGGAGGTCATCTCCTCGGTCGACGTCGCCACCGTGGCGATGGAGCTGCTCACCTGCTCACTGGCCGCGGAGGCCGTCTGCGCCTGTTCGCTGGTCTGATTTGCCCCGGCGGCCATCTCCTCCGCGCTCACGTTGAGCTGCTCCGCAGTTCGGCTCAGGGTCTTCACCAACCCATTGGCGATGAAGTATGCGATGACCACGGCGATCAAGATGGTCACAACCGTGCCTCCCATTACGATATTTTTGGTTCTATCCCCGGTTGTCGCGGCTTCCGCTTTTCGTTCTTCCATAAGCACTCTTTCGATGCCAACAAATTCACCCAATTGTTTGCGCAGACCGTCCATGAACTGTTTGCCGGTTCCCGCTTCAATCAGGGCTGTCACATCCTCCATCGTCGCCGTGACTTTGTTCATCTCCAGGCGGGCTTCGATCTCCGGCCCGGCGGCTTCCTTGACCCAACGTGCGGAAAGTTCCTCCACTTGGGTCAAATCCCTCTTGGCACCATCGATAACGTAGGCATTCGAGATGAGCCTTCCCAGCTCACTCAAAGCCTTCGCCACACCGGTTTGCCCGCTGCGATAAGGCGCAAGGGAATCATCCACGCCCGTAAGCAAGAAACTCCGGCAACCCGTCTCCATGTCCACTAAATTCTTGGCGACATTGCCGAAGACGTTCAACGCCAATATTGCGTCGGCCTTGCGAAAGGCGGCTTCCAACCTATCCATGTGGACTCTGTTTTCATCAAAGATCTTCTTGCCGGCTCCCGCCGCCACGAATCTCTGTAACTCAGAACTTTCCTTTTGCCCCGCAACAATCGCCTTCTTGATTTCGATGCCGACTTTTGCAACCTCGTTATCCCATTTCTGTGCCAGGGCCTGGATCTTATTCAAATTCTCACGGGTGGCCTGCCTGTCGTAGGCGTTGCCGAGCAATCGGCGCAGGTCCGCGACATGCTCCTTGATAGACTTTTGCCCGTTGCGGAAGGGCTCAAGGGAGGCATCCAGACCCGTCAGCAAAAACCCACGTTGGCCCGTTTCCATATTCACCATGTCCATGAGAATCGCGGCCGTAAGCTCGCTCGCTTTTGCATCGTCGGCTTTCTGAAAAGCGGCGTCGAGTTTGCCGACCTCTACCCGAAATTCGTCGAAGATTTCCTTGCCGACGATCCTTCCCTGCAGCTTCTTAAAGTGAGCGGTGGCTGTGGCTCCTTTGGCCACCTCTCTTCGCATGGCGATCTCTGGCTCGGCCGCCTTCTGACTCCATTCGCTGATCAATCTCTCGACGTCATCCATCCGCTTCACTTGCGCGGGGTTGTCATTCAGCAGGTTTTTTACGGCCGCGATCTTGTCGACCAGCGCCTTCTTTCCTGCGATGTACGGCTCAAGAAACTCGTCCTTACCCGAGATCAGAAACCCTCTTTCTCCGGTTTCCATATCAATTATCAGCCTCTGGATCTCCCCTTGGCCCTCAATCACCTCGTAGTATGCTCAACCCAACCGCTGATCTCGAGCAGCGAAGTGATGCTCATCGTGCTGACGACACTCAGGATTACCACCAAGATCAAAGGACTGGAACTCCTCAATATGATTCTTAGCCTCAACCCCATATTTCTAAAACTCATCACGAACTCCTCCTGGTTGGCATTTTTCCCAAAGCGCGAACTTCATGATTAGTACGGTTTCCCCACCTAGGTTTGCTCATGTGATTGCCTATTGCAGCACATCGCAAATCTCTCCTTAATTCCCCTATTTCTCCAGCAATATTCCCATAAACGGATTCCCTCCTAATCTCCGATTCACAGAACAATTCTCCTTCATTATGAGTTCTTCACTGTCGCCTTTCTCAATCAAGCCTCGAGCAGTAGGTCTACGTCCAACATCACCAGAAGCTCGCCCTCCAGCTTGCAAACGCCTTGGACGTACTCCGCGATCGTGCCGGAAACCGTCGGTGGCGCATTCACGATATCCTTTTGCGCAACGTCGAGGACATCGCCGATCTCATCCACCATCAGGCTCACCGGCCCCTCGGCCGAGTTCACGACGACGTTCATCGAAGCCCGTTGATCCTCTCTCGGAGGCAGCCCCAGCCGGGCGCGCAAATCCAGCAAAGTGACGATCTGCCCGCGCAAGTTGATGAGCCCCGCCACGTAGTCCCGCGCCAGGGGAATCCGGCTCATCTCCTGGTATTTCATGACTTCCTGAACCCGGTGCACCCCTACGCCGAGAAGTTGGCCTTTCAGGTAGAAGGTGGAAAACTGAATGGTGCCGTTTGCTTGAATGCCCGCATCTGCTTCCTGTTTCGATTCAATCATTTCCGATTCCAACGGTGCGTCCTCCTTTTGTCGGAAACTTTTGTCGGGAACCCTCTGCTCTTCCGGCCGTTAGTCCTTCGGAACCGCAAAAATGCTGTCCAGATACTCCTTCTCATTTGATTCGGATTTCTTCGACGCCGCCCCTTTTTTCAGGAGCCTGTCGACAGCGTCGAGCACCTCTTCTCGATCGATCTTCACGCGATAGTCATCCACACCCGCCCTCTTTCCGCGCTCACGATCCTCATCGGAGGCGAGGGCGGTAAGCGCCATAATCGGCATCCCCTCCCAGCGGCCCGAAGAGCGGACCCGCTCGGTGAGTTCGAAGCCGTTCATCCGCGGCATTTCAATATCGGTCACAAGGAGATCGAAATTCCCCCCATCTTTCTCAAGTTCTGCAAGAGCTTCCTCACCGTCGCCCGCTTCGGTAACCCTGTATCCCGCCGACTCAAGATAGGATCGTGTCAGCGTACGGAAAAAGGGAGAGTCTTCCACGATGAGAATCCTTCCGCCTTGCGAGCCGTTTCCTATCGAGAGAGGGGTCTGCCGCTTTTCAAACCATGTGGGGAAGTTGCGCTCGACGACGGAGAAAATGTCGATGAATAGGGTTGTCCGATCGTTCGTGATCCCCGAACCGAGGATGGCGGGCTGATCGAAAGTCTTCTGGTCCATTTCCACCGACGTGTCGACGACATCAAGAATCTCCGTCACGATGAGCCCCACTTCCTTCTCCTCGAAGTTGAAAACGACCACGTTGAGATCATCTTCCGTCGGGAGAGGTGAGGAGATGGCGAGCTGATTTTCCAGCCTCAGCAGCGGGAGAATTCGTCCCCGGTACTGGATGACCTCTTTGCCGCCGGCCAAGCCGAGCCCCGATCGGGGGAACTTCTCAAGCCGGGATACCAGCGCCAAAGGAACGGCGAACTGCTCGTCGGGGGCAACCGAGAAAAGAAGCAGGGATTGGCTGTCCTGGCCCAGCTTGTCCGCCACCGCCTCATCCGTCTCGGTCCCTTCCACACCCTCGACCTCCTCCATCGTCATGTGGGCCTGCTCGGCCAGGCCGCTGGCGTCCAAAATGAGGACCACCTTTCCATCGCCGAGGATCGTGGCGCCGGCGTAGGCCGAGACCGAGCTGACGTGTTTGCTCAACGCCTTGACGACGACTTCCTCGATGTCGTGGACCTCTTCGACAATGAGGCCGAACTGCGTTTCGCCCGAGGCGAGAACGAGAATGTTCAAACCGGTGTTCGACTGGTTTTGCAATCCGGCCTGACCATCCGCCTCGACGTGGGGTTCCTCGTGCGCTTCGGCTTTCAGGAAGCCGTTTTCCTCCTCCTTCTTCTCTGCATCGAGGGAGAGGATTTTTTTCAAGTGGATCAGGGGAAGCAATTGCCCGCGCAGACGATAGGTTTGCGCCTCGCCCACCCGTTCGATCCGGGAGGCGACGCCCTCATCTTCCATCCTGACCAGCTCCAATAGATTTACTTGGGGAATCGCGAAACGATCGCCCGCGGAGGAGACGATGAGCGCGGGGACGATCGCCAACGTGAGCCGAATCCGGATACGAAGGGTCGTCCCTTTCCCCATTTCGCTGAAAAGATCGACAACTCCGCCAATCTTTTCGATATTGGTTTTCACGACATCCATTCCGACGCCCCTGCCGCTCAGGTTTGTGACCACCTCGACGGTCGAGAAGCCCGGCCGGAAAATGAGCTGGTTGATTTCGTGGGGGGGGCATTTCGTTGGCTTGCGCGAGGGAGACCACCCCGCTCTCGATGGCCTTCGCCTTCACCTTTTCTGAATTAATGCCGGACCCGTCGTCGATGATCTCGATTACGACTTGCCCTCCCTCGTGGAAGGCACGGATGAGCAATTTGCCGGATTCCGGTTTCCCGGCCGCGAGGCGGTCCGCCGGCTTTTCAATTCCGTGGTCCAAGGAATTCCGGATAATGTGCGTCAGCGGGTCCTTTATGGCTTCAATGATAGTCTTGTCTAATTCCGTCTCTTCCCCTTCGAGCTTGAAGTTGATCTCTTTCTCGCAGGCCCGGGCCATGTCCCGGACGATCCGCGGAAATTTATTTAAAACCGTGCTGACGGGCTGCATCCGGGTCTTCATAATCCCCTCTTGCAGCTCGCTTGTGACCAAACTGAATACCTGACAGGCGTTCGTCAGGTCGTTATTCTCCATCACGTTCGAAAACTGGACGATTTGATTTCGTGACAGGACAAGCTCCTCCACAAGGTTCATCAGCTTGTCCAGAAGGGAAACGTCCACGCGGATACTTGATTCCGCCATGGAGGCCGTAGCGGGTCCCTTCGCCTCGGCGGCGGGAGAATTCGCAGCCGGCGCCGACTCCACCTTGGGATCGTTGGGGGGGGGGGGGGGGGGGGGGGTAGCGGAAACCGGGACGGTGGTCTCCGCCGCAGGTGAAGCCGGCGCCGGGATATCTTCAGAAACGGATTCGGTATCGCCTGGAGGGTCCTCCGCCGCCGGGGCGGGGGGCCGCTCCTCCTCGGGATGCTGCTCCTGGGCCTTTTCGGTTGATTCCTCTTCCGCGTTCTCTGTCTTTGCCGGTTCGGATGTTTCAGGAGTCGTAGTTCCGTTCTCGGAGACATTTTCATCGGACTTGGATTTTGGGGACTTGGATTTCGGCACTGAACCATCCTCCCTTTGGCTTGCATCGCGTAATCTCATTACCGGATCGACGTAATCCGCATCGCCTTCGACACCGCTTTCGACTAGATTCGAGATGATTTTGTCTACTGCGTCGACGCCCTCAACAAAAATGGAGTGACGATCCGGCGTCAGCGGGAACTTTCCGTCGCGAACCTTGGACAGAATGTCTTCGCAAAAGTGAGCGATTCCCTCGAGAGTGGAAAAATTGAAGAATCCCGACGCGCCTTTGATGGAATGAATGCTGCGAAAAGTGCCCGCAATGAGATCCTGGCTTTCCGGGTCCTTCTCGAGACCCGAAAAATTCTTGTAAATTGCCTCCATGTTTTCCTGTGCTTCCACCAAGAACTCGTGAATCACTTCATCCATTTCTGACACGAGCCTTCTCCCGTATTTTTGAGTTTCCGATGTGGTTTCCTATCAGGAAATGATTTTTCCAGCGCTGAAGCCCGGCTGCGCGAGTGCGGTTTCTTCGGTCCGATGACCTGCGGAGAAATAATTCAGCGCCGACATGCGCAAAGTATGTGAATAATTTCCGTCCTGAAACACCAGGGCCGCAACCACCGAAATTCCCTTTTCACTTTGAGACTGAAGTTCCGAACGCCCTGCCTTACGGGCGCTGACGCGCGCTGTTTACAAGGAATCCGCCGGGAGCGTCGCGCTCTCCATTCCCGTATCGCTTTCCTGCGGAATGGGCATGTCGAAGCGTTGAAGAAAATCGATGAGTTCTTCCAAAAGCACTCTTCGATGTCCGCTCGGCAGCTTAAAGGCCTTCAAATCCCCCGACTCGATCCACCGGATGATGGTTGTGGGGCTGACGCCGCAGAGGTTGGCGATCTTACGCGTGGTGAGATAGCCTCCCCGAGGTGTTAAGGGGCGGGGTGCCTTCCCCCCCCATTTTTTCCCGTCAAGGAAAATGGCTTTGATTCCGACTTGTCCACAACGCCCTTCCATGGCTCCGTTATAAATTCATGGTTTCCGTTACAAGTTTAAAATATTATTATTAAGCAAACATAATAATTAATATATATAATATATATAAATACTATTCGATAATTATAGAAAAATCAACAAAAAAATTTCTTATTTGAATTAATGCTACACATTTAATAATTTTGACGATCATTCTCCCTTTTGAAACAATAGGTTGGGTGTTTTCGATATATAGTTGTTGGGATAAGGGGGGAGGCAGGGGAGAGTAAGGGCCAAATGAAACATTGGTATTTATATTATTATCATTCGTTGTTGGCAAGGAGAAAGAAAGGCGTAATTTCGCAGAATGGCCCGGAACGCTTTTTTTCTCCCAAGGCCCTTCTCCTTCCAGCCGGTGGGAGCGCCGCTGGCGAGCGCGCGGGCGCCAAGGGAGAGGGGGGGAGTTTGGTGGAGCTCAGTTTGGGGAGGTTGGGCGGGCTCAGTTTGGGAAGGTTGGGCGGGCCCGGTTTGGGAAGGTTGAGCGAGCCCGATTTGCGGAAAATTCCAGGAAAAATATTGCTTTTCAAAGGGCCTTTGCCCTTCGCCGCACCCTTTTGCCTCGCCGGAGTTTGGCGATGACCCGCTGCTTCTCTTTCATCAATGAAAAAGGAGGAACTTCAAAACCACTCTCGCCGTTCACGGAGCAGACTACTTCGCCCGCTCAGGCCTGCGGACCCTTCTCCTTGACATGGATCCACAAGGACACGTTGGGAAAAGTCTCGGCATTTCCAGCAGACCGCGAGAGCCGAATCTTTTTGATGTATTGGTTTCCCGAAAGCTTTCTCTCGGCGAAGTGGTGAAATCAACAAAAATCGCGAATCTTTTTGTTGCGCCTTCGGACAAGCGGATGGCCGATTTCACAATCAACGTGGTTCGTGCACCCGATCGTCACTTGCGCCTTGCCCGGGCCCTCGAAGATCTCACCGGTTATGACGTGACAATCATCGACAGCCCCCCTTCTTTGGGCATCCCCGTCATCAACATTCTCATTGCGGCCACGGATGTGATTATTCCTGTGCCACTGAATTATCTGGGTTTGGACGGTTGTTCGCAGGTATTGAAAACCATCATCCGCATAAAGCATACGTTTTCAAAAAATCATCTTCGGATCCGAGCCGTCGTCCCGGTAATGCACCGAGTTACGCGCCGGCAAAATCTTGTTCTCGAAAAGTTAAGGGAGCATTTTGGAAACCGCGTAACGCAAGCGATCATTCCTTTTGACGATACCATCGATCTTGCCCAGGCAAGCGGGCGAACCGTCTTCGAGGCTTTTCCGGATTGTCCCGGCGCAAAAGGAATGGCAGAAGTGTTCGAAGAACTTCTCCCCTCCCCTATCGCTTGATGCCGAGTACTTCTCAAGGCGACAGAAACCGCCAGGAAATTGAGGCGAGGCGAAGTGGGCATGATACAAAAAATCCGAATGAGCGGAGTTGAGATAAATAAATAATATTATTATTTATATAAATGAAATTAAGGATTGACGAATTGCGAAAAAAATGCAATGTTTTGGGATTGTGTTAAAGAAAGTCAATGCGAAAGTGAGCTACGGTCGAGAAAAATGGGTTCAGAATTATCATAAAAAATTGGTTTGGGAGATTATCGGAGATTAGAAATCTGAAATTTCCCTCCCATATCGACCCAGATCGCCTTTCATGGAAAGACCTGGGTACCAATGAAACTGACTCGCATTCTCAATCAAAGGGAGCCCTTGCTCTGAAGGCAGCTCAAAAACTTCCTGTCAATGGAGCAAGGAGATGTCTGACTAGAAACGGTCAAAATTTTGCAGCTCTAACGCCTTCAGGCAAAACGCAAGAGAGAAACGGAGTGCCCGATGGAAAATGGTAAGGAAAATGGTAAAATGAACAAAAAGATGAAAATTCTTGTCGTGGATGATTTCGCAACGATGCGGAAGGTGGTTCGAAATATTTTACGCCAACTTGGCTTTGAAAACGTATCCGAGGCTGAGAACGGCGAGGATGGATACCGCATGACGAAGTCGGGTGATTTCGAACTTATCATATCAGACTGGAACATGCCGGTGATGAGCGGACTAGGGTTCCTCAAGGCAGTACGAGCAGACGAGAAGACGAAAACGATTCCCTTCCTCATGGTAACTGCAGAAGCATTAAAGGAAAATATCATTCAAGCGATTCAATCTGGCGCGAATAACTACATCGTAAAACCGTTCACACCACAGACTTTTGAAGAAAAGTTAAGTGGCATGTTCAAGTAATGACCTCGCGCGCCGAGCCCCATACAACCGATCTGGAAGGCCAGGCGACCAAATCGTGAAAAAGGTATGACGATTCCATTCGGTCGACTGCCTGCCAACTCTTCTTGAACGGACCCCGCTTCCGCTCCGATTTTTTATTCTTACGTGATGTTCGCCAGCTCTTTAAAAATACGGAAGACCGAGCTCCCATCCTCATTTTCACGCCCTTTACTCTTTTGGGCCATGTAGAAGTTCCGCACGAGCCCCGCCAGAGGAACGGGAACGTCCATATCGTCCGCTGAGGCTATCGCGCAATCCAGATCCTTGAGTACGATCCAGATAGGACCGGAAGGCGGGTAATTGTCCGCCAACATATCCTTTCCCCGCACTTCGATCACATTCGAGCCGGCAGCCCCAGAGCAGAGAGTGTCGAGCATGATGTCGGGAGATATTCCAGCCTTCAGTCCCAGCGTAAGACCCTCTGCCGCTCCGGCCATGTTCACGAACAAAACAAGATTGACCACAAGCTTCAATTGTGCGGCCAAACCGTTTTCCTCGCCTACGTACACAGTCTTCTTCCCGATGGCATCAAAGGCGACTTTTGCTTTTTTAAACGCCGCCTTCGGCCCGGAGCTCATCACAACAAGATCCTTGACTTGTGCCTGTTTCCCCGCCCCGCTGACTGGGGTATCGAGAAAAGAAAGGCCCCTTTCCTCCACAGACTGTGCCAAAGAACGGCTGAAGCTCGGAGGAACCGTGCTCATGTCCGCAATGACTGCCCCGGAACCCGTTCCTTCAAATACGCCTTCCGGACCGGAAATTGCTTCTTCTACAAACTTATGATTCGGGAGAGAGGTCATAATGAGCTCCGATCCCTCCGCCGCATCTGCAGGAGATTTCGCCCGGCGAAGGTTTTTCCCCTTAAATTTTTCATACATTTTTTCCACTGGATCGTATCCTGCCACTTCGAAGCCAGCGTCTAGTAAGTGCCCCGAAAACGCCCCTCCCATAACGCCCAGACCGACCACTCCAATTTTCATGGCCATGAAACATCTCCTCTCAATCTAGAATTAATGGAAGGAGCGGCCCTTCTTCAACCGCCTATGGCCGGAAGCCGGCACAGAACATGAAAAATGAACATACAAAGCAATGTGCCGCCTTTTTTGCCGATACTTCTCCAGGGAAATAGTTACGCGGGAGGGCGGTCCCTGGTTTTTCTGGAAAACGCACCTCCTTAATCTGGTTCAATGTGTTACATATCCTCCGTCGACGAGAAGGTTCTGCCCATGGACAAAAGTCGCTTCCCCAGAGGCCAAAAATACGACAGCGGCTGCGATCTCTTCGGCCTCTCCGAAACGCCCAGCTGGGACATATTTAAGTCTCTGAGCCCGTTCTTCAGGATCCTTATTTAGGCGTTCTAGAAGAAATTCAGTTGCAATCGGACCCGGGCTGATAGCGTTTACTCTGATCCCCGCTGGGGCAAGCTCAAGCGCCATCACCTTCGTGAGGTGTATAAGAGCGGCTTTTGTCATTCCGTATATAGCCGTCTTCTTTGCCGCGACGACGCCGAGTTGACTCGCAATGTGGATGATGCACCCTCCACCGGCGGCCCGCATGGAAGGAAGAACGGCTTGGCTGGTAAAAAAGGGCGCCCGAAGGTTTACCCCCACAACGTAGTCAAAATCTTTATGGGTAAACTCTCCCAAGAGCTTGTCGGCACGAACACCGGCATTGTTGACCAAAATATCCACCTTCCTGAAACATTCTAGCGCAGCTTTCACCATCGCTTCGCTCTCGCCCAACTCGGCAAGGTCAAAAAGGCCCCATTCGGCCCGCACTTTTCCTGCTTTCCTGCACTCGGCGGCGGCCGCTTCCAGATCCTCAGCCGGACCGTCAGCTGCGAGAAAAACCGCGCAACCCGCGGACGCAAGACGCCGGGCAGTGGCTCTGCCAATCCCCCTGGAAGCACCGGTCACAATGTCAGATTTCCCCTCAAAAACAACCATGAACGATTCCTCCCGCTCCGAAGATGGTTTATAGTAGTTTGCCTTATGCCGCCGGGAGGCGCACCGGCCACATTTCGGCCTGTGCAATCACCTCCCCCAACAAGATGTTCTCAATGGATCGCTATGCCACATCGAGCCAACATTTCACATTGCCGAATAGGATGAACTGTTTCAATTTTACCCTGTCAATTTGGGCACACTATCCTGAAGACACCTTGAAGGCAAAAGCATCCAACCCCCAAACCTGACCAGGACCAAGTAAAACATTTATGAAGCAGACGCTCGGAAAATGCATACACAAAGGCAACCGTCCGGGAGTTATTGCATGACTCCGACTTGGACGGCACGGAGTATCCTACGTTTTCGCTTTCCCTAATAATTGAGCAATGAACTGGAAAAGTTCTCGCGTTCGCCTTCTTAGCTGGTTATTTCATTTTGGTTTTGCCCGGGAAGGCATATTTTACTTCATTACCATTATGGTCGGTGCCGTCGCCGGGCTGGCAGCAGTTCTTTTCCATCTCAGCATCGGATGGATGCACTTATTGCTCTTCGGTTCCCAGGATCTAACCTCCATCCTCCGGCCATGGTATGCCGTTCTGCTGATCCCTGCTGCCGGCGCTTTTTCAGCGGGGATTCTCCTCAAGTATTTTATCCCCGAGGCCAGGGGGAGCGGCATTCCCCAGACAAAAATTGCTTACATTGTCCATAATGGACGGATTCCGTTACGGGTCTGGCTAGGCAAGTTTTTCCTGGGCGTATTGAACATCGGGTCTGGCTCCAGCCTAGGGCGAGAAGGCCCGACAGTTCAAATCTGCGCCGGCTTGGCCTCCTGGCTGGGGCAAATTTTCTCTCTAAAACGCAGCCACATCCGATCACTGGTACCTGTCGGCGCTGCGGCGGGCTTGGCTGCCGCCTTCAACACTCCTATGGCCGCCATTACCTTCACACTTGAGGAAATGTTAGGCGATTTGAATGCGCGGGTACTGGGGGCGATTGTATTCGCCTCGGTATCCGCGGCCGTGGTTGAGCGGACCATTCTCGGAAATCAGCCCGTTTTTTCCGTTCCTGGCTACGAGCTGGTAAAACCAGCCGAACTCATCGTCTACGCACTCGTGGGGATTGTCTGCGCCGCCGTGAGCATCGTGTTCCAGCGCGGGCTTCTGTTGCTCCGGGAGCGGTGTCTGTCTTTGAAAGGATTTTATTCTATCCTGATAACCACACTCGGCGGTCTGGTGGTGGGCGCAATTGGGATCTTCTTTCCCCAGATCCTCGCCGTCGGTTATCCTTCGGTAAACAATGCGCTCACGAACCAATACGGCGCGTGGCTGCTCCTCGCCCTGCTGCTCCTGAAGCTCCTCACCACAATCGTCTCTTACGGAACAGGCTCATCGGGCGGCATCTTCGCTCCCACCTTATTCATGGGTGCGATGGCGGGGGGGTTGGTCGCTACGGTAGCCAACGCGGCCTTTCCCGATTTGATCTCCCAACCCGGTGGGTTTGCCCTCGTTGGAATGGGAGCCGCCTTCGCCGCAACCATCCGCGCCCCGATGACCTCGGTGCTGATAATTTTCGAGCTCACCCAGGATTACAACATCATCCTCGCTCTCATGGTGGCGAACGTCGTTTCCTTTGGCATTTCAAAAAGGTGGAACCCGAAACCGATTTACCGCTCCCTTTCCGCACAGGACGGCGTACAGCTCCCCGATCATGAAACCGACCAAATCCTCCATGAGATCCACGTCACCGATGCCATGGTCAGGGACGTCATCACCTTGCCCGAGGACATCACGATTTCGGAAGCATGGGAACGGGTCAAGGACCTCTCTTATACCGGGTTTCCCGTCATGAACAGGCAGAACCGCATGAGAGGCATCGTCAGCCACAGCGATTTCAATCAAGCACACGCCCTGAACCGGGGCCAAGAGCAACTTATCAATATCACCACAACCCAGTACGTCCTCCACGCCCACCCCGACCAGTCGCTTGACTCCGCCATGGCCAAACTCGGCGCCCGCCGGATATCGCACCTTCCGGTCGTCAGCCGGGAGGATCCCGCCCTGTTGCTCGGGATTATCACTGCCGAGGACGTCATAAAGGCATTCGGCGAGGCCATAAATCGAAGAGGGGAGCAAACGGACACAACTTCCGCCCTTATTTGATCGGAGGTTAAACCCTTGAAACCATATGCTGATTGGCACATTCTCAGAGGAATTGAAAACGCCAAAGGAGCCTGATTGATGAGCAATTCACCTGTCTCTTTGTGTATCGTCGGCTTGGGATGGTGGGGAGGCGAAATCGCCAAAGCCGCCGCCAAAATCAAAAATTGCAAAATCGCCGCTTGTTACGCCCGTACCCCAGCCACCCGGGAAGCTTTCTCCAAGACACATGGTTGCCGCGCTATGGAAAGCTGGGAGGCGGTTCTTCAGGATGAGGAGATAGATGCGCTCATTCTCACAACCCCGCACTCGACACACGCCCGAATGGTGGTGGAGGCAGCCTCGGCGGGGAAACACGTCCTCGTTGACAAGCCCTTCGTTCTTCATGTCCCCGATGGCCAGCGCGCTGTCGCCGCCTGCAAAAATGCTGACGTCCGCCTGGCGGTTGACCACCAGAGACGCCGCCAACCGGCCCACAAGGAAATGAAACGAATCATCGAATCAGGCCAACTCGGGCAAATCGTTCAAGCGGAAGGGAACATATCCTACGGGATCAATCTCACAATTGATCCAAATGCCTGGCGTGGGGATCCGGCTGAGTGTCCGGCCGGTTCAATGACAGCTATGGGGGTCCACGCGGCGGATTTGTATTTCCATTTTCTCGGCCCAGTGAAAAGTCTGATCGCTACAAGCCGGTCCGTCCACCCGCGCACTCGCATCGACGATGTGACCACCATTTTGCTCGAGTTTGAATCCGGCGTGGAAGGTTATCTGGGCACAAATGCGCTAACACAAAGAATGTTCTTCATCCAGGCACTTGGAATTGAAGGGATCGTACGCGCCGAAAACGAGGGCAGCCGCCTTACCCTCTTTCAGAAAGGGGTCGATGCGCCTACGGTGACTGACTTTCCCGTCGAGGGGGACCCGGTGACACTTACACTCGCCGAAGAGCTGGCGGATTTCGCCGAATCCGTCCAATTCGGAAATTCGCCTGCGGTAGATGGGGAGACGGCCCTCCACGCCTGTGCCATCTTGGAGGCAATTTCGGTATCTGACCGCGAAGGCCGGCGTGTCGAGCTGGCCGAGATGTATGAATAGCTGAGGAGGGGGACCTATGGACAATGAAGGAGCGGGAAAGAACCCGCCCTGCTGGCAACCCTTCTGGCTCAAGGCGATTTTTCGCGCAATCATTTGGATCTCGTTTGGCGGGTACGATGTCAGGGGAATAGGAAACGTTCCCCGAGAGGGGCCGCTGATTCTCGTCGCTACCCATAGAAGTTATCTAGACCCGATTCTTCTCGGGGCCTTCATCCCTCGGCGCATCCACTTCTTGGCCAAGCGCGAGCTCTTCGAAAAAGCCCATCACCGCCTTGTCAATACCCTGTTCGGCGGCTTTTCGGTCAATCGGGAAAAACCCCAAGGAAACACGTTTCGGACCGCCCTCCAGATACTTCGTGCCGGAGGCGCGGTCACCCTCTTTCCAGAGGGCGGAATCGTGGACACGTTAGGGCAGAAAGGTTTCAAGGGGGGGGTCGGCACCTTGGCCACAATGAGCGGAGCGGCGATTCTGCCAATCTATATCACCGGATCCAATACGCTTATCGATATGCAGCGCGTCCTTTCGGACAGCTCTTTCCTCGCCATCCGCGTGGGAAAGCTCCTTCGCCCCGAGCTTGGCCGAGGACGAGAAGCCCGCGAGCACGCTGCACGGCTCTCCGAAGAGTCCCTCCGAAATTTGGAAAGAGAATACCTGGCCTCGAATTCGAAGATTCCAGTGGAAAAGGCGCGATGAAAATTACTATCACCTGCCTGGATGGCCCCCGGGAGGGGGATAAATTGGAGTTTTCCCAAGAACGGATTCGCATCGGAACATCGGTAGACAACGAAGTTAATATCGGCGGTATCGAATCACTTGAAATCGAGCCCATTCGCACAGAGATTACATTCGAGTGCGGCTTCTTCGTTCTCTACGACAACAGCGGCGATAAGGGAACCTTCCTCAACGGAAAACGCGTCAGCTTGGCAGAACTCACCTCAGGGGACCTCATCGAACTCGGCTCGGGCGGGCCCCGCCTCGCTTTCGAGGGTGAATCTGGTCTTGTAGGAATGCTTGACTTGTACACCACCACCTGCCGCGTGAACGCCCGCATGCTTCAAACCATGGTCCGCGACTCCATCGCGGAGGCGAAAACCAGCGAAGGAAAAATCGCCTCTACTTTTGTCCAGGAAGTCTTTTGGCGCTCCCGATGGCAGCTCGGCATGCGGGTCACGGCCGTCCTCCTCGCTTTACTCATCGTCGTAGGTTTTGCCCTTTGGAATTTTCTCTCAACCGAGCGGGCAGAAAAAACCGCCCTCCAGGCACGTCTTGCGCTCATCGAAGTGCGGTTCCGGGGGCGGGAAAAGGAATTGGAGCAGGCCAACAAAGAGTTCCTCCAAAGCGCCCAGGCCCGAGAGCGCCTGCTCCGGCACCGAATCGATGCAATTATGAGGGATCTCGGCGAGCGGCGCGCAACTTCCGAGACAGCCGAGGCTGCTCTGCGGGAGCAAGTCAAGGACTTGACCCAGGACCTCGAGCGTACCCACCGGACCATTCTCGCAGAACGGAGCGGACGATTTATTGATGTGGCACGGGCAAACCAAAAAGGCGTCGTTTGGGTGGTGCACCAATGGGGCCTCATCTCGACAAAGACCGGAAAACCCCTTTATGCCATCAGCCGGGGCCCCGACGAGAGCCCCATCGTTTCCGAGGAGCCCCCCGAGAAAGGAGGGCGAATCTTCACTCAAGTTTCTAGCGGGAGCGGATTTATCGCAGACCCAAAGGGACACATAATCACGAACCGGCACATAGCACGGCCGTGGGAGTTCACGCCAGGGATCGCTGCGGCGAATATCACGGGACGGACCGTCCAGCTGGTGATCATTATCGCTGACACGAACAAAGAAATCGCCGCCCGCCGGATTCGCTCATCAAACAGCGTGGACCTGGCGCTTCTCAAGATCGATCCTTTCCCCGACATGCCCTACCTCAGGAGGCTCAATTCCGCGCCCGAGGCGGCCCCCCAGGGAGCGGCCATCGCCATCCTCGGTTTTCCTGGAAACGCCAAGCTCGACGGCTTGGCGCGAACCACCCTCACCACAGGTGTCCTCAGCAAGACCGGCTTAAAGGATTCGATCCAATTCGACGCCAGTATTAATCCGGGAAACAGCGGCGGACCCATTCTAAACGTTAAAGGAGAGGTAATTGGTGTCGTCGAATCGGCCGCGGCCACCCAGACGGGAGAACGGGTGATTGGGATCAACTACGGAGTGCCCATTGGCGCCGCCCTTGAACTCCTGGCGAAAGAATCACAAGGATAAAGATGAAGACGAAATCCGAGAGGGAGAGCTTCGCGGGAGAGAACCCGAAAAGCGGGTTTTTAGCCCATTGCTTTTTCGATAGTTCGCCGTACGAATACTGGCGTTACCTGCCGCCGGTAAGTATCGCTGGCCCGAATATCGGTAAGGGGCTCTAGATCGTTCAGCGTTCCGGCCAAGGCTTCGTCAATGGTTTCTCGGGAGAGCCTCTTGCCTTTCAGCGTCTCTTCGGCTGCCGTCAACCTTTGGGGAACCGCCTCGACGCCCCCCAGTCCGATGCGCACTTCCCGACAGATTGCACCGTCCTCCCCCTCCACCGCCAATGCCACCGAGACGGAAATGCAAGGTTTATCCTCCTTGGAGCGGGTCGTAAAGCGGGTGTAAGCCGTCTGGAAATCGGGGGGAAGTGGATCGAGCTCGATTTCCGTGAGCAGTTCGTCCGGCTCAAGGGCACACTCGTAATAGCCGGTCCAGAACGCGGATGCGGGGATGGTGCGTTCCGTTCCGTCCGCCTTCCTCGCTTTCATGCGCGCTTCGAGCACAAGCAAGGCTGCGGGCGGATCCGAGGCGGGCTCGGCAAAGCAAATATTTCCACCGATGGTTCCAACGTTGCGGATTCGAACGGTTGCGACATTGCGGAAAATTTCGGTAAGAAGGGGATACCGCTCCCGTACAAGGGGGGATGTTTCTATGGCGCGGTGGGTGGTCTTTGCGCCAATTCTGAGCCCCCCGCCGTCTGTCCCGTCGATGAAAGCAAGGTCATTGGCGCCTTCAATGTCAATCAAGGCCTCGGGCTCATACACCTTAGACTTCATCAGAATGGAAAGCGCCACACCGCCGGCGTAAAGCTTTCCGCCCTCTCCGTGCTGCTTGAGCGCACCAAGCGCTTCCTCGGCGCTGTTTGCCCGAATGTATTCGTAAGTCATTCGGTTTCCCTCTAGAGGCGACCGTCCCTGAGAGCCCGCCATTTAGTCTGGCGGAGCGCCTTTTACGAACCGCCATTCGACCCATTTTCGATGAGGCCCGCAAGTACCTTTTCGGGGGTAACAGGCAAACTCGTGATTCGAACGCCCACTGCGTCATAGACCGCGTTCGCAATGGCGGCCGAGGTTGCGAGCTGGACCATCTCGCCCAAACCCTTCGCGCCATAGGGGCCGGTCGGACTTTCCGTTTCGATGAGGACCGTTTCCAGCTTGGGCACGTCCAGGGTCGTGGGAAACTTGTAATCGAGCCAAGTGGGGTTCACGGGCTGGCCGTCTTCGGCCTGAAAGTCTTCCATGAGGGCGTAGCCCACCCCCATCAAAACACCCCCCTCCAGTTGTCCCGCCGCACCGGCCGGATTCACCACCGTGCCAGCGTCGTTCGTGCTGATGATGCGGAGCACCTCCACCGCCCCCGTCTCGGTGTCCACCTCGACCTCGGCAACTTTGGCGCCGAAGGAGTAGGCCGCCGACCAATTTCCATATCCCGTCTTGGGGTCGGGACTTTCACTGGGCGAGTCGTAAGAGGCGGTCGTGTATACGGCCTCGCTTCCTTCCTTGTTGTAGATCTTCATATAGGCTTCGGAGTGCGGAATCCGCCTTTCCGGAGAGCTTTTTGCGAAAATTTGTCCCTTGCGGGCATCGAGATCCGAGGCATCGCATTCGAGCAATTCCGCTGCGCCCCGGAAAAGCATCTCCCGCGCCTCAAGGGCCGCGATGCGGGTTGCCTGGCCGTCGATACAAGTGGTGCGGCTGCCACGCGTGCCCCACCCGTATGGGTTGACAGCAGTGTCCCCGTTAATGACCCGCACGTCCTCCACCCGGACTCCCAGGGCCTCGGCGCATATCTGGGAGATCGCCGTGTTCGCCCCGTTGCCCATCTCGATGGTTCCGGAGAGGATCTGGACGGTGCCGTCCTTGTTCATTTTTATGAAGGCACCGGCCGTCTCGGGGCCCATGGCCCGCGCTCCCGTGAAGTGGACGGCAACACCCAGACCGTAGCCACGCTTTATGCCGTTGCGCTCGGCACGCGGCTCATTCCAGGGAACCCGCTTGATGGCTTCCTGGACGCACTCTTTCGCGCCACAGCTCGTGATCTTGGCGCCGATAATGGTAGTCGTTCCTTTCGTCACGAGGTTTTTTAAGCGGAACTCGGCCGGGTCCATTCCGATCTCGCGGGCGTGGTTGTCCATCGCCACCTCG
Organism: bacterium; assembly: GCA_965225985.1. GTDB lineage: Bacteria > UBA8248 > UBA8248 > UBA8248 > UBA8248 > CAZUHN01. Next base: position 2,187,827 of record OZ245330.1, read on the forward strand.
GTGCCGAAAGAATAGCCGCCGTTCCCGATTCCGCGCATGGCTCCCCCGTAGACGTTGTTCGTGTACACGACGTCGGCGTGGTGGCGGTAGGCCTGGAAGTTGTAGAGGCTCCCGCCCATGTGCGCGGTGATGCTGCCGACCGCAGGCCCGTAATCCGAATAAGCCCCATTGTCCACCACCATCCGAACCTCGCGGACGAGGAGGACCCCGTCCTTGTCAGTGGCGATGCGGGTGGTGTGGAACTGGTTCGTCCGGAAAGTGCCGAGAAAGAATTCTTCTTCTCGCGTGTAGTAGAACTTGACGGGCTGACCTAACTTTTTCGCGGCGATGATCGAGAGAAAGTCGATGTTGAACTTGCTCGTCGCCTTTCCCCCGAAGCCGCCTCCAATATAATTCGTGATAACCCGTATCTTGGCCTCAGGGATCTTCAGCAACTTGGAGAAATACTCGTGACTCAGGCTCGGGCACTGGGTGCTGTTGTAAACCGTCAAGTAGCCGTCCTGAGACCACTCGGCGATGGAGACGTGGGTCTCGAAGCAGCAGTGGGCCTGCCGGGGGGAAGCGGTGGAAATCTCGCTTATGTGGTGAGCCTTTTCGAAGGCCTTCTCGACATCGCCGAATTCCATGTGCTTGGTGAAGGCGATGTTGTTCGGGCGGTCGTCATGGATGACGGGGGCGCCCTCCTGCATGGCCTCGAAGGGGTCAAATACGGTGGGGAGATCTTCGTAGTCCACCTCGATGAGCCCGGCCGCCTCGGCGGCGATCTCCTCTGAAGTGGCCACCACGGCTGCGACGGAATCGCCGATGAAGCGGACCTTTCCCACCGCGAGCGGTGTCTGGTCGTAACAGCCGGGAGTCACCCCCCACTTCACGTAGTCGGGAATGTCTTTCCCCGTGAGAATGAGCTTGACGCCGGGCAGTTTTTCCGCGCGACTCGTGTCGATGTTCTTGATCCGGGCATGGGGCAGCGGACTGGCCTTCAGCTTCCCATGAAGCATTTTGGGAAGAAGGAGGTCCAGCGTGTACCGGGCCCCTCCGGTGACCTTCTCCGGGGCATCCACCCGGGGAACACTTTTTCCGACGTATGCGAGTTCCATATTTTACCTCCCACCGGGCAAAGCATCGAATTGTCGAGGGCTGCCCGTCATACGGTCCGTTGGTGGTTGTTCGATTTCGGGATAAGCAGAAGATCCCCCCTGGCCCTCGGTGAACCGCAAAAGGCTATGATAGTGGGGTACCTTTAACAAATACATAATATACCAGCATCCTTCCAAAAGGCGAACCATTATCATTGTTCGTGCAATTCCAGAACTTTCGCCTTCTGGGGCCACCCGCATCCGGCTTCACCCCCAGCGCTGGAAGCCTCTCTCGCCATTGAAGGTTGCGTATATCCAATGTGACATTCTTCCTTCTGCAACCAAACGGACATCTCGAATGAAAATTGTCAAAATAGTTCCTTCACTTTATCTGGGAAAAAAATGAACACGGAATACAACAAGGCCGTTGTCCGCCGATATTACGAGGAACTCTTGGAATGGGTGGAGGGTGGAGCTGGCGGATTCGATTATTGCAGAGCACTTCACTTTCCGCGGCTCCCTTGGAGTGACAGTGGAGGGGCTTGCGGGTTTCAAAGGCTACGTTGCCCAGGTACGCGCCGCCTTTCCCGACTTTCATAACCGAATAGAAGAGCTCATTGCAGAAGGGGGAAAGGTAGCGGCACGCCTGACCTACAGCGGAACGCACCGAGGGGAGGTATTCGGGATTTCCCCAACCGGAAGGCGTATTAAGTACGCCGGGGTCGCCCTCTTCCGATTAGAGGAGGAAAAGCTTTTAGACGGCTGGGTTTTGGGGGACACGAGGGGATTAATGAAACAATTAACTGAGAACTAGTTTTCCCGCGATCATTGAGAATGCCTTTGCCTCCCCTCAAACGGCCGTGGTATGAATCCGATAAATTCAATCTTCTTATCTCTTCCAATCGATACCTTGCAGGGAGACATTATTCATGCCGGTCCATTATGATTTTTCTGGCCGAAGAGTGATTATCACCGGCGCCGCGGGGGGGATGGGCGCCGCCGTCACCCAGGCCTTCCTCGAAACCGGCGCGCACGTTTTCGCTACCGACCGAGCGGGCCCCGCACTCGACGCGATTCCCGATCGCCCCGACCGCTTGAAAAAGGTGGGCTGCGACTTGCTGGACACCTCCGCCCTCCGGAATTTGATGCAGGGCGCCCTCAGCTGGCTCGGCGGCTGTGACGCGCTTGTTTTCGCGGCAGGCTTCATGCCCGTATGCAACCCCCTCGAAGTAACCGAGGAGTTATGGGCCTCAAACCTCGGGGTCAACCTGGTCGCCCCCTATATCTGCATCCAGGAGACCATCGAAGCGCTCAAGGCGTCGGACGCCGGCCGGATCATCTGCTTTGGCTCGACCTCGGGAAAGATGGGGGGGCACAGGCTCAATATGCCCTATTCCGCGGCCAAAGGCGGTCTCCACGCGATGACCTTCAACCTCGCACGCGAGCTCGCAAAAACAGGCGTAACCGTGAACTGCGTAATACCCGGCCCGGCCGATACCCCGATGTTCGCCACCTTACCGGAGAGGATGCGGGAAAAATTCGTCGAGGGCCTTCCCCTGCGCCGTCTCACGAAACCCGAAGATCTCTGGCCGGCTGTTCTTTTCCTTGCGAGCGAGGAGGCGGGGCACATCACAGGCGAACTGTTCGATGTGAACGGCGCATTTTTCACCGACTAGTTTTTCAGCGGAGCCGCCTCATGTCCATCCGATTCGAATTTTCCGGCCGGAAGGTGATCGTCAACGGCGCGGCAGGCGCTATGGGAACGAAGCTCACCAAAGGATTCCTGGAGGCCGGGGCGAAAGTCTTTGCGACCGACCGGGAGGGCCCACCCCTCAATGCCCTCACCGGACCTCCGGATCACATCAAGAAAGTGGGCTGCGACCTTTTGGACGTGGGCAGCCTCCGCCGAACGGTGCAAGATGCGATCGGTTGGCTCGACGGCTGCGACGTGCTCGTTAACGTTGCTGGCTACATGCCGATTCGAAAGCCGCTCCATTTGACGGAGGCGGACTGGTCCGACGTCCTCGGCGTGAATCTTCTTGCTCCTTACTATTGCGTACAAGAGTCGATTGCGTCCCTAAAGCAGTCCGGCTCCGGGCGAATCGTCAGTTTCGCCTCCATCGCCGGGAAGATGGGCGGAATAGGCCCGAACATCCATTACGCCGCCGCAAAGGCCGCATTGCTCTCGATGACCTACAACCTGGCCCGCGAGCTGGCCCAGTCAAATGTGACGGTGAACTGCATTCTTCCTGGACCTGCCGACACGGGACTTCACTTCGAATCCCCGCCTGAGATGCTCGAAAGGGCGGCGGCGGCGCACCCGATGGGCCGCCTAACCGTCCCCGGGGACGTCTGGCCCGCGGTCCTGTTCCTCGCCAGCGAGGAGGCGGGCCACATCACCGGGGAGGCATTCGATGTGAACGGCGGGTTCTGGACGGATTAACAAGTTCATACGGGGAAAAGTCTTTGAACCGCTTCGAGGGGAAAAACGTCATCGTGACTGGGGCGGGCGGGGGGATCGGCCGGGCGGCGGCTGTGCGCCTCGCCATCGAGGGCGCCCGGGTTGTCTGCATGGACATCGGCGGCACCCGGGAGGAAACCGCCCGCCTCGCCGCCGAAAGCGGGATGGCAGCCGGGGGTTCGGGCCATCCTCTCGCACTGGACGTATTCGACCCAAAAGGGGTAAAGGCGATCTTCGCCGACGCCATCGCTCGCTTCGGCCCGATCGACGTCCTCGTCAACTGCGTCGGCGGCGGATTTCCCCTCAAGGCACTTGAGATCGATGAGGAAGCTTTTGAGAAGATGTTCGAGATGAATCTGAAGAGCACCTACCGCTGCTGCTGGGCCGTTCTGCCCCACATGGCCGAGCGCCGCGCCGGCAAGATCGTGAATTTTTCCTCGGTGGCGGGCCGCTCGGCAAGCGTCCTCCAAGGGGCGCACTACAGCAGCTCAAAGGCCGCCGTCATCGGCCTCACCCGCCACCTCGCCCGCGAGTTCGGTCCTTCGAATATCAACGTGAACGCGGTCGCGCCCGGAGTGGTCGGAACCGAGCGCATTCTCGCCCAGATGACCCCCGACCAGAAGGCACGGACCGAGGCCGCCACCCCGCTGGGCCGGATCGGCACCCCGGAAGACATGGCCGGGGTGGTCGCCTTCCTCGGCTCCGAGGACGCGCGCCACGTTACCGGGGTCACGGTCGACGTGAACGGGGGGTACTTCCTCGCTTAGCTCCCCGGAGCGCCAAGTCTTACGAAGGGCATCGAAATGAGACAGCTGGGGAAAAAAGCCATAAACTTGCTATTCTAGGCGCTCGGATGGGCGTTCCTGTTCTTGGGCATGGGAATTGCCGCGTTCGGACTGGAAATTTGGACGCTTCACGCGTCGGCTTTATTTCCCGCCCCGATCCACTATCTTTTTGAGATGACCGATGGAGGGGTGGTATTCGCTATTGCCCTTCTCGTGGGGGGTGGCGGGGTGGTTCTCGCGGTAAAGGCGCGCGCCTTCGTTCTCCGTTTTCTAACTATGCGTCACAACAAGATTACGGAACAACAAATGAGCGTCAAGCAAGATCCTCCCGTTTGAGCATTCTTTGCAAACCGCCGGCCCAGGTGAAAATTGATCCGCCGCCTCCTTCCGATTCGAGCACCGGAAAGAAATGGCCTCCCTCAGGCCCGCTCCGGCTCTGCAATTTCGGCGCACCAGCCCAGCTCGGCCTCGCACCAACGGGCGTGCGCCAGCAAATCCGCCTCGGCGAAGCGGGCGGCGCCGAACTGGATCCCGATGGGAAGGTTTCCCTCTCCCCGCCCGATGGGCAGCGTGAGGGAAGGAAGGCCCGCCTGGGTGAGAGGCTCGTTGAAAAGGGCGTTGCCGGTCGAGACCTCGGCCTCGGGTGGCGGTTCAACGTAGGCGGGAAGCACAACGAGAGCATAACGATCAAAAAATTTATACATCTCCCGCGCAAGGCGCGCCCGGAGGCGGAGCGCCTTGATATAGTGCGCCGCCGGGACCATCAGCCCCGCCGACACATTCGAACGTATTCCAGGGTTGTAGGCGTCCGGATGCTCCCGGAACATCTCCTCATGGTAGGAGGCGACTTCAACGCGCAGAATCGTGCGGTGTGCGGCGTGGAGAACGTCCAGGTTCACCGGGATTCTCTCCTCTTTGACCGCCACCCCTTTCTTTTGCATCCGGGAAACCGCCCCCTCCACGAACTCGGCCACCCCGGGCTCAGCCCGGGACAGAACGTTTTCCCGCAGGAAACAGATCCGCTCCGGCCTCCTGGGCGCCGAAACAGCTGTATAATCCGGTGCGGGCTCGAGGGACGTTCCTTGATCCCGTTCGTCACTTCCCGCCATGGCGGTCAGCAGCCTCGCTGCGTCCTCGACCGTTCGAGTGAGTGTCCCCACGTGGTCCAGCGTCCATGAAACCGGGATCACGCCGCCCCGGGAGATTCGCCCATAGGTTGGCTTGAAGCCCACCACGCCGCAGTAGGCAGCGGGGCGGAGTATGGACCCCCCGGTCTGGGTTCCCAGGGCGGCCGGCACCATCCCCGTTGCCACCGCCGCCGCCGATCCGCTGCTCGATCCGCCCGGAGTGCGGGCGAGGTTCCAGGGATTGCGCGTGCCCTCCGGAATGTCCGAGGTGGCGAACTGGGTCGTAACTGTCTTCCCGAGGACGATTGCCCCTGCCGCGCGAAGGCGAGCGATGCAGGATGCGTCCTCTTCCGGAAAGTAGCCCTTGAAAAGCGGGGAGCCGGCCTCCCGAGGAAGGCCCTTAACATCGATGATGTCTTTCGCTCCGTAAGGCGCGCCGCAAAGCGGGCCGCTTTTCCCTGAGGCACGTTTCGCGTCGGCTTCGCCTGCCGCTGAGAGTGCCGCCCCGCGATCCAGCGCAGCCCATGCCTTCACGCTCTCTTCGCATTCCCCGATACGCGCGAGGAGCGATTCCACCCAATCCACCGCCGTGAGGGTTCCTGCCGAAAGCCGCGCAAGCCCTTCTGAGAGGTTCAGCCGCCAGACATCGCCTGCAATCATTTGTCCTTCGGATTCGAATCAGAAGATGAACGAAACCTTTTAAGTATAGGCTCTTCATCCATTTCGACCCTTGCCTCCGAGAGCGTCTGGAGCATCTCTGCAATATCCTTTGCGGTTGCCCGGGACCGCTCATCCTTCGGAAGGCCGTACACCGTGTGCGCCATCTCCTCGAGTTGGCCGGCAAAGCGACCTGCGTCGCCCTTAAATTCCGACATATTCACTTCCTTCCTCCTCATTAGAGCCGAGAACAAGAATGAGTAGATCGCTCAATTCGTGAAATCCATTTGCGGTTCAAAGATTCGCCACATCTATTGTAGAAAGCAATGCCTCCCTTACCGCCTTGCGAGACGAATTGGATTTTAGTCACAATGGCCCAATCGGCACTTTCATTGCAAGTTTCTGATTTTGTCGGCAGGGGCGGAAAACGCCAAATCGTCAAGGGTAGGCAGCGGCGGAAATCTTTCGCAACTTTTCAATCGCAGGCCGCGAGTCCCGTTCCGGCAATTATCTCGGGCATTTTCCCGGGACGGAAGGAGCGAGTATAATTCTTTTATTCTCTCCGGAGATGTGAAGCCCATGAGTCGGAGATGGATTCTCCCGCCAGCCATTATCCTCGCGGCGACCTTCGCCCTCCCCATTTCTGCGCAAGAAATTCCATGGGGGGGTGGAGAACCGCCGTTCCCAGGAATTCGTGAGGCGGCTGAAGTCCCTCATCCGGCGGGCCGAAAGAGACCGATCGGCAGATCGGAGTTTGATCCATCGCCTACGCATACTTGCCTCCCAATTCGATTGGCCCTGGCGTTTTGAACTTTTGGATGAAAACTTCAAAGACCCTGCCTACCGGATCAATCGCGGCTGGAAGGTTGGAGGAGGATCCTTTGACTTGGAACGCGGGGTGGGCCTTCGTACCACAGCTTCGCCCGCAAAGAGCGTCACCGGAGGAACCTCCTCAGGCGAAACGGGCGGGGAAGTGGGGGAGCTTTTGGGGAATTTGCTCGCCGAGGCGCTTACCCAAAAATTAAGGGAGAAATTGCGCCTGAAGGATTCAGACGCGGCGGCAGCGTCCGCCGAAATGTACATGCTCCTGAAGGTAAATAATGCCTTCGCCGCGCGAATCCAACTTACTTCCCGGGGCAGTCGGGATCGGAGGGGGGGACTCGAAATCGGCTTTTACGCCGGCAGAAATCGCGGCGACGGCTACCGCCTCATCTACTTTTCAAACAATAACCCCTCCCTGGAAATGGTCCGCATTCGGCGAGGCCGTTCTGCCGTCATCGAGGTCTACGAACGTGGTCTAAATATGGAGGACAGGAGACCGCATGCCCTTGAGTGGTTCCGCGGTCTGGACGGGTCGATGGCGGTTCTCTTGGATGGAAGAGAAGTCTTTCGCACCGTGGACCGGGGGATACGCGATGACTTTAACGGCATTGCCGTCGCAAACCGGGGAGGCGATTATACCCTTCACCGGATCACCCTGCTCGGCGCAAAATAAGCACCCTCTCAAATTCCCCCCATCTGAGATGCCCTCCCTCTCGTTCATGAATACCGACTTGGTTCACGATACGAGGCAGGCACATAAAACCGCCTACAAACGGATGCAGAGACAACAGGAAAAATTTATGAAGAGCCGGGTGGAAAAGAGAGCTGGGAAGGGGTGGCTGATGACAAAATGCCTTCCTAGCATAAATCATGCCCCATCCAGACGTGATCCTACAGTCCGGCGAGGAATGAAGCCTGCAAAAAGGGCTCTTTCTTCCAACAACCTGAAGATATTACCGGAGAGAAAAGCGGCAAGGGCGGCCGATCGCGCTGGCGCTTCGCTGCATTTTTCGCAGCACAAGCGGTTTCCCGCATTCAAATAAACAATAAATTTGAGCCGCTAGAGTTCAATGCCGTTCTCTTCATTTTCCAGAACGGCTTTTCCGCTCCGTTCCGGATACTGCCCCTTCCATTTTTCAAAAAGGGTCTGCTCCAGGCCGAGCGCGGTCAGCGTTTTGCCCACTACGTGATCAACGAGGTCGTTGAGGGTTTTGGGCATGAAGTAAAAGCCCGGCGAGGCCGGCAGGATTTGAACGCCTAGGCGGGCAAGCTTGAGCATGTTCTCCAGGTGAATGGCCGAAAGCGGCATCTCCCGGGGAACGAGGACAAGCTTCCGGCCCTCCTTGAGCATAACGTCCGCCGAGCGGCCGATGAGGTTATCTCCAGTCCCTGAGGCAATCTGGCCCAGTGATTTGGTCGAGCAGGGAATGATCACCATGGCGTCTATCCCCGCACTCCCGCTCGCCGGGATGGCGCCGATATCCCCTTCCTTGTGGACGACGTGGGCAAGACCCTTAAGGTCCCGCTCGTCCAGGTTCGTCTCATACTTTAGAACCCGAAGGCCTGGCCGCGAAACGATCAAGTGACTCTCGACCTCGGGATAGGCGGCGTGGAGCACTTCCAGGAAGCGCGCCCCATAAATCGCCCCCGAGGCCCCGGTTATTGCCACAACCAATCTCATCGCCCTTCTCCGACCTTGCTGGAACTCCAGCCAGACTTTATCTACACAATCCGTTCGCCAAAGAAAGATTCTACTTCCCCCGCCAAGACACGCAAAGGGACGGTGGCGAAATATCGGGGATGATTCCGATGGCGAGGGTGATGCGCCTGACCGTCTTCTCGATCTTCGGCATCGCGGCGGAAAGGATTCCCACCTGTTCCGGTGAGGGTGGGCGGAATGCTACCCAATTTTCTTTTTTGCCCTTCGGGGTGATTTCCATATTTCTTCGAAATCCCGGTAAAGAAGGGCATAGTCCTTATCCTTCATCCCGCGCCCCATGGCCTTTTCGAGGAATCGCAGGGTGGCCTCGGCGAACTTTCTTTCGGCGCCGACCCGCCTCCCGAGGGCCACGCCCATCTTGAGGTCCTTGTGAAGATTATAGATGCGCGATTTCGCGTCCCACTTCCCCGATAAAATGTTCCGGGGGAATCGGAACTCGCTGGCGTAGCTCCGCGCGTTTGAAACGTTGAAAACCTTGACCATGTCCGCCAGCTGCAGCCCCGCCCGTTCAGCCAAATGGCCTGCCTCGCAGGTGGCGAGAAAGGTGGCGTGGCAAACGATGTTATGAATGAGTTTCATGGTATGGCCCGCCCCGCTTTCGCCTAGATAAAAAATATGCTTTGCGACAGGGGCGATGAACTTCTTCGTCCGGCGGAAGGCGCCGGGGTCGCCCCCCACCATGAGTGTGAGCCTACCTGCGTCCGCACCAGTGGGGCCCCCGCTCATCCCCGCGTCGATGTAGGCGGTCCCTTTTTTCGCCGCCCGGGCGGCCAGCCTGCGCGTATCCGCCGGGGCGGAGGTCGTGAAGTCATAAAGTACCAGTCCCTCTCGGGCATTTGCGAGAATTCCTTCTTTCCCCTGCATACATTCGCGCACTTCGGGGGTCGCCGGAACCACAAAGATAATGGCGGCACAGGCACGGGCCATCTCCTCCGGCGGAGCCACTTCCACCCCCCGCTTTTTCCCCCAATCCTTCCGGGGGGCCGGAAGGATGTCCCAGACCATGAGCCCCCATTGGCTTTTTACCAGGTTTTTTGCGACCCCCCGCCCCATGTTCCCCAGCCCGATGACGCCCACTTTTTCCTTTAGAGATGACATGAAATAATCCTCTTAATCCACGGGCAAAAAAGCGAATATTTAGATTAGCTATTGTCCTCCCCCGGCGATAAAGTCTCCGCCGGGACGTATTCCTTGACCGGGTCGGTGTGGAATGCGATCCCACCCCCCGGCTCACTTTGGAGGCGGGTGGTCACTCTCCAGCGGGCGTCGTCGGTCTCGGGAAAATCGAGCCGAAAATGGGCGCCCCGGCTCTCCTCCCGGCGAAGCGCGGCGGTGGCAAGAAGACGTCCCAGCAGCGCAAGGTTACGCACCGAAAGGGCGCTCTCAAGCTCCTGCCCCCGCACTTTCTCTGATGTCCGCGCCTCATCCGAAAGGCGCATCAGGGGGATTTCCTCCCGCTCGATCTGCTCGTACTCCGACAGGGCCGCGCGGCACTTCCCGGCCTCCCGGATTGGGCCGAGCTTTTCATGGGCGAGCATCCGGCAGCGCATGCGCACCTCAGTCTGGAGCGGGCCCTCGCGCCGATCGAGAAGATTTGCGAGCCAGGCGCGGTCCGCTTCCGGAATGGCCGCGGTGGAGGCAGGCGTTACCCGGCTTCCGGCCTTCGCTCTGGCCGCAGCCGCCCGGCCCGCCCACCTACCGTACGCAAGCGCGGAGGCGGGAGAGAATTTCCTCGCGCTTGAATTTTCCCGGCATCGCAGACCCCCTCCTCATTTCTGCGTTGGAGAAATGACGCTCCTACAGACAAACTCTCTTCTGGGCGTTCCCTAAAGTGGGGTAGCGCAGAGGCTTGCGGCCCTTTTTTCATTGTGGGAGAATACGCCTCCCGAACGTGGAAACAGTGTGTAATTTATTGATTACAAATGATTTACTAGGACATACCATATATGTGGCCCCGTCCGACCGAGCTGCCCCGCCCCTTGTGGGCGGGGCGGCGCGGGGCCACTCAAAATCGGGCGCAGGCCCGCTCTAGGCGCTCCCCCCTGCAGTCTCTGCTTTCTTTTTCACGGCCTTCTTGGCTGGCCTTCTCCTCCGGGCCGGGGCGGCGCTTTGCTTTGCCTGTCCTTCCTTGGCCGCCCTGATTTCTGTGTCGTTCCCCTTCTCACCCCCATGCCCGGTGATGATATAGCTGCCGCTCCGCTCATCCTTTCGAAGCTGAATGCAGTTGAGGCGCTGGGCGTCTTCGAGGAGATCGCTGAAGCTGCGGTAGCCGTGCCCCCGTTCGGAGAAAGAGGGGCGTTTTCGCTTCAAGGTATCCTTTACGAGGGAAGACCAGAGAACCTCCACGTTCTCGCGCATGAGGGCATCGATCGATTCCAAAAGCAGCTCGAAGGCCTCGCGTTTGTCCTTGGGCACGTCCCGCCCCAGGGGCGGGCGGGCACCCGCTCGCGATTCGAGCTCTTCGTAGAAAATGAATTCGTCGCAGGAAGCCGCGAGGAGCTCCGACGTCGAGTTTTTCATGCCAATCCCGATAACGTGCTTCCCATTTTCTTTGAGCTTGGAGACGAGAGGAGAGAAATCGCTGTCGCCCGATGCGATTACGAAAATCCCTATGTGCTCTTTCGAATAACACATGTCCATGGCGTCCACCACGAGGCGGATGTCCGCTGAATTTTTCCCGGTCATTGACCGGCCGGGCACCTCGACAAGCTCGATGCCCGCCTCGTGTAGGTCAGTTTTGTACTTAGCGAAGCGCGACCAGTCGCAATAGGCCCGCTTCATTACCACCTTGCCTTTTTCCACAAGGCGGGCCATCACCCGCTGAATGTCGAACTCCTCACGGCGAGGGCGGGTAAAGCCCCGAGCCAAATTTTCAAAGTCAATGTAGAGTGCTATTCCTACAATCCGCTCAACCATGAAACTACCTCAAGAAATAGCCAAGGGCGGCCTTCCTTCTCATCCACCTTGCCAGGGCGAGAATGATACCATCAGAATAATTATATCCGTATTCCCTAAGGGGGGCGGAGTCAACTGCGGTCGGCCACAAACCCTTCCATTACCAGAATCGCAGCCAATCCGAAAAGGAGGAACATTCCGAGGTCGAACCGTGCTTCGAACGTAGCAGCCGCATTCGCCGCTACTGCAGGCAACTCACGAATCGTGAAATCAAGGCCGGGCAATCGCTCACGGAGGGTCTCCTCGCCAAGGGGATCGAGCTCGGCCTCGGCGGCCGAGACGTTCGCTGCCACAACTTCGATGCCTTCCGGCCCGCGGACCTCGTACACTCCCGCGCGGTATGTCTCCGTGATACGCGCGACAGCCGCATCCGCCTTGGCGGCCCCTCTCGGGTCGCCACCCGCCCTGCCGCCGGGGCGGGAAGAAGGAGATGCCTCCTCGGCGCGGGACGGAACCTCCAGGCGAAAGGCCAATTCCTCCCCCGAGGGAAGGCGCACCTGAACTGCCTCTCCGGCGCGGTCCGGATGCGAACGCACTTCGATCGGCGCGCCCGCGGCAATGGCGCTTCCTCCTCCCTTTGAGCCGCCCGCAAGCTCGTCCACCAATCCGCGGAAGAAGGGAACGAAGACGGGGCGGACAGGGAGATCCGTCCAGTCGCGGTCGCAGGTCGATCCCCATACGGCTACCCTGCCCGCTCCGACTGAACCAATTACGAAAAGGGGCTCTCCACCCGGCAAGGCAAGGAGGGTGCGGCCTCCCCGCACCGCCTCCAGGGGGTAAGCCCTTCGAATCCGGACCTGGGCGAAGAGCCGCCCGGGATTCGTGCCCAAAAAAGAAAAAGCGGGATGGCTCCACTCCAGCACCGGCACCTCCACGCGGAGGGCGGGCTTGAAGGTGCGCGCCTCCCCCAAGAGGGCCGGAAGCCAACCCTCGCCCGGCACGGACCGCCCAGCCAGGTTGCCCACCGCGAAGAAAAGCCCCCCGCCCCGCTCAACGAACTGCCGGAGTGACGCGGCCACCTCCGCGGGCCAACTCCCAATATTGCACACCACCGCAAGATCGAATTCCCCCCAGTTCACCTTCCCCATTTCGTAGCCTGCGATTACCTGGGCAAGGATGGGGGAGTCCCCGCCCGGCGGGGCGGCCCGCAGGGCGTGCGCGATATAATACGAATCGCTGTCCACCAAATTGGTTCTTGGATTTCCATCAATGACCAGGGTCCGCACCCGCCGGCCAAGTGAAGCGGCGAAGTAATGGCGGTTCGTCGCCATGAAGTTGTCCTCGCCAATCTCCACCCGCCCCCGGAGTACGCCGCCCGGGGGGGCCTTGGCGCGGAAGCTAACGGTACCCTCTGCTCCCGGCGACAAATCGAGCTGGGCGGAGCCGGTCTGTTCCTCACCGATAAATAAAGAGACGGGCACCGCCTCTCGCCTTTCCACCCCGTTGTTCTTCACCCGCACCACAGCGGCGAAGGGCGAACCCGCTCGGGGGGGCCATGGGCGAAGGCGCACCGCCTGGATTGCGAGGTCCTCCGTTCCCGCCTCGGGTGCCACACGCACAAATTGAAGCCGGCTGTGCGGGGCCAGCCTGTGAAGGGACCCGAGGCGGAGCCTCTCCCAATCGCTCCGAGCAAAATCGCTGAGCACTACGATCTCGCGCCTGTCGGCAGGCGCGGCGAGCGCCCTCAGGGCGGCGCCAAGGGAGCGGGCGGGTGTTCCTGCGGCGTCGGTCTGGGAAACAGCAGCGAGTCGGGAGCGGGCGGCCGCTATCTCCAGGGCAGGCGGCGCGCCTTCGCCGGGAGGAGGCACGGTGGGCACCACGCTCGCCCGATCGGAGGACGATAGTCCTTCGAGCAGCCGGCCCGCAGCCCGCTTGGCGACCTCGAAGCGTGTCCCGCCATCTGTGCGGTAGGCCATGCTCGCCGAGTTATCGATAACGATGACGAGATGGAGCGGGGCCCAGCTTCCGCCCGAAGGCCCGCCTGCAAACAGAAAGAGCGGACGGGAGGCCAGAAACACGACAAGGGCAACGGCCGAGATGCGAAGAGCTAAGAGGAGCCAATTCTTAAGCTGACTCCTCCGCGCTATGCGCCTCTGGGTGCGCAAAAGAAATTCGTATGTGGGCAGCCGGAATACCTTCAAGCGCCGCCGGCGAAGAAAGTGGATCAGGACAGGAAGGGAAACGAGCCCCAATCCCCAGAGGAGGGCGGTGTGAAGAAACTGAAAACCCAAGGCGGTGCCCCCCGATTCAGAGGCGCTGCTCGGAGCGCCAGGCAAGAAAGCGGACGAGTGCCCGGTCCAGCGGATCCGCCGTCGAGAGAGGGACGTAGTCAATTCCCTCGCTCTGGCAACGGTCACGTGTTTCTTTCAAAAATCCACCGAGAATGCCAAGATACGGATCGCGAACCACCTCGCACTCTACTGTAATGTTCCGATCGGTCTCTACGTCTTCGATGCGGGCCAGCCCCTCAAAGGGAAAGTCCAGCTCTACCTGATCCAAGACGTGAAATACGATAACGTCATTTCCCTTGAGGCGGAGCAGGCGGAGGGCACGGGCGACGCGCTCGGGGTCGTCGAGCAAATCCGAAAAAACGGCGATCAGCCCGCGGCGGCGCAGGCCCTCGCCCAGCCGCTCCAGCGAGCGGGCCAAGCCCGTTCCTCCCGTGGGGCGGACGGCTTCGATCTCGGACAGGATGGCGAGAAGGTGCCGCCGGACAGCCTTAGAGGGGACGATAAAATCGTCCTTTTCGCCGGATACCACGAGGCCCACGGCGTCTGACTGGCGGAGGAGCAAATGAGCGAAGGAAGCCGCTAGCGTGGCGGCATAGCCCCACTTCGACAACTTTCCCTCTCCAAAATCCATCGAGGCGCTCGCGTCCACGACAAGGTGCGAGCGCAGGTTGGTTTCATCCTCGTATTGTTTGATGAGAAAGCGGTCCACCTTCCCATAGGCTTTCCAGTCGATGTGTCGCAATTCGTCCCCGGGTGCGTAGGCCCGGTGTTCCTCGAACTCAACGCTGAAGCCACGGGCGCGGCTGCGGTGGATCCCGCTCATCACGCCCTCGACCACGTGCCGGGCGCGAAGCTCGAGGTTGGAAATGCGGGCGATGACGTCGGGGTCGAAGTAGCGGCCGGGATTGGCAACGGCGGATCCGCCGCCCATTCGGGGACTTTTCAAGCGGCCTCCGAAGCCTCTTCCGGCGGCTGAATGGTTTCAAGAAGGCGGTGGATGAGGGCGATGGAGTCGGACCCTTCGGCCTGGCCCCGAAAGTTCACCAGGATGCGGTGGCGCATCACGGGCTCGGCGAGCGCGCGCACGTCCTGCACGGAAGCGGCGTAGCGCCCATGAAGAAGGGCACGCGCACGGGCTCCCAAAATGAGGTACTGGCTCGCCCGGGGGCCTGCGCCCCACTCAACAAACTGCTGGATGAAATCGGGCGCGCTTTCGTCTCGAGGCCGCGAGGCGCGGGCCAGCGAGACAGCGTATTCAACCACGTAGGGTGCCGCCGGAACACGCCAAACGAGATCCTGGAAGGAGATTATCTGATTTCCGTCCAGGACTTTTTCCAGAACCGGCGAGTAATCCGATGTGGTCTGGGCGACGATGTCTTTCTCTTCGCGCAGGGACGGATAATCCACACCGACCTCGAACATGAACCGGTCGAGCTGTGCCTCAGGAAGCGGGTAGGTGCCCTCCTGCTCCACTGGGTTCTGGGTGGCAAGGACGAAAAAGGGCAATTCGAGGGAGTGGGTGTATCCACCTGCGGTGACGTGGTACTCCTGCATCGCCTGAAGAAGGGCGGCCTGTGTTTTGGGCGGGGTACGGTTTATTTCGTCCGCCAAAAGAATCTGGGAGAAGACAGGCCCCTTAATGAAGCGGAATACCCTTTTCCCTTCCACAGTTTCTTCGAGAATGTCGGTGCCGGTGATGTCTGAGGGCATTAAGTCCGGGGTGAACTGAATACGATTGAACTCGAGCTGAAGCACCTCTGCCAACGTGCGAATGAGGAGAGTTTTCGCCAGGCCGGGAACCCCTACCAGCAGACAATGCCCTTTGGCGAAGAGCGCGATGAGGACCAGCTCCAGCACATCCTCCTGCCCCACGATAACCTTTCGAATCTGACCCAGTATGGATTCGTGCTTTCGCCCTATTTCGCGGGCCACCTCGATATCCACTTCGGTGAGGTCTTCCTTGCTTCCTCCGGTGTCGACCACGTTATCGGTCATATCCCACGATCCACCCTTTCATCGCCTCGCCAAGTTCCTCGCCAAATTACGCTCCCGCTTCGCCTTATCACCGTGGCCAGCCTGGTCATAGATAACGGCAAGCCGCTCATGGGCAAGCGGATCAAACGGATTAATTTGTATCGCCTGCTCCCAAGCTATCCGTGCTTTTGTGGATTGTCCCATCATTTCATAAAGCACGCCCAGATGGACATAGGTCAGTCCATGGTCGGGGTCAATCTCCTGCGCCCGCTGGAGGTTTTCGAGGGCTTTTCCGGGGAGGCCGAGGCGGATCTCGATCCGGGCCAGGCGGTTCAGAAGGGATGTCGAGTAGGGCTCGGTGCGGAGTGCCCGCTTGTACTCGGCCCACGCCGCCCGGTGTCTTCCCCGGGTCAGGAAACGGTCGGCGAGGCGCATACGCCTGCGCGCTACAGCGCTGCTCAAAGCCGCAATATCGCTCGTCCTCTCATCCACAGGGCCGGTCGGCTTGAGTCGAAACTTTCGAACCTTCGCGCCAGGGTGCGACCGGAGCGGCATTTTGGCCAAATCCGCTCGCCAAATTTTCTCGAACCCGGCAAGGTCCACCCCCAGGACCGCCAGGAGGCCGGGCTCGGCGCTCTGCACGCTCGTTGATTCCAGCTCCACCAGGCTGGACAGGCGTTGCTTGAGCCCCCTCCCCTTCAGCTTGGCCTGCGTGAGGGCGTCCCATTTCTTATCCGCTACCTCCCCAAGGGAGTGCAGCATACGGGTCAAACCCCCCGGGCCGAGCCGCCTTTCGATGAAATCCGCAGCCGAGGCCGCCTCCACATAGGCCAGCTGAATCTCTTCGGGGGTCTTCAAGTAGATGAGGCTGGGCTCCATTTTCCGGAAGCCGATGAAGTTTTCCTGCGCACGAGCCCGGGAGAGAAGGGATTCCCCCGCCGGGTCAAGGTAGGAGACTTGCGCATTCCGCCAGCGGGTCTCGACGAACTTGGCGATGCCCTCATGGAGCCAGATGGGCGTACGGTTCTTTGATGCTCGAACGATTAGCAAATGTGCGTACTCGTGTACGGCCGTGTCGAGCCACCGGTATCCCCTGAGGAGGGCGCCAGGGGAAATCATCATAAACTTGTTGAACTTGGAAATACCGACGGCCCCCTTATCCTCGATGTCCCGGCGCGAGAGGGTGGAAGCTTTGTGGAAGCGTGCCGCGTCCGAGAAGACTTCAATGCGGGTTGGCTTCTCGGGCCTTTCTCCGAGAACCTTCCCCAGCACGTCATAGCCCTTCTCTAACGCCTCGGCCAGATAAGGGAGAAGAACGGAATCTGTCTTTGGGTCGTACCAGATCGCGAAGTGGGGTGTGCGGTGAACCGCAAATCCCTCCACAGCGGCCCGGGACTGCCGCACGTGGAGGCGGAGTTCGAGCCACTCCCTCTCTCCGGGCCGGGCGCGCAGAGCGGCGTTCAGGCGCCGAAGCGACTCGGAATATTTTCCGTCGAAATAGGCAATTGCCCCCGCGAGCGCCTCCCACTCCGGGAAATCGGGATTTTCCTCGCGCAACTCCGCGAGGCGGCCCCGGGCGCCCTCGATGTCCCAGCCCCTGAGAATGGAGACCACCTCCCCGTAGCCGGAGGGCCTCCCCTCCCACACTGGAACTGCGCCTCCCTTTCCGCCTTCGAAGCTGGCGTTTGCGGGTAGGAGCGGAATCGCCCCCATCGCAACCGACAGTGCCGCTGCCAGTAAAACCCTTAGCAAGAAAAACCTCATTTCGTCAGGCGGTCAAAGTAGTCTTCTATCTCTCCCCGAAGGGTTTCGGGCAGGCCCTCCTTCAACGCCTCCATCACTTCTTCGCGGAACTCCTTGGGGGCGCGGTACTGCTCCCTGCCGGGGATGAGCACTTCGCTGAATTGGCTGCCAAGCCGGCCGTCCTCTTCCTCATTGTTCCCCGGCCTCCTGGCGTCGCGTTGGGGGGGCAAGTTGGGATTACGCTGCCACCAGCCGGGCCCGCCCCTGCGCGTAAAACCCCACCCCCGCGGGGTGCCCATGCCCATGCTGCCGCGCTGTGCCATCTGCTGCATTGCCTGCTGCATCGCGTTCTGTCCTTGCGACAACTGACGGATGGCCTCTTCCTGGTGCGGGACGGCGCCGGGGGCGCTTACCCTTCCAAGCGAAGCGGTCGCATCCGTCATTTCTTTCCCCGCCTGGACAATTCGGCGCAAAATCGATGGATCGATGAAAGGGAATATCTGCATCATCCGGCGGATCATCGCTTCAAAGGAAGAGAGTCGCTTTCCAAGCTCATCCTGCCGGTCCTGGAGCCCGCGAAGCGCTGTCTGCTCGGGGGGGGGCGTTCGACGCCCTTCTTTCCGGAGCATCTGCCCGAGACTGTCTCGGTGCGTCTTCCATTCTCGATTTTGAGCCACGTCATTCTTGCCAGCACACGTTTCACGTCCCATCGCCTTCAGGAGGCCGGGGAACTGGTCGTGCAATTTGGCCCACTCGCCCCTTTCGGCCATTTCCCGCAGTGCTTCTAGAGCGTTGATTCGGGCCATCTCTTTTTCCGCGACCAGCACCTCGGCCGGGTCGGGCGCCGGTTCCGCTGCCTGATTCCCAGGCGCCGGAATACCGCTCCCGCCAGATTTTTCAAGCTCCCGTTTCTTTTCCAGCGCGGCCAACTCCCCTTGGGTGGGCGGGCAGGCAGAAAGGCCCTGTTCTTTCTCTAGCAGGCGCATGATTCCGGAAGAATGCTTCAACAAGCCCTTCTCGTTCCTTTTTTTCATGCGCTCCACGAGGGAGTCTCGGAGGTTGATCGTCTCGGTGAGTATGGCCTCTTGTTCCTGGACGATCTTGGCAAGTTCACCCTGGCGTTGCTGCATGGGCCTGCCACGACGCTGGGCCATCATCCGACGGCGCATCATCCCTCGCAGCGCCGAGCGGAGCCTCCGCATCTGGTTCATGAGCTGGCGCATCCGCTCGAGCGCACCCCGCATGTTGCCCTTCTGCATCATCTGCCTGATTTGATCGAAGGCCTTCATCATGTTCTGCGCCGGCAGGTCCCGCAGGCCACGCTGGTTCAAAAACTCGGAAGGGAGACGTTGGGCCAAATTTGCAAGCTGGCGCATGAGCTGGCCCATTTCCCGCTGAAGGCGGGCCATCTCCTTCTCAATCCGGCGCGTCGTTTCATCGTCGGCGCCCGACTTGCGCATCTTCTCCAGTTCGCGCATGAGGGCCTGCTGGCGCTGGAGCATAGAGTCCGTCATCCGCCCTGCGCGGTCGACGCGCAAATTGCGCAAGAGGTCTTCCCCCATCGAGGCGAGGCGCTCGAATGCCTGGGTGGCCTCTTCTTGCCGCGAGGCGAGAGTTTCCTCTCGCCGCTTCATTTCACGTTGGGAGGGCTCCCCCCCGCGGAGCGGGGATTTGGGAGGCGTCAGAAACCGATTCATGGCATCGCGCAGCCGATCCCGGAGGGCATCCAGATCGACGCTGGCGAGGGCCTCGCGGGGGTTTTGAGGGCGGAGCATTCCCCGCGCCCGCCGGACCTCTTCGAGCAATCCATCGGCCTTTTTGCGCATCGATTTTCCGGGTTGGCCGCTTCGCCGCCCAGCCTTCTGCTCGGCCTTTTCCGGTCCCTCGGGCAGGTCGACGTTCTTCTCAAGATTGTCCCCCAGCAGATTGAGCAACCCCTCTGAAATCTTCCGGAGTCTCTGGTCGATCCCGGCCATCACCTCTTCGCGGTCTCGAATTTTGATTCGGTATGTCCGGCTCGCGTTCCGCTTGGGACCGCTTACCGTGTCCGTATCCTCGACCAACACGCGGTAACTCAGGGTGGCACCCGGCCGAAGGCCGAGGGCGCGCAAGTCGAACTGGTGACCGCCTGTCACCCTTTTCAAGGGCGCCTCACCGCCCCAGAGCCGGAGACGGCGCGCCCCGCCTTTGCCGGCGCGGTACTCCAGGGTCACAACCTTGACTCCGAAATCATCCTCGGCCCGAAAGCGCACATTCACCTCTTCCCCCACCTCAACGGTGACGTCCTTGCCCGGGAGAAGAACCTCCACCTCCGGAAGGGTGTCAGGGAGAATATCTATACGGTAACGAGGGGGTGCAAGATTGGCGAAGCCATAGATGTCTTTAAGGCGAATCTGATATGAGCCCGCGCTCCCGACCAGGAGAATGCCTTCGAAAAAGCCTTCCTCGCCCATTTTGAGCGGGAGACGCCACCCATCGGCCAGGGCTAGATTCGCCTCGCTCACGGATTTATTCACTTTGGCGCGGACCAGAACAGAGGAGCCCAGATAGGCTCGAATGCTACCTCCCTCCTGGCCGCGGACTGGGCCGAGCCCGGTATATTCCGGGGGAAAGGCGACAACTTCGATTGCGGTCACCTGTGGCGCCTCCACCACCCTTACGTCGAAGGGCATCGAGGCGAACCGCCCCGTGCGCGCCACCACCCGAACGTCGCGGCTCCCTCCCTTCCAAGTGATCCGGAACCGTCTATCCTTCACGGAAGCCATGGCCAGGCGATCGACGCTGGCCGGCGAGCCTTCCGTTCCCAGAGAGTGAATTTCCAACTCCACCTGCTCGGGCCGCATCCCCTCGGCCTGGACGATAAAATCAACGGGCATTCCCCGAAGCACGTGCGCGGCCGAAGCCGATAAGGAAAGGTGCGTAATTCGTGATGGCATGAGTTCGACAGCGTGGGTGAGCAGGTACGCGGTACGCGGGTAGAGATTCGGAGAAAACAAAGCCAGCAGCAGGACCGCAGCACCCAGAGCGCCCGCGATCCACCCCATCCGGCGTGGCCCGGAGTCGGGGGCAAACGCGCGGGGCTCGAGAGATTTCACCTGCTCGGCAGTCCCTGAGACGAGAGCGTCGATCAATGCGGGGGAGGTCGGATCGTCAGGCCCAAACCGTCCCTTGCGGGGGAAGAGTTGGAGGGAACTGATCAGATTGCTCCCCAACTCTGAAAGACCGGCCTCGATCTCGAGGGCAACGCGCTCGCGTGAGGGCGTGCGCCATGTGAGCCAAACGGCCACACCGGCGGCAGCGAGGAGAAGCAAGATGCAAACCACAAGGTAGACCACCGCTGCGTAACCGAATGAAGGCTGGACCGCTACAACCGCGGGAGCAAGGAGGGTGGCCACAAATACGATGAGCAAGACCCAAAGGGCGGCCTCAAGCCGACGCACCCTCTTTCGGACCCTCCGTACGTCGTCCAAAAATGCCAAAACTTTTCGATAAGCAGTTTCAGCCATGAGAGCTTCCCTTCCCAATGAGGGCGCCCCTTTCAAGGGGAGATCATCCCGCCGGTCTATTCGTGCTCCATGATCACTATCTGGGTCGGGGGCGGAAGGTTGCGGCGGCTCAGGATGAAAGGCCCCCGCCCCACCCTGCGGACCGGGCTTTGGAGCGTTTGCTCGAACCTTTTCAGACGTCCCCCATCATCCCAATAATGCATCGGAAGGACGATGTGGGGTTTGATAGAGTCCACCAAACCAGCCGCTTCCTCGGGACCAACGGTAAAAGTGCCCCCGATCGGAATCATCGCCAAGTGAATTTTGCCCAGGCGGCGCAGTTGGGAGGGAGTAAGAGCCTCAGCGACATCTCCCAAATGGGCTATGCACAATCCGCCCATCTCGAAAACAAACGCGGAGCCTTTCGTCCCCAAATCGTAGGTCCGCTGCGAAACCGGTACATTGTATATCAAAACGTCCCCGACTGTCCGGCGCACCTCGGCCCATTCGGCCCCGCCCTCCGTCAATCCTCGCAGGACAATGGGATTTCCTCCAGCGATATACGCCGAGTTGTGATGTTCGTGCTCGCGGCTCACTGTGATGATGTCCGGTTGCACTCTCGGAATGGGCAGCCCCAGCGCATCGCTGAAAGGATCCGTCAGGATCCGCGTCCCTTTGGGAGAGGTAATCCGGAAAAAGGAATGCCCGAACCAATCTATGGCAACCCGGCGTTCCTTCCCTTTCGACACGGCCACAGCGTACCGGGTGAAGGCAGCGGGAAGGGGTCCTATTGTGCCGTCTCTTTGAACGGAACCCTCCGCACACCTGGTTTCCCCCTGGGAAGGCAGTATCAGGGCGAACGCCACCGCAACGGAAAGAATAAAACATCCGCGCTTCATCATATCGGGATTGAAACGACCCTTGGCGCCAATGGTCGATCCCACGCCCCGGGAATCACCCTCAAGCCAAGCCCCACAGGCGGCGCATTGTCCATTCCAAGGCCGGAAGAAGAATGAGGAGTGCCCCAATCCAGGGAATGCTCCAAAGCCGCACATCTCTCACCTCTAGGAGTTTGGGAGGCACCTTCCCCTTGAGGGCGTTGATCACTTCATCGGAAAGCGCTTTGCGCCCCTTTTCCGATAGCGCCCCGGAGGCAAGAAATCGTCCTCCCGTTGCCTTCGAGAGGGCGCTGAGGCGTTCCCAATGCGGGGCGGTATCGGCCATCTCGGCTCCGCCCGCGCCTCCCACGCTCACAGTCCGCACGGAACGCCCGATGGGCCGATCGCCCAACCGCGCCGACACCTCGACGCGGTAACTGCCAGCGCCCGAGGGCCGAAAGCGCGCCTCGAACTCGCCGGTCTCCGGCTGGTAGGCGGCCCTTACCCGTCGCATGTTCCCATAAGGGTCACGGAGCGTTACAAGCACCTGGGCGCCGGGAGCGGGCCCATAGGATTCGTCGCGCACATCGATCCGAATTACAGAAAAACCTTCCTCCCCTGGTTCGGCCTCGGGAAGAATCCGCACTTGGGAACTCGCCGGATCGTTGGCCAGCCAACGGAGCATCTGGGCCACCAGGCGGAGGTATAAACTGTTGGTCTTTTCGGCTGCAACCATACTGAAGTTCCAACGCCACATTTCGTCGCTGAGAATGGTAAGCACCCGCCCTTCCCCGAACCGGCGAGCTGCGATGAGAGGTATGCTGCCGCCCTCCCCCTCGCCAGCGACGAGCACCTGCCCTTCGCTTAACGGAAAAGTAACGTTCGCCCGACGAAGAGAGGGCAGGCTCTTCCAAAGGGCCGCGTTCGCCTCTGGGTCAGCTGACAGTCGGGTGATGGGGTGTTGGAGCCCGACCCGGGTGAGGCGCTGCGGGATGTCCAGCCGCACACGGTAGTCCTCTGAAGGATTCAGACGGACAGGCAACATCTCCTCCAGCGGCCCCCGAACATATCCGCCCGAGGCGAACGCCTGCCGACCGCCGAATACCAGAAATGCGCCCCCTCCCTTTACGTAGTCGGTCACGCGCTCGAGGTAGTAATTGCTGAAATATTCGAGCGCCGAAAAATTATCGAATACAAGGATCTCAAAATTCTTCAGCTCTTCCGTGAATATCTTGTCGAGGGGGAAGGGAATCAGGCTCAGCTCACGGGTCGGCACCCCGGCGTCGTCCTCGGGTGAGCGGAGAAAAACGAATGAGACCAGGTCAACGGCTGGGTCCTGCTTGAGGGCCACCCGCAGAAATCGGTAGTTCCAGGCGGGCGCCCCTGTAATGGTGAGAATGCGAATTTTGTCCCGACGCACATCGAGGGGAATCTCGACACGGTTGTTCGAATCTACAAGCTCGCCCCGCTGCAGGGGCGTCTCCACGGCAAGGAGCATGCTGCCGACCTCGGAGGGGGTAAAGCGGAAGGCGACGGTTTTCCGGGTGGGATCGTCGCGGATGTCAATCGTGAGGGTCCGGATTACCCTCCCCTCCCGCGTGAGGGCGACGGGGAGCTTCTTTCCGATAAAGCCCCGAACCGAGAGGGTGACCTCAAGGCGCACCTCCTTGTCCTGAAAAGCGATCTTGGGCGCGCGCACTTCTTGGAGAGAAATGTCCCGAAAATCACGAGGGGATCCGAAACCCACCCCGATGACGGGAGGGAGTTCGGCCGCGTCCTCGGGAGGCCATGGACCGCCTGAGGTGTCCCCACCGTCGGTGAGGAGAAGAATTCCCAGGGGGCGCTCGGCCAGCGGAAGAGGCCGGTCAGCCCCGCCCTCCGGGAACGGCCTTCCCGACAGGCTGGCGCGGACTGCCCCTACCGGATCGCTCCCCCTCCCCGCCGCTTGAAGGCGGGGGAGATTCTCCCGCGCCAGGGGATGGCTTGTAGAATCGAATCGCCGCAGGCGGATGTCATAGGCTTTGGCAAGGCGATCCAGGAGGCTTTCGCTGGGAGGCCGATCCGTCCCCTCTTCCCCCCCTACGTTCTCCCGGCCCACGAGGAAATCAATCGCGGAACTGAGGCGGGCGCCTCCGCCCGCCTCATCTTTCACCCCCATGCTCTTGGAAGAATCGACGAGGATGAGAAGCTTGGGGGGAAGAGCGCGCTCGCGCCGCTGGGTTAGGGTGGGGCCGGAGAGGAAGAACACGACCAGTACGTAGAGCAGACCCCGCAGGGCGATAAGAACCGCAGTGCGTCCGGCAGGAAGACGCTCCCGGATAACGGGCACGCGCCGGCGGAGACTCTCGGCCAGCGCGAGGGCCAAGGCCGCCAGCAGCCACCAGGGAGCGCCGCCGGGCCAGTGAAGGGTACTCAAGTCCATCGGCTAGCCCTGGTTCATCCGGCGCTGGATGAAGGGGTGATGAATCAGGTCGCGCTTGTAGTTTCCGGTCAAGGCGAAGAGCGCGATATTCACGCCCAGGTGGAAGGAAGCCGTCCGTTGGGGTTCACCCCCGGGCGTGCACTCCTCGAGGAAGGAGCCGTCCTCGGCCCGTGCCCAGGCACCCCCTAGATCGTTCTGGCAATAGATGACAGGGGTGAAGTCGTCCAGCTGGACTCCTTCGAGAACCTGGCTCACGGCCTGCCGCCCTCCGATGGAGCGGATGAGATAGTAGCTTCGGTACGCCGAATGGTCGCTCGCGAGGGGTTCGAGTGATTGGCGGGGAAAAAGTTTTGCGATAAGTTCGCGGGCCGACCGGCCAAAACCTTCATCGCGAATCCCGAGCCCATCGTCCACGAGGAGGAATCCCCCGAAGGAGAGATGCCGCCGCAGGCGAACGATCTCCGCCTCGGTCGGCATCTCGAACTCAAAGCGTCCGGAAAGATACAAAAAGGGGTGCTCGAAAAGCCCGGGGTCCGACAAATCGACAGGCCGCGCCGCCCGGGCGGCGCGTATGCTGGTCCGGAGGCGGATCTCATCGAGGAAGGAGGCCATGGCGGTGGCGTACTCCTCCCACCTCCCTCCTGTGTAGCGGATGTGGCCTGGAGTGAACTCGGGGGGAAGTTTTTCCGATTCCTTCTCTCTGCTCTGGGCAAAGGCGATTCCGCCGAGGGTACCGGCCGCGAGGGAGGCTGAAAAGCCCAGGAAGGCTCTTCGGGACAGCCGGCATTCATCAAAACTCTTCACTGGGAATCACCATATAAGTTGTGGGAGGCGGCAATGTTTTCAGGGAAAGCGTCACCCGGGACGAGGGGGGGCGGATCGCCCGCTCGACTCCCTCTTCGCGCAGAGCGGCGCCAAATTGCCCCGGAAGCTCGGGGCCGAAAAAGTGCATCGGGACTACAATGTTCGGCCCGATGCGCTTGACCATTTTCGCCGCCACCTCATGGGGCACGGTGAACGAACCGTCGATGGGAAGAAGCATGACGTGGATTTTCCCCAGGGCGCGAATCTGCTCCGGCGAGGGACCGAACCGCGAGTTCCCCAGATGGGCGATGCAAAGGTTCGCCACCTTGAAGACAAAGATGGTGTTGATGACGGTGGGGGATTCCGCGTTCCCGACTTCCTGCGGGAAGGAGAGTACTTGAATCCCGCCGAACCGCTGGTTAACCAAATTGGGGCTCCCATCGGACTTGGTCCCGAGAAAGATGGGCACTTTGTCCAGATAAGGCCCGAAGGCGGCGTGCGTCATATGATAATTGCTCACTGTGAGGACATCGGGGAGCGGCCGCACCACGAAGTCGGCGTAAGGGTCGGTGAGGACGCGCTTCCCGTCTGCGGCGGTGATCAAAAAACTTGAATGGGCGATGTAGCGGAGGCTCACCTGGCGTGGGCCGAGGTCAGCGAGCAACCTGGGCCGGCCTAGGCCGGAGCGGATGGCGAAGCGCGCGGGAAGAACGCGCCCATCACGGCGTACAATGCCCGGTTTGCAGACGGCCTCAGCCGCCGGGAAGGAGGCAAGCAGCGAAACGCCCATTATCAAGGCGATGGCGAACTGCCTCGTCCCCGCCAAATAGGGGGCGGGTGTCCTACCGAACATGTTTATTCCTCTTGCAATAAGCAACAAGCATGATGGGCAGACATTTCTACAGGTAAACACTTGAAAAGCAGGAATTATTCTACCTTGGGCCATAATGAAAGGACAGGGGGAATTTGGCTGGTCCTAGTTAACACATTGAAACTACAGGCGTAGACTGGAAAATCAGCCCCGCCGAAAGCCGGCTGGCAACCCGCAGAGACCAACCTCAACAGGTTCAGGAGCGGCGTGTCTCCGTCCGGTAGGCAAGTGAGGCGGCCCATAGAAGGAGGGCGGCCTTGATAAGATCTGAAGTCACGTAGGCACCGTGATAGAGGCCGAAAAGTTTAACAGCCTTAGTCACTTCGGCCCTATCGGCAAAATCGAGCGCCCGGCCCAACCGCTCGATCTCGGGCGAGAACCAAAAAGCATGCGTGACAACGATGACGAGCCCGGCGCAGGTCAGAAAAAACAAAAGAGTCCGGCCCTTGCGGAATGCGCCATTCCGCTACCGAGAAAAACGATGAGCAATCCCAGAACCCCGAGGAGTAGCTGGGCACGGTTCCATCCGCGGAAAAGGTGGCGATTCAATTCCCCCGCCGTATGGCGCAGAACCGCCTTCCGGCGGAGCGGAGGGAGAGCTTCGAACTTTTGCGATAACCCCGGATTCTTCTGAATCGATAAAATGTTGAAAGTGTAGGTGGCCACCCACCAAGTCGCTATTGTGACGGCGAACTAAACCGCTAAGAGGGCGAAGAGAACGAGTGAGTGGGAAATTTCTCCGGGCGCTGCCCGCCTTGGAGTGGCTGGCGGCTCATCCAGAAGCGATCCCTTTTCGGGCGGAAAACACCTTAATTTGCAAAGATTACCACGACAAGCGGGCGCGGGAAAACGGCAACCTCAGGCCCCGCTCGTGAAAAAGCTCCCGTTCCCCGCCTCGATCGCCGGGTCCAGGACAGAGATGATCTGATCCGGCGTTTTATAGGGTTTGATGATGTATCCCCGCGCGCCTAGGAAGCGCGCGAGGCCAATGGGGTCAAAGCCCAAGCGGAGGCCGGCGTCCATCAGGGTGTTCGCTTTCCCCGGTTCAACCTGACCGGCCCGGATCCGCTCCGCAACCCGTGCGATTAGCTCCCGCTTTTTTTCATCCGGCATCGCGCCCCGCGCCTGATCGAACTGGGAGAGCGACTCCGCATACTTGACCTTCACCTCCTTCTCGTTCAGCGAGCTGATCATCACCACCGGCGGGTGCGGCCGGTGGCGTGCGGCCAACTCGTGCAGAGCCCAAAGGCCGTCCGCATTGGGCATTTCGATATCGAGCGTAATCAGATCAGGAAGCTCCTCTTTGGTGACGGCGGCCTTGTATCCCTCGATGAATTCGACTCCGTCCTCCGCCGTCGCCACCAGTTCATAAACATTGAGGTCGGTCCCTTTCCGCTCGGTTGCAATTGTGGAGAACATCATCCGCAGAAAGCTCAAATGCGTATCATCGGCGGCTTGAACGCGAACGATCCGGGGCATTTTTCCTCTCATCCGTTACGGGCGCCCCGGGAAAGAGGTGCACCCTTTTCAATCAGAACATTCCGTCAAAATTTTCCGCCACGGATTCAACGGCAGATCCGGACATTTGAATCTCTTTCCCCAGTTCTTCAATTTCGCGGCAGAGGCCTTGATGCAGACCGTAGGCGGGGGTCGTTTCGTACCCTTTTTCGAACAAATGCTTCTGCATGTAACGGCAAATGCCCGCGAGAACATCTTCCCCGATAAGGAAATAGTCGACCAGCTTCGACGCGCTTTCTGGGTCCAGGTGCTCAGGAGATGCGCGGACGAGGCCAAGGACATCTTCCATCTTGTGGATGAGTCCCTGGGAATGTATAGCCGCGAGGAAACCGGCGTTTCCCTTCAGGGTATGGAGGACACGATAACCCGATTGCGCCAGATCAAACGCGGAGGAAAAATCGCTCAGCTTGCCGTCCTGGTATAAGTGCTCCAATTCCAAAATGGTGTTCTCGAAATCGGCAACGAGGTCCTCAAAGGAAACAGCGAATTCCCGTATCACATCCTCGTCTATCTTTTTTTCGCTGGCGGGAATGGCCGTGGGGGTCAGCTCCCAGGCGAGGGCCGGGTTGAGAGATTCGCCTTTTGGCAGAGGCTCAGGAGAAGGCCCTTTTTCTTGCAGCGGTTTAGCCGGGACGGGAGAGAGGGTTGAGGCTTCAGATGGAGCCTCTTCTTGAGGGGGTGCAGATGAGGGGGCATCTGCGAGAGGCTGTTTCAATTCCCCCGCCCCGGCCTTTCCGTTTGCTCCTTCTATGGTCAGGCGTGCCGTGCTTGACCAAATATTGAACCGTTCAATGTTGTTCCGCATGCGGACCAGAATCTCGACTTTCCCCCTCAAGACCTGAAGGTCAAACGGCTTGGTCAGATACGCGCGCGCGCCGTGCAGCATTACTTGGTGAATGTCTTCGGGCATGCAGAAATAGCCCGTGACGACTATGACGGGTGTTTGGGGAAGATAGTGCTCCACCATCCGGAGAACGGCGGGCGCGTCGATTCGTGGTTTCTCCGGATCGACCGGCACCAAATACCAATCGCAAATGATGCAGTCAGGCTTGTATGTCTCTCCGGACTTCAAGAACTCCAGAAACTCGTAACCGTCCCGCAACAAATGAGTCCGGAATCCAATTTGAGTGAAAAGGTCCCCCACCAATCCCCGGACATCAGTATCATCCTCGACAACACATATGTTGCCTTGAAACTTTTCATCGCTTTCAAGTACCTCAATCTCGCCCATACGCGAAATTCTCCCGGGTCGGAGGCTCTTGGTGTGCTATTCCCAATCGGGGAGGGCCCACGTCCAGGACCGGCTGGAATGGATGCTCCCTCAGCCCGGTATTTATATAAACTAATGTATATAAATTGTACATATATATTAATTAATTATAACAATTTAACTTCTTCCATTCCTGTAAAACGTTTAGCCGCAATGAGTTGTCACGCATATCCGCAAGTACTTTCCCACAGAAAACTCTTATGGAGCCCCTAATTCGGGCCCCAAAATTTCCTTGCCTCCCAAACAGAAGATCCCCTTGGATCAGGTTAGGCTCGCTAAAAACGGCCAATTTCACCGGGCACGAAAACCTTGCCTCCTCGCTGTCTCAATATCAGCGAAGGAAGAAGTTTGAGTGATGGCGTGCAACTACGCCGAGGAGTGCAGCCCGCTGGATGGAGGCGTAGACGAAACGCTCGGAATAGAGGCGACTTCCACCCGTTAACCGATTCCGATAAGATGCCGCTCCTGCCCAAACCATTCCCCCAGGAGGAGGGCACCCGCTCATGGCCCGCCGAGCCGCTGGCCAGGCCCGATTGGGATCCCCCATTACCGCCCTCGCCTCACTCCAAAAAAAAGAGGGCTGTCTTTCGGCAAGATCCATCGGACAGCTCGCCGTGGAGTTGAACCTCCCCGCCTATGAGCTTTACGGCCTGGCGAGCTTCTTCCCCCGCTTCCATCTCGCCTCCCCGGCGGACCCGGAGCTTCGAATCTGCCGGGACCTCAGCTGCACGCTGGCGGGATCGGAGCGCCTCATCGAAGAAGCGCCCCGGCTGGCCCGAAAGGCCCGCCTTTCCAGTTGCCGGCCGGCCGCCTGTCCCTGCCTCGGCCACTGCGACGCAGGGCCCGCCGTCGAGTTGGACGGCCGCATCCACACGGGCGTCACGGAAACCGCGCTGTGGGAGTTGCTTGAATCCCGCAAAGGCGGCCGGGTGAAACGCCCGGCCCGGCCCGGCCGCGTCCGAGGGGCCTCATCCATCTTCCCGTACCGGAAGGGAGGGGCTTTTCTCACCTACAAATCTCTCCGCCGAAGTGGGAGTCCGGCGGAGGTGATCGCCGCGCTCAAGGAAAGCGGGCTGCGCGGCATGGGGGGCGCCGGTTTTCCGGCGGGCGCCAAGTGGGAGATCGTCCGGAATGCCTCAGGCGAGAATAAAACCGTCATCTGCAACGCGGATGAGAGCGAGCCCGGCACCTTCAAGGACCGCGCCCTCATGGATACATATCCCGAGCTGGTCCTGGAGGGAATGCTTATCGCGGCATGGGCGGTGGGGGCCGAGCGGGGAATTATCTACATCCGCCATGAGTATGGCCGCCAGCGCAAATCGCTCGGCCGCGCCCTCAAGGCCGCCCGGGAAGCGGGTCTCATTGGGGGAAAAAGGAATCCCCACATAGAAATTTTCGTCAGCCCCGGCGGATACATTTGCGGGGAGGAAACCGCGCTGCTGGAGGTCCTTGAAGGCAAGCGGGCCCAACCCCGGGACAAGCCCCCCTTTCCCGGAACCCACGGGCTTTTCGGAAAGCCCACCCTCATCACCAATGTCGAGACCTTCGCCCTCATGCCCTCAATCCTCCGGAATAGCCCGTCGTGGTTCAAGTCATTCGGAAGAAATGGAAGTCAAGGGTTCAAGATCCTTGGAGTTAGCGGCCCGGTTAAGCGTCCAGGAGCTTATTAAACCGAGTTCGGCACCCCGGTTCGCCAGATTCTCGGGGAGATGGCCGGGGGGCTCCGGGACGGTCTCCGCCTCAAGGCTTTTTGCCCGGGCGGGGCGAGCAGCGGCTTTCTCCCCGCAGGAATGGCGGACATCCCCTACGATTTCTCTTCCCTCGCCGAGGCGGGGAGCATGCTGGGAAGCGGGGCCCTGGTGGCCATTCCCGAGGGAACCGACATGGTGGCCCTCGCCCACAACTCCCTGCGATTCTTCCGGGATGAATCGTGCGGGAAGTGTGTTCCCTGCCGTCTCGGAACCGAAAAGCTCACCGATTTTCTCGCCCGAACATTGAACGGGACCGCCCGCGCCGATGAACTGAAGGTGATGGAAGACGTTTCCGCCGCGATGATGGACACTTCCATCTGCAGGCTGGGCCAGGCGGCGCCCTACCCCTTTCTCACCTTGCTCCGGCACTTCCGCAGCGAAATCGAGGAAAAGCTGAAGGCTGCCGCACCTGGAGGCGCATGACGTGCCCACCATGACGGAAAGCGGGGCCAACGTATCGATCCGCATCGACGGACGGACGGTTTCCGCCCCGGCCGGGGCCACCATCTGGGAGGCCGCCGACTCCTGCGGCATCGCAATCCCCCGTCTGTGCCACCAGCCCGGCCTCGAGCCGGTCGGGGTGTGCCGTGTGTGCGCGGTGGAGCTCGAGGGCGGCCGCGCCCTGGCTCCCGCCTGCCACCGGCGGGTCGAGGGGGGAATGGTCATCCACACGAAAAGCGAGCGGGTCACCCGCTCAATCCGGACTTTGGTCGAGATGCTCATGGCGGACCAGCCGCCCTACTCCGCAGAAGAGGGAGAGAAGGGCCCCTGCGATCTGGAAGCCCTGGCACGGGAGCTCGGCGTCCTGACGAACGGCGGGCCGCGCCTTTCCGCCCGCCCGCTGGCCCCGCCCGCCGATCTCACCTCCCCGGTCATCGCGGTGGACCACGCCGCCTGCATCCTCTGCGACCGCTGCGTCCGCGCCTGCTCCGACGTGCAGAGCAACGAGGTCATCGGCCGGGGCGGCAGGGGCCCCGCCACCCGGATCGTCTTCGACGCCGACCTCCCCATGGGGGAGTCAAGTTGCGTTGCCTGCGGGGAGTGCGTCGCGGCCTGCCCCACCCGGGCGCTCACCAACAAGGTCCTGACCCTCACGCCGCCTTCACCGGGGCCCGGAACAGGCGATGAGACGAATACGGTGGACTCGGTCTGCCCCTTCTGCGGGGTGGGCTGCGGGATCACCTACCGGATCCGGGAAAACGTCCTCGCCGGGGTGGAGGGAATCGCCGACCACCCCGGCAGCCATGGCCGCCTCTGCGTCAAGGGCCGCTACGGCTACGACTACCCCCATCATCCCGACCGCCTCACCGTCCCTCTCATCCGCAAGGAGGGCGCTCCCAAGGATCCCCCCGGGCCGGAGGAGGGCTTCGCGAACGCCCGCAGCCTCTTCCGCGAGGCCAGTTGGGAGGAGGCCATGTCCCTTTCCGCCTCCCGCTTAACGGCGATCCGGGACGCCCGCGGCCCCTCCGCCCTCGCCGGGTTCGGCTCGGCCAAGTGCTCGAACGAGGAGGGATATCTCTTCCAAAAGATCGTTCGCGCGGTTTTCGGCACGAACAACGTGGACCACTGCACCCGGCTCTGCCACGCCAGCTCGGTCGCCGCCCTGATGGAGACCATCGGGAGCGGCGCGGTGAGCAACGTATTCAACGACGCCATGAAGGCCGATGTCATCGTGGTGGCGGGGTCGAACCCGACCGAAAACCATCCCGTCGCCGCCACCGTCATCAAGGAGGCCGCCAAGGCCGGGGCGGCCCTCATCGTGATCGACCCGCGCCGGATCGACCTTTGCGATCACGCCGACATCTTCGCCTCCTTCCGGCCCGGGACCGACGTCGCCCTCTTCAACGGGTTCCTCCACGTCGTCATCGCGGAGGGCTTGATCGACAAAAATTTCGTCGCGCAGCGGACCGAGGGCTTCGAGGCCCTCGCCGACGCCGTAAAACCTTACACTCCCGCCACCGCCGCCAAGATCACGGGGGTTCCGGCCAAGACCATCCGGGAGATCGCGAGGCGCTACGCCACGGCGGAAAGCGCCATCGTCTTCTGGGGGATGGGCCTCTCCCAGCACACCACGGGCACGGACAACTGCCGCGCCCTCATCGCGCTTTGTCTCGTCTGCGGCCAGATCGGGCGGCCCGGCACCGGCCTCCACCCCCTCCGGGGGCAGAACAACGTCCAGGGCGCCTCGGACACCGGGGTCATCCCCATGGTCTATCCCGGCTATCAGTCCGTGACCGACCCCAAGGTGCACGAAAAATTCGAGGACGCCTGGGGAAGGCCCCTCGATCCGGAGGCGGGCCTGACGGTTGTGGAAATCATGAACGCGGCCAAAGCGGGCGGGATTAGGAGCATGTACATCATGGGGGAGAACCCCGCCATGAGCGATCCCAACCTGAATCACTCAAGGGAGTGCCTCGCCGCGCTCGAATTCCTCGTTGTGCAGGACATCTTCCTCACCGAGACCGCCGCCTTCGCGGACGTCGTTCTCCCCGCGACGGCCTTCCCCGAGAAGGAGGGCACCTACACCAACACCGACCGGAGGGTGCAGATCGGCCGGAAGGCGATCGATCCCCCCGAAGGGGTTCGCACGGACTGGCGGATCGTGGCCGAGATGGGGACCCGGATGGGCTACCCCATGCCCTATGAATCCGCCGAGGAGATTTTTGACGAGATGGCCGCCCTCACCCCCTCCTACGCGGGCATACGGTATGGCCGCCTGACAGGGCACGGCGTCGTCTGGCCCTGCCCGGCCCCGGATCACCCCGGGACCGAGACCCTCTTCACCGAGAGCTTCCCCACTGAATCCGGAAAAGGCAGGCTTGTCCCGGTCTCCTTCGCCCCGGCGAAGGAGCTGCCCGACCGGAAATTCCCCTTCGTCCTCAACACCGGGCGGAATCTCTACCACTGGCACACCGGGGCCATGACGCGCAGGGCGCGGGCCCTCGAGGCCTCCTCCCCCACGCCCTACGCCGACATGAACGAGGCGGACATGAAGCGGCTCCGCATCCGGGACGGCGAGACCGTGACCGTGCGCTCCCGCCGGGGGGAGGTATCCCTCCAGGCCCGCCGCTCCCCCAAGCAGCAGCCCGGCCAGGTCTTCATTCCCTTCCACTACGTCGAGGCCGCCGCCAACCTCCTCACTATCGACGCGCTGGACCCCTACGGGAAGATTCCCGAGTACGAGGTCTGCGCCGTACGGGTGGAGAAGGTGTAGGGGTAAGTATTCTTAAATCCCGAAAAAACAATGGAATAAAATCATGTCCAATGATGGCAAAGATATTGAAAGACTTATTGCCCTACTCGAAAGAAGTCTTAGCCCAAAGGGAGTCCAGATTGAGGTTAATTCGCCAGATCGTATTGCAGGGAAAACATCAGGTTCCTTGAGAGAAGTTGATGTTTCTCTCAGAAGCCAAGTCGGATCAACTGAAATTCTAATAGTCTTAGAATGCCGAGACCATAATACCCCGCAAGATGTTACATGGATAGAACAGCTTGTTGGAAAACGTCGAGAAATTGGAGCGGATAAAATAGTCGCTGTTTCATCATCTGGATTTACATCTGGTGCAACCAATTATGCAGTCAATAACGGCATCGAGTTAAGGACAATTGAGGAGGTAAACCCTGAGGAAATATCTCTTTGGTTCGATATGACAGAAATTCCCTTCCATGAAAGGCATTATGAATTTTCAAGGGTCGATTTTTCAAAAGAAGTATTTTCAAACTTCACTCCTCCTTTACGGAATGATACGCCGATTTTTAAAAGAAAAATAGACGGCAGCCCAGCTTCCTTGATAAATACTCAGAACTGCATCCCTCCTGATAGACTGTTCGAAAACATATGCTTGGACGGGAGCAGGAAGCCAGTAACAATCCGCCTTCAATTTAGCCTAGATGACTGCTTCCAATTAGAAACCAAAGAAGGGCCAATCGATATTACTGATGTGACCTTCTCAGGGACAGCATGGGTTGAAGTAAAAAAGATTCCTCTGACCTCCGTTAGGCAATATAAAACCGGTGAGATAGTTTTGGCAAAAACAGCTGCTTTTGACTTTGAAATATCCGGCCAACAACACACCATCGAGCTTCATAATTTTGGTGAAGGAAAGGGTCAAATCGTTTCAATTCGAGCCAAAACAGAACCACTGCGATATTCAAATAAAATCGAAAAAGTAAAGCTTTCTGTTCCGGAAACTGCAAAGAGTGCTTTATTAACTGCCAAGGTCATACCCGATCCTCCAGGGTCAATTCCCAAAGCCACTATTTTCAGAACTCTGGATGACTCGAATCCCATCACCTTGAAGCAAGGGGAACAGGACATCCAAGTCGATTTAGTAGTGCCGAGAACCATTTTTCTCCAAACAGAACCTGGAACGGGCGTTCAAATATTCACAAGGGGCTGGATAGATACCCGGGGCACTTAGGGACTCGCTGTCTTTTTGTTGTTTCCAACCTCCTCACTATCGACGCGCTGGACCCCTACGGGAAGATTCCCGAATACAAGGTCTGCGCTGTGCGGGTGGAGAAGGTGCGGCAGGGGGCAATCCGGCGTGGTTGAAAATCCGCGCGAAGATCCTTCGCTCCGCCAGGATGACTGCAAGGCGCGAATCCGCTTGGAGCGAAATCAGGTTATGACGGGGATGGGTTAATGGCCTTCCCGCAGTGAGGGCATGAGTCCCGCCCTCCGCGGTTTTTTTGCATCTCCTCGACAAATCCTGAACCCAGGATTCCAGCGGGAAGAGCGAACATTCCGATTCCTAAGAGCGAGATGAACCCTCCCAAGATTTTTCCTATGCCGGTCACGGGATAGACGTCGCCGTACCCCACCGTCGTCAGCGTCGCCATCCCCCACCTCATCGCCGCCGGGATGCTGGAAAATAGTTTTGGCTGGGCCTCCCGCTCCAGGGAGTACGTCATCCCCGAGGCGAGGACCAAAAGGATAGAAGCGCAAAAAATAGCGACGTACAGTTCCTCCTTCTTCGCACTCAATACTCTCCCGAGCAAACGCATCGACTCGGAATATCTTCCCATTTCAAAAACGCGGAACAAGCGGAAAAGTCGTAATACGCGAACAAACCGAAGATCGAGAGCAAGTAGAAATGGCAAATAAAACGGCAAGATCGCGATGAGGTCCACCAGCGCCATCGGGGTCAGGGCGAAGCGGACCCTGCCTCCGAGGGGACGGGAAAACGCGGGGCCTCGGCGCAGGCCCAGAGGCGGAGCAGGTATTCCGCCGTGAACACGGCGACCGAAAACACCTCAAGCCACCGGAAGAAAGGAGAAAATCCGCTGCGGACGGACTCCACCGTCTTGAACACAACGGCCAGAACATTCAAGACTATCAGGGTAAAGATGAACCCCCGGAACGCCCGGCCGGAGAAATTCGAAACCTCGTCCCCGAACACCCGGCCCAGCCGCCTCCTCGCGCGCGAAAGCCCTCTCCCCTCCATCACGCTCCCCTCTCTCTGTTTGCTGGAATTTGTCTGGATATAGGTACTATGAGAAAGGGGTGTCTTACGAAAGTCAAGGGAGGGGAAATTCCCAAAAAACGCGCTGCGCGGTTTTTCCTACCCCTATTCGCTGAGGGCTTCCGTCAGCATGGAGGAGAGCTTGTCCTGATCGTCCCCGGTGATATCCACCGAAAGGCCGACGATCCAGGTTCCGGGCTTGGATTCGTTTTCGGTCACCCAGGCCACGTGGGCATTGCAGTTTTCGATCTTCTCGCCGGCCACCTGGATGGTGCACGCAACGGAGGCGCCGGGCTCGGGCTTTTTCGAAGCGTCGAGCTTGAAGCCGCCCGCGCTGAAATTGGTCGGGCTGACGGTATCCTCGGTGAGTCCCGGAATGGTCAGTTGGACGCGCGAATCCTGGAATTTCTTCGCCGGATTTTCAAATCGCGCGAACTCACGTTTTTCTTCCGATTGTCCCATTCCCCCTCCTCCACTCATTTTTCATTCATTTTCAGTACGTTACCTTCCGGCCGGAGCGCAGTCCAGTCTCTATTATTTTCATTATAACAAAGCCTAGCCTCCGTTTCCAGCCCTGAAATCCAAATTCTAACAATAGGGCGGAGTTTCTCCGATGGCCCGCCTTGCCCTGCCGGGGGGCTTTCTTCGCATCGCATGGCACGCCGCTTCGGGGTCGGTTCAAAAGCCGAAATTTATTTTCGCCGGTGGGGCCAGACTTCCGCGTTGACGAGATTTGGGGGCTTCCGCCCGGCAAGCGCGGCGAAACAGTTCCGCGCCGCGACCATCCCCATGGCGACCCGCGTCTCCAGGGAAGCGCTCCCCAGGTGGGGGAGGAGAACGGCGTTTTCGAGTTTCATGAGGGAGGGCTCAACGTCGGGCTCGCGCTCGTACACATCGATTCCCGCGGCGGCGATTTGTCCGGTGGCGAGCGCACGGGCGAGCGCCTTTTCGTTCACGATGGGGCCCCGGGCCGCGTTCACCAGAACCGCCGTCCGCTTCATCTGGCGGAACTCGGCCGCGCCCATGAGGTGGCGCGTCTTGGGGAGAAGCGGCGTATGGACCGTTACGATGTCCGCATTCCGCAAGAGGGATTTGAACGGTGCATACCGCACGCCCAGTTCGCGCTCCACTTTGGCCGGCGGGCGAAACTCGTCATAATAGATTACCTTCATGCCGAACCCGCGCGCCCGGCGCGCCACGGCTTTTCCGATCCGGCCCATGCCGAGGACGCCGAGGGTCTTTCCGTACACGTCCAGCCCAAGGAGCTGGGTGGGCTTCCAGCCCTTCCATTTTCCCGCGCGGAGAAACCGCTCCCCCTCGCCCACCCTCCGGCTTGCCGTCAGTATGAGCGTAAAAGTGAGGTCGGCCGTTGTCTCGTTGAGCACTTCGGGGGTGTTCGTCACCGGAATCCCGCGCGCCGAGGCGGCGTGCAGATCCACATTGTTATAACCCACCCCGTAGTTGGCGATTACGCGGAGACGCGGGGCGGCGTCCATCACCTTGTCGTCGATGGGATCCGATACCGTGGGGATGAGCGCGTCGACATCCCGGACGGCTTTGAGCAATTTTCTCCGGCTTATCAACTCTTCGCTCGGATGGATTTCCAGGCGGGAACGTTCCTTGATGTACTTTTCCGCTTTCTCCGGAATTCGGCTGCAAAGGAACACGCGCGGCTTTTTCATGCCTCTCCTCCATGGATTCAGCTAAAATATAAATCCCTTCTTTAACAGATTTCGGTTGATTTCACAAAGAAAAGCGGGTTATCCCGCCCTTCCGGACCCTTGGCGGCCAACGCCTATCTTGGTATAAATCGCAAGGCTGGCAAGGGTGCACGCCCTGCGTCTCTTTCATTCGCAGAGGAAATTCCGATGGAGCACCACACGATCCTCATCATCGCCGCCCACCCGGACGACGTGGATTTCGGAACGAGCGGCTCGGTGGCCCTCTGGACCCGAGAGAAGAGAAATGTTGAATATCTGATATGCACGAGCGGAGAAAAAGGATTCAATTCGGACAGCGCCCGCTCGATGCCCACGGAGGAGCGGCGGGCGATCCGGGAGACGGAGCAACGCGCCTCGGCCGCGGTGGTGGGGGTCGAGACCGTGCATTTCCTGCGCTACCCCGACGGGGAGATGACGAACTCCCCTTCGCTTCGCCGCGACATGGTTCGGGTCATGAGAAAGCTAAAGCCGGAGCTCGTCGTGGCGGTTGACCCCTCGCACCGGAAATGGGACTCCTTTTACGGCTTTCACAGCGACCACCGCGCGGTCTCCCAGGCCGCCTTCGACGCTCTTTACCCCGCCGTAGGAAACCCAAACTTTTACCCGGAGTTGCTGGACGATGGTCTTGCGCCCCATCACCCCAAGGAGGTCTATTTCAACCATCCCTCGGAACCCAACTTGTGGGTGGACATTACGGAAACCTTCGACCTCAAGCTCGATGCGTTGGCCTGCCACAAGAGCCAGATCGAGAACATCGACCAGCTGGCCCCCCACATGCGCGACTGGGCGAAGCGCTCCGGAGAGGCGGGCGGCCTTCCGTGCGCCGAGTCCTTCCGGCGCCTCGAGATCCCGGAATAAGTCCCTCCCCCTCATTCTTTCTCTACTAAAAATAGAACAGGTTCCGCCTGCCTTCCAAAAAGCCCATAATTGGATATAATCCGGCACCATAACGGACACGGACATCCATTATCTCGGCTCGAGGAATGGGAGAAAAAACCGCATGCACGGCTATCACGGGAAGATCCTTCACATTGACCTGACCGGAAGAAGCAGCCGGGTCGAGGAATTTGACGAAGCCTTTGCGCGAAAATATCTCGGAGGAAACGGCTTCGCCGCCCGCCTCCTTTGGGATCACGCCAAGCCCGGCGTGGACCCCTTATCCCCGGAAAACTCGATTTGCTTCGCCGTGGGGCCCTACACGGACACCGCCGTTCCCAGCGCGAGCCGGGCCTGCATCGGGTCCAAGAGCCCGCTGACGGATCTTTTTTTCGACAGCACCTTCGGCGGATCCTGGCCGACGACATTCAAACGGACCGGGCATGACGCCATCGTCCTCCATGGCCGCGCCGACGCGCCGGTCTATCTTTTCCTCGACGAGGAGGGCCTTCATTTCCGCGACGCGGGAGACCTTTGGGGCAGGTGGATTCGGGAAAGCTGCGACACGATCAGCGAGCGCGAGGGCAAGGCGGACGTCATCGCCATCGGCCCGGCGGGCGAGAACGGCGTCCGCTTCGCGGCGCTGGCCCACACCTGGCGGAAGAGCCGCGACGGGATCAGCGGCCGGGGGGGGATGGCGGCTGTCCTCGGCAGCAAGAACGTCAAGGCCATCGCCGTGAGAGGAAAGGCGAAATTTTCGCTTGCCGACCCCAAGGCGCTCCGCGAGTACGTCAACAACACGACCGCAGACGTGCGCGAGGGGACCGCCGCCCTCCACAAATACGGCACGCCCATCCTGGTCAACATGATCAACAAGATGGGCGCGCTCGGCACCATGAACCTGCAGAAAGAGATTTTTGAAAACTGCGACCCCATCAGCGGCGAGACGATGCTCGAGAATTTCCTCGACAAGGACACCACCTGCCTGAAGTGTCCCGTCGCCTGCGGGAAGGATTACTTGATGAAAGGGGGGAAATTCGACGGCGTTCGCTGGAAGATGCCCGAGTACGAGACCATCTTCTCCTTGGGCACAATGCTCAACATCGGCGATCCGGGCGCCCTCCTTCGCGCCAACCAGCTCTGTGACGAGCTCGGCCTGGACACCATTTCCGCCGGCGTCACGATGGCCCTCGCCTATGAATGCTTCGACAGGGGACTCCTCACGAAAAATGACGTCGGCCACGAACTCCCCTGGGGAGACGCGGACACCATGCTCCGCCTCCTCGAGGACACCGCCCACCGGCGCGGCTTCGGGGCCCAGATCGCCGAGGGCGGAGCGCGCCTGGCTGACGCCATCGGGGGGGAGGCGCCCGAAATGCTCTACGCGGCGCGGGGCCTCGAACTGCCTGCCCACAGCGCACGCGCCCTGAAAGGGATGTCCATCGGCTACGCCACAGGGACACGGGGGGGCAGCCATCACGACACCCGTCCGACCCTCCAATACGCCTCGGACCACGACAATACCTCAACAGAGGGCAAACCCGGCTTCGCGATCCGCACCCAGAACTACACTGCGGTCGGCGACTCCATCACCATGTGCCGTTTCACGAGCGAGCGCGGGTACGGCGCGATGGTGAACGAAAAATTCGCCCGAATACTGAATTGGATCACCGGCTGGGACACCACGGCGGAAGAGCTCGAAGAGTTGGGCGAGAGGATTTGCAACCTCGAGCGGCTCTTTTTGGCCCGCGAAGGGGTGGACCGAAAGCGCGATATGCTTCCCCACCGGGTCATGCACAATCCCATCCCGGAAGGGCCCCACAAGGGGATGCACTGTCCGCCCGAAGAGCTCGAGCGGATGAAGGACGAGTATTACGCCCTTCGCGGATGGGATGAGGAGGGGTTCCCCTCCAGCGATACCCTGCAACGGCTGGAGCTTGTCGAGTTCGCGGCGGGACGCGAGGCCACCCTGTGAGGGCAGAGAAAACATCCCCTCGAATCTTCCCGCCGGAGGAATGATTTTAGAGGGGAAATCTTTCCACACCTGCGCATAAACGCCTTTCTTGTATCCCGTCTCCGGTCGCCTTGTATCCCATGACACTCATCCATTCAATGTATTACATCTAATGCCGAAGACGGCACGCCCTTTGCTTCTGAAGGGCTTGGGTGAAACCGGCTTTCCGAGGCGGATCGCCGGACCACGAAGCGGCTCCCCGGGCCATAGGGCAACCTCCCCTCTTTTTGGGACAGGGCCCGCCAAGCAAGGAAGGAAGCAGAAATGAGTGTTTTCCCTCCCCTTTCCCAAGGCACGTCTTCGATCAAGAATGCATCGACCGCGATCGAGGTCATCGGAAACAATATCGCAAACGTCTCCACCAACGGATTCAAGAAAACCCGAACATTCACAACCGAGGCGTTCTCAAATGTCCTTGCTAACACGACTTTGAGCACCGGAGTGGGAAACGGGACCGGGCGCATCTCCACCCAGCGAATCACCTCCTTGGGAAGCGTGCAAACCACCGATAAAGATCTCGACCTCGCCAACGACGGCCGAGGCTATTTCATTCTGAAGAATCTCACCGACACAGATGCGTTCTATACGCGCGATGGGAATTTCTCCCGCGACGATCAGGAATTCTTGATCCACGCGCCCTCAGGTAAGCGGGTTCAGGGTTTTTCCTTCGACGCCAATGGGGTGCTGGGCACCACCCTGGGTGATATCAAGGTCCTTGCCCTCCCCCCAGTGGGGAAGAGTTCCACCTCGATCAAATTCGCCGGAAATTTAGATTCCACCCAACCCATTCTGGGAACGCTGGCGAAGTTCACCTCGACGCCGAAAACAGACGGGTTCACCATTTTCACCGGCGTGAACGACTCCTTCGTATATGAAGTAAGCGGGTCGGTCACCCCCCATCACGGCGAACCTGATTACGGACGGAGGCCTCGCCTCGGGTGCCGTCCTCAGCGGGGACGCGGTCGCGGCCGGGATCAAAGCCGCACTGGAGACGACGAACGGAACGGCGGACACGTACGTTGTCTCTTATGACGAAGCCACTGATCAGTTCATCATTGACAGCGGCGCGGGAAACGCGGACACCCTCGTATTCCGGCATGACCTCGCGGGATCCACCGCCTCCGCCACCTTCGGTTTTCTCGCCTCGGCGTCGGCTCCCGTCGGACCGGGCGGCAAACTTAAAAGCGACTTCGGGGTGGCCTTCAATGTGCTGACGGGGATAAACGACACGCTGACAGCCACCATCGATGGCGTTTCCACCACAGTGACAATCGCAGCGGGAAATTATACCGGCGGCGAGTTGGCCCGTGCGATAGAAAGCGCTTTTCGTGCGTCGAGTATCGTGAACCAGGGAATCACCGTCGCCTACGATGAACCTGGTGCCAAAAACGCTTTCATCTTCCAGGGACCGCGCTCAGGAGGCGCCTTCACCGTCAACCAGCCGTCCAATGCGGCGACTCCCTCGGTTTCATTCGTCGCGGCCACGGTTTCCATTACGGGCGGGACGCTCGCCCCCGTGACCAACTTCACCGGCGGAACCGCCACGGCGGGAGCCGGGAATTTCGATATCAGCGATCCCTTCGTAACCAGCAGCGACTTCACCTCAATAAGCATATTTGATAGCGCGGGAAACAGGCGGAAAATGGACGTGTTTTTCCGGAAAATCGGGACAACCTCTGGGAGTGGCACGGGGCATTCAATGGAGCCGAACTGGTCGGTTCAACGGCCAACACCGTATTGGAAGAAGTGGCGAGCGGCCTGATTCGGTTCACCGCGGACGGAAAACTCGACTTCGAAAGCACTACGGCGGGGACGGGCGTCTTCAACTTCGACGTCCTCAACGGAGTGACTCCCACCCCGGGGCAAACCGTCACCTTCGATTTCGGAACCTCCATCACGACCAACAGCGGAACCGGTGACGACGGCATGGTTCAATTCGGCAATTCGTTCCCTATCACCAAAATCGACAACGACGGGATCGTCCTGGGGCAATTTCGGGATATTTCCGTTGACAGGAAGGGCGTATTCTCCGCG
The DNA here is from genome assembly GCA_965225985.1 of bacterium. Lineage (GTDB taxonomy): Bacteria > UBA8248 > UBA8248 > UBA8248 > UBA8248 > CAZUHN01. The sequence goes on from OZ245330.1 coordinate 2,230,487, forward strand.
AATTTCACAAACGGCCAATCATTTCTACAGGCGCAGATCGGCCTCGCCCTGTTCAACGCGCCAGATTTGCTCGCGGGACTGACGGACAATCTATTCCAAGAGTCAAACCAGTCCGGGACGGCTACGATTACGATACCCGACCTCAACGGCGCCGGAAGGATGGTCCCCTCCGCCCTTGAGACCTCGAACGTATCGCTTGCGGAGGAATTCGCCAACTTGATCGTTCAGCAGGAAATATTCCGGGCAAACTCCCGTATCATTACGGTATCCGATCGGATGCTCGAAACTCTCGTAAATATCTAACCGCCGAAACGTCGGATTGACCTGCTCCACGCCGATTCGGCGAACCCGCCGATTCAAATAAAATTGCATCTAAAACAAGGACAACCCCTCCGGAGCTTCCGGAAGCAAAAGCCACTCCACCGGCTCGCCTTTGACGAGGTGTGATTCAACAATCTCCTCGGCGTCCTCGATCCGGACCCCCCCGTACCAGATATTATCCGGCATCACGCACAGTATGGGACCCCCCGCGCATACATCGAGACAACTCGTAGCGAGGATTCGGGCCCGCCCCTTCAGCTCCTTTTCTTCCAGCAGTTCCTTGAGGCGCTCCCGCAGCGCGACGGAACCGACCGCCGTGCAACTGCCCTTGGGGTGGTCCGCCGCCCTCTCGTTCGTGCAAACGAGAACGTATCGCTTCTTCCGGAACATTCGCCTTCCCCGTGAGAATTTCCGCCAATGATACGACAAACAGGTTCAAAGAACAGGATTTACGCGCAAAGGGCAACGCCATTTCCCCGGAAGAAAAAGGGAAACCGACACTTGCCCGGTGAATCCTCAAAACGCCTCCGCTCCAATCCCCCTGCGGGGCTTTGCATGCTAAAATAGAATGAATTCAAAGGATACATCCAAAGCAAACAAGGAATCAAAGATGTCCGCACTGGCATTTGAATTCGAAAATCCGGGCGAAGAGGCAAAGCAGGCAACGCCAATGCCGGAAGCCCAGGGGGGGCGGGAAGACGGGCCGGAAGAAGGAAAAAAGAACAACAATTCCCCCGAGCGCGTCACCCTTTTCGCCACCTGTCTTGTGGATCAATTTTACCCCGAAGTGGGCGAGGCGACTGTTCACCTGATCGAGCAAACGGGGGCCGAGGTGGATTTTCCTGAGGGACTCACCTGCTGCGGCCTGCCCCACTTCAACAACGGCTTTCGGGATGAATCCCGAAAAATCCTTGAGCGCCAACTGGAACTACTCTCCGGGAATTGCCCCATCGTCGTTCCCTCCGGATCGTGCGGCTGGATGCTCCGGTGCGTTTTGCCGACCCTATTCCCGGCCGACCCCTGGATGCGGGAGAAAGCAGAGCAGGTCGCGGCCCGCGTCATGGAACTCTCCCAGTTCCTGGCCCGCTACGGTCCTGACCGAAAAAGGGGGGATCTTCCCGGCAAGGTGGTATATCACGACTCCTGCCATCTCCTGCGCGGCCTCGGCGAGCGCGATTGCCCGCGGAAGCTGCTGGACGGCGTGACATCGAACCGCCAGGAACTTCCCGGCAGCGACAGGTGCTGCGGATTCGGGGGATCATTTTCGGTCAAGTTTCCAGAAGTCTCCTGCGCCATGCTCGACGAGAAGATCTCCGCCGCCGAAAAGATAGAGGCGAAATGGATGGTTGCGGCCGATGCAGGCTGCATGCTGCAGATCGGCGGGGGGCTCGCGCACCGCCGATCCAAAATACGCCTCCTCCACCTCGCTCAAGCGCTCGCGGGACCGGGCGCGCCAGGGTGGCCGGAAGAAAACGCCCCCGGGGGAGAGGGAGCGTGAACAAATCCTTCAACGTGAGGGCGGCCCGCGCCATTGCCGACCCAAACCTGAAAAAAGCTTTGCACCAAGCCACGAACCGGTTTTCCGAGTTGCGGCAAAAAGGCTTTGCCTCAGTCCCCGCCCCTTTGGCCCTCCGGGCCAGGGCCCGGGAGATCCGGAGGCGCACCTTCGATGAGCTGGATCGCCATCTCGAAATCCTTTTCAAAAATCTTGAGCGGGTCGGCACCCAGGTGCACTTCGCCACAGACGCAAATGCGGCGAACGAGGCAGTCCTCGATATCGCCCGCCGCCACGGGGCGAAATCCGCCGTCAAGAGCAAATCGATGGCTTCCGAGGAAATTCACCTGAACGATTTTCTCGAAAAAGCGGGGGTCACTCCCATCGAAACCGATCTGGGAGAATACATCATCCAGCTCGCAGGCGAGACGCCGAGCCATCTCATCGCTCCCGCCATACACAAAACCCGCGTTCAGGTGGCGGAACTGTTTGCGGAAAAGTTGGGGGCGGACCCGACGGCCGACGCCGAGGCGCTGGCGGCTCTTGCCCGGGCAAAACTGCGTGATGATTTTTTGGGTGCGGACCTCGGAATTAGCGGGGTCAATTTCGCCATCGCCGAAACGGGGACCCTCTGCATCGTCACGAACGAGGGAAACGGTCGGCTCGTCACAACCTTGCCGAAGGTCCACATCGCCATCATGGGTTTTGAGAAGCTGGTTCCCACGGTGGAAGAGGCCTTCACCCTCCTCTCGGTCCTCCCTCGAAGCGGAACCGGACAAAAAATAACGAGCTATTTCACCATGCTGAACGGCCCGCGCGCGTCCGGCGAGGCGGACGGGCCGGATGAGGTCCACCTCGTGCTCCTCGACGGCGGCCGCTCCCGTCATCTGGGCGGCCCGTTTCAGGAGGCGTTCCATTGCATCCGCTGCGGCGCCTGCCTCAACGCTTGCCCGGTTTTCCAGACCGTGGGCGGCCATACCTACGATTCGGTGTACGGGGGGCCCATCGGGTCCATCCTCAGCCCGATGCTCCGGGGACTCGATGTCTCCGGGGAGCTTCCTGCGGCGTCGAGCCTGTGCGGCGCCTGCATGGAGGTGTGCCCCGTCCTCGTGGATATCCCCCGAATGCTCATCGAGATGCGTGAGGCAAAGATCGATCAGAAAAAGGTTCCTTTCGGGGAACGCTTCGCGTTCCAGGCGGCCGCCCTGACGATGCGATCGCCGCTCTTGTGGCAGGCGTGCGGGCGGGCGCTGCCCTGGCTGCTATGGCCTTTTACCCGGGAGGGGAAGGTGCGCTGGCTTCCGGGACCTCTCGGCGCCTGGGCGAAGGGGCGCGAAATTCCTTCCCCGGCCCGAAAATCCTTCCGCGCCCGCTGGCGGGAGCGCGCGCGGGCCGGCGGCAATCACGGGAGGAAAACAGCCATTTCTCTTGGGGGAACAAAAGGCGCCGCCGGAGCGCAGGACGCCGGCGATCTTGTGGCCCACACCCGGCGCGCGCTGGAATTGGGGGAGGGCTTGTCGCACGGGCACGCCGAGGCGCCCGCGGGGCCCCTGCCCGAAGTTGTTGTCGAGGACCCGATGGCGCGATTCGCGGCCGAACTCGAAGCCTGCGGCGGGAAAGCTTTCCGCGCCGAGACGGAAGAGGAGGCCAAGAGCCGGATTCTGGAAATGACAAACGCCTGGAAAGGCAAGCCCGTAGCCGTGAGCCAGGACCTTCCCCTTCCCGCCGCCGAGTGGCTGGAAGAAGCGGGGTTTGAGGTGATTCGCCCGGTTGGGGAAAACGACGACCGGGACCGCATCAAGAGGGCGGGCGTGGGGCTGACCGGCTGCGACTGGGCCATCGCCGAGACGGGAACCCTCGTTCTTCTCAGCGGACCCGGCCGCCCGAGGCTCTACTCCCTCCTCCCTGAGGTCCACATCGCCATCGTTCAAGAGGAGCAGATCCTGCCCCACCTTTCGGCGGCCGCCCCCCCGCTCAAAAAGGCGCTCCGGCAGGCCAGGGGGAAAAGGATCAGCTGCGCGAACCTGATCACGGGCCCGAGCCGCACGGCGGACATCGAGCTCACCCTCATCCAGGGCGTGCACGGCCCCCGCGAGGTTCGGGCCATCCTTCTCCCGGCCGGTTTCCCGGTTTTCTGAGAGGGCGGACGCCCCCATGAAAGCGCCCTTCGTCGGCCGGCATCCCCTCAAATATCGTAATACAGCGCGAACTCGTAAGGGTGCGGCCTGAGGCGCACGGCATCCACTTCGTTCTCCCGCTTGTAGCCGATCCAGGTTTGGATCATGTCCTCGGTGAAGACGTCCCCTTTGAGCAAAAACTCGTGATCTCCCTCGAGGGCGTCCAGAACGGCGTCGAGGCTTCCCGGCGTTTGCATGACCCTGGCCTTGTCCTCCGGCGGGAGGTCATAGAGGTTCTTGTCGACGGGCTCGGGCGGAAGAATCTTGTTCTGAATGCCGTCGATTCCCGCCATGAGCATCGCGGCGAAGGCGAGGTACGGGTTGCAGGTAACGTCGGGGCAGCGGAATTCGACGCGCTTTGATTTTTCGCTGTGCGAATACATCGGGATCCGCACGCAGGCGCTCCGGTTGCGGCAGCTGTAGATGAGGTTGATGGGGGCCTCGTAGCCCGGAACCAGCCTGCGGTAGCTGTTCGTCGTCGGATTCGTGAAGGCGAGCAGCGAGGGCGCATGGTGAAGGAGGCCGCCGATATAGTAGAGCGCGCTCTGGCTCAGGTCCCCGTAGGTCCCCGACTGGAACATGAGGTTCTTGCCCTTTTTCCAGATGCTCTGGTGGGTGTGCATTCCCGAGCCGTTGTCCATGAAGATGGGCTTGGGCATGAAGGTCGCCGTTTTTCCGTGCCGCCGGGCGACGTTCTTGATCACGTACTTGTACTTCAGCAGCTTGTCGGCCATGGACACGAGGGTGTCAAAGCGCATGCCAATTTCACCCTGTCCGGCCGTGGCCACCTCGTGGTGGTGCACCTCCACCTCGAGCCCGATGGATTCCATAATCAAAACCATCTCGGAGCGGATATCCTGAAGGGAGTCGGAGGGAGGCGTTGGGAAGTAGCCCTCCTTGAAGCGAAGCTTATGGCCCAGGTTCGGCTCTTCGTTCTGGCCCGTATTCCAGGCCGCCTCGGCGGAGTCGATGGAATAAAAGGCGTGGTTCTCGGCCTGGGCGTAGCGGATGTCGTCAAAGATGAAAAACTCGGCTTCCGGGCCGAAGTAGGCCGTGTCCCCGATTCCGGCCGATTTCAGATACCGCTCGGCCTTGATGGCGATGTGGCGCGGATCCCGGTTATAGAGCTCGAGGGTAACCGGATCTTTGATGTCGCAAATGAGAACGAGGGTCGGTATCTCCAAAAACGGATCGACGAACGCCGTCGTGGGATCGGGCATAAGGAGCATGTCGCTCTCTTGGATTTCCTTAAACCCGCGAATGCTCGATCCGTCGAAACCCACCCCCTCCTCAAATTTATCCGGACCCAGCATGCCGATGGGAGACGAGAAATGCTGCCACATCCCCGGCGTATCGCAGAAGCGGTAATCCACGAATTTGGCCCCGGAGTCCTTTGCCAGCTTGAGAACGTCCGTAACGGTTTTGGTGCCTCCGCCCTTGCCCGTATCGGCTTTTTTCTTTCCCGCTGTCGCCATCTCTTTCCCCTTATCAGGATGAGTAAAAATCGAGCGATTCGTTGTTATCGCAAGTCCGCAAACGGTTGTTCCGCCCCGGGGGAATTTCCCCCAAAGCCGGATTCATAGCTTATACACGCGACATCTTCACACTCCGGCCAATGGAAAAGAACCTCAATTCGAGCCCTCCCGCACCGGCTGGCCTTCCGTGAGGACCTCTGTGAGCAGATCGCAGATTTCCCGGAGGCGGGCCCGATCCTCAATCTTTCGGCTGTCCGCATCCGTGACGTAAAAAGTATCTATGGCGCGCGGCCCTTCGGTGGAGATTTTCGCGCGGGAAATCGAAACACCTTCTTCGGCGAAGAGGCCCGCAATTCGGGAAAGGAGACCGTGCCGATCAAGCGTGACAACATCAAGAACGGTTGCGTCTTCGCTGACGGATAGATCGTATTCCACCACGGTCGGCACCTCGAAATGGGACCGCTTCTTGAGCTTGAGGAACTTTCGGTTTTTTTGCAAAAGCTCGTCGAGCTCCAACCGGCCCTCCAGGAGATTGGACATCACTTCCCGGATCCGATCCCACAGCGCATCGTCCGTAACGGCTTTCCCCTCCCCGTCTACGACATAAAACGTATCCACAACGAGACCGTCCTTCCGGGTGTACACCTTTGCCTCCAATATGCCGATGTCGAAGGCGGCCAGGGCGCCCGCGATGAGGGCAAAGAGCCCCAAGCGATCGTGGCACACCAGGGTAAGGCTCGTGTGGCCCAGCCGGCGTTTATGCGTAATGTCAATGAGGCAGGGAACCTCTTCCTCTTTGAGCCGACTGTCCAGCTCAATATGCCGCAAAATATCTTGCGGAGGAGCGGCCGCGACCCGATAGCACTCGGGCATTTCCCGGATGTGCCGGCGTATCTCCGCCTCCCCGATCCGGCTCGCGGAGGCACGCGCCTCCAACTCCACCTGCTTGACGACCTCTGCTTCGCGGTCCGCCAGCCGGGCGGCGTCCCCCGCTTCAAGGAGGCGCAAGGTTCTCTGGTAAAGCTCGCGAATCAGGGTTCCCCTCCACTCGTTCCAAATTCCCGGGGCGACAGATTGCAAATCCGCGTAACTCAGCAGATAGAGCATCCGAAGTTGCTCGACGGTTTCCATTTTTTCGGCGAAGCGCGAAATCAAGGCCGGATCTTCAATGTCCCGCCGTTCGGCCGTGTGATTCATCCCGATGTGATTCGCCACCAGAAACTCCACGACTTTCCCCTCGTCGGCAGGAAGGCCGAGGCGGAGGGTCACCTCCGGGACGGCCGCCGCGCTTTTGTGCAAGTGGCGCGGTCCACGCGCCTTGCCGATGTCATGGAGCAGCAGCGCGAGCCGCAGCAGGTGGGTCCGTTCCATTTCCTTGTGGAGATGGGCGAGCTCTTGAAGGCGAAGCTCGCGGGTGTAGGCCAGCTCGTCCAGGGCGGCGAGGGTGAGCATGGTGTGCTCGTCCGCGGTATACCTGTGATATTGGTCATACTGCACGAAACAGGTAAGAGGCTCGAATTCCGGGAGATATCGTCCCAGAAATCCCAATTCGTGCATTTCGTGGAGAGTCTGTGCGGTTCCCGCCTTGCCCGTCAGGATGCGGAAAAAACTCTCCCGGACCTTGGCAGAGCAACGGAACGCATCATCAATCCGATCCAGATGGGACCTGACGACCGCTCGAAGCTCTGGCGAAAGAGCGCAGCCAAATTGATACTGGCACTCAAAAACGCGCATTAAGCCGGCCTCGCCCTCAAACACTTCATTGGCATCGCCATCGAGAATGAGATGTTGATAATCCCGCAGGGCCAGGCCGCCGCCCAAGGACTCGATTTTGGATTTTTTCTTTTTCCGGCTCCTCGCTTTTAGGCGTTCCTCCGCCGCCTCGAGGAAATCCCGGCAAAAGGTTTGAATGGAGCGGGCCCGAATGAAGTAATCCCGCATCAGCTTCTCACTCGCCGTCGCCGTATCCGCGTCCGCGTAGCCCAGCGCCGGTGCCGCCGCCTGGGCGGCGAAAGTAAGCAAATCGCTCTTCCCCCCCGCCTGTAGGTGCAACTGGGCGCGGAGGCGAAGGAGAAAGTCGTAGGCTTCATGTATTCGCCCGCACTCCGCCTCGGAGGAGAGGCCGGCACGGTGAATCTTCTCGAGATTCTTCGCCCCGAACAGGCCTCGGGCCAGCCACAAAACCACATGGAAATCCCGCAGGCCGCCCGCGCTCTCCTTGATGTTCGGCTCCTGGACGTAGACCGAAGGATCCCATAAACGGTAGCGCTCTCCTTGCTCCTGGAGGCGGCGGCGAAGCTGCACCCCCTTACCCGCCCGAAGGAGGTACGCCTCGTACCGCTTCTCGAACTCTTGCGTCACCGCTTCACTGCCGGCAACGAACCGGTGCTCCAGCATGGCGGTTTCATTGTGAAAATCCTCACGCGCGTAGCGCAGGCACTCCGGCACCGAACGGGCGCTGTGCCCGATCACCAAGCCGGCGTCCCAAAGCAAGTACAAAACGGTCCGGACGAAGTTGCTCACCTCGGTGGTGCGCTTCGGAAAGATGAAGAGGAGATCGATGTCCGGGAAGGGTGAAAGCTCCCCGCGGCCATACCCCCCGATGGCGAACATGGCGCATGGAACGGGGCTTGCTAATCCGTCTTCCTTGGTCTGAAGGGGCCAGCACGGCCTGCCCCCAGATGAGGCGAAGCAGAGCATCGATAAACTTGGAGCGCACCTTTGTGAGTTCCAACCCCCCCGCCCCTTCTTCATGGGCCTTCGCCAGGAGGACTCCGCCCCGCGAATGTTTCTCCTTGATGTAGCGCAACAAGGCGGGACGCTCCCACCGCCCTCCCGCAGGGAGCGCTTCCTGAAGCTCATTCACCAGATCAAGAAGGTTTTCAAGAGAAAGTGCCATACGGACCGCAGCTAGATAGCTTCTTCGCCTCGCTCTCCTGTGCGGATACGAATAGTTTCCCCGACGGTTGAACAAAGATTTTGCCGTCTCCGATCTTTTCCGTCCTGGCCGCTTGCATGATGGTTTCAACGATGGTTTCCGCCTTGGAATCTTCGGCCAAAATCTCCAATTTGATCTTCGGCAGAAAATCCACCACATACTCGCTTCCGCGGTACAGCTCGGTGTGTCCTTTTTGCCGGCCAAAACCTTTGACCTCGGTCACCGTCATACCCGATACGCCGACCGCGCCGAGGGCCTCCATACCCGATACGCCGACCGCGCCGAGGGCCTCCTTCACTTCGTCCATTTTAAACGGCTTGATAATCGCCACTATCAAGCGCATAGACCCTCTCCTGAAGAGACACTTCGCAGGGAAATTACGGTGTAACTTGACGACCATAGCATTCCCCTGCCACTAATCAACGCACGGGGAAAGCGCCCCCTTCTTCAGGTGTCGGCGAATAAAATTCCATGCTTTTCTTTCTACTTGCCCAATGTTTCCATGGTATTTCACGGGTGTTTCTTCCGAATTAAATGCACCGGAGGATTCAAAAACGGGGATTTCCATTGGCCATTCGCGCATCATTTCGAATCCCCGCCCGGGCCGCTATCCGTCCAGGCCGGGACCCGAGCCATCTTTTTCGCCCGCGGAGGTCCCCGTCCGGCGGAATGGCGGGAAAACATATGCGGGACTTGCGCTTCCTTTGCGATTTGCCTAGACTTCCGCCTTCCCTGAGGAGCGGGAACAGCCCTCCCAGGCTGCTTTTTCACAAAATCGGTGAGGGAGATGCCCCGAAATGGAATGTACCCTGCTTGATGCCCCCGTGGAGTGCCATTTCGCCACCAAGGCAAACGGAGACAAGAACGGTTGCAGCTACAATGGTACGAGCTGCTTTCCCATAATCGAAGAATGCCTGAAGGGGGACGAGGACAAGGACTGCGCCCATATCGTCGAGCTTCCAAAGGGGAAATACTGCACGAAATTTCCCCACCCGGAGAACCGCTGGAGCCGGGGGCGATGCCAGATGGCAACCCACATAAAGGTGGACTTGTCCGCGCCGCTGGAGAAAAAGCTGAACCCCCTCAAGGCGTCCAAGCGCGCCGCGCGGGGGGGATAATCCACTCGCGGAACCGCACCAAAACCCTTTTGGGCACCACCCTGCGCTCGAACATCTGAGCGGGATTTCGTCGATTTCCCGAAGCGGGAATCCGCCCCGGGGGAATCAGGCTAGAGCAGAAAACCGAGAGACAGGGCCCCTGCCGAGAAAAAAATCACGTCGAGAGCGGCTTCGGTCAAGCCTCCATGGCCGAGAAACTTCTTTTCTAAAAGATATAAACACAGTCCGGCATAAGCGACCGGAATCAGCATCAAAACACCGGGAAGAAATGCGACCATCCCGTTCAAGACACCCGCGATCAGCATGACCGCGATACCCGCGCACACTGCGCCGAGAAGGGCCAGGGAATTATCTTTCCCGAAAACGATGGGCAGGGTGCGCTTGCCTACGATGCGGTCTCCCTGTATATCGCGAAGCTCCACGATTGTTAAACGCAAGAGCGTGAGGCCGAAAATAAATACCGATGCAATGATCCAGGAAGGCTTCCCCACATCCGGAAAAGCGAGCAAGGGGAGAACGGCCAGGGTTATCGTCCAGCCCGCCGTGACAACGATGGTTTTTGATGCGGGAAAATTCATCACGCGCCCCACCTTCAGGGCGCGGGGCTCCAGCCGGAGGCTATAGAATATTCCGAGAAGCAGCCCCGCAGTCAAAATGGCGAGTATCAGGCTCGATATCCCACCGCCCAGGACGAGGGAAGCCGCCCCCGCAATCCCGCTTGCCGAAACAAGCGATTTTTTGTGCCGCTCGAAAAACTGGGCGCGGTTCGGCTCATTATAGCGGTCGGCCTCGAAACTCACGCACCGGTTCAGGGTATGCAGGCAAAAGAGGTAAAGTCCGGACAGGGTGACAAACTCCCACCACAAGGGGAATCCGGCCAGAGCAGCCGCGGCGATAGAGCCCATCGCCGCCGTGAGGAGCAGGAGCACGTTCGCCCGTGACAATACCTTGAGCGCCTGAAGCGATTTTTCGGCGACGCCTTCTTCGGCGCCCGGTATGGCCTCTATCCGGTTCACGACCCGGCGGATCATCCAGTCCGGGGTGGAGGCGCCCGCCGTTACGCCAATCCGCTTGTATCTTCGGAGGAAGGCGGGATCGATCTCCTCCTCGGTCTCGATGAGGATGGACTCGGCCCCCTCCTCCCGGGCCACGTCGGCGAGGCGGTTCGTGTTTCCGCTGTTGCGCCCGCCCACGACAACCATGAGGTCCACCTCCGGGGCCAGCATTCGCACGTCCTGCTGGCGCTCCTCGGTGGCGTCACAAATGGTGTTGAACATCACGGCTTGGGGATAGCGCGCTTTGAGGGCGTCAACGATATGAGCGAACTCGTCCATGTTGATGGTGGTCTGGGCGACGATCAGGACACCGTTCGTCAATTCGGGAAGATTCTGAACGTCCTCCAGGCAGGTCACAAGGCGGCTGCCCGCTTCGGCGTAGCCCGTGTGGCCTTCCACCTCGGGGTGACCCTCCTCGCCGATGATGATGGTGAATGCGCCCAGCCGCGAGTGCTTACGGATTATTCCGTGAACTTTCGCCACCAGGGGACAGGTCGCGTCGCGAATCGACATCCCCGAATTCCGCAGCCGGTCGCGGACTTGGGGCGAGATCCCATGGGCCCGGATGACGAGAAGACCATTATCTCCCGTCTGTTTGCGGGGATCATTGGCGTAGACGTTTTTTTGTTCGAGAAGGCTGACGGTCTGCGGATTGTGTATCAAAGGGCCGTGGGTATAAACGGGCCCATTGGCTTCATTGGCGGTATCGAGAACGATGTCGAGGGCGCGCTCCACGCCCCAGCAAAATCCGGCTGTTTTCGCAAGTTTGACGCGCAATCTTCATTCTCCGAGCGGACGGGCCGGCCAGTATTCATTCAACCGAAATGACGCCGAAAGTTTATACCGCCCCCCGCTCCGACGCAATAACGGCGCAGAACCGCGGAATTTCGTCCCCCCTCACGCCCCCAATGAGAAACGCGCTGCAAGGAAAGGAGGGGCGCCCTCAGGCGAGTCCAGGTCAAAAAGGCGGAAAATGCCTTCATCGGGCCGCAAATGGGCCTCTCCGAAGGTGCGCGGGAGGGAAAACCGCTTGGGGCCGCAACTTCCCGGGTTGAGGAAAACGGTCCCCCCCGACTTTTGGCACAAAGGCTCGTGGGAGTGGCCGAACACAACCAGGTCGGCCCCCTCCCGGGAGAGACCGTCCCGCACCTCCGGCGAAGGACCTCCTCTTTCCCAAACGACGTGTTGAATCAGGACCCGCCAACCAGCGATTTCAATTCTCGCGCGAAAGGGGGCCATCCCGGGAGGATCCACATTTCCCGAGACCACCGTGAGCGGGGCGACCGCTCCCAACATTTGGAGAAAAGATTCATCCCCCACATCTCCCGCATGGAGAATGTGCGCCGCCCCTCCGCATAATCGGAGAACCCTCTCCGGAAGGCGGCCATGGGTATCGGAAAGAATCGCCAGACGGCCCCCTTCACTCATTGCCCATGCCCAATTTTAATATGGGATTTCCCCCTTGGCGTCCCGCTCCTGAAGCAGGAATTGACTCTTCCGGGCGCACTTTATCCCCCCCCCTTCCGGCTCGGCCTGCGGTTGTAAAACGCGCTCCCGCAACCGCTCCCAGGCGGCACCGGGGTTGGGCGCACGAAGCAGGAAATTTCGCTCGGGCCGGACCAGCGCCATGATGGCATCCATACCCTCGGCCCCAAACTCCCCCAAGTTCATCGTACTTTGGGACAAGCGCATCACCATCGCCCGCATCCCCATGCGCTCAAGAACAGCGGGGCCTTTCTCCGATTGCTCGAGCCAGATAACATCCCCCACTTCTGCCTCCCCGGCCGGCCCCGCCGGGCCCAAGAGAGCGGGATCGAGAAACCACCTGGGGTTGCCGCTTTTGAATTCGAAGACCCACGCGTCCGCACAGTTTCGGCGAATGGATTCTCCATGCCACTTCGGCTCCCTCACCAGGACGTTCCGCAGGAAGGGGCGCACAAGAAGCGTCTTTGAATTTATGAGGATGACCTCGTCAGTGAGAAAGTGATACCCTCGCTGGAGCAATTCTATGACGATGGCTGACTTGCCGGCACCATGATCACCAAGAAGCAAAACCGCTTCCCCGCCCTTCATTGCGGCCGCACCGCGAATTTGCAAGACCCCGCGCTGTCGGGAGAGGGCGCCCTCCCAAAGAGACCCATCCAGCCACCGAAACACCTCGGTGCGGCTCACCCCTTCAAGAAGAGGCGGGGACGCCTTTCCCTTGCGGCGAAGGCTGAAGCGATTCTCGCTTGCTTTCAGCTCATAAGAATCGTCGGGAGGGGAGATGCATGCTTCACGGCAACGAGTGAACAAGGATTGTTCGAGGGGAGCGATTATTTCGGAGGGTCCAACGAGGCGGATGCGATAGCCCAGAAGATTGATCTGAAATTCGGCCGTGGCTCCTGTCTCCAATTGACTTAATCCGCCTTTGCCAAATCCGACGACGGCTCCAAAAGGCCTTCCTTCCGGAAAGTCTCCACTGCATTCAAAACAGCCTAAAGCAGGGCCTCCCCTTCTGTGGATTCAGCGCCGGGAAATTCACGCAGGTTTCCGGCAATTTCGCTGAGCGTTTGCGAACCGTCCAAACACCCCCAGATATAGGCCGCCACGTGATTGAGGGAATGTACTTTGCCCCGCTCTGAATCGAGAAGAACAAAGCCTTCCTCAAGCTCGCGGCACGACACATCACCGCGTGCGCGAAGACGATCGCCGGCAAGGTCTCTCGCGCGTGAGCGCGGCTCATCGTCCTCCTGCCGGGCCGGAACCGCCGCCCGCTGCGAACGCCCTTTGATCCACAAAACCCCAATCCGCGTCCCCAGGCGGAGCAGACTTCCCGTGCGTACCGCCATGAACCACCATCTATTGATAGGCCGGTATGCGGAATAAATCTGGGCCATGACCTCATCGCGCGGAAAGACAGCCTCCCACAAGAGGCCAAACTTCGCCCGAAGCCCGTCCGCGCTCGAGAGGCAAAGAAGATTCGCCACCGGCGGACCGTTCGCCCATTCCGTTTTTTCTCCCGTCAGCCTCTCCCCTTTGGCCGCAATTGAGAGCAGCATGCGGTCGAGCCGAGTTGGGCGAACCTCGATCAAAGTTCTTCGTATCTTTTCGGGAAGATGAATGGAGGCGCAGGACGCCCCCGCCCCGTCCTCCAGGGCGCCGAGGGCCCAGAAAGCATAGGCGAGAGAGCGCAGCACCCCCCAGGCGCGGGCCCTTTCCAGGGTGGCGCCCCAATCGAAGCCCGGCTCCGCGGCGAGAAGGGCTTCGAGGTCGGAAAACCAGGGGCCCGGCTCGAAGCTGTGCTTCATAAGATGGTTGCAGAGAATCAGCATATGGTCTTCGGGGGCGGGAACGAAAAAGGACTCTCCCACTGTGGAGGGACGCGCCCGTTCCCATATTCCCGCCTCCGCCTCCCCCCCTCTTTCCGATTCCCGGGCAGAGCGCGTCCGGGCGCGTATCCGGTCGTCACCCAGGAAACTCGTGTGAAGGTCAATCAGAAAATCCTCGCGTTCCCAAATGTTCGGAAAGGCGCTGTCCGCCTGCCGGTAGCCAAGGGTTCCGAGGACACGGATGGCGGCCGCCCTCCCGGTCTCCTCCCGAAGAACCCAATCGGCATCCTCCATGTAGCGGAGCCCGGCGTCCTGATAAACGCGTTCCTGAAGGGCCGCGCCCTTTATGAGAAGAACGGGAACATCCACCTCTCTCAGCGCCTCCCCGATGCGGCGATGTTCCTCCTCCCAGTCGGCATTCAGGGTAGCGATCCAGCGGTACGCCTCGCGAAGCTCCGAGGGTGGTGCTACGCCCGCCGCCGTCAAATGGTGACGCAGCAGGCCGCCGCCGCCGATATGAAGCGCCTTCTCGACCACTTCGGACCAATCCGCCGAGGTAGCCTCCCCGGCCGCCCGGACGAGACGCTCGCGCATTTCGGGGTTGAGAAGAAACCGCCCGCAGGAGGCGAGCAATACTTCGCGGGCGAGGACAACTCTCTCACCGGCGGCCACTGGGGCGGGCATCATCCTGGCTCCGCAATCGCGTGCCAAAGGACCTCGGCCGCCTCTTTCAGATTGCCCCACTCCAGGCGGACGCATCGGGCTCCCTCCAGAGGCTCAAGCCAGCGGGGGAACAAATCCGTCTCCAGCACGCTCATCGTCTCGTGGAAGAGGATGCGAAGCGCTTCCCCCCAACCCTGAGGAATCAGCCTGGCTCCCTTGGTCGCAGAAGAAAATTCCGGAAAAACGATCATCGAGACCGGGGCGGAAAATCCGGGCGCGAACCCTTTCTCTGCGAAAGCGTCGACGAAATAATATGAAGCATCCTGGTTTTCGGGATCGTAGTGAAAGACATAATCTGGCGTTGGTTTCCTGATTTCGGCAAGGGCGGTGAATGTTTCATCCTCGAACCGGAAAAGGCGCGGCACCCGGGCGATGCGCCCCTGGCCGGGAACCAGCAATATACTGTCGTCCGTTACGGGCGCGGCCCCCAGCGCCAGGAGCGCCAGCGCCAGGCTCGTCTTGCCCTTTCCCTCTCCTTCAACGATGAGGACCGTGCCGGAAGACGCTTCGACCGCCGCCCCGTGAAGCTGGAGATAGCCAAAGGCTTCCGCCGCCCTCCCGGCGAGATCGATTGAAAAACGGCTCTCGAAATGCGCCACGGCCGCCCCGAGATGGGCCGTGCGGAAACACTCTTCATCGTCCAGGGTCATCTCCAAAACACCTGCAAGTGATGATCCATGGCCGAAGCCAGGCGGAACTTCATCTGCCGAAGCGGGATTTGTGTCTTCTTCTTTACACCAATGCAGGGAAAACCGGGAAAGGCCCGCCGAATTCGATTCGGCAATCCCCCCCCCCCCCCCCCCCCCCCCCCCCCCCCCCGAAAACCTTTCGACATATGCCGGAAGAGAAATCCGGCTTGTTTCCGGAAGGGTTCGCTGTCGCAGAGAAATTCGAAGGGAACGCCGGGTGAGAAATCCTCCCCGCCCGGCCACTTAGGAATGGGATAGACCAAGCGCAACTTATCGGGTAGAACTTCGGCCGCCTCTTCCTCAAAGCGTGAAAACGGGGCCAAAGAATCCTGCTTTGTCATCCTATCTTAGCCCTTTGGGGGCAGCGCTCAGGGCAGCGGAGAGCCATTATTTGCGGATCTTGGGTGAACAAAGATACTTTCGGGAAAAGAGGGAATAAACTTTGTCCTTCCCGGCTAGGAGTCTCCGGGATGCTGGCAACGCCTCTTTTTCCTACTAATGAAATGACCCGAAGGGCAGCTGTTGGTACCCTTTGCTGGGCGCGGCGCGTGCGCCTCGGCCTTTCCCCCGATCAGAACAGTGGTGACCACAGGCGCTACATAGGGAAGGAGCTTCGCCCCCTTCTTGAGAATATCCCTCCGGGTGGGCGGCCCGTGGGAATCTTCCGGCCTTTCATCCGCTTCGCTCATTTTTCTGTCCCTTTCTCCCTTTCCCCCCGATCCCGCAGCTCATATCATTGATTATTATATGGATAAACCCGCAAAATCCGCAACCGAAAGTTCTGCCCAAGGGCTCAGGCCAGCAATAGGCGCTTCCTGCGAAATTCTTCCAGCGTCCCGCGCACATCCTCCATCGCCCGTGCCGGAGCAACCTCGAAGCGGGAGGTCACCTTCTCCGCGATATTTTCGACGCTTCGCGCGCCATCGCACAACTCCCAGATGAGGTCCGCCGTCGGATTCAGAAAATGGGCCCGCTGGTTTTCCGGATCGAACAGGACCAACTCTTCTTCCACGTTCCTGCGGACGATGTCCGCCCGCCGCATGGGCAAGCTGCTCACATTCACTCCGCCTCGGATCGGCACCGGGGTCGGTCTCCCTCGATGGCAAAACCAAAGAGGCGCCCGCCTGGCAGCTGAGCCGGGCATTGTCCCGCTCCTCTCCCGGTTCCCCGGCATATCGCTTCTCGCCCCTCTATCCAATTTTATGGCCATTCAGGCATCTTCGCCAGTAAGCGGTCTCCCGGGAAAGACGGCAAAGTGTATCCTGCCTCACAAATTCAAGAGATTTCTCATTTTTACGGCCCGAGCCGTCAGAACGGAGTATTAGAATTTGATGGCAATGGGTTTCCCAGAACAGATCTTGGGGAGGCGAGAAATCGCGAGAATTCGCCCTAAAGGAACTCCAGACTTTCTACGAAAGCGTCGAAAACGGGCAAACCGCTTTCAAAGGCGCGGGTGTGGTCAATGTAGTAAAACTCATAAAGTTTCTCCGCCCGAAGGAATACCACCACCTTTCCCCGGTAGTTTCCCGTAAAGGCCGGGGTCAGGGAACCGTAGCGGAACCTCCGCTCTTGCTTGACCTCCTCCTGGGTCCGCGGTCCCCCGAAGGGTTGGCTGGCCTCGAGGCGCTCCCGCTGGAGCTCCCGCGCCCTGGAGGTCGGCCGGCGGCCCATGAGACCCCGGAGCCGAAACTCGGCGCGAACCGTTCCCTTCCGGCGGGTGATCCGAAGGGCTTTTCCGAAGGGCACGAAACTTTCAGCCACAACCGTCCGCATATCGGCGTGGGGGGTCCCCAAGAACCGGCGGTAGATAAATGCCAGCTCGTCCTTGAAATCCCCCACACCATCGAAATGGCGGGGAAGGACCTGCAGGGATATCACCCCTCCGGAATATGGATTGTCGTAAAAGAGCACCGATGTCGAAGGATCATTGAGCGCAAGAATATCGGCGACATCCGGCGTGCGCCGCCAAGGCTCCCCCTTGATGGGCCGGATGCGGAAATCGTGCCCGGAAAAAACGAACATGCCGTCTTTGTCTAGCGCGAAACCGGCACACCCGGTCAGCGCCGCCGAAAAAACCGCGAGAATCACGGCCGCCGTCCAGGCGGGAAATTTTCGCGCTCCTCGCCGCGGGAAGTGCCTCAACGGTTTGAATCTCTCTGGAAAGGTTTCAGCGCGAAATCGCCCTTCCCCCGTATCTCCGATTCACATCGGAACGGAAGATGGCGCCGGATTGTTTTTCATCGGACTCGGAATACTTCGTGGGTGCCGTTCCCTGAAGAAACGCCTCGAATCCCACCTTTTTGCTTTCCCGCGCCGCGAGAAATCCGGTCTCCCGGTCAATGCGGACGAACTCCACCCCTTGCGGGGGCACGAAGTCTTCCACGGGCTTTCCCTTCAGCGCCTCTTCGAAAAAGTCTACGAAAATGGGCAACGCGTTCCGCCCTCCCGATTCGCCGTAACCCAGCGACCGGGGAAGATCAAAGCCCACCCAGACACCGGCCATGAGCTTGGGCGAATATCCGATGAACCAATTGTCACGGTAATCGTTCGTTGTGCCCGTCTTTCCCGCGATGGGACGTCCAAGGACTGCCGCCCCGCGGCCGGTCCCGCGTTCAACAACCCCTTTCAGCATGTGGGTGATTACATAGGCCACTTCAGGACGGATGGCCGCGACCGGCTTCGCTTCGTGCCGATGGAGAACTGTCCCGTCCGCTTCCTCGATACGTTCAATGGCATACGGCTCGACGTAGTAACCGCCGTTGGCGAAAACCCCGTACGCGGCCACCAGTTCCTTTAGAGTGACCACCGAGCTTCCCAGGGCGCTGGCGAGATTCGGGGTGATGGGACTTCGAATGCCAAGAAGTTTCGAGAACGCAACGAGACGGTTCATGCCCATGAGATTGGCCAAACGAACGCTCACCGTATTGCGGCTTTCGGCGAGCGCATCCCGGAGGGAAAGCCTACCGGAAAAATTTTTCGCGTAGTTCTGGGGCTTCCAGGCCGGCCTGCCGGCGCCGCTCTCCATAACGATGGGAGCGTCGAGCACCGAATCGGTCGGGGCAAATCCCATGTCGATCGCCGCAGCATAAACGATGGGCTTGAAAGCGCTCCCGGGTTGGCGAAGGGCCTGGACGGCCCGGTTGAACTTGCTCCTTTTAAAATTGACTCCCCCCACCATGGCGTGGGTGGCACCGGTGGATGGCTCAATGGCAAGGAGAGAGGCCTCGGGAGGTTGCCAGCCCCGCATATTTGCCTGGTCGGACCACCGTTTCTTGATTAATCTCTCCACCCCTTTTCGAACGGCGGTTTCCGCAGCGCGCTGCTCGTCCAGGCGGAGGGTGGTGTATACGCGCAACCCGCCGCGGTAAAGCCTGGTTGAGCCGTACGTCTCTTCAAGGCGGCGGCGGACGAATTCGATAAAATGCCCGCCCACCATGATCGGAGTGGGTTGACGGAGTCCCAGGGGTGATTTTGCAACCCTCTCCGCCTCTTCCTTCGACAAGTGCCGCGCCGCCACCATCCGTTCGAGCACGTGGGTCCTGCGCTCGAGGGAAGGCCCCGGGTCCACGAAAGGCCGGAACCGGCCGGGCGCCTGAACCAGCCCCGCCAGGAGGGCCGACTCGGCAGTTGTCAGATCGGATGGTTCTTTGTCGAAATATGTGCGGGCGGCAGCGGCCACCCCGTAGGCCCCGCGGCCGAAGTATACGAGGTTGAGGTGCCGCTCGAGAATCTCATCCTTGGTCAGCGTCATTTCGAGCTTTACGGCCGCAATCGCCTCGATGAGCTTGCGCTTAAAGGTCTTTTCGCGGCCCAGAACAAGATGGCGCACGAGTTGCTGGGTAAGGGTCGACGCTCCCTGGCTGATCGTTCCCGCCCGCAAGTTACTGTACGCGGCCCGAAGGATGCCCACCGGGTCAACGCCCTTGTGCCGGTAGAAACGCTCGTCCTCCACGGCAACGACAGCCTTGCGCATGTCTTCGGATACGGCGGAAAGCGGAACGAGCCTGCGCCGTTCAGCCGCGAACGTGCCGACGAGCTTTCCCTCCGCGTCATACACAAAAGTGGCGAGGCTTGGTTGCTGCGTCAGGATGTTTTCGGGAGAGGGGATATCGTCCCGCACCCAAAGGTAGAGACTTCCCGCTGCAAGAAGGGGGAAAACAAATATGAAAAGCGCGAGCAAGACGAGAGGCGGCGGAACGATCCGCCGGGGCTGCAACCCGCCGCCGACGAAGAAGGAATAAACCTTCGATACCGACTTTTTCCGGAATCTCCCTGCACGCCGCTTGTAAGTTTTCAGAGCCTTCTAGCTCCGCTCTACGCGCCTCTCGGCTTCCAGGAGGATGGCGCGGAGTTCGGTGATGGTGGAATTCGCCCGGTCGAGGGTTTCCTTTTCCCGCGAAAGCGTTTCGTACTTGGCCCTCACGTCCTCAAGAAGAAGCCCCAGGTCCTTCACGCGGGTTTCGACATCGGCGACCTTGTCCATCTGCGCGCTCACTTCGATGCCCCTCACCTCGACCATCTGGAAGACGTCGCGCAACTCATCAATTTGCAACTCGATATCCTTCAAAGTTTGCCGGTCGCTGACGAGGTCCCGAATGTTGGTGTGAATCTCCTTCACGCCCAGTTTCAGCGCGGTGAGCTCTTCGTGGGCGGTGGCCACCTCCGCCTTATTTCGGATCAGCTGCTCGATGCTCGCCTCCAGGCCCTTCGCCTGAAGGTCCAGGGATGTCAGGCGTTTATCGATCTCGGAAATATTCGCGTCTTCCTGGGCAAGATGATCCACGTGGCCTTGCACCTGGGAGGCGATGAGCCGTGTCTGGGCAATCTCCTCTTCCACCTCACGCAGCTTCTGGCGAAGCCCGTCGAAGCGCCCCTCCTCCGCCTGGAGGTTTCGCATCCCCTCGTCGAGCCGGGTGAGGAAGCCTTCGACCTGCTCCATCGCCCGGTGGGCCTCCAACACGCTGGCGATATGCTCCTTTCCCTCCTCGTTGGCGTCGTTGAATTGGGCGATGAGCTGCTGGGCGCGCTTCTCTTGTGCCTCGATACCGGCGCGCTCCTTCGTCACGTCGAGAATCCTTTCCTCGATCTTGTCGACCAGGGAATGAAGCTGTTCCAGGCGCGCCTCCACGCGGTCGACATACTCGCCGCGCCGCTGAAGCTTGTCGATCTTCAGGTCGGAGTCTTCGATGAAGTATTGAAGCGCCTCGAGGCGCTTTCCCATCCGTTCCAGCTCGCCCCGGCTTTCCAGCTGTTTGTCGATTTTATCGTCCATCTGCGCAATGCTCCTCGTGAGCACCCCGGTCCGCTCTTCCACGTGATCGATTAGCCGCTCCTGGTTTTTGATGTCATCCAGTTTTTCGTCGAAGATCCGCGCAAACTCCCGCATCTCGCGGACGTGCTCCTCGGCCTGCTCCGCCACCTTGAGGCCCTCGGGAATCCTCGCAAGGCGCTCTTCAAGCTCTTTCGAGCTCACCTGGTACTCCTGAATCATGCGGCGAAGCGTGGTGGATTCGTCGAGTTCCCGCTTTAGCCTCTCGGCCCGGCGCTCGACCTCGTTGGCGAGATAATCGCGGAGCGATTGAACATTCTCCCAAATCTCCTCCACCTCATGGCGTTCGCCGCGCACCCGCTGGATCTCGGTGTCATATTTCTCCGCCTGCATTTCCACTTCGTGGATCCGCTCGCCCATCCGGCGAAGGGAATCGTTTTTCGCCAAAATGGCCTGGCTTTCGATCCGCATACTCTCCAGGTCCGGCTTCATTTCATCGAGGTCGCTCCGAAGGGCTTCTACCTGGGGACCGCGCTCCAGGAGGACGTTCAGCGATTGTTCCATTTCGTTGAGGGACCGGCGGAAGTTATGGCTGCGTTTGGAGAAGTTTTCGAACACAACTTTCTCCCGCTCGACCTGAACGAGCTTTTCGTCGAATTCGGAGGAGAATTTGTCGAGCGTGACTATCTTGTCACTGGCATTGTCGATCAATTCTTTCAGTTTGAAAGACTCGTCGATTTTCGTCCGTACATTTTCGTAAAGGCTTTCGAGCTTCCCCACGCTTTTTTCGGTTCGCCGGACAAGCTTGTTTTCCTCCTGGAGATTCTTGATCTTGGCTTCCATTTCCCACAGGAGAACGTTCAACTTGCCCGCTTCCTCGTTCGACTTTTCCACGATATCCCGCTGCTGGTTGAGACTCCGGGTCTTCGCCAAAACGTGCTCGGAAAGGACGTTGAGGCCGTCGATGTCCATTTTCACCTTCCGGTAAACGGACTCGAGCTCTCCGTATTGATGCTCGGCGTCAGACAGGCGGGTTTCGATTTTTTGCGTGGACTCGATTTGGCGCTGGGAACCGCTGAGCCTTGTCTCGAGCTCTTCGATTCGCTGCTCGACATCCTCGAGAGCGCGGCGCTTCGCCCCCAGTTCCTCGATCTTCAGGGTAACGGTATCGACCAGCTTCTCCATCCGGCCGCGCTCTTCGACAGAGGCAGAGATTAAATTGCGGATTCGCGTCTCGTCGGCGGACATTTGCCCGGCTGAAGGGCGAGGAGCATCAACCATGGTTGGACCTCCCGGCTGGGGCGGGCAAGGACAACCCCCTCTTCCCGAAAACGTAACTGGCTTAATGAAATAACTTCAAAAGCTTATCGAAATCAAACGGGGAAGTCAACGAATTGAAACTCCGCTCAGCCGCCCCGCCCGGGAGGGTGGCCCGCCCTTCCTCCAACAATAATCCCTGCCAATATTACAAATGCCGCTATACCCCGGAGCGGCGTGAGTGGCTCGGAGAGGAGCCAGGCGGCCAGAATCACAGCCAAGATCGGCTCGCCCACAATCGCAAGGCTCACCTTCCCCGGCGTGAGGTGCCGGATGGCGTAGTTGAAGGAAGTGTGACCGATGAGGGTTGGGCCGGCCACCATCGCGGCGAGCAACAGCCACGTTTGCAGGGGATACGGCGCCAGGGGCTGGCCCGTGGCAAGAGCGGAGCCCGCCAGAAGAACGCCACTCAATCCGTAGCAAACCGTAACGTAGGGCAGGAGAGGCAATTTGCCTCTTAAATTTCTTCCGCAAAGCAGGTAGGCGGATGCCATGGCCGCTCCGGAAAGCGCGAGGAAATTTCCCCATCCACTGCCGGCCCAGCTGTGAAGATCGGACAAGGCGAGCATGATGCTTCCCGCGAGGGTGAGGCCCACCCCTGCCCACAGCGCCTTCCCCTCCCGCTCCCCGAGAATCAGGTAGCCGCCCACCCCGGCGAAAATCGGATTCGTAGTGACCAGCACCACCGAGCTCGCCACCGAGGTATGGCGGAGCGATTCGATCCAAAGAGCGAAATGGACCGCGAGGAACACGGCGGCGGCGAGCCAAAGCCCGCGCTCGAACCCCGACAGGCCTCGCCACGCGGGCAGAATCTTCCTTCCCGAAAAAGGAAGGAGAAGCAAAGCGCCTCCCAGCATCCGGTGGGCGGCAATGCCGAGCGGGGGCGCCTCCGCCAAGCGGATCAGAATGGCCGACCAGCCGACCGCAAACACCCCCAGCGCAAGAAACCAGTACACGCGAATCGGGACAGATTGGCGCAAAATGAAATCCTCCCCTTTCATAACCCCCGGAGAAAATTCCATACGGCCTCGCCCACTTCACGCGGTTTCTCCAACATGACCATGTGACCCGCTCCCGGCACGAGACAAAGGGACGCGCCGGGAATGCGCTCGGCAAGGCAGGCGGAGTACTTCGGAGGGGTCAACTTATCCTCCTCGCCGCACACGATTAAAGCGGGAAGCCGAACCTTGTCCACCCTATCCATTTGGTCGAACGCATCACAGGCGCTGAAGTCACCGTGGGCAACCTCGGGCGGGCAGGCCAGCAGCTTCTTCCTCCCCTCCGCCACCAAATCGGGGGGAGCCTGGGGTGAAAACGAGTGCCCGATAATTTCGTCGACGGCCGAAGGGAAGCGGGTGCACACCCCTTCGAGGATAGAGGGAAGGACGCGAAGGCGCGCCCCGCTCCCGATGAGCGCGATGCCGCCCAGCTTTTCGGGAAACTCCAGCGCACATGCGAGGGCGACCCCGCCCCCCATGGAGTGTCCCGCAACGATCGGCCCGTGCAGGCCCCGGGCCTGGATAAAGCTTTCGATGACACGGGAATAGGAAAAAATATCCTGCAAGCCGGGGCCGGGGGACTTGCCGTGGCCGGGAAGATCGAGGGCGATACCGCGGACCGTGTGAGCCAAAAGCTCCCGGAGAAGGGCGAGCCAGCCCTCCTTGCCGCCGCCCGCACCGTGCACAAATACGAGGGGGGGATAGGCCGCGTCCCCGTCTGATTCGATGAAGGAAAGCGACCGGCCGTCGGCCTCCACAGTTCCCTCATTGAACCGGGCCAAGAACGGCGCTCCTCGGACAAGGGCTCACGCAGTGCGGGCCAAACGGCGATGGTCCGATATACCAGGCGCCTACAGGATTCGGTCGACGGCCGCCTTGAGATCCGCCTTGGAGCGGACGCCCACTATCTGATCGGCCACCTTTCCTTCCTTGAAGATGATCAGGGTGGGAATGCCCCGGATGCCAAACTTGGTCGGGGTAGAGGGGTTGTCATCGATATTCAGCTTGCCGACTCGGAGCTTTCCATCATACTCCTGCGCGATCGCCTCCACGGTGGGAGCGATCATCTTGCAGGGAGCGCACCACTCGGCCCAAAAATCGACCAGGGTGGGGACCTCCGAACCAATTACATCGGATTCAAAATTGCCGTCGGTGAACTCCAGCAACTCTTCAGCCATCTCGTTTCTCCACTTTTACGGCGTCGATTCTAGGTTTCGTCAGGCGGAAACTTTTCTTTGGCGGGCGCTGCCAGGAATCTCCGAATGGGCCGTCCCCCATCTTCTCTATGACTTTACTCAAGAGGAACGGCAAATACAACGATCCCCCGCCCGGCGCCCGCCCGCCCGGGGCGGTTTCCAGGACCTCCCCGGGGAAATCCCCCCCCCCGGCCGCATCGCGCCTCATTCCCTTTTGTCCACAAAACGAGGGGGAAAAGTCCGGATCGGCCTGTAGGCCCTCAGCGCCTTCCCCCCCTCGCGCAAGGATCCGAGAGAGCGGCCCACTTCTTGGCTGCGCCTGGCGAGGCCCTCTGCCACGGCAGCTTCTTTCAACTGCACTTTTTCCGCCGACTCGCGGATTTTGGCCAAACCATCGTTCAGGCGGTCGAGAAGGGCTTCGTCTCCGCGCCATTTCTCAATTCGCTCCCATAAAGGGGCCACCTTTTTCCCGTTTTCCTCGATCCGCTTGATGATGGCCTCTTTTTCGGCCAATACCTCCTCGATCCCCCGTATCTCCTCCTGGGTAAAGCAGGCGAGTTCCTCGTCGCACACGACCAAGAGCTTCTCGAACAAATTCAGGTTCTCATCAAGCGTAGCGGCCAGCTTTTGCGCATCCTCTTTCACCGTCGAATTGCCCCCGGAGAAATGAAAGTCCCCCAAGCATGGATTGGCGAGGTTCGCCTTTCACATCATATCCGGAGAGGCGCGCTTTGAGAATCA
This sequence comes from bacterium, assembly GCA_965225985.1. Classification (GTDB taxonomy): domain Bacteria; phylum UBA8248; class UBA8248; order UBA8248; family UBA8248; genus CAZUHN01. The sequence continues at coordinate 2,255,310 of OZ245330.1, forward strand.
TGATCACCGCAAGGGGGAAAGAGGCTTTGGCACAAACCCCAGGGAAAGTTCAGCCGGCCTCCGCCCGGTCATCCGCATTTCCCGGGACTTCCGGGATGAGCACCTGCCTCCGCTTCACACCGTCGGAAGGGCCGATGATGCCCTCCCGCTCCATCCGCTCGATCAGCCGGGCCGCGCGGTTGTAGCCGATGCGGAGGTAGCGCTGGATGAGGGAAATGGAGGCCTCCCGGGTTCGGGCGACCAGCGCGATGGCGTCGTCGTAGCGATCGTCCAACTCTTCCGCCAGAGCGTCGTTCTTCTCGGCGAAGGATTCCTTCTCGACCAAAAAGTCATTGTGGTACGCGGCCGGTCCCTGCTCGCCCCAATGGGCGACAAGGCTCTTTATCTCTTCTTCCGAGACGTACCCGCCGTGGATGCGCACCGCCGCCCCGGCCCCCGGCGGAAGAAAGAGCATATCCCCCTTCCCGAGAAGGCGCTCGGCGCCGTTTGCATCTATGATCGTCCTCGAATCCGTGCGGGTCGCTACACGCAAGGCGATGCGCGAGGGGAAATTCGCCTTGATGAGGCCGGTCAAAACATCCACCGAGGGCCGCTGGGTCGCAACGACAAGATGGATCCCCGCTGCGCGCGCCATCTGCGCAAGACGTATCATCGTATCCTCGACCTCTCGCGAAGAGACCATCATCAAATCCGCCAGCTCGTCGATCACGACGACGATATAGGGCATGAAATCGGGCGCATCGTCTACATCCCCGCCGGCATCCTCCGACAGGGGCCGGCTCAAACGCCGCTTCGCCTCCTTCTCCCCGAGCTCCCGGGCAAATAGGGCGTTGTAGCTTTCGATGTTCCTGACCCCCGTCTTGCTCATCCGGAGGTAACGCCGCTCCATTTCCGCGACCAGCCCCCGCAGGGCGGAGGCCGCTTTTTTGGGGTCCGTGATGACGGGCACGAGCAGGTGAGGCAGCCCTTCGTAGGCGGAAAACTCCAGCATCTTGGGGTCGATCATCACGAGCCGCACCTCGCGCGGCATGCAGCGCACGACAAGGCTGCAGATCATCATGTTCAGCGATACGCTTTTCCCCGAGCCCGTCGTCCCCGCGATGAGCAGGTGCGGAATCTTGGCGAGGTCCGTCAGACTGGTGCGACCCAGAATGTCCTTCCCCAGGGCCAGCGTTAGCCTGTCGTCCGCGCGCTGGAATTCCCGGGAGGAGAAGATCTCCTTTAAATAAACGGCGTTCCGCTTCTGGTTGGGCAATTCAATTCCCACCACGGATTTGCCCGGGATGGGGGCGACGATGCGCACGCTGATGGCCGAAAGGGCCCGGGCGAGGTCGTCCGAGAGGCTGGCGATCTTGGCCACCTTGACGCCCGCCGCCGGGGCGAATTCATACACGGTGATGACGGGGCCCGTCTTCACCTCGGTCACCCTTCCCTCGACAGAAAACTCCCGCAGGGTCTGCTCGAGGATAATCGAATTCTCGCGGATGGCCGCCTCGTCGACGATGATGCCTCCGGCCGGCGGGTCGGAAAGCGAATCGATGGGGGGAAGCACGCACGTGGCCGGCTCCCGCTTTTTGGTCCGGCGAAGCGCTGCCGGCCGGGAGAGATCCTCCGCAACGAGGGCTTCGTCCTCGATACGCACAATGTCCGCCTCACCCATAGCGCCTGCGTGGCGGACCACGACATCCCGCCCCTTGTCTCCTTCGGCCGAATTTGGCTCGGTCTCCTGAAGGGCAGGCTCCTCGGCTCCAATTCGCTCCACCTCGGCGACATCCTCCAGGTCCGCTGCGGAGGAGGGGCCCGATACGGGCGGGGGCGGCGTTTCGGAAAACCCCGCCGAGACGATTGGCTGCGGAACCGGAGCCGGCCCTTTTGCCGCCTCTTTCGTGCCTTCTCTGCCAGCGCGCTCGCGGCCGATTCGAAGGGCTTGCTTTTTCCGGGGGGGAACAACCGCGGGGGTTTCAACATTTCCCTGGCCCGGCGACGCACTTTTTGCGGAAAGTGGCGCCTCCTGGGACCGGGGAGGACTTTCGGGGGGAGACATCACCGTCAGGTCAGCCTCGCCCGCCGGGCCGGTCTCGTGCGTTTCCCCGGGCTCTGCTCCCTCATGCCCGTTCCGCGACTTTTCCTCCGCCGCCGGACCCGGGAAGGCGGGCGAGGAAACAGCGTCACCGCTTTGCGGCGGCCTCAGGCCAAGCCAGGGTTCCTCCGCATTCGCCCGAAAATCGTTTCCGTTCCTCCCCCTGACCAGATTCCCCCCATCCTCTTCCAGCCGGAGCGGAACCTTTTCCGCATTCCCTTCGGGTGCTCCCTCACCCAGAGCGAATTCGGGCTCGGGTTCCTCGATTTCGGGGTAAATTTCCCATTGGGCGGGGGAATTTCGGATTTTCCGCGCTTTCCTCCAGAGGCCCTTTCCGGCGGCCCAGGCCCAATCCCCGCCGGTCATCCACAGCTGTTTCCCGACACTGAGGAGTCTGCTCCCGACGGCAAACCCTGCTTTCCGGGAGAGCCAAGCCGCTTGCCGAAAAACCCAGGCCGACCCCTTCGCCGCGAAGGCGGTGAGCTGCCCAAACGATAGGCCCGTGGTCGCCGTCAGGGCCGCCAGAAATACGGCCGCCAGGACGATAGCACTGCCCGCGCCGCCGAAGGTCCCTCCCAGCATGGCCGACATCCCATAGCCAACCATCCCCCCGGGAAGCGCCGACTTCCCGAAAAGAGGATCAACTGAAAATAGCTTGTAAAACAATCCCTCTGCGCTCAAGACAGCGATGAGCCAGCCGAGCGCCGGCCAACCGGAGCGCCAAACGCGGATCTCGGCGAAAACGGAAAGCCCCCAAAGAAAAAGCCCGACAGGCAACAAGGCGGCAAACGACCCCAGCAGTTGGACCGCACCTCCCCCGAGGTATGACCCCACCGTGCCGCCGTAATTCCTTATTTTCCAGTCCGGGCTCACGCGGGCGTTCCAGGAGGGATCTTCCGGACGGTGGGTCCAGAGGGCCAACGCGAGAAAGACCGCCAAGGCAAGGAGGAGGAGACCTGCTATCTCAAAAAAGCGATCGGAGAATGGAGAGGGGGATTTTTCGCCCGAGCGGAGGGGTGGCATAAACCGTTTCTCCCGGCTCGCTGAAATTTTCGGCCATTTCATCGAGTTGAGACGGCCAATTCCAAAGAGCGAGCCTACTCCGGGCGGAGATGAAACAAGAGAAAGATACCAAAATCAAGGGGAAAGGACAAGAAAACGGATCAAAAATATATTATATTTTGTCGAAGTGATTGTTTTTAAAGGAAATTTAATCGTCCAACTTCCGGGAAAGGTTCCGGCGGTCCAAGGCCACGGTCCGCCAATGCGGGGTTTTCTCCTGCCAGGGAAAGGGCGATGTGGCGGTCCATCGGAAGAATGGCGCCCCAACAGTGCGGCAGGGCACCGATTGGGGAGGGAAATCCTCAGCGGCCGAATAATCCTTTCAGGGTGTTTTTGAATTCCTTTTCGAGCTCCTTTCCCAATTCCTTTAGCGCCTTTTCCGGGGATTTCCCGGTCCGGGGGGCGGGGGCGGACTGCTCTTTTTCCGTGATGCCGCCGCTCCCCGCTCCGCCAAGGGTTCCCCCCAGCACGCCCTTTAGAATGTCGGCCACACTTCCGCCCAGGTTTTGCGTCTTGCCCGCAAGGTCCAAAACCGTATCGACGACGTTCACGAGCAGCGAGGCGACGGCCGCCTCCGCCAGATTGAAGGAAGGATCGTCCAGCCTTCCTTCCACCCGGACCCTTACCGGAATCTCGCCCTTCTCTTTTTTGGGAAAATTGAGGGCGAGGAGCCGAACCGCCTTACGTGGGTCATTCTTCCCAATTGATTTGAGAGCCAAGCCGAACACCACTGCGTCGGCAGTGGCGATAATGTAATTTCGCCGAATGTTGAACTCGGAATCCAATTCCAGAGTACCCCGCCGGATTTCAATTTTCTGGGCCTTCCGCGCATAGGGGGAAAACGGCCGAAGATCGAATTGGCGCAAATTAAAGTTTCCCTTGACGGAGAGCGGAATAACGCCAAGGTTCATTCTGGCCTGCAAATCGAGGGGAAACACCTTCGAGTCTCCCTTGGGCGGCTGGTAAAGGTGCACACGCGTGTCCCGCCGTTGGGCGGGCATTCGCGTGTCTATGTTTTTCGCCGAAAAACGGAGCCCTTTCCAGTCCACGATAACGGGAGGCTTGCCCTTTTCCACCTCGTGACGGAAATTAACGTCCAAGTTATCGATCTCGACCTTCCCGATTTTCACTTCAGGAAATTCCGTAACGGGCCGCTCGGCCGGTAACGGCGCTCTCCTCCCTCCCGCCCCCGCCGGAGGCGGCTTCGAGGAGCCGGGAGAGGGTTTTGCGGCCTTCCCTGCGGAGGGCGGCCCCGGGCCGGCCGAACCGGGCCTCGCTGGCGCGCTCTTTTTCGCCGCCTTCCGCCGCTTCTCCAGCAGCCCATCCAGGGTGCTCTTTCCCGCAGGGTCCATGGAACCGCGGAAGGACATGGACCTCACCCGCACCTCCCGGGAGGTGATCCTTCCCTCCATGAGCCCTTGCTGGGATAAGGTCGCGCTGACCGCCTCCAGCCGCAGGGCGGGGGCGGCCTCCGGGCGTCTCCGGTCATGGGCCGAAAGGCGCGGAAGACTGACTTGCGCCCCCCTTTTCCCGAAGGCGACCTTTCCGCTTCCCCGAATTTCGAGGTTCGGATAATCCGTCAAATGAACGCGCTTCAGATTCGTCTCGGCGGTCCCCAGAATGGACACCTTAGCCGGCTTGCGGTCCCGCCGGATGGACAATGAAGCTTGGAGCGTGCCTTGGGGCCGGAGGCCGCCTGCCACCGGTCCCATCACGGGCCCGAGGGCCGAAAAGGCGGAGGCCAGATTCGATACCGCGAGGTCGATCTCCGCTTCATCCCGCCCGGATACGTTCCAGCTCCCTCCCTTGGGAAGGCGCAGGCTCCCGAAGGGAAACTCCGCCTCCAGGCGCGAAAGACGCGCCGAACCGCGCACGGCGTCGAAGCGGCCCGCAGAGCGGAGGGCCATCTTGGCCAGTTTCACGCTGCGCCAGCCGTCCCCCGCCCCTCCCCGGAAGTCGCCCGAAACCCCCGTTCCGGTCAGATCGGCCTTCCACCGGAAGACATTGTCCGGAGCGGTCGAAAGCTCTATTTTTCCTCCGAACCGCCCGCTCAGGTTTCGCGCTGCATTCAGCCGTGGAGCCAAACGGGCGAAGGGGCCAATCTCGACGGGGTCGAACCGCGCCGTGAGCGCGCAAGAGAGCGCTTTTCGTTTCCGGTCGCGCCGCGCCGTGAGGGAGGCATCGAGCTTACCTCCCCTCTTGAACTCCTTGGGGGATACCCCGATGAATGGGCCCGCCGCGGCCACAGCGGCCCCCAGGTCCGAGAGGGATACGGTAAAACTTCCCTCATCCCGGCCTTCCACGTTCCAGCGCGCGCCTTTCTTCAGCCGGATTTTCCCGAACGGAAGGTCCGCATCGAGCTTCTCGAATCGGGCCGCATTCCGCGGAATGTCGTAGCTGCCCTCGGTTCGGACCGCCGCCTTCGCGAGCCCCACCTTGCGCCACCCATTTTGGGAATCAACGCGCAGGTCGGCCGACAGGCCCGCCGCCGAAAGGTCCGCCTTCCACCGGAGAAGCTCCTCCTGGGTGGCGGAAAATTCCAGGCTTCCCCCGAGAACCCCTTTGAGGTTACGGGCGGATTTTCCCATCGGGGCGATACGGGCCAGCGCGCCCAGATCGAGGGAATCGAGCCGGGCCGCTACGGAATACGAGATCCGGTTTTTTCCCCGGTCCCGCCCCACCGATGCCGAGGCTTCGAACTTCCCGCCTTTTTTCACGCCATCGGCGGAAATTCCCATTATGGGAGCCGCGGCGGCAAGGGCGCTCCCTATATCCGAAACGGTTATGGAAAAACCCGCCTCGTCCCGGCCCCCGACGTTCCAGCGCCCCCCCTCCGGCAAGCGGACCGCCCCGAAGGGAAGGTCCACCTCCAGGCGGGATACCTCGCCCGTGTCACGCCGAAGGTCGTAGCTGCCCGCGGACCGGACGGACACCTCCGCGAGGCGGACCCGCCGCCATCTCTCGCGCGGGCGAAGTCGGAGCTGGCCGGAGAGGCTCTTCCCCGCCACGTCTACCTCCCAGCGGGCCACTTCCTCCGGGGAAAAGGAAAGTTGCACTTTCCCCCCGACCCTCCCGCCCAGCCCCCGAATCCCCTCGATGGGATATGCGAGCCGGGCGATGGGAGCGAGATTCACCGGATCGAAAGCGGCGGATACGGAGTAGAAAAAATCCGGGCCCTTTTCCCGCTCCCGCGAGGCGGACGCCACCAACTCGACTTTCGCTCCCTCCTTAAAACCCTTGGCGGAAAAGCCGAGGAGGGGGGCCGCGATTCGCAGGACCTCGCCCAGATCCGGCATCTCCAGGTTGACCTCAACCTCGTCCCGGCCCGAGAGGTTCCACCCCCCCCCTTTCGGCATGCGCGCCTTTAAGAAGGGAAGATCAACTTCCAGGCGGGAAATCTCGGCCGCCTCGTTCCGGAGATCGTAGCTGCCCTCCGAGCGCAGCGCCGCTTTTGAAGGCCGAAGGGGTCGCCACCCTCCGCCTGGAATCAGCCGAAGCTCGCCGGAGAGATTGTCCGCGGCGAGATCGATGCTCCACCGGGCCACCGCCTCGGGCGAATAAGAAAGGTCCGCCTTTCCCTTCACCACCCCCCGGAGGGCGCGGAACGATTCCGCGGCCGGGGCGAGGCGGGCGAAGGGTTCTATCTCCGAGACATCAAACTTCGCGGAAACGGAAAATGACCGCCCCGGAAGGTCCGCCCGCAGATCCGCTTGCAGGAGGAGGTCTCCCGGCTCGGCGCACCGGCCCTGCAAACCGGCCTCAATCGGACTTCCGACGCGCAAGGTTCCCGCCTCCACCCGCTCGAAAACGCAGGAAAGCCGGAAGGCGGGCTGCCCGTTGAAGGCCGCAGACTCGAAAAACAGTTTTGCATCCTCTATCTCGAGGGAGCGGATCACGACATCAAAATCGTCCCCTCCCATCCCCTGGGCCGCTCCCTCCTCGGCCGCCTCGGCCGTCCGGGGCGAGAAGATGGAGGATGAGGCCACCCCGGTCTTATCCGGCGGGAGGAAGACGCGCCCCGCACCGGCCGCGCCCAGGCGATCGATGATGTCCTGAAAGCTGAACCGGCCCCCGGCGTCCCGCGAGGCGCGCACCCACACCCCGCGAAGCTCGACCTGGAGAAGGTTCAGCCGGTTGTAGGCCAGCGCCGTCGGATCGAAGAGAATGTCGATCTCCTCCACCTCGATCAAAGGGGTTTTCTTCCCCCCGCCCTCCTCCTTTCCCCCTCCGACGGAAAGACCTTCCGCCTCCAAGGAAAACAGGCCCACGGAAAGACTGCGGAGGCGCACCTTCCGCCCAAGCGTCTCTTCCCCCCTCGCTTGAACGATTTCTATCAACTGCTCGGATGAGAGAAAATAGCGGATCCCGGCCGCAGCCAGGGCAAGAAGGAGGACGAGGACGAGAATCACCCCCCCCGCCCACTTGAGAAAGCGTTTCACAAAATAACCTCCGCCCGGAACCCAGCGGCTGCGAGTCGCCCCGGAGACGGTCAGCATAGCGGCTATCCAATATTTACGGCAGTTTTGGAATCAGGACAATGCCCGGGGCAAATCTACCCATCCGGATGCGCCCTCGCCGATAGAGGCGCCTCCCCAGCCCCCGTCAATTCAATGTCTCAGGGTCCCCCGCTTCCCGGGGGAGTCCTTCTGCCGTTTTCCAGGTAAAATGGGCGAATGCCCCTCCACCCTGCCCAGCGCCCCGATTGGACTCCATGGGCGAAATCCCCGAAATGCTAGAACAATCCCGAACCGCCCCAAATGATTCCCCCGTTCGGCCAAACGGAAAATCGGGCAAAAAAGAGATATTCGTCTGGTGCCTGTACGATTTCGCGAACTCGGCCTTCCCGACGCTCATCGTCACCGTGGCCTACAGCGTTTACTTCAAAACCGTGGTGGCCGGTGGAGGGGGGAGGGGGGACTTTCTCTGGGGAATCTCCCTCTCGGCCGCCATGATCCTGGCCGTCCTCATCACCCCGCCCCTCAGCGCGGTGGCGGATCGGAAGGGAACGCGAAAGCGGATGCTCCTCACCTACTCTGCGGTCTGCATCTGCGGGACCGCCCTCCTCGCGGGGGTGGGGCCGGGGATGGTGGCGGCCGGCATGGCCCTCTTCATTATCGCGAACGTGGGCTTCGAGGGCGCGCTGATCTTCTACAACTCCTTTCTTCCGGACATCTCCACCCCGAAGACGATCGGAAAGGTGAGCGGGTGGGGATGGGGACTCGGCTACTTCGGCGGGCTGCTCTGCCTCTTACTCGTGCGGCCGTTCCTGGAGGGAGGCTTCGCGCCCGAAAACCTTCCCCTTTTCCGGGCGAGCTTCTTCGCCGTGGCGGCCTTTTACGCGGTCTTCACGGTTCCGGTCGTCATCTGGCTGCGCGAGCCCGCCCCCGCCACGCCATCCCGCCCCGTCCCGCCCGGCCGGCCGGGGGAAACCGCGGCCCTCGCCGGGGCGTTCCGCGAGCTGGCGGGCACCTTCCGGGAGCTTCGGCGAAGCGAAGGCGCACTGCTCTTCCTCGCAGCCTTCTTCCTCTATAACGACGGCATCGTGACCGTGATCGCCTTCAGCTCCATCTACGCCGTCTCCACCCTCGGCTACTCGATGGGAGAGACCCTGACGCTCTTCATCGCCGTCCAGGCGTCGGCGGCGGGGGGGGCCTTCGCCCTGGGTTATCTGGCGGACGCCTGGGGGGCGCGAAAAACCATCCTCCTCACCCTGGCGAACTGGTGCGTCGTGGTGGTGGTGGCCTACCTGAGCCAGTCGAAAGGTGTTTTCTTCGGGATCTCCCTCCTCGCGGGCCTTTCCCTGGGCGCCTCCCAGTCCGCGAGCCGCTCCCTCATGTCCCGGTTCATCCCCCGCCGGGAGACGGCGCAGTCCTACGCGTTCTACGGGGTATGTGGAAAAATGAGCTCGGTCCTCGGGCCCCTCGTCTTCGGGGGGGTGTCCGCGCTGACGGGGAGCCAGCGCCCCGCCATCCTATCGGTCCTGGTGTTTTTCCTCGCCGGGGGCGCCCTCCTCTGGCGGGTGCCCGAGGAGGAGGGCCCGCGAAGCCGGGCCGCGGCGCCTGCCGGAACGGAAAGAGGCCAAAGGTGAATTTTCGAGAACAGCTCGCCGAACGCCTGCGCGTGAGCCTCGGGCAGAAGGACATTTCCCCGGGGGCGGCCGAGGCCTTCGCCGCCGACGTGGTCCACATGCTCGGGCGGCTCATCGGGGACCGGAGCTACGAGGCCGTCCTCCGGCAAATTCTCCACAGGTACGCGGAGGAATGCTCCGAGCAGGCATCCCGCCGCATCCTGGAGGGAAAAGCGGACAGCGCGGCCGACCTGGTCTACGAGATGCTCGCCCGCCAGGGGCGGGACCGGGCGGTGCGCGCCCTCCACCGCGCCCTTATGGACGCCATCGAGGGCCGCGAGCGCCCGCCCGATGATGCGGGCCTGTTCGATGAAGCGTAGGCCGGGGAGATCCCCCTTGCGCCCCTTTCATCCCCTCCCTAGAATCCCCCCGGCCGGGCCGATGCGGAAAATCCTTCTCCTGATGAGCGGAAACCCATGAGCGAAACCGTCCGGGTGCGATTCGCCCCCTCCAATACGGGGCACCTCCATATCGGGGGGCTCCGCACCGCCCTTTTCAACTGGTTCTTCGCCCGCCACCACGGCGGGACCGCCATCCTGCGCGTGGAGGACACCGACCGGGAGCGCTCCACGGAGGAGTACTACCGGGCCATCCTCCTCGCCTTCGACTGGATCGGGCTCGACTGGGACGAAGGCCCCTACCGCCAGTCCGAGCGGACGGCCTTATACGAAGAGGCGGCGGGAAAACTCCTCGAATCGGGAGCGGCCTACCGGTGCACCTGCACCCCCGGGGAGGTGGAAAAAATGCGCGAGGGCGCCCGCGCCGCGGGCCTCCCGCCGAAATACGACGGGACCTGCCGGGACCGGTACGATTCGGACCCGGACGCCCCCTTCTGCCTCCGGCTCCGAATCCCCGAGGATGGGGCGACAGTGGTGGAGGATCTGCTCGCCGGCCCCGTGCGCTTCGAGAACGACCAGCTCGACGACATGGTCATCGTCCGGACGGACGGCACCCCGACCTACAACTTCTGCGTCGCCGTGGACGACATCGACATGAGGATCACCCACGTCATTCGGGGAAACGACCATCTCTCGAATACCCCCAAGCAGCTTCTCGTCTACCGGGGCCTCGGCGAGACGCCCCCCCGCTTCACCCACATCTCCATGATCCTAGGGCCGGACAAAAAACGCCTCTCCAAGCGCCACGGGGCCACCTCTGTCCTCGAATTCCGGGAGCTCGGCTACCTGCCCGGTGCCCTCATCAATTATCTCGTCCGCCTGGGATGGAGTTTCGGGGATCAGGAGGTCTTCGCGCGCGAGGAAATCATCCAAAACTTTTCGATCGAGAATCTCAACCGCTCGGCCGCGGTGTTCAACCCGGAAAAGCTTCTCTGGCTGAACCAGGAGTACATCAAGGCGGCGGAAGCGGGGGATCTGCTTCCCCTGCTCGATGAACGGTTGCGCAAAGAAGGACTCGACCCCGACGCCCTGCAGGAGGAGGCGCGCCTCGGGGTGGTCCGGGAGCTCCAGACGCGCTCGCACACCACGGCGGAGATGGCCGAGGGGGGGCGCTACTTCTTCGCAGGCGAGGTCGAATACGATGAAAAAGCGGCCCGGAAATTCCTCACCCCCGAGGCGGCGGGGCCCCTCGCCTCCCTCCGGGCAGCGCTCGGGCAGGCGGAGCCTTTCTCAACCGATTCGGTCAAGGCGGCGTTCGAAAAAGTTCTCGAGGCAAAGGGGCTGAAGCTCGGAAAGCTGGCCCAGCCGGTGCGCGTGGCGGTCACGGGCGGGACCGTGAGCCCGGGAATTTATGAGACGCTGAGTCTGCTGGGGAAGGATCGGACCCTCGCGCGCATCGACGCGGCCCTCGCGCGCATCGGCTAGCGGGGAGTTGAAGGGGACCGGCGGGCGGGAAATGCGCAATGACTTCACCCGCGGCACCGCGCCTCACACCGCGCCTTGACGGGCACGCCGGAAACGATATAGTCCAGACACCCGATTGGGGGATCGTCTAGCGGCAGGACACGAGACTCTGGATCTCGTTACGGAGGTTCGAATCCTCCTCCCCCAGCCAAGCTGTCTCACCGAACTTTTTCTGCCGCATCAAAATCCGCGATTTCCCCCGCTGGCGGGGGGTGGATTCTCCCCATTTCCGGTAGGAAATGATGCAGAATATTCCACCATATATGATTCCAGAAAAGGAACTTGGAAATTCGTTGGGTATTTGAACTGGACGCGCGCGCCCTCCGCAAGGCGTCGCTGAGAACTTCCATCCCTCACCCTCCCGGCATTTTGCGCTAGAGGGCGCCGGCGTGGGCCTCGCCCGCCAAGAGCGCTCCCAGCTTCATGCGGGTGATATCGTTCAATCCGTCGATGTGGTAGCACATCATCGCGTCGCGCAGATGACGCTCGGCCGGATGGTCCCACATGTAGCCGTTTCCACCAAAGACGTTCATCGCGGTGGTGCAAACCTCCGGCGCCATCTCGGACGCGAAGAGAGCCACGCGCAATCCCTCCTTGTGGTCGTACTGTCCTTCAGGCGCGGTATCCGCGTGCCAGGCGGCCCGCCAGATGGCGTCCCTGGCGACGGTGAGGGAGGTGTACATGTCGGCCAGACGTGTGCGGATTCCAGCATGCTGAATGATGGGGACGCCTCCCTGGATACGCGTCCGGGCGTATTCCAGGGCATCTTCGAAAGCCGCCCGTGCAATTCCTGTGGCGAAAGTGGCCGTTGTGGGTGAGTGACGGGTGAATACCCGGGCCATATAAGGGAGTCCTTCGTTCACATCGCTCAGCCGCCATTCGTCGGGAACCTCGCAGTTCTCATAGATGAGTTCGGCGTTCATGAGCAGCCGCGCCCCCAATTTTCCGTGCACTTTTCCACTGCGAAAGCCGGACAGCTCATTGTGCGTGATGAACATGGTGCACCCTTCATTGACCGGTACCTCGGGATTGGTGCGTGTCATCAAAAAGTTGATGTTGCTCATGGCGGCGCAGGCGATAAAATGCTTCATCCCGTTCAGCACCCAACCGCTTGCGTTGCGCTTGGCGGAGAGCTGGAGGCCGCCCGAGGGATGGGTGTAGGGGAGAATGTTGTCTGTGCCGTGGCCGGGCTCGGTGAGGCCGACCGCCATGGTGCTGGTTTCAACATCTACGAAGCGGGGCACGAATTCCTTCTGCTGGGCCTCGGTTGTGTGATTGCAGAGCATCTTCGCAAGCTTCCAGCCTTGGTGAATCACCGACGCGAAGCCCGCTTCTCCCTGGAAGAGTTCCTCGAGGAGCACGCAGTGGCCCAGGACGCCGAGCCCCGCGCCGCCCATCTCCTTGGGGACCGTCACCGTGCGGAGGCCCGCCCGTGAGCACTTCTTCAGGGCATCCATCGGGAAGGTGCACGCGGGATCCACTCCGGCCTTGCGGTCCCACTCAGCGGCGTGGGGTTTCAGCTCCTCTCGGGCGAACTGTGCGGCTTTCTGTTGCCAGCCAACGATTTCGGGATCAAGAGCGAATTCCGCCATGGCTTCGGCTCCTTTTGTTCAAGCGAAATGGCTGCAAAACACATCCGTCAACGGGGGGGTGGGGGGGGGAAGGGGGGGGGCTGCTGCATCCACCGGATAAGCTCCCGCCCGCGGGCCTCGAAAAATTCTTGTGCCTGCTCGGGGCTCCAGCGGTAAAATCCCTCACCGCTTTTGATGCCGAGCTTTCCCCCCTCGATCAATTCGTCCAGCAACGGCGAGGGCCTGTGATCCAGGTGAGGCTGAATGTTGCGGTGAACGTCGCGCAGCACGTCCACCCCCGAGAAGTCGGTCATGACCAGGGCTCCGATGACCGGCAGCAATCGCGCCACCGAACGCAAAACGGTGTCCACCGCCTCGGGGGTGGCGTAGCCCTGCTCGACGATGTAATAGGCCTCGCGGCGGAGCGCGGTCGTGAGCCTGACCCCGATGTGGCCCGGGACCTCCTTGCAGATCACCGGCTCTTTGCCGACGCGCAGCAGCAATTTTGTAATGAATGTAAGATTAAAAGTACCCATTTTATCCGGTACCGTCAACTTGTTTGTTCCACCAGGAAAGCCGGGAAGATCGGAAAAGGAGCTGGAATTCAAGCTGTTGCGAATCACTCCGGGACCCGGGGGGCCACCCTGGGCCGGAGGGCCACCTTGGCCCGCCGGGGCGACGGTCGGCTCCGGCCCGCGCATCGGCCGGGTCGGGGAAGGAAAATCCAATGAAATCGTACTTATCCGCCCGCCTCTCGGCCGGTGCGGCCCTCTTCTTATGCCTCACATTGGGGTGGGCTTCCCCCTCCCCCGGGGCCCAGGCGAGCTTTTCCATCAAAGTCCCGGCGGGCCGCTGGAATACGATGCGGTTGCGGAATATTCCGCAAAACGCATCCCTCCGAGTCACCATCGAGGTCAGCGGCGACACCAGCATCGCCCTGGTCGATTCCAAGGGTTATGAGAAGTATCCCGCCGTCGACCGTCCTCTGTTCCAGGGCCGGACGGGGAAGAAAATCTCCTTTTCGGTGATTGCACCCGCGACGGATCACTACTACATCATCTTCGACAACCGCTCGGGCCGGGATTCCCGCCAAATAAAGGTGGCCGTCACCGCCTCGCGGGGAGCGCGCCCGCCCCCCGAAAGGACAAACGGAAACGAGGGCTCCGCCCAAGTTTCCCTGAAAGCCGCTGCCAAGGACATCAAGGATCTCGGCAAGAAGCTGAACCGGATATTTGTTTTCAAGCATTTCCCCATTCGTTTTCGAAAATGCGGAAAGGCCGGGGCATTCGCCACTTCTTCCCAGGTTCTCTTTTGCAGGGAATACGCGCAAAAACTCCACCAGGTCCTCGGCGACGAAAAAAAAGTCTCGGACGCTATCGTTTTCACGATTCTCCATGAAGTGGGAGACGCCATGCTCGCGCAGTGGAAGTATCCTTTTTATGACAATGAGGAGGTGGTGGACGAATTCGCCACGGTTGTACTGGTCATGCTCGGCCAAAAAGATCGCGTCCGCGCAAAGGCGGAGTTTTTCGCAACCCATCCGGCAGTCGTCGAAGCGCTTGCCAAGGCGCGGAAGGACGATCGCCACCCCCTTTCCGTGCAGCGGGCCAGGAACATTCTCCGGTGGGCCAACGACCCGAACCTTCTTCGCAAATGGCAGAAGGTCTTTGTTCCCCACATGCGATCCGCATTGCTCGAACAATTGCGCCGGAACCCCAAATCCTGGACCGACCGCAAACTCGTGGAGAAGGAACTCGCCGCACGGCGCTAAAATCTCGCCCGGCCTCAACCCGATAAAATACCGCGGAGCGGGACCCGGAGGGTTCGCCGGATGTTTAACGCTTTGGAGGTGAAATCGCGTTGTTCAAACCGGGTGGGGGCCAAGACGAAGGCGAAATAAGGGAAAGCCGCAGACAGCCTGGGCAAATTGCCCGATACCGCAAATCATCTCCTTGACCCCAGGCTTGGGAACCAGTATAAAAATCCGAAGCGAATCAACAAAAGTCAACCAGATAAAATTTGGAACGGCGAATCGCTTCCGGGCGTTTTTTGCTTTTCCCATGTTCCCGCTCACACCCCACAAGCCTCCCCGCTTGCAGCGAGAACAAAAGGACATGAATTCTGATGCGTATGCAAGATACCCGTTTGCCTTCGAGAAAGGATGAAGGCCCCTTTCGAAAATTCACTTCGTGGACGACAAAGACGAATGGGACAAGCGTCTCATAAGCCCATCGAGCTAAGCGACCAGCTCGCCGGAACCGACAACTTCCTCGAAGAGGTGCTGCGCGGCTTATCGCTTTCCCCGAAATCCGTGCCCAACAAATATTTCTACGATGAGCGCGGCTCGATACTGTTCGATAAAATTTGCGGGCTGGACGAGTACTACCCCACCCGGACCGAGATCGGCATTATGCGAAAGAACAGCCGGGAGATGGCCGAAAGCCTCCGCCCGGGCTGCGCCATCATCGAGTTCGGCAGCGGAAGCGGAATCAAAATCCGCCTGCTGCTCGAGCACTTAATGGAGCCCGCCGCCTACGTTCCGGTGGACATCTCGCGGGAGCACTTGCTGCGCGCCTCGGAGGAGCTGGCGAAAGATTTCCCCGGCATTCACGTGTTGCCGGTATGCGCGGACTTCACCGCCTCATTCGAGCTGCCTCCCCTCACAGGGCCGGCCCCGCTGAAGGCGGCGTATTTTCCCGGCTCGACAATCGGCAACTTTGTGCCCGGAGAGGCCAGAGCCTTCCTTCGGCGCACCGCCCGGATATGCGGGGAGGGAGGAGGCCTCCTGATTGGGGTGGACCTGGTGAAGGACACCGGCGTTCTCGAGGCCGCCTACAACGACCGGAAAGGCATAACGCGCGAATTCAACCTGAATATCCTGAATAACATCAACCGCGAGCTGGGGGGGAACTTCCGCCTTGACCGGTTCCGGCACCGCGCTTTTTTCAACTCCGCGCACAGCCGCATCGAAATGCACCTGGAAAGTCTCGAAGCCCAAACGGTAACCCTAAACGAGCACGAAATTCATTTCACCCGGGGCGAGACTATCCATACGGAAAATTCCTACAAATACAGTCTTTCGGGCTTCGCGGACCTCGCGGAGGAAGGCGGCTTCACCGTCCAGCGGGTATGGACGGATGAAGACCGGCTCTTCAGCGTCCAGTACCTGACGGCGAAGCCGGGATGAGCCCCTTTTTCGAAAACCCCTGCGGCCCGACCCGCTTCTTTCCGGCCGGCGGAGTAACGGGTCGGAATAAGTTCCGCCGCGACCGGGTTTTTTGCCGGGTCAACCCGGTAAATTTAGAAAAATCAGAAGTTTAATCATTGCGAAACCTACCTGACTTCATTAATATATTTCAAATTGATTAATACACATGCCCTGATCCTGATTGATTCCAGTTCCATTTGAAGGATGGGGCCAGGTGGGGGGACAAGTGTAATCCGGCAGAGGGCGAAGATGTGCACCCATCGATTTCCCCGACCGCTCGCCTGGCTGCCCGTCCTCCTTGCCTTCACCACGCCGCTGTGGCTCTCCCCTTCCCTCATCCACTCCAGCCCTGCCGCGGGCGAGCTGCGGGAAATCCGGCACGCTAGCCACCCGGATGCGGGCTTCTCCCGCGTCGTCTTCGAATTAAAAGGAGATGGGCGGCTGGAAGTCCTGCCCGCCAACAGGCGGGGCGGGGTCGTCTACCTCAACCTGATGGGTGCCGAGGCGGACCCGGGCAAATTCCGATGCCATGCCGCCGGCCGCCGCGCGGAGGCTCCCTTCGCCGACGCCCCCGGCGCCGCGCTCTGCGTGGCCGAGGGGGACCTGATCGACTCGATAGAGCTTCGCCAGGAGCCGGACCGGAATTTGTTCATCGCCATTCATCTGCGGGAAACCCGGGCGGGAGAGATCTCGTTCCGGCGCGAGCGGCTCGCGGGCTCCTTGCGACGCCCGGCCGACCGCGGAATATCCCGCCTGGTGATCGACCTGCGGCGGGGCGTCCCCGCCGGCCGCGGGGGCGTCTGGCGAAAGCTCCCCGAAGTCGAGGTGGCGGTTTCTTCTGAACCCGCCGCCGGGGAGCGGAAGCCCCAAGGGGAAATTCAGTCTCCCGGCGAGGGGATCCATCCCGCCAAGCCGGATCCGGCGGCCGCATCCCCGCCGCCGCCGCCCGAAATCCAGAATGCTTCCGGGCCCCCTCCTCCCGCCGTTTCCCGAATTCCAACAAGCGTGCGGCAAGGGCGGGCGAGCCGAACGGGAAGCCAAAAACGGTTTTGGGGAAAACCCGCATGCAACCCGAATCCCCCAAGCCCGCCGTAGTTGGCGTACCGGCGGAAAGAGCGCCCACGCCCAAAGCTGTGGCCAGGAAAACGCCCGCGCCGGAAAGAGCCAGCGGAGCCACCCCGACATTTGTTTTCCAATCCGCCAAAACGGCGAAGATGGCGAAGGTCGCAGCCCCGGCGAAGCAGATCGCAAGGCCCGTCCCCGAAAGTCGCCTCGCCCAGTCGAAGCCGGCCGCCCCGGCGGCCCGCCGGGCCGCGACCCCGCCCAAGGACGAGCCGCCTGCTGTCTCCCCCGCCCTGATGCGGCCCCTCCAGGCGGCCGTCGAGGGGAACACCCGGGTGGCCGCGCTCCAGGGCCTGCGGGCCGCCGCCGACCTCTGGTTTCCGGAGATTGGCGCAGATTTTCCCGATTGGGCGAAGCGGATCGAGTTCACGTTCGACGTCGAAGGCGGGGACCTCGAATTCTCCATCCTGACGGTCCAGCCGCTCTACCAGCCGGAAGACAAAGTGGACACCCTTTTTACCCAGCTCCGGCTCGGCAACCTGGACGAAGGGGGGGCGACCGATCCGACCATCAACGCCGGAATCGGCTACCGCAGGCTGCTGTACAACAACAGCGTTTTGGCGGGATTGAACTTTTTCTACGATGTCGATACCGAAGACGATCACCGCCGTTGGAGCGTGGGCACCGAGCTGAAGTTCAGCGCCTTCGACCTCAAGGCCAACTTCTACGATGCGATCACGGCCGGGCATTCCGTCGGAAACGGGGTCGACGAGGAGGCGCTCTCCGGCTATGACTTCGAGGTCACCAGCCAGGTGCCGTACCTTGCCTGGGCGCGCGTGCACTATTCCCGTTCGTCCTGGAACAGCACGGTCCTGAAGAACCTGGAGGGCTACCGCATCGGGGCGGAGCTCGATCTGCACCCCAATCTTCAATTCGAGACCGGGTACGCGGACGACAACTTGAATAAGAATCATTACTTTGCCAAATTCCACCTGGCGCTTCGCGGACACGAAGCGCCAGGTGGCCTCCCGCTGGCGGGGGCCGGACACGGTACCGTTCCGGGCCCGGGACATGCGGGACCAAACCCTCGTCAAGGTTCGGCGCGAAAACAGGATTGTCGTCGAGAAGGTAGGAACGACGGTCAGCGGCGGCGCCGTCGTCATCGTGCGGAACGACTGAGCCGAACCCGTATTTAGGGATTGAGATGAATTTAAAAAAATGTCATCCGGCCGAAAAGAAATGCGACACCCCGCCGCGGGGATCCCAAGGCCGGAGGGCCCTCCGGCGGGTGATATTCGCCGCCGCCGCGCTCGCGCTGCATGCGCTCGCGCCGGATCTCGCCCTGGCGGCGACGATTTCAACGGGAACCGCGACCGAGTTCAATATCACCGTCAAGCGGGTGAGCCTGTGCCAGGATTCTGTGTGCAGCGGCAGGTTCATTCTGGGCAACTCCTCGAAGGATTTCGACGTTGCGAGCTCCAGCGTCGGGCAGGACGTGGGCAGCTACGCGGATATCACGGGAATTCAGCTCGGGGCCACCTACTCCCATCTGGAGATCCAGTTCGGGCGAACCCTCAAGATCACCGGGCAGGTGGATGTCGGCGGCGGAACTGTCTGCTTCACCGACAGCAGCGATACGAGCGGATCAGTCACCACCCCGAGCGTCGGCAAGGATACAGGGCCCGCCACGTCGCAGACGCTCTTCATCCCGGACGTCGGGGCCTTCGGCGGGCAGCCCACCGAGGCGGTGTACGCCGCGGCGGGGTTGACGATCACCGACGAAACGACGGCGACCGGCATCGTCGCCCTTACCCAGTCCTTCACCGTCACGGAGTCGGCACCCCAAATCCAGATCCGAATCAATACCCAAAGCGCCATCGGGGCCACCGAGTTGGGCGGCAGCTGCTTGATGCTGGTCCAGGCCCCGACCGCCACGATCACCTTCAAATAATAGCGTCCAAAATCTCTCCATCGGCAATCCGACCCCGAACCCGCCGCTAACCGGGTTCAGCCGCCGCGGCGGGATTCGCCCGGCGCCTCCCCTTTTCTCTCAGCGATCCCTCCTGGCCGCCTCGTCTTTCGCCCTTTCCACCATCTTCTCGACACGGGAATAGATGCCCTGAACGATAATCCCCACCCCCTTCGGATTGGGATGCAGGCCGTCGCCAAGAGTCAGGGAGGGTTTTCCCGCCACTCCCTCCAGGAAAAACGGATAAAAAGAAACTTCGTGCTTTTGGGCCAGGCGCGGAAAGATGGCGTTGAACTCGCCTGTGTATTCCTCGCCCAGGTTGGGCGGGGCGAGCATTCCCGTGAAGAGAACGAGGACTCGCCGCCGCTTGAGCTCGGCCAGTATGGCCTCCAAATTTTCCTCGGTCGTCCGGGGGGGAAGCCCCCGGAGGCCGTCGTTCGCCCCGAGCTCGACGATGGCGATATCGGGTTCGGCCGCGAGGGACCACGAGAGCCGCGACAGCCCCCCCGCCGTGGTGTCCCCCGAGACGCCCGCGTTGATAATCCTCACGCGGTGCCCGTTCCGCCTGAGCCTGGCCTCCAACACCGAAGGGAAGGACTGTTCCGCCCGGAGGCCGTAGCCCGCCGTCAAACTGTCCCCCAGCGCGAGGATAACGACCGGCCGCTCTTGCGCCCCGGCAGGGCGCGCAGGGCCCGCCCCCCCCGCAGCCAGGGCAACGAGAAAAGCCAGAATGCGGATCCGGCCCGAAACCCCTTTCCTGCATTGGGCAATTTTATTAAGGTACATGGTTGACCTGTTCACCTGACCGCCTTTGGGAGAAGGGATGCAATCCGGCGCGAAGCCCCCCCGGCGCGCCGCCCGACATTATGAGCCATTCCGATGAACCCCAGGTTCTGCTCGAAGACATCAATTTAACCCTGACCGGCGGCGGCGAGGTTCATATCTTGCGGGGGCTGAACCTCCGGGTGTCCCGCGGGGAAACCATGAGCGTGGTGGGACCGTCCGGATCGGGCAAGACGACCATGATCATGGTAATCGCCGGGTTGGAAAAGCCCACCTCGGGGACCGTCCGCATCGCCGGAAATGATCTCAGCGCCATGGACGAGGATCAACTGGCCCGGTTCAGGCGCAAGCACGTGGGAGTGGTCTTTCAGGCCTTTCACCTCGTGCCCACCATGACCGCGCTCGAAAACGTGGCCCTTCCCCTCGAGTTCGCCGGGGAGGAAGACGCCTGGGAGAAGGCCGCGGCGGGGCTCGGGGCGGTGGGGCTCTCCGGGCGCATGAGCCATTATCCCGCCCAGCTCTCGGGAGGCGAACAGCAGCGGGCGGCCATCGCCCGGGCCTTCGTGGCCCACCCGTCGATCCTCCTGGCGGACGAGCCCACGGGCAACCTCGACGCGGACTCCGGAAAGATGACCATCGATATACTCTTCACCCTCCAGGAGCAATACGGAACCACCCTGATCCTGATCACCCACGATCAATCGCTGGCCCCGCGCTGCGCCCGCCACGTTTCCATGAACGACGGCAGGCTCCACCCGGACGGCCGGGAGGTCCGCCAGCCGTGAGCCGGGATCTCTATTTTGCCCTTCGCCTCGCCTGGCGCGAGGGGCGGGGCAGCTTCAAGGGCCTCGGCGTTTTCTTGGCCTGCCTGGCCCTGGGGGTGGCGGCCATCACAACCGTCGGAACCCTATCGGCCTCGGTGCGGGAATCCCTCCGCGCCGACGCCCGGAAGCTCCTGGGGGGGGACCTGGAGCTTCGCCAGATTTACCGGCCCATCGGCGAGGACGCCCGGCGCTTCCTGCGGGGGCGGGCCCGGGTCGCCGAGCTCGCCAAGGTGCGGGTCATGGCCCGCTCGGCGGCGGGCGTCACCACCCTGGCCGAGTTGAAAGCGGTGGACGGGGCCTACCCCCTCTTCGGGGAGTTGACACTCGAAGGCGGCGGGAGACCGGACCGGGCGCTGGCCC
This sequence comes from bacterium, assembly GCA_965225985.1. GTDB lineage: Bacteria > UBA8248 > UBA8248 > UBA8248 > UBA8248 > CAZUHN01. Next base: position 2,276,218 of record OZ245330.1, read on the forward strand.
GGAAGGGCGGCGTCCACGGCGCCCTGGCCGACCCCCGCCTCCTCGAGCGCCTTTCCGCGAAGGTCGGCGACCGCATCCGGGTGGGGGCGGCGGACTACCGCATCAACGGGATCATCGCCCGCGAGCCGGACAAGCCCACCGACCGCTTCGCCCTCGGCCCGCGCCTGATGGTGGCGCTGAAGAGTTTGCCGCAGACCCGCATCATCCAGCCGGGAAGTCTCATTTATTACGTCTACAAAATCGGCATAACGGACCCGCTGCAAACCAACGCGCTCAAAGAGGAGCTCCGCGCCTCCTTTCCGCAAGCCGACTGGCGGGTGAGGGATTTCGCGGCCGCCACGGGCTTTCTCCACCGCCTGCTGGGAAACCTCACTCTCTACCTAACCTTCATCAGCCTCACCGCCCTCCTGGTGGGGGGCATCGGGGTGGCGGGGGCCGTGTCGAGCTACCTGGAGGGGAGGAACCTCTCCATCGCCGCCATGAAGTGCCTGGGGGCGGACCGGAGGCTCATCGTTTCTGTCTACCTCATTCAGACGCTTGGGCTGGCCCTTGCGGGGAGCGCCCTGGGGGTGGGAATCGGCCTCGCCGCCTCGGCGGGGCTGGCGGCCCTTTTGCCCGAAAGGCTGGGGGTGACGGTGAAGGCGGGCCTTTTCGCGGGGCCGATTTTGATGGCGGTCGCCTACGGAATGCTCACGGCCCTGGCCTTCTCCCTCTGTCCGCTCTCGGGGGCGGGAGGAGTCTCCCCCTCCCGGCTCTTCCGGGGACATACCGATTATTCGCCGAAAACGCCGACCCCCCGCGCCGTCATCGCCACCGCGGCGGCGCTGCTGGGCCTGTTTCTCCTCACCTACGCCTTCACCCCGGACAAGCGGATCGCCTGGGGGTTCGCCGGCGCCTTCGTGGCGAGCGCCCTGCTCTTCCGGATTTTCGCCAGCGGCATCATGAAGGGCGCCGCCCTTCTTCCCCGCCCCCGGAACCCGCGCCTCCGCCACGCGCTCACCAGCCTGCACCGGCCCGGCGCCTCCACCCCGAGCGTGGTCTATTCCCTGGGGCTCGGCCTCACGGTTTTGGCGGCGGTGACGCTCGTGGACCAGAACCTTCAGGCGCAGGTCCGGGACCAAATTCCCCGGGCCGCGCCGTCCTACTTCTTCCTGGACATCCAGCGCGCCCAGATCGCGTCCTTCATGAAAAACGCCCGCTCGCTGGAGGGGATCTCGAAGCTGGAGAGCCACCCCTCCATCCGGGGACGGATCGTGAAGCTCAACGGCGTGCCGGTGGAAAAGGCCGACATCGCGCCCGGGGTGCGGTGGGTCTACCGCGGCGACAGGGGGTTGACCTACGCATCCCGCCTGCCCCGGGGCTCGCGGATCACCGCCGGCGCCTGGTGGAAGGAGGACTACCGCGGCCCGCCGCTCATCTCCTTCGACGAGCGGATCGCCAGAGGCTCGGGCGTCGGGGTGGGCGACACCTTGACGCTGCGGATCCTGGGCAGGGAGATCACCGCCCGGATCGCCAGCCTGCGGGAGATCGACTGGACCTCCTACCGGCTCAATCACACCATCGTATTCGCCCCGGGAACCCTGGAAAGCGCCCCCCACACCTTCGTCGCGGCCGTTTTTGCCACCAAGGAGGCGGAGCACTCCCTGTTTCAATCCACCACCCGGCGGTTCCCCAACATCGTGGCCATCTACACCCGCGACGTCCTCCAGGAGGTCAGCGAGGTCCTGGAGCAAATCAGCCTCGCGCTGGGGGGGACGGCCCTGGTCACCCTCCTGGCGGGCTTCCTGGTGCTGGCGGAGACGCTCCGGGCGAACCTGAAAAACCGCCACTACCACGCCGTGATCTTCAAGGTGGTCGGCGCGACTCGCTGGGATGTCCTTTTTTCCCTGGCCGCGGAGTTCCTCCTCCTGGGCGCGGCGACGGCCCTTCTCGCCGCCCTCCTCGGGACGGCCATCGCCTACGGTTTCGTGAACTGGATCATCCGGGCGCCCTGGGAATTTCAGCTGCTTCCGGTGGCGGTGATCGCCGGGGGCGGGGTGCTGGTCACCCTTGCGCTGGGCATGGCCGGGGTGCGCGGCGCGCTGAACCGGAAGGCCTGGCCCTTACTCCGGAACGAGTGAGGAGGAACGAGTGAGAAAGAGGCGGGGCGGGGCGGGGCGGGGCGGGGCAGTGGCAAGTTTTTCCCGCCGCACCCATCATGGGCCGAAACGCCTCAATATTACTCCGCCCGCATCCGAAGAGGAGAGATCATGGTGCGCCGCTGCTGGCTGATGAAAAGCGAGCCCTCGGCGTTCTCGTTTGACGACCTCTGGGCCCTGCCCGGCCGAAAGGACCACTGGGACGGGGTGCGCAACTACATGGCGCGGAACAATATGATGGAGATGAAAAAAGGCGACCCCATTCTCTTCTACCACTCGAGCGCCAAGCCGCCCCACGTGGCCGGTGTCGCCGAGGTGGCGCGCGAGGCCTATCCGGACCACACCGCCTTCGACCCGAAGTCGAAGTACCACGACCCGAAGTCCCGCCCCGAAGAGCCGAGGTGGTTCATGGTGGACGTGCGGGCGGTGCGGAAGCTGGAGGGCCAGGTGGACCTGCCGGATTTGCAGGCCAACCCCAAGCTGAAGGACATGCGGGTCGTCCAGAGAGGCCAGCGCCTCAGCGTGCAGCCCGTCACCAAGGCGGAGTTCGAGGAGGTCCTGCGCATGGCGCGGGAAACCGCGCGAAAGAATCGAGGGAGCTAACGGCGGCGGGGGGGGGGCTCAGATCCGGGTGCCCGCGGCGGCGGTGAAGATGGTGCGCTCCATCCGGGGCTTGCCGGCGAAGGCCGGATCCTTGTTGACGAGGTCGGCCACATATTCGTCCACGAACTCGGCGTCCGACCAGGAGGCCTTGTAGACCACCCGGCCGTCCTTTCCGATCAGGTAAAGCAGGTTGGGAAGGTCCCCCAGAGTCGCGTGGACCTTCTGGTCCATCCCGTCCACCAGTATTGTGTTTTTCAAATTTTTCTCCCGGGCGAGCTCCTGGGCGTGGCCCACCTTGTGCGCGTAGCTCTCGTGGTCCCGGTAGCCGGGAAACCCGCGCTCGCCCGCGTGGGGCTCGCGAACGTAGATATTGAAGACCTTCAGGTCCCGGTCGGCGTACTTCCTTGCGAGCTCTTCGAAGAACGGCAACTGCCGCCGGTAGGGCGGTCAGGTGATGGCGCCGGTGGTGATGATGATGTACTTCTTCCCAAAATAATCCGACAGGCGGTGGGATTTTCCGTGAATGTCCTTCAACTCGAAATCGGGGAACTTCTCCCCCGGCGGAAAGATGGAAGGGAATTTTTTGTAAAAATCCTTGACCCTTTTGCTCGTCACGAGCCTAAGGGTCTTGATGATATTCAGGTGCCGCCATGACCAAAGGCCCATCATGGGCCCTGTGGGATGGCCCAGAAGGTCATTCGCAGGCCGCATCGGAAAAAACCCTTTCCGCCCAAATGGCAAATTGAGAATATCGCCCTGCCGGCGATTTCATTCGGAACAGATGGGAAAACAAAACGGCCGGCATAATATTCCCATCCGGGATCTTTGCGCCCCATCCGGCGGGCGCGGGCCGCCCAAGCTATGAGGCAGCGGCGGCCGCCTGCTCGGCGAGCAGATCGTCCAGCACCTTGTCCAGCCGGGGCCTGTCGGTCCAAGAAGCCTTGTAGGCGATCTTGCCCTCGAGATCGATGACGAAGACCATGTTCGGCATCCCGCCGAAGGCCTTCACGGTGGCCTCGTCCAGGCCGTCGACGAGGACGGGCACTTTCATCCCGAAGGCTTGGGCGAGCTCGCGCGCGTAGGCGGCCTTGTGCTCATAGGAGGCGTGCTGCTTGTACTGCTTGAAGGCGCGCTCTCCGGGGTGCGGCTCCTTGGAGTAGACGACGAAGAACTCGACGCCCTTGCTTTTGTATTCGCCGTACAATTCTTCTATGCTTGGCACCTGCCGGCGGTAGGGCGGTCAGGTGATGGCGCCGAATTCGAGTACGATGTTTCGCTCGCCGTGAAAGCCGGAAAGATTCACCTCGACGCCCTCGGCGGTCTTGAGCGCAACGGTCGGCATCGGGTCGCCCGCCTGGAGGGTTTTCTTGAAAATCTCGTGGCGAATCTTGCGCTTTCCGCTGAGCCCGAACTTGATGAACTTCCACGTATCCAGATACCTCGCGCTCCAGAGACCGAAGAACGGGCCCGGGGGGCGATAGATGAACTCTTCCTTGCGCATCCAATTCACTCCTCTTAAACGCCGGATGGACTCCCCGGCGGAAGACAACGGGACAATTCCTGTCATCTAATACAATCTCGAATCCCCTCGTCAACGGGCTTGACTCCGCGTTTTTGGGCGCAAAGGAGAAAATCGGGCAAGACAGGGACGATTCACCCTATCCCGCCCGCTCCGGCCCGCCTAAATACCTAAAGTAAAACTAGAGATATCACTTTTAACATGTTGATTTACAAATGTTTCATCTCAACGACCATGGAGCCTCCCGTCACGCTTTTCTATGCTCCCTCCCTGAAGCTCTCTAGGCGTGGAATTTAAGAACGTTGCTCAGGAAGCGGGGCGAGAATGGAGAAATTCCCTCCCCCCCCTGGGGGAAGGGGGGGCAAAACGGCGCCCGCGTTTCGCCGATGAAAACCCGGGAGACGCCGGCCTCCCGGGCGGTCAATTTGTACCCGCTTCGGGCGCCTTCCGGCTCGGGCTCTCATTGGCCGAGACACTTCGTCATCAGGTAGCGGCCGTGGTCCTCGAAGCCCATTCATCGGTAAAACTCCCGGGCGGGGACGTTTCGGCGCACCACTTCCAGGTGGATGGCGCGGATGCCGAAGCCGCGGGCGGCGTCCCCCACATATTGCATGGCTCTTTTGCCCCTTCTCCTCCGCCCCGAAAGAACGCGAGAAGGTTGGAATGCGGGCGCACAGCCATTCGGGGATTGGCGCACACGGCAAGGGAAAAGGGCATCTGGCCGCGGCGCCCGGCCTCCCGAACCCGGGCGGTGCGGGCGGGCCGGAGGATCGGGTGGTAGGATACGAGGCGTTTTTCCGCGCGCGGGCGCGGCCTCCCGCCCTGCCGTCCGTCCGTTCTCCCGGGGAAAGCATGAAACAGGTCCTGTCATGGAACACCGGGCGCCAACCCGACTCCCCATTTTTCGCGCTCCACCGGTCTTCTGAATGAGCGACGCCTGGCAGGGGGCCCTCTACTCTCTGGGCACCGCGGTGGCCTTCGGCTTCTTCAGCCTTTCCGCCCGGAGAGGGCAGCAGCACGCGAACGCCCCGACGGGCGTCATGATCGGGCTCTTCGTGATGGTGCCCCTTTTCTGGATACCCGCCATCTATCTATGGGAGCCCGGCTGGTGGCATCCCGAGGCGCTCTTCTACTTCGCCATCGCCGGGCTCTTCGGCCCGGCCATCGCGCGGGTGCTCTACTACGAATCGATCCACCAGCTGGGCGTGACGCGGGCGATGCCCCTCGTCTCGGCGGTCCCGCTCGTCAGCACCACAGTCGCCTACATTTTCCTGGGGGAGCGGCCCGGCCCGTACATCTGGGCGGGAACCGTCTTCATCGTGGCGGGCTGCGCGGCGCTCACCTCCAAGCGGGGGGACGACGCGAAATGGAACCGGCGCGCGCTTTGGATACCCTTCGCCGGGATCACCATCATCTCATTCTCCTTCCTCTTCCGGAAAATCGGAATGGAGTTGGTCCCCTCCCCCCTCCTCGGGGCGGCAGTCTCGAGCCTGGCGGGGCTCGTGTTCCTTTTCGGTTTCCTGAAATTCCTCCCCGCCTCCTGGCGTCCCCAACTCGGGAACAGAAAAGCGTGGCTGCATTTTTCTGTCGCAGGATTTCTCAACCTGATCGGATATCTTTTCCAATTCTACGCCCTGCACCTGGCGGGGGTGTCCATCACCGTCCCCCTGGTCTCGATCGCGCCCATATTCGCGCTCCTGTTGAGCCATTTTCTGCTCCGGGACATGGAGCGGGTGACGCCCTGGAAGGTGGCGGGGACGGTTTGCATGGTCCTCGGGGCGGGCCTCATCGCATTCCAGATCGAGTGACCCAAATGCCGCCCGGCGGGGGGCGGGGTTGCGGCCTCACGGGCCGCGCTCCCGCACCCGCACTTTCAACTCCCGATCAGGTCCCAAGCATATCCGGAACGCCGGAGGGTGTTCGCTTCCATCCGCCCCGAAGGCGTGTCAACGAAGGAGGAAATTCTGTGCCTTCCTTATTCGGAATCCTCTCGGATCCGAAACCGAGGCAATTCTAAGACGGTTCTTTTTCCTTTTCTTTCGATTGGGAATACTTCCAGAGTGCTCGATCTAAACGACGCATTGAAACTTTGTGCTTCCGAGCCAGACTTCGGCATAATTCAGTGTAGGCCCACCAAAACTTGAAATCATACGCCTTGGGTTTATCTATCCCGAGCGACCACGAAGCCCGGTAATCGAGGATTGGGTAGGGATCTTTGGAACCAAAATGCAAAATGACGGAAGCGGTTGGCCAGGAAACGCCGTCGAGAAGAGTCAAGACTTCTATGCGAATCCTCTCGCATTTGTTGGAGAGAGCAATTCGGGTCACCTCCTCAACATATGCTTCGCCGTTCTTTTCGCAATAAGGTTTTGTCCTGGCACTTTTCCAATACGCCAGCTTCAGGAAATCTGGCTTCGTAAGAAAACCGTCCGCCCGGATGCGAGGCCCTATTACTTTTTCCAATTCCAACTCGTCCTCCAGATCCATTTTGCGCTCCTCTTTGAGGTATCTCTCAGCCCAATCTGGAATCTGTCCCGATGGAATACGGAGCGAGAATTTAGCCACATCGTCGTCCTCCCATTATTTTTTCTTCGTAATTCCGCACCGGCCTCACCCCTCCGGGATCTCGAGCTCGACGAGCGGGCCGTACTGCTGGCCGCCGTAGCAGTCGGCGTCCTCGAGGTCGCAGGAGGGAACGGGCCGGGGGATGGAGAACTTGATCGCGCGGGCGGCGTCGTGGTGGACCAGAACCACGTCCTCCGCCGGAACCCGGTAGAGCCGGCCGATGTATTCTTGGGTGATCGCGTTCGCGGCAACCACCCTCCGGTAAATCTCCTCGGTCTCGAACATGATGTCGAAGGTGAGGTTGAAGGGTCCCGCGTTCTTCGAGCGGATGAGCCGGGCCAGGTCGCCGAGCTTCGCCATCAGGCCTCCGACATTTCGGTTCGGAACATCTCGCAGGGCGCCTCGGGCAGGACGACGTGATTCAGGCTGAAGCGGTAGACCTCCCCCTTCTCCAGCTCCGCCGGCGCGAAGGGAAAGGCGATTCCGCTGATGAGGCCGTGCCATTCGGGGATGGGGTAGTGGATCGCGAGGTGGGTGAGGGTGGCGGCGAGGTCCATCGCCCGTCCGCGGCTCGGGGCGGTGACCTCGAAGAGAAGGCCCACCTCGTGCGGAAGCGCCTCCCGCAGCGGTTCGAGCTCACCCATGACGGCGTCCCTCCCGTAGACCCGGACGACGAGGGTGTAGTCCCGGGCGCCGTCCCCGTAAATCTCCTCCACCCGCCCGGCAAACTCTTCTCGGATTCCCTCAAGCCAGGGATCCAGCTGGCGGATGATGAAGGGATCGCGGACGCCGCCCACGATGACGGCCTGATAGCCCGCGCGCTCGGCCCCCTCCAGCTTCACGGTGTACTCCTCCGCCTCCCGGAAGGCGGAGCCGGTAACGCGCACGGCGCGATCTCCCTCGGCCTCGTAGGCGGCCCCGCCCGTCTCGATGACGCCCGCGGACTCGACGATGCGGTGCGGGTCCGCGTTCTCGTACAGCGAGTGCGCCGCGACGCTCTGGGGGGTGCACCGGAGGTCCGTGTCCATCGGCTCGACGGTGAAGTTCCCCTCCCGGATCCAGGCGAAGACGCTGTCCGGCCGTTTGCGGTGGGTGGCGCAGGAGGTCCCGCATTCGAGGATCTTCCCCGCGTGCCAGGCGGGGCCCGGGTCCGCCCCCATCCGGAGGGGAACGCTCGCGAAGATCGCCGTGTCCGAGGCCCTTCCGGCGAGGACGACCTCCGCCCCGCCGCCGAGGGCCTCCATGATGGGTTCCGCCCCCATCATCCCCACGATGTGGGCGCTCCGGTCGATCACCTTCTCGTTCAAATCCGGGGCGGGATTCAGGGGCCGGATCCGCCCCTCGCGCAGGCGGCGCTTGAGATAACCCTTCTCCTGCTCGCTGCGGACGAGGGCGAGGCGGAAGCGCAGGCCCTCTTCCTTGGCGATTTCGAGACAAATCTCCCGCATCCAGTCCACCCCGGCGTCGCCCCCCGCCGTCCCGCACGAGCCCACGATGAGGGGAACGCCGAGCCGCTCCCTTCCGCGCAGCATGAGCCGAAGGTCCCGCTTGGTGGCGTCGCGCGAAAAATGGGGCACCCCCGTTCCGAGCGCGGCGGGGCCCATGTCGGTCGAGCCGCCGTCGCAGCCGATGACGTGGGGCTTGAGAGAAAGGCCCCGCTCGAAGGATTTTTGGGAAAACCCCGACCCGATCACCGCCGTCGGGGCGAGCACCCGGACCTCGGTCATCCAAAAACCTCCGAAATAGGATCAATCGGACACAGAACGGGAACGCCGCCATTCTAGGGGCGGCGGGATCCGGGCACAATCCGCGCGCCGGAGGGGATTCCCGGGGTTGGATGCCCCGCTTTCCTTTGTGCCGAAAGAGGGATTCGGGCTGCCCTCAGCCATACATTCCGCCGGGGCGGATTGACCGTGTCTTCGCGCAGGGGCGGGGCGTGCCTGGCCCTCCCGCGGGAGGCGAGCTACCGATCCCCGAGCCTGGCTACAAGATTGGGGGGGGGGGGGGGGGGGGGGGGGGGGGGGCTGCGAGGGCAGGATCGCTTTCCCCCGATCATGCTAAATTGCGTTTGTCCGAAACGCCCATGGAAAATGCCGGCAAGATGCGCGCAGGGGGTAGAATATCCAGGTGAACGTCACCCTCGTGCCGGGCCTGCCGGATGACGCCATGACCTGCGGGACGGTCTGCTTCCGGGCGTCCAAGGCCCTCGCCGATCGGCACGGCTTTCCGCCCACGTTTCCCCGGGTCGAGGCCGCCATCGGGCTCGTCTCCGGGCAGCTTTCGAACCCGGGCTATTACTCCGTCATCGCCGAGCTCGACGGCCGCACCGCCGGGTGCAGCTTCCTCGACGAGCGCTCGCCCGCCGCCGCCGGCCCGGTCGGCATCGATCCGGCCGCGCAAGACGGCGGAATCGGCCGCCTTCTCATGCAGGACGTTCTCGGCCGGGCGGAGAAGATGGGCTTCCCGGGGGTCCGGCTGGTCCATGAAGCCTACGACGGCGAGGCGCTCTCCCTTTTCGCCGAGCTCGGGTTCGAGGCCCGCGAGCCCCTGGCCCTCATGCAGGGCGCTCCCCCCGCGGCGCGGGTTCCCGGGTGCGCGGTGCGCCCCGCCGCCCTGGGCGATCTGGAGGCCTGCGGGCAGGTTTCCGCCCAAGTCCACGGCCACCCCCGAAGGGGCGAGCTGATCGACGCGATTCAGGCGGGGACCGCCACCCTCGTCGAGCGCGGCGGGCGGATCACGGGCTACGCCACCGCGCCCGGCCTCTTCGGCCACGCCCTGGGCGAGACGAACGAAGACGTGAAGGCGCTCATCGCGGCGGCGGCGGAAAGCGCGGCCCCCGGCTTTCTCCTTCCGACCCGAAACGGCGCGTTGTTGCGCTGGTGCCGGGAAAACGGGCTCCGCGAGGCCGCGCCCTTTACCCTCATGAGCTGGGGCGAATACAGGGAATCCCGGGGCGCCTTCCTGCCCGCGTTCCCATAGCCGGGACGCGGCATGCCCCGCGCCCGCACGCAGGAGGGCCCGCTTTTCACCCCCTCTTCCGAGAGGGGGCCGGAGGGCGGGAAGCCTTGCCTGCCGGGCCCCCTTAAATATACCGCTGGAACAAGAGCATGACCCCGAGGGAGACGCACACCAGGACCCCGATGGCGGGCTTGCTCGCCTTTTCGTAAGCCTCGGGCATGAGTTCGAGGAACACCATGAAGACCATGGCCCCGGCCGCGAAGCCGAGGCCGTAGGGAAGGACCGGCCGGAACGCATCCACGAAGGCGAAGGCCGGGACCGCCATGAGGGGCTGGGGGAGAGAGGAGAAAACGCTCCACCCGGCGCAGGAGAGCACGGTCGCTCCCTTGGGCCGCATCACCGCGCTGATGGCGAGGCCCTCGGGAATGTTGTGGACCGCGATGGCGATGGTGATCAGGGCGGCGAGCTTTTGCCCGCCGCCGAAGGCCACCCCCACCGCCACCCCCTCGGAGAAGGAGTGGATGGTCATCACGGCGATGACGAGGAACACCCGCCGCGCCCCCGCCCCGCGCATGCTCCCGAACTGCACGTCCTTGCCGTGCAGGTATTGGTGCCCGATCTGGATGAACAACACCCCGATCGCCGCCCCGGCGAGGGTCTGGGGGGCGCCGTAGGCCGTCCCCTCGACGATGAGCCCGAAGCTCGCCCCGAGCATGAGGCCGGTGGCGATGGCCTCGGCGTAGGCGATGACTTTTTCCGAAATATTCCGGACGAAGAGAAACGGAAGCGCGCCCAGCCCGGTCGCCAGGGCGGTGATCGATCCGTAGACGAAGACGAGTCCGATTTCCCCGTACATGAAACCCCCGCGGTCAGACGAAGAAGGTCTTGAGGAACACCACCATCCCCGCCGAGAAGCTCACCACCAGGGCGATCCCGGTGTTCCCCGCCCGCTCGTAGGAGGCGGGAAGCAGCTCCGTCATGACGAGATAGAGAAGCGTCCCCGCGGCGAACCCGAGCGCCCAGGGGAGGAGCCAGGGCACCGCCGGAATCACCGAAAAACTCACGAGGGCGAGCAGGGTCTGGGGCACCCGCGCCACCACGGAGAGCCCCGCCGCCTCGCCGAGGCGCATCCCCCTCCCGCGCAACACCTCGGTCAGGGCCGTCGCCTCGGCGGCGTTGTGGAGCGCCAGGGCGACCGCCATGAATACCCCGAGGCGGAGGTTCACCGCCATGGCCACCCCGATGGCGACGCCCTCGGAGGCGGAGTGCATGGCGTAGAGGAGGATGACCTTGTAGCCGTACTCGAAGCTCACCTCGCTCGCGGGGCGGGTCTCCAGCTCTCCCGTTCCGGAGTAGCGGTGGGTCCACCAGGTGTAGGCCACCCCGAGCCCCCCGCCCAGGATGACCGGCCAGCCCCGGCCCACCAGCCCCTCGACCATCAGGAGGTAGCCGGCCCCCAGCATGAGGCCCGAGGCCAGGGCGTACGCCCAGCCGATCCACCGGAGGGGAAGGTCCGCCCGGAAGGAGAAGGGGAGCACCCCGGCCGCCGAGAATGCCGCGGCGAGGGCGGAGAAGATCAGGACGGTGAGGACGGGTTCCACGGACAGGGTCATGTTCCGCCCCTTTCCCGGCGCACGGGCTCCGGGCGCCTCCCTCCAGGATGCGCCTCTTTATCCATGAAATACAGGAAGCCCTACTCCCCCACGCCCCGGGGGAGCGGAAGCTCGAGGGGGGAGAGCAGGCCGGCGGGGGCCTTGACGGCGAGCGGGACCGTGTTCATGAGGGCCGCCGCCGTGGCGTCGTCCCCGAGGATCCCCCCCCGGACCGTCACGTCGAGAAGCGGCACCCCTTCGATCTTCACCCGGTCGAAGGTATCCTCGGCGCCCATGATCATCTTCAGGTCCATCTCCACCAGGAGCCTTTCTCCCTTCCAGGCCCTCCCGGTGTGGTGAATCCCGCCCACCTGGCCGGGCTGTACGTCATAATGCCCGGTCCGGACGGGGTCCTTCGCGATTATGGGATCGAGGGTCTCCACTACCTTGTCCGGCTCCCAGCCCAGCCCCTGGCAAATGAGCGCGATGCTCTCCTGGAGGCCCTTGTGGCCGACCCAGCCCTCCTTCTCGCCCGCGCGGAACTCCTCCACCGTGAGGCTCGCGCCCGCCTTCTTTTGGAGCGGGCCGCGGCGCAGGCTCGCGTCGAGGCGGCGCCAAACGCTCACCCGCTCCACCCCGCGGGACATGTAGCTCATGACGAGAGGATAGAGGTCCATCGCGAACCCCGGGTTCACCCCGGCCCCCACCACGGTGACGCCCGCCTCCTTCGCCAGCTTGTCCAGGCGCGCGGCGATGTCCGGCGCCCGGTGGGAGGCCAGGAGCAGCTCCTCCGAGGAGCTCACAACGTTCGCCCCGGCCCGGATGAGCGCTTCCACCTGGGGGGCCACCCGGTCCACCTGGGAGACCGTGGTCAAGAGGGCGGCGGCGGGCTTCCACTCCGCGAGGGCGGCCTCCATGTCCGCCCGCACCACCTTTCCGCAGGCCGCTCCCCCGGCGAGCGCCCCCAGGTCCTTCCCGTTGAGGGCGGGATCGATATCAATTCCCCCGGCCACCTCGATGGCCTCCCGGCGGAGCGCCTCCTTGAGGGTGATGATCCCGATCGGGCCCAGCCCCACCAGCACGACTCTGATCTTATCCATCAGATCCGCTCCTTAGTGAACAATTGAAGACAATGAAGACGCCGCAATTCCCTTCGAGGCTCGCCCGGGAAAGTCCGTGTACCGGCGATAGAATCGGGGAATGTACCGGGGGATGAAGGCGGGCGCAAGGGGAATGCGCCCGGAAGGAGGGGCGGGAGGGGGGCGGAGAAAGGCGGGCCGGGGACCCGCTCAACCCCGCAGGGGGCCGCGCGGATCGTCCACAAAAGTGGTTCCGGCGGCCTCCTTGTTGGGCATCCCGCCGTAGGTGAAGATGAGCTCGGCCGCCTCCGATTCGTCCGGGTTCTCCTGGCCGTGGACGCAGCCCCTCGGGAAGTAGACGAAATGCCCCGGGGGGACCTCCCGGCTGCGGATCTCCTCCTCCTCCTTGTAGTAGATGTTGATGGGCCCCTTCACGACGTAGATCGTGGTGTCGCAATTTTTATGAAAATGGAGGCCGTTCCGCCCCCCGGGGGGGATGATGGTGCGGCCCATGGTGATGGTGTCCGTCCCCGTGGACTCCCGGTTCACCCCCCACCGGATGGCGTAGGGCGGCTCGTAGGCCTTGTCCGCGTCCACGTCGAGCGAGTTGATCACCTTCGGGATCGGCAAGTCCGCCATGCAGCCTCCTCCTTCCACCCCCGGGTTTTCGTCCGGGCCGCCCGCCCCCTCACCCCTTGACCGCGATGGCCTCCACGCACATCCGCGCTCCCGGAACGGGGTGCGCCCTCGGAATCTGAACACACGCGAGGGCGGGCCTTTCAGCCGGAATGTAGTGCTTGCAAACCGCATCGAAGGCGATGAAATCGGCGAAATCATCGAGGTAGAGGATTATCCTTCCCAGAGAGGAGAAAGAGACACCCGCCTCCTTCAGGATGGCGGCCAGGTTCTCGAATATCGCCACCGCCTGACAGGCCGGCGCGGGGCGCCCGGTGGCGCGGACGAGCGCCGCGGCCGTGGAACGCACTTCCTTCGGGAGGTCCGAAGGCTTCTCGATCGCTCTCCCGCGGGCGTCGCACCCCGCCTGCCCGGAAATATAGATCAGGGGACCGGCGACGGCCGCGAGGGAGCAATGGGCGCCGGGCCGGAGCGCGCCCGCCCCGCGGATGAACTTCCGCTCGAACCCGTCCGTCCGGCGCAAGGCGGTGAGCTCGATCTCGATGAAGGTCCCCCGGTGGCCCACCTCGTCGAACTGGGTGACCGTCATGGCCGGATGGACGTCCGGGAAGAAGTGGGCGTGCACCTCGTGGAAGGTGTGGTAGTCGTTCATGTCCTGGAGGTATGCCGTGGCATTCACCACGTCGTTCAACCCGCTCCCCGCGCCCTCCAGCAGATCTTTCAGGCACTTGTAGATGAACCAGGTCTGGGCCGCGATGGGTCCGTTCCGCGCGTCGGTGTGGGAGCGGCCCGCCTGAAGGAAGCGGCCTTCCTCCGGCACGTCCTCGAACGTGCGGATGACGGGATTCCCCGGCTTGGTCGTATCCAGGGGAATGTGCCCGGCGGTGAAGATGAAGGGGCTCGCCTCCACCGCCTGGGAGTAATGCGAGGCCGAGGCGATGGCCCCGGCAGACCGCTGAAGGCTCTTCCTCCCCTCGCCCTTCCAGGCGGTGCGGTCGAGCCCGATGGCGTCGAGGACGATCCAGGACTTGCCGTCCGGGCTCGTCTCGCACACCCCGATGCCGCTGCTCGGCGCGGGCGTCTCGGGCTCGTAAATCATGCGCACCTTCTCGAACACGGGGAAGAATCTTTTGTTCTTCTGGTAGATGTGCTCCCGCATCACGTCGTCCAGCGTTCCCCCCACCTTCGCCATGATCGATTCCATCTGATGGTAGCCGGCCCAGCTGTGGGCGCCGACGGGCCCCTCCACCGCGTTCACGGTCGGGTGCTCGGTGTCCATCGAAGCGCCCTCGCCCGGAAGCTGGTTCCTCCCGGAGAGGACCTCCCCCTCCCCATCGAGGGGCATGAGGCCGGAGAGGAATACGAATCCCCCTCCCGCCACGGCGTGGGGATACCCTGGATAAGGCAAAGCGGCAGAATCGAGATAGATGGCTTTCATGTCCCTTCTTCGCTCCTTTATGAGACGCGCTCCTGGCATGAGACGCGCTCCTGGAAAAATCGGCCGGGGGCCGGGAGGCCGGGGGCCTTCGGAACCGGGGAATGTAGCGGGCCGGGGCGGCGGGGGCAAGGGCGGCGGGGAGAGGGGGGAAGGGGGAGAGGGGGAAAGAATCCCCGCTTTCCGAAAATCCCGCCCCCGACAAACGAGACAAAAGGGACCAACGGGAATTTTTCACATTTCTGCCGGGACTGGCATAATTGGGCTTGACTCTCCCCCAAGGGGAAGGGTTTAGACTTGGGATTAAGGAGGTGCAGATGGCCGGAAATGTCACCATCGGCATGGCGGCGAAGCGGACCGGACTCAGCCCGAGGGCGATCCGCTACTATGAGGACAAGGGGCTTTTGCCGCCCCGTCCCCGCACAGTGGGCGGCTACCGCCAATACGGGGAGGCGGACGTGAAGCGCCTTCTCTTCATCCGGCGGGCGAAGGATCTGGGGATCTCGTTGCGGCAGATTTCCGCTCTTCTGGATTGCTGGCCCGAAAGCACCTGCGCCATGTCGCGCCCGCTCCTGAAAAAGACGCTGGCGGAGCGCGTCGGGGAGCTGCCCCCGCAGCTCGCCCTCTTGGGCGAGCTGCGGGGGCAGTTGAAACGGGAGCTCTCCGAATTGGAAATACGCCCTTACTCGGATCACAGCCGGGGTTATTGCGAATGCCTGGGAGAAGCCGCCCGGGTCATTCCCGTCCAGGACACCGGAAACGGGAAGAATCAGCATTGATCGTCCAAGAGCCAAAGGAGGCCAGCCATGTGTGAGTATTGCGGTTGCGGTATGGAAGGTGGTTTTCAGAGCGTAAAGGTCACTCTTCCCGCAGAGCGGAAAGCCGGACCCGGCGGTTCCAAAGAAACACCCCCGGGCAAGCCGGGCGGGAGCCGGGAAAAAGGGAAGGTGCGGGTCTGACGCGATCCCCCTCCGGGCGAGGCCCCGGGCGGCGCCGCGGCGCGTTCCGCGGCCGGGAGAGTGAGATGAACCTGTTTGAGGAGGCCAAGCGGGCTATGGAGGAGATCAGCCGGGAGGCCGACCTCTTCGAGAAGGCCCGGAAGAAAAAAAGGCAGATCGTCCGGGGCGATTTCACCTTCGCGGGATACTGATGAGCCAAGCTGATTTTTCGCCTGAAGCCCGCCATCGAGTGGACCGGCGAAAAATGGGCGGCCCTGGAAGGGCTCGCGGAGGAATTCGGATTCAGCATCGACGTCGAGAACGCCATACACCTTCAGAGCGGACCTGAGCGGAAAGAGATCGCCTCTATCCACGAGATTGGCATCGAGAACGACATCCGCATCATCCCGGAATACGAGCGGGGGAACGAGCTCCTCGAAGCCGTCGGCTCGCGGATCTTCGGCGGGCGCATGGGGGCATGAGGGGGCAT
Source organism: bacterium (assembly GCA_965225985.1). GTDB lineage: Bacteria > UBA8248 > UBA8248 > UBA8248 > UBA8248 > CAZUHN01. Next base: position 2,292,171 of record OZ245330.1, read on the forward strand.
GATCCGGCCGGCCCGCGGCGAAGCGGGCGGCGCAGCCCTCCCCGATCCCCGCCGCGCCTCCCGTGATGAAGACCGCCTGCCTTTCACCGGCGGGCGGTTTTCCGCCCCGAACCCGTCTCGATCATTTGATCCGAAACCCTTCCCGCCCGAATCCAAAATACAGCACCGCCCGGCCTCGCGGCCTCTCCCCCGGCGGCGATACCGTTTCCGGATTCCACCGGGGGCGGCCCGCCCGCCCCGCCCCGCCGGATGTGCGCGAATACCGATCCTTGCTATCATTTCGAAAGCCGTTGCAACGTCCCGGAAAATTCCTGCAAAGGATAATGCCGATGAAGACAGGAGATGAGAGACGCCACGAGCCCCGGCGCGAAACGCCTCACGCGGAGGACGGCGCGCCCCGCATCCTCCTCTCCATCCCCGACCTGTCGAAAAAACTCCTCGCGCCGGAGAACTACTCCGGGGGGGGGGCTGCACGTCACCCTGGACGAGCGGCCCGGCATGCCCTCGCCGCCCGTATCCTGCAGCCTCATGGTGGACGGCGCGAAGGCGAACGACTTCGAAGCGCAGGTGAAGTGGGTCCAGCAGAACGAGGGCGACCCCCCCACCTGGACCGCCGGCCTCTCGGTCGATGCGGAGCTGGACATCCTCTGACCCCCGGGCGGCCGCGGCCGCCTCCCGAAACGCGCAACCAGGAGCGGAGAATTGAAGGCGCTCGTGAAGACGGCCAAGGGTCCCGGCCATATGGCGCTTCGGGACATCGAAGAGCCCCGGACCGGCCCCGGCCAGGTGAAGGTGCGGGTGGTCCGCGCGGGGATCTGCGGCACCGATGTCCACATCGCCGCGGGCGATTTCTTCCACTATTCCCCCCCCGTGGCCCTGGGCCACGAGTTCGCGGGGGTGGTGGCCGAGGTGGGGGAAGGGGTGGAGGGAATCTCGGCGGGCGACCGGGTGACCGCCGAGCCCACCAAGAGCACCTGCGGTGAATGCCCCCACTGCCTGGGGGGCGCGTACAACCGCTGCGAGCGGCGCGAGATCGCCGGGCTGGTGAGCCACGGCGCCTTCACCGACTACCTCGTCACCCGGGCCGCCTCGATCCACAAGCTTCCCGAGAGCGTGAGCTTCAAGGCGGCGGCCCTCTCCGAGCCGCTCGCCGTCTGCGTCCACGGCATGACCGAGCAGTGCAGCCTCGCCGGGGTCGAGACCGTCCTGGTGGCGGGGCCGGGCCCCATCGGCCTTTGCTGCGCCCAGGTGGCGGTCGCCTCCGGCTGCCGGGTCATCGTCGCGGGCACCTCCCGCGACGCGCACCGCCTCGCCCTGGCCGGGCGGCTGGGGGCGGAGCGGACGGTGAACGTCGAGGCGGAAGACCTCGGGAAGGCGGCCGGCGGCCTGACCGGGGGCTGGGGGGTGGACATGGCCGTCGACGCCGTGGGCGCCGCCGCCGCCTCGCGCGCCTGCCTGGAGTGCGTCCGGAAGGGCGGCCAGCTCCTCCAGATCGGCCTGCCGGACGAGCCGGTCGGGGTGGACCTCACCCTCCTGGCCTGGAAGGAGGTCCGCTTGACGGGGACGTTCGGCCAGAAATTCTCCGCCTGGCAGAAGACCCTCCGCCTCATGGAGGAAGGGCGGGTGGACATGGAGGCCATGGTCTCGGACACCCTGCCCCTCGAGGATTGGGAGACAGGGTCAAGCGAATGGAGCGGGGCGAAGGCCTCAAGATTCTCTTCGAGCTCGACCGGGCCTAATTCCCGCCGGGCTCGTTTCGAGCCGGCGCGCCGCACCGAAAGTACCGCGCCTCCGCTTCCCGGCCGAAATCCGGCATCCCGTTCTTTTCCATCCGGCGCTCCACCGGGGGGAAGGCCCCGTCCCGCGGCGGAACGAGGATCCCCCGGTCGGACGGCGAATCAGGAGGACGCATGCGCGACCGCCTCATCCTGTACAGCGCGGGGTTTCTCCGCAGCCTCGGGGTGGGGATGGCGGGAGTCCTTCTGGGGATCTACCTGGCGAAGATCGGATTTGGCACCCTCGAGGTGGGTTTCGTTATCGCCCTCGGCCTGGCCGGAACGGCGGCGGGAACGCTCTTCGTCAGCCTCTTCGCGGACCGCGCGGGGCGGAAGAGCACCCTTCTCGGGCTCTCCCTCCTGGCCCTCGGGGGAGGCTTCCTCGTCGCGGCCGGGGACGGTTTCGCCGTCATCGCGGCGGGCGCCTTCCTCGGGATGCTGAGCGGCGCGGGCGGGGACCGGGGGGCGGCCTACTCCCTCGAGCAGGCCATCCTTCCCGCCACAGCCGACGACGAAGAGCGCACCCTGACCTACGCGGTCTACGGCATCGTCCAGGACGTGGGACGCGCCCTGGGCGCCCTTCCTCCTCCGCGCGTTTTTCCGGGTGGGGGACGTGCCCTCCTACCGGCTGACGGTGGGCGTTTACGCCCTCGCGGCCCTGGCCTCCTTCACCCTCTACCTCTTCCTCACGAAAAGGATCGAAACGGCCGCCGCCCCCGGTCCCCGGCGCGTCAGCCCGCCGTCGCGGAAAATCATCACCAAACTCTCTGCCCTCTTCTCCCTGGACAGCCTCGGCGGGGCCTTCATTCCGAGCGCCTTGCTCGCCTACTGGTTCTTCCGCCAGTTCGGGGTGGAGGAAATCGTCCTCGGCCCTCTCTTCGCGGCCGGGGGCCTGGTCAACGCCCTCTCCTGCCTCGGCGCCACATGGCTCGCCCGGCGCATCGGCCTGATCAACACCATGGTGTTCACCCACATCCCCGCCAGCCTCCTGCTCGTCGCCCTCCCCTTCGCCCCCGCCTTCCCCCTCGCGGTGGGGATCTACCTGCTGCGGGAATTCCTGGCGCAGATGGACGTGCCGACGCGCCAGTCATACATCGTCGCCATCGTCCGGCCCGAGGAGCGCACCGCCGTGACGGGCATCACCAACCTCACGCGCGGCGCGACGCGCGCCCTCGCGCCCTCCCTCGCGGGCTACCTGATGGCCTTCGTCTCACTCTCCGCCCCCCTCTTCATCTGCGCCGGCCTGAAGATCTCCTACGACCTCCTCCTCTTCGGCGCCTTCCGCCGCGTGAAGCCCCCCGAGGAAGCGTGAGGGGCAGGAACCCCCGCTGCGGGGCTACGAAAATAGGTAAACCACCGCCCCGGCGCCCAGGATGAGCGCCAGAACGGGGACGGCGAAGACGGCGGACGCGAGGAGAATATTCCCCATGGCCTTCCAGGCCGAAAATCCCTGCGCCTCCCCCAGACATTTCAGGAAAACGACGACGGTCCAGACCAAAATGGCCATCTCGATGAAGGCCAATCCCGCCACCGCGAGCGCCGCCCCGGGATGCGCGTCGAGGTAGGGCGTCTCGCGCATGAAAAGCTCTCTACCGGCCAGCGCCAGTTCCGGAATCCAGATGAGCAGCCCCCAGACGAGGGGAACGGCCGGCCAGGCGATGGCCGCCCGCACGTGCGCGGCGGGGGCTTGCCCCCCGATCCAGCGCCCCGTCCACCGCACGAGCCCGCCCATGACGTAGAGCCAGATCAGGCCGCCGATGGAACCGGCGACCGCGGCGACCAGGATGATGACCGGAACGGAAAAGATATCGCCCACATCCCACAGGGCGGCCTTGTCCAAAGACTGCGAAAAACCACCCAGCATGGCGAGGGCCACCACCATCCGGTCCGGGTCGGTGTCCAGGATCTCCCGCATGGTGGCCCGCGGCCGCGTCCACATCGTGAGCCAGGGGCTGCGCCCCGCGGTGGTTTCCACGAAACACCTCCTAAGCCGACGCGTCATCCCGGAAAAAAGGGTTCACAACAGCAGGGGGAAGAGCTCTTCTTTGATCTCTTTCAGCATCCCGGCCAGGTCCGCGCCCGGCATCATATACAGGGCGGGGTATTTCAGGCCGCCGCGGGCGAATTCCAGGAGCCGCTCGGCGCACGCATCGGGCGGGCCGACGATGGTGAGCTTCCCGCACCACGCGTCCGGGACCGCCGCGAGGGCGCCTTCCGCATCGCCCCGGGCGTAGGCCGCCTGCACCCTGGCGCGCACCTCCCCCACCTCCGCGTCGGCGATCCCGGCCATGCGGAAAACCTTAGGTACGATTGCGAGGGGGCTCGCAAGGCGCGGCGCGATCATCTGGCGGGCGAAGCGCCCTCCCCGTTTCGGGTCCCCCTCCAGGGCAAGGGCGATGTAGGAGCTGAGTTCGACCTCGCCGGGCGCGCGGCCCGCTTTCCCGAGACCCGCCTCCACGCAGCGAAGGGCGTCGGCGAGAAAAGCCGGGGTGGTGAAATAGCTGAGGAGAACGCCGTCCGCCAGCCCGGCCGCCATCTCCAGCGTCCGCGCCCCCATGGTGCCGACGAACAGGGGGATGCCCCCCGGGCGCAGGGGGACGCCCCCCGGGCGCAGGGGGACGCCCCCCGAACTCGGCGGGACGGAAATCCGGCCGGGCGCACCTTCGCCGCCGGAGAGAAGGGCGCGAATCTCCCGGAGAGAATCGCGGAGGAAGGGAAGGGGCTTCGATGTTGCGCCCATGGCCTCCCGCACCGAGGTCGCCACGCCCAGGCCCAGGATGAAGCGGCCCCCCGAGATCGCGTCCAGGGCCGCCGTCTCCATGGCCGTCACCGCGTTGGGACGGGCGTACGGGCTCACGATCCCCGTCCCGACGCCGACCCGGGAGGTCCGCGCGAGGGCGGCGGCGCACTGGGCGAAGGCGCCCGCGGCCAGGTACCGCTCGGCGATCCAAACCCGCCGAAAACCCAGCGCCTCGGCCTGCGCGGCGGCGTTCACCACCTCCCCCACCCCGAACTGGGCCGCCGAAAGCCCCAGCTCGATGCCTTCAAACCGTTCCGCCATGTCCTTCTCCTCTCTTCCGAACCGCGCGCAGCGGCGGCGTCCGAATCGCGCGCCGCGTGATTCCTCCGGGGCCGGCCCTCATTCCAGGGGCTTGAGCTCGCCCAGGGTGGTGGGGATGAGCTCCGCGACGGTCGGGTGGATATGCACGGCCCGCTGAATCACGGTGTAGGGCGCCTTGGCGTACATGATGTCGGTGATGCAGTGGACGGCCTCATCGCCCCCGACCCCCAGGATGGCTGCGCCGAGGATCTCCTTCGTCTCGGCGTCCACCAGGAATTTCATGAACCCCTGCGTTTCGCCTCTCTCCCGCGCGCGGGCGATGTGCGACATCGGCTTTTTGGCCACCAGCGCCTTCCGGCCCGACCTGCGCACCTCCTGCTCGGTCATCCCCACCCGGGCCAGGGGGGGATCGATGAACAGGCCGTAGGTCACGTTCCGATCGCTCATCCGTCGCGGGTCACCATCGAGCAGGTTCGCCGCGATGATCTCGAAGTCGTTGTATGAGGTGTGGGTGAACGCCCCCTTTCCGTTGACGTCCCCCATGGCCCACACCCCCGGCACGTTCGTCTTGAGCTCGTCGTCCACCCGGATGTAGCCCCTCTCGTCCACCTCGATCCCGGCCGCGTCGAGACCCAGGTCGTCCGTGTTGGGCTTCCGGCCCGCCGCCACGAGCAGGTGGGTTCCCACGACTTCCCGCGGGGCGCCACCGCATTTCATCTTGATCGAAATCCCGCCGTTCCGGCTTTCGATCCGCTGATCGCCGGTGTCGGTGCACACCGTTACGCCCTCGCCCTCCAGGATTTCCCGGACGGCCGCGGAAACGTCCTCATCCTCGCGGGCGATGAGGCGCGGCCCGCGCTGGACGATCGTTACCTCGCTGCCGAAGCGGCGGTACATCTGCCCGAATTCGAGCCCGATGTAGCTCCCGCCCAGAACGAGGAGGTGCCCGGGGAGGAAATCGACCTCCATCATGCCGGTGTTGGTCAAGTACTTCACGCTCTCGATCCCGGGGATCGGCGGCACGGCCGCCCTTCCCCCCACGTTGATGAACACCTTGTCCGCCTCCAGCAATTCATCCCCCACCCGCACCGAGCGCGGGCCCTCGAAGCGGCCGTGGCCTTCGTAGACCGTTACGTTCTCCGTTGACTTGAGCCAATTTTCGACGCCGGCCGTCGAGCCGCGCACGATCTCGTCCTTGCGCGCCTTCACCCTCTTCATGTCGACCTTGATGCCGCCCCCGATCATGACTCCGAAGTCCGCCCCCCGCCTGGCCATGTAGGCGGCGCGGGCGCTCGCCACCATGGTCTTGGTGGGGATGCAGCCCGTGTTCACGCAGGTGCCCCCGAACCGTTTGCGCTCGATGATCGCCACCCGCATTCCCGCCCCGGCCAGCCGGGCCGCGAGGGAGGGGCCGGACTGTCCCGTTCCGATTACGATCGCGTCATACTTCTCTGGCATGGGTTCGCTCCTTTTGAACGAATCAATGGGGAATCATCCCGGCGATCTCCGGAACCCGGGGGATGGGGAAACCGGCCCGGCATTTCCAAAATAGAATTGCGGAAAATCCCAGCCCAGCACAAGAGGGGGCAGCCCGCCTCTTCACCTCCCCCCCGCCTCTTCACCTCCCCCCGCCCGGCGGCCGGCCTTCGTCCCGGCGCGGGAACTTTCACTGTGCTAAAATTCGGCCGTTGAAAGGGAAATTCAAAGCGCCAGGAGGAAAGCCGTGCGAATCGTCCTGCCCGCAGGCCAGCGGGAGGAAATCGACCAGGGACCCTTCCACATCCGCCGGGTCCGCCCCGGGCGCCCCCTCGAGGTGCCGGGCGATGACGGTTTCGGCCCCCTGGGCGCCTTCGATCACGCCTACCTGGAGCCGGGGACCGTGATCGGGATGCACGAGCACCGGAACGACGAAATCATTTCCTACATGCGGCGGGGAACCATGCTCCACGAGGACACCTCCGGAGCCCGCCTCCCGCTGACGCCGGTGCACTTTTCGGTGATGAACACCGGAAGGGGATTTTCCCATTCAGAAAGGGTGGCCGAGGACGGGGAGCCGGTCGATATGCTGCAAATCTTCGTGCGCCCGCGCGCCGAAGGCCTCGAGCCCCGCTTCCAGCACCACGCGCTGGATGCGGCCGAGAGCGTGAACGCCTGGCGGCTCGTCGCCGGTCCCGAGGACTCGGGCGCCCCGCTGACGGTGCGGAACGCCGTTTGGATCCACGACGCCCATCTCGAAGGCGGCCTCCTGGCGGTGCCCGAGCGGGACGGGCTCCAGGGCCTCCTCTACGTGTTCAGCGGCGAGGTCGCCGCCGGGGCGGACCGGCTCCGGGCGGGGGACTCCCTGCTCCTCCTCGACGAGCCCGGCGGCGAGGTCCGTTCGGACTCCCCCGCCGATCTGGTCCTCTTCCACATCGACCCGAGCGCCCCCGCCTCGCGCGCGGGAACCCTCAGCGCCTAGAGGGAATTTTTCCGGCTGCTAGGCAAACCCGGGGAGCGGAGAATCCCCCGTTTCCCCGGCGAGCTCTTCCAATACCTCCGCGAGCCGCTGGGCGCTCACATCGCCCATACTGAACGTCAATCCGATGTCCCAGGTGGGAGGATCGGTTTCGTTGTCCTTGATCCAAACGACCGTTCCGTCGCAATCCTCAAACGCCTCCTCCCGCACCCGTATGCCGCAGGTGACCCGGGCGTGGAGGGCGGGTTTGCGCCGGACCTCGACCCGGAATCCGCCCTGGCTCACGTCCTTCGGCACGAGAGGGGTTTCGGAAAGGTAGGGCGCTTCCACCACCGCGGGAACCGGAATCGGCAAGCGCCGGTGATGGCGCCTTTCCTGCGCATGTTTCATCGAAAAACCTCCCCGGCCGCGTATCCGGCAATCCTACCACTTCCCGCCGGAGGCCAGAAGCCGCGGGGGGGGGCGGCCCCTCACCCTGCACCCCCCCTCCCCTCGGGAGGAGGCTAGGGGGAGGGAAGACCTCCCCGCCGGGTTCCCCCACCCCACCCCTCCCCCTTGCCCCAAAAATCTTCGATTTCCGGGGACCCCGAAAAAGGAGGGGGAGGGAGTTTAAGTGAGGGGAAATCCCGTCCGGGAGAAAGGCAAATTTGTCACGCGCACCCGCCGCCCAGGGCGCATATTTTCATTGGGAGCGTTCGGCTCCCTCGAAACTCCCTTGGGCCGCAGGGGGCGCACAGGTCCGCGCGGTGCACATACCCAACCTTCCGGCCCAGGGGATTTCTCTGCGTTCATGACCCGCCTTGATCACCCTACACGCACTTCGGCAAGACTTCCTTCGCAAACAACCCCAGCGAAATGTCGAAGTCCTGGACGGGGCATTTCGACAGAATTTTCATTTTAGCCATGGACCAGTTCTCAGGAAGAAATTCGCAACCACACATAAATAATGCTAGATGACAGAACAAAGTAAATATTATTTATCGGAGAAAATCCAGTATTTCATCTCTGATTTCCGGCATATCTTTCCGAATAAACTGATCCCAAAATCTATCAATTTTCTCCACATGGGATTCCATTTCACCCTCCTCTATATCTTTGCGGCTCAGAATATTTTTTCTCCAAATCTGATGCCACATTTGTCCCATAGAACTTCGGCCCTTAAACATGGAAGGTTTTGAAATCGCATGTTCAAATAGTTGCTTTCGTATTTCCTGATTTCCCGGCCCGATAATGAGCGCGCACTGCAACCTCCATGACTCATTCCGGAATTCAAAGAGTAACATCCGCTCTGTTGGAGTCCAACCAGAGTGGCCGTTGAGAACGGCCACTTCTCCCCACTCCTTAGGAAGGAAATACAACAAAGTCTTCGAGCAGTGATCTCGGACCAACTCGCTTTGGGAGTCAATCCTTCGGGTAAGATGATCATGGATATCCGAAAGAACATCGGGCCGGTGTTCAAAGATAAAATCCAAGGCTGTTCGATGCTTTTCGTACAGGCTCTTGGCGAGCAGGATGAGTTCAGATTCCTCCATGAAATTCCTCCTCAGCATACCCGTATAATGGCGTAGAAGAACAATCATGTCTTGCCCGAGCGTGGCTCCGCGAGATTCCATGATGTTTTCTAGAATTCCGTTCACGGTGCTGTATGAAACACCAATATAGTCAGGGTCGGAGGGTTCGTCCCCTGCAAGCGTTAAGTACATAAAGACGATGCGACATTCTGGATATTGTTGCGTGATAAGGTTTCGGTATCTTTCAAGCTGCTGGGAATGTTCCCCAGTCCCAATTTTATTTTCGATTACTACGGCGAATTTCAGCCGGTCATTTACAATGAAAATGTAAATGTTGTTTCGCTCTCGCCAAACCTTTGTATCACCCAAATCCCAAATGTCTAAATCAACGGGACTCACAGGCGATTGATTATTCCGTGCCATACTGAGTGCGTGCTGAATTAGACGCTTGAGGAAGATGTCCTTTAAGCCGTGGTTTCGTGAGGGATCAAGAAGAAATGCCAGAAAATCAGAGTGTCGTAATTCAGTACGCACTGCTCCGATCGCCTCAAAAATATTGACCTCACTCAGCAAGTCCTCAAGGCGCTCGAATTCCCTGTTATCGATTACAAACTGCTCAAGAGCGGTTCTGATAGCTGTTGAGTCCATTGTCTCAACTCTAACGATCTGGCCTACCCCAAATGATTACAACACTTCCAATAGGATATTTAAGACCCCCCCCCTACACACACTTCGGCAGGACTTCCTTCGCAAAAAGCCCCAGTGAAATATCAAAGTCCTGGACGGGGGGATCGATCATGAGGGAGCCGACGCCGTAGCCCTCGACCTCCTTGATCCGGGAGACGCACTCCGCCGCGGTGCCGGTGATGGTGAAGCGGTCCAGGATGTAGTCGGTGATGAGGGGGGCGTGCTTGGGGCTGCGCCAGTCGGTGACGTCAAAATTGTCCAGCAGATTCTGGATCTCGGGCTTGTATGGATCGGGGACGGAATCCAGGGTGGCCCGGAAATTGTGGTGGGCGCGGTTGGCGACGCGGGCGCGCACCTTCTCCCGGGCGGCGGCGCTGTCCGGGTCCACCGAGCACATGGCGCCGAAGATGATGTGCAGCTTCCCGAGGGCGGGGTCGCGCGCCTCGAGACCTTTATTGATATTCCCCATCACCCAGTCCACCGTCTCGCGGTTGACCCCGGAGCCGATGATGACGCCGTCCGCGACCTCGGCGGCGAGCTGGATGGTCCGAGGCCCTTCGGCGGAGAGGTAAATCGGGATCTCCCGCTTGCACCACTTGAGCGAGACCTTCGACCCCCCCACCTCCACCTCCTCCCCCCTGAGGAGGCCCCGGATGACGCGGACGGACTCGCGCATCCGCTTCAGCGAGGCCATCTTCTTCCCCAGGGCGTAGACCGGGGTGTCCCCCGAGCCGATGCCCATGAGGGAGCGGCCGCCCGAGAGCTCGTCCAGGGTGCCGATGGTGGTGGCGTTCACCGAGTCGTCGTGCAGGACCGGGTTGGTGATCCCGGGCCCGATCGGGATGCGGGCGGTGTTCAGGATGGCGAGGGCCTGGGCGATGTTGTGGTCGCGGCAGGCGAGGTGGCTCTCGGCGATCCAGAGCTGGTCGAAGCCGGCGGCCTCGGCGAGCTTGGCGCGCTGGATGAGGCGGTCCAGCTCGTCGGGGATTAGGTGCAGGCTGATGCGCAGGCCCATTCTTTCTCTCCTTATACATAAAAGTGTCAGGGTTCGTCCGGATGCCGGGGCAATCTACTGGGAGTTTTTCGCGCGATCAATGCTTGTGGGCATATACCCACGCCGGGGGGGGGCCATGCCGGGGGGGCATCCCATGCCCGGGGGGCATCCCATGCCCCTGGGAGGGGTCCCATGCCTGGGAGGCATCCCATGCCCGGGGGGCGTATCACGCCGGGGGGGCGTACCATGCCGGGGGGGCATCCCATGCCTGGGGGGCGGCCCCTGCCAGAACCGCCTACTCTATATTGTCTCGGATTTACAGGCAAATTGAGAATTTGGGTGAAATTATGAAGGAAGACCATAGCCCGTCCTGTCCAAAAACTCGCTCAAACCGAAATCGAAGATTTTCTGATGGGAATCCAAAGGCATTGAATTTCGGAGGGATCTAATTTTTGCGGAGTACAGCAGGCCAAAAGGACCATTTCTAACTGATTGGCCCACATAAAAGGCAACCAGGACAGGCTGGCTGCAGGCAGTTCAATTTATGGCGCCGTGCCAAGCAGGCTCTCCGGTAAATCGGCCAAAAAATTCTTGAATGGTCTTGTGATGCCCATTCCACGCGACAGAACCAGGCTTCCCTGGAGCATGGCGATCGCCCGCTCCGCGCGCTTTTTGCTCTCCTTTCTTTGAATGCCCGCATCGATCAGAACATCCGCCAGTGCGGCGATCCAGATCTCAAAGCTATTTTGGATATGATCGGAAAACAGCCCCGCGTGGATGTCCTGAGAAGCCAGCACATTCAAGAGACAGGCCTCCTGACCACCGCCATAGCACTCATCCAGCTTCTTCGCCATATGGCGGATCCGGGCTTCGGGACTTTGGTCGCTTTTGAGCGGTTTCAAAATATGTTCGCCCAGCCATTCTTCCGCCCCGCGCAAAATCGCCCTGGCCATTTCCTCTTTGCCGCCCGGAAACCGGTGATACAGGCTGGCTCTCTTCAGGCCGGTCGCCTCGGACAGAGCCGAAAGCGAAGCGCCCGCGTAGCCCAAATCCCGGAAAACCGCCGTCAGTCTCCCGAGCAGCTCCTCATCGTCTATGCTCGCCTGTCTTGCCATTTTCACGCCCCTGGGAAGGGCAAAAAATTACCGACCATTCGGTAATATAGCTTGGCAAACCCGTGGATGCAACCTATATGCAATTTAACCGAACGTTCGGTAATAATGGCCGGACGAAAACCTCTGCCGAAGGAAAGGAGAGACAGAAGATGTCTAAGACCGCAATCGTTGTATTTTCCGACCCCAGGTCGGGCTCGGAGGAGGCACGCGGACGCCTTTTTAACGGCTTGTTCGTCGCCTACGAGAAGAAGCGAAAAGGCCAGGAAGTCGCTGTCATCTTCCAGGGCACGGGCACTCGCTGGGTGAGCGAGATCGTTAAGCCGGACCACCCGGCTAACCCCATCTACCAGGCGATCAGCGACAAGGTCGTCGGTGCTTGCGGTGGGTGTGCCGATGCCTTCGGTGCCAGCGATGACGTCGAGCAGACCGAGGTTCCCTTGATCCGGGAGTTCGACATCCCGGGGACTTTGGGGGTCATCGACCTCTCCAAGTACCTCGACGACGGCTACACCTTGTTGACGTTTTAACCGAGAGAGTGGGGCACTGCCCGGCCCTTCACAGCAGGCAGTGTCCCCTCTCCCTGGCACTGGAGACACGAAGATGGACGCAGGTCCTTATCATGCGGGTGAGATAGCGATTCAAGAGAAGGTGGGCGAGCGCGACATGGCCCTCCTGAACGGCCGGGTGATCAAGGGGGAGGTCCCGATCGGCGCCGTCCCCTTCGTCCATCGTCAGCCGCTGTGCGTGTTGGGGCGCGTCGACGAAGGCGGGGAGCTCTGGTCTACCCTCATCATAGGCGAGCCCGGATTCGCGTCGGTGGATGATGAGAGAACATCCCTTTCCCTGAAGGGAGACGGCCTTTTCCCAAATCATGCACACGTGCCTTTTTTTCACGGCCTGCGGGCGGGCGACCAGCTTGGATGCTTGTTTATCGAATTGCCCAAGAGGCGGCGACTGCGTGTGAACGGTACGGTCAGCCAGTTCGCGGATGGCGGCATCCGCCTGGATGTCGATCAGGCGTATCCCAATTGCCCAAGTACATCCAGCGCAGGAAGGTGGAGATGAACCCCGGCGATGCGGCGGCCTTCGGCCTGGAGACGGGCTCGGAGCTATCCGATGAGATTCGAAGCTGGATCGCGCAAGCCGACACATTCTTCGTCGCCAGCGCCCATCCCGATGGGGCGTGCGATGTTTCCCATCGAGGGGGCAACGCAGGCTTCATCCAAGTGCAAAGCGGCGGCACCCTGACGGTTCCCGACTACCCCGGCAACAGCATGTTCAACACTTTCGGGAATCTCTACCTCAATCCGAAGGCGGGGCTGCTCTTCGTCGACTTCGAGAAAAACCGCCAACTCCACCTGACCGGCGAGGTCGAATTGCGCTTTGACTCCCCGATGACCTCGGATGAGACAGGGGGCAGTGGCAGGTCGTGGGATTTCATCCCTCAGAAGTGGGCCATCTCCCCGCTGAACAAGGCACTGCGATGGGATTTCGTCGACAACTCTCCCTTCAACCCGGTCACCTAAGGAACAATCCCGGATGGGACCTGGGCATGGGGAATCATTAATTGTGTGGAGATGGGAGCTGGCTAGATCGCATTCCCCTGACAAATCCCTGTGGGTGGCGAATTCCTAATCAGACCCCAAATTTCTTTTTAAACAGAAATTAACCAAGAGATAAAGGAGTGCCCATGACTACTGCTTCCAACGTTAAGGCCTCATTCTTTCCACCCCCCCCCCGACCGTAAAGTATTGATCGCGCTCGGGCTGTCCGGGATTGCCGCCCTCATCGTATTCGACGTTTTCGGTCAATTGCTGAGTCCCGCCGCCGGGTTTGTTGAATTGGCTCCGGTGGCGCTTGCCGAATTGGTTATCGACAGGCTCTTCGGCGTTACCACCTCGGGCGTGGCGTTCGTGCTCCACCTTCTGACCGGCCTGTTGTTCTATCCGCTTGGTTACCTGTTCGCCGCCCGGCCAGTCGCGCAGGCTGTAGCGCCCCGAACACCATGGTGGGTTGTCGGTACAATTTATGGCGTTATCATTTGGCTGTGGGCGGTTTATGTGATGGCTCGTCTGGTCGCTGGGTTGCCGGCCTTCTTTGGCTTTTCCGAGTTTGCGTGGGTTGCGCTGGTCGGCCATGTCCTTTTCGGATGGGTCGCGGCGGCGGTGATCAGGTGGCGCCTCGGCTGATCCGCAGACCCATTCTCTCTCTCCTTTATATATAAAGGTGTCAGGGTTCGTTTGGATGCCGGGGCAATCTACTGGGAGTTTTTCGCGCGATCAATGCTTGTGGGACCAAATAACCACGCCGGGGGCGTACCACGCCTGGAGGGATGCATATTTATCCGGCTCACGCGGCTCACAAACGCCTTCTCAAAGAAGCTGGATAACCTCAAGGCGGCGCTGGCGCTTCACTTCGCGTGGCATAACTTCGTGCGGGTGCACCGGACGCTGCGGGTGACACCAGCAATGGCCGCTGGTGTATCAGATCGGCTATGGTCGCTTGAGGAACTGGTGGCCCGCACCACAAACTAAGGGGGGTGTCCATGCCAAAGACGAAAGCCCATGCCGCAGCGGAAAGCGCGCTCCCTCCAGACCTCCGTGATCCCTTTAATATTCTCGTTGAGGATTACAAAACCGCAGCGGAGGCTCATACGGGACAGAAATGGGTGAACTACAAAATCCTGGCCGACCTGATCCGAAGCGGATGGCGAAAGGCGCAATCCTCAAATTAGGACACTACCCATTTATGCCTACATTCCCCCCGGCGGGATGAAATCCGAATTGCCTCCTTCAGAACAAACCGTTACACGATCTTCGAGGGATAAGGGAGAAGGAATTCTCTCCTTCCCGCGCCATCCGGTTCAGGGGAAAAGGCGGAGGGATCGTTTCCTCTAACCCATTTTCTTTCAATTCGTTTTTGTCCTCAACCGCATCCCATGCCGGAGGTTTTTGGGGCGGGGGGAGAAAATGATCTCCTTGATTTTCGTTTTTTATTCGCTATCATGGCTCCCTGTTTTTCTGTCCGTACCGGGGAGGCTTCCGCCATGGTGACCGAAAATACCCTGAAAAAGCTGCGCGTTCTGGGGGGACAATCCTTCGACGATAGAGAGGGTCCCCCCCGGGCGGGGTTTCCGCGTAAATTCGCGGGCTCGGACGCCCCCGGGGTGTTCCCCGTCGTTCTCCCCAAGGGGCGGGTGATGCCCCTTCTCTCCACCATGATGACCAACGCGTGCAGCTACGACTGCCGCTACTGCCCGATGCGCGCTTCAAGGGAAATGCCCCGCTACGCGTTTTCGCCCGAGGAGCTGGCCGGCGCCTTCATGGCGCTGCGCCGGGCCCGGCGGGCGGAGGGGCTTTTTCTCACGAGCGGGATCCCGGGGAGCGGGGTGACCGGGGTGGACCGGGGTGGACCGGATGATCGCGGCGGCGGAGATTTTGCGCAAGAAGCACGGGTTCAGGGGATACATTCACCTCAAGATGCTGCCGGGGGCGGAGGATTCCCAGCTCGACCGGGCGGCCCGGCTGGCGACGCGCCTTTCGGTGAACCTCGAGTCCGCGACGAGGGATGGGCTCGCCGCCATCGCCCCCGAGAAGGATTTGGGGGGAGACCTCCTCCCCGCCCTCCGGCGGATCGGGGGATCGCCCGCCGCGGGAGGGAGGAGCGCCGCCCCGGGGGACCTCTCCCCGGCGGGGTGACGACCCAGTTCATCGTGGGGGCAAGCGGTGAGAGCGACGCGCAGCTTCTGGGGGTCTCCCATTCCCTTCAGCGGGAAGGCCTCCTCCGCCACGCCCACTTCAGCGCCTTCGTCCCGGTGCGGGAGACGGCGATGGAGGGGCTGCCCGCCGCGCCCCACCTGCGCGAGCGCCGCCTCTACCAGGCGGAGCACCTTCTGCGGGAGTACGGCTTTTCCCTCGATGAGATCCCGGTGGACGGGGCGGGCCGCCTCGACCTGGCGGCCGACCCCAAGCTGGCTTGGGCCCGGGCGAATCCGGCCTTCTTCCCGGTCGAGATCACCCGGGCCGGCTACGAGGAACTGCTCCGGGTGCCGGGGGTGGGGCCGGTCTGGGCGCGGCGGCTCGTCGAGGCCCGGGGTTCCGCAAATTTTCGCGATTTTCGCGATTTCCGGAGTTTCGGCCCCCTGCGCCGCTTCGCCGCGGGCTGGCTCGCGCTCCGCGGAAAACGGCTCGCGCCAAAGGCTGCCGCGGCAACGCAGATCCCGCTCCTGCTCTCTTCGGGAAAAAAACGGGGGGATGGGGCCGCCCGGCGGAACCTGCCCCCCTGCGCCTTCCGCTGAGGGGGGCCGTTCCTCATTATTTCTTCGGGAGAGGATCCCAGAAAGAAGTCTTCCGCCGGCCGAGTTTTTCAAGCAACTTCCACCGCTCGGCCTGAAGATCGGGCATCCGGGTGACGTAATCGTCCCACGCCCGGGCCCGGTAGTTTTCGATGCCCCACAACTGGGCGCACTCGCCGAGCGGCAGGATGGCCTCCTCTGTTCCCGGGGTGAATTCCCGCCAAGCCCGAACGTCCTCCTCCGACCGGAAGAGATTCATTCGGCTTCAGGCGTAGGCCTTGTCCTCGAACCATTTGGCGTAGGGCACGTTCACGTAGGCGCAGATGGTCTCCGGCTCGGCAACGAGAACCTCGCCGTCACGCATATCGACGCGGAGCGGTTCCCCGGAGTGGACACAATTTGTGTCAGCCCGCAGCGTTTTCCCTGGGAAAAGCCAGCACACTGAAAGGGACTCGAAGCCGCAAATCGTGTACCACTTCTGCTCGCCGTCCACCGTGATCCGGTTGTGGGTGGGGAAATTCGCGAAGGGAGAAAAGGCGGCGATGTGCTCCATCCCGGGATGAAACCAGCCGGGAAAGTGGCTCTCCATCAGGTCTGTGACCGCCCGGCGGGCTTCCTCGACCGGAATGCCGAGGGTGCGTGCTAAGTCGGTGAAATGGGGCGCCCAGCCGGTCTCCAGAATGGCGTTCCGGATGATGCAATAAGTTCTGTCCAATGAGGGGGTATCGCGCATGTGGGGTTCTCCATTTCCGCCGCCAGCTGGATACGTCATTCGCAAGAGACGGCTGAGGAATAGCGCGGATCTTCATGCCACGCCCAATACTTTTGGCGGATCGCCAATGTCAAAGAACCGGGGCGCCCGTCCGTCACCGCCTTTCCGTCGACTTTCGTCACCGGCATCACGCCACCCGCAGTGCTCGTGAGGAAAACCTCCTCGGCCCCCCGGACTTGCTCCGCACGGACAACCCCTGTATCCATTTGCACTTCGAGTTCTCCCGCCAGTTCGATCACCGTTTTCCGCGTTATCCCGTCCAGGACGCCCCGTTTGGGCGTCGCGAGGCGGCCATTCTGGAAGACGAACAAATTAAACCCGGGGCCCTCGGTCACGCAGCCATCCTCATCCAACAGCACGGCGGTATCACCGCCCCGGTCGAAAGCCTCGTAAAGCCCGCGCACCAAGTCCATCCAATGGTAGTTCTTCACCTTCGGGTCAACCGACTCGGGCGGAATTCGGCGCACCCCACTGACGATCAGATGCACCCCGCGCTCCTGCATTTCCGGATCGGCAATCCAGACGAAAGGCACAACAAAGGCGTAAAAACGATTTTCGCACCGGCGGGGATCCCGCGTTCCGGAAGGAGGCAGTCCGCGCGTGCAGATCATTTCTACATAAGCGTCGCGGAGGCCGCTTCGGCGCACACAATCCAATAATATGCCCCGAATGTCATCGCGGCTGTGAGTCAATTTCATATGAATGTTTTCGATGCTGCATAGAAATCGATCGAGATGATCTTCGAGACGGAAAAAGCGTCCTTTCCACACGTGGGCGACATCGTAGGTGGCGTCCGACCTTAAAAATCCCCAATCCATGATGGGGATTCGCGCTTCTGCAATGGGCACGAACTCCCCGTCAATGAACGCGACGCCATCTCCGGGCGAGCCGGCATGGTTCCGATTCACGACGGGACCTCCTTGTTTTGGATTCATTCCCACACTGATTTCCCCTATAGCCCCATATAAAGGCGGATGCCCGAATCACGCAAGGCCGCTCCCCTTTTTCCTTGATTGTTCTTTATTATCATTGGATCAGGGCTTCTTGACGGAGAATATTGCGGCGGCTATATTCAGCCCGTTTTGTTGGCAGCCTCCATCCCGCTTACAAGGCCCCATCGTCTAGCGGTTAGGACACCGGCCTCTCACGCCGGTAACGGGGGTTCGAGTCCCCCTGGGGTCACCACAGCTTCTTCCTTGCAAACTCTCAACGGCCGACCCAAAACATCCCATCGCCTCTATCGCACCTGCATTACACGCCATTGGGAAAGGGGGAAGCACAGCGTTTTTCGAGAAATCTTGTGACAAGCGGACAGCCCCCACAATAGATTGCCCGGCCAACTACCCCCGATTTTGTCTGGCCACCCAGCCTGATACTATAATCGGACAAGCTTTCGATGCGGGGATGAAGTTACACAACCAATGTTGAGGCCAATCCGAACTGCACCTCGATTGGAAAGACGCCCAACAGGAGGAGGCAAATGGCCGAGCGCAGGGTTCAGATCGGCATCCTTCTTCCCACGCGGGGCGCCATGCTTTGGGGGAGAAAAGCCCCTGATTTCGGCCTCCTCTTGGACCTCGCGGTAAGGGCCGAAGAGCTCGGGTTTGACTCCCTCTTTGCGGGTGATTCCATCCTTGCAAGGCCGAGGTTCGAAGCCCTTTCGGTTCTTTCGGCCATTGCGGCCCGAACTCAAAAGGTGCGCTTGGGAACGACGGTGCTGCTCCCCTGTTTGCGCCATCCGGTTGCCCTGGCCCACCAAGGGGCTACGCTGGACATCATCAGCGGCGGGCGGGTGATCCTCGGGGTGGGAATCGGGCCGACGAAGGCGCTCGGCGAAGAGCACGTTCAGGAGTTCGAGACCCTGGGCGTCCCACACCGAAAGCGCGCCTTCTACATGGAGGAACTTATGACACTGATGCGCAGGCTCTGGACGGAGGACAATGTCACCTTCGAGGGCAAGTACTACCGCTGCGAGAACGTGACCCTGGAGCCCAAACCAATCCAAAGACCGATTCCCATGTGGATCGGAAGCTCTTTGAACGAGACCGGTCTGCGGCGCGTGGCCCGTTTCGGGGACGGGTGGCTGCCCAACCGCCTGAGTCCCGAAACATTCAAAGCGACCTGGAACGCAATTCAGGTCGAGGCGCGAGGCGCAGGACGTGACGCGGGCACCCCCGCCTTGTACTACACGACCTGTCTTGACGATGACAGGGAAAGGGCAATCCGAAACATGGACGATTTCTTCCTGGATTATTACAACCACATCCGATTCTGGGACGATGACATCGAGAAGTGGGGCGTCTGCGGCCCCGCCGAGGGAGTGGCAAATTCCCTAAACGCCTATATTGCTCACGGCGTTCGGCACATCTCCGTCCGCTTCACACACCGGGACCAGATGAGCCAGCTCGAAAGGTTCGCCCGTGAAGTCCTGCCCCACCTGCACCTCGCCTGAAGAGCGAATGCGCTCTCCCAAAATTTCGAATTACATTTCTCTTCTTTCTCTCAATCCTTCAACCCGATCCGAATCCCCTCAAAGGGGCGCGTTCCCACATTTTCGACGGCATGAATGCCCTCGGGCTCTATCCAAGCGGGCACGCCTTCGCGGCGGCGGCCGGTGCGCGGAAAAACCTCGCCCATTTCGTTGCAATAATTTACGTCCGGAAAACTCATTACGGTAAAGTTGCTCGGCCATTTGTGGGTATGCAGATTTTTTTTCCGCCCGGAGGGATGGTCACGCGGATTACCCGCACCCGGTCGTTCTCCAAGATGACTTCGTGGTGCCCGGGCGCGGCGATGACGGCATTGAGATCCCCGGGCGTTCCCGGGATGCAGGCCGGCCGATTCGAGCGATCATCTTCCGCTGCGGAATTTTTCCTCAAGATATTTGTCTGTTCATTCTCCAATGGGGCCGTCCGAAACACGCCCCGGGCCTGCTGGCGCATTTAACATCAATCCGCAGGCGGCTGATACCGGGGATTCGAGGGATCGTCTCCGTTCAGCCTCGCCCTCGTCTCGATATTGACGAGGGAACTGATATTCAACCGCCAGGGGAGGATTTCATGGTCGCGGAGACCCTCTATGGAATAAGGATCCCGCTCTACGATGGCATGCGCCTCGGCTTCGTTCTCGCAGATGAGAATGATCATGCCGTGGTCGGCGCCCAGTTGCCCCGCCCCGAGCAACTTTCCCTCGGCGGCGAGTTTGTGAAGATACTGAAGGTGGTATTTCCGGGGCGGAAGAAGGGCCTCCGGGGCGACTCCTTCGCGGGGTTTCGCATGTACGCGGAAAAGGGGCACCGCTCCTCCTCCCGGCCCGCATGGGCCGCTCCCCGCTCTGCGAGGCTTCCGGACTAGAAGTTTTCCGCTTTCAAACGTGAAATTCTATTGTCCCGAATTCATTTTGTCGATGGGGGATCAACACGGACAAAACGTTTCCCTTTCGCTGCCTTACTGTGCCAAATACCCTCCATCCACCACGAGGCTTGTCCCGTGAATGAAATTCGCCTCGTCCGAGGCGAGAAAAGCAGCCGCGGCCGCCACCTCCTCGGGGGTACCAAACCGCCCCATGGGAACGGCGTCGAGCATGGTTTTCCGCCCTTCGGGGTCGTCCTGGTAGCGATCGAGGCTGTACTCGGTCAAGATCGGCCCTGGGCTGATGGCGGTGACGCCGATCTTCACCGGGGCAAGCTCCACCGCCATCTGGCGGGTGAGGTTGAGAATGGCCCCTTTGGCGGCACAGTAGACTGAAACCCCCGGCGTCCCGATGTGGCCGCGCTCCGAGGCGATGTGGATGATCCGGGCCTTCCCGTCGCGCGGCATGTGGGGAAGAACGTACTGGCTCGCGAAGAAGCACGCCTTGAGATCCACCGCCATGAGGCGGTCCCACTCCTCCTCGGTCACCTCGCCGATGGGCTTTTCGAGGCGGATGCCGGCGTTGTTCACCAAAATGTCCACCCCGCCGAGCTCGCGGACCGTCTCCTCCACCATTCGCTTCAAGTCATCCAGCCGGCCCACGTCCACCTCCATGACATGCACCTTCCGCCCCATGGCGCGGAAACTATCGGCATCCTCCTCCATCGTTTCAATGCGGTCCACGGAGGAAAGGGAAAGGTTTGCGCCCTCTTCCGCGAAACGCTTTGCGATGGCCCGTCCAATGCCCGCAGAGGCGCCGGTAACGATAGCAACACGATTGGAGAGTCGCATTTATTCCTCCTCTTGATTCCATCCGCAAACTGTTTGAAACGAAAACAAACCCCACAACACACAGGCAAAGAAAATATCATCTGCACCCGACCGGCCGCCAGGAGAAAACCCCGCAATGCCACGAAAAAAGCACCTCGCCGATCGCAATGGGAAACTGCACAAATGGCATCTATAATATAATGTGCTTGTTAAAATATCTCCTTCCCGGAGGGTGCATCGGGAAAGGCAGGAGTAAGACCGCCTTTTGAATGAGCAGGAAGGTTAGATGACGAAATCTGGCCGCGACAATCTCTCCTCGGAAAAAATTCTTCCGAGCCCTCGCCTTTTGCTCCGATAGCTGCTCCTTGGCTTCTTTCTCCTCGGCGTCGCCCTCTCCTTTGGACTCGTTCCCGGATTCCGGGAATTGTTAATGCGAATTTCCGCTGACTTCATGGGAGGTAATATCAGGGGCTTGAAGGACATGATCCTTTCCTTCGGATGGTGGGCGCCCGCAATTTCATTCTTCCTTATGATCCTGCAAGCACTTGCAGCACCCCTCCCGGCCTTTGTCCTCGCCATGGCAAACGCCATGGCCTTCGGGCCATTATACGGATTCATCCTAACTAGCATATTGGCGCTTACCGCCTCCTTCGTCGCTTTCTACCTCACCCGGTGGCTGGGAAGGCCCTTCCTTGAGCGGCATATTCGCCCCGGCTCGATGGCTACTTTCGACGCCATGCTGGAAAACTATGGCGCTTGGGGTGTGCTCATCCTTCGGCTTTTCCCTCTGGTGTCGTTCGACTTCGTAAGCTTCGCCGCGGGATTCACGGCCATGCGCGCAAGCGTCTTCGGGCTTGCAACGTTAGCGGGAATGCTCCCCGCCACAGCCGCCTATACCCTCCTGGGCGACGCAACTGATTCAGCCAACCGCTACTCTCTCATCGGCGGCGCTGCGCTTCTCGTTCTGCTGTTGGTCGGATCGGTAATATTTCGGAGGTTTCACCTTTACAAACCCAAAACTGTCTTGGCGTTTGAAAAGGAGGAAGGGACCGAAGAATTTGCCGACCGATCGGACTACAGAAAATCGGAATATTGACCTACTTCAGATATGTAATCCGATAAATGACCCCTGCACGGTCGTCTGAAACGAGAAGGGCCCCATCCGGCATGACGAGCACGTCCACGGGCCGCCCCCAAGCGGTCCCACCCTGCAGCCAACCCTCTGCAAAAACTTCATAGCCCGCTGCCTGGTTGTTCTTAAGCCGGACCCGCATCAACCGATAGCCGATGGGCGTGCTCCGGTTCCATGAGCCGTGCTCGGCGATGATGATTTGATTCCGGTACTCGGAGGGAAACATGGTCCCTGTATAGAACCGCATTCCAAGAGCCGCCACATGAGGCCCGAGTTCCCTCGAAGCCGGCACGTAGTCCCCGCACCTACGCCCCCGGCCGAACCCGGGATCCGGCAATGATTTTCCGTGGCAGTAGGGGAAGCCGAAGTGCATTCCCTTGCGGGGGGCATGGTTCAATTCATCGGGCGGAAGGTCGTCCCCCATCAGGTCCCGCCCGTTGTCGGTGAACCATAGTTCCTTGGTCCCTGGATGCCAGTCGAAACCAACTGTGTTCCGCACCCCCCGGGCGAATACTTCGAGGCCGCTGCCGTCCGGGCGCATGCGCAATATTGCGCCGAAGGGGTCCCTCAGATCGCAGATATTGCAAGGCGCCCCCACCGGGACATAGAGCATCCCATCCGGCCCGAAACGGATGAATTTCCATCCATGGTGGCTCCGAGAGGGAAAGGCATCGTTCACCACAACGGGTATGGGGGGATTCTCCAAGCGGGATTCGATGCCGTCGAACCGAAGGACCCGGTTCGCCTCCGCCACATAGAGCGAACCATCCCGGAAAGCCACCCCGTTCGGCATGAAAAGCCCAGCAGCGATTACGTATGCCTCGTCCGCCTTTCCGTCGCGATCGCGATCCTGGACGGCGTATACACTTCCCGCCCGACGTGTCCCAACGAAGAGAGTGCCGTTCGGGCTGAGCGCAAGCGAGCGCGCATTGGGAAGATTTTCCGCAAAAAGACCGATTCGGAATCCCGGCGGAAGTTTAATCCGGTCCAGGTTTATCTCCTGGCCTACGGCGGGGAAAAAACAAGAGATGAGGAGGAGAGGGATAAACGAGAAAAAAATCGCGCGAGACAAAGCGAGGAAACAAAAAAAGCATGCTTTCATTTCTCGGGTTCCAGGGAAACGATCAGATGGTACTTTAAATGCTGACCTGGAAATTGGGAATGCGAACCAGCGTCTCCGCCTCAGATGAAGGCCCGCGGGCAAGCTCCTCGAGCGTAGTCTCTTCCAACGTCCGATCGATGGCCGCCTCGAGCTTTCGCCAAAGTAGGCGGCTGCCACATTTTGGCACATTGGGGCACGGCGTCGAGGGAGGGCTTTCTCCGCAATCCACGGGTTTGACATGTTCTTCAACGGCGGCAAGAACGGCTTTCATCGTCACCTTCGAGGGAGGCAGACCGAGTACATATCCGCCGCCCGGACCCCGCGTGCTCTTTACGAGGTTGGCCCGGCGCATTTTGACGAAGAGCTGTTCGAGATAGTGCTGGCTGATATCCTGGCGGGCCGCTATCTCCGGGAGGGGTATGGGGTGGGTCTGGGAATTTCTCGCCAGGTCAATCATGGCGAGCACGGCGTACCGCCCTTTTGTTGAGATCTTCATATGCTTTTACTCACCGGTTGCAGCGTTTTTTCCGGGCGAATTCCAAGACGGAAATCTCAGAAAGACAGAACGGGAAGGATGGAGCCCTCCCCTTTTCATCCTGTTCCTCGGCTGCGTTTCAAAAAGAAATGGAAAAGGCATTAAAGCTCTCTCCCCTTTACCAATTCTAATTCCGCCGGGAGAAAGTCCTTCTTCTCCCTGTCCCACTGGAAGACCTCACACGAACTGACTTCACCGCCCATAACGCTTATCACGATATACTCTGCATCCGGAAAAGATGGCAAATCTCCAAATGGGACGGCCGCGTCCCTATCCTCTTGGGAGAAGTAGGCCTCCTCATCGGGGTGGCTATGAAAAATCCCCCGGATGACCTCCGCCCGCTCATCCGCTTCCCGGGCGATACGGGCGAATTCAATTGGATCGATGAAAAATGCCTGCCTTGCCGTGCGGGGGTAGGACTCGGGATCGCGCGCGTGCATTTCGTCCTGAATGTTCCGACAGAGGAAAAGCCGCAACCCGTTCTGTCCAATTCCCTCTTCCGCCGCTCGGGGGCCCACTATCAGACCGCAACACTCGTTCGGGTACGCCTCTTTGGCGTGGGCGTACATCGTCTCAATTTGTTCCTGAGTCAACCACACCCTTCATACTCCCTCAACGCCTTCCGCTGAGATAGCGATCTCCGCCATCAGGGAAAACCGTAACAACGACGCCCTTTTTGATCCGGCGAGCGACCTCGCGCACCCCCACCATTGCGGCTCCCGAGGAGTGGCCGACGAAAATGCCCTCTTCGAGCGCAAGCCGGTCAACAATACCGTAGCTCGCCTCCGTGTCCGCCAATATCAAATCATCCTGCACCGATTCGTCGTAAATCCTCGGGCGGATGGAGGTCGGTATGTGCTTCATCCCCTCGAGCCCGTGAAAGGACTCTGAGGGCATGACTCCGTACACCTTGAGCCCTGGCTTTTTCCGCTTTAGGCCGCGGCCCGTTCCGACAAGCGTTCCCGTCGTCCCCATCACCGCCACGAAATGCTCAACCCGGCCTTCTGTTTGTTTCATGATTTCCACCGCCGTCGTTTCGGTGTGGGCTCGGACATTGGCGGGGTTGTCATATTGCAGGGACAGAAAATAGTTTTCCGGGTCCGATTCGTACATTCGTTGCGCCATCCACTGCGCGCCGTCGGACCCTTTGAGCGGATCCGAAAAAACCAGTTCTGCCCCATAGGCAACCAACGTGGCCTTTCGCTCGGGGCTGGCGTTCTCCGGAAGAATCAACTTGACCGGAAAACCCAGGGCGGCTCCGAGCATGGCGTAGGCGATCCCCGTATTGCCACTCGTGGAATCCAAAAGCGTCATGCCCGGCTGAAAGATCCCTCTTTCGATACCATCGCGTACCATGTAAAGGGCGGGGCGATCCTTCACCGAACCGCCCGGGTTGAACCACTCGGCTTTGGCGTAAACCTCAACGTTCGGAAACTCTTTTTCGAACAATTTGATCCGCAGGAGCGGGGTATCGCCGATCAGGCCTAGGCTCGGCGCGTCCTCCACCCTGCGGAACGCTTGAGAAAGCGTCGCAGAGACGGTTTTCTCCATGAGAAAATCCCTCGACTCGACTCCCCGGCGGTTCCAATCGGGAGCTCCCCTCCAATAAGTACACTCTGCCCGCCGGGAAATTACTCACCGCGGCACCGCCCGATTTCCGGTGCCACGGCCCAACAAAATGGGCCTGCATGGTCGACCCCACCATTCCTCTTCTCCTGGGGAAGCATAGGGCGAAAGAACTCCCGGCCAGTCCGGGTATTTTCCGGACGACGCCTGCGCCGGACCGCTTACAGGCCGGTTCAGTCTCCTCCCGCAATTGCCGGAACAATCGAGAGTTCATCGCCCTCCTTCACTTCGGTGTTCTCTCCTTGAAGGAACCGAATATCCTCTTGGTTCACGTAAATATTGACAAACCGTCGGAGCTTGTCATTATCGTCATAAAGCCTCTGCCGAATGCCCGAATAGGCACTATCCAAATTCGCAAGGACTTCTTTCACCGTCTCCCCTTCGAGTTGAACCACATCTTTTTGCTGGGTAAATTCTTGAAGAGGTGTGGGAATGCGAACTTGTACGCCCATTTCTATTCTCCCCTCGAGAGCCAATCTCCGGCCGCTCCCCGCTGCACCGGGAAAGGGCAACCAAAGCCGGACCATAAATGATCAAAACTAATGAAAATGCTGATCCAAACTGTAATAACGCTCCGCGCCATCGGGCAATATTACGACAACGTTCTCATCGTTTGACATTTCCCTTGCTATCCGGAGAGCGGCGCAAACAGCAGCGCCGGAGGAAATCCCCGCGCCGATGCCCTCCTCCCGGTTCAGGGCCTTCGCATAGTCGAAGGCATCTTCATCCGTAACGAGTTCTATTCGATCGATAATCTTCTGGTTTAGCACTTTGGGGATGAAACCCGCTCCAATACCTTGAATGTAGTGTGGCGTCGCCTCCCCGCCCTGGAGAACGGATGAGGCCGCGGGCTCAACGCCCACCACCAACGCTCCCGGTTGCTTGGTTTTCAGGACCTCACCCACACCGGTGATGGTCCCGCCGGTGCCCACTCCGGCCACGAATGCATCTACGGCATTGGCCCCCATGTCCTTGAGGATTTCTCTTGCCGTGGTTCGGCGGTGAATCTCGGGGTTGGCCGGATTGTTGAACTGCTGGGGCATAAAATAGTCCGGATGCTCGGCCAAGATTTCCTCCGCCTTGAGAACCGATTCGTACATTCCGCCTTCGGCGGAGGTGAAAACCACTTCGGCCCCGTATCTGTTTAGGAGAGATTTTCGCTCATGGCTCATACTTTCACTGAGGACGATGATCACCCTGTAATCTTTGATTGCCCCCACCATGGCGAGCCCGATTCCCGTATTTCCGCTCGTGGGCTCGACAATGGTGCCTCCTGGGTTCAAAAGGCCCCGTATTTCAGCATCAATGACCATGCTGTGGGCGATCCGGTCCTTCACGCTTCCGCCAGGATTGAACTGTTCCAGCTTGGCGTAGACCCGCGCGCCCTTCGATTCGGGGAGTCGTTGCAACCGCACCAGGGGCGTTCCCCCGATGAAGTCAAGAACAGAGGGAAGCGCCCGAAGTGCAAGTGTTGGCCGCCCCCGGGTGCTAAGGGCCATTGCATCTTCTCTTTATTTTGCCTTCCGAAAGCGCTAAATGGCGCGAAAAAACGGTAGAACGGCAAAGAAGATATAATTCCCAAACAATTTTGTCAAGATTAGAGCAGAATCATCCTCCCCTGGGCCCAATTTGCAATCAATTGCAGGAGGGTGGGTTCGGTGAGACCCGACTGACCGCCCTTGCCTATGGACCCAATTTGCTATCAATTACAGGGATAAAGCAAGAAATTTCCATTTTCGCAATATTTTGCCTCTATTTTTTGAAAGTGATACATTCAACATTTCAGAATGGAAGCGGGGGGCCACTCTCAGCAGGATATTGGCCCGTGCGCGGGGGCCCCACAAGAGGGCACATAAGGCAAGAGACGCTTACCCAGGGCCTGCGAAGGAGCCTTCACCCATGTCCTCGGGCCAGAGACGGCTCCCTCCAGTCGCCCTCACCATAGCGGGCTCAGACTCCGGCGGCGGGGCCGGGGTTCAAGCCGACCTCAAGACATTCACGGCCTTCGGCGTTTACGGGGCGTCCGTCCTCACCGCCCTCACCGCCCAAAACACTGTTGGCGTCCAAGCGGTCCACGCGGTCCCTCTTGATTTCATCGCCCGGCAGATCGATTCGGTTTGCTCGGACTTTCCGGTCGCCGCAACCAAGGTGGGAATGCTTGCGACCGCCGCCGTCATTGAAACGGTGGCGGAAAAATCGACCGAACATAAGCTCCCCCACATCGTCCTCGATCCGGTCATGGTGGCTAAGAGTGGAGACCGCCTTCTCGCTCCCGATGCGCGGGACGCCCTGGTGAAACACCTCTTCCCACTCTCGGAAATCATCACACCCAACGTTGAGGAGGCCCGCGAGCTCCTTGGCGG
The DNA here is from genome assembly GCA_965225985.1 of bacterium. GTDB lineage: Bacteria > UBA8248 > UBA8248 > UBA8248 > UBA8248 > CAZUHN01. The sequence continues at coordinate 2,319,774 of OZ245330.1, forward strand.
CGAAAAAATTTTGAACGTCGAGGCAATGCGGGAGGCAACCCTGAAGCTCCACGGCCTTGGCGCACGCTGCGTTCTCCTCAAGGGAGGGCACGTCACCGAGGGGGCCGTGGATGTCCTTTTCGATGGGAAGGAAATAACCCTTTTTAAGGGGCGCAGAGTGGATACCCCCCATACCCATGGGACAGGCTGCACGCTTTCTTCGGCCATCGCCTCGGGTCTGGCCCTCGGGCGGTCCCTGAAAGAAGCTGTGGCGGAGGCAAAAAAATATATTCAGGGCGCCATCGATAACTCCCTCCCCCTGGGGAAGGGCAGAGGGCCGCTCAATCATATGTACCGATTCGCCGGGGGAGAAAACCAATGACCGAAAAAAATATTCACATCATCGAGGTGGGCTCTGGCGGGCACATCAAGCTGCCAAAAGAAGTGATGAAAGCCATCGATGTGGTTCCCGGAAACCAGATCGAATTTGAGATCGGCTCCGGTCATGCCTCGTTGACGCGCCATCAAGTCAAGGATCCCTTCGCCGAGGCGGCGAAAAAGAAGGGTCACAACTTCAAGGACTTGATGGCACAGCAAGAGGAGCGGAAAAAAGAGGCCGCGCGCCTGTTCGAGAAAGGCGTAAAGGAGAAACACGAAATCCGGCCAGAAGACCGTGAGGACTTTTGGCGTTAGAGGAAAAAGCGGACAAGGCTTTCTTTTCCGGATGGCCCGACCGCCACGCTTTGTATGGATTGCCTATAGCGCGAAGTTCTCCGAAATGCGCACAGTCGCCGTCAGCCGAAGCCCCTCCAAGTATTTAAAAAAGAGAAGGTTCCGCTTCCTCGCGATGAGATTCCGGCGGAGGCTTACTTTTTGATCGACAAAATTCTTCATATCCACCGACGGCTCTGCGACGCCGAGGAGAAGAAAAAAATCTTGACCTGCCCGCCCCTGGGCGACCTTTCCGCTTTTGAGGCGGAAGGCCGTTTCGACGATCTCCCGGCTGTTCCCAAACTCTTCCGGCACATCAAATCGGGTGAAGGCTTCGGGTTTGATGATTTTCACCTTCAACCTCTCCGAAAGCCCTTTGAAACTCAACCGCCCTTCCTGAATCTCTTTCAACCATTCCTCTGTCTTCTGCGCCGCGACCTTTGAGCCGGCCGAAACCAGATAGGCATTGCGGACCTTCTCTTTCACTTCCCCGAAGTCGGGGATGCGCGGCTTTCGCTCGTCAAGAAACCGAATGAACATCATGCCCTTCTCGCCCTCTTTTTCCCTGGATAATTCGCCCTTCTTCTTTACCTGAAAAACCAGGGAAGCCATGAGCTTGTCCTCTGGAAGCAAGGCCGATGGGGCGAGTTCTCCGAAGAAACCCGTTTCCCCAATTTTGAGGCCGGAAATGACAGGAAGGCTTTTCCCATCCTCGATGTTGTAGCGCAAATCGCGAAGCTTCCTTTTGGCAATTTCTCGGGTCCTTATCTTCCGGAGATCCTTCTCGACCTCCTCACGCACCTCCTCGAAGGTGCTCTTTCCCGCCTCCTGCCTATCTCGCATCTGGATGAGATGGAATCCAAATGAAGAGCGCACCGGTTCGCTCACCTCCCCTTTTTTCAATGCGAACGCGGCCTTTTCAAATTCGGGAACCATCGCACCCCGGCCGAAAGCGCCCAAATCTCCGCCGCGAGGGGCCGATGGCCCTTCGGAGTGCTTTTGGGCCAGGGCGGCGAAATCCGCTCCTTCCAAAACACGCTTCCGGATATCCAGGAGGGTGGCGCGGGCTTTTTCTACAGCCTTTTCGTCCGCGTCAGGGGAGAGCTTGATGAGAATGTGGCTCGCTGTAACGGTCTCTTTGGCCGTATAGCTTGATTGGGTCTTCTCATAGTGACCCTCTAACTCTTGCTCACTGAACGACACCTCCGCCTGAACCGATGAATAGGGGAGATACCACCAGGCGGCCTTGCGCTCTGTGCGCGTTCGGAAGGTCTCTTTGTTCTTTTCGAAGTACTCCTTTAATTTTTCTTCGCTTTTGTCCACATCCCCATAAAACAGGGATCCGGGCAAACGGATGGCCTCGATCCGTACCCTCCCATTTCGCCACCGATATTCGTCGCGCACCTCCTGCTCTATGACTGCAGCGCCCATTTCGACATAACGGCGCAGTTGTTCAAAGGTCAGGAGCCGACGCTGGCTCTCCTCGAACGCCCGGGGGGTCAATCTGTTGGCGTTAAGCACCTGATGATAGCGCTCGCGGGAAAACCGGCCGCCGCGCTGGAAGACGGGAAGCTCCTGAATGCGCCGGGCCACTTCCTCGTCAGATATCCGCACGCCCAGCTGCGCTGCCTCCTCGAGCTGGAGCCTTTCGAGGACGATTTCAGAAAGCGTTTGCCGGCGCAAACCCAGACGCTGGGCGAGCGCTTCGTTATAAACTCCCCCCAACCGCTGGCGGACCGTTGCGACACGCTGGGCGTAGCGCCTCTCAAACTCCTGGATCGAAATCGGCTCTTCATTCACCCAGGCCGCCACCTGGCCTCCAGCCACCCCGGATTGCCGGCTGAGGGAAAACCCTCCCCAGGAGATAAAGGTGAGAGCGACAAATCCCAAAACCCCCTTGAGTATCAAAGAGTTCCCTCTTTCCCGCAAAAATCGAAGCATTACATTCCCCCGCTAGAAGGTGGAAGGAAGAATCCCCGCCTATTGCCAAAACACTAAAATAAACCAACCATTCCCCGCCTGCAAAGCCGCGGGTGGACTCGTCTTGCATCCGTATTCATCGTTTTTTTGCAATTTCGTTGCCTTCCGGGAAAGAACATCGGTCACTTTTCTTCTTAAATATTGATTTTTCAAGTCATTTGCGCGTAAAATTTCACAATTGACTTCACTTACCGCCCCTAAGGGTTGCCTCTCATATGGCATTTAATTCCTTCTTGGGCCTTTTCTCCAATGACCTCGCCGTTGACCTTGGAACTGCCAACACCCTGGTTTACGTCAAAGGAAAGGGAATTGTCCTCCGAGAACCTTCGGTCGTCACCGTCCACAAAGATTCCAAAAAAATCCTGGCCGTCGGTTCTGAAGCAAAGGCGATGCTCGGGAGAACACCCGGAAACATCGTCGCCATACGGCCGATGAAGGATGGTGTAATCGCCAACTTTGATATCACCGAGGCCATGCTTCGGTATTTCACCCAAAAGGTCCACAACCGAAAGACCCTCGTCCGGCCTCGCATGATCATCTGCGTACCATCGGGAATCACCCAAGTGGAAAGGCGCGCCGTGAGAGACAGCGCGGAAAACGCAGGCGCCCGGGAAGTGCACCTCGTTGAAGAAACGATGGCGGCGGCCATCGGGGTGGGTCTTCCGATCGAAGAGCCGGGCGGAAGTATGATTGTGGACATCGGCGGCGGAACGACGGAGGTGGCCATCATATCGCTGGCGGGGATCGTTTATGCCCAGTCTGTTCGTGTGGGTGGAGACGAGATGGACGAGGCCATCATCAGCTACATCAAGCGGAACTACAACTTGCTCATCGGCGAGAGGACGGCCGAGCAAATCAAAATCGATATCGGCTCTGCCTGTCAGGTGGGAGACAGAAAGACCATTGAAATTAAAGGGCGCGACCTCGTTGCCGCCATTCCCAAAACGATCGCGGTGAGCGACGAGGAAATCCGCGATGCGCTTTCCGAAACCGTGAACGCCATCGTCGAGGCCGTTCGGAGCGCGCTTGAAAGCACACCGCCGGAACTCGCGGCGGACATTGTTGATCGCGGAATTGTCCTGGCGGGAGGAGGAAGCCTCCTGAGGGGGATCGATCTTTTATTGCGCGAAGAGACCGGGCTTCCTGTCACTGTCGCAGAGGATCCCCTTTCCGCTATCGTAATGGGAACGGGTAAGGTGCTCGATGAACTTGATCTCCTCGGAAAGCTTGCGGTCTAGAACATCGGCAGACCGAGGCATTGCTCACATTAATGCCCGGCCCCAAGCTTTCATCTGACACAGGCAAATACGCGTAAAACTATGTATCAGTTAATTAAAGAACGACGCAAAACCGTCATGTTGTCCTGTCTGTTCGTCGTCTGTTTCACGCTGATGAATATCAGCGTTCGCAACAGGGGCGGAACGACGCTGGTCGAGCGCGCCGTTCTCACGACGGCCGGCCCGATAATGCAGACCGCCTCCGTCCCCAAGCGATGGGTCAAGAATTTCTGGAACGAATATCTTTCCCTCTACAACCTTCGCGAAGAAAACGAGCATTTAAAGGTGGAGTTATCCTCCTTAAAAGGCGTCTCGTTGCGGGCGCGGGAACTTGAGGCCAAGATCGTTCGGCTCGAAGCGCTCCTCGGCGGCGGCCGGCGGCTAACCTTGACCACCCGCCTGGCCAATATCGTGGGGCGGGACACCGGTCCCTTTGGACCCACTTTGATCATCGATTTCGGCAGCGCCGATGGGGCACACCGCAATCTGCCAGTTGTCCACGAAGGGGGGGTGGTAGGCAGGATTTCCCGCGTCGGGCGCTGGACGAGCCGCGTCCTGTTGCTTTCCGACTCCCGGAGCGCTGTGGATATCCTTCTACAGCGAAGCAGAACGAGCGGGGTGTTCGGGCTGTCTCCTGCGGGCAAAGGGGAGGTGCGCTTCATGCCGATGGAAGCCGACGTGAAAGTGGGTGACCTTTTGATTTCATCAGGCCAAGGAGGTGTGTTCCCCAAAGGGCTGCCGGTCGCCCGGGTGAAAAACGTCGGCCCCAAAGGCGAGCGACTTTTCCGGATGGTGGAAGCGGATTTCGCCGTAGATCTGGACAAAATTGAGGAGGTGCTTGTAATCATGCTGCCGGGAAGCGAGGAGGCTCGGAAATGACCGCTCTTTTCTATATCCTGCTTGGAGCGGCTACCATCGCTTTCCAGACCACCATGACGGATTACTTCTCTGTTTGGACAGGCACGCGTCCTGACGCCATCCTTCTTACAACCATTTTTCTTGGAATTTACCGCGGACGCGAAGCTGGGCTTGCCGGGGGTTTTCTGCTTGGCCTATTCCAGGACGTGCTCACGGGCAGCCTCCTCGGCGCGAACGGGTTGTCGAAGGGTCTCATTGGATACGCCACGGGCGGTCTCCGCCGAAATATCTCCAACCGAAATATTATTTATACGGGGAGTCTCGGTTTATTCGGCTCCGTGTTCGACCTCGTACTTGGCGCTGCACTCACATTTGTGTTTCTTCCCGATGAATCTTTGCCCGCAGATTTTTGGATCGCCGGAGGAAAAAGTACAGCATTAACCGCCCTTCTCGCTCCCATTTTTGTGGGCCTGCTTGGAATGGCGGAGGCACGAATTCTTCCACCGCCGGGCGGCGTCCCCTACCCGGAACGGATTTGACGCCATGTCCACTTCGCTATTTCGGCGCCTTAGCTCCGAGATTCCGGATGCTTACCGGAGCCGTGTCCGCCTCCTGGCGACTCTTTTCAGCATCCTCCTCATCGGCCTGTTCATCCGTCTTTGGTACCTGCAAATCCTTCAGGGAGAGCGTTTTCGCTCCCTTTCAGAAAACAACAGAATTGCCTACCGCCTCGTCCGCAGTCCGCGCGGTCTTATCTACGATCGGAAAAGACGGCTTTTGGCGGACAATCGGCCCTCTTTCAATATTTACCTTCTGAAAGAGGATACACAGGATCTGAAAAAAACCGTGCGCCAGCTGGCGGACATTACAGAAACCCCCTTCCCCGCGTTGTGGAAAAAAGTTCGAAGCGCCAGCTCCTTCCGCCCTTTTCTTGTGAAGGCAGACGTGGACCGGCGCAAGGTAGCCTACGTCATGGAAAACCGGCCGGACCTGCCCGGCGTTTTCCTACAGGTCGCTCCCCTGCGCAACTACAGGCACCAAAAACTCGCGGGCCACCTCCTGGGCTACCTGAACGAGATCGGCGACCGGGAACTGACAAAACTGCGGAAGCAAAATTACCGGCAAGGCGACCTGATAGGAAGGTACGGCGTCGAACACTCCCAGGAGAAGTATCTTCGTGGAAAAAACGGCTTCAAGCAGGTGGAGGTCGACGCCTACGGCCGTGAGCTACGGATTGTCCGGCCATTCAATGAGAAGGCCGGATACAACATCGAGCTCACCATGGACTCTGAGCTTCAGGCCAAGGCCGAGGAACTATTCGCCGACTATGAAGGGAGCATCGTCGCCCTCGATCCCCGCAGCGGTGGCATCCTGGCCATGGTCAGCAACCCGACGTTTGATCCGAATTTGTTTGCCGCGGGCATTCGGCCGGAGTCCTGGCGCGCGCTCTCCCAGGACCCCCTGTATCCTCTCGAAAACCGTGCCATTCGGGGACAATATCCTCCCGGCTCACTGTTCAAAATCGTGATGGCTTTCGCCGCGTTGGAGGAAAAAATCATCCGACCCGATGAATACATTTTTTGCAATGGGCATTTTCCGTTCGGAAACCGGGTATTCCGGGATTGGAAGCCGGGCGGGCACGGCCCGATCAATTTCGTTCAATCACTCGCCCAAAGCTGTGACGTGTACTACTACACGATGGGCAGCCGCCTCAAAATTGAGAGAATCGCCAAGTACGCGCGCATGTTCGGATTGGGGAAGCCCACCCAGTTCAGCTTCCGGGAAAAACCGGGGCTCGTTCCCTCGGACGCTTGGAAACGGCGCCGTTTCAAAGAGAAATGGTACCCCGTCGAAACGATCAGCGTCTCCATCGGGCAGGGGTTCAATCTTGTCACCCCATTGCAGGCGGCAAACCTCATCGCGACGGTTGCAAACGGCGGCACACTTTGGAAGCCCTATATCGTCCGCCGAGTCTGGAGAGCAGACCAAAAACCCGTCTACGAACACCAGCCTGTACCCTTGAACCGAATTCCGATCGGGGCAGACACTTTCGCGAAGGTGCGGCGCGGTTTGTGGGAAGTCGTGAACGGGCCGCGCGGCACGGCAAAAAAGGCCGCCATACCGGGCGTGGAGGTGGCCGGCAAAACGGGCACCGCCCAAGTGGTCCGTCTCGAAATAACGGGACGTAAGGCGAAGCCCGAAGATCTCCCGCGCAAGTTCCGCGACCATGGGTGGTTCGTCGCTTTCGCCCCTTTTGAAAACCCGCGAATTGCGATAGCCGTTCTGGCCGAACACGCAGGAAGATCCGGCTCCTTTTTCGCTCCGATCGCCCGCGATCTCATGGCCTTCTACCTGGGGGTTCCGGCAAAGAGGAAAGGGCAAAAAACCGCTCGAACGGAAAAAATCCTGCGCGAATTCAACCCTCCACCAACATGAGGGTTGTCCCATGATCGGTTTTCCCTCCCATCCTCTCCCCCCGTCTCTCCTTCGGCGCGCGATGGGGCAACTCGACTGGGTTTTGATTTTCGTCACGCTCGCCCTTTCCGCGTTCGGCGTCCTAATGATATTCAGCAGCATCCAAACGAACACGGCCCTGCTGGAAGAAGCACTCCATTGGAAGCAATTGATTTGGATCTCCGTCGGCGTTGTTTCAGTTACCCTTATCCTCCTTTTCGACTATCACCACTTTACGCGACTCGCCTACATTTTTTATTTTCTCCTCGTCGCCCTCCTGGTATTGGTTCTCATTTCCGGGAAAATGGTGTACGGGGCGAAGCGATGGCTTGTCCTTGGGCCCATGCGGTTCCAGCCATCTGAGTTCTCCCGCTTGGTCATTACCCTGGTCCTCGCCCGTTATTTTGGATCCCGCGAAAACACCGAGCCCTTGGAATTCCGCGAGCTCATTCTTCCTTTTATTTTTGTCGCGATACCCTTTATTCTCGTGGCGCGGCAACCCGATCTCGGAACCTCCCTCATGACGGTCATGGTAGCGGCGGTCATGCTTATTATCGTAGGCGTGCGGGCGCGCGTGTTCCTGTCTATCGCGACGATGGGATTCATCGTAGCTCCGGTGGGATGGCTTTTCCTCAGGGACTACCAAAAAAACCGAATCCTCACTGTGTTCAACCCGGAGGCCGACCCGCTCGGCTCAGGTTATCAAAGCCTCCAGAGCAAGATCGCCGTCGGCAGCGGGGAGATCTGGGGCAAGGGCCTGTTTCAGGGGACCCAAAGCCGCCTTCATTTTCTGCCCGAAAAGCACACCGACTTTATTTTCTCTGTACTAAGCGAAGAGCTTGGCTTCATCGGGGCGACCGTATTGCTAATCCTCTTTCTGATCTTCATTCATCGTTGCATACAGACAGCCCTCAACGCCGGCGACAAAGAAGGGCTCCTGATCGCCGTCGGGGTGGCAACCTCTTTTTTCCTTTATATTTTCCTGAATATCGGCATGACGGTGGGTTTGATCCCAATCGTGGGAATGCCCTTGTCCCTTGTAAGCTATGGGGGAAGCTCCTTGCTCGCCTCGTTCCTCGCCGTCGGTCTCTTGCTCAATGTGCGGCTCAGGCGCAGGAATTTTGTCGCTTTTTCATGAATTTCCCCATTTCTGCCATAACGCAACATCGCAACCGAGTTGCAAAATCCTTAAGATTCCAGCACCATTCGGCTTGATCGCACCGGGAGGTGTCACGGAAAAGCCCGGCCGCCGCCCGGTAAAAGGCCAGTAATCAATATACCCCCGGGTTGAGATTTGCCTGGATAAATAATGAAAATTGACTATTCTTCGGAAGTATTCCCCTTTGTCCAAAAACCCTCTCGTTACCTGGGCAATGAGGTGAATTCGATTCACAAGGACCACTCCCGGGTCCGAAACCTCGTCGCCCTCGCCTTCCCGGACAGCTACGAAGTCGGAATGTCCCACAACGGCATTCGGATCCTCTACCACCTGCTGAACGAGCGCGAGGACATCGCCGCAGAGCGGGTATTCCTCCCTTGGATGGATTTTGAGGATATCATTACCCAAAAAGGGGCTCTTCTCGCCACCCTCGAAAGCCGAATACCCGTTCGAGAATTCCACATTCTGGGCATTTCGCTTCTCTACGAACTCGCTGCGAGCAACGTGGTGCGGCTGCTCGACCTCGCCGGGATCCCTCGACGGGCAATCGACCGGAGCGTGAAGGATCCCCTCGTTGTGGGGGGCGGTCCCGTGGCATTCAACGTGGAACCCTTCGCCCCCTTCTTCGACGCCGTCGCACTGGGCGACGGAGAGGAACTTTTCCCTGAAATCGTTGACGTCCATGAGGCCTGGCGGAAATCCGGAGCGCCACGCGCCACGTTGCTCGAACGGCTGGAAGAATTGAAGGGAATTTACGTCCCGGGGCGCTACGCGGTGGAGTACGAGGAGGACGGTCGAATCCGAGAGGTCCGCCACGTGAACGGGGGTTCGCGGCCGGTGCTGGCGCGCATCCTGAAAGATCTCAACCGTTCGCCCCACCCGACCGCCGCTATCGTGCCGTACGCCCAGGTCGTTCACGATAGGGTGACACTGGAAGTCCAGCGCGGCTGCACGCGAGGCTGCCGCTTCTGCCACGCCGGGACGGTGTACCGGCCGGTCCGTGACCGGGACCCCTGGAAAACGCTGGAACTCGCCGAGGAGTCCCTGCGCAAAACCGGCTATGAAGAAATCAGCCTCTCATCCCTTTGCATCGCGGACTGGCAGCCCCTTAAAGGAGTGGTTCCCCGGATGATGGAACGGCTCGCCCCGATGAATACCTCCATTTCGCTTCCTTCGCTGAGAGTGGGCGCGATGAGTCCGGAGCTGCTTGCTCAAATCGCCCGCGTCCGCCGCACGGGTTTCACCTTGGTACCTGAAGCGGGCAGCGAGCGCCTGCGGAACGTCATCAACAAAGTACTCACCGAAGAGGATCTGCGGAGAAACCTGCAGGACATTCTCGACGCCGGTTGGCCGGGGGTAAAATTCTACTTCATGCTGGGACTTCCCACCGAAACTTTCGAAGACCTGGAAAAGACGGTGGAAATGCTCCATGCCTGCGCCCAGATGCAATCGCGAAACACCGGGGAGCGGTTCCGTTTCATCAATGTAAGTCTCTCTACATTCGTGCCAAAACCCCACACGCCTTTTCAATGGTTTCCGCAGAATCGGAGCGAAGAAATCCAGGAAAAGCTAACTTTCATAAAACGCTCGGTGAAGGACCGGCGCATCAAGCTCCACTGGTCAGACCCGCGCAACAGCCTGCTGGAGGCCATCCTTTCCAAAGGAGACCGCCGGTTGGCGGACGTCATCGAGACCGCCGTCGAGTTGGGCTGCAAGTTCGACGGCTGGAGGGAACATTTCGACTTCAACAAGTGGGAAGCCGCCTTCGCCGCCCACAACTTGGATCCCGATTGGTATGCCTACCGGGAAATTCCTGTCGAGGAGCCGCTGCCCTGGGATCACCTCGACCCGGGCATCACCAAGGATTACCAGCGGGAAGAGTGGGCAAGGGCCCTCCGGGAAGTGACGGTAGGCGATTGCCGGTATGAGAAGTGCTACCAATGCGGGATTTTGGATAACTACAAAGGCATCAAATACCATTATGAAAAACCCATCCCGCCGCCCGAATCTTTCTCGCCCTTGCCAAATACGAAAACCGGCGCGCGCGTTGACCACAGCTCTCTCAATCGATGCGCCACGATTCCGGCCGAGGCTGATTGGGGCGAGAAAAAGGACATCGCCCTATCGAAGCGCAACGGGATTTTGCCTGTCAGCACAAAAGAGAATCCAAAAATCCAAAAGAAAGAGCACCGAAAGCCTAGAGAACGACATGCCTTCCGCGAGAATGGACCCATTCCCATTGGATTCGAGGGCGCCGGGAACGATAGCCCCGGGATCGCGGCCGAGGCGGCGGAATTTTCAGTGCGCCGCTTCCGCCTCCTTTTCGAAAAATCGGGCGACCTACGTTTTTTGGGCCATCTCGAAGTCCTCCGCACGTTTATCCGGGCCGTCCAGCGGGAGGGAATGCGGATGGCGCACTCCAAGGGTTTCAACCCCCACCCAAAAATTGTCTTTTCCCGCGCACTGTCGGTTGGGGTTGAAAGCTGGGCCGAAGCGGTGGACATCTCACTATTGGAAACCGAAGGTCCGCTACGGGTACGTGACGTGTATCGCCGGCTCAAAGAGAGCCTGCCCGCCGGTCTGCGGCCCCGCGCAATCTGGGAACTTCAAAATGGCGCCCCCTCTTCGGCAAATGCCGATTTTGGCTCTGTGTATGAGATTTATGTTCCCGCCGAGATGCTGGGGGAAGGGGCCGATGCGCTCGCCGCGGCCGAGTGGGCCGTTCTACGGGCGCTGGAAAGCGAGAGAATCGAAATCGAACGAGAAAGAAAAGGCAGGGTCATCTGTTTCGATGCGCGTCCTGCCATCGCCGATTTTTCCGTTAAAGGAGAGCGGCGCGGGTTAGACGGGACGCAGCTCCTTCTCTTTCTCCTTTCGATAAACCATGGCGAGGGATCCACTCCGAAAGTATCCGAGATCCTGAAAACTTGCCTTGGCCTCTCATCCGAAGATTGCCTGCGATCACAGGTTAAAAAAATTGCGATAAAGTGGAAAAAATCGACAGCGGGGAACATCGAATATGCCATCTGAGATCATCGTCAACGCCGAGCCCTTCGAAACGCGCCTGGCCCTTCTTGAGAACGGCGTTGCGGCGGAATTCTACATCGAGCGCGACAGCGAAAAGAGCATCGTCAGCGACATTTACAAGGGGCGAGTCACCAAAGTTCTCCCCGGCATGCAAGCCGCTTTCATTGATATCGGTATCGAGAAGGCGGGGTTTCTCTACGTGAATGACGTCGACACCATCGACTCCATCGAGAATTATCGGAGGATCGCCGCCGAAGAAGCTGAAGAAGCAGAAGAAGAAGATCTCGATTTTGATGGTTCGATAGACGACGAAGAACGAAATGGCGTGAACGGGGGACGTCCTTTCGGGGTGGGCCGCCGGGCCCGGAGGGGCGGCAAAGAGCGCCATATTGAGGATCTCCTCGATGTCGGGCAAGAAGTTATCGTGCAAGTAAGCAAAGAGCCGCTCGGAACAAAAGGGTCTCGCCTAACGAGCTTCATCACACTGCCTGGCCGGTACGTGGTCTACATGCCCACGATCAATCAGGTCGGGATCAGCAGACGAATCGAGGATGAGGCAGAACGCCGGAGGCTCCGAAAGCTCGTGCGTAAGTTTCGCCAACCTGGCGCGGGTTACATCGTACGCACCGTGACTCAGGGGCTTCCCGCCGAGGAAATCGAGGCGAATATGCACTTTCTCCATACACTGTGGGATGACATTCTTCAGAAAAACGAAGGGGTAACAGCGCCCGCCGAGCTCTACCATAACCTAAACATCGTAAAACGAGCCGTGCGGGATTTATTTGGCGATGACGTAGAGCGAATGGTCATCGACGACAAGGAGCAGTACCAGATTTGCTTGGAATTCCTTGAGAACTACTATCCGCATCTTGTTCCCAAGCTCGAGCTATACGATGGCGGCGAATCTATTTTTGACCGGTTCGGTGTCGAACTGGAGATTGAGCGCGCGCTCGGCCAGCGCGTATGGCTGAAAAGCGGAGGCTATATTGTCATCGATCAAACGGAGGCCCTCACCACAATTGACATAAATACCGGACGATTCGTTGGAAAACGCAATCCCGAAGAAACCATCCTCCAGACAAACATGGAGGCGGTTCGGGAGATTGTGGCGCAACTTCGGCTTCGCAACCTGGGCGGGATCATCATTGTCGATTTCATCGACATGGAGAAAGAGGAAAGCAAGGATGAGGTTTTCAACTCCTTCAAAGGTGAGTTGAGAAAAGACCGATCGCGCACGAACATCCTCAAAATCAGTGACCTGGGCCTCGTTGAAATGACGCGCAAGCGGGTTCGCGACAGCCTCCAGCGCGTTCTTTGCGGGACCTGCCCCTATTGCGAAGGGCGCGGCAGAATCAAGTCCCCTGCAACGATTAGCTATGAGGCCCTCCGAGAGGTCCGCCGGGTCCGCCGAAACCATCCATCCAATCGGAAGGTTATGATCAACGTCCATCCGGATGTGGCCGACCTTCTGCTCGAGGACGAACGCTGCCACGTTGAAGAGCTCGAAAACAAGCTAAACATCCAACTCGTCGTCAAGGCCGATTTGGAACTTCATCAGGAGGGATTCGAGGTCATCCCCATCTGAGATTTTCTTTGCCCTGCCAATTGACATCTTGCCAGACCGCCCAGTAGGCTCACGCTCATCGCCCTTTGAGGTTCATCCTGCATGTCGACGCGCCTGTCTCCTTATGCGCTTGCCCTCGTCTTCTCTCTGGGCTCTTGCGCAGAGTTCCCAAAGGAGAACGTATCCGAGGCTCCGGTCCAAAAAGCGGCGCAAGAGATGGACTTCATTCGCCGTCAGGTCGTATCCGCCCAGCAGAAAAGCGCCCGGCTCGAAGTCTCCCTTCCCCAGACCAACGAACAGATCAAAAGGTTGGCCGTCGAGGTCCGAAAAATCCAGAACAATCAAAACCGGCTCGAGGAGAATTTGAACAAGCTTCGCCGAGAATTTCTCACATGGAAGGAAACCACCCGTAGACCGGCACCCCCTCGGACGCCTGCCAATCTCCCCCGGCGACCCCAAAGGAAAGCTCCGGCCGCCCCTTCATCTCCGAGACCCGCTCCCGTCCTTAGAAGCAAGGCCCCGCCGCCGGCTGCGATGAAATCCCCGCCTACCCGCCTGGCTTCCCTGCCTCCTCAGGAGGCCTACAATCGCGCCTACCAAATTCTCCAGGAGGGGAAAAGAGAAGAGGCCATTCTTCGCCTTCGGGACTTTCTAAGCCAATACGCCAACCATCGCTTGGCGGGCAATGCCCAATACTGGCTCGGAGAGAGTTTTTACGACATGAAGGAATACCATTCGGCCCTCGATGAATTCAAAAAGGTAATCACCCGGTATCCAAAAAGCCACAAAGTGCCGGACGCTTATTACAAAAGTGGGCTCACATATCTCCGCCTGGACAATCCCCGTGGAGCGGCCCTTGAGTTCGAAAAGCTCTTCGACAATTTTCCATCTCATCCCCTCACCAAAAAGGCCCGGGAACAGGTCCGATCCTTGAAATTACCGGGAAATAGCCTGCGGAAGTAGTCCGCCGTCTTCTGCCCCCCCAAGTATTTCAGCGCGCGGGTCCATCTTTTTTTTAAGGATCAATCGGGGTGCTATATTATTTTCGTCTTGACACAGGTCGCACCCTTCATGGTAAGGAACGGAGGGCCAAAATGCCCTCCGGGCAACAGGATGGAGGCTGATAATCAATGAAATCGCCCTTGCCTCAATTGGAATTTTGATTCGAGCCAGGATTCAGAATGCAGAGTAATCTAACCAAATCAATGTCTTTGGAATCAAAAGCCAGTGCGATTCCTGACGCTTGGCTCGTTCTACAAACCCTGCCCGGCATGACTCCAGAGAAACTCGAGAAACTTTTGGCCGTTTTTGGGGAACCCGAGAAGGCCCTCTCCGCCCCGGTGTCCGATTTCGTTCGAATTTCCGGGAAAAAAGCGCTGGAATTGCTCGAACGAGACATGCCTGCCGACATTGCGAAACGGGTTCGCCGTGAAGCACGAAAAGGAGGGGCGAATATTGTGACCCGGGAAAATCCGGCGTTTCCCGAGCCACTTTGCCACATTTTTGCAGCCCCAGGCGCCCTTTTCGTGGAAGGCACCCTTCAAAAGGAAGACGAACTTGCCATCGCCGTCGTGGCATGCGCAGGCCCACACCTTACGGGAGGCGAATGGCCCGAAAGTTGGCGGGGGAGCTTGCGGAAAGAGGGTTCACCATCGTCAGCGGAATGGCTTACGGGATCGATGCTGAAGCGCACCGCGCAACGCTTGATGCCGGAGGGCGAACTTTGGCCGTAATGGGTTGCGGCCTGGGAACCAATTGCCCCGCTGACCACGGGGACCTCCGCAAACAGATTGCCGCTTCCGGAGCGGTGATCTCGGAGTTCCCGTGGAACGAACCGCCGAGGCAACATAATTTTCCGCGGCGCAATCGCCTCATTAGCGGTCTATCCGTTGCCACCCTCATCGTCGAAGCCGCCGAGCGAAGCGGCTCGCTCATCACGGCACGCCTGGCTCTTGAACAGGGACGGGAGGTGATGGCGGTTCCAGGACCTGCGGACACCGGCCGAAGCGCCGGCTGCCACGGACTACTCAAAAATGGTGCGCAGCTTGTCGAAAAAGTGGAAGACGTCATGGAGGCGCTTCCTTCTTATATACATGAAACCCGCACCCCTTCGAGCCTGGCTTCGGCGGCGACCCGCCCGGGATCGCCGCGCGGTGAATCTGTTGAGAGCGCTCCTCTTGTTTCCAAGGAAGAAAACGAGTTGTTATCCCTCCTCTCACAAGGGGAGAACACGATTGAGGCAATTACGCGATCACAAGGAATTCCTCCTGAAAAAGTGGCGGACTTGCTGCTTCATCTGGAGCTCAAGGGATTGGTCCCGGCAGGCCGGGGGAGGCGTTTATCTGGCGGCGCACTAAAAGCGAGGATGTCACGTGCGTGAGAAAATGTATTCCATGGTGCAGATCTTGGTAGAGCGGTGCCTTCAGGATCGGAGC
Source organism: bacterium (assembly GCA_965225985.1). Classification (GTDB taxonomy): domain Bacteria; phylum UBA8248; class UBA8248; order UBA8248; family UBA8248; genus CAZUHN01. Next base: position 2,335,218 of record OZ245330.1, read on the forward strand.
GTTCTCGAAAACGAGCGGGAAATGGTTTCACTCCTGACGAACAGGGGCTTTCTTCAGGAAGAAATATACGATGTACTCTCGTGGATTCAGCAATTCGGCTATGATATGCGTGGAGGTGAGAGCAAATTGAGCGGAAGACGAACCCGCGCGGTGCGCGTCATGCACCCAGAAGAGCGCCTCGCCTTCACCCCCGCGGCGCAGGGGCTTCTTCACAGATTGTACAGCAGCGGCTCCATCGACGATCACCTGCGGGAAGAAATCATCCAGCGGTGCATCGACTTGGTTGACGAAGAGATCGGACTGGAAGAAGTGAAAACCACAACTCTCCTCGTTATGTTCAAGGAGAACCGGGACACTCCGGGTGAAAAGGTTTTTCAAATCGTGGAAGAAAAAGAAACCCGCCTTATGAATTGAGTTAGATGGGAAAAAAGACATCGGCTAAAAAAACGGTGAAACGGCCCCCTGTCCGCTCTTCTAAAAAAGAATCGGCATCAGAGGGAAAATCCAAAAAGCTTCTCATCGTTGAATCGCCAGCCAAAGTAAAGACCATCCAAAAGTTCCTCGGTGGAGAATTTGCCATCATGGCCTCCAAGGGCCACGTGCGCGATCTGCGAAAAACCGGGGAACGCAAGATGGGGATCGATGTCCAAAACAATTTCCAAGCCGACTATGGCGAGATCCTCTCGAAGAAAAAAACCATCGACGCCCTTCGCCGGGCGGCGCGCTCGGCCAAAGAGATATATCTCGCCCCGGATCCCGACCGGGAAGGAGAAGCCATCGCCTGGCATATCGCGGAGATCTTCCGGGATATCGGAAAGGAGAACGAGGTCTACCGAGTCGCCTTTAACGAAATCACCCGCCGCGCGGTTACGGAAGCGCTTAGCCAACCCGGCCGGATCGACCAGAATAAGGTCGATGCCCAAGAAACCCGCCGAAAGCTCGACCGCATCGTGGGCTTCAAACTGTCCGGGGAAATTCTATGGAACAAAGTCGCCTTCGGTCTGAGCGCCGGGCGGGTACAATCGGTCGCCCTTTGCCTTATCAGCGCGCGCGAGGAGGAAATCGAGGCGTTTCAGCCCCGGGAATACTGGACCATCGATGCATCCCTCCAAAAGCCGGGAAACGGCCTCCCCTTTGGGGCCAGGCTCTTCCGAATCGATAGGAGAGAGGCCGATATTCCAGATGGAGGGATGGCGCGCGCGCTCACAGATGAGATCGAAAAAGCACCGCACCGGGTGGCGAAGGTGGTGCGGCGTGAACGCCGCCGCCGCCCGCCCAGCCCTTTCATTACGAGCACCCTCCAGCAGGAAAGCTCGACCAAGCTGCGTTACGGCGCCAAAAAAACGATGCGCGTCGCACAAACCCTCTATGAAGGTGTCAATCTTGGGCGTGAACTGGGCACCGTTGCCCTGATCACCTACATGCGGACCGATTCGGTCCGCCTCGCTCCCGAGGCGATCGCCGCGGCCCGGGCCTATATCGGCGACCATTTCGGGAAAGAAGTTCTGCCGGAAAAACCACCTGTGTACAAAGGCGGTGCCATGACCCAGGACGCCCATGAGGCCATTCGCCCGATCGACCCCGCGCTTTCGCCCGACCGGCTGAAGGGGCACCTCAAGCCCGATCAGCTCGCCCTCTACACCCTTGTTTGGCGCCGCTTTCTTGCCAGCCAGATGAAGCCCGCCGTGTACGACCAAACAAGCGTTGACATCGAGGCGAGCGAGCGATTGCTGCTGCGGGCGATCGGATCGGTTCTCAAGTTCGAGGGCTTTCTCAAGGCGTACCAGGAAAACGGAAAAGAAGGTGCCGCGGAAAGCGAGGAAAACGGAGAAAAATTGGCAGGCCGGGGAAAGAGCCAAACCCTCCCGCCCCTCTCGGAGGGGGATGCCCTCTCGCTGGTGGCATCGGAAAAGGCGCCGAGCGGCGTGCTGACAGAGCAGCATTTCACCCAACCGCCTCCGCGCTATACCGAGGCATCTCTCGTAAAAGAACTGGAAGAGGACGGGGTGGGGCGGCCCAGTACCTACGCCACAATTCTCGACACGCTGGAAAAACGCAAGTACGTTACGGTTGACCGGAAAAAACGCCAGTTTGTCCCCACTCCGTTGGGCCGTGAGGTGAACAAGCTTCTCATTCTCGGTTTCCCGGACGAAATCGACGTCAAATTCACAGCCAAAATGGAGAAGTCCCTGGATGACATCGAAGGGGGAAAAACTCCTTGGCTTCCCGTTTTGAGCGATTTTTACCGCCAGTTCGAACAAAAAGTGCAAGAAGCGAAAAAATCGCTTCCCAGTCTCAAAACAACGACCGAACCGGTCGGGCGGGATTGCCCGGAGTGCGGCAGTCCGCTCGTAAAGAAATTCAGCAGGAACGGTTGGTTTATTTCCTGCTCAACCTATTCCAAATGCCATTACTCAGAGAATATCTCCGATAACGGCAAGGACGGGGAGTTGGACGAGAACTTAAACGAGATTGAGGAAAAAGCCGCCCCGTGTGAATTGTGCGGCGCGCCCATGCGCGCCAAAAGCGGCCCCTTCGGAATTTATCTCGCTTGCTCCGAATCACCCAAGGAGCACAAAACGCGCAAAGTCTCCCCTGACGGATCTGGCGCTCCGCCGCCTCCGCCGACCGGAATCGCATGCGCAAGAAAGAACTGCGACGGGGAACTCGTGCAGCGGCGTTCGCGACGTACGGGAAAGCCCTTTTACGGTTGCAATCGCTTTCCAAAGTGCAATTATGTCGTTTGGGGGCCGCCGGCAGACAAGGCTTGCCCCGCCTGCGGGCATCCTCATTTGGTTCTCAAGGTGACAAAAAAGAGTGGAAAGCAAATCGTATGTCCCTTGAAAGAGTGTGGGCATGCCGAGGACGCCTCTGAAGAGATTCTCGCCTCCCTGGGAGAGATGGCGCTCACGGAGCCCTCCCCCGCAACCGCATCGGAAAATTCATGAGCGGAAGATTATGTGTTGTCGGAGGCGGCCTCGCGGGAAGTGAAGCCGCATGGCAGGCAGCCCGGCGGGGCGTCAATGTCGATCTCTACGAGATGCGGCCCCAAACCCCCACCCCCGCCCATCAGACGGAGTTCCTGGCGGAATTGGTTTGTTCCAATTCCTTGCGCTCGAATGCCCTCGAAAACGCTTCGGGCCTCTTGAAAGAAGAAATGCGGTCTATGGGCTCCCTCATCCTCCGCTGCGCCGACGACGCGCAGGTACCCGCCGGGGTTGCCCTCGCGGTGGACCGGAAAATCTTCAGCAAGGCCGTTACCGATGCCATAGAAGGCGAGCCGAACATTCGCCTGCGCCGGGAGGAATTCACCTCCATTGACGAGGACCTTCCCACCGTCATCGCCACCGGACCATTGACAAGCCCGGCCCTCGCGGCTGAGGTGGCCCGCTTCACGAAAGGGAAATACCTCTATTTCTATGACGCCATTTCCCCCATCGTGTACGCCGACAGCATTGATATGAACGAAGCCTTCCTCGCCTCCCGGTACGGAAAATCCCTCGATGGAGAGAAAGAGGGCGACTATATCAACATCGGTCTCTCCCAAGGAAAATATGAAGAGTTCCAGCAGTTCCTCCTCGATGGGGAAAAAATCCCTCTTCGGGAGTTCGAGAAGGCCATTTATTTTGAGGGATGCCTGCCCATCGAGGAACTGGCAAGACGAGGCAAGGAAACGCTTGCCCACGGCCCGATGAAACCCGTAGGAATCGCCCACCCGGTGACGGGGGAGACCTACCACGCACTGGTTCAGCTTCGGCGTGAGGATCTCACGGGTGAATTTTATTCCATAGTGGGCTTCCAGACCCGGCTTCGCTACCCCGAACAAAAGCGGATATTCCAATCTCTTCCGGCCATGTCCCGGGCCCGCTTCCTGCGTTACGGGAGCCTGCACCGAAACACTTACCTCAACGCCCCTCGCCTTCTCCGCGACACGCTTCAGCTGAAACGCTATCCCAACCTCTTCGTCGCGGGCCAACTCACCGGTGTCGAAGGGTACCTGGAGTCAGCCGCCATGGGCCTGCTCGCAGGAGTTTATGCCGCCGCCTTCATTCGCAATGAGCCCATAAGTGCGCCTCCCCTCACCACGGCCCTGGGTTCCCTGATCCATTACATCTGCCAGGCCAGTCACAAAAACTTCCAGCCGATGAACATCAACTTTGGATTATTCCCGCCCTTGCAAACGCGCGCGCGCCGGAAGGAACGCAACAAGCTCATCGTACAGCGCGCCTTGAAAGATCTGAAGCCATGGCGCGAAGGCAAAATACTCCAGGAGGTTTAAGCGGGGCCCGAGCCCTTTTTGAAAACCATCTTCGGGCGGAGCGGGGCGCCTCCGGCCACACACTCCGCGCCTACGCATCGGACCTTGCCGACTTCGACGCTTTCCTCACGGACTGGGCCGGATTGCCGGTCCCGCCGGAAAGAGTAGACCCCCTTGCCATCCGCGCTTATCTGGCCCACCTTCACGGCCGGGGGGTGGCCGCCATCACGGTCAACCGGCATCTTTCGAGCCTCCGAAGCCTATTCCGCTTTCTGCGGCGGGAAGGATGGAGTGTGGGGAATCCCGCCGGGGAGATTCCCACGCCGAAGGCCGGCCGCGCCCTGCCCGCCTTTCTCCCGGTGGACGACGCCGCACGGCTGATGGAACTGCCGGATACGTCCAATGCCGACGGCGCCCGGGACAAAGCGATACTCGGGATACTCTACGGGTCGGGCCTCCGGGTAAGTGAGCTTTGCGGGCTAAACGACGAGGACATTGACCTCAAGGAGCGCCTCCTTCAGGTTCGCGGAAAAGGGAAAAAGGAGCGTATCGTCCCCATGACGCACGAGGCGGCCCGGGCCATAGAAGCGCACCGGACCCTCCGGCCGCCGCTTCCCGAAAAAGCTCCCAGGCGGAAGGAAACTTCCCCCCTCTTTCGCAATTCCCGGGGGCGCCGCCTCACCCCCGCCCGGGTGCGGGTCGCCCTGCGGGGCTACGAACAAAAGGGCGCTTTCGGGTATCATTTCACACCGCACGCGCTTCGCCACAGCGCGGCGACGCACCTTCTGGAGGGGGGCGCGGATCTTCGCTCGATCCAGGAGCTGTTAGGACACGCGAGCCTTTCCACCACGCAACGTTATACCCAGGTGGATTTCGCGCACCTGCAGGCCACCTACGACGACGCGCACCCGAGGGCGCGGAGCGGCAACAAAAGCGCCGGCGCCCAAGGCAGAGCAAAGAAGCAGCACACAACAAAAAAAGTGAAGGATTCCGGATGACCCATCCAGGAGAACCCGTCCGCTCCACCACCATCCTTTCCGTGCGGCACAAGGACCAAATCGCCCTCGGCGGTGACGGCCAGGTGACAATCGGCCAGACCGCCGTCAAGCACACTGCGGCGAAGATTCGCCGATTGAGCGAGGGGAAAGTACTGGCCGGGTTCGCGGGATCCGCCTCCGACGCCATTGCTCTCTTCGAGCGATTCGAGGCCAAGCTCGAGCAATACCACGGCAATTTGGCGAGGGCCGCCGTTGAAATGGGGAAGGACTGGCGCACCGACCGCGTCCTGCGGCGGCTCGAAGCCCTGCTCATCGTGAGCAACAATGAGACGAGCCTTCTTCTCTCAGGGACGGGCGAGATCATCGAGCCGGACGACGGGGTCATCGGAATTGGAAGCGGCGGAGCGTACGCCATGGCGGCCGCCCGCGGCATCCTCGGACTTGCGCCCGACCTCTCTGTCGAGGAGATAGTGCGCCGTTCTCTGAGCATCGCGGCCGACATCTGCGTCTACACCAATCATCAAATCACCGTGGAAACCCTATGATTGAAACCCTAACGCCCGCTCGTATCGTCGAAGAACTCGACCGCTACATCATCGGCCAATCGGAGGCAAAACGCGCCGTCGCCATCGCGCTTCGAAACCGGTGGCGCCGCCAGCAGCTTGCCGAGGACATGCGCGACGATGTGGCCCCGAAAAACATCATCATGATCGGCCCCACCGGCGTCGGAAAGACCGAAATCGCCCGCCGCCTCGCCCGGCTGACGAAGAGTCCCTTCACCAAGGTTGAGGCAAGTAAATTCACCGAAGTCGGCTATGTGGGGCGCGATGTGGAGAGCATTATCCGGGATCTCGTCGAGCTGGCGCGCAACATGGTCCAGGAGGAAATGCGGGAGGAAAACAAGGTTAAGGCTCAGGACAGTGCCGAAGAGCGCCTCCTTGACCTTCTTCTGCCCCAACCTCCCACCCTTGGCGCGCTGGACGATAAGGGTCAACCGCGCGATCCCCTGGGCGAGGAGCATTATCTCCGCACGAGGGATAAATTTCGCAATTTTTTGAGAGAAGGAAAGATCGACGACCGTGAGGTGGAGGTGGAGATAGCGGACAGGGCGCCCGAAATTCAGATCATGGGCGGAATCGACCTGGAGCAAATGGGGATTCAGATTGGGGATATGCTCGGGGGGATGTTTCCACAAAAAACGAAAAAACGCCGCCTCAAGGTGCCCGAGGCCTTCAAGATCTTGTGCCAGGAAGAGGCGGACAAACTCATCGATCCGGACAGGGTGAACAGTGAAGCCGTCGTCCTCACCGAACAATCAGGAATCGTGTTCCTCGATGAGATCGATAAAGTGGCTTCCAGCTCCTCAAACCATCATGGACCCGATGTATCGCGGGAAGGCGTCCAGCGCGATCTCCTCCCCATTGTCGAAGGAAGCGTGGTGAACACAAAGTACGGAACCGTGAAGACCGACCACATCCTTTTTATCGCGGCGGGGGCCTTCCATGCGGTCAAACCTTCTGACTTGCTGCCGGAGCTTCAAGGCCGCTTCCCCATCCGGGTGGAGTTGGATTCCCTCGGTCAGGCCGAATTCGTGCGCATCCTTCGCGAGCCCGAGAACGCCCTTATTCGCCAATACCCCGCCCTTTTGGCCACCGAGGGGATTACCGTCAAATTCGCCGATGACGCCATCGAGGAAATCGCCCATGTGGCCGCCCAAATCAACGAGCAAACCGAGAACATCGGCGCCCGGCGGCTCCACACCATCATGGAACGCCTCCTCGAGGATATATCCTTCAACGCTCCGGACATGGCGGGACAGGAGATAACCATCGACGCCGCTTACGTTCGGGATAAGCTCCACGGTATCGCTGAGGATCTCGACCTCAGCCGCTACATCCTCTAGCGAACAGGATGGGACGGGAGCCGCGCGCGCCGTTTTCCCACTTTCGCATCGAGCTTTTCAGGTTTTCCGGAGCGAAAACGCCCCTTCGGCTTGGCGGGAGAATCCGGCCATTCCAATGTGGGGATTTCTGGCTTTTCCCCGCAGCGCCGCCCATGAAACGGCGGTGATTGGGCCGCACGCTCCTTCCCGGCCCTTCCCGGTGTGCTCCCCTTGGCCCGCGTTTTTCTCCGTTGTATATTCCCCCTTTCCGCGCCCCGTGGAGTTGCGCCCGCGATGGCGCATTCGCCGGCAAAAGGCGGGAGAGGAGTTCGCTAAATGGATCCCCGAGAGAGAGCCTCGACCCTCGTTGAGGCCCTTCCCTATATTCAGCGATTTGCCGGGAAAACCATTGTGGTCAAGTACGGCGGCGCCGCGCAGGTGGAAAAAGACCTTCACGCCCCCTTCGCCCAGGATATCGTCACCATGAAGTTCGTGGGGATCAACGTGGTCGTCGTCCACGGCGGGGGACCCCAGATCGGCGAAACCCTCGAGAAAATTGGGAAGGAGAGCCAATTCATTGAGGGCCTGCGCGTCACCGACGAGGAAACCGTCGGGGTGGTGGAGATGGTACTCGCGGGGTCAACGAACAAGGGGATTGTGCGCCTCATCAACCGGCACGGGGGAATGGCGGTGGGCCTCTCCGGGTCCGACGCCGGCCTCACCCGGGCGCGCAAGCACATGGTCAGCCGCCAAACCGAGGAAGGCGGGGAAGAGGAAGTCGACATCGGCCAAGTGGGTGATGTGGCCGAAGTGAATCCGGCCATCATTCATCACCTGACAAAAGGGGGATTTATTCCCGTCATCGCTCCTCTCGGCGTCGGAGAGGACGGGACAGTCTACAACATCAACGCAGACTCCACCGCCGGCGCCATCGCGGGGGCCCTGCAAGCGGAAAAATTCATTCTTCTGACCGATGTGGCCGGGGTCCTCGATGCGAAAGGAAACCTCATCAGCACCGTGAAGCGGGATGAAGCCAGGGCGCTCAAGGACGAAAAGGTTATCAAGGGGGGGATGATCCCCAAGGTGGGCGCTTGCCTGCAGGCGCTCTCATCGGGCGTCCAGAAGGCGCATATTGTTGACGGCAGGGTTCCGCACGCTGTTCTTTTGGAGGTGTTCACCGACGAAGGGGTGGGCACCCAGTTCATTGCCTGACCGAATCGGAGACGACCGAAATGACGAATCAGGAGCTCATCGCCCTTGCCGACCAGCACGTTGCGAAAACTTACGGCCGCTATCCGGTCGCGCTCGTGCGCGGCGAGGGCTGCCGCGTCTGGGACGCCGACGGAAAGGAATATCTGGACTTCGTCTCCGGCCTTGCTGTCTGCAATCTCGGACACTGCCACCCGGCGGTTGTCGCCGCGCTGCGGGAGCAGGCGGGAAGATTGCTCCACGTCTCGAACCTTTACCACATTGAGCCGCAGATCGGGCTCGCGAAAAGGCTGACGGAGAACTCTTTTGGCGATAAGGCTTTCTTCTGCAACAGCGGGACCGAGGCGGTGGAGGCGGCCATCAAGCTGGCGCGGAAGTATTCCTACAAAAAATACGGTGAGGGGCGGTATGAAATCCTCTCCTTCGACATGAGCTTTCACGGGCGGACCATGGCTTCCCTGACCGCCACCGGTCAGGAGAAGTTTCACAAGGGCTTCCAGCCCCTGCTTCCCGGCTCTCGGTATCTCCCTTTTAACGACGCTGAAACGGTGGCAAACGCGGTAACGGAAAAGACCTGCGCCGTCCTTATCGAGCCCATTCAGGGCGAGGGAGGGGTGCATGTCCCGGCGGAAGGCTATCTGCAGGACCTCCGGAGAATCTGTGACGCGAACGATCTCCTGCTCCTGTTCGATGAGGTTCAGGTGGGCATGGGCCGCACCGGGAAAATGTGGGCGCACGAACATTTTGGCGTCGAACCCGACGCCATGGCCCTTGCCAAGGGCCTGGCGGGCGGGACCGCCATCGGCGCCCTCGTGATTTCCGATAAGGCCATGGCCTTCGAGCCGGGCGACCACGCCGCCACCTTCGGCGGAAATCCCCTCGCCACGGCGGCAGGTTGCGCCGCCATGGACACCACTCTCGCTCCCGGATTTCTCGGCCATGTGATTGAGACGGGCGAGCATGCCATGGCCGGCCTCCGGGATCTCGCCTCGCGTCACGCAATCATCAAGGAGATCCGGGGCAAGGGGCTCATCATCGGCTGCGAAGTGGACCGGGACGCCACCTCCCTCGTCCCCAAGGGGCTGGAGGCCGGATTCCTGTTCAACGTGACCGTCGGGACCGTGATTCGTCTCCTCCCCCCTCTCGTTGTGGACAAAGAAATGATCGACAAGTTCCTGAACTTTCTCGACGGGGCCCTAAAGGAGCTGGCAGCGTGAAAAAACGGGACTACCTGACCGGCCTCGAGTTGGCCGCGGACGAAACGAGGAGCCTCCTCGGGCGCGCCCTCTCGGGAAAATCCAAGCCTCCGAATTATGGGGGCGCCCTTCCGCTCGCGGGAAAGAGTTTCGCGCTCTTGTTCGAGAAACACTCCACGCGGACGCGAGTCTCTTTCGAGGTAGGAATCGCCCAACTCGGGGGAAACACCATCTTCTTAGCGCCGGGCAACACCCATCTCGATAGAGAGGAAACCCTCTCTGACAGCGCGAAGGTTCTCAGCCAGTACGTCGACGGAATCATCCTTCGGACTTTCGGACACGAGAGAGCCGAGCAGATTGCCGAAAATGCGACCGTTCCGGTCATCAATGGACTTTCCGACTTGCACCACCCATGCCAGGCGCTTGCGGATTTCCTCACCCTTCAAGAGCGTTTCGGCACGCTAAAAGACCTGAAGCTCTCCTACCTCGGGGACGGAAACAACGTGCTGCACTCTTTGCTTCTCGTTGGAGCCCTCATCGGTATAAACATCTCCGCCGGCTGTCCTTCCGAGTATATGCCCCACCCCGGCATAGTGGCTCAGGCGAAGAAGTTCGCGGACGCCTCAAGCGTGGATATCCACATCACCGACGACGTCAAGGAAGCCTGCGAGGGTGCACATGCCCTCTACGCGGATGTGTGGACCTCCATGGGGCAGGAGGGGCAGGAAGAAACCCGACGCAGGCTGCTCAGCCCCTATCGCATCCACGATGAGCTTTTTCACTGGACCGACAAACAAGCCATCTTCATGCACTGCCTTCCCGCTCACCGGGGAGAAGAAGTGACCGAGGAGGTTATCGATGGGCCCCGGAGCGTGGTCTTTCAACAGGCCGGAAACCGGCTGTACGCCCAAAAGACCTTGCTTGAAATGATCTTCGGAGCGCCCAATGGCCGATAATCCCAAAAAAGTCGTCCTCGCCTATTCGGGCGGTCTGGACACCTCGGTAATGCTGAAATGGATCAAGGAGACCTACGGTTGTGCCGTGGTGGCCTACGCCGCCGATGTCGGACAGGGAGCCGGGGAAATCAAAGACATTGAGGCAAAAGCACGGGCCACCGGCGCCGACGAGTGTTATGTCTCCGACCTTCGGGAGGAGTTCGTCCGGGATTTTGTTTTCCCCATCCTGCGGGCAGGAGCGGTTTACGAGGGTTCCTATCTCCTCGGCACCTCTATTGCCCGCCCCCTCATCGCAAAAGGCCAAATCGAGATCCTGCGGCGGACCGGCGCCGACGCCGCTGCGCACGGCTCCACCGGCAAGGGAAACGACCAGGTTCGCTTCGAGTTGGCCTACAACGCGATTGAGCCCGGTGTGCGCGTCATCGCCCCCTGGCGGGAGTGGGACTTCGGCGGGCGATCTCAACTCCTTGCCTACGCGCAGCGCCACGGCATCCCCGTGCCGGTGACAGCGGGAAAGCCATACTCGACAGACAGGAATCTCCTCCACATCAGCTTCGAGGGAGGGATCCTTGAGGATCCGTGGAGCGAGCCGCCGGAGGACATGTTCGTCCTCACCCGCGCGCCAGAAAAAGCCCCGGACCGGCCGGCCTATGTGGAGATTGGCTTCGAGAATGGCGACCCAGTCTCGATCGGCGGGGAGCGGCACGCCCCGATCCGCCTGCTTGAACAGCTAAACGAATTGGGGGGAGAACACGGCGTGGGGCGCGTCGACCTTGTGGAGAACCGCTACGTCGGCATGAAGAGCCGAGGCGTTTATGAAACACCGGGCGGAACCCTGATCCACGCGGCGCGCAGAGCGGTGGAGTCCGTCACCCTGGACCGGGAGGTGCTCCACCTGCGGGACTCCTTGATCCCCCAGTACGCCCGGATGGTATACAACGGATTTTGGTTCGCCCCCGAAAGGGAGTTTCTCCAGACCGCCATCGACGATGCAATGCGCGCCGTATGGGGCACAGCCCGGCTGAAGCTGTACAAAGGCTCCTGTACAGTAGTGGGCAGGAAGGCTCCTCCCGATAAAAACCTGTACCAACCCGACTTGGCCACCTTCGAGGAGGATTCCTCTTACACGCAAAAGGACGCGGAGGGCTTCATCCGCCTGAACGCACTCCGCCTCCGGGTGCGGGCGCAAAGGGGAACAGCCGAATGAAAAGCGGATCGCCGTGGGGCGGAGGCAGCCGGCGGCGGCGGTCACGGAAATTTCCCGCCAAAAACGAGCCTGAGAAAGTCAAATCCGAAACCTCGAAGCGCCTCCAGGCCCTCTCGGAAACCGAGGGGAAAGCGCGACCCCCCCAAACGGTAGGCCAAACCTTCGATGTCGCGGTGGTGGGAGGAGGCCTCCCGGGGTGGGCGGCGGCCGCACGCCTCGCCGCCGAGAAAATGCGCGTTCTCGTTCTTGCGCCCGATTCGGAGGAGGAAATCAACGGAATCTCTCTTCCCAAGGGTCCCCTCTATCTATGGGGGCTTCACCGAAACGGCCTATGGTACGGGCTTCTCGCCTCACTCGGCCTCCACGGACGCCTTGAAGGCCTCTCTCCCGAGGCGCTTCCCCTTCAGGTGATTCTTCCCCTGTCCCGGATTGACGTCCCTCCCGCCCCCGAAGAGGGTTCCTACGAACATCATTTTTCAAACGGGGCGGCGAAGCGCCTGCGCAACATCTACCTTTGGGCGGCACGGGTCGAAGAATCTCTTCGAATAAGCGGTCTTGCTTCTCCCCCACATTCGAAGCGTCCGGCCCAGCCCCCCCCTCTCGCGCTCACGGCCGCTTGGCTAAAAACCCGTTTTGCTCCTCCCTTTCGCGCGAGGCTGCCCGCCGGCGAAAACATGGAAGCGAGCTCTTTTCTGGACGCGCAGGGGGCCTTTTGCTACGGCCTGCCCACCCGAAAAATGTCCAGGCATAGCGCGGCCCTCGCCCTTTCGTGCCCCCGCCATGGGTTGTGGCGCATCCCGGGGGGGGCGAGCGAGCTGGCCCGCTGGATTGGTTCGGGAATCACGGCCGCGGGCGGAGAAATCCGCACCGACATCGGAGACTTGCAACTCCGACCGGCTGGAAGAAGGCATTTCCAAATGACGGCAGGCGCCAATGGGGGCGGCGCCCACTACACGGCGACCCATGTCATCAGCGAGGCCAGCCTGTCGCCTGAGAGCGGCGAATTGCATCCCAATGCCAACCGGTCCTGCTTTGCAGTCTGGAGCTTCGCCATTGAGAAGGAAGCCGTGCCGGATTCTCTTGGCCCGCGAAGCTTAATCGTAATCGATCCGGGAAAACCACCGGTTGGGGAGAACCTTGTGGCCCTCGAAAATGCTCCCGCTTCAAAATCACACAATGAAGACGAGAAAAAGAAAGATGTAACCATTTTTCGCGCTTGGATACTGGCAAGTGAGAGAGGCAACGCAGACCGGTTGGCCGCCCGCATTCGGAAGGCGGTCGAGGGGGCCATCCCTTTCTTAGATTACTTTCTCATCGCCGATCGATTTTACCCGCCCGCATTCACCCCCCAGGCAGGGCGCTCCCGCCCGCGAAATCATTGGGTGCTCTCAAATCCCGCGATGGAGGATTGTTTCGGGGCGGCGGAAGGAGTGGAACTCGCAACGCGAATTCTCCGCACCTATGGACAATAATTAGGGAATCAAATCCCCCATTTGGGGTTAACATATCAGAGCATCACAAAGATAATCTAAAGTGAGATCGCAACAATGCCCCGCAACAGACTGATTGCTATAGCTTCCATCTTGTTGATCCTTTCTCTAATCGTCGTCTTTTCTTCCTCCTCGAACCGGGTCCCCGTCAAAACGGACCCCTCCCCGGGGGGAAATTCGATTCCCTCCCCCGCCTCCCCGGCGGACATCAGCCAGCTGATGGCGTCTTTGCAAATCCAGCCCGTCGAACGGATCGATATGCCTGATTTTTCTTTAAAAGACATCAACAACGAACGTTTCCATGTAGAAGATCATAAGGGCAAAGTAATCATGCTCAATTTCTGGGCCACATGGTGACCTTACTGCGCGCGGGAGCGGGTCGCTCTCGAAAAGTTTCACCAGAAATATCAGGACCAGGGCCTGATAATCATTGGCATATCCATCGACCAGGATCCTTCCCTCGTCCTCCCCTACACGAAGGAACATGGCCTCACCTTCACAAGTCTGCTCGACCCCCGCGGCGAGGTTTCCCCGGTGTTCGGTGTTCGCTATACCCCCAGCAATTTTTTCGTAAACCGAAGCGGGCAGGTCATCGGGGGGAGTTTGGGATACCGAGACTGGGATACGCCGGAGGGGCACCAGTTCATTCGGACCCTTCTCGCGGAAAAAGCGGACACGGCAAAAGCCACCCTGTCGAATTAATCTGAATTTTTAAAACCCCGCCGGTTGAAGCCTTCCCTGCGCTCCGGGCTGGAAATCCGGTCCCTTAAGAAGACTACGCTTTGACGGACGTTTCTTTTCGCCGCGGTTTGGTCTTCCCCCCCCCCGCGGGCCAGGCCAGGAGGATGGGGCTCGCCACGAAAACCGAAGAATAGGTTCCCGCGACGATGCCTACGACCAGGGTGAAAGCGACGTCGGAAATAACCTTTCCTCCGAGGAAGAGAAAAGCCAGGACAGCGACCAAGGTCGTTCCCGAGGTGAGAATGGTCCGCGAAAGGGTTTGGTTGAGAGATGTATTGATGAGTTTGGGAAACTCGGCCCTGCGGGAAAGGCGCGTATTCTCCCGGATGCGGTCGAATACCACGATGGTGTCGTTTAGCGAATATCCGATGATCGTCAGAATCGCGGCCACGATAGGGAGGGAGAACTCCTTGCCCGAAAGAGAAAATACCCCGAGGGTGATGACAACGTCGTGAAGCAGCGCGATTACGGAGGCAACCGCCTCCCGAATTTGAAAACGCAAGCTGACATATATCAAAATCCCGATGAGGGCGAAGAACATGCTGCTCACCGCCTTCTGCCGAAGGTCGGCGCCCACTTTGGGCCCCACCGATTCCGTCCGCCGGATCTCGAAGGTGCCGTTTCCAAATCGGTCCTTGAGCGCCGCGGTGATCTTTTCGCCGACGCCTTCAATAGAGCCCACGCTCTTTTCCACCCGGACAAGAAACTCCCGCGGCGAGCCAAAATTCTGCACGACCGTATCCCCAAATGCGAGGCTCGATATGACCTCGCGGACCTCTCCGATGGCACGCTCCTTCTGAAAGAGTATCTGGACGAGAGTGCCCCCGGTGAAATCGATGCCGTAGTTAATCCCCTTTATCCCGATGAGCAAAAAGGAAAGAAGCACCGCGGCGGCCGAGAGGCCGACGAAAGTCCTTTGTTTTCCGATGAAATTGAAGTTCGTGTTCGGTGAAATGATTTCCATTTAAATGCTCAGTCTTCTGATTTCGCTGCGCGAAAGGGCGAGATCATATACAAATCGGGTCACAAAGATCGCGGTGAACATGCTCGCGATGATTCCGATGCTGAGAGTCACGGCGAAGCCCTTGATGGGTCCGGTACCGAATTGGAGTAGGACCAGCGCCGCGATCAGGGTGGTGACATTGGCGTCCAGGATGGTGAGGAACGCCTTCCCATAGCCCGCCTCAACCGCCAAGCGGATTGTTTTTCCCAGGCGAAGCTCCTCGCGGATGCGCTCGAATATAAGGACGTTCGCATCAACGGCCATCCCCACCGTCAAGATAATTCCCGCGATACCGGGAAGGGTGAGCGTGGCTTGGAAAAGTCCCAGCGCCCCCATCAAGATGAGAAGGTTGAGAACGAGCGCCAGGACGGCCACAACGCCGCTCATCTTGTAATAGATCATCATAAAGAGAAGAACCAAGGCGAAGCCGACCAAAATGCTGACAACCCCTTGGCGAACCGAATCCGCCCCGAGCGAAGGCCCCACGTTCCGCTCCTCGAGAACCTCAACCGGCGCGGGAAGCGCTCCGGCCCGGAGGGCGATGGCCAGATCCCTCGCCTCTTCCATCGTGAAGTTTCCGGTGATCCGGGCCCGTCCCCCGCCGATCCGATCCTGAATCACAGGGGCGCTGTGGATAACATTGTCCAGTATGATGGCGAGGCGCTTCCCGATGTTCGCCCCTGTGAGGCGATCGAAGGCATCCGCTCCAACCGAATCGAAGGTGACGGCAACCTCCGGTTGAGCGAAACGATCTCCGATCTCCACGCGCGCGTCGTTGAGATTGTCGCCTGTCAGCACCGCCTCTCGCTGAACCACATAGGGAATTCTGCGGATAATCTGGCCTGAGATGCGATCACGAACGATTTCGTAAAGCAGTTGCGTCCCTTCGGGAATCGCATTCGGCTTGGCATTTCCGGCATCCACGTCCTCGGCCACCATCTTGAACTCGAGAAGGGCCGTCTTGCCAATGAGCGCCTTGGCCCGGGCAGGATCCTCGACTCCCGGAAGCTGGATGATGAGCCGGCGCGCCCCTTGCCGCTGGAGGGTGGGCTCGCGCACCCCGAATTGGTCTATCCGGTTCCGGATGGTTTCCAGCGCCTGGTTTACCGCCTGCTCCATGGCCTCTTGGGCCTCCTGCGGGAGGACCGAGTAGCGAAAGACGGGCGGATCGCCGCTCTCCTCGTCCAGGCCGAGGTCAGGGTAATTCCCAAAGACCGAATCCAGACGGGACCGATCGCCCGGCCGGTGCAGGCTGACATGGATTTGCTTGCCAACCCGCCGAAGGATCCGGGTGCGAATGTCATCTTGATCGAGACGATTCCGGATTTCGGAAAAATAGCGGTCGAGCTTGGCATCGACGGCTTTCTCCGCCTGTACCTCAAGAACGAGATGGATCCCTCCCTGGAGGTCCAAGCCCAGATGAATCCGCTCTTCGGGGGGGATGAGGTAGAATGCCGAAACCGCTATCACAGCGGCGATGAGCCCCATACGCCAGCTCAACAAATTCATGCGTATCTCCTTGCGGAAGAGCGCGAACGCTCTTCTTCGACGCTCGAAATCATGCCGGGACTAGCTTTTCGAGGTATCCGAATCGCCCGCCGCCGTGGTCTTGGCGGTCACCGCCGAACGGTGCACGCGGATGCGCACATTGTCGGCGACCTTGAGGTGAAGGACCTCATCCTTAATTTTCATGATTTCGCCGTACGTCCCGCTGGCGATGACGTTATCCCCGACTTCCAGGGCGGAGAGCATCGACTGATGATCCTTCTGGCGTTTCTGCTGCGGGCGAATCATGATGAAATAAATGATGGCAAACATCAAAATAAAGGGTGCAATACTGTAGATGAAAGGAACGTCATCTCCGCCGCCGGGAGAGGCCAAGGCATAGGCGGGCGAGGCGCCCCAAAGGGCATCTCCGAGATGCCTCCACATATTTGTTGCCCTCCATAGAAAAAAGATCCCGGGCGAGCTGGACCCGGGATAGGTAGCAGAGCCTGATTTGCTTGTCAAGCAAAGGCGTTTCGAATCAGGTCTTTACTCAGTCACTCGCCTAAATTCGGTGAATCCCTGCCTCCCTCCCCTGCCTGGGGGGGATCGCCGCCGCCGGGCGGACCCTCAGGGTCCCGCCCCAGCGGGCCCGCCAGGGCATCTTCCGCCCAAGCGGAAAAATTTCCCGCGCGGAGGGCCTCGCGCGCCCGGCGCAGCGTGTCCTGGTAAAAGAAAAGATTGTGCAGCGTCATCAGCCGCTGGCCGAGGATCTCCCCTGCCTGGAAGAGGTGGCGCAGGTAGGCGCGGCTGAACCCCCTCCGGCAGGTGGGACAGGCGCAATCCGGATCAATCGGAGAAGGATCTTCTGCGTGTCTGGTGTTCTTGATGGAGAGGCGGCCCTCCCATGTGAAAAGATTTCCCCGCCGGGCGTGACGCGTAGGCATCACACAGTCAAAAAGATCCGCTCCGTGCGAGACCCCCCGAATCAGATCTGACGGAGTCCCCATGCCCATTACATACCTCGGTTTGTCGGCGGGCAGGAGATCCGTCACCGCCCCAAGGAAGCTCTCGGTATCCCGTTTCCCCTCTCCCAAACAAAGTCCGCCCACTGCGTATCCGTGAAAATCTATGCCGACGATTTCCTCGGCGCTTCTTCTTCGTAGATCCTCGAACGCCCCGCCCTGGACGATGCCGAAAAGAGCCTGATCCGCCCGGCGGTGGGCCTCCTTCGCCCTTTGCGCCCAGTCCGTTGTCCGCCGAAGGGAATCTTCGGCATCCTCCCGCGTGTGCGGAAAGCCGAGCGGTTCATCCAGCACCATGGCGATATCCGGGCCGAGCGCCTCCTGGATCTCGATGACGCTCTCAGGCGTCAGGTGCATTCGCGTGCCGTCCAAATGACTTTGAAACTCGATGCCCTCATCCCGGATTCGAGCGAGCGGCGCCAGGCTGAATAATTGATAACCGCCGCTGTCGGTAAGAAGAGGGCCGTCCCAGCCCATGAAACGGTGGAGTCCGCCAAGCCGTGCGATGCGCTCGGCCCCCGGCCGAAGCGTCAGGTGATATGCGTTCGCCAATACGATTTGGCAGCCCGTTGCCCGAATCTCTTCCGGGTCGAGCGTCTTCACTGTGGCCTGGGTTCCCACCGCCATGAATGCGGGCGTTTCAACGGCGCCGTGTGGGGTTTCGAGAAGTCCCTGCCGTGCTTTTCCCCCGGCGTATCGGCGAGAACCTGGAAACGGATCGGCGCCTTCACAGCACCCGGATGGGACCCTCGGCGCTTCCGGCGAGGAATTGCCTGACGAGGGGATCCTTCATCGCCTGAAATTCTTCCGGGGTTCCCTGGGCGACAATCCGCCCAGCGTGGAGCATAGCGATGAAATGGGCAACACGGAAAATTCCTTTTACATCATGGCTGATAACTACCGAGGTGACCTCGAGCGTATTCTGCATCCGCACGATAAGGCGGTCGATCGAACCGGAAAGAATGGGGTCCAACCCCGTGGTCGGCTCATCGTAAAGAAGAATTTCGGGCTCTCGCACAATGGCCCGGGCCAGCCCCGCCCGCTTCCGCATTCCGCCGGAAAGGCCAGCGGGCATCCGCGACTCGACGCCATCCAGCCCGACGAGGCGAAGTTTCTCTCCCACCTTTTCCTGTATGTCCTCGGGGTTGAGCCTTGTGTGCTCGCGCAAGGGGAAAGCAACATTTTCGGCCACGCTCATCGAATCGAAAAGGGCCGCCCCTTGGAAGAGCATTCCAAATTTCGCCCGGAGGCCGTCAAGGTCTCGCCCCTTGAGGGTGGCAACGTCCACGCCGTCCACGAGCACTTGCCCCCGGTCGGGCCGCAGCAAACCCATCATGTGCTTCAGGAGAACGCTCTTCCCCTCGCCGCTCCTGCCGATGATGGCGGTGATTTTTCCGGCCGGAATCCGCAGGTCCACCCCGCGCAGAACATGATTTTCTGCAAAAGATTTTTCAACGCCGCGAATCTCGATCTTTCCTTCGCCGCTCAAGCAGGACCCTCCGCCGCGAGGCGAGACTCCTTCGGCTCACCTCCCAGCACACGCCTTCCCGCAATGCGCCCCCCCTTCAGATACAGACGGGGCACGCGAGCACTCACGCCACACAGAATCTCATAGGGGATAGTATCGGCGCGATCGGCGAGCTCTTCGACGAGGATCCGCCCCTCGTTCTGCGCGCCGAAAAGAACCACTTCCTCCCCCTCGTGGACCGTTTCCAGATGGGTTACATCCAGCGCGATGAGATCCATCGAAACCCGCCCCACGACCGGGGCGCGAGAGCCGCCCACCAAAGCATCGGCCCGGTTTGAGAGAAGGCGGGGGTAACCGTCCGCATAGCCGACCGCGGCAAGGGCTATCTTCCCGGGGGTTTCGCGGCGGTATGTGGCGCCGTAGCCCACGGGCGCCCCGGCGGCGATGGGCTTCACCTGAAGAATGTAGCTTCGAAAGCTCATGGCGGGCACGACGGAAAGACCCCTCACATTCCGGGGCAAACAACCGTAAAGAAGGATCCCGCACCGGACGAGCCCCCCCGGCGCGTCCAGGAAGGCTAGCCCCCCGGCGCTGTTGGCCGTGTGGACGAGGGGAGGGAGGATACCCTCCTTTCGAAGCGATTCGGCGAGAGACCGGACAACCTCGAACTGGGCCAGGGTGGGGGGGCGCCCCTTCCTCCTCGTCTGCCTGGCCCAGGTGGCTCATCAGGCCGGCCGGTACGATTCGGTCCAGTCCGGAGACTTTTCGAATGAAATCCGCTGCCTCTCCCGGTGAAAGCCCCAG
Organism: bacterium; assembly: GCA_965225985.1. GTDB lineage: Bacteria > UBA8248 > UBA8248 > UBA8248 > UBA8248 > CAZUHN01. The sequence continues at coordinate 2,354,940 of OZ245330.1, forward strand.
GCGGCCCATCCCGGAATCCACCTTGAAGTGGACCCTCACGCTCCTGCCGGCCGAGGCCAGCGCCTGGGCCTGCTCAAAATTCCAGAGGACGGTCTCGAGATCCAGGGAAACGACACGTGGGGCCAAACAGGGGCTTACCGCGTTCATCAAAAGTATGGGGGCGTCCGAAAGCAGGGAATCCCCTTCTTTTGCGCCGGCCGACCGGAGGACTTGCGCCTCCTCTGCCGTCGCCACCCCGAGCAGACAGGCTCCCTCTTTCCGGAAAACGCGGCTCGCCTCGACAGCCCCATGGCCGTAAGCCTCGGCTTTGACGACAGCCAAAACCTCGCGGCCGGGAGCCAGCGCTTTCCGCACCTGGCGAATATTCTCGCTGAGGGCATCGAGATCTACGATAGCAGCGGTTTGCCGGGCCGCGGGAAAGACCTCCGGAGGTTCGACGTCGGGGAGTGCGCTCCCGGCTCGGCGCACGGTCAAAAGTTCACCCCCTCCTCTGCTGTGTACCCACCGACCGGCTGGGGCGATACCCTTTCGTGAAAAGTGTCCAGATTGCTGAAACGGGCGTATTCGGGGCTGAATTGAAGGGAGATATCGCCCGTTGGGCCGTTCCGCTGCTTGGCGATGATTATCGTCGCAATTCCCTTGTTGGGAGAATTCGGATCGTAATAATCCTCGCGGTACAAGAGGGCCACGAGATCTGCGTCCTGCTCGATGGCGCCCGACTCCCGGAGGTCGGAGAGCGTGGGCCGCTTGCCTTCCCGGGTCTCGGTCTGCCGCGACAACTGGCTGAGGGCGAGGACGGGGACGTTTAACTCCTTGGAGAGCGCCTTGAGGCCACGCGAGATTTCACTGATCTCCATTTGACGGCTTTCGTTCCGCCTCCCCCTATGGGAGAGAAGCTGAAGATAATCGACCACGACGAACCCCAGCCCGCTTTCCGCCTGAAGGCGGCGGCACTTGGCCTTAATGTCAAAGACGGTAAGATCGGCCGAGTCATCCACAAAAAAGGGAGCTTCTGAAAGTTCCCCCGCAGCGCGAATAAGTAAGGGCCACCCGTTCGAGGGCATGAAGCCCGTCATGAGCTGGCGCGAGTTCACCCCGGCGCGGCCGCACATCATCCGGATGGCAAGGTGGCGGGCATTCATTTCGAGACTGAAAAAAGCAACGGGCACCTTGGCGCCGATGGCGGCGTGCTCCGCGATGCAGAGCGCGAAGGCGGTTTTGCCCATGCTGGGCCGGCCGGCGGCAATGGTAAGCTCCCCCGGCTGGAGGCCGGCCGTCATCCGGTCAAAGTCATTGAAACCGGTCGGCACCCCTGTGACAAGTTCCTTCCGTTCGTAAAGTTCCTCAAGATAGGGAAATGTCGTTTTGATGATATCCCGCATGCTGCCGATATTCTGGTGATACCGATCAGAGGCGATCTCGAGAATCGCCCGCTCGGCGTCGTCGACCAGCCCGTCTACGTCTTCGCTTGTGGAAAAGGCGCGCTCGGCGATGGCGCCCGATGTGTGAATGAGGTTCCGCAGTATGGCCGCGTTGCGCACCAACTTGGCGTAGGTCACCGCCCGCTTTGCGCTCGAAACATCGTCCGCGAGTGTGGCCACGTACTCCGGTCCTCCAGCGACATCGAGCTTTCCCATCTTCTTTAGGCTGTCAACGAGGGTAAGGATGTCGACCGGATCGGTTCGATCAAACAAATCGAGCATTGCCTCGTAGATGGCGCGGTGGCTCATCCGGTAAAAGTGTTCCGGACGGAGTACTTCCATGACGGGCGCTACCATCCCTCCGTCGAGCAGGAGCGCGCCGAGCACGCGCTGTTCCGCTTCGACGTTTTGAGGTGGTAGATGCCCGGCCTCTACTGTCTGAGAGCCGTTGGGCGCTGTCACTCGGGAACTCCGGTCAATCGGGCGGGTTCATGTGAGAAATAAAGAGTACCGCAGATCCGGCCTTGATGAAAATCCAAGGCGCCGTTGGTTGCCGATCCAAGCCCGAAATATCAGTCAAATGGTTACGGGAAAGGGACAAAAAAAGAGGCCGCACATCGGGCGGCCCAAAAAAACAATCGGTTATGCGAACGTGCCAAGGGGGAATAATTTTCTACTCTTTTTCCGCGTCCTCCCCGGAGGATGTTCCGGCTTGCGCCGCCTCCTCGTCCCCCCCCTTCCCCTCAGCGGCCGCCTCTCCCGCCGCCGTCTTCTCTTCCGCGGCGGGCTCGGCCCCCTCATCCGTTTCCGCCGCCACTACCTGCACCTTCACCTCGGCCTTCACCTCGGCGTGAATTCGGATGGGCACATCGTACTCGCCCACTTTGCGGATAGGCTCCGCAAGGAGGATTCTCCGGCGGTTCACCTCGAGCCCGCGCTCCAATAACTCTTTTTCAATATCCCTGTTGGTGACCGAACCGAAAAGGCGGCCGTCCTCGCCCGCACGCATGACGAATTCGATTTCGACGCCGCTGAACTGTGCTGCGGCCTCGTTCGCGCGCCTGCGGGCAATATCAACTTGGGCCTCCCGCAAACGTTGCTCGTGCTGCGAGGCGCGAAGGGTGCTCGCGGTGGCGTGTATGGCAAACCCTTTAGGAATCAAATGGTTGAGACCGTACCCATCCGCCACCTCAACCACGTCCCCCACCTCGCCGAGGTGCCCCACCTCTTTCCGCAAAATCAGGCGCATACGAATCCTGTCCCTTTACATATGGTCAATACAATAGGGCATGAGCGCCATGTACCGCGCCCGCTTGATAGCGTTTGTAAGCTGCCGCTGGTGTCGGGCGGAAGTTCCTGTTACCCGGCGGGGGATGATCTTGCCCCGCTCGCTCACCATGTTCTTCAAGGTTCTCACATCCTTGTAATCAATATGAACAACGCCTTCCGCCGTAAACCGGCAGATTTTTTTTCGTACGTATCTCTTTTTCTTTTTCTTTTGCTTGTTAAAATCTCTTGGAACGATGGCCATGCCTGCCTCCGAATTCTTTTCTCAACCGTTACCGCCTAAAAAGGAATATCGTCCTCTGCCGGTGGTGGGTCCCCGACGGGTTCGGACCCGCCGTAGGAAGATTCCGCCCCTGGCCTGGCCTCTCCTCCTCCCTCATCGCGCCGCGCGATGAAGTGGACGTTGTTGGCCACAACCTCATGCTTACTCCGGCGGGAGCCATCCTTCGCCTCCCAGGACCGGAAACTCAAGCGGCCTTCGACGAGGACGGGCGATCCCTTCGCGCAATTTTCCATCACCCACTCGCTCTGGCGCCCGTACACCACCACATCGACGAAGCAAGTTTCTTCTTTCCATTCCTCACCGCTCCGGTAGCGGCGATTCACGGCAAAGCCGAACGAGACAACGGGCGATCCGGAGGGAAGGAACCGCTTCTCGGGATCCCGCGTGAGGTTGCCTCTTAGATACACCGAGTTAAGCTGGGCCATGATACCTGCTCTCCGTTCCCGTCCACCCGCGTAACTTCTCGGGGGCCAAAGAACCCTTTCCGCCCATCATGACAACTTTTACAGGGATCTTTCCGCCTCTCTCTCCTCCCCGGATTTTGTCCGCGGGTCCTGTTCCGCGCGGGCGGCCGCCCGTTTGGCGTCTTTTTCCATCTTCCGCAAGGTGCCCGGGTCCCGCCGGACGGTCATATAACGCCAAGTGTCCTCCTTCAAGCGGATTTGGCGCTCGATCTCATGCACCGTTGCGGGTTCCGCTTTATAGGTGATGACGTAGTAGATGCCGTGGCGTTGGCGGTTAATGGGATAGGCGAGGCGCTTTTTCCCCCATCGGTCAATGTTGAGAACTTCTCCACCTCCTTCATTGATGTGATTCTCGAAGAAGGTGATTTGCTCTTCGACCGCCTCGTTGGTCAAATCAGGAGAAAGCAATACCATCGTTTCGAACTGTCGCATACATCTCCTCTCGGTCTGGACGGCCCCAGAACACCCTTGGTCTGAAGCGAGGAGTAAATTTCCAAGAAGGTACCATATCCGCCCTCATGCGGACCAGCGCTTCTTCCCGGAGGGGAAGTCCACCCTCTGAGCTTCCCCCTTTTTCCCCGTTCTGAAACCCTATTTCAGGGTCAGTCCTAAAAAAGAGGCGCAAGCACAAGGGCTACGATCGACATCAATTTAATCAAGATGTTCATCGAGGGACCCGATGTGTCCTTCATCGGATCGCCCACCGTGTCGCCCACAACGGCCGCTTTGTGCGGCTCAGAGCCTTTTCCGCCCAACTTCCCGTCTTCGATGTCTTTCTTTGCGTTGTCCCAGGCACCCCCGGCATTCGCCATCAAGAGGGCCAAGAGCACGCCGGAAAGAAGCGCACCCGCCAGCAATCCACCCAGCGCCTCCTTGCCCATGATGAACCCAACAAGGATGGGGACGATGACCGCCGTCAGCGCGGGTGCGACCATCTCCTTTAACGCAGCCTGGGTGCTGATGTCGATGCACCGGGCGCTGTCAGGCTCCGCAGTACCCTCCATTATTCCGGGGATTTCCCGGAATTGACGCCGGATTTCCTGGATCATGATGAAGGCGGCCTTCCCGACCGAATTCATCGTGAGGGCGGCGATGAGGAAGGGGATAGCGCCTCCGATCAGCATCCCGGCAACCACGTTCGCGTCGGTAAGATCGATTTTGTCCAGGTTCGCGGCTTGGGTGTATGCCGCATAGAATGCAAGGGCGGTAAGAGCGGCCGAGCCGATGGCGAAGCCCTTTCCGATGGCCGCCGTTGTGTTACCCAACGCGTCGAGACTGTCTGTGATCTTGCGCGTTTCCGGCCCCAGTTTGCTCATTTGGGTGATTCCGCCTGCGTTATCGGCAATGGGGCCGTAGGCGTCAACCGACATCGTAATGCCAATCGTGGCGAGCATCCCGACAGCGGCGATAGAGATCCCGTAAATTCCGGCCATAAAGCTGGAGAACAGCGTAATGGCGGCGATGACGACAATCGGAGCGCAAACGCTCTCAAGGCCGACGGCAAAGCCGCTGATAATATTTGTGGCGGCACCTGTTTCGGAAGCGCCAACGATTCGATTCACGGGTCGTGTTCCCGTTCCGGTGTAGTACTCGGTCAGCCAACCGATGAGGAGCCCTCCAAGGGTTCCAAGAAGAATTGCACCAAAAACACCGGTATTGACGCCGACCGCGCTCGTCAAGAAAAACGAGATCACAATGAAGATCACCGCCGCGAGGATGGTGGCGCTCCGAAGCGCTACGGCGGGGTTCTTGGAAGCGAGGGATTTCATTGATCCGATTCCGATGGCGGAGGAGATCAGGCCGGCCATTGCGAGCAGCATGGGCAGGGCCATGGCCGCTGCGCTTGAAGCGCCGAGAGCCGTCCCAATTGTGGAGCCGATAAATATGGTCGAGATGATCGCCCCGACGTAGGACTCGAAAAGGTCTGCGCCCATCCCGGCGACGTCTCCGACGCAATCGCCCACATTGTCAGCCACCACGGCAGGATTCCGGGGGTCATCCTCCGGGATGCTGGCCTCCAGCTTCCCGACCAGGTCCGCGCCGACATCCGCTGTTTTCGTGTAGATGCCGCCACCGACGCGGGCAAAAAGGGCGATCGAGCTGGCTCCCATTGAAAATCCGCTGATGATGGTGGCGTTTTCCGCCGCCTCCAAAACGTTGAAAAACCAAAACAAAAAACCCACGCCGACCAATCCCAAGCTCGCGACGGAGAGACCCATCACCGTCCCGCCGTAAAACGCCATCGAAAGCGCGCCGGTCTGCCCGCTTGCAGAGTTCGCCGCTGCGGCGGTGCGGACGTTGGCCCGCGTTGCCGCGTTCATGCCGAAAAAACCCGCGAGGACAGAGCAAATGGCGCCAATCAAAAACGCGATGCCCGTCTTGTACGAAATGGCCCAAGTAAGAAGGATTAGCACGACAACGACAAATATGGCGAGAATCTTGTACTCCCGCTTCAAAAAGACCATGGCGCCTTCGTGGATGCGTCCCGCGATCGTCCGCATCAGGTCGTTTCCGTCGGGCTGCTTTCTGATCCACAAAAAAATGAGCCCCGCCAGGAGCAAGCCGGCGAGCCCGAAAAGTGCCGCTGCGTTCGATAATTGTATCATTCGCTCCGTTTCCCTCCTCCCGCTTCGGCAATGAAATTTTCTCGAAAAATCAAACGACTTGAAAAGTCTTGCCGAAGACGATTTAACTGCCCAATTTGTTTCCCTCAATCATTTCTACGACCCTGTCTGCGGCTATCGATACGGCATTTTGAATTGCTTCGAGCTCTTCCTCCAAGAGGGGCGACAACAGCCACTCGGCCGGATCCGCTTCCTCGGGCGGCCTGCCTATTCCGATTCGCAAGCGATGGAACTCTTCCGTGCCCAGGCTACGGATAATGCTTTCAACGCCGTGGTGTCCGGCGTCGCCACCCGAAAATTTCAACTTCACTCGGCCCAGCGCGATGTCCATATCATCGTGCAGGACAATCAGGCCGCCCGCCCCCAGTCCTTCGGCAGCCAGCAGCGACTTGGCCGCCTTGCCGCTCAGATTCACATAGGTCATCGGCTTAGCCAAAAGGACCTTCCATCCGCGGATGTTTCCGGCTCCGGTAAGGCCAAAATGCCGATCTTGGTCCAGGGGAATCCGATGGCACGCTGAAAGCCGATCCAATGCCCAAAAGCCAACATTGTGGCGGGTCAGCGCATACTCGGTGCCGGGGTTTCCCAAACCCAAGATAACTGTACGGGCTGCCATTGAGGTTCCTCCCCGGGCGGCGGGAAACCCTACTTCTTTTCTTTGGCTTTAGCCGCGGGTTCGGGAGCCTCTTTGTCTTCCTTGCCCTCGGCCTCAGCAGGCGGCGCTCCTTCCTCAGCGGCCTCCTCACCGGGGACCGTCTTTTCCTCTTCCTCGGGCACCTCTTCTTCAATCTCGATAACGGTGACAGTGAGGACCGGGTCGTCCATGCCGGCAACCAAGTCCACTCCTTCCGGGATATTCAAGTCCCTGACGTGAACCACATCGTTGATGTCCACCTCGGACACGTCGAATGGAATTTCCTGCGGAATGGCGTTGGGCAGACAAGCGAGCCCTATTTCGCGCAAGAGTTGGGAGAGCGTTCCTCCCAACCGTACGCCGACCGATTCGCCTGTTAAAACAATCGGGACGGAAACCTGAAGTCTTTTGTCCATTCGGATTTCCAGGAAGTCCGCGTGCAGAATATCTCCCCGGATGGGATCGCGGGAAAGCTCTTTCACCATCACTGGGCGGTCGGATTTTTTCTCTCCCGCAACGCTGAGCTGAAAGATAACGTTCGCACCCGAGTCCAAAATGCCTTCGAGCGCTTTCGGGTCAACTGTCAGGGAGGTGGATTCGTGAATGCCATATACCACCCCGGGAATTTTGTTGGCTCGGCGCAGGCGGCGGGCGGCCGACTTGCCCTTCTCCTCCCGCCGTTCTGCAGTGAGCATAGGATTTTCCATTTTTTTTACACTCCCAATTTCGGCCAGTGCAGCCGGACTTCAAACAAATAGGCTGCTCACAGAAGCATCCTCGTGGATTCGCCGGATTGCTTCGGCAAGCAACTGCCCTACGGAGAGAACGTGGATTTTTGAGGATTTTTGCCCGTCATCGCGCAGCGGGATGGTATCGCTGACAACGATCTCCTCGATCGGGGAATTCTGGATGCGCTCGAGAGCAGGGCCGGAGAAAACCGGATGCGCGCAACATGCGAATATCCGCTCGGCACCCGCCTCCTTGAGGGCCACAGCACCCTGGCTCAATGTCCCCGCCGTATCCACCAAGTCATCTACGACCAAGACGTCGCACCCTTTCACGTCCCCGATTATCCGCATGACCTCGGATTCGTTGGCCCTCTCGCGGCGCTTGTCGATTATGCCGAGGTCGGCGTCCAGCCTCTTGGCATAAGCCCTGGCGCGTTCGACGCCCCCGGCGTCGGGCGAAACAACCACAAGGTTTTTCATTTTTATGCCTTTGAAGTACTCGATGATAACGGGCGCCACGAATAGGTGATCCACCGGTATATCAAAAAAACCCTGAATCTGGCCCGCGTGAAGCTCCACGGTGATGACGCGATCGGCCCCGGATGCGGCCAACAAATTCGCCACGAGCTTGGCCGTGATGGGGACGCGGGGCTGCACCTTGCGGTCCTGACGGGCATAGGCAAAGTAAGGGATTACAGCCGTTATTCGTTCCGCGGAGGAGCGGCGGAAAGCGTCCAGCATGATGAGCATTTCCATCAGGTTTGCGTTGCCCGGATGGCAAAGACTCTGGACGGCGAAAACGTCTGCACCCCTGATATTTTCTTTTATCCGCACGAAGGTCTCACCGTCGCTGAAATCGATTATCTCGATGAGGCCGGGCTGAATGCCCAAATTTTTAAAAATGCCCTTGAAAAGCACAGGATTCGACCGGCCCGCGAATACTTTCAGCTGATAACCCTTCACGCTCTGAACCCCCTTCGGTCCCGGCTCCTGGGCAGTAATAAGACCGGAATTGATACTCGATTTGGCGGATTAAGGTCAAGTTCGGTCTGCTTTCAAAGAAAAATGCCAGTTTAGAAGAGCAATTCGAAACCCTCGCCCTCAGACCCGGCAATTCGGTATTTCCCCGGGCACCTCTGTTTCTTTCCCGGAAAATACAGACTTCACCGCTGGCCGAAGCAAGGGCCTGACGAGGAACACCGACCACCGACGAAACCCTCGAAACCGCATGGCAGCCTTTTCTGCATCCGCTCGCCGTTTGAAAAGACCGAAAAGGGCGGGGCCGCTCCCGCTCATGAGGGCTTGCCTGGCCCCCAGGGATAAGAGAAGGTCGCGGCGCTTTGCAAGCTCAGGGCGTCGGTGGAACACGACCTCTTCCAGATCGTTTTGCCAATTCGGATCGCTTTGGCGTGACGTCATCCCCCCTATTTTAAACCTCCCTCCGGCCGTCTTCAACTTCACCCGCATCCAGCCGTATACCACGGAAGTGTCGAGGGAATAGGGTGGCTTCGCCAGAACGATCCATCCCGTACGCAGGCCCCGAGAAGAAAGAATGCGCTCGCCACGGCCCCGGCAAAGGGCGGCGGCCCCGCCCAAAAAGGCAGGAACATCCGAACCCACCGAGGAGGCGATTTCCCTTAAATGCGAAATTTTCAGGCCGCATTCCCAAAGGCGGTTCAACGCCCACAGGACAAGCGCGGCGTTTCCGCTCCCTCCTCCCAGGCCGGCCGCTCTGGGAATATGCTTTACAAGGTGAATCTTCGCGCCAAGGGAGGATTCCCCCACCTCGGCCCGCAGAGCGGCAGCCGCCCGGTAGACGATATTCTTCCTCCCCTGGGGAATATCCTCCCGATTCGCAGTTATCCGGATGGACCGGCCCACAGGAAGAACCCAGATCCGGTCAAAAAGGGAGACTTGTTGGATCCATGTTTCCACCTCGTGGAATCCGTCCGGGCGAATCCCCAGAACCCGGAGGCCCAAATTGATCTTGGCCGGGCTGTTCACCCAAATGCCCTCTTTCCGTTTCCGCTTCGGCACCTAATTTCCTTAGGGCAAAATGACCACAGGGGCTTTCGGGGGAATGGGAAGGTGAAAAAGGCTTGACGGAACTGGCCTCTCATCTCCCCCCGCTTCGTCCATTAGGCTCACCCGAAGGCGGCTGTCTCTCCTCGAGTCCGCAATCTCCGTCCAAACGGGCAGGCGCCCTGCCCCCACCGGCTTGAAATCACCGTAACGGACTTCCAAAGAGGCGCCCTCTTCTCCCACGCGCACGCGATGCGGCCGAAAAGTTTCCCGATCCAGCCATGCCACTTGCCGAAGATCCATTCCCCCGCCCGGCGGCACTTCCATCCTCCACGCACCCGCCTCCCCGTCCCAGGTGAGGCGGACCGCATCGCGGTTTTCGGGGGAGATGACTGGCAACGCGCCGCGGAGAATTCTCACCAAAAGTTTGGGGTGAATCGGAATCCCCAGCCAGAGGGTGAGGCTCTCTCTGTCCGCGCGCCCAACGTAGTAGCGACCCGAATCGACCGAATAGGCGCGAAATTGCTTCCCCCTCGTGGCGAAAACGAAAAGGGGTGTTCCAAAGGGTGAGAGCGGCTCCAGACGAAGGGATTCCGGCTCTTTCCAGACCAGAACCGCCTGCCCGATAAAGGTGCCCGAACCGAGCGCGAATTTTTCAACAAATTCTCCCGTCCGCTTTTTCCCGCCCAGGGTCACCTCCAGCGAAACGATCGAGCGGAACGCAGAGGGATGGTCCCGGGAGAGAAGACGGGAGACAACCTGCGTGCCTCCGAGAGACGGGACGGGGCGGGGGCTCAATGCGGGAGAACAGCCAGAAATCGAAAATGCCAGTGCAACCGCGGGCAGACGCAGCGATGAACGCAACCGGGTTACAAGTCCTTCAAAGGAGGCGAATTCTTTGTCCCGCTGTATCTGCGGATCTTTTCGAGGACTCCTTTTTTCGTCGAATCAATTTCATAAGATTTCCGCCAGCTCTCGAGCGCAAGCGGAATATTCTTCAGGGCAAGATAAATGTCTCCCATATGCTCATGGATCACGGCATCGCTCGGCAGATTGTTTAGGGCTTGTTGGATCTTTTCTTGCGCTTTCTTGTGGTGTCCCTGCCGATAATAGATCCAACCCAGGCTGTCGAGAAACGCGCCGTTGCTCGGCTCGATTTTGAGGGCGCGAATCAATAACCGTTCGGCCTCTTCGACATTTTTGTTGAGCTCGGAGAACATGTATCCAAGCAGATTGAGGGCATTCGCGTGGCGGGGGGCCTCTTTGAGAATCGCGCGCACCACTTTTTCTACGTCATCCCACCGCTTGACCTCGTAATAAGAAGTCGCCAGGTTAAAGCGAAATGCCATCTCCTTTGCGTTCAATTGGACTGCGCGCTCGTAGCAGGGAATGGCCTTCGAATGTTGTTTCTGCTGGGCGAATACCAACCCGCGCATGAAGGGAATGCGCGCCTCGTCAGGCTTGAGCTTTTCCGCCCCTTTCAAAGTGACTGAGGCCGCCTCCCACATTTTCCTCCTGGTAAATAGGCGTGCGAGTTGCAAACGCGCGGCCAGGGAGTCAGGGACGAGGCCGATGAGCTGCTTCAGCTCCCGTTCGGCAAGAGGCAACTGATCGAGCTGCACGTAAATCGCGGCCACGAACCTGCGTACGGTTTCGTCTTTTGGGTTCCGGGCGAGAACGATGCGGAATTCCCGGAGCGCCTCCTGAAAATTTCGCCGCTCAAATCGAAGGAAACCGAGCGTTCGGTGGACTTCCAGATTGTTCGGCTCATTTTTGCCCAGCTTCTCGAACTCTTCGAGCGCACCCTTTATATTGTCCTTGCGGATATAAACCTGCCCCAGTCTCGCCCGCACGGCGCGATCATTGGGAGCCAACTCAAGAATGCGCTTATAAGCCTTTTCCGCTTCACCGAATTTTTCCCACCTCTCGTAAAGGCGCCCGAGGGCCCGGAGGCCGCGCACGAAGCGGGGACGTTTCCCGACCACGCGATTGAGAAGTTTCTCCGCCTCCGAAAACCGCTTGAGGCGGATATAGACTTCCGACAAATAAACCCGGCTGAGATCGTTGCCCGGTCCGGCCTTCAGTAATTCTTCGAATACGCCGGCCGCCCTCTCGTTCCGGCCCAGTTCCATGTAAGCAGTCCCAAGGAGCAACTTTCCTTCATTCTCATTGGGATTAATGCGCACCAATTCTTCGTAGGCCTCAACGGCGCCTGGCAAATCGCCGCGCGCGGCCAAAACGCCTCCGAGCAGAAGGTATCCCCTGGAATTGGCCGGATCGATGCGGACTGACTCCCTTGCCAAACGCTCGGCCTCTTGAATTTTCCCCAGCCGCACCTTGAGGGAGGCGAGACGCGCGAGAAGAGATGCCGAGGAGGGATCTCTCTTCAGGGCATTTTCGTAATCGGCTTCTGCCTCTTCTATTTTCCCCGTAAACTCTTTTTCATATGCAGAAATGAAATAGAAATAGGAATCCGCCGTTCCCTGCGAGCGGGAAGTGGATTCAACGGCAAGCCCCACCTCGAGCTCTTGCGCCGCGCAGGCCGCGACAAATCCCGCAAGCGAAATTAGCGCCCCAAGTTGAAGAATCTGCACCGGATTCTTCCTCATTTTATCCTTCCCACTCCGCGAAGCACTTCGCTTCATCACATTTCGGCTCCACTTTGCCGCGCACGCGCCAAAAGGTTCTCCGCCTTCTTTCGAAGTTCCAGGTCGGCCAGTTCCCGAAGGGATGCCGTTACCTCCTTCTCGTCCCGGGGCGAGATTCCGGCAGGCTTTGGCCGGGGCGCCTCATCCGCCCCGCCTTCCGGAGCCGCTTCAGCGGCGTTACCGATGGTGAACCGGATTTCGTTCAAATCCGATCTGTCCAGCCGTTCGTTCACCTTCGCCAGCAATTGTTCCTTGGCAAGCTCGCATTCTTGAAGCCATACCGAATCGGACACCTCTACCCGGAGGCACCCGCCCCGCACGGCGACGGGCCGGGCCACACGGGCTACGGCCGCGCCCACCGCTTCCTCCCAAACCAAAAAGGCGCGATGACGAGAAAGGCGCCGCCCCCAGGCCTCCGTGCGGCGAATCTCCTTAAGAATACGGGAAAAAGGTTTTAAAGATATCGGCCTGCGGGAACTCACGATCCGACAACCTCCGTTGACCGGGCGGGTTTTGCCTGATTTTCCTCGTCAAGGAGAGAAGCAATCGCCCGCATGACTTTCCCCACGATTCGGACACTCGATTCTTTCCGGTTTTCAATAGTGTACTCTGCCCCCAGCTTGAGGGGCACACCGAAGGTCACCTCGATTTCCGTCCCAGGCCGCGGGAAGAACCTCCCCACCGGAACGGCCCGGTTGGTTCCCTTTACAGCGACAGGGACGACCTTGGGCTTCGTGTTCAAAATGATCCGCCCCACCATCCGGTTCCCTGGACCAATCCTCCCGTCCTTGCTCCGCGTCCCCTCCGGGTAGAGAACCACTTTGTCTTCTCGTACGCGCTTTTCAAGTAAGCGGATAGTGGACAAATCGGCGCTCCCGCGTTTTACCGGCAAGGCCCGTAGCTTCCGGAGCAGCCAGCCGACAAAAGGAACATGGAACAATTCCTCCTTGGCAAGCTCCCAAAGCCTCTCCTCCGGAAACTTTTGATAGATGCACCAAGGGACAGCCACCACGTCCACCGCCGAGATGTGGTTACTCAAAAAAAGAACACCTCCCCCCTTGGGTATATTCTCAACCCCATGAACCCGCAGGCGCAAAAACCTGCAAAGCAGCAACCCGACCAGATGGAAACCCCCCAGGATTACAAGCCTTTGCAACCAAGGGCCGGGACCACCCATTTGTCCTTCTCCTTACGGGCCAAGTCCCAGGGCGAAATACGGAGAGAGGAAACCTTCAATCCATGGGAACTTCCCCCCGGAGGAGAGCCGTATCGGCCCAGCCTCCCCTTCGGCCGAGGCAATTATACCTTTCTTTCGCCATAGGGATAAACAGCAAACAGATCCGGTGAGCCAAGAAGTAGAAGGGTTTGCCGCAACCCAATTCCAGTGCAATAATTCGCTCGCCCGAGATCTGAGGACTGGCAGGCCATATCCTACGCTGCGGTACGGAGCGCCATTTTTGAATCCCGTCAACCCGCTTATTTTCAGAGAGTACGATATTCGGGGGGTGGTGGACCGCGACCTCACACGCGAGACCGTTCGTCTTCTCGGCCTCGCCCTCGGAACCCACCTGGGCGGCGCGGACGGAGAGCAAATCGCGCTCAGCCGCGACAACAGGCATTCCTCGCCCGCCTTCTACGAGGCGATGCGCGAAGGGCTTTGCGCCTCGGGATGCCGGGTGGCGGGAATCGGAATGGAGCCTACCCCCTGCCTTTCCTTCGCCACCCATCATCTTTCAGTGGGGGGCGGCATCCAGATTACCGGAAGCCATAACCCACCGGAATTCAACGGTTTTAAGATAACAAGGGGAAGGGAATCCATTTTCGGTGAGGAAATTCAACAAATCCGCGCCCGGATCGAAAACGGGCACCTTCATCGGGCGGACTCCCCCGGCACATTTGAAGAGGTGGACATTTTCCCGGCCTACCTGGAGCGCGTCACAGCGGGCCGGAAACTCGATCGGCCGGTCAAAATGGTGCTCGACGCGGGAAACGGGGTGGCGGGCCCCGCCGCCTCCCGGGTCCTGTGCGCCATCGGGACCGAGGTGGTTGAACTATTTTGCGAGCCCGATGGTTCCTATCCCAACCACCATCCGGACCCGACCATTCCCGAAAACCTGGAGGCGCTGATCGCCACCGTCGCTGAGACCGGGGCCGAGGCGGGAATCGCTCTTGACGGGGACGGGGATCGGATTGGGGCGGTGGACGCCACCGGGCGAATCATATGGGGGGACGAGCTCCTAATCCTCTTCTCCCAAGAAATCCTTCCCCGCCGGCAGGGAGAGGCCATCGTTTTCGATGTGAAGTGCTCTTCCCGGCTGGCGAAGGCCGTCGAGGACATGGGCGGCCGTCCCGTCATGTCGGCCACCGGCCACTCGCTCATCCGGGCCCGCCTCCTCAAGGAAAAGGCCCCGCTCGCGGGGGAACTCTCCGGCCACATTTTCTTCGAGGACGACTACCTGGGCTACGACGATGCGATCTACGCGGCGGTCCGCCTTGTGCATCTCCTCTCCCAGGAAAATCGCACCCTCGCTGACCTCATGGCCGATCTTCCCTCTTCGATAGCCACGCCCGAACTCCGGATCGACTGCACTGACGAGGAAAAGTTCCAGATCGTCGAGGAACTGAAGGCGCACTTCCGAAAAATTTACGAAACCGTCGAGGTGGACGGGGTGCGCGTAAATTTTCCAAAGGGATGGGGGCTCATCCGCGCCTCTAACACGCAGCCCGTCCTGGTCTGCCGGATCGAAGCCGATGACGAGGCCTCGCTCGCCGCCTACCGCCGGGAGATCTTCGAAAATCTCCGGAAATTCCCCTCCGTGAAGGTACCGGATGCGTAAGCTGCGAGAGATCTACGATTGGGTAATCGGGTGGTCGAACTCCCGCTACGGGACAGGCGCCCTGGCGGGACTTTCCTTCGCCGAGTCTATCTTTTTTCCCGTGCCCCCCGACCCGCTGCTTATGGCCCTGGCCCTTGGCCGCCCGAAGCGCGCGTTCTTCTTCGCCGCGGTCTGCTCGGCCGCCTCTGTGGCGGGTGGAATCGCTGGCTACTTCATCGGCCTCACGCTGTTCGAAGCGCTGGGGGAGCCCATCCTCCGCTTTTACGGTGCGATGGACCGTTATTTTCTTGTCCAGAGCTACTACCGGGCCTACGACGCCTGGGCGGTCGGCGTCGCGGGCTTTACACCGATCCCCTACAAGGTATTCACCATCGCAGCGGGCGCTTTCCAAATCAGCTTCGCCGTCTTCGTCGCCGCATCGATAATCAGCCGCTCGGCCAGGTTCTTTCTCTTGGCCTGGCTGATCTTCCGCTTCGGCCATCCGATCCGCCGGCTCATCGATCGGCACTTCAATCTTTTGACTTTGCTGTTCGCCGTCTTGCTCATCGGCGGTTTCCTCCTGCTCTGGTGGTGGGGCTAGCGGTGGCCCGGGCAACTCCCCCCCTCTGGGCCGTCATCATGGCGGGCGGTTCCGGCACGCGGTTTTGGCCCGTAAGCCGGAAAAACCGGCCAAAGCAATTTCTCCCCCTTGGGGGCGGGTTGCCTGTCCCCGCTGGAAAGAATTCGGGGAAAAGGAAAAAATCCAAGCGGGACAGCGAAAAATCCCTCCTTCGCCTGACCGTGGATCGTCTCAACGGGCTGGCAGCGCCCGAGCGGACGCTGGTGGTGGGCGCGAAGGCCAACGCAAAGCTCCTGGTTGGCCTTTTGCCCGAGATCCCGAAGAAGAACATCCTCCTCGAGCCGGAGGGTCGGAACACCCTTCCCTGCCTGGGCCTCGCCGCCCACATCATCGAGGGGCGCGAGCCCGGAGCCGTTATGGCCGTTTTTCCCTCCGATCACTACGTCGAGCGGCCCCCGGCCCTCCGGCGTCTCGTCCGCACCGGTGCGCGCCTCGCCGCCGAGCGCAGCGCCATTGTCATCCTCGGCATCCCGCCCCGCCGCGCCGAGACGGGATACGGCTACATTCGGCGCGGGAAGAGAATCGCCGGCATTCGCGGCGCCGAAGCCTACTCCGTTCGCCGCTTTACGGAAAAGCCGGGGCCGGCGACGGCGAAACGCTTCCTCGCCTCGGGCGATTACTATTGGAACGGGGGATATTTCATCCTGCCAGCCGCGCGCGCCATCGAGGAGATTGACCGTTTTCATCCCCGGACGGGCGCCCTGCTCCGGCGCGGCGCCTCCGCCCTCCGGAGGAACCGGCGCGCCGCCTACGAGCGCTCTTTCCGCGCCTGCGAGGCCATCAGCATCGACTACGGGGTGATGGAAAAGACGAAGGGGATCATCGTTTTGCCCGCCGAGATCGGCTGGGACGATGCGGGAAGCTGGTCTTCACTATCGAACATCCTGCCCACCGACAGAGACGGGAATATTTGGATCCTTCCCCCCGGCGGCAGGGTGAAGGCCGTGGGGGCACGAAAGCTCACCGTGCGCTCCCAAAAGCCCCTCGTCGCGGCGGTGGGAGTGGAAAACCTCATCGTGATCGAAACGGAGGACACGCTCTTTTTGTGCGGCGCCGATTCCGGCCAATCGATCAGCGATCTTATTAAAAAGCTCACCGCCGAAGGGCTGGATCGCCATCTATAGCCCGGCGAGAGCGAAATGACGCCAGCCATCAGTTGGCTCCAAGCGGCAATCCTGGGCGCGCTGCAAGGACTGACCGAGTTCCTCCCGGTCAGCAGCTCCGGCCACCTCGTTTTGGGCCAAGCGGCGCTGGGCATCGAAGGACCCGAGCTCCTCTTCGACATCACCCTCCATATCGGGACCCTCGCCGCCGTGCTCTTCTTCTACGGAAAGGATGTTTGGCGGATCCTCCGGGCTTGGCTTCTCTCCGTCGCCGGAAAAGCGGAGGGGGAGGATCGGATATCCTCCCGCACGGCGTGGATGGTGATCGCGGGCACCCTTCCGACAGCCTTTGCCGGGTTATTTTTTGAAAAAACCATCGAGGCCGCCTTCTCCAGCCCGCGCCTCGTGGCTCTGGCGCTTCTCGTCACGGGAGGAATTCTCTTCCTCACCCGGTTCCGGGGAGGAGATCGCCGCGGCGAAGGGGCGCTCCGGCTCTCGGACGCCCTCCTCATCGGCCTCTTTCAGGCCCTGGCCCTCGTTCCCGGAATCTCCCGCTCCGGCGCGACCATCGCCGCGGCGCTCTTTCTGGGCATCGAAAGGGAAACCGCCGCCCGATTCAGCTTCCTGCTCTCGGTCCCCGCCATCCTGGGGGCGTTCGTTCTCAAGACCGCCCGCTTTTCGCCGGACGCCACCACCAGCGCCGGCCTCGGCGCCATTCTCTTCGGGACGGCCGTTTCGGCCGTGGTGGGAGCAATCGCCCTGGGGTGGCTGCTCCATTTTATACGAAGGGGCAACCTCCGCGTCTTCGCCTACTACTGCTGGGCGCTCGGCGTCTCCGTCATTCTCTTTTTATAAGTCAAAACGAACGGGAAAAAGCCCGGCCCCTTCGGCCATCGAGAGACCCTGAATTTCGTTCAAAAGGGTCCGCCGTATGCGGGGGTGAGCGGGGGGGTGCTTCCCACTCCCGGCGCGGCTCAGTGCATCGGGGAGAAGGACGAGGGAATCCAGATCTCGGAGTTTTGGCGCAAAATGAACTCCCGGTACCCCGGGACCGGCCAGTTTTTGAGCGATTGCGATTCCGCACGCTTCTCGGCCCGATCGTTCAGATCCCTGTAGGGCCAGACGTGGATGAACTCGTTCAGCGGGCCGGTCTCGGTGATGAAACAAGCGGCGAGGGGAGAGAGAGCCTCGCGTTCCGCGACGTGCTCCGTCCATCCCTTGACGGCGACCGGAATCTTGTTGGGCATAAATGTGTAGGTTCGAAACTCGTACACGTTCCCGAGGCTGCCGGTTCGGGGCTCGGGGCGGAAGGGAGGGGTCGTCATGAACTTCGAGGCCATCTTCTGGATGGCCTCCCCGCCCTTCGGCGGCCAATTCTTCAGGGTCGAATACTGGGACCGAACCTCCTCCCTGTGCCCGGCGCTCTTGTACTCCCAGATGTGCATACACTTATTCAGATCGCCGATCTCGCAGGTGAAGAATCCGACCATCCGGGAGAGTTTCTGCCGCTCCTCGATGGCCCCCGTCCAATTTTCCACGTACTGCGAGATGGCACCCGGCTTGAGAGTATAAATACGCATTTCATAAATCATTTCATGCCTCCACTTATGCAGGAAATAAGACGCGGCGGGCGTGCCAGACGGCTCTCATCAATAGAAAGTTCATGAAGACGCCTTGGCACGCTCGATGTATTCGCCCGTGCGGGTATCGATCTTCAGGACATCCCCCTCGTTCAAGAAAAGGGGGACGCTCACCGTCGCGCCGGTCTCGAGCTCTGCGGGCTTGCTCCCCCCGGCGGCCGTGTCCCCCTTGAGGCCCGGCTCGGTCTTCTTGATGGCCAGTTCAACAAATGTCGGAATCTCGACGGATATGGCGGCGCCGTTGTGAAACAGGATGGCGACCACCGTGTTTTCTTTGAGCCACTTTACGTTTTCGCCCAACTGCTCCGCGGCCAGGCCGGTCTGCTCGTAATTGCCGGTGTCCATGAAGTAAAAAAGATCGCCGTCCCGGTAAAGGTACTGCATCTCCTTTTCATCCAGATCGGGATCGTCGAGCTTTTCCCCCGAGCGGTAAGTCCTGTCGATGACCCGGCCCGTCTTGAGGCTCTTGAGCTTTGTCCGGACGAAAGCGCCTCCCTTGCCGGGCTTCACATGCTGAAATTCAACAATGATATATGGTTCTCCGTCCAGCTCGACCTTTAGGCCATTGCGGAACTCGCTCGTCGAAGGCATTCGCTTCTCTCCTATTCCTGCATTTGCATCCGCTTACAAGACGACCAATTCCTTGGGAATCGAACGGGTCAGCACCTCGCGGCCCGTTTCTGTGACCAGGACCATGTCCTCGATGCGGCCTCCCCCCCACCCCGGGAGGTAAATGCCGGGCTCGACCGTGACCACCATCCCGGGCCGGAGAACATCCGTTGCTTCGGGCCCCAGCCGGGGGCCCTCGTGGATATCGAGCCCGAGCCCGTGGCCCACCCCGTGCCCGAAAGCTTTGCCAAAACCCCTGTCCTCGATGATCCGGCGGGCGGCGGAGTCCACCTCGGAGCACTTGACCCCCGGGGCCACCGCCGCCACCGCCGCCCGCTGCGCCTCGAGGACGATCCCGCAGATTTCCCGCGCCTTGGCGGAGGGCCTTCCGAGGGAGAAAACGCGCGTCGTATCGGCATGATAGCCGTCCACCACGGCGCCGAAATCGATGGTGATCAAATCTCCGCGCCGAATCTTCCGCCCGGAAGCGATGCCGTGGGGCATTGCCCCGCGCGGCCCGGAGGCAACGATGGTATCAAACGCGGAGGCCGAGGCTCCCTCTTCCCACATCGCCTCCTCGAGAGTGCGCGCAACGTCTCGCTCGCGCACACCGGGACGGATGGACCCGGCGGCCACCTTCAACCCCTCCCGGTTAATCTTCGCGCCCCGCCGCAGCCGCCGGACCTCGGCGGGATCCTTCCGCAGGCGGAGGTCCTCGACAAGTCCCGCGCAGGGCTTGAGGCGCACGGAACCGGCCTCCTTCTCGAGGCGCCGGTGGGCGGCGTAGGTGAGGTTCTCCTCCTCAAAAAACAAGGTCTGGATGCGAAGCCTCTTCGCTTCGGCGGCGGCGGCGACCGCCGCCCGGCCCCGGGAGTCGGCAAACCGGAAAGGCTTCGCCACCTGCCGGACGGCCTGCGCCCGGTAGCGGAAGTCCGAAAAGAAGATGGCCGCCCGCCGCGTCACGAGGCAGGCGCCCGCCGTTCCGGTGAATCCGGTCAGGTACCGCACGTTGCGCAGGTCCGTCACCGCGAGCGCCGGTATTTTTTCCCTGCGCATGGCGTTTCGAAGCAACCGCAGGCGAATGCTCACCCATCCCCCCCCGGGGGAAAGCGAAGATGCTTCACGTGCGCCTCGATTGCGGCCTGGAGGGCGAGGGCGTAGCCGCGCAGCCCGAGGCCGATAAGGGTCCCCGCCGCGACGGGCCCGATCATCGAAACATGCCGGAATTCCTCCCGGCTGAGGACATTCGATATGTGGACCTCATACACCGGGAGGTCCACTCCGCCGACCGCGTCCCGGAGGGCGATGCTGGTGTGGGTGTACCCGCCCGGATTGAAGATGCACGCGGCGCATTTCTCCGCGGGGGGGAGATTTGAATCGATGGGCTTCGCTCCGGCCGCCCGTTGGATGGCGTCCACGAGTTCCCCCTCGATGTTGGACTGGAAGCAGTCAAACTCTATCCCCTCAGCGCGCGCCATCTCCGCGAGGGCCTCTTCCAGCTCCCGAAGCGAGGTCTTCCCGTACACCTCGGGCTCGCGTTTTCCGAGAAGGTTCAAGTTCGGTCCGTTGAGGAGGAGGATACGCACGGTGCCCTTCCTTATTTGCGCGGCCGCTTGCGACGGCGGCGAGATGTTAGGGCAGATGCGGCGGGAGCGTCAACGAAGCGCCGCCCGGAGCGCTCAACCTCCGAGCGCCGCCCGCCAGCCCCCGGCGTCCACTTCGCAGCCGGGGACGACCTTTCCGATACGCGCCATCAGGACGAAGCGCGCTTTTCCCCCCCGGGATTTTTTGTCCCGGCTCACCAAGCGGCGCAAAGAGGCCAAGGCGGGCACGCGGCGCATGGATGTCGGGAGCCCGAAACGGCCGAGCAGCGCGAGGAGCCTGTCCGCGTCCCTCTCCTTGCACTTGCCCGCCAGGCAGGAGAGGCGTGCGGCGGCCGCCATTCCGATGGAGACGGCCTCTCCGTGGAGCATCCGGCGGGAGTACCCCGCCAAGGCCTCCACGGCGTGCCCCAGGGTGTGGCCGAAATTGAGGATTTGGCGAGGTCCCGCCTCGCGTTCGTCCTTTTCCACCACGCGGGCTTTGATCCGGCAGCACGCCCATATGATCCGCTCCAGCGCGGGGCCCTGGAGCCGCAAAATCTCTCCCACATTATTTTCGAGATAGGCAAAAAGGCGCGCGTCCGCGATGACAGCGTGCTTGACCACCTCGGCGAGACCTGCACGAAACTCGCGGGGCGGAAGGGTCCTCAGCGCAGCCACGTCGCAGACCACGGCGCGCGGCTGGAAAAAGGCACCGATCAGGTTTTTCCCCGCCCGGTGGTCGATGCCGGTCTTTCCCCCCACGGCGCTGTCCACCTGGGCGAGGAGGGATGTCGGAGCCTGGATGAAGGGAATCCCCCGCAGATAGGTCGCGGCGGCGTAGCCGGCCAGGTCGCCCACCACCCCGCCCCCCAGCGAGACGATCCCGCATCCCCTCTCGAAGCCGAGCGCGGCGAGACGGTCGTAGATCCGCGAGAGCTGCCGGAGTGATTTGCTGCGCTCCCCGGCGGGAACGGCAAAAATTTCGGTCTCAAGGCCCGCCCGCTCGAGGGAGGCGGCAGCGCGCGCACCGTAAACCGGCGCCACCTTCCGGTCCGTGACGACCAGGGCCCGGCCGCCGGGAAATTCAGACTTCGCCATTCGGCCGAGCCGCGCGAAGAGGCCCCGGCCGATGAGAATCGAATAACTCCGCTCTCCCAGCGCGACGCGAACCGTCCTCACGCCGCATCCACCCCCCGGAAAGCGAGGCCCGCGCTGATCGCCGCCACGGGAGCGATCGCTTCAACGTAATCGGGATCAAAGATATTTTCCGGTATTTCCACATTTTTGAACGGGTCAGCCATCTGAATGGGCAGGTCGAGCGAAGCGGAGAGAAAAGCGGGAAGACCCTCCAGGTGGGCGCCGCCCCCGCTCAAGATGATGCGCGCAACTCGCTCCTCCGACCGCAAATCCCACAGAAGCTGAAAGGTGCGGCCGAACTCCAGGGCCAGGCGTTCGACTTCGCCCCGGATGACTTCGACCGCCGCCCGGGGGCTCGATGCAGGCTTCGCCCCCAGTTTGATTTGTTCCGCCTCGAATTGGGTGACCGAAAACCGCTCCGCCAGAGCCTTCGTTACGGCAGCCCCCCCGAAAGGGATCATACGGGTGAGCAGGGTACGCCCCTCTCGAAGAATATGGACCAATGTCGAGGAGGCTCCGATATCCACCAGTGCGGTGACACCCTCCTCCCTTTTGCCGCCCGCGTGGAGGTGCGCATTTTCCATCGCGAGGAGGTTCACATCTACGATTTTCGGTTCGAGTTCCAAGTGCCTCAATAATTCCACCATCTCCTCAAGCGCCTCCCGCTGAACGGCGACGAGAAGAAATTCCTCCATGGCCTGCCCGTCCACGGTGATTTTCCCGAGGCGGCGGCGCGTGATCCGGGCCTCCTCCAGCGGGAAGGGGAGAATTTGCACCGCCTCCGCGTCGACGGCTTCGTCGAGGGACGCACCCTTCATCGTGGGAACCAAAAGGGTGCTGACCACCGCCGCGGACCCCGAAACGGAAACCACCACCTCTTTCATTTTGGCGCGCTCTGCGGCGATCAGCTCATCTACCGCCCGCATGACCTCCTCGTGGTCGCGCACCGTTCCGTCCACCACGGCCCCGGAGGCAAGCGAGGCCATCCCCAGGCGCGAAAGGGAAAGTCCCTTTTTCTTCCTCTCGAACTGGACCAGCTTGACCGCGTGGCTACCGATGTCCAGCGCAATCGGATATTTGGCTTTCGCGAACACAGAAGCTCCCTGCCGGGCAGGACCAAAATCAGTCAAAAACGAGCGGAGTCGAAATGAAGGTCAACAGCATCAACAGGATACAGCCGTACCCGAGGGCGGTGCGCGTCTTTCCCAGCGGTTCCCATTCGTCCACCAAGGGCGGGTGGCGCCGGCCGAGGACCAACGCAATTATTGCCCAGATAAGCCATCCTTGCCACCAATAGGCCATCACCAAAAGGGCGAGTCCCGCCCCGATGGATATCCGCCGATGCCACCGGCCGAACAGCGAATAAATGATGTGCCCGCCGTCGAGCTGACCGGCAGGGATGAGGTTCAGAGAAGTGACAAAAAAGCCGCACCAGCCGGCGAACGCGGCGGGGTGGAGAACAATGACCGCCTCATCTGCCCGGGAGCCGATTACGAGCCAGGTCAACGCGTCGAAAAGCCAGGATGTGCCGAGCCCGAATCCGCTCCCGCCCGCGCCCGGATCCAATTCCACGATCCGGGACAGGTAGAGTCCGGCCACGGCGGCGGGAAGCGCGGCCGCCATGCCGGCCAATGGTCCCGCGACCGCAATATCCATCAGCGCCTTGCGGTTTCGAATCACGCTCCGGATCCGGATGACGGCCCCGAAGGTGCCGAGGAGGGACGGCGCGGGGATGAAATAGGGCAGAGAGGCGTTCACCCCCCAGCGCCGGCTCGTAAAATAGTGGCCCAGCTC
This sequence comes from bacterium, assembly GCA_965225985.1. Lineage (GTDB taxonomy): Bacteria > UBA8248 > UBA8248 > UBA8248 > UBA8248 > CAZUHN01. Next base: position 2,378,373 of record OZ245330.1, read on the forward strand.
GTGTGCTCCCAAAATGAGCATCAAGGTACCGGCGAAAGGAAGCCCCTCATAGAGCAGGACCGGATTCGCCCACATGGCTCCGGGAGATATCCCCCTTTGCAGTGTCCCTGCCACCAGGGTGGTGAAGCAGGTCACCAGGAAAAGGATGAGAGGGAGAAAAGCCTCTGCCCGCAGGGATACCGATTGAACTCCTCTCACCGGCCCGGGGATGGCCATCCAGGGCGCATACCCTTCCCTGCCGGCTGCCCCGCCGATGGCGGCGGAGCTTTTCGAGGACCAAATCGGTTCGTCCGGAAATCGGGGCACGGGGGCGGAATTCCCTCCAGGCGGCAACCCACCGAGCCTACCCTGGCCCACTCTACCGGCGCAAACCGCCATTTCGAGGAATTTCCCTCGAATCAGACTTCTTGACACTTCACACCCGTACTTCTACCCTCGTTCCCACATTCGTTCCCGCCCTGAAGAGGGCACAAATCGTCTTCGACAACCGATGAAGAACATAAAATCCCGCGCCCTCTATTTCGCCGTCACCGTCAGTCTCTTAATCACCGCGTGCGTCGATCTGCCCTCTCCTCCAACGGCCACCTTCCCAGCGCCTCCGGCGCGCCCCCTTCCCCCCCCGGCGGCCCCCGAGAAACCTCCCCCCCCTTCGCCGCTCCCCGCTGAATCCAAACCCGCCGAACCAGCTCCGAAGCGAACGGGAATCTGGGTCGGCCCCATTCTCGCTCCGCCCCGGCGCTCTGCGCCGGAACTCCTCGCCGAACTCCGAAAGGCGCCCAGTGGCCCAAACGCGGACGAGGCCCTCTTCGCCTTGGCCACCCACGACATCTGGAAAAACAGGTTTGAAAAGGCAATCGAAAAATTCCAATCCCTTATGGACCAATTTCCGCTTTCCCCGCATTACAACGAAAGCGAATTTCTGCTCGGCCTATCCCTCCAGGCCGTCCGAAATTTTGAGAAAGCGTGGCTCCCGTTGCGCGGAAGCCTAAGCCGGGAGGCCCAACCCCTGCGCCGCGCCTCCCTCCAAGCCGCCCTGGGGGAGGTGTACGAAAATAAAAAGGATCCCTTCGCCGCGCTCATCTCTTACGCAGAGGCCCTCTCGAACGGGCCGGAACTGGCGATCGGCCCCCAGGTTCGCAGCAGGCTGACCCGGCTGGCGCACAGCGGCGTGGAAATCCACCAGCTACTCATCGCGGCCGATCGGTTTCGCCAAAAACCCGCCGGTCCCCTCCTGCGCCTCGCCCTTGCCCGGCGGTCGGTGGGAGAAAACCGCTTCGAGGCCTCCCGGGCGGCGGTACGCCGGTTCCTGAGCGACTATCCGGACCATCCAGCGGCACAGGAGGCCGAAGACCTGCTCCACAACCTCTCGGAGCGGCTCGATGTGAACCGGGGACGGGTGGGGGTCATTCTTCCCTTGTCGGGCCCCGCGGCACCGGCGGGAGAGCGCGTCTATCAGGGAATTCAACTCGCCCTCCGCCACGCCCTGGAGCGCAGCCCCCACCTTCGCATTCAGCTGGCCATTCGAGATTCGAAGAGCACCGCGCGAAACATCGGAAAAACGCTGGAAACCGTGGGAGACCTCATCGCGAAGGAAAAGGTGGTCACCCTCATCGGTCCGCTCTTCAGCCTATCCACCGAGGCGGCTGCGACGGTTGCCGACCGGGAAAAAACCCCTATCTTGACCCCCTTTGCCGTTCGGACCGATATGAAAAACAGCACCCCCTGGCTGTTCCGGAACTCGCTCACGAACCGTCTCCAGAGCCTCGGCATAGCGGCCTATGCGGTGCAGGAGCTGGGCATTCGGAACTTCGCGGTTCTCTTCCCCGACGATAATGACGGCCGCCAGCTCGCCTCCGCGTTCGCCGATATTGTCCGGAACCTCGGCGGGCGTATCGTGAAGAGCATCCCCTTCCCGCCCGACGCCAACGATTTCGGCCCGCAGATGCGGGCCCTCGGCGGCCTGGACGACAGCCAGGTCGCCCGGAAGAAAAGGGAGCTCGGATTGAAGCGGACCGACCAGTATGATCTCGCTCTCCCCTTTGAGGCGATTTTCATCCCCGCCTATTTCGACAAAGCGGTTCTCATCGCTCCCCAGATTCCCTTTTACAACATGAAGGGGATCCGCCTCCTTGGCGCGCACGGCTGGAACAGCCAGGACCTCATCAAGTACGGAGAACGCTACGTGGAGGGAGCCATTTTCGTGGACGGCTTCTTCTCGGAATCGGAAGAGCCCCATATCATCCGATTCGTCAACGACTTCAAGCGCCTTTTCGGAGCAAAGCCCGATATTTTCGCCGCGCTGGGCTACGATGCGGCCAAAATGGTCTTCGGAGGGGTCGCGGCGGGGATGAACACACGGACGGCCATGCGCGATTATCTCGCGGCGGTACACGGTTTCGACGGTATCATGGGCCTTTCCGATATGGACCCGAACGGCGATACCCAGCGGCAATTGTTCGTCCTCACCGTCCGCAAGAAACGTATTCTTCACCTGCAGATGATCACGCCGCACCGGGCCTCCTGGACCTTGGGCGCCGCGAACGGGCCTCCCTCCCCATGACGCCGCGGCGCCCGCCCAGGGGAACGGTCTCGCGCCGAAATCCAGCGCGCCTTAACGGAAAAGAGATCTCGGGAAGACCCCTTTTCTCGGGAGGCCCCGCCATTGGGGGGCTAAGGGGAGGAGCTCAATGGGTCAGGAGGGGTATCCTCTGAAATAGGCCCTGTTTCCAAAGAGACATCTTCGCGGAAAAGATCTCTTATCCCATCAATCTCCCTCGGCTCATGGGGGAAAAACGGAGGGCCCGTTCCCGCCACAAAGGCCTGAAAGACGCCGCCGGCGACGTTGCGGGGAAGGCGGGCGCCGGTCTTGGGATCGATATAGACCATCGTAACGTTCGGCGGACGCCCGAAATCCTTCGGCGGAAAGCTTTCGTGTACTGCCCGGGTGATATCCATCCAGATGGGCAGGGCGGCGCGGGCACCCGTCTCGCCTTGGCCCAGAGTCGATTTGTCGTCCATGCCCACCCAGATTCCCACCGAATGAAACGGGGATACGCCGACGAACCAGGCATCCTGAAAATCGTTCGTGGTCCCTGTCTTGCCCGCGAGGGGGCGTTTCAGGGCCTTCGCCCGGACCGCGGTGCCCGATTCCACGACGTTCTTGAGGAGATCGAGGGAGACGTAGGCCTCTTCGGGCGGGATCGCCTGCCGCACCCGGGGGGAAGCCGCCCAAAGAAGCTTACCGTCGGGACCTTCCACATGGCGGATCATTAAAGGCTCAACGTGCCGTCCCCGTTCCGCCAGCACACCGTAGAGGGAGGTCATCTCCAACAGGGTGACGCCGCTCGATCCCAAGGCGAGGGAAAGATTTTCCTCAAGCGGCGACCTGATTCCCAGCTGCCGGGCCCGCGCCACCACCTTGTCCACCCCCACGGCGTGGGCGAGCTTTACGGCGACGACGTTCCGCGACCGGGCCAACGCCTCGCGAAGCGTGGTCGGCCCATAAAACTTTTTCCCGAAGTTCGTGGGTTTCCATTCCCCGCCCGTCTCCAAGTTCGGGAAGATCACCGGGGCGTCGATGATCAGGTCCGAAGGCGTACATCCTTCGCTGATGGCCGCGGAAAAGGTAACCGGCTTGAACGCCGAGCCGGGCGGGCGGACGGCCTGGACGGCGCGGTTGAACTTGCTCCGGTCAAAGTCGTAGCCGCCCACCATCGCCCGTATGGCCCCCGTGCGTTGGTCGATGACGATGGCGGCCGCCTGTACCAAGGGCTCCTGCACCAGGGTGACGCGCACGGGCCGGGCGCCGTTCGGCTTTTTCGCGTCCCCCCGGCGCTCCACTAGGACGACGTCTCCCGCCTGGAGGATATCTCCAAGATTCTCGAGCTCCACCCCCTTGTTGCTCTTCTTCAGATTGAGGGGGCGGGCCCAGGCCACGTCCTCCCGCCACATCACGGCGGGCCCCTTCCGCAACCACAGCCGCGCCTCGTCCCAGCGCACCGAATGAACGACAGCCAGCTCCCATCTCCCCCCGCGCACCTCCCGCCAGTTCCTGTGCGCCTCCGTCAAAAGGTCCACCCGTCTCCAGAGGACCTCCTCCGTCGATTGGAGCGGCACCCGCCCAACGGGACCGCGGTATCCGCGCCGGTGATCCACCGCGATAATTCCCTTCCGAACGGCCGCGTTCACCGTCCGCTGGATCCGCCGATCGATTGTGGTTTGAACGCGGAGCCCCCCCCGGTAGAGCGTGGTCGCGCCGAATCTTCGCTCAAGCGCCCGGCGCACCTCCTCATTCGCATAGTCGGCGTAGCCGTCATCGGGAGAAGGGCGGACGAGTTGAATGGCGGCATTGTTTGCCGCCGTCCGTTCCTGGGAGCTGATATAGCCCTCCTCCTGCATCCTGCGCAGAACGTGCGCCCGGCGGCGGCGCGCTAGGCGGAGGGACTTGGACGGGCTGTAAATGGAGGGCGCGCGAGGCAGGCCCGCGAGAAGGGCGGCCTCGGAAAGAGTGAGATTCACGGCTTTTTTACCGAAGTAAACGCGGGCCGCGGCCTCAATGCCGTAGGAACCGTGGCCGTAGTAAATTTGGTTCAGATACATATTCAGGATTTCGCTCTTATCGAAGCTCCGCTCGATCCGGACGGCGAGGATGGCCTCCCGCAGTTTCCGGCCAATGGTCTTTTTCGGGGTGAGGAAGAGCGTCTTGGCGAGCTGCTGCGTGACCGTGCTCCCCCCCTCGACGATGTCTCCCACAATGATGTTCTTCAGCGCGGCCCGGAAAATGCCGAACATGTCGACGCCAGGATGTTCGAGAAACCGCGCGTCCTCGGTCGCAAGAGTGGCCTGAACCACCACGTTGGGGATCTCTGCCAGGGTAAGAAGGAACCGGCGCTCGACGAAAAACTCCTTGAGGAGTTCTCCGTTCCGGTCAAATACCTTTGTTACGAGGCTCGGCCTGTAGGACCGCAACAGCCGGACGTCGGGAAGCTCACGTGCGGTCCGCTGGTAATAAAATAGGCCGCCGACGCCGGCTCCGATGAGGCCCAGGGTCCCAAACAGCAAAAGCGAGCCGAGCGAAACCCGCACGAATCGCCAGAGCCTGCCCCCGGACCCAGCAGAGGCGCTTGGCGGAGAAAGGGCAGGGGGCACCCTTTTCCGTGGCGGGTCCGGACCGGCGCCTCCCTTGCCGGGAGAAGAATCGCGCGCCCCGGCGTCCGGCCGGGACGCAGCGCGGCTCCCCTTTTTTCTATCCGGAAACCGGCGGCGCCGCATCTTGGACATCCCTTTTTCCGCCCCTACCTCGAAAATGCCATTTCAAAGCCTTCGGTCACGGGCCGATATTCTTTCTCACGCCTGGACGGCACCCGCCGATATGGTGAACGCCTGGCCGGTGACGCCACGCGCGTCCTCACTCGCCAGGTAAGCTGCCATGGAAGCGATTTCCTCTGCTTCGAGGAAGCGCTTCATGGGAATTTCATCGCGCAGCCGCGCCAGGGTTTCCTCCTCACCGCGATCGTTGCCTCCGTAGCGCGCAAAATCCTTTCGACTATCCGCAACCAGCCGGGTATCGACAAAACCCGGGCAGATGGCGTTGACCGTCACGCCCCGCTCTGCCACCTCGAGCGCGGCGGAGCGGACGAATCCGATTACACCGTGCTTGGCGGCGTGATAGGCCGAGCGATTCGCCCCCCCCACTTTCCCCGAGACCGAGCTCATTGCGATGATTCGCCCCCATCCCCCTTCGATCATCGAACCGATGGCGGCGCGCGTCGCCCAAAAAACGCTGCTCAGATTCACCCTGATCATTTCCTCCCACATTTCATCGGTGTGCTCGCGCACCGCTCCGTGCATGAGACTCCCCGCGTTCGCAACCAGGATGTCCACCCCGCCCAGCCGGCCCTTGGCCTCGCGCACCGTTTTTTCGACCTCCGCCGAAACGCCTACATCGCAGGTCAGGGAAACACCCCTGCCGCCCAGCGCTTCTATCTCGCCGGCGACTGCATCGACCTCGGCCTTTGTACGCGCCGCAACGGCCACGTCGGCCCCCTCGCGGGCGAAGGCCAGGGCGATGGCACGCCCGATACCGCGTCCGCCTCCCGTGACAAGGGCACGCCTTCCCTCAAGCCGCATCGGCCCTCTCCCGGCAGAAACTCCGCCCAATCGCCCCGCCATCCGCGCGGTTGAAAAATACCGCCACCGCTTCCTTCAGCTCCCTGTACGATTCGGTCCGGTTCACCTTCTCCCGGAATGCCGCACCGCCGACCATGCCCTTGCTGTAGGCGGCCAGATGCTTCCGGCTGTGGAACACCCCGTGGCGCTCGCCGAGCAACTCGATCAGATCCTGCATATGGGCCAAAACCGCGCGTTTTTTTTCGGAGGGATCGGGCGGGGGATAAAGCTCCCCCCTGTGCAGCCAATGGGCGAGCCGCGAGAAGATCCACGGATTTCCAATCGCACCCCTGCCAATCATAAGGGCGTCCACCCCGGTCCGCTCGATCATCCGGAAGGCGTCCACGGGAGTGAGAATGCTTCCGTTGCCGATAACGGGAACCGACACGGTCTCTTTCACGCGCGCGATTGTATCGAGGTCCACCCTGCCCTCGAACATATCCATCCGGGTGCGGCCGTGGACGGTAATGGCTGCCGCTCCGGCCTCCTCCACGGCCTTGGCGAACCGCCCGGCGTCCCGCGCACCGATGGTGTCCCAGCCCGAGCGCATCTTCACCGTAACGGGCCTTCGCACCGCGCGTACCATGGCCGAAACCGCCTTTCCAGCGAGGTCAGGATAGCGTAGCAGCGCCGAGCCTGCACGATTTTTGGTTATTTTCTTCACCGGACATCCGCAGTTCAGATCGATGATGTCCGCCCCCGCCTCCTCTACAATTTGCGCCGCCTCGGCCAGCTGGGCGGGGTCAGAACCGAAAATCTGGATGGAAACGGGCTTTTCAGCCACATGATTCCGCATGAGGTCGAAGGTCCGGGCGTGCCGGCGCACGAGGGCCTGGCTGCTCACCATCTCGGTCGCCACCATGCCCGCACCGTACGCGGAGACGATCCGGCGAAAGGGAAGGTTTGTATATCCCGCCATCGGAGCCATGAGGAAGCGCCCGCGGAGGGTCACCCCTCCGATCTCGAAGGATTCCTTGTAGTGGGCCGGCACCGGCGGCACCTCGGCCGGGACCTCTTCGACTTCAGGAGGGCCTGCTTCTTCGGGGCGCATCGAAAGTCCTCAAATTTTCTGTCGAGTGAATACGCGGGAGACCTTCCCTTCGGTCCCGGAGAGCTCCCAGCCCGGGTCCGCGTCCATATTCAAGTAGTCCATGAAAACATCCGGCCCTTTTTGACAAAGGGCATGGCCGCCGGCGCAAGCAATCATGGCCGCGTTATCGGTACAGTAACGCTTGGCGGGAAGATGCAGCGACCACCCCGAGGAACGGGAAATTTCGGTCAAGCGCTCACGGAGAAAGCCGTTCGAGGCCACCCCGCCGCTCACCGATACCGCCCCCAATTTTTCCGCGTCCGCCACGCGGCCCGCCTTCTCCACAAGCACTTCGACCACCGCCTCTTGAAAACCGGCGGCCACGGCCTGAATGACCTCTCGGGGCATATCCTGCGGGCGGGCCCAAGGGGGCAAATCCGGATCTGCGCGATAATAACCATTTGACTTCAAATAGTTTAACACAGCCGTTTTCAAGCCGCTAAAGCTTAAATCATAAGGACGATTCTTGATATGGGGCCGGGGAAAGGAAACCGCCTCTGCAGTCGAGCCCCCCTCCGCCCGAAACGAGGCGTGCAGCGCGTCGATCGCCATCCCGCCGGGATAGCCAAGGCCCATCGCCGCGGCGACTTTGTCGTATGCCTCTCCCGCGGCATCGTCGAGCGTCCCCCCCAAGTGGCGGGCCTCGCCGAATTCCCCGACGCGGTAGAAATCGGTGTGGCCGCCGGAAACGACAAAAGCGAGATGCGGAAACGGCGGAGGGCCGCCCACGGCACCGGAGCCCGCCGCACTACCGTTCGGGTCAAGAAATAATGAATGGATATGTCCGTTCAAATGATGGACCCCCACGAGCGGAAGGCCCCTGCTCCAGGCTATCCCTTTCGCCGCGGAAAGTCCGACGAGAAGGGCGGTAACGAGACCCGGCCCACGGGTCACCGCCAGGGCGTCGATCTCATCCAGTGAGAACGAGGCGTCTTCCAGGGCGGCGCGGAAAACCGGCTCAATCATCTCCACATGGCGGCGGGAGGCAAGCTCAGGAACCACCCCCCCGAACTTTTTATGAATATTCTCCTGACGGGCAACGACATCCGATAAAACACGCGGGCAAAGTCCCTTATCCCCCGGCTTCCGTCCTGCCGAGACGCCTCCCGGCCCATCGCCCTCAAAGCACAAGACCGAAGCCGCTGTCTCGTCGCAACTGGATTCAATCCCCAGAACGTACAACCTGCTTCCCTCCCGCCGGCGCCGGCGTAATTTCTCCCGCATTCGCCTCCGCCGTCTGCATTTCCACAAGGACCCTGGCCGTTACGATCTTCACGCCCGAGGCCCGGAGCCGCGGCAACGCCTTCCGAATCGCAGCGATGGTTCCGGCATGGGGGTGTCCGATGGCCAACGCCTTCCCCTCCCGCTTGGCCTGCGCGATCAAGCGATTGACCTGAAAGCCGATCTCCTCTTCTCCTGACTCATTATCGAGAAAGATTGTCCGCTTCCCCACGCGGAGGCCCAGGCGGCGGCCGACAGAAAATCCCACCGACCGGCCCGATGTAATACTGTCCACGTAGTATAAGCCTCGCGATTTCGCCTCCCGCAAAATGACCTCCATCGCGTCCGGCCGCTCGGTGAGCCGGGACCCCATGTGGTTGTTTATCCCCGTGATTCCGGGCACGGCGTCTATCGCACTGCGCGTCAGCCTTCTCCACCCATCCGGCCCGTGTCTTAAAAAGAGGGCGCCCGGGCCCGGGTCGTTCTCCCCGAGGTCGGCCGGCTCCATCGGCAGGTGAAGCAGGACCTCGCGCCCGCGCGATAACGCCTCCAGCGCGATCTCCCTGGAATGTGCGAGGTGGGGAAGAATCGCGAAGGCCAGGGGGAGGTCGATCTCGATTAGCTCGCGCGCCGCCGCCAAATCATATCCCAAATCATCGATCAGGATGGCCGCGACCGGTTCGCGTTTTGCGGGAGCCGCCGGAGAAAAGGGCGCCTCTTTCCGGGAAGAAAAGGGAGCGGGAGCTATCTCGATGGAGAGAATGTGGGTGCGCGCCCCGGGAAATCCCACCGAAACGGCAATTTCATCCCGGGACTGCGCCCCGTAGGTTGACTCTGCGGGCCGTCCTGCCTCGAGACGAAGGCTTAAGCCGGCCTTTTCCGCCTCACGCCGGAGAGCCGCCAGGACAGCCTCGCGGGAATAATCCCGAACGCGAATTCGCTCCCGCCTTTGGTTCCAGCGTGAAAGCCCAAGGGTTTTCGGCGCGAGCTCCCGGCGGCGGACCCCGCCCATCCTTTCGACGAACAAGCGTTCAAGGATCTCGTCAAAGTGCGCGGCCACCGCCTCGGGCCGAACCACACCCGCCCAGACCCCCAAAGAGGTTTTCTCCGAGGGCCACACCGACAGGAGCAGGACGGCGAAAAAAAGCGCACCGGCCCCAAAGCCAAAGAGCATCCGCCGCCCGGCCTTGGCGCCGGGCACTTCATTCGGCTCCGGGTCGGGAAACTTGATAGATGGCATGCGATGTGCGAGTCCCGGGCGGAAACGTCAATGTGCACGGCAGATTCTCAGCGCCTGCCCCTCCCCGCCGGGATGCAGGGATGTCATCAAAAGCGATGCGGGGGCCGCGGTTCAAGCACCGATCTTTTGCTTGCCCTGGCCCAGCAGGAGGGTTTTCTTCAGGTGCTCCACCGCCCGCTCCAGCTGGACGTCCTTGGCATCTTGCGGCGCTCTGGGAGAGCGGGCCGCCCCCGGTCGATTCAGGAGAGGCTCCGTTTTTACCTTGCCCTTCTTCTCCTCCTCGCTCGGCAGGTGGCGCGGCAGATCCGCTTCCCGGACGCTCCTTGCCCCCTCAGGCCGCTGGGCCGCCACAACGATGTCCGGCACGATTCCCTTGCCCTGGATGAGCCGGCCCTTCGGCGTGTAGTAGAGGGCTGTCGTCAGGCGAAGGCCCGAGCCGTCGGACAGGGGAACGATGGTTTGGACCGAGCCCTTGCCGAAGGTTTTTTCCCCCACAACGTCCGCCCGGCCCAGATCCTGAAACGCGCCGGCCACGATTTCCGAAGCGCTGGCGCTTCCGGCATTGACCAAGACCACGAGCGGCAACTTCACGGGGGTCTGTTGCCCTGTGGAGGTGTAGCGGCGATCCTGGTTGTCCATCCGGCCCTGGGTATAGACGATCAGCTTTCCGGCGTCGATGAATATGTCCGAAACGGAGACGGCCTGGGAAAGCAACCCGCCCGGATTGTTCCGCAGATCGAGGACGAGGCCCTGAACCTTTTCCTCCTGGAATTTACTGAGCACCTTGCGGATTTCCCGCCCGGTGGTCGTTTGAAAACTCCGTATGCGCACATAGCCGATACCATCGGGGAGCATCCGGCTCCTGACGCTCTTGATGCGGATCACCTCGCGTGAAATCGTAAAATCAAGAAGTTTGTTCTCGCCCTTTCGGCCGACCGTGATCTTCACCTTCGAGCCGGGCTTCCCCCGCAAGACTTTCACGGCCTCCTGGATAGACATTTCCTTTGTGCTCTTCCCGTCCACCGCGAGGATCTGGTCCCCGGCCTTCACCCCGGCGCGGAACGCGGGGGTGTCCTCAATCGGGGTCACCACGATGAGCGTCCTGTCGCGAATCGTGATTTCGATTCCGAGCCCGCCGAAGCGGCCCGTGGTCTCGACCTGCATTTCCTTGTACAGCTCGGGCGAAAGATAGCTTGTGTGCGGGTCAAGCGTTCGAAGCATTCCTTTGATGGCGCCCCGAACCAGTTTTTTCTGTTCAATCTTGTTTACGTAGTTCTCCTCCACGAGGGAGAGCACTTCGGTGAAAGTGCGAAGCTCGTCGTAGGTCGATTTTTCCAGCGCGGACGTTTTATCGAACGGGTTGCCGGCAAGGCTGACGGCCAACACCACTATCGCCAAAAACCACCCCATCGCGCTGCCGGACAATCCTCTTTTGAACATTCTTTTCTCTCCTTCCAGTGACCCGGGAAGCCGAAACAAATTGCCGGGTCTCATTATGGCCTGGAAGAGAGCCACCTCAGCGGATCCAAAGGTATGGCCCCCTTTCGTATCTCAAAGTAAAGCGACGGTTCCCCAAGTACCGAGGTCGCTCCCACGCGGGCGATGACGCTGCCGTCGGGGGGCACCTCACCCCTCTCGACGAGCACCTCCCCGGCACCGCCGTAAACCGTATAATACTCCCCTTCGTGGCGAAGGATAAGCATGCGGCCATAGCCGCGGATCCAGTCCGAAAATACGACCTCTCCCCGCGTCACCACCCGGATGGGGCTGCCGCCCCGGGCCCGAATCCGAATTCCCCGGCCCTCGTCATCGCCGCCGGCCGGGGAAACGGCGCCCCCTTCAACGGGCCAAGGAAGCAGGCCCTTCAACCGTTCAATGGCGGCCGCTCCGCCCCGCAGCCGCGTGTCGCGATCCCGAAACAAAGAGACGATGGCATCGCGAAGTTCCGCGCGGGCCTCCGAAAGCTCCCGCAACAGCGTGGCCCGATTCTCCTTCCTTTTCTCCAGCCGGGCCAACTGCCTTGAGCGGCGCCCATAAAGGGCGGCGATCCGGCGCTTGGTCTTCTCCCTCTTGTTCCGAAAACCCTCCCAGCGGCCAAACTCCTTTTCGGCTTCCGCCTCGACCGCCCGGAGTGTTTCCTCCTGCGCGCGGTAATGCCGAATGAGCCGGAGGTCGGAACGGGCCAGATTCGTCAGCCAGGACCAGCGATCGAGAATGTCTTGGATCGACTGGGCCATGATGACGAGACGCGCATAGGCGACCGGGCCGTCCATGTACATGGCCTGGAGCCGGCGCCGCATCTTGTGCCGGGTCCGCCCCTGGTCGATCCGGAGGCGGCCCAAACGCCCATTCAACTGCTCCAGGCGGCGCTCCAAGGGCGCTATTCGCCGCTTGATCAGGCGAAGCCGCTGGTCCTCGGCGGCCAGCCGGGCGGAGAGGCGGTCCAATTGCCGGAGCAGGGATTTGGCCCGGCCCGCGCGCTGCCGCTCCCGGTCGCGCTCGCGCGCGATCCGCGCCTCAAGTCTTTGAAGTTGGGACTCTTCCCGCCGAATGCGCCGCTCAAACGCCTCTCCCCGGACGCCTCCCGGGTCTTTTTCCCGTCCCGAAGAAAAATCCGGGGCCGCCCCCAGGAGAATCAGGCAGATGCCCAGCGAAAATCCTACTCTGAGAACGATGGCCGCAGCAAACGGCGCGTTCGGCCCCGGCCGGATGTTCCCCCCGCCCAGGCCCGCTTCCCCCATCACCGGCCCCTCGTTCGGAGGAAATGCTTCACCGAGAAGGTGCTGCCCAGGTAACCGAGCGCCCCGCCCGTCAAAATCAACCCCATTCCGAGATTCCAGCCGCCCGAAGCCAACGGAATCCCTTCTCCCGCGAACCGGCCCGCCACCGGGACAAAGAGGCCGTGAAATATTCCCCACAACGCGAGGGAGGCCAGCGCCCCCCCAAGGAAACCGCATAAGACGCCCTCGATCAAATAAGGCGTCTTGATGAAAAAGTCGGTCGCGCCCACAAGGTGCATGATGGCGATGTCGTCTCTCCGCGCGAAGAGGGTGAGCCGGATGGTATTTGCCACGATGAAAACCACGCCCAGGCCCAAAAGGGCCGAGATGGTAAGAACCGAAAGGCGCACCAGCCCAATCGCGCCCTCAAGCCTTCGAAGCCACACCAGGTCGTCACGCACGCGGTCGATGCCAGGCAGAAGGCGCACCTGCGACAAGAGGGTCTCGATATGGGCCATGTCCCGCCTCTCCGGCTTGAGAATCACCCGGAAAGATGACGGAAGAAGCGAATCCTCGAACCCGTCCAGCAGGTCCGCGTTCGCCCCGAGGCGTCCGCGGAACTCGGAGAGGGCCTGGCCGGAGGTGACTTCTTCAACCTGCTCGACATTGTCATCGCCCAGAACTGCCTTGCGGATGGCCGCCTTTTTCGCGGCGGAAATTTCCTTTTCCAAAAAAAAGGTGAGCTGAAAACGCTCGCGCCAGTTCTCGATGAGGACCGATAGATTGACCTGCACCACCCAAAGCGCGCCGAGGATGACCAGGCTGATGGTGGTGGTCGCCACGGCGATGACCGCAACCCCGCCGCTCTCCCGCATGCCGGCGAGAGACTCCCGCAAGAAATAGGGAAAGGAGCGGAACCAGCGGATCAACTTCCACCCTCCACGACCTGACCGTTTTCAAGCCGCATCACCTGTCCGCCGCCGTACTCGATGAGCCCCTTGTTGTGGGTCGCGACCACCACTGTGGTGCCCATCTGGTTGACCGTCCGGAAGAGGTCCATGACCTCCCGCGCCATCAAATCATCCAGGTTCCCCGTGGGCTCATCTGCGACGAGAAGGGGCGGGCGGTTCACGAGGGCGCGCGCAATCGCTGCGCGCTGCTGCTCGCCTCCCGAAAGGAAACGCGGATACAAGTCCCGCTTGGCGGCGAGGTCCACCAATTTGAGAACGGCGTAGACGCGCCTCCTCGTTTCGCGGGGGGGAACCCCGATGGCGCGCTGGCAAAACTCGATGTTCTCAAATACGGTCCGGCGCGAGATCAATTTAAAATCCTGAAACACCACCCCGATTCCCCGCCGGAGGTGCGGCAGGTCGCGGCGGCGGATGCGCGTGATGTTTCGCCCCGCGATGAATACCTGGCCCTTCTCGGCCGCCTCGGCGCCGTAAAGGAGGGAGAGGAGAGTGGTCTTCCCCGCCCCGCTGGGACCGGTGATGAATACGAAGTTCCCCTTGGGGACGTGGAAGCTGATGTCCTCGAGCGCGAAGCCCCCCTGCCCGTAGCTTTTCGCGATGCCCGCAAGGCGAATCACAATCGAGGGTTCACCCGGGCGGCCAGGAGGTGTCGAAAGGAGACTGCAAAAGCTGATTTTTCCAAAATACTTCCCCTATCACGCGCGCGCGGCCAAGATAAAACATCTTTCTTGACCCGCAGTCATAAATGAAGCGAATGGCCCCTCCCCTTTTCCCAATAGCATTCAGGGATGGTAGCTAACACATTGAAATATAACATAAAAAAGACTCATCCGCGGAAAAATTCCCGGCCGATTGGGGAAATCCTGGCGGCATGGATGACATGGACGGGAAAAAGGGCGGCGCCCCAAATGGGGCGGCGGAGCCGGCTCGGCGGGCCGGGGGAGCCTGCGGCTAACTCGGATTTCCTTCAAATAGAGTCTTCGCCGCCTCTGCAACGCGCTCGGCGGTGAATCCGTACTGCTTGAGAAGCTCTTTGTAGGGCGCGCTCGCGCCGAAGGTCTCGACCCCGATGACCTTCCCCGCGCCGCCGACCCACTCGCTCCAGCCGAAGGGCGAGGCCGCCTCCACGGCAAGCCGCGCCTTCACCCCGGAGGGCAAAACCTCCTCGCGGTAGGACTCTTTCTGCGCTCGAAACAACTCCCAACTCGGCATGCTCACCACCCGGGCGTCGATGTCCCGGGAGGCGAGCAATTCCTGCGCCGCAAGGGCGAGGTGCACCTCGGAGCCGGTGCCTATGAGGATGACACCCGGCCTCTCCCCCTTTTCTTTTGAAAGAATATACGCCCCTTTGAGCAGACCGTCCGCGCCCGCCAGCTTTTCCCGATCCAGGATCGGAAGGCCCTGGCGGGTAAGAACCAGCATGGCCGGTCCCTCCCTGCGTCCGATGGCCGCGCGCCAGGCCCAGGAAACCTCTCCGGCGTCAGCGGGGCGGATTACGCACATCCCCGGCATGGCGCGGAGCGAGGCAAGATGCTCAACAGGCTGGTGGGTGGGGCCATCCTCCCCGAGGGCGATGGAATCGTGGGTCATTACGTAGATTACCGGAAGCCCCATCAGGGCCGCGAGCCGGATGGCGGGACGGGCGTAGTCCGTAAAGATGAAGAAGGAGGCGGCGTAGGGGCGCACCCCGCCGTGCAGCGCCATTCCCGAGCAGGCGGCGCACATGGCGTGCTCGCGGACCCCCCAATGCATATTGCGGTTTTCATACCGGCCCTTGGCGAAGTCGCCGGAGGCTTTGGTAAGGGTGTTGGTGGAAGGGGCGAGGTCGGCGCTTCCCCCGATGAGCCAGGGGATTTTGGCCGCAATGCTGTTGAGCACCTTTCCCGAGGCGGCGCGGGTAGCGATGGGGCCGTCGCCGGGCGCGAACGCAGGAAGGTCCGCGTCCCATCCGGGGGGCGGGTCCCCTTTCAGGGCCGCCTCGAACTGCGCCGCCATCTCCGGGTGGGCCTTCTTGTAGGCGGCGAAGAGGCCGTTCCACTCCGCCTGGAGGTCCCGGCCCCGCTCGATGGCTTCGCGCATGTGCGAAAGCGCGCGCTCCGGCACGAAGAACGCCCGATCCTCCGGCCAGCCGTAGGCCCTTTTGGTGAGGCGCACCTCTTCCTCGCCGAGGGGGGCGCCGTGCGCCTCCGCCGTGTCCTGCTTGTTCGGGGCGCCGAAGGCGATGTGGGAGCGGAGAATGATGAGGGAGGGGCGGGCTTGCTCCTCCTGTGCGCGCCGGAGCGCTTTTTCCAAGAGGGTCAAGTCGTTCGCCTTGTCATCAAGATTCTGGACGTGCCAGCCGTATCCCTCGAAGCGCATCCCCGCGTCGTCCGAGAGGGCGAGGCCGGTTTCTCCCTCGATGGTAATCCGGTTGTCATCGTAGATGCAGATGAGCTTTCCGAGGCCGAGATGACCGGCCAGCGAGGCCGCCTCGTGCGAGGCCCCTTCCATCAAGTCGCCGTCGCTGCAGAGCACGAAAACGCGGTGATCGACGATCTCGAACCCCTCGCGGTTGTACACGGCCCCAAGGTGCGCCTCGGCGATGGCTATTCCGACGGCGTTCATCAAACCCTGGCCGAGCGGCCCTGTCGTGGTCTCCACGCCGGGGACGAGGCCGTGCTCGGGGTGGCCCGGGGTTTTGCTGTCCCATTGGCGGAATTTGACGATCTCCTCGAGGGGAAGGTCGTAACCGGTAAGATGGAGAATGGCGTAAAGGAGCATGGAGGCGTGGCCCATGGAGAGCACAAAGCGATCCCGGTTGAACCACCCGGCATCCCGCGGGTTGTACCGCATCAGATTCTTCCAAAGAACGTAGGCGAGCGGCGCCATTGCCATCGGCGTCCCGGGATGGCCGCTGTTCGCCTTCTGCACAGCGTCCATGGCGAGCGTCCGGATGGTGTTGACGCAGAGCTCTTCAATCGGCATCTCGCCGAGCGGCC
The DNA here is from genome assembly GCA_965225985.1 of bacterium. GTDB lineage: Bacteria > UBA8248 > UBA8248 > UBA8248 > UBA8248 > CAZUHN01. Next base: position 2,394,761 of record OZ245330.1, read on the forward strand.
GTTGAAGCGGTCCGTCCGCTGCGGTGGCGGTCTCTTTTTCCCGAATCACCTGGAACTCCCTAACAAAAGGAAAGGCCCCAAACAGGGGCGGCGAGGCGCACCGGAGGGCGCCCGCAGGATCGCGGCGGAACCTGCCGACCCAAGAGTATCGGGTGAAATTTCCAATTTTGTCTAACCGGCTTTCGCGGCGGTGGGTGGCAGGACCGCCTGTGGGCCCCTGCCCGCGTAGCGACAAACCGGAAACCCGGCCTCGCCCTATCCTTCGTTCGCCGAGGGCTCGGCTTTCCGATTCCGCAGGGTCCGGAGCCATTTTTCCAAATGCACCACCACATCCTGGGAAGACACGGAATCCGAAGGCGCCGCGCCCGGCACCGACGCCCGATCCTCAGCCAGCTTTTGCTCCAGCCCCCGAATCAGAGCCGTGAGGGTGGGGGATTCGCCTCCCAGAATGGCCGACTTCCGGCAAAGGTCGAGGGCATGCTCGAAATTCCCTTCGTCCACATACAACTGGACCAAGCCCTCGAGGGTCGAATCGATTCCCGTCTCAGGCTGGACAACTTCCACGCTTTCACCGGCTCCCTCACCGGGCGAGACCTCCTCCAATTCCTCTGACAGGAATTCCTCCTGGATCGGGTCCCGGGGCTCCTCGCCGGGGCCCGCACCTTCTGCGGGAGGAGTCTCCTCTTCATCCGTCAACATCTCGAATCCCGCGCCAATGTCTTCATCAAGCCCGCCCTCGGCGGCGGCATCGGCCGCCCCGGCCACAGCGGATTCAGGCCCAAGTTCCTCTTCCTCCGCGTCGAGGTCCAGCATGGATAGGTCCAAGTCTTCGCTCTCGGCGCCCGCCGCTTCCTCCGCCGGTGCGGCAGGCGCTTCCACCCTCTCCACAGGCGCGGGGGGCGCTTCCGCCTCCTCCCCGGCCATCAACTCCTCGAGGTCCGCCCCCAAATCCTCGTCCAACTCCGGAAGCTCAACCGCCGCTCCCTCCCCGCCCTCGGAGGCGGCAGGGGTCGCGCCGGCCACAGCGGATTCAGGCCCAAGTTCCTCCCCCTCCGCGTCGAGGTCCAGCATGGAGAGGTCCAGGTCTTCGCCCTCGGCGGCGGCAGGGGCTTCCGCCCCCTCCACAGGTGCGGGGGGCGCTTCCGCCTCCGGAAGGTCAAGACCGGCCTCCTCTCCCTCCGCGTCGAGGTCCAGCATAGAGAGGTCCAGGTCTTCGCTCTCAGCGCCCACCTCTTCCTCCACAGGCGCGGGGGGCGGGGGGGGGGCTTCCGCCTCCGCCCCGGCCATCAACTCCTCGAGGTCCGCCCCCAAATCCTCGTCCAACTCCGGAAGCTCAACCGCCGCTCCCTCCCCGCCCTCGGCGGCGGCAGGGGCCGCCCCCTCCCCGATTTGCGCTTCGACTGCGCTAAGCTTCTCCCCCAGGTCATCGTTCCCGGGATCCTCCTCAAGCAGGCGCCGGTAGACGCCGGCGGCTTTGTCGAGGTGGCCCTGCGAGGTATAGAGCTCGGCCAGGGAGAGCGTCGGGACCGCCTCGGCCTCCCCGGCGGGTGTCTCCTCCTTGCCCCGGTCCGCTTTTGCAGCCGGGGCAGCCGGCGCGGGCGCCACCCCGAACGCTGCCCGCCCTTCCTCGCTGAGCGGATCAAACATTCCGACGATGGCCCTCGCCCGCTGGGCTCCGGCCTCGTCGCCCGAATTCAGGTAGCTGTCGGCAAGCAGTCGCTGGGCCTCGATATTCCAGGGAGAGAGCCCTACCGCCGCCTCAAGCACGATGACGGCGTCCTCGAAAAGACCCTTGGAATGGAGAATTTTGCCGAGAAGAACGCGGGCAGCCGCGTAGGCGGGAAAGGTTTCCAGGCCCTGGCGCAACAACCCCTCCGCCCGCGCGTCCCGCTCCTTCGCCAGGAGCAGATGCGCGAGAGGGAAAAAAGCGGGGGAGGCAGGATCTTTTTCCAGCCGCGCTTCGAGGCTCTGGATGCGCTTTTCCGGATCTTTCGCTCTGCGCGCCATAGGGAAAAGAGATTCTTCGAAAGGGCAAAAAAAGGGCGGTTCACCTCGCCGATCCGATACTACCAAAGCCTCTCCAGACTGACAAGATCGCGATTCCTGCCGTGGGTGACTCCGTGTAAGATGTGATCTTCACCGCAAACATTCTTTTTCTTTCCACAGGAGACATCTGGAATGAGCCGCGAACTCGCTTTCATTGGAACCGGAATCATGGGAAAGCCAATGGCGTTGAACCTCATCCAGGCGGGCCACACGCTGTTCGTCCACAGCCTGAGCCGTCCGCCGCTCGATGAGCTGGAAAAGGCGGGGGCCACAGTCTGCAAAAGCGCGGCCGAGGCCGCCTCAAAGGCCGAGGTCACCATCTCCTGCCTGCCCGACTCGCCTGATGTCGAGGCGGTCGCCCTGGGGCCGGGCGGGGTCCGGGAGGGCGCGAAAGAGGGTTCCCTCTTCATCGACATGAGCACCATTTCCCCCGCCGTTTCCAAGGCCGTGGCCGCCGCCCTCGCCGAGAAGAAGGTGCGGATGCTCGACGCCCCGGTGAGCGGAGGGGACGTCGGCGCGCGCGAGGGCACCCTTTCGATAATGGCGGGAGGCGCCTCTGCCGACTTCGAGGAAGCGCTCCCCATCTTGCAGGCAATGGGAAAAACCATCGTCCATGTGGGCGAGGAGGTCGGAGCGGGAGGCTATGTGAAGATCGCGAACCAGATCATGGTGGGCCTCCACATCGGCGCGATGAGTGAGGCCCTCGTGGTCGGCTCGAAGGCGGGGGTGGACCCGGAGAAGATGATCGAAGTGCTCTCGGGGGGGCTCGCCCAGTCGCGCGTGCTCGAGCTTCGGGGACCGAACCTGGTTCGCGGCGAGTACCCCGCCGGCTTCCGGATCCGGCTGCACCGCAAGGACATGCGCCTTGCGATGGAGGCGGGGGAGGAGCTCGGGGTGCCGCTTCCGCTCGCGGGCCAGGTGCAACAAATGTTCACCGCCCTCGTCGCGGCCGGAAGGGGCGAACTCGACCACAGCGCCCTCGCCACGCTGGTGGAGGATCTCGCCCAGCACCGGGTGTGCGGAAAACCTTACGGTTAATTCGCGGAGAAGCGGATGCGGCGGAATCTCTTTTCGGTCCTCCTCTTTTTTCTGGCGGCGGCGCCTCCCGGCGGCTCGCCCGCCGGGGCCGCTCCGCCCGCGGACCGTCTCGGGCCGCCCCCCACCCACTTCATCCGAAAAGCGGTGCCCCGGGATCCGGCGCGGTGGCTCCTAAAGGGCCGGCCGGGGCCGGACCCCCTTCTTGCCCTCACGGCCTCCGGCAGGCTGTTCTCTGTCCGCGTGAAACGCACGGCGGCGGGCGCGGGAAACGTTCCCGCACTGCGCAACCGGCCCCTTGCAACGGGTTTCTCGGCCCGGATTCCCCCCGCCCCATTGGGGGAAGGGCGTTTCGCCAGCCCGGGCAGGGACGGAACCCTCCGGATTGCCGACGCCCTGACGCGGAAGGTTCAAATCGTCCCTTCCCGGCGGCCGCTCTCGCCTCTCTCCCGCCCCGTCGCCCTCTCCCCCCATGCCCTTGCCGCGGTCGGCTCGGACGGGTCGGTCATGGTGTTCCAGGAGCGGGACGGGCGTTGGGCCGAGACGAATTTTTTTTCCACCGAGGCCTCCGGCGGGGGGAACTTCGGGGCGCTCGTGGACGGGATTTTGAACGCGGCCGACCTCGACGGGGACGGCCGAAAAGAGCTCATCGTCCTCGGCGCGCCCTCCCGCCGTTACCGGCACGCCGTGCTGGGGGACGGAATTGAACCGACGGATGTCCGCGTCTACAAACTCGAGGGCGAAAAGCTTCACTACGTTACCTCTTACCTGTCGGGCGCCTTCGGGGTCTTCGAGGCGATCGGAACGGCCGCGGCCGACCTCGACGGGGACGGCCGTGCGGAAATCCTCCTCACCCAGAGCGGCAACGAGGGCGGGGCGGCCCACATCGCCCTTTCGCTCCAAGAGAAACGACTCGTCCGGAAGGCCAGCGGCAAGCCCGTCGGACTCGGCCACCGGTGGTCCCACCTTCTCGGCGCATTCGATGCGGGCGGGGGAAGACAAACGATCCTTGCCCTCGAAACGCCCCACCTGGCGGGTTATCTCCTCGCGCTCCAGCATGAGGGCGGAACCCTCACCGAGCGCGCCCGGCGGCCGGGCTATACGACACACGCCATCGGTTCGCGGAATATGTGGCAATTCGCCGTGATGCGCCGGGAGGGGCGGAACGAGGTCATCCTTCAGGAGGCGGGGAGAAATCGCCTTTCCGCCCTCACTCTTGACGGCAAGCATTGGAGGGTACGCTGGACATTTCCACTTTCCTTTCCCGTGAACTCGAATATTCTAACCGCCGATTTTGACGGGGACGGAGGGGATGATCTCGCTTTCGCGGACAATCACGGCGCCGTCCATCTCTTCCTGTCGAAATAGCCTGCGGCGGGGCGGGTCAAGAAAAGGGGGGCCGCCTCCTTGCGAGGAAGCGAAGCTTCCATTGCCGCCATCCCATGGGTGGCGCGCGAGAACCGACGGTTTCTCTCGATCCTCCGGGGGATGGACGCGCCCGCCTGGGAACGCCCGACCTTCTGTCCGATGTGGTCAGCGGCGGAGGTGGTCGCCCACATGACGCTGGGCGCCCGGTTCTACGCGCACGTCATTCCGGCGGGATGTGCGGGCCGGCTGGACATGCCGTTCGGCGCATCGGATCTGGAGAGTTTCTGGGCGTACCGGGACCGTGCGGGAAGAGAACTGGCCGCACTTCCGGGAGCGGAGCGGGTGGACCGTTTCGAGGAGGCGGTGAACCGCCTCCAAAAAATCTTCGAGGGGATCCGGCCCGAGGATCTCGAAAAAAACGCCTGGCACTGGATGCGCCCGTGCCCGATCCACTCCTTCCCCGGCCAGCGGCTTTACGAACTCCTCCTCCACGAGTGGGACATCCGATTTGAACCGAATGGCAGCCTGCATCCCGATGCACTGGGTATCGCGGTGGACATTCTCGACTTTCGGCTCCCCTTCTTTTTCAACCACGCACCCGACCCCAGCTTGGACGGTGCCTTCCGCTTTAAAACCTCGTCTCCCGGCCGGGCCTGGGCGCTCAAGGCCCGGGGCGGGCGGGCCGAGCCGTGTTCACCGGACAGAGAGGAATTCGACGCCCGTTTTTTCGCCACGGCGAGCGATATTCTGCTCCTGACGACGGGGCGGGCCGATCCCAAAGGAAAAGAGGCGTCGGGGGATCTTCGGATAGAGGGGAACAGGGACAAGGCGGAGGCCCTGTTGAATGTGCTCTGCCGGCCGTTTTGAGGGAAGGTGCGCGCTCCAGCCGCTTCGCCCGGCACCTATCAAACCGTGGAGGAACGCCAGATGCCAGGTGACCAAATTTTTCCAAAGGGCGCCTCTACGCCCTACGCCGCCTACTCCCCCGGCATGAGGGCCGGCCGCATGGTGTTCGTCTCCGGGCGGTGCGCTGTGGATTCGGAGGGAAATGTCGTGGGCGCGGGCGATATCGCCATTCAGACGGAGCGGGCGATTCAGAACATGCGGCTCGTCCTCGAGGCCGCGGGGGGCGGCCTGGAGGATGTCACCATGGTCCATATCTTTTTGACGGACTTTGCGAACTACGATGCGATGAACAAGGTGTACGAAAAACATTTCGGCGGGACCCGGCCCGCCCGCTACTGCGTCAAGTGCGAGCTTGTGGACCCGGAATTCCTCATCGAGCTGGCCGGGGTGGGGGTCCTCGGCGGGTAAGCCATCCCCTGCATATTGTTTCGGCTGGGAGAAAATCCCTTATCGGCACCGGAGCGGCGGACTTAAGCGATTCCGGGCCGATTGGAAAATAAAGGAAACAAAGCGTTAAACCTCCTCCCCCCGGAGCCGATAAAAATAATGGGCAAGGAAGCCCGGCAAGCTGTTCCCGCCACTGAAGGCATTGGTTTGGAGGTTTTGAAATGGTCAAGCAATGCTGCAATTGTCTGAAGTTTCACATAAAAGGTGGCGGGTGGCTTCATATCGGAGAGCCCGAACTCGTGACCGATATCCTGGCCACCGACGGAGCCTCGTTTCCCATAAGCCATGGCTACTGCCCGGATTGTTACAAGGAAACGGTAAGGGGAGTCATCCTGCAAGGCTTCCTGAAGGGTGAGCCCGTCGAGCTCTTGCCTGAGCCGACCCGGGCCGCCGCGTAACACAGCCGCATAACACAGAGGTCTCGTCGGCAGTCTCGTGGATATTGGTGCACGGAAGCACTGATCGAGCTGTCATCGCCGCCGCCGCCGGCTTCCCCCCCGGGGCCGGCGGCTGTTTTTTTATTTTTCCTTTTTGCGGGAGGCGGCGGGCTTCTTCTTCCCGCCGGCCAAGCCCAGATTGAAAAAGGCCTCCCACCCCGGGAAGCGGGCCGCATCGCCCAGCTCTTCCGCAATTCGGAGCAACTGATTGTACTTCGCCAGCCTGTCGGTACGGCTTGCGGAGCCCGTCTTGATCTGGCCCGTGTTCATCGCCACCGCGAGGTCGGCGATCGTGGTGTCCTCCGTCTCGCCCGAGCGATGGGAGATAATCGAGGTGTAGCGTGCCTGCGCCGCCATCTGGATGGCGTCCAGCGTTTCGGTTAAAGTTCCGATCTGGTTCACCTTGATCAGAATGCTATTTCCCACCCCTTCGCGGATTCCCTTGGCGAGAATGTCTGTATTCGTCACAAAAAGATCATCTCCCACGAGCTGCACTTTTCTGCCCAGGGTTTCTGTCAGGGCGGCCCAACCGCGCCAGTCGTCTTCGGCGCAGCCGTCCTCAATGGAAATGACAGGGTATTTCCGGACCCATTCCTCGAAGAACTTCACCATTTGGTCCGAAGTCTTTTTGCTCCCGTCCGACCACCGGAAGACGTACCTTCCCTTTTCGAACAATTCGCTGGAAGCCGGATCAAGGGCGAGCATGGCGTCCGTGCCGGGCTGGTAGCCCGCCTTGACGATGGCCTCCAGTATGATCTCGATGGCCTCCTCGTTGCTCCGGAGATTCGGCGCGAACCCCCCCTCGTCTCCGACCGCGGTGCTGTATCCCTTTTTCTTCAAAACCGCCTTCAGATGGTGGAACACCTCCGCCCCCATGCGAAGCGCATCGCGGAAAGATTCGGCACCCACGGGCATCACCATGAACTCTTGAAGGTCAACGCTGTTATCCGAATGTGCGCCGCCATTGAGAATATTCATCATCGGCACGGGAAGGGTGCACGCCCCCACTCCGCCCAGATAGCGGTAGAGCGGGAGGTCGTGTGCGTCCGCCGCCGCTTTTGCGGCCGCGATGGAAACGCCCAGTACGGCGTTCGCCCCCAGGCGGCTTTTGTTCCGGGTGCCATCGAGCTCAATCAATCGGGCGTCGAGGGAACGTTGGTCCGCCGCGTCGGCGCCGATTATTGCGGGCGCGATTCTCTTGTTGACGTTTTCGACCGCCTTGGTGACCCCTTTCCCGAGGTAGTAGGCCTTCCGCCCGTCCCGGAGCTCCACCGCCTCGCGCTTTCCCGTGCTCGCCCCACTGGGAACCGCCGCCCGCCCGAAGCCTCCTCCACCAAGGATGACATCCACCTCGACAGTCGGATTTCCCCGAGAGTCGAGGATTTCCCTCCCCACGATTTCGACGATGGTGGTCATATCCTCTCCTTCGTAGCCGAACAAATTCGAAGAGAAAAATGCGGAGTGTGCCCGAAGGCACCCCCTTAAAGTAAGGTGCTCGGAACAGAACAAAAGAAGGTACGGGGAACAGGGTAGCCCAAAAATCCATTTACCGAAAAGCTTGGCCCCTCCCTGCAGGAACAGACCCGAAGACCTCATTTCATGGGAGAATTTCTCGGGGTGGCAGGGATTTCAGTCCTTCTTGTCCTTTTCGCCGAGCTTTTGAATTTCTTCACGAAAATCGTCAAGCGCCTCGAAGGAGCGGTACACCGAAGCGAAGCGGACATAAGCGACTGCGTCGATATCCCGAAGTTCCTCCATCACCATTTCCCCGATGGTCTTGGTCGAAATCTCTTTCTCCCCCGCATCGAGGATAAGTCGCTCTATCCGATCGACGAGCGCTTCTTGGTCGTCCGCCGGCACGGGACGCTTTTCCAGCGCCCGCTGAATCCCGGCGCGGATCTTCTCCCGGTCGTAGTTCCCCCGGCGGCCGTCTTTTTTGACGACCAGCGGCCATGACACCTCGGGACGCTCATACGTGGTGAACCGATGGCCGCAGGACTCGCACTCCCGCCGACGGCGTATGGAATTCGCCTCCTTCGTGGTTCGGCTATCGATTACCCGGGTGTCGATATGACCGCAGGCGAGACATTTCATGCAGAACCGACCAGGGCGGAAGGTTCAGGAAGTCGTTTCGGGCGTCCGCTCCAACTCAGCGATTTTGGCGACCCGGCGGGCGTGCCGCCCGCCCTCGAATGGGGTGTTTAGCCAAATGTGGGCGAGCTTTTTGGCCTCTTCATGATCGATCACCCTCCCGCCCAGCGCAAGGACGTTTGCATCATTGTGCTCGCGGCTCTTCCGGGTAATCCACTCGTCGTTGCAGGCAACGGCACGCACCCCCGCGAATTTGTTCGCTACGATCGTCATCCCCGCCGCCGACCCGCAAATGATGATTCCCCTTTCCGAATCTCCTTCGCTCACCGCACGGGCGGCAAGGGAGCCAAAATCTGGAAAATCACACGATTCCTCGTTGTAGGTTCCGAAATCCTTGTAGGGAAGATCGGCATCGTCAAGGGCTTCCTTTATTACTTCCTTGAGGCGAAAACCCGCATGATCAGACGCGAGCGCGATGGGCTTGCTCACGGAAACTCCAAGTGAATTGCGGTCAGGCGGCATCAATTACGGAGAGCGCTAACGAATGAACCCTAAGCATGGCCGACCCCAAAGTCAAGCAGAATCCCTCTCATTTCTTTTCCCGCTCGGATGAAACCTCCGGCGCTTTGGGTTCGCAGGGAAACTCTTTTTTGCAAACTCTCAGGCAGGCGCCCAGCTGCACCTTGGCACGTTGGGATGCTCCGGCGGAAGATCCCGTGGCGGATGCCAGGTATGTTTGCTGGCAGGCCTGCTCACAACCCCAACGCGCAAGGCCGCAATCCGCGGGGGGCGCAACAGACAGCGCCTTGCCGGGCGAGGCGGGCGTTGCGGGGATTCCTGGCACGCCGGGCTTTCCCGGCACCCCCGGGCTCCGCCGGGGCCGTGCTCGGGTGTCGAGCCTGTCCGCCCCCTCGCAAGTCACTCTCTCGGTGGCGATGTCTTCGACCGCCGTACTGCCGGGAGGACACTTCTGCGCAGCGGAAGAGGAGGGGAATATCCATCCTCCCTGCAGAATGGCGGAACTGAAAAAAAAGATGATGAAAAAACGTTGCGCAAAAGGATTCATGTCATTTTTCCCACCATTTTTTCAGCCAGAAAAGAAATTTGTGCCTGATTGAGCCGGAAGCTCTCCCTTCCCCGGTGCATGCCAGTGGAATTCCGATATTTACCCATTCAATCTGTTCTCTGAACCGGCAGAACCGTTCAATGGCGCGAAAACGACACCCTCGGGAGAATCACCCAACACTTTCCGCCCCGCCTCCCTCGCCACCCGCAAAAAATCATTTTCGGCCGCCAGCCGGTCGCCTTCCTCGAGCTTTCCTCTTGCTTCAAGCAAATTTCGAACCAAATCAAACCAAACCGCATCCACATCGCCGATTGAACCGGTGGAGGCTGAAGCAGAGCGGAGAATCTGGATCGCCTCCTCTGCCTGGCCTTCCTCAAAATAGAGGGCGGCTGCCATTACAGCGGGTACCGGATCCGAGGGCCTCGCCCGGCCAACTGATACGATAGCAGTGGCAGCCTGAAGATTCCCCTTTCCATGTTGTTTGTAATAAAAAACCAGCCTCCGAAGGAAATCGTGCTTTCCCAGATCGCGGTAGCCGGCTTCCCACGTTTTGACAGCGCGTTTCCCGCGATTTTCCGCCAAATAAGCATCTCCGAGTCGAAGCCGGGGACCCTCTTCACCGGGAAGGCGGCGGGCCGCGTCCTCAAACATTGCGGCCGCTCCCTTCCCGTCCGAGTCGGCGAGCTTCGCTTCTGCCGCAACGAGGAGAAGGCGATTTTCCTTCCGCTTGTCTTCTTTTCTCTCGGAAGGCGTCGCATTCAGGCGAGAAAGTTTCTCCGCCATCATCCGGGCCTCTTCCCACCTCCGCGAATCCGCGTAGAGGTCCCGCAGACGGCGCAGGATAACCGGATGCCCTCCCTCCAACTCCGAGGCGCGGAGAAGCAATTTCTCGGCTTCATCTATCCGGCCTGCGGACAGCAAATCTGAAGAAAGGCGAACGGCCACCTCCGGCGAGTGAGGTGAAAGATTCCATGCGCTCCGGTGGCGCTCTATCGCATCGCTGTAATCACCCGCCTCGGCGGCCAGATCCCCGGCCAGCAAGGCCGCGGAGGAAAGTTCCGGATCCATTCGAACGGCTCGGCGGGCCAGACGGCGCGCCTTCCCCAAATTCCCCTGTGCCCGTATCCGTACAGCCTGCAAAGCGCACTCCCGCGCCCGCGCTTTGCGCCCCTCCATTCGGCGAAAACGTCTGTGGCGCCATACGAGGAAACCTGAATGCCACCATCCGAGGACCACGGCGGCGAAGGCCCCCACAGTGGCCGAGGCAAGTACCAGAACAACGATTGGCAACTCTTCGGCCCAGGACGCGGATAGCCGGAAGGTTACAGAACCCGGGTTGAAAAGCAGGAGGTAAACAGCAACGGCGAGAGGTGCGGCAATCGATAAGAGGAGGCGAATGGTCATATTGGCTCCTAATATCGGCAACTTTTAATTATGATTTCTCCGCTCAATCTCATTTTGCGCCACGACCGTGTATCGGGCGTAGGGAATGGCCTCTAAGCGCGAGAAGGGAATGGGCTCGTCTGTCTCTTCGCAGACCCCGTACTCGCCATTATCCATTCGCTCGAAAGCCGCGTCGACCTCCCGCAAGCGCTCCCGTTCCCGCTCTCCGAGTTCCATGATCACTTGCCGCGTATAGGAGTCGGCCGCCATATCAGCAATATCCTGCGTTCCGTCGTCGCCAATTTCCTTGCTCTGTCGTTTGCTTACTTCGACATCGCCCAAAATTTCTATACGAACTTCCATAAGCCGATTTCGCAAAACTTCCATTTGCTTTTTATTCAAGTGTTTCACGAACGTCCCTCACAAGATTAATGAAAAGTTAAAATCGCCCCCTCGCCTTCAATTTTTCGCCTTCAAAAAAAGGGGCGTGCGACCATAGATTTTCTAACCGGTAATACTGGCGAATTTGTTCCTGAAAAACGTGGACGATTACATCGCCAGTATCAATGAGGACCCACTTGCCCTCGTTCATTCCCTCAACAAACAGGGGGTTTTCTCCCACTGCTTGCAGCGACTCTTCCACTCCTTCTGAAATCGCCTTTACCTGCCTCTGGCTGTTTCCGTGGCAAATGAGAAAGGCGTCCACTTCGGCAGAAAGGCCACGAAGGTCCAAAAGGACAATATCTTCAGCCTTTTTCGACTCCAGGGCGGTCCGAAGAAGCGAAATCCGTTTGATAAGCGTGTCGATCAGTTCCCTCCTCGGGTCCCAGAAAAACGCGCACCTGAGTCCACCGCTCCGTATAAACCACGGCGGATTATAAATAGTTCCGCTGAACGAGGCAATAAATACTGCAACGATGCGCCAGCCGCGGCCTTTTGGCGTATATCGGTCGCTGAGATATCAAAGTTCGATATGGATTTGAAATCAATAATCCTTTTAGTTTCAATTATTTGAACCTTATTGTGTTCAACTTGCTCGAGGGTCAGCGAAGCCTTTACCCCAGTCAAGGCTCTCCGGGCGGTCTCGAGCAAATCATTAGGCTCCTGACCAATTCGTAATGTTACGCAGAAGTTGGCCATTTGCAGGATCTTGCCGGGTTCCCGCCATGCGTGAATCTCAAGAAATGCATCAACACCCACAATAAAATAGAGGCTGGCGCCCTTACAGCTTCCTTCCGAGAGCGCCATGAGGGTGTCAACCGTGTAGGACTTCCCGCCTCGCTCCACCTCGATGGGGTCGCATACAAAAGCGGGATTTTCCTCCACCGCAAGACGTACCATCTCGAGGCGATCAAGAGCTGGTGCCACCTCTTCCATGGATTTGTGGGGAGGAAGAGCAGTGGGAATAAAGCGAACATGATCCAGGGCGATCGCCTCGCCGACCTCTTCCGCCGAGCGAAGGTGCCCGAAGTGAATGGGATTAAAAGTTCCTCCAAAAATTCCGACGCGCAATCGGCCTCCACCGCGGTGTCATTCCGCTTTAAACGATAAGCACCATGTTGTTCCGGTGAACAATTTCATCGTAATCCTTGTGACCGAGAATGGAAACGATTTCCCGCGTATGTTTTCCGGCAATGCCCTGAATCTCTTTGGCGCTGTAGTTGACCAGCCCCCGGCCCAACACCGCGCCACGCGGACCGCGCAGCTCCACCAGGTCCCCAAATTTAAATTTTCCGTTTACGTCCAAAACGCCGCTGGGCAAAAGGCTTTTGCCTTTTTTCGCCAGCGCGGTAACGGCCCCCTCGTCCACCCGGATCCAGCCCTTCGGAGTAGCCGTCGTCCCAATCCACCCTTTCCGGCCCGTGAGCGGTTTGCTGTCGGGAACGAAAAGCGTTCCCAAGGCTTCCCCTGCAATGGCGCGCTCGATGGAACGGGGGGCACGTCCCCGCACGACCAAAGCGGCGATCCCCACTGTGTTCAGCACCCGGACCGCCTTCAACTTTGTAACCATCCCGCCATGCGCAAGCGGATTGGCGCTTTTCTCCGCAGCGCGCACGACCTCATCGGGCAAGCCGTCAACGCGCGGTATCAATTGCGCGTCGGGCGACTTTTTCGGATCCGCCGAATAAAAACCATCCACATCAGAGAGAATGATGATCAGACCCGCGCCCACCATTTGGGCAACTTGCGCCGCAAGGGTGTCATTGTCGCCGAAACGGATTTCTTCAACGGAAATGGAGTCATTTTCATTCACGATGGGGAGCACGCCCAGCGCAAGCAATGTTTCAAACGTGTGGCATGCATTCAGGAAGCGGGGACGGACGTCGAGGTCCGCATGGGTGAGGAGAATCTGACCCACCTCAACGCCTCTTCTTTTGAATGCCCGGCCGTATGCTTCCATCAAGATGGGCTGGCCAACCGCGGCGGCGGCCTGGCGTTGCGACATCCCGCGCGGCACCCGACTCAAATCCAGCCGCTTGATCCCCGCCGCTATCGCTCCCGAGGAAACGAGTACAACGTCGCGGCCCGCAGCGCGAAGCGCAGCTACCTGGGATGAGATATTTCCAAGAATGCGGCGGTTCACCCCGCGTTCTGCGGGAGCCGTAAGAACGGAGCTGCCCACCTTTATGACAAGGCGGCGGCTTTGGAGGCAAGGCTCGTCCTTGCGATCAGGAAACTCGCTCAAGGTCGTTCAACCCCCCGCAGGGGAGAGATTGACATGAGCCCAGACCCATGCCGGCAAGCCTCCAATTGATTCACAATGGTCCGAATTAACGCAGGAATCCCATCGCCCCCCAGAGCGGAAATCGGGACCGCCGCAAATCCGCGATCCGCAAGCCCTTTTTGCACATTTGCCAAATTATCTCGCGCACTCGGAATGTCGAGTTTAGTCAGGACGACGACCCTCGGTTTTTGGGCGAGAGATGCGGAAGAAAGCGAAAGCTCTTTCGAGACAGTGTCAAAGTCGGATAATGCCTGATCGGGCGGCACGGAAACATCAAGAAGATGGAGCAAAAAGGAGCACCTGTCCACGTGACGCAGAAAACGGTCGCCCAGCCCTTTGCCCTGGTGGGCGCCGGAGATGAGGCCAGGGATATCAGCGACCACACAGGTACGGTATTCCCCGAGATCGACCATCCCTAAATTGGGTTCGATGGTGGTGAAAGGATAATCGGCGACTTTGGGCTTGCTGGAGGAGATTTTCGAAATCAGAGTCGATTTTCCCGCGTTCGGCATCCCGATAAGGGCCACATCGGCGAGAAGCTTCAACTCCAATTCCAATATGAGCTTTTCTCCTTCCTTGCCCGGCGTGGTTCGCCGAGGGGCCTGGTTAGTGGAACTTTTGAAACGCGCGTTTCCGATTCCTCCGCGCCCGCCATGCGCCACAGTCATCTCCATCCCTTCGGCCGCGATGTCCGCGAGGAGAGCTCCCGTTGCGGCGTCCCGGACAAGAACGCCTATCGGAACAGGAACGATTATATCCTCCCCGTCGGCACCGTGTTTTTGCTTACCCATGCCGTGCTGCCCGTTTTTGGCGCTCAGAATGGGACGATACCGGAATGGAAGAAGGGTGTTCAGCGAATTTGTGGCCTGGAAAACGATATGCCCACCGCGGCCACCGTCGCCGCCGTCGGGCCCGCCGCGGGGGATGAACTTTTCGCGGCGAAAACTCAGGCAACCGTTGCCCCCCCTTCCGGCAGAAACGGTCACCCTCGCGGTATCGACAAACATGGCAGGTGAAAGCGGACGGAAAGGATCCTACTCGTCAGGAATTACGCTGACATGGCGGCGGCCGCGCGCTTTTCTTTCAAATTTCAGCTTGCCGTTGGCCTTGGCATACAAGGTGTGATCGTTCCCCAGGCCCACATTGATTCCTGGGTGAAAAACTGTCCCGCGCTGCCGGACGAGGATGGACCCCGCCGTGACCATCTCACCGCCGAATCGCTTCACGCCGAGACGGCGGCCTGCGCTGTCCCGGCCGTTGCTGGAACTGCCGCCCGCCTTTTTGTGGGCCATGATTCATTCCTTTCTCAAGCGAGAATTTCCGTCACTTCAACTTGCGTGTACGCCTGACGGTGACCGCGTTTTCGACGAACTTTTTTCCGCCTTTTAAATCGGAATGCCACAATCTTCTTCCCCCGGCCCTGATCGCGGATAAGGCCCTTCACCCGCGCTCCGCTGAGGGACTCAGAATCCGCGATGACGGTTTCGCCGTCCACCAGGAGGCGGATATCGCTCAACTCCACGGAGTCGCCCACATCGCCGGGAAGATACTCCAACCGGACGAGATCGCCCGCCTGGAGACGAACCTGTTTCCCTCCTGTGTTCACAACCGCGTACACTGAATCACTCCTTGCGATCTTCCGCTGTCACAAAACATTATAACCCTTGCAGAAAAAGCCGCTCTCCCGCTGGTTCTTTCCCAAGGGCCGATTGATCCGCCCTGCGAAGCGGAATGGTTGAAACACCATGTGTTTTGCTGCCTTTTCACCCACAAAAGACCGCAATAAAGGCCGTTTTTCTATCAATCCTGGAAATGAATGTCAATCGGACCAGGGCTCTGGGAGGGATTAGCGCCGGCGAATCATTCGGAAGGTAATTTTTGTATCCTGTACGGATATTACCCTCCGCATTGGGACATAGCCCTCTTTTTGCACTGTAACCTGAAGCCCGCGCGTCAAATCCAGAATTTTGTAGGTATAATTCAGGGTGACCGGGGACTTGCCCTGGAAAACATCGTTGACGTAAACGTCGGCGCCGGGGGGATTCGAGGTGACGGTCAGCCGTCCTTTATTAAGATTCTTTACCTTTTCCCCCACATTTTTTTCGAACCAGCTGCAGCCGGAGAGGAAAAAAGGCAGGAAAATAATTGTCCAAACCAGGAAATTTCTCCGGGAACGCCTTTGGTTTCGAAGAAATTCCATCTTTCATCCTAAAGGCAGAAATGACGCTTGCGCCCTATCGCCACAAATTTCTGAGTCCCCAGCGCTTTGCTGGGACAAGAAAACCATCTCGTTATTATTCAAACGATCTTCAAATTATTGCAAATTAGATTATCTAAAATGCCGATATTCTTTCAAAGATTTTCTTCCGGCGGCTCCCCTGCAATCTGCCCCGCTCTTTCTTCTATCATTTTCAGGAGGATGGTTTGATCCTCCTCATTCCCGAACCTCTCGACTCCCTCCTTGAACATCATGCGTACATGGTCGAGCAAGGGCAGGTCGGCCTCCAGGTCCCCGGCCATATCGGAAGCGGTAGAAACATCCTTGAACATCAAGCCCACCGAAAAACCCGAATCGAAGGTGCGGGGCAACAGGAATCGGGGCCATTTCACACTTGTCGCCGAGTTCATCCCTGTTCCCGCGTTGAATACATCGAGCGCCTTTTCGGGATCGAGACCCGCCTTCACCGCAAGGACAACGGCCTCGAGTGAGCTGAGGAGATTTGCAGCCGAAAGATAATTGTTGATGCACTTCATCTTATGTCCGGACTCGATCGATTCGTCTATGTGAAAAATATTTTTCCCCAGCCGTTCAAGCAGGGGGGTTGCCGCTTCGGCGAGCTCCTTCGGCCCCCCAACCATGATGGCCAGCGTACCCGCCTCCGCGCCCGCCACCCCTCCCGAGACAGGCGCGCCAAGCATGCGGATGCCCTGCGCCGCCATTTTTCCCCCCAAAACCTTCGTCCGCGCCGGGTAGGAAGAACTCATGTCGATGAGGACTCTTCCCGGAGCCATGTGCCCCGCGAGACCGTTTTCTCCGAGAACGGCCTCCTCCACGGAGTCGCTATCCGGCAGTATCGTAATCACCACATCCGCTTTCTCAGCCACCCCAGAGAGGCTCCCCGCCGGAAGGACTCCATCCCCTCTCACCTTCTCCAACGCCTCCGGCCGGATATCGTAACCAACGACGGCATAATCTCCCTTCAGAAGATTCCGCGACATGGGGGTTCCCATCTTGCCGATCCCCACCACGCCAACCGTTACCCGTCCGGGAAGAAACAGCTCCGTCATACCGCCGATTCCTTCTAGTAAGGCAAAAGATATTTCGCGCGTCCCGCCCGCAGGACATTTTTCCGAAACGAAACCGGGATGGACATGCTTTTGTTCAAACAAGACGGTTTGTCAATGCGCCGGTTTTTGATAGAATACACCCGTTTTCCCGCCCGCAGAAAAATTTGAATTGTTCCCGGTTCGCCCCTGCGCTTGAATAATATGAAAAAAACCCGTGAAGGCACCACCGCATCGGAAGTCCGGCCGCAAGTCACGGCCGAGGAGGCGGTTCATTTTCTGGAGAACAATCCGGGCATATTTATCGACCGCCCGGACCTTCTCGAAAACAGCGGCTTGATGGATGAATCAGGCACCCCGAAAAACGTTCTCAATCTGAGGGACCGCGTATTCCGCCATCTGAAAAAAGAGCGGGAGGAATTGCTCCGCCTCCTCGATCTGGCTATTTCCACGGTCCGGGAAAACGAAAAGATCGAGGCGGATTTTCTCGCCGTTGAAAAGATTCTCTTCCAACACCTTCCTTCTGCGGAAACATTTTCCCGGGCCTGCGAGGAACTCGAGCGGCGTTTCGGCCTCGACCACGCGAGCCTGCTTTTGGCTTCCAACGGAAACGAAAACCGGCGGCTGGCGGCGCAGGCCGGCTCATGGCGCATCCGCGAGACGGAGGAAAACATACCCGCGGACGCGGGCGGTGCGCGCCTCACCGGAAATCTCGCCGAGGGGGCGGACGTCCTCTTCCCCGAGGAGTGCCGCGCCGGCCTTCGCTCCACGGCGGTCGTTCCCCTCCGGGAGGAAGAAAAAATCCTCGGATATCTCCTCCTCGGATCCAGCAACTCCGAGCGTTACAGCGAAAAGATGGACACCCACCTTCTCGAACGCCTCGCCGTACGCCTCAGCCTCTGGATAACCCTTCATCATCTCCTTCCCTCGGAGGCTCTCCGCTAGGGGCGGTGTTGTAGCCGATTCGGTTTCTGTGTGAACCTGACCGGGCCGGCGGCGAATCCGTTCGCAAGGGGGAAGGAATCCAGCGATGAAAGTGGGAATTTTAACGGGCGGGGGAGACTGTCCCGGGTTGAATTGCGTGATTCGCGCTGTCTCGGTGGCAAATCAGCGCGTGGGCGCGCAGACCATCGGCATCCGGAGGGGATGGCGCGGACTCCTCGAAGGGGATTTCGTGACGCTGACCCCCGGAATGACTGCGGGGATCCAGGACAAGGGCGGAACAATTCTCGGCAGTTCCCGGACAAACCCCCTCAAGGATGCCGCCCTGCTGGCCAAGCTGAAAGAGAATTGGAAGGCCGCAGGGTTGGACGGTCTGATCGCGGTGGGCGGGGATGACACGCTCGGCGTCTCCGAGGCCCTCATGCGCGATGGCCTGAAAGTCATCAGCGTCCCGAAAACCATCGACAATGATATCGGATTGACCGACTATTCATTCGGATTTCACACCGCGGTTGGAGTCATCACAGAGGCGATCGACCGGCTTCGAACCACCGCGGAAGCCCACGACCGCATTATCGTGCTCGAGGTGATGGGCCGTCATTCGGGCTGGCTCGCCACCTACGCGGGAATCGCGGGCGGCGCCGATCTGATTTTGGTTCCGGAAAAACCCTTTGACCTCGACGAGGTGGCGACCGTCCTCAAAAAACGATTCGCGCGGGGCCGCCAGTACGCGAACGTCGTCGTCGCCGAGGGGGCCAAGCCGAAGGGGATGAAGGATTTTATCACCCGGGGAAAGCAGGCGGACGAATTCGGGCATGTTTACCTCGGAGGAATCGGCGATTACTTGGCCCAGGAGATCCTCGAGCGAACCGGGATCGAGACCCGGGCCGTCATCTTGGGGCACATTCAGCGCGGAGGCCCGCCCGTTCCTTTTGACCGCGTTCTGGCCACCCGATTGGGGGTTCGTGCGGCCGCGTTTGCCCATGAGGACGTTTGGGGAATCATGGTCGCCTTGAGAGGCCTGGATATCGTCCCCGTTCCGCTGAGCGAAGTGAGCGGCAAGATCAATGGGCTGCGCGACGATTTCTACGATGTGGCCGATCTATTCTTCGGCTAGCGGGCCGCCGCCCGCCGCCGGGTCCGATTCTGCAAATGACCTCGAGCATATGCACTTTTCCCAACCGGGAAAATTCCCTCTCCCCGGGACAAGAATACCCCCTTCAATCGCGCGGGACGCCCCGGAGGTCCTGGAGTTCGAATGCGTCAGCGTAAATGTCATCAAGGCTCGCCCCGGAAAGAAAGGCCGTCTTCCGGGCGGCGTGCACCATCGGCGGATAGCCGCAGAGGAAAATCCGCCAACCGGTGAGGTCCGGATGGTCCGCGAAGGCTGTCTCCTCCGCGCGGCCCGCGCGGCAGGCGGACGGGACCCTCTCCCCTGACACGCAGGGGAAATAAGTAAAGTTGGAGTGCCGCGCCGCCATCTCCCTCAACGTATCACCCAGATAAAGCCCCCCGGGGCGGCTGCTGCCGTGGTAGAGCCGAATCGGGCCTTTGTGCCCGTCATGGAGGGCGTCGCGCGCGATGCCGATGAGCGGAGCGAGCCCCGACCCATTTCCGATGAGAAGCAAGGGTTGGCCGGGCTGGCGCGGGACGTAGAAACAGTTCCCGTTCGGACCCTGGAAATCAACACGCTCGCCGGGTTCGAGACGTTCAAAAATCCATGAACTCATCCGTCCGCCGTGCAAACGCTTCACGTGCAATTCGAGCCGGCTGTCCAGCTGCGGAACGCTCGCCAGAGAGTAGCTTCGCATCAGGCCGTCGCTGCGCCGCAAGTTGATGAACTGTCCGGCATGATAAAAAAGCGGTGTCGCCGGCTCGAGGAAGGCACGGCAGATCGATGAGGCGCATCGTTCCACCGCCACCACCGTGGCGCGGCCAAATAGCGCCGCATCCTCGGGGGGCGCAATTTCCAGGTCCCCTCCCGGCTTGCAGACACAAGACAGAAAATAGGCTTGCAGGCGAAGGGTGTCCTTCAAGCCTTCCTGCGCATCGGCCGGGAGGCGGCCGTCCACCGCCCTCAGCATGCAGGTGAGACACACCCCTTTGCGGCACGAAAAAGGAACCTCCGCCCCCTGCCGCAGAAGGGCCTCAAGGACCGTCTCGGAAGGCGCACAATCGTACACAGCGCCGTCGTAGCGAATTTCAACCATGCTTCCGTTTCGGTTTCGAGAAGGCTAGCGGTTCAAGACGTCATCTATGGTGCCGGCGGCGATTTTCATCACTTTTCCGGCGAGGTCGGCGGGCACGCCCAATTCTTTGAGCGTGGCCTGGAGATGTTCGGCGACCATGTTGAAGTGGTTTTCATCGAGTCCCCGCTCCACCAGCGGGGCGTGAGCGGTGCGCATATCCTTGCCCGTGTAGTCGTTGGGTCCGCCGAAAACCATAGTGAGGAAAGCCTTCTGCTTTGCGCGCTGATCATCCATGTCGGCACTGTCGAAAAAATGGCTGATCCGCACATCCATGAGGACCTTCCGGTAGAACAGATCCACCGCGGCGTTCACAGCCGCATCTCCGCCAATGGCTTCGTACAGGTTCGTCGTCGTTTGCTCCATCTGATCTTCCCTCCAATCCGCCGGCATACGGTGTCATATGTTCATGCAGCCCAATATAAATATATATACTACAAATATATATATTTATATATTCTCTGATGATTGTCAATTCTTCTTTTTGGATAAGAGGAATGCCAAAAGATTCAACTAGCTCCGAAAGAAACTCCCGAGAGGGATTGAAAGCCGATGCGGACCCCAAAAAAACCGGCCGGTACGGAGGCAAAAAGAGAAGATGGAAAATCGCGTAAAAAACTTTCACCAAAAACCGGTTTTTATGATTCGACTGCCACATTCCGCCGCTCGGCTGGCAAACGGCGCGCTCCAGCCGATGCCGCATCGAAAGCAAGGTCCCACCGTTCTGCGGGCGGGATCACGGCACCATCACCGAAATGCGTTCGATGAGCGCATCCCGCTCCCAGAGGGGAATGCAAAACTTGAACGGGCACCCCCCCCCCTGCCCCCAACCCGGGATTGCAAAAACAGGACAAGCTTCCGAAACGCAGAAAAGAGAAGAGAGGCATCCGATTCGACGGGCGGTGTCTATCGCCGCGCGGAATTCCGGGACTCGTTGGTTCTTCGGTATGACCCCTCGGTTTTCGGTCGAAAAAGTCCGCCCTTCCTTGCGTCTGGAAAAGTTCCTTGTAGATACAACCCGCAGAGGCTAGAATTCGTTTCGCTCTTCATTCATCGGGTTCAACCAGTCAGGGCCGGAAATGCAAGACTGCCTCTTTTGCAAGATCATAGACGGCGAAGTGCCTTCCGAGAAAGTCTACGAGGACGACATCCTGTACGCTTTTCGGGACGTAAACCCCAAGGCGCCGACGCACGTCCTCATCGTTCCGAAAAAACACATCGAGACCCTGCTCGAGCTCGGCGAAGAGCACCGGGATTTGGTGGGCGCCATCTACCTTGCGGCCAACCACATCGCGCGCAAAGAAAAAATCGCGGAAAAAGGCTTCCGGGTCGTCGCCAACTGCAACGAGGATGCGGGGCAGAGCGTCTTCCACCTTCACTTTCATTTGTTGGGCGGGCGCCAGCTCGGCTGGCCGCCGGGCTAGGAGAGAAAATTCAATCGGGAACCCGAAAGCGAAGTTTCCCCCTTCCCGTCCAATCACACATCAACATCCTTTTTTCATTCATATGAAACGATAAAAAAAGATTTTCCCGTCAGCCCGCCACCCAGCCTCCTCCGTAGAGCAGCGCCCCCTCATAGAAGACGGCGGCCTGTCCCGGGGCGACGGCGCCGAGGGATTCGGGATCGTCCGGCAGCACCTCGGTGAGGTGCCGTGACAGAGGAATCAGGCGGCAAGGTCGCGGCCGCTGGCGGTGGCGAACCTGGACGAGGAGGCGTGCGCCCTCGGGCGGGGCGGGCAGAGACCAGCGGATGTTCTCCACGCGGAAGCTATCCCGCGCGAGCGATTCTTTCCCGCCGACTACCACGGTTGCCGTTTCTGATTCCAAGCGCACGACGTACCGGGGGCGCTTTCCGGGAAGATCGAGCCCCCGCCGCTGGCCGACCGTGAAGCCGGGAACACCAGCGTGTTCCCCGAGCACCCTTCCGGTCAAATCGCGAATTTCGCCGGGGCGATGGATATCAGGGGCGGTCTCGCGCAGAAAGGACCGGTAATCCCCATCGGGAATGAAGCATATTTCCTGGCTCTCGGGCTTGTCGGCGTTTGGCAGGCCAAGCCGGCGGGCCATCTCCCGCGTTTCATCTTTACAAAAATCACCCAGCGGGAACATGGCGAGGGCGAGCTGCGCCTGGCTCATGCCGAAGAGGAAATATGTCTGATCCTTTTCCGGGTCCGCGCCGCGGGCCAGGGTGAGCCGTCCTTCGGATGCCTCTACGCGCCGGGCGTAATGGCCCGTTGCGAGGCGGGCCGCTCCCAATGCCCGTGCCTTGGAAGCGAGCAGATCGAATTTCACCGTCTGGTTGCACGAGATACAAGGGTTCGGTGTCCGCCCCCGGGCATATTCGGAAATAAACCGGCCGATTACCTCCTCCCGAAAGGCCTCACGCACGTCGATGACGTAAAAGGGGATTCCGAGGCGGTCCGCTACCGCCCGGGCATCGGCCAAATCCCGGGGTGCGCAACAGCCCCGGTGGAAGGACTCCTCCGCGGGCCGGTCGGCCAGGCGGAGCCCCACGCCGATGGCCTCATAGCCTTGCTCGGCAAGCAGGGCCGCGGCGATCGAACTGTCCACGCCACCGCTCATGGCGACGACTACCCTCTCGCGTTTCATAAAAAATTCACCCCTTCTTCCGCCGCTTGCCCGCGCGGCGGAGCGAATCTTAGCAGGTTGGGAATCGCAAGGGTAAGTGGACCGACTGCCCGGAGTGCGGGCTGCTTTTGACTGGTTCAGGCGCCCAGGTAGAACTTCTTGACCAGTTCGTGCTCTTTGAGCTCTTCGGTATTCCGTCCCTCGAACTCGATGCTTCCGTGGACAATGATATACCCCCGGTCGGCGATCTTCGTGGCCTGGTGGAAGTTCTGCTCGGCCATGAGGACGGTCAGGTTGTACTCCTCCTTGAGCTCTTTGATCTTGGCGATGACCCGGCTCACGAGGATGGGGGCGAGTCCGACCGAGGGCTCATCCACCAGCAGCACCTTGGGTGCCGACATGAGCGCCCGCGCCACGGCGAGCATCTGCTGCTCGCCACCGCTCATGCTGCCGGCGAGCTGTCTTTTCCGCTCTTCAAGTACGGGGAACGCATCAAAACAAAAGCGGAGGTTTTTCCCGAGCTCCTCCCGCGCCTCCATCCGGTAGGCCCCGAGGTGGAGGTTTTCCTCAACCGTGAGCTTCGGGAAAAGGCGTCTTCCCTCGGGCACCATGCCGATCCCCAGATTCACGATCTCCTCGGGGCGTTTTCCCACAAGGTCGATCCGCTCCCCGTCGCGCTCAAAATAAATTTCCCCGGAAAAAGGCTTGATAATACCCATGATGCATTTGAGCAGGGTGCTCTTGCCGTTTCCATTGGTACCGAGCAAGGCCACGGTCTCACCATCGTTCACTTCAACCGAGACCCCGTGGAGAATCTTCACCGAGCCGTAGCCCGCCACGATGTCCTTGACGACAATCTTATTCCCCAAGGTATGTTTTCTCCACTTTCGGATCGTTCACGATTTCCTGGGGCGCTCCCTCGGCGATTATTTCCCCCGCGTCAAGAACGGCGATCCGTTCCGAAAATTGCATTACCGCCCGCATGATGTGCTCGATCATGATGACGGTGATCCCTTGTTCGTTCAGGCGGAACAGGATCGCGAGCACATCGTCGAGCTCCGCGCTCGAAAGGCCGGCCATCACCTCGTCCGATATGAGCAACTCGGGTTTCGCGGCCATGGCCCGGGCGAGCTCGAGCTTGCGCATCTCGATTTGGTTCAGGCCACCGGGGAGAAGGCGCGCCTTGTCGGCCAGGCCGATGATCTCGAGGATCTCGACCGCTTCTTCCGTGAGGTTCACCCCGTGTTCGTTATGGTGCGCCGCGTACTCCAGGGGGATGCACACATTTTCCAGTACCGTCATGCTCACGAACGGTTTGGGAATCTGAAAACTCCTGACGATTCCCAACCGGGTCCGCAGATACCCGGGCAAGGAAGTGATTTCCGAACCCTTGAAGCGAATGAATCCGCCGTCGTTGCGGAGGGTGCCCGAGACGCAGTTGATGAGGGTGGTTTTGCCCGATCCGTTGGGTCCGATAAGGCCGAAGCGCTCTCCCTGGTTCACGTGCAGGCTGACTTCTGTGAGCGCCTGGAAACCGCCGAAGCGCTTGGTCACATTCTGGACTTCGAGCAACTTTTGGGTCATGAGACACGCATCCTTTTCATGACCCGCTGAACGAGGCCGACGATCCCCTCCGGCGCCAGGATGACGAAAGCGACAAGAACCACCCCCACAATCAACAGGTTCAGCTCGGAAGATATCGTGACCGTGGCAACCTGCTGCGCCGTTGCCAACAGGATCGCCCCCACAACAGGACCCACCCAGGTAGTCGTTCCGCCAATCATGGGCATGGCGAGGCTGTTAACGGCGTAGTTGAGGTCGAAGGCGGAAGAGGGCTCGACATAGGTAACGTAGTACGGGAAGGGGGCCCCGGCCACGCCCATAATGGCTCCGCTCACCGTGGTGGCGAAAAGCTTCAACCGCAGGACCGGAACTCCCATGCACTCGGCCGCCTCCTCGTCGTCCCGGATTGCGGCGAGCCCTCTTCCGATCCAGGAATTTTCGATAAACCAGGCAATGGCCACCGCCGCGACGGCGAGGATCGCCATCACGACGAAAAGAAATTCTACGTAATTGTTGAAAAAGGGAGTGTTCCTCGGCCGGATGGCATAAAACCCCGTCGCTCCTCCGACGTAATCCCAATTCATCATGAAAGTTTGCAAGACGACGGCCAGGGCCAAGGTTGCGATAGAAAAATACACCCCCCTGAGCCGCAGCGTGAGATAACCGATCCCCAAGCCCAACAGCCCCGAGACCAATCCCCCCGAAATGATCATCACGACCAGAGGCGCCTTGAACGCCTTAATCAACACGACGGCCGTATAGGCCCCCATTGCGAAAAAGGCCGCCGTCCCGAAATTCACATACCCCGTGTAACCGCCCAAGATATTCCACGCGGTCGCCAGGACAATGTACTGGAGGACAATATAGGTGGCGAAATAATAGTACCGATTCTCGACGTATCTCGTCAGGACAAAAACCAGCAGGATAATTGCAATCGCCGCCAACAGGAGAAATTTATTTTTCAAACCCTATCTCCCGAAGAGACCGGAAGGCCGAACGGCCAAAACGATCAAAAGAATCCCGAACGAGACCGCCAGTGACCAGGAGGGTCCGTAAAAGGTGGCGGTGAAGCTCTCCGCCACGCCGAGGATGAGGGCCGCCAGAAGTGTCCCGCTAATGCTCCCCAGGCCGCCCAAAACAGTAATGGCAAAAACCCTCCCAATATATTCCCGGCCAATGGAGGGTTCGACAGGTCCAATGATGATTAAGAGCGCACCGGCAAGACTCGCCGTGGCGATTCCCAAACCGAATGCGATGGATTTAATCTTGACGGGATCGGCTCCCATGAGCTGAAGCGCAAGGCTGTCCTGCGAAACGCCCATGATGGCTTTTCCGTAGAAAGTTTTCGAGAGGAAAAAGTGTAAGGCCGAAGTCAGGGAAACACCTACAAGGAAAGGAACGAACAGCCGGGGCGCAAAGCCGACACCGCCGATATCGAAGGATTTGCCGATGTAAGGGGCATCGACCAGCCGGTAGTCAACACCGTATTGAAGGAGCAGGGCGACTTCGACAATGAAAAGGACCCCGAAGAAGAACACCAACCCCCGCAGGGGTTCTGCTCCTTTTTTCTCAAAGCTGTTGTAGTAGATGCAGTATACGGTAACCCCAAGGAGATAGAAAACGGGAGTGAAGAGCAATCCCGCCAGGACCGGGTCAAGCCCAAATTCGGAATTCAGCACAAAGGCCCCATAGGAGCCGAGGATGACGAAGGTCGGATGGGCGATGTTCACCACGTCCAGCAGCCCGAAGGCCACGGCGATGCCCAAGGTTACGGCGGCGTAAAAGCCGCCAAGCAGAAGTCCCGCGACCACAGCGTTCAAAAAGAGATCAACGGAAAACACAAAATTTCTCCACAGAAAGAGCAAGGGCCGCGCCCAAGAAAGGGCGCGGCCCTTGCTCTTGGCGGGGACTTCTTTACTTCGCGACGCTGGAATAGGGATATTGAACCTTGCCGGATTTCCAGTTCTCCGGATAAAGGACAACCCTCTTTCCGGGCTTCCGGAATTGATCGACGCCCTTCCCCTGGATGCCCTGGAACTGAACCATGAGCGTCCTGGTTGTCGCCCATTCGCCGTTGGGGCCGAACTTCACCTTGCCGACAATGGTGTCGAATGAGTGAGTGCGGATGTAGTCTCCCACCTTTTTCTGATCGATGCTTTTGGTGGCCTGGATGGCCTGGCCCAAGACCTCAAGGTACGCATAGGACCAGGGAGGCAGGTAGTGGCCGAGCGGATCGACGCCGATTTTCCCGGCCTGCTTCTGATACTTCTTCAGGAAGCCCTCAATGCCCGGGAACTTCAAAGTGGGCTCGGGCACCCAGAAATCGTAGTTCACGATTCCGTTCAGCATGGGGCCGAGCTTCGTCAGGAAGGCGGCATACTGCAGGCCCACCATCCCGCCGCCGAACAATTTCGGCTTCAGGCCAACTTCATGCGCCGCCCGAGTGATCCCGACCGATCCGGGAGGATAGGAACCTACGTACACGATATCCGGTTTCGTGGCCTTGATCGCACGGACGACCGGAGAGAAGTCCGCCGTTCCCGGCGGGTAGGTTTTGTCGTAGGCGATCTTGAGGCCGAGTTTCTTGGCGTTGTCCCTTGCGCCGGAGACAGCGTTCCGGGCGAACTCGGCGTCCGCGCCGATGAGCGCCACCGTCTTGGGCTTCGGATTTTGCTTCATCGCAATCTCGAAAAATCCTCTGGACCAATCCGTGCGCGGGCTCGGCCCCGCGGGCATGATCTGGAAATAGTTGTTGTAGCCGAACTTCTCGTTGGCTGCGAGACCGAACAGGCCCATGAAAACCAGCCCCCGCTCCATCACGATGGGCAGGGCGGGCGCGATGAGGTTGGTGCCGTAGCCCGAGACCACGAAATCGACCTTGTCCACATCTAGGAGCTTCGAGTAGATCGCGGGGACATTGGCCGGTTTGGTTTGGTCGTCGTAGAAAACCAACTCCACCGGACGGCCGAGCAGCCCGCCTTTCTTGTTCACGTCATCGCGCCAAATCTGCATGGACAGAAGAGCCGCCTTCCCGTTGGCGGCAAGCCCTCCGGTGAGGGCCATGCCGAAGCCGATCTTGATGGGCTTCGCAGCTTGAACCGTCTGCGGGCCTGAAAGCGTCAGGCCGAGAGCGAGAAAAACAAAACCGCACATTGACAAAAACTTCTTTATTTTGCTCATCATCTCCTCCCTCCTTCCCGTGGATGTGAAAACGCCGGGGACACTGCCCCAATTCCGGCATCCTTGGCATCACGCCAACAATATGCCGGATTCTTATCCGATACTCTCCATTCGAATTCTGAAGGTAAATTCCCTCGGTATTTAAATCTGCACGTTTCAGGAAAAATAGCAGATTAAATAAAAAAAATCCACAAACATACTTTCCCCCGGATTTATTCCAAAAATTTCGTGAAAAATGGAACGAAACGGCTTCAAGCCGCGCTTTCTCGCAGGAACGGCGATGCAAAAAAGCGGGGCCGCCGAAGCGGCCCCGCCACCTATGAACTCTTGGTGATTCTCCGCGGGTGCGGCTGCGCGCTCAAATTCCCTTCGGAGGGGCCATGGTCTTTTTTCCCCGTTTGGCTGTGTTCTTATTTTTCAGGTTCTCGGCCAGCCTGTATTTGTTGACCGCGATTATGAAGGCTTTGGCGCTCGCTTCAACGATGTCGGAGCTTGTGCTATGACCCGCTGTCTGGGTTCTGTCATCGAATTCCACCATGAGATTCACCTCCCCCACGGCGTCGCGGCCCTGCGTGACGGAATTGACCCGGTAGTCGGCGAGGCGGCACTTGAGACCCGTGATCTTTACGATGGCTTCGATGGTTGCGTCGACGGGTCCGTTTCCCTGTCCCACCTCGGACTCCACATCCTCGCCCATCTTCAGCCGGATGGTGACCATCGCTGCAGGCTTGGTGTTGGTAGAGGTGGTGACCTGCAGATAGTCCAGACGGTAGTCGTCCTCGCTCGTCCCGGCGCGATCCTCCTGCAACAGGGCGATGAGGTCCTCGTCGTAGACTTCTTTCTTTTTGTCGGCCAGATCGATGAACCGCGGATAGATTGAGGTAATTTCCTCGCGGCCCATCTTGAAGCCGAGCTGCTCGTAGCGCTTCCGGAGGCCGGCCCGGCCGGAGTGTTTCCCCAAAACGAGCGTGTTCGACGGACGGCCGACCGACTGGGGCGTCATGATCTCGTAGGTGATGGCCTTTGAGATGACGCCGTGCTGGTGAATTCCCGCCTCGTGCGCAAAAGCGTTCTTTCCGACGATGGCCTTGTTCGGCTGGACGGGAACGCCGGTCATGGAGGTCAAAAGCCGGCTCGTCGGATAAATCTCCTTGGTGTGAATCCCGATGTTGTACTCGAGAATGTCTTTGCGGGTCTTAAGGGCCATGACAAATTCCTCGAGAGATGCGTTTCCGGCCCGCTCTCCGATTCCATTTATGGTGCATTCCACCTGGCGCACACCCGCATCGATGGCCGCCAGGCTGTTGGCCACCGCCAAACCCAGGTCGTTGTGGCAGTGGGTACTGAAAATCACGCCGTCGTACATGGGGATCTTCTCGAAAATGTGCTCCCAAAATCTCCGGTATTCGGTCGGCACGGTATAGCCCACCGTATCCGGGAGATTGATCGTCGTGGCGCCCTCGGAGATGGCGATTTTGATCACCTCGACAAGAAAATCCCAGTCGGCGCGGGTGGCGTCCTCGGCGCTCCATTCCACGTTCTTGCACAATTTTCGGGCGTGGCGAACGGATTTGCCCACCTCTTTCAGCAGCTCGGCGCGCGTCATCTTGAGCTTGTGCTTCAGGTGGATATCCGAAGCGGCGATGAAGGTGTGGATCCGCGGGCGCGCCGCATTTCGAACGGCTTCCCAGCAACGGTCGATGTCCGCGCGGGCAGATCGCGAAAGGCCCGCCACCACCGCCTTCTTCACCGTCTTGGCAACGTCGCGGACGGACTCGAATTCATCTTGGGAGGCGATGGGGAAACCCGCCTCGATAATGTCCACCCCAAGCTTGTCGAGTTGCCTCGCCATCTGGACTTTCTGGTGGCGGTTCATGGCGCAGCCCGGGGACTGTTCGCCGTCGCGCAGGGTCGTGTCGAAAATTCGCACCCTGTACTTAGAGGAAATCCCTTTTTTTGCGGATTTGGGGCTTGCTGTAGATTTGCTCGGCATGAAACTTCGCTCCTTAGGTTGAGAAATGCATCCTGGCCCGAGGACATGGGGAAATCCCCCCTTTCGGACCACCTCTCCGGTTCCGGCACCTAAGAAGCCAGCGGCTGTTGGGACGCCCTGATAGCGCCCCGATTCCTCCAACGAAATTTTTTGCGCATCACCCAGTCTGCCATTGTTCGACCCCGTAATCACCGCCGGGCCGTCAGCGCAACCGAACTGTGGCCCGGCGATCAGACAAAAAATAATTTTATATCATATCGGCATTTGCGCCGCCTGCGTCAACCCCCTTTCATCCAAAACAAATTGCAACTTTGCCCAACCCGCCGGCCAGAGCCCCTCCCTACTGGGCACTCTGGCCCCCATCAATGCACAAAATGGCCCCCGTCATGAAGCTCGAAGCTTCACTGCCCAGGAAAACCGCGGCCCCCGCCACCTCCTCGGGCCGGCCCGTTCGTCCCATCGGGATGCGGGTCCGGATGAGGCGCTCGCCCGCCTCGGTCCCGAAAAAATCCCGATTGATATCGGTGGCCATATAACCCGGCGCGAGGGCGTTTACGCGAACCCCGTGCCGCGCCCATTCCAGGGCAAGGGTGCGGGTAAGCTGAATAATTCCTCCTTTGCTCGCCGCGTAGGCAGAAAGCGAGGGATTTCCGACCATGCCCAGCACCGAAGCCACGTTCACGATCGTCCCGCGCTTGCGCTTCACCATCCGCCCCCCCACCGCCTGGCACATGAGGAAGGTTCCGCGAAGGTTCGTGTTGATGACCCCGTCCCATCGCTCAGGGGACAGGTCCAAAGCCTTCCCCTCGCCGCTGATCCCGCTGTTGTTCACCAAAATGTCCAGCGGGGCGAGCTCGTCCTCGGCCCTTTCGGCGGCGTGCTTCACGCTCGCCGGATCGGTGACATCGAGGGGGAGGGAAACCGCCCGGCGCCCCATAGAGCGGATCTCACCGGCCACCCCCTCGAGCCGCTCGAGTCCCCGGGCCCCAAGGGCGACATCGGCACCTGCCTCGGCAAGCGCGAGCGCCATCACACGGCCGAGGCCGCTTCCTCCACCGGTGACGAATGCCACCTTCCCTTTTAAATCAAATGTTTCGAGCATCCTTCTCCCGCTCTTGCCCATGCAGAGGCGCATTCAAGCAAGGGAAAAGAAAAAATCATTCCCCTTTTGCGCACAAATTTTGGGGGTAAGTTGTGGAAAAACTTGTTATCGCCTCCTTTAACTCAAGCCCTTTCCGGCACTTATTTCGTCTTGCCCCATTCATTGGCATTCGAGTTAAGGAATATAAAATCAATGATATACACTTTTTTTTCGCCTGTTCTGGCCTTATACCTTCGTCTTGGCGCCTGATTTTGCACAAGTTTTCAACCTCTCCTCCTGGAAAAGCCCAATATTGCAACTCTTTGACTTCGCTTTTTTCTGCAAATCGGAACATTTCTGCCCATAAATCCAAATACCAGCAATTTAATTCTCATTCCAGGACACCCCTCCCCAGATTCCGAAAAATTAACTTCCGTTTTTCAGAGATTCCAAACCCATCGAACGCCGCCATATGAATGAATCCGCCGGACTCTTTCAGGGAGGAGCGGTGCGGAAGATGGAGACACTTTCGGATAGGGAGGCAAGCGAAACATCAAATGCCCCTCACCCCCCCTCACTCTCTTTCATCATCCCCCGCTCTCCTGACCTGGGCGCCGCCGCCATCGTAAAAAAGGAGGGTTGTCGTTCCATGCCTGACCGTCCGGCTGAGAAGCGCACCGGGGGGAGCGGGGGGCGGCTCCGCCTTCCAGGGCGACTCAACGGCGACCGACCGGCAAAGGGGGGGATCCTCCAAAAGGAGCCAGAGAATCTCCCGGCGCAGATCCGCATCCTTCCAGGGAGGGTCCACAAAAGCCGCATCGAACCGAGCGGCCCCTTCTTGGCGCAACCGCCGAAGTTCGGCCCGGGCGTCGCCGCACCGGACGTCGAGTCCCGGCGAATGGCCCATCCGCTCAGCTTCATCCCGGATGCTGCGGCAGGCGCTCGAATCTTTTTCAATGGCCACCACCCCGGCCGCATCCCGGCTCAGCGCCTCGAGGGAGACAACGCCCGTTCCCGCGCAAACATCAAGGAAGCGCAATCCTTCAAAGCGCTGCCCCCAGATGTTGAAGAGGGCCTCCCGCACCCGATCTCCCGTCGGCCGCACCCCCTTTCCCACCGGAGCGCGCAACCGCCGCCCGCGGGAGCGGCCGCCGATAATCCGAAGGCTCACCCGACCGCTCACGCGCTCATTTTGCCCTAAAGGGGGTCGAAAGCGGCGAGATCGCTGAATTCGCGGTAGCGCCCTTCGATTTCATCGTATGTGAGTGTTTTCAGACGGTCGTAACTGAAAGATTCCACGTTGAACGAAGCCATCACGCTTCCGAAGATGACGGCCCGGCGCATCCCGTCGTGAGAAAAATTCCCCGTCGAAGAGAGATGGCCCATAAAACCGCCCGCGAAGGAGTCCCCCGCCCCGGTGGGATCGTAGATGTCCTCGATCGGAAGACCCGGCGCCGAAAAGACCAGCCCATCGTGAAACATGAGGGCGCCATACTCACCGCGCTTGACGACGAGCGACTCCGGCCCCATCGAAAGCACCTTTCGCGCCGCCCGGAGGATGTTCGACTCCCCGGCGAGCTCCCTCGCCTCTCCCTCATTGATTACGAGGATGTCCACCCGGCGAAGGGTATCCAGTAACTCTCTTTTTTTGCCTTCGATCCAAAAATTCATGGTATCGCAGGCCACAAGGCGGGGGGAATTCATTTGATCAAGGACCAATCCCTGCAATCCGGGATCGATGTTGGCCAGGAATACCAACTCGCTCTCCCGGTAGGGCGGGGGAAGCCGGGGCTTGAAGGTCTCAAAAACGTTGAGCTGGGTATCAAGCGTGTGCGCCGTGTTGAGGTCGTAGTCGTATTCGCCCTTCCAATGAAAGGTTTTCCCCTCCGTGCGCTCGAGGCCCTGCAGATCCACATTGCGCTCGGCGAGGAAGCCGAGGGCGTCTTCGGGGAAATCGGCGCCCACGACTCCCACCAGCCGCACGTCCGTGAAGAAACTCGCCGAGATGGAGAAATAGGTGGCCGACCCGCCCACGGCACCCTCCCTCTCGCCGAAAGGGGTTTTCACCGAATCCAGCGCCATCGAACCGACCACAAGAAGGCTCATCTCTTGGCCACCGTTCCCTTCGTGTAGATTTCTGCGCTGCGCACCGGGCGCAACATCCAAAGTCCCCTGACTTTACGCCAAGGAAGACGGCGGTGAAAAGGCGCGATTTCCTGCAAAATCAAATTCGCTTCAAGCCGCCTCTTCCGGCGCACCGCCTTCGGGCAGAGGGCAAAAAGTACGGTTCCCTTTCCGGCACTCCGATGCCCAACATGTGTGGCGGGCAAAGCGCAAAATGCGGGGAAACCAAAAAAGCTGTCCCGCACTGTGCTTCATTCGTGCTACAAGATGTTTTCGATGTATCCTCAACAGGGGCCTATCCCTCCGCCGCTGGGACAAGCTTTTCCGTAAAAGAATAGAAAATCCGGGCTATTTCGCCGTGGGCAATACCCGCTTGGAAATTGAATACTTAATTATTTATACTTGTTAATATAAAGGAAGCCGCCATGAGATCGGAAATTGGCGGGGGAAACTGGCCCGCGGGAGCGAAGAAAATGACTGGAATCGCACAACAAGAAGAAGCCCGCCCGGCCACCGACACGGAACTCGCCCGAATCGATTTCTTTGATGACTTGCAGGACCAGTATCTTTCCATCCACGGACTTCAGGCCCGATGGCACCCCAAAGATCTCCAGGAGCTCGACATTAGCAGGGACACATACCTTCGCCTGCACTTTCTCATGGCACTCACCCGCGCCGTGGAAGAGACCATCGATTCCGCCTTCCGCTCCGGCCATGTCCCCGGGACAGCCTACTTCGGCCGGGGAAACGAAGCCAACAGCGTGGGCAGCGCATTTTGCCTGCGCAATGACGAGTGGCTTGTCCCCATGCACCGGAACTGCGGTTCCCATCTCACCAAGGGCCACCCCCCGAAAAGTATGATGGCCCAGTTTTTCGGCCGGGCGGACGGTCCCGCAGGCGGGCGTGACGGAAACTTCCATGTCGGTTACCGGCCCAAAAACATCACCCAGCTCATCAGCCACATCGGTACGACCATCCCCATCGCCGCAGGCCTCGCCTGGGCCGCCAAGCGGCGCGGGCCGGGCCACGCCGTGCTCGCCCACATTGGCGACGGAGGAACCAGCGCGGGGGACTTCCACGAGGGCCTCAATTTTGCCGCCGTGCACCGGCTCCCCCTGGTGGTTGTCATTGACAACAACCAATACGCCTACAAGACGCCCCTCTCCGATCAATCCGCCTGCCCGGTCCTCGCCCTCAGGGCGACAGGATACGGAATCCCCGGTTTCCTGATCGACGGGACGGACGTACTCCTCGTTTATAAAATCTGCAACGAGGCGCTCAAGCGCGCCCGGGCGGGCGAAGGCCCCATTCTCATTGAAAGCATAACCATGCGGCTTCGCGGACACTCCGTCTACGACAAGTACACCGACTATGTGGATATGAATAACCTTCATCGTTGGGAGACAGAGCGCGAGCCGATTGCGCGTTACAAACAATTTCTGACCGACAACGAGATCGCCAGCCCGGAGGAAATCGCCTCTTCGAATGTGAATGCCCGCACCGAAGCAGATGCCGCCCGGGATGAGGCCCTGAAGAGCCCCCTGCCCGACCCGGCCACGGTAATGGACGGGGTGTACGCCGAGTAGGTCCGATTGCGCTGCCCTAGCGAGGAATACCCATGAGCCAGCTGACCTATCGCGAAGCCATCAGCGCCGCCCTTTGGGAGGAAATGGAGCGCGACGAAAGCGTGTTTCTCATCGGGGAGGACATCGGGCGGGGCGGGGGAGCCTTCTACGTAACCAGAGGCTTCCAGGAACACTTCGGCCGCGAGCGCGTGGTGGACACCCCCCTCAGCGAAGCGGGCTTCACGGGCGCCGCCATCGGCGCGGCACTGGCCGGGCTTCGTCCCGTGGTCGAGTTCCAGTTCGCCGGCTTCGTAACCGAGGCCTTTAAGATGATCGTCGATTTCGCGGCGGGAAATCACTACAGGCAGATGGGCCCCGTCCCCATCGTGATCCGGCTGCCGTCGGCCGCCCTGGCAAGCGCGGGGCCGTTTCACAGCGTGAACCCGGAGGCGTGGTTCTTCCACACCCCCGGCCTCAAGATAGTGGCCCCCGCCACCGCCCGCGACGCGAAGGGAATGCTGAAAGAGGCGATTCGGGATCCCAACCCTGTTATCTTCCTGGAGTACAAAAAGTTTTACAACTTTCCCCTCGAAGATCTGCCCGAGGCCCTTCGCCCCGACTTGCCCGAAGAGGATTACACTGTGCCTTTCGGCGATGCGGCTCTCCTGCGCGAAGGGGAGGACATTTCCCTCGTCACCTTCGGCACCGCTGTTCTCGAGGCGCTTGAGGCGGCGGAGATCCTGGAGCAAGAGGGATTCTCGGTGGAGGTGCTCGACCTGCGCTCGCTCGTTCCCTTCGATAAAGATGCCATCCTCGCCACCGTCCGGAAGACGGGGAAACTCCTCATCCTTCACGAGGCGCGAAAGCGCGGAGGGATAGGCGCCGAGTTCGCCACCATCGTCGCCGAAGAAGCGTTCGAGCACCTGGACGCGCCGATCCGGCGGGTGGCGGCCCTCGACACCCCGATGCCGTTTAGCCCGCCCTTGGAAAAGGCCCATCTGCCGGGCACCGAAAAAACGGCGGCGGCGCTCCGGGAGTTGGCCGCATATTGAGGCGGGGGGCAAACCGGAAAAACCTTGGCGCGCGCATAATCAACCAGCCTGAGAACCGAAGCGGGCGCTTCCGGTCCCCGCACCGTCCTTGACATTTCGGGTCCGTCGGATCAATCCATATAAAATCTGAAACGCCGCAGGCCGCAGGAGGATCTCCCATGCATATCGTTCGCGTCCGGATGCCGCAGATGGGCTCGAGCGTGCACGAGAGCACTGTGGTCGAGTGGAGAAAAGGGGTCGGAGAGGCCGTCGTCCGGGGAGAGGTCCTGATCGCCGCCGAGAGCGACAAGGTCGATTTCGAGATCGAGGCGCCCGCGAACGGCGTACTCAAGGAAATCAAGGTGAACGCCGAAGAGACCATACCCGTCGGCGAGGTGCTGGGCCTCATCGAAACCGAAGAGGAAGTGGCCGAGGAGGCCCCATCCCCTCCTTCTTCAAAAGACGGCGGCCTGCCGGAGAAAGCGGGCGGGGAGGACTGGGTCGCCCCGGTCGCCCCGATGACCAGGCGCGAACGGCCCGCTCCGGCGCCGAAGGCCGCCGCGCCACCCAAGCCTCCTCCCCGGCCAGAGGCCGAAGGGACGCATTTCCCGGTTCTTTCCCCCCGGGTGCAGCGGCTGGCCGCCGAGAATGGCCTGAGCATGGAGCAAGTTTCCCGGATTTCGGGCACCGGGGCCGGCGGACGCATCACCGCCAAGGATGTGAAGAAATTTGTCGCCTCGGGCGGGGCGGCCCCCGCCGCCTCCCTGGCTTCCCTCACCGGAATCGGAGAGGGCGCCGCCGATGGCCTTCAGCTCCATTTCCGGCCGCTGTCCGAGGCGGATCCGGACGGCGTCCGCGAGCGGAAAGAGCCGTTCAACCGGATCCGAAAGCGGATCGCCGAGAACTTATCGAGGTCGGCGCGGGAGATCCCCCAGGTGACCGCCCATACCGAGGTGGACATGACCCGTATCTCCGCCTGGCGCGAGGCGAACAAGGAGGCCTTTGAGAGAGCGCACGGCGTGCGATTGACCTACACGCCCTTCTTCGCCCTGGGGATCATTGCGGCGGTCCGCGAGCGGGAAAACGCCAGGTTCAACGCGGCGCTCGAAAAGGATGTCCTCACCGTAAAGCGATACGTGAACCTGGGGATCGCAGTCGATACGCCGGGAGGGCTCGTTGTCCCCGTCCTGCACGGGGCGGACGGGCTGTCGTTCGCCGGCCTCGTCCGCGGCATCGACGATCTCGCTGCGCGGGCCCGGGGCGGAGGCCTCACCCCGGACGAAGCGCGTGGGGCGACCATCACCCTGACCAACACGGGGTCCACGGGAACGCTTCTCGCCAACCCGCTCCTGAACCCCCCCGAGGTGGCCATCGCCGGAACGGGGGCCATCGTCCACCGGGTGGTCGCTCTGGCGGATAACGCTACTGCCGTGCGGCTGATCATGATCCTTTCCCTCACCTTCGACCACCGTGCGAACGACGGCCTGGCGGCGGGCCGATTCTCAGGCGCGATTCGGGCGGCTTTGGAAAGAATGGACCTGTCCCGGCTGAAGGATTGACACCCATGGCGCGACCCGGCCCCGGCACCCCCCTCCGCTCCCTTCTCTTCAGCCCGGGAAGCAGTGAAAAAATGCTCGCCAAGGCGCCCGGCTCCGGCGCGGATGCGGCGCTTTTCGACCTGGAAGACTCCGTGGCCCCGGACATGAAGGAACGCGCCCGCGAACTCGTGCGGCGCGCCATCGAAACGGTCAAATCCGCCGGCTCGCCCGGCTCCATTCTGGTCCGGGTGAACGCGGTCGGCACCGGCCTCCTCGAGAAGGACCTCGAGGCCGTCGCAGCCGCGGGACTCGACGCCGTCATGCTCCCCAAGTCCGAGACCGCCGCCGATATCCAAAAAACCGACGCCATCCTCACCCGCCTTGAGCGGGAAAGAAAACTCGAAGCGGGAAGCATCGGGATCGTCGCCCAGGCGGAGAGCGCCGCCGGCGTGTACCATTGCTACGCGATCTGCGCCGCATCCCCGCGCATGGTCGGGATCAACTTCGGGAGCGCCGAGGACGCCGACCTCTGCCGGGACCTCGGGGCGCGCTGGACGCCGGAGGGAACCGCGCTCCTCTACGCCAAGAGCAAAGTCCTTCTCGAAGCGCGGGCGGCGGGCCTCCCCCACCCCACGGACGGGGTCTACATGCGCCTGAACGACGACGCGGGCTGCCGGGCGGACGCCGAGGCCGCCCGGCAGCTCGGCTACGTCGGCAAGTCGGCCATCCACCCGCGCCAGGTACCCATTTTCAACGAAGTCTTCTCGCCCAAGCCGGAAGAAGTGACGTACTACAACGAAATGCTCGAGGCTTTCCGCGAAGGAGAAAAGGCGGGGAAAGGGGCCGTTTCCTTTCAGGGAAAAATGATCGATATCGCCATGGCCAAGCACGCCGAACGCGTTCTCAGCCGGGCAAAGGCGATTTCTTAGTCCCGCTTCCTATTGCCACCGGTCATCACACGCCGAAAATCCGCACCTACCATGCCCCTCGCCGGGGTCGGCCCCTTCGACCACGCCGTGGACAACCGAGCATTCATCTGCTCGGAGTTCGTCTACTGCGCGGACCGTGCGGGCGGGGTGAAGCGCCCCTACGCGAACCGTGCTTCATCGCGCCCTCGAACATCCTGGGCACGGGTGATACATTGCCTCCCAACTCACCGAGGTCGCGGTATCAAGAGGGTTGTTCGCTGAAATTCTTGGCCTCATCGGGCGATTCCGGCCATTGGGACACCCAACGTGACCGAGGGAATGTCAGGCCAGGAGACGCCGTTCATGGGGTGAGGTGTGTCCAGGAAGCGCAGAAAAGTGGAAACGCACCGAATCCCGCCCAAAACCTTCATGAGAAGTTACAGGCTTGGATCCGAAATGTGTACTCAGAATTGCAGCTTGGCTTGGAATGCCCATTTTGGACTAGAATAAGCCTATTCAAGGAATCAAATGGGAAATGTCGGTTAGATACGCTGAATCATTTCGGAAACCATGCATCGGGAGGAAACGATGAGGCATTCTCGGTTCGCTCTGAAACGCATCATGATTGGCGCAGCGATCGGCGCCCTCTGTATGCTTGGCCCAACGCCGGCGAATGCAGTCGAAAAGGCGTTTCCGAAGCCTGCCTTCAACTCCAAGGGTGAACTCCTTCGCCCTGACATCCGTTACCGCGAGTGGGTCTATGTGGGCACGTCGCTCACGCCGAACGAACTAAACCCCCCAGAAGCACCCTTCCCCGAGTGTCACAATGTTTTCATTCACCCGGACGATTTCAATTTTTGGAAGAATACAGGGACATTCCCCGACAGAACGGTCATCGTCAAAGAATTGATAACGGTCGGCTCCAAGAAGGCCGTGAGCAGCAACGGTTACTTTATGGGCCGATTCATCGGCCTGGAGGTCACGATCAAGGATTCCAAGCGGTTCAAGGACGAGCCGGGTAATTGGGCCTACTTCAGTTTCGGACACGCCTACCCGATCGCCGACAGCGCGAAAAAGATCCCGGCAGCGGCCTGTAACGCCCGCCAAGAGGCGAGAGTTCCAGACGATTTTGTCTTCACGCAATACTATCCCGCTCTGCGCGCGGCCAAGGCGAGGCGGCGCGGGCAGGTGATGGACGATGATTCCAAGGACTTCAAGAAGATAGCCAGCACCATTATCCGCGCGATGTCCGCCAGTTCAAAGCAAACTGCCGACACGCCCCGCATCGAAAGAACGGTTCCTACCGACCTGAAAAAGTTGTTTCCATATCTCCAAAGCGGCTCCTATAAAAATCTCGCGGCCAAGGAGTCATCCATGCACCCCTCGAAAGGGCCGCACACGCAAATAGGTCTATCGGTGCGGGTGTTCATGGACTCCAAGATGGATGCCTCCCTTCAGGCGGGCAACGCCTCTCACCCCGCGGGTGCAGGCATCGTCAAGGAGATGTATGACGCCAATGGGAACCTGCAGGGTTGGGCGGTGATGGTGAAGACAGCCGCCGACAGCGACGGCGGAAAAGGGTGGTTCTGGTACCAGATCACCAGCACGACCGACGGCTCCAGCCCCGTGGCCGCGGGCAATGGCGTCCAGCTCTGTTTCGGATGCCACATGTTCGGAAAGGACTTCGTGCTCAGCGTCTACCCGCTCAAGTGATCTGACGTCACCCCCGCCCGGGTCCACGCCCTGCACGAAGGGGAAAAGGCGGGGAAAGGGGCCGTTTCCTTTCAGGGGAAAATGATCGATATCGCCATGGCCAAGCACGCCGAGCGCATCCTCAGCCGGGCGAAGGCGATTTCTTAGCCCCGCTCCCTATTGCCGCCGGTCATCACATGCCGAAAATCCGCACCTACCATGCCCCTCGCCGGGGTCGGCCCCTTCGACCACGCCGTGGACAACCGGGCATTCATCTGCTCGGAGTTCGTCTACTGCGCTGACCGTTCGGGCGGGGCGAAACACCCCTATTTCTCCTCCGGCTCGAGGGGGAGCCCGGCCTTCCGCTTGCGCGCGACTTCCCTTCACGGCTTGCTCAAGCTCCAGGAACCTCTCGGGGGTGCTCGGATGCGTTGCCAGGAAATTCGCGCTCACCGATCCGGGGTGCTCGACCGACATCCGCCGCCAGAACTTCGGGGCGTCCTCGATCTCGAAGCCCGCCCGGGCGGTGATATAGACCCCCGAGTAGTCGGCCTCGGCCTCGAACTCCTTCGAGAACGCCCGCCCCGCCAATTTTCCGAATAGCCCCTGGGTGTTGACGCCCGCCACGACGGCGACCGCGGCGTCGAGCACCGAACCCAGGATCGTGTTCCCGATTTTCTTCGTGATGTGGCCGAGGTGGTTGTGTGCAATCTCGTGCCCGACGACCAGGGCGAGTTCCTCGTCCTTTTCGGCGAAGCGAAACATCCCGGTCGTGATCATCACCTTCCCGCCGTCGGCGAAAGCATTGACGGAATCGTTCGACACGAGCTGGACCGGATACTTGCAGTTCGGGACCCTCTTCATCGAGACTTCCCGCTCCCCGCCGTCGCGGCGGATCGTGATCTTCAATCCCGGCGACTTGAGGGATATGTCCTCGCCAATCACCGCCGCCACCGTATTCACGGGCTTGCCGTTCACCGCGACGAGCACGTCCCCCGGGCGGACGCCCGCCCGCCACGCCGGGAAGTCCTGGTGAACGTCCCGGAACCGGATCTCCCGGTCGAGGCCGAAGTGGCGGACCGCGATCGGGCGGTATTCCTCGGTGTAGGCTTTCGCGTCGTGAAGGATGAATCCGAA
Organism: bacterium; assembly: GCA_965225985.1. GTDB lineage: Bacteria > UBA8248 > UBA8248 > UBA8248 > UBA8248 > CAZUHN01. The sequence goes on from OZ245330.1 coordinate 2,435,139, forward strand.
ACTGGGGGCCACGTCACCACCGCAAAACTTCGCGGCGGCGCGACGGAGGGGAAGTAAGATCCGAAACAGGCGGCGGTTCCTCTCCAGGTTGGCGGCGAAGATGACCTCTTTCTGCTTTTCCTTTTCGGCGGCGAGGGCCGCGTCGGACACCTCGAACCGCTTGAGGGTCGTTCCGCAGCCCGAGACGGCCGCCGCTAGAAGCAAAACGCCCGTCCATCTCCAAAGCTGGAAGATTTTCACGGCGTCCCCTTTCCCCCGCGACCTATCCGCGCGCAGGAACTTTTATTCAAATAGAACGCGGACGCGACTGGGGGATGGCTTCCCCTCAGCCGGCTCCCCCGTCAAGCGGCTTCATCAGCGGCTCCGGGGGCCTCTCTATTTTCGTCCGCATTATCCTGTTTGTACTTTTATACCAAAAATTGCGCAAAATATACAACCTCCAAGCCTTTCCCCGAAAAATCTGTTCCCTCCTTTTCACACAAAAATTTCCCGCAATTCTTTCCTATCTGGGCTATAGAAAATAATTTATAACATAATGATAATAATATTTCTTTTTTAGCAACTCATAAAAAATTGCAGAATCTCCGGTGAATAGCGTGTCGATTCGAGAAAAAATGGTAAATTGAGACAGTTTTTTCAATCCAAAAATATTAATTATGGAAATTTATTTATCTATATTGCAAACCATTCCCGCATGGATTACATTCCGTAAAAGCCGCATCTTGCGGTAATTCAGCGCCGCCACAATCCTTTTTGCGGATGACCGGAAGGAAAGAGTCGATTCGTATAGCCGGTCGAATGAACTTCGCCGCCACCCGAGTCCAGCCTTCAACCTGCCGAATGAGGTGAGATCTTCAATGGCCAACGGAACCAGACCCCGAAATTCCTTCTCATCGTTGACGAGGAGGAGGACATCCGGGATTTGCCCAACGAATACGCTCTCCGCTGCCGGCTACCGAGTGGTAAGCGCACCTTCAGGCAGCGAAGCCCTGGCGCTTCTGCGGGAGGAGCCCGTCGATCTCATCGTGACGGACCTCTCGCTCAAGGGCCTTTCGGGCCTGGATGTGGCGAAAGCGGCAAGGGAAATTCGGGCGGATATCCGGGTCGTGCTCATCAGCGGCTGGGCAAATGAGGGATCCGGGTCCGCAACCCGGGAAAACGGAATCGACTGCTACCTGAAAAAGCCCTTCACCCTTAAGGACTTCAAAAAAGCGATCCAGAATCTTCTGTACTCCGAAAAACCGTCCGTGACCCTCTAGCAACCGTAGGCGGTTCCCTTCTGCCTGGGAAGGGGCTTCCACCGCATCGCGAGCTCCGCCAGCAGGCGAACCCCCTCGCCCGTTCCGCCGGCCGGCGTGTAAGGGCCTTGCTTCGAGGTGTGCGCTGTGCCCGCGATGTCCAGATGGGCCCAGGGCACACCCTCTGCGAAATGCTGCAGAAAGGCGGCTGCCGTATTGGCGCCCCCGTAGCGCGTGCCCGAAATGTTGCAAAGGTCGGCGAGCTTTCCCTTCATCATTTCGCCGAACTCGGGCGACAAGGGCATGTGCCAAACCCCGTCCCCCGTCTCTTTGCCGAGATCCTTCAAGCGGCTGATCAGTTCGTCATGGGTACCGTACAGCCCGCTCAGCTTCTCCCCGAGGGCGATCATGCACGCGCCAGTCAGGGTTGCCAGATCGACCATGCACTGTGGCTTATAAATCGTCTTGCAGTAATGAAGCGCATCGGCGAGAACGAGCCGGCCCTCCGCATCCGTATTGTGGATTTCAACGGTGGTGCCGCTCATGGCGCGCACGATATCGCCCGGCCGGGTTGCATCCCCGCCCAGCATGTTCTCGGCAAGGGGGGCCACCGCGACGACCGGCACCCGGGGCTTGAGCCGGGCGACGCACATCATGGCCCCGAACACGGCGGCCGCCCCGCTCATGTCCATGGTCATTTGCTCCAGCCCCGCGCTCGGCTTGATCGAGATCCCTCCGGTGTCGAACGTTATCCCCTTGCCGACAAAGGCAACCGGTCCCTTCGCGCCCCCCCCCCGGGGGCGGTACTCCAGGACGACGAGGCGGGGGGGCGACGCGCTTCCGCGCCCCACCGCGAGGAGCGCGCCCATCTTCCGTCGCCGGAGTTCCCGGTGGTCGAGCACCTTGATTCGAAGCCCTTCGCGCCGGGCCATCCGCCGCACGATGGCGGCCAGCTCGGCAGGGCGTTTCTCGTTGCTCGGGGTATTGACCAGGTCGCGCGCGAAGGCCGTCCCCTCGGCGAAGATTTTCCCCAGGCGCACCCCCCGCCGCACCGCCGGGAGCGAAGCCCTCCCGCCGCACAGAACGGCGCGATCGATCCTTTTCTCGCGCAGCTTCTCCCGATCTTTTGTCTTGTACTGATCCATGCGGTAGAGTCCCAGTGAGATCCCCTCCACCGCCGCCCGGGCCGCGCCCTCCGGTTTCAATCCCTCCCCCGCGGCGCTTCCGAGCCGCACCGCGATGCGCTTGGCCCCCTCGGCGCGCGCCAGCCGCCCCGCCAGCCCGCAGGCCCGGCGGAGGGTCTCGGCGTCAATCTCTTCGATCTTTCCCAGTCCGGCCAACACAACCACTTTGGCCCGAAGGTGCCGGCTTCCCTCCCGCGGGACGGGAACCGCCGTCACTTGACCATTTTTCCCCTCAAATGCCTTGCGGCGCGCCAGCGCCGAGATTGCCCCGCCAAGCGCTTCATCGAGCCGATCAAACTTTTCCTTCTCGGAAAGGAGCGCCACGAGGGCGTCCACGCGCTCATTGAACCCTTCCCCGGCGGCCACGGAAAATCGCATCAAAATCCTCCTCAGGGATATTTTTTCAAAGGAAAAAGGGCACATCCCTCATCCGGTGCCCAGGGGGGAGATCTTTCTATATAAGCCAGCAAGTTTAGCGAAAGCGTGCCCCTCCCCGCCAGGGCCGCCGCCCCGCATACGCCCGGGGCGGGGATTTCCTCCGGAAATGGATTGTGGGAAAGTAGGAGTCTGCTCTATCATCGCCCAACGCCACCCGGGGCCCGCCGCCCCCCGGGGATCCAAAGAGAGGAAAAATGCGCAAGCTCAGAAAAAGGCGTCACCCATCTTCAGCCTTCCTCGGCCTCCTCGTGGCGGCCTTCCTTCTTGCCGGTTGCTTTCGTTCGTCGGCGGAAAAAACGGAGAGCCCCCCCCCCCCCCCCCCCCCGGAAATTCGCGTGCTCCCCGTTTCCGGCCTGGACGAGAAAACACAGAACACGCGATTTTTCTTTCTCAAATATTTGGCCGAGGCCAACAGGGCCATACGCCGGGTCGCCATTTTCATCGAGCCCCCCAAGGATTCTCTGGTATTCGCCCTCGAGTCGAAGCGCTTCCGTTCCGGAGTCTCCGGCATCTCTCCCCTCAAGGAAATCATCTCCCGCTTTACCCCCCTGCGGCCCTCCGCCGTATACGGCCCAAGGGGAAAGCTCCTCGGTTATGCGCTGCTGCGCGGCAAGGACACCCTTCGCCTTGTTTCGGAAAAAGAGGGGCGTCACATTCTGGCCCTGGTCCAGGCCGGTCCCTGATCGGCTCCCCCTCCGAAAAAGCCGATTGCCCAGAATCAAACCGTAGCGAACGGACGGCCCGCCCGGAATTTTCGGCGAAAAGGAAACGCCGCCTCCCCTTCTTTTCCCCCGGGCGGGGCGGTAACATGGAGCGGGCCGGGATTTCTCTGGAAATCCAATTTTCGCGTGCCCGGGATGTGGGCGATTGCCCACAAAACAACTGGTTAGCCTGGAAGGCGAGTAGAGACAAGAGGAGAATGCCCGTGAGCTTTTACAACTGGGACATGCTGCCCGTCACCCACGACCGGCCGGGCGTGGCGCACCGGCGCATCTTCGGGGACAACATCCAGATCCAACACCTCATCACGGAACCGGACGGCGAGCCCGCGCCGCTGCACGATCACCCCGATCACGAGGAATTCTTTTACATCCAGGCGGGCGAGTGGGATTTTACGCTGGAAGAGGAAACGCGCCGCATCGGTCCCGGGGACGTGGTCCACGTAAGGGCGGGCCAAAAGCACACCCTCCGGCTCCTCAGCAACGAGCCGGGCATGGCGCTCGAGGTGTTCCATCCCCTACTCAACCCCGAGATGGCGAAGGACCGCGGCCTGTTCACCATCGACGCCCTCATGGACCGGCTGGAGATCGCCGAGGAAACCAGCGAGATGAACCGCGGCAGGCCCCCCGAAAAAGGGTAGGCCTTACAACACAGCAAGCGAAACAGCCGCTTCCTCCCCTCCGCCCCTTTTGGGGTATAATCCCGAAACAAAATTCATCCGTATCCGGTCCAGGAGGGTGTGCGTCCCGCGGGGGCGCATCCCCCGTCTCCCGGCTGCTCCCGGCGGGAGATGCCGGCCCCAAAACCAGGAGGATCGACAAATGTCACCCGGTTTCACGATTGCGAATTTCAAGCACGTCGCCGACGGGGTACAGGAGGGGCAATTTGGAGTCGGCGAAAGAAAGCAGGCTTCAAGCCTCGCCGACCTGGATCCGATTTACCGGGACCTTCTGGACCGGCCGATTGCCGTAACGGTCGGCATCATCGGGCCGGACGGACGGGTGAACCTGACCCCCATGTGGTTCGACTACGAGGGAGATACGATTCTCGTCAACACCGCCGCGCACAGGAAAAAGTGCGGATGGATCCGGAAAAACCCGCGCCTGACCATACTCATGTCAAACCCGGACAATCCATACCACTGGCTGAGCATCAAATGCACGGTGGTGAATGAGATTCGCGAAGGAGAACCGGGCGGGGAGCGTGCGGTCCAGCATGTCGACAAGATCTGGGGGAAGTACGTCGGCCAGGGGACCATTACGCATTGCGCGATCCTGTGATCGATGAGAAACGCGTGCTGTTCGAATGCCGGATCGACCGCATCGCGACGTTTGGAAAACCGTAGGGCGGCGCGGCCATAGCCCTCTGTATGCGCCGGGGTGCGGGCGCTAAATCCCGAAGATCCGCTGCGCGTTCCGGTGGGTGATGTTCGCGTACTCCTCGGCGCTCAGGCCGGACGCCAATAGCGTATCGACCACCTCCGTATCGGTCATGTCGTAGGCCAGGTCGGTTCCCAGGACGACCCGCTCGCCGCCCATCACGTCCACCAGGTATCGGACGGCCGGCGGATAAAAGACGAGGGCGTCGAAGAAGAAGTTCGAGCGCATGTACTCCAGCGGCGGCCGCCGAATCTTCTGGCACTCCGGGCGCACCTTCCAGCCGTGGGTGAAGCGCCCCACGAGGTAGGGGACCGTCCCCCCGCCGTGGAGGAAAATGAACTGGAGGTCCGGCAGCCGGTCGAAAATGCCGGAGAAAATGAGCCGGCCGATGCTGTTGGCGCTCTCGGTGGTGAAGCCCAAAAAATTGAAAAGGTGATAATCCTTCATCTGGTCCATCCCGGCCGGATTGATGGGGTGGACGATGAGCGGAACCTTCAGGGCGGCGGCCGACTCGTAGAGGGGGAGAAATACCGCATCGTCCAGGTAGCGCCCGTTCACGTTCGTGCCCAGGTACCCTCCCTTCAACCCGAGCTTCCCGACGGCGCGCTCCAGCTCGCGGACGGCGCGGGGGATATCCTGCGCGGGAAGGGCGGCGAGGGCGGAGAACTTGCCCGGCCGCTCCCGGATGATGCGCGCGTATCCCTCGTTCGCCGCCTGGCAGAGCGCCTCGCCGAGCGCCCCGTCCGCCCAGTAGACGCCGGGCCGCGAGGAGAAAGAGAGGACGTTCATGTCGAGCCCCATCTCCGCCATGGCGGCAAGCCGCACATCGACATCCACGAAGGGCTCGAGCGGGGGATGGGGCTCGCCCTTCACGTCGGCGCGCCGCGCCCCCTTCTCGTCCGTGAATATCGTGACGCCGTGCCGGGGGCCTTCCCGCTCGACGATCTCGATGTATTCCTCGGGAAAGATGTGGCAGTGGACATCGATGTGCATGAAGCAGACCTCCTGAAACCGGCGCTCCGGCGGCGGCCCGCCCCGCTACCTCCGCCGGGGCCGGTAATGGCGCATGGCCTCGGGGATCCAGCTTTCGATCTGGCGGATCCGGGTCTGGTGCGCGGGGTGGGTGGAGAGAAATTCCGGGGGAGCGCCCTTCCCTTTCGCCGAGCGCATCATCCGGATCCAAAAATCGCGCGCCGCGCGCGGATCGTAGCCCGCCTTGGCCATGCAGATGAGGCCGACGCGGTCCGCCTCGGATTCCTGGTCCCGCGAAAAGGGAAGCAGGATCCCCACCGAGACTCCGGCCCCGAGCAGGGCCGTCACCTGCCGGACGGTCTGGGGGTCATTGTTGCGCATCCCGCTTTGGACCGCCGCCAGCCCGATCTGAACGATGAGGTTCTGGCTCATGCGCTCGCCCCCGTGCCGGGTGATGGCGTGCGCCACCTCGTGGGCGACCACCGTGGCGAGCCCGGCGTCGTTCCCGGCGACGGGAAACATCCCGGTGTGGACCGCCACCTTCCCGCCCGGCAGGGCGAAGGCGTTCAGAGCCTTGTTCTCGATCACCACGAACTCCCATTTGTAATTCCGCTTCCCCGTCGCGGCGGCGACCCGCCTTCCCACCCGCTGGAGGGCGGCGTTCTTGGCCCGGTCCCTCGAGATTTTCGATTTGGAGAGAATTTTCTGAAAGGACTGGAGACCCATCTGGACCTCCATCCCTTCGGGGAAGAGAAGGAGTTGCTTCCGTCCGGTGATGGGGGACGTGACGCATCCGGCGGCGGCCAGAAGAAGGGCGAAAAGCGCGGCGGCGGACCGCCACCTCAAGCGCATGGGGGCACTCCCATCATGAATTTTCCCCGCCTCGGGGAAGCGGGCTTCGGAGGCGGCCGGCGGCGAAGGATTCGCGGCGGCTAGGGCAACGCCGCCCCATCATACACACCTTCGGCCCGGTACGCCTCATCGAGCAGGACCACGGGGTGAACGACGCGAAGGTCCAGGCCTTCCTTCCGCGCCCCGTAGGCGATCTGGATTTGGCAGCCGGGGTTTCCGGTGCATAAAACGGGGGCGCCCGCCGCGCGGATGTGCGAAACCTTGCGGTCCAGGAGGCGCATGGAAAGGTCGGTCTGCGTAATGTTGTAGCTTCCCGCAGAGCCGCAGCACCAATCGCTTTCCTCGAGGGGAACCGTCTCGATGTTGCGGATGGCGGAGAGCAGGCGGAGGGGCTCCTCGCGCACCTTGAGCGCGTGGAACAGGTGGCACGGGTGATGGTAGGCAACGCGCTGGGGGTCGGGATGGCGCGAAGGGCGCACCCCGTTCCGGTCGAGGAAGACGGTAACGTCCATAACCTTGCCGCCGAAGGCCCGCGCCCTTTCGGCCAGGGCGGGCTCTTGCCCGAGCAAGTCGCCGTACTCATGGAGCATGGCCCCGCATCCCGAGACCGCGAGCACCACGGCGTCGAAATCATCCGGATTGATGGCCTCCAGGTTCCGCCGGGCCAGGAGGCGGGCCGTCTCCCGGTCCCCCGCGTGGGCCTGGAGCGCCCCGCAGCAAGTCTGCGCGGCCGGGAACGCCACGCGCGCGCCGTTCGCCGCGAGGACGCGCACCGCGGCCCGGTTCACTTCTCCGAAAAGCGCGGACTGGAGGCACCCCCCGAAAAAGGCCACCCGGGACCGCTCCTCCCCCAGGGGAGGAACCTCGCGGGGAAGCAGCCTCATCTCGGCGAGGGGGGGCGCCTCGGGCATGAGCGGCTCGAGCCGGGCGAGTCTCGCCGGAACGAGCCCCAGCCTTCTCACCACATTTCCCACCCACGTCTTTTGATAGAGGCGGGTCAGCCCCGCCGCAAGGGTGAGCATCTCCCGGCTCGGCAGGAGCATCCGGAACAGGAACCGGCGGAGGAGGCGCTCCGCCAGGCTTCTGCCCCGCACCCTCTCAAGGCCCGCGCGCGCAGCCTCGATGAGCTTTCCGTACTGCACTCCCGAGGGGCAGGCCGTCTCGCACGCCCGGCAGCCGAGGCAACGGTCCAGGTGTTTGACTACGGTGGGGGTGGCCCCTATCTCCCCGTCCGCAAGCATGCGCATCAGATAAATGCGCCCGCGCGGGGAGTCCATCTCGTTCCCGAGGAGGGCGAAGGTGGGGCAGCTCGTGGCGCACAGGCCGCAGTGTATGCAGGTCTGGATCTTGTCCCGGTCGGGCCCATCCGGGCCGAGGAAGGGATTCGCCCCCTCGGCGGAGGAGGCCGTCCGCACGCCCCTCACCTTCGCGTGCCCCAGTACCGGGTCCGGACCTTTTCCTGCCCCCTGTACTGGACCGGGACGCCGCCCGCGGAGGGAGCGTTCGGGGCCGGGGCCGCGGTTTCCTCCGCGCGCTTCATGGCAAAGGCGTTTCCCAGGCTTGATGGAAGATAGCCGAGAAATTTATTCTTGATTTCAATCCATCTCGCCCGGGGCGTCAGCACCCAGCCGGTGAGGATCATGAAAATCGAAAGGTCGATCGCGCCCAGCACCGAAACGACCAGTCCGTGGAGACCCTGCAGGCTCCCGGGGCTGAGGAGCCAGGCGGCCAATCCGGACGGTCCGAACCGCTCAATGGGAAAGAGGAGGGGAAATTTTATCCAGTGGCCGTACTGGAGCCAGCTGAATCCCTGGTAAATGAGCAAAATCCAGCCGCCCGCCGAAAGAAAAAAGCGAAGTGAACCCATCGAGATTCTCCTTGCCCCATTCCCGGCCCGGCGCCCCCGCCGAAGCGCCGGGTTGCCAGGCGGCATTCAACCGGCCGGCTCATATCCCTTCATCGCCTCGATATCCGGCCTCATGATACCGGCAAAGACCGCCCCGAAAGAAACGGCTCGCGGCATGGGATCCTCTCCGGATTGATGATGAACAAATTCGCTCCCCCCGACCGCTACAGCCGGCCGACGAAGCGCCCCGGACTCAGTATTCTCTTCGGATCGTATTCCCGCCTAACCTTGATCATCAGATCGAGCGCGGCCGGATCCAGGGTGTCCTCTCCCCACAGCGGTACCCCGCCCTCCGCTCCATTGGCGGCGTCAATCGCCTCCGCGCCGCTTTCGACGCGAACGTGCACCGCTCGCCCCCTTCCCGGGTCCGACCCCTCGCGGGAGAGCACGGCAAAAGTGCGCCAGGCGAGGGCGGCGTTCCCCTCCCCGTCCTCCCGCCTGAGCCAGCACCGGAGGACGCCGCTTCCCGCGTGGGCGGCAACGGCGAGGCGGTAGCCGCCCGCCCCGGCCGCCCTCTGCGCGGCGGCCGCGAACCGGGGAAGTTGGTCCAGTCTCCCCGAGGCGCGAAAGGCGAGCGTCTCCGCCCCGGAATCGTCCGTCTCGGGGGGATTGGCCAAAGCCTCCCCCAGCCGGCGCGCGTTTTCACCGCCGAGGCGGACAAGATCCACCCCTCCGCTTTTCACCGCAATTTCCTCGAACCGGAGAAGCTGCTCTTTCAGCCCCTCCTCGAAATCGCCGAAGGCGGCGGCGAGGCACCAAGGTCCGGGAAGCGGAATGTCCTGCAGCCATTTTTTCAAAGCGGCCGCCCTGCCGGCATCGAATACCTCGACCCACTGGGGGGCGAGCGGAGTGGCCATGAGGTGCCGCGCCGCGCCGAAGGCCGCCTCCGCGGCGGGAAACCCTGCCGCCCGCGCGCCCAGCGCCTCGGGAACCTTGTAGAGCCGGACCGCAAGCTCGGTCGCCACCGCCAGGGTGCCCCAGCTTCCGGCGAGGAGCCGAATCATGTCGTACCCCGTGACGTTCTTCACGACGAGGGCGCCGTAGGTGTGCGAGCTTCCGTCCGCCAAAGCCGCGCGGACGCGCATGAACCGATCCCTCGCGCGGCCGTGCCGAACCCGCATGGGCCCCGAGCGCTCGCCGAGCAAGGCCCCCCCCACGGTGGCGGTCCCGGGATGCGGCGGATCAAGGCCCGCGGTCTGCCCCTCGGGCATGGTGAGGCCGTTCAGGGCCTTCACCGTCATCCCGGCCTCAACGATGGCGGTCAGGTCATCGCGGAGAAACTCCACCGCCCGGGACAATCGCTCGGTCGAAAGCGCGAGGTCGTAGCGCGCGGGCGGATAGCCCGCGCCGCTCCCCGTACCGCCGCCCCAGGGGAAGACGGCGAGGCCCGCCTCGCCCGCACGGGCCAGCGTGCGCGCGGCGGCCTCATGGCTCCCGGGCCGGGCGACGAGGGCGGGCGTCCGGCCGCCGAGAGCGTAGGCCGCCACCCCCTCCCCCGAGAGGATCCCGCGCTCGCCGGTATCGCGCTCCACGCTCTGGGCGAAGGCGTCGAGCGAGGCGGCCGTGCCGCTCATTTCGTGAAGGCCGCCGGCATTTTCGCTACACCGCCCGCCCGCGCGATGGGGAAGGAAATCTCCCCCCCCGGCAGCACCTTTCCCGGATTCATCCGCCCGCCGGGGTCCACCGCGCGCTGGAGGCGGCCCATCATGGCGAGGGTCGGCGCATCGAACTGCTCGCGCATCTCGTTGATCTTCTCGATCCCGATGCCGTGCTCCCCGGAGAGGACGCCCCCGGCGCGGATGCAGGCCCTGAGCACCTCCGCCCCGCATTCGACCGCCCGCCCGGTTTCGTTCGGGACCCGGTCGTCGAAGAGCACGTTCGGGTGAAGGCTCCCATCCCCGGCGTGGAATACGTTGGTGATCCGCAGGCCGAACCGCTCGCCGATCCTGTCGAACTCGGCCAGCACTTCGGCGAGCTTCGAGCGCGGCACGGTGCCGTCGAGACAATAGTAGGCCGGGGCGATGGCCCCGAAGGCGCCGAAAGCCCCCCTCCTTCCCTTCCAGAGGCTCTCGCGCTCCGCCTCGTCCGCGGCGAGGCGGAATTCGGTGCAATGGTTCTCTTCGCAGATGCGCCGCACGATGGATTCGAGCGGTTTCATGGAGGAGACCAGCCCGTCCAGCTCGATCAGAAGGACGGCGGCGGCGTCCCGGGGATAGCCCGCGTGCATGACGGATTCGATGGCCTCGACGGTGTGGCGGTCCATGAGTTCCAGCGCGGCCGGGACCGTCCCCGCCGCGATGATGCCGCTCACCGTCCGGCACGCGTCCCCCACCGCGGCGAAGCTCGCCAGCATGGTGCGCACCCCCTCCGGGTTGGGGGTGAGCCGGACCGTAAGCTCGGTGGTGACGGCGAACGTGCCCTCCGAGCCGATGAAAAAGCCCCGCAGGTCGAAGCCGGGCGCCTCCTCCCCATCCGCCCCGAGGCGGACCACCTCCCCCGAGGAGAGGACCACCGTCATGGCGAGGACGTGGTTGGTGGTCATGCCGTACTTGAGGCAGTGGGCCCCGCCCGAGTTTTCGGCCGCGTTCCCGCCGATGGTGCAGGCCATCTGGCTCGAGGGGTCGGGGGCGTAGTGGAATCCGTGGGGGCGGGTGGCGTTCGAGAGATGGAGGTTCACCACCCCGGGCTGGACCCTTGCGAGCCGGTTCTCGTAGTCGATCTCGAGGATCTTGTCCATCCGGGTGAAGACGGCCAAAACGCCGCCGGGGGCGGGCGTGGCCCCGCCGGAGAGGCAGGTGCCCGCCCCCCGGGCGATGAAGGGCGCCTCCTCCTCCCGGCAGATCTCGGCGACCCGGCGGACCTGCCCGGTGTCCGCGGGCATGACGACGGCGGCGGGCGCTCCCTTGTAGATGGTCAGGGCGTCGCAGTCGTAGGTGCGCAGGGCCTCGGGAGCGGTGTGAATGTAGTCCTCCCCCACGGCGGCAGTGAGCTTCTCGATGAGGGAGGCGCGCGCCACTGAAGAATCCCCTGGGGTGGACCGCGTGGAGAGGCGAAACCGTTTGGAGCGGCCATTATATCCCCCGCCCCGGAGGGTGTGAAACGGGACGGGAAAAGGGGGGCCGGCCCCCCTACCCCGAATACTCCAAAATGTTCAGCCCCAGGCCCCAGTAGTCGCTGGTATAGATGAGCCCCGTGGCGCGGTCGACGCAGACGTCGTTCGTCTGGGGGGTCCAGCGCTCCGGCGTCCCGGCGGGAATGTAGTAGCCCATCTCCTTCGGCGCGAACGGGTTCGACCAATCCACGACGCGGAGCCCTCCGCTGTACCAGCATATGAACATGAGATCGTCCGCCCGCATGTCGAGCCAGATGTTGTGCGCCCCGTAGATGGAGCCCGTCTCGCACCAGGAGGCGTCCTGCGGCCGCAGGGTGATCGGGTCGATGGGATAGGGATGGTAGGTGCTCACCGGAAGGGGGTGATGAACGTTCCGCATGTCGTAAAACGTGACGAAGGCGGGCGGATGCTGGCAGTTCACGACGACCGCCTCGGTGGTCACGATGGCGAACTCCGAGCCCGGGGGAACGAGGAAGGAGTGGTAGCCCGCGGGCCAGCCGTGGGTCTCGTAGGGGTTGTGCCGCCACATAAACACGGGCCGGGCCGGGTCGGTCAGGTCGAAAAGGGCGATCCCGCCGTCCCAGAAGCCGCAGGTGAGGTAGTTCCCATAGGGATTCGCCTCGTGCAGCCAACAGCCCCACCCGATGAGATCAAAGTCCCAGGAGGGCCGCTCGCCCCCGGCCACGTGCTGGCCCTCGATCCAGCCCTCCCCCAGGAGCGCGGGGGCGAAGGGGTCTTTCATGTCGTAGACCTGGAGGATTTTTCCGCGAAAACCCTCCTTGAAGGCCGAGCAATAGAGCAGGTTCCGCGCCCGGTCGTAGATGGGCCTGTGGATTCCCCGGCTCTGGGTGTCCACATAGTTCACGAACCGGGGGTTCGCCGGATCGCGCAGGTCGAAGAGGCGAAGCCCCCCCACGAACTCGGGGTCTTCCATCCCCGGCACGCCTTCGCTGTTCGTGATGAGCAGGTCGTCCACGAGGAGAATCTTGTGGGTGCGCGCCCCCGGCTTATCGGCGATCTGGTTCACGATCCGGGGTTTTCGGGGATCCGATACGTCCAGGATGGTGAGGCCGTGCTCCCCGCCGTAGCCCGAGCGCGCGACGTAGCAGTAGCCCCCCCGCACCTGGATCTGGAAGGAGTCCCCCCACCCGTTCAGGTCCGAGTGGGCAATGCGGCGGATGTTTCTCGCCTCCTCCTTCCGCGGACCGGTGAGCCGGGTGGGCGCGCCGTCCCAGGGCTTGATCCCGTCGCCCCCCGCTTTGGGGCTGATAACGTAGCCGGGCCTCGGCATGGCGGGCTCCTGTCAGCGATGCGATGGAAAACGGACGGCGAGGCCGGCCCCGCGGGAAGAGGAGGCGCGCATCAAAGACCGCCTTCCGTCACGCGGGCATCGGCACGCCGAGCCGCGCCGCCTCTTTCCCGAGAGCGGCCCAGACCGCCCCGTCCAACGGAACGCCCTCTTTCAGCCTTCGCTCCCGCTCGGCAAAGCCGCGCGCGCCGGGAATGCGAATCCCCTCCGAGCCGTGAGCCTTCCGGGAGTTCCGCACTTCTGCCAGATGCACGCCGACGGCCCGGAAAAAAACCGCCGGATCGCCGAAAGCGGAGGAGTCCATGGCGATGATGATTTCTCCCTTGTTGCTCCGCTTCCCCGGCTCGTAGCTGCCGATCGCCGCCTTCCCCGTCATGGCGCCCACGAGAGGGCCCGCGAGAAGACCGATGCAAAGGCCCAGTCCGAAGCCCTTGTGCCCGCCTCCGGTCTCTCCTCCCATGGGGGCGAGGGAGCCCTTCTGGGCGGCGGCGGGATCGCACGTCGGCAAGCCGTCCGGGCCCAGCGCCACTCCCCCGGGAAGGTTCTCCCCCCGCATTTGCGCCTGCTTGACCTTTCCGTTGGAGATCGCGCTCGTCGCGAAATCGTGAACGAGGGGCGGACCCGAATCCGACGGAACGGCGATGACGAGGGGATTCGTTCCGATCACCCGCTCCGTCCCGCCGAACGGATGGACCATCGGGTTGGTCACCGCCGCCAGCATTGCGGCGAGGCCCGCGCGGGCGATGTGCTCCCCGTACACCGCCGGGAAGCCCCAATGGTTGGTGTTCACCACCCCCACCGCGCAGCTTCCCGCCCGGCGGGCCTTCCGGACGGCGAGGTCGGCCGCGAAGAAGGAAACAAAAGGCCCGAGGCCGCCGTCCCCGTCCACCAGGGCGGAGGCCTCTCTCTCCCGCACCACCCGGGGCTTCGCGGCGGCGCGGGTGGTGCCGTCCCGCAATTTCCCCAAAATGGCCGGAATGCGCACCGCGCCGTGGCTCGTGTGGCCCCGGAGCTGGGCCTCCCAGTGAACCTCCGCCGTCCTTTGGGCGGCTTCCTCCTCCGCGCCCTCCGCCGTCAGGAGGCGCTCCATCAGGCCGCGCAATTCGCCCGCGTCCACGAGGCGCGCTTTTCCTTCCGCCATCCGGACATCCCCTTATGGAATCTCAAATGATAGGACCGGGTATATCCCATGCAGGCGGCGCGGGCAAAACGAGCGGCGCGGGTTCCGGCGGCCCTTCTCACTCGAAGCGGTACACCACCAAAGTGTCCGTACCGGATTCCGGCGCCCAAACCTCCCCGGGCCGGCCGAGCAGCTGCCGCACCCGCGCCCCGCTCCGCGGGCTCTTGAACACCTCGAACCGCTCCGCCTCCGGGTCGAATCGCACCACCGCGTTCCCGCCGAAGTCCGAGAGCCAGACCATATCCTTCTCGTCCACGTAGACGGCGTAGGCCCGGGGCCGCCGCCCCGGCAGCCGCCAGGTGCACCAGGTTTTTCCCGCGGGATCGAAGCGGCTCACATTTCCGCTGTTCCACTCGCTCACCCAGATCCGCCCCTTCGAGTCCGCCCAAACGCGCCGGGCTCCCTGGTCCGGCGTGGGGGGCAGGATCATCGCCGCCGCCCCGGTTCGGGCATCAATCCGGGCGATGTGGCTTCCCGCCAGCGAGGCGTAATACACCGCGCCATCAGGCGCCGTTGCGATTCCGTAGGGACCCCGCCCACGCGGGGCCTTGTAGACCTTCAGCGCGCCGGTCCTCGGGTCCAGGCTTCCGTACACCCCGCTCTGGCCGGTGAACCACAAAACGCCCCGGCCGCCGAAGGCGGCCGTGTTCAGGTTGGCGTATCCGGCCGAGGCGGGAAGGGGGAAGCGCCTCACCTCGCGGGTCCGGGGGTCCACCCGGACGATGGCGTTCAGCCCGCCGTCGGTGATCCAGGGAGCGCCGTCCGGCCCCACGATCACCCCGTGGGGGCGCGACCCCTCACCGAGCGGGATGTGTTCGGTCTTTCCCGTCGCCGGGTCGAGCCGGCCGAGCGCGCCCTGGTGCTGGGCGGTGTACCAGACCCCGCCGTCCGGCGCGGGCGCCACGTCATGCGGGTGGGCGCCCGGGGGTACGGGGTAGGAGCGGATCTCGACGGCGGCGGCGGAACGCCCCGCCGCCAACACGAGACAAGCGCCCAGGGCCGCGCCCGCCAACAGCGGCGATATCTTCAAAATCCGCATACCCGCCTCCTTTTTCACGGCTTCCCGCGCCCCCCGGCATCCGAAGGGGAGATCATACATTCTCATCGGGCGTGGCGAAAACGAATCCCGCCCGCGCGTACGCTCCCGGGACTATATTAAAAAAGGGGGCAGAAAGCCGCCGAAGCTTTGACGAGGGGGAAAACGGCATGAAACTCGACGCGGCACGGCTCGGGATCGCGCTTGGGATCGTATGGGGCGGAGGGTGTTTGCTCCTCGGCTGGGCGGCCGCCGCCTTCGGATGGGGGACCCCGATCGTGGAATTGGCGGGGACGCTCTACATCGGTTTCGCCCCCACCCCGGCGGGGGGCCTCGCCGGAGGACTCTGGGGCTTGGCTGACGGCCTCATCGGGGGGCTCCTGATCGCCTGGATCTACAACGTGATCCCGAAACGCGCCTGAGCGGAAGACCGCGCGCAGCGCCCGAAGGAGGACGCCACGCCCTAAGTGGCCCGTCCCCCTCCCGGATTCGCGACGGCGCCGATCCACTCGGCGAGGAACTCCTGCGCCTTCTCCGAAGTGTGAAGGTAGGCGAAGCGGGCCACCTGCCTGCCCACTTCCAGGACGCGCTCGCGCAGGCCGTCGTCCTTCAGTTTCCCGTTTTCATCGAACTCCTTCTACGCCTGGGGGATTGCGGCCTGCTCGGGGATGACCCAGGCGTGCAGCGCCCGGCCGATGGCGCGCAGGCCGTTCATGCCCTCGAACGCGCCCATGCGCCCGCCCGAAACCCCGACGAGCCCCATCATCTTTCCTTCAATCTCGTCAAAGCCCATCAGGTCCAACGCGTTCTTCAGCACGCCGCTATAGCTGCCGTGGTACTCGGGGGTTCCCAGGACGATTCCCTGGGCGGCTCCCACCTCCCGGCGAAGGCGAAAAACATCCTCCGGATACTGGCTCTCATCCTCCTTGCCGTCGCAAAAAATGAGCTTGAAATCTGCCAGATCGACCAACTGCGTCCGGGCGCCCATCTCCTCCGCGCCCTCCAGCGCAATCCGCACCGCCATCCGCGCGTAGCTTCCCTTTCGCAGGCTGCCGCAGATGCCGACGACGGAAACGCTCTCGGCGGAACCGCTCCGCGCATCCATACCCGCCTCCTCTGAATCAACTCGGGTGAGTGAACCTCAATCCGAAATCACGGCCACCGCCTCGATCTCGACCAGGATATCCGGGCCGAGGGCGACTTCGATGGCGCTTCGGGCGGGGGGGTCGTCCCTGAAATATTCCTTGTACACTTCGTTCATCCCGTTCCGCTCGCCGATGTCGGCGAGGAAGACGGTCACCTTCATCACGTCGCCGAGGCTTGCGCCCCCCTCTTCGAGCACGGCCTTGACGTTCTCGAGGGTCTGGCGGGTCTGGGCCCGGATGTCTCCTTTTCCGATTAAATTTCCCGCGGCGTCGCGCCCAACCTGCCCCGAGGTGTAGACGAACGGCCCCCGCTTGGTGCCGGGGACGAGGGGGTTGGACGGGGGGGCCGAAGAGCCCGGATGGAGCGCAACCTTACCCATGAAGACACCTCCTGAAATGAGTGGGTGAACACGATTGAAAATCGCCCGCCCGCTCCCGCGGGCGGTGAGGTTCGACATCTGGACCGTCTTCGATTCTTTTGAGATGAGTGCCGCGAGACCGGCCATCATTACATAAGTTGCCGCGGCATGAAACGTCGAGGGCGGGGGTCCATGCGCGGCCCTCCGCGCAAGCGACGGGGCCGCCTCAATAGTTGCTCTGATCCCGGAAGCGGTCCCGGCGGCGGCGCTCGCCGATATCACACGGGGGGGCGACGCGCCTTGCGGGGGCGGCGCGCCTCGCGGCGGCAAGCACGGCCCGCCGCCTGCGATCCTCTTCCGGCACGGCCCCCGCGATCTCGAGCACGAGCTTGCGCCGGATGGCCCGCGCGAAGGAGCGGAAGTTCTCCGCCACGATCATGAAGGCGCGCGGCCCGCCGATGACGCACTTCCGGTAGTAGAGGTCCAGGTCGGGGATGGGCATCCCGAAGCGGTTCGGCCGGTTGTTCGCGATGGGAAGACCGTTGATGGTGATCCCGGCGGCGACCGCCTGGTCCCGCGCGAGGGTGACGATCCGGCCGTTGTTGTTCGCCCCGTCCCCTGAAACGTCAATCACCCGGCGGCCGTCGAAGGCGTTTTTGCCGAAAAAGGGCATCGCGTACTCGATGGCCCCGCTGATCGAGGTGTAGCGCCCCCTCGAAAGGGGCGCCTCGGCGATTTTCCCCGAAAACGCGCGCGCGCTCGCCGCATCGCTCACCAGGGTCCAGTCCACCACGGTGGTCTGGTGAATCGAGCCCGCCCATTCAATATAGACGGCGGCGATCCGCCTGTGGCGGCCGCCCCGGATGGCGATGAGCACCTCGCGCGATTTTACCGCCTCGGCGTAGCCGTCGCGCTGGAGCTTGGCCTCCTCCTCGTCCACGCTGCCCGAAACGTCCACCGCGAGAACCAGCTCGAGGTCCACCGGAAGCCCCTCCTGCGCCACCGAAAGCCCCGGCCCGGCGAGGGCGAGGGACAAACCCAGGGCCATGCCGAAAAGGAAGGAAGAAGGCTTCATGGAAGGACACTCCATCGGGCCGGGCGGTCCCGGCCGATTTTAGCACGGATGGGTGACGGCGCGGAAAATCCGGGGGGGGGGCTCCCCTTCTTTCCGGACTGCCGTATCCAAGGTGTGGGCGGGGGGGGCTGCCCGGGGAAGGGTGAATCGGCCGGAATTTGAAAAAGGGAGAGCGTCGCCGCATAATTCCGGTTAAATGGACTTCCCTCTTCGATGAAATCTGAATAGGAGGCCCTCCCATGATTCGTTGGAAGCGTTTGCTGTTCGGGGCGCTTGCACTCGCCGCCCTTCTCCCCGCCGCGGCGTCCGCCGAAATCCTGGCGATGCTCAACTACGAGACCAAGCCGGACCAGCCCTTCCGCAAGGAAGGAATCGCGATCATCGACGTCGATCCGAAGTCCGCGAACTACGGCAAGATCCTCGCCGACATCCCCCTGCCCCACGACCTGCTGAACCATCATATTTTTTACAACCACGACGCCAGCAAGGGTTACATCACCGCCCTCGGCAAGGGCAAGCTGCTCGTCATGGACATGAAGCGCTTCCCCTACCGCCTGAAGACGATCGAGGTTCCGGACTGCTTCGTGGGCGAGGACGTCGTATTCTCGGGCGACCACAAGACCTGGTATCTGACCTGCATGGGCTCGGACAACGTCATCGTCGGCGATGCCGCGTCGGACAAGGCAGTCAAGACAATTTCCGCCACCGGCAAGGCGTTCATCAAGTACCCCCGGCATCGCCATCCACAGCGGAATCGACCGGATGCTCGTCACCAGCACGGTGCGCCACGACCTGACCGATCCGGGCGAGACGGTGACGGTCCTCCAGGCCAGCACCGGCAGGGCGCTTTCCACCCACAAGGTGACGAACAAGCCATCGCCCTCGAAGGTGGCGCCCGTCGAAGTCCTCTTCATTCCGAATTCCGACCCGCCCCGGGCCTACATCACCAACATGTTCGGCGGCACCATCTCGCTGGCCACCTGGAACCCAGGGAAGAAAACTTTCTCGTTCGAGGAAGTGTTCGACTTCAAGCCGCACAAAGAAGGCATTCCGCTCGAGATATACTTCAACGAGAAGGGGGACCGCCTCTACGTCACCACGGCCAAGCCCGGCGCCTTCCACATCCTCGACATCAAGAACCCGGCAAAGCCGAGGCATCTGAAGATGCTCCCCACCGCCGCCGGGGCGCACCACGTGGCCTTCGACAAGGGCGGCAAGTACTCCTTCGTTCAGAACAGCTTTTTGAATTTACCCGGAATGCGCGACGGGTCCATCACGGTGATCGACATGAAAAAGGAAGAGGTCATCGGGAGCATCGACACGCTCAAGAACCAGGGGCTGAATCCGAACCTGATCGTACTTCTGCCGAAGTGGAATCTGGAAGCGGGCCACTAGGCGCTTCGGACGCTGTCCGCGCGTTTTCCCGAAAAATTCCCCGAATTTCCGGCGGTCGGGTTTTCGGGGCGGGGGTGCATGCTTCGGGGGTAGGCGGCGTGCGCACCCCCGCCCGCGAAGGGAGGGGGCGGAGGGGATGGGCGTGGGGCCTCCCGGTCCGGCCTCCCGGTCCGTTTGTTTGAGGTGCGAGGGGCGAAAAAGAGCGTGAGAAGACGCACAGACGACCGGCCCCGGCCCGATCCGGCGCAAAGCGGGCACGGCCCGGGGAGGCTCGCGCTTTGCCGATCTAGGTTTTCTTCACCTGTTCTTCCTCGCATACGGGCTCAGCAACCTGAGCCATCGTCAACTCCCGAGATCTTCACCACTCTGAAGCGGGAAGTCCATCTGCCCCAGGATGACGTTTCTCTTGAAGCCAGGCGGTAGATCTCCCTTGTCCTTCGGGCCGATGAGTAACACAGTGAATTCGATGGTTCGCGAATCGCTCATGTTCCCCGCCCGATCCTCCACGTGGATCTGGGCCGTGCCGTAGATGATCGGGGAGGTGGAGAATCCTTTCACGTACGCCCAGAACAGGACGGCCCCGTTGGTCGTCTTTCGCTGCGATTCCGGGACGATGATGAATTCCCCCGGATACGTTCCGCCGAGCTGGTCAATGGTGATGAACACCTTGTCGAGGTCTCCGTCCGGGTCGCTCGCCCGCACGTAGATCTTCCACATCGCACCATCTCCGAATTCGGACTGGGCCCAAGCGGCTTCGAGGACGGGGCGGTGATCTTCCCCCACGGGCCCGAAATTCGGCCGGTAGGGGGAAAAGGGGCCGCTAAATCCCGCGAGAATGACGAAAGTGGCCAAAAGGGAAAGTCCTTTTCGCAATGCGTTGAATTTCAAGGTCGACTCCTGGAAGCGGCGAAATCACCAAAAAATGCCTCATTGTGTTTGACACAGGAGGGGAGAAATCGATTCGTGAATTTCGCCGAATTTCCGGCGGTCGGGTTTTCGGGGCGGGGGTGCATGCTTCGGACGCCGTCCGCGCGTTTTCCCGAAAAATTCGCCGAATTTCCGGCGGTTGGGTTTTCGGGGCGGGGGAGCGATACTTCGGCCGAAAGCGGCGTGCGCACCCCCGCCCGCGAAGGGAGGGGGCGGGCGCGGGGCCTCCCGGTCCGGTTGAGGGGCGGGCGCGGGGCCTCCCGGTCCGGTTGAGGTGCGCGGGGCCTCCCGGCCCGGCCTCCCGGTCGGTTTGTTTGAGGTGCGGGGGGCGGAAATGAGCGTGAGAAGACGCACAGACGACCGGCCCCGGCCCGATCCGGCGCAAAGCGGGCCCCGCCCGCGAAGGGGCGCGCTGCGGGTTTTTGCGGGAATCGCGGGACTTTGGGGAAATCGCGGGACATGGCGGGACATGGCGGGATTTTGTGGGACATGGCGGATATTGCGGGACATGCGGGACATGGCGGGGAAAAAATTTGAAGGGGAGCGCCCGGCGGCCTCCCGCGCGGGGAAAAAATTGAAGGGGAGCGCCCGGCGGCCCCGCGCGCGGGGGCTTCCGGAATATTGCGGGAAACTCCGCTTCCGGAATTTTCCGTGAAAGTGAGGGGAAAAAGGATGCGGCCCCGGAAGGGTCAGTTCTTCACCACGAGGTTCACGAGCCTTCCCGGGACGACGATCTCCTTCACCACGGTTTTGCCCTCGATGTAGCTCGCGGCCACGGCGCGGGCCTTTTCGAGGAGCTCTTCCTCTCCCGCCTCGGGCAGCGCCCTGAAGTTCTTGCGGAGCTTGCCGTTGATCTGAACGGCGAACTCTTTCTCCTCGGCGGCGATGGCGGAGTTGTCGACCTCGGGCCAGCTTTCGCGAAAAATGCCATCCTTCCCCGTTCCGGCGCCCAGGGCGGCCCAAAGCTCTTCGGCGGTATGGGGGGCCATCGGGGCCATGCAGAAGAGGAGGATCTCGGCGGCTTCGCGCTGGACGGCGGGCTCGGCCCCGGCCTCGGCGCGGAGGGAGGCGGCGAGCTCCATGAGCCGGGCGACGGCGGTGTTGAACGAAAAAGTGCGCTCGTAGACCGCGGTTACGTGCTTCAGGGTGGCATGAGCGTCGCGGCGGAGGCGCTTGCCGGCGGGAGAGAGCGAGGCGGCTTCCGCCGGGTCAGCGGCGGCAAACGGCAGGACACTCTTCCAGCTTTCAACGCGCTCCTGGAAAGTGGCCCAGGTGCGCTGGAGGAAGCGGTGGACCCCGATGAGGCCGTCGTCGCGCCACTCCTTGTCCCGCTCGGGCGGGCCGATGAAGAGGGTGTAAAGGCGGCCCGCGTCGGCGCCGTAGCGGCCGGTGCACTCTTCGATGGAGACGCCGTTCATCTTACTCTTGCTCATGACGGCCATCTCGGCAAGCACGGGACTTCCGGCCAGGTAATCGTTCCCCGGCGGGCCGTCGCGCGTAACAATGAGTTTCTCTTCGTCCACGTCCTTGTAGGAAACCCATCGCCTGCCCCGGGCGTCGGCGAGGCGGTAGGCGGTACGGCACACCATGCCCTGGGTGAATAAATTTTCGAAGGGCTCCTCGAAGGAGACGCAGCCCAGGTCGTAGAGCACTTTGGTGAAAAAGCGCGAGTAAAGAAGGTGCATAACGGCATGCTCGGCCCCTCCGATGTACTGGGAGACGGGAAGCCATTTGTTCACGTGCGCGCTTTGGAAGACGCGCTCCTCATCCCGGGGTGAGACGAAACGCAGGTAATACCAGGAGGAGTCGACGAAAGTGTCCATGGTGTCCGTCTCCCGGCGGGCGGGCTTTCCGGTTCGGGGGCTGGTGACTTTTAAGAAGGAGGCGCTCCGGGCGAGGGGGTTGGCACCCCGACCGGTGAATTCGACGTCATGGGGATGGATGACGGGAAGATCGCTCTCGGGAATCGGAGTGATTGTACCGTCTTCCTCGTAGAGGACCGGGATGGGCACCCCCCAGTAGCGCTGGCGCGAAATGAGCCAATCGCGTAGGCGCCAGTTGACGGTCCGGTCCCCAAAACCTTTTTCGGCGAAGTAGCTGATCATCTTCGGGTACGCCTCGCGGTTGGGCTGGCCGTCAAAAGGCCCGGAATTTTCCATGACGCCGTCTTCGAGATAGGCCTCGCTCATGGCGTCGCCGTGAAGGCCACCCTCGGGATGCTGGATGACCACCCGGACCGGGATGTCGTACTTGCGGGCAAAGAGAAAGTCCCGCTGATCGTGGGCGGGCACTCCCATGACGACGCCCGTGCCGTATTCCATGAGGACGTAGTTCGCAATGAGAAATGGAACCCGATCTCCGTTTACCGGGTTAATGAAAAAATGGCCGGTATCGATCCCCACCTCCTCGCTCGAGCGCCCTGCGGTGCTCTGGGCCCGCATCTCGGCGACAGCAGCACGTATCTCCTCGGCCCGGGGATTGTCCGCCAAAATTTTCTCGATGAGGGGATGCTCAGGGGCGCACACCATAAAGGTGACACCGTAGACGGTGTCGGGCCGGGTGGTGAACACCGAATAGGTTTCGCCAGTGGCCTCGATCCGGAAGTCAATTCGCGCTCCCTCGCTCCGGCCAATCCAGTTTCGCTGTTGTTGTCTGACGTGCTCGGGCCAGCCGGTCAGGCCCTCAAGGTCATCGAGAAGGCGCTGGGCGTAGTCGGTGATCTTGAGAAACCACTGGCTGAGCCAGCGCTTCTCCACCTTGGCACCGCTCCGCCAGGCGACGCCGTCGTGGATCTGCTCGTTGGCGAGCACGGTTTCGTCCACCGGATCCCAGTTCACGAGCGACTCGCCCTTGTAGGCGAGCCCCCGCTCGTACATCTGGAGGAAAATCCACTGGGTCCAATGATAGTAGCCCGGATGGGCGGTGGAAACTTCCCGGGGCCAATCGTAGGCCAAGCCCGCAATCCGGAGTTGGCGGCGCATGTTGTCGATGTTCTGCTGCGTCCATTTGGCCGGATGGACGCCAGCTTCAATGGCGGCGTTCTCGGCCGGGAGGCCCAGGGCATCCCAACCCATCGGGTGAAGTACCTCGAAGCCGCGCATCCGGCGGTACCTGCTGATGGCGTCTCCCATTGTGTAGTTGCAAGCATGTCCCATGTGGAGATCGCCCGAGGGGTAGGGGAACATCATCAGACAATAGTAAGTGGACTTGTCCCCTGGGTCGTCGGGGACGCGGAAGGTCCCTCCGCGCTCCCAGAAGTCCTGCCACTTCGATTCATATCCTGTCGGGTTGTACTCGCCGAGCATGTTTCTCCCTTGTTCGCACCCAATTGAAACTGCGGGTCCTCGGGAATATTCCGTGCGGAGGACCCGGCCGTCAAGACGGCGCTCTTCTGCGTTGCGAAGGCTCTTTCGGAGGGGAACTCCCTTCGCTCCCACCCGCCCCTGTCTAACCCATCTAGAACTTGGGACCCTCGGAGTGTGGGGACGCCTCTCGCTCAAATTTCCGAATCAACGCGTCTGGAATTTTTCCAGGCCTGCCTTTGGAGCCCATCCGGACATGGATGGTGTAGCCCTCCACGAGAAGCCGCCCTTCCTGCTCAACGGTGTAGTCCAACCGCACGCGAATCCCCTTCGGGGGCCGCAGCCAACCCGTGACCCAAACCAGCCCATCGTAGCGCGCCCCTTCCTAGTAGCGGCAGCCGGTCTCGACCACCGGGGAGAAAACACCGCGGCTCTCCAACTCGCCGTAAGGGATCTCCAGCGCCCGGAAATACTCTGTGCGCAATTGTTCAAACCATACAAAATAGACCGAGTGGTGCTCCACCCCCATTTGATCCATCTCAGCGTACCTGACCCGGAACTCGATACTGTGCGGCAAAAGACACCACGAAAACCGGAAAAAGGGAAAATACGATGAAAGGCTTATTTATATCAAGAAAATGCGCGCGATGTTAAAATAGATGAGAATGCCCAACACATCCACGGCGGTCGTGACGATAGGCCCCGTCGCCACCGCCGGGTCGAACCGGAACCTGTGCAGGAGAAGCGGCATGACGGATGCCAAAACGGCCGAGCCTGCCATCGCGAGACAGATGGCCAACCCGACCACCAGCCCCAGGTAGACCACCGAGGCAAACTGAAACACCGCCAGCAATCCCAACAAAACGCCATAACACACCCCCAGGATGATGCCCACGATAACCTCCTTGGAGACCACCCGGAACCAGGACTTGGGATCCACCCTCCCTGTCGCGAGCCCTCGCACCATGATGGTCGCGCTTTGGGTGCCGACGTTTCCCGCCATCCCAATGATAACGGGCATGAAGGCGGCCAGTGCAACGACCTTGCTGAGATCGTTCGAATAGATGTGAATGAGCTCTGCCGCCACAACCCCCCCCACCCAGCTGATGAAAAGCCAGGGAAACCGCACCCAGGCGAGGCGCCCCGCCGAGAGTGAAGTAATCTCCTCTTGGTGATGGGTGCCCGCCATCTTGAGGATGTCCTCGGTGGCCTCTTCGCGCAGAACGTCGAGCACGTCATCCACTGTGACGATACCGGCCAACACCCCATCGTCATCGACGACCGGAATAGCCAAAATGTTGTATCGTGAAACCTGACGGGCAACGAGTTCCTGGTCGGCGTGAAGATTTACGTTCCACACGCTCCGGCTCATCACCTCAGAGAGGGTCTTTTGGGGATCAGCGAGAAGCAGTTGACGCAGGCTGACCACTCCCCGCAAAACGGCCTTGTTGTCAATGACGTAAACATAAAATACGTTTTCCACCTCGCTCGCCTTGCGGACCTGGGCGATGGCTTCCTCCACCGTAACGTCTTCGTGAAAGGCAACGTAGGAATCCGTCATGATGGCGCCCGCCGACTCCGGCGGGTATGCCATCAAGTCCTCAGCCGATTCGGGCTCCTGAAAACTCATTAGTTGAAGAATTTCGGCGGAACGCTCTTCAGGAAAGACGCTGAGGAGGTACTTTGCGTCGTCACTGTCGCTCTCGTTCACCAATTCGGCGATTTTTTCGTTCAGCATAGGCTCAAGGAGCTCGCGAATAACGTGGACGTCGCACTCGCTCAGGATCTCCGCCCTTCGGTCCGCATCGGTAATTACCCGGAAGGCATGCTGGCGTTCGTCCGGCTCAAGGTGGAGGAAAATACTCGCCACCTCGGCCGCGTGTATTTTTTCGAGGGCATTGGCAATGTTGGCGTCCGCATTGTGGCGCATCAGACGGCGGAGCATGTCCTGAATGCGGAGGATTCTCTGATCTCGCTCGTGAACCATCATCCGCCCCCAAAAGCACAAAAGTTAAAACACCCGGAGGAACATACCCCTTTTCCTGCACCTGCAAGGCAAAAAAGGGGGGGAAGTCTATTTCACGGCCCTGAAAAATGTCAAATTCATTTGAACTCCAACATATTGCGGCTTCGAGGACGAAGCATTAATATGAAATCAAATCTCGTAACCCGTGCCGGCATTGCCAGGAGCGGACTATCGCCAAGCTTTTTGGATATTTAACAGGCCTGAAATCCAAACAAATTCGCGCTCTCGAGCGGCTCTACCGGCGAAAAGTGCCGCCTAATCAATTGATCCACCCGGAACTGGGCCGGGAGATTGCATCCCTTTCTTACGAGCTATCCCGCCAGGTGGGCCTCCTCATCGATAGGGGCGGGGTAGTCCGCCACGTCATTATCGGCGACGCGCGCCACATCGAAATTCCCGAGCTCGGCCGCGCCCGCGCCGGGACGGATCGGCTGCGCGGCCTGCGCTGCGTCCACACCCATCTCGGCACCCCGCACCTCTCCCAAGAGGATTTGACGGACATGGCCCTGCTCCGCCTGGACATGATGGCCTCCGTCGAGGTGGACGAAAAGGGCGGCACCCAGCATATCCAGGTGGCTCATCTTCTGCCATCTTCCACTCGGGGAAATGAGGAGGCAGGTGATTACCTCAATAGCGAGAAAGAACCGCCCTGGGAAATTCTTGAATTCGGAGAACTGTCCCAGATGGACTTGGATATATCCACCCTTATCCTCTCCCTGGAGGAAGAGTTTGCGCGCGTCCAGCGAGCCTCCACCCGGTTGGGTGAAAGGGAGAAAACCCTTCTCGTTCTCGTGGACACGGGTGGCCGAAAAAAAAGGTCCCTAGAAGCTGAATTGGATGAGTTGGCGGCCCTTGTCCAGGAAGCGGGGCTCACTCCGGTCGGCCGGGTGGTTCAGCGCCGTCGCGCTGTTGAGCCCCGCTATGTCATCGGCCGCGGACGCTTGGCCGACATTTTGATTCGATCCCTTCAACTCGGGGTGGAAGCTCTCGTCTTCGCCCATGAACTAACACCTGGCCAGGTACGGAGCTTGGCCGATTTTACGGACTTAAAAACCCTGGACCGCACCCAAATCATCCTCGACATCTTTGCCCAAAGGGCGGTCAGCCGGGTGGGCAAGCTTCAGGTGGAACTGGCCCAGCTCCGCTACATGCTCCCTCGTCTTTCCACCAAAAGTACCGCCATGAGCCGTCTCACGGGCGGTATCGGCGGCCGCGGCCCGGGCGAGACCAAGCTCGAAATCCACAGGCGGCGCGCCCATGAGCGGATTCGCCGCCTGGAGAACGACCTGAAAAATATTCAGCAAAAACGCATACAAGGCAGGCTGCGGCGCCAGCGGCGCAAGGTCCCCATTCTATCTTTCGTTGGCTACACCAACGCCGGAAAGTCCACCCTGCTCAATGCCCTCACCCACAGCCAAATCCTCGTGGAGGACCGCCTGTTCGCCACTCTCGATACGTCGAGCCGAAGACTCCGTCTTCCCCGTGAGCAGGAGGTTATCATCACCGATACAGTCGGCTTCATCCACGACCTGCCGAACGAGCTCGTAGGTGCGTTTCGCTCCACCCTAGAAGAGTTGGGAGAAGCAGATCTCCTCCTCCACGTCATCGACGCCTCCGACCCCGGATGTGAGGAGAATCTGACAGCCGTCGAGAGCCTTCTCGCCAAACTCGGCCTGGACAAATTCCCATTGCTGCGGGTCTTCAATAAGATGGACAAGGCGGACGAGATTCAGATCATGAACCTTTGCAGGCGCTATGAAGGGGTGGCTGTTAGCGGTCTCGATCCCGCCACGCTTATCCCTCTCCTTGAAGAAGCGGCCGATCGGCTGGGCAAAGCAAAAAGCGGAGTCAAAGATGTCATTTTCGAGGAGCGCGCCGCGAGCTGAAACAGCGGCTGCATCCTTACCAAAAATTTATTTGACCAGATCCCGCCCTATAGCGAAATCACGGTTCGGCAGATTGAATAGGTCCTCTGCGGCAGTGGTGACGGTCTTCCTTCTGGCCCTCCCCGGAGGGTGCGCAGGAACTTCGGGGGGAAATCTGGCGGGCAACATCTGGTCCGCTACAAGAAGCGCCGTCACCACAGCTGTCGGCGTCACTTCAAACGCGCTCTCGGGCGCCGTCGACTGGGCTACCAGAACCAATGATCCCGGCGCGCAGAAAGAGCGGCCCAAACCGGTGGCCGCTCGGGTAGCCACCCGCCCGGATCGTTTTCCATCGAAGCGTGAGAAAGTCGTCGAGGAAAGCATACCCGGTGACGATTTCCAGCGCGTCACAAAAAGACAGGTCCGCGGCAAAACACCGAAGGAGCTTCTCTTATTGCCACGTGGCGCCCTCACCCGCGAAGAGGTCCGCCGCCGAATTGCCGAGATTGACGCTCAGAAACAAAAGACGGCAAGCACTCGAAAGAGGCGATCGCTTGACGAGGAACGCAAGCGACTGGCCCGAACTCTTCAGCTGATTGAAGAAGAAAACACCATTATTCAGGACATGGAAAGCCTCCGCACCCGCCTTCGCCGACTCCAAAAGCGCCTGCAAGAAGTTCAGCGAAGGAAACCCTAACCCGTCGAAGGCCCCCTTTTCAGCCGTTTTCTGTCCTTTTCTTCCTGGAGCGCGTTTGTCTTTTGCGAAGCGCCGGTCCAAGGCGAACGAGACATTCGCGCTCTGGAGCGAGGAACTCACGCGCCGCCGCGCGCACGGCCGCGCCGGTAACAGCGCGAATGCGGCGAATGAACCTCGCCTCGCTCTCGTAGGGGAGTCCGTAACGCGCGCAGTAGGCAAGCTCCGAGGCGCGGGCGGAAGCGCGCTGATGAGCGCGGGCGTGCCCTCCGATAAGGAATGCCTTTGCACGTTCGAGCTCGTCCCTCCCGAGGCCATTCGAGCGGACGCGCTCCAACTCCCCTCGCATGAGGGTGATCGCCTCATCTTCGGCCTCAGGTGCTGTTGCGGCATATAGGCTGAACGGGCCTGGGTCCAGCCCCTCATCGCTCAAGACATGGAGCGCGTACGCCAACCCCCGACGCTCTCGAAGCTCCATAAAAAGTCCTCCTCCCTGGCTTCCGAGCGCAGCCGCCAACACCGAAAGTGCGAACCGGCGGGGATCGAAGAAGGAGGTCCCGAGAAATGAAAGATGGATATGGCTCTGACCGGCATCCTCGACCACATGCCGCCGGGCGCGCGCGCGCGTGAGAGGGCGAGGGGGCGCCGGCTTCTTCGGCCCGTGCCAGCCGGGGGCGCGCT
Source organism: bacterium (assembly GCA_965225985.1). Classification (GTDB taxonomy): domain Bacteria; phylum UBA8248; class UBA8248; order UBA8248; family UBA8248; genus CAZUHN01. The sequence continues at coordinate 2,463,934 of OZ245330.1, forward strand.
CGGCCCACCGCTTCGTGAGACGCCGCAGCCGCGCGGTCAGGCCAGCGGGGTCTATCTCCCCCGCTGCCCCGATTACCATGTTGCCCGGCACCACCCACCTTCTCCAGGCCCGGCGAAGAACCTTCGTGTTCAACCTCGCGAGGGTAAGGCGGCTTCCCAGCAAATGCCGGGCGAAAGGATGGTCGCCGTAAAGCGCCGACATTGAGCGGAGACGGGAAAGATGCCCCAGGTCGTCCAGGTCGCTCCGCCGCTCTGCCTCCGCTTCCCGGCGGGCGAGGATGATGTCATCTGGATCAAAGGCGGGGGCCTCCAGCATTTCGGCGAATATTTCCAGCGCATCCTGCGCGACGGAGGAAAGACACGAAAAAGAAATCCCTAAACTGTTCCTTCCGGCGAATCCGCTTAGGGAGATGGCGAGCCCGTCAATCCGCCGTGAGAGCAGGTCGGAGTCCATCGAGCGGGTGGCCTGGGTGGCCACATCCGCCATCAGGGAGTGCATGCCGGCCCGTTCTTTCCCCTCTAGCCGCTGTCCCCCGAGGAAAACTGCCCGAAGGGCGAAAACCGGCGTGGCACTCCCATGGAGTACAAGGAGCCGCGCACCGCCCGGGAGGGCGGCCCGGTGCGCACCCCCCTTTTTCCGCGCGAATCTTGCAGCTCCCCTTTTCAGCGAAACGGGAAACGCGGAAATCTTCCGGGCCGACAGCGCAAGCAGCGTCTCGCTCGCTCCTCCGCGGGCGCCACCCTTCTTTCTGGCGCGAGTGGCTTCGGCAGAGTGGGAAAATCCCACATGGATGGCCCGCCGCAGCTCTCTCGCTTCCAGGGCATTCGCTCCCTCGGGGAGGAACGCCCCTGCGGTGAGGGTTCGGGGAGATAAATATTTCCGGGCCACGCGAAGGACATCCACCTGCCGCACGGTCTTTACGCGCTGCAAAAAGATTTGGGCGAAATGGGCGTTTCCGGTTTGAAGCTGGACATAGCCGACAGCCTGAGCGCGCCCGCTTACCCTTTCGCGACGAAACTGGAATTCGGCCTCGAAGGTGAGGCGAACCCGTTCTATTTCTTCCTTTGTGGGCGGCTCCCCTTCGAGGATCGATCTGGCAACGCGGATGATATTTTCCGCCGCTACGCGGACGTCGGCGGGTGCTGCGGCCCCTCCCAGAAAGAAAAGGCCCGGGCCGATGGAGAAAAAAACATCGGTTGAGACATCGTGCATCAAGGGCTTTTCAACGCAAAGGCGAGAATAGAGGCGAGAACTCTCCCCCATCCCGAGGATCATCGCGAACACCTCAAGCGCAGGGGCGTCCGGGTGCAAAAATGGGGGAGCGGCGAAGGCAAGCTCCAGATGGGCCAGCCCGGAGCGTCCGCGCAAAACAAAGGTCCGCGGCCCCTCCCCCTTGGGACTCGGCGGTGGGATGGCGGGCGAGCGTCCCGTGCGGGTGGTCCCGCGATGGAATGCGCCGGGCAAACCCCGGAGGACCCGCTGCAGGACGGTCCGCACCATATCCTCCTTCACCGCCCCGGCCAAGACAACCACTGCTCCTGCGGGCGCGTAGCGCCGGTGGTGGTGGTGGAGCAGTTGATGCCTGTCCAACCTCCGCACCGTTGCGCGGGTTCCGAGTATGGGAACTCCGAAAGGATGATTCGCCCCGTACGCGCGCTGAAAAAGAGCTTCCTGCAGGCGTTGGTCGGGATGATCGTTCGCGCGGTCGATTTCGGCGAAAATCACGCGCCGCTCCCGCTCGATCTCGGCCGGGTCGAACCGCGGCCACCAGGCCGCCTCCGCCATGGCTCCCAGGCAGGTTTCCAGCCCTTCCGGCAGGCAGGTGAAGTGGTAATACGTGGCATCGCTCATGGTGTAGGCATTGACGTCCCCCCCCGATGCCTCGATCAGATTGGCAAGCTCTCCTATCTCCAACTCCCGCGACCCTTTGAAGATCATGTGCTCAAGAAAATGAGACAGCCCCCCCTTACCGGGTCCCTCGGTGTGCGCCCCCGCCGGGAGCCAGATCTGCACCGCGGCGACTTTGGCCTTTTTATCGGGAAGCATGAGAAGCGTAGGGCCGCCCGGCAGGCGGGTCCGCACCATCCTCGACAGCAGAGCGATATCCTCCCCGCACCTAGGCGAAGGCAAACGTTTAACGGCAGGAATTGGAATTTTACAAAGGGCGCGCAGGTTGCGGCGGATCCTCTGTGCGCCATTGGTATGCTCGCATATCTTGACTCAATTTCGTCGAGCGTATCATCTCACCAATCCCTAGTCACCCGGATACCTGCCGGCTTCCTCTCCCTTGACTCTCGCCCTCCCGGCGGGGCATATTTCAACCGGTCTGCTTCTTCCGGAACAGTCGGGCTCCGAGCCCTCGTGTCTAATAGGTGAGCCGTGGAACATATAAAACGCCATCTGTTCGTTTGCATTAATCAACGCCCCCAGAATCATCCCCAGGGATGCTGTCAGTCCAAAGGAAGCATCGAGGTCATCCAGGCACTGAACGAAGCGGTGGGCATGAGCGAGCTTGCCGCAACCACCGCCGTCGCCGGGGCCACCTGCCTCGGCCCTTGCATGATGGGGCCCACCATCGTCGTCTACCCCGAAGGGGTCTGGTACGCGGGGGTGAAAAAGGAAGACGTGCCGGAACTCGTGGAAGAGCATCTGAAAAACGGAAGGGTCGTCGAACGGCTGCGGCTTAGGCTGCCCGAGCCGGATCTCCCCTCCTCCTGAGAGCGAGGAAGGCCCGTGTCCCGCGCCCTTCTCCTGTATGAGAAGGACAACGTCGCCACCGCCCTGGCGGATCTCACCCCCGGCGAAGATGTCACGGTGGAAGGCACGAATACACCCTTTCAGATCAAAGCCAGAGAGCAAATCCCATTCGGCCACAAGATTGCGCTCACCTCCATCTCCCCTCGGGTCACAATCCGAAAGTACGGGGAAAGCATCGGGAAGGCCACGCGGCGTATCCTCCCGGGCGCCCACGTTCACGTCCACAACCTCAAGAGCACCCGGGGGTAGCGGTGGCCGCGCGAAAGGTCTCGAAGCGGAAATCTCCCCGGCGGGCGGCGCGATCCCGCACTAAGAAAAAAAGCCTGTCCTTCCTGGGCTACCGCCGGCCCGCTGGCGAGCCCGGTGCGCGAAACCTTTTGGTCGCCCTCAGCGTCATGGGCAACGTGAACCCCCTTGTGCGGCGTATCGGCGCGCAGTTCCGCGATGTCACCCCAATCACGACTACCTTCGGTCGAAACCCGATGGGAGAGGACGCAGTGTGGCACAAACGGGTCATGGGGCACTTGGCCGGGCACCCCAACGTCGGGGCCGCCCTCCTCGTGAGCCTGGAGCCCGAGAGCGCGCGGGCCATCGCCGAGGTTGCGGCGGCGGCCTCCCCCTGGTTGCCCATCGAGATTGTCACCATCCAGGAGACCGGCGGCACTTTGAAGAGTACCGCCCGGTGCCTGGAGCTCGCCGCCAGGCTCTCAGGGCATCTGGCCAAAGCGAAACGGGAGCCATGCGGCCTTGGGGAGGTAACGCTCGGTGCCGAGTGCGGCGGATCGGACACCACGAGCGGCCTCATCTCCAATCCCTTATCCGGCATTGTAGCCGACCGGGTCATCGATTCGGGGGGAACAGTGCTGTTTTCTGAAACACTCGAGATCATCGGCGCGGAGCATCTGCTGGCGCAGCGGGCGGGCGACGCCAAAACCCGCCGACGGCTTCTCTCGGGCGCAAAGCGGGCGCTCGCCTACGCCGCTTCTATGGGAGTGGATCTCATCGGCTGCAACCCGACGGCGGACAACATCGCGGGCGGGCTCTCCTCCATCGAGGAAAAGAGCCTCGGCGCCATCAAAAAAGCGGGGAGCCGCCCTATCGTCGAAGTGATTAGCGTGGGCGAGCGTCCGAGCCGGAGGGGGACGGTTTTTGTCGATGCACCCTGCGCCGCCGTGGAGAACCTCACCTGCCTCGCGGCGTGCGGCGCCCAGGCCATTCTCTTCTCCACGGGCGGCGGCAATCCCATCGCCAATCCTATCTCCCCCACCCTTAAATTCACCGGGAACCCGCGCACCGCCCTCCATATGCCTGAGAACATCGACCTCGACCTGAGCGGGGTGATGGAGGGGCGCATGGGGTTTGGAGAGGCGGCGGACTCCCTCCAGGCGGAACTCATCGCCATCCTGAGCGGAAAACCGACCGCCGGGGAGGTCCTGGGTGAGACAGAAATAGCGGTCAGCCGCGTCGCGCTGAATCTTTGATCCACCACTTCCCCTCATCTTCACCCCCTGCTCCGTCCGTTCGGACTCTCCTCATTCCGATTTTTCTTCCAGCGCGCCGATACCGGACACGGCGGCATTCAATCTTGACAGAGAGCCGGTGCGTAATGTAAAGGTCTTCCTTCGGAATCAGCTGTAGCTCAACAATTCCGCCAGACTGAGCGGGGCGACCCGACCCGGCCTGCGGTGATGTCGCCTGTGTTCCCTTTCCGATCCATTATCAAGCCCGATAGCGTTTGAGAAAGGACCTCTTGCAATGACACGAATTGGATTCGCGACGGGTTATTCTCCAAAAATGAACGTGCGGGATATGGCCGGCTGGATGAAAAGCGCCGACGAGCGCGGCTACGAGCTCGGCTTCTTCTCGGAAACCATCGAGGTCATGCGGGATTCCGTTTCCGCCCTAGCGGCCTTTGCGCTCGCAACCAAAAAAATCAATATCGGGTGCACCCAGATCGTCCGCCTCCGGACGCCGGTCATTCAGGGCCAGACCATCGCCACGCTAGACGAGCTCTCCGAGGGCCGCCTGATCCTGGCGCCCGGGGCCTGCACGAAAACGCACGCCATATGGAACTCCCTGGAAGTGGAAGACCCGGTCCAATCACTGCGGGACTACGTTACGGCCCTCCGGAAAATCGTCTCGGGCGAAAAGAAGATCGACTGGCAAGGTGAAACCATAAATTTGGACCGGGTTGAGCTCGCCTGGAAACCGTACCGGACATACATCCCCATGTGGTTCGCGGCCACAAGCAAAACTGGGCTTCGCATCGCCGGAGAGTTGGGAGACGGGGTAATGCTGAACGCGATCACCTCTCCCGAATACCTCAAAAACGCCATCCAGATCTGCAAGGAATCGTGCGAAGCGGCGGGGAGGGACTGGAGCCAGTTCCAGGTCGCCTGCCTAATCGTCTCCTCGGTAGAGGACAACCACGAAAAGGCCCTCGACCAAGTGCGTTGGGAGGTTGCCAGCAAGTTCGACCGGATCCAGATCGAGTTCAATGCCGGACAGCGCATTCGGGTCGGCGATCCCCACCTCAAAAAGGAGGATTTTCCGGGATTCCGCGAGGCCGAGGAAAAGGGCGGAAAGGAGCTTCTCGCAAAAACTATCCCCGTTTCTTACATCGAAAACCTGACCGCCTCGGGAACACCGCAGGAGGTCCTTGACCGGATGGAGCAATACCGGGAGGCCGGGGTCAACCTCCCCGTCATCCGGCCGGCGCAACCACATCAGGCCCAGAAGCTGATGGATCTTTTCGCGCCGAAGTAAAAAGACGAACTTTCGGGAAGTGGCTTTCTTTCCAGATGCTCAAGCTGGATCTGGAGAAAACTCATATATTCGCCGCGTGAAGACCGCCAGGGCCTTACGCCAGAAATGGGGGGCTTCGCGTCCGGCGAGGCAATGGCGGAAAGACTGATCGGAGGGCTGTGAAGGAAGAAAGAGCCGGGGCGCGGGAGACAGTTCGATGCCGCAAAAGAAAATCGCAGTCGTTACGGGGGGAAACAAAGGGGTTGGCTTCGCCATCTGCCGGCGGCTGGCGGAAGAGGGTGTCCTCGTCGTTCTCACAGCCCGCAGCGCGAAGCGGGGAGAGGCCGCCTGCCGGAAGCTACAAGGAGACGGCCATGACATCCGTTTTCATCCTCTCGACGTAACCGAGGAGGACGCCCCCAAAAAGCTCGCCGTATTTCTCGAAGCCGAGTTCGGGCGGCTGGACATTCTGGTGAACAACGCGGCCATCCTTTTGGACGAACGCCTCACCGCGCTTACCATCGGCACCGACTCCCTCCGCGAGACCATAGAGACGAACCTGTACGGCCCCCTGCGCATCTGCCAGGCACTGGCTCCCCTGATGAAGCTGAACCGCCACGGGCGGATCGTAATCGTTTCGAGTTGGTACGGCAGCCTCAAGGAGATGCGTGGCGGCGGCTACGCCGGGTACCGGATCTCCAAGGCAGCCCTGAATGCGCTTACTTGCATTCTTGCGGATGATCTGCGCGGCACCGGTATCCTAGTAAACGCGGCCTGCCCCGGTTGGGTCCGGACCGACATGGGGGGGCCCGGCGGGCCCAAGTCTCCTGAGGAAGGGGCCGACACCCCCGTCTGGCTGGCCCAGCTCCCCGAGGGAGGACCCACCGGGAGTTTCTTCCAGGATCGAAAGCACCACCCCTGGTAGGCACAGGGAAAGAAGGCCGATTAATTTATTCCAAAGTCTAAAGGGAAAATTTCCCGTAGCTCACGAAGATCGAGCAACTTTCGGAATCTCTAACACGACAAGTGCAACTATCCTGGGGGAGGAGTCGCCGGAACTCATAGTGAGAGCGCATAGTCGTACGTGACCTTCTCGAAGCACTCCAGGGTCGAAATGGGGCTGCAGTTGAACACCCGCACTCCGGTCCCGGCCAGCTGCTTCGCACCGAAGGTGAGCATTTTCTGCATTCGGGGAAATTCGGTTTGCTCGTGGTTGCGGGAGTGGAAATCGTTCCCGAAAAAATGGGTGCTCCCGTTTTCGTGCCGCAAATCCAGGCCCAGGTAGAAAACCTCCTTAAAGCCCATATAGACAGCGAGTTGAAGCGCAAAGTAGGCGACCGTGTAGCCGGAGTAGATTCCCTTGTCCAACTCCTTGCTAAACCCCTCCGAGCCGAGGAGGTTAATGGGAATGCCGAAGGGCCTTCCCTCCAGGGTGAACAAAAAACGCGCCTTCCGGAGAACGTCAGGGTGCTCGTCGAAAAGCCTCTGATCCATGGTGCAGTGGTAATGGGTATCCGGATATAGAAGTGCAGAGCGGTTGAGCCCGATGATGATCCGCCGCCGGAGCGGGGTCAGATCACAGGTGGAAAGGGAAGGGCCTGAGGCCAGGATGAAAACTCTTTTCCCGTTGTGAACTCCTTTGAAATCTCGAATCTCTTTCATCGGACTCCCTTCATCTCATCAATGGAAAATGAAACGAATTTGATCATCCGCCGGTTGTAGGTGTAGACGCCGTTCACGCGCCCGTTTCCATTGCTCAGAAATTGGGGATAGCTGACCTCAAATTCGATGGTATCAATGTGCCATGGTCTCCCCCATGAAATGCCATGATCGTCCGAGAAGGCAATGCTGAGGGGGTGCCGCTGGTGCTTTTCGGTGTGGTTGTATACCACCGCGAGCTTCTCTCCAGCCGCGAACGCTGCGATACCACTCAGGGGATTGGGAAGAGAGGTGCGGACCGGAGCGGCCCAGGTATTCCCGTCATCCTTGGAGTGGCTCCGCCATGTCCGCCGGGGATCCGAAGAGGGCCGGAAAAAGAGAGTCAAACGCGAATTCCCCTCCCGAACGAGAACGGGTTGGATGAGCGGCAGGCCGGAGAAGCGGTAAGCCTCTCTCCAGGACGAGAAGGGAGACTGGCTGGAAAGAAGAACCGACTCGTTTGCGCACTCATCATAGGCGGGAAGGAGCAAGGATCCGTTATCCAGCAAAATGGGAGGATGGCGCACCATCATCCCTCGAGTGAGCCAAAGCGCGGCAGGGGATGACCAGGTGGCACCTCCGTCCTCCGAGCAAGACCCCTGCAATTCGGCGTCGTTCCAGTAGGTCCCCTTCAAGATTACGAAGAGGAGCCAGATGGTCCCGCCGGGAGTCTGGAAGAGAACCGGATTCCCAGTGGAGTTATTAATAGCGTTGAGGACAGGTTCGCTGGGCCCCCAATGTGCCTGGCCATACCTGCGCCGGGCGAGAATCAAAGAGGCGCCGATATGCTCCTCCTCTGGGTAGGCGTACCAGGAGGCGAGCATATCCCCCTCCCCGGTCTGGAGGAGGGAGGCGGAGTGGCAGTAAAGCCCCATGCCGGGAGGGTTGTATAAAAATTGGGTTTCCATGGTTCGAGGCTTTTTTTCTCTATTGCCATATTTTATAAGGGCAAAAAGATTTCATTTCCCCCGGTGCGCGAGGCCTTATGCCATAAAAAATACTGGAAATATTTTATTTTCGGCTATTGATGGATGTCCGGCCTCTCTCCTGCCACCAATTGCCATTTTTTCAATCTGATTTTTCTTTTATTATTCAAACATTTACTTCATGTCCATCCTCCGTATCTCGCATTTTTTGAATAAAAAATGAGAAAATCCACAATATTTCATTAACATCATAAAATATACTGCTTTTAAATAAAGTTAAATATTCATAATTAATGCTATCGTAATTTTGAAGTCGAGACTCCAGCAAAGCCGAGGGTACTGGGCTCGGGAAATCAATTGAATTGAAAAACCTTACTTTCAGGATAGCCCTTGTTGGTCTGCCATGAGAGCAAATTGGTCCCGTCCAAAAGCAAAGAGGGTTTTCCCCGGCGGGAACCCAGGAGGAACCGCACGAACATGCCCAAGCTCGAAGAACAAAAGTTGGGAAGCAACATCTACAAAATGGTCGCCTATACCCTCACCGGCGCGCCCGAGGATCAACTTTTCGGCGTCAACGTGGCGAAGGTGCGCGAAATCATCGGGAGCAATGTGTAAATCAACAAACTTCCCAAGAGCAAACCTTCCATTATCGGCACCTTCCGGCTCCGCGATCAGATACATCCTTTGATCGACCTGTCCGTCACGCTGGACTTCGCCGACCGCACTTCCCCTCCCAACCCGGAGACCGATCGCGTCATTATTGTGGCCGAGTTTAATGAACGGATGATGGGCTTTTTGGTCCGCAACGTGGAGCGCATTTTCTCTTTCTCGGCGGACGAAATGGAAAAACCCCCCATCGGCGATGAAAAGATGGACTACATTGTCTTCTACGCCATGCTGGATGCGGGCCGGTACCTTTCCGTCCTCGATTTCGAACGAATCGGGGGGGGAACTGGGCATTATCGCTCAAGCGGCGCTGGACGCTTCAATCGACTTCAAATCCTGCGACCCCAAGGTCATCCTCCTGGCCGAGGATAGCTCCTTCATCCGGAAGCGGTTGTCCAAACTCCTGAAAGAGACGGGAGGACACACCGTTATCGAAGCAGAAGACGGCAGGCATGCTTGGGATAAGCTTGAAACGATTGCGGCAAAGGCAGCCGCCGAAGGCAAACCGATAGAGGATTACGTTCAGCTTATCTCTTCAGACGTCGAGATGCCCCGGTTGGATGGAATGGCCCTTCTGGTTATGGCGAAGAAAGACCCGCGTTTTCGGCACCTTCCCTTCATATTCGTTTCAACGCTCAGCACGGAAGAACAGAAGAAGCGCTGCTTGAACGGAGGGGCGGCGGACTACCTGGTAAAGCTCGAATCCGAGCATCTCCTCTCGGCCGTTGCCACCCACGCACTTTGAAGCGCAGGCCGGGCGCTTCCGCAGAGAGGCCGGGCTGCCTAAAAAAAAGCCCGTTGCGGGGACGAAGCGGAGAATCTGATAGTCGCCTTAAAACCCCAACGCCACCATGAGACGGTTCCACATGTTGATAACCGCAATCGCGCCCAACAGTTCGACTATTTCCGGTTCTGAGTAATGGGTCTGAATTACCTCGAATGTGGCATCCGACACAATTACCTCTTTGGTGCTTTCCTCGCACAGGGCAAGAGCCGCCTTTTCCCTGTCACTGAAAGCATCGCTCGACGAACCTTCCCGGGCGCCGTCGATCTTCTCTTTTGATACCTGGTGTGTCCGGGCCAAATTCGAGTGCATCTTCATGCAGTACTCGCATCCGTTCAAAACAGAGGCGCGAACGTTTAGAATTTCCTTGAAGCCCGGGTCGATGCCGCCGGGTCCATCGGCAACAGTCGTGAGGCTGAAAAGAGAACGCAGGAAATCGGGTTTGTGCGCCAACGCCTTGACGGGATCAATTACAACCCCGAATTGTTTTTGCAGCGTCTCCATAACCCGCTTGGCAGCAGTCTCAGCTTGTTCGATTTCGATGAGCGAAATTCGGGCCATGCCCCCTCCCTTCTCGTTGAAGGATAACCCGGTATCTGAACCGCAATTTAGATGAAACAAAATAGCCTTTAAATTTCACATGATCTCCGAAAATCGGGAAGAGAATCCCGCCCCGCCGCCTTATTTAAGGTATGAGAGGTAACCGCAACCCTTTTCAAAAAGCGGACCCTTGAAAGGCGTACCCTCTTCCCCGCCCTTCCAAAGGCCATAAATGTTTCCAAGGCATATTGATAATGTTAATATATTTATGGTTCAAGGGAATTCCTCCAGCCGCTAATCGGGATTCCGGATTCGCAGTCCCGAGAACTCACTAGAACCGTCCGAGTAGGTTTGGCAAAAGGAAATGGGCTAGACCGTGGCGAAACCACCTTCAGATAACGAGTCCAACGGACCCGGCAAACGCCTTAGGGTTAGCCAGGACCCCAGCGAAACCGAAGGAAAAAAACGGGTCCGTTTGCGGCCCATCCCCCTTTCCGAGATACCGTGGGGAACTTCCTCCCCGGTCGACCTCTACAAACGCGCTGAGCAGGAACTTTCCCTTCTCTTCCGATCGGGTTCCTCCCTCACCCCAGAAGCCTATTCCGATGTTTCCCCATCATCGGACAAACTCTACTACGACAAAGACGCTCAGGTGAACTGGCAGCCCCTCGTAGATTCGAATCTGACCGAAATCCTCAAAACCTCGCTCACCCCAGAGGCCAAGGCAGCAATTGCGTATAAATCCGCCGGACGCACTACCCAGAAAATTTTTCAGGATTTCAACCAAGAAGCTTACGAGGAGGCCTCTGTAATCGTGGACGCTTTCCACGGCTTGATGGAAGAACCCGGCGCCATGGAAAGCTTTTTCCAACTCACCATACACGACTACTATACCTATACCCACTCGATGCACGTGTTTCTCTACTCCTCTATGCTCACCCGGGAAATCATCGGAGAGATGAACGAAAGTATTAAGAATAAAATCGGCATCGGCTACCTCCTCCACGACATTGGGAAAAAAGATATCTCCACCGAGATTCTCAACAAAAAGGGAAAGCTCGACGATGGCGAATGGGACATCATCAAAGCTCATCCCCAAACGGGCTACCACCTCCTAAAGGAGGTGGTCGGCGATATCAGCGAGGAAGTCGGGGAAATCGTTCTTCAGCACCACGAAAAATTGGACGGCACCGGCTACCCCAATAACTTGAAAATGGAAGAGATCGGCCGCTTCGGAAGGATTTGCGCAATCGGAGACGTTTTCGATGCTTTGACGACACGCCGCTCTTACAAAGAGGCGCTCTCCAAGATGACCGCCCTCACAATCATGCGGGACGAAAAGGGCCATTTGGACGAAAAACTACTCGAACGCTTTATCCGCCTCGCCGTAAATTGCATCGAATAACCTTCAACAATCGCCTGGGGCGTTTTCCCTCATCCCCCATCCACTCGAAGAAACCGCGGTGGAAAAATGCAACATATTCTCTTTGATCCGATATCGGCTCGCCTTGAAGCGGCCGCCCGAGGAGGGCGATCTTTCTTCGCCGTGTGGCTCCTCGCCGTCCTCGCCAGTTGCGCCGCCACCTCCGCCTCCCTTCCACCAACTCCTTCCAACGGGGATATCAAAGGAATCGCCTCATGGTACGGGCTCCCCTACCACGGCCGGAAAACGGCCAACGGCGAACGGTACAACATGGAAGCGCTGACCGCCGCCCACAGGACTCTTCCCTTTCAGTCCCGGGTCCGCGTGGTGCGGTTGGACAGTGGGAGCTCCGTCGAAGTTCGGATTAACGATCGAGGCCCCTTCGTGAAAGGCCGGGTCATTGACCTCTCCCGGGCGGCTGCCCGACGCTTGGGAATACTGAAAATGGGCGTCGCTCCCGTACGCCTGGCCCCCTTCTCCGTTCCGCCGGAGAAGCCTTCCTCTTGGATTGTCCTCGTCGGTGGATTCGCCAACGCGGAGGAGGCACGGCGCTTTGTCCGCCGGATGGGAGAGGGATTTCCGCGCACGAGGCTGGTCCGGGGCTGGCATGGTGACCCGCGATTTTACCGGGTGCGGCTGGAGGGTCTCAGCCGCCGGGAGCGGGCGAGCAATGCGGCCACCAGGCTGCAGCGAGAGGGTTACAACGCCTTCCTCGTCCGAAGCCGGTAAGGACCCCGCCCAGAGGAATTCACACCACGCGGGCAGGACGGAGGGCTTTTTTCACCTCTTCAGGATCTGCCATGGGCGCCTGACAGGTATAGTTCTCGCATAAATAGATCGCCGCGGCGCCATTCAAAGGGGTCTTCCCCCGGAGAAGGGGGGCCGCCGCGAGACCCTCTGCATCCTCCGAAGGACGCAAGAGCGCCAGAATTTTGTTCGGAACGAACTGGGAATCAACCGCACGGAGCGCCGCCCGTGTGTCTTCGGCCGATGGGTCCCCCACGATGGCGATCTGGACTGGGTCGTCGAGCTGAAATTCGAGGGCTGCCAGCATCATATGAAAAGCGGCGGGGGCCCTGTCGAGCATTAGCCCGAAGACACGAAGTACCTGGGCGCCTTTCCGAGAAAATTCCTCTTCTCCCGTCAACATCCCCAAGCGAAGCAAACCCCAAGCGGCCATCGAATTCCCGCTCGGGATGGCTGAATCCTGCGCCATTTTTTTACGGGCCACCAATTCCTCATGGTCATGGGAGGTAAAAAAGAAGGCTTCATCATCTTCATCCCAAAATCGATCGATCATTTCGCGCGATAGCGCCCCGGCCTCTTCGAGCCAACGATTCTCGAAGCCTGCCTCGTACAGGTCCACCAGCCCGAAAATTAGGAAAGCATAGTCATCGAGGTAGGCGTTCAGCCTGCTCTCGCCGTTCCGATGGGTCCGAAGCAGCCCGCGCTCGCTACGCATCTTCGAGAGGATGAAATCCGCGGCGGCGGACGCCGCTTTCAGGTATTGCGGGGCATCCAGAACCCGACCCGCGAGCGCCAATGACCCGATCATAAGACCGTTCCAGCTCGTGATGATCTTATCGTCGAGACCGGGCCGGACCCGCTTTGCACGGGCTTCGAACAATTTTCGCCGGGCCGCGTTTAGGATAGCGAGCAATTTTTCGCCCTCGATCCCCTCTTGCTCGCAAAAATCATTCGGGGGAAGCGGAATGTGGATAATGCTGCGTCCCTCCTCGAAATTCCCCGAGGGGGTCACCCCGTAAAACTTGCAGACGATCTTGCCCTCTTTTTCTCCCAGGACCCCCACCACTTCCTCCGGAGTCCATACAAAAAACTTTCCTTCCTCTCCCTCGCTGTCGGCGTCCTGGGTAGAGTAAAACCCTCCTTCCGCGGAGGTTACCTCCCGGAGAACATAATCGAGGGTATCGGCCACGATGGACCGGTAAAATACGTTTCCAGTGGCTTGATAAGCTTCAAGATAAGCGCGGGAGAGGAGGGCGTTATCGTAAAGCATTTTTTCAAAGTGGGGAACCAGCCAGTCCGCATCCACGCTGTAACGGTGAAAGCCCCCGCCGATCTGATCGTACATCCCCCCCAGCGCCATCCGCTGAAGGGTCAGCTCTACCATGTGGAGGTGGCGGGAATCTCCTCCCCTTCGCCACTGGCGGAGAAGGAGCATCAGGGCCATGGAGGGGGGGAATTTGGGCGCACCGCCAAAGCCGCCGCGCACATCATCGAAGCGGGTGAAGAGTTCGGCCGCCGCCTGGGAAATGAGGCTCTGCGTGAGAATGTCTCGGCCGGGAGCCGGCCGGTTGAGGTCGCTGAAAGCGGCCGTGATCCGGCCCGCACTTTCTTCGAGCTCGGCCCGCTTTTCACGGTATATTTCGGCCAGGCGCAGGAGGAGGCTCTTGAAACCCGGCCGGCCATAACGGTCTTCGGGAGGAAAGTAGGTGCCTCCATAGAACGGGCGCCGATCCGGGAGCAGGAACATACTCATCGGCCAACCGCCCTGGCCCGCGATCATTTGAACAGCGTCCATGTAGATCGCATCGAGATCGGGCCGTTCCTCGCGGTCCACCTTGATCGATACGAAATGTTCGTTGAGGACGGCGGCGATTTCCGCGTTTTCGAAGCATTCACGCTCCATGACGTGGCACCAATGGCAGGCCGAGTATCCTATCGATAGGAAAATGGGCTTGTCCTCCTCCCGGGCACGGCGGAGCGCATCCTCTCCCCAGGGGTACCAGTCAACAGGATTGTTTTGATGCTGGCGAAGGTAGGGGCTGATCTCACCAGCCAGACGGTTGGTGTGAAGGGACTCGTCCATTATGAACCTCATGGGCAAAAAAGTCCGGCCATCCCGGCGGGGGGAGCGGCGCGGCCTGGAAGGACAAAAACATAGACGGCGCGCCCGGGAATCGCAACCCGACCCTGCCGCGGACGGTTCTACTATCATCCTGCCGGGATTGTTCGAGATGGGCGTGGAAGGCGTCAAGCCACACGCGGTATTTCCCCTGGCAACCTGGCTTCACTCTACGAATTCAGCGTCTTGCGGATGACCGCTCCCAGGTCTTCGACGGTGAAAGGCTTTGTTATTAAATTCTGGAATCCCATCTCTTTGATGCTATCGCGCGTCATATACTGGCTGTAGCCAGTCGCAAGAAGAACCGTTACATCTTCGCGAACGCGCTTGAGTTCCTTCAGGAGCGCATCTCCATTCATCATCGGCATTATTTGATCTGTGATGACGAGGTCGTACTGCATCGGCTGGGCTTGGAACCTTTCGAGCGCTTCCGCTCCGCTGAAGCAGGAGTCCACCTCGAAGCCAAGAAGGTTCAGCATCTGTTCCGCAAGGTCCACGATGGGGCCTTCATCGTCCACGAAAAGAACGCGTCCTTTCACAGGCGGGGTAACGCCCTTGTACTCTTCTTTCTTTTCCTCCAAATCTTCCTTTTTTACCTCGGGAAAGAAAACCTCGAACGTCGAGCCTTCTCCCGGTTGGCTCTGTACCGTGATCGCGCCCCCGAGGTCTGCGACAATGCCATGAACAACGGCGAGTCCCATCCCGGACCCTTCTCCGACCTCCTTTGTGGTGAAAAAAGGATCGAATATCCGCTCCACCACTCCGGGCTCCATTCCGCAACCGACATCCCTGATGGTGAGTTTTAGGAAGGGGCCGGGAGTGATTCCCGGATTCCGATTCACGAACTTCCTGTCCACATTGAAACGGGAAAGATGCACGTCCAACAAACCGCCCTTCTTGCGCATGGCATGTCCGGCGTTAGCGCACAAATTCATAATCACCTGGTGGGCTTCGGTCATATCGGCGAATATCGTGCCCGCCTCATCCTCTGCCTCGTAATGAATTTCGATGGTGGCGGGAAGGGAAGCCCGCACCAGGTACAAGACCTCTTCGACTACGGAGGCGAGGCGAATCAAGCTGCGCTTCCTCGAGGTTTGCCGGCTAAAGGAAAGGATTTGGCCCACCAATGACCTTCCCCTTCTCGAGGCGGAGAGCACTTGTTCCAAATTTTTTTGCGCCCGCTCCGTTAATCGGCCACCCTTCAGGGTCAAGTCCGTGAAGCCGAGAATTGAGGTAAGGATATTGTTGAAATCGTGCGCGACGCCAGCGGCCAGCTCTCCGATGGCCTCCATCTTCTGGCTCTGCCGCAGGCGTTCCTCGATCTGCTTGCGTTCGGTGATGTCCCGGGCTGATGCAAGAAACAGTTTTTTTCCTCCAAACTCGAATGTTCCTAACCGTATTTCAACGGGGAAGGTGGAGCCGTCCTTGCGCCAGTACTCGCCGTACCATGTGATTGCGGCGCCGGGCCGCAATTCCTCTCTCATTCGTGCAATTTCTTCCGGATCGAAGTCTGCCTTGATGTCTTGAATGGTAAGGTTCAGAAGCTCTTCCCGCGAATACCCCAGGATATCGCAGGCACGCTGATTCACATCGACAAACCGGCCTTCTTTTTCACTGACGATAAACGCGTCTGTGGCCTGCTCTACCAATTGCCGGAAACGCTCTTCGCTCTCGCGGAGGGCCTGCTCTGATTTTTTCCTTTCGGATATATCGTATAAAGCGGCGAAGACGGCTTCTTCCCCGTCGAAGGTGATGTTCTTAAGAGAAACCGCCACCCAGTACGGCGTGCCGTCCGGTCTCTTGGCCCGGAGCTCATGGTTGCGGACAAACCCTTTCTCCGAAAGCTTATCCAATAGCGCCTGCCGGTCCGAGGGATGGTAATAAAAATCCACCGTCTTCCGGCTTGCGATCTCCTCTTTCGAATAATTAAACGAGGTCTCGAGTGCATGGTTCCAAAATAAAAAGGCGCCGTCGGATACCCGGCTGACGAGCATGGGGATCGGCGAGGCTTCGGCGATTACCCGGAATCGCTCCTCGCTTTCGCGCAGCGCCGCTTCGGCCTCCCTCCGCTGGGTCACATCCCAGAAAATGCTCAAGAGGGTGGGCTTTCCGGCATATTGGAGGATTCGGGACAAGATCTCACCATAAAAAACCGTCCCATCCTTTCGCACAAGCCGGTATTCGCCAAGCGCGGTAGATGCTCCCTGATATAACTCTTTGATTCTCTCCGCGGCCCTTTCGCGATCCTCGGGAACCTGAAAATCAGCCGGTGAGCGGCCAACCATCTCTTCCGACGTATATCCCATCAATTTTTCCATGGCCGGGTTTGCGTATACGATCTTCCCTTCCGTTACAAGGCCAACCCCATCCGGATGATTCTCGAGCAGGGTCCGGTGACGCTCTTCGCTATCCCGAAGCGCTCTTTCCGCCTCCCTGCGCTCGGTGAGGTCCTGGTAGATGGTGGAATAAGCGATTGTCTTCCCATCATCTTGTTTCACCGGCGATACCGTAATGTTCACGGGGAGCAGGGAACCATCCTTCCTCATGCGGAATGATTCACAAACATAAGCTTCCCCGGATTGAATCAATCTCGCCATCCTGGATTCGGTCTCTTCGATTTCCCCCTCCGGAATTATCAGATGAATGTGTTTTCCGATAGTCTCTTTCTCGCTATACCCGAAGAGCCGTTCCGCAGACGCGTTCCAGAGAATGATTTTCCGCTCCGCGCTCGAGACGACGATGGCATCGGCGCTGTCGCTCACCACACTGTTGAGAAAAATACGGCTCCGCTTTTCCTTCTCGTGGAGCCTCGCATTTTTGATTTCCACCGCAGCCTGGGATGCGAGGGCCCCCAAAATGCCAAGGTCATCTTTATTGAAGAAATCGATCTCCCGGGAAAAACAATTGATGATCCCGATTACCTCATCGCCCAAGCGCAGGGGCTGGGCGATGAAAGAGTGGACCCCATATTCCCGGGCCCAATTCGCCGTCACCCACAACGGCTCTTTTTGCACATCGGGAAGAATCACCGCCTTGCCTGTCTGGAAAAGCCTTCCAATGATGCCTTCCCGGGGCTCGAAGTGAAGCGCTCCTTCAACAGGGCTCGGTATTTCGCCGTGAGAAGCCCGGAGGATGAGATTTTTCGAGGTTTCATCGACGAGGAAGATTCGTGATACGTCCCCCTTGAAAAGTTCCATCCCGGCACGGGTGATGCTTTCGAGAACTTCTGAAAGGCTGAGGTTTCTGGTGATTATCTGGCTTAGCTCGTTCAGGGTGGCCAGCCGCGAAGCCTGCTTTTCCGCTATGGAGAAAGCCCGGGCGCTGCGAATTCCGACGGCGACCTGGCGGCAAAAACTGGCGAAGAGTTCCAGGTCGCGTTCCGTGAACGGGCGGCCGCTGCTGTGGTTGAGTGCCTCGGCAACCCCCACGATTTCACCCTGCACGATGCGCGGGGCGGCAAGAATGGATTTCGTGACGAAGCCGGTCACCTCATCCACATGAGCGAAAAAGCGGGGATCTTTCCGGACATCGGCGACCAGGAGCGGCTCGCCCGTCGCCGCGACGGTTCCGGCGATGCCTTGCCCCTTTTTGATGATAACCGTCTGCAGTTTTTCGACTTCGGCCCCTCCGACCACAACTTTGAACTCGAGCGCGTCAAGCTCCTCGTTCCAAAGCATGATCGAGGACGCCTCAGCCTGCATAAGCTCCTTCGCAAGGGACAAAACCCGGGCCATCACCTCATCCAGATTGGGTGTCGAGGAGACAAGAACCGACACGTCAATCAGGCGGGAGAGGCGATCCACCCGCTCCCGGAGGAGCCTCACCTCATCAAGATCCGACGCTCCGTCCGGTCGCAAAAGGTTATCCCCTGAACTGAAGTTCTGGCATTGGCAGGACCCGGATTCTCCCTCCGGTCGGGTCGGCAACAAAAAATAAGGGGAGAAATAGCTCTCCCCCCCTAAGGAACTGGCCAAGCGAATAGTCTATATTTTTCGCTTTATTCTTTTTCAAGTATACCCATTAATGCCGCAAAACAAAAGGGGTTACAGGAATTGTCAACACAAGAAAGGCCCTGTTGAAAGCTTGCAAGATTGAGACTTTTCCCTCCTTTCAAGTATTTATTCTCCTAGTACTTTCACCACCAAGAAAACAATTCCTCGCTAGAACAATTTCAGTTGTCCAGCCACCCTCTTTTCCAGCTCGATTCGCCCGTTTCCCCGAATGTGAAAAATCTTCCCGCCGTAGCGGCTCACCCAGGCGGCGCATACGAGATGGAGGCGATGGCAGCGCTGCGGATCTTCTTCTGCGCACATGATCGCCGTTGGTTCGCGCCTTGCCCGGCCGGCCAGCCGCCCAAGGGCGGCACGGAATGCCTCTGAGGCCCGGACCCTCTCCCAGTCAGGCCGGCCATCGGGCCGGCATAGCCCGGCGAGGTCGGGCCGCCCCCCCAAGGCCTCTCCCTCCCATACGTAAGCAATTTTCCTTTCGGCAAGTGCAACCGCCAGCCGGGGGCGGCTGTGCTGGGAATGGCGGCGGCTGTAAGGAACGCTCCGGACATCGACGACGCAGCCGATCCCCTGCCCTTCCAAAAGAGTGAGGAAGCGGGCGACACTGTGGCGACTGTGGCCGACGGTCCACAAGGAGGGTGCGGTCACGTCCGCATTTTCAGGTTCAGCCTTAATTAAATTACTCCTTCGATCACCGCGACCGACAATTCGCTGCCCCGGTGAAGGAGATCGACGCGCATGTTCTCGTCGGGGGCGTGCGCGTTCGAATCGGCGTTGGCCATCGGAAACCATACCGAGGGAATTCCCAAGTCCTTCGTGAAGTAATAATCCGGAACGCTTCCCCCCGAATTGGGATAGATGACAGGGGCTTCGCCCTTGGCGGCCACGGCGGCGATGATCTTCTGGACCATGGGATTCTCCGCTACGGTTTTGCTGGGGGGAAATATGGCCATCTTCCGGGCCTCGATGTCCCTGAATCCCTCCGCCTCGAGGAAGCGGCAAAGGTCCTCGAAAATCTGATTCGGGTCCTGGTCCACCACGAGGCGAAAGTCCATCTTGACGGCCGCATCGGCGGGGGTGACCGTCTTCATCCCCTGCCCGGAATACCCTCCCATGAAGCCGCAGATGTTCAGATTGGGCTCGGCGAGGGTCCTTCGGTAAAATTTCCCGATGTCGGGGATTCGGTCGGCGCCCTCCCCTAGGGCGGCCCGGAGTTCGGACTCGGGACTGGGAATCTCTGCCAGCGACTTTTCGTCCTCCTCCCCAAGGGGGCGGATCGCCTCGTAAAAGCCGGGGATTCGCACCCGCCCATCCGGCCCCCGGATGGCCTGAACCGCCTCCAGGAGGCGCCAGAACGGGCTCTGGACCGCCCCGCCATACAGGCCCGAGTGCAGGTCCTTGCCCGTGCCCCGGCAATGAAGCTCGACGTACAGAAGCCCCCGGCAGCCCAAAACGAAGGTTGGGCGATCGGACGGATGGAGAGAACCGTCCGAGGAGAACGCGACGTCGGCCCGGAGAAGGTCCTTGTTCTCCTGGATGAACGCCTGGAGGTTCGCCGAGCCCATCTCCTCCTCGCCCTCGACGAGGAGTTTGACATTCACGGGAAGAGGCGTTCCCGTTTTCCCGAACGCCTCCATCGCCTTGATGTGGGCGAAGTGCTGCGCCTTGTTGTCCCCCGCGCCCCGCGCAAACACCCGGCCGTCCCGGATCTCCGGCTCGAAAGGCTCCGAGGCCCAACCCTCCGCCGCGTCGGCGGGCTGCACGTCGTAGTGGCCGTAAATAAGCAGAGTCGGCGCCCCCGAGGGGCCCTCCACCTCCCCATAGACGACAGGAAAGCCTTTCGTCGGGAGAATTCGCGCCTTCACCCCCGCCTGCTCCATGAGGCCGGCAAGATGCTCGGCTCCCTCGCGGACGCCCGTTCCCAGGGTGCTGATTGAGGGTATCTTCAAGTATTCAATGAATTGGCCGAGACTTTCCTCGCGGTGGCTGCGCAGGTAATCGATAACGGCGGACATACACTCTCCCGTAGATGGTGGAGGCACGACCCAGAAGCCGTTGCCGAAATGGGATAAATCTCATTATGCTCTAAGGAAAAAGGCTTGAGAAGGGGAGCGGCAGACAAAGGGATTCCATGAATTCACGAAACACCTCTCGCGCTCGTTGGGCTCCTTTCCGGGCACGGCTAAAACGGGTGCCCATCCAGCATGTCATTCTGTTCGGGATTCTCACCCTTGCGGTGACGAGTTGTGTCCGAGCCCGCAACCATGGGATGGCCGAGTTGGACCTGCCTTCCCAGGACTGGGTGGAAATCGAAGTGCGCTACCCCGGCGGTGAGGCGGGAAAAGAGGTCGAAGCCTTCCTCGTCCGCCCGCGGGAGGCAGGTCCATTCCCGTGCACCGTTCTGCTACACGGCAGGGGAGGATGGTGGCAGGCTTACATCCGCTCCGCCCGCGAGATGGCCGCACGCGGTTTTTCCGCCCTCATCATGAACTATTACTCGGCCCACCGCGTGAACCTGGAAGGGCTGAACATCCCCTTTGAGCACCGGAAGCGGCAGTTCGAGCTGCAGATACTGGACATCAGTTCCGCAACGCGCGCCTTCGCCCGAAGCCGCAACTGCACAGGCGGGCAGGTGGGGCTCATCGGCTTCTCCCTCGGGGCCGATAAGGCCTTCCGCGTCGCCGCCGTAAACCCCGAAGTGCGGGCCATCGTCTCCTACTACGGCCCTTCGGACTACGTGTCCCTCATCCGGGAGCGGATCAATCCCCTCCTCCTCGCCCTGGCCGATGATGAAACACTTCGCTGGAAAGGATATTTGGAAAAAAACAGCCCGCTCGCGCTGGCCCCCCGAGTGGGGGCTGCGGTTTTGCTATTTCACGGGGTGAAGGACGGGGTTATCCAAATGAACCATTCCGTCACCATGTACAATGCCCTCCGCAAAAGGGGGAGGGGGAAGATTGCCCGCCTCAAGCTCTACGAGGGCGTTGGGCACAACTTCGTCCTTCGGCGCGCGATAGGCCCCGAGAGGGCGGATTCAATCCGGCACACCCTCGCTTTTCTCCGCGAGGCCCTCCCGGCCCCCGCAGTCAAAAAATCGGCCTCCGCCCAAAAAGCCGCCCCGCGGCTTTGAGGTCTTTCCGAGACAAACGGCTTTAACGTACTTGGAAGGGAGCAGAAGCGCGCAAAGTCAGGTTGGTCGAGGTGATTTGTCCGTGGAGGGTATAGCGGCCCTGGCTGCGGGGCGCGGGAATGGTGGCGTCGAAGCGGAGGGCGCCTGAAGATGGTTTCAACACCTCTTCTCCCAGCGCCTGAGTGAATAAGCGCCCATCCGACCACCGCCAAACCTCCCGGCCCGACGCATTTTCCAGCGAGAGATCGAAGCGCTGGCCCGTCGAAAACGTGAGACGGACAGTCTCAGGGGAGCGGTTGGTTATCTCCAGAGTAATCCGAACCGGTTCTCCGAGAGACAATTTGGACCCGTGAATCTGAAGGGCCAGGATCGGGTTCGGCCTCTCCGCCCCCGGAGAGGGGGCCTCCGCACCCCCGGCGGATGACGCGAGAAAAGCCGCGAAGGTGAATGCGGCGAGGAGGATTGGCGCATAACGAGCGATCCTCATACCTGTTTTGACCATAGAACTGAACCGAAATCGCTCCCGCACCCTCTTCTCTTCCCAACGAAAGAACGACAGGCCGAAGGTGCGGAATGAGCCGTTCAGAGGCAGCCCATTCCGCACCTGGCGATTATTTGCAAAATTGGTTCGGAGGAGGCGCGCCGTCCCAGGTGAGGCCTCCGGCGACGACCTGATCGACCTCGGTCGTATAGCAGCCCGAGAGAGCGTTCTTCAGCGTAAACGTCACCGTGCCGCCCGTCCCCGTCGTTCCCGTTCCTACCCACGAGCCGCCGGCGGCGCGGTTCAGGGCAATCGAGACGGAGGCGCCGCCCACCGGGCTGGAGAGGTCATCCAGGAGCGCGACCGTGATGAGCAAGTGTTTTGTCTGATTTTTCCCGCCTTCGGTGGCGTAGCCAATTGCGTCCACGCTCACGGCGGTCGGCCCGGCCGGCGGATTTCCCGCCGTGATGCCGACGGAATCGCTGCCGGATTTTCCGCCGGAGTCGGCCGCCGAAGCCGTGATGGTGTGATCGCCGTCACTCAGCGACGCCTGGAAGCTGCCGCCGGTTCCTATCTGGCCGTCGATGTCCGAGGTCCAAACCAAGCTGGCGGTGAGGTCTCTGTCCTCGGTGTCCGCGGCCGTTCCGGCAAACGATATTGTCGCGCCCGATCCGAATACCGAGCCGTCGGCGGGGCTCGTGATGGAGACAGCTGGCGCGTCGTTCGGGGGGGGGCGATCTCACATTAAGAAGAAGCTCCGGCAGGCCGTCCGGGTCGCCCGTGAATCCTTCGGCAGATCCCTGCGGGATTCCAGAGGCCAAAAGTGCATTCAAGACATCAACAGGGACGAAGGCCGGATTTGCCGCCTTCACCAAAGCGGCGGCCCCGGTTACGTGGGGCGCGGCCATGCTGGTTCCGCTGATGGTGTTGTAGCCGCCATCTTTCCAGGTAGATAGAATGCATACTCCGGGGGCTGCGATATCCACGACTGCACCGAAGTTGCTGAAATTGGCGAAGGTGTCGTCCTCATCCTGCCTGCAGGTGGCCGCCGCCCCGCCTCCGGGCTGGCCGTCAAAATCAGCCACCGCTGAAACGGCAATTACGCTGCTATGGTTGGCGGGGCTGAAGGTAGCGGCGTCTTTCGCGCTGTTCCCCGCAGACACGACATAGGTGATCCCCGCCGCCACCGAGTTGGAAATGGCTGCATCCAGGGCATCGCTCTGGCCTTCGAAACCCAGGCTCATGTTGGCCACTTCGATCTGATCGGCTCTGGCGGTTACCCAGTCTATCCCGGCGATGATCCAGCTCAGCCAGCCGCTGCCGTCGTTGCCCAGAACCCGGACGGCCCAAAGGCGAGCGCCGGGGGCGACGCCGACGACGCCGCTGCCATTATCGAGGGCGGCCGCGGTACCGGCCACATGGGTGCCGTGACCGTTTCCATCGTTTCCCTCGCCATTCCTGCATCCGCCGCCCCGCGGGCCGCCCCGTGCGCAGTCGGTCGCAGCGACGACGTTGAGTTCGGGATGATCGAGGTCAATTCCGGTATCGAGAATGGCGATGTCCACATTCACGCGGTCGTCAACGCCGTCGATGTTGGCCGTACCGTTCTGATCCGCCTCGATGCGGAGGACGCCGGTCGGCAAAGTCTGGCCGGTGGCGCGAACCACACGGTCGGGCTCGACGAAGGCGACGCGTGCATTCCGGGCGAGGGCCCGGGCGGCGGCCGCGGAACCCGAGAAGGAAAAACCTTTCAGAGCGTTCCGGTAGACGTGCCCGACTCCCACGCCGTGCTGGCGCGCAAGCTGCTGGGCGGCCCGGCCCGGGTTGTCAACGCCATCGCGGAGGACGGCGATGTACTGACCGAGAACGGTGCCGCCCGCAGGGTAACGGCTCCGCCGAAACCCGGCTGCGCCCCTGCGGCACTCGTCAAGAACAGCGTGGCCGCAAAAGATACAAAAGTGCAAAATGCCCTAAGTTGAATGATATTTCTCATCGCCCGAGCCCCTTTTTAATCTTCCAGTCAGCGGAATCCGTTCAGCCGTTATCTACAATTTTGGGAGCGAGAAGGGCATTTCCCCTCCCTTCCATAGGGAAGCCCTTAGAACTTTTGATTTCGTGTCCTCCGGACGGAATTCGATTTTCCCAAATATACATGAAAAGGGTTTGCCTAAGTGTGTTATCGGACACATACCATTTTCATTTAAGGTTTTTTTTAGGTTTTGGTCAAAAAACCGAAAAAATTCTCTGTTTGCAACAACTATCCACGCCACCCACGCAAAAAACAGCGGCCAGACTGGGGAATCTGGGGAGTTGGACGAATTCTCCCCTGCACGATTATTTTCACCTCCAGGGGGCCATTCCACAATGGGCTTCCATCTATTGCCTTACTCCCAGCGCGAAAACATCAGGCGCGAACCAGTCCAAATCACCGGGAGCGGCGTATGGATTCACCAGCGAAACCGGCAGACCCCCTGGAATGGAGAATTCCGGTTGGATCGGAGGATTCATCATGAAGACACGAAACTGACCAGTAGACAATCTATAAAAGGCGTCCAAGAAACCGATGAGCGCCGCAAGGTCTGGCGAAACCGTACCGCGGGAAACGCGGATAGCATTGCATTCCGTCTGCATGAGGGGAATAACGCCCGCCTGACATATTATACAGAGGGCGCCCAATTCGAAGTGGAAGTTGGCCGAATCGGTACAAAACCGTACGTTGTAGATGGAGGAGATGTTCGCCAACATGTGTGCCACAGCACATCCGCCACCATTTGGACCCCATTAAGGCGGAAACCGAATTCCAGGTGATAGAGGAAGATTTCCGTTCGGGATGGAACCCCTATTTTTTCAAGGTAATCCAAGAAAATCGCAACACGGCATGGAGCCGTCCGAACTTTTTTGCGCAGATTCAAGTAAAGCCTTCGCCTTGCCTACTTCAAGGGAATCGGAAATAATTAAGCAATATTTTCCTGATCCACTCTGGCGGAATTACCTTCCCGGAATTGGGCCCATTGGATTAATTTGCTAGAGGAATTTCTAGACTATGTGGACGGATGAGAAGAACGGCATGAATTCTCCCACGGATTATAAATACCGGAGCGCCAACATAGATCTTTCGACTGGAAACATTTCAATCGAGGCAAAGAATTGCCAAGATCTTGAGGATTTTCTCGGGGGCATCGGAAGGATTTTCAAAGTTCTTTCCAATTACGATGTTTCCGATCCATACGATCCTTCCGCTCCACTCGTAATGGAGCTGGGCTGTTTTTCAGGGACAAACTTTATGACTGGCCTCAGGACCTTCTTTGGCGGATACAGCCCATTAAAAAACACAAGGGCGGGTGCCCCATCGGCGATGTACTCGGCGGGCTCAGGCAAGTTTGGATCCAAGACCGCATTTGCCGGCATAGACGAGATCATTTTCCTCGGCCGAAGCGAAAAACCCGTCACCCTCATTATCAAGAGCGAAAATTTGGGCGGCCCTCCCTCCATGGAGCTCGTAGATGCTTCCGGCCTTTGCGGAAAAGACAGCCATGAAAAAATCATGGCACTTTCTGAGCGATACGCCGATGCCCACTTCGCGGTTATCGGACCTCCGGGGGAAAATTACAAAACGAACCGTATGGCCTCCATCGTCCTTAGCTCGGAAAACCAGCTCAAATCTGGAGACTGCAAGCCCCGCTTCTGTGGGCGCGGCGGTTTCGGTGGCGTCATGGGGAGCAAGAACCTTATCGCCATCGTTGCCCAGGCGCCCGACGACAAGTCTCCCGTCACCGAAGTGGTGAAAGAGGCAAATAAAGTCATTTCCAGGGGAGCGGGCTCAAAAAACTACCGCGACGCTTACAAGGGCGATGGCGGTGGCGGCACATGGAGAAATATTGCGGGTCTGCATCCGCTCGGCTGCTTGCCTGAGAAGAACTTTTGGGCACCCGGAAATGATGATGCGGTACAGCTTTACCGCAGCTCTCATGAAGAGACATACGTCATTAAAGACGAGTCCTGCTTCAAGTGCGGAATTGCCTGCCACAAGAACATATACGAACGGCCCGGGGGAGAAACCGCCGAGGGCAGGAAGGCAAAAAAGGGCAGATTCCGAACGAAATTCGATTACGAACCGCTCGATCTGATTGCCCCCAATTGCGGCATTTACGATCAAGAAGAATCGCTAGAGCTGGTCGAGCTTGTAGACAGGATGGGCTACGACTCGATTAGCATGGGGGCTACCATCGGTTACGCGATGGAATGGAACGAGCACCATCCGGACAAGCAGATTCTCGATGGGATCCGGTTCGGCGAATTCGAAAAGATGGTGAGGCTGATCAAGGAAACTGCTGCTGGCAAACTGGAGCAGCTCGGGCAGGGTTGCATGCGCCTCGCCATGCAGATGGGCGATCTTTCCTTTGCCATGCAGGGCAAGGGACTGGAATATCCGGCTTACCTCCCTGAGACAAACCCCGGCTATCCGTGGGCGCTTGCAGGGGGACACATGAGCATGCGCACATTCCTGCTTCTTGTCCTGGACGGCCAAAAAACCGACATTGATTACTGGGAAAACGCTGTCATGAACGGAATTTATTATACGCGTGACGATTTGATTGGCACTTGCAAGTTTGCCGGCGTGCCGGACGATAATGTGGTTGCCAGCCTCAACAACATGTTCGGAACTTCGCTGACGGCAGAGGACGTGAAAACCGCGACCCGGCGCTCTTATTTGCGGGGCTATCTTCTCGAAAAGAAGGTCGGCTACACGAATGAGGAGTATGACGTGCCGGGCCGCGTGTACGAGTCAGTGAACGAAAACGTGAAGATGCCAAGTTTCGTCACGCGCTCGTTCATGGACGAACTGAAGGAACGAGTCACCCGCAACTGGGACGATCTCGCCAAAAAGGAGGGAATTTCCCTTCCGGCGTAAAACAATACCCGGAATAACCATTAAATCCCTCCGCCAGGGGTTCAAATGCGGAGAGATGCAGTTAAGGAAAATTTGTCTCCGGCCAGTTCAGGTATTATCCGAGCGCAGCTGCAATCACAATTGCGATCCCTACAAAAAACGCACCCACCACTATTCCCACCGCTCTGTTTTGATCTTTCGAGAGTGCATCGGAAACGGAAAAAGGGGTAATCAATTCGAATATCTTGTAGGCGATCATCAAAAGCGATATCCCGACGAAGCCGTAAACGATAGAAAGGATTAAGCCGGTGCCTACTCCGACTCTCGGTTCACCCGTTTGGGCATGTGCGACGGCGGGGAGGAAAACCATTCCGGGAAGAAGTAGCGTTTTAAAAAACCAAGTACGAAGACCTCGCATTTCATCAATCCTCCGATGGGTGAATCTCCGTCATCCTCTTCGCCTGCTCATCATACGCAAGACGAAAAATAAGATGAGCGGAAACAAAAAAAGCCGGCCCAAACCGAACATTCCATATCCCATGCCAAATCCGAAAAACGGGACCCCGAATCCTCCGAAGTATGACCTGCGATACCCAGAACCCCGCCCGTAAAATGACCTGCCGCCTCTCGGCCGAAAAGATGACCCCGATCGCCGGAACAGTCCACGCGAGCCACGAAAGCCAAGGCTCCTTCCCCCTCCGAACCGCCGCGCTTCGGCATCATCGGGCAGGGCCAGAATCATCACTGCTGCAACGGAGGCCGAAAGGGGAACGGGCCCACTGAAGAAATGAGGCCCCCCAAATAGCACGTTTACGTTCAACCCGCTGAATACAGCCAGACTGGCAAGGAAGGTGCGATGAAGGAGTTTATGGATCAAGGCCAATATTCGGATCCTCTCGGCGGATAAAGTATGAATCTCCATCAACTGTATCAGCAGAAGAAATCCCACTCAAGGGACAATCGAATCAATATTCCAATAATTATCGAAGGATCTCTCTTATTTTGAAGCGTTTGGTTGCTAGGCAAACCCTTCGGGATATGACCTTAATCGTTTTTTCCAGGGAGTACAGGTACTGGGGGGCAATCCCTCATGGAACCATCATGATTTTCCTTGATCTTATTTTTCCGACTGCCTGACGGAAAGAAATATTCTTTTCGAGGTAAAAATGGATTGGCAAGGCAAGAATGTTTTGGTGACTGGAGCTGGTGGGTTCATCGGAAGCCATCTTGTCGAAGAACTAACCGGCCTTGGCGCCAATGTAACCGCGTTCATCCGGTACACCTCGAAACCGTCAGTGGGTTTTCTCCATGCCGTGAGGGATAAAATTCAAGTTTTTCCGGGTGACTTTACCGAATATCAAAGTGTCTACCAGGCGATGAAGGGTCAAGGGCATGTTTTCCATCTTGGCGCCCTCATTGGCATCCCATACTCGTTCCTTCATCCTGATGAAGTAATTCGAGTAAATACCGTTGGAACTATGAATGTGTTGGCAGCCGCGAGGCAAACAAATCCCCTTCGGATAGTCCTCACTTCAACCAGCGAAGTTTACGGGACAGCAAAATACGTCCCCATCGATGAAACCCACCCCCTTCAAGCTCAGTCGCCTTATGCGGCAAGCAAGATCGGAGCGGACAAGCTTGGAGAAGCTTATAATCATGCATTCCAAATGCCGATATCCATTGTCCGGCCATTCAATACTTTTGGGCCAAGGCAATCCGCGCGTGCGGTCATCCCGACTATTATCTTACAGTCGCTCAAGGGGGATAAAATATTCCTCGGGGCTACCTCTCCTACCAGGGATTTTACTTTCGTAAAAGACACCGTGCGTGGGTTTATACAATCCGCCGAGTCGGATGAAGCAATTGGCGAAATCATTAATTTAGGGGCGGGGCGGGAAATCTCCATCGGTGATCTCGCAGCGAAAATCACTTCACTCATGGGCAAAAAAATCAAGGTCCATTGTGATGAGCACCGTATTCGACCAGGGAGCAGCGAAGTTATGCGTCTATGTTGCAACAACGAGAAAGCCCGATCCTTGCTTGGATGGCAGCCACATACTTCGCTGGAAGAAGGGCTGAAACAAACCATAGCCTGGCTAAAAGAATCACACGACCTCGAAGAAGCAGGCGGGTACCGTATCTGATGAAAGCGATCATTCTCGCGGGGGGACTCGGAACGCGGCTCAGGCCGCTAACCTTTGCCATTCCCAAGCCTCTTATTCCCGTTGGAGAGAGGCCCATTTTAGAGATCCTAATCGAGAACCTAAAATCCCACGGCGTGAAAGATCTATTTCTTGCCGTGGGATATCGGGCTGAACTTGTTCAACTTTATTTTCAAGACGGCAGCCGGTTCGGGGTCCGCATCCACCATTCGCAGGAGAAGGAGCGCCTCGGCACGGCGGGCCCCGTCCGGCTCGCCCGCGACCGGTTCGGGATCTCGGAGCCCGTTCTCATCATGAACGCGGACATCATCACCAACGTCAACTTCGAAGACCTCTACGGGTGGCACCGAAAGCGGGAGCCCGCCATCACCGTGGGCGTGCGCTGGCTGGAAGGGGAGGTCCCCTACGGCGTCGTGGAGATGAAGGAGGACGAGGTCCGCTCCATCGTGGAGCGGCCCAGACACTCCTGCTTGATCAACTGCGGGATCTGCGTCGTGAACCCCGAGGTTCTCGACCTCGTCCCCGAGGGGGAATTCTATATGCCCGATCTCATTCAGGCCGCCATGGGAGCCGGCCACCGCGTATGCGGCTACGAGATCCGGGAGAAATGGGTGTCCATCGATGACATCGGAGACCTGGAGGATGAGGTCAACCGGATCGATCCGAAATAGCCCCCTTCGCTCGGCCGGGACTCCGCTTCGATGAAAGTCCTGTTTTGCACGAACGATCAGGTCTTCCAGCCTTCGAACGAACCCCACGGTTTTTATCTCGGCATGGGTTCGCTCGGCCACGAGGTCGAGGTCTTTTTCTACCGGAAGAAGAGCTTCTTCTACAGCAACTTTCGGAAACGGTGGGTGCGGTGGATGAACCGCCGCCTCGGGGACAAGGTCATCGGCGGAGGCTTCGACCTGCTTCTGGTCCACCGGGGCGGCTACGTGGCGGTCGAGACGCTCGAGCGGATCCGCCGGGAGAGCCACTGCCGGTCGGTCTGCTTCTACCCGGACAATCCCTTCGGCGCCTACACCCCTCCCCTGCCCTTCGACCTCATCGCCGCCTACGACCTCTTCGTCACCAAGGACACCTACTTCGAGGAAGAGTTCCGGGGCTACGGGTTCGACAACGTCGTCGCCCTCCCCCACGCATACGATCCCTCCGAGTTCGAGATGGAATTCACAGAGGAGGAGCTGGCGCCGTTTCGCGCGGACGTCGCCTTCATCGGAGGCCACCACGGGTTTCGGGAGCGCTTTTTCTCGGGCCTCACCGACGAGGGCGTGGACTTCAAAATCTGGGGTCCGCGCTGGGCCCGCGCGCGCGACCCCTGGATCCGCGAAAGGGTGATGATGGACCGCGCCCTCGACCGGATCGAGAAAGTCAGGGTCCTCCAGGCGAGCAAGGTTCTGATCAACGTCCAGCACGGCGGGGGGGCCATGTACTGGCCCGACGACAAGGTCTTCCAGTACGTGGGGGCGGGGGCGCTCATGATCGTGAATCACAAGAGGGACATGGGCAAGCTCTTCCGCATCGGAGAGGAGATCCTCACCTATCGCACGCGCGAGGAGCTGCAAGGGTTGCTCCGACACTACCTGGCGAACGAGGACGAGAGGGCCGCCATCGCCCGAAGGGGCCGGGAGCGCGCCCGCCGGGACCACACTTGCTCCGTTCGCTTCAACCAGATCCTCGGCGCCCTCCGGGAGCGGGGGCTTCCCGCCGGCGGGGGGTGAACCCCTCCCGGACCGCCTATGCGGAATTTACCTCCGAATTCGATTGTCTTTCCTTCTCCGTCCGACTGGGAAACTATCCAAAAGGGTGAGCGCATGAGCCAATCGCCGGATCTTTCCTACAAGGAGGTGGGGAGCGACCTCGCCATCCGCATCTGCGCCCACACGGAGTTCGCGAATTTTCAATTGGAGGACTGGCTGGCCGAGAACCTCAAAATTCCGGCGGGCGGCGCGCTGCTGGAGATCGGCTGCGGGGACGGGAACTGGTTCGAGACCTGGGCGAAGGCGCTCGGGGAAACCGGCCTCATCGTCGGCATCGACAAGGCCGGGGAGATTCTCGCCAAGGCGGCGGCGCGGGAGATAGACTGCCGGCGGCTGCTCCTCAAGATGGATTTCAACAATCTGTCGGCCTTCCTCCCCCGGTCGTTCGACTGCGCCGTCGCGCCCTATTCCATCTACTACGCCGAGGGCGCGCAGAAGACCATGGCGGAGATCCAGCCCTCTTGAAAGAGGGCGGGTTCGCCTACCTGCTCGGGCCGACCGAGCAGAACGCGGGCGAGCTCTACCGGCTCAACGAACGTGTCTTCGGCTTCGAGAGCGCCGACCCGACCAAGGTGCGAGCCGGCCGCATCGAGGCCGAGTTCCTGCCCGCCGCAGAGGAGCTGTTCTCCGAGGTCTCGCGCGAGCGTGTGCCGCGCCGCATCGCCTTCCCCTCGTTGGAGAAGTTCATCGAGTACTACCGGGCGACGCTGCTGTTCAGCGAATCCTGCAAAAAAGCCGGCCGAACGCCGAGCCCGGAGGAGGTCGAGGCGACCGGCTGGGACGAGTTGATCCTCTCCAAGGAAATCGTCGTGGTCGAGGCGCGCCGCTGACGGCGGCGGTGCAACGCAGACGTCGGGAGAATCGTCATCGACACGAAAGCGGGAACGCTCCTGGTCATCGCCCCCCATCCGGACGACGAGACGCTGGGTCCGGGCGGCACGCTGCTCCGCCGCGGCGATGAGGGCTGGCGGCTCCACTGGCTGATCGTGACCCCGGGCCTGCCGGCATCCGATTCCGAATCGCTGGCGCGGCGCGACCGGGAAATCGAGGAAGTGGCCGCGCGCTACGGCTTCGCCGGGGTGCACCGCCTGGACCTGCCGCCATCCGCCCTGGACCGGGTCTCCGAGCTCGATTTGTATGAGGGAATCGCGAGGGTGATCCGCGAGACGCTCCCATCCGAAGTCTGGCTGCCCTTCCGCAACGATCCGCACAGCGACCACCGCGTGGTCAACGCCATCGGCTGGTCTTGCTGCAAGTCCTTCCGCTTCCCCTCGGTGCGCCGGGTGCTGATGTACGATACGCCTTCGGAGACCGATTTCGCCGCGCCGGGGAATCCGTTCGAGCCCGACGTGCTAGTGGACATCACCGGCTACGCGGACCGCAAGCTCGACATCATGCGGATCTACGAGAGCGAGCTGGGCCGGCACCCCTTCCCGCGCTCGCCCGAGGCGCTCGCCGCCAAGGCAACGCTCTACGGCGCCATGGCGGGCTGCGAGGCGGCGGAGGGGTTCATGCTGATGCGCGAGATCGATTCGATCCCTTGACGCGCCTTCCCGGGTCAGAATCCGCCGGCGCCGGAATGGATCCTCACCCCATCGGGGGAACCGCGCACACCGGATCCGGCTTTATGCGAATAATCGTACCCAATGCCGCAAAATAAACCTCGTCTGCGCACCGGCTAAAAGATTGATGCACTCTTCCGCATAAATCCCGAAATATGCGTCCGAGCCTGGTTTCCGGAACGACGCCCATCCCAACTTCGTTTGTTACAAAAAGGACATGAAATTGTGCCGATGCCACAATGGCCAGAAGAGCTTTCACTCTCTCCAGTATCCTCTCTGGAGGTTCTTCCTGGAGCAGCAAGTTAGAAAGCCAAATTGTAAGACAATCCACAACGACTACGTCCTTGTGCCGGAGCTTTTCGAGGGTCTCGCAAAGAGCGATGGGCTCTTCCACTGTCTCAAAATCCTTCCCCCGCT
The DNA here is from genome assembly GCA_965225985.1 of bacterium. GTDB lineage: Bacteria > UBA8248 > UBA8248 > UBA8248 > UBA8248 > CAZUHN01. The sequence continues at coordinate 2,496,750 of OZ245330.1, forward strand.
CCTCCCTATGAGCCATGACGCGTTCCCTCATTTCCTCGTCTATTTCCTCGGCCGTGGCAATGTACACTCGCCGGGTTCCCAGTTCTCGTGCGCGGTTAACCGCAAACGCGCTCTTGCCGGCGCGAACTCCACCACCCACCAGAATGAGCTTATACGTCCTCATGGATTTGCCCTTCAGTCGATTGCCTTTGGCAGGCTAAAATAATTTTCCAGGAACCTTGGATTGGAATCCCAATTGGCATGAACGGAACAGAAAAGAAGAGCGGGCTCCTTTCGAATTCGTATATATCCATTCCCTCCACCGAATTCTGTGGAGGCAAATCCTTACACCTACGGAGGAAAGTACTATGACATCAAAGACGCGGCTATCTATCTGCTAAGGGCAGCCCTGCCAAATCCAACCCTTGTAATTCTATCCTTCTGCGCACTTCACTCCAAACTGGGAATGTCCAGCTTTTCAGCCAGATGCCGAAGCTGAACGAGAACTGGCGCAGCAACCGGCACCCCTTTCTCCCGCATATCCCTCTCACGACGCAAAGCCATCTCCCCGGGAACTCGAATTGGCTCACCTCCTTCCATGGGGGTGGAGTTTCGGATTTCCCTTATACGGAAATCCATATCCCTTTTGAACTCTTCCAGGTCTCGCAAGAGATCAGGCCGCATAGCGAAAAATATTTGTCCGGTATTGGTTGGGGAGCGAAAATCTTTATTAAAATCGATGACAGAACTTCCGAAGGCCGCAGAATTCAACACCCCCGCCAAGACTCCAATAACTATGTTCAGGCCATGCCCTTTGTATCCGCCGATTGGGAGCAGAAAACCCTCTTCCGCGCGATTTGGATCAGTCAGGGGCTGTCCCTTCTGATCCACCATCCAGCCAACAGGCATCATCTCTTCTCGCTGGGCGGTCAATTTTACTCGGCCGTAAGAAACCACTGTTGTGGCGATATCAAGAACAATGGGCGGCTCTTTTCCTGCGGGGATCGCAAAGGCGATAGGATTTGTACTCAGGAGGGGATCTACACCACCCCATGGAGGCATATGATTCGCGTTCGCCACGGCCATGTACATTCCAATCATATCCTGCTTGAGCGCGAGTGAAACATAGACTCCCCCCGCTCCCGCGTGATTGCTCCCTCGAATTCCGATCCAGGCAAGGCCGCTTTCCTGTGCTTTCCGAAGGGCAAGCTCGACGCCAAATGTCACCACTACCTGGCCCAAAGCATTATCCCCTTCCACCAAGGCACTAACGGCAGTCTCCCGCGTGGACCGGATATTCGGGTTTAGGTTGCATCCTCCCTCTTGGACCCTCCTGCTATATGGGACAAGACGAAAAATTCCATGCCCGTGCATACCGCGCAGATCCGCCTCGATCATTCGCAAGGCACATATCCGGGCGTGTCCCTGCTGAACCCCTTGGGCGGCGAGAGCTTCTTCTACAAAGCTCTCAAGCCGCTCCACTGGGAATCGATTTTCTTCCATCTTCTACCTAAGGATTGCATTCCTAACTTGGAAGCCGCGAAACAAACCATCCACCCAAGCATCTTTCAACCGGTATATTCGAGAATATGCAGCCCAAGCCCCCAGCGGTCGGCCACATAGATGAGGCCGGTTGCGCGGTCCACGAACACGTCGTTGCTTTGAGGACAAAAACGTTGCGCATTGCCTGCAGGAATGTAATAGCCCACTTCCTTCGGCTCAAATGGATTCGACCAATCGACGATGCGGAGGCCAGCATTGAACCAACATATGTACATCAAGTCATCGGCCTTCATGTCCAGCACTACATTATGGGCTCCGTAACGAGAGCCTGTTTCGCACCAAGAGTTATCCACCGGCCGCATGGACAAAGGATCGATCGGATAAGGGTGAAACGTGCTCACGGGAATGGGTGAGTGGACATTACGTATGTCATAAAATGTCACGAAAGCGGGAGGATGATCGCAGTTTACCGTCGTGGTTTCGTGCGTGACGATTGCGAATTCCGATCCCTTTGGTACGAGAAAAGTATGATAGCAACCCGGCCATCCATGGGTCTCATGAGGGTTTTGGCGCCACATAAACTTAGGGTCGGAAGGATCAGCAATATCAAACATTGCGATGCCACCGTCCCAATAACCACATGTCACATAGTTCCCAAAAGGATTGGCCTCGTGAAGCCATAAATCCCATCCGATGAGGTCAAAATCCCAAGTTGGCTTCTCCCCTGCCCCCTCGTTTTGGCCTTCCACCCACCCTTCCCCAATGAGCCTGGGCGCCCAGGGATCTTTCATGTCGTGGATGAGCAATATTTTGCCTTGGCAACCGTTCTTGAATCCTGAACTATAAAGGAGTCTACGTTCCCGATCGTATATTGGCCGGTGAATACCCAAACCGTCCGTCTCGACATAATTCACGAACTTGGGATTCTTCGGATCGCGATTATCGAAAATCCGCAATCCAGGTATGTTTTCTGGGTCATTGGCGCCGGGAACCAACTCGCTGTTTGTAATAAGAACCTCGTCATCAATGAGAAGAACTTTGTGGGTCCGAGCCGTGGGTTTGTCCACGAGCTGATTCACGATCTTTGGACTTTGAGGATTTGAAACATCGAGTACGGTCATCCCGTTATTTCCATTGACGCCTGATGCCGCTACATAACAGAAGCCGTTGCGTACTTGAATCTGAAATGCATCTCCCCAACCGCCCAGATCAGAATGGCCGACGAGGCGCACATTTTTTTTCTCTTCCTTGCGTGGAGCGGTCAGCTTGCTTGGTACACCTATATACTGTTTTGCGCCTGCTCCTCTTACCGGATTCGGCTTGTAGTACGGTCTAGACATGTATCTGACCTCTCTTGAAATAGTTTTAAACGGAGATATTATTTAGACCATAAATTTTTTAACCAATTTTGTTGTTTTTAGCTCACTGTGCCCAGATTTTGTGCCATTTCGGAGAATTTTGTCGTCAGTTTAAATTTTGGAAAAAATTGTCCTGCTCCTTGCCAAATAGTTTCATGAAATCTTCAATAGATGCAGGGGGTTGCTTCGAAACCTCCATATTTTCCCTAACGTGTTGATCGCTCCGCATTCCAACCAAGGCGACGCCAACATTGGGGGCACTTCGGGTGAACTGGATGGCACGCTGGGCGTCCGTTTCAAATCCGGGGAAGACCTCTGAAACGATGGGCGGCAACCCTCGAGCGGCCTGCCCTTGAAGGATAGACCCGCTTGTCATGACCACGATACCGAATCTCGAAGCGGCTTCTAGGAAACTGACCATTTGATTCTCTATCCGCTGATTCGGATTGGAAAGTATTTCAGGCATTCCCAGATTGAGGGGAAGCTGAACCACGCGAAAATGATGCCCTGCGCCTCCGGCCGCTTCGGCGGCGCCCACAACCTCTTCCAGCGAAAGATACTCCTTATCCATTGGTTTGGCTCGATATCCCGCCCAGGTAGCGGTTCCGTAGCAACGGATTTTCCCCTCCTCAACGAATCGCTCCATCTCGCCGAAGGCGGCGGTGAGGCGGTCGAGGAAGATTTCGCGAGAAATTCCGGAAAGCTGGGTCTCTGGATTATGCAAATAATAGATATCCACCGTCTCCACCCCCAGATTCCCCAGACTCGCCTCGAGCTCGTGCCGGAGGTAGGGGGGGGTCATGCAATGGCAGTTCGCCGCAATGTCCCCGGGCGCGCAGTGGCCGGGCCCGAAGTAGTTTGTTTGCAAATACCTGCCAAATTCCTCCTGACTCTGAATCGGCGCCCCATCGAACGGAAGGAATCCGCCCTTGGTGGTCAGCACGATATCCTCGCGCCGCGCGGCGCCCGCGGCGAAAAGATCGGCGAGCGCGGCGCCCACGCTCCGCTCGCTCCGCTGAAACCGGTAATTGATCGCCGAATCGATCACATTACACCCCAGCCTGACGGCCGCCGCGACCGATTCCCGGTACGCCCGGTCGGTCTCCTCGTCGGCCTCCCCGAGATAGGTGCCGATCCCGATCGAGGACATCCAAACGCCGCCCAACTCGCGGAAGTGCGCGGGATGAACTTTTTCCGCGAAGGAATCCCTATAAAGCGCCGTTCCCTCCGGCGTGGCGAAGCCGGCGTGCGGCATCGAAAATCTCCCCGTGAATGCTTTCGTTAATTTTTAAAATACTACACATGATTATTTCAAATTGCGAGAAGACCGAGGCCGAACCGGCGGGAGGGCGGGGCACGCCTTGCGGCCGGGCTTTCTTGCGAGCGCCGCGGAGCGGGGAGCTTCCATCTTCAAGATGATGGACGTTTCGGGCCACAAGCGAATCGAGACTGTGCGGGGATATGTTCGGCGAGCTGAGGAGTTCAACAGGCATGCGGGGGCGGGGTTGTTGTAGAGATAGGGCGCGAGTTGGTGTAACCGTACTTACATACTTATCGGTCTTGGGAAGATTGCCGTTTACCACATGCCGATACCTTGGTTTGGGAATAAAGAACTGGTAGTCTAGAACATTAAACAGTTGTACACAAAAGAGAAAACCTCAACGGGGAGGCTTAGAAATGGGCTTCTTCTCCTGGCTTTTTGGAGGTCCCACATCAGGCAGTTCGGAGAGTTCAGACAAAGGTGGCTACCTTAAAGGGCCAGGGAATTTTGCATTCCCAATAGTGGGTGAGTCGAATTATCAGGATGCGTTGGAAGAAATTTGCGGTGGTCGTACTGAGAAGGGTTTCAACAAGACTGTATATACCTTTTTGCACCATGAAGATGATAATCCGTACGACAATATGGCCATCCAAGTCCTTATTGATGGGAAAACTGTCGGGTACCTCAACCGTGAACATGCACGACAATATCGAAAAAAACTAGTCGATGCCGGACACCCCAACATGTTTATGGGTTGCTCTGCGATGATTCGAGGCGGATGGGATCGGGGTGGTGGAGACAAGGGCTATTTTGGAGTTGTTCTTGATCTTCCAACCGGCGACGAATGAGAGTTTCATCTCCCTATTCCCTCTCGCTGTGATATTCCCCCTCCTCTCCTAATATGCCGGCCGCCCGGAGGAGAAATTGATGAGCGACATCCCGCTTTTTGGAACATGGGACATGGAAAGGCTAATTCATTATTACGACTACGCGCCCTCTAACGTGGACCAGTATCCGAGGAGGGACGCTGTGGTGGTCTCTTGCGCCTTCATCCACCGCGACGACTGGAAGGCGGAGTGCGGAGTGATCTTTCTGCTCTCCGGGGTCGAGCACAAGGTTCACGGCGTCGATATCGAGAAGGCAATTGAGACGGCAAAGAGCAAGCGCGGGGGCATCGTGGATGAAATCTACAAGGCGCCCAAGTGGGGAATGAACGCGATCTATACCTGGAGCGGGTCTTTAATCCGCTGGGAGAATCAGTATGTCGAGTAGGGGCCTGTGCCCGGTAGCAGAGGATGAGGGGGAGGAGCGGTGTGGGACCTCATCCGCTTCGTGGGAATCCCCATGGGGTTTGGCGCGTATGCCCCTTTTCGCCGGGATCCTTTTGTCATTTTTTGAATTACCCCACCGAACAGGAGATCGATCATGAAACATGTGTCCAGAATGGCGGTCCTAATTGCCATCGCTTTTTCGGCCTTGGTCCTTGAAATTTACACCCAGCCCCATACTGCTCAGGGGCAGGGGATGAAGATGAAAGAAACGATGAAGCCCATGGGAGGAATGAAGGAGAAAAGCGGGATGATGGGAATGGGGGCCCCCGCCGATGCGCCCGTCATTCCGGCCGTCACGGGCTACAGCGAGGGAAAGCGCGTTCTGTTCATCCACACCGAGACCTCGGACCCGAAGATCGCCAAGCTCCTCACCGACATGATGGGCGGCTCGCCCGTGCTCCTCGTTCCTTCTCTCGCGAAGGTCTCCAAGGCGCTGCACGCCCACGTCTACGTCTTCGCCAACGGCCTCAAACCGAAGGGGCCCAGGGGGCCGCTCGGCTTCCAGCCCGACGTTTTCCCGAATCCGCCGGGGAGTGCCGGCTACTTCCCCTTGCGGTCGGTCGTACTGGTGACGCGGAAAGATCCCGCCTCCGCCCGGATGCTCAAGACGGCGGCTGAGGTCGAGGCCGCGGTCAAAAAGGGCGAATTGGCGACCAAAGAACCCGGCATAGTTGTGAACATGCCTTTTCTGACCTGGCCGGGGGGGAAGCGCTGGTGCGCGCGGCGAGGTTGAGGTTTTGGATTGGTGAAAAGGCGAAGAAAGGGTTGAACGAGAAAAATCCCCCGGGACGTTCGCTTCAAGTTTCCCCGCCGGAATTTTTTCTCGACCGCCAAAAGAAGACAAGGCACAGGATGATCGACAGGGATCACACCCCCGAGAAAAAGACCTATCGAGGCCACACCGCCCTGACCTTACCGGCCCGGTTGAATGTCGCAATGCCAGCCTCTCCGCCTTTGGTCGAGGAGATCTGAAAAAGTTTCTCTCCCTTGCTGCTGTGGGTGGAGATCGCGCCATCCCCACTCCTGTTCGCGGTGATTTGGACCAACTTCTTTCCTTTGCCGTTATTGGTAGTGATTGCGCCATCTCCTTTATTGGTCGAGCTGATACTGACCAATCTCTCCCCTTTGCTGTTGTGGGTAGAGATCGTTCCTTTCCCGGTCGTGGTCGTGCTGATTCTGACCGCCTCCTTCCCTTTTCCGTTAAAGGTGGAGATAGAACCATTTCCCGCTTCGTCCGGGCCGATAGAGACAACTGTCCGGCCCTTACGGTTAGCGGTAAAAATCACCCCTCCAACGGTGCTCGCGAAGATACTCGCCTTTAGCTCCTCGTTGCTGTCAAAGATACTGAGAGCTCCATAATCTTGAAAAACACCTCTGCCGAGTCTCGCAATCAACCTCCCATTGTCCCGATAACCTCAAATTTCTTCGCCCGGATCACATCCGGCACGCTCCGGGGCGCAGCCTGGCCCATGACGGCGAGGCCGGAGGCGATCACCAAAACAATGATCAGCCCTCGTCTCAGCCGGGAGTTCTCGCGCTCCAACCGGGTCACTCGCTCCTCTACCGTCATCGTCTCACCTCCTTTGTTTTCGCCACTCCCACGAAAAACCCGCAAAACCCACGGCCCCCGCCCCTCTCGTCATTCAGGCGGCGGATAGACAGCCGACCCTCCGGGACATTCAAGTTTCCCCGCCGGAATTTTTTCTCGACCGCCAGAAGTAGACAAGGCACAGGATGATCGAAATGGAATACACCCCCGCCAGGGCGGCCCCGGTCCAGCCGAACCCGCCCCTGTCGATCAGCCACCCCACGGTGAAGGGCGCGAGAACATATGCCGAATCGGAAATGCCCCGGTAAATTCCCGCCGTCTTTCCGCGAAAACCTCCCGGGAATTGTCTCGCCAGGATGGAGGGCGGTATCCACCATATCGTGACCCCCAGCGCGAGCAGCGTGCCCACGATGGTGTAGGCCCGGACGCTCCGGGTCCACGGAAGGAGGAGCGTCGCGCCGATCAAAACCAGAAACCCGGGAATCAACACCCGGATACGGCCGAACCGGTCCGAGGCCCATCCCACGGGAAACAAAACCAGCGCCGTGACTCCCAGGGCGACCGCCATCGCCCGGCCGACCGTCGCGGAGGAGAACCCCAGCCCTTTTCCCCCGTAGAGGGGGAGGAAGGTCGAGATGCCGCCCGACCAGCTGACCGACACGCTGAACGTCATGAAAAGCAAAATGAAGATCGTCCACCCGGATATTTTCGACGGCTCGCCCGGGCGATGGGATTCCTCTCCCCCCTCCGACCAGATGACCTCGCCCAGGCCGGGCAGGATCCGGAACGCGGCCACGAGCCACCCGAGGAAAACCACGAACGCTGCCAGCGCGAATCCCCAGCACCAACCCCACCACTGGGCGATCTCTCCCGCCAGGATGGTGCTCACCGCCGTTCCGCTGATGGCGGCCACTTCGTACAGATTCCCCCTCCGGACCCGCCCGTCCGGGGAGCCCATGCGGATGATATAGATGCTGGAGAAAACCACGGTCAGGCCCGAGCCCACTCCCGCGATCCCCCTGGCGATCAGCATAACGGGGAGCGAATCCGCCAAAGCCGAAAGGGCCGAGCCCGCGAGCAGCAAGGCCGCGCCCGTGTGGACGATGCGCCCGACCCCGAATTTTTCCGCGAGAACGCCCGCGGGAAAATCGACCAAAAACCGGGTCAGGCCGAAGGCCGTCACCAGGAGACCGGCCGAAGCGAAGCCGAGCCCCAGGCCCTCCATGACGGGTGGAAGCAGCGGGGGCAATACACCCTGGCCGAAGTTGAGGAGGAAGAACAACAAAAGGAACCAGAAGAATGCGGCCTTATTCGTCGCGTGGGGAGCGTATCTCGTATTCAATTCCGGCCCGGAGAACGCGGGGTCCGCGTGCGCCCGTGCGGACCCTGCAGGATACATGGGAAGCCGAAAACCCGCCCATGCCAGAGAAATTCTTCGCTATGCCGATTCGCCAAAGGTATACAGGATAAATTTTCGGGAGGACAGGCTTCGCCTTCAGTCCAAATCCATGGTCCCGACCCACTGAAGCGCGCTCTCGTCCGGAACGACTCCCAGGCCCGGCGCGATGGGAAACGTGGCCTTTCCCCCCTTCAGGGAAAATCCCCCGGTGGGGTCCTCCTTCAATCCCTGGGATCCGTAAAGCTCCAGATAATCGGAATGTATCGCCCGGGCGCAGTGGGCGGCCGCGGTCGTGGCCAGGGCCCCCTCGTTCGTCTGTCCCACCATCAGCTGGAGGCCGGCGGACTCGGCCACCGCCGCCGCCCGGCGCACGCCGTCGATTCCCCCGAGTTTGATCAATTTCAGGTGGAGAATGTCCGCCGCGCGGTCGCGCGCCAGGACAAACACATCGGAAATGGACTGGATGCTCTCGTCCGCCATCACCGGTATCCCCGCGTTCCGGGTGACGTGCCGCATGCCGGCGAAATCGGTGTGCGAGACGGGCTGTTCCACGTAGGAGAGGTTGAAGCGTTCCAGCTTCCGGAGGTAGCGGACCGCCTCCCGCGCCTCCCACCCCATGTTGGGATCGATGGCGAGGGAGATGTCTTCTCCGATGGCCTCCCGCACGGCGCGAATCCGATCGACATCTTTCTCGAACGGCCGGAGGCCCGCCCGCACTTTGATATAGCGGAACCCTTCCGCCACGTAGGCGGCCGCCTTTTGCGCCGCCGCCTCCGGCGGCCCGTACCAAAGCGTCTGGTTGCTGGGAAGCTCATCGCGGACCGCGCCGCCCAAAAGCTCGAAGACGGAGACCCCGTGCGCCTTGGCCGCCAGGTCGTGAAGGGCGATGTCGATTCCCGATTTGGCGCCGTGAAGGCCGATCACCGCGCCGTCGAGTTCCGCCAGGATGGCGTTCAAATCCCTCGGGTCGCGGCCCAGCAAGCGGGGCGCGAGGTACCCCAATATCTCGGAAGTCACCCGGTCCGGCGTGTCCCCGGTGAGATAATGGGAATTCCCGCGCACCTCTCCGTATCCGCTCAACCCCTCGCCGGTCCGCAGGATCACATAAACCTCTTCCAGCGCGGTTACGGTTCCCGCCGAAAAGTGTTTGATCGGCTCGTCGAGGGGAAGGTCTTTGCGATAAACCTCGACGGCGGTGATTTTCATGAAACCACCCTGAGCTCGGCCGGGGCGGGATGCGTCAACAAATCGTATCCGGTTTCCGTAACGGCATAGAGCTCTTCGATTTGGTAAAGGCCGTGCCCGGCCAGATACGTGGGCTCGGTGGAAAGCGCCATCCCCGCGCGCAGCGGCGCCTCCACGCCCTCGATGATGGAGGGAGGCTCGGTCTGGTCCAGCCCGATGCCGTGCCCGACCCGCGAGGCGGAGCCGTAGGGATAGCCCAACCTTTTGAGCTCCGCCCGGGCGCGCCGGTCGATCCCGCCGATGGGATTTCCGGCCTTCACCTCTTCGAGCGTCATCTGGACGACCGCCATGATATTGCGGTACGCCTCCGCCTGCTCCCGGCTGCAGCTCCCGACGGCCACCATCCGGGAGAGATCCGCCCAGTAGCCGAAATAGGTGCAGCCCCCGTCGAACCAGAGCAGGTCGCCCTCTTCCAGTTTCCGATCCGTGGGGCCTCCCGTCCGGCGGTGGTAGTTGCCCTCGCCGGAGGTCACGGTGATGTAGCCGAGCCGCTCGGCGCCGCGCTGGAGGAGCGCCACGGTGAAATCGCGGTAAACCTCCCGCTCGGTCATCCCCGGCCTGGCCGCCGCGAACGCCGCGTCATAGGCCTCGCACGTGATCCGGATGCTCTCGCGGAGATACGCCACCTCGGCCGGGGACTTGATCATCCGGAGCTCCCAAAGAAGGTCCGCCGCGTCAACGAAGGCGGCCCCGGGAACCATCTCCCGGAGGCGGATGAATTCGTTGAAGGGCATTCCCATGCGCTGCTTGAAGCCGAGCTCGGCCCCGATCCGGCCGTTGGCGAGGCCCGCGTCCCGGATGGCGCCCGCGAGGGCCGGGATGGCCTCGGGCATGAATCCCTCCCAGGAGCGTATGTCGCGCACCGGGCTCGTCTCGGACGCCAGCGGGAATTGGTTGTCCGTCATCAACAAGACCGGCCCGCGCTCCCGGGGAAGGAGCATGAGAAACGGCCGGGCCTTGCTGACCCAAAATCTAGAAAAGTGGCCGCTGAAGTAGCGGTAATTGGCCTCGGAGGTGAGGAGAAGGCCGTCCACGCCCGCCATCTCCATGGCCGCGCGGGCCCTGCGCCAGCGGGATTCGTATTCGCTCGCGGGAAATTCCGGCGGAACGCTCACTTCAATCTTCCCGGCGAAGTTTTCATCAAGCCTTTTCCTCTCACCCCTCGAGGGAGGCGACGCGCTGGAGCTTCGATTCGTCCGGGGCCACCCCCAGGCCCGGGCCGTCCGGCACGGTGATCTTTCCCTGCTCGTGAACCCTTCCCGGCGTCGGGTCATCCAGGATGCCCCCGGTCCCGGACAACGCGGCCCATTTGGGGGCGGAGGCCAAAGCCAGATGGGCGGCGGCCACGGCGGAGAGCATGCCCCCGCTCTCCTCTCCCAGGACATAGGGCAGGTGCGCGGCCTCGGCAAGCGCGATCATCTGCCGAGCCCGGCAGAACCCCCCCGCCCGGGACAATTGGATGTGGAACATCCCCGCCGCCCCCAACCGGATGAGATTCATTCCGTCTTCAAGCGTGCCAAGAGACTCATCCGCCATCAAAACCACCCGGGTGCCCCGGGCCACCTCGGCCATCCCGGTGAAGTCGCGCGCTTTGACAGGCTGCTCCGCGCATTCGATATCAAACGCCTCCAGCATCCGGATTCGCCCGACGGCCTGTTTTGCGGTCCAGGCCTGCCCGGAATCCACCGCGAGGGAAATCCCCTCCCCCGCTGCGTCCCGCACCGCCTTCACCCGCTCCAGGTCTTCGCTGAAAGACTCCCCGCCGACGCGAATCATCAGGTTCGCGAAGCCCTGCCCCGCATATTCGTGCGCCCGCTCCGCCGCCTCACCCGGGGAGCAAAAGGCGATGCACGCGGACCCCTTCACATCCGGGAGCCGCTTTCCGCCGAACCACAGATAAAGAGGCACCCCCGCCGCCCGCGCCGCGAGGTCGTGCAACGCGGTGTCGAGCGCGGATTTCGCGCCGCCGTTTCCCTCCACGGCCCGATGAACGAGGCTGAGGACCGCCGCCCGCCCGCGAAGCTCTTTTCCGATGACGAGGGGGGCCAGCAGCTCTTTGAATACATATTCCATTCCCGCCGGCGTCTCCCCGGAAATATGGGCCGCGTTCCCGCGCGCCTCGCCCCAGCCCGCGGCGCCGTCCTCCCCCGTCAGCTTTATGTACAACTCTTCCAGATGGGAAATTTTTCCGCCGAAGCGGGAGATTTCACGATCGAGAGGAAGGTGCGCAGTGAATATTTCAACGCGAGAAATCTTCAATGGCGAGCCTTTTATCAAAAATAATCGAATCCGGGGTTATCGGGAACCCAATATATAGTACGAATCGCCTCCGTTTCACCAGGGCGAAGCCGTCAAGGAAGCAGCAAGAATACTCCCGTTGGCCATTTCTTGCCGTCTTACCGATACGCCAGCGCGACATGCGTATCTATGGGGAAGGCAAGGCCGTCCTCGTCTGCGTAGGATTGGAGGGCCGCGTTCATGTCGCGCAGGAGGGCTTCACGTTCATAGGCTTCGGCCGGATTTCCCTGCATCGGCGAGTCCATCGTCCCCGCCCTCCCCGAGAAGTGGCCGTTCACGGACCATGCAGCAAGCAAGGCAGAACGCCGCCCGGCTATTGATTGTGCGGACTTGGCGAATCGGCGGGCGGAACGGCTAGTGAAATTCGAAACGGCTCAGAATCCGCACGATCTCGACGCCGAGTCCGACCCCGAACGCTTCGCCCGCCTCCCCCCGGATGCCGAAGACGAAAGCCTCGAGCGCCCGGGTGAGCGGGGGCGCGCCGGCGATGGGAACCGGCTCGCCCGGCCCGGCTGGATAATCGGGAGGATCGGCAGAATCACCCCCGGGCGATCGGTGACGAACCAGTTTCTCCGCACAAAGGTCGTCCAGGACCATGACGCACGTGTCGAAAAATACCGCCAGCTTCCGCCGCTTCCCGGCCATTAAATTCCCCACCGTGAGGGCGGCCCCGCCCCCCTCCGGAAAGCCCAGCTTCATCGTCACGATCTGGCCATAACCCTCCCCGCTCTCCCGGGAATCATCCTCATGGGCCTCGGCCGAGGAGGGCTCCTCCCCCATCAGGTCGAGGCACAGGGCGAGGTCGTGGGGGCCGTAGTCCCAGAGCGGGGGGGGGTCCTTGCGGAACGGCCCCCAACTGCCTCCCTCCGACCGGATGAAACGGATCGGGCCGAGATGTGCGGCCTCTTTCTTCAGGGCGGCGTATCCGGGATGGAAGAGGTGGACATGATTGACCAATACGGGAACCTCCCCTTCGCCGGCGATTCGCTCCAGGCGCTCGGCCTCGATGAGGTCGAGCGTCAAAGGCTTTTCGACCATGACGGGGAGGCCCGCCAAAAGGGCCGCCTCCGCCATTTCGGCATGAAGGGCGGGAGGCGCCGCCACGATCAGCCCGTCCAGGTCGCCCGCTTCGACGAGGTCATTCCACTCGGCGGTAATCCGGCAGGCAGAATCAACGAGGCCCCGGCTCTCGGGGTTGGAACTGCACAATCGCGCCAGCCCGGCGCCGGGCATGGATTGGATGGTTCGGATATACGCCCTGCCCCACCGGCCGGCGCCGATCAGGCCCAGCCGGAGGACTTTTTCCGGGGCGCTAGACGTCACCTGCGTAAACTTCCATGGCCCACCTCAAAAACCGCCCGAGTCCTTCGTCCAGGCCCACCTTCGGGTGATAATCGAGCTGGAGGCGCGCCTTGGTGATGTCGGGGCACCGGCGGTTGGGCTCGTCGGCGGGGTAGCTGTCGGGATGGGCCACCCTGTCGACATCGAGCTTCCGGCCCAACACCCCCTCGATCCGGCCCACAAGGTCCAATACCGATATTTCCGGCTTGGGATTTCCGATGTTGTAGGACTCGCCGGGCGTTCCGCCGACAAGCGTCTTGAAAAATCCGACGATGGCGTCCGTAACGTAGCAATAGGTTCGCGTCTGGTTTCCCGTGCCGTAGACGCGCATCGATCTATTGGCTTTTATGTGGGCGGCAAAGTTCGGCAAAACCCGGTAGTCGGTCTCCTGCATCCCCGGCCCGTATACGTTGAAAGGCCGGACGATCCGGGTACGGACGCCGAATTGTTCGTGATAAATACGGCAAATCGTCTCGCCCAACCGTTTGCTTTCGTCGTAGCATGCCCGCGGCCCCAGGCTGGAGACGTTCCCGCGGTAACTCTCGGGCGTCGGAACGTACCGGGGGTCGGGATCGCCGTAAATTTCGCTGGAGCTGAAATACAAGAGCGATGCGCCGTGATCCCGGGCGATGTTGAGCATGTTCTTCGTCCCGATGGTCGCCACCTCAAGCGTCTCGAGCGGATATTTTCTGTAATAAAAAGGGCTGGCGATTCCCGCGGCCTGAATGATGTAGTCGACAGGCTCGCCGAACGCGATGGGCTCGATGATATTGTGTTTGACGAAAGTATATTTTCGCTTGTCGTTTCCAAGGGTCCCGGCCGCCCCCGAAGAGATCAAATTGTCCAGCACAACCAACCTGCACGGCTTTTCCAAGTAGCTTTCGTTCAGCCTGGCGAGCACTTCTATGAAATACCGCCCGAGAAACCCCCGGCCGCCGGTGATGAGGACCGACTTTCCTTCAAACGCCTTGCGGGTCTCCCCCATCCCCTCTGCAATTTCGCCGATATCACTCTCGATGAAGAAATCCATTTGCTTCTATATCACCTCGATTTCCGGCAACGGAACAATGAATTTCCCGCCCCCATCCCGGAACGCCTCATGCTTGGCGATGATGGGCCGGGCGAAATTCCACGCGAGCACAAGCAAGTAATCGGGCTTCCGTTCGTATATCGCCGAAGAAGGAAGCACCGGAATATGAAGCCCCGGCGTATACATTCCCTGCTTGAGCGGATTGTCCTCGACGATGAAGTCGAGCATATCGGCATCAAGGCCAAAATGATACATCAGCGTCGTCGCCTTGGCGGGAGCGCCGAATCCCGCTATCCGTTTTCCCTCCGCCTTCACGCTTTGGAGCAATTCCCTCAGCCCGTCTCTTAATTTATCGATCCGTTCGGCAAAAGCCACAAATGTTTCCGGCCTGTCGAGGCCGAGCTCCGCTTCGAGATCGGCCAATTCTCCCACCCGCGGAGCCACTTTTCGCGCCCCGCCGCCGAGCTGCGCCACCCCGCGCAAGGAGCCGCCGTGCGGCTCGACCCGCGCCGCGTCGATGAGCTCCATGCCGTTTCCCTCGAAAAATCTTTGGAGCGGCCTGACCGAGTGATACGCCAGATGCTCATGGTAGATCGTGTCAAAAAGCGTGTTCCGGTAGACATCCACGATGTAGGAAACCTCGAACGCGAACACCCCTTCCGGCGCCAGAAGCAGGCGGACGCCTTCGAGGATGCCTTTCAGATCGTCCGCGTGCGCGAAAACGTTGTTCGCGGCGACAAGGGCGGCTCCCCCCCGCTCCTTTCGAATTTCTTCCGCCAGTTTTTTCGTGAAAAACGCGGGGACAGTTTCGACCCCCGCCTCGGTGGCCGCGCGGGCGATTTCCCTCGCCGGATCGACGCCGACGGCCCGCATTCCCCGTTCCTGAAAAAAACGGAGGAAGGTTCCATCGTTGCTCCCGATCTCGGCAACGAGAGAATTTTTCTTCAATTCATACCGCGCGATCATCTCCTCGGCGTACCGGCGGAAATGCTCCACGAAAACGGAAGAGGTTCCCGAAACGTACACGTAGTTTTCGAACATGATCGAGGGATCAACGACGTCCACCAACTGGACGTGCCCGCAGCCGCGGCAAATATACACATCGAGGGGATACCGTTCCTGCCGGACGCTCAAATCGCATTCGCGAACGAATGCGTTCGCGGGGGGCGTCGGGGTGAGCGAAATCAAGAGCTCCAAGGATTTCCCCTCGCACAACCGGCAGGCATCCCGCCGGCGCACCGCATTTTTCATGGATGTCGCCATCGCACGGCCTAGATCAAATCCACACGCACGAGGTCCGATTCATACGCGTCATGGCTTCTGGGATTCCGGGAAAGGGTGAGGAAGACGGTATCCTCGGGAAACCGCATGGCATGCTCGACCATGGGAGGGGTGAAAAACATCTGGCCCGTGGAGATGTGAAGCACTTCGGGCGGGTCCGTGCTTCCCACGGGGCGGTGAAAGTATTCAATCGCTCCGGAGTGAACATAGCAATAGTGCCAGTCGGTCTTGTGATAGTGATTGGCGCGGACGGCGCCTTTCTTCGAGGTGATGAGGACGGCGCTTCCCATCCTGCCGTGCACCAAATTCTGAATTGCGCCCCGCGCGTCGACGTAAGGATCCTCAAGCGGGACAAGGGGTTCCTCCGGCCAGCGGGTGCTTTCATCCTCAGGAGGGGAAACCATGCGAACCTCCGGATTTCAAGGCGGATCATTCAGGGCGATCGCTGGAACCCGCAACGGGAAGGGCAGAAAGGCCAGCTCTTCTTTTTCGATAACCTTTCACGCAAATAAAAAATACCTGAAAAGGACGTTCGTGCTTCCGCCGCAAAATACGTATGCGCGCTTTCTTTCAGATCGACGAAACTTTCAGATCGGCAAAAGTAACATTCGTCGGTTGAATTGTGTAAATTTAACCCTCTGATTGTCAAGGTGATTCCCCGCCCACAGGGTGCCGCCCGCACACGGCCGAAAATTCGCTCTTCTTTTCCCTTCCGATTTCGGTTAGAAGGAAACAGCCCGGCGCAATTTCGAAAAGGAAACGGCCCGGCGCCCAATTTCGAAACAAAGCCTTGCCTGGATTCGACGGGCATCGCCCCCTTGCCAGGGAGCAAATTCGAGCAGAAACTCCAGATGCCCGGCCGCGGGGAGGGGACCCGTTGCCATTCCCCCCGGCGCGCCCCGAAATGATATATATTTCCCTTCAAAATGATTGCATAGGGTAAATGAAGGGCCGTTTCGGGTCCTCCTTCCCGGCCCGCGGCCGGATTTTTCGGGAGAAAGCCATGTCCGTCACCAGGGAGGTCGCCGCATTCATCGCCAACGCGAAATTGGAGGACTTTCGCCCCGAGGTCATCGAGAAGGCAAAAATCTGCCTGATGGACACCGGCGGCGTCGGCATTGCCGGAAACCGGACGAAGGCCGGCCGATGCGCCGTTGAATTCGCCTTGGATACATTCCGGGACGGCCCTTCTTCTGTATGGGGGCAGAAGCGCAGTCTTTCCGTCAAAGGGGCCACCTGGGCCAACGCCGCCCTGGCCTGCTCTCTCGACATGGACGATGGGCACCGCGATAAGGCGGCCGCAAACGGCTCCGATCGGGTCACCGGCCACATCGGGGGGCACCCCGCCTCGGTCGTCGTTCCGGCGGCCCTGGCGACGGCGCAAAAGACCGGGGCGAGCGGGGAAGAACTCCTCGCGGCGATCATCGTCGCCTATGAAACCGGGGTTCGAATCGGGGGGGCGAGAAATCCCGCCACCGTCTTCACCAACGTGACGGGAAATTGGGGATATTACGGGGCGGCCATCGCCTCCGGAAAGCTATTGGGGCTCGAACCCGGGCCGATGTCGGAAGTCCTCGGCGTCGCCGCCGCCTTCGGCTCCAACCCGCCCGGAGAGGGCGTGTCCCACGATATGGCGTTCAACCTCAGCTTCGTCACCGAGATGTCCATGGCGAAGGAATCCATCGGCTGGGCGTCTTTCACGGGCGCCGCCGCCGCCGATCTGGCGCGGCGGGGTTTTACCGGAATCCAAAACATTTTGGATAACGGCGACTTTTTCGACCCCTCCTATTTTTCGAATCTTCAAGATTCACGCGTCATGCTTTCCAGCTACTTCAAACCCTACTCTTGTTGCCGCCAGACCCACGCCACCATCGACGGCGTTCTGGAGCTGTGCAAAAAACATGAAATCGAAAAGGATAAAATACAGAAGATAACCGTCAGATGTTCCCCCGGGGCGTCGAAGCTCAACAACCCCGAGCCCGCCTCCCTGGAGCAGGCGCAATACAGTAATCCATTCTGCATCGGGGTTGCGATATGCCATGGCACCGTCTCGCCGTCCACCTTGTACGAAGAAATGCTGAATGACACCACCGTGCGGGAGGTGGCCCAAAAGGTCGAACTGATCGGGGACGAGAAATTTCAGGGCCCCGCCAGCAATGGATCTCTCATCCCCTCGAAAACGGCGGTCGAAGTCGAAATCCTGACGGATGAGGGCGCTTTTCAAATATTTGTCGAACACCCCACGGGGACCGCTGAAAACCCCATGACAGCGGAGGAGTTGTCCGGGAAATTCATCCGGAACGCGGGGGCGGGCCTGGGCACGGAAAAAGCGGAAGAGCTGAAAATTTATCTCCAGGAAATCGAGGGAAAATCCGATCTCGCGGGCCTTGGCCCCCTGTTGGCGCCATAGAGGCCAAAAGCGCGCCGCCAAACTTTTTCAACCCGCCGGAGCACCCGATGAACCAAAGGGCTTCAGATTCCTCTCTGAAACATCTGCCAAAGCCTGTTTTCCCGGCGCGGCACCTCCGTTTTCCCGATCGCAAAATCCTGCCCTCCCACAATCAAAGAACCTCTGCGTGAACGGTCTGCAGGGCAAAGCCCCCCGTTTTTACTACGGTTGGATCATCGTTGCCCTCACTTTCGTGACGCTCTCCTCTCACAACACCTCGATTTTCTCCTTCGGCATTTTCCAGATTTCCCTCATCGAAGAGTTCGGCTGGAGCCGAGGCGCCCTCGGGGGCGCCCTTTCGGCCGGCCTGGGAATTTACGCATTTTTCTGCCCCATCTTCGGCTCGATGCTCGAGAAAAAAGGCCCCCGGGCAATCATGCCGTGGGGGTCGATTTTCATCGGGGCCGGTTTGGCGGCGGGCTACTTTGTCACCTCGATCTGGCACGTATATCTTCTCACCGGCCTCATCATCGCTCCCGGCCTGGCAATGAGCGGATTCTCCAACCACAGCGCAATCATGCCCCGGTGGTTTCTTCACAAACGCGGCCGGGCCTATGGAATCGCTTTCTCCGGAATGGGCATCGCCTTCTTTATCCTGATCCCCGCTATCGAGCGGATGATTGCCTTTTGGGGCTGGCGCCATGCCTATCTCATTTTTGGGCTTTACATTCTGGTCATCCTTGGAACCGCCAACTTCCTCTTTCTCCGCGACCGGCCGGAGGACGTCGGGCAGGCGCGCGACGGCCTTCCTCTCCCTTTGGAAACGGAGGAAGCAAATCCGAAGGAATCATCAAAAACGCGAAAAGGGGTGCGCGAGGTTTTTTCCGCCGTCAGGGGAGAGGAAAGCTTCTGGCTGCTCGTCCTCATCGGCTTCATCATCGGATTGAACGTAACCACCGTTTTCAGCCAAATGCAGATTCATCTTGTCGATGTGGGTTTCGGGTCGGCCGCGGCGGCTCTTATTTTAGGCACCACCGGCATCCTGCGCACGATGGGCAGCGTCTTTTCCGGGTGGCTCAGCGACATCATCGGGAGGGCGCACGCCGGAGCGCTGGCTGCGGGCCTCGCCCTGATTGGAACCGTTCTCCTGATGATGATCCCCATTCTGGGGGGAGGATACCTGACCGGATACTTGATGGCGATGTTGTACGGAATCGGAATCGGCGGAATCGCCACCATTTTCGCCTCGCTCGCCGGAGACCTATTCGAAGGCCCCTCGCTCGGGGTGATCATGGGATTCCTGGAAATCTCTTTCGCCCTGGGAGGGACCGTGGGGCCCGTCTTCGCAGGATTCGCCTTCGACATAACCGGAAGCTATCTTTTGCCTTTCGCCGTCGTCGGCGGCGCAATGCTTATTGCCATATTTTCCTGCTCGCGTTTGCACCGCTTTCTGAAAGAAAGCTTTGCCGCCAGGATTCTGTGACCGGCATATTCCCTCCCGCCGGAGGGCGGGATATGGCGAATGAAAACAAAATTCGACAGAAAGGTTTCCGCCATTTAAAGTGAATGGGGCGCGACTTCATAATTATGGCGGATACGCCACATCGTGAATGGGAAGAAATTGACGAGCGATGGAAAGTGCCGTGTCGGCATCGATTCAGGGGGCACCTTCACGAACGTTTGCGCCATCCGATCGAGGGATGGGAGCGTTTTCACGGCGAAGATACGGGCCAACCCGGCCGACCCGTCATTCGCCCTCGCATCGGCCCTCCGGAAAATCCTCGACGCGGCGGACTGCACTGACCCATCCGACGTATCCTTCCTCATCCACGGCTCCACCCTGGCCACAAACGCGCTTCTTGAGAGTCAAGAAAACAAAGTTGGCCTTCTGATTACCCAGGACCACCCCCATCTCCTGGAAGCGGCGCGGCTGAACATTCCCCCTGATTCCGGAAATACGATGACGAACCCTCTCCCCCTTGTTCCGCCGGACAGGCTGTTCGAGGTCGAGGGACGGATGGACCATCGGGGAGAGGAAATTCAACCCCTGAACGAGGAGCTCCTGCGCGAGACGGCCCGGCGTCTTCAATCGATGGAGGTGGAGGCCGTCGCCGTCCGCCTCCATCATTCGTGCGCAAATCCCGCACACGAAGAACGCGTTCGAGAAATCTTCAGGGAGGAATATCCCAATGCCTTCCTCCCCCTGTCCCACCAGGTCCTGGCCGGGCGGCGGGAATTCGAACGCGCTCTGCCCACTCTCATGGACGCCTCCTGCAAACCTGTCATCAAAAACTATTTGGTGCGCTCAAAGGAGCGGCTTGCCATCGTGATGCGCGGCGAGCCCCCGATTTTGGTCATGAAGCAGAATGGATTCCTTTTGAACTCCGGCACGGCGATGGAATGCCCCAGCGCCGTAGTACGCTCGGGTCCGGCGGCAGGCGTCCTTTCCGCTGCGGCTGTCGCCGCTGATTTGGGACTGGCCAAAGTCATCGCTCTTGAATCCGGCGGCACATCGACACATATTTCCCTTATCGAGGACGAAAAACCCCTTTCCATCCCCATCACGAAGATAAACGGGCACTACGCGAATATTCCCTCTTTCGATATCAAAAGCGTGGGAATCGGCGGCGGCTCCATTCTCCGTAGCGGCCCCGCGGCAGGGCTGCGCGTCGGGCCGCAGAGCGCAGGAGCAGAACCGGGACCGATGTGTTTCGGGGCCGGCGGCAAAGAACCCACCGTGACGGATGCGCTCCTTTTTTTGGGTAGGTTGCCGGATGCGCTCGCCGGCGGGGAGATTCCACTCGATCGGACGAAAGCGGAAGAAGGGATAAAACTTCTCTCGAAAAGCCTGAAGCAATCCCACGAGGAGACCGCCCTTGCGGTAGTGGAGGAAACGGCGAAAAACCTGGCGCAGGCCATTAAGCGCATGACAGTGAATCGGGGAAAAGATCCGCGGGAATACACCATCATCGCCTTCGGCGGATTGGCGCCGCTCATCGTGGCCGATGTCGCCGCCCTCCTCGGCATTCGGAATGCGGTGGTCCCGTCCCAGTCCAGTTGCTTGAGCGCAATCGGCCTCGCTGAAGCCGAGCTTCGGAATGAATATTCGAGCGCATGTCTGGTACGCCTTACCGAAGAGTCGGGCGAGGGGCTATCCGAAAAATTTGAAAAGTTGCAGAGAGAGGCGGAATCGGACCTGAACTTGGAGGAGGTCCCGGAAGATGAGCGGCTATTTTCCCGCTCAATGGACATCCGCTACGCAAACGACCCGCAAGAGTTGACCATCGACATCCCCCCCGGGCTCCCGTTCCCCGCCGCGCTCGAAAAAGCGATAGACGCTTTTCGCGAGGCTTACCGGTTTCAAAATGGCGGCGGCCATGAAGCCCATTCGAATTTGGAAGTCGTGAATCTACGGCTCACCGCCCTTGGAAGAGAAAAGCGCCGTGAAAGGAAAAAGATTCCTTCGAAAACCGTCCCGCCGGATATCGAAGCCAGGGAGCGGCCGATTCTTCTGCAATCCCACGGAAAAACTTCCGCCCAGGTATACGATGGCGCCCTACCCGGCAAGGGCGACACCCATGCGGGGCCGGCGGCGATTGAGGAAGCCGGGTCCACGGCCTTCATACCTCCCGGCGGGAGTTTCACGATAGACGAATGGGGCAATGCGTGTATCTCCCTTCCTTCGTCTCCCGGCCCTCCTGTCCAGGAAATGATCAAGGGAATGCTCGATACCGCCTTGCGGGAGATGATTGCCTGTCTCGAACGCACCGCCCGCTCCCACCTCATCCGGGACATGGGGGCATTTCACGCCGCCCTTTTCGACCGGGAAGGCCGTTTTGTCGCGGGCCGGCCCTGTTCCACGACGATCGCCCCCATCCTGATGAACTGGCCCCCCGAGGAAATCCGCGACGGAGACGTTTTTCTTTGGAATGATGTCTTCCTCGCCGAGGGCGGTCCCGGCCAAATGGCAAACATTTGTGTTTCCACGCCCGTCTATCATCGGGACATTCTCGTCGCGTTTTCCTTGATCTGCTGCCGCCACGACGACATGGCGGGCATGGCGCCGGGCGGTGTTCCCGCCGGCGCTACCGACATCTTGCAGGAAGGATTGCGCATTCCGCCCATAAAATACTACGAACGGGGGATCATCAATGAAACGGCCCGCCGGATCCTCTTTCAAAGCACCCGAAAGAGCCAATCCCTCCAGGCGGGCTGGTCCGCCCAAATTGCTTCCTGCCGGATCGGCGCTTCCCGCGTGAAAGACCTTTTCGGCCGTTTTGGCGAGGAAAGGGTCATCGGGCACTTCGATGAAATTTTGGATAAATGCGAAAAGAAAGTGTCCGAGCTTTTTCTCTCAAAGATTCCGGACGGCGCTCATAGATGGGAAGATTTTATCGAAAGTGACGGGGTGAACAGAAGGAAACGCCATGCCCTGCGAATCAACATGACCAAAAAAAGCGGCAAATTGACCCTCGATTTCCGCGGGACTTCTCCCCAGGCGAGCGGGCCAATCAATTGGCAGGCGAATTCGGACGGTGGAATTTTCTTGCGGAAATGGCTGGGGGCGATTCTTTTGCACCTGGCGGAAGACCCCGGGCAAATCTCCGAGATCGAATTCAACCAGGGGATCTGCCGTCTCATCGATATCTCCCTCCCGCCGCCGGGAACGCTCATCACCCCGGGCCTCCTCGCCCCGACGGGAATGTCCGCCTTTACCCTCTACCGGCTGCAAAGCCTCTTTCTCGGCGTGTTGGGCCTGGCAACGGGCGGGAAGATGCCCGCCGACCAGGACCGCCTCCATTGCTGGGGATTTCATGGAAAAGAGATCGGCGAGAAGTTTTTCTTATTTCAGGAAATCCTGGCGGGCGGCGGGGGCGGGAGCCCGCTGCGGGACGGGGAGGATGCCTACCGCAGATCGCATCACTTCTCATCGCTCGGCGGCCTTCTGTCCTCAGAAGTCATCGAAAGCCAATTTCCCCTAAGGCTGGAGCGGCAGGGCATCTCGATGGACTCGGGGGGGCCGGGAATGTGCCGGGGCGGGCTGGGCCAATTCAAGGAATACCGGATTTTAAAAGACGTGGAAGTATTCCATCTCTCCGGCCGGGCAAAAATTCCTCCGTGGGGCGTGAACCGGGGGCAGCCCGGCGGCCTTTGCGCAATCGTGATCAACCCGGGCTCTCCCGTAGAAAGCGAGATTCCCGCTTTCAGCAACCGCGTGCCGGTAAGGGAGGGCGATCTCATCCGGGTGAATACCGCCGGGGGCGGCGGCTGGGGGGTTCCCTACGAGCGTGAAGAGGAAAGGGTACGGGAAGATGTTTGTTCCGGGAAGGTGAGCGCGGACGGCGCCATGCGGCAATGCGGCGTCGTCGTCAGCGAAGAAGAGGAGCATTCGATTGACAAGTCCGCGACCGTTGCCCTTCGTCAGCTAATGCGCGGAATGCAGGGGAAGGGATCTTTTTTCGAGCGCGGAGGCGGGGCGGGCGCGGCGCCTTCGCGCCGCCCGCGGCGGACCCTGAAGCCCAAGAAAGTGGATCATGAAAAGCCCAACTGGACCCAAATCAAATGAAGAATTTCAAAAAACAAATTGCCGGGAGCAGGTTGGGTCTTTGAGCATGCTTCCCGCCCCTAGCCGCTGTTCAAGGCCGCCCGAATAAATTCGCGGTTCATCTTCGCGATGTGGCTCACGCTTATTTCTTTCGGACATACCGCCTCGCACTCGGAATGATTCGTGCAATTTCCGAATCCCTCGATATCCATTTGCTGGACCATATCGATTACGCGCCTGGTGCGCTCGGTGTGCCCTTGCGGAAGGCGCGCCAGGTGGGAGACTTTCGCGGCCACGAAGAGCATAGCCGATCCGTTCGGGCAGGAGGCCACGCAGGCGCCGCATCCGATGCAGGCGGCGGCGTCCATGGCCACATCGGCGTCTTCCTTGGGGATGGGGAGGGCGTTTCCGTCCGGCGCGCCCCCCACGTTAGACGAAATAAATCCTCCCACCGCCATGATCCGGTCGAAGGCGGACCTGTCCACGGCAAGGTCCTTGATCACGGGGAAGGCCTTGGCACGCCAAGGCTCGATGGTGATGGTGTCTCCGTCCCTGAATTTTCGCATGTGAAGCTGGCAAACCGTTGTCCCCCCATCGGGGCCATGGGCGACGCCGTTGATCATCAAAGAGCACGTCCCGCAGATGCCCTCCCGGCAATCATGGTCAAATGCTATGGGATCTTCCCCCTGGACGATCAATCGCTCGTTGAGGACGTCCAGCATTTCCAAGAATGACATGTCCGAGCTGACATCAGGGGCTTCGTACGTAACAACCCCGCCCTTATCCTGGGCGTTTTTTTGGCGCCAAACCCGAAGGGTGAAGTTCATTACTTATAACTCCTCACGGCGAGCTTGACTTCCTCGAATTCGAGCGCCTCTTTGTGCAAGGCAGGTTTGTTTTCAACGCCGGTGTACTCCCAAGCGGCCACGTAACTGTAGTCCGCGTCGTTGCGAATGGCTTCCCCTTCCGGGGTCTGGCATTCCTCCCGGAGATGGCACCCGCAGGATTCTTCCCGGTCCAGGGCGTCGTGGCACATCACCTCGGCGAACTCGAGGAAATCGGCAACGCGTCCCGCCCTCTCGAGATTGGGGTTAAACTCATCGCTCCCCCCCGGGACGATGACATTTTCCCAAAACTCCTCGCGGAGGGCGGGGATGAGACCAAGCGCCTTTTTCAGGCCGGCCTCGTTCCGGGCCATCCCGCAGTGCTCCCACATGATGCGGCCCAGCTCGCGATGAATCGAGTCGACCGTCCGCCTGCCCCGGACGGAAAGGAGTTTGCCGATAAACTCCCTTGCCGCCGCTTCCGCATTGCGGACCTCGGGATGATCGTTTCCCACTTTTTCCAGACTCGCGCGCGCCAGGTAATCGCCGATGGTGTAAGGCAGAATGAAGTAGCCGTCCGCAAGCCCTTGCATGAGCGCGCTGGCGCCCAACCGGTTGGCGCCATGATCGGAGAAATTCGCCTCCCCGATAACATACAGGCCCGGGATATTGCTCATCAGGTTGTAATCCACCCAGAGGCCCCCCATGGTGTAATGGACCGCCGGATAAATCCGCATGGGGGATTCATAAGGGTTCTCGCCGGTGATTTTCTCGTACATATGAAAAAGGTTGCCGTACCGTTCCCGGATAACCTGCTCTCCGAGGCGCTGTATCGCATCGGCAAAATCCAGGTACACCCCGAGCCCGCTCTCGCCCACGCCCCGGCCTTCATCGCAAACATGCTTCGCCTGACGGGATGAAACGTCCCGGGGAGCAAGATTTCCGAAGCTCGGATAGATCCTTTCAAGGTAATAATCTCTCTCGTTCCCGGGGATCTCGCCGGGCGGCCGTTTGTCGCCGGCCCTCTTGGGGACCCAAATCCGGCCATCGTTCCGCAGCGATTCGGACATAAGAGCCAACTTTGACTGATGCTCGCCGCTCACCGGAATGCAGGTAGGATGGATTTGCGTAAAACTCGGATTCGCGAAAAAAGCCCCCCTCTTGTAGGCGCGGTAAGTCGCGGTCACGTTGTTTCCCATCGCGTTGGTGGAAAGATAGAAGACAGGGCCGTATCCGCCCGTGGCAAGCACAACGGCATCGGCCACGTGCGATTCTATTTTTCCGGTAATCAAGTCCCGGACAACAATCCCGCGCGCGCATCCGTCAATCACAATCAGTTCCTGCATCTCTGTCCGTGGGCGCATCCGCACCCGGCCCGCCCCTACCTGGCGGCTCAGCGCCGAGTACACACCCAGGAGCAACTGCTGGCCCGTCTGGCCGCGTGCGTAAAAAGTCCTGGATACCTGCGCGCCCCCGAAGGAGCGGTTGTCCAGCTGCCCGCCGTATTCCCGGGCAAAGGGAACGCCCATGGCCACGCACTGGTCGATAATGGCCGCGCTCACCTGTGAAAGCCGATAGACATTCGCTTCGCGCGACCGGAAATCCCCCCCTTTGATCGTGTCGTAGAAGAGCCGGTAAACGCTGTCCCCGTCATTTTGATAGTTCTTGGCCGCGTTTATGCCGCCTTGGGCGGCGATGCTGTGCGCGCGGCGCGCGCTGTCCTGGAAGCAGAAGCAATTCACCTCGTAGCCCAACTCGGCCAGGGTGGCCGCCGCCGACCCTCCGGCCAGGCCCGACCCGACAACGATGATGCGGTATTTCCGCTTGTTGGCGGGGTTGACAAGCTTCATCTCGAAGCGGTGCGAGTCCCACTTCCCGCTCAACGGACCGGCGGGGATGTTGGAATGAAGGGTCATGGCCATCGCTCCCTTAGGGCACCTTCACCATCCCTGACAAAACGCTGAAAGGAATTGATACAAAACCGATGAAAATGATAATCGCGCTTATCGGTCCAAGCCGCTTGAACAGGCGGTTGTAGCGCGGATGGTTCAAGCCGATAGATTGAAAAAAACTGGTCACCCCATGGCTCAAATGCATGGCGAGAAGCAACATGGCGATGATGTAGACAACCGAGACGACGACATTTTGAAAACCGGTAACGACCATCCTGTACACATCAGCCCGTCCATGGGAGTCCACCAGCTGGAGATACTCGGGGTTGGTCACGCCCAAGGTGAAATGCAAGAGGTGGTACACAACGAAGGCGAGAACGATGAGGCCGCTCATCAATATTGTGCGGGCCGCGAAGGTGGTTTCGACGGTTGAAAGAACCACATAGGGCACCGGGCGTGCGTCCCGGTTCAGTCGGGAGACCCGAATGGCCGAGGCTACGTGGAGGATGAAAACGAGGAGGAGGCCCAGCCTTGCGATCCAGAGCAGGGCGGGCATTTCCCGGAGGCCGTGGCCATACGCGTTCGTTGCGTCCGGCCCGGCGAAAACCAACAGATTTCCCAGCAAATGAGCGATGAGAAAGAGAAAGAGAAGAATGCCGGTTACGGCCATCACCACCTTACTTCCAACCGAAGTTTGGAAATAATGCGAAAAGTGGCTCAATCCCAATCTCTCCTTTTTGTGGCTAACTCAATTTTATGGCTAACTCGATCGCATAAGTTTCCGATGGGTGCGGGCCGCGCGTTTTTCATAAAGTAATCAAATCCCATTTTGAAATGTAATGGGAATTCCGCATTTCGGCAACCGATTGGCCAAAGAACGAGCACCATTTCAAAACGCCCCGGCGGCGGCCAAAAGCTGTGCCCCGGGCACATAAGCCCTTGAGAAATGCGGCAAATTGGTCCGGATTGGAATTGCAGAAGGGAATCGCTGCGTCCGAATTGCTTTTGGCCGGCCTTTAGTCCTCTTCGTGGAGCTTGTTTAATCTTTCATGAATCCGATCTTTGGGATTGAATGTGGCGGCGGGAGCCGAGGGAGCGGTAGCGAGGGGATGAATCCGCCTCGCAACACCCGTATGGCCGCTTAATTGCCGGTAGATATATGCAGCGGCGACCATAGAGAATGGGTAAGTGAAAAGCATTCCGATGAGCAAAAGGAGCATCCCCAGGAAGTTGATGGCCATTACAATAATTGCGAGTAATATCAGGTTCCATACCGATCCCGTCGTTATGGCCCAACTTCTTTTCAAGGACTCGATGGCCCCCACGTCTTCATCGACGATTATGAAAGGGTGGAAAGCGAATTTGATGGCAAAGTATATCCCGGGCACGACCAGCAAAATGGTTCCAACCATCACAATCAAAACATAGAGAAGCTGGGCGACGATGAATCTCACCAAATAGGGATAACAAAGGAAAAGATCTGAAATATTCACTTCCTCTTCATCGCAGATCCCCAGAAAAATCCTGACCAAACCCAGCAACGCCAACATTTGCAGAAGCCAACCCGCGAAACTGAAAAGAAGGGAAAGAAACGGAACACTTTCCCCCACCAACAAGCCGAGAATCAGCGGGACAAAAGGAGCAAAAACAGCAACGATTAATGCGCCGAGCAAGAAAAAGAAACGGCTCTTCGTTGCTTCCCAACTGAAGCGCAACACATCGGACTTGGAAAATGAATTCGCTCTCATCGCACCGCCTTCCCTCCGCTCATTTTATGAAGCGCCGAACCCTTGACTCCCCCATCACGCAGATTCTAACCCAGTCGCAAAATAATTTCCTATTTCCAAAAAGCCGCAACTTCGTTTCGCGGGTCCCGCGCCCGCACCACCAGATTTCCAAGATCGCCGATAAGCGCCCCGTCCATCGCACCCTGACCTCGGAGATCAATATCGTCACCCACAGGGGATAGCTCTGTATCATGGTGAATTAGCAATTCGCTATGGCGTCCTGTCCAAATACACGATCGAGTTTAAAATTCTTGTCTGAATGAGCTTATAATCGGGGTTCAAAAGCATTGAATTTCAGGGGATCCAAATTTTTGCGGAGCACAGGCATAGTGGTCCATTTTGCCAACCTTCAACAAGAAAGAACGAGATCATGAAGGCCGTTAGGATTTACGAGGGTGGTGGGCCTGAAGTTCTCAAGATCGAAGACCGCCCAATCCCGCGTGCCAAAGACGGATGGGCGCTGATTAAGGTCAAGGCATTTGGTCTCAATCGATCTGAACTCTTCACTCGCCAGGGCCACTCCCCCGATGTGCTGTTTCCTCGAATTTTAGGAATAGAGGCTGTGGGTTTTGTCGAGGAATCCCCCAGCGGAGAATTCCGCAAAGGCGACAAAGTTGCCACTGCCATGGGCGGCATGGGTCGCGCTTTCGATGGAGGCTATGCAGAATATACCCTCGTCCCTACCACTCAGGTTCAAAAACTAGAGACAAGCCTGGATTGGGCAACATTAGGTGCATTGCCAGAAATGGTTCAGACCGCATGGGGTTCGCTGCATGCAGCATTGAAAGTTACTGAGGGTGAAACACTACTGATCCGTGGCGGGACAACATCTGTCGGATTGGCCGTTGCCGTTCTTGCCAAACAGCGAGGGCTCACTATTGCAGCCACCACCCGTAATCCAGAACGCGAGGCGATGCTTCGCGCCAACGGTGCGGATCACGTCTTCATTGAGACCGGAAAAATTTCGAACGAAGTCAGGAAGATTTACCCGAATGGCGTCGACAAGGTTCTGGAGTTGGTGGGCACCATAACGCTGCTCGACTCATTGCAGTTAACTGCGAAGCACGGCTCCGTTGTTATGACCGGCATGGTTGGAAACAGTTGGGAACTCGAAAATTTCAGCCCAATGGAAGCGATCCCAACCGCAGTCAATCTCACGACCTACGCAGGCGGCGCAGATGACTTTATCAATACACCTCTACGAGAATTCATCGCGACAATCGAACGCGGTGAAGCAAGTATCAAAACCGGCCCAATCTTTCAGGTTGACGATATTGTTGATGCTCATAGGACAATGGAAGAGGACCGCGCAGCGGGGAAGATTGTTATTCTCACATAGATTTTGCAGCGGGCGGGTTTTTTAAGGAACCACAAAATGAAGGAACCACAAAAGTGCCGGGCAAACCTCACGCGATAACCGGGGGCATGGGTCTTCCCTTCCCGGCCCCCGATGCGATCGAAGCGGGGGCTTACCTCTTTCTCTCCGGCCGGATCGGCATGAATCTGGAGACGGGGGCCGTTCCGCGAAGCGCGGGGGAGCTGCCGGAAAGCGCCCGGGAACTTTACGCCTCCCGCTACATCGACGCCCAGGAATGGCCCATGACGGGCCAGACATGGTGGATTTACGAAGCGTTCCGGAGAATTTTGGAGACTTTCGGCGCGGACCTGACCCACCTTGTCCGCACGAATACCTACTTCCGCGATCTTGAGGATTTCCCCGCTCACGAACGGGCCCGCGCGGCCATCATTCCGGCAGATCCGCCGCCGAGCACCGTTCTGGAAATTCCCTACGAAAGTTTTCCCGACGGCATAGATCTGTTTATTGACGGCGTCGCCTTCCTTCCGGGGGATCCTTCCCGCGATGTTGTACGGTCGAAACTCGAGACCGGGGCGCACTATTCGTGGGGAGTCCGGACAGGAGAAATGACATGGGCCGCCGGACAAACCCCCACCAACCCGATTAGCGCCCAGTACGTGATGGGACCCGGTGACCTGGGATTGGAAGGAAGGGATCTGGCGACGGGAAACCTCCACCTTGACGGCCGCGAAGGCCCGGCGACTGCCCAAACGTGGATGGCCTACTGGAGAATCCGCAAGATCATTGAAGATGCCGGGGCGAGCATGGACGATATTCTCTGCGAAAAAATATACCTCCGCTCGATGCGGCACCTTCCGGCGGTTGAGAGGGTTCGCCGGAAGATATATTCCGTGCCGGAAAAGGCCCCGCCGAGCCTGTACGCCGAGGTGATCAACATGGGCCGGAATACCGATTGTTTATTGGAGATTGATGTGGTCGCCGCCCAAGGGGATCGCGAAATCATCGGGGGGGCATACGGACGGGCTGGGCCGTTTGGGCGCGGCGGGACGCATGGGGGGTCCCTTCCTCTCGCTCGGGGGCCGAGTGGCGCGCATTCCGGAGACGGGCCGAATTGTCCGGTCCCCCAGGGATTTGGACGAGCGGCAAAACGACCTCGGGGATGCGGCCGAGCCTTTGGCTATTCAGGCCCGGTGGATTTATGATAGAATTCGTCAATTCTTAGAGAAGGGCTCCTCTCTTGCCGAATTGATCAAGGTGGAGCTTTACGTTACAAGGTCCCTGAATCTGACTTCACTAGACGCCGTTCACAAGGCGGTCTTTCCGGACGGGCCGCCCGCGATCAGTGTGATTCCGGTTCCATCGGTCGATCCGGACCCGCACGTAGAAATCAAAATCTGCGGGCTTTCGAACCGGCCGGGGCGCTAAACTGCGAGGGGTTTTTCATGCGGAAAATGGATCCCGAAAAAAAAGATGCCATAATGGATTTCCTCCTCCCCGCCTCGGCGGTGGCGGGCGCCATCGTGTTCTGGAGCCTTTCCGTTCACCTGTTCGAAATTCCATACTACCTCCTCCCCCCGCCGGAGGTTGTAGCATATGAACTGTATAACCGCTGGGACATGCTCTACCCCAATGCCATCGTCACTTTGAATGAGGTCTTCGTTGGATTTTTTGCGAGCATCATCATCGCCGTCCCGCTCTCCATGGTCATTGTCAGCTACCGATTGGCGGAGCGGATCATGCTTCCGCTGCTGGTGATGTCGCAGTCCATCCCCAAGGTGGCCATCGCCCCTCTTTTCGTCGTCTGGATGGGCTTCGGCCTGCTGCCGAAAGTGGCGGTAACCTTCCTCATCGCGTTCTTCCCCATCCTCATCGCCACCATCTCCGGTCTGAAGAGCGTGGAAACCGACATGCTGGATCTCGTTAAATCCATGGGCGGTTCCGCCACCCAACTCATGATGAAGGTGCGCGTGCCCAATTCGCTTCCCCAGGTCTTCAGCGGCCTGAAGATTTCCATCTGCTTGTCGGTGGTGGGCGCGATCGTCGGGGAGTTCGTGGGCTCGGACCAAGGGCTTGGGTTTCTCATTTTGACATCATCAGGAGATTTGGACGGAGAACTCCTCTACTCAACGCTCGTTATCTTGATCCTGGTCGGGGTGACGCTCTTCGGCATCGTGGGCTATTTGGAAAAGGTTGCTCTTCCTTGGCACGTCTCCCAACGCACTCAAGAAGAATCGCTTTGGCAGTCTTAACACCGCCGGCATTGGACCGGCCAAAAAGGAGGAATCTGTAATGAGAAGCCCAGCCACACGCATGACCCATTGGTTCGGGGCAATGATTTGCGCTCTTGCCCTTCTCGCCTCCGCAAGCCTAATTGGCTGGAGCACCCCGGCCAGCGCCGCCGACAAGGCGACCTTGCGCCTGGAGTGGCGGCTCACGGGCTACCACACCCCCTATTGGTACGCCAAAGAAAAGGGTTTTTACAAGGACGAGGGGATCGATCTCAAGATCAGATGGGGGGACGGCTCCGGCAAGGCCGCCGCCAGCGTCGCGGCGGGAAATGAAGAATTCGGCCAGTCCGACGGCATGATCCTGGCCGCCGGAATCTCCCGGGGAATGCCGCTAAAGGCGATCTTTTCGGTCACCCAGAAAGCCACCTGGGTAATCGTCAGCTACAAAGACAACCCCGTCAACAAGCCCCAGGATCTCATCGGCAAGACAATGAGCACCATCGCCAGCCACAGGCCAATTCTTCAATTCTTCTTCAAGTTAAACAACATCCCTTTGGACAAGGTGAAGCTGCAAGTCGTCGGCGGGCGAGTCCGGAACTCTCTTTTCCGCACCAAGACAGTTCACGCCACGATGGGGATCTATGACGGCCGTACGCTGGACTTCAAGTTCCTCGCTGAGGCGGGCAAGGTCGCGCCCGTCACCTTTCTGCGGCTGAACGAGCACGGATGGAATACGCTCGGGCAGATGATCATGACAAATGACAACATGATCAAGAACAATCCGAGTCTCGTCCGGCGGTTCGTCAAGGCCTCCATACGCGGCTGGAAGGAATCCGGGAAGCCCGAAAACATCGACGAGGCCATCGGCATCGCGATCAAGAACTCTCCGAACGAAACCCAGAAGGTTCCGGGCGTCAGGGCGCAATTCAAGGGTTCCCTCGGCACGCTAAGAACGAAACGTACGCAGGGGAAACCCCACGGCTGGATGGCCGCTGGGGACTGGGAAAAGACTCTGGAAGTGGTGAAAAAAATAAAGAACGTGAAGAAGCTTCTCCCGGTCAGTTCCTACTACACGAACGATTTCATACCCTCCAACTAGGCGGGGACTTTACGATAGTGAACAACGTTATTGAAATCTCTGATCTGGGTTTGACCTATCAAACACGGTCCGGGGATGTCCGGGCCCTCGAGGGAGTGAACATCGCGGCGGAAGAAGGCGAGTTCATCTCTCTCGTGGGCCCGAGCGGTTGCGGAAAAAGCACCATGCTCAAGGTGATAGCGGGCCTTCTCCGGGCGACCATTGGCATGGTGCGGTTGAACGGAACCGAGGTGCGCGGCCCCACCAGTGACATCGGAATCGTTTTTCAAAGTCCTGTCTTGATGGCATGGCGCTCGATCATCGACAACATTCTCCTTCAGATCGAAATCCGCAAAGGCGACCTCAAATCCTACCGGTCGGCGGCCCAGGACCTCATCAATCTAGTGGGGCTTCAGGGCTTTGAGGAGGTTTACCCCTTCCAGCTATCGGGAGGAATGCAACAGCGGGCCGCCCTTTGCCGGGCGCTCATTCACGATCCCTCCCTCTTGCTCATGGATGAGCCCTTCGGCGCCTTGGACGCGCTCACGCGAGAGTCGATGAACCTGGAGCTCCAGCGGATTTGGATGGAGCGGAAGAAAACCGTCCTTTTCATCACCCACTCCATCTCCGAGGCGGTGTTTCTTTCAGATCATGTTTTCGTCATGTCGGCCCGCCCGGGCCGGATATTGCATAAGAGGCGCGTGGAGCTTCCGCGGCCCCGTACACTTAAAAGCATGGGCGAACCCTTATTCAACAAATTGGTGGACGAGATTAGAGGCTATCTCCAGGTCACGGGCAAGGTGGAATAATCACCGAAAATCCCCCCGGCGCGAGCCGGGGGGATCCCCTTCTTTCTCTTTTCATTGCATGATTCGGGGCGCTTGTTTTCCCTGACGGCGCGGTCCCGATATACGGGTGCGTGTTCAGAAAAATTTGCGCCACCCGTTATAATGAAATACCAAGAACCATAAATAGCACATATATTTACAATCGCCCTGCGGGAATCTGGAGGAAACGAGAATGGATCCGCTTCAGCAAAAAGTTGTAGATGCCGTGGATGAAGATTTCATCGTGCGGACCACCATGGAGCTTGTGGAGATACAAAGCCCGACGGGGTTCGAGGAAGAAGCGGCCAAATACGTCGAGGAGCGCTACCGCGAGGCCGGCCTGGAAAGCCGCCTTCAGCAAATATCGGAGGGAAGATACAACGCCGTCGGCGTGCTGCCCGGTTCCGGAAACGGTTTTTCCGTCATGTTCAACGGACACCTCGACACCTCCTACACCGGCGAGGAAACCCAGCTCACCGCCGACGGCTATAAGAACAAAGCCATTCGCGACGGGGACTGGATCATCGGAAACGGGGCCAACAACATGAAAAGCGCCGATGTCTGTTACCTGGCCGCCACCCGCGCCCTCATGGAAGCCGGCGTTTCCCTCAAGGGGGACATCGTGCTCGCCTCAGTGGCGGGCGAAATCGAGCGCAACCCCATCGATGCCTATCAGGGCACCCACTACGACGGCTACGGCGCAGGAACAAAGCACCTCATCACCCACGGCTACTTGACGGATTTCTGCATCCTCGGAGAACCCACCGCCCTCGGAGTGGGAACTTGGGCCGGCGGCACCGTCTGGTTCAAAATCACGACGGCGGGACCCATGGGCCACATTTGTTACGGCGAATACGAACCGAGCGCCATCGAGCGCATGGAATGGGTTCAGGCGGCACTCCGGGAATGGAGGGCCGAATACACCGAGCGAAACGAATACAAAGGCAACCATCCCCTCGTGAACCTCGCCGCGGTGGACGGCGGCTGGCCCTACCGCTGCGGCCGCACATCGGTAGAGTGCAGTCTTTACGTGGACGTGCGGATAGTGCCGGGTCAGCGGGTCCAGGACGTTCACCAGGAATTCACGAGCCTCATCCGCTCCCTCAACGCAAAGGATCCCTCTCCCGGCGCAAAGGTGGAATCGTTCTGCACCATTCCGCCATCCGCCGTTCCCGATGACGCCCACTCGGTTCAATCCATCAAGCGGGCCCATGAGACTGTCGTGGGAGAGCCGCCCAAGCCGGTCCAAAAGACTCACTACAATGACTCCGATCACATGAACCGGTATGGGATCGAGGTAGTCGTCTACGGCCCCGCGGGCCGGATGCGGTCGAGGGAATTCGGGTGGGCGCCCGACCTGGGCGAATTCGTTCACATCCCGGATCTGGTGACGGCCAGCAAAGTTTACGCCCTGGCCGCGCTGGATCTGTGCACGCAGGATCGTGATCCGAAAGCGTTGCGGCCCGATCCATTCGCCGCGGTCTAAGCTTTTACGGGCTCACAAATACGGATCGGAGAGATGGGCCGTAAAGCTGCATTCAACAATTGCGGGAACGTGCGTTTGAGCCATTTCCAAGGAGAAAGAAAAAATGGAAAAAAGTGCACGTTTTTCAGGAAGATACCGACTCCTATAAAGCATCGGTGCTGACCGTCGCGCCCAATTTCGGATTCGGCAAAGAAATCGGCATCGCACATGCAGTCGAAACCACCGGGGGGACCACCCTGCGCATTTCGGGCTATCCCGCCATTACCCCGAACGGATTCGTGGGAGAGGGGGACATGGGGGCGCAGATGACCCAGGCGCTTGGAAATGTCCGCAGGACGCTCGAAAGGGTGGGTGCGACCATAGACGACATCGTGCACTATGTTTTCTACTTCATCGACCGGGAGAAATTTTGGCACGAAGGGGTTCCCGCGCGCGCGGCGTTCTTCCAAAAATACTCCAAAACGAAAACCCCCGGATGCGTCACCTCCGTCGAGGTGGCGGGGCTGATGACCCCTGCCATGATGATCGAAGTCGATGTAACGGCTGTTTACGACAAAAAATAAAGAGAAATCATAGACTCGGCGGGCGAGACCCGAGAGCGGTCACGCCTGTTTGCCAGGGGGCAATCCGGGCAGCAAAAGGCTCGAATGAAAGAGGATGGAAGATTATCCGGTTGTGGATTATCTTACATAGGCAAGTCCATGAACATTTCGGGCTTGCGGACGGGGCGGCGGAGCCTCCCCGAGAAATACGCGATGGGACTTTCGGCGATGCAACCACAAAGCGCTTGTTCCGAGCATGGCCCGTCCGGGACGAAAATCGTTCGGGCCGAATCCGAAGAACAGATTGAAAGCATCCGGGAACCCTTCCTCGAGTACGCCGAAACAATCGGCGCGGAACCGTGTTTCCAAGGTTTTGACGATGAGCTTCGCAATCTGCCGGGCGAATACGGCGAGAAGACGGGGCGCCTCCTCATAATCGTATGCGGCGGTGAACCCGCCGGGTGCGTGGCGCTCCGGAAATTCGAAGAAGGCGTCTGCGAAATGAAAAGGCTCTACGTGCGCCCCCCCTTCCGCGGCAGGGGAACCGGAAGGGTCTGCGCCGTTGCCATCATCGAGGAGGCCCGGGCCATGGGCTATCGGCGCATGGTTCTTGACACGCTTCCCGTTATGAAAGAAGCGATCACGCTATACCGCACCCTGGGCTTCAAAGAGGCAGAGCCATTCCGGCGCTATCCCCGCGGAACGGCGCTGTTCATGGAGCTCGATTTAAGGCGACCCGCGTCCCCGGCTTCTCCCGGCTAGACCCGCAGGACTCTCCTCGTTCTGCGAAGATCTTTTTCCTTCACCCAGAAAATCGCCCCGTAACGTCCTTTTCCCGCCCGGAGTGCGGTCACCGCCGTGACGTTGACGCCGGCGTCGCCCACAGTCTCAAGAATCTGCGCGAGAATGCCGATCCGATCGTCCCCTTCGATGAGAAAGGCTTTTTTCTTTTTGCCGAGTTTCAGCTTCGCTTTTCGAGCCGCCCTCCCAAACGCCGTTTCGTTCGCGGGCACCACATCCACCTGCACCCGCCTCTTTCCTGAGGGGAAAGCGTGAACGGCGAGGAGGTTGACGCGGGCGGCCCGGAAAACGGCGAGAAATTTGGCCCCCGATCCGGGTGTGTCGGCTTTTATGAATTTGTAATAGCTCACCAAGCTGATCTTGTTGGCCATGGTTCTCCTCCTTCTTTTCGGTGGAACCCAATCACCGGAAGGGCGGAAACCGCTTTTCGAAAATCTATTCTTCTTAATATATCCTTTCTCGAATTTTTTGCTATCCTCGCATTGGAAGGAAATCCGCGATGGGAGGGGGATAGAGGCAATCTTGCCCTGATTGGAGACAAGTGTTAGCTTCTAGCTATCTGGTTTCAGGGGAAAGTCGGTTTTCACGCTCTTTTGCGAGGAAGGACCATGGCGGACAATTACGAGGGAGCGCGCCGGGAATCGAAGGCGCTCTGGGAAAAAGCGCAAACCACGCTGGCGGGGGGCATTTCCCACGAGAACCGCGCCACCGACCCCTTTCCCCTCTACATCAAGCACGCCGACGGCTCCCGAAAATGGGACGTGGACGGAAACGAATACATTGACTATGCGATGGGAAGCGGCTCGCTCCTCCTCGGGCACAATCACCCCGACGTGGTCGCTGCGATCCGCGAGCAGGCGACGAAGGGAACGTATTACGCCAACAACCATCCTTTGGAGGTGGCGTGGGGAGGGCTTGTCCAGGAGCTCATCCCCTGCGCGGAACGCGTCCGCTTCGTCGCATCGGGTTCCGAGGCGACCCTGCTCGCCGTGCGGGTCGCGCGGGCGTTCACCGGGAAGAACAAAATCCTAAAATTCGAGGGGCACTATCACGGCTGGCACGATTATGTCGCGATGGGAGTGAAAATGCCCTACGATGAACCGCCTTCTCTCGGAATACTCCCGGCGAGCGTGGAGTCCACCGTCGTATGCCCGGCCGACGCCGCATCGGTGGAGGAAATCCTTTCGAAGGACAAGGATATCGCCGCCGTCATCTTCGAGGCTTCCGGCGGGTCCTGGGGGACCATCCCTTTGCCCGATAATTTCCACGCGGACATGCGCGCCCTCGCCGACAAATTCGGCGCGGTCCTCATCTTCGATGAAGTGATTACGGGCTTCCGCTGGAGCCCGGGGGGGATGCAGGCCCTCGTCGGGGTGACGCCGGACTTAACCTCTCTGGCGAAGATATTGACGGGCGGCCTGCCGGGCGGCGCCCTCGCGGGACGCGAGGAGCTCATGGAGCTTCTGAACCCCAAAAAAGAGGTGAAGGGGAAGCGCCCCCCCGTCTTCCACAGGGGAACCTTTAACGCGAATGCCCTCGTATCCGCGTCGGGAGTGGCGGCCCTCGGCGCCTTGCGCGACGGAAAGCCCCAGCGCCACGCCGACGCCATTGCGGCCAAGATCCGGGAAGGAATGGCAAGGGTTCTGAAAAAACACGAGATATCCGGGATAATCTATGGCGACTCCTCGACCTTCCGCGTCTACTTCGGCCCCCTCAACGGGTCCAGCGATAACGTCGATGGCCTCACCGCGCTCCAGTTGAAGAGCATCCCCCCCAAGGTGGTCTCGGCCTACGCGCACGCCATGCGCGCAAGGGGGGTGGAGATCATGTCATACACCGGCGGCGTCACCTCCCTGGCCCACACCGAGAAAGACGTGGAGCAAGCGCTTGTCGCCTTCGATGGCGCCATCGGGGAGCTGGCCGAGAACGGAATTATTGCGCAATTGTAGACCGCTGGGAGGCGGGATAAAACGGCCCGCCGACCCTCCCCTCCTGATTTCCCACCCAAACGGCAGACGACACCCGGGGACACTGCCCCGGAAAGCATCTCCCCCAACATCCAGATTATAAATCCCGGATGAACCTGGCCGCGTAGGATCGGACACGCTTCCCGTTCAGGACGTGAAAGCGGCGGATTCGGTCGATCGTATCGCGGGAGAACCTTCCGAGGGGGATGTGGATGAGCTGCTTTTTCGTCTGGCGGGCGATCCGGCGCCAGCGCGGAAGGGGCCGGACGGGCGAGACGAGGGCCACGAAGCGTTCCTGGGAGTGGAAACAGGCGCCCGCAATAAGTTTTTCCTCCAGCGTCTGGGCGAAGTCAAAGCGCGGATCGCTCCAGACGTCCGGGATGTAGCGCGGCGGGAAGAGGAAAAAGGCCCCGCCATAAATCGACTGGGCAACGCCGGGCCCCACGAATTCCTCCTCGTAAGGCGTCGCGTACATGCAAAGGGAGGACTCTTGTTCGTGCTCGGCAAACCACATGGTGCGCCAGGCGTACTTCAGGGGATCCGCCGGGGTATCGAAGAGGAACACCACGATCTCGAGATTCCCCCTCGCGGGAGGGATTTCCTTCACATAGAGGGACCCCGTATGCCAGTTGCGCAGGGTCTCGCGCATGTCGAGACCGTCCTTGATCGAGGTGGTGAACTTCTCGGTCCGGGCGAGGTCGGCGCCGAGGAGAACCTTGGCCTGCTCGCGGACATGGGTGTGGAAGCTCTCGATCCGGGTGTCCTCGGGGGGCCATGAGCATTGGCCGTAGGGATCCCACCGTTGCGCCCATTCTTTCTTTTTCTCAAGCCTGGGCTTGGGCTTGAGGGAGATGGATCGCCAGAGGACGGCGGAGCCGCCGAGGCGGTTTTTGATATATCCCGCTCCCGAGTCCGGGAATTCAGCGAGCTCGACGCCCACGTTTACCTCAGAATCCTCGCCGCCCCTCTCGTCCTCCTGGTAGGGATAATATCTGGCGGTATCCGTGAGGGTGAGGGCGAACTCGTCCCCGGCCACCTGCTTGGCGGCGAGGGTGAGGGTGAACAGATCCGGGGTCAGGCGGCCCGTTTGAAGGGTCAGATTCCGGACATACTGGAGGAAGATCTGGAGACGCTGGGGTGTAACCCAGTTGTGCGCGGGTTCGTGTTCGGCCAGCCAATTTGAGCGCGTCTCAAGGAGCAGCTCTTTCACGCCGTCGATGGAAAGGTGCCGGTCCCCCCGAAGCTCCTCGCGGCGCTTTTCATACAGATAGGTGACAAAGGGAAGCTCCCCGAGGACGAAGGCCAGCGTGTCCACCGAAACGGGGTACCGGCGGACGGGCTGGAAGAAGGAGTTTTCTCCCCCCGCGGGGAACTCCCGCACATACGCCTGCCGGATCCATGGCCAGTCCAGGGCCGGGCAGACGAAAACGATCCGCTCGAAACTTTCTTCCAGCCTGTGCAGCTCTTTCGCCATAAACCGGATGCGCCCCGCGCGCTGGCTCCCCCCCGCCGGGCGCGGAGCCGCCGGAAGGAGCGACGCCGCGAAGGCCTCCAGAGGGACTTTTTTCAGGGCGTAGGGATCCGGCAGAACCGAGACCTCCGGTTCGTATCTTCTGACTTCCGAATCGATGAACGCGCGGGCGACCCGCTCCTGCGCCGCGAGGCGCAGGGCCGCGATCACAGGCTGGCACGGGTCGATGGGAACGTAATTGTAGGCGGGGTACCCCTCTTCCTTCTCCTCTCCCTCATTTCCGCCCTCCCCTTCCCCCTCCAGGAAATCTTCCTCCGGCTCTTCCGCCGCCGCCATGGAAACGAAAGGAAGCTCTTCCACCCCCGCCTCCACTTCATGCTGAAATGAGGGAGGAAGGGGGACGGCTATGCAGTCGGGCTCAAGCCGGAGAAGGCGATCACGCACCTCCTGCGCGAAGTCGCCGCTCCCGTGGATGACGGGCAGCACATAAACCCGCTCGGAAAAAGAAAGGAAATCTTCTTTCGAAAACATGATTAACCGTCATCACGGTCCGGGTGGATCGGGCTGTCTCCCTCGAAGAAGAGGTCCCCGAAATTGATGGGCGGAAGCTCCTCGCCCAGCGCCCTCCGGCGGCGTCCCGCGAGACCCTTCAAGTCGAGCGCCTCATCGCCCAGCACCTTCACCAGGGCCTCCCGCCAAGCGGAATCCTGCCCCAAAGGGTGGGCGGGATCCTGCGCGAGGCGCTTGAGGGCGTATTGCAGGATGTGGATACCGTCCCGCGGCGAGTAATCCAGGTCCAGGCCGTGGGCTCCTTGCAGAAACTCCACCGTCATCGCGAGCATTTCCTCGCCCGCGAACGGAAGGTGGTAGTGGAGGATGGCCAGTTCGTCCCCCCGGTCCGGAAATTCAAGGCCCAGCGTAGGCTGGAGGCGGGAGAGGATATAGTCGGGAACCTCGTAGGTGGAAGAGTCATCGTTCATCGTAACGCAGCAACGGAAGTCGGGGTGCGCCAAAATGGTAATTCCCGCGACGATGGACTCGGCGTACCTGCGGTGGTCCAACAGCGGGGCGAGAGAGGCCCAACTTCTCTCGCTCATGCGATTTCCCTCGTCGAGGACGCATATGCAGCCCCGGACCATGGCCGTGACGAGCGGCGAGGCGTGGTAGGCGATGCGGCCCGACTCGGCGAGAACGGGCGTGACGAGAAGATCCTCGGGACGGGTATCGGCGGTGCACTGATAGATATAAAGGTCTTGATTCCGGTCACGCGCCGCCGCCATGGCGAGCGTTGTTTTTCCGATGCCGGGCGGGCCCACGATCCGGGGGGTGAGGGGGACGTCCTTCTCGGAAACCAAGAGCCAGCACGCCTGAAGCTGTCCCAAAATCTCTTTTTGGCCTATCCATTCCTGGACCGTCTCATCCGGGCGGCTGAGTTGAAGCGTGACCCCCTCGATTTCAACCGTCCCCTTCGCCACGGCGGCTTTTTCCTTTTTCCCTTTATCGTGCACGGATTTTTCCCTCCGGATTCACTGTCATCGTTCAGAGTATTATATCACTCCCCTGCCCCAAAACCCGTCCCGCCCGATAAGCGTTTACCATTTCCACAAAAGCGGACCGGAGCAGAGGCGCCAATTCGAAGGATTTTTTGCCATTTCTCACCCGTCAACATTCGTCCTTTCCAGTCCTGGCGCCCCGGTTGGGCGGCGCGGAAACCCCTGTTATATTTAGGCCG
This sequence comes from bacterium, assembly GCA_965225985.1. GTDB lineage: Bacteria > UBA8248 > UBA8248 > UBA8248 > UBA8248 > CAZUHN01. The sequence continues at coordinate 2,538,212 of OZ245330.1, forward strand.
CGTTGAAAATTTGCGGAATATCGAATGCCCAGTGGAGCGGATATGACCTTGTTCGATGAACTTCAGGCGCGGGGACTCGTCCACGATTTCACGGATCAGCCCGCGATGTTCGACGCGCTTCGAAAGGGCGGAATGTCCGTCTACTGCGGCTTCGACCCCACGGCCGATAGCCTCCACGTCGGAAATCTCGTGCCGATCACCGGGCTGATGCGCTTCCAGCGCGCGGGTCACCGCCCCATCGTCCTCGTGGGAGAGGGGACGGGAATGATCGGAGATCCGTCGGGAAAATCCGAAGAGCGCAACCTCTTGGACCATAAGGTCCTCGGGGAGAACATCGAAGGCATACGAAAACAGCTTGAAAAATATCTCGATTTTCGGGGGCCGAACTCCGCCAAGCTCGTCAACAACGCGGATTGGCTGGAAAATCTAGGGCTCATCGAATTTCTCCGGGACACCGGGAAGCATTTCACGGTGGGCTATATGATGGCCAAGGATTCGGTGAAATCGCGGATGGCCGACGCGGGCATATCCTACACCGAGTTCAGCTACATGGCGCTTCAAGCGTTCGACTTCCTGCACCTGTTCGACACCGAAGAATGCGCGCTTCAAATCGGCGGTTCCGACCAGTGGGGGAACATCACCGCCGGCGTCGAGCTCATCCGCCGGGCGCGGGGGAAACCGGCGTATGCCATCACTTTCCCCCTCATCACCATGTCCGACGGGCGGAAATTCGGAAAAACCGAGGAGGGAAACATCTGGCTCGACGTGAGGCGGACCAGCTCTTACCGCTTCTACCAGTACTGGATCCAGACGGATGACAAGGACGTGGGACGCTTCCTCCGTTACTTCACCTTTCTCCCGCTGGAGGAGATTCAGGAGATTGAAAAAGAACATCTCAAAAAACCCGAGCTGCGCGAAGGGCAACGCCGCCTTGCCTTTGAGATGACATCGCTCATTCACGAAGAGAAGGCGGCGAGGAGCGCCGGGAACGCTTCCCAGATCCTGTTCGGCGGAAAAATCGAGGGGATGGAAGAAAGCGATTTGCTCGAGGCGGCCGCCGAGATGCCCAAGACCGAGCCAACGGGCGGCTTGCCGGTCTCCACCGTGGATACGCTGGCCGAGACCGGCCTCTGCAAGTCAAAAGGCATGGCCCGAAAAGACATCCGGGGAGGCGGAATATATGTCAATAATCTCCGGGTGGCGGATGAAGACGCCTCCATTTCCCCGGAGGATCTCTTGTTCGGCCAATATATTTTATTGCGAAAGGGCAAAAAGACCTACCATCTCTTGCATTTCAAAAAGTGAGATTTTCAACTCAAGGCAAGCGGCTTTCCGCAAGTTAGGAGAAGACGAATGAATCCACCCGATTCTGCCGGGTCCTCAGAGAAACCGCCGGACCTCCTGAAAAAACCCGGCCCGCCCAGCCTCCTGAAAGACTCGACAAAGGACGCTGCCTCTTCGACGGACGAGCCTTACGATCCGTTGCGCCTGGAGACCCCCCGTACCCTGGAGGATCTCGGAATCCGGAAGGACTTCTTGCTCCCGCTGGTTCTCAAAACAATCTTTGTACTCGACACTTTCAACCCCAACGAAGCCGCGGAAAAGCTTTGCCTCCCGGTCAAATTGACGAGCGACATCATCGAAGAGTGGAAGGACCTAAGGTGCTGCGAAGTTCTTAAATCCTCCTCCTACGCCTCCACCACGCGGCGCTACACCATGACCACCGAGGGGCGGAACCGGGCGCGGGAATACCTCAACGGAAGCGGCTACGTCGGCCCCGTTCCGATCCCCATCGACATTTACTGGAAGATGGTGGAGTCCCAATCGGTTCTCCATGTACAGGTTCGCAAAAAAGACCTTGAAGAGGCGCTCTCCCACCTGGTTGTCAACCATTCCCTTTTGGAGTCCCTCGGGCCCGCGATCAATTCGGGGCGCTCCATATTCATTTACGGCCCTCCGGGAAACGGGAAAACATCCATCGCCGTTGCCCTTGCCCCCTTGCTGGGAGGAAGCATAGCCGTTCCCCAGGCAATCGAGGTGGACGGATTCGTGGTCCGCTTTTTTGACCCGGCGACACACATCAAAGAGGAGGGCGATCAGCCCGAGGATCGGCGGTGGATTCGCTGCAAGCGCCCCATCGTCATCGTGGGAGGAGAGCTTACGCTCGAAACCCTTGAGCTCAAGCTCGACCCCCGCTCGAACACATATGAAGCGCCCCCCCACGTGAAATCGAACAACGGCATATTCATCCTCGACGATTTCGGCCGGCAGCTGGTCCGCGCGCGCGACCTTTTGAACCGGTGGATCGTCCCGCTGGAAAACCGAATCGACTACCTCACCCTGCACACCGGAAACAAATTCCAGGTGCCTTTTGATCAGCTCACGATTTTCAGCACCAACATCAACCCGAAGGATTTATTGGACGACGCCTTCATGCGCCGCCTGGGGCACAAGGTTTATGTGGGGCCGCTTTCGGCCGAGGAGTTCCAGAAAGCCTTCCGGATGGCGGCCGAGCACAAAAACATAGAATTCAATCAGGAGGCTTTTGACGCGCTGATCAAAGAAGTATACCTGCCCCGGGAAATCCCCTTCACCGGCTGCCATCCCCGGGATCTTGTGGACCATATCTTCGATTTGGCGAAGTTTGCGGATGAGCCCCCCGCGATGACAAAGGATCTGCTCTTGCGGGCGTGCGAGAGTTATTTCGTCAACCCCGGTCTCGTGTACAAGACCCCTCCTGCGCATGGCGCTGTCGCGAAGGGCAGCTGACAAGCAATTTGCAAAATGCAGGAAAAGGAGGAAGGTGGGTTCGGAGGGATCTCGGTCGCCCCGAAAGGGCTCATGCCTTTCTGCGAAGCTCCCGAGGTTCGCCGCCGGAGGGCTCCCCGGCGGAAGAGACCCCCGATATGGCTTCCATTCTGCGCAACGCGGCCTCCCCTCTTTTCTGAAAATACCGGCCCGCCAAAAACAGAACCGCCGCGAAAATGAGGATATTGAATTGGGCCGCAAAGCCGAAGCGGGGCATCGATCCGCCCAGAAAGAGAGCGACCCCACAATCAATGATGGCCAGCACTTGGAGGAACCGCCCGAACCGGTAAGTGAACATCAACCAAGCCGGCCCACAGCGGTCCGCAGGCGCTCGATTCCTTTTTCCACGTTTTCGAGTGAGGTCGCGTAGGAAAAACGAATGTAGGTATCGTCGCCGAATCCGATGCCGGGAACCCCCGCGCAAAGCGCGTGCTCGAGAAAGTAGACACCGACATCCACCGAGTTGTTCAGAACACCCTCGGGCCCTTTCCGCCCGAAAAGATCGCTGATTCGGGGAAACGCATAGAACGCCCCTTTGGGGGTCACCACAGACATTCCGTCGATTTCGTTCAGTCCCGCCACGATCGCCCTGCGGCGCCTGTCGTATTCGGCGCGCCAATCATCGAGAAAGCCGTGCGGCCCCCGAAGGGCGGCGATGGCTCCGTATTGCGCGAAGGTTGTGGCGTTGCTCGTGCTTTGGCTTTGAAAGGTCGCCATGCCTTTGATCACGGGCTCCGGAGCCAAGGTGTAGCCGAGGCGCCAGCCGGTCATCGCATAGGTTTTGGCAAAACCGTCCAGCAAGAGGGTTCGCTCCTTCATTCCCGGCAGGCTGGCGATGGAAACGTGTTCTTCCCCATCATAGAGAAGTTTCCCATAAATTTCGTCCGACAGAACCATGGCCTTCGAGGAAAGGACAACTTCGGCCAACGCCTCCAACTCGGCGCGACCGTAAACAGAGCCCGTCGGGTTTCCCGGAGAGTTGATGAGGACGAGCTTGGTCCGGGGGGTGATGACGGAGCGCAGCTCCTCGGCGGTCATCTTGAAGCCGTTTTCCTCACGGGTGGGAATGAGGATGGACTTCGCCCCGGCCAGGGTGGCCACGGGCTCGTATCCCACCCACATGGGAGCGGGAATGACGGCTTCGTCCCCCTCGCCGAGAAGGACGTGGAGGGAATTGAAGACAGACTGTTTGCCCCCCACCGTTACGATGACTTCCTCCGGTTCATAACGAACGCCTTTGTTCTCTTCCACCCAGTCGCGAATGGCTTCATGCAGCGGCTCGACCCCCCGCACGTTTGTGTACTTGGTTTTTCCGTCCCGCAATGCCTGGATCGCCGCTTCCTTGATATGCTCGGGGGTGTCGAAATCAGGCTCGCCCGCAGCGAAGGAAATCACATCCTTTCCCTGGGCGCGCAAATCGGCCGCCTTGGCGGACATGGCCATGGTGGGGCTGGGAGGAAGGGTCTTCATCCGGGGGGCGAGCTGCATGTATCGGGCTCCTGGCTGGAGTATGGAAGGATTCCCTATCTCTTGAACTTTTGGTTTAGCGCGCCCTTCACCGATGGGGGAACGAGTTCGCTCACATCTCCCCCCAGGGAAACAACCTCCTTGACCAGGCTGGAGCTGATGAAGCTGTATTGCTCGCTCGGCATGAGAAAAACCGTTTCCAGATCGTTGTTGAGGCGCCGGTTCATCAGGGTCATTTGAAACTCATAATCAAAATCACTTACGGCCCGCAGACCCCGGATGATGACATCGGCCCCAATGCTTTGGACAAAATCGACGAGAAGCTGGCGATCGAAAGCGGCGACTTCGAGATTCGGGATGTCATTGAACTCGCGCGTGAAGAACTCCTTGCGCTCATCGTAACTGAAAAGGGGCGACTTTTGGGGGTTTACCGAAATCGCGAGGGTAACCTTCTCGAATATACGAAGGCTGCGGCGCACGATGTCGAAGTGGCCGTTTGTGGGCGGATCAAACGTGCCCGGATAGACCGCCGAACTGCCCATCCTCCAACGCCCCCGATAAAATGAATACGCAGCCGAATAAATCCAATTTCAAAAAAAATCTCGATGATATTCCCACACCGATTCGCGCCAACCTAACCACATCAGGCCCGCATGTCAAGAATTGGCCCTTTTTCAAACGCCGATGAATCACAAAAAAAGCGGGAGCCTTCCCGCGCCGGACCCACGGGACGCGCCCCTCCGCGCCTACTTCAAGACTTCGCGGACCATATGGCTGATCTCGGGAAGGATGATCTTCTCCATTCCCGTGCGGCAGGCATTTCCCGACCCCGGGAGGGTCATGAGAATGGCATCCCGGCATGTTCCGGCGGTCGCCCGGGTGAGAATGGAGGCGGTTCCGATTTCGAGGAAGCTCAGATACCGAAATAACTCTCCGAACCCCTTCATCTCTTTTTCGATCATCGAGACCACGACGTCGTAGGTGGTATCCCGCTTCGTGACCCCCGTTCCGCCGTTCGAAATGACGACCTGAATGGCCGGATCCCCGCAAGCCGATTCCAGGGCGCTCCGTATCTGGTCCGGTTCATCTTTCACGATCCGGTAGAAAGGAACTTTATGCCCCCGGTCCTGAAGCATATTCATGATGAGCTTGCCGCTCGTATCCGTCTCCTCGGTTCGGGTATCGCTCACGGTGAGAACGCCGCAAGTCACCACATCCGGGCCCTCGGCCCGGTGTTCCTCATGGGTTTTTTTCTCCGCCGCGGCGGATATCTCCTCCCGGGAAGGCCCTTTGCTTTGATTCATCCTTCTCCCCTCTCTCACCAGCGGGAGCTCTTCCAGACTGGTTAAGTCAAATAATAGAATGCTCTCACCAATTTGCATCATTTCCAAGATAACTGAGAAATTTCGGAATATTGCAATATATCTGTGAAATACGATACTACAAACTGGAATTTCATTCGGTAAAATAGCGAATTGAATCGGGACGCTTTGGAACAATTTCTTTTTTCAAGTGTCTTATTATAAGGAGAAAGAGGCGATTCAGGTTCCATTCGCCGCTACCCGGAGAAGATATTGAAAATCAATAAGTTTCGAAAACAGACAATGATATTGGCCGCCTTTTTATTCCTCGCCGGATGCGGTGGCCCCGTGTATTTCATCAGGCCGAACGTCGGCCCCGTAGGAGAAATACACCGGCCCACCCTAGAGGCCGTCTGGGCCCAGCCCGAGTTCGGCGACGGCGCGCTGTGGAAGATCTACGTCCGGGCGAGCGACCCGGACGGCGATTTGGACAAGGTTTTCATCGCCTTCGATCAGCTCGGCGGAACCTACCCGGGGGAGCACCTGATTATCCCCCCCTCCCAGCGAAAGCGAATGAACGGAGCGGTGTTGGTCTGGGCCTACGTGAAAGGATTCAGCGCCGACCCCTCCATCCACGGCACTACATACATCCACGTCGAGGACCGGGCGGGAAACATCAGCGACTCGAAGACATTCGAATTCACCGTCCTGGCGGTAGGGCCTGGGGACAAAGGCGAGGCGCCTCCCAGTTTCGAAAAAAATGTTTCGCTTGGACAAGTGGACTTTCCGATTCAGAGCAACGAAGATCTCGGGTCGGAGGAATGCAACACCCCGGATTGCTGAAAATTTTCCCATAGCCTTGCCGAGGGGGGGGGGGATTCATTCTCTGAAATGCAGAAGGCCGCCCCCGTTTCAACGCCCTCCGGCCTTGGGGTGGCAAATTTGAGAATTCATTCCCACCGAAAAATTTTGTGGCTGCTGGCGGCGGCCGCTCTCCTCTCCGGCTTCACCAACCTCTTCCGTCCGAACATCGGGCCTGTGGGAGAAAAGCATCGGCCCACCCTCGAAGCCGTCTGGGCCCAGCCGGAAATCGGAGACGGCGCTTTTTGGAAGATCTACGTCCGGGCGAGCGACCCGGACGGGGATTTGGACAAGGTTTCCGTATTCTTCGGACAACTCGGAGCAACCTATCCGCCTTCCACGCTCATCGTTCCCGCCTCTCAGCGGAAGGGGACCAACGGCGCCGCCCTCATATGGGCCCTCCTGAATGGGCACGGTGCCACCTCGACCATCTATGGAACCGCGGAGATACACGTTGAAGACCGGGCGGGAAACGTCAGCAATTCAAAAACCGTTGCATTTCAAGTTCTTCAACAGGAACTCGAGGACAAAGGGGAGCCGCCCGCCGGATTCAAAAGGTTGGCCAACCTGGGGAATCTGGACTTCCCGCTTCAGCGTGACGGAGAGTTGAAAGGAGCATCGAATTAAGGAAAGACGGCAAATTCATGCGGGAAAGGATTCGGCAAGCCCAGGGCTTTGATATTGGCATATCCCTCTGTCCTATTCTCATTCCCCTCCCGAAACCCCATCCGTAATACGCCCGGCGAGATGGTGGCGAGCAAGCTTTCACTCTTCAATCTGCCCGTACATCCAACCTGCATCAATCCATGGCAATCCATTAGCAGATAACCGTATGATTCCATATCCGATCCGCCACGTGCGGCGTCTTGGGCATTTTCGGCTTTCCGCCCATCCTGTCAGGAGAGGGGACAGCGGATGAAAATTTGGGCGGGGGGGGAGGCCATTTGCCTCGCGGTCGTTCTCATTTCGCTATCGGCATTTTCCGCGGAGGCGACCCGTATCCGCGTTTCACAGGAATCCCGCCCCGGCGCCGGAGATTTCGGCCGCCACATCCTCGGTCACATCAACGCCTACGCCAGCAGAGAAACTACCGCCGCGCAGTACTACGGCTACGCCCAAATTGCGAACGCCTCCTACAACGGCCCCTCCCCCCGTCTGCGGGCCGACACCTCCCACCTGTTCTTCGTGCGCACGAAGGAGGGCCTGAGCCTCTTCATCGTGCACTGACAAGCCAAATGACCAGGACGGGGGAACTGCCTCCATGACCATGGACCTCTCCGGAGATCCGAACGGGGCCCATATTCTCGTCCAGGACGATCCTTGGAGCCCCAACGACCAATATCTGGCCGCCAAAAATCGCAAGCGGTTCCAAACCTGGCACGGCTGGTATCCCTGCTGCACGGACGGTTTGGTCATGGGGGCCTTTGAAGGGGACTGGAAGGTTCTCCTCCAATTCGCAAGCACGGACAACGACCCGGAACACGAAGCCTTCAGCGGTCTCACCGCCTGGACCGCCTTCTCGGCCGACGGGTCCAAGGTATCCCTGAAGCTGGAGAGCGGCCGAAGGGTCCGGCTCGAGCCCATCGGGACCCTGGTCAGAAATATCCGCCCGGCATGGAGGACAACCGTTTCCCGCCTCGGCAGAGCGGAAAACCATGAGGCGTTCCGTCCCGCTCCCCTCTGGAAGCGCATCCGAAAACCGCGCCCCCCAATTCAAAAACGCCGGAAAGGGCGAACCGTCCGTTCCAGGCCGCCTGTGCTAGAATAACCGGCAAAATTCGCCTCAAGTCCCTGAGAGCCGGATGCCGCCCGATGCCATCACCGGCACCGTTGTCCATATCGCCGGGCGGCGCGGCGGCGCCATGACGGCCGAGGTCAAAATCACGCCGCCCGCGCCGGCTTACGGGTTGCCTTTTTAAAGAAAGTTCCGGCCCGCCGGTCCGCTTCGGCCCAATGTCATCAAAGATTTTATTGCGATCACCGCCTCCGGGTCCGGAGCCCTTGAACAGAGAGGACATTGCGATGAAAAAAATCCAATTTGTTCTTGCTATGCTTATCTGCTTCATCGCTGGTTCGCTGTTTGGGGTAAATTTCGAGGATAGCACTGGGTGAATAGCGCCGAAGCCAGAAGAAGACGCTGCCGGGACGAGGTTCCGGACAGATGGGGCAGAGTGGTGGGGGCGGCTCCGGGTAATCGCTTGATTTTTGAATCGAACGGCGGAACCATTCGCATACAATCCTTTCCGATTGAATGCGGAAGGGATTTGTTTACGATAGAGCGGCATTGATTGATCCGCCGCGGCCGTTCGAAATATTCACGGCGGATACGGGCCAGCACAAAATGCGGCCAAATTGATTTCTTAAGGGTTATCCTGAGGAGAAGGGCTTGTGGCGGATTCTGATCTGAAAGGCAAGTGGGCGCTCATCCTGGGCGCGAGCAGCGGCTTCGGGGAGGCGAACTCCCTCCGCCTCTCGAAGGAGGGAATGAATATCTTCGGCGTGCACCTCGACCGGAAGGCGACCCTTCCGAACGCCGAGCGCATCCAGGAGGAGATCCGGGCGAGCGGCGCCGAGGCGGTTTTCTTCAACCTGAACGCGGCCGACCATGAGGCGCGGGAGAACGTGTTATCGGAGATGGAGGCCCACCTCGGGGCCGGCGGAAAGGGAGGCGTTCGCGTCCTGCTTCACAGCCTCGCCTTCGGCACCTTGAAACTCTATATCGCCGGCGATCCGAAAGACGCTCTCACCCCCAAGCAGATGGAGATGACCCTCGACGTTATGGCGAACAGCCTCGTTTACTGGGTCCAAGGGCTCATCGCGAAGGGGTTGATGGGAGAGGGCGGGAGGATTTTCGCCATGACGAGCGCGGGAGGACACCGCATCTGGAAAACCTACGGTGCGGTCTCCGCCGCCAAGGCGGCGCTCGAGAGCCACATCCGCCAACTCGCCGTTGAGCTCGCCCCGATGGGGGTAACCGCCAACTGCGTCCAGGCGGGCGTGACCGACACCCCCGCCCTCCGCAAGATCCCGGGCAACGAGGAAATGATCGAAAATGTCCTGCGCGTGAATCCCCACAACCGCCTCACCACCCCCGCCATGGTGGCGGACGCCATCGCTTCTTTCGCGGTTTCGGGAACGAAGTGGATGACCGGTAACGTCATCCGCGTGGACGGCGGAGAAGACATCACCGGCTGATCGGGCGAGGTTCCCCATGAAGGATTGGAGCTGGCGAACCTGGGCCGGGCTGGCCATGGCCCTCGCCGGAACATTTATGCTCTTTTATGGATTTGGCCTCGGTTCACCGCCGGAAGAGATCGTATCCCCTGTTCCCGCAGACACGTATACTTTCAAGCTGAATCTCCTGGGCAGGCGGCTGATCCAATTTCCCGTTGGTTCCGATACGGTTTACGCGGCGGTGACCTTTCAACGGATTTTCCTTCCCCTCCTCCTCCTCCTGATCGGCGCCTTTATGGCCTTCACAGACACGCCCGCGGGAAAACACCTGGCCGACCGCCTGCGCTCCTATTGGGAAAAAAGAGAATAGGTGTTTCTCGATCCGCTTGTCATCGCCGCACTTGCGGGCGCGGTCTGTTACAGCCTCGCGGATCTGTCCGGCCGCGCCGGAGTGCAGCGAACGAACATCTTCGCCGGCTCCACTATCTCCCTGGTCAGCATGCTGCTCTTTTTCTTTTTATTCATTCCCTTTGCGGGGATATCTTTCCCTCCCTTCGGAAAGCACTACTTCTGGGTCGCGGCGGGCGGGGCGGCGAACCCCGGCTTGTTCATCATTTTTTTCCTAACCGGAATCTCCAAAATCGGCGTCGCGCGCGCTGCCGCGATCAAGGGGACCTCTCCTCTCTTCGCGGTGATCTTGGCGGTCCTGTTTTTGGCCGAGCGTCCCGCCTGGTACCACATCGCGGGTGTTTTGTTGATTGGAGGCGGAATCGTCTTGATCTCTTCGGGAAAAACGGAAGGCCGATGGAGGCGGATCGACGTTCTATGGCCCGCCGCGGCCGCCGTCCTTTCCGCTCTCGCGGCTGTTTTCTGGCGGGTGGGCCTCCCCTCTTTTCCAAACGTCTTCGCCGCCCTGTTCGTGGGGATGGGAATCGCGGCCGCGGTGGTAGTGGTCTATTCCGGTTTCTTCGCGCGGGCGCTGAATTGGGAAGCCATCCGGGGGGGATGGAAGCCATTTACGCTCTGCGGCCTGGCCCTTGCCTTCGGAGGGGTTTTCTACGCAAGCGCTCTTCAGAAGGGCGAGGTATTCCGGATGCTCCCCCTCATTCAGACATCGCCGCTCTTCACCGTGGCGTGGGCGCTCCTCTTCTTCCGGCGCGCGGAAAACATCACATGGCGGGTGCCGGCCGGCGCGCTCTTGACCGTTGGAGGAGCCGCCCTGGTAAGCCTGCGTTACCAATAATTCGTCTTTCCGGATTCGGCCGAATCCCTGCTCTGACAAAAAAGAGCTGGTATGGGACGCCCCCCGATTGGGCAAAGCGGCGCGCCGCCCGTTTCACAGCGCGGGGATGATCCGGAAATGTCCTCGCCGGAAGGAGACTACCCGCCCGCCACGCCGCGAAGGGCGGGGAGAATTTCCTCCCCGGCGAGCCGCAACCGCTCCGGCTTTTTGTCCACATCGGGAATGGTCACAAGAAGCCGGCGCACGCCCACCTTCACATATTCCGCGAGCCGCCGAACGCAGGTTTCCGGATCCCCCGCGATCACGCCCGTATCCGGCACGACGGCGAACCTTTTCCGCTCGGCCCCGGCGGCGGGGGCTTTCTCCGGAATCAGCATGATCATCAGCGAGGGCCGTAATTCGCCGGGATCGCGGCCCGCCCGCCGGCATACCGCTTCAATTTCCGGCCGCCGCTCGACAAAGGTTTTCGGAGGCCACCAACGGGAATTGAAGCCATCGGCATACTTGGCGGCCGCCGCGAGCAATTTTTTCCCTTCCCCGCCGATCCATATGGGCGGATGCGGTTTTTGGAGCGGCGGGGGATCGCAGTAGCCATTCTCGATCCGGCAATGATCCCCTTCAAAGCGGGGAGCGGGATCCGTCCACATCCGCCTGATGAGCTGGACGGCCTCTTCCAGCTGCGCGATCCGCACCGATGCCTTCGGAAAAGGAAATCCATACGTGCGATACTCCGGCTCCAACCATCCCGCGCCGATGCCGAACTCCAGCCTGCCCCCGCTGATGACATCGAGCGTTGCCGCCATATTCGCGAGCACCGCGGGATGCCGATAACCGACACAATTCACCAAATGTCCGAGGCGAATGGTCCGGGTGTCCCGCGCCAGCGCCGAGATGGCCACCCAGGGATCCAGCATGGGCAGGGTAACGGGGCCATCGCCGCCGCCGGAGTCCCCTTCCGCGCTCGGATCGCCTTTTCCCGAGATCTCGGCATAAGCCTTGGGATTGACCGAGAAAAAGTGATCGCATTGCCAGGCCGAGTGGAACCCCATTCGTTCGGCTTCCTGGGTCACTTCCCGCAACTTGTCGTAACTGCTGACGAAAAGACCCCGGATCGTAAGGGAAAGGATCAGGCCCACTTCAACCGGCTGGTTCATCTGCGCCTCCTCCGGGCCCGAACGGACGAGGGCCGGATCAAAGAGAACGACCGGAAAACTCCTGGGGGTCCAGGTGCCATGAGAGCTTATTCAATCACCGCGCAATCGACAAATGGAGATTCGCAAGCGGCCCGCCCCGCCGAAGCGCGGGGCGGGCCGCTGGGTTCTGAAAAAATTCCGGAGGGCTATTTCTTCTGGCGGCGCATATTCCGGCGGGTGATGTCGCCCTCGGCCGACTTGCCCCCGGGCGAGCGGTTCTGTCCGGGAAACCTGAGGTGGTTCCTCCGGGCGTTGATGCCGGCCAGCTTGGCGAGGGTGCCGCCGAGGAACTCGCGCCTGACCTCTTTCGTGATGGCCGGATAGCCCCACTTCTCCTGGAGCTCTTCGTCGATCTCGAGCTTCAGGATCGCTTCGACCGACTGATAGGGGTCCGAGGCCGGCCAGTCGCTGCCCCAGACGAATCGGTTGTAGCCCGCGATCTGGAGCGTGGTGCCCACCATGTGGGCGAAGCGGTGCCGCGCGCATGAGCCAGGGAAGGAGAATCGAATAGCTCACGAATAGGTTGGGTGCTTCCACATCAGCATGACCAGGTCTTCCCAGTAGGGGTAGCCGCCGTGGTAGGCGACGATCTTGATATCGGGGAAGTCCGAGGCCACGTCGTCGAGCAGGATGGGCAGGGTGTGGCTGGTGGGCCCCAACCGGATGGTGATGCCGGTGTGGAAGAGGGCGACGATGCCCTTGTCCTGGCACATCTCGTAGACCGGCCAGAGCCTCCGGTCATTGATGGGGCAGTCCTCGGGCTGGTAGAACTTGGTGAACTTGAAGTTGTGGTTGTCGTGGAGATACTCCAGCTCCCAGAGGATGTCCTTGGTCTGGCGCTTGGAGAAGGGGCCGACGTTCGAGACGCCGATGACGCGGTCGGGGTACTTCTCGATGGCGTCGATGACGTGCTGGTTGGTCGAAAACGGCGCGCTGTCGCCCGTGGTGTCGATGAACGACTCGCGCATGAGGGCGATCTGGTCCACGCCCGCACGGTTCATGTCGCCGATGATCTTGTCGATGTGCCAGTCCATCCCGGGGTGAATGGCCGCCTGCTTGCCGGTGCGGTGGTCGATCCACTGCCACCAGTTGCACATTTTGTGGGCGTACTCGAAGGTCTTGGTCCCCTCGAAGTACTTGATGAAGCGCCGGTAGTCCTCGGGCATGACGTGCACTTCGCAGTCGAGGATATAGTAGTCGTTCGCCGTCTCCCCCGTATCCGGGTTCGAGGGCAGCGGCATTTTGGTATCCCAGGTGGGGATCTTCACCCGGGCGGCGGTGCGCTTCTTCTTCGCCTTCGGCCTTGTTTTTGCCTTCGCCCTTCTGACCATATCGTCCCTCCCGCACATGGGGCTCGATGAATACGAGAGCGGATGCCACTCCGCCCGATGAATTGTCCCCAAACACGGTTTGCGCTATCGCCTGTGTAACCGTATGGTAAAATGTGAATAGAAGGGTGTGAAGCCGAGATTCAGCGGGGCGGGCGCCCCGATGCACCCTTCCCGGTCGAGGACTCAGGAACATGAGCGAGAACGCAACCCGTAAGGCGTTTACCCTGTGTGCGCCCCACTGCGGGAACAACCCATGCTCCTTCGAGGTGGAATTGAGCGGGAAAGAAATCCGCTCTTTCAAGTCCCACCCGAAGATGCGGTTCAAGCCCTGCATCAAGGGGTTCCAGATCCCCGGCCGCTACGCGCACCCGGACCGTCTGCTCCACCCCATGCGCCGCGTGGGCCCGAAAGGCTCGGGGCCGGATGGCGGAAACCGTTTCGAGCGCATCTCCTGGGACGAGGCCCTGGACCTAGTCGCCCAGGGACTGGAGGCGGCCAAGGAGAAGGGCGGAAACGAGTCCGTCATCATGTACAACTACGCGGGCCAGCACACCCTCCCCGGGGGAAAGGACGCCGGCCCTGCGACCATCTTGCGCCTCTTGAACCTCTGGGGCGGGGCGGTGCCCGCCTACGAGCGGGGAAGTTTGTGCTGGAAAGCTTTCCAGATGGGAACCAAGGATGTCTTCGGCCATTGGCAGTTCCGCCTGCGGGACACCGAAAAATGCGACTGGATCATCATTTGGGGAAACAATCCGGTCGAGACGGCCTACCGGGGGCATCTCCAAGCCCTTCAGGCGGCCAAACGCCGCGGGACACGATTCATCGTTGTGGACCCGGTGCGCACCAAAACGGCCGAGCGGTTCGCCGACCGCCACGTTGCCATTCGGCCCTCCACGGACACCGCCCTCGCCCTCGCCGTTTTGCGCCTTCTCTTCACGGAGGGGAACGCAGACGAGGCGGCATTTCGCGATCGCACCAACGCGCCCTTCCTGGTCCGCGAGTCTGACGGCACTTTTTTGACCGCGAAGGACGGACGCCCCCTCGTCTGGGACGAGGCAAAGGGGGCGGCGGTTCCCTTCGACACCGCCTCGAAGCCCGCCCTCTCCGGGCGCCACGAGGCCGATGGCGTTCCCTGCCGCCCTGCCATGGAGATGCTGCGGGAGGCGGCGGCCCCCTGGACGCCCGGGCGGGCCGCCCGCGAGTGCGGCGTGAGCGAAGAGGACGTGCGGGCCATCGCATCCGCCCTCCGCAGCGGGAGAATCAACGTCTACCACGGCGCCTACCAGCGCACCCTCCGCGGTGAGCAGGCCGTTCGGGCCCTGCACATCCTCAACCTCGCAGCGGGCGCTTTCGAGGGCATCCTCCACCACGGCGCAAGGAGCGAGGCGTTCCAACCTGAGCGCTCCACCGAAATCGGTCTCGTCCGGGTCATGACGGACCGCTGGGCAGTGCCCAATCCGGTGGCCACGCGCGTCCCCGTCGGCCAATTCGGCGAGGCGGTTCTAAACCCGGACGCCTATGAAACGGAGTTTCACGCCGCTCTCATTATGTGGGGAAACCCCGTCGGCCAAGGGGGGGACAGCCACAAGAGCGAGCGCGCCCTCCACTCTCTCGATTTCGTCGCTGTGGCAGACATCTTCATGACGCAGACCGCCCGCTGCGCCGATGTCGTGCTTCCGGTATCGACCTGGCTCGAGCGGTGCGCCATCACCGAGGGCCTCGAAACGGGAGAGGCTTTCTCCCACCTCATCCCTGAGCTCGCGCCCCGCCGCCAGATCCATTACTCCCCGGGCGCCCTGCCGCCGAGAGGCGAATCCCTGGACGATTTCGAAGTGATTTGCCGCCTGGCGCGAAAAATGTGTTTTGGGAACCATTTTCCCTGGAAATCCTCGCGGGAATGGATAGAGGAACTCATCAGCACAGCCCGGCAGGACGAGCGCTTCCCGTGGTTCGGGGAGGTGACCATGGAACGCCTCGAAGCGGAGGGTATTATCTCCCTGGACGTCCCATCGGAAATCCTTTCACGCGAGGCGGACACCCCCAGCGGAAGAATTCAGATCTACAACGATGCGCTGGAGGACCCCCTTCCGCGCCACGTACTCCCGGAGGATGTGCCGGACGGGGACAAAGGCGCTTACCCTCTTCAGCTCATCTCGCCGAAAACCTATTTCCGGGCCTCTTCCACCTTCAACACTTCGGCCAACCTCCTCCGCCACGGCTTCAACGTCGCCACCCTCCATCCCGACGACGCCACTGCGCGAGACATCAAAACCGGGGATCGCGTCGCCCTGTTCAACGGACGCGGGAGAACAGAGTTCGAGGCGAAGGTGAGCGATATCGTCCGCCCCGGGGTGGTCCATATCCCGGCGGGGGGAACCCCCGAACTCGGCTGTGCCAACCTCCTCACGGGAGATGGCCTGAGCGAGCACGAAAACGCCACCTACAACAGCTACACCGTAGAGGTCGAACGGGCGATAAATTCGGGTGAGAAAAGCGCACGTCTCACCGGCGCGTGAGGATCCGGAAAGCGGCGTTGTCCTGAGAGTCAGCTTTTTCACCGTCCTTGCCGTTCTTGCGGCCTACCTAGGCGTTACGCAAATCATTCCCTCCCTGCTCCCGCCCCCGGAGCAGGCCCTGGCACGCATCCGGACCTACTATAAAGAAGAGTCGATAGGCCCCGACAAAGGACCGCCTTGGAAGGTCAAATCCGTGACCGCCGACGGCCGGAACCTCCGGGTCGCCGTCGTTATTCCCGAAGCGCAGATGAAGGCAATTCGGACCGAGAAGGGCAAGTTTCCGATCGTTTCGCGACGAAAGCGGGTGGCCCGTACGGCCTGTCCCCCATGGAAAGACGAAATATGGAAGCTTCTCAACAAGCACCAAGATATAGTCATCAATGCCGGCAGGGGCAAAAACGACCTTTTGGTCTCCGGCCTGAGCTGCCGGGAATGGGGGGAGTAGCCGTCCTGGTTTGAGAAGGAAGGCTCACGAAGGGCGCTTCCTGGGTCTCATAGAACCGCCACCGTGGGCGGATGACCTCGTTATCCCGGGCTCCCTCAAGCCCGATTCCCGGCGTACCCGCACTCCCACCCTCCATCCAATGCCATACCATTGACAAGGGAAAATCTGTTCCCCAAGATTGAAGATACTTAGCTTGTCCCCAAGTTTGCGCCTTGCCTTATCGGGGCGCCATTCTTCTCTTCCCCTCAAGGAGACATGAAACATGGCACGTCCTTCCAAAGTGCGGGTCGGCGTCGTCCTGCCCCTTTCTCACTACGGCGAGGAGGAGTGGAAAAACGCTGAAAATGCTATCAAATACGCGGACGAGGCGGCGGAGAAAGGCGCCCAACTGCTCCTCTACCCCGAAGGCTATCCCGGCCCTATGACGGGGCCCCTGGACAATCCGAAATTTCCGTTCGACCCCATTGAAGAGTTGAAAAAAAAGGCCAAAGAGCACGCGATGTATATCATCGCGGGAAACGTCATCGCGAGCGAGATTCCGGGCGCCTATAGCCTCACCCTCCGGCTCCTCGGCCCCGAGGGGAACCAGCTCGCCGACTACCGCCGCCAGCAGCCCGACACCCCGCCCCTCAACGCATATCTCTACGGCGGCAAAGGGCACCTCTTGCCGGGCAAGGGACCCTGTGCCGTTGAAACGGATCTGGGAACTATCGGCCTTCAGATTTGCAGCGAATTGTGGGTCCCGGAGCTGCCGCGCCTGCTCATGCTCCGGGGGGCGGAAATTATCGTTTCCCCCATCCACGGAAGGCACAGCCAAACCGGGCTCCGCCTGCACGATACCTGGAAGTGCATCGCCCGCGCGCGCGCGGCGGAAAACCTCTTCTATGTCCTCACCACGCAGAATGTATACCAGGGGGAAAATTTCGATTTCGATGTCGAGATTTCTGCCGGGGCGGTGGTGGCAGGACCCGAAAAGATGGAGGGGCTACTCTCAAAACCCGGCCTCCTCATCACCGATTTGGACATGGACCGGCTCCGCTACTTGCGCACGCGAAATATGGACGAGGAAAATCTCTCCAAACCCGACGATCCGGACTGGCAATATATCGGGTGCCGCCCCGGGCAGATTTGGGAGCGAAACCCCGCCCTTTACAAGGAGCTCGCCGAACCCAGCCGCTACTCATTCGATTATGAATATTGGCGCGAGGGCGATATGGACGCCTGGATCACCGAATACGATCGGATTTACGAAGGGGATTACCAACGGATACTGAAAAAGGCCGGCAAGCCATTCAATTTTAAAGAACATTAAAAAGGGGGCGATCCTCTTGCCCGGAGACGGCCGCCCCCGCCGACAGGCAAACCGTTTTGGGGGAGGTGCGCCATGGCCCATCAACCGATTGGAAAAATTACCCATTACTTCAGCAAAATCCAGGTCGCCGGGATCGACTTGAAAGAGAAGTTATCGAAAGGCGGCCGAATCCGCATCCATGGACATACGACGGATTTCGAGCAAAAGGTGGTTTCGATGGAGATCGAACACAAGAATGTTGACTCCGCTCAGCCGGGCGAGACTATCGCTATTCGGGTTCAGGAAAAAGTCCGGCCGGGCGACGTCGTTTACCTCGTAACGGGAGAGGATGGGGAAGCTGAATCCCAATCCGGTTGAGGCACACCGGGACCTTGCCCGAATCCGGCATATTGCCCGTCTCAGATAATGATGAAAGACACCGACTGCGTCCGCTTCCTTCAGTGGGCCTTGCCGCGGATGGGAATGCGGTGGCCGGGGTTCCGGAAGGTCCGCCGGGGCGTCTGCAAGCGAGTCGCCCGCCGCATAAAGAGTCTCTATCTTTCCGACGTAGAAGCCTATCGGTCCTATCTCGATTCTCACCCGGAAGAATGGGCCACGCTTGATGCCCTCTCCCGCGTCAGCATCTCCCGCTTTTATCGGGACAAGCGGGTGTTCAAGCAGCTTGAAGAGCTCGTCCTGCCGCCAATCGCCGAATCCGCGCTCATGCACGGCGAGACCGAACTGCGCTGCTGGAGTTGCGGCTGCGCCTCGGGGGAGGAACCGTACACGATAAGCCTTATCTGGAATCTATGCCTGCAAGCCCGCTTTCCTTCCCTCGCCCTCCGCGTCATCGCCACCGACTCCGACCCGCGCCTCCTTGCGCGAGCGCACACGGCCTGCTACCCGCCGAGCAGTGTAAAAGAACTGCCGAAAGACTGGCTCGACGCAGCCTTCGACCGGACGGGCAATCGCTACCGGCTGAGGCGCGCCTACAAAGGAAACGTCGAATTTCAACAGCTGGACATCCGCGAGGAGGGACCCGAGGCCACCTTCCATCTCATCTTGTGCCGGAATCTGGCTTTTACATATTTTCAGGAGGGGCTTCAAAAGCAAACGCTAGAGAAAATTCGGAATCGGCTGCTTCCAAACGGCTTTTTCGTGATTGGCGCCCACGAGCGCCTTCCGGATGATGCCGAAACGCCAGATTCCCAATTCAAGGACGCAAAAATATTCCAAAGATAACCCGGGGGGGCGGTCAAGCCCCTTCCCCGGAAAACGGCTTCCTTTGAGCCAATCCGCACGCCCGTTTTTGAATTTCGGGATGGTCAGGCCAAGTTGCCTGGACGTGGCAACACATGATATATCCCTCCGGTTGGTTGGAGCGATTTCACTCTTTTTCGTCTTGATTTGGAGGGCTGGAATAAAAGTTCACCGGCACTGGTGGAAGTTCGGAATCGTTATTATGGCAATGACCGTTTTGAGCGGTTGCTCGGTGCTTCACTCGGAGCTGGGCGAAATTCTGGATGAGAAAAATTCCTTCTCCGAATACTGGCAATGGAAATACCCCGCCCACGAAACCGGAAACAGGAACCGATACATGGGCCGAAACTAAAAATCGGCCAAGAATTCCGTATTTCATCGTCCCGCTTTTCCAGAGATGAATCCGCACGTGACAAAACTCCGGCCGTCCCTGGCCAGGGTTTTCTTTCCTCCCCCATTCGGGGCGCTTCGCAATCGAAAGGAGCAGGAATATCCACGCGCGCCTTTCCCCGCTCCCCGCCGCGCCCAAACGCAGACGGGGAGAATTACAGGATATTTCTAATTATTTTTTTGCAGGTTCTTTAGGAGGGTTTCGGCCTGCTTGAAATTGGGATTTATCATCAATGCCCTTCGGAGAGAGGCGACAGCTTGCGGGATGTCGCGCATTTCGATCAGGGCGCGGGCCATGTTGAAGAAAAGAATCGGATCTCCGGGCGAAAATGTGAGCGCTTTCCGATAATTTTCCACCGCCTCCTTGTATTTTTTCTGTCTTCGAAAGGCGATGCCGAGACGATTGTAATATAAAACATTCTCCGGATCGCCCTGAATGGCGAAGGAGTATTCTTGCTCGGCCAAATCGGCGCGATCGACAGAAAGGTAAAATTCGGCGGCCGCAGCGCTCCGCGCGGCTTCATCTTTCTCGCCCTGGACGGCATGTTGAATGGCGGTACGGGCGCCGTCGTTATCCCCTCTACTGATGAATATCTTCGCGAGCTTGAGCTGGCGGCCGCTGTTGCGCGGACTCATCTTGGTGGCGGTTTGATAAAATTCTATCGCGCGATCCTCGTCTCCTACTTTTTGGTACAAATCACCGAGGCGATCGAATGCCCTCGTCGATTTTCTGTCGATAGCTATCGCTTTCTTATAGCAATCCTGTGCTTGCCCGCTCTCACCCATATCCGCATAAACGTCCCCCGAATCATTCCACATGCGGGCCGAACCGGGTTTTTTCTCCTGGGCGGCCAATAGCTCTTTTTCCGCCTCGTCCTTTTCATTCATGTCCGCGAGTGCGGCGGCCCGGGCAAGGTGGGTGAGCACTTCCACCATTGAATCGTAAGAATCGATGGTGGTCTGAATCTTATCCTCGAGGTTTTCCTGATTGATGGGCTTGAAGAGATGGCCGCTCACATCGAAGTCATCCGCTACGGCAAGGTCCTCTTCATCCAGCCGCCCGGTCCCGCTCATCATCAGGAAAGGGAGATTTTTGGTGACCGGTATGGAGCGCACTTTTTCCAAAAACTCAAGGCCACTTCCCTTTTGCGCGTCCCAATCGCAAAGGACAAAGTCGACGGGCTGATTGATGGGAATCTCACGCGCATTTTCTCCCGTGGGCGCGTGATGGACGGTTTTCACGCCGGAACTCTGCAACATATTTGAAATGGACCGCCTGATCCTCGTTTGACTTTCGACGAGGAGAACCCTCGGATCGGCATTGAGCATTGATTCGAATTCCCCGGAAAAACAAATCTCAGGCCAAGGATAGCCGCGTACAAACCAAAGACCCTTCCCCATGAAGAAGGGCCCAGGAATTTTTCTCTGGGGGGGATTGAAACGATCCAATCCGGTGATGAACAATGCCCATTATGCAAATCAGGGAAAATCAGTCAACCAAGAAAACCTTCTTTGCCCCATTTTTCTTTGGGAAAAGCGAATCCGCTTTTTTAAAGAATTGGGTTTCTTCAAAAATTCCGAAAAATGTGCCAATTCCCCGACTGAAAATAATGTGAGCAAACAAAATCAGTTGTGCTCACGGAAAAAAGGCCCATAGGCTCTTTTTTTCGCAAAATGGCACAAAGAGACACGAGGAAGCCGAACTCGCCCATTGCCGGAAGCCTGAGTAAAATGAAAATTATTGGCCTTTATCAGGATTGCAAAAGATGAAGCTTCCCAAAACAGCCTCCTGCGTGGTGATAGGGGGCGGGGCGGTGGGCCTCTCGGTCGCCTACCACCTCGCGCGCGGCGGAATGGCGGGTGTCGCCCTCCTCGAAAAGGGGCTCCTCGGGGAGGGCTCGACCGGGGCCTGCGCCGGCGGCGTCCGCCTCGATTACTCGAGCGAGGTGAACGTGCGCTTTTCGCTGGCGTCCATGCCCCGCTGGGAGACTTTCGGAGAAGAATTCGGGGTTGACCCCGGCTTCCGGCGGGTGGGCTACCTCATGCTGGCCGAAAAAAACGAGCATTGGCGCATCCTCCGGGAAAACCGCGCCCTCCACGAGCGCCTCCGCGTTCCCACCGAGCTCCTCTCCCCCGGGGAGATAAAAAACCGCTGGCCCTTCATCCAGACCGAGGACCTGCTCGGGGGAACGTACTGCGGAGCCGACGGCTATGTCGGCCCGCAGGAGGCCGTCCAAGGCTACGCAAGAAGCTGCCGGGCATCGGGGGTCCGAATCTTTCAGGGAACGGCGGCCACCGGGATTCAAATCGAAGGCACAAAGGTCCGCGCCGTCGAGACGAAAAAGGGAGTCATCGAAACGGAGCGGGCCGTGTGCTGCGCGGGGCCTTGGGCGTCCGAGGTGGGCCGCATGGCGGGGCTCGATATCCCGGTAAAACCCATCCGCAGGCAAGTCTTCGTGAGCGGCCCCGTCCCCTCCCTGCCGGGAGACCTTCCCCTCACCACGGACCTGGCCCAGCACACCTGCTACAAGCCCGAGGGGGAGGGATACTTGCTCTACGGGCCCCAGGACACCGAGCCCAGCTACAACACCAAGGTGGATTGGGAGGCGGCCGAATGGGCGGTGGATCGGGCGGTGCGCCGCATTCCCGCCTTGGGTTCCGCCACTATCCTTCGCGGATGGGCGGGCCTTTATGAGATATCACCGGACAACCACGGCCTGATGGGCGGGGTGGACGGCCTGGAGGGGTTCAGCGTCGCGGCCGGGTTCAGCGGCCACGGATTCCAGCACAGCCCGGCGGCGGGACAGGCCCTGGCCGAATTCATCCTGGAGGGAGAAGCGAAGGTGGTGGACATCTCCCCTCTCTCCCTCGACCGGTTCCAAAAAGGCCGCCCAATTCCCGAAAAGCTCACCGCCCACCACGCCGAGGCGGGCTGAGGGAAACCCGGCCGCAAAGGAAAATCCGGCTTGGAACAAGAAAACGAACAAACGGCGCCGGAGGGGCAAAACAAAGCGGGCGGGAGGCGGAGAAAATCGCTTTTCGTGGCGTTTCTTCTTTGGTTTTTCCTCGGCATCATCGCGGCGCACAAAATCTATCTCCGGAAATACCGCGAGGCCGCCATGCTCCTCCTCGCCTATTTCCTCATCCCGCTCGCCGCCGTCATGGCGGTTGTTTTCGGCCTGATGCTCTGGGGGATCGAAATCGTCCCCCCCTCCCTCGGGCCCGAAGAGATGGCGGCGCTCGTCCGCGACCCCAAGTTCCTCGCCGTCACGGGCGTCGCTCTCCTCGCCCTCACCGCGGTCTGGATTTGGGACTTCACCGTCCTGATGCGGCAGGTGCGCGAGTACAACCAAAAGCTGAAAGAAGATACAAGCCAGCCGGAGGGAGAATAACGGAGGGGCGATACCGCCGGGATGCTTCGGGCCGTTTCCCCGATTTCGAATCCTGCAAAAAACGCCGGGTCACTTCCTTTCTTCTTCGTATTTTTTCCCCAGGTTCACCTCCCACTCGATATAGTTTTCCATTGACCGCAGCATGGCCTCTTTTTCAAAGTCGTAGGGTTTGAGGACGACATCCTGGGGATCGCCCACAATCCCTTCTCCGCCCTTATCCAGCGGCCGGCCGGCCTCCCTCCATGCCCGTTTCCCCCCCGCCAGACGGAAAACCTCGCGGTGTCCGCATTCAAGAAGAGTGCGCGCCGCGAACGCGGAGCGCAGGCCGTCCTCACAGGTGAGGAGGAGGGGGGTGCCTTTATCGGGGGCCCAGTCACCGATCCGATCTTCCAGCCAATCGCGGGAAATCCATTTCGCCCCCGAAAGGTGGCCGTCTATGTAAGAACGGCTGAGGTCAACATCGAGAAGAACGGTCCTTTCCCCTTCTCCGATGAATTCCGCCGCCTCTTCAGGAGAAAGCCCCCGGGAGGCCTCAAGGGCTCCCGCCAGGCCAATGGGCTCGGAGTCGGAAACCGGGCTCTCCCCCCACGCCGCCGCTTCCGAAGAGACCAACGGCTGGCCCGCCGTCCTCCAGACCTCCGTTCCCCCTTTCAGGAAAAAGACATGCCTCAGCCCCATCCGCCGGAGCCAGTAAGCCACCATGGTGGCGCGCGCGCTGGCGTCGCAGCAGGTCACGACCGTCCCCGCCCGGACGGCGATCGCCTCGTCGGTGCGTTGGATGGCCTGCCCGCCGGGGATCGACACGGCCCCCGGAATGTGCCCCCCGCTGTACTCGGGCGCCCGGCGCACATCGAGCAGGTAGAGTGTCTCGCGGCCCGCCCTCTCCCGCCGGAAGCGGAGCTCTTCCACCGAGATCGAAGGAATCCCCTCCTCCTCGGCAAGCGCGGCGGCCAGCTCCTCCGCGTAGGCAATGCTCCTCTCCGACGGCCGGGAGACCTCGCCCTTCTTTCCTTCCCCGACCGGAATCCCCTTGAGGAAGAAACCGATGACGCCGTTCCGGAGGGCGCGAACGTTCTTCACCCCGAGCCGGCGAAGGGCCTGCGCTCCCATGATGCTGCGCGTCCTTCCGGCGCAGTTGACCACGACAGGGGTTTCGTCATCCTGCAGAATGTCCCAGACGTGCAGGATGAGCTCACCGTTCGGCAAACTGCGCCCGCCGGGGATGGGAAAACGCTCAAACTCCTTCTCCGTCCGCGCGTCGAAAATTCGAACGGGTCCGCCGCTCTCGATTAGGGCGCGCATCTCATCCGCCAAAATCTCGGGCACCTGTTGCTCGTGCTGAACCCGCTCGCCGAACTCTTTGCTCGGGACGTTCGTCCCGCTAATCGTTGGAAGGCCGGCCGACTTCCAGGCCGGCAATCCCCCCTCCAGGCGGATCACGTCTGTATAGCCTTCTCTTTCAAGTGTTTCCGCGGCCATCCGCCCGCGCCCCCCATCCACCAGTACCATGGGGGTGCTCCGCACCGGAACGAGAAGCCCGATGCGGAATTCGAGGAAACCCCTCGGCACGTTGGTGGTCCGGAATATCTGCTCCGCGTTGAACTCCACCGGCAATCGCACGTCCACCACGGCGTGCGGGCTGTCCCCCTCCATCAGGGCTTTGAGTTCATGGGGTGAAATCGGCTTCGGCACCTTCGCCTCCCCTGCGCCCCGGGCGGGCGGAATCAAGTGGCCGGCGGCGATTGCCGCGCCGGAATGCCTGCGAACGCGCGGCAGACCTCGCGGACGGTCTCGCTGGAGGGAGGGGAAAGAACCACGAACCGGGCGCCCCTCGCGGCGCCGGCGGGAGAAGAGGCGGGCGTTCCCCCGCCCTCTTCGAGCTTCTTCATCTGATCCCCGCACGCATCGAAGCCCCTGACGGTGAAGCCCGATTGGATGAGATTCGTGCTCATCGCCGACCCCATCCGCCCGAGACCCACCACCCCCGCCTTCTCAGCCATGGGTCCCGCCCCGGGAAGAGGTGGCGTCTTCCGCGGAGGGAATTCCCGCGAAACGGCGAAGAACCTCGATAATGGTGGAGTTGTCCATGTCGGAGAGGCCCCCGGCCTCTGCAGTCTGAAGAATCTGATCCATGACGGAGGTGAGGAACATCGGGGCGCCGAAGCGCCGGCCCTGCTCGAGCATCAGGCGGACGTCCTTGGTATGCTGCCGGATTCTCGCCTCGGGGCGGTAGTCCGCCCGGATCATCTTCTCCCCTTTTTGATCCATGGCCTTGCTGTAGGCGGCCCCGTCCTTGAGGACGGCGAGAAGGGTATCGAGGTCCATGCCCGCCTTCATCCCGAGCACGAGGCCCTCCGCTAGGGCGAGGCGGTTCAAACCGAGGACCAGGTTCACGATGAGTTTGGTGCGCGCGCCCGCCCCGCCCGGGCCGAGGTAATAGCTCTTTCGCGCGATGGCGTCCAGGACGGGTTGCGCGCGCTCGAAGTCCTCGGCCCTTCCCCCCACCATGGCGACGAGGTCGCGGCTCCACGCCATCTTGCTCGTCCCGCTCAGGCTCGCGTCGAGGAAGGCGATGCCGCGGTTTTCCAGTTCGGCGGCGATTTCCGCCGAATCCTCCGGGCGCGCGGTCGTCGTGTCGATCACGAGCGTCTCCTTCCCCGCGCCGCCTGCGAGCCCGTTCTCCCCCAGGCACGCCTCGCGCACGATCCCGCTGTGGGGGAGCGAAAGAACCACAACGGGCGCGCCCCCTGCCGCCTCGGCCGGCGAAGCAACCGGCGTTCCGCCCCGCTCCCGGAATTCCCTGACGCGCTCCCCGTCCGGGTCGCATCCCAGAACGCGATACCCCGCCTTGAGCAGGTTGGCGCTCAGGGCCGAGCCCATGAAGCCCAGCCCCACCATTCCCACGATTTTTTCCAACGCCGGACTCCTGGAGCGGGAAATATTTGCCCAGATTCGGGAATACTTTACCAGACGGGAGCGGGTTCCAGAAGATACCGGGGCGATCAGAATTTCGGGCGCTTCCCCTTCGCGTATCCCGTCATCTCGACGAAACCCTCGCCGGTGACTTCCCTTCCGGAAGAAAGGCCGGAAGCCGTGACCCCTCCTTCCCAGTACGTGACGCGGGTACTGCCCTCGGTGATGAGTTCCTGCGCCTTGGCGAGCGGCCTTACCGCGAGGTCGATGCCTTCCTCCGGAATGCGGATGCGCCAGCCCATGGGATAGGCCGCTCCGCTCCGGGGGCTGGTCCAGCTTCCGGTGCCCTCGAAGTGAAAGTCCGCGGAGGTGAAGGGCTTGGCGCGCCCGTCGACTTCGACCAGCGTCCCGCTGCTGTGGGGATCGCGCCCCCCCGCATCGGTCCGGATGAGGTAGAGCATGAGGTCCCGCCCGTCGGACAACTGAAGCGAGACCCAATCCCACCCCGCCTGTCCGGGCGCCAACTGGTTCGTCCCGAACTCATGGTCCATCCAGGCCGTGCCGCGAACCTCGGCCTTCCTCCCGTCGATGGCGATCTCGCCCTCGGCGGCGAGGCGGGTGAAGGAGGAATAGTGCGAGGCCCTTCCCCTCCCCTCCCCCTTTGTATCCACCCCGTCTTTCCCGTGCACCACGGGAGGCTTCCGGGGGCGGAGGCGCAGCCTGAGCATGACGCCTTCGGCCTCGGCGAAGATCTCCTGGAGGTAGCGCCCCCCCTCCATGCGCCCCCGCGCGCTCCACTTACCGAGCCAGACGGACAGATTCCCCGCCTCGGCCCCCGCCTCCCCCAAGGCGCCGCGGCTGAAGCGCTCGAAATACCGGTGACGCTTGGTGCTCACGTCCAGGAGGGAGAAATGGGCGAAATAAAGGTCCCGGAGGGCCCACCTGCTCCGGGGAGGAGGGCGCGGCGAATGGGTGGGGCGCACCCCGCTCCGGAAAAAAGTGAGCATGAAGGCATGGCGCTTTCCCGCCCCGTCCGTGAGATTTCCCGAGTAATACCACCACTCGGTCCGGTAGGCGGGGTGGGCGCCGTGATCGCGCGGGAACCGGTGAACGAATCCCGGAAGCGCGAGCCGCCAGTCTCCCCGGTTTTCCGCCGCCCACCCGGGTGTGGCAGGAAGGATGGTGCAAAAAGCGAATGGCAAGAGAAAAGCGAAACCCTTGATTAACCCGGCGCGGCGAACCATCACTCCTCCCGCACCGCCAGCGCGATCTCTCCCTTCGCCGCCGCCCGCGCGGGGAAAAAACCGGATACCAGGGCGGCCGCCATGGTAACGGCCAAGTACTGCGCCACCCGGAAATAGGGAAGGGAAAACCGAATCGTCCATCCGAAGCTCTGCTTGTTGATCACATAAATCAAGATGGCGGCGAGGCCGAGGCCGCCCGCCGCCCCCAGAGCCGCGGAGAGGGCGCCCACCAAGCCCGCCTCGCCCATCACCGATGATGCGACCCCCCGTTTGGTCAGGCCCGCCGCCCGCAAGGTGCCTATCTCCCAGCGCCGCTCCAGAACGTTCGAGCTGAGCCCCGTCGCCACCCCCAGAACCGCCACCAATAAGGCGATCCCTTCGAGGGCGTAGGTGATGGCGAATGTCTGATCGAAAATGTCAAGAACGCGCCGCCGGAGCGCCCGATTCGAGATGAGAACCATATCCTTTTCGAGAAGCCCTTCGATCTCCCTTCCCGCCCGCACAGGATCGGCGCCCTCTGCCAGATAAACGCCCATCGAGCTCAGGCGATCGTCCTTCCAAAGGCGCCGGAAATGCCCGCTGTCAATCACGATCGACCCGCCCCCGGTCGAGTAATCGTAGAAGACGCCCGCGACCCGGAAGGAAACTTCCCCCTCCGGCGTGGGAAGGCGCACCTGGCCGCCTCTCCCGACGCCGAAGCGGAGGGAGAATGTTTCGGTGACGATGGCCTCGCCCAAATTTTTTGCCTTTTTCAGAATTTCCTTGGAATCGCCCTCGAGAAAAAGGAGGCGGCCGCGCTCTGCAAAAACATCAAAATCCCAAGCCTTCAGCTCAACCCGCCCTCCCCGCCAGGGCAGCCGCAGGGCCCGGTACGGGCCGACAGCCGCGACCGACTCCAGCCGCCCCACCTTTTCCGCCACGCCGGCGGGAAAATTCGCTTTGGACCCTTTGATGAACCGCGCGGCAGGAGCGGCATAGAAGTCCGCGCGAAGCGTTTTCCCGGTCCAGTCGGCAACCGTCCCCCGAAAGCTCTCGATCATGACGACGAGGCTCGTCAGCATCGCAATGGCCGTCGCGAGCGTGGCGACGGTCACGGCGTTGCGCCGGGGATGGCGGCCCAGCCCGTGCGCGGCGAGCCAGAACAGTCTTCCGCCCCGCCGAAAGCGCCGAAGGGCCGCCGCCGCCGCGGCCACCGCCAAAGGAGCGAGAAGAACCATGCTTACGACCGCCGCGCCGGCGGCCAGGTACCCGAACAATGGCACCCCTCCCCAGGGGGGGAGTTGGGCGAGGAAATACGAGATCGCTGCCGCAAGAATCCCGCCTCCGAAGGTTCCGGCCAGAAAACCCCTTTCCGCCCCGGACGCCCCGCCGGGATCTCTCGTCCCGACCGCCGGAGGCGTTTTGGAGGCGGTGAGGGCGGGAAGCAATCCTGAAACGAGAGCCACTCCGATTCCCAGGAGCAGGCCGCCCGCCAGAAGAGCCGGAGGCGCATCCACCTCGCTCACGTAAAGGAACGCATAAAGGTTCCGGATGGTCCGGGTCACCGCCCCGAGGGCCGCCCTTGCGAGGAGCCACCCCAAGCCGACGCCCAAAATCGACCCGATGAGTCCAATCAGCCCCGCTTCCACCGAGAAAAGGACGGCGACGCCCCTCCCCGTCATCCCCACGGAACGAAGCATTCCCACCTCGGCGCGGCGCCGGACCGCCGAGGCCGACATGGTGTTGAACACGAGAAAGAAGCCGACGAAAAGGGCGATGACGCTGAGAACCGAAAGGTTCAGCCGAAACGAGGCGAGCATCCGGTCCACGTCCTCCCCCCGGCGGACGGGCCGCTCCACGACGACGCCCGGCGGCAGCC
Organism: bacterium; assembly: GCA_965225985.1. Classification (GTDB taxonomy): domain Bacteria; phylum UBA8248; class UBA8248; order UBA8248; family UBA8248; genus CAZUHN01. The sequence goes on from OZ245330.1 coordinate 2,566,899, forward strand.
TGCCCTGAAGCGCGCGGCGAACCTCTTCGAGCCGGCCGGGATTTTTTAAAATGACGTCAATGCGGTCGAGCCGCCCCACCCGGTGAAAAGCCTCCTGCGCCACTCCGATGTCCATGATCGCGAGACGGCCCTCCATCGCCTCCGCCAAGCCCTTCGGCTTCAACAGGCCGCGGACGCGGAAGCGGTGCCGCCCGAAGGCGTCGAGCTGGATGTAATCATCCTCGCCGACGCCCATCTCCTCGGCGAGCCGCCGCGTGAGGAAAATGCCCTCCGGATCGGCGAGGCGGGAGAGCGACTCTTCGAGGGCGAGTTTCCGCTCCGCCTCGTAGCTCCGGAATTTCGAGTCTCCCAGGGAATCCAGGCCCAAGAGCAGGATGCCCCGCCCCTGGGAGCGCGTTCCGCGCCCCCACCTCTCCCCTCCCGGCCGGAGCTTTCTCACCCAGGCGGCGATTTGCACCACCGGAGCCGCATGCCGCACCCCGGGGTCATCGCGGATGCGCAAGAAGAGCTCCTCGGGAATCCCCGCGTCGCCCCCTGCCACCTGGAGGTGGGTCTTTCCCGCGACCGCGTCCAGGCTGTTCCGGAAAGCGCGAACGGCGGATGCGTTGGCGAGCACGATGGCGAGGTAAACCGCGACGCCGAGGGCGACCCCGAGAATGGTCAATCCGTGGCGAAAGGGCTCCTCCCGCCATCTTCTCCATGCCAGACGGCGGAGCAACGCGAAGATGGGAGATTTCATTCCTCGCCTTCCAGAATTCGCCCGTCCCGCATGCGGACCCGGCGCGTGGCGTAGGACAAGGGGTCGGTGGCGTGGGTCACTATCACCGCGGTGAACCCGTCCTCATGCACGAGACCGGAGAGCAGCTCCAGGAGCTCATGGCCGCGCTGCGAGTCGAGGTTGCCGGTGGGTTCATCGGCCAAAATGATCCTCGGCCTCGCCACGATGGCCCGCGCCACGGCCACCCGTTGCATCTCCCCGCCCGACAGTTGACGGGGGAAATGCGAGGCCCGATTCGAGAGCCCCACGCGGTCCAAAAGCCGCTCGACGAGCCGGGCCGTCTCCGCCCACGGCTTCTTTTGGAGAACGAGGGGAAGCGCGACATTCTCCCAGGCGGTCATGGTGGGCAGCAGATTGAAGAACTGGTAGACGAAACCGACTTCCTCCCGCCGGATCCGGCTCAGCTCGGCGTCGCCAAGCCCGGTAAGCTCTCTGCCGCCGAGAAAGGCCCGCCCTTTCGTCGGGGAATCCATGCCGCCCATAATGTGGAGAAGGGTGCTCTTGCCGCAGCCGCTCGGTCCCGTGACGGCGAGGAACTCCCCCTCCCGCACGGCGAGGCTGACCCCATCGAGGGCGAGGATCGAATCGTTTCCCCCCGGGTAGGTTTTCGATACGCCTTCAAGGCGGACGACACCGGCTCCCATGATTCATCCGCCGTCTGTCATGCCTGCGTTCAAGCGAATCGGGGGCCCTTTGCGCCCCTGTGCGGCCGGGAATACGGTGCGGATACGTTCGCAACGCCATTGGAAAGGAGCCCTCCCGTGATTGAAGATCTTCCGTCCCTTTTTCTCATATCGCGCGATCTAGAGGAATCCCGCAGATTTTACACCGATACGCTTGGGCTCAAGGAGGAGAGCGCGGGCAGCGGCCAGGCGTGCTACAAGGTCGGCGATCTCCAACTCATCGTTCACGCCCCCATTCCGGCGGAAGAGATGCGCGCGTGGGGGCTCGAGCCGGTCCGGGATCCGCGCGGGGCGGGAGTCGTCATCACCCTGCGGCCGGCCGATGTGGACGCCGCCTTCACGGAAATTTCCGCAAAAGGGGGAGACACCCTCTTCCCCCCCCGCGACGCGCCCTGGGGCGTCCGGATGTTCATGGTGCGCGATCCGAGTGGCTTCCTGATCGAGATCAGCAGGCCTCTCTGAAAAATCCCTCCGCGGCGGCATCAAAGGCCGTCGAAGATGCTCGTTTCCACCCCCTTGATGGGAACGTCGCTGCGAATGCAGACGAACGTCTCCTCGTTGAAAATGAACCTGCCCATCAACCGGAAGAACCACCAGAAAAAATTCCCGCCGAGCTGGGTTTTGTGGGTGAAAAGGGCGCGCCATTTTCGGCGAAGATAGGGGCGGACGTCGACCCGCGTCGTAATCATTTCGTCCGGCGTTCCATATTTGTCTTCCTTGAAATCGGGATCGTCGAGCGGAGTCTTTCTCCCGAGCAGGCGCATCCAACGCCAGGCCCGCAGCATCCGCGAGCGGGGCCAGGCGGTGTGGTAGAGCTTCCGGATGCGCCAAGGCCCCGGCCCCGCGCCGGGGAAACGGTCCGGTTTTGCCGCCGCCTCGGCGGAGGCGATCGCCACGCGGTGGGCCATGACGTGGTCGGGATGGCCGTAGCCCCCCTTCTCGTCGTATGTGATCAACACATCGGGGCGGTGCTCCCGGATGAGGCGGACGATTTTCCCCGCCGCCTCTTCGGGATCCGCGTTGGTGAAGGCCTCCGGGGCGCCGTTGCTCTCCCAGCCGTCCATCCCCGAATCCCTGTAGCCGAGCGGGAAATGGTGCGTCACCCCCAGAATGCCCGCGGCCCGCTTGAGCTCCTCCAGCCGGATCTCGCCCAACCGGCGGCGATCCTCGGGATTTTCCCGGGGCCGCAAGCGGAGCCGCTTGTCGTTCATCTCCCCCCATTCCCCATTGGTGCATGTGACGAGAATCGAGGTGTGCCCTTCCCGGGCGCAACGGCAAAGGAGGCCCCCGGTCGAGCTGCACTCATCGTCGGGATGGGCGTGAACGAGCATTACCGTGAAGCGGGGGGGGGCATCTGGGGATTCGTTTTTCCGCATGGCGTCAAAGAAGATAACAGAAAAAAGCCGCCAACCCTGGGGCCGGCGACAAATCGGGCACCGTTCCCGATTTTTATTTGTGTACCCAGGTATCTCCGCTGTTTAACAGCTCCTCGATACTTCCTTCTCCCTTGGACTTGGCCGCCGCCACCTGTTCAGCCACTTGATCTTCCAGCGCCGGGCGGCCCACGTTCCGCAAGACGCCCACCGCCATCGGCCCGCCATCCAATTCGAGCCGGCTCAAAAGCAGCGCGCGGGCGCCATGGGGGTCATTTTCCTGGTGAACGGAAATTCCTTCATCATCGCCGGGGACAATTTCCGGGTGGAAATCCCGGAACCGGATTCCCCTTTTGTCTCCATCGGGTCCAAAGACGAGGGGCTTCCCATTCTCGAGGTAAATAACATTCTGATCCTTCAGCCCCTTTTCGGAGTACTGGTGCCAGGCGCCGTCATTAAAAACGATGCAATTCTGCAATATTTCAACGAATGCCGTCCCCTCATGGTTCGCGGCCGCCAGGAGAACCGAAGCCATATGCTTTTGGTCCCGATCGACGGTCCGGGCGACGAAACTGCATTCTGCCCCTATGGCGAGCGAAAGGGGTTGGAGGGGATGATCGACGGAGCCGAGCGGGGTGGACTTCGTCCTGCTCCCCACGAGCGAGGTCGGAGAGTATTGGCCCTTCGTGAGCCCGTAAATGCGGTTGTTGAACAGCAGGATTTTGATGCCGATGTTGCGCCGCATGGCATGAATCAGATGGTTCCCGCCAATGCTCAATGAGTCGCCATCGCCGGATATCACCCAAACGGACAACTCTGGGTTCATTATCTTGATGCCGGTCGCAAAGGCGGGGGCCCGGCCATGAATGGTGTGAAACCCGAAGGTGTCCATGTAGTACGGAAACCGGGCGGCGCATCCGATCCCGCCGGCGAAGACAAAGTTCTCTCTCGGAATTTCCAGCTCGGGAAGCAATTTCTGCATCTGGGCCAGGATGGCGTAGTCGCCGCATCCGGGGCACCAGCGGACAGTCTGGTCGGTCTGAAAATCCTTCCGGGTGAGACCCAGGCCGTTATTTTTCGTTTGGGTGGCCACGCTAGAGAAGCTCCTCAATCTTCGAGATGATCTCGCTCACCATAAACGGCTTTCCCTGTACTTTGTTGTATGAGATGGCATCGACGAGATACTCCGCCCGCAGAAGTTTCGAGAGTTGGCCCAAGTTCAATTCGGGAATGAGCACCTTGTCGAATTTCTTCATGATATCGCCGAGATTCGAGGGGAAGGGGTTCAGGTAGCGAAGGTGCACATGTGATACGGACGCGCCGCGCGCCAGAAGAGCCTCCATGGCCGCGATGATGGTGCCCTGCGTACCGCCCCAGGCGATCACGAGGACCTTCCCGCTGTCCTCGCCGAAGATCTCGGCCGGCGGGATATCGTCCGCGATTCCGGCCACCTTGGCCGCCCGCATACGAACCATGTACTCGTGATTGTCCGGATCGTAGCTGACGTTTCCCGTAATATTTTCTTTCTCAAGGCCCCCGATACGATGCTCCATGCCAGGCGTGCCCGGAATCACCCAGGGGCGCGCCTTGGTTTTGGGGTCCCGACCGTAGGGGTGGAACCCTTCCGGATTCGTTCGATGCGTTACCTCCAAATCCGGGAGATCGGAAACGGAGGGCAGCAGCCAGGGCTCGGCCCCGTTGCCCAGATAGCCGTCGCTCAGAAGAATTACCGGGGTCATGAATTTGGTGGCGATTCGCGCGGCCTCGATCGCGGTCCAGAAGCAATCGGTGGGGGAGGAGGCGGCAAGAATCGGGACGGGGCTCTCGCTGTTGCGGCCGTACATCATCTGGAGCAAATCGGCCTGTTCGGTTTTCGTCGGAAGGCCCGTGCTGGGGCCGCCGCGCTGGACATTGACCACGACGAGGGGCAGCTCCGTTATGACCGCGAGGCCGATGGCCTCTGCCTTCAAGGCGATCCCCGGGCCGCTGGAGCAGGTCACCCCGAGGCCCCCCGCGAAGGAAGCGCCGATGGCGGCAGAAACGGCTGCGATCTCATCCTCCGCCTGAAATGTGTAGACGCCGAATTTTTTGAATCGAGAGAGCTCGTGGAGAACATCGCTCGCCGGGGTGATGGGATAGGCGCCCCAAAACAGCTTGAGGTCCAACTGGCGCGCCGCGGCGATGAACCCATAGGCGAGCGCAACGTTGCCGGTGATGTTCCGGTAAGTGCCGGGCGGATGCGTGGCCTCCCGGACGATGTACTGGCTCTGGAAAATTTCCGTATTCTCGCCGAAATAATAGCCGGCCTCCATGGCCCGCGTGTTGGCCTCGACGAGCTCCGGCCGTTTGCCAAATTTTTCCTGAATCCATTTCTTGGTGGAGTCCATCGAGCGCGAATACATCCAAAACATAATTCCCAGCGCAAAGAAATTTTTGCATCGATCGACCGTATTCGAGGGGAGTCCCATGTCCTTGAGGGTATTCCGCGTAAGCTCATTCAACTTGATCTGATGCACTTGATAGGAATTCAAAAAGTCCGGATCCTCAAGCGGGTTTGATTCGTATCCCGCCTTGTTCAGGTTCTTCTTTTCGAAGTTGTCGATGTTGACGATGATGACGCCGCTTTTTTTTAGATCGCCGACGTTTGCCTTGAGGGCCGCCGGATTCATCGCCACAAGGACATCCGGCGCGTCTCCGGGGGTGTGAATTTCCTTGCTGCTGAAATTGACTTGGAATCCGCTCACACCGGCGAGCGTGCCTGCGGGTGCGCGGATTTCGGCAGGAAAATCAGGGAATGTGCTGAGGTCATTGCCCGCGATGGCGGCGGCCGTGGTGAAGCGGTCGCCCGTAAGCTGCATGCCGTCGCCCGAGTCACCCGCAAATCGGATGGCGACGGTGTCTTTCTCTTCAACCTGCTTTTTGGAAGAGCCAGTCAAAGGATCTTGATTCATCGCCCTTCAATATTCCCACATCGACGGTTCATTGTCAGCCTCAGGGGAGCAACGCCTCCGCCTTGCAATCCGCGGAGATTCCCCACTCCCTTTTAACTCTCTACGCCGGGGTTCCTCGAAACCGGGGATGGCATCTCCATCGGCTGAATGTTCCCCCTGATCAAATTACACCTACTTTTACAGGATGGCCCACAAGAAGGTCAATTAAACAAGACAAAATCCGTCCGAATCCCAGGGCGCTTCAATTCGCCAGGGAACCATCCAGACTGATATCCGATGCAACTTCCTTCATCGCCTCCAAAACTATGGCGATATGGTCTTCGAGCGGAATTTCAAGCTCTTTCGCCCCCTTTTCGATATCCTCCCGGTTTACCCCTTTGGCAAAGGCTTTGTCCTTCCATTTTTTCCGAATGCTCTTCGGCTTCACGTCGCGGACGTCTTTATTCGGACGGACAAGCGCCACCGCCGTAATCAGGCCGACCAACTCATCCACGGCAAAAAGGGCCTTGGCCAACTTGGTTTCCCTCGGGACCTCCAGATATTCAGCGTGGCCGAGTATGGCTTGGAGCATTTCTTCCGGGTAATTTTTTTCGCGCAGAAAGTTCACGCCCACTGTGGGGTGCTCCTCCTGCGTGGGGTGTTTCTCATAATCCATGTCGTGGAGCAGCCCTGTCACGCCCCAGAGCGATTCATCTTCTCCGAGTTTTTTGGAATAGGCCCGAAGGGATGCCTCGACCCCCCGGGCATGGGCGCGAAGGTTTTTGCTTTTCGTCCACTCAAAAAGCAGCCTCTCGGCGCTTTCCCGGTCGAGATCCAATTTTCGCGCCTCCTTTCAGCCGGCTGCCTTTCGAGCCATTGGAAAATGCGGCGGGTTCCGCCATATTCTCCCCCGGCCCGGCAGCGCCAAATAAAATCCGCCTATATCCTTCCGGCTTCCTCGGTGGGTGTCAAGAAAGGCCCCTGTTTCTTCGGCGGCGCCACGCTCTCCCGCCGGCGGCTTTTGACCCGATTTTATAAAAAAGTTTGTTCGGTGGTATAGTGGGCCGAAACTTCATGTTATGGAATAATGCATTTCCTCTCAAAATTGCGTCCACTGCGCGGCAGCTGGCTTAATGTGATTTGCGCGTTCGCGCACGGGGAAGATTTCCTTTCCCCCAAAAGGATTCAATCCGCCATTTCCGGCGGCGGTCCCGGCGCGTTTCTCTTCGGGTTTCGAGGCGTCGGGGAATTTCCGGAAAATCGCGTTGCCTTTACAACCCATAGGGAACGCCAGGAGCTTCGCCATCGATATCGTCATCACAGGCGCCAACAGCGCAATCGGAAAAAGTCTGGTCGAACGGTTCGGAAGGGCCGACCAAATCGTGCCGACCCGGTTGCGGGGGCTCGTGCGCCGCCTGGATCGGGCGGACAACCTACGCTCCACGATGGCGGAAATCATCGAGGTCGACTACAGCGATTCCGCCTCCCTTTGTACCGCGATGGAAGACGCCGACTGCATCATCCATTTGGCGGGCGCGCTGATTCCCCGGCCGGGGGAAACCCTCCTGGAAGCCAACGCACGATTAACCGAATCCGTCGTGGAGGCGGCCCAAAACGTCGAGGTGGGCAATATCGTTTATCTGAGCTATCCGGGCGCGGACCCTTCCGCGAAAAATCTCTACTTGCGCTCAAAAGGGCTCGCGGAAAAAGCCATCCAATCCTCCGGGCTCTGTGGCGTCATCTTTCGGGCCCCCATGGTCCTTGGACGGGGAACCGCGACAACCCAAGCGATTCTCCGCCTGGCGACGAAGTCCTTCCCCCTGCTCGCGGGCGGGGGAACGACGCGGCATCAGCCCATTTTTCAAGCCGATGTGCTCTCGGCCATCGAATGGGCCGTCTCCACCCCCCCCGATTCTCTGCTGAAATTCGACCTCTTGGGGCCGGAAACGATATCCCTCGCCGAGCTGATCCGGCGGGTTGCGGACCGCTCGGACCGAAAGCCCAAAATCATACCCCTTCCCAAGTCCGCCGTCTGGCTCGCGGCCTGGCTCGCCGGCTCTCTCTTTTCCGCGAGAACCTTCAACAGGACGACCTTCGAAATCCTCTTCACCGAGCACCTTGGAAACCCGTTCCCCGCCAGGACATCCCTGCCCTTTTCCCTGACGCCCCTGGAAGAAATGGTAGACCGCGCCTTCCTGAACATCGGCTGAGGACAAAGGAATATTCCCCGATCCCGCTTTGGGGGCGGGCGCATCCAATCCCCAAAATGCGTTGACACTCCGGCACCGGGAAAGATAGTGTTGTGGCAATGAATCTCCATCAACTTCAGATCTTCTACGCGGTGGCGCAACGGGAAAGCTTCACCGCCGCGGCCTCCGATCTCAACCTCACCCAACCCGCGGTCAGCCTTCAAGTGAAATCTTTGGAGAAGGATCTGGGCCTTCCCCTGCTGGAACGGGGAGGGCCCAAGCTCCGCCTGACCCAGGCGGGCGAGGCCCTCTTCCGCTGTGCCGTCTCCATCCTCCATGCCAAGGATGAGGCTGAGCGGGCCATCGCCGAGTTGCGGCAGGCGACCAAGGGGAAACTGATCCTGGGAGCGAACACCACGGGGGGGATGTACCTCCTGCCCCAGATCGTGCGGGCCTTCCTGGAAATTTATCCGGAAACGGAGGTTATCTTTCAGATCGAGTCCACGGAGTGGATTTATGAAAAGATTCTCCAAAACATCGTGGACATGGGCTTCGTGGGCGGTCCCACCGAGGATCGCCGGTTCGGAGTGGAACCGGTCTGCCTCGACCATCTGGCGCTTATCGTCTCACCGTCGCACCGCTTCGCCCGGCTCGCGAAAGTTTCCCTCAAGGAATTGGACAACCAGCCCTGCATTCTTCCCCAGCCGGGCTCCCGGACCCGGCAGTTTGTGGAGCGAAAGCTCCGGGAGGCGGGGGTCAAGCCGCGGATAGCGATGCAGCTGTCCGGCACCGAGGCGGTGAAGAAGGCCGTGGAGGCCAACCTGGGGTTCGGCTTCGTTTCCGGGCATTCGGTCGAGCCGGATTCCACCTTGGACACCCTTCGGGTCGTTCCCGTGAATGGGCTCACCCTCGTGCGGAACATGGAACTCATCTACCGCAAGCAGAAGTATTTCTCCCCCGTGGCCCAGCGGTTTCGCGAGTTTGTCCACACCTACGCCGAGCAGCACCTGAACCCGTCCCGGGGCGGGGGGAAAAAAAGCCGCAAATCCGGCGGTTGAGACATAAACGATTCTTTATGTATAACTGGATAAGTATTTATTTGACGGTCGTCCCCGCCGTTGGCTAAAGTGGCCGCATCCTGAGAGTCAGGACGTCCTTGGCCATTTTTTGGGCCGTTATCCCAATCGTTGTTCCGCCAACCAATGCGCGGCCGGTGAGGAACCGAGATGGCCTTGGTCAATCCGCATGGCAAAGAAAAAAAGCTGAAGCCCCTCTTGCTTTCCGGGGACGAGCTCAAAGAAGAGACGCAAAAGGCAAAGGCTTTGCCGCAGGTCACAATAACCTCCCGGGAAACCTCGGACCTGATCATGCTGGGCATCGGGGCCTTCACCCCCCTCGAGGGATTCATGGGGGAGAGAGACTGGAAGGGCGTCTGCGGCGCCTGCGCCATGCGCGATGGCGTCTTTTGGCCCATACCCATAACCCTGTCCACAACGAAGGCGCAGGCGGGCGCCCTGAAAGAGGGGCAAGAGGTCGGCTTGACCGACGGCGAGACCGGCGAAGTCATGGGGAGTATGACCGTTCAGGAAAAATACACGATCGACAAGGCGCACGAGTGCAAGGAAGTCTTTAAGACCACGGACACGGAACATCCCGGCGTGGCCAAGGTTATGGCCCAAGGCGAGGTCAATATTGCCGGTCCGGTGAAGGTGTTCAGCGAGAGCTATTATCCGGAAATGTTCAAGGACATCTATCTGCGCCCGGCGGAGACGAGAAAGATTTTTCAGGAAAAGGGATGGAGCACCGTAGCCGCCCTGCAACTGCGGAATCCCATGCACCGGTCTCATGAATATCTGGCGAAGATCGCCATTGAGATTTGCGACGGCGTATTGATCCACCAGCTGGTGGGGAAGCTCAAGCCCGGAGATATCCCGGCCGAGGTAAGGGTGCGGGCCGTCAACGCATTGGTGGAGAACTATTTTGTCAAAGACACCTGCATCCAGGCCGGATATCCCGCCGAGATGCGCTATGGCGGACCCCGCGAGGCGCTGCTCCACGCCGTGTTCCGGCAGAACTACGGCTGCAGCCATCTCATCGTGGGGCGGGACCATGCCGGGGTCGGGGAATACTACGGCCCGTTCGATGCCCACCACATCTTCGACGAGATTCCCGCGGGCTCCCTGGAGCTTCAACCCCTCAGAATTGACTGGACCTTCTACTGTTACAAGTGCGACGGGGTCGCCTCGATGAGCACTTGCCCCCACGGGAAGGAAGACCGGATCCTTTTGAGCGGAACCTTGTTGAGAAAGATGCTGTCCGGCGAGGAGGAGGTTCCCGATCACTTCAGCCGGCCGGAAGTGCTCGAAATCCTGATGGACTACTACTCGAAATTGGACGAAAAAGTGGAGGTCAAACTCCACAGGTACGCGGAAGAAAAGAGTTAATCTTTAAGGAGCCACAAATATGCCGACTTACGTGAACCCGGACAAGTGCGATGGCTGCAAGGCGTTGGACAAGCCCGCCTGCATGTACATCTGCCCCTCGGACATCATGCACCTGGATCACTCCATCGGGAAGGCCTACAACATCGAGCCCGACCTGTGCTGGGAGTGCTACGCCTGCGTGAAGACCTGCCCCCAGACCGCCATCGATATGCGGGGGTACGGGGACGTCATGCCGATGGGGGCGAGCCTCACCCCGCTCCGCGGGACCGACTCGATCCTGTGGACCGTGAAGTTCCGGGACGGGCAGACGAAGCGCTTTAAGTATGCGATTCGCACGACGCCGTGGGGATCGATCGAGCCCTTCCAGGGCCTGGCGGATCCCAACCCCGAGGAGGCGAAAACACCCGGTCTGTGCGGCGATGAGAAATATCTGGGAGTGGACAAGCTCCCCGCCCTGTCGAAGAACTAATCCACTGTTGAAGCATCGGCTTACCCTGGAGGCGAGGCATGACCGAATTCGAAACCGAAGTCGTCGAGTGTGACGTTCTGATCTGCGGCGGTGGGATGGCCGGCTGCGGCGCCGCCTACGAGGCGGCCTACTGGGCCAAAGCCAAGGGCCTGCGGGTGGTTCTGGTGGAAAAGGGCGCCATCGAGCGGAGCGGCGCAGTCGCCATGGGCCTGTCGGCCATCAACTGCTACATGGGGATGAAGTGGGGGGAAAACCAACCCGAGGATTTCGTGAGGTACGTCCGCCAGGATCTGATGGGACTCTGCCGGGAAGACCTCGTCTACGATATCGCCCGAAACGTCGACTCCTCGGTACACTTGTTCGAGGAGTGGGGGTTGCCGTTCTGGAAGAATGAGGATGGGCGCTACGTGCGGGAGGGCCGCTGGCAGGTCATGATCCACGGCGAGTCCTACAAGCCCATCGTCGCCGAAGCAGCCAAGAAGGCGATCGGGGAGAAAAATATCTACGAGCGAATCTTCGTGTCCCACCTGTTGAACGACGCCAAGGATCCGAAGCGGATCGCCGGAGCCGTCGGCTTCAGCGTGCGCGACCAAAAGATATACGTCTTCAAGGCGAAAGCGGTCATCTCCTCCGCCGGCGGGGCCACGGGCGTCTTTCGCCCGCATTCGGTGGGCGAGGGGCTGGGGCGAATTTGGTATGCCCCCTGGAACACGGGCTCGGCCTACAATCTGATGATTTCGGCCGGCGCCGAGATGAGCCAGTTCGAGCACCGGCTGGTCGTTGCACGCTTCAAGGACGGCTACGGCCCGGTGGGGATGTGGTTCCTGTACATGAAGGCGGAATTGAAGAACGCCTACGGGGAGCTGGTGGAAGAGAAGATGGCGGACCTGCTCAAGGAATGGCTTCCCTACGGCGCCGGAAAGCCGACCCCGACGCCGCTCCGGAACCACCAAATGATCCAGGACTACCTGGCGGGGCGGGGGCCCCACTATCTGCGGACGGACGAGGCGATGCAGAAAATGTTCGCCGACGTTCAGAATGATCCCAAGAAGATCCGGGAGATCGAGAGCGAGGCCTGGGAAGACTTCCTCGACATGACCATGTCCCAGGCCCTTCTCTGGGCGTCGGAGAACATCGACCCGGCAAAGACGCCGTCCGAGGTCGTGCTCACCGAGCCGTATCTGATGGGCTCCCACGCCTCGGCGACAGGGGCATGGGTGAGCGGCCCGGAGGACATCGCGCCCAGCGAGTACTTCTGGGGGTACAACCGGATGACGACCGTCAACGGCCTCTTCTCGGCCGGCGACGGCGTGAGCGGTTCCGCGCACAAATTCTCGAGCGGGTCTCACGCGGAGGGGCGATTGGCGGGGAAGGCGGCCGTGGCCTACGCCCAGGACAACCCCGACGAGCCGAACATAGATTCGGATCGGGTGGAGTCGATCAAACGGGATCTGCTGCAACCCCTTGAAGTCTTCGAGAAGGGACAGACGTCCTCGACCAAGCCGGACGTTAACCCCAACTACGTGTTCCCCAAGCAAGCCCTCCTCCGCCTCCAGAAGATCATGGACGAGTACTGCGCCGGGCAGGGCGCGTATTACCTAACAAACGGGCCGACCCTCAAGCGGGGGCTCGAGCTGCTTGGCCTCATGAAGGAAGACATGCAGAAGCTGGCCGCCCGGGATCTGCACGATCTGCTGCGGTGCTGGGAGGTGCGGGACCGGATCTGGTGCGCCGAGACGCACATGCGGCACATCCTGTTCCGGGAGGAAACGCGCTGGCCCGGGTTCTACTACCGCGGCGATTTCCCCAAGCTCGACGAGGAAAACTGGAGATGCTTCACCAATTCGCGCTACGACGCCGCGAGCGACGAGTGGACGATGTCGAAAAGGCCCTGCATCAACCTCGTCTCGTGACAAAACCCGCGCCCGGAACTTTGCGAGGTCTGGAATCGTGAACCAAGAGTCTCCGGCGGCCGCTGCGCCTTCGGTATACCGAACCATACTCGTCGTCGGCGGCGGGATCGCCGGGATCACCGCCGCCGTAGAGGCGGCGGAAGCCGGATATGAAGTCTTTCTCGTCGAGAAAGAGCCTTATCTGGGCGGAAGGGTGGCCCAGCTCAACCGATATTTCCCCAAGCTTTGCCCCCCTTACTGCGGCCTCGAGATCAACTTCCAAAGAATGAAGAATAATCCCCAGATCCGGTTCGCCACCCTGGCCGAGGTCGAGAGCATTTCGGGGGGGCCCGGGAATTTCGATGTCACGATTGTGCAGCATTCCCGCTACGTCAACGACCGGTGCACTGGGTGCAACGCCTGCGTGCCCGTCTGTCCGGTCGATCGGCCCAACGCCTTCAACTTCGGCATGGACACGACCAAGGCCATTTACCTCCCCCATGAGATGTCCTTCCCCATGAAGTACGTCATCGACGATTCGGTCTGCACGCTCACTGAATGCGCCAAGTGCGTCGAGGCGTGCGAGTACGACGCCATCGATTTGAACATGAAGCCGAAAAGTTTCGCCCTCAAAGCGGGCGCCATCATCATGGCCACCGGCTGGAAGGCATACGACGCCGTACAGATCGATAACCTGGGATTCGGCAGGTACGCCGACGTCATCACCAACGTGATGATGGAGCGGCTGGCGGCCCCGAACGGGCCGACGAAGGGGAAGATCGTCCGCCCCTCCGACGGAAAGCCGGTGAACAGCGTGGCCTTCATCCAATGCGCCGGCCAACGGGATGAGATCCACCTCGGGTACTGCTCCGGAATTTGCTGCCTCGCTTCCCTGAAGCAAGCCACCTACGTCAGGGAGCAGATTCCGGATTCCCGCGCCTACATTTTCTACATCGACCTGCGCACGCCTGGAACGTATGAATTCTTCTCCCAAAAAGTCCAAAGCGACCCGAACGTTTCGACCATAAAGGGGAAAGTGGCCAAGATCATCGAGGACCCGGCTGCCAAGGAGCTGATCGTCGAGGCCGAGGACATCCTCTCGATGAAAAAACTCCGGGTAAGCGTGGACCTCGTCGTCCTTGCGACGGGGATGGTTTCAAGCGTGGACGAGAAGAAGCCCGCCGGCGACATTGGCTACGACAAGGATCACTTCGTTCTCTCGGACCAGCCGGCGCCCGGTATTTTTGCGGCGGGATGCGCGAGGGGACCCGTGGATGTCGCCACATCGGTTCAGGACGCCACCGCATCCGCCCTGAAGGCGATGCGGACGATCCAGACCGCGGTGCCGAGGTAGGCCAAATGGACAAAAAGGTCGGCGTCTACATTTGCAGCGGTTGCGACATCGGGACCTGCCTCGACGCGCAGAAGCTGGCCGATATCGCCTCGGCGGAGCTAAACATCCCGATCGTCAAAACCTCTCCCGCTTTTTGCCTGGAAGACGTCCAGCAGATCAAGAACGACATCGAGCAAGAGGGGGTCGATTCGGTCGTCATCGCCGCATGCTCCCCCCGAGTCAATACGGACGTCTTCGGTTTCAAGAATGCGTTCGTTGAGCGCGTAAACATCCGGGAGCAGGTCGTGTGGAGCCACCCGGCCAACCATCCCGAAACCCAAAGCATGGCCGAAGACCATTTGCGGATGGGAATCGTCCGCGCGCAGAAGGCGACCACTCCGACGCCCTACACAGAGGCCAACGAGCGAAGCATCCTGGTGGTGGGAGGCGGGGCGGCGGGCCTCGCCGCGGCCGAGGATGCGGCCAAGACCGGATTCGACGTGGTCCTCGTCGAGAAGAGCGCGAGGCTGGGGGGCTACGCCGCCCACCTCTACAAGCAGTTCCCCAAGCGCCCCCCCTACGGCGGCCCCGAGCCCGTTGATATCCACGCCAAAATACAAGAGGTCGAATCCCTCCCCAACGTCCGGGTGCTCACGGAGGCGGAGGTCGGGGGGATCTCGGGCCAGCCGGGCCGCTTCAGCGTGACGGTCAGGCGCGGCGGCGGCGAGGAGCAGATGACGGTGGGAGCCGTCGTTCTGGCCACGGGCTGGGCGCAGGCCGACCCCGCGAAATTCGCCTCCTACGGGCTCGGAAAGTATCCCAACGTGGTGACCAGCATCGCGCTGGAGGAGATGGCCGCGCGGGGCGAGATCACGCGCCCCTCGGACGGACGGCCGGTGCGGAGCGCCGCCCTCATCCTGTGCGACGGGCCGGGGGACGACGCCCACCTCCCGTACGGCGGGAACGTGCCCAGCATGGTGGCGCTCAAGCAGGCCATGTATATCCGCGAGCGGCACCCGGATTCGATTGTCTACCTCCTCTATAGGGATATGCAGACGCCGGGGCAGTACGAGTATTTTTACAAGCGGGTGCAGGAGGACGAGGGGGTGTTGTTCTCCCGGGGGGAGATCCAGAACGTCACCGAGGACTCCGAACACAACGTCCTCCTCGAGGTGTCCAACAACCTCATCGGGGACACCATTCAGGCGGAGGTGGACCTGCTGGTCCTCTCGGCGGGAATGGTTCCGGCCACCCTGGATCCGGACGCCTCGGGATCCCTAAACCTGCAATACTTGCAGGGCAAGGACCTTCCCACGACAGAATTCGGCTACGCCGATTCCCACTTCATCTGTTTCCCCTACGAGACCCGCCGCACCGGCATCTACTCGGCGGGGGCGGTCCGCCAGGCCATGGACCTCGCCGCCAGCGCCCAGGACGGGACGGCAGCCGCGCTCAAGGCCATTCAGTGCATCGAAAAGTCCTCCGCCGGAGTGGCGGTGCATCCGCGGGTGGGGGATCTTTCCTACCCCTCCTTCTTCATGCAGCGGTGCACCTCCTGCGGGAGGTGTTCCCAGGAGTGCCCGTTCGGCGCCCTCGAGGTGGATGACGACAAACACCCCACGCTCGACCCCAACCGGTGCCGGCGCTGCGGAATCTGCATGGGCTCCTGCCCCGTCCAAATCATCTCCTTCAACGACTACTCCCTGGACATGCTCTCCAACATGATCAAGTCCGTGGAGATCCCCGAGGACGACGAGGACAAGCCCAGAATCCTGGTGCTGGCCTGCGAGAACGACGCCTATCCCGCCCTGGACATGGCGGGGATTAACCGCCTCAACTACACCGCCTCGATACGGGTCATCCCGGTGAGATGCCTGGGCTCGGTCAACACCATCCTGATCGCCGACGCGGTGTCCCGGGGCTTCGACGGGGTGGCGCTGATGGGGTGCAAGCCCGGAGAAGATTACCAGTGCCATTTCATCAGGGGGAGCGAGCTGCTGGACAGCCGGATGGAAAACATCAAGGAGACCCTGGATCGGCTCGCCCTTGAGGCCGAGCGGGTCCAGGTGATGGAGGTTGAAATCTCGGACAGCGACAAGATCCCGGGCATGCTGGAGGAGATGGTCGATACCGTGAAGAGAATCGGGCTCAACCCGCTGAAGGGCTTTTAGCGAGTGGCGAAACGAGGGGGTACTTGGTAATGCCGGAAACAACCTTGTTGAAACCAGACCTCAAATTCAAGCGGGAGGTCTTGGGCCTCGGCGCCCATGACCTGACCGCCTGCTATCAATGCGGGACCTGCTCGATCGTCTGCCCGATCTCCACCGAGGGCAACCCCTTCCCCCGGAAGGAGATGATCTGGGTCCAATGGGGACTGAAGGACAAGGCCCTGGCCAACTCCTCCATCTGGCTCTGCCACCAGTGCGGTACCTGCTCCGCTTACTGCCCCCGGGACGCCAAGCCGTCGGACGTCATGGCCGCCCTCCGGGACTACAGCATCACCCACTACTCGGTCCCCCAGTTCATGGGGCGGGCGCTCAACGAGCCGAAGTACCTTCCGCTCCTCTTCGCCATCCCGGCGATCATCCTTCTCCTGGTCCTCGGCTGGCTCGGCAATCTGACCTCGCTCCCGGAAGGGCGGATCGTTTACTCCAAGTTCTTTCCAATCAACTATATCGAGATAATCTTCGTCGCGGCCACGGCCCTATCCGGGATCGGCGCGGTGGTGGGGGGCATTCGGTACTGGAAGGCCATATGCGGTCAAATGGGAGGGACCGGCAAGAGCCCAGTCAAATTCGTCGTTCCAACGCTCCTCACGATCTTCAAACACATAAAATTCAAAGAATGCGAGGAGGCCCCCGTGGGGACGCGGGAGACGCACAAGTCCCATCTCCACAAAACTCACTTGGCCGTCTTCTGGGGTTTCATGGGCCTCGTGGTGACGACCGCCTCGGTGGGCGTTGGGATCATCGTCTTCGGCTACCTGACGCCGTGGCCGCTCTTGCATCCCGTGAAAATCCTCGGCAACGTGAGCGGCGCCGCGCTGATCGCGGGACTCGCCGTCTTCATGTACCGCCGCATCGCCGACAAGGAAAATGCGGGCAAGAACACGTATTCGGACTGGCTCTTCCTGGACATCTTGCTGCTCACGGCCATCACCGGCTTCCTTTGCGAGATCCTCCGCCTCGCCGATATGCCCGGGCTGGCCTACCCGACTTATTTCATCCACTTGGTTTTCGTCTTCTTCCTCCTGGTCTATATCCCGTATTCGAAGTTCGCCCACATCGTCTACCGGTTCGTGGCCATGCTGCACGCGGAGGCCTCGGGCCAAGCGGGCCGCTCCGGGCCGTCCCCCCGCCCGGTTGAAAGCATGAATCGTCAGCCAGGCTAGGTTTCCCCGCCCCGGCGACGCCCTTCGCCGTCTAAAAACATGAAGAATCCAAACGACCCGTGCCTGTTTTGCACCCCCCGGGATGTGACCCGGCGCAATGCGCTGGCGTACTGCACGCGTGACACCTACCCCGTCAGCCCGGGCCACTCGTTAGTCATCCCGTTCCGGCACTGCGCGGGCTTCTTCGACCTCACCCCGGAGGAGATGGCCGCATGCATGGAGCTGTTGGTGGACGAGCGGAAGGCCCTGGACGGCGAGCTCAACCCCGGCGGCTACAACGTGGGCGTGAACGTGGGCGAGGCCGCGGGGCAGAGCGTCCTTCATGCCCACATCCATCTGATCCCCCGCTACGCGGGCGATTCCCCGCGCCCCCAGGGCGGGATACGCCAAATCCTTCCCGGCAAGGCCCATTATCCCCGGCACGAATGAGCATGACCGGGGGCCCCCGCTTTCGGCTCATCGCGCTCGATTTCGACGGTGTGCTGGTGAGACAGCCGAGCGCCTGGGGAACGCTCCACGAGGCGTTCGGGACCGCGAAAGCGGCCCGGCGCAACTTCGCCGACTTCGAGTCCGAGCGGTTCGATTACCGGGAATTCATGCGGCGTGATATTTCGCTGTGGGGGAAACGCTCCCGCGAGGAAGTCAAGCAAGTGCTCCTCCGGTACGACCTCGACCCGGAGGCCGGTTCCGCAATCGCCGAATGGCGGCGGGAAGGCCGTCATGTGGCAATTGTCAGCGCGGGAATCGATATCCTGGTGGAAGAGGTGGCCCGCCGGCTCGGGATCGAACACCATCTGGCCAACGGGCTGGAGTCCGACGCGGACGGAAATCTCACCGGAAATGGAACCCTCAGGGTGGATCTTCGCCGAAAGGACATCGCCCTGCGGCAGGTCGCGGAAAACCTCGGGTGCCCGCTGGGCTCTGTGGTTGCCGTGGGTGACTCCCCTTTCGATCTGCCGTTTCTTCGCGCCTCGGGTCTCGGGATCGGGTACGGGGACAGGACCCGGGCCGGCGCCCTTCCCGGACTTGTGGACGCGTGGGCCGATTCGTTCGAGAGCATTTCGCGGACGGTTCGGGAGCTCGAATGAGTCACCCCCAATCCTGCTGAATACATATTGAAAAGAAAATAAAAATTTATTGGATTATTTATTTTTTTGTAGTGTTCCACCCAATGTGCGAAGACGATATTAATTAACCAATTCCGAGAAAGGATGAAGATGTGCTTTTTCAGACATAATTGATCTGCCGTTCACAATGCAAACAAAAGCTCCTTTTCTCCGAAAGCACCAAAATCTGCAAAAATTTCTCGCCCGCCTTTCATTCTTTGGTATCGCCGAAAATTTGAAAGAGTTAAAATAAATCCTGATAGCTGCCCGCCTGCTACGAGATATTTTTCCATTTCGTGGGAAGGTTCATGGAAATATCAAAATTCCCTCCCGAACTGCGCCACTACCGCGTCCTCGTTGTGGAAGACAACGAGGATTTCCTTCTATTCCTGCGCGAGGGACTGGAATATTTGGGTCTGATACACATCGATACGGCGACGAATGGTTTGTCCGCCCAATCGAAAATTGAAGAAAATTGGGAGGCCGAATCCGTTTGCCCCTACGACTTGCTCATCACCGACTACTTCATGCCGATGATGAGCGGCACCTCCCTCATTGAGTTCGTCCGAAGCAAAGAGTATTCAAAGGAAATGAAAGTCTTGATGATTACGGCACACACAATGGCCCTCTCGGATGAGACCCTGCGCCGGCTCGGCGTTGAAAAAGTTCTCCTGAAACCCGTTACCCTGGCCGTATTGGGGGAAACCGTCCAGGAAATTCTGGGAAAAATAGAAAACGAATAAGAATGATCAGAAAATTTCCGCCAAACCGGCGGAAAAAGAGGAAACCCCCGCAGCCGCCCGGCCGGCATACTGAAACCAAAAAAACGGCCGGCCCTCCCGCTTCGATAATTCATCCGGTGGCTTCCCGCATTGAGACCCGGCAAAACCAGAAACAGGAAAAAAATTGTTTCCCTCAATAATGCCTGAGATGAAAACGATTCCCCAGAAAATTTCTTAAAGCCATTATTTTGTTTCGAATCCATTTTCACTGATCCGGCATTCGCGTTGACAGGGCAAGAGATTCTTTCTACCCTCCACGGGTTCCTCCGAAACCATCGCCGCGGGACCCGGTTCCCCAACCGATCATTCGCGGCCCAAAGGAATCGGCGGCGCAGCGGTTTTCGATATCGTCCCCGCCGCTTGCCGCCCGCCCATGCAAGGCCGCGGGATTGTCCGGCGTGGCCGCGGATCGGGCGCTCACCGAGGGAGGAAAATGCATGGCCCGGAAAAACGGAGGGCAGCCCCTTGACCGCCTCATCGCCGGCGGCACCCTCGTCGGGGGAAGCGACCGCCAGGAGGCCGCGCTCGGCATCCGCGGCGGCCGGGTCGTCTGGATCGGAGACGCCAGCGAGGCGCCCCCCTCCGGAGAAACCATCGACGCCACGGGAAAGCTCGTCCTCCCCGGCGCCATCGACCCGCACGTTCATTGCCGCGCCTTCTCGGCTCACATCGACACCCTGGGCGACCTCGCCCGGACCGCCGCGCACGGAGGGGTGACCACCTTCGTCGTCTTCGCCACGGGAGAGGAAAGCGAATCGATGACGGCCGCGCTGGCCCGGTTCCGCGAGGAGGGCGAAGCGGCGAGCGTCATCGACTTTTCGCTCCACGCGTGGATCTTTGAAAATTTCGATTACCTCGCCGAGATCCCGGACGCCATCGCCAGCGGGGTCACATCTTTCAAGATCATGACGGGATACCGGAAGCGGGGGTACGGCCGCTGCGTTCCGGACGACTACGGCTTCGCCACTTTGGACATCGTCGGAAAGCACGGGGGCATCGTGCTCGTTCACGCCGAAAACGGCCTGGTGATCGACTACCTGGAAAACCAGGCCCTGGCCGAGGGCGTCGAAGGGGCGGATTTCCTGCGCCAATCGCGCCCCGCCGCGGTCGAGGCCGAGGCCGTCGCCCGATACATCCATCTCGCCGACTTCGCGAAATGCCCCCTTTACATCGTCCATCTCACCTGCGCCGAAGCGCTCGCCGAGGCCAAGCGCGCCCGGGACGAGGGAAAAAACGTCGCCGTGGAGAGCTGCCCCCAGTACCTGACCCATACCGAGCAAGCCGTCTCGGACAGAGGAAGCCTGGCAAAAATCGCGCCCCCCCTCCGCTCGCCCGAGGACAATAACGCCCTCTGGAAAGCGGTTCAGGATGGCTCCGTCGACCTCCTCGGGAGCGATCACGCCTCCTACACGGTGGCGCAGAAAAACGAACATCCTTTCAACCAAGCCCCGTTCGGCGCGCCGGGCGCCGAAACGATCCTTCCCGTTCTTTACAGCGAGGGCGTCGCCGCAGGGCGGATCTCGGCGGAGCGTCTCGTGCGCCTCACGAGTGAAAATCCGGCCCGCATTCTCGGCCTCTACCCCCGCAAGGGAACGCTCCGCGTCGGAGCGGACGCCGACATCGTCATCATCGACCCTAACGGGAAAACCACGATCCGGGCCGACAAGCTGCACTCGAACTCCGATTATTCACTCTACGAGGGCTGGGAGTTGAAGGGCCGGGTCGAGATGAGCCTCGTGCGGGGGGAGGTCGTGCTCCGCAACGGGTTCCTGGAAAAAGATCCGGGATTCGGCGAATTCATCCCCCGCAAAAACGCCCCCGGACGCCCGGGTCTCTGACCCAGCATCTCTATTATTCCATCCGGCATTCCGGCGGCCTCCATCAGGAAACGGCGCCCTTTTTTGCGTCATCGCGAAAGAAAAGGTAAGTTTGGATTGGGCGATAACGTCTGAAATCAGAACGGCGGCGGCATATGACAATATTTCGGGCTTTTGCAAAATCACTGCGCTCCATACCCTTCCTGCTCCATAGGGCCGTTTCCACTTTCGGCCGCCGGGCATTCCGGACCGCCTCGCCCTCCCCCGAGAAACTGGAGGAAGTGCATTCCATCCTCGCCATCCGGCTGGACGCCATCGGGGATTTGCTGATGACCACTCCCGCGCTGCGCGCGATTCGCCGAAAATTTCCCCAGGCGGAGCTCCACCTCCTGGTCCAGCCGGGCCCCGCGGCCTTGGCCCGCACCCTCCTTTGGATCGACAGGGTGGACACCCTCCCGGCCCAATTCCTGCTCCGGGGAAAAGGCCCGCTCGGCGGCGTGATTCAGTGGGCCTATAAGCTGATCAAATTGCGGCGCAGGCGCTATGACATGATATTGGATTTCACCAGCCTGTTTCATTCCGCCGCCGCAACATGGTTGATCGGCGCCCCCTTGCGGCTGGGTTTCCGCAGGCGGCTCTCCCTCGGCTATTTCCAATCCGAAGGTTTCGGCCATTTTTACACGCACGAATTCGAAGCGAACGAAAAAGATCACGTCGCCGATCAGATGAACGTCCTCGCCTCCGCCCTCCGGGCGGAAATCGACGGGGGCGGCTGGGAGGTTGGCAAGACGCCGGAGATGGTCCGGGACGCAGAGCGCGTGCTGGACGAGGCGGGCATCGGCTCCGGCGACGGCCCCTTGGTGGTGGTCCACCCGGGGGCCAAATGGCCCCCCCGGCAGTGGTCCGAGTCCGGCTTTTCCGAAACGATCGATCTCCTGCAGGACCGGGGCTGGCGGGCCCTGGTGAACGGCGGTCCCGGCGAGAAGAAAATCATCGAAAAGATCCGCCGAACCTGCCGCACATCGCCGGTGCTGCTGTGGCCCCCGGTTTCACTCGAAACGGTAATCGGGTTGCTGGAAAAGGCGGACGCTTTCCTGGGAAACGACAGCGGCCTCATGCACATGGCCGCGGCGGTGGGCACGCCGGTGGTTGCGATCTTCGGCCCCACCCTCCCCGCCCGCTCCGGCCCCCGGGGCAGCTCGCTGATCTCCCTCTACGCCTCTCTGGATTGCAGCCCCTGCCAACTGTATTTCACAAAATACCGGTGCCACAGAGGCCACAATTTCTGCATGGATTCCTTCCGGCCCTCCGCCGTCGCGGCCGCGGTGGAGCTCGCCGCGGACAAAAAGAAAACCCCCCGGCGGGCATTCCAATCCTCCCCCCGATAGGGGCGCCGCGAGGCCGCGCCTCCTAGACGGCCCGGTGGCGCCGGCCCAGGAGCGTCAAGAACATTACATCCATTCCCGCCGCCTCCGGCCCGAAGAAGGTCGCCGCCTCATCGTCGTAGAAGGTCAAGCCCGTGGCGCCGAAACCCAGCGCGTAGGCGGCGAGGTAAAGTCTTCCCCCCCGGATGGCCGCTTCGATCTGGGCGGCCCGGTACCCCCGGTTTCCGAACCGATCAAGGACGTTTCCCAGGTCCGCCAAAAAATACACACTCACCGCCGCGTCGGCGCTCAACTCCTGCTCCAGCCCCAGGAAGCCCGCCTCGCGCCGGAAGGTCCCCTCGCGCAACTGGACAAGACCATCGCGCCCCCGCTCAAACATATAGACGCCCGGAGGAAGACCTTCCACGGCGAGCGCGATAAGAAAAAGCTCGCACAGAGAGCCGCCTCCGGCGAGAAAATCGGAGGGAACGGGCCGCGCCGCCGCGCGGAGCGCGGCCGAGAGCTCCCCGAACCGGATGGCCCTCCGGGCGAAGCGGCGCGCCGACCCCCTCCGAAGGATAACTTCATCCACCGTGTCTTTTGAGAGATCCCCTTCGTCTGTTCGAAGCGGATAAAATCCCCCCGTTTCTTCCCGCATCCGAGGTTCCGCCGATCCCCGCTGAAAGGGAGTTTTCCCGGCCGCGCGCCAGGCGGAGGCCTCCCGGCCGTCCGCCAAGGACGAGGCCGAATGGATCCGGTAGATTTCCGGGTATTCCACTTTTTTGGCCGAAAGCGGCGCGGTCTCGTACGAAAGGGACGGAACGTTCATCGGAGGCGGCGGGGGTTCTTCCTCCTCCCCGAGCACCACAAGGCCAAGGGCGGCTTCTTCCCGGGAATCGAGGCCGAGCAAATGGTTCAAGGGCGCATCGGCGAAACCCAAGTCGAGCCGCGCCGCCACACCATAGGCATAGGCCGCCGCGAACAGGTTTGCCAGCATGGTTCCGCTGTCCCAGAAGCAATGCCGGTAGGCCCTGCCACGATACTTCCACGCGTTTCGCCAATACGTGCTCGTGAAGACGAAAGCAGCCGGCGGGCATTTTTCCGCGCCGCAAGCCTCCGCGAGGGAGGAGCGGCAATCCCCCTCGCGCAGCGTCCGCGCCGCGTGGTCGTGGGCGGCAAGGTGGTACACGCCGGCGGGAAGTCCGGCCCCTCCTTCGCCGGACAGATTCCCGCAGACGAGGTAGACCTCGATGTGGTAGAGCGCCCCCGTGCACGCCGCCGCCCGGAAATAATGGGTCCCTCCGCCCCGCTCGACCTTTTTCGTGACCCCGGCGCATAGGAAAAAGAGCCGGGCCACCACCTCGAGCGATATGGCCGCCCCGCGCGGCGGGGCCGACCCCTGCGGCGGGGCCGCCCCCTCCCCCGTCAGCGCCTCCATACAAGGAACCGGAGGAAGCGGCGGCGCCGGTGGGAGGGAAACGGGGTCGAGGCCGGTATAGACCTTGTAGGGCAAGGGCTGATTGTCCCAGTCAAGAAAATGGGAGCCCTCCCGGACGCTCCTGGGGGAGTGCTTCGTTATCTCGTGATATTCCCTTGCGGCCGAAGGGTCCCGGTTATGCAATTCGCCCCCTCCATGGTTCCCTGCCAGCCCCCCATCCGGGCCGAGGGAGGATTCCCTCCAATTTCCGTCGGAAATCCTCCGTGAGAAACCCGTCTGTCCCCACTCCGCTCCTAACAAACGAAAAATAAAGCTTTTATTTGGTTCCCCAGCTCCCGCGCCGACAAGAGCCGCCAGAAAAACGCGAGGGATTGCAATTCGTTCATATTGCACAAATAATTATTCTTGTTTTATTTATTGATATATATTATATAATTACAACTAGAACGCTCCGCTACTTAGATCGGCCCCCTCATCAAGGAATCGGCAAAGGAATCCCAATGGGTAATGAGGTCCAGGGCATGAGGGTCCAAAAAGTACCCGAAAGCACTTATGCCCATCGCAAGCAGGATGATACGCCTCCCGCCGCCAACGGAGCGAATGCGCCCCCTCCCCCCTCCGGCCAGAAACGAGCCGATCGCCCCTCCCCCCAAAAAGCTTCCAAAGAAGAAAAAAACGAAAGCATCAAAACTGCCATTCTTCTTCCCCTCTCGGTTGTGCTCACCACGCTTCTCATCACGTACATCGCGATTGTCGACATTTCCTGGAACCAGAAAATAAAAGATGACCTCGCCAGCCGATTGCAGTCCGTTTATCAAACCTTCGATTGGCAGTTGAGCACGGAAGCCCAAATCATGACCGCCGCCGTCGATGCGATTTCTGAAAATGAACAACTCCAATCGGCTTGGCAGAAGAGGGACCGCCAGGCCCTTTTGAAGCGAGCCTCCAATTACGCGGCGGACCTGCGGGCCAAGCATAACGTCACCCACTTTTATTTTCACGAAAATAACGGGGTGAACTTCCTCCGGGTCCACAATCCCCAAAAGGCGGGAGGGATCATAAACCGGTCGTCGCTGCAAATCGCCCAGGAATATGAACAACCCTTTGCCGGGATCGAGCTCGGCAGGCAGGACACCCTCACCCTCCGGTCGGTTCATCCCTGGCGAATCGACGGCAAAGTGACCGAATTCATCGAATTGGGAATCGAAATCGATCACATTGTCGAAAGGCTGCGCAACATTCTTGGATCGAACCTCTTCATATATGTCTTCAAAAATCTGCTCGACCGCCAGGCCTGGGAGGCGGGCATGCGGCGGCTCGGCCGGGAGGGCGAGTGGGACCGCTTTCCCGGTGCGGTAATCGTAAGCCGGACCACCCTCCCGGCGGCCGCCGCCCTCGGTCCCCTCCTCACCGAAAACCCAAACGGAAAAGACTTCTTCACGATGGACATCGGGAAGATGAACTACCGCGCCGGGACCATGCCCATCAAGGATGCGGGGGGAAAGCACCTCGGCGGCTTGGTGGTTCTCGTTGACGTGACGGATCAATTGCGACCCGCTGGCACGTCGATCAAGTTATCCGTACTGTTTTCCATCCTTCTCGGCGGCGGACTCATCGGGTTTTTCTTTTTCATCCTGGACAAGACGGATAAAAAGCTGCAGCGCGCACGCGACGATATCATCCGGCAAAGCCAACGGGCTTCGGAGCGCAATTTGCGCATATCCACGCTTCAAAAACTCAACCGGCAAATCGCCAAAAACCTCAGCCTGCCCCAGATACTTAACCATATCGTCCAAGCTTCAACCGAACTGCTCTACGCGGATTTTTCGCGGCTCTACCTGCTGGATGAGGAAACGGGTAATTTGCACCACAAATCGACATTCGGCTATGTACAGCCGCCTCCATTTGATGTCTTGGAGCCCGGCCAAGGCGTAACCGGAAAGGCGATGCAACTCGGCGTTCCGTTAATCATAGGGGACGTTCAGAACGAACCGGACTGGCTGGCGAAAGAATGGGCGAAAAGAGAGGGGATCCACTCCAGCATCACCCAACCCCTACATCATTCCGGCCGGCTCATCGGCGTTCTCCATTGTACTTCCCGCCAAAGAGATTATTTCCAACTTGAGGACGCGGGGCTCCTGAACGCCCTCGGCTCTCAAGCGGCCATTTCCATCGATAAGGCCCGGCTCCACGAAGAGGAGAGCCGCAGCCGGAAGTTCCTCTCAAACCTGGTGAGGGACAGCGCCGACGCCTTCATCGCTGTGAATATCGAGAGAGATATCATCCTTTGGAACGCCGCCGCCGAAAAACTTTTCGGACATTCCGAGTGCGAAGCATCGGGGGAGAGCATCGAGATGATCGTTCCGGACGACCAGCTGGAACAATTGATGCGTGTAATGGCCGAGGCGCATCAGACGGAACACGCCGTCCGTTTCGAAACCATTCGGCTGCGGAATGACGGCACGCGCGTTCCCGTGAGCATCGCCCTGTCACCCATCCGGGGAAATGAGGGGGAAATCATCGCGTTAACCGCCATTATCAGGGAGCTCACCGAGCGCAAGGAATGGGAGCGGAAGCTGAGCGAGGCGCGCGACAAGGCGCTCGAGACCGCCCGGCTGAAAAGCGAGTTTCTGGCAAACATGAGCCACGAGATCCGCACCCCCATGAACGGGGTGATCGGGATGACGAGTCTCCTGCTGGATACCGACCTCAATCCCGAGCAGCGCTCATTCGTCGATACGATCCGGTTCTCGGGGGATTCGCTTCTCACCGTCATCAACGACATCCTGGACTTCTCCAAGATAGAGGCGGGCCGGCTCGACTTCGAAATTATCGACTTTGCGCTGCAACAGACAATTGATGAGACGGTCAAGCTTTTCGCCCGGGAGGCCCGCCGCAAGAACATAACCCTCAAAAGCCACATCCACCGGAAGGTGCCCGCCTATCTCCGGGGGGATCCGAGCCGGCTTCGCCAAATTCTAATCAACCTGATGAGCAACGCCATCAAATTTACGGAAAGCGGAGGGATCACCGTCAGCGTAATGCCAGAAGGGAAAGACGAGGATTCGGTTTGCGTGCGTTTTGAGGTAACCGACACGGGCTTGGGCATCCCCGCCGAAGCCCAGGCCTACCTGTTCGACGCCTTCTCCCAGGCAGACGGCTCGACCACCCGGAAGTACGGCGGCACGGGACTGGGCCTGGCCATCTGCAAGAAACTCACAGCGATGATGAAGGGAAAAATCGGCGTGGAGAGCCTACCGGGCGAGGGGAACACCTTTTGGTTCACGGCCCTCTTCGAGCCGGCATACGAAATTGCCCGGCAGAAGATTTCTCCACCCGTCCCGGGAAAAAGCCGCGGCGGCACCTCCTTCGCCCGGCGCGGGGAGAACGCCAAGTTCCTGCGCCCGGTCCGCATTCTGGTGGCCAAGGACAATCCGGTGAATCAAAAAGTCGCCGTTCACATGCTCAAAAAGCTGGATTTCCGGGCGGACGTGGCGAGCAACGGTCTCGAAGCCGTCAGGGCCGTATCCCAAGTGCCCTATGACCTGATCCTGATGGACTGCCAGATGCCCGAGCTGGACGGCTTTGAGGCGACGAAGGCCATCCGCGAGAGCGAAAAGAATAGTGGGCTCCATGTTCCGATCATCGCCATGACCGCGCTCGCGGAAGACAGGGAGCGCTGCCTGGAAGCGGAATGGATGACCACCTGCCGAAGCCCGTTAAATTGGAGGACGTCTCCGAGGCCATCGCGAAATGGCTGAACGCGACCGAGGGCTTCTTCGCCAAAGCTCTCCAAACGACGCCTGAAGCGCGGCGTCTTCCGCTCCATCGTCGAGTTGCAGGCCGCCATCAAGCGCTTCCCCGCAGAGACCAACGACAACCCAAGACCTTTCACGTGGACCGCCGACCCCAACAAAATCATCGTCGCCATCAAGCGAGGGTACCAAGTGTTAGAGTCTACCCGCTAGTTTGTTGCCACGTTCCCCGACAATTGGATCATTTCCTGGTCGATAGTGAAAACGCTTCTTCTCCTGCGCCACGCCAAGTCTGATTGGGGCGACCCCAGGCTCAGCGATTTCGATCAACTTCTAAACAGGAGGGGCCGCGCCCCGGATGGCGCAACATCTGAAAATCGAACGGGTCGCGAACCGGACCTCGTGTGGTGTTCGCCCGCGCGGCGCGCGCGAGACACGTGGGCCCTGGTTGGCCCGGAACTAGCCGGCGATGTCGGCGCGATCGATCGCGATGTTCTCTAGATGGCGTCCGGTGCCCGGATCCTCGACACGGTGAATCCGGCGGACGATCGCGCGGCATTGCATCAATCGGTGCGGGTTGCGCCCGCCGTTCCGTCGTTTCGGGGTCCGTGCCGGAGACAATGCGGTTGCACCGCGCGCGGCCACAGAAAACTTGCAAGATATTCTCAAGACACGTCCCGGGATGACGTGCGCGCCTGTCCCGCAAGTTGACGAACGGAGGTTCAGGTTTCGCGATACTGTTCGGCGCCCGGGGGCGGTTTTTCAGAGAAGACGCTTAGCAGTCGGTCGACCGAGATCGCGCCAACCACAACCCCCGCCCCATCCACGACCCAGGCTTCCTTGTTGGGCGACGCGTTCGCGAACGGCAAGGCATCCTCCAGCGACATGGCGACGGGACAATCCGGACCGTCGAGGTCGGCCTTGACAGGCTCCATGATCGAACCGACGCGAATAACGCGGCCTCGATTGATGTTCTTGATGAACTCGGAGATATAGGCATCGGTCGGCCGCAGGACAATGTCCTGGGAGTCGCCGTTCTGGACAATTTCTCCGTCGCGCAGGATCGCGATCCGGTCGCCGAGCTCGATTGCCTCTTCAAGATCGTGGGTGACGAATACGATGGTCTTGTTCAATTCCTGCTGCAGGTCCAGAAGCAGAACCTGCATGTCGGACCGGATGAGGGGATCGAGCGCACTGAACGGTTCATCCATCAGCAGGATCTCGGCATTGGTCGCGAGTGCGCGGGCAAGCCCGACGCGCTGCTGCATGCCGCCCGAGAGATGATGCGGATAGGCGTCTTCATATCCTGCAAGTCCGACCCGATCGATCCACTGCCGCGCGCGGTCCGCGCGGTTTGCGCCCTTAATTCCCTGCATCGCCAAACCATAGCCGACGTTTTCAATCACGGTTCGGTGGGGAAACAGCGCAAAACGCTGAAATACCATGCTAGCTCTGTGGCGACGGAGGTACTGGAGGGCCACGCGGTCGAGCGTGAGCACATCCTCGCCGCCGATGCGAACTTCACCTTCGGTTGGATCAATCAGACGGTTGATGTGACGGATGAGTGTCGATTTTCCTGACCCGCTGAGACCCATGATCACCTGGACTATGTGCGGTGCGATGCTCATATTGATATCGCGCAGGCCCAGCACGTGGCCATGGATTTCAAGCAGATCCTTCTTGGTTACACCGTCGTGGACGAGCGACATGACGTTTGCAGGATCGGCACCGAAGACCTTGTAAAGCCCACAGATTTCGATCCCAGCGTTGCTTGTCATGTTCAAGCTTGTCGCGAGGCCTGTATACGCCGGCCGTAGCTTTGAGTGACTCTGTCGAACACGATCGCCAACCCGACAACGGCCGCGCCGTTGAACAGACCGAGTGCAAAGTACTGGTTGGTCACCGCCTGGAGCACCGGCTGACCGAGGCCCTTGACGCCTATCATGGATGCGATCACCACCATCGACAGCGCCATCATGATGGTCTGATTGACGCCGGCCATGATGTTGGGAAGCGCGAGCGGCAATTGCACGCCGAAGAGCCGCCGCCAGGCGTCAGCGCCGAACGCGTCGGCGGCTTCCAGCACTTCCTTGTCGACCAGTCGAATGCCGAGATTGGTGAGCCGGATGACTGGCGGCACGGCGTAGATCACCACCGCGATCAGCCCCGGTATTTTGCCCAGGCCGAACAGCATGACCACCGGGATCAGATAGACGAAGATCGGCATCGTCTGCATGATGTCGAGGATCGGCGTCATGATCGCCTGCGTCCGGTCCGAGCGTGACATGGCGATCCCGAGCGGGATGCCGATGGCGACGGAAAGGAGCGTGGCAATGAAGATGATCGCCAGCGTCCGCATCGTGTCGTCCCACATGCCGAGATAGCCGATGACGAAGAACAGGATGGCGACGCTGATCGCCAGCCTTACGCTGCGGCCCGCCCCATAACACAACCCGGCGATCGCCACGATCACGAGCCACCAGGGCGCGCTGAGCAGAAGCCGCTCGAACCAGACCAGGAGGTAGAGCAGCGGGTCGAAAAAGCCCTCGATCGGATCGCCGTAATGTCTCGAGAACTCGCGGTATCCCGCGTCGAACGATTTCTTAAGGGCGCGCAGCGTACCCTCGTCAAGGGTCGGGAATTTCACAATCCAGTCGATCATGATTCAGACTCCCCCGGGAGAACTCAGCTTGCACGAATCTCGGACTCTCCCCGCCTCCGGCACCCTCGCAGGTGCCGGAGGCGGGGAGAGTCCGAGAGCAGCAGGTTGGCGCGGGCCGTCGTATTTCTGCGTCGATCCTCAGACTGGCTCAGAGACCTGCTTTCACTTTCGTGGCGACATCCGCGGGCACCCACGCGCGCCAGACCGCCTCGTGGTTCTTGAGAAAATACTCGGCGGTCTCCCGCGGGGTTGCCTGGTTTTTGTCCTTCCAGGACAGCAGCCCGGTCAGGAAGGAGTTCGACCAGGAGACGCGAGTGACGAACTCGTATGCTTCAGGCGCCGAGTCCGCAAAGTTGGCGGTGACCACCGTAAAGACCTCCGATTTCGGGTACATGTTCGGCTTCGGGTCGGCACAGTCCTTATCGACCGTGCACGCCCAAGTCTCGGGATCGTGCGTCATCCCGCCCAGCTTGACCATTGGGTACTTGGCGAGCAACTCCGTCGGCGCCCAGTAATAGACGAAGATCGCCTGGCCGCGCTCATAAGCACCGGCGATCGCGCCCGCCAGCCCCTCGCCAGACCCGGGGTCGAACAGGGCAAATCCGGCCTCCTTCAGGCCATAGGCCTTGTAAAGGTTGCTGTTGATAATCTGACAGGCCCAGCCCGACGGGCAGCCATAGAACCGGCCCATTCCAGGTTCCTCCTTGTCTGGAAACAGATCGGGCCGCTTGATGACCGCCTGCAGCGTGGTCAGTTCCGGGTTTTTCTCGACCAGGTAATCCGGCACCCACCAGCCCTCCTCGCCGCCATCCGACAGAATCTCGCCGGCAATCTTGAGACGACCTTCGTTGACGGCTTTCTCGACCACCGCGCGCACGGAATTGAGCCAGATCTCCGGCGCGATGTCGGGTTCGCCCTTTTCGGTCATGGACGTTACGGTGGGAACCGTATTCCCGGGCACAATCTCCGATTCGCAACCGTAACCCTTGGCCAGTATGATATCCTCAACATGCGCCGTTACCGAGGCCGAGGCCCATGTCATCTCGGCAATCGTCACTTTACCGCATGCCGCATCGGCACCCCGTGCAAGGCAAAGAAGTATTAAGGCCGTCACGAGCAATCCTGATTTCTTCAACATTGAACTGACCTCCCTTGATTGTAACGCATACTTTTGAATTCACCGACACGACGAATCCAATCCTCCCCTTGGCTATGGTATGCCTTGGCCTATGGATTGCGAAGCCGGGTTGGCCCCTTGGTCGACGATGTCGATCCCGATGACGGCGCGGCTTGCGCTTGTTTCCGGCTGCTGATCCAGGAAGCGCGGCGGCCGTGTGGCGCCGACGGTTCCAATACTTCCCAGTTCGAGGAGGATGTTAGAGCCGAAATAGGGGAAAGCGATCGCGCAGTGATCGTGGACTTCGAGAAGCTCGCCTACATCAGCAGCGCCGGCCTTCGCGCTATCCTCTTGATCGCCAAGTCCCTCGGCAGCCAGAACGCGAAGTTCGCACTCTGCTCCCTGTCGGATCAGATCCGGGAAATCTTCGAGATAAGCGGTTTCGACAAGATCATCGCGATCCGCCCGTCCAAGGCCGAGGCGCTCGCTTCCCTGGACGACTGATGCCGCGGTTTGACAACACCGCCTCCCGCTGTCAACAAATCCTCAACCCGTCTCTAAACCGACGGCGCCCGACAAACGGGATTTTCAAAGGTGCCCATAATATAATAGGCTGGACGCTTAGGCGTGGAGGGCCGAGAGATGAGCGCCAGATTATCATTGCGTATGAAAACGACGCTTGATGAGCTTCCGCGAATACGCACGGAGATCGAAGAGTTCGCACGGGGAGAGGGATGGTCTCCGCGGCTTGAATTTCAGATCAAGCTGGTCATTGAGGAGGTGGCCGTAAACGTCGTAAACCATGGACACGAGCGCGATGGCGACCACGAGGTCGAAATCGAAATCGCCTCCGAGGCGGACAGAATAGATATTGAGATCATCGACGACGGTCGGCCGTTCGATCCGCTGACCGAAACGCCGGCACCGAATACCAACTTTCCTCTCCCCGACCGTCCTGTGGGCGGGCTCGGCGTCTATCTGGTATGCGCGTTGATGGACGAGGCAAGCTATCAGAGGGAGGGTGACCGTAACCGTCTGGCACTGCTCAAGCGAAGACACGGATGAAAAACCTGCCGGCCCGGCGGCCGCAGTCGCGGCACAAGGTATCCATGGCACGATCATAGGATCCGTTTCGTCCCAGGCGAAAACATCGGCGCATGGCTAGGTGGGTCGTCCATGCCAGGCCGACGCCGGGCAATGCACGAAGACCGGCCGCGAGTTCGGGCGTTTGTCCTCTCACCGCCGTAGGTGAAACCCCAAGCTTGCTCTCGGTGGAGCGCCCCCCGGCGGCACCTGTGCGCCCCGCTCCGATCAAGGCTTGCCGCCAGGATAGTTCCGGAAGCGCGTCTATCGCTGGGATATCCCGGCACAGGCCGGATTCCACATTCGAAACACCGCATCCTGCCTGAACCGGGCCTGGAACTCGGCGGAAATCTCGTCGACAAGTTTCATGCTTTGGTTGGCGTCAGACGCCACCGCGCCGATCACCACCTTGACCGGCTCCCGCTGTAGGTTGCCCGACGGCGCTAACCACTGTCCCCGGCCGTCCAGCACAGTCAGCCCCGCCCGGAAGCGCGGAGTGATGGTATCGGCGAGGAACCGCTGCCACTCGTCTTCGGTAACGGTCTTGCCGGCGGCATCGGCCAGCCCGAAGAAGAGCCGGAATTCGCCTACCGGTTTCAGCCCCTTCGGGCATTCCTGGCCGGCACTGGCCGAGCCGGCAGTTACCCCCATCGCAAGAGAGATGAGAAGGACGGACAACCAAACCCTGGCATTCACCATCATGACAACCTCCCTTTCGTAGACTCGGTGATGACGGCCTCGCGCGGTCCGACGAATGGACCGCCCCGGCCTCTGGCGGCCATCTCGCGCCCTCGGCTTCCGCTTCGTTCAGCGCCCGCCCCAGCCTCCGAAACTCCGCAGCCCCGGACTGTGATATAATTCTCCCTCTGAGACTGGCACAAAAAATCGGTCCGGTCACGGGTGTCACCTGGCTAAATCGATGGACGGCTTCTTTCATGGTTTTCATGAATAACGATAAAGATGAATCGCCACTAGCCAACGATTGGGCAGGACCGAACGGAAAGCTGGGCGTCTATATCGCCAAGGAGTCCATAAAAAATCTCGATGCCTATAGTCTCCAATCCCTCCTAGTCGACGAACATGCCAACTACGAAGAAGACACGGCCCACGGGGGTTACGCTCACCTCGCCGGTTCCTGGAAAGATTGACGGCGCTCCTCCCGGGACAGCCCTATAAGGGCGCTCTGCCTCAGGAGGAGATCCGGCTGTCCCAATCATCCCGGGCTGTGCGCCCTTGCCCGATGTTGGCCCGCCTCAAGGGCCATGGTAACCTCGCCGGGATGAAACTCCCGGCATCCCTTCAAAGCGCTGGCGAATTTGTCGTGGTCCTCGTGCGGCCCAAGGGCGCCCGGAACGTGGGCTCCATATCCCGCACCATGGGCCATTTCGGAGTGCGCCGGCTTCGCCTCGTATCCCCGCACTGTGACGTGAAAAGCCTCGAGGCCAGGTCCATGGCCATGGGCGCCCAGGACATTCTGGCGGGGGCGGAGCATTTCGCCACCCTCCGCGATGCGACGGCCGACTGCGGGTGGCTGGCCGCGGCCTCCTGCCGCCACGGCCGGAACCGGCAGCCGGCCATAGAGCCCCGGGCGGGCGCCCCCCTCCTTCTCCGCCGGGCGGCGGAAACCCGCCTTGCCCTCATCTTCGGCCCCGAAGACAAGGGGCTTCGGACCGGCGAGGTGGACCTCTGCCAGGAGCGGCTCTGGATCCCGGCCCTGCCCGGCGCCGAATCGTTCAACATTTCCCAGGCCGCCCTCATCGTGCTCTGGGAAATCTTCATGGTGTGGAAAGCGGACGCGGGTCCGCTGGCGAGGCTGGCCGGCAACCCCCAACGCGCGGAGGTCCCCTTTCGCGGAAACGTAGAGGACGTCCTGGATCACCTTCGCTCCACCCTCGACGCCATCGGGTATTTTCCCCACCACAATCCCGAAAGGGTGATCCGCATCTTCCGGCACTTTCTCGACCGGGCGCAGCCGAGCGAGCGGGAGGTCAAGATGCTGCGGGGCGCCTTGAGCCAGCTTGAATGGAAGATCCTCACCCGGCCGGAGGGCGGGGAGGCGCCCGCGTCCCCGCCCGCCGATTCCAAAATTTCCTCCCTGTAGGATTGCGGCGGCCCCTGCCGCCGGGGCACCGGGAAAGCTTCATGGACCTGAAGAACTTCGACTACGACCTGCCCGGGGAATTTGTGGCGAAATACCCCGCCCCCTCCCGGGAGGATTCCCGCCTCCTGCACCTGTCCCGGGAAAGCGGCTCCATCGAACACCGGAAAATCACGGACCTTCCGCGCCTCCTTCACCCCGGCGACCTGCTCGTCCTGAATGACACCAAAGTCCGGCCGTGGCGGCTGTTCGGGAGGCGGCCAAGCGGCGGGAGGGTGGAGCTTCTCTTTCTCCGCCAAGAGAGGGGCGGTGACTTCACCGCCATGGTTTCCGCCAACCGGCCTCTGGCGGAGGGGGAGAAAATCCTCCTGCCCGGGGGAAGAGAAGCGGCGCTCGGCCCCGCAGGCAGGGAGCGGCGGGTGCGCATCTCCGACGGGGACCCGGCGGAAACCCTCCGCTGGCTGGAAGAGGCGGGCGAGATGCCGATCCCTACCTACCTCGGCCGCCGCGCCGAGCCCATCGACGCGGAGCGCTACCAGACTGTCTATGCCCGGGCGCCCGGCGCGGTCGCCGCCCCGACGGCGGGCCTCCATCTGAGCGGGCGCATTCTGGAGGAGCTCGAAAAGCGGGGCGTCGGCATCGCCGCCCTCACCCTTCACGTGGGGCCCGGAACGTTCCGCCCGGTCGAAGCGAAGCAAGTTGAAGACCACACCATGGATTCCGAGATGTATGAGATTCCGGAAGAGACAATCCGGCGGATCGATGAGGTGAGGCAGCGCGGCGGCAGGATTCTCGCGGTGGGAACGACCGTGGTCCGCGCCCTCGAGGATGCCGCGCGGAAAGCGGGGAAGGGCGGCGGAGGGGGTCCGCTCCGGAAGGGGGCCGGGGAAGCCCGCCTGTTCATTTTCCCGGGCCATGAATTTCTCGCCGTGGACATGCTCCTGACGAATTTTCACCTGCCGCGCTCGACCCTTTTGATGCTGGTCTCGGCGTACGCCGGCATGGAGCAAACGCGCGCCGCCTACCGGGCCGCCCGGGAGGAGGGATACCGTTTCTACAGCTACGGGGACGCGATGCTGATCGCCTGACGGCGGGGATGGAGACAGTTTGCTAAGGCTAGAGAGAAAATTTTGCAGAAAAACAAGGAAGAAATGGAGCTTATTTTTCAGAGAAACTGGACAGGCGCGCCGTTGACCGCCTCCTTAAAATGCTTTCCGGACTTGAACCGCACCACCTTGCGGGCGCTGATCGGAGCTTCCTGGCCCGTTTTGGGATTCCGCCCCACGCGGGCGTTCTTCGCGCGGACCTGGAAGGAGCCGAATCTTCTCAGGATGACGGGATTGCCCATTCCCAAAGTCGCCTTGATGGTTTCGATGATGGTCTCCACGGCCTCTTCGGCCTTGACCTTGCTGAGTCCGGTATCCTCCGCCACCAGATTGATGATATCGATTTTCGTCAAAGTAAGCCCTCTCTCCTGTTTCGGGGAGCACGCTCCGGTACCCGGATATGAATGCGACCTTTGTGATAATAAGGACCCAACTTCCCAGAAGGTTTTGCAAGTTAACATCTTAGAGGGGAAAGGGCAACCCGGCATCCGGACGAAAAACAACCGATCCCCCGAATGGAGCCAGCCATTTTCATGAAATACGCACCCCCCGCGCGAATCGGCGGAATCAAACCGTTTCTCGTGATGGACATTCTCCACAGGGCCCACCAACTCGAGGCCGCCGGAAGAGAGGTGATTCACCTCGAAATCGGAGAGCCCGATTTCGACACCCCCGATGTAATCGTCCGGGCGGCGAGCCGCGCCCTCGCGGAAGGCGACACCCACTACACAGGCGCCCTCGGCATCCCGGACCTGCGCGAAGCCATCGCGCGCCACTACGCGGATCGGTACGGCGTTTCCGTTTCCCCTTCGAGGGTGGCGGTGACGGGCGGGACGAGCCCCGCCATGCTCATGCTGTTCACCATGCTTCTGGAAGATGGGGATGAGGTACTCATCCCGGACCCCCACTACGCCTGCTACCCCAGCTTCATCCAAGCCGCCGGGGGGCGGCCGATCCTCGTGCCCGCCGGCGCCGACGAGGGATTCTCCCTCCGGGTGGATGCCGTCCGGGAGCGGATCGCCGCGAAAACCCGCGCTATTCTTATCAATTCCCCCGCGAATCCCACCGGGTTCCGCCTCGCGGAAGAGGAGATCCGGGAGCTGGCCGGGCTGGATGCTCTCCTCGTCTCGGACGAGATCTATCACGGCCTCAGCTACGGCGAACCGGATCACTCGGCGCTGGAATTTTCCGACGACGCCCTCATCGTCAACGGCTTTTCGAAATATTTCGCCATGACCGGCTGGCGGCTCGGCTACCTCATCCTGCCCGAGCGGTTCATGCGCCAGATCGAGGTGCTT
The DNA here is from genome assembly GCA_965225985.1 of bacterium. GTDB lineage: Bacteria > UBA8248 > UBA8248 > UBA8248 > UBA8248 > CAZUHN01. Next base: position 2,604,007 of record OZ245330.1, read on the forward strand.
CAGCAGAACTTTTTCGTCTCCCCCAATTCATTCGTCCAGCGGGGGGGCGTCGCCGCGCTGCGCGAAGGAATCCCGGAAGCCGAGCGAATGCGCGAAATCTACGCCGAGAGGCGAAAGGTGATGCTCGATATGGTCCGGAGAAACGATTTCCCGATCCACCGGGAGCCCGACGGGGCATTTTATGTCCTGGCCGACGCGCGCGCCTACGGGCCGGACAGCCTTTCCCTGGCGAGGGAGATCCTCGAGGCGACAGGCGTGGCGGTGGCGCCGGGGGCGGATTTCGGCCCCGGCGGAGAGGGGTTCCTGCGTTTTTCGTATTGCAATTCCATCGAAAACATCGAAAAGGGAGTCGAGCGGGTGGGGAAATATCTCTCGAACCGCTGAGGGGCGGAGAGGAGAACACCCCCGGCCCGGAAAAAAGGCGGAGGGCGGGGCGTCGCCCCCCTTCGGGGGAAGCGGATGAAAACCCCCGCCGCTATTCGCCTCCGTCCAGTTCACCCTCGGCGAAATCCTGGTCCATATCTCCTACGAGCGGTTCCGACTCGGTGACCCGCCACTCAAGCTTTTCATCGACTATCTCCCTGCAGACGATGGCCTCGTGCGTGTCAAATTCCTGTGCATGGACGAGCGGCTCGGACCCCTTGCGGAGCTGAGAAACCCTTTTTGCAAGCAGGATAGACAAGATAAACCGGTTGTTGTTCACCTTGACGAGGGCCTGCTCAAAGAGTTCATCATATTCCAAATGGGTCGTCATGCTTCCTCCCCGTGCGGGAATGGTTGACTCCTGAATCTACGCTTTCGCGTAAGCGATTTTACCGATTTTAAACCCTATCCATCTACGAAAAAGACGAAACTCACTGGATGCCGACCTCCCGGACATAAATCATTTTCAAATCGGCGAGAATTTGACCAAAAAGCTTCTCCTCCTCCTCGGTGAGGTTTCCCTTCATTTTCTCCTTTGCAAGGGCAAAGGTATCCAAGAGCAAGCGGGCGCTCCGTTGATCGGCGGCGCCCGCGCGCTCTCCCGTCTGGGGATTGATCCCCATCGCCGCGAGCGAGTTCAGCTGGAGGATGGAGAGGAGCGTTTCGAACTCCCTTGAAATTTCCTGGCCGGTCCCCGGTTCCGCCTCCTCGGTGAAGGGTGGAGCGGAGGCGGGCGCCTCGGCCGCAGCGGGGGGCGGCTCGGGAGCGGGCGGCTCGGGAGCGGGGGGGGCCTCCGGCGCGGCTTCCTCTTCAGAGTTCTGGTAGCCGGTTATCGAATACCGCCGATCCGAAACCTTGAAACCCCGGTCCTCCTCGCCTTCCCTGTCGTCTTCAGCCATGCCCTGTCCCTTAGCGGATGAGAATAAAAACCCGATTTAAAAGGCCTGGGAGCCGTCCCCCGCCTCCCTACTCAGCCACCCGTGAAGGATCGACCGGACCCGGTTCCACAGGAGGCGAAGCTTGCTCGCCGCCTTTGCGCCGCCCACCTTCACCCCTTTCCGCTCGGCCTCCAGCGACTCCAGCTCGCGGAAGAGCCGCTCCTCCTTGGGAGAGAGCCGGGTCGGAGTCTGCACGATGACCTGGACGACGTGGTCCCCGCGGCCGGTACGTCCCAGGACCGGAAATCCCTCGCCGCGGAGGCGAATCACGTCGCCGGATTGGAGCCCGCGGGGAATCTTCAGCTTGGAGGTGCCGTACACCGTATGGGTCTCCTCCTCGGCGCCCAGGGCGGCTTGGGAGAAAGAAATCACGAGCTGGCTCAAAACGTTGTGGCCGTCCCGATGAAGGTGCTCGTGCGGGAGGAGGCGAACCACGATGAGGAGGTCACCCGGCGGCCCGCCCCCGCGCCCGCCCTCGCCCTCCTCGCGGAGGCGGAGTCTTCCCCCTTCATCCACGCCGGGCGGAATTTTCACCTTGGCCCGACGATTTTCCTGCCGCAGGCCCGTCCCCCCGCAGTCCCCGCACGGTTTCACGATCACCGTACCAGCGCCGTTGCATTGGGAACAAGTCGTGCTGTAGGAAATGAAGCCCTGGCGAAAGGCGAGCTGGCCGGTGCCCCGGCAGGAGCCACACGTTTGCAGACCCTCCGGCCTCGCCCCATTGCCGCCGCAGAAAGCGCACTCAAAAGGCCGCTCGAACTCGATCTCGCGCTCGACCCCGCTCGCCGCCTCCTCCAGGGTGATGTCGATGGGGTAGGCGAGGTCGCGTCCTTTCCGGGCCCCGGCCCGGCCGTCGCCCCGTCCCCCCCCGAAGAGCTCATCGAAGATGCCGCCGAAGGCCGAGAACACATCTTCGAAACCGGAGGATCCCCTGTAGCCTCCGCCCCGAAGCCCATCGTGGCCGTACTGGTCGTAGATCTCCCTTTTCTCGGGATCGGAGAGGACCTGGTATCCCTCCGAGGCCTCCTTGAAAATCTCTTCTGCCTCTTTGTCGCCGGGATTCCGGTCCGGGTGGTATTTCATCGCCATTCGGCGGTAGGCCCTTTTGATCTCGGCCTCTCCGGCCGTGCGGTCTACGGCCAGGACCTCGTAATAATCGCGCTTGCTCATCCATCCCTCCCGTACGGGAAGAAAAAAGGGGGAACCCTACCCGCCCCTTCTCGCCAGTGTCAACCGGCCGCCCTTCACCGGGGCCGGTAGCGCCTCCCGGCCCAACCTACCCCGCCGGCCCGTCCTTGGAATCGAGGCGGCCGACGCGCACGCGGCTCGGCCTCAAAACCTCTTCCTCAATCATGTATCCCTGGTTCACTTCCTCCACAACCATACCGTCCAGGGAAGGGTCGGTCACCTTCACCACCCCCACCGCCTCGTGGCAATTCGGGTCGAAGCGGGCGTTTCGGGAAACGATGGGCTGAATGCCCATGGCCGCGAGCTGCTGGAAAAACCGGCCCTGGATCATCTGAACCCCCTGGACCAGCGCCTCGAACCCTTCCTCCCGGCGCCGGGGGTCCTCCTTGGCCTCGAGCGCCGCCGCCGAGGCGCGCGAAAGATCATCGGCGACGCCGATGAAGCCGCTTACGAGCTCCTTTCGCGCGAGGAGAGTCCTTCGTTCGAGATCGCGCTGCTGGCGCGCCCGGAATTCGGCCGACTCCTTGTTCACGCGCTCGATGTGCGCGCGGAGCTTTTCCTCGGCGACCTCGACCTTTCTTTGAAGGTCCTCGACGAAGGTGGGGTAGCGCCCGCCGGCCTCTCCCGCGTCCTCGGTCTCCTCCGCCTGGGCCTCATCGTCCAACCGGACGCGCCGGCGGTCCACCACGCGGGGTTTTTCCTCCCCGGGAGGGGCGTCTTCCCGGGGGGGCTCAGGCGCCTGGCCCCCGGTCCCGTCCCCGGCACCCGAAACCGGTTTCTTCAGATCCATGCGGCAAAATCCTCCAAGCCTAAAATCACCTTACCGCCAGAAGACGGCGAATACGCTCTTCGGTCGGCGGGTGGGTGCTGAACAAGGAGGAGAGCCCTCCGCCCGCCAGGGGGTTCACGATGTACATGTGCGCGGTGGCCTCGCTCGCGCTCCCGAGGCGCGTATGGCGCGAGGCCTGGTCCATCCGCGCGAGGGCATTCGCCAAACCGTCCGGCCCGCCCGCGATGCGGGCCGCCGTCGCGTCCGCGAGGTACTCCCGTGATCGGCTCACCGCCATCTGGAGCAGGACCGCCGCCAGGGGCGCGACGATGGCGGCGAGGAGAAGACCCAGGATCCCGCCCCCCTCCCCTTCATCGTTCCGCCGGTATCCGAAAAAGGCGGCGAACTGCGCCATCTGGGCGATGTACATGATCGCGCCCGCCATGGTGGCGGCGACGGTGCCGATCAGAATGTCGCGGTTCCGGATGTGGGCGAGCTCGTGGGCGGCGACCCCCTCCAGCTCGTCCCGATCCAAGGTGTCCAGAATCCCCTCGGTGAAGGCCACCGCCGCGTGCGCGGGGTTCCGCCCCGTGGCAAAGGCGTTGGGCGTCCGCTCGGGGACGACGTACACCTTCGGCATCGGAAGGTCCGCCCGCCGGGCCAGGTCCGCCACCATCCCGTACAGCTCGGGCACGTGCTCGGGCTGCACCTCCTGCGCGCCCGTTGTGTAGAGGATGAGTTTGTCCGAGTACCAATAGCTGTACCCGTTGATTCCCAGGGCGATGAGCAGGGCGAAGACGACCCCGGCCCGGCCCCCAACCAAATTCCCGATCCAGAGGATCAGGGCCGTGAGCAAGCCCATGAGCAAAAAGGTCTTGATCGAGTTCGTGTTCACCGCGTCCTCCGTTTCAGCCTCACCAGCTTGGCGGCCGGAGCCGGGATCAGGGCGCCTTTTTCGGGGGAGGCGCCGCTGAACCGGATGCGGAGCTCCTCGAAGGCATCGCTCCGCAGCAGCTCTTCCAGTTCGCTGAGGCGGTCCACCGCGATGACCAGTTTTTCCCGCAGCTCCAGAATGATCTGCACCCCGGCGATGTTGACGCCGAGGTCCCGCGTGAGGTTCAGGATCACCTCCAGCCGCTCAAGGTCATCGCGGGAGTAGAGGCGGGTGTTGCCCTGGCTGCGGCTCGGCGCGAGAAGTCCTTCGCGCTCGTACAAGCGAAGCGTCTGCGGATGGATATCGTACATCTCCGAGACGGCGCTGATCGTGAACCGCTCGCTGCGAATCCTCGCCCGTCTGGCCATGGTTCTTCCCCCGTCCTCCTTAGCGGCTTACGCCGGTCATGTTTTCCCGCGGACGCATCGCGTTGCGGTTCTCGAACTCGCGGAGGAGGTTCTTGCTCTCCTCGTCCACCCGCTCCGGGAGCCGGATATTGACCGAGACATAGAGGTCGCCCTTTCTCCCTCCCTTCAGGCGGGGGGCGCCCAAGCCGGAGAGGCGGAAGGTCTGGCCGCTCTGGGTCCCGGGGGGAACGGTCATTTTCGTGGTTCCCTCGAAGGTGTGAATCTCCACCCGGGTCCCGAGGATGGCCTCCCCCAAGGTGACGGGAAGCTCGAGATAGAGGTTGTCCCCCTTGCGCTCGAAATGCGGGTGCGCGCGGACCTTCGTGATGATGAAAAGATTCCCCGGCGGCCCTCCCGCGGGGGAGGGCTCTCCCTTCCCGGCGAGGCGGACGCGCGATCCGTTCGTGACGCCGGGCGGTATCTTCACCTGAATGCGCTCGGTCCGCCGTTGGGCGGCCCCGTTCTCGTACACTGTCTTCGGCACCGTGATGGTGGTGTTCAGGCCCTTGAGGGAGTCGTCGAAGGCAATCTCCATCGAATAGTTCACGTCCTTGCCCCGGGCCGGGGCCTGGGGCGCCTGCTGGCCCCAGAACGGAGAGCTGCGGCCGTCCTGGCCGCGGCGGCGGGCGGTGCCGAACATGGAGCCGAAAATATCGCCCAGGTTGAACTCCCGGAGGATGTCCTCGATGTTCGGCGGAACCCCTCTCTCGCCCCACGGCCCTCCCTGGCCGAAGGCGGCATGGCCCATGGAGTCGAAACGCTTCCGTTTCTCCGGATCCGAGAGAACGGCGTAGGCCTCGCTGATTGTCTTGAAGCGCTCCTCGGCCTTCTTATCGCCCGGATTCACGTCCGGGTGATACTTTCGGGCGAGACGCTTGAAAGCGCGCCCGAGCTCCTCTTTCGATGCGCTCCGCTTGACGCCGAGCAGCTCGTAGTAATCTTCCCTTGCCATCCTCTTTCACACCCTTCCGGGGCGAATCCGGAAATCCTATTTCTTGTCCTTCTCTACCTCCTCGAACTCGGCGTCCACCACGTCCGCGCCCTCGGGCTCCGCTCCGCCCGCTCCATCGTTCCCGCCGGGGGCGGCTTCCGCCCCGGCCTCGGCCCCCTCTCCGGCTCCGGCCGCCCGCCGGTACATCGCCTCGGCCAGCTTGTGGGAGGCGGTCTCCAGCTTGGTGGCCGCAGCGCCAATCTGGTCCTGGTCGGCGTCCTTGTCCTCCAGAACCTTCCGCACCTCCGCGACCGCATCGCGGATTTCCTGCCTGTCGGCCTCGGGGACCTTTCCCTCGTTCTCCTTCAGGAGCTTCTCGGTGTTGTAGGCCAAGCTGTCGGCCTGGTTGCGGGCCTCGATCAAGGCGCGCCGCTTCTTGTCCTCGTCGGCGTGGGACTCGGCGTCCTGAACCATGTCCCGGATCTCTTCCGGAGCGAGACCGCTCGAACTGGTGATGGTGATCGCCTGTTCCTTGCCGGTCCCCATGTCCTTGGCCGAAACGTTCACGATGCCGTTCGCGTCGATGTCGAACGCCACCTCGATCTGGGGAACGCCGCGGGGCGCGGGCGGGATGCCCACCAGGTGAAACTTGCCGAGGGTCCGGTTGTCGGCCGCCATCTCCCGCTCCCCCTGGAGCACGTGCACCTCGACCGAGGTCTGGTTGTCGGCCGCGGTGGAGAAAATTTCGCTTTTCTTGACCGGTATGGTGGTGTTGCGATCGATCAGCATGGTGGCGACGCTGCCCAGGGTCTCGATGCCGAGCGAAAGCGGGGTGACGTCGAGAAGGAGAACGTCCTTCACGTCGCCGGCGAGAATTCCGCCCTGGACCGCCGCGCCGACCGCCACGACCTCATCCTGGTTCACCCCTTTGTGGAGGGCCTTTCCGAAGAATTTCTTCACCTGCTCCTGGACGAGGGGCATGCGGGTGGAGCCCCCGACGAGAACCACATTGTTCACGCCGCCGGGCTGCAGGCCCGCGTCATCGAGCGCCCGCCGGCAGGGGCCCAGCGTTCTCTCGACCAAATCTCCCACCAGCTGCTCGAGCTTGGAGCGGCTCAGGGTCAGGGTCAGGTGCTTGGGCCCCGAGGCGTCCGCGGTGATGAAGGGGAGGTTGATGCCCGCCTCCGACGAGCTGGAAAGCTCGATCTTCGCCTTTTCCGCCTCCTCCTTGAGCCGCTGGAGGGCCATCGGATCGGTCGAGAGGTCGATGCCCTGGTCCTTCTTGAACTCGGTGAGCATCCATTCGATGATCCGCTGGTCGATGTTGTCCCCGCCGAGGTGGGTGTCGCCGTTCGTGGCCTTCACCTCCACCACGTTGTCCCCGACCTCGAGGATGGAGATGTCGAAGGTGCCGCCGCCGAAGTCGTAGACGGCGATCATCTCGTCCTTCTTCTTGTCGAGGCCGTAGGCGAGCGCGGCGGCGGTGGGCTCGTTGATGATCCGCAGCACGTTCAGCCCCGCGATCTTGCCCGCGTCCTTGGTGGCCTGCCGCTGGCTGTCGTTGAAGTAGGCCGGAACCGTGACAACGGCGTCGGTCACCTTCTCGCCGAGATAATCCTCGGCCGCCTGCTTGAGCTTCTGCAGGATGCTCGCCGAGATCTCGGGGGGCGAGTACACCTTGTCCTCGATTTTCACGCGGGCGTCTTTGTTATCCGCCTCGACGACATGGTAGGGAACCATCTTGATCTCTTCGGAGACCTCCGCCTGGCGGCGGCCCATGAAGCGCTTGATGGAGTAAACCGTATTCTCCGGGTTCGTCACCGCCTGGCGCTTCGCCACCAAACCCACCAGCTTCTCGCCGTCCTTGGTGAAGGCGACGACGCTCGGGGTGGTGCGGTTTCCCTCCTGGTTCACGATGACGGTGGGCTCGCCGCCCTCCATCACCGCGACGACCGAGTTCGTGGTTCCCAAGTCGATGCCGATAACTTTTGCCATTTTCAAATCTCCTATTTCGTATCGTTCAGGTCCTGAATTCAAAAAAATCGGCCGGCGGAGGCCGGCGCCCCCGCCCGGTTTTTCACTAAACCTCCACCGCCACCGCCTCCCGGGAGGAGAAGGCCAGCGCCTCGGCCCCCTCCGGGTGGTCCACCTCGATGCACTCGCCGGGGTGGATCTCGCCCGCCAGGAGCGACTGGCTGAGGGGGTTGAGAACAAAAGTCTGGATGGCCCGCTTGAGGGGGCGCGCCCCGAACTTGGGGTCGAAGCCCCGCCCGGCGAGGAAGTCCTTCGCCGCGGCGGTGAGCCGGAGCTTGATCCGCTGTCCGGCGAGGCGCCCCTCCAGCCGCCCGAGCTGGATGTCCACGATGCGGCGGATCTGCTCCTTCTCGAGCGTCCGGAAGGGGATGATCTCATCGATCCGGTTCAGAAACTCGGGCCGGAACACCCGCCGCAGCGCCGAGAGCGCCACGTCCATCCGCTTGGCGTCGTCCGCAGCGGCGAGCTCGGAGAGCCGGGAGGTCCCCACGTTGCTCGTCATGATGATCACGGCGTTGCGGAAATCGACCGTGCGCCCGTGGCTGTCGGTGAGGCGGCCGTCGTCGAGCAGCTGGAGCAGGACGTTGAACACCTCCGCGTGCGCCTTTTCGATCTCGTCGAGCAGGATCACGGCGTAGGGCCTCCGGCGGACGGCCTCGGTGAGCTGCCCCCCCTCCTCGTAGCCGACATAGCCGGGCGGCGCTCCGATGAGGCGGGCCACGGTGTGCTTTTCCATGTACTCGCTCATGTCCAGGCGGACCATGGCCGCCTCGTCGTCGAAGAGAAAGGCCGCCAGCGCCCGCGCCAGCTCGGTCTTTCCCACCCCGGTCGGGCCGAGGAATAGGAAGGAGCCGATGGGCCGGTTGGGATCGGTGATGCCCGCCCGCGCCCGGCGGACGGCCTGGGCCACGGCCGCGACGGCCGCCTCCTGGCCCACCACGCGCTCGTGGAGGCGCTCCTCCATGGCGAGGAGCTTTTCCCGCTCCCCCTCGACCAGCTTGGAGACGGGAATCCCCGTCCAGCGGCTCACGACCTGGGCCACGTCGTCCTCGGTCACCTCTTCTTTGAGCATCCGGCCCTCGGCCTGGCTTTCGAGGGCCTCGTTCTCCCCCTGGAGCTCCCTCTCCAGGGTGACGATGGTGCCGTAGCGCAGCTCGGCCGCCCGCCCGAGGTCCCCCTCGCGCTCGGCCCGAAGGGCCTCGCCCTTGAGGTTCTCGATCCGCTCCTTCAGGGCGCGGATTCGGCCGATGTTCTCCTTCTCGCGGTTCCACTGGGTCCGCAGGCCGTCGATCTCCCCGCGCAGTTCCCCGGCCCTTTGGCGAATCTCCTCCAGCCGGGCCCGGCTTCCCGGATCCTCCTCCTTCGCCAGGGCGCGCTCTTCGATCTCGAGCCGGAGAAGCTCGCGCTCGCGGTGGTCGATCTCCTCGGGCAGGCTGTCGATCTCGAGCCGCAGGCCGCTCGCCGCCTCGTCGATGAGGTCGATCGCCTTGTCCGGGAGAAACCGGTCCGCGATGTAGCGGTGGGAAAGGGCCGCCGCCCCCACGATGGCGCTGTCGAGGATCCGCACCCCGTGGTGCACCTCGTAGCGCTCCTTGAGGCCCCGCAGGATGGAGACGGTATCCTCCACGCTGGGCTCCCCGACCTGGACGGGCTGGAAGCGACGCTCGAAGGCGGGGTCCTTTTCGATGTGCTTGCGGTACTCGTCCAGGGTGGTGGCCCCGATGCAGTGGAGCTCGCCCCGCGCGAGGGCGGGTTTGAGGAGGTTCGAGGCGTCGACCGCCCCCTCGGCGGCCCCCGCGCCCACCACCGTGTGCAGCTCGTCGATGAACAGGAGGATCTCGCCGGCCGCCTCCAACACCTCCTTCAGCACGGCCTTGAGCCTGTCCTCGAACTCGCCCCGGTACTTCGTTCCCGCCACGAGGGCACCCATGTCCAGGACGTTGAGGCGCTTTCCCGCCAGCCCCTCGGGCACATCCCCGTTCACGATGCGCTGGGCCAGGCCCTCGACGATGGCCGTCTTACCCACCCCGGGGTCGCCGATGAGGACGGGGTTGTTCTTCGTCCGGCGCGAGAGGACCTGCATGAGCCGGCGGATCTCCTCGTCGCGGCCGACGACCGGATCGAGCTTTCCGGCCCGCGCCCGGGCGGTGAGGTCGATGGAGTAGCGTTCGAGGGCCTGGTAGCGGCTCTCGGCGTCGGGGTCCGTCACGCGCTGGGTCCCGCGCACGGCCTTGAGGGCGTCGAGCACCTTCTCGCGGGTGAGGCCCGCGCGCCGGAGGATGGCGGCGAGCGCCGCGTCCTTCCCGTCGATCCCGGCGAGGACGAAGTGCTCCCCGCTCGCGTAATCGTCCGAGAGGGCCTTGGCCTCGGCGATGGCGTCCTCCATGTAGCGCCGGGCCTCGGGCGAAAGGTAGGACTCGACCCCGCCGCCGGAGACGCGGGGAAGTTTCTCGAGGGTGGATTCGAGATCCCGGAGAAGGTCCTCCCGGCTGGCGGCGGCTTTCCCGACGAGCGTGGGGACCACCCCGTCCTTCTGCTCCAGGAGGGCGAAAAAGAGATGGGGGGGCATGATGCTCTGCTGTCCCCGCTCCTCGGCCAGGGACTGGGCCGCCTGGAGGGCCTCCTGCGTCCTGTGGGTGAATTTTTCGATTCTCATGGGCGTTACCTGTCCTTTAGATAGAACTAGAGCCTAGATAGAACTAGGGCCTAGATAGAACTAGAGCCTCTCGCATGAGAAACGCTTGATTCGGGATCCATGCGCGCGTTGGAGCACATCGAGTAACGGCGGCGCGAGAGGCCTCAAAGTTCCTAGATCTCAGATTTCATTCACTTTCGACCGATCTTCCCTCTTCATCGGATGACAATATAATATATGAGTCTATTACTGTCAAGTTATTTGCGGGCCAATCTCTTGGGTGGCTCAATTTTTCGGCGAAAATAGTTTAATACATTTAAAAACAATGATTTATATGCTTTTTAAAGATAGGCCCGCCGGAAAAATGAATTGCTGAATTCCAGAAAAGGCGCCGATTCACCGCCTCCGCTCCCAGGAACCATCAATTCATTGACAATTCGGGGCCAAGGACGTAAATAAGACTTGGGGACTCATATATATTTCCAAATGCCGCCGCGGCAAATAAGCATTAAAATAAGCTTTAATTAAAATAAACATTAAGAATCGGGAGCGCCGATCATGCAGATCAGCAAAGCCGGGGACTACGCCCTGCGGGCGGTCATCTATCTTTCCCGCCAGCCCTTCGCCAGGGTGTGCACCATCAGCGAGATCGCCCACGCGCAGCAGGTTCCCCAGTCCTTTCTCGCAAAGCTGATGCCGATGCTGATTCGCGGCCGAGTCGTGTTCTCGATCCAGGGCCCCAAAGGGGGCTACCGCCTCGCGCGGCCGCCGGGCGAAATCACCTTTCTCGACGTCATCCTCGCCGTCGAGGGCCCCATATACCTGATGGCGTGCCAGGAGGGGGAGGGCTGCTGCGACTTCGAGGACTTCTGCACCATGAACGAGGTGTTCGCCCAGGCCCAGAAGACACTGGTGGACTATTTTCGGAACACCACCTTCGCGGACCTGCCCGTGAAGGCGACCCAACCCCTTTCGGATGACAAGCTCCGGAAAAACATCACCCAGTTGATGGGATCACCCGTCAAAACGAGAAACACGAGATGATGGTTCGGATTCGCATCACGAAAAGGGCGATCGCCCAAATCGTCTTTCTTCTCGCCTTCGCCGCGGGCGGGGCGCTCAACCCCCTCCCGCCCGGGGCGAAGGCGTCCCCCGTCGAGGGAAAGGGCAAGTACGCCGGAATGATTCTCATCCCGGCCGGCCCCTTCACCATGGGGCGCGACACGGGGCCCGTCTCCGAGAGGCCCGCGCACAAGCTCTTCCTCCCCGCTTTTTATATCGACAAAAATCTCGTGACGGCCGAAAAGTACGCCAAATTCATCCGGGCGAAAGGGCCGGCCGGTCCGAACGGGGAGATGTACCTGGACGTCGCGGACCCCGACGCCCTCGTCTCCCTGCACAACGGCGTGTGGATGGCGAACGCCGGGTCCGAGAACAATCCCGCGGGCGAGATGAGCTGGCACGGCGCCCTCGCCTATTGCAAATGGCTGGGGAAGCGCCTTCCCAGCGAGGCGGAGTGGGAGAAGGCCGCACGGGGAACGGACGGCCGCCTCTACCCTTGGGGGAGCCAGAAGCCCACGCATGAGCTCGCCGTCATCGGACTGTTCCGCGGCGACACCCTCCCAATCGGGCAGCGCCCCAAGGGGGCGAGCCCCTACGGGGTGCTCGACATGGCGGGCCAGGTATGGGAGTGGACCCGGTCCATTCCCCGGCCCTATCCTTACGAGCCGAGGGACGGCCGGGAAAAGCTCACGCCGGAGGAGGGCCGCGTCGCGCGCGGGGGAAACTCCTCGAGCGGCGACGACGATATCACCGCCGCCTCGCGCGAGTTCGTCGCCCCCTGGCGGGCGGCCACCGGGCACGCCTACCTGGGCTTCCGGTGCGCGGCGTCGGTCGAGCTGGTATACCTGCCAGACGGGAAATCCCGCCGGGTTGCCAAAGCGCGGAAAATATACGAAATTGTTGCCAACAATTCGGTTCACATAGGAGAATCAAAGCATGAGTGATAGAACTTTCACCCTCTTCGATGAGACCAAGCCCAAGCCCAAGCCTGCCCCCGCCGAGGGGATCAGTGTCACCCCCGCCGCCCAGGCCAAGGTGCGGGAGATCCTCGAGGCCGAAGGAAAGACCGGCCACGGTCTCCGCCTCGCCGTTCAGGCGGGCGGCTGCTCGGGCCACAGCTACGGCATTTACTTCGACGAGTCCCCGGGCGCGGACGACATCGTGTATTCCTCAGAAGGGTTCGATGTCTTCGTCGATCCGCAAAGCTACCGGGTCCTGAGCGGAACCGTCGTCGACTACGTGGACTCCCTGCAAGGCTCGGGCTTTAAGATCGAAAACCCGAACGCCACGGACTCCTGCGGCTGCGGAAAATCCTTCACGGTCTGAGCCGGTTGCGAAGCGATGCCCTTTTCCGAATCGCCCGGAAACCGGCCGTCCCCCCGGCGCCGGGAGGACTGGCGCGCTCCGGGCGCCGTCCTTCTCGTTTCCTGCTATGAGCTCGGCCACCAGCCGGTAAGCCTCGCCTCCCCCCTCGGCTTCCTCCGCCGGGCGGACTTCGCCCCCGAGGCCCTCGACGCCGCGGTGGAGACGTTTCCCCGCGAAAAGGCGGAGCGGGCCCTCTTCGTGGGGATCAGCGTCCCCATGCACACCGCCCTGCGCATCGGCGTTTCCATCCTCCAAAAGGTGCGCGCGGAGAACCCGGGCTGCCACATCTGCTTCTACGGCCTTTACGCCACCCTCAACGCCGGCTACCTGCTCAAGAACGGCGCGGATTCGGTCATCGGGGGCGAGTTCGAAACCCCGCTCGTCTCCCTCGTGGAAGCCCTCTCCGAATCCCGGCCGGCGCGCGGGGCGCCGGGGGTGGGCACGCCGGGGAGCGAGGCGGCCCCGTACCTGGAGAAGCTGCCCTTCGCCAGCCCGGCGCGCGAGGGCCTGCCTCCCCTCAGCGCCTACGCCCGCCTCGCCCGGAACGGCGGCCACGCTTTGGCGGGCGCCGTCGAGGCGAGCCGGGGCTGCCGGCACCTCTGCCGCCACTGCCCCATCCCCCCGCTCTACGGGGGGCGCTTCTTCATCGTCCCCCCCGAGACCGTCCTGGAGGACATCCGCGCCCTCGTGCGCGAGGGAGCGGAGCACATCACCTTCGCCGATCCCGACTTCCTGAACGGTCCCGGCCACGCGATGCGGATCGCGCGGGCCCTGCACGCGGAATTCCCCCAGATCACTTTCGACTTCACGGCCAAGGTCGAGCACATCATCAAATACGAAAACCGCATCGGCGAGCTGGGAAAGCTCGGCTGCCTCTTCATCGTCACGGCGGTGGAGTCCCTCAGCGGGGCGGTCCTGGAAAAGCTTCAAAAGGGGCACACCGGCGAGGATGTGCGCCGCGCCGTCCGAATCGCACGGGCGGCGGGGGTCTCGATCCGCCCCTCCCTGGTCAGCTTCACCCCCTGGACGACGGCCGGGGATTACCTCGAAGTCCTCGACTTCGTTGAGGAAATGATGCTCATCGACGAGGTGGACCCGATCCACTTCGCCATCCGGCTCCTGGTCCCCCCCGGCTCCTCCCTTCTGGAGGAAGGGATCCCGAACCTGGGTCCTCTCGATGAGGAGAACTTCATCTACCGCTGGGAGCACCCCGACCCGCGCATGGACCGTCTGCACGAGGCCGTCCTCGCGCTCGTGGAAGAGGCCGCCGCGAACGAGGAGGACCCCGCCCGCACCTTCGGCCGCATCCGGGCCCTCGCCGGTGGAATCCTCGGGCGGCCCGAACGGGCGGGAAGGGGCGCGCCCCATCTCGACCCGGACCGGATCCGCCCCCCCCGCCTCACCGAATCCTGGTTCTGCTGAGCGGAGCCCACCGAGGGCCAGTTGGCCCTCTAGTCCGGGGAAGGCTCCGGGCGCCTCCGCCCCTTTTCGCCCTCCCGCACCAATCCGCCCGCCGGATTGCCGATCCCGGCATTGCACTTACCGCCCACGAAATGACACCATAAAAAAAACGCGGCCCCAGGCAGAAGTCCGCTCTTCCACCCATGTTCCCCCATCCGTCCCGCGGATCCGCCGCGCGGCGGAGGGCGAACCCAAGGAGGAGAAAAACATGAATGGCATACTGTCCAACCTCGCGGCGCCGGCCATATGGGTCGGGATAATCGTCGGCATCGTGAGCATCATCGTGCACGGGAGCGGCGGGATCTTTGCGACGGTTACTTCGGGCGCCTACCTCGAGGCCGCCAAGACGCTGTTCCTCTTCGCCATCGCGGCGGGGGTGATGTCGAAAAATACCTGATCTTCCCCCGCCCGCAGGGGAGGGCGGAGGGCCGCCGGGGCCAAGAAGGTTCGCGCGCGCCCACGCCTGGCCCTGGCATTTCCGCCCGCGGGAGGGGCCGGTGAGGATTTCGGGACGGAGCGCTTCGAGGCGCCGGGCCTGGGCGGGCGTCGCGGCCTGGGTGGCCTTTCTCTTCCTGTTCCTGCCCGTCGGGTTAACCGTCTCCCAGTACCTGCGCCGCCGGGGCTTTCTGGCCGTCACCCTGGTGGGGGTTCCCCTAATCCTTTCCCTCGCCCTTCTCCGGCGCGCGGGGAGACTGGAAGGAGGCTACCCCCGCACCCGCCTCCGGGTCGCGGCCTGGCTCGCCCTGATCTATCTCGGGATGTTCCCCATCGTGGAAACGCTCGAGGAGTGGATTCATTTTCCCGAATACCTCGTCCTGGGGGTCCTCCTCCACACCGCGCTCCGGCACGATTTCCGAAAACCCGCGCTGGCGGCCGTCGCCCTGGTGGGCGGTTTGGACGAGCTGATCCAGTCCACCCTTCCGCAGCGGTTCTTCGCCTGGTGGGACGTGCTCCTCAACCTGGGCGGGGGGGCGCCCCCCCCTCGTCCTCCTCGCCTATTTGGACGGGGCCGGAGGAGAGGAGCGGGGGCGACCGCCGGGCGGGGGCGCCGGATGAGCCGGGTGATGGTTCTCCTCTTCGGCGCGGCGCTCCTGCTCTCCGCCGCCGCTCCCGCCCGGGCCTGGGAGGCCGCGGGCCACCGGGCGGCGGCCCGGGTGGCCGAGGCGCATCTCACCCCGGCCGCTCGGCGGGCGGTGCGGAAACTCCTGCGGCCGGGCGAGACGCTCCCGGCCGTCTCCTCTTGGGCAGATGCCTACCGGGCCCGGCCCGAGGGCGCCCACACGAATGTGTGGCACATCGCCTTCTTCCCGGCGGGAGCGGCGGCATTCATCGAGGCGCGGGACTGCCCCCGGAGAGGCTGCGCCGTGCGCGCGATCCGGGAGCAACGGGCCGCGCTCGCCGACCCGAGGCAATCCCGAGAGGAGAGGCGGCGCGCCCTCATGCTCCTGGTCCACCTGGTGGCCGACATCCACCAGCCCCTCCACGCGGGCCGCCGGGAGGACGGGGGCGGGGGAAGAATCTCCGTCCGCTTTTTCACAAAACCCCTCAACCTGCACCAGGTCTGGGACAGCGCCCTCATCGGGCGGGCCGGGCTGAGCGAGGCCGCGCTCGCCGAGAGGGCGCTCCGGGCCGCTCCGGCCCCTCTCCCCCCGGGCGGTCCCGCCGCCTGGGCGGGCGAATCGAACCGCCTCGCTCTTTCCCACGCCTACACGGTCAAACAAGGGGAAGACGCGGGGGAGGCCTACATGCGGAGAAACTTTCCCGTCATCCTGCGGCGCCTCGGGGCGGCCGGCCTGCGCCTCGCCCGAATGCTCAACGAGGTGCTGCGCTCCGGGAGGTGAGAAAAGCGGAGCGGTGAATAACCATCCTGCCAGTAAGCGGGAGTCCAAACAGACCCCACGTACAACCAGTTGCCTATTCCCAATCCTTCACGTTGATGAAGTTGATCTCGAAATTCCCCGAGCTGGAGATGCGATCAAAATAGGCCTCGAAAAGATCCGTCCCGCCCTTTTTGTCGTAGGCGGCCAGGGCGAGGCCCGCGAGGTCGGGGGAAAGGTAGACCTCGTGGAGAACGATGGCCGTCTGTAACAATTTCGCGGGGGACAGATCGTCGATCCGGCGAAAATCCCGCACGAAGACGGCGTCCGCCCAGAGGAATTGGCTGACCGGCCTCGCCCGGTCCCCGGCCGCGAACGGCCGCAACCCCCGGCCGGATACGTCGATCAGCTTGTGGAGGAGGAAGCCGCGTTCGCGAAGGAAAATCTCGACGTCCGCAAAGAGGGGCTGCCCCTCGTAGAGGGGGATGAATTCCACCTCGACCTCAACGACGGCGGTCTCCCGCAACGTCTCCGTCGCACCCGAGAGAACGTCCAGCTCCGCTCCCTGGACATCGATCAACAGATAGTCGCAGGAATCGAGTTCCGGGACATCGTCGAGGCGCGTTGTCTCCACCTCTTCGGTGGAAATAACGTGGAAATTTGCCGTGGGCACCGTTCCGATCCCGGTGAAAAGATCGATGACCCGGGGGTCTGGCCGGTAGAGAGATGAGCACCCTGCAAACTCGCAGGTGTGAAAGGTGGCCGGTCCCCCCTTTCCGATGAAGCGGTTGAAGTAGGTATGTGCCGCGTCTTCCCGGGATTTCAATTTCTCGAACTCTTCCGGCTGGGGCTCGAACCCGTAAACCCGGGCGG
Organism: bacterium; assembly: GCA_965225985.1. GTDB lineage: Bacteria > UBA8248 > UBA8248 > UBA8248 > UBA8248 > CAZUHN01. The sequence continues at coordinate 2,620,844 of OZ245330.1, forward strand.
CGTTGAGGTCGAGGAGCCTGTCGAACCGGTTTGCGCCATCGCTCATTGCCCCCACGTCCACGATGGATATCAAGGGATGCGGCTCGGGAAGCACCTCGAGAAGAGAAAAATTCGTCATGCGCTCGGCCTCATTCCAAGCTGGTTCCCGAATCCCCCCGTGGACTCCGGGGCGCCGCCGCGGGTGGGGAGGGGCGGCTCTCTACCCAATCCTTGACGTTCAAAAAGCTGATGTCGAACCTCCCCGAGCCGGTGAGGCGTTCAAAATAGGCGTCGAAGAGATTCGTCCCGCTCTTTTTGTCGTAGGCGCCCAGGGCGAGGCCCGCGAGGTCGGGGGCAAGGTAGAGCTCGTGGAGAATGATGGCCGTCCGCAGAAGTTGCCCCGGGGTCAAATCGTCGAACCGGGTCAGATCCTTCACGTACACCGCGTCCGCCCAAAGGAGCTGGCTGACCGGTTTCACCAAGTCCTCGGGCCGGGAGCTTTGCACGAAAGGCCGGAACGCCTGGCCCGAAAGGTCCACCAGCTTGTGGAGCAGAAAGCCGCGCTCGCGCAGGAAAACGTCGATCTCCGAAAACAGGGGCTGACTCTTGTACAGGGGAACGAATTCGACCTCCACCTCGACGACGGCGGTTCCGCGCAACGTCTCCGTCGCCCCGGAAAGAACGTCGAGCTCGGCCCCCTGCACATCGACCAAAAGATAATCGCACGAATCGATCTCGGGGATGTCGTCCAGTGGGGTGGTGTTCACCTTCTGGAGGGATGCCACCTGGAAGTTGTCCTTCGGCCCCGTGCCCATCCCGACGAAGTGGTCGATGACTCCGGGGTCGGGGGGGTAAAGGGAGGAGCACCCATGGAAATGACACGTGTGGAAGGTGGCGGGCCCGACGACATAGCTGAGGTAGGTTCGGTCCGCGCCTCCCCGGTTTTTCAAGATCTCCAGCTCATTGGACTGGGGCTCGAAACCGGTCACCTTCGCGACGCCGAGCTCGGAAAGTCTGTCGTACCGGTTCCCCTCGATCGACATCGCGCCGACATCCACGACCGAAATGACCGGGTGGGGTTCGGGAAGCACTTCGAGGATGGAAAAATTCGCCATGCACCCTCCCGGGAGCGGGCCCTTCGATGATCCGGACGGGGAAAGACCCGACCGGAATGCTGCGGCATCCGGGGGGGCGATTGCAAACCGGGCGCGGGCGGGAAGGTAGGGAGGGGGGGTGCGCGCGCATCAACCCTCGGTGACCGCCGCGGCGAGGGCGCGGGTGACGTTGGCGAGAAAGGAATAGTCCAAGGTCTCGGGAAGGTCCGTCGGCCCGTGGTAGTAGGGATTCCGCAGGAACGAGGTGTCGGTCAGCATGACCGCGGGGTAGCCCCGGTCCCAGAAGGGGGCGTGGTCGCTCCACCGGCTCACCGGGAGGAGCCAGCCCCGCAGCGCCACCTGGTAGGTGACGACCGGGAGGGCCGGGACGCGCCGCCCCGCAGCCCCCTCGAACCGCTCCAGCAGCCCCCGCGCCCGGCGGTTCCCCACCGCCCCGATGAAGGTCCCCGCGTCCGGCGCGTCGACCCGCACCCGCGAGGGGATGCGCTGGCTCCTCGGGCGCTTGTCGGTGTAGCCCACCATCTCGAGGACGTAGACCCCCGCGTAGCGGTCTCCGCCGCCGCCGGGCCGCGCGGGCGAAGTGGCGGCTGCCGTGGCGGTAGCGCCCGTCCATGGCCCCCTGGGGCTCCTCCAGCGTGAAGCCCGCGAACCGGACCGGCGGGCCCGGGCGCGCTTTCATAGATCCGCGCCAGCGCCTTCGCCGCCCCCAGAAGGGCGGCCACCCCGCTCGCGTTGTCGTCCGCCCCCGGGGTGCCGGCGCTCCCGTCATAGTGCGCCCCCACGAGGAAGGGCGGGGGCCCTCCCCGCCCCTCCAAGTCGGCCACGAGGTTGAAGTAGGGCCGCCCCCGGTAGGTGAAGGTGTCGCGCCCGGCCTCAAAGCCCAACTCCCGGAGCCGCGCTTCAAGGAGCGCCCCCTTTCCGGCGAGGGCCTCGTAGTTCTCGCCCCCGTGGCGGAGCCCCGAGAACTCCGCCACCCACCCGCGCAGCTCCTCTTCATCCACCAGCGCGGCCAGATCCAAATCCATGGGACTCACCGGGCCTTTATTCCCTAATACGCTACCGGCCGCTGCGCCGCCAGATCCGATGCGATCACGGTCGCCCTCCTTCTTCCGCGCCGCCAGATCCCGCCCAGGCCTGGGAGGCCGCAGGATGAACATTTTTGAAATTGCGGCGTGAAAACGATGGGGCGGATTTTTTCGGAAAACCCGGAGGGAGGCTCAGCCGGCGTCTCGCGCGCAGCGGAACCCGATGTTGTCCGCCACCTTGGTCTCCAATCCCCGGAAGCGGAAGGAGGTGCGGAGGGCGGACCGGGAATTCACATCCCAGGCCCCGCCGCGCAGCACCCGCACCTTGCCGGCGGAGGCCCCCTTCGGGTTCCGCTTCGGGGCGGTCTTGTAATAATTCTTCGCGTAGCGATCCTGAACCCACTCGAACACATTTCCCACCATGTCCACGGCCCCGTACGGGCTCCGGTGGTTGCCGTATTTCCGGTCCACCGGGTGGGTCCTGTTGAAGCTGCTCTTTCCCCAGATCAATTTGGCCGAGTTCCACGACGTCCCCCAGGGATACACCAGCCCCTTCGGCCCCCCGGCCGCCTTCTCCCACTCTGCCTCGGTGGGGAGGCGCTTTTTCATGGACTTGCAATAATCCCCCGCTTGTATCCAGTTCACCCCCACCACCGGGTTTCGCTTCCCGTTGAATTTGGAGCCGAAATCCTTTTCCGGCTTGCCGAACCGCCGGAAGGCGGCGTTCGTCACCGGCCACTTGTCGAAGTAGTAGGCGGCGAGATTAACGCGCCTGCGGGGCCTCTCGTCCCTGGCCTTCTTGTCGCTCCCCATGAGGAACTGCCCCACCGGGACGAACACCATCCCCGGAACCGCCGGGGCGGCCTCCCCCCGGAGGGGCAGAGCGGCGAGGAGAAAAATCGCCGGGCCGGGCGCGCAAATTTTGTAAAACTTCCGCACCGCGCCTTCCTCCCTGAATCGGAATTTCCGAATACATTTAGACTGCTGACAAACCGCCCGGAGTCAACAAGCCCCGCCCCGGCGCCCGGATGCGCTCCGGGGGATCGCTCACTCCACCTCCCGGGCCGCCAGGTCCGCCCCGTAGCGGACGCGGAAGAGCAGGGTGCGCGCCTCCCCGTTGGCGTACTCGTGCGCCTCCCCCTTTTCGTGGACGATGACATCCCCCGGCGAGACGGAGACCGTCTCCTCCGGCGTCCGCATCGCGCCGCCCCCCTGGATGCAGAAATAAACCTCGGTCGCCCCCGGATGGGCGTGGTAGGGAGAAACCTGGCCCGGCTCGAAGCAGGCCACCGTCACGTCCCCCTCAGCGAACGCCCCCAGCACCTTCCCGACGTGGCCCTCGGGGCGGAACTCCTGCTCCTTCGAGACGCGGTAGACGCGCATGCGGCCCTCCTCTTTATTCGCCGAGCCGACCCCGCGCGCGCGGGCGCACGGGCGCATAACGGGCCATTCCCCGAACCGGATTCGTCTCGTGTGGAGCTGCCAGTATGTCATGCGGGGAGGGAGAACCCAAGGAAAAGGTTGATTCTCCCCCGGAAGGCAGGCCCGGGCGGCGCGCCCGAAAAATCCCGGAAGGGCTTTGAATTGCCCGCCGATTGACCCGAAGGGCTCCCTCTTGCTAGAGTGCTGGGGTCGTCTTTTGACGTTTCGGAGAATCCCAAATGGCTGAAATCAATGGCTTTGGCCCCTCCCTCAACCTGGGCAGCGTCCCGCCCTTCACCCGGGGAGGAAGCGCCGTTCCCCGCCCGGTGACGAGCCCGGGCGCGGCCTCCTTCCGGGCGGCCCCCGCCGTAAGCGTGACCGGGGGCGGCGCATTCCGGTTCCCCGCCTCGGGCGGAGTGGGCAATTTCAAAACAACCTCGCCCGCGTTCACCCTGCCCGACACCAGCTTCATCTCCCAGGACGAGGCGGACCTCCCCGCCGTCCTCTCCCTCCGGACCTTCGACATCGTCGCCCCCAAGGGCGGGAAGATTAACGTGTTCGTATAAAACTCCCGGTACTTCCCACCAAGCAGTTCCGGCGCGTGCACCGATTGTCACCCCGAGTCAGTGACCCGAGCGAAGGGGCCTTTACTCCTTCTCCCCCACCCTGCCCTCCCCCGGAGGGGGAGGGGTTTTTAAATAATCGGCGAAGGGGCCTTTACCCCTTCTCCCTCACCCTAGCCCTCTTCCTCACCCCAAAAATCTCCGATTTCTGGGAACCCCGTTAAGAATGGGGAGAGGGGAATTCAAGGAATCGGCGAAGTTTTTTTTGCCCCTTCTCCCTCCGGGAGAAGGTTGGGATGAGGGAAGGGGTTGAGAATGGCTTCTCCCCTCACCCTAACCCTCTCCTGGGGGGAGAGGGAATTCGGAGTCTTCGTTTTCCGGCAGGGAACCTACGTTGCGGAGAGTGGCGTTCATACCAACGGCGTCGAGAACGTCTGGACGCTCTTGAAGCGAAGCGTGACGGGGACTTTTCATAAAATCAGCGCGAAGCATCTTGATGCCTACTTAGATGAAATTGAATGGCGACACAATAATCGAAAGAATCCATATCTGTTTCGGGATACCATGCGTAAACTCATCGGGGCGGAGAAATTGGAGTTCAAAGAGTTAATCACATCGGCCTAACGCTTTATCTGCCTATTTCTTTTCGACGAACTTCAACAAGGGTGTCAAGTAATTTGCGAAGACATTGACCGTACTGACCAACCCCTCCCCTAAATTCTTTCGCTTGAGATTCAATCAGATCCAGCGTTTCGTTGTTGGGTTTTTCGGGAAGTTTTTTGGCCCGCTGGTCAAGTTCCCCCAAGACATGGATTAACCTATTATGCTCATCTGCAATAGGGCGTAACAGGCTACATATGTCATGAAAAATTTTGTTATCCTCTGCCATTTTCCTAAGTTGTCTTACGGTTTCGCTTATATCAAGCCTCAGGGTGCGTAGCACATTAGAATAAGAGCTTGATCCATCTGTGAGAATACTCTTTCTCCAACTGCCTGGGACAGGACATGCGCGGTCATATGCCGGTATGCGCACATCGTTGATTTGCCTGAATGCAGCGTCAATGAATTGAATTTTCGCACGATCTATAAATGCTGGCACAATGACCTTCTCTGCCTCTCCTTGTATCTTAGGAACGACATTTTGGTGATTGGGTTTTGGTGGCCATATCGCTTCGGCCTGTTTGCTTGATATTTGCAAATCATAATAGCCGGGCAGGTATTGTTTTGCATAAGACATAACATGAGCATAACCGCCATTATCCTGCTCATAGTTGTATTGCAAATCGGCATGTTCCCAATATGACATATCTATTGGTGTGTGAATTTTGGCATATCTTCCCAATGACCATTTAAGGTATGGCATTAAGTGGGTGTTTTCTTTACAGCCGTATATCACAAGATTTCCGTGAAACGCATGTTCCTTAATAAGAATATCTGCGGCTTCATCGGTGTCTGCGGATCCGTCTTCTATAAGTCGCTTAACCAGATATTTTAGGCCGAGATCGTACGGCTTTGATACTTGAGTTTCCTTATCGGTTGGAATGTTCTCAATATGGCGCGTCTTGGGCTGCCTAATCATTGTTGCCCCATAAATCACGGCAAGCCCAATGAGGATTACCACTAGACGAAACAGCCAATGATCAAGAATCCAAATATAAGGGCTTAACCAAGTGATCCACGTTTTAATATCATCGGGTATTCCAGCGAGGCCAATCATGAGTAAAACCACGCCGATTGCGGTTTTACACACTCTCCAGTAACCCATATCCTGCCCTCCCGGTTCCCCGAAAGGGTTATGCTACCACTCATGCGCTCATGAGGCTCACTCGGGCGGAGAAGTTGGGGTATCGAGAATTGGTGTCTGGCTGATTACAATTACCGATCTTCCGTATCTTGTTTCGCCAAGCGAGTCTTGTGCTTTAAAACTGACCGCACCCGACCAGGGCTGATTTACTCTTAACGAAATCTTTAAAAACATAGGTGCTGTCCATGCAATCCGAGCTTCTTCCGCAAGATCGACATTTTTACCAACCTTCCCGTTCTCTGAGTCGGTGGTTGGACGAAAATGCTCTACTACATTGCCACCAGAACTGCACTTTCTGATAAAGGTGATTTCCATTTTTCGAGATGGTGCCCTTGGGTAATCGTCTTTTTTTCTTTCAATGAGATAAGCGGGCTGTACTGGCTCCACAAAACTAACATCACATTTACTAAATTTACTAAATCTTGTGTCGCCTCTTGCTCGGACTATTAAATTGAAATCAAAATCATGTGGAAACACAGAAGTTTCTAGATAAAGAACTTTTAGTTTTCTGGAAGGGAGGAATCTATATTTCCAATCTTCGCTTCTGGCCGTGGATATAAACCAATTTCTATGTTTCCATTTGCCTATCAGCCACCACACGATAGACAAAAAGACAAACCCTATCCATGTAAGAAGTTCTCCGAGCGTGATTTTTCCATCAAGCCATCCAGACATAGCTATCCACATAATAGCCAAGAAAGGCCAAACCCATATCATGCGTTGGGTGGAGACCATCACGCACCACCCGCCCGTTTGAATTCTGGTATATTGTGAGAGCTTTCATCGAGTAAATAATCCCCAATAAACTTTTTGTGTTCCCAATTACCTGCCCGTTTTAATCCATATCCCACAGCGGCTCGGTGGGGGGCGGCGCGTGTCCCTCGCCGGGAAGCGGCGGCGCCGGGGGCCGCGCGGCGGCGGCCGGGGGGGTGCGCGAATCTACCTGAATTTCCGGTACTTGGCCCGGGGGGCTCTCTGGTATAATGGGGAGGATGCGTGGGGAGTCCCGGGGGGCTTCCCTGCGCGGGGGAACTTATGGGTCCCCCTGCGCGTCAAAGGGGAAGCTTCCCTGGGATGCGGGGCGCCCGCCCGGCGGGGAGAGTGCAAAATTCCTGAAGGTTGCACCGCGCCAAGGGCCGCCCGGCGGGGGTTTTCGGGCGGCGACTCGATAATTTACGCCGATTTCACTTTTTCCGGGGTTTTGTAAAAAAACCAGGGGAGGGATCAAAAAAATGCAGTCCCGCGAATTTGCCCGCACCACCGGCCAGAGGGTTGTCTCGGCCGACGCCGTCGCCGTCGCCTTCATGCAGCGCGTCTACGGCTGGATGACGGCGGGCCTTGCCGTTACGGGGTTCGTCGCCTTCTACATCGCGTCAAGCCCGGCGGCCATCAACCTTATCTTCGCAAGCTCGTACGGGTTCATTCTCGTCGTGGTGGCCCAGCTCGGCCTGGTGTTCTCCATCCGGCCCGTCATGCGGACCAAAGGATCCGGCGTGGGGGCGGTGCTTTTCCTTGCCTACAGCGCCTCGGTCGGGGTGACCATCTCGGCCATTCTCCTGCGGTACACAGGCTCCTCGGTGGCCCAGGCCTTCTTCGTCACGGCGGGGGCCTTCGGCGGGCTCACCCTTTTCGCCTTCGTGACGAAGCGGGATCTCTCCGGGGTGGGAAACTTCTGCCTCGTCGGGGTTTTCGGCCTCATCATCGCCACCGTGGTGAATATCTTCTTTCAGAGCCCGGCGATTCACTTCGCGATCAGCGCGGTCGGCGTGCTCATCTTCGCCGGGCTCACGGCGTATGACACCCAAAAGATGAAGGATTACGCCTACTCCCAGGACACCGATAATGAGACCGGCCGCCGCTCGGCCATCATGGCGGCGCTGGAGCTGTATCTGGACTTTGTGATGATGTTCATCTACATCGCCCAGTTTCTCGGAGGCTCCCGGGACTAGACGCAGCATTTCAGGGGAGAATCGGGAACAAGTTACGCGTTGAGTTTGGGCGGAAAAAGAGGAGTGATCAAATCCGCAGGACGGGTTCCAGCTCGGCACCGAGGGTGCGCTCTGCGATGACGGCAAGCGTTAATTTTTCTCCGCGGAACACATCCCCCGCCACCCGCTTTACGTCTTTGGCGGTTACCGCTTCGATCTCGGCGAGTTCTTCTTCCACCGGGAAAAGCTTCCCCCGAAGAAGAAGATTCGAACCGTTTCGACTGGCAAAGTAGGAAGAACTCTCGTGGACGAGGAGGTTTCCGCGCAAGTGGCGCTTCCCTTCCGAAAGCTCTTCCTCGCCCACCAACTCGGTTTTCATCCGAGCAGCCTCGGCCAATATAACCTTGGTGGCTTCTTTCGCTTTCTCCAACGCAACGCCCGCCCTCAGCGCCACATAGCCTGAGTCCGTATAGGTTTGGGGAGACGCGCTGACGCTGTACGCAAGGCCCCGCTTTTCGCGAACCTCGGTGAAAAGGCGGCTACTCATCTTTCCCCCCAGAATGTCTCCCAACAAGCGCAGCGTGGCGGCATCCTCATTCTCCATGCCAAATGCCCGGAAACCGATTGCAAGGTTTACTTGGTCGGTCTGGCGGGCCTGATCGATGACCATCTGTTTGCTTTTTGATGGGAGTTCGGGAACCCTCATTTTTCGGGTAGACCACTTCCGTTCTCCGAAAAAACGCTCCGAAAACTCTACAACCTCTTTTCGGGAGACACCGCCGGCCACAGAAATAACTGTATTTCCGGGGGCATACCACTTATCGATAAGGTCACGCATGTCCTTTGACTCAATGGCATTGATGGTCTCCCGGTTTCCGATCACCCCCATTTGGAGATTGAACATCGTAGTTTCCAGCATGTCGGAAACCCACATACGCGGCATATCCTCGTACATTTTCAACTCTTCGAGAATCACTTGGCGCTCTCGCTTCCATTCATCCTTATCCAAAAGGCAATCGTTGACCGCGTCAGCATAAACCTCCAGGACCTTCCCAAATACCTCGACCGGGGCTGTAAAATGATAGCAGGTGCACTCGCTGCTCGTATATGCGTTAATCGTGGCACCATTACCTTCCATTTGGCGTGCGATTTCGAGCGTGCTTCGGGTTGGAGTCCCTTTGAAAACCATATGCTCAAGGGCGTGGGACACGCCCACCACATCGTCCCGCTCATGGCGCCCGCCACATCCAAAAAATATATGAAAAGCGACCGCGTCCGAATCTCCACGCTCTGCCGTTACAACCCGGATACCGTTAGAAAGCTTGTCTTGGAAAATCTTCATACAACCCCCATCGCCGAAATGCCGCCATTAGAAACGCCACGAAACGAAAACTTGTGATATTGTTTCAATCAAGAACGTTTTCGGGTTTCGGCGCAATTCCTATATCGCCACTAATCTTATAACTTGCCAAAATATATCAGAACATTATATTCTTCTCCCTGCCTAATTCGAAAATTGGAAAAACTGGTGAAGAAATTTCCCATTTCTCCCGGGGTACCTAAGATTCCTTCCTCAGAGCTTCCGGAATCTTATACCACCGGGCATAAATCAAAAATGGCGAACCCTATCCGAAAAGCCGCATACGGCCGGCGGAGCGAGGGTACTCTTTCAAGCTCGGGTACGCCCCCTTAGGGCTCTACGGAAAGGCCGCTTCCCTGCGACCGCCCCTCCCGGAGCCACATTTGCAACGCTCAGCCTCGAGTCCAATGGCAAGGCTGGCGAAGAGTAAATATTCCCTTTTCTCCCCTTGTACTTTCCATACAATCAAACCTTTTCCTAACAACAAATACAGAATGTGAGCACTATCTGCGCGCCTCGAAGGAGCGCTCCGGTGAAGGCAGAAGCGAAAAAATGACATTTCGTGCCCGTGCGAAAAAAGGCGATCAAATCCCGGTCTCGAGGAGGTCCGCTCCTGGAAAGCATCGCAGAAAGCGGGACCGAATCAACTCCCCCCAATGGAGCTCCTCCAAACAGCTTGGAGCCATCGGGATAGTCGCTATCGCGGCGGCATTCGCGGTTTCGCTCTTCTTCTCGAAAAATGTTCGGGTGTGAGAACCAAACGCCGACTGGCGTCCGCATCGTGCTTCCGGTCGGCTCAACTGCTCGGCGGTGCAAACTGTTATGCATCCGGCAGTTAGCCCGAGCGGCGCTTGAGCGGCAGCGCCCGCCACGGATGTGGGGAGACCGTTCTCGACCCGGCGCGCGGCTTCCGGGTGTCATCATAGGAAGCGTGAGGCAACAAATCAATGCATATGCGAGCGGCACGCAACGACGGCATTCACAAAACACGCACTCGCGGGTCCGCTGTTACCGTGAGCCGGAAGGGGTCGGCGCACCCGTTACCGCAGCGCTGCGAGGGCTGGTGCGCTCCTTGCTGAACAAGGCGGTGTCGACGGCGGTGACACGTTACTGGGCACGCCATGGGGCCGTGGTGTATTCGTCACTACACGCGGAACGGTGTGCATCCGTCACGTGTACGACCCGGGCCATGGCACAGCGAGTGGCGCATCCGTTTCTGTTAGACTGACGACTGGCCGTACGACGTGGGGATCGTGGACTATCACTGAAGGCACGGGAACATGGCTGCGAAGAACGAGTGAGGCCGGTGTATCCGGGCGAGATACTGCGAGAACAACTCGACGCGCTCGGACTGTCCGCCAACGCGTCGTCGAGGGCACCGGGCGTGCCAGTGAACCGGATCACGCTGATCCCCAACGGCCAGCAGGGCGTGACGGCCGACACGGTCCTGCGGCTGGCATGGTATTTCAGGACGACGCCGTAAGTCTGGATCAGCCTGCAGAAGACCTGGGAGCTTCACCAAGCCGAGATCGAGACAGGCCGCGAGATCGCCGAGCGCGTGAAGCCCCGGCGGACGACAGCCTGACGGGATGAAGGACAAGTCCGATGCTCGTAGCTGATCTTCGCATATCGATCCTCTCCGCTGGCAAGCTGAAAACCGGGCCGTACGCATCGGGCGGAGCGGCCTGATGAGACTGTCGTGGAACGAGGTTCGCGCCCGCGCCGCCGTTTTCACCGAGCAATGGCGGGACGCGACCTACGAGAAGGGCGAGACGCAAAGCTTCTACAATGACTTCTTCAAGGTGTTCGGGGTCCGGCGCCGGACCGTCGCGCGCTACGAGGAACATGTGGAGAAGCTCGACAACCGCTCCGGGTTCATCGACCTGTTCTGGCCGGGCGTCCTGATCGTCGAGCAGAAGAGCGCCGGGCGCGATCTGGCCCGCGCCTACGGTCAGGCGGGGGAATATTTCGACGTGCTCACCGAGCGCGACAGGCCGCGCTACATCCTGGCAAGAGACTTCCAGACCTTCGAGCTTCACGATCTCGACGAGCGGGAGACCGCCTCCTTCCCGCTCAAGGACCTGCCCGCGCATGTCGAGGCGTTCGGCTTCGTACTCGGCGTGCAGCGCCGCACCTTCCGCGACCAGGACCCGGCCAACATCAAGGCCGCGGAACTTGTCGGCTTCTTTGCGAACCACTTGTTCAGGAAAAGCCGCGTGTTCGCTCAATAGCTGCCCAGACCGATTTCCCCTATGGAGAGCAGCCTGCCTTCCTCGCCTTCCTTCCGCGGTTTGTAGACGGCCTTCACGTCCGCCGAATAGAAGTTGCCTTGTCCGCCGGAACATGGCGGCGGATATCCGGGGGATGACCAATCGCCGGTCGCTTGGTTCTCCGCTTCCAGAAATACGCCCGACGGCATTTTCTTGGTGCCGCCCGGAACAGCTGGAAGGGTTACAGAGCCACTGGAAACCCAGAAGCCGATTTTGCCGTGACCGCCCCCGCTTGAAAGTGGGCCATAGGACTCGTCGTTGAATTCGACGATCACGGCGTTCGCGCCGTCGGGGATACCAGAAACCTTCAACGGAGGTGTCGCGCCATTACCGCCGAACTTCCGGCAATGCTGTCCGGCAGGAATCGTTTTTCCGTCCCATGCCGGATCGGCAAATGTCACTGACAGCTTCGGAAGGTCATTCGAAACGGGCTGTTAGCCGGTGATTTGGCATGCCGTCAGACCAGTCACGACAAGCGTGACGCCGGTGATCGTCATCAAAATAAGCTTCTTGTTGAAGTACATCGCTGTTCCCCCTTCAAACTGGTTGTGCGCAACATGCGCGGATTAATCTCCATAGGGTCAAAAGCCCTAACGGCGCGATCCCCCCGGCGGAACTGTCCGATGGCAGATTACTTTACACCCCCCCCCCGCAAAGCGCTCGACTCGCAATTCCCCGCCTATCGGAGAGATCGTCCAGAACGGCGATTCCCAGGAGATCATTCTGCGGCTGGCCGACGACTACATCACCGCCTTCACCCGCAAGATCGACCTCGGCCGCTTCATGAATGTCCCGGTCCTGCAAATCAGAGGCCACTGTCGCCGAGACCCGCAGGAGCCCGACTGCCGGAAATTCGGGGAAATCCGCGGCGCAGACGCGGAAGCGTTCGCCGCTTTTGTGAGAAACGATATTCCGCGGGGCGTGACCGCCCCGGGCGAGGCGTAAATCCCCGGCGGTTTCCCGGCGGCAAGAAGGTTCTTTCGCCCGCCAAAAATTTTCGTGCACGATCGGCAAGAAACCGAGAAAACGACGTTTCAACGCCCCTGAATCCCGTTGCAACCGAATGCCCTCTGATGTTATCATGTTTCTCTGGTGGAGTCATACTCGAGAGCGTTTTCGTTCACCGACAAAAAGATAGGGGGTGTTCCGTGAAGGTGGCATATGTTTTCGCCACATCGGGCCATACGGCCAGCTACAAGCTGGGAAAGATGATTCTCCCGCAGTTAGAGGAGAACCGCCACGGGGTCGAGGTCGTCGGCATGATGTTCTTCGACGACAACAACTATATCCTCCGCCAAGGCGACCCGATTGGCACGCGCCTGGCCAAGGTGGCCAAGGAAAAGGGCGTCCTTCTCATGATGTGTGACCAGTGCGCACTCGAGCGCGGCCTGGCGGAAGGAGAGCTCGGCGAATGCCGGGTCAGCGGAACCGTCGAAGGCGTACAGGTCGGATGTTTCCCAGACCTTTATGCCGCCCTGGCGGGAAACATGCCGGATCAGGTCATCACGCTGTAGCGGGGGAGACGATTACATCCGAAACTTCCCGCCTCTTGCATGACGGCGTAAGGAGATGTCCCGGAAACCGTCCCAAGCCGAATTTTCGACAACCTTTAAGGGCAAGGAAGAATTGCCGCTCCTGGGCCGAGCACCGCGCCTGGCGGCGCGAGCCGCTTACGAATCGACGACCCGTCGTCGGCACGCCTAGCGATTGTCGAACAGCGGGCCGGTGTGGATGGTGACGCCGCCGACCTCGTGCGACCAGCCAGCCTTGCCGTCGAACTTGTGGAATGTGGTGGTGCCGACCCGGTGGGACGTGCCCGTCTTGCCGCCGAAATTATGAACCGTGGTGCCGCCGACCGTGTGCGACGTGCTGATCTTGCCGTCGCAATTGTGGATGGTGGTGTTGCCGACGGTTTGCGATAGGCAGCCGGCGTGAGCGGGGCCGCTCAACCACAGGGCGGCGACAAGGCAGGCGAAGAGGCATCCCGCTACGATTCTGCCGCGCTTGGCCGCTGTCATGTCACCTCCCGCCGTCCGTAAGGTCTGGCAGTGCGACCAGCATACGCCCCATGCCGAAGGGGATCAAGCATGTATGCGAGCGCCTGATTGCTTGGAGCTACCTGCACAGAGGGTCTTGTGGGGCGGTCACTGCCTCGACGCGCTTGGCGGCGACAGCCGCGCGGCCGGCCTCGCGGTCCATTTCACCTCGCCGAATATTTCGGCCCCCTCGGGCCAGGGCGCGGGCCTCCAGTCTGGATGATCGCTCAAAAGCTCCCACCGCCGAATTGGCGGCTTACTTGTCGCCGCTCAGCAGGGATAGGCCCATCGCACCCGAAAGCAGCGGCAGCGCGGCGTCTATGAACCCCCACACCAGGGAGACAGTATCCGCTCCAGCGCCGGTAAAATCGGGACTCAGCAAGCTGAACCAGTTCCCAAAAAACAGGATGCCCACAAACAGGAAACCGTAGAACAGCGTGTTGGCCGCCAGGAACTCGCGGGTAGGCGGCGCGGCGCCGCCTTCGAGGTCTACATCTCTCTTGCGGATGTAGCCGAAGATCACGCCCAGTACGACCGCCAGCGCCATGAACGGGTTAATGATGTTCCAAATCGGGCTGTACGGGCTGGCTTCGCTTGAAACGTGGTACAGCGGCTCGACGATCGTGTGGACTGCGACCACCGCTCCAACGACGATGAGCACTACGCCGATGATACGCCGGAACATATCCATAAAGTTTTATACCCCTTTCACTGCCTCCCATTCTACATCTCGCTGTTGATCCATGTCGAGGCAATGCACAAGGTGAATTTGTGTTGCCCGCGCGCGATTCGCGGCGGTGCGCGTAGACGAGCAGGTCGGTATCGCGCGCCTGACCGTGCTTCCATGCACCCCGCCATACGCTTCGGCTTCGGCTTCGGCTTCGGCTTCGGCTTCGGCTTCGGCTTCGGCTTCGGCTTCGACTGGCAGGATGTCGCCGCGGCCGAGCATTCAAGGGCGTTCACTGTCGCCAAGGCGATGGATCTCGATATCCTCACCGACATCCGCGGGGCGGTGGACCGTGCGATCGCGGAGGGAGCGACCCTCGGGGGGTTTCAGGACGAGCTCGAGCCGCTGCTCGTCCGCAGGGGCTGGTGGGGCCGAGCGCCCATGCTGGACCCGGTTACGGGTGAGACGCGGATCGTTCAGCTCGGCTCACCGCACCATCTTCGGACGATATTCGAAACGAACCTTAGAGCGAGCTACGCCGCAGGCAGGTGTGAGCGCATACAAAGGGTTAGGGAGCGCCTTCCCTACCTCCGCTACGTGGCGGTTCTCGACGGCCGCACGCGGCCCGAGCACGCCGCTTGGCACGGGACGGTAGCTCTCGCCACGGACGATTTTTGGAACACGCACTATCCGCCTAACGGCTGGGGGTGCAGATGCCTGGTGCAGCAGCTGGGGGAGGAGGATCTTGAGCGTTTCGGATACGAGGTCACAGGCCCGCCGGGAAACGCCCGCGATACGCGCCCGCACGTAAACCGCAGGACCGGTGAAATCAGCCAGGTCCCCGTCGGGATAGACCCCGGGTGGGACCAGAACGTGGGGGCGATCTGGCGGCGAGGGGGGGGGCTTAACAATCCCTCGGCCGGGCTGGCCTCGCAGGCGCTCTCGCGGGTTATAGGGAAAATGGACGCTGCGCCTAAGGCGCTGGCCCGGTCCGCCCTGGGATTCGCGGGGAACCCGGGGCTGGGCGGTTTCCTTGCGGGGAGGATCCAGGGGAGCTGGCCTGTCGCTGTTGCGCGGCAAAGGGTTCTGGATGCTATCGGCGGGAGGTCAAGGACGGTTCGGCTCTCCAGCGAGACCGCGGCGGCACACCCGCGCTTCGCCGCGTTCGGGAGGGAGGACTGGCTTCGCGTTCAGCGGGTGTTGGATGAGGGCCGGGTGTTCTTGCGGAAAGACCGTTTCGCGGTTGGGTTCCTTGAAGAGGAGGGGCGGCTATGGGAGACGGTGGTAAAATCGACGAAAGGGGACTTATGTAGCAAAATCCGCATAGAGCGGAGAGAGATATAGAGCGGAGAGAGATAATGCCGAAGGCCAAGGAGACTGCGGAGATCATCAGCATCGTTCAGTTGCTGCGCATGTTCCCGGATCAAGAAAGATGCATTGCGTGGCTGGAGAAGGTGCGGTGGGCTCGGGAGCCGACCTGTGCGCACTGCGGCGCGATGGACAAGATCAGCCAGCCGTCCAGCAAGCCGCACACCTGCTGGTGCGGACATTGCCGCAAGCAGTTCACCGTCACGACGGACACGATCCTTCACGCGACCAAGACGCCACTGCAAAACTGGATCGTGGCGATCTACAGCGTCATGACGGCCCGGAAGGGTGTCAGCGCCATGCAATTGTCGAAAGAGCTTGGCGTCCAGTACCGCACGGCCTGGTACATGTTGCACCGCGTCCGCGAGGCTTGCGCGAGCGGTGAGTTCCGGCTGGACAACATTGTCGAGATAGATGAGGCTTACATCGGAGGGCGAGAGTCCAACAAACACGGAAGCAAGAAGCTCCGTGCTGGTCGCGGGCCAGTGGGGAAGGTTCCGGTCATGGGGGCAAGAGAGCGTGGCGGCAAGACGGTCGCCAAGCCGGTCGAGAACGCCGACAGCAAGACGGCAACCGAGTTTGCCACGGCCGCCGCCGTGGCTGGGGCGACCATATGCACCGATGACTCACGCATCTATCGGAAGTTGCCCTTCTGGCATGAGTCGGTCTGCCACAGCGCGAATGAGTATGTCCGGGACGACGTTCACACGAACGGCATCGAGAGCGTGTGGGCCGTTTTGAAGCGCAGCATTCACGGCACTTGGCTTCACGTCTCCTCGAAGCACCTTCACCGTTACGTCAACGAAGCGACCATGCGCCTGAATACGGGCGATGTCCGTGTCGACACCATCGACCGGATGAGCGCTCTGGTCCTGGCCGTCGGCGGGAAGCGACTGCGCTACCGCGATCTGGTCGCGTAGCCCGTGCTTGGTGCTGCCCTCGCACGACGATCGGAGGGCCGGGCGGAGCGGCTGCTTGACGATCTTCTGACTTCGCAGGGTTGGGATGAGCGCAAGCCGCCGAGCGGAGACCTTTACCTACAGCACGAATATCGCGCCGACGAGGCTTTGACTGACGCCCTGTCGAGTGCGAGCAAGACGGGCGATGGCGCGGGCATTCCGGAAGCCATACTGATGGATTCCGAGAGCGGTGGGCCGCTGGCCGTGATTGAGGCCAAGGCAGAAGCCGACGACATCGCGTTGGCGGAAGCGGGAAGCTATGGGAAGGCGCTGATCGCCTCCGGCTTCTCGCCTCTCGCCATCGGTCTAGCAGGAACGGACGGCACCGAGTTCCGGCTTCGTGCCTCCAAATGGGATGACGGGAATTGGGTGCCCGTTACCTACGACGGGCATCCGATCAATTGGATGCCGAGCAAGGACGACTGTCGGCGCTTGGTGGCGGAAGGCGCTCCGGCGGAGATACGCCCAAGCGTTCCGCCAGTGGAAGTGCTGGCGGAGAAGGCAGACGAGATCAACCGTCTACTTCGCGAGGCCGACATCAAGGACGAGTTTCGCCCTTCGCATGTTGCCGCCGTCATGCGCGCGCTTTGGCGCACTAGGGGAGACATTCGCCGCGACCCCAGACACATCCTCCGAGACGTGAACGGCGACAGCATCCGTGTCGACGAAGCGAACAGGAAGTTGGGCGAGCACGTGCCGCGGATCGCAACGATCCTGGAGCGCCTGAACGTCACCGTCCTAACCGCTGAACACGACTACTTGGGCCAGCTCTACGAGACTTTCTTCCGGCACTCTGGCGGGGACACGATCGGCCAGTATTTCACGCCGCGACACATCGCTCGGATGATGGTCGACCTTTGCGGCGCTGACAGGAATGACGTTGTGCTCGACATCGCATGTGGCACGGGCGGATTCTTTGTCGCCTACATGGACCGTTTGGTGAACGTGGAACACCTTTCACGCGCGGACATGGTGAGTGTAGTTCAAGAACGGATACTGGGTTTCGAGAGTGAGCCAATCACGGCAGCCTTGTGCGCAGCGAACATGATCCTTCGCGGCGACGGATCGACCCGTATCCGTCAAGCCGATTCCCTCACGCTTCCCGATTTCCCCGATGAAATCGCCATGGTGGCGCTGATGAATCCGCCGTTCCCTCACAAGAAAACCGACACCCCCGTCGAAGACTTCATTGAACGTGGGCTGGAGGGGCTGCGCGTTGGAGGCAGACTGGCCGTGATCGTCCCGGCCAGTCTGCTATCGAAAGGCGGCGACAAGGGCAAATGGCGCAAGCGGATATTGGAGTCACATTCGCTCGTAGCCGTCTGCCAGTTGCCGGATGAGCTGTTTCAGCCCTTCGCTTCGGTTACCACCTCAATGATCCTTCTTGAAAAGGGACGCCTGCATCGCCCGGCGCGCACCGCGGCCTTCGTCCGCCTTCACCATGACGGCCTAGTTCTGAGAAAAAGCGTTCGTGTTCGGCGTGAGAGCGAGCCCAATCAAATCCCAGATGCCATCGACGCGATCGACAACAAGCGCAATGTGCCCGGCTTCTGTGCGGCCGCCAGCGTACAAGGACAATGCCGAGTGGTCCGCTGGCACGTACATCGTGTCCACGCCGCCCGACGAGCAAGAGTTATGCGCCGCCGTCGATGTCCAGTTACACCGCATGGCATCGTTTTACACCCGATATGCGGCCGAGATCATTGGCCAGTACAGGGCGATTGATGCTGGCGAGATCGACCTTCACCATTACCGAGATATCCTGCCCGCTACCCGGCGCAGAAACGCAAGCCAGCTGCCTTCCGAAGCTGGAACGATCGGCGGGGAGTTCGACATCTACTACGGCATGAAAGAACTGCACTCGCGAGAAGGGATAGGCCCCGGACGGACGCTGATTATCTCGCCCACGGAAGACTACAATGGCACTTATGGATGGCTCGATTTTCCCTATGCCTTGAAGCCGAGTTTCGTCACGGTCGCGCAAACCGGGAGCATCGGCGAGGCTTTCGTTCAGCTAGAGCCTTGCGCGGTCAATGACAATTGCCTTGTGTTGCTGCCCAAGAATCTGAAGGATGGTGAGCCGGACATGGTGACCTTGGTCCTGACAGCCGCCACGCTCCACGCGGAACGCTGGCGCTTTAATTATGGTTGCAAACTCGCCCCGTCACGGATCGCACACTTCGCGCTTCCGCAGTCTGAATCGTTAGACAATTGGGTCGCAAGAAAGATCGCGTCTACAGTGGGAGTAATTCAATCCAGTCTTGCTCCATATCAAGAGGAAAACATGCTTGAGCCAACAACAGACCCAACAATCACCAAGCCAGACCTCACCGCTTTCGCCGAAACCGAACGCGATACGACCACTTTAGCGGACATGGAAGCCGCCATGCGTCAGGTCATGGCGCATTCGGCCAAGCCGGAGTCGGGGAGCGAAAATCGGGAGCCGACGATGGTTGAACTTAAGCAGCGCTGGAAGCTAACCCGTCGAGACTAGGAAGTGACGATGCGGATTTTGCTACATAATTCCCCTTTGAAAGCGGCGACAAATGCTTTGACAGCGGCGATATACACCGCGACTTTCATTTTCACTTTGTATTGGATCGTCAAAATCGGACAGATGCACCACTGAAAGGCGGGCGCTCCAGTCCTCGCCCGCCAGGTGGACTTCTGGATTTCCGCCTCCGCGGGAATGACAAGGCTGGCGGTGGACGGCGCGTCGCCGAGCAGGCTGGCGCGCCGCTCGCAGACCCCCCAGAATTTCCCCTGAAAAAAGACCCCTGAAAACCCCCGGAATTTCCCCCCGTAAAACGACCCCTGAATCGCCCCTAAAATGGTCTTGCAACGCCGTTTTCGCCTCAATCCAACAAAAAATTCGCAGATATTTACTTTCTCGAATCCCGCTCGCAAACTCGCTCTAAATGACTGAAAAACCGGCCCTCTTCCCGGCTCTTTCCACTTCTTCCCGGCTCTTCCCGATTCGCAGATATTTATCGTGGGGGACATGGAAGAGAGCCTGGTCTCGCTGGCGGCATCGCATTCGGTTTGCACGTGGCAGACACCGCCCTGATGACCTGCCTGGTGTTCAACCTGAGAAAATCCGAACACGTCCACTTCGTCGACGGAGGCGACGGGGGCTTTGCCATAGCGGCGAAGCAGTTGAAGACGCAGTTGGGGGGTAGCGGTTGAGATGTACCTTCTCTCAGCGCCATTTAAGGGCTGCGGATTGGCGATTGCCGATTCTCATAATCCGAAGGCCGCTGATTCCGCCCTGTCAGGCACTTTTCCCCGAGCGGGACGACGATTCAACAAATTTTGAATCGGGCCATGCATCTGAACCGCCGTTTCCTACCCCGACCTTCGCCGCGAGATGGAAAGGGCCAGTTCCGCGGCACGGGCGTTCGAGGAGGCGACGGCCACCCCCGCCCCTTTGAGCTTTTCCACCTGATCCGAATATTTTTGGGGATCCTCCTCCGTCCCGCAAACCGAGGCCACGAGAAAGGCGTTTCGGTCCACGATGCCGGCGACCGCATCGGCGAGGTCGCCCGCGGGATCCACGTTCGAACCATGGCCGATGACGACATCCAGCAGGACGGCGGCCACATCGGGCTCCGAAAGCGTCCGCGCCAGAATTTCGTTCCGGAGGGAAGGGTCGATCATGGGATGGGGTCTGCCCCGCGTGTACTCGTCCGCCCCCAGATCGAGGAGAATGTTCCCCGGCCCGTCTGCACCGCCGCTCGGCGATAGGGCGCCCGCGACCGGGGCGTTGGACCGGACATCCTCCCCGCCGGCCAGAAGAACGACCTGGGCCTCGGCGCACAGTGTCCCGCCCGAGAAGAGCCCGCGTATCCAGCGCCCCCCCCCCCCTCCCGGGCCGGAAGCCGAGGCGCCCGCAGCGTCCGCCTCGGCGGGCAGGAAAGCGGCCGGGACGCCCAGAGCGTCTTCGGCGGCCGCGGTGAGCGTGCGGGCGAGCCGGGCGTTTTTGGGGAGGTCCACCTCCTCCAGGCCGAGAAAGCAGACGGTGAAGCGATTGAGACTTTTCGAAACGCGCTCCAATACAAGACCCGCGACCTTCCGGCCCGGAGGCTTTGAGATCAAAACGACGTGCCGGGTGTCCGGATCCGCATCCAGCGCGTCGATCGCGGAGAGCATCATGATCCCCCCCCACCTCGTCGTTCAAATCCCGGCCGCCGACCCCGATGGCATGAGAGATTCCCCCCCCGCCCCGGCCGATCAGGCAGGCGACCTCCTGGAGGCCGGTTCCCGAGGCGGCGATTAAACCCACCCCGCCGCGCGGCACCTCGTTCGCGAAGGCGAGCGGAACCCCCCCCAGGATGGCCGTCCCGCAGTCCGGCCCCATGAGCAGCAGGCCCCGTTCGCGGGCCTCCGCCTTGAGCAAGCGTTCCTCTTCCAAAGAAACGTGATCGCTGAAAAGCATGACGTGGAGATTTTTGCGGAGGGCGCGGCGGGCCTCCTCGCCCGCGAACTCTCCGGGAACGGAAATGAGGGCGAGGTTGGCGGCGGGGAGGACATCGAGGGCCGCATCCAGCGTCTTGGGCCGCCACCCGAAGCCGCCGCCCCCTTCCAGCGCGGGGGCCGCGAGAAGCTTTTCGGCCTCCGCCAAGGCGGCCTCCCCGACCTCCCCGGTATCGGCGCGCAGCGAGACGATTACATCGTTCGCCTCGGCGGTGCGGCCTTCGTCGTTCAAGAGACCGGCCTCCGCCAACACCTGCTTGTTCGCCGGGGTGCCGATCATCATGGAGGCCAGCTTCACGCCCGGCAGGGAGGAAATTTCTTTCGAGATGCGCATCAGGGCGACCGAGTCCAGGTAAAACCCCTTGCGCAGGCGGTTCATGACAACGGCCACGCTCAATCGGCCCCCATCTTTCCGGCGAAAGCTTCGAGCGCTTTCTCGAAACAGCAGGCGGGCGCACGGACGATGCCCGCCCCGACCTGGTCGACCCCCGCCTCGCGGTGGGCGATGCCGGTGTTGATCACCGGAACCACTCCGGTTTGGACCACCTTGCGGATATCTATGCCGGTGGGGACGCCCGCGAAGTCGAGAGCGGGAAGGGTCCAGTGGGGATTCCGGCCCACCGTGATGTCGTACATGGATCTCGTGTAGTTCACCGCATCGGCCGCCGTGCCCGCGCCCACGAAGCCGGCCACGGCCGGTGCGGCGCCCATGGCGAAGCCGCCGAGCCCCATGGTCTCGACGATGGTCGAATCGCCCATGTCCGGGTTGGCGTCACCCTCGCCGAAACCGGGAAAGTAGAGCCCTTTCGGCATCTCGACGGGCGCCGTAAACCATTCGTCCCCCGTCCCGCTCACCCGGATTCCGAAGTCGGTGCCGTTGCGGCTCATGGCGGTGACAACGGTGGAATTTTCAATATCCCTGACGGGGTCCATGATGGTCTTCCCAATCGCCATTCCGACGTTCAAGAAGAACTGGTCGTTACCGCCGATGAAATCCAGAACGGCGGCCAGCTTCTCTCCCGCCCGGACGGTGCGGGAGAGCGCGGGGGCCAGCTCTCGGAGGATGAGGCCGGTGCAGGCCACATTGCGCTGGTGCAGCTCATCCCCCATGGAAAGCCCCTTGGCGACAAGCCCCTTCAGGGGAATGCCGCCCCGGTCTAAAAGGGCCGCGGAAAGGGCCGGGGCCAGTTCTCCGGAGAGCCACCCCAGCCGCTCGAGGACGCTTTCATCGTTCGCCCCGAAGCGCATCACCTTGCCGAGCCCCTCATTCAAGGCGCAATAGGCGCGGTTCCCGAATTTGCGGTTCTCGATAATCATGACGGGCATGCTTCGGGTCGTGATTCCCGTCATGGGACCGACCGCGCCGAAATGATGGTTGGGATGAAATTCGATGCCGCCCGATTTGGCAAGCTGCGCCGCCGCCTGAAGGTCCGGCGCCCAGCCTTCGAGCACGGCGGCCCCCGCCACCGCGCCCTTCATGGGGCCGCACATGCGCTTCCAGCCGATGGGCGTTCCGGCGTGGAGGAGAACGTTATCGCCCAAACCTTCGATGACCTTCCCCGCCGGCTGAACGTCCGCCCAATAAGAGTCTCCGGCAAGAATTCTCCGAAGCGCCTCCCCGTTCGCCTCCTCGATGATCTTCAACGGTTCATTCCCGCCTATCCATCAAGAACCCAGCTTCGAAAGCAGGGCCCGCAGTTTCGGATTCCCTCCCGCCGGAGGGGACCAGTCCATCTGGACGGCCGGGATCTCCCGTTTTTTCAAATCGGCGGCAAACGATTCAAGGCCCATGTTCACAACCCGGAGCGGACCCCGGAGAAGATCCTGAATCGCCATCTGATGTCCCCCCCCTATTCTTCCGGCCAATAATATATATGGACACAGCTCAAATACCGGCCTTCACCTGAAATACCAGCGCCGCGCCCGCCAAGGCGTCCCAGCCCGAGGTATGGCCGATAGCGCCGAGTCGCACAAGAGACCTGTCGAGCCGGTCATCTTCCGGCTGAATGAGGGCGGAGAGGGTCTCGTGCAGCGCCTCGGCCCCCTCCCCCTCCGCGGCGCAGGAAAGATGGGCGCAACTGATCCGGCTCGTTTTGCTCCGGGCGCGCGGAAGCGTCCATGCCGCAAGGTGGTCGGCCGATGCGCCGTGGCCCAGCGCGTGGAGGGCGATCATGGCTCCTCCCAAAAAATCATCTCCCGACGGCGTCAAACCAAAGCCCAGCCCCAAAAGCTTTCCCACTTTTGCCGAAGGGTGGGCCTTCGGGCCGTGCCGTGACAACTCGGTTTCCAGCCAGGCGCGCATCCCACCGATTCCGATCCGCGCATGGCGCGCGAAAGAATCGTCGATTTTTTTCTCTTTGACCGGTTTCGAGGGCCGCCCCAACAGGAACGGGATGAGAAAACCGAATCCCCCGCCGGGCGCGCCCTCCAGCGCTTTTTTCCGGAGGGCCGCAATTCCCCGGGGAAGATTCAAAAACCCGCTCTTGGAAGGAAAACCCGGAGGGGCCCATTCCCCCGCCCCCTTCATATCAAAAAGATACCGGCCGTCTACCGTAAGAAGCTCTTTTTCGACATGGACCCGCGCATCCGTCCGAAGGCCGATCTTCGTCCAGTCAACCGCATCCGGAATTTCGCACCTTGCGACCAGAGGACCCGGTTCGATGGAAGAAGGCCCCAGGCAGGCCAAGGCGCCGGAGAAGAATTCCAGGTAAAAGCTCCGCCGGAAGACCGCGAGAACGCGGCCCCGGCAATCCGATGCGAGCGCCCGCCTCGCCGCCCCGCCGGTCAAGGTAATGGGAATCTTGGGCAGCTTGTTCATATACACGTCCCGGAGGAAATCCATCACGCCATTCCGCCTTCCCGCTGCCATTGCGGGCCGGATACGGGGCGATTCGCGAAAAGTGCAGTTCGCCCGTTTCCCGCCTTCTTCGCGGAGGCGGAATCCGTCTCAATCCGAAGTTGTCATAATCGCAGGAAGAAATACACCTTCAAATGACCGGTCAAGTTTTTTGGAGGCAATGCCCGTGATCCGCCCGTGCCCTGACGGAAAATCGAACCGCGGCCGGCAAAACCTTTTGCCCGTCGCACCCGCCGATCATATCTGTCAGGCGATCCCCAGGTAAGTTTTTTTCACTTCCTCGTCCCCCCACAATTCCTCCGGGGACGCATCGTAGACCAGCTTTCCTTTGGTGATGATATTTATGCGATCTACGGTCTTTACGGCAAAGGGGGTGTTTTGCTCGACGAGCAATATGGAGAGGCCCTCTTCCTTGAGGGAGCGGATGGCCACCCCAAGGTCTTGGATGATGAGGGGCGCGAGGCCTTCCGAGGGCTCGTCCAGGATGAGGCAGGAGGGGTTGGTCATGAGCGCTCTCCCGATGGCGAGCATTTGCTGTTCGCCGCCGGACAGCGAGCCCACCCGCTGGTCCACTCTCTTTCCGAGCTGGGAAAACAGCTCCAGGACTGTCTCAACTGCCCACCGATTGCTCCCGTGCATTTGGTGGCAACGATGAGATTCTCACGCACGGACAGGGTGGGGAAAATGCGTCTTCCTTGAGGGCAAAGGCCGATTCCGGCTATCGAGATCCCATAGCTGGGCATCCCGGTGATCTCTTCCCCGTGAAAAAAGATTTTTCCTTGGCGGGGCGGGACAAATCCCATGATGGAGTTAATGAGGGTGGTCTTCCCCATGCCGTTCCGGCCGAGGACGGCGAGCGCCTCCCCTTCCCTCACTTCCAGGCTGAGACCTTGGAGGATGTAGGAGTCTCCGTAGTAGGTGTGGATGTCCTCGACCGAAAGCAGCGCCACCACAGAATCAAGCCTTTCCCAAATAGATTTCCTGCACCTGTGGATTATTCCTTATATCTTCGTTGGGCCCCTCGGCGAGAAGCTCGCCATAATGAAGCACGGATATGTAGGAGACGACATTGAACAGCACGTCGAGATCGTGCTCGATGATGAGAATGGCGATTTCCGTATCGAGTGAATTGAGGAAGCGGGCCATTTCGTGCGACTCGCCCGTGGCCAATCCGGCGGACGGTTCGTCGAGAAGGAATACCTTGGGGTCGCAGGCGAGACCGAGGACGATTTCCAGTTGCCGCTGCTCGCCGTGGGAGAGGTTGCGTACTTCCTGATCCCGTATCTCCCAGAAATTCGCCTGCCGGAGAAGCCTCTCGGCTTTATCGAAAACCTCCGTGTAATGGGAGAGAGGCCGGAGCATCACCATTTTCATCTTCCGCAGCCCCTGGACGGCGAGAATGACGTTGTCCAGGACGCTCAGGCGCGGAAACAGGCTCGTCACCTGGTAGGTACGCGCCATGCCCAGCGCCACACGGCGGTGAACCGGCCAATTGGTGATATTTTGCCCGAAGAGGAGAATCTCGCCGGACGTTACCGGGAGGACGCCCGTTATCAGGTTAAAAAGGGTGGTCTTCCCCGCCCCGTTCGGGCCCAGGATCCCCTTCCGCTCGCCGGGCGCCAAGCGCAGGCTCACGCCCTCGACGGCGTGAAGGCCGCCGAATTGCTTAGAAACCGCTCGGAGCTCAAGCCAGGCTTCCGCTTCCATGAACGCTTTTCATTCCCTTGCGCCATTCAAAAAAACTTCCCGCCGCCCAGAGGTTTTCTCCGGGCAGCGGGAAGGCGCGAACGCACTATTCGCAGAATTTGCAGGGCGGATACTTCTTGCTGTAAACGGGCTGCTTCAGAAATTCCTTTGGCTCCCACTTCCAGAATTGCCCCACCTCCGGATACGTTCCGATGACAGTGTTCCAAAGCGAGTTCGGCTTTACGCCGAGGTTATGCCGGTCGCCCGAAACGCGCTGGACCTTCCGGATATAGCTGTTCTGCACCGGGTTTCCATAAGAGTCGAGATAGACCGGGCCCCGGATGGCGTCGATCCGGATGGTCTTGAACTCCTTGAGAAACGCGTCGGTGTTAGTGGGATCCCAGCCGATCTTCTCCAGCGTCTTGTGAACCCAGAGGGCCGTGGTGTAGCTGGTCTCCGAGTAGTAGGAAGCCATCTTCCCATAGCGCTGCTGATATTCCTTCACGAAGGCTTTGTTTTTCTCGGTCTCGAGCGCCGCGCTGTATTGGGCGGCCGTCACGTAGCCGAGGGCCTCGTCCCCCATGCTGGGAAGAACGAACTCGTCCGCGCTCGTCACCCCGCCGAGCATGGGCATCTTGAAGCCGGCCGCCCGGAACTGCTTCGGGAAGGCCAGCGACATGGGCCCGACCATAAGGGTGAAGATCGCGTCGGCGTCCTTCGGAATCTGGGGAAGATAGGGCCCAAAGTCCTTGGCCCCGAGTTTCGGCCAGATTTTCTTGATGATCTTGCCGCCCCGAGCCTCGAAGGCCCGTTGAAAACCGCCGACCGTCTCATAGCCGAAGGCGTAGTCGGCGCCGATGGTGACGACCCGCCGATAGCCCTGATCGTACGCCCAGTCCGCGAGGGGATGGCTATTTTGGCTGCTCGTAAATCCGGTGCGCAGAAAGTGCTTATACAGCTTGCGCTGGGTAAGATCGTCCGCGGCCGGTACGGGCGAAATGTAGGGAACCTTGAAGCGGTCCGCCACGGGAGCCAGGGCATAGCCCGTGCTCGCGAGGAGACCGCCGATGAACATATGCACCTTGTCCCGCTGGACGAGCTTTTGCGCTTTGCGCACATTGACGGCGGGCTTGCCCGTAGAATCCTCCAGAATGAATTTCACCGTCAGGGGGCCCATCTTGTTGTTGTTCTGCGCCAGGTACATCTTGAACCCGTTGCTCATATCCTTCCCGATTTGGGCGAAGATGCCCGTCATCGGAGCGATGAAGCCGATGCGGACTTCCTTGGGCGGGAATATGCGCTCTCGCAATACGAAAAAAAAGCACGCCCAACACGAGCGCGACCCCTGCAAGTATAGCTGCGATTATGACCAAGAGTCTTTGTTTCATCACGCTTCCTCCTTCAGAAAGAACTGCGTGCGCAAGATGAGGCCGGGTTCCCCCTCTCTTAATCTTATCTCCCAACTTTTTCCGCCGTGGGGGCGGCACTCCGGATTTTACCGATGAGTCCGATAATACCATCCACGCCGTAGAGGCGCCCAAGCATGATCGTGGAAATATAAATCGCACCCAATATGAGAGGCCAGCGTTCAACATAAACGCTGATGAACTGTTGCAGAGAACGAATGATGCCCGCACCGATAACCGGGCCGATGAGCGTGGCGGGGCCGCCCAGCGCAACCATGAACAGGGCTTCCGCCGAGGTGATGAGTTCGATGTCAGGTGGACTTACGAAGAGATTGAATAGCGTCCACATGATCCCCGCGACACCGCTGAAGAGCCCTGCAATGATGAAGGCCAAATACTTATGAAACCAAATGTTATAGCCGAGCATTTCCATGCGCGCTTCGCGCTCGCGGATGCCCACAAGGGTCCGGCCGAAAGGGCTCTGAACGATGAGGTACAAAATTCCAAGGCATGACAGGAAAACCGCCAACGTAAAGAAAAAAAATGATGTAGGCTCTTCGAGAGACAGGCCGAATAAGGTTGGGCGCGCGGGTATGATGATTCCGTTGTCCCCCTCTGTCACTGCGCTCCAGCGGTAGGCCAGCCCCCATACCACCATTGCGAGGGACAGGGTGATCATCAAGAAATACACGCCCGTTGCGCGTATGGCCAAAAAGCCGAAGAACGCCGAGAAGGCGATTGCGGTGAGGAGGCCGAAAACGAAGAGGAAGACTATGCCCAAGCCGTAGGCGTCGGCGCCGGTGAACATCGCGAAGGTCCACGTCCAGTCGCTTTTCGTCATGACGATGGCCGACGCATAAGAGGCGACGCCAAAATAGGCGGCGTGGCCAAGGGAAGGGAGACCCGTGTAGCCGAGGAGAAGATCAAGGCTCATCGACAGAATCCCAAAAACGAGAATTTCGGTGACGAGGGACTGGAGAAAAAGGTCCAAGAATGGAGTTGCGATTCCCAGGAGCACGAACACGGCTAACACGTAAACGATTCGGAGACGTCCGGTACTGTACCCCGTCAAGGCTCAACCCTTTCCGAAAAGACCGGTTGGCTTAATGGCGAGGATGATCGCCATCGGCGCAAAGAGCGCAAAATAGGAAAGCTCCGGAAAAAGGGCCGTCCCAAAGTTTTCCATGAATCCGACCACAACGCTCCCTACGATGACCCCAGGGAGGCTGCCCAGACCCCCGATGATCACCACGGCGAAGGCATACGGGAGAATTTCAAAGTCGAGGCCGGGGTACACACCGAAAAATGCTCCGCCAACCACGCCTCCGATCGCGGCAAGGAGGGCGCCGATGGCGAAGATGCTCATCGAAACGATATTGGTGTTAATCCCGATGCCCCGCGCCATCTCCGGATCGTCCACCGTCGCGCGCATGATGGCTCCGAGGCGCGTCCGCTCGATTGCAAAAAACATTGTAAGGGCAACGAGAACCGCCATGATGACCATGAAACCGCGGTACTGCGGGAATGAAAGTCCCCCCAGGACAACGCTCTGATTGAGGGGCCAGGGCCGGTCGAACATGTAATTGTCCCCGCCCCATGTGTAGAGAGATCCGTCCTGCAAAATGAACGCGAAACCTATCGTCACGAGCACTTGCCCGATCGTATCCTGCCCCAGGCGGCGCAAGAAAACGCGCTCGATGAACATTCCGCCCAAAGTCATGAGCACCACCGCCACCAGAATCGCCGCAATCAGACCCAGAATGTTGACTTTTCCAATCGGCGTTACCCCGATCTTGGGGAAGAAAAGCTCATAGAAGCCATAGCCCCATCCCACACTCGTGACAATTTCAATGACGATATATGCCCCGAGCAATATGAAGGAGGCTTTGCTTTTTCCGGTGAACTGCTGGAGACCGCTCCAAGCGAAATATACTGCCGCCCAGGAAACGATTTGAAGGAGCCGCGGCCAAAGAGACAGCGTCCCGAAAATAATGTTGTAGAACTCCAGCGCGAGATAGCCCACAAACAGGAAAAAGGCGGCGTGGGCGAGCTTCACGATCCGCATTACCCCAAAGATAAGCGAAAGCCCACTCGCCAAAAGGAACAACAGGGCGGCGTAGGATAGACTGTTGAAACTAAGCTCAATGATATTGGCCAAACTGAGGGTTATCATTCTATCCCCGTGCCCCTATCCCCGCGTTGTCTGATATTTGAGCCAGTCAGGATTTCTCCCTCCGGGAGAATACTCCGCGGTTTCCACGCCGCCGATTCCCGCCGGCGGCAGAGCAATGAATTTCGGAAATATGACCGGCGCCAGAAAATTGGCCAAGTGCAAAATCCATCACATTCTGCGGGTTTTTGGTCAAGTAGCAAAAGAGGGCGGGCACGACTCGAAATGACGCTTTTCATTGAAGCAAAACGGTTCCGGTGGTACCCTCAGGCTATCCCAACAAGAGAAAGGCACGAAACGAGGGCAAACTATCTCTCCGCGCAACGAGGGGGGATAGGGATGCAATGAGAAGAAATTTGACACGATGATTGATGATTCCGCCGTACTGTTCCGCGGGGCCAAATTGGGGGCCGATGGCCCGCCGGAGGACCTCCTTGTCCAAAGCGGGCGCTTCACCTCCGTCGGCCCGCCCCTTGAGCCGCTTCCGGCTGTACGGATCGTCGAATTGGCGGGGCGCATTGTCCTTCCCAGCCTTGTGGAAAGCCACATCCACCTGGACAAGGCTTTCCTCGATGAGCGCCGGCCGAATCTCTCCGGCACGCTCGAAGATGCCATTGCCATCACCCAAGAGCTGAAACGGTCCGTTACGAAAGAAGACATCCTCGCCCGCTCCGAACGCGCGCTGCGTCTTGCGATTCGCCACGGTACAACTTGGTTCCGCGTCCACGTAGAGGTAGATCCCATCGTCGGACTCAAAGGGATGGAGGCCACTTTAGAAATTCGCGAAAATTTCAAAGATCTGGCGAACATCCAGATCGTCGTTTTTCCGCAGGAGGGCATCGAGCAGCAACCGGGAACTTTAGGGTTAATGCGCGAAGCGCTGCGTATGGGGGGGGACCTCGTCGGAGGGGTGCCTTACAACGACGTAGACGCCGAAAGCCATCTCGATATCGTTTTCGGCCTGGCCGAGGAGTACGGCTGCGGATTGGATTTGCATTTGGATTTTTCAGACGATTCCCGCCACAGGACCATCGAGTCGGTCACCCGCCGCACGCTGAGCGCAGGCCTCCAGGGGCGCGTGGCGGTGGGGCACGTGACCTCCCTTGGAGCCATGGACGATTCGACGGCCTCCCGAATCATCGAATCCATCGCCGAGGCGGGCGTAACGGTCGTACCGTTACCGGCGACCGATCTCTTTCTCAACGGGCGTGGCCCCGTGCCTCCGCGCTTCCGGGGTCTTTCCCGCGTGAAGGATCTGATTGCCGGGGGGGCCAACGTGGCCATCTCATCGAACAACATTCGAAATGCGTTCACGCCTTCCGGCAACGGCAATCTTCTTGAAATCGGTCTGCTGTTGGCTTGCACCGCCCACATGAGCACGGTACCCGATCGGGCTCTTATTCCACGGCTCTTCACATATAACGCGGCCGAAGCACTCGGAATTGAAGATCAATATGGAATCGCAGAGGGGAGGCCCGCCGATTTCGCCGTTTTTGACACGGAGAACTTCGCGGACCTCATCATCGACCAGCCGGAAAAACGGTATGTCGTTAAGAGCGGGCGAATCGTGGTCGATAACGTCCGGGAAACCCGTTGGCCTAGCGGCTGAAAAGAGTATCCGCACCGGACCTCCCCGCCCGCTGGGGGGACGAACGAAAGAGGGTAAAATGACCAAACCGAGAATAGTCGGAAGCGAGCATTGGACGCACAACAAAGGGGCCGACCTCTATTTGTGGAGAAAACGAAGGGCCGGCCGAAGGAAATCGCAAGGCACCGTTATTCTCGCCCACGGCTCTTCCATGGCATCCACTCCCAACTTCGATCTTCAGGTGAAAAGACGCGCCGGATATTCCCTCATGGACTATTTGGCCGAGCGGGACTACGACGTTTGGTGCTTTGATTTCGAAGGATACGGCCGGTCTACCAAGACAAGAAACGTAATCTGCGGCATCGAGCGAGGGGCGGATGATCTGCTGGCGGTGACCAAAGCCATCCGCAAGCTGACAAAAACCCGCTCTTTCTGCCTCTACGGTCTTCCCTCGGGTGCGCTCCGGGCCGCCCTCTTTGCCCAGCGGCATCCCAAACTCGTCAAACGGATAATCCTTGACGCTTTCGTCTGGACCGGAAAAGGAAGCCCCACCCTCGCCGGCCGCCGCAAAAAGTACGCGGGGGTTTCCCCAAAATCCCGGCGGCCCGTTAACCCTGCCTTCGTCCGATCGATCTTCACGAGAGATCACCCGGGAACCGCCTACGCCGACGTCGTCCGCTCCTACGCCGACGCCATCTGCGCCCTCGATGACTCCATTCCGAACGGAACATATATCGATATGTGCGAACGGCTGCCCCTTGTCGATCCGAAGAAGATAGCCGTTCCCGTTATGATCACTCGGGGCCAATACGACGGCATCGCCTCTTTCGAGGATTTGGCAGATTTCTTTGCGCTTCTTCCCAATCCGGACAAGCAGTTCGTCGTCATGCCCGGCATCGCCCATGCGAGCCTGCTCGAAAAAAACCACCTCATCACGTATTACCAAATCGAACGTTTCTTCAGCCAACCGGAGCCCATCTACCGGGCCTGACAACCGTCCATCGAGGCGCGAGATCCGGCCTCTGCAGATGGCGAACCAAAAAAGTACGGCCGCCTTTCTTATCATTTGCTCTGTTCGAATATCGAGAAATTGCGCCGCGCTCTCCCGCCGGGGAGATGCGTTCGTCGAGGAAACCGGAAAGGTTCTGGACGTTATGGCCCCGGCACCTGATAATCGGCAGGCTTGACCCAGCAAAGGGGAGAAATGCCCATGCCGTTTGCGCCCGCCCAACGTCTCACCTCGCGAGGGGCCAAGATGATGATGGAGGCTTCCATCCGTAAGGCAGAGGGGCTGGGCGTCGCGGTCACGGTCGCTATCGTGGACGCGGGCGGTCATCTCCTTCTATTGGAGCGGATGGACGGTGGCCGGTTTCACACGATCCATTCCTCCACCACCAAGGCGGTCTGCGCGGCCTCAAACAAGCGGCCGACCACCACCAGAGGGGCCCAGGGCCAGGATCTCGACACCGCCCACGCTCTCGGCCTTGCATTGGCCGCGGGGCCCGGGCGGTGGACCGCGATGGAAGGGGGATTCCCGATCATCATCGAGGGAGAGTGCGCCGGGGGCATCGGGGTGAGCGGGGGGACCTGGGAGCAGGACGAGGTCATCGCGCGCGAAGCGCTGGAGGCCGTTGGAGCGGGCCATGAAATCGGCTGAGAGAAAGATTTCAGCGGAAATCAGCCACCGAAACCGAAAAATCGGCCCTGAGAGACCATCGCACCGCCTCATCCAAAGCGTACGGGCGCCCAATCAAAGGAGAACTCCTAAAATATTCCTCACCCCTTCGAGGAAGAAGAGATTGTCTCCCCCATCCTCCCGATCAGCGTAATTTGCCCATGCCTATCCGTATTTTCCCTTCCATTTCCCTTCGCCCCGGAGGAGAGGCAAAGACCCGCATCCGGTTTGGGACCGGAAAAAGTGGAAGCCTCCGGGAAATCACCCCCGCCTATGAAAACCCAGAGATGCAAATATGAAAGCGGAACCCCTGCGCGTGGCCTCCGTCGGCATGGGGTGGTGGTCGGATGTCCTCGCCGATGCGATCCGGAAGACCCCCAAGCTTGAAATCGTGAGCTGCTTCACCCGATCGCAGGAAAAGCGGGAAGCGTTTGCCCGAAAGTACGGGTGCAAGGCAGCGGGGAGCTACGGGGAGATTTTGGACGACCCCTCCGTCGAGGGAATTATCGACACGACCCCGAACCATGTTCACCGGGAAACTTCCTGCGCTGCGGCACGGGCGAAAAAACACGTTTTTCTGGACAAACCCATCGCCCATACGGTCGCCGACGGGAGGGAAATTTCGCGTATTTGCCGGGAGGAAGGGGTCGTTCTTTCAGTGGGCTCCCAGCGCCGCCGGGAGACCCACTTTCGGTGGATCCGCCGGGCGATCGATGAAGGAAAGCTCGGAAAGCTTGTCCAGGCGGAGGGAAACATAAGCCGGGATCGGCTGGGAAAGATCGACCTCGCTTCTTGGCGCTATCAGGCAGACGCCATGCCGGGGGGCGTCATGCTTCAAATCGGAATCCATTATGTGGACGTTCTCGAATACCTCATGGGGCCCATTCGTGCCGTCTCCGCCATGGCGTCCCAACTCGTCCTGCCGGGCGATAACCCTGATGTCGCGAATCTCATCCTGGAGCATCAAAACGGCGCGCTTTCCAACCTCACCTCCAGTTACGCCTCCGCCTCGGAATATTACCTGCTGAATGTTTACGGGAAAGAAGCAACCGCGTATTACCCCCTCTTCGAGGGCCTGCGCTTTTTACGGCGGGGCGAAGAGGCGCCCACGGCGGTTCCCTGCAAGAAGAACGACACCATCGTGGAAGAGCTGGAAGAGTTCGCGGCCTGCGTGCGCGGCGATGCCGAGCCGGAGGTGGACGGCGAGAAAGCCATCCAATCTCTTGCCGTGATCCGGGCGGGCGTCCGGTCGGCGAAAGAGGGACGCCGCGTGGAAATTGCAGAAATCCTCTCCGACGAGAACGAGTGAGGAACCTGCCCCGCCCTCGCCCGCCCTCCCCTCACGGACCGGCCGAAGGAATTTATGCGCCCCATTCTTGCGGCATGGAGCGATTGGCCGGACCTGCGGAACGGGCAAAGCGCGGGGAGATGGGATTTACTCCCTATCCGGAATGAACGCGACAGCTGCGATCTCCACCAAATCGTCCTGGGCGAGGCGTGAAACTTCCAGAATCGTACGCGTAGGCCGATTCGAACCGAAGAACTCCTCGTAGAGTTCGTTGATTATGGGGCGGCCGCTGGCCAAATCCCGCAGATACACCGTCGTCGCCACCACGTGGGCCATGTCCGAACCGCCCCCCTCCACAATGATCCGCAGGTTTTCCAGGGTGCGGCGCGCCCTTGTCCGAATGTCCTCCGCGACCAGTTGGCCCGTGGATGGATCGATTCCTCTCTGGCCCGCGATAAAAAGCAGCGAGCCTGCGCGCACCGCCGTGCTGAAGGGTCCCGTCGGAGGCGGCGCCCCCGGGATACTTAACCGTTCCATCGGCCTCCCCGCTCACCCTTCTTCCGGCGCGGGCGCTGCCCGCTCGCGCCAGCCAATATTCACATCATCCGTGTTTCTCGAAAAAGCGCCTGGGATTCAGCCGGTTTCCGGGACGAGACGCGCCGCCGGTTCACGCCTCCAGGCGCTCGACGAGGTCGAGCCCGCCCTCGTCCACCTCGATGCCGAGGCCCGGGCGGCCGGAAATGTGGATGGCCCCGTCCCGCATCTTGATGCCGCGGTAGGGTTGCGCCGCGATGCGGTGAAAGCCCCAGAGCTCGTAGGACTTCGCCCGGCACACGAACCCGCAGTGGACGGCAGCGGCCGTGGCCAGCATCCCCTCGTCCGACTGGCCGATGACATAGGAGAGCCCGGCCGACTCCGCGATGGCGGCCATCCGCATTGTCCGGGCTATCCCGCCCCCCTTGTAGAGCTTGAAGTGGAACGCGTCGGCCGCCTCCTCCCGAATCAGGCGCAGGAGATCCTCGGGCGTGCCACAGGACTCGTCGGCTATCACCTCCGCATCTATGCTGCGGCGCACCTCCCGAAGCCCGGCATAGTCGCCCCCCGGGACCGGCTGCTCGACGAAGGAGAAGCCGAACTCCGACAGCCGGCGGATGTTGCGGATCGCCTCCTTCGGCCGCCAGCCCTGGTTGGCGTCGATGCCCAGGACCGTCTCGGACCCCCCGGGATGGCTGTCGATCGCCTCGCGGACCACCGCCGTGCGCTCCACGTCGCGCTCGAAGGGCTTGAGGCCCACGCGCAGCTTGAGGATCCGGAAGCCCTTGTCGAGGCGATCGGTGGCCTTTCGCTTCGTCTCCTCCGGCGTTGTGAACGGCAGCGTCGCGTGGGTGGGAAGCGACTCATGCAGCCGGCCGCCCAGGAGAACGTGAACCGGCACCCCGAGGGCCTTGCCGAGGAGGTCGTGCAGGGCGGAGTCGATGACCGTCTTGGCTGTGGTGTTGCCGACGATTATGCCTTCGATCCGCTCCATCGCCGCGCGCGGCGAGGAGGCGTCCATCCCGAGAAGCGCCGGCGCCAGCAAATCCCGGAGGACGGCCAGCACCCGGCCCGGACTGTCGCCGGTCGTATAATGGACGTTGCCGCGGACCTCCCCGTACCCGACATGACCGTCCTCGCTCTCAAGGCGAAGCACGATGTCGTTGAGCGCATCGATCAGGCCCGAGGAGGCGTGCTGGAACGGATCGGCCAACGGCAGATCGACGGTGAACAGCGCGGCGGATCGAATTCGCATTCGCATTCTCCCCGCCCTGTCCGCGCCCTTCCGCCCCTTGGGGGCGATCCGGCCGCCGCCGGTTCACGCCTCCAGGCGCTCGACGAGGTCGAGCCCGCCCTCGTCCACCTCGATGCCGAGGCCCGGGCGGCCGGAAATGTGGATGTGCCCGTCCCGCATCTCGATGCCGCTGTAGGGCTGCGCCGCGATGCGCTGAAAGCCCCAGACCTCGTAGGACTTCGCCCGGCACACGAGCCCGCAGTGGACGGCGCCGGCCGTGGCCAGCATTCCCTCGTCCATCTGACCGATGGCGTAGGGCCGCCCGGCCGACTCCGCGATGGCGGCCATCCGCAGCAGCCGGCTGATTCCGCCCGCCTTGCAGAGCTTGAAGTGGAACACGTCGGCCGCCTCCTCCCGAATCAGGCGCAGGAGATCCTCGGGCGTGCCACAGGACTCGTCGGCCATCACATCCGCGTCCACCTCGCGGCGCACCTCCCGAAGCCCGGCATAGTCGCCCATCGGGACCGGCTGCTCGACGAAGGAAACGCCGAACTCCGACAGCCGGCGGATGTTGCGGATCGCCTCCTTCGGCCGCCAGCCCTGGTTTGCGTCGATGCCCAGGATCGTCTCGGACCCCCCGGGATGGCCGTCGATCGCCTCGCGGACCACCGCTGCGCGCTCCGCGTCGCGCTCGAAGGGCTTGAGGCCCACGCGCAGCTTAATGATCCGGAAACCATTATCGAGGTAATCGAGGGTCTTTCGCTTCGTCTCCTCCGGCGGGGCGAACGGCAGGGCCGCGTGGGTGGGAAGCGACTCCTGCAGGCGGCCGCCGAGAAGAACATAAACCGGCACCCCGAGGGCCTTGCCGAGGAGGTCGTGCAGGGCGGCGTCGATGACCGCCTTGGCCGAGGTGTTCCCGACGATCATGCTCTCGATCCGCTCCATCGCCGCGCGTGGCGAGGAGGCGTCCATCCCGAGAAGCGCCGGCGCCATCAAATCCCGGAGCACGGCCACCACCCGGCCCGGGCTGTCGCCGGTCACGTAATGGACGTTGCCGCGGACCTCTCCGTAGCCGACATGACCGTCCTCGCTCTCAAGGCGAAGCACGATGTCGTTGAGCGCATCGATCCGCCCCGAGGAGGCGTGCTGGAACGGATCGGCCAACGGCAGATCGACGGTGAACAGCGTGACGGATCGGATACGCATGCGCTATCTCCCTCGCCCGCCGGATCCGCTCACAACTGCCCGCTCAGATACCTGAGCACGCCGATGGTCCGGTCGAGAACGATAAAGGCCGCCACCCCCACCGCCGCGAGCACGAATGAGATCGCCGGTATGACCGGCGTCATGCCGCCCACATACATGCGGTTGAACATCTCCACGGGCAGCGTTCTCTCGCCGATCGCCGAGAGGAACAGCGCCATGGTGACGTTGTTGAACGAGATGATGAAGGCGAAGGTGAAGGCCGCGAGCATGATCGTCTTGAGATGGGGGAGGATGATCTTGCGGAAGGTCCGGGCCCAGCTCGCCCCGAGGATTGCGCTGCTCCACTCGAGCCGGCGGTCGAGCGAGGAGATCCCGACGAGCAGCGTGCGGAAGGATAAGGGCACTGTGATAAGGAGGTGCGCAATCACGAGCCCCGTGAAGCTTTCCGCGAGGTTCACCCACTCGTAGTAGATCAGCAGGGCGAGGACGAGGACGATCTGCGGAATCATCCGCGGCGAAGTGATCAGCGTCTCGATCACCGTCTGACCGGTCAGCCGCCCGCGCTCGATGGCGAACCCGCAGGGCATGCTCAGGACCACGCCGAAAAAAGCCGCGAACAGGGCGAGCAAGAGGCTCCGGCCAATCGACTCCATGAGGATCCGGTCCTGGCCCATCTCGACGAACCACTTCGCGCTCAGACCTTCGGGCGGAAAGGTCACGTAAGAGCCGGCGGTGAGCGCGACCGGGAGGCTCACCAGGATGGGCAGCAGCATGATGACAACGATCAGGTAGACGAAGAGGCGAAGCACAAGCCGCATCAGATCATCTCCCACTCGCCGCGGTGCGTGAGGCGGTTCGTCAGGAGCACGAAGCCGTAGATGAGCCCGGCGACGATGACCAGCAGGAGCAAGGAGACCACCGCGGCCAGGGGCCAGTTCAGGAGTTCGCTGGTGAAGCTGAAGATCGCGATCGGCAGCACCATCACCTGCTGGCCGGTGATCAGAATCGGGACGAGATAGGACGAAATCGAAAGCGAGAACACCAGAATCACCGTCGCGACGATGCCGGGCATCGTCAGCGGCAGCATGATCGTGAAGAAGACCCGGTGCTCCCGCGCGCCGAGGACGCGCGCCATGTTGATCTTGTCTTGCGTGACGTTCTGGAGGCTCGCCGCCAGGATCAGGACGGCGAACGGTATGTGCTCGTAGGTGAGCACCGCAATAAGGGACCAGGAGCTCTTGAGCGCGCCGATCGGACCCTCGACCAGGCCCAGCGTGCTCAAGATTCTCTGAATGACGCCGAACGGCAGCAACAGGATGAACCAGCCGAGAATGGCGACGATGATGTTGACGAACAGCGGCAGCAGGCATGCCACGAGAATGAGCGTGCGCTCCCACCCGCTGGTCAGCGTCAAATAGAGGGCGACCGGATAGCTGATCAGGAGCGTCGCCACCACTGTCCCGACCCCTATGACGAGCGAGGTCGCGACCATCTCGTGGTAAAAGAAATCGCCCAAGATCTCGGCGTAGTTGCCCAAAGAATACACACCGATGATGGGGACGATGGCGGTCGCAAACTTCTGTTCAGCGAGGCTCATGCGGAACAGATAGAGAATCGGGATGACGAAGAAGATGAAAATGAGCACCAGCATGGGTGCGATGAATGCGCCCCACCGGGTGCGCCCTCCGCGGGACCACCCCGTCCATGATGCGGCGCGGTTTATCGCGGGCGTGAGACTAAACATCCGCCGTCTCCCCGTCGTCGTCCAGGATCAGGATGCTCGACTTGGAACAAAGAAGCTGCACCTGCTCGCCCTCAGTGTGCAGGCGCTCGCTCATCCAGGGCAGGGACAGGACGAGGATTTCATGCTCGCCGGCGCGCAGGTAATAGGTAACGTTGCTGCCTTTGAAGATGACATCGGTCACGACGGCGGGGATCGCGTTGTCCGCGGTGCGCGCGTTATTCCGGGCGATCTCGATGTTCTCCGGGCGAAGCCCCAGCAAGGCGCGGTCGCCCGCCCGCAGCTGGCCGTGATCGTCCGCGACCGTGAGCGAGAAACCGCCGGCACGGATGACGGCCCCGCCTTCCTCCTTTCGCTCAACGGTCCCCTCGATGATGTTGGCGTCGCCGAGAAAGGTGCAGACGAACCGCGTTTTCGGCCGGTTGTAGATCTCCCAAGGCGTAGCGACCTGCGCGATGCGGCCCCGCTGCATCACCGCGACCCGGTCGGACATCACGAGGGCCTCCTCCTGGCTGTGGGTGACCAGCAGGGTTGTGACCTTCAGTTGCTCGTGAATGCGCTTGATCTCCACCTCCATCTCCTTCCGGAGCGCGGCGTCGAGATTGCTGAGGGGCTCATCCAGCAGGAGAAGATCGGGTTTGGTCGCGAGCGCGCGCGCGAGCGCCACGCGCTGCTGCATGCCGCCCGAGAGCTGCGAGGGGTACTTCGCCCTGGCCTCCGGGAGGCGGACGAGATTGAGCATTTCCTCGACCCGCCCCGCGATTTCATTTTCCGGCATCGCCCGGGTGCGAAGGCCATAGGCGACGTTGTCGAAGACCGTCATATGGGGGAAAAGCGCCCACGACTGGAACACCATTCCCAGCCGCCGCTTCTGGGGAGGGAGCGCGTTCGCGAGCTTGTCGCGCAGGATGATGCTTCCCGAGTCCGGTTGAATGAACCCGGCGATCAGGTTGAGCGTCGTCGATTTTCCGCAGCCCGACGGGCCGAGCAGCGTGAGGAACTCGCCTCGCGCCATCTCGATGTTGAGGTTCTCGAGGACGACCTGTTCGTTAAACGACTTGGTGAGACTTTCGAGGCGCAGGCTCAACTGCCCGCGCGCCGTCTCCGCCGCCTCGGGAAGGGCCTGCAAATCGTGGGCCTCATGCGCTCCCATGTTTTCCCGTCTGCCCCCCGACCGGAGCCAACCGGCAACGAACGTATGGAGCCAATCCCGCCGCACCCGGGAGGACCCCGTTGGCAGCGTATTGCGCCACAGGGTCCTGCCCGGGTGCCACAGAGAACGAAGTGCGCCTTAACGGCGGTTTCGGACTAGCGTACCTCTCGCTGCCAGCGCTTGATCCAGCCCTGGCGATGCTTGTTGATTTCCGCCCAATCCAGCGTGATCAGCTTGTCGAAGGAATCGGGATTGATGGGAAGGCTCTTGCGGAGCTCCGGGGAGATCGCCTTCCATGCCGTCTTCGAGGCGCTCGCGATACCCCCGTCCCGCATCCGCATCGCCTGGAACTCGTCACTGTAATAATGTTGGAGGTAGGTGTGGGCCACATCCCGGCAGGGCCCGCCCTTCACGAGGGAAAGGCCGCCGCCCACCGCCGGCGAGCCCTCCTTGGGAACGATCCACTTGACCGGAAGCCCTTTCTTCTGCAACGCCGGCCCGACGTTCGAGCCGGTGGTGCCCAACCACACCTCGCCGAGCTGGAGCAGATTCGAGAGCTCCGACGACCAGAGGTGAACCTTGTTCAGATTGGGCAGGATCTCCATCGTTTTCTTGAATCCGGGATCGATGTTGGACTCGCTGCCGCCGTTGCGCTTCGCATGCCATACCAGCGCCGCCGTGCCCCAGGTGCTCGTCGGGTGGGTGATGCTGACCCGGCCCTTGAGGTCCTTGCGCATCAGGTCCGCCCAGGAGGTCGGCGGTTTCAGGTTGTTCTTCTTGAAGAAGTCTGTCCGGTAGATCAGGCCGACGCCCACCGCGCTCGTCGCAAGCACGATGGGCTTGCCCGCATCGTTCTTCGTCACGCCCCATTCAAACAGATTTTTGACGTTCGGCGCCTTGGAAACATCGATGGGGTCGCACATGCCCTGCGCGCACGCCTGCAGCCCGACCGGCACGTCCCATTGCGCGATGGACACGCGCGGGGAATTGATCTGCGCGCTGACGCGCTTGATGATCACGGCCGAGCCGAGCGCCTCCGCAACAAGGCGCGCGCCGTACTTTTCTTTGAGCTTCGGTGCGATGTAGGCCATTGCGTTTTCGCGGTGCCCCGGCGAGATGCTCATGAAAACCTGAAACTCGTCGCAGCTTTTCTGGGCCTGGGCCGGCATTGACCCCATCCACACGGGCGTCATTGCCATCAACACGGCCGAGCAAGCCAAAACGACCTTGGTTAAAAATCTCATATCAGCTCTCCTCCCTTATCCGTGGTCGGGTCGTGCAGTTCGAACGGTCGAGGCGCACCCGCCTGGACAGCACCCGCCTCAGCGGCGAAGTGTCTGCACGAGAAAGTGAGTTGTCGGCCGGGATTCCCAAGTTGGCTCCTCTCGGTCACCGATGGTGTTGGCTCAAATAGTGTTCGAGGATATTAGCACAATGGGGTCAGGGCGCAAATACGGTTGTAAATCACTGCGAATACTTCAAAACCTTCGGGCCGCAGGATATATGCCAAACCCTGGCAGAAACCTTTTTCGTCCTCGACGAACAATATCTTTTCCGGCATCGTTTCCCACCGCGGTTCGCTGAGACCCCATCGCCCCCGCCCAGAGACAGACAGCGTTACATTCGGTCCGGCCAGCCTGCTACTTGAGTTCTTTCCCGAAAAACGCCAGCACCTTTTCCCACGCGTCCCCGCTGGCCGCCTCGCGGTAGCGATCCGCGTTATCGGCCCACTGAAAGGCGTGGCCGGCGCCGTCGTATCGGTAAAACGTGTGCTCGATACCCGCTTTTGCGAGGGCCGCGCCGTAGTCGTTCACGTCCTCCGGCGAGGGATTCTCGTCGTCATTGCCGAAAAACCCGATGACCGGACACGGGATATCCCCCGCCAGGCCGATCGCGGGCGGGTTGCCCTCGCCCCGCACCTCCTTGATCCCGCCCCCGTAGAACACCGCGCACGCCTTGTAGCGGGGGTTCGAACACGCCCCCAGCCAACACACGCGCCCGCCCCAGCAATGGCCGGCGATTCCGATTTTTCCGCTGTCCAGGTTCGCCAGCCCCGCCAGCATCTCGAAGCCCGCGTTCAGATCGGGGATGGTCCAATCGTCCCGAAATTCCTGGCGCTTGATCTGCCCGTCCGCCTCCTTGGGCCACCAGTGGTAGAGGAACGGCACGGACACCGCGTAGCCGTTCTCGGCGTAACGCTCCGCGGTCTTGAGCGTGAACGGGTCTTTCTCGATGCCCATGTTGCCGGGAAAATGCTGGCAAAGAACCAGCCCCGGATGGGGTCCGGCCCCTTCCGGCTCGAAGAGAAACACCTCCATCGGGCTGCCTTGCACCTCGGTGGTTTCGATGCGGTACGCCATGCTCCATCTCCTCTCTGATATCGGAATATTTAATGGAAAAGCCAGGGTGCCAAAGTGCGGGCACGATACCACCGAGAATTGACTCTGCAAGTTCCGGTCTGAATGAGGGGCCGATTCAAGACTTATTTAATAACCGTTCCGATTATTGAAAAAGTTGCCTGAACTTCTTTTCGCGAACCGAAAGATCCCGAAAATCCTTACATCCGGCTTGGGCCGGATTGAGGGGGGCAGGTCAGCCCCTCGGTGCGCACCCAAAAACGCGATAAATTAACGACTAAATTGCTTATATATATCAATTTATATATTTTGACAAACTAAATTTTAATGAGTAAATAGATAATTAGATTAGTTAAGAATTAAAAAAATATCTGTCCCGTTGACGTGAATACCTGTCAACAATTTGAAAGATATAGACTTATTTTTATGGAGTTTCATGTGCCCAGTCTGGACGGACGGATCGTTGCCATCACGGGACAGCGGCGCGCGGAGGAGATGGCCGAAATGATTCGGCGCCTCGGGAGTGTGCCCTACGTGGCCACCACGGTCAACCTCCGGTTCAGGGAGTCGCGGGAGGAGGCCGAACGCCTGGCAAAGGCCATCCTGGAGGGCGTGGACTGGGCGGTCTTTTATACCGGCGTGGGCGTGCGGGCCATCTTTGAGACGGCCGAAAGACTCGGCGAACCCGCTTTGTTTCTGAAGCGCCTGGAGTCTGCACGGGTTCTTTCCCGGGGGGAGAAAGCGCGGCGCGCCCTGCGCGAAAATGGCCGGCCGCCAGACCTCAGGGCCGCCCCGGCAACGACGGAAGGCGTGATCGACGCTCTTCTCAAGGGCGGCATCACGGAGAGCACCATATTTGTCCAGACGCCGGGCCCCATGCCGGAGGAACTGCCGGTGGCGCTCAACGCATCCAGAGCGCGCCTGATTTACGGCTCCCCCTACCGGTTTCTGCCGCCCGGGGACCCGAACGCGGTGAGGCGCCTCATCCGGGCTCTGATCGAGCGCGAGATCGACGTCATCACGTTCACGAGTCCTCCGGCGGTGAACAACCTGTTTCTGGCAGCAGACGATCTGGGCCAGGCGGATGATCTGACCCGGGCGTTAAACGAGCGCGTCTTCACGGCCTCGGTGGGCCCCGTCACCTCCGGCGCGATCCGGGATCACGGTGTCGGACCCGCGCTTGAGGCGGACAGTCAAAGAATGGGCGGTTTGCTCCAGGATCTTGCGCAGGCGCTTTCGCCTGAAAAGGAGGGCGCCGGGAGTGACGCTTCCTCGAAAACAGAGAGCCCCCGGGCTCTTCCATAGGGAATAGGAGTCAAGAAGTGTCGAACCAGACGTATTCTTCAAGTGGCCGCGTCCATGTCGTCGGCGCGGGTCCGGGCGATCCGGAGCTCCTCACGCTTCGCGCGGCGAGGCTTCTCGGGAGGGCCGATGCCGTTGTATACGATCGCTTTGTGGACCCGCAGTTGCTGGAACTCTGCCCGCCCGGCTGCCGCCAGATTTTCGCCGGCAAGGCCACCGGAAATCACATGATGAGCCAGAGCGAGATCAACTTCTTGCTCATCGAGCTGGCGCGGGGGGGACTCGAAGTGGTTCGCCTCAAGGGAGGCGACCCGTTTGTCTTCGGACGGGGCGGGGAGGAGGCCCAGGCGCTCGCGGAGGCAGGGGTTCCCTTCGAGATCGTTCCCGGGGTGACCTCGGCGGTGGCCGCGCCGGCGTATGCGGGCGTTCCGGTGACGCACCGCGGGCTGGCCTCCTCTGTGACTTTCATCACCGCGCACGAAGACCCCTGGAAACCGGACAAGAGCGTCGACTACGCCCATCTGGCGGCGAGCCGCGGAACGC
This sequence comes from bacterium, assembly GCA_965225985.1. Taxonomy (GTDB): domain Bacteria; phylum UBA8248; class UBA8248; order UBA8248; family UBA8248; genus CAZUHN01. The sequence goes on from OZ245330.1 coordinate 2,664,553, forward strand.
TGGTTTTCCTCATGGGGGCCCGCTCCGTCGGCCTGATCGCGCGCGAGTTGCTTGAAAACGACATGGCGGCGGATCCCCCTTCGCCATCGTCGAAAACGCCACCACCGGCCCCCAGCGCGCGCTGTGCTGCACGCTGGGGGAAGCCCCCCGCTTCGCCCGAGCGCGAGGAAGTCTCGCCGCCCGCCGTCGTCGTGGTGGGGGCGGTGGCGGCCCTGGCCGATGAACTGGCCTGGTACCGGCCCGATGAAGAAGGGGCGCCGCAGTGGCAGCCTCTCCAAACCCAGGCCCTCTTGGAAGCGATTTGACTTTCGGCCCGCGGATCCCGTGCGCAGCCTTGAAGCGATACTAGGAGACAGTGATGACAGCCCAGCCCACGCCCTTTGCAGAAAAGCCCACGCCCCTCGGCGTGATCCCGGTTCTGCCCGAGGAGCTCGACGACTTTGAGACCGAAGCGACGCGCTTCCGAAAAGGGGAGATCGACGAAAAGAAATTCATGGCCTACCGCCTCAAGCGCGGCGTCTACGGACAGCGCCAGGTCGACACCCAGATGGTGCGGGTGAAAATTCCCTTCGGTGGGTTGACGGCGGATCAGCTCGATACGCTGGGCCAGATCGCACGCCAATTCGCGCCGCTGGGCAAGGGCCACGTCACCACCCGGGAGAACGTCCAGTTTCACTTCATCCCGCTGGAAACCGCGGCCGAGGTCCTGCGCACGCTGGGCGAGGTCGGACTCACCACGCGGGAGGCCTGCGGTAACTGCATCCGCAACGTGACCGGGTCCCCCTACGCGGGCGTCGGCAAAGACGAGTTGTTCGACCCCACCCCCTACGCCGGCGCCTTCGCCCGCTACTTCGTGCGGAAACCCTTCACGCAGGACATGCCCCGGAAGTTCAAGGTGGCCTTCGCAAGCCGCGAGTCGGATGACGTCGTCGCGGGCATCCACGACATCGGCTTCATCCCCGCCATCCGGGAGGTGGAGGGCAAGCCGGTCAACGGCTTCCGTCTCCTGCTGGGCGGCGGCCTCGCCACCTTCCCCCGCGTGGCCGAGGAGCTTTACGACTTTGTCCCGGTCTCGGATTTCCTGCGCGTGAGCGAGGCGATCATCCGCGTCTTCAACGACTCTCAGGAGCTCCGCAAGACCCGCTTCAAGGCCCGCATCAAGTTCCTCGTCTCCTGGATCGGCATCGACGGCGTGCGCGAGCGGGTGGAAGAAGAGTTCCAGAAAGACTGGGCGCGCGAGCCCATCGACCCGACGCCCTATCTCTGGCAGGACGACGAAGAGGCGGACGTCCCCGCAGTGGCGCTTCCGACCAACGGATCGAACGCGACCCCGAACGGCGACTCCTGGCCCTTCTCGGTCTGGCGGGAGAAAAACGTGGTGGCGCAGCGCCAGGCGGGATACTGCGCCGTTGAGGTCAAGCTCCCCCTCGGCGACATCCAGGCGGAACAATTCTTCCAGCTCGCCGGCATCTCGCGCCGCTACGCCCGCGGCAGGGCGCGGACGAGCTACGAGCAGAATATCGTTTTCCGATGGGTGCGCGGGGAGGACCTCTACGCGCTCTGGCGGGCGCTTCAGGAAGCCGGCCTGGCCGAGGCGGGCGTGCACGAGATCACCGACGTGGTCTCCTGCCCGGGGACGGACTCGTGCAAGCTCGGGATCACCTCATCCATGGGCCTCGGCAACGAGCTTCGCGCGACGCTCCTGGAGATGGACATCGACGACCCGCTCATCCGCGAGATGCACATCAAGATGAGCGGCTGCCCGAACTCCTGCGGCCAGCACCACATCGCGAACATCGGATTCCACGGCGGGACCCTGAAGGCGGACGGCCGGAAGCTGCCCGCTTACGAGGTCTTCCTCGGCGGAAACTACGAGGACACCGGGGGAAACACGCGCCTCGGCGACCGGATCTCGGTCCGCCTTCCTGCGAAGCGGGTCCCGGAGGCGCTGAAGCGAATGTTCATCTTCTACAAGAACGAGCGGGGGGAAGGCGAGCGCTTCAACGCGTTTTACGAGCGCGTCGGCAAGACGCCTTTTGAGGAAGTCCTGAAAGACCTCCACGTCGCCGGCCAGTTCAACGACGACCCGGACCTCTTCATCGACTGGAGTCAGACCGAGCCCTACGTGCTCGAGCGGGGAGAAGGCGAGTGCATGTCGTAGAGAAAATCCAGGACTTCGGCGGCCTGCCCCGGGAGGAGACCGGCCACACGGCCGTGATCCTCCTCGGCCACGGGAGCAAGGCCGCCGAGGCCAATGACGCCATGTACGAGGTGGTGCGCCGCCTTCAAGAGAGATGGCCGTACTATCGCTTCAGCGCGGCCTTCCTCGAGATCAACGCGCCCTCGATTCCCGAGGGGATCGATCGCTGTGCGGAAGCCGGGGCGGAGCGGATCCTCCTCCTCCCCTACTTCCTGCACCTGGGCAACCACGTGCAGAAGGATCTGCCCGGCTTCATGGAAGAAGGAAGGCAACGCCACCCCGGCCTGGAGATATCGCTCGGCCCGCACCTGGGCTTTCATGGTAAGCTCGTCGAAATCGTGGAAGATCGTCTGATCGAATCACTGGCAGAAAGCCCCCCCTTTGGTCTGCTCCCCGGATCCTGACCCAATCTGAAGGCGACTTTTCCGGCAAAATCACTCTATCGGGAGGAGAGATTTGCCATGAAGAGGAAGCGATTCACCGAGGAGCAGATAGCTCTGGCCCTTCGCCAAGCCGAATCGGGCACGCCCGTGGATGAGCTCATCCGGGATAGATACAAGGTCACCTCCGCCTCCCGCAATGGAACCCGAAGGGCGCATGGAAAGTCCGAAAGCCGCCAATCTGCATGGGAAATCCGGGCGGGGCGGCCGATCTTCCCGCCGACTTCCGGCCACGATGGGGGGGAGGGGGGGGACCGGCGCGTCATGCGTCCGGCCGCCGCGGAGCCCCTCAGGCGTGCTTTCGGGCCTTGAGGCTCGCCCTCCGAAGGCGGAAGGCCTCGGGGGTGACCTCGAGGCACTCCCCCTCGCGGAGAAACTCCAGCGCCTGCTCGAGGCTGAAGCGCTTGGGGGGGATGAGCTGGGCGGAGAAGTCGGAGTGGGCCGCCCGGATGTTCGTCAGCTTTTTTTCTTTCGTGATGTTGACGAACATGTCCCGCTCCCGGCTGTTCTCCCCGACGATCATCCCCTCGTAGACCTCCTCGGCCGGGCCGACGAAGAGGATGCCGCGCTCCTGGAGGTTTTCGATCGCGTAGGAGGTGGCCTTCCCCACCCGGTCGGCGACGAGGACGCCCGTGGTCCTTCCCGGAATCTCCCCCATCCAGGCGTCCCACCCGGCGAAGATGTGGGTGAGGATGCCGGTCCCCCGGGTGTCGGTCAGGAACTCGCTTCGGTAGCCGATGACCCCCCGGCTCGGGATGCGGAAATCCAGGCGCGCCCGGCCTTTTCCGTGGTTCACCATCTTGACCATCTTTCCCTTGCGGTTCCCCAGCTTCTGGGTGAGGACCCCGATGAACTCCTCGGGCAAGTCCACCACCACGTCCTCCATCGGCTCGAGGGTCTTGCCGTCCTCCTTCCGGGTGATGACCTCGGGCCGGCCCACCGTCATCTCGTAGCCCTCGCGGCGGAGTTGTTCGATGAGGACGGCGAACTGGAGCGCGCCCCGGCCCGAGACGCGCAGCGAATCGGACGCGCCGGTCTCCTCGACGCGGATGGCCACGTTGTTCCGCGCCTCCCGGAGAAGCCGCTCACGCAACTGGCGCGAGGTGAGGAACTTCCCGCTGCGGCCCGCGAAGAGGGCGTCGTTGATCCGGAAGGTCATGGCGATGGTCGGCTCGTCCAGCACCATGGGGGGGAGCGCCCGGGGGTCCTCCGCGTCGGCCAGGGTGTCCCCGATCTCGACCTCGTCGAAGCCCGTCACGGCGACGATGTCCCCGCCCCGCGCCTCGCCGATGGGCTTGCGATCGAGGCCCTCGTAGCCGAACAGGGAAGTCACCTCCCCCCTTCGGGCCTTTCCGTCCCGGCCGAGCAGGACGGCGGGCATCTTCGGACGGAGGCTCCCGTTCCACACCCGGCCGATGGCGAGCCGCCCGACGTAGTTGTCGTACTCGAGGCGGGAGACGAGCATCTGGAGGGGCGCGGCCTCTTCAAAGGCGGGCGGGGGGATGGCCGCGATGAGGGTGTCGAAGAGGGGCGCGAGGCTCGCATGCAGGTCGTCGGGGGCCTTGCCCGCCCGCCCTTCCTTGGCGACGGCGTAGAGGACGGGAAATTCAAGCTGATCCTCATGGGCGTCTAGGTCGATGAAGAGGTCGTAGATCTCGTCGAGGACCTCATCCGGGCGGGCGTCGCTCCGGTCGATCTTGTTGATGACCACCACGAAGGGAAGGGATTGCGCCAGCGCCTTGCTCACTACGAAGCGGGTTTGGGGAAGCGGGCCCTCCGAGGCGTCCACCAGCAGCATGACGCCGTCCACCATCGAGAGAACGCGCTCGACCTCGCCGCCGAAGTCGGCGTGGCCCGGGGTGTCCACGATGTTGAAGCGCACGCCGCGGTAATCGATCGCGCAGTTCTTCGCCATAATGGTGATGCCCTTCTCCCGCTCGAGGTCCATCGAGTCGAGCACGCGCTCGGCCACTTCCTGGTTCTCGCGGAAGATGCCGCCCTGCCAGAGCATGGCATCCACCAGGGTGGTCTTCCCGTGGTCCACGTGGGCGATGATGGCGAGGTTGCGGAGATCTTCGCGAAGGATCGGAGGCATGGCGTTCCCAATAAGGCGGCCTTCGGGCTTTCTGCAGCATTCCTTAAGCTTATAAGATGCCGATCTTCATTTCACGGTTCCCCGGTCAGTGAACGTTCCAAGAATTAAATTTTCCTGGTGTTTGTGACCTTGAGGAATGCCGGAGGGGAGCGCTTATGTCTCAACCCTTGCCCTTTCATATTATATTTTTGGGGTTCATTTTTCCCGCGTCTTTTTGTAGCGCTGGTTCATGCTCTGGGCGATTCCCGCCGTCACAGCGGCGGTGAGATCGAAAGTTGCATCCAGGAGCTCTTCGGAGAACCCTTTCTCCCCGGCTTCCGCCAGGCGGTGGTTCACTCAGGGCTGGCAGTTGCGCACGATGGCGATCGCGAGGCCGATGAGAATCCGCTCCCGCTCGCTTAGAAGATCGACGGCGTGGGCATCCCGGTAAAATTTACGGAAGTCGGCACGCTGGCTCATGGAACACCTCCTGGAAAGGGGTTGAATTCGGCCGGAAAATGGCAGAATGACATGTTTGGGATTGGAGAATGCTCTTCCGTGTTTTGGGAAAATCCCCTGATCAACATTTCCCAGGCGTCGCCATTCGCAACCGCCATATTAGCATGATTCGTAATTATGAGAGTGGCCTTCTCCCCGCCGGCAGATGTGCTTTTCAAATCGGATCTCTTACAGCAACCCCGCCCCCGTGTGATCCTTGAACTCCTCGGCTCGCCGAACGTATCCCCGCACAATCTCTATTCGCTTGTGGCCCGAAACGTCCATCATTCTGAAAACCGAAGCGCACCGCTTGGCGGCGCTCGGCGCCGACCCGCCCGCCTACGCCATCCAGCGCGCTTGGGACGCCGGGGGCGTCGAAATAAAGCCGAAGACGAGGGCCGGTTACAGAATCCTCGCCCCCCCCCCGCCGCCGCCCGGGCGCTCCCCGAGTGGAAGCCGGCAGCAGAGAGTTCCAAGCCCCCGCGGCCGGGTCTTTCCGGGCCACCCGGACTCCTTCAAGCGCGAATACCGCAGCGTCGTCAAGGCCGCCGATCTGCCCGATGTGCCTCCAAGGCCCTCCGCTCTATCTGCGCCTGCAACGAGCCGGACCTCCGCGGGAACCCCAAGAAGTTCCAGCGCCTCATGGACCACTCCAGGGTCCAGACCACCCTAGACATTTATGCGAAATTCCTTCGGGACGAGGAGCCGCCGGAAGGGACCCTCTAGCCACAAAAAAGTTACAAAAAAAGAGGGGCCGGAAAAACCGGACCTCGAAAAACGACTGAAAACGCTTTGTTTTCTTGGTAGCGGGGGCCCGATTCAAGACTTATTTAATATCTGTGCCGCTAGTTGAAAAAGCTGTCTAATCAAAGACTTTGGCTTTCCGGAACTTCTTCTCTCCCCCGTCCATGCCGTGGGACGGCCGAAAATCCTAACATTCAACCTGGACCGGTTTTTGGGGGGCACATCAATAAGCGTTCAGGTTAGGCGAACGGGAAGGCAGAATCTTGGCATCAAAAGGTCTTTTAGAAATGGAACTTAGAATTCGATTGGGTTATTGGACAGGACGGGCCGTCATCGAGGCCGAGCGCCTGCGCGTTTGAAAAAGAATCCCGTTCCCTCCATTATCGCTGGCCGAGGGGGTTGGGCTTCTGGTCTTTCGGGACAAGCGGGTCGTAACTGAAGTCGCGTGTCTTTTCCGCAAACTCCTCCCGAATCTCCCGGAGCAACTCGGGATCGGCGAGGATCTCAATCGCGGTCGTCGCCATGGTCTTGGCTGCCGTGGTCATCCCCTTCTCACCGATTTCCATCCCATACTGCTGGGCGGCGCGCCAGTTGTGCGCGGGAGTTTCTGGGGCATGGCATGCGGCCCACAGTCCTCCCAAAGGGGCGATCCAGCTCACGTTTCCACGCTCGTTGCTCGATCGGGTGGCTTCCATGGATAAGGGGAGAAGGTTCTCTGAGAGGGGATTTTCGAAACCAAGCCCTCGAGCGAAAGCCTTTTCTTCCTCGGCGAAGTTATGCGCGCCGATGGCCTCCAAGTTTCGCTGCACGCTTTGGGCGAGCGCTTGATTGGGAAGTGTTTCATACACCGCGGTAATAATGGTCATCTTCATCTCTGTTTCCGAGGCCACTGCCCCGGCGCGAGCGCAGTTCACCACTCGCTCACGCAGTTCATTCACAAGTGCCCTTTTGGGCGCCCGCACATAGTACCACACTCTGGCATAAGAGGGCACGACATTGGGGGCTTCATCCCCCTCTCGGATGACGTAGTGGACCCGACTCTCTTCGGTCACGTGCTCCTGCATCATGTTGACGGCGTAGTTCATGATCTCCACGCCATCCAACGCGCTTCGTGCATTCCAGGGATCGAAAGCCGCGTGGGCGGTCTTGCCGAAAAATTCAAAAACAATGGAGTCCATGGCGTTGGTGCTACCACCTCGGGCATTGGTTTCGGAATAGGGGTGCCAAGTGAGGACGGCATCGAGTCCCTCGAAAACTCCATCCCTCGCCATGTAAACTTTTCCCTCTAAAGTCTCCTCGGCTGGGCAGCCGAAGCACACCACTTGCCCGGGAAGGTTCGCATCCCGGATGGCCCTGGCTGCCGCGATTGCGGCGTACACGGTTCCCGTTCCCAGGAGATTGTGCCCGCAGCCGTGGCCCGATCGGTCATGAGTTTCCCCGCAGTTGGGAAGCGCGTCGTACTCCGCCAGCATGCCCACCACAGGACCTTTCTCGCCCCAGCGGGCGATGAAGGCTGTGGGAAGGTCTCCCACTCCATTTTGAACCTCGAACCCTTCCTCTTCCAAAACGTCTGCCAGGAGTTTCGCCGAGCGGTGCTCCTCGAGCGCAATCTCCGCATAACCCCAAATCTTACGCGAGATCTCCCGGATCTTGGCGAACCGCAAATCTATAAAATCAATTGCCCTTTGCTTGATCGCTTCCAGGACCGCCCCCTATCCAAAAACTCGAACGACGAGCAAGTACAACTCCTGCTAATCACGCTGGATCCAGCCGGTGCGCTCCGCAAAAACTCCATCCATCTTCAGGCTGCACGCCGGACGAGGCGGTATTCATGGTGGGGCCCGTTCAGGACCGGCCTGGAGACCACTTTCCGACCGTCTCCAATTCGATGTCGTCCCTGTTGTAAGGGTACAGGGATGTCCTGTTCCTCGACTCTTTTGGCCCGGCATTTTCCATATGGTTCTTTGACCAGAGAAATTCTAGCCTCAAATGGTATTCCGCACCGAGGTTTTCCCTCCAGGCGACCGACTCTGGACCCGAACAGCCTGTCTATGGTGAATTCCTAATAATGTAGCAATTTGGTGTCTAATTGGGAATTCGCCATGCACACCCTGCTCGCGGCGGCTGACGCAAGCCTGCGCCCCGTCCTCGTAGTGGCACTGAACACGGGTATGCGCCGGGGGGAGCTTTTCAAGCTCAGACAGGAGGATGTGGACTTCCAGAATCAGTTTGTTCGGGTGGTTGACTCGAAAAACGGCGAGAGCCGGGGAATCCGCATGAATCAGACTCTTTTGGCAACTCATCAGAAGATTCCCAAGCGGCTCGATAGTCCCTACGTCTTCGCCGGAAAGACGGGCAAGCCCAGGGTGGACATCAAAAAGAGGTTTGCGACGGCGCTACGGCGAGTAGGAATTGAGAACTTGCGCTTCCACGACCTGAGGCATACCTTCGCCTCTCATCTCGTGATGGCGGGCGTGGATTTGGCCACCGTGAGGGAACTGCTCGGGCACAAGAGCATCGACATTACACTCCGCTACGCCCACCCCTCTCCCGACCACAAGCGCGCTGCCGTGCAACGGCTGGACACCAATATGGACACCAGCAAAGAACAAGGGGTTGCGGCATAGCCACAACCCCTTGATTTCATGGTAGCGGGGGCAGGATTCGAACCTGCGACCTTTGGGTTATGAGCCCAACGAGCTACCAGACTGCTCCACCCCGCATCGGTATTCGTATTGAATATGTATCTCCCCAAGCGAAGCCATGTCAAGGAAGTTCAAATCCCGCCGCCCCGCGCTCATTTGCATCAGTTTCTATTTCTTTCGAGCTCGTTTCCGAAAAAGCCGGCTCCATCCTTAACAGGTTTGTCCTCTGTTGCATATATAAACTCGTAAACCGTTTCGCCCGGAAGGACGAGGCCAAGGTCTTCCCGGGCGATTCGCTCTATGGAACGGAGATCGTTTTTCAGCGAGTGGACCCGGCCCCGCAACCTTTTGTTTTCCACCTCGAGAAATTTTATTTCCTGCCGGATCACGTTCAGCCTTTCACCGTTCACTACAACCGCCAAAAATCCATCGCGGCCGAACAAAGCCGATCCGAGCAACAGGGCGCTCAGCCCCACCGAAGCCATTCGGAAAAGCCATCCGGCCCCGCTTCTCTTTTTTCCCAGACGCGTCCTTGCCAAAGAGTGAATCCTACCCAACAGAGATAAGAGCGGAGTGAAATGATCGGGGGGCCGCTTATAGAGCGGCGAAGGTCTCTCGCGCGGCCGAAACCGTGGTTTTCAAATCATCATCCGTGTGGGCGGAGGAAAGAAAGCCGACCTCAAACTGGCTGGGGGCAAAAGCGACCCCGCGACAGAGCATAGAATGGAAGAATTTCCCGTACCTTTCCTTATCCGAAGCAATCGCGTCGGCATAATTATACACCGGACCCTCGGTAAAAAACGAGCAGAACATCGATCCGCACTGGGTGCCCCATAAGGGAACCCCCGCCGACCGCGCTGCGTCCCCCATCCCATCCACCAGAGACGCTACGCGTTCCTCCAAGGCTTCGGGCAAGTTTTCCTCTTTCAGAATCTTAAGCGTCTCGATCCCCGCCGTCATGGCGAGCGGATTTCCCGCAAGCGTCCCCGCTTGATAGACGGGTCCAAGCGGCGCGACGCACTCCATTACTTCCCGTTTTCCCCCATATGCTCCCACGGGAAGGCCCCCTCCGATCACTTTCCCCAGGGTGGTCAGGTCCGGCTTTATGCCGAACCGAGCTTGCGCCCCTCCCCGGGCTACCCGGAAACCCGTCATCACTTCGTCGAAAATAAGGATAGCGCCCGCCACCTCGGTAACGCGGCGAAGTGTCTCCAAGAAACCCTCCCTCGGAAGAATGAGGCCCATGTTTCCCGCCACCGGCTCCAGGATAACGGCCGCGATTCGTTTCCCTTCCCGGTGAAAGAGGTCCTCCACAGCTTTTACATCGTTGAAGGGAAGGGCCAGCGTGTTGCGGGCGTAGTCTTTTGGAACTCCCGCGCTGTCTGGGATTCCGAGAGTGGCACCGCCACTTCCCGCCTTAACGAGAAGCCCGTCCGCATGTCCATGGTAACAACCCTCGAATTTCACCAAGAGGTCCCGGCCCGTGAAGCCGCGCGCTACCCGGACGGCCGACATTGTGGCCTCCGTCCCCGAGTTCACGAATCGCAAAAGTTCCATAGATGGAAAGGCTTCTGAAACCAACTGGGCCAACTCTGTCTCAAGGGCCGTCGGAGCGCCGAAGCTCGTCCCCCGGCTCGCGGCCTCCCGAATCGCCGCCACGACGCGCGGAGGCGCGTGGCCGAGAATCAAGGGACCCCAGGAGAGAACATAGTCGATATAGTCCTTTCCGTCCGCGTCAAAAATGCGGCTCCCCTCCCCCCGCTCGACGAAAAAGGGCGTCCCGCCGACCCCCCGAAAGGCGCGGACCGGGCTGTCCACCCCGCCGGGGATATGTTTTTGGGCTTCAGCGAACAGGGATGCGGAAAGGGGCCGCACGCTCATGAAAGGTGCTTCCCCAAAAGGAGGTCTAGGCGCCGGCGGGCTTCGGGGGAAATATGCGCTTTGTCTGTAATGATCGCGGTGGCAAGACTTCCGGCATAGGGACTTGCCCCTTCAATCTTGGAGACGACCTCCTTGATGACCTTTTGCGCAAGCTTCACGTTCCGTTGGAGGGTTTCGATCACCGCCTCGACGCTTACCGCCTCTTCCTCTTCGTGCCAGCAATCATAATCGGTGACAAGCGCCATGGTCGCGTAGCTCATCTCAGCCTCCCGCGCGAGCTTGGCCTCGGGCATATTGGTCATTCCGATGACGGAGGCCTTCCATTCACGATAGCGGTAGCTCTCCGCCCGGCTGCTGAACTGCGGCCCCTCCATGCAGACGTAAGTCCCTCCCGAATGGATCTTCGCCCCCGCACGGCTTGCGGCCTCCTCCAGGAGCCCGCTCAGTTTGGCGCACACCGGATCCGCCATCGAAACGTGGCATACCACGCCATCGCCGAAGAATGTGCCCCGGCGGTTCTTGGTGAGATCGATGAACTGGTCCGGAATAACAATTTCCCCCGGGTGGACCTCATCCATCAAGCTGCCCACCGCGCTGGCCGAGATCAGCCACTCGCAGCCAAGCTGCTTAAATCCATGAATGTTTGAAAGAAAAGGAATCTCGCCCGGCATAAATACGTGGCCCCGCCCGTGGCGGGGAAGAAAAGCCACCCGCTTACCCGAAAGAGTTCCAATCACATAGGGCGCCGACGGTTTTCCGAAGGGCGTGTCAAGCGCGATCTCTTCTACCTCACCCAAATCGGCCATCGCGTAAAGGCCGCTTCCACCGATAACGCCAATCGTCGCTTCTGCCATCAATAAATTCCTTACGAATTGCAAAAAGAGATTTCCGGTAGTCAGGCAGCCTTCAACAACCCTTTGGCCAAAAGAAGTTCAGCAAGCTGGACGGCGTTCAGCGCCGCCCCTTTCCGCAGATTGTCCGCCACAACCCAAAGGTTCAATGTATTTTTGGCAGATTGATCGGACCGAATCCGCCCCACGAAAACGGAATTCTTTCCCGTGGCATCAAGGGGCATCGGGTAAACGCCATTCACCGGGTCGTCCACCGTTTCGACCCCAGGCGCCACGGCCAATAGTTCCCGGGCCTTTTCGGGGGAAATGGGACGCTCGAACTCCACGTTCACCGACTCGGAATGAGAGTGAAACACCGGGACCCGCACACAGGTTGCGCTCACGGCCAGATTCGGCTCGTCGAATATTTTCCGCGTTTCATCCACTATTTTCTTCTCTTCTTTGGTCACCCCTCCTTCGAGGAAATCGTCTATCTGAGGGAGGCAGTTAAATGCAATAGGGTGGGGCATGTTTTCCGGTTCCATCCCCGCGGATCGCGAGTAGGCTTCGACTTGCCGGGAAAGTTCGTCGATTCCGCCTTGTCCCGCCCCGCTAACCGCTTGGTACGTGCTTACAACGATACGCCGGATGCGGGCAGCGTCATGGAGCGGCTTGAGCGCCACGACCATCTGGATGGTAGAGCAGTTTGGGTTGGCGATGATCCCCTTGTGTGCCTGAAGGGCATCGGGGTTCACCTCGGGGACGACAAGGGGAACCTCGGGATCCATCCGGAAGGCGCTGGAATTGTCCACGACCGTGGCACCGGACTTCACCGCCGAGGGGGCGAACTCGAGCGAACGCGCGGCCCCTGCCGAGAAAAGGGCGAGGTCCACCCCCTCGAAGGAGTCGTGCCCCAATTGCCTTACCCGGACCTCGCTGCCCGCGAAGGGAAGCGTTTTTCCCTCGCTCCGCCGGCTGGCCAGAGCAATGACTTCCTTCGCCGGAAACTTGCATTCGTCCAGAATTTTCAGCATCTCCCGGCCGACGGCGCCTGTCACGCCCGCCACTGCCACCCTAAGCCGGCTCACCTTCCCTCTCCTTTGCGCTTTCCACCCGGGCGGCGACTCGCGCGCCCATCTCCGCACAGCCTACCTTTTCCTTTCCATTGGAATGGATGTCCTCCGTTCTATAACCTTCCTCTAAGGTTTTTATAACTGCGGTTTCTATGGTTTCGGTCAGATCCGTCCGCTTCAAAGAGTACCGGCACAACATGGCACCGGACATAATCGCGGCGATGGGATTCGCCAAATCCTGCCCGGCAATATCGGGAGCGGTTCCATGTACAGGCTCATATACCCCGAACCCTTTGTCGTTCAGGTTCGCCGAGGCGAGCATCCCGATTGAGCCGGTCAGCATCGAGGCGGCATCGCTCAAAATATCGCCAAACAAATTCCCGGTAACGATAACGTCAAACTGAACGGGCTCACGGATTATTTGCATCGCGGCGTTGTCCACGTACATGTGGGACAACTCAACGTCCGGAAAATCCTTCGCCGTATCCTGCGCAACTCGCCGCCAAAGCCTGCTGTTCTCAAGCACGTTTTCCTTGTCCACCGAGCAGACCTTTTTTCGCCGGACCCTTGCAAGCTCAAAGGCCATCCGGACAATCCGCCGAATCTCGGAAGTGGTGTAGACCATAGTGTCCACGGCGCGTTCTTCCCCCGCCGAGATTTTCTCTACACCGCGGGGGGTACCGAAATAAATTCCGCTCACGCCCTCCCGAACCACAAGAAGATCGAGCTCCCGCACCACCTCGGGCTTTAGCGTAGAAGCCTCGATCAGGGGAGCGAACATGAGAGCGGGCCGCAGGTTGGCGAAAAGGCCCAATTCCTTGCGAAGCCCAAGAATGGCCTGTTCCGGCCGCTTCTCGCGGGGAAGTCCTCCCCACTTCGGCCCCCCCACCGCCCCGAATAAAACGGCGTCGGATTCCCGGCAAATGCGAAGGGTTTCATCGGGAAGCGGCTCCCCCACAGCGTCGCACGCCGCGCCGCCGCAAATCGCGTCCTCGAAGGCGAACTCCACCCCGATACATTCTCCGGCTGTCTTGAGCACAACCTTCGCTTGGGCCGTGACCTCCGGGCCGATTCCGTCCCCGGGGAGAATCGCGATACGGTAGGATGACAAGGGCTTCCCTTTCGTCATGCTTTCCTGAAACCGGAAATATAAGGCAAGGCATCGGCGGTGCGCCGAACCTTATCTTTGTTCGCCCTCAATATGGCCAGTGAATTCCACGTGCCGTTCATGAAAGCATTTTTTCTTTCTTCCGAGATTTGAATATCGTACGCTACCTCTTTAGATGAGAGCTTCAAATTTTTCAAATCCACCGTATAAACTGTGTCGGGATGTTCTTGGGTTTGCCGCATTAACAGGTCGAGAACCTCCGGCGAAGCGGTGACAGCAGGAAGGCCGATCGCAAGACAATTCCCGGTAAATATTTCCGCGAAAGAAACGCCAACGATCGCCTTGACCCCGAATCGCAAGATCGCCTGAGGGGCGTGCTCGCGTGACGATCCGGAGCCGAAGTTCCTTCCCACAAAAAGAATCTTTCCGCCCTTGTATCCCGGCTCGTCCAAGGGATGATTCGGCTGCCTCTCCCGCTCATCATAAAAAAGATGATTCTCGAATCCGTCGAACGTAATCGCCTTCAAAAAGCGGGCCGGCACAATCCTGTCCGTATCAATATCATCCCCCGGAAGCGGAATTCCCCTTCCCTCCACTTTAACGATTCCCGGATTATCCATGTTCCCGCGTTTCACTCCCTTGGATCGGCGATACGGCCGGCAATGGCGGACGTAGCCACCGTCACGGGGCTTGCGATGTGGGTTCTGCCGGTCGGGCTTCCCTGCCTTCCGATGAAATTCCGGTTCGAAGAAGAAACAGACCTTTCGGCGCCCACCAATTTATCCGGATTCATGCCGAGGCACATCGAGCATCCTGCATCGCGCCACTCGGCCCCGGCCGCAACGAAGATTTTATCCAAACCTTCCTCTTCCGCCTGGGCTTTCACTTTCTGCGAACCGGGAACGGCAAGCATCGTTACGTTTGAATTGACCTTTTTCCCTTCCATCGCCCTGGCCGCTTCCCGCAGATCCGATATCCTCGAGTTCGAGCAGGAGCCAAGGAAGGCCACATCAATGGGCGTTCCGAGAATCGGTGCGCCAGGTTTAAGGGCCATATGCGTGAATGCTTTTTCCGCCGTCTCCCTCTCGGCATCGGAAAAATCCTGCAATCGGGGCAGATTTTCTGAGACGGCAACCGATTGGCCCGGATTTATGCCCCAGGATATCATCGGCTCAAGAGAGGAAGCCTCGAAATCCGTGGTCTTGTCATAAACTGCGTCTATTTCGGAAGCGACGGATTCCCAGTATCTCTTGGCTTCCTCAAACTCTTCACCCCGAGGAGAGAATTCCTTCCCCTTGAGGTACTCGAAGGTCACCTCGTCGGGATTTACATAACCGATTCTCGCGCCACCCTCGATGCTCATATTGCAAACCGTCATTCGCTCTTCCATTGGCATACTCTCAAAGACTTCCCCGCCATATTCGTAGGCGTGGCCCAAACCGCCTTTGATCCCAAGCTTTCGAATGATCTCCAAAATCACGTCCTTGGCATTTACGCACTCCGCCAAGCTTCCCCGAAAGTTAATCCGGTGCACCTTCAATCTGCTCAGCGACAGGGTTTGGGTTTGGAGGACGTGCCCCACTTCGGTGGTGCCGATTCCAAATCCCAAGGCCCCTAATGCTCCATGCGTACTCGTGTGGCTGTCTCCACAGGCGATTGTCATGCCGGGCTGGGTAAGTCCCAGCTCGGGGCCAATCACATGGACAATTCCTTGCCG
Organism: bacterium; assembly: GCA_965225985.1. GTDB lineage: Bacteria > UBA8248 > UBA8248 > UBA8248 > UBA8248 > CAZUHN01. The sequence goes on from OZ245330.1 coordinate 2,679,763, forward strand.
CCCGGATGCTAGGTTGAAAAACCGGATCCCGTGTTCGCTGACGTTGCGCTCCAATGCAGCCATCATCTCTTCCGCCTGCTCATCCTCGTAGGGACGAATATGTGTCAGGGTAGGAAGAATATGGTCCATCGTGGCAAAAGTTCTGTCGGGAAAAGCCACCTCGGAGCCCGACTCGTTCAGCATCGCAAAACCTTGCGGCGTCGTGACCTCGTGAATCAGATGAAGGCCGACGAAAATCTGAAAATGTCCCGTCTCCAACACGGCGACCGTATGACTGTCCCAAATCTTGTCATACAAAGTTCGTTCGGACATCGTAACCTCACGAGATAGCGTATTCGCGGTTCAAGTGAATGCTGTGAAGGGAAGAAACCCTTCCGGTCTCCCGCCCCTTTGTGGAATCAGGATGTGGCCTTGGGCTGGCTTAGGGCTTCGCGCAATGCGCCCATGTATCGGCAGGCGGCGTCGATCTTATTTTTTTGTTCAACCTCGGCGTCCATCACATCGATCAACGCGCTTCCCACGATTACGCCTTCCGCGAGGTTGGCTGCGGCAGCCGCGTGCTCGGGAGTCTTGATTCCAAAACCCATTAAGACAGGGCGGTTTTTTACCCGATTTATCCGTTCGAGGACTTCGATGAAACTCGGATCAAGCGACGCCCGCGCGCCCGTCACCCCCATCTGGCCGACGTAGTAGATAAACCCGCCCCCAGCACTGTTGACAAGCGCTATGCGCTCATCCGTGCTTGTCGGCGCAAGCATAAATATCGTCTCGACAGGAAAGTCTTCCAGGACCCCGCCCAGCTCCCCGCTCTCTTCGGGAGGAAGATCGGGAACAATCACCGCGTCCGTCCCACACGAGGCGGCTTCCCGGGCAAAATGAGCCAAGCCGAAGGCAATGATACAGTTGTAGTACGTCATCAAGACAATCGGCGTCTCGGGAATCTCCGCTCTCAATTCACCCGCCAAGTCCAGCACTTTTCGCAGTGTCGTTCCGGACGCAAGGGAGCGCATTCCCGCCCGCTGGATCGTGGGGCCATCGGCGAGCGGATCGCTGAAGGGAATCCCGACCTCAAAACCGTCCGCCCCGGCCTCGACCAGCGCGGGCAGGAGTTTTCGCGTGAAACCGAGGTCCGGATCCCCCGCCATAACAAATGGGAAAAGGGCTCCTCTCCCCTCTGCGCGAATCCGGTCGAAACATTGAGAGAGCCGCGCCGACTTGCTCATTCGCTGCGTTCCACTTCTTCTTCGATCATCTCGCGCAGTAGCCCTTCCGCCTGCTGGACATCCTTGTCTCCCCGTCCCGAGAGGCAAACGATGACGGTTTTCTTTTTCCCCTCCTCCAGCGCTTCGGCAGCGAGGCGGTCCAGGTAGGCGATCGCATGGGCGCTCTCGAGGGCGGGAATAATTCCTTCGAGCCGGGATAGTTTCTGAAAAGCGCCGAGAGCCTCCCTATCCTCAACGGATACGTATCGCGCTCTTCCCGTTTCTTTGAAAAAGGCGTGCTCGGGACCCACGCCTGGGTAGTCCAAGCCTGCAGAAACGGAGTGCGCAGGGATGATCTGTCCATCGTTGTCATAGAGAATGAAAGTCTTGCACCCGTGCAGCACCCCGACCCGGCCGGCCGCGAGGGAGGCGCCGTGCTCGCCCGAGCCGATTCCACGCCCACCGGCTTCCACCCCGATCAGCGCAACGGATTCGTCCCCCGCGAAGGGATGAAAAAGCCCAATCGCATTACTCCCCCCCCCTACGCAAGCAACGCACGCGTCCGGCAAGCGCCCTTCGATATCTAGATATTGGGCCCTGGCCTCCCGCCCGATTACAGATTGAAAATCGCGGATCATGGTGGGGAAAGGGTGGGGTCCCACCACTGAGCCGATGATGTAATGCGTAGTCCGAACCGAAGCTGTCCAGTCGCGTAGCGTCTCATTGGTGGCATCCTTGAGGGTGCGGCTGCCGCTTTTTACGGGAATGACGCGGGCGCCGAGAAGTTTCATTCGGAATACGTTGAGGGCTTGGCGTCCCATGTCCTCCTCGCCCATGTAGATGTCGCACTCCATTCCGAAGAGAGCGGCCGCCGTCGCCGTGGCGACGCCGTGCTGGCCCGCGCCCGTCTCGGCGATGATCCGGTTTTTTCCCAATCGCCTGGCTACGAGCGCCTGGGCGAGAGTATTGTTAATTTTGTGTGCGCCCGTGTGGCAAAGATCCTCCCGCTTGAGGTAAACCTTGAGGGGGCCCAAATCCTCCGAAAGGCGGGAGGCAAAATAGAGGGGGGTGGGCCTTCCTGCGTACTGAACCAAATATTCGTTAAGCTCATCCCGGAAAGCGCCGTTCTCTCGCACTTCCTCGTAGGCCGCCTCCAACTCCTCCAACGCCGCCATAAGCGTCTCCGGTACATAACGCCCCCCGAAAACGCCAAAATGCCCTCCCGACTGCTTTCCCTGTGTCGTCATTGCTTTGCCTTTATTTGCTTTGATTGCAATAAGCCGCGCGGGCATTCTCAATAAAACACCGTACCCGCTCCGGATCCTTGCGGCCCGGCACTTGCCCTTCGACACCGCTGCTAACATCCACGCCGTATGGGCGGACCCAACGGATGGCCTCCTCCACATTCTCCGGATTCAGGCCCCCGGAAAGGATGACAGGCCGCTTTTTTGCAATCTCGCACGCAAGATCCCAATCAAATGTTTTCCCGCTGCCACCGAGCATTCCTTCACTATAGGCATCGAGGAGAAGGGTGCATTCTTCGAAATGGTCCGCCTCCTTTAGGGTTTCCGGCCCGCGGACCCGAAGCCCTCGAATCACGCGAAAACCCTTTTCTCGGAGCCGTCGGCAGGTTTCGGGCGATTCATCCCCATGAAGCTGAACAGCGTCGAGTCCTGCGTTCCGGGAAATGGCCTCTACTTTTTCGGCATCTTCATTCACGAATATGCCCACCCGGGTGCCGAAAGGAGGGAGGCGCAAGGCAATTTCTCTGGCCGTCTGCGCCTCCAGGCACCGCGGTGTTCCAGGAACGAAGTTGAAACCCAGGGCGTCGGCCCCCTGCTCCAGGGCGAATAGCGCATCCACCGCAGAGGTAACGCCGCAAATCTTTACGCGGATCATATCCACCTGCTCAAACATCACCTGCTCAAACATCGGCAAATCCTTGATTCGCCCGAAAAACAATACTTTATAGCACAGAGGGGGACCGGAGCCTAACAAAAGGGGGAGAAAAGATTCGGACGAAACGCATTCCGCGGAAAAAATTACGAATCTTTGCCGGCGCTCTTTGCTGATTCCACTTCCACGGCGAACTCCTCTATCCAAACCGCGCCGCTCTCTCCGAATTCTTTTTTCCAAATGGGGACAATCTGCTTTATCCGGTCGATGGCATAGCGGCACGCCTTAAAAGCGGCATCGCGGTGGGCCGAAGCGGCTGCAATCCCAACGGCGATCTCTCCTACTTGGAGCGTTCCATAGCGGTGCGCCATGGCAAGATGGCTCACGCCAAATCGCTCTTCGATCTCATCGGCTACCTGGCGCATTTTTTTGTTCGCCATCTCAGGATAGGTATGGTATTCAAGGCGGGTGACTGTCTGTCCCTGGTTGTGATTCCGAACCAAGCCCATAAAAGTGCACACTCCGCCCACTTCATCCGCCTCGACCGCGGCGGCGAGTTCGCCCATATCGATGGGCGTTTCAATCACACGGCAGATCATGCGCATCCCCCGCTGATTGGGGGAATGAGCGCAACCTCATCCTCCGGCGCAATTTGCACTCCATCCCCGGAAAACTCCTGGTTTACCGATACGGCGATCGACTCCATCCGCTTCGCAAAAACCGGGTATTTTTCAGCCAATTTTTCACGAAGGTCGCCCACAGTCGCATCCTCGGGACAAATAATTTCAATTTCGTCCTGGCCGGTCACCTCGCGGGCCCAGGCGAAACACTTCAAGCGAACCTGCATCTCCTTCCCCCTCGACAAGTTGGAAGAATGCTCATTCAAAAAATGGCTTACGCCTATTACGGGCAATACATCCTCCCAGAAGGATAAAAGCCGCAGACCGGGGAATCAAGCTTCCTGGCGCAATGGGTATTGCACGGGATTTAGTTATAATTATGCGCATGGCGATTTGCACCCATCCGGCCCTTGCCCGCGCGCTGGAATCCGATTTGGCGCGAGGCCCCATCCCTTTCTCGCGGTTTATGGAGCTGGCCCTCTATCACCCAGAAGGGGGGTATTATTGCCAAAACGAGCCGCGCGTCGGCCGAAGGGGGGATTTCAATACGAGCCCCCATCAGAGCCCTTGGTTCGGCCGGATGATTGCGAGTCAAACTGAAATCATCTGGGAGGCAACCGGAAAACCCCCGGAATTCTTGCTTATCGAATACGGCCCCGGAGAAGGGTGGCTCGCAAGGGACCTCCTCGAGCAGGTTGAGGCCGCGGGCGCGCCAGCCTTTTCTGAGGCGCTCGAATATATTCCCATCGAGATAAGCCGTTCCGCAACAAAGCGACTCCAAGACCGCCTGGCCCCCTGGATGGAGCGGCGCCCAAGAGCCCCCCGCGTCCGCTTTGAAAATCCGCCTTCCCCCTCTGGCAAAACGCAGGAGAGGCCAGATGGATATGTGGGAGTGGTGCTCGCTCAGGAGTTTCTGGACGCCCTGCCATTCCACATCGTAGTGCAAAACGAGGAGGGCTTGCGGGAGCGTTATGTGCAACAGAGGGGGGAACGCCTCGTTTTTCAGGACGGCCCACTATCCGACCCGCGAATCGCGAGCGCATTCAAGGATCTCAAAATAACCCTAGAGGTGGGACAAATCGCGGAAATATCCCTTGCGGCGGAGGATTGGATCGCCTCCGCCGCAGCGAGTCTGGCGCGGGGCGCTTTGTTGATTTTTGATTACGGCTTTTCGGCAAAAGTTCTATATCATCCTTCTCGCAAGGAGGGCACGTTTCGAGGATACCGCAAGCATTCACTGACCACCGAGGTGCTGAAAAATCCAGGAGAGACGGACATCACCTCACATATAAATTTTACTTCAATTGTTTGGGCTGCCGAGGAAAAAGGACTGGAGCTCAGTGGATTCACCGATCAGAGCCACTTCCTCATGGGACTCGGAATCGCAAAAGCGCTTGAGGAGGATGGGGGAGAGGACACCCGCCGCGATCGAACCGCGGCGTTTGGGTTGATGAACCCCGCCGGCCTTGGAGGTGCGATCAAAGTTTTGCTTCTCACAAAAGGGATCATGGGGAAATTTCCGGCGTTTGCCGCAAAGCCGGATGATCGTGAATCTTTCTCGACTCTCCGCGGCTAACCTTTTGCGGGCCGCATTGCGCGAATTTCCAACTGCACTCGGTTGCGGCCCCGCCACCGGTTTATTCCCGCGCTATACGCAACGTCGAGTTTTCCCTCAAGGAGATTCGAGCTCTTCGAAAGAGCTCCCATGCCAAATCCAATAGCTTCGTGGGTGACTCCCATATGCCGGAGAACCAATTTTAGGTGGCTCCCATCTCGGCCAACGAATTGGGGCGAACCCGCCATTTCGACTCCGGCTGTCCCAAATACCGGCTGGGGATTTCCCGTCCCAAACGGGGCCATCTTCTCCAGCCGCTCCGCCAGAGGATATTCCAGCTCAGAAAAATCCACCGCCGCATCCAACTCGAGCTCTGGCTCGAAAAAACCCGGTTCAATAAATTCCTCGGCAATTTTTTCAAACCGTTGGCGAAACGCATCGACCGATTCGCGGCGGATGCTCAGGCCGGCCGCCTCCTTATGCCCGCCGAATTGAAGAAGCAGATCCGAGCAACGCCTAAGTGCGTCGTAGAGATGAAAAGAGGGAACGCTCCGGCCCGAGCCTTTTCCCTCGTTGCCGTCCAAGTGAATGAGAACGACGGGGCGGCAATGCTTCTCGGCAAGCTTGGAGGCAACGATTCCGATGACGCCAGGATGCCAACGATCACTGGCAAGAACAATGGTCATTTTCTCCTCCGCTGGCGGTTCAATTTCCAGCTGGCCAACCGCCATTTCAAACGCTTCCTCCTGAAGCTCCCGCCGCTGGCGATTCCATTCCTCAAGCCTCTCGGCGTGAACTCTCGCTTGGGTTAGATCCTCGCTCGTCAGCAGTTCTACCCCCACGTTCGGATCCCCCACCCGACCGGCGGCGTTGAGCCGGGGAGCGAGGATGAAACCGATGTGGCCAGCGGTCAAACTGTCCGCCTTGAGGTCGGCCGCCGCCTGAAGCGCCCGAATTCCCGCCTTGCGCGAATCGGTGACGGGAAGGGGCGCGTCTTCCCTCCCCTGCGCGGGAGAGAGAATCTCCAGCCCCGTCCGCACAAATATATGATTCTCGTCCACCAAGGGAACCACGTCGGCGACGGTCCCGAGCGCAACAAAATCGAGAAATTGCTTGAGGTTGGGAAGTTCGCCCTGGAATCCCTCTTCCCGGAGACGCCGACGAACCGCGGTTGCCAGTTTAAAGGCAATCCCTACCCCGCATAGCCCCTTGAACGGATAACCGCACCCTGGCTGCAGGGGATTCAGCACGGCGAAGGCATCGGGAACCCTTTCGGAAGGGCTGTGATGGTCCGTAATGATAAGGTGAATCCCCATGCGGGCCGCTTCGGCAACGGCATGAAACGAGGCAATCCCGCAGTCCACTGTCACCACAGTGTTGCAACCCTGCGAGAGCAGATGCTCCAGGCCCGGAGAATGGAGGCCGTAGCCCTCCCGCATCCTGTTCGGAATGTAATAGGGAACGCGAACGCCCAGCGCCCTAAAAAAAGAGATTAGAAGCGACGCGGCGGATATCCCGTCCACATCGTAGTCGCCATACACACCAATGGGTTGTTCCGATTTGATGGTATGGACCAGGTGGGAAACGGCCTCCTCCATCCCTTTCATAAGAAATGGATCGTGAAGCCCATCCAGGCGCGCATCCAAGAAAACCCTTGCCTGTGATCCATCGGAAAAACCACGAAGCGCCAGGAGCTTGCCCATGAGAAGGGGGGCGTCCAGCTCCGCCGCGATACGGCCTGCCACCTCAGGATCTACTGCCCGTACGGCCCAGCGCTCGGGAAAGGGAAGAGGGCCGCCCGCCTTCCCCTTCGGCAATTCAAAGACCCTTTGCCCGCTCACTGAATTTTCCTTCGGGATTCCAATCCGGAACCGCCGTCACTCTCTTTCTCAGCCGAAATGACACCTTCTCCCAGCTTAAATTCAGAGGCCTTCCCTCCCGGGCCGACTCGGGGGGCTTTGCCATTCCTCCACTTGTCCCGCAATGAGGGTTTGGGCATGGGGAGGTTCAACATCCGGCTCGCATTTTCAAGCTGGGTACGAAGAGGTCCTTCTACCCGGCGGTCAAAAGAAGTCATCGCCAGAACAATCCGATTGATTAGCTGTTTGGGACGGCACGCGTTTTCATTGATAAGAATGGAAAAAACCAATGTCTCACCGTTGCGGGCAGCAGCGTACCCACTCAAGGCATGGACGCCGAACAGAAGGCCCGTTTTCGCCCGAATCCGGCGCGCCGCATCACTGTTCCGGAGCTTTTTCCCCACTGTTCCGTCTACCCCAATTACAGCCAACGAGCCTAGAAATTCCGGCCTCATTCGGAAATCGTCTGCCATGCGCTCAAGGAGAGTGACAATGGCCCTTGGCGTGACCCGGTTGAGACGGCTTAGTCCGGATCCATCGGCCAAATCAAAATCATCTGCCGAGATTCCAATGCCCAATAAAAAATCACGCACGACAAGGAGGCCTTTTTCCGTCGTGCCCGGGAGTCCATGAACTTCCGCCCCCAGCGTTTTCAGAATCTGCTCTGCAACCAAGTTGTTGCTAAATTTATTGAGGCCGCGAACAATCGTGGCGAGCGGGGGAGAAAGCTGCCGTGCGAGAAGTTTTGCATCGGCAGGAGTGGCACCGTCTATGGCCCGGCCTTCTACTTGTATGCCTTCGCGTTTGAGCATGGCGAGGAAGGCCGTTGTGGAATACAAAATGGGGTCTGACACGGCAACGTTGAATTTTCGGCGTTCCTGATGAATGGATATTTTTCCTCTCACCTGGATAATGTCGGCCCTTTTTCCCCTCCTGCGGCCAATGTGAATTATTGGACGCCTTCCGCGCGAGACTGTGACCGTTTTGTTCACGATTCGGAAACCGTCGGAAGGTGGATCGAGCTGCACGCGGGCGGGCGCTCCCACCGATTTTCCCGGCTCGACATAAACCGTTACCAAACTGAAGTTAAGCGTGAGGGCGCCATAAGGCGCTTGATAGGGGCGCGGCGAACCTTTATCTCGCCATCCGCGTCCGTAACGTTTTTTGTCGAAAAAGCTGTCATCCCCCACGATATTGCCTTTGACCAGTCTTACACCCCGCAAGCGCAAAGCCCGAGCCAGCTCACGAAGTCTTTCTTGAACGAGGAGGGGATCGCCATATCCTTTCAGGTATAGGTTTCCGTTCAATACCCCTTTTTCGAGGGACCCGCTCCAATAAACATCCGTAGGGAAAGTGTAATCGGGCCCGAGGACAGCAAGCGCCCCGGCGGTGGTCAGGAGCTTGATATTGGACGCGGGGATGCGTTTTTCGTTCGCCCGATGCGAAAAAAGTGTCGCGTCACCCAATTTCGAACGGATCAATACCCCAACATGTTTGGGGAGGCGGCACTCTTGGCGGATTACTTTTTTCAGATGATTCCGAAGCGCTTCTGGACTTGTAATCCATACGGGCTTTCCGCCGGACCCACCGGATCGGCGCGCAGCTTGTGAAGGAGAAGGGTCGAGGAGCAAGCCGCAAAAAAAAGCGGCCGAAACAAAAAGGGGAAAGCCGCATTGGACATGTTGGCATCTCATCCGAAGCCTAAACTCCTACGCGGGCGATAATTTTCATCATCGCAAACGAATCCATACCCCCCACGCGCGGAGGACATGACCCTATAGCCAGGCCAACGCCTGCAGCAGTATTTGTATTGATGGCCGGTCCGTGTAATCCATCCCGATATGGCGGAAACGGACAATCCCTTTTTTATCGATGATAAATACAGTCGGTCTTGTAATCTTTTCCTTGGGGTGGAGAACGCCGAAAAGTTTGATGAGCTTGCGTTTTGAGTCTGAAATGAGAGGGAACTTCACCCTAAGTTCGCTTGATGTTTTCTGGGCTGTAACGACATCGTCCGCGCTGATGGCGACGATTTCGGTTTGGGAGAGGGCTATCTTCTTGGCATATTGTTGGAGCTCGACGAGCTGCCGTTGACAGTGGCTTCAAAAAAATCCCCAGTAAAAAACGAGAAGGAGATTTTTCTTTCCCAAGAGCGCTTTCGATATAAATCCTTGGCCTTCAAACTGCGGCGCCTTTTTTCCTACCTTTGGAGGCGATTGAGCGCTGTCCTCCGCCCCAAACGCAGATTGAGAAAATACAACCGTCAGGAGAAAAGCCAACGTCCAGATAAAAACCACAGGTTTGCTTCGGAAAATTCCCATCGGGTCCGATTCCTCCCTGCGTGCCGAACGGCGGCAAGCTCGGAAACAGAACAAGAACTGTCTCTGATCTTAATCCGACCCCCACACAGTGTAAACCTGAGATCAAAAACATCCCGTTGACGAATTATCCCGGCTGTGACAAGGTCCGGTCGATACCCCCTCCCGCTGTTATTTAGGCTGGGAAATTGAGGCTCTTACGGATTTACAAGAAGAAAGAGGATCTTTCTGCCCTCGCTTGTACGGCCCTCGCCGCTTTCTTTTTCGCTCTCGTCTCATGTGGGAGGGAGTCCGCTCCCGCCGGCAGAAACATAATTGTCGGAATCGAGAGCAATCCCACCCAGTTTGATCCGCGCTTCTCCCAGGACGCTGTTTCAAGCCAAGTTCAGCGCTTCCTTTTTAACCGCCTCATCACCCGGGACGCGAACGGGCGCCTCGTCCTGGAGCTAGCCAAGAGGTGGGAGCGGCCCTCTCCCCGGGTCCACCGCTTCCGTCTCCGCCGCCCCGTTCGGTTTCATGACGGCTCATTCCTCACCTCGGCGGATGTGAAATACACCTTCGAGTCTATGCGGGATCCTTCCATGGGCTCCCCCAAGGCCGGAGGGTTGCGCGAACTGGACAGGATTGAGACGCCTGCCCCGGATACGATCACCTTTTACCTGAAAGAGCCCTCCGCTGCGTTTGTCGAAGCGCTTTCTGCCGATATCGTTCCCTTGAAGAGGTTATCCGCCGGTCGCCGAATCGGAGAACGGCCTATCGGAACGGGTCCTTTTCGGTTCATCCGATATGTGCCGGATGAAAGAATTGAACTTCAGGCCTTTCCCCACTACTTCGGCGGAAAACCCTCATATGACAACCTCATTTTTCGAATACTTCCGGAAGAAACCATCCGTATCCTTGAGCTCGAAAGCGGAGGAATCCACTTCATCCAAAACGCATTCACCCCCGATCTCCTTCCTCGCTTCGAAGCCAATCCACGCCTTCGCATAAAAGCAAGAGAGGGAACAAATTTTACCTATATCGGTTTCAATCTATCTGATCCAATCCTTTCGCGCATAAAAGTCCGCCGCGCTATCGCTCACGCCATCAACCGAAGGCCCATCATTCTTCATATTCTAAAGGGCCTCGCCACAGAAGCGGACAGTCTTCTTCCCGGGTCGCATTGGGCGCACGGGAAAGGACTTCCCCGGTTTGAGCACAATCCCGAACTTGCGGCCCGTCTTCTTGATGAGGCGGGCCTTCCGGACCCTGACGGAGGAGGCCCCCGCCCGCGTTTTTCCCTTGTCTATAAAACGTCCCAAAACGAGCTGCGCCGCCGAATCGCCACCGTTATCGCGGGCCAGCTAAAAAAAGTGGGGATCGAGGTGAAGGTCCGCTCCTATGAATGGGGAACGTTCTTCAGTGACATCCGGAATGGCAATTTTCAGATTTACAGCTTGACCTGGGTGGGCATTTCAGACCCGGACATCTACCGCCACATCTTTCACAGCAAGTTTGTCCCACCCGATGGCTTAAACCGAGGAGGCTATTCGAACGAAGAGGTAGACACGCTGGTCGAGAAGGCGAGGGGGTTTTCGGATCCTTCACTCCGGGCCCCTCTTTACAAAAAAGTCCAGAAAATTCTCGCGAATGAACTCCCCTATGTGAATCTTTGGCATGGTGTGAACGTTGCCGTGCACGACCGGAGAATCATAGGCTACCGGGTCTATCCGAACGAGGATTTGATTTCTCTGGCATGGGCCCAATTTCGCGCCCCCCAAGAGAAAGTGGATTGAATTGCGCCGCTATATCCTTCGCCGCCTCCTTCTTCTAATCCCTGTCCTGTGGGGTGTTTCCACTCTCGTTTTCGCCGTTACCCACATTATCCCGGGCGACCCCGTGGACATCATGCTGGGAGAAACTGCCCGGCCAGCCCAGCGAGAAGAACTCCGCAGAGCGCTAGGCCTGGATCGGCCTGTAATCATCCAGTATTCGGAGTATCTAAGAGGACTTCTAACGGGGGATTTAGGAGTCTCCCTCCATCAAAAGCGGTCTGTTCTCCGAGCCCTTTTAGAGCGCGCCCCCGCATCGGCCGAGCTTGCCTTGGCTTCTCTGGCCGTGGCCCTCGCCATATCGCTCCCTCTCGGCATTTTTGCCGCCCGCCGGGCAGGTTCAATCGCGGACCTGGCCGCGGGCGCGCTCGCCGTTCTCGGTGCAAGCTTGCCGGTTTTTTGGCTGGGACCTGTGCTAATCATTTTCTTTTCCATTGGACTCGGATGGTTTCCCGTTTCCGGACGTGGAGGACCCCTGAGCCTCGTACTTCCCTCGCTTACGCTCGGCTTGGCTCTTGCCTCAATACTTATGCGAATGACGAGAGCCACGCTCTTGGAAGTCTTGTCCCAGGACTACTTGGCAACGGCCCGCTCAAAAGGAGTGCCAGAGGGGAGAGTTTTGTGGATACACGCCCTCCGGAACTCATGCATCCCCCTCATCACCATCCTCGGCCTTCAGCTTGGCGCCCTGCTATCGGGCGCCATCATTACCGAAACCGTGTTTGCTTGGCCCGGAATAGGACGTCTCACCATTCAGGCAATTTTTTCGAGGGATTATCCCCTCGTCCAAGGGTGCATCCTTTTCATCTCCATGGTTTACGTCGCGGCAAACCTCATCTCGGATCTCGCATATGCGTGGCTTGACCCACGCGTCAGGCTCGGCTAAATGCGTGGCAGGGCTTCAATTTTGTTTGGGCTCACGGTTCTCGCTCTCCTTGTCATTTTTGCAACCGCCTCGCCGCTCCTCGCCCCACACGATCCTAACTCCTTCAACCTCGCGGAAGGACTTCATTCACCCGGATGGAGTCATCCTTTGGGGCAGGATAAAATCGGACGAGACATTGCGAGCCGAATTATTTACGGGGCGCGTATATCCCTCCTCGTCGGCTTCGCCGCGGTATCGATCTCCGTACTCATAGGGATATTGGCAGGGACTGTTGCAGGCTACGCCGGCGGGATGTTGGATGAGATTATCATGCGCGTGTCAGATATCTTTCTGGCCTTTCCCGGCATCCTTCTTGCCATCGCTCTCATGGCTGTCCTGGAACCCCGCGTATCCAACGTGGCGATATCACTTGCCGCCTTCGGCTGGGTTGGATATGCACGGCTGGTTCGAGCACAGGTACTCACTTTGCGTGAGCGCGAGTTTGTTCATTCCGCAATCGCTACGGGGGCGAGAAGGAGCCGCATAATTGGATTTCATCTTCTGCCGAATATAATTTCACCCGTTTTGGTTGAGGCAAGCTTCGGCATGGCGGGCGCCATCGTCGCTGAGGCGGGGCTCTCTTTCCTGGGTCTGGGTGTACCGCCGACAGTGCCGAGTTGGGGAGCCATGCTGGCCGAGGGGCGAGATTTCCTCCTCATAGCGCCCCACCTCACTTTTTCCCCCGGGTTTGCCATTGCGATAACAGTGATGGGACTGAACTTGCTAGGAGATGGTTTGCGGGACCTGCTCGATCCAATTCAAAATAAATAGAAAAAGTACCAACGTCTTTTTTTGTCTGCTTTCTTTAATACTTTTTCTTTTCCTTCAACTTTCTTCGCCGTATTCCGTTTGGGTTCGCCGGGTTTCGGCACATTCGCCATCTCTACCAAATTCCCGTGCGGCCTTTGGGTAGTGCGCACCTCCGACCGAAAAATATTCTCCAATTTCAGTGAATGGCATTGAAAGCAATTATCCGCTTGTCGAAGGGGACTGCCTTCGGGATACCGAACACGAATGCTGGCGAGATGGGCCTCTCCGTTAAAATTGGAATGGAGGTGACAACCTTGACAATGATTTGTTACTACGATGTTCGATTCGCTGGGTAAAAGCTGCCCTCCAACGGCCCTTTGAATGGGGGATTTAGCGCATGCGACGGCAGAAAACAGGATTATCCCCAATATGAAAATTTGATTTCGCCTGCCCATGTTTACTCCTGCAGCAGCTGGAAAAATCATGGAATCGAATATAATTTGGCCCCAATTATAAAAAGATCATTCTCCGCCAGTCAACGAAAGAACCGATTATTCTTGTTTCGTTGCCCGTTTGTATCGGGAGAGATCATTCAGAACGCCCTGCCATCGGGGTTCTTTCCACCGCGGATTCACATCAATGGCTTTCCGGATTTCCTTGAGAGCCTGTCTAAACCGTTTGGATGCGAAATGATTTGCGGCCTGTGCCTGGTAGTACCGGATAGGGGTCTCGTCCCCTCTCTCGACGAGGAACTTTCCATGTTTTATCTCAAAAACATCCAGGCCTCCCCGCTCAGCCGCGCTTAACCAGAGCCAATACCGCGCAGCCCGGTGATCCCCATCGAAACGCACGGCCTTCTTCAGGTGAAAGATTGCCAAGTCCAGCTGGCCCTTACTGCGGCGGAGCACACCCAAGCGGAAGTGCGGATAAAACGTGTCAGGTGCGATTTCAACCGCCTGCTCGTAGTGGAAAAGCGCACGCTCGGGCATCTTCCTTTTCTCTGCGATTCGGCCAAGCGATATTCGGCTGACCGCGTGATCGGCCCTGAGCGCAAGCACGCGGCGATAGGATTTTACGGCTTCGGAAAGACGGCCCTCCTTTTGAAGAAGATCGCCCAATTCCAGATGGGCGGGAAAAAGCTTCGGATTCGCAGCAAGAATTTCTCGAAGAAGGGCTTCCCCCTTTTTTCGATCTCCCTGGCGGATGAAATCCTGTGCTTGGTTGAACAAGAAAATCGCACGGTCGGACCGGGAATTTTCTTTTTTCGAACGAGGGAAGCGACTCTTTTCCTCCCTGGGCGACTGGGAGGCGCTCCGCTGCGCTTCGCTTTGGGGGGTGGAGCGGGAGCTTACGGAGAGCCCGCCCGGGGCAACACACCCTGCAGCTGCCAGGAGGAAGACCCAAAGAACCCCTTTTTTTAGGTCGAATAGCAGCCTCATCCCGGTAATTTTTTGCCCTTATTTTTTATTTGCCCAGCGGCTTCCCGGACGAACTCAACAATCTCATCGAGGGGCGCTCCCGGCGTAAAGATTTCAGCTACGCCCTTTTCCTTGAGCTTTGCAATTTCCTCCTCCGGTATGATTCCCCCTCCGAAAAGGAAAATGTCGTCCAATTTATTTTTATCCAGAAGGTCGCGGATTTGAGGAAATAAATGCATGTGCGCTCCGGATAAAACGGAGACACCCACAGCGTCAACGTCTTCTTGTAGAGCGGCAGCCACCACCTGTTCAGGCGTTTGTCTCAGCCCAGTGTAAACCACTTCCATTCCCGCGTCGCGCAACGCTCGAGCGACCACCTTTGCTCCCCTGTCATGGCCGTCCAAGCCTGCTTTGGCCATGAGGACGCGAATTTTTCGCTCTAACATTCCCACTTACTCCAATTAAGCGTCAACACACTGACAAAGTGACCTCACCTAGTTTCCAGGTGCGAGAGCATCGCCAATACCGACAAAAAGGAACCATGAAAGTGAGTTCCCATTGTGCATTTCTTAAGTTAAAAAGGAGAGAGAAAATATTCACTTTGAACATTGGAGGGGAATGGGAATAAAAATTCATTCTCCTAAATATCTAATGAACCAACAACCCTATTTCGCCCCTTCCTTTTGGCCTTGTAAAGCGCCTGATCCGCCCGATTGATGATATCGTTTGGCGAGGAGCCGTCATCGGGAAAATTAGATACGCCTATGCTGACCGAAAAATTGAGGGGTTCGGGGTTTTTATTCACCCCCGATGGATTGGTCATCTTCATTGACTCGATGGCCCTTCGCAATCTTTCAGCCACGAGAATTCCTCCATCAAGTGGGGTCTCGGGTAGTACCAAGGCAAATTCCTCGCCTCCATATCGTGCCGCAAAGTCCGGAAGCCGGATAACCGCTTTGAAATGATGGGCCACCTCTCTTAACACTCGATCTCCAAACATATGACCATACGTATCATTTACTTTTTTGAAGTGATCGATATCGGCAAAGCATAAAGTCAAAGGGTGATCATGGCGCTTGGCACGGTTGATCTCTTCGTGTATGCGGAGGTCAAAGTACCCTCGGTTGTGGAGTCCTGTTAAGCTGTCGAACGCAACCATCTCGGAGAGGATTTTATTTTCAACGACGACGCCAAACTGGCTGGCCATGGCACTTAAGACCGTCAACTCACTCTCGTCAATCGGAACATCGTTCCGGTACCCCGCAACGATCACCCCAAGGTGTTGTCCCCGCAATGATACCGGAGTGGCAACCGCCCGTTTCATATCCGGCGTCAATACGGGTTCCCCGTCTAAGTAAGAGTGTCCGATTGGTTGCCGGCAAAGATCATCCGCGTGAGTAACTAGTTTTTCCTTCCCGGCCTTGCCTACCAACCCCTTAGAAATTTCAAGCATGGATAGTTCTTTTTGCTCTTTATCGGTAAGACCGCGATGATTTTGTAAAATAAGCTTGCCGTTAGAATTCGCGCCAACATAATAAAGCAGCGCTGCGTCTGCTCGCAGAGCCTCGGAGGCGATGGAGAGGGCTTCCTCGCCGGGCTCCACCAATTTATTCACCTCGCTCGCAAGGGATGCGATTCTGGTAACTGCATTCATCTTACGATTTCGCATCGAGAGTTCTTCGTCAATTTTTTTCATCGTCGAAAGAAGGACATCATTTTCGCTGGCCAGCAGCCGAAGGTTCAGGGCGCGGCGGGCATAAGTAAGCAACGTGTTCGGTTCGATAGGCTTGCTCATAAAAGCGAATGCGCCATTTTGGATTGCGTCATCGACCACCTGCTCGGTGTCGAATGCAGAGACCATGATGGATTGCGCTTCGGGACGGACGTCCCGTAAATACTGGATGATTTCGGCTCCGGTGCCATCGGGGAGCCAATAGTCGGCCACAGCCAAGTCCACATTTTCGGTATCGATCAGGTGTTTGCATTCGGCCACATTGGCGGCCGCCAATGTCGTACAACCCTCACTCTCGAATATTTGTATAAACAAATTCCGCACATTTTCATCATCATCCACGATCAAGATCGTGGAGTCGATATTACCAAGATTCTCAAGCATTTTGTTATTTCACTTTTCAGTTCTTATTATTGAAGTCAGGGAGAACGGACGGTAATCTTCTCTCAGCGGGCGACCAAATGCGTTTGAAATATACCACATACTTAGTTACAAAAAAATTCAGAAATTATCGCCTATTCATACCACCTTCATATGAGTATTTGTCAAATTTTCGTTGTGGTTGAAACAATCCCGATTCATTTGGTAATTTGCTAATATCTTTTCGCTGGAGAGGGAGGCGAATTCAACCCCTTCCGCCTATTGTATTGAAATCGTTCTGCTTCGCTCTTCGAATATTAGGCGGTTCAAATGCTTCCGACACGGGAAATTTATTGGAACATCATCGCGGGCCCTATCATATACCTGATGGCCCTCATCGCCGCCGTATTTTTGGGATACGGCATCTGGCGCCGCGTCCAGCTCTGGCGTCTCGGGAGACCAGAAAACCGTCTCGACAGAATTCCCCATCGGATCTGGGGACTTGTTTCTGAGGTTTTGGGCCACCGCAAACAACTTCGGGACATCTACCCCGGCCTCATGCACCTATTCATTTTTTACGGATTTTTCGCGATGCTCATCGCGACCTCCATGATCGCGGTTCAAGAGTGGACGGGGATCCACTATTTAAAGGGCACCCTTTACCTCTGGTATTCTTTGCTGAGTGACTTGTTCGGCCTGCTCGGAATAATCGGAATATTTCTTGCTTTGTTCCGGCGCACTGTCTGGCGGCCAGAGCGCATAAACACTGTGACAGACGATTGGATCGCGCTTCTCCTCCTTCTATTGGTTTTCGCCCAGGGCTTTCTCGTCGAAGGGCTACGCATCGCGGCGACGGAGTATCACCAAGATCACTCGCTGGCTCTGTGGTCTCCTGGCGGATATCTCGTCGCCGTTCTTGTCAGCGAGTGGAGTGAAAAAACCCTTACATCCGTTCACCGTTTCAATTGGTGGTTTCACGCGACAACCGCCATGTCCCTCATCGGCTACCTTGGATACGCAAAATTCAGCCACATTTGGTACGGGCTACTAAATATTTTCTTCCGGAATCTGGAGCCAAGCGGAAAGCTCACCTTCGTCGATATCGAAGCCGCGATGGAGTCCGAACCGGACTCCATCGAAACTCTCGGCGTCGAAAAGGTGGAGCAATATTCCTGGAAAGGGCTGCTCGACCTTGATGCCTGCACGAACTGCGGCCGCTGCCAGGATGTTTGCCCGGCTTTTTTGAGCGGGGTACCGCTCAGTCCACGAAAATTAATCCAGGACATGCAGAGACATCTTTCCCAAATGGGGCCTGCTTTGGTGAAGTCCGGTTCAAATGGCGAGAGCTCAGGTTCGGAACACGCTGAAATGCCGGCCCCTCTTTATGGCAAACGGGCGGAGGGCGAAACCCCTCCAGCAGTGCTTGAAGAGGAACTTTGGGGCTGCCGTACATGCGGAGCGTGTCAGCAAGAATGTCCAGTCTATATCGAACATGTACCCAAGATGATCGACATGCGCCGCTATCTCGTGATGATGGAATCTAAGATGAGCGAGAGCGTGCGAAAGTTCCTCAAGTCCATGGAGGACCGGCTGCACCCTTGGGTCGGCGCCCAGCACAACCGCGAGGAGTGGTACGAGGGCTTGAAAGTCAGAGTTCTGGGAAACGGTGAAAAGGCAGATTATCTCTTTTGGGTGGGTTGCACGGGTTCAATGATCGACAGGAACATCAAGGTCACCAAAGCCATGGTAAAGATCCTCCAAGCCGGGAACGTGGACTTCGGAGTACTGGGGCCTGAGGAAGTGTGTACTGGGGATCCCGCTCGCCGGGCGGGGGGTGAATTCACATTTCAAATGTGCGCAAAGCAGAACATTGCGACGCTTAAAAAGTACGGAGTAAAGAAAATCATCACAACCTGTCCTCACTGTTTCAACACTTATAAGAATGAATACCCCGACTTCGGAGGAAAATTCGAAGTCATTCACCACTCTCAACTTATCGAGGACCTCATCCAAAATGATCGGCTCAAGCTCAAAAGAAATATCGACTCCATCGCCTACCACGATCCATGCTATCTCGGACGTCACAACGGGGTGTATGAGGCTCCCCGCAAGGTTCTTAAAAAGATATCTGCGGCAAATGGCTATAGGGAACTTCCCCGGAACCGGGACCGCGCTTTATGCTGCGGTGCAGGAGGTGGCTTTGCCTGGGTGGATGATGAGCCGAAAAAAAGGATCAATCATTTGCGCCTTGAGGAAGTTAAGGCCTGCGGCGCCAAGACAGCAGCGGTTTCATGCCCCTTCTGTTTGCAAATGTTCGACGACGCCCTAAAGGCAATTGACCCAGAGAAAAATGTCCGGGCGGCCGATATCGCTGAACTCGTCGCCGAAGCACTCGCATAAGTACTCCATTCCGCCGATTAAACCGTTGTTGGAAAAATTGCCTATAGGAGAAATGCCATAGATTAAGCGAGATGTTTGTCAAACGGGGTAGGACCAGAACCGAATATATATTGCAGACCCCGGTATGTGGATTCATATTAAAACTAAGAGTCCCATGGTTCAGCGGTTCCTTGAAATCGCGAGGCGACTCATGAAGCTTCCCGGCAAATTCTCCCCTTTGCTTGTCTATTTCGCTTTATTTTTCCTCTTATTCCCCCACGAAGGAAACGCGCAAAAGCCTGTTCGGTCACGTGCAGAAAAAATTGAAAATGGGCAATTTCTATTCCATGCCCGCAGTTGCTCAAGCTGCCATATGGTCCTGGGAAAGGGAGGTGAGGTAGGTCCCGACCTCACCCGGGCAATTTCGTGGGCGAGCCCTCTCCTCGGGGCCGCCGTGATGTGGAACCACGTTCCCATTATGGAGAAAACGATAAGAAAAAAGGGTTATAGCTGGCCGCAGTTCAAGGATGATGACATCGAGGATATCTTCATCTGCTTGCACTCACTACGCCAGCAATCTGGCGGTGACGTTCCTTTCCGGGGCGAAACTGTCACGGGAAAAAGCCTTTTCGTAGGCTCCCGCTGCATCATATGTCACGGAGAACCGTTTAAAGGTGGATTGATAGGGCCAGACCTTGGATTAAAAGCCAAAAATTTTAAGAGCGAAAGCGTGTTCGCTACCCGTATGCTACTTCATGCTCCACATATGCTTGCCCAAGCAAAAAGATTTAATATCTTCTGGCCTCAGCTTACCGGATTGGAAATGGCGCACTTTTTTGCCTATCTGAATGGTCTAGAAAAAAGTATATCCGACGGTAAAAATGCGCCCTGACTTTTCTTTATCGGCTATCCATCCGTTTTTGAGATTTGTGAAATCTTGAATTTCAAGGATTTTTTCGGTTAAGCAAGAAAATTTCGTGCGATCGCTTCGCGCAGGATTTCATTCGCCCCCTCATAGATCTGAAGCGCCTTTGCCGCACGATAATACCGCTCTACAGGATAGTCTTTCATGTAACCGTTTCCGCCGTGAATTTGAACTGCCCTGTCCGCGGCACGTTGAGCAACATCTGATGCGAAGACCTTGGCTGACGCCGCTTCCGTCGAAAATGGCAGGCCCTTAATTTTAAGGCGCGCCGCCTTGAGGTAGAGAAGGCGCGCCGCCTCTATCTCGGTGGCCATATCGGCGATCTTCCATTGAATGGGTTGATGCCTAAAAAGGGGGGCATTAAATGTTTCCCGCTCGAGGGAGTAGTCCACAGCGGCCTTTTGACACGCCCTGGCAAATCCTACACCCTGCGCAGCGATGACGATTCGGCTCGAGTTCAACGTTTTCATAGCGAGTTCAAATCCTTTTCCTTCCTCACCCAGAAGATGACTCGTCGGAATTTTCAATCCCTCAAATTGAATGTCGCTGCATGAACTTCCGCCCAAACCCATCTTTTTTTCATTACGTAACACCTTAAAACCGGCCAAGTGCGTCTCTGCGATAAAAGCGCTGATTCCCTTGCGACCCATTTCCTCGTTCGAAACCGCGAATAGGACTGAAACATCAGCCTCATTCCCGTTCGAGATGAAACGCTTGGATCCGTTAACGCACCAGCCATCATCTTCGCGGATTGCAGTAGTTGACAAAGACGCAACGTCCGAGCCGGCCTGCGGTTCCGTGAGCGCAAAACAACCAAGCCTGTCACCAGAAGCCAGTAAGCGAAGTACCTCATCCTTTTGGTGCTTACTCCCAAATTGTAATAGGGACTCACAAACCAGAGAATTTTGCACAGTAAAAATAACACTTGTGGAAGGACATGCCGCCGCTATTTCTTCTGTAGCCAGGGAGAGGGTCAGCCAATCTCCTCCTCCCCCTCCGAATTCTGCGGGAACAGCTATTCCCATCAATCCAAGCTCTCCCAAGCGGTGGACAATCTCCTCGGGAAACATGCCGGAGTCCGTCTCAGCAGCTTGCGGGGCAACTTCCCTCTCGCAAAAATCGCGTACCATATTTTGAACCATGAGATGCTCATCAGAGAGAGAATTCATATTGGCCATTGCGGATGCCTCAAAAATAAGCCCCAAAAAAAATCCTATACGCCCAAAAGAATTTACAGGAGAAAATTGTCTCACAACTTGCCAGGACGAGGTTAAAAAGGGGAAAGGTGGAGAATTTTCCATTCGCCCCATTTTATTCCAATCAGCAACAAACCTTGATTATGCCCTACAGGAGAAGGCAACGCGTATATTTTCATTGATATCCCTCCTACATCTTGATGAAGTATCCTGCCACGCTGCATGATAGGCTTATACTCAATCCGTCATTTTTCTGCGGGGTATTCGACACCAATTCAAGACAAGTAAAAACGGGGGTGCGCATGCCCGGTTCGAAAAAATTTCCTCTCCTCACCACCGATAATGTGATCCAAAGTCTCCAAATCCTTAGGAAAAAACAAAAAGTTCGATATATGGCATTCTACTCGAGTCAGCTCGGCGGAATTGTAACCGATCCCGCCCTTATGGTGATTCCCTTTGATGACCACATGGTCCACCGCGGACACGGAATTTTCGACACCGCAATCATAATCGACGGAAAAATTTATGAACTTGAAGCCCACCTCGACCGCTTTCTCCGCTCTGCTGAATCGTCAAAACTTCATCCCAGGTTCACCCGCTCCGAAATGCGCGAGATCATCATTCAAACAGCGGCAACGAGTGGAGAGCACAACGCATTTATTCGCTATTGGCTTTCCTCGGGAACAGGTACGCTCGGCCTCGCCCCGGTAGAAGACGCTGAGTACGGATTTTTTATCTCAATCCATGAACTGCCTTCATATCCGGAATCATATTACTCCAAGGGAATGCGGGTAATGACAACCAGCTTTCCTATCAACCCCCCCCTCTATGCCAACACAAAAAGCACGAATTACCTTCCCAATGTTCTCATGCATTTGGAGGCGAAAGAAAATGGCTTTGATACCGGCGTCTTCGTGGATATGAATGGAAACGTAGGCGAAGGGACGAACATGAACGTAGCTTTTGTGACAAAGGAGGGAATCCTCAAACATCCAAGGTTCGACAACATTCTCTCCGGTTGCACGGTCCAACGGATGCTCAAACTTGCTGCACGTCTCATCGAAAGCGGTCTTCTCAATGGAATTGAGATTCGTGACATATCGGTTAAAGAGGGGCGGCGGTCCACCGAGATGATGTTTTTCGGTAGCTCTGTCCAGGTTGCCCCCATAGTCGAGTGGGACGGCAAAATGATTGGAGACGGAAAACCGGGCCCGGTAGCGAAAGCACTGCGGAATCTCCTGTACGAAGATCAGCACTCTGAAGATGGCCCGCTGACTGAAATTCCCTATGGACCCTCCAAATCCACCTCTTGAGTATTTCCGTCATACCCTGCAAAACGATGGCCGATGAGGAAAAAGCCATCCACCGATTGAAATTGAAAAGGGACAGGAAATTATCCGTTCCTAAAGTCTTCTTCCCACTTGTCGATACTGATTAGGGGGGAGGAGATTTGTGCCATTTTACCCGAAAAGGGTGACTATGCATTTTCGCTCCCTTAAGGACATTTTTCAAAATGAAACGCCCTAAGCGAGTTCTTGTTGTAGACGACGACGCCAGGACTCGAATGATCCTGAAAGCGATGGCGGAATCCCTCGGGCATGAGGCCGAGGATGCCCGGGATGGCTTCGAAGCTTTGGCAATGCTCAAGCTCGGTTTCGACATTGTGCTCCTGGATATCGTAATGCCGGGGATGGATGGCCTGGAGGTCACGCGGGAAATCCGCCAGGATCCCGACTTAGAAGATATTCCCATAATCATGGTGACGGCTCTCGGCAACAAGGAGGACCGCATCCGGGCCCTTAAGGCGGGAGCCAACGATTTTATTTCCAAACCCATAGACTTAACAGAACTTGCGGTGCGCACGGGTATCCTTCTGAAGATGAAGGAGGCCCAGGACGATATCAAGCGGAACCGAACAGAACTGGAGGAGATGCTCGAGAAAAGAACGTCAATCCTCCGGAAGACCGTGGAAGAGCTTGGAGATGCCAAGCGGAAAGCCCACCAAGCGCATTTGGAAACCATACAGCGTCTGGCCCTTGCAGCCGAGTACAAAGACAAGGAGACGGGGGTACACATTCGGCGCCTTGGCCATTACAGCGCCCTTTGGGGCCGCAACCTCGACCTCTCCTCCAACGAGATAGATATCATTTTTCATGCGTGTCCCATGCACGATGTTGGCAAGTTGGGTATCCCTGATAAAAATCTCCTGAAACCTGGAAAACTCGATCCCGGTGAATGGGACATCATGAAAAAACATGCAACTATTGGGGGACGGTTACTTAGCGGCTCGTCGTCGGAGCTGCTTCAAGCAGGCGAAATTATCGCCCTCTCTCACCACGAAAGATGGGATGGGAAAGGTTATCCGAAAGGAATTGCAGAAGAAGAAATTCCCCTCTCGGGACGGATATGCGCTGTTTCAGACGTGTTCGACGCCCTAACGAGCAACCGTCCATACAAAAAAGCGTATTCCAACAAAAACGCTTACGAAATATTGCGGGAAGGAAGGGGCACCCACTTTGACCCGCGAGTAACCGATGTCTTCTTCGACCGACTGGAAGAAGTGGAAGCAATCCAGGCGCAAATCCAGGGTGGAGAGCTAATGGGTACTTTGGCGTAAACCCACCCAAATCTCATTTTCATCAAATTGTCTTTGCGTTCTCTCGTCTATTTTTCAGCCAGGGCTTCACGCAACAGGGAATTCATGCTCCCTTCAGGGACTTGTTCCGTTCCCGGAAAGGCAATGCCGACTGGCCCGGTAAAACGGATCCCGCGAAACAAAATATTCCACTCTCTGATAGCGTTTTTTTTCGCTCCTGGCCTCGCGCGAAGGTGCAGCAAGTATATGCGGTCCCTTTTCCCTATCACAGAAACTCGCTGGAAAAGATGCTCTCCCGCGATGAAGGGAAGGGATGCTTGGCCGTCATCCGCAGGCCCCTCAAAGTCAAACCGAAATCCAGTGGCCCCCCAATTTTTAAGATCTCAGCCCCCCGCCAATGTCCACCCCGTAGAGCCGCCACCCTTCGGCGCATATCGTCAATGATAGAAGTCCATTTTTCAGATTTGAAACGATCCGATTCCCCCCTCCCGGGAAAAGGTTTTCGGACTGAAAGAGAGAGCGTCCAATCTCCCCCCTTCGAGTACATGAAAAAATTCCCTTTTTCGGTTGCAACGCTTACCCCAGCAGGCCGGGGGAAATTTATCCTCCATCTGAGGGAAACAATTTGACCGAAGTGCTCGCTGGATGCACCACAGCCAACCGCAGCGAGCCACAAAAGGGCCAAAATGACTTTTGGCGAAAGCAGGCGGACTCCTTTTTCCGAGTCTCTAATTCGCGCGGGCTTTAGGCGGCGCATGAATCGCGACCCCATGGACATCATGTGCCGCCTCCATGATGGCCTCGGCGAGCGTCGGGTGAGCGTGCACCGTCGCGGCAAGGTCGGTTGCGCGAACGCCGTTCCGGATGGCCACTGCTGCCTCGTGGACCAGATCGGCCGCGTGTGCGCCGACCACATGCACCCCGAGGATACGGTCATCCACCGCGTCGGCGATCACTTTCACCTCGCCGGCAATCTCCCGCTCGGCCTGCGCCTTTCCGAGGACGCGCATCTGGAACTTCCCGATCCGAACCTTGTGTCCCGCCTCCCGGGCTTTTTCTTCAGTCAGGCCGACCTCCCCCACTTCAGGATGGGTGAAGATGCCGGCGGGAATTCCCTGGTAATTCATTTTCAAATCCCCGCCCATGATGTTCTCCGCGGCGACGATTCCCTCCGCCGAGCCGACGTGAGCCAGCATGAGGCCGCCGATTACATCCCCCGCGGCAAAGACGCCCTTCACATTCGTTTCCATCTTATCGTTCACTATCACTTCCCCGCGCGACCCCAGCTTAACTCCGATGTTTTCAAGGCCTAGAGAGTCGGTGTTCATGGTCCGTCCGATTGAAACGAGTACCTTATCGGCTTTGATGGGTTCGTCCCCCTCAACGTGGGCCACCATTTCCCCATTTTTCCTTTCCACCTTTAGGATTTTTTTGCCCGTCAATAGATTTACTTTCTGCTTTTTGAGCTCGCGCCCAATGATAGTGGAAACATCGCCGTCCCCCAGAGGGAGCGGCCGGGTCAGAAGCTCGACCATGGTGACATCCGCCCCCAGTTCCCGATAAAGACATCCGAATTCGCAGCCGATTGCCCCGGCACCGATGATGAGAAGGCGCTTAGGCAGCTCTGTGAGGTGAACGGCCTGATCGCTTGAGAAGATATTTTCCCCGTCTATTGGAAAGGCTGGAATCTGGGAGGGTCGAGAGCCCGTCGCGATGATGATGTTGTCCGCCTTCACATCGGCTTCGCCACCCTCCTTCAATGCCACTTTAATCCGACCCGGTCCCTCGAATTTCGCTTCCCCCGCAAGGTGATCCACCTTATGGGCCTTGAAAAGGCTACTGATTCCCCGCACCAGGCCTTCAACGAGCTTGTCCTTGCGGGCGACCATCGCCGCGAGGTCGGCTCGAACCTCTCCCTTTATCTCGATGCCGAACTGGCTGGCATTCTTGATGTTCCGCAAAAGGGCGGCAGAGGCAATCAGGCTCTTGCTCGGGATGCAGCCCCAGTTCAGGCAGGTTCCCCCCAGGGCGTCACGCTCGATTACCATGCAGCGGCCGCCGCTCTGGGCCACCCGAACACCCGCAACATAGCCTGCGGGCCCGCCCCCGATCACCGCCACATCGTAATTTGAATTTCCCATTTACATGGCTCCCGGATGGAAAAAGAATCCCCTTGATCCGAATGCGGACACCGCGCGCCCATTAGTTCAGGGAGCGCGGGAAGTGTCAAACGAAACGCCCGCGGGCGGGGCGGTTTGGAAAAACCCCGGAATTCGCGATATATGCCCTCGGGGAACCGAAAACTCCCCGGAAAAAAACGCTTTTCATGTCATCCCCCTTACGGAATTTTTCACCGCGCCGATCCCCTCCTTACGGAAATTTTTACCGCGCCGATCCCCCCCGCCCAGATGCCCTCTCATTGAAACGGCGGAAGCGCCCAGCCCCCCCCTCTCATGGCCGCCCGGGAGCGCGCACGCCTCGAAAACCCTCACCAGACCTGTGGGCCGCAGCCCCCCCCTCATGGCCGCCCGGGAACGCCCCCCGCCCTGGAGGCCCCCTCTCATTGGAACAGGGGCGGGAAAAAACCGGCGCCCCGCCTCTTTCCCGGCGGCAAACTCCCTCGGCGGTAAAGGGGTGCAGATCGCCCCCCCCTCCCCCCACGCGCGCGCGAAGGCGACCCACGCCGGAGGCAATCCTCGCCGGAGGCGATTCTGCCCCACCCTCCGGGAAAGGCTGCTGCCGGAAATTCGGGGAATAATGAAGGACGGGAGGAAGTGAAACGGCGGAAGCGCCATCCGATCCCGGCGCCCCGCCCCTCCGGACCCGCGCCGGGCAATCGCGTGCCGCGCCGGGCAACCGGCCGGGACGAGCGGCTTTATTTTGATGGTGAAGGGAAAAATTCCGGATGGCTTGCCGCGGCCAGAGCCGCCCGCGCATCGATCATCCGCCCCCGCCCAGGGGAGCCTCCGCGCGGGCGGATTAGAAACCGCTCTCTCCGTTCCAGATCATGCGCGGCCAGGGGATGATGAAATTGCGGATGGGGACGGAGAGAACCTGGACCGTCGCGGACGAGGCGTTGACGAAGCTGGTCTCCGCCTGGATCTGGAGGATGTTCGCCCCGATGTTGATGGTGGGCAGGCCCTGGGAGCCTGCGGGCTGGTTCACCCGGAAGGCGTCCCAGATGTTGTCGAACTTCAGGCTGGAGCACGTCGTGGCCCCGCCGCTGCCGCAGGTCGAGGTCTGCAATCCCGTGGTGGATGAGGTGGTGGCGTCCCCCACCACCGCGAAGGTGACGGGGTAGTGTTTGATGGTGCCGGATTGGTTCACAACATAGTGGAAGTAGTCGGGCCGGTCCGTCGGGGCGCTTGGAATCGAAGCGACACCAGCGCTAAGAAACGCCCTCGGGATGGCGCGGTACTGGCCGGTGGGGATGGCACTTCCGCTCAGGGTTGAGCCCGCCCGAAAGTCCTCATCCGGGGTTCCGAAACCCGATTCGCCCACCGTGAAGGTCGTGGCGGCCTGTCCCGCCTGCCGCACCGTGAGAATCAAAAACTTCGGCTGTTGGATGGAGAAATTACTCGCGATGAATTCGGTTGAATCGAACAGGTGCCCGTCAGAACTCGCTCCGGCGGATCGGGAATTCACATCAAACTGGGTCATCTCCTCCCGGATGTAATCGCCAGCCCCGTTTCCCATCTCTGCGCTCGTACTCAGGAGAAGCGGGCTGCCCGAGGGGCTGCCGACCTGAATCCCACCAAAGCCGGAAGGAACATCGTAATTGAAGGTGAAATAGTCGTTCCAGGGCAGATTCCGGATGTTAATCGCGGAGAGGCCCGAGAGCTGCCCGCTCTGGAACGCGACCCGGAGGTCGAGGTAGTTGAGGCCGGTGCTCTCGGTGAGGGAGACCGAGGTCATCCGCACCTCGTCGGAATTCGAGGGCGGCCGGTAGACGTACTGCTGCACGCGCACCCGGTTGCCGTCCGAATCGGAGAAGACCCGCCCCGCCCGGGCGTCCGCCTGGGCCTGGAGAAGGGCGTCCCGCGAGCGGATGTCCGACAGCGCGAGCTGGTTGTCCACCAGCGCGTTCAGTCCCCCCGCCGCGAAAGTGGTTGAGGCGAGAGAACGGATCTCCAGGGCGGCGGCGTTGACGATGTCCTCCTCCACCTGGACGGCGTAGGCGAGGAAGCCGTCGGCGTTGAGCGCTGCCGTCTCGCCCGAAACGCTGATGAGGCCGCTGCCCGTTCCGCCTAAGGCCGTGGGCCGGAGCTGGCCCGCCTGGAATCCCCCGTTGTCCGTTATCGCCGAGGGTTTGAGCCCGCCCCCGT
Organism: bacterium; assembly: GCA_965225985.1. GTDB lineage: Bacteria > UBA8248 > UBA8248 > UBA8248 > UBA8248 > CAZUHN01. The sequence goes on from OZ245330.1 coordinate 2,707,630, forward strand.
ACACGTCCGCGATCGCGCCCGAGGTGTTGGGAAACTCGGGATTGATGTTGACGAGAACCTCCCTGGCGACGTTGAAGACGGAACCGCTCCCGATGCTGAAGGTGGCCGAGGCGGTGCCGAAGAGCCCCTGGCTTCCCGAGAGGCGGTCGAGCTCATGGGCAAGGGCTGTTGCCTGTGTCTCGCCGAAGACGGTCAAGTTGGCGAAACGGACCGGATTGTCGCCGGTAATCGAGGCGCCGACGGAGACAACCTGATTGGCCGATGTACTGAACCCGAGTATCTCCGTCAGCGTGCTGGTGGAATCGTTAAACAGAAAATCCAGCGCAAGGGCGTTTCCCGAGTCGTTCGTGATGGTGAATTTTTTGGTGGTGGAATCGAAAGTAACCGTATAAGTATCGGCGTTTCCATTCGAGGTTTGCAGCCGGGTTTTGAGCAGATCCGCGAGTTTGTCGGCGCTCATCGGCACCCCGCTGATAAAAGCGCTGGTTACGCCGAGGTTGATGGTATTGGTCCCACCTCCCCCGAACTTCACTTTCAGAATCTCGTTCACACCGGTCGTGAATGTGAAAGTGTCTGAAATCCAGCGCAGATTGGCGCCGGATGAGCGGAATTTGCCCGCGCAGTCCCGGCTGCCCGTACTGCAGTTCCGGACCTCGGTGGCCTGGCTCGTCGTGAGGTTGTCGAGCAAAAGGCCCGTCTTGGCGGCCGAGATATCTCTGACGAAGTCGAGAAGAGGCGTCCCCGAAATCCCCGCGAGAAGGGCTGCCAGATCGCTCCCCAGCTGGCCCAGGGCGGAGGATGAGAGTCCGTTGATGAAGAAATTCGCGTCGTCGTTGCTGAAAGTCCCGGGAGCAGCGCCGCCGCCTGTGCGTCAGGGATGGTGGCCAGGAAAGAGGTCGGCTCTTGGACCTTGATAGTATTGAATATCAAAACACCCGTCGCGCTCGGAGAGCCGCTTCCCCTTCCCGAGGCGCGGTAAAGGTTCCCGTCATTGGGATTGAAGGCGATAGACTCACCGGTGCCCCCGAAATCCGGAAAATTCCGTATCGATGTCGCCACGCCGGTTGTTTTGTTGAGGATCAGTAGGTTATTGCTCCCGCCATCCCCTTCGATGCCATAGAGCGTCCCCAGGGAGTCGAACGCCAGCCCCGTAATGTCGGTAAAAGTGGTACCCCCGATGAGGACCGCGGCGCCGGAATCCGGATTGATGGTGATGAGGTCCCTGCCTGAGCCGCTTGGCCCATCAACCACGCCATAAAGGGTGCCGGTGATGGGATCGACCGCAAGACCATGGCTCGAGCCCACGCTCTCTGAAGGAATCGTTATGGTCTGGCTGCCGATTGTCGCCCCAGTGGCCGGATTGAGCTCGCGAATCAGGTTGTTGGCCTGAGACACGGAGAACAGGCGGTTTCCGATAAATACAAGGCCCTTCGTCTTGGAATCAATGGCACCGATGGAAGTCACGGTCTGGGAGTCCGGACTGGAGAACTTGAAGAGTGTTCCCGCCAGGTTCCAGTAGAACAACCCTTCCGAGCGCCGGTAGGTCATTCCCCGCCCCTGCAAGGAACTGCCATTGAGGGTGCTGGAGAGGTTGGGAATGTCGATGATGGAGTTCTTCTGGATCTGGCTGACCGATGAGCTGGCCCGCAAAGCGGCATCCTTGACGCTGGCCGTCACCCCGCCGAGGAAGCCCGAGAGCGCGCCGGCGCTGGCGGTGGTCATGAGCGTCTGGGCCTGGCCCGAGGTCAGGTCGTCCAGGATGGAGGTTCGCGCTGAAGAGGAAAGACCGTTAACCAGGTTGGTGAGGGAGCTGTCCGTGCGGCCGGTGACCAGCGTGAGCGCCTGGCTGCTGGTCAGGCCGGCGGCGGCGGCGGTCTGGTCGGAAGAGGAGAGCGCATCGAAGGCGGCGATGAGCGCGCTCCCCGAAAGGCCGCTCAGGTCGGCTCCCCCGCCCAGCCCCAGCTCCGATAATTGGTCAGAATTCAGGTCGCCCTCAGCGATGGTTCGTACCGCCGAGGCCAGCCCGTTGAAGAAGGCCGTGAGGGCGTCGCCTAAAAGACCCGGAAGAATCTCCCCGGCCTGGTCCGCGCTCAGGTCGTCCAGGACGGCGGTTTGTGCGGCGGCGGCCAAGCCGCTGTAAAATGCTTCGATCCGGTCGAGGGGGCGGACCGGAATCAGCGCCTCGGCCTGGACCGCCGAGACAATGTTCACGAGCGCGTTCTGGAGCGCCGTCAAAGGCTGGGCCTCGACCGCGTCCCAGAATTCGCGGAGGGATTCCAGCACCGCGTCCGTAAAGGGAGAGCTCGGCTGGAAGGTGGCGAGGAGGGCCTCCGCCTGCGAGGTGGTGAGCCGGCCCAGGAGATCCTCCTGCTGGGCCGAGGTCAGGGTGCCGAACAGGTCGGCCTGCCGCTCATCGGTGAGGGAGAGAAAGGCGGTCTTGAGCGATTCGCCCACGGCGCCGACGATCGCCCTTTCCGGGTCAGAGGTGGGGGTTGTGTCTCCGGCGAGAGCGCCATCCCCCACCGAACCCGTAGTGGAGACTTCGTTGGTGGCCAATCCGAGGTCACCCCCAAACCCTCCGGTATCCGTTTGGGTGGTGCCTGTGACTTCCAGCGTGGGAGACCGGGAGGGCGGAGGGGGGGGCGGCGCCTGCGCCAGCAGGGTCTTCACCCGCACGATTGTGTCCGCAACCGCCTTTGTCTCCGCCCGGGTGACGGCGGCGATTTTTGCCGGGGCGGTTATCTGGGTGGCCCGGGCGGCGGTTTGGATTTGGTTCTGGGTGGCCCGCTGCACCGGGGCGAGAAGAACCGCCCCGGGAACGACCACGGTGGACTGGCCCGCCCCGACCAATACCTCCTGCACCGGGGCTGCTTGGGCGAGAGCGGCCCCTCCCGCCGGGGCGGCCGGCGCCGGGGGCTTCACCCCCGGCCTCGTGCCCCGCGGCGCCTCGGCCCGGGACTCGGGCCGCGGCTCGGTGGGCAGGATGGGCCGAATCCCCACCGCTCCCTCAAACGTGACCACTTGCGTGCGGCCCTGGTCGTCCACCGTTGCCGAGAAGTCGGTCCCCCGGATTCCGGCCACCAGCGCCGGGGTCCTAACCTCGAACTTCGACTCCGGATGGGTGTTCTTCTCGGCCCTTATCCGAATAGTGCCCACCGTGAGGCTCAACCTGATCGAGCGCCGCGTCGTCTTCGGATCGTAGGCCATCTCGTCGATGGTGAGGACGGTGTCCCCCCCATGGAGAGGGTGCTCCCGTCGTCGAACTGAAACTCCACCCGCGCCCCGAAGTCCGTCTCGCTCAAATCCTTGAAGTGGACCGGCTCGGCCCCGGTGACCTTCGACCCCTCCTCCTTCCCCTCCCGGGTGAGGGTCACATCCCCCTGGTACGCCTTAATGAGGCCGATGTCGCTTTGCTCGAGGGTCCCCTTCTCCTTGAGAAAGGCCTTTTGCACGGCCAGGCCCGCCCCCGGCTTCCCCCCCGCCAAAATGTAGGTCAGGGTGATGAACTCGAGCCGCGTGAGGGAATCCCCCGGCCGGCTGCCGGTGAGGATCGCAACGCCCTTCTCCTTCAGCCGCCTCACGATCGCCGCGTACCGCTCGGCGGGAGGGAGGGACCCGGCGCCCTCGGGCAGGTAGGCCGGCGCCACGGGGGAGCGCGTGGCCTCGTTCACGAAGAAGCGCTCGATGAAAGAGCCTTTCGTTATCGGACCCGCCGCCCGGGCCGCTTCCGCCTGGGCGATGATGCGAACCCCTTCGCCCGGCTCCATCGCAGGCGCTACGGGAACCGGGTCCCGGGGGGAGCCCCTCTTTGGCACGGTGGAAGTAGATATCAGCGTCGGGGCGGCCTTGACCGCCCGGACCGATTCGATCGGGTGAACGATGATGTCCCGCGCCGAGTGCCGGGCGGGGCGGGGCGGACGGCCGGTTTCGGGCCGGCGGGGCGGGTCCGGTGGCCATGGAGGGTGGAACGATGGAGGGGAGAGGCGCCCGGCGGGGCGGAAAGGGCGCCCTCCGGATCGGCGGCCGGAGAGTCCAAGCCCCGGTCCAACTCGCGGGCGAAGGCCGAGGCGAGAACACATATTATGAGGGTGTAGAGGAAACCGCCCCAGACCTTCCGGTAACACCTCACAATCACATCTCCCGGATCGGCCAGGCATGCCCCCCCGGGCTTTTTTCCCCTTCTTGCTCGGCCTTTTCAAATCCCGCCGACAGTGCCCAGCGAATACGCTTTTCCGGAAAAAAGCGTGCGCCGAAAACGTCCCCGGCCCGGGGAACAAAGAAACTCATCCCCTGGAAACCTGAAGTTTTCACGAGCGGAGAAGCCCAAATTTCTGGTAACTTATGGCTAGATTCTAATGCATTATTTCGATTTACTCAAATTTGAATTTCCCGCGCCCGGGAAGAGCCGCGCGCCGGAAATGACCCTTCCGGCCCGGGCGCAAAAGCGCTCCCGCCGCCGCTTCCGGCGCTGAGGCCGCGCGCGTTTTCTTCCTAAAACCCCGTAGAATCATTGACTTCAAACCCCGTGGAATCATTGACCGAACAAGAACACCCCGCTAGGATTTCCCGTCATTTGAAACCCGCCATGGAGAATACATGCCTGAGCGCATACTCATCACCGGATTCACCGGCTTCGCCGGAAGCCACCTCGCCGACCATATCCTCACCTTCCCGGACGCAGAAGTGTACGGGATCCAGCGCTGGCGGAGCCGCACCGATCACGTCGAACACCTGGAGGGCCTCGTCCCCGTCATCGAATGCGATCTTCGGGACCAAACCTCTGTCACCCGGCTGATCGCCGAAATCCGGCCAACGAAGATATTTCACCTCGCGGCGCAGAGTTACGTTCCCGTCTCATGGAGCGCGCCCGAGGAGAGTCTTCACACGAACCTCATCGGCACCCTCCATCTCTTCGAGGCGGTCCGGGGAGGCGGAATCGATCCGATGATCATGGTGGCGGGAAGCAGCGAGGGATACGGTCTGGTCCACCCCGGCGAACTTCCGATCAAAGAGACGAACCCTCTTCGCCCGCTTTCGCCCTATGCCGTGAGCAAGGCGGCAATGGATATGCTCTCCTACCAGTATTTCCAAAGCTACGGGATGAAGATCATCCGCACCCGGGGCTTTAACCATACGGGTCCCCGACGCGGCCACGTATTCGTCGTCAGCAATTTCGCAAAGCAGATTGCAGAGATTGAGGCGGGAAAGCGCAGTCCCGCCATCCGGGTCGGAAACCTCGAAGCCAAGCGCGACTTCACCGACGTGCGGGACATGGTGCGGGCGTACTGGCTGTCCCTTCAAAAGTGCGAGCCCGGCGAGGTTTATAACATTTGCTCGGGCAAAAATTGGACAATTCAAGAAGTGCTCGACAAGCTCTTGGCGAAATCCGAGGTCGAGATCAAAATCGAATCCGACCCGGCCCGGCTGCGCCCCTCGGACGTCCCCGTCCTGCTGGGGGATAACACGAAATTTCAGAACGCCACGGGCTGGCGGCCGGAAATTCCCTTCGAGCAAACGCTGCAGGACACCCTGGACTACTGGCGGGAGAATCTTTGAAGGCGTTCATCACCGGCATCACGGGGTTCGCCGGAAGCCACCTCGCCGAGCATCTCCTCCTCCTCGGGCACGAAGTCGCGGGTCTCGCGCGCCCCGGCGCCGGGGTCGAAAATCTGGACAAAGTTCTCAGCCGAATCTCTCTCCATGAGGGAGATATCCTGGCGCCGGAAACGCTCAGCCGGATCATCCGAGAAGCCCAGCCGGATTGGGTCTTCCACCTCGCCGGCCAAAGCTCGGTGTCGATTTCGTGGGAAAACCCGGCCCTCACCCTTTCGGCCAACGCTCTGGGCGGCGTTCACCTTCTCGACGCCTGCCTCCCTCTCAAGGACAAGATACGCATCATCGCCGCGGGTTCCGTCCAGATTTTCGGCAGGACAAACCCCTCGGAGGTTCTCACAGAAAATTCACCTTATGCACCCGAAGATCCCTATGCCACCAGCAAACTCACCTTCGATCTTCTCGCGCGCCAGTACTGCCTGAAGCACGGCTTGGAATTGGTCCTTTTGCGCCTTGCCAACCATACCGGGCCCCGCCAGGCGCCCAATGCGGTTGTCGCCGATTTCGCCAAGCAGGTGGCCGAGATCGAGGCGGGTCTAAAGGAGCCCGTCATCCAGGCGGGGAATCTCGATTCGCACCGTGACTTCACCGATGTCCGCGACGTTGTGAAGGCTTATGCCCTCGCCGCTGAAAGCGCCGAGCCCGGAGAGGCATATCTTGTCTGCTCCGGTGTCTCGCTCCGGATCGGCGACGTGCTCGACATTCTCCTCTCCCTCGCCCGGGTTCCCATACGGGTTGCGCGCGACCCCGCCAAATACCGGCCCGCCGACCCGGGCCAGAACGCAATCAGCGCCGCCAAATTCACCGCGGCGACCGGCTGGCGCACCGAAATCCCTATCGAGACCACCCTTCGAGATACCATGGATTTCTGGCGTTGCCGCATCGGTGAGGGTTCGTCCTCCTGACCAACCGGACAGCCTGTTTTTTTCCCTCCCGGATAACCCCGCGCCTGCGGGAAATCGAAAGTTAAACCTTTAAAAACAAGTATTTATGTTCAACCATCGGCACAAAATCCCAGGCGGCGGGAATATCCCCCTGCCGCCAAGGCATTTCAGTCCGCCTGAAGGATGACCACAATATTTGGGGGGGGGGAATGTGGATAAGTGCACATATTTTGTGGGTAAACCAGATTTTTACTTGACACCCCCAAATATAGTAATTAGCATACGCTTCAAGCACAAAATATATGTGAATAAATTCATAACCAAAATGAAAGAAATACGGCTCTCAAATGCAAAGATATCGGTTGAATGTGGTTTTGGAAAATCCTTCCTGTCGCAAGCACAGCCAGCCGACCGGCACCTTCCCAGGGCAAGGCCTAAGGCGCGCATTCGAAGAAAAAACGAAAATTTCAGGTGAAAGGGTTTGAGGACTCACGCAGAAGGCGAATATAATGCGAAAAAAAGAATGCGCCCTGGGTCTAAATTTGTGGGAGTAACGCACGAATGAAAATTGCTCGGAGATTCACCCGAGCCGGAGAAGGCCCCGGCGCTGAGATCAAATTCGTCGAGCGCACCTCGCGCATCACGAACCCCGACGGAACTGTGGTCTTCGAAGCCAAGGACATTTCGGTGCCGGAAAGCTGGTCCCAGATGGCGGTGGACATCCTCGCCCAAAAATACTTCCGCAAGGCGGGCGTTCCCTCCCGGCTGCGAAGAATTCCCGAAGAGGGAGTGCCTGATTGGCTTCTCCCCTCCGGACCGGATGAGGAGGCGCTCGCCGTAATCACCGAGGAAGAGGAGCAATACGGCGGCGAGTGCGACGCCAAACAGGTGTTCCACCGGGTCGTCGGATGCTGGACCTACTGGGGTTGGAAAGAGGGATATTTCGACTCGGAAGAAGACGCGCGCGCTTTTTACGACGAGATGCACTTCATGCTCGCCACCCAGCGCGCCGCACCGAACTCCCCCCAATGGTTCAACACGGGCCTGCACTGGGCTTACGGCATCGCCGGCCCGCCCCAGGGCCACTACTACACCGACCCCGGAACGGGCGAAGTGCACCGCTCGGCCAACGCATACGAGCGGCCCCAGCCGCACGCCTGCTTCATCCAGTCTATCCAGGACGATCTCGTCGGCGAAAACGGCATCATGGACCTTTGGACCCGCGAGGCCCGAATTTTCAAGTACGGATCGGGAACGGGAACGAATTTCTCCCCCCTCCGGGCAGAGGGTGAGACGCTCTCGGGCGGCGGCAAGAGCTCGGGCCTTATGAGCTTCCTCAAGATCGGCGACCGCGCCGCCGGGGCCATCAAGTCCGGCGGGACCACCCGCCGGGCGGCGAAGATGGTCACCCTCAACATCGACCATCCCGACATCGAAGAGTTCATCAACTGGAAGGCAAAAGAAGAGCAGAAGGTGGCCGCGCTCGTGGCCGGAAGCAAAATGTGCAATCTCCATCTGAACACCATCCTCATGGCCTGTGACGTGCGGAACCAGCCCGAGCTGAACGGCGATTTGCAAAAACCCGAAAAGAACCCGGCCCTGCGCAAGGCCATCCGGGACGCCCTCCGGGCGGGGGTGCCCGAGAATTACATCCGGCGGGCGATCCAGCTGTCCCAGCAGGGGGTGACCAAGATTGAGTTCGAGGAATTCGACACAAATTGGGAATCCAAGGCCTACGCCACCGTTTCCGGACAGAATTCGAACAACTCCGTCCGCGTGACCGGCGAGTTCATGGATGCCGTCGAGGCGGACCGCGGCTGGAAGCTCATCCGGCGCATCGACAAAGGGGTGGCCAAAGAAGTCAAAGCGAGGGACCTATGGGATCAGATCGGCGACGCCGCCTGGTGCTCCGCCGACCCGGGTCTCCAGTTCGACACCACCATCAACGAATGGCACACCTGCCCGGCGGACGGGCGCATCAATGCCTCCAACCCCTGCTCGGAGTACATGTTCCTCGACGATACGGCCTGCAACCTCGCCTCGCTGAATCTGCTCAAGTTCCTCGAGGCCAAGAGCGGCCATTTCCATCTGGACGACTACCGCCACGCCATCCGCCTCTGGACCATCGTGCTCGAAATCTCTGTCCTGATGGCCCAGTTCCCGAGCAAGGAGATCGCCCGGAAATCCTACGAATACCGGACGCTCGGCCTCGGATATGCGAACCTCGGCACCCTGCTCATGGTGCTCGGCATTCCCTACGACTCGCCCGAGGCCGCAGCCTGGTGCGGCGCCCTCACCGCAATCATAACCGGCGGGGCCTACGCGGCGAGCGCGGAAATGGCGGGCGAGATTGGCCCCTTCGCCCGCTACGAGGCCAACCGCGAGCACATGCTCCGCGTTCTGCGCAATCACCAGCGGGCGGCCTACAACGCCTCCCCCCGGGAATACGAGATGCTCTCGATCACCCCCATCGGCATTGACCCGGCCCACTGTCCGGACTATCTCGCCGCGGCCGCGCGCGAGGCCTGGGACGAGGCTTTGGCCCTGGGCTACCGCCACGGCTACCGGAACGCACAGACCACCGTCATCGCTCCTACGGGCACCATCGGCCTGCTCATGGACTGCGACACGACGGGGATCGAGCCCGACTTCGCCCTGGTCAAGTTCAAGAAGCTCGCCGGCGGGGGCTACTTCAAGATCATCAATCAGTCGGTCCCGGCCGCCCTCCGGCGGCTCGGCTACGGCGAGGAGGAGATTCGCGATATCGTGGCCTGCTGCCGCGGCCGGGGCACCCTCAAGGGCGCTCCCCACATCAACCCCGAAACCCTGCTCGCCAAAGGCTTCACGGACAAAGCACTGGAAAAGGTAGAGGCCGCCATCGAAAGCGCCTTCGAGATCGGCTTCGCCTTCAACAAGTTCACCCTCGGGGAGGAATTCTGCCGCGAGCGCCTCAAGCTCACCGAAAAGGACCTCGCCGACTGGAACCGCAACCTCCTCGAAGTGATCGGCTTCACCGCCGAGCAGATCCGCGAGGCGAACGACTATGTCTGCGGAAAGATGACCATCGAGAACGCTCCTCACCTCCAGGAGGAACACCTGCCCATCTTCGACTGCGCGAACAAGTGCGGCCGGGAGGGAAAACGCTACATCAGGCCGATGGCTCACGTGCAGATGATGGCCGCCGCCCAATCCTTCATCTCGGGCGCCATCAGCAAAACCATCAATATGCCGGCCGAGTCCACCATCGCGGACATTCAGGACCTCTATAACGAGGCCTGGAAGCAGATGACCAAGGCCATCGCCATCTACCGGGACGGCTCGAAGCTCAGCCAGCCGCTCTCCTCCTCTTTTGCATCCGATCTTTTCGCCAGCCTGGCGGGCGAGAGCGAGCCCGAAAGCGCCCCCGTTCGGGTCGCGCAGCAGGTTATCCGCCGCTACATTTACCAAAGTCGCCGGCGGCGCCTGCCCACCCGGCGCGGCGGCTACACCCAGAAGTCCACCGTCGGGGGTCACAAGGTGTATCTGCGCACCGGGGAGTACCAGGATAGCTCCCTCGGCGAGATCTTCATCGACATGCACAAGGAAGGGGCCGCCTTCCGCAGCCTGATGAACTGTTTCGCCATCGCGATATCGCTCGGGCTCCAGCACGGCGTCCCGCTGGACGAGTTCGTGGACGCCTTCGTCTTCACGCGGTTCGAGCCGGGCGGCTTGGTCGAGGGTAACCTCCACATCAAGATGAGCACATCGATCATCGACTATATCTTCCGCGAGCTGGCGATCACCTACCTGGGGCGGGACGACCTCGCCCAGGTGACGCCCGAGGATCTGCGCTCCGACACCATCGGCAGGCCCCAGGACGAAATCCCCGAGTTCGACGCGGAGGAAGAAGAAGAAATCCGAACCTTCACGGAAGCGCTGGACGCGGCCGTGCCGCGCAGCGACCACCTCCACCTCCACTACGGCGGGGGAGTCGAAGCGAGCGCCCAACGAAGCATGGCGCAGGAAGCGATTCAGGCCAAGATAAAGGGCTACGAGGGAGAAGCCTGCTCCGAGTGCGGCTTGTTCACCCTCGTTCGGAACGGAACGTGCCTGAAGTGCATGACGTGCGGAGCGACGAGTGGCTGCTCCTAGGCGGATTGGAAAATTTTCCTGTCGTGGGGAAATCGGGCGGACTCTACGACAGGATTCGGCAACCGGGGGGCGTCCCTGGGGGAGGCTCCCCGGTTCCCACCAAACTTGAGGATTCTTTTAAAGCGGTTTTCTCGGCGCGGGGAACACGGGCGGACTCCGCGACGGGACGAGGGCCGGGGGGTAGGACCGCTCAGAGGATTCACCGGAAGAAGAACAGCGAAAAGTATCCTGCCGCGGAGAGTACGGGCGGACTCCGCAGCAGGATCGAGGACCGGGAAAGACGCCTAGGGGGCGGATTTCCCGGTCCTCACCTTTTCTCCCTCCCCCAAAGTCCGAAACCTTGACACCGCCGGGTGCATGGCCTAGTTTCTGAAACCCGGTGGGGGCGTAGCTCAGCTGGGAGAGCGCATGGATCGCACCCATGAGGTCAGGGGTTCGAGCCCCCTCGCCTCCACCAGACAAGGAGGTGTCTATTTTACGACGAATACTCCCCCCGCCCACTCGATGACGTCGGTCAAAACCCTTCCAATCGAATCAAAGTTTCCCGACTAATCGCTGGGAACAAATTCGTTCGTGTAGTAATCACTCAGCGGGACGGGTTTATCGGTTGTTCCCGTCTTGACCATGACGTCCTGGGTGATCTTCCAGTCCTTTTCGCTCATCCAACCAAGCGGTTTCCCCTCTGTGTTCGGCGTGCGCATGAGCTCAAGCATGTTCAGCCACTGGAGTTTCACCGACTCAGCGCGCTTCTCGTTGCCGGGGGCGTGTTTCAGGGCGATCCGAACCGCCTCATTCACGTTTGTGGGCGCAATCATCCAGCCTTTCTTTAGAGCACGAACGAACCGGCGGATGAGGTCCGGATTCTTCTTGATGAGGTCGTTGTTCACGATGATCCCCTGGCCCATGGGGCTGACCCCTGTGTCTGCAAAGGGGAGGAAATGGATGGGATCGCCATTTCCTTGCTCGGCCTTTACGACGAAGTCCATGGGGGAGCCGGTGGTGATGCTCAAGAGGGAATCCGCTTTCCTCTCCAGGAATATGCTGTTCTGCACCCGCCCGCTGACAATGCGCATACTCACCTTGTCCAGGGGGATGTTGTTGGCTTTGAGCCACAGCTCGAGGATCGACTTGGAGTAAGGCGCGGCTGCGACGCTCCGGCCGATGAGGTCTTGGGGTTTGCGGATGGCTTTGTCCTCGAAGGAGACAATTGCCCAGGCGGTTTTTTGAACGATGCCGAAAACGGCTTTTACCGGCATCCCCCTTCCGACTCCTTTGGCCATGACCAAATAGTCAGCAAATCCAAAGGTATCGCGGCCGGCTCCGACGAAGTTGACCGTATTGCCCGAGCCCGTTCCTTCTCTGATTTCGAGATCGATCCCTTCTTTGGCGAAATAGCCCTTCTCTTTGGCCCAATAAAAGGGCAAGTGGTAGCCCGTGAGCTTCCACTCTAAGCGGAAGGTGGCCTTGTCGGCGGCGCTGGCCGGGGCGGCCCACCCTACAAGAAAGACGACCGCCAGAATGGTGCGGACCCAAATCATAGCTCTTCCCCGGGTATTTTCGCCTGCTGTCCTGGTTTCCATGGGATGTCCTCCTATTAGGCTTTTCAAGAGAATTGCCAGAGGTTGGCCTTTCACGACGATTGCCAGAGCCCCTCCGCTTGGAGGCGATGGATACGTGTTAGGAAAGCGCGATCTTTTCCAGGTATATCACCGCCCGGAGGGGGTTGCCCCCCACGGCGTCTTTCCCCAGGTCGATCTTCCTCATTGATGTACCCTTTTGAATCATCGTTCCGGTCGAAGAGCGAACCCGCTAATTTTAACGCAGACATCCGGGTCGGGATCGAGCCAGACGACAGGTACGATTGAGATGGCGGGGGAGTCTCCCGGAAAAACCGCTCGGTGCACGGTGTCGAGGGCTGACAATTTCGCCGGCTCACGGACGTAGATGTCCACTTTCGCCAGCTGGCCCAGGGAAGAACCGTTTTCTTTTAAAAATTGCTCGATATCCAGATATATCCATAAAGCCTGGATGGCCAGCGGGTCAGTTTCCCCATCCAGGGCGCTCCGCCGTTCACCCAGCTCTTCGGCTGATCGGATGACGTCACCCGTGGTTGGGTCGCGCGCCACCCTGCCGCCCAAGGAGAAAAAAGGCCCCCCAAAACAACCTGCCGCACCCAGTCGGCCCAGGCCGTCCGTCCGGCCCCCAATGGCTTTGCGCCCCTTCAGCGAGGCAATCACGTCCACCTCCAGGAGACATTCGTTTGTCCTCCCCATGTTGGCCATCTGGAGGTAGACCCTCGGCGGGGCGCTATCGGGTTGAGGACAGAGGTCCCTTCGAAATCGCTCTACCGCTGGAAGGTGTTTCATTGACCGGAGGTAGATTTTTTCGTGCAGGATGTCCTCCATATCCGCTCCACCGTCTTTGAGGATCTGGCGCACTCGCCAGTAAGCCATCCAAGCCTGGGCCGTCGCGGCGCCTCCGCGCCGATCCATGTGGAGGTTATGCGTGACGAAGTGCCTTTTCTCTAAATCCATTTCCTCGGGTCGGGTGATGTATTCTCCCTTTATGGGATGGGTGGCCGTTTGCCCCGAGGCCCAGACCATGTCGCCCGTCCGAATTCCCCAACAGAAGTGGTAGCCGGCCCCCAATTTGGATCGGATGGCCTCCTTCGGCGGTCCGCCGGGCAGGACGGCGACCCCTTCGATAAGGATGTCCGCCCCTCCCGGGAGAAGCCCGAAGGGCACTTCGAGCACTGTGCTCGGGGGCGGGTCCACCGGCAGAAGCACCGCCCGCGTAAGTTCCATCTCGTTGAAATCATCAAGGTCCCGGAAGTAGGTGTTTGTCCGCACCAGGTTGTTCAGGTCCGCGCCGAGTGGCTTGAGGATCCGGCGGAAGGCTTCGTAAATCCACCATACCTGGGCCGTCACAGGCCATTCCAGGGCATCGATGTGCCTGGAGGAGGAAAACATCTTTCGGGCCTTTTCCGGCAGATCCTCCGCCCTCCGGGGAACCACACCGTTTTCGAGGCTTGCGCCGTAGCGGGCCGAAAGGAAGAGATACGATCCCGCCCGAAATGCGTCCGGCGCCGAGACGAGAAGACCCTTGCCGCCGAAAAGAGAGTAAGAATCGCTGGCCATTATCGATCACGCCTCATTCGTATGGGTCTCTTGTTTCGGAAACCGGCCACCGTCACCACGCAGGAGAAATTGCATGAGCTACCATTTCCCAGACGGACCGGCGGCATACCTAAATCACATAGCACAAAAAGATAACCACACCTCCTGAGGGCGGTTTTCCGCCATTGACGGCAATCCGCAAACGGCCAAATCCCCGCCGCGAAAGCCCGGTGAAGTACCTCGCCCATTGGGCTCCTCCTCCGGAAAGCCTCTTATGATAAATATATTTCCCAAATGGTTTCTTGAATGGAGGCATTCTAGCCTCAAATGGCCATTCCAGGCCACGATTCTTTACTGAGCGACCGACTCTGGTCCCAAACAGCTTCTCCATCCCTGGACAATAGTCAATTTACTTGGGAAATCCAGGCTATATAGAAGTGTACAGGCTCTATATAGACCGGCGCTGGATGGGGGCGAAGATCTCCCTGCGCCTCATCATTGACTGCGCCGAGGGCGGATCGCTCGGATCCGCATTTTTGCTTAGGGCCCACCCAGCCATGCCGAACTTTGTAATTTTTCGTGGTTGTCACATTGTAATGGGATGTTTCAGACGCCGATTGCCGCTTGATTCGAAATTCCCCATGCACAGGTTCTTCCGCGTTCGAATTCGCCGCAAAAAAAGCCCCCCGCTGATTGGCGGGGGGCTTTTTGCGATCCGTCCGGATCAAAAGGTTATCGCCCAAATGTCCCCACCGGAAGGGCGCAGCCACCCTCGCCGTCGCAAAGGGCCCACTCGTACTCCGTCAGCCCCTTGTCCTCCTCCAAAAGGCGAACCTCGCCGGGGAGGACGTCTCCCTCTTCCGAACTCTCAAAGTCCAATTGGACGATTCCGCTCTTTTCCGCTTCGTTCATTTTCTCCTTCCTCATGACGGGCGTTTTCAACATCACCTGCTCCCGGGCGGCAAACCGCAGCCGTAAAAAATAAGGGCGCACTATGCCCCCTTCCGTTTCGAAAGGCAAGAATTTTTTTCAAGTGTCCTCGGGTAGGCCCTGAAAAATCAATCCGATTGTATGATTGTATATTGCATGCAATTTATTCCCGCCGGAAAATCCCCCGCATTCCGGAAGATTCACCCGGTTGACGGGCGCAATTCGAACGGAGCGGCGAGCGAACTACCGGGGCCAATACATGATGATGCTGACGCCGATGATGCAAACCAGGCCCCCGAGAATGTCGTAGCGGTCCGGCGCGATGCGGTCCACCCCCCAGCCCCACAAAATCGAGAGCACGACGAACCATCCTCCGTAGGCCGCATACACGCGCCCAAAGCTGGCGGACTGATACGTGGGGATGATGCCATACAGAACCAGCGCCGCCGCCCCGGCGGCGCCGATAAGCGCCGGGGAGCCGTTCCGCCACCATTGCCAGACCAAATACCCCCCGCCTATCTCGAGCAACCCCGCCAGGAGAAAGAGGGCCAGCGAGGTGCCTATCACAATCGCCATAATTCCCGCCTCCTTGAGTCAGGACCGAATGTCCGCCCCTGCCCTCCGCGTCCTTTTCTCAATCACCGCTCCCGTTTCCGGCAATTCCGCGGATGTGGTGTGGTCCGATGGGAAGGGAGAAAAATGCCTTCCCCGTAGCATCGAGGATGGCGTTCGCGATGGCGGCCGCCGTCGCGATGATGGGAGGCTCCCCTACCCCGCGCGCACCGTAGGGATTCGCCTTTCCCCGGGCGGGATTTTCCAGAAGCACGGCCTTGAGCTCGGGCATGTCGAGGCTGGTCGGAATCAGGTATTCGTGAAAGCTTGCGGCCGCGAGTTGGCCTTCCCGAGAGCGGGGCTGCTCCTCCATCAGGGCGAGGCCCATCCCCTGCACCATCCCGCCTTCGATCTGCCCGGCCACCGAGAGCGGGTTGATGGCGAAACCCACGTCCTGAACGCAGGTCAGCCGCAGCACCCGCACCTCCCCCAGCTCCGGGTGTACGGCGACCTCGGCCACCTGAGCGGTATGGATGGGACAAGGGGGCGGGGCGGCATTCTCCCCCGCACCGAGAAGAAAGCCCCGGACCCCGGGCGCGGCCTTTGCCACCTCGCCGAGCGTCATCCCCCGCTCCGGGGCGGCGCGGACGAAAACCCGCCCCCCCTTGAGAACCAGGTCCTCGGGGGCGGCTTCTAGCTTTTCCGCCGCCACGGAGAAGATCTTCTCCTTCAGATCCCGCGCCCCATCGAGGACGGCGGCCCCGAGGGAGCGGGTCATCATGCTCCCGGCCGCGATGACGGATCGAGGCGCGGTGTCGGTGTCCCCGCTTTCGTAGTGGACCGCGTCGAGACCGACGCCCAGCTCCTCGGCGGCGATCTGGCACATCGAGGTGGTCGCCCCCGTCAGGTTCACCGATCCGGCCACCACCTGGACGGAGCCGTCCTCGTTCAGCCGCATCGCGCAGCTCGCCCCCCCTCCGGGACCCGGCCAAAACCCGCAGGCCATCCCCCGGCCGATCTTCCACCCCGGCCCATCGGGGAACGCCTCTCCCGCCCGGACGGGCGTTTTCCAATCGGTCTCCGCGGCAGTCCGGTCCAGCACCCGCATCAGTCCGTCGTCCTGCTGGACCCCGAACAGGCTGGTCTCGCCCTCGCGGATGGCGTTGCGCCGCCGGAGCTCGAACGGGTCAAGCCCCATACCCCGGGCGATGAGGTCAAGATGCACTTCGGTGGCGAAATGGAACTGGGGGCCGCCGGGTGCGCGCACCGGACCGCAGATCGGGGCGTTGGAATACACGATGCACGACCGAACGCGTACGTTCGGAATGCGGTAGCTGCTCGCCGCCATGGCCAACTTGCTGCTGGCTGTGTACTGGGCGCCCCGGCCGTAGGCGCCGTGATCCAGCGTCAGGTCCATATCCCGCGCCACGAAGGTGCCGTCCGCCTTCACTCCGGTGCGGATGCGAATGTGGAAGGGGTGGCGCGGGTTGACTCCGATGTGGTCTTCCTCCCGCGTCATTTCCATGCGCACGGGTTGGCCGGTACGCATCGCGAGGAGCGCGGCGATGGGCTCGATGCATACGCGAATCTTCCCGCCGAATCCCCCGCCGATCTCCGTCGGCACGATCCGGACCCGCGACTCCGCCATCCCGAGCGCCTCCGCCACGTCGGCGCGGGCATCAAAGGGCGATTGGGTGGTGGTCCAGATGGTCACCCTGCCGTTCGCCCCCGCCTCGGCAAGGCAGGCGTGCGGCTCGATGTAGGCCGCGTGACTGAAGGGGGTGGTGAAAGTGTGCTCGAAGACGCGGTCCGCCGCCGCGAAGCCCGCCTCGGGGTCGCCAGCCAATTTCTCGTAGCGGGCGATGACGTTTCCCTCCCCCCCCGGCCCCAGGCCGAGTTGGTCCCAGTTTTCATGAAGAACGGGACCCTTCCCCTCCCGCGCGGCGATGGCGTCCACCACCGGTTCGAGGACTTCGTAGCGCACCCGAATCGCCTCGAGCGCGGCCTGGGCGGCCTCCAGGCTCCCGGCCGCCACCGCGGCGACAGGCTCCCCCGCGTAACGCACCACCCCTTCACGGGCGAGAAGGCTCTGATCCTTGATCTCGGCGCCGAACCGGACCTCGGGGCAATCCGCCCCCGAAACCACTGCGCGTACCCCGGATATCCTCCGCGCCCGGCCCACGTCCACCGAAAGGACGCGCGCGTGGGCGTGGGGGCTCCGAAGGACAAGGCCGATGAGCGCCTGATCGGCGGGTATGTCCGCCGCAAACTTGGCCCTTCCCGCCGCCTTGTCCGGCGCATCCACGCGGGCCAGTCCCCGGCCCGCTACCTCATAATTCGCCATTGCCATCTCCACGATTCGCCATTACCGTCTCCCAATTGAAAGCGATCCCGGGCTTCCGGTCAGTCCGGGACACCGGGGGGAAGCGTCCCGTGCACCGCGCGCACCTTGGTCTTGATGTTCCCCCGCACGTTGAAGTCCCCCTCGATCCAGGCCCATCTGGGGGCGCAGGCGGCCACCAAGTCGTCGAGGATCCGGTTCGCCACCTGCTCGTGGAACAACTCCTGTTCCCGGAACCGGTTGATATAAAGTTTTAGCGATTTCAGCTCCACGATTTGCCCGCCCGGCACGTACCGGATCCGGATTGTGGCGAAATCGGGAAAATTGCTGATGGGACAAAGGCAGGTGAACTCGGGGATGGTGAAATCGATGATGTAGTCCCGCCCGGTGGACGGATTCGGAACGGTTTCGATCCGGGCCCCGGCGATCATCCGGGCGCCGTATTTCATCTCCTCCGCCATCCTGTCCCCCTCCTCCGCCATCCTGTCCCTTCTTTCAGCCGGCCGTGCCCGCGAACCCGTCATAAGCGGGTTTCCAGGTTTGCACCGCCGATTATCGCGGCCGGCCCGGCACTTCGTCCAGCCCGGCGGACGGCGGCTCAGGCCGCCGATTCTTGCGGGTGCGGGGAGTGGACGTCCACCTCCTCGCGGGTGGGCCAGATTCCAGTCAAAAGGCGGCGGGCGAGGCGGGCGATGTCGTTTCCGATGAGGGCGGTCACCGGGACGAGGACCAGGGTGATGGCCGTGGCCGCCACGAGGCCAAAGCAAAGGCTCACCGCCATGGGAATGAGGAACTGCGCCTGGAAGCTCTTCTCAAAAAGCATGGGGCCGAGTCCCGCCACGGTGGTGAGGGTGGTGAGAATGATCGGGCGGAAACGTGAAGCGCCCGATACGCGGAGCGCCTCTTCCACCGTTTCCCCCCCCGCGATACTCCGGTTCACGAAGTCGAGAAAAACGAGCGAGTTGTTCACCACCACCCCGGCCAGGGCCACGATCCCCATCATGCTCAGGAGCGAAATGTCGAAGCCCATGATGATGTGTCCCCAGATCGCCCCCACGATCCCGAAGGGGATGGTGCTCATCACGACGATGGGCTGGAAATAACTGCGGAAGATCCAAGCGAGTATGAAATAAATAACCGCAGCGGCGATGACGAATCCGCGCAAAAGACTGCCCACCGACTCGCGGGTGTCCGCGGACTGCCCCTCAAAACCAGCACGCACCCCCGGGAACCGGGCGTTAAATCCCGGCAGGAACGAGCGGCCCAGACCGTTCAAAATCTCGGTGGGGTTCGCAACGGCCCCATAGACATCCGCCGTAACGGTGACTACCTTCCGCCGGTCGATCCGTTTGATCTCGGCGACTCCCCGCTCCATGCTCACGTTCGCCACATCGAAGAAAGGGATCTCGGCGCCCGAGGACGTGCGGATGCGCATGTTCTCGACGTCCCCGAGCGCGCTTCGCTCCTCCGGCGGGTAGCGCAGCTTCACCGTCACATCGTCCCGTCCGCGCTGCAGCTCGAACACGTCCAGGCCGTAAAAACCCGCCCGAAGCTGCTGGGCCAGATCCTGCACCGACACCCCGAGCGCGCGCGCCTCCGGTTTCAACACGGACCGCAGCTCCAGCTTTCCGGGTTCGTAATCATCCTCGATTTCATAAACGCCAGGGTACTTGGCGAGCTCCGCCTTGAGCTCGTTCGCCGCCCTCCGGAGGACTTCGATATCGGGGCCCGTGAATTGCACTTCAATCGGTTTTCCCGCCCCCGGCCCGGTCTCCTGACCCTGGAAATTCAAACGGAGGACATCCGGAATCTCACCCGCCAATTCGCGCCAGCGGTTTACGATCGCCGTACTGGGCACCCCACGATTCTCCGAGGAAAGCAACTCGATAATCACCTGAGCGGTGTGGCTCCCTGACGTCTGCCCCCGGGGACCCACCTGCTCGCCGATGTTGGAGAAAATGTGCCGAATGAGGGGCTCGCCCGTTTTCGTCTTGAACTCCTCGCCCAGCGCCGTCGCGGCGCGCTCGAGCTGCATCGCCGCCTCGGTGGTCTGCCCGATGGGGGTTCCCTGGGGGGAGGTGAAAACCGCCTCCAAGTAATCGGAGTCGAGCTTTGGGAAAATCAGGAAACGCACGTGCCCGCCGACCGCCAAGCTGACAGTAAGGAGCAATACGGAAACCGAAGCGGCAAGGACGAAATAGCGCGCCTCCATTGCGAAGCGAAGGACGGGCAGATAGGCCCGGTTGATGAGGAAAGTCACCGTGTTTTCGATCCCCCTCCGAATGCCGTCCCCCACGGATGCGCCGGTTGCGGGCTTCATCCAGTGGGCGAGATGGGAGGGGAGAATGAAGAGCGCCTCTATCAGAGAGGCAATGAGGGCGGCGATGATGGCTATGGGCATGATTGACAAGAATTTGCCCATCATCCCTTCCATCATGAGGAGAGGCACGAAGGCGACGATTGTAGTGGACACCGTGCCCAGAACGGGCACCGCAACCTCCGTCACCCCCGCGATGGCGGCCTGGATAGCGGGCTCCCCCCGGGACATGTGCGCATAAATGTTCTCCCCGACCACGATGGCATCGTCCACCAGGATTCCGAGAACCATGATGAATGCGAACAGGCTGATCATGTTGATGGTGCCGCCTGTGAAGTATACGAATCCGAGCGCCGATATCAGCGCGACCGGAAGGCCGAAGGCGACCCAGAACGAAAGGCGGAAACTCAGGAACAGCCAGAGGCAGAGAAATACCAGCAGGAGCCCCAGCCTCCCGTTCCGGAGCAAAAGGTCGATACGGTCTTTCACAAACACGGAGGTGTCCGCCCAATAGGTCAGCCTTAAGCCGCCGGGGAGCAGAGTCTCCTTTTGCCTGGCGTACGCCCTCGCCTTCTCGGCGATGTCGATCACATCCTCCTCCGGGGTCCGGAATATACCGATGAGGGCGGCGGGCTTCCCGTTGAAGCGGCCCGACTTGTCGCTGTCCTCAAAGCCGTCCACCACACGGGCAATCTCGCCCAGGCGGACGATGGTTCCGTCCCGGCGGGCGAGGATTTCCAGAGACTCGAACTCAGGGCCGGTGTAGCGCTTCCCCAGGGTGCGGATCCGGATACGCCGCTCGGGGGAACGGATGTCCCCCCCGGAAAGCTCGGTCACGTTTTTGCGGATGATGTCGGCCAGGTCGAAGAAGGAGAGGCCGTGCCGGCGGAGGGTGGCTTCCGAAACCTCGATGGAGATCTCCCAGTCCCGCAGGCCGCTGATCTTCACCTGGGAGATCCCGTCGATGTCCAGGAGTTCGTCCTTAACTTCCTCGGCCATACGCTTGAGCGAAATCTCCGGAGCCTCCCCCCAAAGGGAGAGATAGGCCACTTGGAAAAGCTGCTTGACCTCGGTGACGACGGGCCGCTCGATCTCCTTGGGGAAGGTGTTGATCTGATCGACTTCATCCTTTATATCGTCCAACACCTTCCGCGAATCTTGAACCCCGGTTCCGATCTCGGCGATTACCGTGCACAGGCTGTCAGAGGCATTGGATCTGAGCTTTTTGATGCCCTCGACTCCGGTCAGCGCCTCCTCGATCTTGATGCAGACGCCCTCTTCGACCTCTTCCGGGCTCGCGCCCTTCCAGACGACCTGGACCCGGATCCGGTCGAGGTCAAACTGGGGGATGAGCTCTCGGCGGATCTGAACGAGAGACGTAACCCCGATCACGATGAGGAGGACCATCAAGAGGTTCGCCACCACCCGGTTGCGGGCGGCGGCGGCGAGGAGGAACGTCATTCCGGCTGGCTCTCAGAGGCAGCGACGGCGTTCGGGCGGGCTTCCCGGGCGCGGAGCATCATGCCGGCAACCGCGTCCGGAATCGCCGAAAGGATCAGCTTCTCCGACTCCTGGAGGCCGCCGCCGATCACCACTTCGTCCTTCGCCTTGCGGACGACTTCAACAGGGCGCACGTCCAGAAGCCCATTATCGAAAATATAGACCCGGTTCCCCGGCCGGAGCGCGGAACGGGGGATGACGAATACGTTCTGAACGGTGATGCCCCGGATCCGGACCCGGACGAACATCCCGCTCAGCAGGGGCGGGTGAACGCCCGGAGAAAATTTCTCCAGCGGGTTTTTCACCTCGACCGTGAAGGTGATGGCTCTCGTCGCCTCGTCCAGGCTCGCTCCGACGAAAGTGACCTGTCCTTTCCAGCTGAATGTTTGACCCAATCGCGTCCAAAGAATTTCCGCGCCGGAAAAAAACCGCTGCATCTCTTCTTGGTCCCGCGGGAAGGATTTCATTCCTTCGGCGCGCCGGAGGGCCCAACGGGCGTCTTCCACCGGAACCGAGACGGGAATCTCGACCACCGACATATCATGGATAATTCCGATGGATTGGCCGGAACGCGCGTAGTCGCTTACATCCACCCCCGCCTCGCGCACACGGCCATCGAAGGGCGCGTAGATCTTCGTCCGCTGGAGGTTGAGCTTCGCCTCCTCATACTGTGCGCGGGTAACCTCCAGAGCGGCGCGCTTCTGGGCGAGCTGGGAGGGCACGAGGGCGATGGCGTTGACTTGGTTTTGGTAGGTGCTTTCCAGCCGGAACACGGCCTGCCGGCTGAGGTCGAGCTCCCGCTGGGAGACGACTCCCTGCTTGCGAAGTTTCCGGTTCCGGTCGTATTCGGTTTTTGCGAGATTGAGATTCCGCTCATTGATGGCGAGGTTGGCCCTGTAGTTTTTCTCCGTCTGGAGAATGCGGGCGATGTCCGCCTCGAGCTGCCCGATCTGGGCGAGCCGCTGGGCCACGGTGAGGCGGTAATTCCGCGGATCGATCTCGACAAGAAGGTCGCCCTTCTTGATGAAGCCACCGCTCCGGAATCCCGGCGCGCGCGAAATGATCCGGCCCGACACCTCGGGCACGAGGGTGACTTCGATCTTGGGGCGGACCGCGCCGTAGGCCGAAACCCAGAAGGTTTGGGCCTGTTTGCGAAGTTCGCGAATGCGGACGAGACGGCCCAGGGCGGGGGCCGTCACCGTCCGGGGCTGTGGCTTGTTTTGGACGAGAACGACCGTCCCCCAGACCCCCCCCGCCAGCACCAAAACCGCGGCCAGCGCAAAAACGAATGGGCGCATTCGCACTCCTGAATTATATTTGGCAGGCGGCGGCCGGCTATCCCGCTCGGGGAACCGGATTCCTTCCTTCCGAGGCAAAGTCAGAGTCTCTTTCTGTTTGTATATTCGCTCTTTCCCGCGGAAATTCCAAATCTGAGAGGCGAATTTTGCGCAACGGGACAAATACCAAAAGGGGAAGGGAAGCCCATTATGCCGATTTATAAAGGGAGGGAGAGTTCCGGGCGGGGCTATTTTTCCGGGACTTCAATAAACTCGATGGTGTTCCCCTCCAGGTCGTCGAAGTAGACGACAAGGCCACCCTTGTTCGGCCCTTCCGGGATTTCAACGGGCGCGCCGAAAAAGCGGACGCCCTTGCGCCTGAGAGCGTCGTACATCCCGGGGAGGCCTTCGACGTTGAAGCAAAGGTGGGCGCTCCCCGAATTGTTCGTTGTCGTGTCCACCCGAACCCCGGCGCCGCCAGTGTATTGGATCAACTCGAGAGAATAGCCCGCCGCCTTCAAGTAGATTATCCGCATCTCCGCTCCGGGGATTCCCGTTACGGCCTCGCAAAAGTCTCTCGGACGCCTGGCGTCGGAGACGATCTCGAATCCGAGCATGTCCCGGTACCACTCGGCGGCGGCCACCACGCCGGCAACGGTGAAGCTCGTATGGTTGACGCTCTTCAGACCCATCCCGCCTCCAGCGCTTAATGCGAAAGGATTCCGGAAAATATTTTCCGGGAGGGGAGTCCGCTTCAGCGGAACGGCGAACCTATACGGGGGCGCCGAGCGCCTGCTTCGCCGCCTTCACGACGGAGCCCACGCTCGGGAGGACGAATTCTTCGAGCTTGGGCTCAAAGGGAATGGGGGCCTCGAGGGCGGCGACGCGGCCGACCGGAGCGTCGAGGTAGTCGAACGCTTCTTCCTGAACGGCGGCGGATATTTCCGCCCCCACTCCGCTCCGAAGATGGCCCTCCTCCACGACCACGCACCTGGCCGTTTTTCGGACGGAGGCGGCCAGAAAGGCGGTGTCGAGGGGAGCGAGGGAGCGAGGGTCCACCACCTCGGCGCTTATCCCTTCCTTCTCCAGCTCATCCGCCGCCCGGAGGCAATTGAGCACCTGAAAACCCACCCCGACCAGGGTGATGTCGCGCCCCTCGCGCTTGACCGCTCCCTTTCCCAGCGGGACGACATGATCCCCGCCGGGAACGGGACCCTTCGTCTTGTAAAGCATTTTGTGCTCGACGAATAAAACCGGATCATCGTCCCGGATAGCGGCCTTGAGCATGCCCTTCGCGTCGGCGGGATCGCTCGGAACGGCAACCTTGAGGCCGGGGACCTGCATGAACCAGGCCTCCAGGCACTGGCTGTGGGTGGGGCCATACTGCACCCCTCCCCCTCCCGGCGTGCGCACCACCAGCGGCACGTTGAGCTGGCCCCCGACCATGTAGCGCAGCTTCGCCGCTTGGTTCACGAGAGGATCCATCGCGAGCATGATGAAATCCATGAACATGATCTCGACGACCGGGCGCGAGCCGGCCATGGCCGCTCCCACCCCGGTCCCGACGATGCCGAGCTCGCTGATAGGGGTATCCCGTACGCGGTCCCGGCCGAATTTTTTGGCGAGGCCCTTCGACACCCCGAACACATAGGCCAGCTCAACGTCCTCGCCCATCACGATGACCCGGTCGTCCCGGTCCATTTCTTCGTGGAGCGCTTCGTTGAGCGCGTCCACATAGGTGATTTCCCGCATCGTATCTCCTAGGCGTAGACGTCCTCGAGCGCGGATTCGGGCGTGGGGTCGGGGCTGCCCTCCGCGAAGGCAACCGCCTCTGCGAGCTCCTTTTCGACTGCGGCGAAATGCGCCTTCTTCTCGGCCTCGGTGATCTTGAACATTTTCTCCCCGAGAAGAATCGGATCCCGCTTCCGCCACTTTTCCACTTCCTCCTGGGACCGGTAGGGGCCGAAGTGGGGGTCGCCCCGCGAGTGGCCGAAGAAACGGTAGGTTTTCGCCTCGATGAGGGAGGGGCCTCCT
Source organism: bacterium (assembly GCA_965225985.1). Lineage (GTDB taxonomy): Bacteria > UBA8248 > UBA8248 > UBA8248 > UBA8248 > CAZUHN01. The sequence continues at coordinate 2,732,325 of OZ245330.1, forward strand.
CCCTTCCGGGCGCGGCGGACCGCTTCGCTGGTGGCCTCGAAAACCGCCGCGACGTCCATGCCGTCCACGGTGACGCCTGGAGCGCCGTACCCCTGGGCGCGCACGCTGATGTCCCGGACGGCGGTGGATCGCTCCACGTGGAAGCTCACGGCGTAATGGTTGTTCTCGCAAAAGAAGATGACCGGGAGCTTCCAGATGGCGCACAGATTGAAGGACTCGTGGAAGCTGCCTTGGTTGGCCGCGCCGTCCCCGAAAAAGACGACCGCAACGCGCCCTTTTCCCTCGAGCTGGAAGGTGAGGCCCATTCCCGCTGCCATGGGCATGTTGGCGCCGACGACAGAGTGCGCCCCGTAGTGGCCCTTGGAGATGTCCGCGATGTGCATCGATCCGCCCTTGGCCCGGCACAGGCCGGTGGCCTTGCCCAGCAGCTCGGCCATCATCTCGTTGAGCCGGGTTCCTTTCGCGATAGAATGACCGTGCCCCCGATGGGTGGTAAGAATCGCGTCATCTTCATTCAGGGCGGCGCATGCCCCCACCGAGCAGGCCTCCTGGCCGATGCTCACGTGAACCGCCCCCTTCACCCGGCCCGCCATGAAGAGCTCGTCGGCCCTTTCCTCGAACCGGCGAATCCGCACCATGTCGCGGAACATCGCTTGCATCTTTTTCTTGGTCAACGGTTTGGGCTTCGCCGCCACGATGCGTCTCTCCCGAAGAGCAATAGGAAAACCGGACAATTCAAGAAAATCGAAGACACTTGAGTATCACACAGAATGCGGGCATTCAACAAAGAAGGGGAGCACCGGCGCGGCGGGGCAAAGATTCCCTACTCCTTTCGCACGCTGTACCGGAGAAAAAGTTCCTCTCCCATTTGCCGGACCTCCTCAAGCCGGAGGGCAAGCAACGTTCCCGAGGGAAAACCGGCGCCGTCCAGCAAGGTGGACGCCGAAGCACCGCCTGCCAGCAAGGGGGTGAGGGTAACATGGAGGGTATCCACCAAGCCCGCCTGAATAAACGTCCAAAGGATTCCGCCCCCTCCCTCCAGAAGAACGTTCTGTTTCCCGCGCGCGGCAAGGCAATCGAGGATTCCGGCCGCGGGCACTTCCCTTTCTCCCAGGACCACCACCTCCGCCCTTCCCTTCGCCGCCCGTTCGGCCTTTTCTTCTCCCTCGCGCCCGGTGAAGATGATTCGCGGAACATCCGGGGCCTCGAACCATTCAAGCCTTTCTTGGATCTCTCCGCTCGCCGTGACCACGCCGTTCATCGGCTGAGGAGCGCGCCCCGCGCGCAGCCTGCGGGCCACCCGCGCTTCATCCCGAATCCGGGCGGGATAAGGGTAGGCCCGCAGAGTCTTCCCGCCCCAAATTACGGCGTCCGCCTCGGCGCGGAGACGGTCCATCTCCTCCCGATCGGCCTCGGTTCCGGGGGAAACGGTATTTCCATCGGCGCAGGCGATCTTCCCGTCGAGGGTCATTGCCATGTTCACGAAAACGTAGGGCTTGTCCATTGTGCGTCCCGCCGCCGCGCCTGCGGGTTGTGAAACCCGCCCCTGGCGGCATAGAATCCTTTCCGCCTCGACCACCCGCAACAAAACAACCGGGCGTCCCTCACCCTTGCACGGCGCCCGCCCGCATTCACCGCCGGAGGACATGCAATGGGCGAATTTGACCTTACAGTGGAACTCGACGCGCTCACCCTTCAGAAGCTGAACATCGGCCCCTATAACAACAACGTGTTTGTCCTGACTTGCAAGGAGACGGGCGAGGGGGTAATCATCGACACTTCTTTCTCGGCCGATCCCATACTTGCTGCCTGCAAGAACACGAAGGTGAAGTATATCTTACAGACTCACTGCCACGGCGATCACATCGACGCCCTCCCGGAGGCAAGAAAACGCACCAGCGCCCCGCTGGGCCTTCACCCGGAAGAATCAAAAACGTCCGGCATCAAGGGAGAATTCAGCATTAACGATGGAGATGCGGTAACATTCGGCAAGGTCTCCCTCAAGGCCATTCACGCGCCCGGCCACTCCCCCGGAATGCTGATGTTTTACTACCCGGGGCACTGCATCTGCGGGGACGTCGTATTTCCCGGCGGGCCCGGAAAGACGTGGAATCACAACCAGCTTCTCACCCTCATCGACTCCATCAAAAAGAAAGTGCACACCCTGCCGGACGACACGGCCCTCTATCCCGGACACGGGGCGGACACCACTGTGGGAGGGAGCAAAAAGCAATTGGCCGCCTTCGAGGCGGCGGGCCGGCCGAAAGCCGGTGAATTCGGGGACGTCACCTGGGCCGGTTAAAGGAAAACCGGCCGGATGCAACCTTGAGAGGAGATGGGTAAATGGCAGATCACCAGCTCGCCATCGACCACGTCCATATCATCAGCCGGGAGCCGGCCGCGGCCGTATCCTGGTACGTGGACAAGCTGGGTGGAAAAGTCGTTAACGAGGCCGAAGTCCAGGGTGCGCCCCAAATCTTCGTAGAGCTCGGAGGGATGGCCGTGGCCATCCGGGGCCAGCGCACCGGCGAAAAAGCCGAGGACAAGAAGGGCATCGAGTGGGGAACCGATCATTTCGGCTTCCGGGTGGACGGAGACTTTGAGGCGTACTGCGATTCCCTGAAGGCGAACGGCGTTGAATTCACAGTGGAACCCAAGGTCTTTAACCCCAAGACGAAAATCGCCTTCATCAAGGCGCCCGACGGCGTTCTGATCGAGCTCTTGCACAGAAGCTGAGGTCCCGCCCCTTTCGAGACCCACAGGCAGCGCGCCGGGGAAAATCCATTGTGATACGTTTTCGGGGCATAGCTTCCTTTGCCGGTGAGGACTTTGCTTTGGCGATGACCCCCTCGTTGAAGGCCGCCCTGGCCTTCGCCGTGGTTGCGGTTTTGGCCCTGCTTGCGCCGGAAATTTCATCCCCTGCGGAATCCGGCAAGGCGGGCGGGATCGCTTCCGGGGAATTGCCTCCGGCCCCGCCGCTTGGCCTCAGCGGCTTGCCCATACCCAACGACAACCCCATAACCCGGGCCAAGGTTGATCTGGGGCGGATGCTCTTTTTTGAGAAGCGGCTCTCCGGCGACGGCACCGTCGCCTGCGCCTCCTGCCACATGCCCGGACGCGGCTTCAGCAACGGCCGAAAATACGGGATCGGGGTGGGAGGAAGGCTCGGGCTGCGGCACGTTCCCGCCCTCGTGAACGCGGCCTACAGCAAATTTCTATTCTGGGACGGCCGCGCGGAGAGCCTCGAGGAACAGGCGAAGAGTCCCATGCTGAATCCGGCCGAGATGGCCGCGACGGAAGGTCACATCGTCCGCACGCTGAGCACCATCGCCGGCTACCGTTCCGCCTTCGGCGAAGCGTTCGGCACCGAAGAGATCACCCTGGAGCGCGTGGCCAAGGCCATCGCCACCTTCGAGCGGACGATCCTCTCCGGCCGGTCCCCCTTCGATAGGTGGAAATACGGAGGCGAGGAGTCCGCCATCTCCGAAGAAGCGAAAAGAGGCTTCGAGATTTTTCGGGGCAAGGCCAATTGCGCGAAGTGTCACCTCATCAACGAGTCCAGCGCACCCTTCACCGACAACAAGTTCCACAACGCCGGGATCGGGTTCGACGAGAAGACGCCCCCCCTGGGCAGGGAGAAATTTACGAAAAATCCCATCGATCGGGGGCGTTTCAAAACCCCCACACTAAGGGAAATCGCCAAGAGCGCCCCCTACATGCACGACGGCCGCTTCAACACCATCGAAGAAGTGATCGACTACTTCAGCAAGGGCGGCATCTCAAACCCCAACCTGGACACTGACATCAAACGTCTGCACCTCATCCCGGAAGAAAAGAAAGCGCTCGCCGCATTTCTCCGGACGCTCACGGGAAACCTCCCCAAGGTCAAAGAGCCGAAATTGCCGAAGTGAACCGCAACTTTCTCCCTGCCGCCGGGGGACCCCACCCCACACCGCCGCGAAGTGAAAAAATGGCTACCCCCCCGCCCTCTCGCAGCGGGATCAAGTCTCGATTCCTCCGAAACCCCTTTTTTCCGCGGAACCCTGCGTGGCACCGGCCCTTTCGCTATGACATACTTCTGAGGGGCGGTAACAGTCGGACGCCCCCTGATTTCGGCGGAGCCGTTGCACATGATCCCGAAGTTTTTAAAACAAAACCTCCATTTCACGAACACTTCTTTGGGCATTCTCCTCACCGCAGCGTTCCTTCTCGTTTTTTTCTTCAAACCGACTTTCATTCAGCGGGTGGACCTCCTGGCCTCCGACATGCGCTTCCTCATGCGAAACTTTATGTTTGGTCCGCCAAAGCCCCACCCGGCTATCGTGATCGCGGCTATCGATGAGAAAAGCATCGATCGTTTCGGCCGCTGGCCTTGGCCGTACACCATACAGGCCCGCCTTGTGAACAAACTGGTCTCCTGCGGGGCGCGGGTGATCGGCTACGACGTGGTCTTCTCCTCCTCCGACACCACCGCGGGCATAAAAAACCTGAAAGAAATCAAAACAAGGTTGAGCAAATCCGGGCGGGCGGAAGAGGACGGGGTTATGGCCTACCTCGACCGCGCCATCAAGGAGGCGATCACGACCAGATATTCGCACGGGCCCTGAAGAAATCGCGCCGGACCATCCTGGGCTACTTTTTTCATTTCTCCAAAAATGATATCGCGCATTTGAGCGAGTCGGAGATGGAGCGATACCTGGGAAATATCCGGAATTCCAAATACAACGCCATCAAAAAGTCCCCGGGCATGAGCCTGAAGAACGTCGCCCTTCCCCGCGCCTGGGCCGTGGAGTCGAGCATCGCGCCGCTCTCCAAGGCGGCGCGGGGAGGCGGGTTCTTCAGCGTCCAGGCCGACGCGGATGGCGCCATCCGCCGCTACCCGCTCATTGTGAAATACCGGGAGCTGGTGGAAGTGCCCGGTGAGCAGGATTACCTCTTCGCCCCGCTCGCCGTCCGCCTCACCGAGCGTTTTTACCGCGGCAGCACCATTTTTTGGATCGACCCGTTGGGCGTGGAAAAAGTGGCCATCTCGGGCCGCAAAAAGGTCCAGATCCCAACCAACGAATACGGGGAGATGATCATCAACTATCTGGGCCCATGGGGGACATTCCCGAGATATTCCATCTCGGATATCATCGAGGGGAACCACGAGCTGGCGCCTCCCTCGGCGTTTCGAAGGAAAGTGGTTTTGGTCGGTCCATCCGCCGTCGCCTTGGCGGACCTCCGCGTCACGCCATTTGACAAGTCGATCCCGGGTGTCACGATTCACGCCTCCGTCATCGACAACATCCTGAAGAAAAATTTTCTGCAGGAACCCTGGTGGTCAGATCTGTACACAATGGGAGGCATCCTCTTCCTGGGCCTGCTTGCTACCTTATTGATGCCCCGCCTGGGCGCGCTCTGGGGTGGCGTCGGCGTGCTGATCGCCCTGGCGGGCGTGTTGGTCACCAATCAATACCTTTTCGTTCAGTACGGCTGGTGGCTCAACCTGGCCTATCCCTTCCTGACGACGGTCGGGATGTACGGCGGCATGACCTTATTCCACTATGTCGTGGAGGAAAGAGAAAAGCGTTTCATTCAGTCGGCTTTCGGAACCTACCTCTCTCCCAAGGTCGTGGACGAGATTGCGGAAAATCCTGACTTCCTCAAGCTGGGGGGCGAGCGGAAGGAGATCACGGCGTTTTTCTCCGACGTTGCGGGCTTTACATCGGGCTCAGAGACGATGACGCTGGAAGACCTCGTCCATCTGCTCAACGAGTATCTGACCGAGATGACCGACATTATTCTGAATTACGACGGGACTGTGGACAAATATGAGGGGGACGCCATCGTCGCTTTTTTCGGAGCGCCTCATCCCATAGAGGATCACGCAAAGAGGGCGTGTCTCGTTTGCCTGGAGATGCAGGAAAAGATGGAGGGCCTGCGCGCGGCTTGGCGGGAAAGGGGGCAAAAAGAGCTCTACGTGCGAATCGGGCTCAACACGGGGCCCGCCGTGGTCGGAAACATGGGCTCGCGCACGCGAATGGACTACACCATGATGGGCGATACCGTGAACACGGCGGCCCGGTTCGAGGGAGCCAACAAAGCCTACGGTTCATCCATCCTCATCGGCGAACAGACCTATCTCGAATCAACTGATGCGATTGAAACCCGGAGGCTCGACATTATTAATGTGGTGGGCAAGGCCGAACCAGTTCCGATATATGAAGTCGTCGCGAAAAAAGGGGAATTAGACGAAACCAAGAAAAAAGTCCTGGATTTTTACTAGAAGGGGTTTCAAAGCTATCAAAACCGCGCGTTCGCAGATGCGATGGGGTACTTCGGGGAGGGTCTCTCCTGTGACACTCGAGACGGACCCTGCAAAGCCATGATTAAACGGTGTGAAGCCTACATCGTTGATCAGCCGCCACCGAGCTGGAACGGTGTCTTCAAAATGACGTCGAAATAACCAAGGCCCTGGCTGCGAGCCCGGGCGGATGCATTTCTGATTCTATGTGTTTTCCGATTCCATTTCATCGTTTGCCGCCTTTCCTTTTGGCGGTCATCCTCGCCTTTCTATCCCATGGATGCGCAGCCGGCGGTGGGCCTGTCAGCAAAGCCGAGAAAGTTTACCGCAAGGGGCAAGAGATGCTCGTACAGGGAAATATCGATGAAGCTCTCGGGTATTTCCGCGAATCGCTTGCGGCCGCGGAACAGGAAAGTTCCCGGCAGGGAGTGGCAACAAGTCTCCAGGCCACCGCCTATGCCCGAATCCGGAAAAAAGAATGGCGAAAAGCGCTCCAAGCCATGAATAAGGCGTTGGCCGCGGACCGGGATATCCTCAAGACAGCCCTACAAAAAGGAGAGAATACCCAGAAAATTAATATCCTAGAGGGAAAAGTGGCTTCGGACCTTTCCGACCTGGCGAGACTTCACCGCCGGCTCGGCGAGCCCGAAGCGGCCCTCGGGCGGCTCCGGGACCTGCTCGAAATCGACCTGCGCCTGGGGCGGAGGCGGGGCTCCGCCATCACGCACAACAATATGGGGCGGATCCTGACCGCGCTGGGCAGGACTGAGGAGGCGGAGCCGCACTACCGGGCCGCATTGGCCATGTTCGAAAAGCTGAAAGATGAGAAGGGGGTGAACACGGTGCGGCGCAACTTGTCGCTGCTCGAAGAGGTACGAAGCCGGAAGGGGAGGAAACGCTAAAACCGGTAAAAGAGGCCCACGCTGAAGGTGTTGAGATCATAGTTATAGCGGAACGTTCGCTCGCCCAGAACATTTGAACGCGCGATGACCCGCCGGGCCTGGAGAAGAAGCGCCCAATTGTCGTGAAACTTCAAAACGGCCTGGGGCGAAATCGTGTGGGTGTAGTCCACCTCGTTGCTGAATTTAAGGGTGCCATCCTTATCCTTCGCAGGACGGCCCCTGTAGCTGCGCCGTTCAACCGAATAGGCCGCGGATAAAGTCAAATCTCCGCTTCGCTTGGCTCCCATCCACCACAAATTGACCTTTCGCGTATGAGACAGTTCGGGAGCGAGGCTTCCGCTCCAATAGTCATAATAGTCGTCGGTGAATACACCCACCGAGGAAAGAGGCGAGAGGGTATCATTGAATCCGGAGTTGCTGAAATTAAAAACGAGGGTGCCGCTCAGGCTTCCCACCAAATTCATAGGCAAAGGATAGGCAATTCTTGAGCTGAGGGTGTGGGTTTCATCCTTTCGTCTTTCTCCAATCGTGGTTGTGTCTTCAAGGGGATCGTTGTCAGCCAGATCCTCTGCAAATCTTTTTCTCAGATAGGTGTATGAAAATTTATAGGCCAAACCTTTCTGGTATTGGTGCTCGTAGGAGGCCTGTCCCAGGATGCCATAATAATCTTTCTCGAATTTGGGCTCAGTGGAGGATGGATCCTGTAATCGCGCAAGCGATATGAAATTGCGGTAATGCCGGCGATAGTACTGAAAGGCCGCCGATAAAACGTCATTCCTGCCCTCTCCCCGTTCGTGGACGATCTTCACATCAAGCCCTACCCCCCGGTCCCAGTAGTCGTAGAGTCCTTTGAACTTTTGGATGCCGCCGAGGGGTTTCCGTTTCCCCAATCTTCGTTCGCAGTCTGCCGGGTGAATACATAAGTTTGGAAAAAAGATGGGCTCACTGTCACCCGATTGATAAATTCCGAACCAAAGGGATTGACATAGTCCGTAGCGAGAAGGGCGATGATCTCGTGGCGCTGCTCCACGCTTCGCTGGCGGGGGCCCTCGTCCTCGGTAAATATCTGCAGCTCCCGGTTGTACCTTCCGTTGTAAAGAAGGATGAGGGTCGAATCCTCGGTGAGCCGGAGGGCGGGGGCGAAAACGCCGGAGAGCCGGCCGCCTTCGAGCGCGTCCGCATTGGGTTCTTGATATTTGGACCGGGTGATCGTTCCTTCGACGTTAAATCGCAGAAGCTGGGCGCGCTCGGCGAACCAATCTTTTGCAGCCCCGAGGTCGCCGAAGTAAGGCTTCATCGTACGGGAGAAATCTTCTGAGAATTTCGTCCACGCGTCCCGCACTCCGCCCAAGGGGCTCCGAGTTTGGGCGATACGGTATATGGAAGGCAAGGAAGTCCCTCGCCCGGTCGCGGTGGAAGGGGCGTCCCCCGGTTGCTCTTTTTCGAGAAACGCCCCGACAGTAGCCATATTGACGGGGGAGGACGGCGCGGCGGAGGCGAGAGCCGCCACCGGACCGATCGGAAGACCAAAAAAAATGCCCGCCAAAATCCAGCCAAATCGCATTATATCTCCCTGCAGTCATTATGTTATCGGGAAATTTTCCTCCGCGCCACCCTAAAAATACCAATCTTATCTCAATCGTACATGCCGGAATCTCTTAACGGATCATTTAACGGATCATTCAATTTGCACTATCCAGCATATTAGCGGCCGCGAAGAAGCGTATTTGTAGCACCCCATTGGAAGGCGCAGTCACGAGGTGGACTCAGCCCCCGTGGGGGTGCGCAAGGGCGGGATTTTGCGGATGTGCGCCGGCCGGAGCCGGGCTCCCTCCTCGAATACGAGGCGGAGGGAATGCGAGGCGGAGGGAATACGAGGCGGAAGATTCGGAGGAGACAAATCACTCTGCCATGGGCGAGCGGGATTCGGCAAACGATAATTCGCAGACGCGCCCTTATCGGCCATCCCTTCTCAGGTGCGCCCTCCCACAGCGACATCGCTGGAAGCCGGTGTTTCCAAATTGGGGTGAACCTCCGTCATAAAAGTTTCCAATTCGGAAATCACCACTTCTTTTGGGCACTGAGCGTAATGCCAAATTAAAGTGATAAATTCGGCGGGAACTTTCTTGTAAGTGTATTCCCAGTCAGCCTTCAACTGGTCGAGCGTACCGCCGAGGAAGATTCCGCTCTCTTTGATATTCTCGACCCAGTCGATGTCCCCTTCGCTCGGGAATTGAGGAAAAAACGGCACGTAAAAGTTTTGATAGATATCCAGATCGTAGCGCCGGAGCTTTTCCTTATACGCTTCTTCCGAATCCGCCACGTGTATCCACCGGCAGACGCACTGCCGCTCACCGTGAGCGAATTGGATACCCGCCTTTGCCGCCTCTTCCACATATAGATGGGAAAACTCCTCCATCTTCTCCAGTTTTGTAAAATACACCGGCCGGAAACCGTTTCTCGCAGCGTGTTGGATCGATTCCGCGCTCGCACTCACCGCGACAAAGATGGGAGGATAGGGATCTTGATAGGGTTTCGGCACAACGCTCACTTTCCGCACACTGCCTTTACTGTCGATTTCACCGGGACAGCCCGCGTCCCGCGCGCTTTTCCAAGCCGGATAGTCCTCCACCCCGTTTTTGAAGGGATATGGCGCACTGTAAAATTCCCCATTCAGCTCAACCGCATCCTCTGTCCAGCACTTTATCAGCATTTCCATCCGTTCTTGGAAAATTTGACGGTTCCGCACGTCCGCCGCATCGCCCATGGTGGCAGATACCGCGGCTTGGGCTTCGGTGAACTGTCCCAGTATGTTCGTCCAACGTGACTGGTAGCCCCGCGCCACCCCGCAGAAAAACTTCCCCTTGGTAATATGGTCGAGGATAGCCGTCTCCTCGGCCACCCGGATGGGATCCTGGGCCGCCATTACGTAGCCCAGGGCGCCCAGCCGCGCGTTTTTAACGTGGGAGGCCCACCAGGCGTTCAAAATGCCTGGATTGGGACCCACCTCGTAGCCCTCCGAGTGGAGATGGTGCTCAATGGTGGATATTCCCCACACCCCAAGCTCATCGGCGGCTTTCACGATATCGAGCCAGTCGTGGAGCACCTGATGATACAAATCCTTGTCCCGTGCCACAGGTCGATTTTGCTCTCGACCTTCCCGATCCTCAGTCGGGAGCATCGGATAAACCTGGATGATCACTTTCGGCTTGGGCATTGCATGTCCTCCGGGAATCTTCCCCACCACCAGCACAGTTTATAAGTGCAAATAGATAACGCCGGGAAAACGGTTGACCATGCGGGCTTTCAGACCCGGCTGCCCGCTCTGGAGAAGCGAAGATCCCGCCATTTCGGGAAAAACAATAACATGAATTTAACACCCCATACTACCCATTTTCACTTCCCTTGCAACACTGGCGACCTCCTCCCCCGATTTCCCCCTTTCACTCAGCCCCCTTTGGGTCAACCCAACCTCAGTCCCCTTTGGGTCAACCCAACCTCAGTCTCCATTGGGTCAGCCCAACCTCAGTCTCCATTGGGTCAGCCCAACACTTCCGGAGATGCTATACTCCCGCCCCGTTCCTTCCCTTATTCTGTAACTCTGTCGCTGAGACGCAGCCGATCGCCCGCCCGGAGGATGCCATGACAGACCGCCCCACGATTATGGATGAATTTCTAAAGGTCGCTCACCTTTCCTGCCTAGGAACCCTGAATCCAGACGGATCCATTCACATGGTTCCTGTCACTCCCCTTTTCGACGCTGAAAACGGCACTTTTTTCATCAGCACGGGCGCCGAATCAGTCACCTGCAGAAATTTAAAGAAAAACCCCACCGTTACCCTTTGCGTGGACGACTATAAATTCCCCTATCGGGCCGTCATAGTCCAGGGAAAGGCGGAAGTCACCGAACCGCTGGGCCTCGACCACGAGGGAATCAAGAGAGTGGTCGACCATTCCTCCGGCCCGGGAATGTGGGAAAATTTCTATATGAATACACCCCCCGCTGCGCGCATCCGGGTTCGGATCACGGTGATTCCGGAAAAATGGAGCTGGTGGGACAACCGCCGGAAAATTAAAGGCTCGAAGCGAATCGCCCCGTCGCGCTGAAAGGGCCGTTTCTGATCCGGCAGGAGGAAAACTTTTTTTCTCTCTCCGGCGGGGGAGGAAACGTATCCTTTCTCCATTTTGCATAGCTCCTGGGAGGGCATGGCATTGAAGACGGAGGTTTACGTTGTTTTCGCTGTGGACTGTTGCTGGCACGGTTACTCCGCCCTCCGGCCCGCGGGCTTCTTTTCCGGCGAGGCGTACTCCATGGGAAACGCCGATGAGAGGGAGGTCATTCGAGACATCGAAATCACCCTGGAACTATCAGGCCGTGCTCTCGGCGGCAAGCTGAGCTGGGCCCCCCATTCCAGCCCCGCCCATAGGTATTTCCTCTACTCAGATCCCTTTGTCGACTACTGGCGCGAGGTGGAGCGGCTGGGAGGCGAGATCAGCGTTCACCCCCATGAAGACATCCCCGGAGAGCGGTCACGCATCCGCGAAACCGGGCATATGCGGACTGTGATCGAAGATCTGCTGAACGTCCTCACCAAGGCAGGGTGCGCGCCCAAGTCCTTCCGCCCCGGCTACTTCGGCCGGAACGACGAGCTGGCCGGGGTCCTGGAAGAGTTGGACCTTTTGGTCGATTACTCAGCGGCGCCGGGAAGACACGACGATTTTGTGGGGTGCGACTGGCGCGGCGCCTCCCACAGCGGAGGATTCCTTTCGCACGGCAGCGCCGCTGAATTCGGATCGCCCGGCAAAGACAGGTCAAAGGTATTTGAAATACCGCTGGCGTGGGACGGCAAGGACGATAAGTTCGAAGATAACTATTTTTTCAACGAGCTCTCCACCCTCGAAAAACTAAAGGCGGTCTTCAGCGCCCTTCGGGGACGGGCGCGAAGCGAGGGTGCGCCCCAGTTTGTCCATTTCCTATTTCATTCGAGCGCCATGACCAAATCTCAGTTCCGCGAACAGGTAGCGGACCTCGCAGGCCACATTCTCGAAAATGGGGGCGAACTCGTTACCGGAGCGGAGGCACGGGAAATTTACCTCAGTGGACCCGCCTCGTCCTGAAGCGGCCCCGCGACACGGCGTCGGCCACCATGACATGCACATGGAGGGAGGCCATTGGGAACCTATCGAATCGGCATCGACGTAGGAGGCACCTTCACCGACTTGGCCCTCCTCGAAGAAGAGACGGGAAAAACCCTCCACTTCAAAGTGCTCTCCACTTCTCCCAATCCGGCGGATGGTGTGCTGCGCGTTGTGGACAAGGTCCTTCAGGACACAAACCTCTCCGCAGATGAGGTGAATTCTGTCCTGCACGGCACGACCATCACGACTAACGCCCTCCTGGAAAGACGCGGCGCGCGGTTGGCGCTGATCACAACCGAGGGTTTCCGCGACGTGCTCGAAATCGGCCGGCAGATCCGCCCCAGCCTCTTCGACTGGGGCGCCAGCAAACCGGAACCCTATGTACCCCGAAGGCGCCGCTTCGAACTCAAAGAGCGGGTCTGCGCAAACGGATCGGTTTCGGTCGATCCGGACCGGGCCGACATCGAGGCCGTCGTTGAAAAAACGCTTGCGTCCAAGCCTGAAGCCGTAGCGGTATCGCTGCTTTTCTCCTTCCAACATCCCGAGCACGAAAACCGGGTTCTGGCAGCTCTCCGGGCCCGGGATCCGGACCTCCCCATATCCCTCTCCTCCCGGGTCCTGCCCGAGTACCGGGAGTTCGAGCGAACGAGCACCACGGTAGCAAACGCCTTCGCCACCCCCATCCTTACGGAATACACTGCCGGCCTGGTGGATTCACTCTCGAAGCGAGGGCTGAACGCCCGGCTTCGCCTCCTTCAGTCGAACGGCGGAATCGCCACCCTCGAAGGGATTCGCGAAAAATTCATAAGCACCGCCCTGTCCGGGCCGGCGGGGGGCGTCACAGCGGCCGCCTACCTCTCGCGCCAGAAAGAACTCCCCAACGCCATCAGCCTTGATATGGGGGGAACCTCGAGCGACATCTGCCTCTAATCCGGAATGGCCGGCCTGGGTGGACGGTGGACGCCTCCGTCGGCGGATTTCCCATCCGCCTTCCGATGATGGACATCCATACCGTCGGTGCGGGAGGGGGGAGTGTCATATGGGTGGATTCCGGGGGGGGGACTGAGGGTGGGCCCGCAAAGCGCGGGGAGTCGTCCCGGCCCGGCATGCTACGGCTTCGGCGGCAATCTGCCCACCATTACCGACGCACACATGGAGATCGGAACCCTTCGCCCGGAGTTTTTCGAGGGCAAGGATATCCCGGTCCGGCCCGAGGCCGGAACGAAAGCCCTCGCCGCCCTCGGCGAACCGCTGGGAATGAGCGCGGGAGAGGTTGCCGCGGACGCCCTTCGCGTAGTGAATTTCCATCTCGCCAAGGAGATTCGGGCGGCCACCCTGGCCCGAGGGTTCGAAGCCTCGGAGTGCGTCCTCATTCCCTTCGGCGGGGCGGGCCCGCTTCATGCCTGCGAGGTGGCCAAGGAGCTTTCAATCGATCGCATACTCCTGCCGGAGGCCGCGGGCGTCCTGTCCGCTCTGGGAGCCGCTATCGCGGACTTCCGGTACGACTTTTCCCATGCCTTCATTCATCGGGCCGGCAGTCTGCCCGAAAGTAAAATGGAAAGTGGATTCAAACGGCTCGACAGGCTTGGCAGAGAGAAGCTCGCCGATTTCCCGGCGCGGGACATCCGTCTTGAGCGGTCGGTGGATATGCGCTACCTCGGTCAATCGTTCGACATCAACGTACCGGTGAAGGGAGACGGCGAGCCGCTTTCTCCCGACAAACTCGTCGAGGCATTTCACCTCCTTCACGAGAACGCTTACGGATTCAGCGATCCGGACGAGCCGGTCGAGTTCGTAAACCTCCGCCTCACTGCCCTTGGCATCACCTCGAGGCCGGCTTCCGGAAAGCGCGTTCCTTCGAAAAAAGCCGCGCCGCATGGGGAGGCCCGCATCCGATCCGGAGAGGGAGAGGTTTCGCATTTCCTTTTGATCGACCGGGAAGGTCTCCCCCCGGGCGGCAGCATTGCCGGTCCGGCGATACTCCACGATGCCTACGCGACGGCTGTGATCCCGAAAGGATGGTCCGGCGCGGTGGACGAGGACGGGCATATCCTCCTCGCCGGCGGCACCAAAGATTAGAAGGCTCCTGATGACAGGTATCCGAAAAGCCGGCGTGAACATCTCCCCCGCGATGCTTGAGATTATCAAGAACTCTCTCGTTGCCATCACGGACGAAATGGGATTGGCGCTCAAAAAATCCTCCTACTCGCCCAACATCAAGACGCGCGAGGATCACACCTGCTCCCTCTTCAACCGCCGCCTGGAAATGCTCTCCCAGACGGCGCACCAAATCGGCCACCTTGGCGCTTTCCCCTTCATCATCAAAGAAACGATGAAGGAACACCGCATCGAGGACATTGAACCGGGCGACGCCATCCTCCTGAACGATCCCTACCGGGGGGGCACCCACCTTCCTGACATCATCTTGATTTCGCCCGTCTATCACCAAGGGCGAATCTGGGGCTTCGTCGCCAATCTGGCCCACCACAGCGATGTCGGGGGGATGTCGCCGGGAAGCATGTCGGGGACGGCCAATGAAATCTACCAAGAGGGACTTCGCATCCCGTCGGTGAAGTACATGCGGCGTGGCGAAGTGGTGCCCGACATCCAGAAAATGATTCTCGCCAACGTGCGCACACCCCGGGAGCGGAAGGGCGACCTCGCCGCCCAGATCGCCGCAAACAACACCGGGATCCGCCGGGTACTCGAATTGATAGATCGCTACGGCGCCGAAACGCTGGAAGGCTACTGCGATGCGCTCATCGGGTACTGCGAGCGGCGGATGCGGGCGGAGATCGTGAAAATTCCGGATGGAACCTATACCGGTGAAGATTTCATGGACGATGACGGCTCCACCGATGAGCCTATACGTTTGAAACTGCAAATCCAAAAGCGGGGCGGTGAGATCGTCTTCGACTTTACCGGCACCGACGCCCAGCGCCCGGGCCCCTGCAACGCGACCTATTACCAGACCATGTCTCTCGTCATGTACACCCTGCGCTGCATCACCGATCCGGACATTCCCCAAAACGAGGGCTGCTACCGCCCCCTCCGCCTTATCGCGCCGAAAGGGTCCGCCTTGAATGCCTCCTTTCCCGCGGCCTGTGCGGCGGGATGGGAGATCTGTCGGCGCGGGATCGACGTTGTCTGCCGCGCCCTCAAGGATGTGATGCCGGAGAGCGTGCCGGCCGGGAGCAACGGCGCCATGAACCAGTTCTCCTTCGGGGGCCCCACCCTGGACGGGGGGCGCTATGCGTACTACGAAACCATGGGAGGAGGGTTCGGGGCCCGCTTTGACAAGGACGGAATGGACGGGGTGCATTCGGTTTCGAACACCAAAAACACCCCCGTCGAGGAGATGGAACTCATCTATCCTGTCTTCTTTCGCCGCTATGCCCTGAACCCCGACAGTGAGGGGGCCGGCAAGTACCGCGGAGGGATCGGCATGATCCGGGAGGTGACCTTTCTGACCGACGTGACGCTGACCTTAATATCCGACCGTGTGAAATTTCATCCATGGGGAATCGCGGGCGGCGGCGAGGGAGTCGGAAATCGTTTTTGGATCGAAACCCCCGAGGGGAGGCGGCCCATGAAAAGCAAGGATTTTCAACGGGTTAAGGCCGGTGACACGCTCTGCCTCCACACCACCGGGGGGGGCGGGTACGGCGATCCGGGAGAGCGCAATCCCGACGCGGTGCGGCGCGATGTGGCGGACGGAAAAATTGGCCCGGGGCGCGCCGGGAAGGATTACGGCTGGGACGGAAACCCCCCCGAAGAAGACGGATAATTGCGCACGGTTCGCATTCGATGAATTAATAAAGCGGAGAGAAACATGATGGCACGCCTCCGGGAAGGCGAGTACGGCTGGCGGTGCCGCCTGGGCCTCATTGTGCCGTCCCTGAACGTGGTGGCGGAACCCGAGATGCGCCGCCTCGCGCCGGATGGTGTCTCGGTCCATTCCGCTCGCATGTACCTCGCCGGCGCGACGACCCCGGAGAGCTACGCGCGGATGGCTGAGGACGCGGAGGCCGCCGCCGACCTCCTCGCCACGGCGGGGATGGACGCCATCGCTTATGCGTGCACCTCGGGCTCCATTTTGGAGGACAGCGGCCGGATCACCGAAATCCTCACCAAGGCGGCGGGCGTTCCCTCTGTGACCACCGCTCGGGCGGTGGCCGATGCCCTCCGCGCATTGGGTCTGCGCCGTATCGCGGTTGCGACACCCTACGTGGAATTCGTGAACAAAGAGGAACGGCGGTTTCTCGAAAGCGCGGGATTCGAGATTTCTGCCATTCGGGGACTCGGCCTGGGCCACACTTCGGAAGAAAGGCTATCCATTGGCCGGGTTGGGCTGGACGCCGTTCGGGCCCTGGCCCGGCAAGTGGATTCGGAGGCCAAAGAAACCGACGGAATTTTCATCTCCTGCACCAACCTCGCCACCATCGGCGCATTGGAAGAACTGGAGAAGGAGTTTAAAAAACCCGTCGTGAGCTCGAACGCCGCCACCTTCTGGGCGGCGCTCCGGTGTGCGGGGCAAGAGATCCCGATAGAAGGCCACGGAACCCTATTGCGGACTTTCCCCCCGCTCGGCAGGTGAGGCCGCCGTGCCCCTCCGACCGCCTTTTTGAAGTCCCTAGCGGCCCCGATCATTTGCAGGCGGGAGCGCGTGGCCATCCTTGCCGAACAAATGGCAGTCCCTTCCGGCGAGGCCAACCGTCAGTTCGTCGCCCCGAGAGTGGGAGGCGCCCCCGGGCGCCTTGATTAGCAAGGCGAGATTCCCGCCGAGCCGGAGATGGATATAGGTCTCGGCACCCAGCCGTTCGGCCGCCACAACCCGGCCCGTGAGCCGGGCCTCCCCTCTGGAATCGAGGATCAAGCTTTCGGGCCGGATTCCCAAGGTAAGGGACTCCTCTTGTTGGATACCGTCGGACTCGGCCGGAACGGTGATCGTTTCTCCGCCTGTGAGCACCACTGTAATCCCATTCAATTTCGCTTCTCCAACGCGGCAGGGAAGAAAGTTCATGCCCGGTGAGCCGATGAAACCCGCGACAAACATGTTCCGCGGATAGGCATATACATCGAGCGGCGGTCCCGCCTGCTCCAGCCGACCCTCCCGCAGCACCGCAATCTGATCGCCGAGGGTCATGGCTTCCACTTGATCGTGCGTGACATAGATCATGGTCGTGCCGAGCTCGTCCCGGAGGCGCGCGATTTCAACGCGCATTTCGACCCTTAAAGAGGCGTCCAGATTCGAAAGCGGCTCGTCGAAAAGGAATACTTTGGGTTCGCGCACGATGGCCCGGCCCATGGCGACGCGCTGGCGCTGGCCGCCCGATAGCTCCTTGGGCCTTCGGCCGAGCAGGTTCCCGATCCGGAGCGTTTCGGCGGCGGTGCGGATCCGCTCCTCGATGCCCTTCTCCCCGTACTTGGCGAGCCGCAGGCCAAATGCCATATTTTCGTACACCGTCATATGGGGGTAGAGGGCGTAAGACTGGAACACCATGGCGATTCCGCGCTTCGATGGAGGAAGGTCGTTCGCCCGCTCACCGCCGATCCGAATTTCCCCTTCGGTCAAATCCTCAAGGCCTGCGATCAGGCGCAGGATCGTCGATTTCCCGCAGCCCGACGGCCCGACCAGGACGCCGAGTTCGCCGTCCTTCACTTCGAGGTCAATCCCGTGAAGCACCTCCTGCCTGCCGAACCTTTTGCGGACCCCGCGCAACACGACATCGGCCATTTTTCAGCCTTTCACCGCGCCGGCCGCGAGGCCCGATACGATCTTGCGCTGAAATGCGAGAACCAGCGCGATTAAAGGTACGGTGACTGTGACCGAGGCCGCCATGATGTTGCCCCACGGCACTTCGTAGCGGTTCGCCCCGCTGATGAGGGCGATGGCGACCGGAACGGTGCGGGCCTTGTGGGTCAGGGTAAAGGTGAGGGCGAACAAAAACTCGTTCCAGGCAACGAGGAAGGCGAGCAGGCCGGTGCTCACCATGGCCGGACCCATGAGCGGCAGAAATATTTTCGTGATGAGGACCCGCGGCGTGGCCCCATCGACCAGCGCGGCCTCCTCAAGCTCCTTCGGCAAGCCGCGCATGAAGATCGTGAGCACCCAAACGGTGAAGGGAAGTGTGAAGATCATGTAGGACATTACAAGGGCGCCCAGCCTGTTGTAGAGGCCGAAGGCGCGAACCAGTTCGAACATACCGGAGAGAACCGCCACCTGGGGAAACATGGAAATTCCCAGGACGGTCATCAGCAGGAGCGTTCGTCCCCGGAAGCGTACCCGGCCCAAGGCGTAAGCGGCGGTAATCCCCAGAAAAAGCGAGAGGGCGACCGTTGACGAAGCAACGAGGATCGAATTCAGGATATTCCGCCCGAAGGGCTGCTCCTGGAAGATCTCGACGTAATTCCGCCACGCCGGGTGGGGCGGGAAAAAATCCACACGGAAAATCTCAGTCCCTGTCTTGAGGGAAGAAACGACGGCCCAATAGAATGGAAACAGGGTGTATGCCAGTATTGCGGCGACCAGCAAACAAAAACTCCCGCGGCGCAGTCCCTTTCCGATCATGCGGGCTCCTTCCCAAGGTCCAGGCGGCCGGCGGCAAGATAGGCGGCAGTGAAAAGGGTGACGATTAAAAAAATGAGAAACGAGGCGGCCGAGCCGTATCCGATATCCGCGAAATCGACGAGCTGTTGGCGTGCGAAGACCGACATCGAGGCCGTGGATCTGCTGTTGCTGGTCATCACAAAGATGAGATCGAAGACGCGCAGGGCGTCGAGAGTTCGGAAAATCACAGCCACCAAAAGTACGGGTTTGAGCATGGGAAGCGTCACCCGGAAAAACACTTTGACAGGGTGTACGCCATCCACCCGCGCCATCTCGTAATATTCCCCGGGGATCATCTGGAGGCCCGCAAGGAGCAGGAGGGCCATGAAAGGCGTTGTCTTCCACACGTCGGTGGCGATAACGGCCGCCATCGCGAGGTTGGAGTCGGCGAGCCAGGCGACGCGCTGATCGATCATCCCGATTACGAGCAGGATCTCGTTCACGACGCCGAACAAATCGTGGTACATCCAGGCCCACATTTTTCCTGAAACCACGAGAGGAATGGCCCAAGGGACCAGAACGGCGGCGCGCAATATGGCGCGGCCCCGGAAGGGCACATGCATCACGAGGGCGAACACGAGGCCGAGCAGGGTTTCGAAGAAAACCGAGAACGCGGCGAACACCACGGTGTTCCAGACCGCGTTCCACCATTCAGGATCGTGAACGAGGAGAGCGTAATTGGCGAGACCAACATATTCGGGCGCCTGCGGGCTCCCCAGCGTAGCATCCGTGAAACTGAACCATACCGTGCGGGCGAGAGGCCAGGCCCCGGCCACCGCCAAAACGATTAGCGTGGGGCCGAGATAAAGCCAAGCGGTGCGATGACGGAGACGGGTGAGCTCGGACCTCCCTTCCGGCGGCATTTTCTCTGCCTCCCATCAGTCCGATTGGGGTATTCGTTCACATTCAGGTGGCGTACTCCGCTCAGTGAACGATTCCCGAATCGTTCAGCTCAATTCCTACCACTTTTTTCCCCTGCGAATCCTTGCAAGCCTACGGGAGAGCGTCTTGAGCGTGCTTTCCGCATCCGCCTCTCCCGAGAGGGCAGCGTGCACGGCGTTCCAGAATGCGGTGCTCACCCGATTGTACCTGACGCCGGTGATGCGGGAGGGGCGGGGAACCGCATTTGTGAAAACTTCGCGCAGGGTGAGGAAAAACGGATTCGCCTTGATCACCTCAGGATCTTCATAAAGAGCTTTCCGCGTCGGATTGAAGGAAGCCTCGATCGCGCGGCGCCTCTGCTCTTGTGAACTCGTTAGATACAGTACAAGATCCACCGCGATTTTGGGATTTTTGGAATATTTGGAGACGGCGAGCTGCCAGCCGCCGAGCGTGCCCCTGTGCTCTCCATTCGGCCCCTTCGGCAAGGCGCTGGTGCCGATCTTGCCGGCCACAGGACTTTCCGGCGCGTTTCCGAGCGACCAGGCGTATGGCCAGTTTCGCATGAACACGGCGTTTCCGGATTGGAAAACGCCGCGGGCCTCTTCCTCAGCGTAATTGAGAACCCCTTTTGGGGTAATGGTGCCGATCCACGATGCGGCGCGCTGGAGCGCAGCCACGGCCTTGGGATTGTGAACGCTAATCGAACCATCCAGTTCGACGATGGTTCCGCCCCCGTAGGAATGCACCCATTCAAGGGCGTCGCAGGTCAATCCCTCATACGCCCGGCCCTGGAAGACGAAACCCCACATCTTGTCGTTCCCGGCGGCCCGCTCCGCATCCTGGATGCGCTTGGCGGTCCGGGTCATCTCGTCCCAGGTATTCGGAACCGCCTCCCCGTATTTTTCAAGTAAATCCTTTCGGTAATAGAGGAGACCGGCGTCGATGAACCAGGGCATCGCGACGATTCGCCCGCCCACCGTATTGTTCTTCACGATGGTCGCAAAATGCGCATCGAAAATTTCCGGCGGTACGCGGCCGCTCAGGTCAACAAAGTGCCGGCCCAGGATTCCGGGCCAGATGACGTCGATTTGGAAGACATCGATATCCGGCGAGCCTGCCGCGAGCAACTGCTGATAAAGCGCGAGGCGCTGGTTGCTCTCATTCGGGGTTGAGATGATCTCGACCGTATGGCCCGTTTTTTTCGCCCAAGCCTCCGCCGCGGTACGGCACATCCGCAATTCCTGCCCGACGGCGCCGCAGGAGATTGCGATCTCCGCCGCCCGGGCCTCGGAAGCCGCGAAAATACCGATGAGAAGCGCACTCGCCCAGGCGAGCCTAGTCATGGCGGATACACCCATCCCCTCCTCCTTGGGCAAAAGGGAGGACTGATACAATTCCCGGGCCCATGGAAAACGCGGACTTATCCGGATCGAGACCAAATTTAAATATCATCATGATCAACAAACAAATCCCCCGCGTAATCCCTTTCGCGAGGAGGGCATAGCGGGAATCCAGGCACGGGCATGATTTCCACAACCGCGTGGCAAAGGCATTAAGGGAAACCATTAACGGAACGTGCAGCTCCTTCCCGGCCGCCGTTCCGGCCGGGATCTCACCATTCCGCAAAATTTCGCATTGGATTTCGGAAACGAGCCCAGGGATTTTCGATAAATTTCTTGGCGGGGCTGACGGGACTCGAACCCGCGATCTCTGGCTTGACAGGCCAGCGCGATAACCAGCTTCGCTACAGCCCCGATGGAAAACCCGCCAAACGGCAGGAAAACGAGGGGTTTATATCCCGCCCCCCGGGGCAAGTCAACCTTCCGGAAAAAGGGGAAATCGCCCCTTTCCTCATGGCCTCATTCCGCCGGGCCCTTCATTTTCCAGCCCCATCCTCCTTCAGAAGCGAACCCAAGCGCTCCCCTTTTGAGAGGCAAACCACGCCCGCCTCTGTAATGAGGGCATCCACCAAACGGGCGGGCGTCACATCGAAGGCGGGATTGAAGACACTAACTTCGTCGGGCGCCACCTTTCGGCCCCCGTACGTGCGCACCTCTTCCTCCGGCCTTTCCTCGATGGGGATGTCATCGCCCGAGGCGGTCCGAAAGTCGAGCGTGCTTACCGGGGCGGCAACGTAAAAAGGAATCCTGTGCTCCTTCGCCAGGATGGCGAGGCCGTAGGTTCCGATCTTGTTCGCCACATCGCCGTTCGCCGCCACACGGTCCGCACCGACCACCACCGCATCCACCCGGCCGAGCTTCATGCAATAGGCCGCCATATTATCCGTAATTAAGGTGACGGGGATGCCGTCCCGGATCAGCTCCCATGCGGTGAGCCGCGCTCCCTGGAGGAAGGGCCGGGTTTCGTCCACGAAAACCTGACTCACCTTCCCATCCCGGTAGCCGCTGCGGATGACACCGCATGCAGTCCCGTAGCCCGCCGTTGCGAGCGCCCCCGCGTTGCAATGGGTGAGAACGTTCGTTTTTCCGGAAAAAAGCGCCGCGCCAATGTCGCCGATCCGCCGGCAAACCTCCACGTCCTCCTTGTGCATCTCTTCGGCGAGGGCCAGAAGCTCCGCGGCGAGAGTTCTCCCGTCGGGGGCGTCGCTCTCCCGGACCGCCGCCCGCATCCGCTCGAGAACCCAAAAAAGGTTCACCGCCGTCGGACGGGTTCCCGCAAGCAGATCGGCCGCCTCATCGAGAGTCGCTTTCATTTCTTCCAGCGGCGATGCCGGCCGCCTTCCGGCCGCGATCGCCATGCCGTAGGCCGCAGCCACTCCGATGGCGGGCGCGCCGCGGACGATCATGGTCCGGATGGCATCGGCCACTTCTTCCTCTGTGCGGCAGTCGACATAGGTCTCTTCGGTAGGCAGACGGCGCTGATCGATAAGGCGAAGCGCTCCCTCGCGGTATTCGAGGGTGTGAAAATTCCCGCCGGGCGTCAATTTACTCATCCGCTCTCAAGCGAGGAAAGCACCGCTTCAAGGTGAGAGACGTCACCGTGGTTGACGTAAACGCGCTTCCGGCGGGAGCGCAACCCCGAGACGATGGCAACGGCACTTTTGGGAACCCCGAGGGCTTTCGCCAACACTTCAATGCACTGCTTATTCGCCTCTCCTCCGACCGGAGGGGCCGACAACCGGAGGAGCAGGCCATCCTCCCGGCTTCCCTCTACCCCTACCCGTGAAGCGCGCGGCTTCACGGTCACTTCAAAACTCAAGCCGCCTAACTCGCGCCGGGAGGCGATCATGCTGCCCCGCCACTCACCGCATGACCCTCGCGATGTCATGAAGGCTTGCAACGAGAAAACTCTGTAATAAAGTGATTGCCAGCATGACGACGATGGGGCTGATATCGATCCCGCCCATATCAGGCATCCGGTAACGGATCGGAGCAAGCACCGGCTCGGTGAGGCGGTAGAGAATCTGAACGATCGGATTGTAGGGATCCGGACTCACCCAGGAGATAAGCGCACGGGCGATGATAACAAACAAATAAATATTCAGGACAATATTTAGTACCGTTGCTACACCGTTGATGAAATTCCCAGCCACAAACACAATATGCCCCTCTCGCTAAAATAAAATTGAATCGGCTCAGCCTTTCCCCAACTCTTCGCTTCGCTTGGTGGCGGCCATCACGGCGGCCATGACAGCGGCACGCAGGCCTTCCTTTTCTAAGGCGTGGAGACCGGCGATGGTCGTCCCACCCGGGGAGGTCACCATATCTTTGAGAACCCCCGGGTGCTTTCCCGTTTCGAGAAGCATCTTGGCGGAACCCAAAACCGTCTGAGCGGCAAGGAGAATCGCCTGGTCCCGGGGGAGACCCACCCGAACCCCCCCATCCGCGAGCGCCTCGATGAACTGAAACACGTAAGCGGGCCCGCTGCCGGAAAGACCCGTCACCGCGTCCATGAGCGCCTCGGGCACCTCGACCACCCGCCCCACCGATTCGAGGATCCGCTTAGCGAGGTCCAGATCCGCCTCACTCGCGGCCCCTCCCTTACAGAGGCCCGCCGCCCCCGCTCCCACAAGAGCGGGCGTATTCGGCATGACGCGAATGATGCGTGTGCCCGCGCCAAAACCACCGACGAAGCGTTTCGTCGGCATACCTGCGATAATGGAGATTAGCAGGTGCGCGTCCTTGACCGCATCGGCCATTTGAAAGATGACATGATCGATAACCTGGGGCTTCACCGCGAACAGAATGACTTCCGCCCGGGAAACCGCGGTCTTCCCATCCTCAATCACTTCCAAACCGTGGGTTTTTCTCAGGTACTCCCGGCGTTCGGGGACGGGCTCCGCTACGAGAATATTCTCCCGGCGCGTGAACTGGGCCTTCACCATGCCGGCGGCGAGTGCCTCCCCCATATTCCCTCCGCCGATCAAGGCGATTCGATTGTCAAACATTTTGCCCCATCCGATAAATTGCACTGTGTTTCCGAACTTTTTCACCCTACTGAATTTGACGTGCCAACACAAATCCAGCCATCCGCCCAAGCCTGAAAGGAATTTTCTTTAAGCCAAGCCTGGGGAACGCTCGCCGAAAATCGCCGTTCCGATGCGCACAAAAGTGGCTCCTTCCTCGATGGCTACCTCATAGTCGGCGGACATCCCCATGGAAAGCTCCGTCACCGTCTCGAGACCCGCTCCCAGCGCCTCGTCGCGAAGTCTTCGAAGAAGCCGGAAATGTGCGCGACTTTTCTCTGGATTGTCCTCGAAGGGGGGAAGGCACATCAGACCGACCGCCTTGAGGGCGGAAAGGCGGGTTGTTTCCTTGAGCAGATTCTGCACTTCTCCCGGCGCCACGCCTCCCTTTTGCCCTTCTTCGCCCGTGTTCACCTGGACGAATATCTCTAGAGGTACCGCTCCGCTTCCTTCCACCCTGCGCGCCAACTCCTGGGCCAAGGCGAGGGAATCAACCGACTCGACCGTATCGAAAAGGCCAGGCACCAGGCGCGCCTTGTTTTTCTGAAGGGAGCCGACAAGATGCCAACGCGCTCTGCCCGCCAATTCCGGATCCATCTTGGCCCTTTTCTCCCTCGCCTCCTGAACGCGGTTTTCCCCGAGGATCTCGACGCCCGACAGTATCGCGTCGGCGAGACGATCCGGCGGACGGGTCTTGCTCACGGCCACGAGGCGCACCTCTTCGTCCGCGCGGCCCGCCCTCTCCGCCGCTGCGGCGATGCGGGCCCGGACTTCTTTTAAATTTTCCCGAATGGAACCCATGAGGACAATATACCGCCGCTTGTCCCGGTGGCCCACCTCATCGTATCGCGATGGCGGCCATAAGCCGGCCCGTTGGGGGACCATCCCGGCGGTAGGAATAGAAACGTGAATTTTCCGTAAACGTGCAAGGCCCCGGCAACCCCACCTGTTTGGCGGGAACACCCGCGGCGATAATCTGCCGCCGGATGGCGCCGGGAAGATCGAGCAGCCACTTTCCCCCCTTATGGGGAGCGCAAAACATCCGCCAGTCCGCAAACCTCTCCTGAAACGGAGGCAGGCACTCCTCTCCCACTTCGTAGCAGGACCCTGAAATTCCTGGCCCAAGAGCGGCGAGGAGATCCGGCGGCTCGCTGCCGTACCGCTCTTTCAACTTCCGAACTACTTCGATCAGGATCCCCGCAGCGGTTCCCCGCCTACCCGCATGTACCACCGCCACCGCGTGTTGCTTCCGATCCGCGATGAGAACAGGAATGCAGTCGGCAGTTTGTACCTCAACGAGGATTCCGGGAACGTTCGTCATCAAGGCATCGGCGCGCGGTTTGGTTCCGTTATGACAAGCGTTCACCTCCACGATTTCTGCCCCGTGGACCTGTCGCGCTTCGGCAATACGGAAACCCTCGATGTCCGCCGCCCCGAAAAAACGCTTCCGGTTTTCTTTTACCCTTTCCGGATCTTCACCTTTCGCATCCCCCAGATTCAGCGAGCCGAACCGTCCCTCACTCACCCCGCCCCGCCGGGTGCTGAATGCGTGGCCCACGAAATCAAGAGAATCCAGGAGGGAGGATTTCAGGAAGTCGATTCCATTAACAGAATAAGAATCAATTAGATACAAGTCATCCTCCCTCTGTAGAAGATCATCATTATAAATTCCGGGGCAGCTCTTTTCAACAAATCCAAATCGCGGGGGAGAGGGGCCGGGGGGGCACGATCCCCCCCCCGGCTCGGTCGTGGGGATACGACCCGCCGGGGGAAGGAAGGAGTCCTTCTCCCGGCGGAATCGCGGGGGATCAATCCGCTTGCTTCCGAAGGAACGTGGGAATGTCCAGATCTTCCTCTTCCATCTGGTAGCTCAAGGTCCCTTCCTTCTTGGCGTTTTTTATTCGGACGTAGGCAGGGACTGCGAGGTTCTTGCCGTCCGTACCTGTCGCCTCGGATTCGACGGGAGGGGCGACGGCTTTGAGTTTTTCCTGACCGAAACCCGTAGCGATGACAGTTACACGGACTTTGTCCTGCATGGAGGGATCGATCACGGAGCCGAAAATAATGTTTGCGTCCTCATGGGCCGACTCCTGGACGAGAGAAGACGCCTCGCTAACTTCATATAATGAAAGGTCACTTCCGCCCGATATGTTGATGAGGACCCCGCGGGCACCTTGTATGGTTCCCTCTTCTAAAAGAGGACTGCTGATCGCGTTTTGGGCCGCCGTGACGGCCCGATTTTCACCCGCGCCGACACCGCTCCCCATCAGCGCCATCCCGCCCATGTCTCGCATGACAGTACGAACGTCAGCGAAATCGAGGTTGATGAGGCCCGGGGTAGTGATTAGAGTAGCGATTCCCCGGCACGCCTGGAGAAGGACATCGTTTGCTTTTTGAAACGCTTCGAGGATTGTGGTCGTCCTTTCGACCATCCCCAAAAGCCGTTGGTTGGGGATGGTAATAAGGGTGTTCACCGCATCACGCAGGTCATCAATGCCAGCCTCTGCCTGAGCGAGCCGTTTTCGGCCTTCGAATGTAAAAGGTTTGGTGACCACTCCCACAGTGAGAACGCCCGCCTCCTTCGCCACTCGGGCGATGACGGGCGCCGCACCGGTCCCCGTTCCGCCGCCCATCCCGGCTGTAACAAAGAGCATGTCGAGGCCTTCGATCAGGGAAGCGATGCGCTCGGTGTCCTCAAGCGCCGCCTTCCGGCCGATCTCGGGGTTCCCTCCTGCGCCGAGTCCTCCTGTGAGCTCGGCGCCGAGTTGGAGCTTTTCCGGTGCGAGCGATTTTTCGAGAACCTGCGCGTCGGTGTTCGCAGCGACGAATTGGACGCCGTCCATTCCTGAAGCGATCATCGTGTCCGCCGCGTTTCCGCCAGCACCTCCCACGCCGATGACCGCGATCTTGGCACGGCAGGCAGTTTCTTCCACCAGCTCAAACATCATTCTGCTCATCTTCCCTCCCCTTTCCCCATTTCAGAGGTTTGGACGAATTTGTTATCATTTGAAAATGCCCGCGAGCACATTCCTGATTTTTTCCGTGGTGTACTTCAGCGAACCGTTGCCGCCGTTTGCCGCAATCCAGCTGCGCCTTCCACGTACGCCGGACTGCATTCCGTAAAAGATGAGCCCGACGCCGGTTGAGAACATCGGGCCGTTCACCATGTCAACGAGACCGCCGATACCGCTGGGCATGCCCTGCCGGACGGGGAGCTCGAGCACGCGCTCTGCCAGATCGAGTGTTCCGCCCAAAATACTCGCCCCGCCGGTGAGCACAACTCCGGCGGGAAGGAGATCCTCCATCCCACTCTTTTGAATCTCCCGGCGGATCAAAACCAAGATTTCCTCCATACGCGGCTCTATTATTTCGGCGAGCATCTGCCGGCTCAAAAAGCGCGGAGGTCTACCCCCCACGCTGGGAACTTCGATTTCCTCGTCGTGATTCAGCATAGAAGCCAGGGCGAAGCCGTATTCCATTTTTATCCGTTCAGCCTGGTAGTCGGGAGTCCGCAGTCCGATGGCGATGTCCCGCGTGATATGGTTTCCACCCAGGGGAACAATGGCGGAATAACGGAGGGAGCAGGCACTGATAACAGCGATATCGGCTGTCCCGCTCCCGATGTCCACAATGGCCACTCCGAGATCACGCTCATCGTCCGTTAGAGCCGCCATGGAGGAGGCTAACGGCTGGAGGACAAGGCGCTCCACCATAAGGCCCGCCCGTTCGGCACTTCGCGTGACGTTTTGAATGGCGGGGATCACACCCGTTACGACGTGCACCTTGCACTCGAGGCGGACGCCCGCCATGCCGATGGGTTCGGTGATACCCTCCTGATCATCGACGAGGTACTCCTGCGGCAGAACGTGAATAATCTGGTGATCCGTCGGCATCGTTACCGCCCGGGCGGACTCGATTACCCGGTTGATGTCATCCTGGCTGACCACCTTGTTCTTGATCGCGACGATGCCGTTGCTGTTGAAACTTCGAATGTGCCCTCCTGCGATACCGACGAGGGCGCTGCGAATGGGCATTCCACTAATGAACTCTGCCTCCTCCACCGCCGTGCGAATGGATTCGACCGTCTGATCAATATTGACAACCGCACCGCGATTGAGGCCTTTTGATGGATGTTTCCCGAGTCCGACGATTTCAAGCGAGCCGTCCTCGTTCGCTTCTGCCACGATGACGCATATTTTCGAAGTGCCGATGTCGAGGCCCACCAACACCTCCGCCCGTCTACTCATCCATTTGATCCTCCATCCTTATCCAGGGACCGAACGATGATTCGGCCTGGAAACATGAGATTAAGTTCGAGGCGGTCAGTGGTGCCGTCCTTTAATCTTCCGAAAATTTGATTTGCTACCGCGCGGAATCGTTCGATTTGACGCTCCATCCCCTCTTCGCCCACGAGCAACTCCAACCTGCCGTCCGGTACGCGCAACAAGATTATCCCGTCCTTTCGCCGCCTTGCCGAAAAACAGCTTTCTCGAAGAAGCGGCACCCGCGCGAAACGCATGGCCGTTTCAAGGGTCAACCGGAAGCCGGGGTCTCGAAGGGTTTCGCCTGGACGCATTTCCTCCGGGTCCAGCCCTTCTAAAAGCGGCAAGCATGTGGAGGGTTTTGAGTGAAGCCGGCCGAGAACCACTCCTTCGCGGTCCACCCCAATGGGATCTCCGCTCTGCAAAAGGGCGACCGGCAACCTTTCTTCGATCTGGACGTACACGCCTTGGGGCGGTTGCCTTCGCACATTTGCCTTCCGGATCATGGGGTGCATCTCCACCCGCCCTCGAACGGCCTCGAGATCCACCTCAAAAAGGTTTATTCCCGGCTTCAAGCCGGCCATGCGCATGAGGGTTTGCAGATCAACCGTCCGATGGCCATCAAAAACTACTTCCCGCACCAAGAAATGCGGACTCGACCACGCCCAGCGAAGTGCGTGCCCCCCCAAAAGGAGGACTTCCGCCATCGCAAGAAGGCCGATCGCAGTTCGAATCCAGGATCTACTTCCCGCCGGTAACCGGTTCACGTCGCGTCCTCGCCGATTTTTTTTAGCTCCAACACAAGCTCCACCCCGTAACGCTCGCGGACCGCTCCTTGCACCTCTTCAACCAGGGACATCGCATCCGAGGCGGTCGCACCGCCCCGGTTCACGAAAAAATTCGCATGGGCATGGCTCACCTCAACTCCTCCCACGCGGCGGCCCTTCATGCCCGCCGTTTCGATGAGGCGCCCCGCCCGGTCTCCCGGGGGGTTTCGGAAAATCGATCCCGCGCACGGGAATCCCGAGGGCTGCCGTTCACGCCGAAGCGTGGCATCCTCCCGAAGGGATGAAAGCAGAGCAGCCGGTTCCCCCATGCGAAGCCGAAACCGCACTTCAACCACAATCCCCGGCTCGGGAAACACGGTCTGCCGGTAGCCAAACCCAAGCGCCTCCGAAGCAAGACTCTCGACAGGCCCGTTCGATATGCGAATCCACCGGATACTCTCCACCGCATCTTGCAGGTACCGTTCCGCTGTACCGGCGTTCATGGCCAGCGCACCCCCCACCGTTCCCGGCACCCCTGTCAGGCACTCCAATCCAATCAAACCGCGGTGGGCGGCATAGCGGACAAGGGCGGGGATCTTCACCCCCGCGCCAGCCTCCAGAAGGGCCTCCCCTTCGCTCGGCTCACCCTCCGACAGCTCAAGCTGGCGGAAGCCATGGGAAAGCGTGACGACCAACCCGCGCACACCGCCGTCTCCTACAAGAAGATTCGCTCCACCGCCCAGCACGGTGACCGGAAGGCCATTCATCCGCGCGCGTTCAATAAGTTCCACCATTTCCGTTTCACTTTTCGGAAAGGCGATAGCATCGGCGGGGCCTCCGATCTGGAAAGTGATGTAGGGCGCCAGGGGCTCGCCGAAACGGATCTCGCAGGCAACCCCTTTGAGCCTCTCTTGTATTTCAGACACCATCGTCTCCTCCAAATCTGCTACTCTCATCCGGCGTTCCCCGCCCGCTTTTGGTTGCCTGTCATTTGTTCGATGAACCACTGGCCCACTTTCCAAACGGATCCCGCCCCCAGCGTGAGAACCAGATCGCCCGGGGCCACGATCTCAATCAAGCGTTTGACCGCCTCCTCAAGACCATCCACTTCTTCGCAGCACTTGTGCCCGTGAGCCTGGACCCCTTCGGCGATATTCGAAGAGTCGATCCCTTCGATGGGGTTTTCGCCGGCCGCGTATATCGGTGCGACAAGGAGAACATCGGAATCGTAAAAGGAAGTGTGAAACGCTTCGCCGAGGTAAGATGTTCTCGTGTACCGATGCGGCTGAAACACCACGATCAATCTCCGGTCTGGATGCGCCTCGCGTGCGGCCCGCAGGGTGGCGCGAATCTCCTCCGGATGATGGCCGTAGTCATCAACCACGAGGACGTCCCCAACCTCCCCCACGCGCTCAAACCGCCGGCTGATTCCTTGGAATTTCCGCAGGCCGGTCTGGATCGCTTCGAAAGGAACATCGAGCTCATTGGCCACCGCCGCGGCGGCCAATGAGTTGTAAGCGTTGTGGCGGCCGGGCATCCGGAGGCGGAGCTCCCCCATCCTCACCTCTCTGCGCCGGACCATGAACACAATCTCTTCACCCTCGTAGCGGAAATCTTCTCCAATGAAATCCGCCTGCCCGCCAAACCCGTAAGTGAAGAAACGCTTCTCTACACCTGGAACCACCTCCTGGACAGTCGGATGATCCAGGCAAAGCACCGAGAAGCCGTAGAAAGGCACCTGGTTCACAAATTCCAGGAAGGCGGCCTTGATGGCTGCGAGATCGGAGTAGAAGTCAAGGTGCTCGTCGTCTATGTTTGTCACGATGGCGATAGTGGGTGATAAATGCAGAAACGTGCCGTCGCTCTCGTCCGCTTCCGCCACCAAATACTCGCCTGTCCCCAGCCGGGCGTTCGCGCCAAAAGCGTTGATCTGCCCGCCTACTACGACTGTCGGATCAAGTCCGGCGGTAGCGAGGATCGCTCCGATGAGGGAGGTGGTGGTTGTCTTCCCGTGGGTGCCTGCCACCGCTATGCTGTATTTCATCCGCATGAGTTCGGCGAGCATTTCGGCCCGGCGGATGACCGGAATTTTCCGGCGAAGCGCCGCTGACACTTCGACGTTCTCCTTCGTTACCGCCGAACTGTAGACCACGACGTCAACGTCCTTGACGTTTTCCGCCTTGTGTCCCAGGGTCACACGTGCCCCAAGCCCCCGAAGGCGGAAGATGACCTCGCTCTGGGAAATGTCCGATCCGCTCACCTCGTATCCGAGGTTCAATAGAACTTCGGCGATTCCGCACATTCCTGTCCCGCCAATTCCGACGAAATGGATCCGCCGGGAGTGGCGCTGCATCGGATGGGATTCGGTAGTCTGCGCCATCATTTTTTTGCCCAGGCTCCTGTCATGCCGCCCGTGCCATCTGCCGGCAGAGCGTCACGACGGTTTTCGAAGAATTCACCCGCGCAAGACGATGAGAATGGAGAGACATTTTGGCCAGAACCGAGCGGTCCCGCTGCGCCTTGCGCCATAAGTCCGCGAGAATTTCGCCGGTGAGATCGTTCTGGGAAATCACCCAGGCACATTCCCCATCCTCGAGGAGGCGGGCGTTGGCCTGTTGATGTCCGTGGATGGCGGAGGGAAGCGGAATTAGTATCGCCGGCAAGCCGGCCGCGGTCAGTTCGCCGACTGTCATCGCCCCAGCGCGCGCCACAGCGAGGTGCGCCCACCGGTAGCGTGCGGGCATGTCGAACAAATAAGGCTCTACCTCAGCCTTGGCGTTCACTCTGGCGTAGGCCGTGCGTACCAACTCGAGGTCGGCCTCCCCCGTTTGGTGAACGAACTTCATCTCTTTCAATGCTTCACCGAGGAGGGACAGGGCTTCCACGACGGTCCGGTTGATCGCCTCTGCTCCTTGGCTTCCTCCGAACACGAGGATCCGAAGTTGCCCCTCCCAGGAGGAGGCGTCCCGCTCAAAGGGGACCGCGAATTCGACCCGTAACGGCAGCCCCGTCTCGACCACCTTTTCGCTCTGGAAATAACCCGCCGCCCCGGGAAGGGCCACCGCCACACGACGGGCCAGCCGGGAAAGAAATCGGTTGGTTAGCCCCGGCACTACGTTTTGTTCCAACAAAACGACGGGCCGCCTGAGCATCCAAGCCGCTACAACCGCAGGAGCGCTCGCATATCCCCCCACTCCCAAAACTACATGGGGCCGGAACCGGCCAACTACCCGAAGCGATTGAACAAGACCCCAAAAAAGTTTCGCGAAAGCTGGAATTTTCTGCAAAAAGGATCGCCGCATGATGCCGCCCGCCGATATTATTTCCAGAGGAAGACCCTCCTTTGGCAAGACTTTTGCTTCGATTCCCCGTGCCGTGCCGACAAAGAGAACCTGAAAGTCTTCCCCTTCTCCCATCCAAGATTTCGCCACTGCGATCCCCGGGTAGAGATGGCCTCCTGTCCCCCCCCCCGCAATGAGAAGACGCATTATTTCCCCCTCCAACCGAACTTCTTGATCCGGCCTCCCGGTGTGCCAAAAGCAGCATCCATGGGGGTAGATGCAGTTTCTTCAGCGTGGGCCCCGCTCTTTGAAGCTACTGAAAGGAGCATGCCGATGGCGGCGAGTGTAACGACTATGGAAGTCCCGCCCAGGCTGACCAAGGGGAGGGGCAATCCCGTCGTTGGGACGAGGCCCGTCGCCACCGCCATGTTGAGTAGTCCCTGAATGACAACGAGCAATGTAACGCCGGCGGCCAATAGCGCGCCAAATGGATCTTTGCAGCGGTGAGCGATCACGAGGCCTCGGCTGAGAATGATAAAAAATACCGCCCCCACCGCGAGGGCTCCGATGAGTCCGAGTTCTTCCCCCACTACGGCGTAGATGAAATCCGTGTGCGGCTCGGGGAGATAAAAGAGCTTTTGCTTCCCCTCTCCCAGCCCGAGGCCCACAACCCCCCCGCGCCCCAGAGCCAGTAGAGACTGGATGAGCTGATATCCGGCTCCCCTCGCTTCATCGAAGGGATGAAGGAACGCCAGCACACGCTTCTGGCGCCAGGGCGTAGAAAACACCATCCAATACATGATCGGCACGCATGTCATGGCGAAACCTGCAAGGTGAACCCATTTCGCCCCAGCGAGAAAGAAGAGCATCCCTGCCGTGGCCGCAATGAGCATAGCCGTTCCCAGATCAGGTTGAATGAGGATGAGGGAAAGAACGAAACCCGTCAGCAGGATGGGCGGAAGAAACCCGTATTTAAAATTCGAGAGGCGCTCTCCCTTTACCGTAAGAAAATGCGCGAGGAACAGTACGAGACCCAGTTTCGCCACCTCAGCCGGCTGGAAGGATAAAGGGCCAAACGACACCCAGCGACGGGCCCCACCGGCCGGCCGCCCGATTCCCGGGACAAAAACAAGCGCGAGAGCGACGATTGAAATGACGAGAGCCGGATAGGCCAGATTGGAAAGAATGCGGGAATCCAACTTCGTGAAAAATAGCAAAACAGCGAAACCGATTAGCATCCACAGGACGTGACGCTTCACAAAGTAGAGGGAATCGTTATAACGGTCCAGGGCGAGAATATTACTCGCGCTGTAAACCATCACCATCCCGAAAGCGCTCAGGCCCACCGCGCAAAAGAATATGACGGGATCAATATCGCGCCACTTCAGCATGGAATCTCCTCTTTCTCTAGGGCCCGAACCGCTCCACGGAATACGTCTCCCCGGTGCTCATAGTCGCGGAATTGATCGAAACTTGAACAAGCCGGCGAAAGGAGGACCGTCTCCCCTTCTTTGGCTTCATCGGCGCACCGGCGTATTGCCACCTCCAGTCTTCCCGCGCGCTCGAGGGGAACGAGTCCCTCGAAGAAGCGAGCAAAACGTTCCGCTGCATCTCCGATGAGGTACATCCTCCGCACGCGCTCTTTCACCGGTTCGGCCAGGGGGGAAAGATCACTTCCTTTGTCAGTTCCCCCGGCGATGAGGAGCACCCTTCCCTCTATGCTCTCAAGACTCCTGGAGGTCGCCCCCACATTGGTCCCCTTTGAATCGTTTACCCATTGGACCCCACGTATTCGTCCTACCGTTTCCATCCGGTGGGGAAGGCCGCGGAAGCGGCGGGCCAAGCGTTCCATGGCCTTCGGGGTTACACCGAGGCAGTGGGCCGCCGCACAGGCAGCGAGAAAATTTTCAAGGTTGTGAACCCCTTTCACCGAAAGGTCCGCCACCGCGCAAATCCGATTCCGACAACCATCATCCACGAAAAAAACCTCCCCCCCTTCGACAAACGTGCCACGTTCGGGGGCGAGCCTTCGACTAAAGGCAAATGCCGTTTGGGCACCGCTGGTCAGATAGCGCGCCGTGAGGGGATCGTCCGCGTTCAACACCTTGGCGTCTCCCCTCTTTTGGTTTGCAAGGATTTTTGCCTTGAGGGCAACGTAATCTTCCAGGTCGGGGTGCCGATCAAGGTGATCCGGGGTGACATTCGTGATAACCGCTACCTTGGGCCGTAGGGTGGGGGCCCATTCGAGTTGAAAACTGCTCACCTCGCTCACCAGGAAATCGGCGCTCTCACCATCGTTTTCCACCAGCGAAATGAGGGGATTCCCGATGTTTCCGCCCACCGGGGCTCGGAAACCAGCCTCCTCCAGAACTTCTCCCAACATGGCGGTTGTTGTGGTCTTCCCGTTCGTACCTGTGACTGCAATTATCGGCGCAGCAGAAAGCCGGTATGCGAGTTCGATCTCGGTGATCACCTCGGCGCCCGACGCAAGGGCGATCGCAATATACCGGTTCGTCGCCGGAATCCCAGGGCTTACGATTAGAAGGTCGGAATGACGAAATATTTCCTCTTTGTGGCCTCCGAGTTCGAGCGCCACTTCAGGCGGAATCTCCTCCGCAAGCCCGGCAGGCTCGGTCAGGTCCGTTCCGACAACGGTGGCACCCCGTCGAACCAGGGCGGCCGCAACCGCCCGCCCTGTGCGGGCCAATCCCATGACCAATACTCGTCGCGAGGGGAGGTCCTCCACCCACGACGCATCCAATGCGCCCATCGCCAATGTCCTCATCTCAGCTTCAAAGTGCTGAGGCTAAGCAGGGCGAGCACCACAGCAATAATCCAAAACCGTACCGTCACCTTGGGCTCTGACCAGCCCTTTTCTTCATAATGGTGATGTAGCGGCGCCATCCGGAAGATCCGCCTGCCGGTCATCTTGAAAGAAGCCACCTGGATGATGACGGAGAGCGTTTCGATGACAAAGAGCCCGCCAACGAGAAAAAGAAGAAGCTCCTGTTTGATCGAAAGCGCCACGGTTGCGAGAGCCGCCCCAAGAGGAAGCGCTCCCACATCCCCCATGAAAACTTGGGCCGGATAGGCATTGAACCAGAGGAAGCCCATCCCCGCGCCGAACATGGCGCCGCACAAAATTGCCAACTCCCCTCCGCCTCTGACGGGAAGAATGAGAAGGTACTTCGAGATTTCCGCATGGCCGGCCACGTAGCTGAAGACCAAGTATGCTCCCACGGCCACCATGAAGGGGCCGATGGCCAGCCCATCAAGGCCGTCGGTGAGATTGACGGCATTGCTCGTCCCCACGATGACGAGCGCCGCAAATGGAATGAACCAAGCCCCAATGTCTGGCTGAAGATTCTTGGAAAAAGGGAACATAACAACGGGCCTGAATTGATCGTTAACCATTCCGCTGAAGAGCGCGTAACCGGCCGCAAGTCCGATAGCAATCTGTACGAGAAATTTGTGGGACGGCTTGATCCCTTTTTTGTCCTTTAGAATCACCTTCTTGTAATCGTCCACGAATCCGATAATGCCGAACCCGATAAGAACAAACAGGGTGAGCCAGACGAAACCATTGCTGAGGTCATTCCATAATAGGACCGGGAGAACAACGGAGAATAAAATGAGCAAGCCGCCCATGGTCGGGGTTCCCTGCTTCGCGATATGGTTGCGGGGCCCGTCGTCCCGAATTTTTTCTCCAATTTGGAGGCGCCCCAGGGCACGGATCAGGGCCGGCCCCAGGAGGAGGCTTAGGGTCAAGGCGGTGAGCGTCGCCACTGCAGTCCGGAAGGTAATGAACCGGAAAACGTTCAACGCCGAAAGCTCGATGCTCAATTCAACGAGAAGGGAGTAAAGCATCAGCCCCGCAACGCCTCAATGGTGCGCTCCATCTGCATAGAGCGAGATCCTTTGACCAAAACCCAATCGCCAAGCCGAAGCTGTTCCGCGACCCACACACCAGCATCCTCTGGATTGTTGAAATGGCGCACTTTCTCTTTCGGCATTCCCGCCTTGCGCGCCGCCTCCGCGGCTAAGGCCATGAGGGGCCCCACGCCAACGAAGAAATCCACACCCGCCTTGACTGAGGCCGCCGCCCGCCCGACCTCTCGGTGCGCTGATTCCGCGAACGCTCCGAGCTCCTTCATATCCCCGAGCACCCCGAACAATCGACCTGGTCCTTTCAACTCGGCAGCGGTTTCGAGAGCAAGATGGACGGAGACGGGATTCGCGTTATATGCGTCATTCAGGAGGTAGCATCGCCGTTTCGCAGGGATATCCTCGATCTCAAGACGCATACGCGGAACTGTGGCGCAGGCCAATCCCCGAATCACCTCATCCAATGAACATCCAAGGAGTGAGGAGGAGGAGGAGGCGGCCAATGCGTTTAACACGTTATGTCGCCCTACAGCCGAAAGGGTTATTTTTCTCTCTTGATCGTTCATCTGAATAATAAAATTTATTCCTTCTCGCGCGGAGATCTTGATATCTTTCGCGCGAACATCGCATTCGCCAGAAAACCCGAACAAGACTACTTTTCCTCCCGCATCTTGATACCGACGTGCAAGAGAGAGGCAATGCGGATCGTCTCCGCACAGTACCGCGCAGCCTCCCCGACTCATCGCCTCAAGCGCCTCCCCTTTGGCGTCGCGAACAGCCTCTACCGATCCCAACCCCTCGAGATGCACCGGGGCGATATTCGTGATAACCGCTACCTGTGGAGCCGCGATCTCCGTCAACCGAAAAATTTCGCCAGGCTGATTCATTCCCATTTCCAGAACCGCCTTTTCGTGCTCAGGACCCATTTTGAATATCTGGAGCGGAAGGCCCACGAGATTGTTGAGGTTGCCCTCAGATTTCAGGGTCTCTCCTCCTTGGGCCAAAATCGCCCCAATCATTTCCTTGGTAGTGGTTTTGCCATTACTCCCCGTCACAACGACCACAGGTATTTCGAACGCCGATCGGTGGTAGCGTGCGAGATCCCCCAGGGCGCGAAGGGAGTCGGAAACCTCGATGGCGAAGGCGTCCTCTTCCTCTGAAACCTTCCGTCCCGCTTGGACAAGCACACCTGCGGCGTTCGCCTCTAGCGCCGCTTTCAAAAAGTCGTGGCCGTCAAAATGCGGACCGGCCACCGGGACAAAAAGCTCTCCCGGCCCGATCGTTCTCGAGTCGGTGCTGACGCCAGCCACCTCCATCGTCGGCTCACCCCAGCACAGCCGCCCCTTTACGGCGCTCAATATCTCCCTCACAGTAAAGTCTGCCGCCACGCCCACCTCGCTCATCGCCCGAATCCCAGATTACGAATCGCCTCACGCGCCTCATCTCGGTCGTCAAAAGGAATACGATCAATTCCGACAATTTGGTAAGTTTCATGGCCCTTCCCTGCAATTAGAACCGTATCGCCCTCTTTCGCCTCCTCTACGGCGATCCGGATGGCCTCCCGTCGATCCACGATTGTGCGGGAGCGCTCCTTTCCCCCCGAGACGCGATTGGTTCCCTCTTCCACATCGCGAAGAATTTCCATTGGATCTTCGGTCCGGGGATTGTCCGAGGTCAGAAAGACCAGATCGCTGGCCCGAACCGCCGCGGCACCCATCCGGGGCCGCTTTTTTTTGTCACGGTCACCGCCGCATCCCATCACGGTGATAAGCCTGCCTTGGGTTATTGGCCGTGCAAGTGCAAGCACACGGGCAAGGGCATCTTCCGTGTGCGCATAGTCGACAACCACAAGGAAAGGCTGACCCTCGTTAATCCATTCAAATCGCCCAGGAACGCTCTCCAAGGAAAGAACGCCGGCGGCAACCTCCTCCGCCGAAAGGCCGAGAGCCAGGCACGTCGCGGCAGAGGCGAGGATGTTGCTTACGTTATGCTGACCAAGAAGAGTGGCCCTGATCTCGATTCGTCCTTGAGGATGGTGAAGGGTAAATTGCACCTCCTGCGCTGAAATTAAAATATTCTCCGCCCGAACGATTGTATCTTCCCCGGACCCGTAGCCCCAAATCTCGCCGGCTGCGTCGCTCGCAATCCGCCTTCCATATTCATCGTCGAGATTCAATATGGAAGCGACATGAGGATTCTCGGTGAATAGACTTCGCTTCGACAGGAAATAACTGTTCAGGTCATCGTGAAAGTCGAGATGCTCCTGCGTAAGATTGGTAAACACCGCTGCCCTGAAGTTGCAACCCAGAACCCGCTTCAGAGAAAGCGCATGGCTCGACACCTCCACCACGGCATGGCTCGCGCCTGCCTCCAACATTTCCTGCAACGAAGCCTGGAGATCAGGGGCTTCGGGTGTGGTACGCGGTCCTTCAAATACCCGGTCACCCACACGGCAGTGAATCGTTCCTACCAAGCCAGATTTCAATCCTGCTCTACGAAAAATCGCATCGATAAGATAGGTCGTTGTGGTCTTTCCATTTGTTCCCGTCACCCCGACGAGGACCAATTCGCCCGAAGGATGTCCATAGAAGGTATCCGAAATGAGGGCCAGGGCAGTTCTCCCGTCGGGCACCAATAGCCGGGGCGTCTCGTCGGGGATTTCAGAAATTTCCCGCTCCAGGGCCAAAGCCACCCCACCAGCCTTCAGTGCGTTGGAAGCATATGCGTGACCGTCGGATTCGAACCCCCGTATGGCTACAAAAAGATCACCCGCGGATACTTTGCGCGAGTCGTAAGCGATTCCGCTCACCTTAGCGTTCCCAGCTTTAATTACGCGACAACCGGGAACCGCTCGGGCCAATTCTGCCAGCTTAATGGTTCGTTCCTGCGTCATGGCTATTGCGCTCAAGGCGCACTCCCCCATTGACTCTGGCTAGAAAGATTCGTCTCGACAACAGGACGTCCGTGCAACACCTGGCGAACGCTTGCCACAATATTGAGCACTTTTTCGCGAAGGGCTGTCCTCCGCGGGACAAAGGATTTTCGGGGTAAGAGGGAAGTGCCAGAAACGGTTAACACCTTTGCTCCTTCTGGCGGAACGCGCAGGTAACGAAGAGATTGCCATGCGATTCGTTTCCAAACTGGAGCGGCCACTGTACTTCCCCATGCCCCTCCGGCGCTTCTCCCTTCATCAATAATCACAAGAAGGGCAAAGCGTGGATTTTGATAGGGGACGAAACCCAGAAAAGACATGATGAACTTCGATTGGCTATACGTTAATGAATTGCGATCGAACTTTTGGGCCGTTCCCGTCTTACCGGCCGCTCCATATCCTTTCACTTCCGCCAGTTTCCCTGTCCCTCTGGTTACAACGTCCCGCATGAGCGCGGCCAATTGTTGTGCCACGCGTGGAGTAACGACACGTATTGCCCGGGAATAATCTGACACCCGCCCGATTCGGCCGCTCCGCTCTACCGCCTCAACAATATGAGGCGACGGCATGATGCCCCCATTGGCGATTGCGGCCGCCACCATGACCATTTGAATGGGAGTCACTCCCACTTCCTGTCCAATTGCCACGGCCAAGAGCGAGGTCTTCGACCACTTCCTCAGGGGTCGCAGTATTCCACCCGTTTCTCCTGAAAGGCCCACCCCAGTCGGCCGGCCAAATCCGAATCTGCGGGCGGTCCTATAGAGCCTTTCCGATTTCACCTCCAAGGCCATTTTGTAAGTGCCAATGTTTGATGACTTCACGATAATTTCGCGGGCACTGAGCCATCCAAATTTTTTGTGATCGCGAATTGTGCGACGAGTGCCCGGAATACGGAATTTGCCGTTTTCCGCAAAGAAGAGTTTTTTTAGGCTGCCGCCCGCCTCCAAATAAGCAGCCGCCGTTATTAGCTTGAAAGTCGACCCCGGCTCATACACCTCTTGTACTACAGCCTGGCGCCAAATTTCTTGGTTGTATTTAGAGTAAATGTTCGGATTGAAACCGGGTACTTCTGCCATTGCCAGGACGCGCCCCGTCCGAGGTTCCACCATGACGCCTATGCCCCGGCGTGCTCCCACTTTCCATACTTGGGCGGCCAATTCCTTCTCGACAATATATTGAAGAACCTCGTCGATCGTAATGTGAAGGTCGCTCCCCCGCTTCGGCGGCAAAAATGGGATTGCTTCAGGGTGCACTGAACGCCCCCTTCCATCCCTTTGTATCCGGATTCGTCCCATCTGGCCCGCCAACTTCTTCTCATAAGCAAGCTCAAGGCCCGAGAGACCGTTTTCGTCAACTCCCACAAAACCCAATAAGGAAGACGCAAGCTCTCGCTTGGGATAGAAACGGCGACTTTCCTTCACAAAACCGACTCCTTCAAGATTCAAAGAAAGAATATTTCGTGCCTCCTCTGGGGTCACCTTTCGCTTTAGCCACACATATCGGCGATCACCGCGCAACTTTCGCTCAAGGTCTTTGGATGACCCACCGAGAATGGAAGCCAACGCAACGGCTACTTTCTTGGGATTTGCGGTGGCACGCGGGTTTGCATAAAGAGATAGGGCGTCTACACTTACCGCCAGAGGACGACCTTTCGCGTCTAGTATCTCCCCCCGCTTCGCGCGTATGGGCAAGGTTCTCCGGAGTTGACGACCCGCGTAGGCGACTAGAAATTCTCGGTCGCGTATTTGGATGGCCAAAAGCTTAACTGTGAGCGCAGCAAACCCCAAACTCACAATGAAGCCGCACACGATGAGCCGGCGAAAAAACCCATGCACCATCGTCCCGCATCCTGCTTTAGACGGTTAAGGCGGATACCTGCAATTTTTTGAACTACCGTGTACCTGATGAATTTACTTTCACATAGACCACTTGGTCCGATCCCGGAAAGATCATCCCCAATTTTTCCCGGGCGATTGCCTCGATTCGATCAAGCTGCCGTAAAGTGGCTTCCTCTATTCTTAGCTCCCTTCGCTCGTGGATTAATCGAACTCGCTCTCCTTTGATTCTCCCGATCTGATAACCGAGCCTGACAAGTTCAAGATGGGGCCATACAAGTGCCAGGGCGCTGACCGCTACGATTCCAATATATACAACGGCTTTCAGGGGGTGTATCTCCTGATATCCGAACTTTCGTAGGTGATGGAATGCTGCTCTTCTCACACTCGACATCGCTTACTCCGAACCTCGCTTTTCTGCCGCGCGAAGTTTCGCGCTCCGCGCACGAGGATTCATTGTCAACTCTTCCACTCCTGGCCGTATAACCTTTCGTGTGATAAGGTGAAGAGAAGGGGAATTGTCCATCCCACTTGAAAGCTCCCGGAATACATTCTTCACGATGCGGTCCTCTAACGAATGGAAACTGATTGCCACGAGCCGCGCTCCCGGCCGCAATAAATCAACCACATCTTTCAGCGTTCTCTCCAAAGCTTCCAACTCTTCATTCACGGCAATTCGGAGCGCTTGAAAAGTACGTGTAGCAGGATGGATTTTTTGCCTACTCCTGTTGCCTCCGCCGCCGCTTCGAGCGACAGCGGAGGCAACGATCGCCGCGAGCTCATCACAGCGCTCGATCGGCTTTTTCTCGCGGACCCGCCCGATGGCCCTCGAGATGAAGCGAGAACGACGTTCTTCACCATAGTGATATATGATATCCGCGAGTTCTATTTCCGTAAGCCTGTTGACCAGATCGGCTGCTGTAGTTCCACCGCGAGGATCCATTCGCATATCGAGGAGATCAGAGGAAGTCATCCGAAATCCTCGTCCCGGAGTGTCAAGTTGAATGGAAGAAAGACCAAGATCAAAAAGTGCTCCGTCGACCGAATCGAACCCCTCCTCAGAAAGTATTTTCCTGATATCAGAGTAATTCGCGTGATGGACTCGTGCGTAACGACCGAACTGAGTAAATTTTTCCCGACAAATCCTGACAGCGTCTCCGTCCCGGTCACAGCCGATCAGCACACCCGATGGCTGTATCGCATCCAGCAACGCGAAACCGTGTCCCCCTCCGCCCAAGGTTAAATCTAAGAACACGGCTCCCGGCACCGGAGACAGAAAGTCTATGACTTCCTGCACCATGACCGGAACATGAGACGCAGTCATAACTCTCTCTTTAGAAAAACGAAAAGCAGGGACTTGAGAGTTTCTTGTGAGATTCAAAACCAATGAGTCACTCCCTCCAGGGACTCAAGCCTAAAATTCCAAATCGATTAAGCCGCTTTCAGACATCGACTCCAGGATTCCTTGATTTTCATTGGCCTGGGATTCCCATTTTTCCCGGCCCCATATTTCGAATTTGTTCTCAAGTCCTACAATAACGGCTTCCTTCTCAATTCCCACTCCTTCCCGCAGGCGAGCGGGAAGGAGAATCCGCCCTTGTCGATCCATTTCACATTGGGTAGCCCTGGCATACATGCTGCGGATATATCTACGAACTTCGTCGCGGTGCGTTTGGAGTCCATTGAATTTCTCGCTGAAACGCCTCCGCCACTCTTCCTGGGGATAGGCGAATATACATCCGTCCATGTCCAGCAAAATGATCTGATCCCCATATGTCGCGCTCAGATATTCCCGAAACCGGGCAGGGATGCTAACGCGCCCTTTCGCGTCAACAGAGACGACATGGGAACTGATGAGCATTCCGTATTCCCCACTTTTCCCCACATTTTCCCACTTAATAGGCATTTATATAGGTCCGAAAAAAGCATGTCAATGAAAATATCCCTGAATCCAAAGAAAAACAATATTTTCCCCAAACCAGCCGAATTGAAACATCATAGATTACTGGAAAGGAACTTCTTATTTTTGGTAACGAACGTGTGAAATTTCCCGGGAAAGGCTATTTAATCTATTGACATAAAAGGAATTGTTAATTTGAAGGCAATTTTACAAGGTGCAGGATATTATCTTCTCAATAAGAATTTCGACCTTAATCTCATAGATAAAGTCATAGAAATCGAATGTTTAGCGAAAGAATGCTCTGACAAATCGCTATTCTCCCTTAATTCCCCCATCTAATGGCAAACGCAAGAAGCGAAATCGTCTCGACAACCTCCCCTGCAGCGCCGTATCCATCCCCGGTACCGCCTCCAAGTTTTTTTTCCAGCACTCTTTTCGCAACTAGAGTAACCACCCCCGCGACAACCCCTACCAGAACCCCTCCAAAAAAACCGAACACCAGCGAAGCCGCAAGCGCCCATCCTACTGCAGTATATCCATGACCCGGATCTGCCGCCTCAGCGAAAGCCGATCCCGTTCCTCCCTCGGACCGGGCATAGGGAAGGGAAACAATTAGATATGCCATTGCTGCCCGGGAAAATGTGGGCGCAAGAAGCAAAGCGGCCCATCGTCCTTCGCTTGGCAGACTTTGCAATGCAGCAAATTTCAAAAGGAGTGCCCCGCCGATTGCCATCGCTCCCATCGGGCCTATAACCGAGTCTTTCATGATCTTCAGGCGGCTCTCGGCATCCACACCTCCACCCATCGCGTCCGCCAGATCCGCGAGGCCGTCCAGATGGAGACCTCCAGTGAGAACGACTAGCGCAATGACGAGCAGACCGTCACGGACCGAAACCGGTGCCACCCATCCCACAAAAAGATCCATAATGACGAGCAAGACACCGAGCGAAAGACCAACGAAGGGAAACCGTGAGACAGCCGCAGCGAAGTCAAAAGCGTCCGGTTCCTCAGGCGCTCGGGGCCATGGAAGAATGGTTAAAAACCGGGCAGCCAGCAAAAACGCACTCATTTTTCCATTTTCTTGGGGTAGAGTTTTTTGGACTCGCGTCCGCTCACGCCCGCTTCCTCGAAAGTGGCCATCTCCCGAAAAGCCCGAAGGGCGCTCCGCATTATGTTCATCGCCAGAATCGCCCCGGTACCCTCACCCAAACGCATCTCCACCCGGATAGGCGGCCTCCAGCCAAGAGATTCCAGTTGGAACTTGTGGCCAGGCTCTGCCGAAAGG
The DNA here is from genome assembly GCA_965225985.1 of bacterium. Lineage (GTDB taxonomy): Bacteria > UBA8248 > UBA8248 > UBA8248 > UBA8248 > CAZUHN01. Next base: position 2,776,717 of record OZ245330.1, read on the forward strand.
TGCCCTGGAAAGCAGTAATCCATCGCGGCCGGGCAAAAAGCCCTGGCTAGCAGCGCCGCAGCGGTTCCCACGTATCCGTCCACAAACAGGGCAATACGGGCTGAAGCCCCCCCCAAGATCGCCCCTGCAAGCGCACCAATTTCAAACCCACCCACTTCAGCGAGAATTTGCAGGGGATCTTCCCAGATATTCCCGGCCCGCTCTAGGGCACGCGCAATAACCTCGCGCTTATTCGTTATTCCCTCTTCTTTGAGTCCTGCCCCGGGCCCGGTTAGATCTTCCGCAGACAAATTGAGAATCCCCGCGGAAATTGCCGTCGCAGAGGTCGTGTTGCCAATTCCCATCTCGCCGAGGGCGAGAGCCGTCGTGCCTTTCTTTGCTAACCCCTCCGCGACTTCATAACCCGTCAAAAGAGCACTCTTCGCATCTGCCCTGCTCATGGCGGGACTTTTCAGAAAATTGTTGGTTCCCCGGTCAATCTTCTTAACGAGCAACTTTTCATTGCGCGCCAATTCTCCTTTTACCCCCACGTCCACCACCAAGATTTCGGCGCCAACCTCCTTGGAAAAAGCGTTCACAGCGGCGCCGCCCCGGAGGAAATTCTCCACCATTTGTGCCGTCACTTCGCTCGGAAATGCGCTTACCCCCTCCTCGGTTACGCCATGATCCCCGGCAAAGACAACCGCCGCAGGTCGGAATTCCGGAGGCGGGATCATTCCAAAAATGGCACAATAGCGAGCTACCCACTCTTCCAGCTGGCCGAGACTTCCCTTCGGTTTGGTCAATAAGTCCAAGCGGCGGACTGCCGCCTTCATAGTGGTGGCCGAAAGGGGACCAACGGATCGTGTGAGGTAATCCAAAGACACGCTTCCTTCCCTTATGAGAGCGAACAAAGCAAAAGAGGGGAAAAATCAGAAGCAGTGCTCTTTGCCCGGAAATATTCCTTCTTTCACCTCCGCGCAATAGCGCTCAATCGCCGTGTGCGCGGTTTTCCCCAAATCGCCATATAATTTGACGAACTTTGGAGTGAAGTCCTGGAAGAAGTGGAGCATATCCTGCGTCACGAGAATCTGCCCGTCACACGCGGGGCCCGCCCCGATCCCAATGGTCGGTATGTCCACCTCGCGGGTTATGCGCTCGCCGAGAGATGCGGGAATGCCCTCCAGAACAAGAGAAAACGCACCTCCTTCCTGTACCGCCAAGGCGTCACGCAGCACCTCGTCGGCGGCTGCATCAGACTTCCCCTGTATCCTGAAACCCCCGAATTGATGAATGCTCTGCGGGGTGAGCCCGACATGGCCCATCACCGGAATTTGGCAGCCGACGAGAGCTTTTATCTCTTCCTTCGCCCGCTCCCCCCCCTCCAGCTTGACCGCCTCAGCCCCGGCTTCCTGAACGAGTCTGCCCGCATTTTGGATGGTTTTCTCGCGGCTCACGCCGAAGGAAAGAAAGGGCATATCCGCAACGAGAAGGGCCCTGGGATGGGCGCGGGAAACGGCCTTGGTGTGATGCAGCATGTCCTCCAGCGTCACCTTGGTGGTGTCCGAATAGCCGAGAACCACCATCCCCAGGCTGTCTCCCACCAGGAGGACATCCACCCCCGCCCCATCGGCAATCTGGGCCGTTGGGTAGTCATATGCAGTGAGAGCGGTGATTTTTTCCCTGCCCTTGCGGGCCTGGATGGTGGCGGTGGTGACTTTCTTCCTGGATTTCGTCCCGTTGCCGGAAGGATTGCCGCTCATGGTCGCTCCCTCGTGAAGGTGAACGCCGCGCATCGAAAGCAGGGCGGAAAATGCGCCGGATTCCAGGGCAAACGCCCCTTCCGGCGGCCGTCCGGGTCGCGGGCGATCCCGGCGGCAAGTCTCAGGTTAGAGAGCGGGAGAAGGGGTGTCAACAGGAACCTTCGCGAGAAAAACCCCGGAATTCGCGATCCATGCACGTTCATTTCCCGCCTTTTTCCACCCCCGAGCCGGTGGCGGCCCCCCGGGCCGATGGTACCCGCCGGAGAATACGGGCGGCCCGCCGGGCGCGGTCGCTCCCTGATAGGAATGGACCGCCACGGGAAACAACTCCCCCCGGGCCGATGGCGCCCCCCCCAGGGCCGGTGGCGGCCCCAGGGCCGGTGGCTCCCCAGGACCGGTGGCTCCCCCCACGAGCCGGTGCCCCCTTAGGCTGAAAGGGACCTTTCACCCCTCCCGCATAGGGAGCGGCCCCCCACCTCACCCCACATCTTCCACCTCACCCCACATCTGCCCAGCCCCCCCTCCTCCGCGCGCGCCCGCGAGCGCGCCGAAGCCCGAAGGCGGGGCCCGCCTCCCAGGCGGAGCGCCTCCCGGGCGAAGCCCGCCTCCCGAAAGCGCCCGGCGGCGGCCCTCCCCATCCCGTCGCCCCGGCCCCGGCGGCGGCCCCGGCGAATCGTCAATCCCGCCCGGCCCCCCGCCTTGGCGCGGAGGGAAGCGGTCTGTATCATGTCGGCCTTTCGAGCCCGAAAATTCCCGGCGTCAGCTACATACCGCGCGCCCAGCCAAGAGGCGGAAGACCGCATGATCATCGACGTTCACGCCCACGCCCTGCACGAGCCCTTCATCGCCGAAATGGCCGGCGACCCCGGCTTCCCCATGCCCTTCGAGAAAATAGAGGGAGGCGGCTACCGCATCGCGGGCTACGGCCCCATGGACCCCCTCGTCTACGACCTCGAGGGCCGCGTCAAAAGCCTCGAGTCGCGCGGCGTCGACCTCCAGCTCATCTCCCCGCCCCCCAAGGTCATCTCGAACGTGGACGCCGCCGCGGACGCCGCCCTCGCCCGGAAGATCAACGACTCCACCGCCCGCCTCATCGAGGAGGGGGGGAGCCGCCTCGCCGGCCTCGCCGTCCCCCCGGTGGGCGAGCCCGCAAAATGCGCCGAGGAAGTCCGCCGCGCCGCCGGGGAGCACGGCTTTAAGGGCGCCGTCATCGGCACCACCGCGGCCGGCCGGGTGATGGACGATCCCGCCTTCGACCCCATGTGGGCCGCCTTCGAGGAGCTCGGCCTCCTCGTCTTCATGCACCCGACGAGCGGCCCCCATCGCGAGCGGATCGAGGAGTACACCATCCGCACCCTCGTCTACTGGCCCACCGAGACCGCCATCTGCGTCTCCCGCCTCATCTTCGCCGGCCTCTTCGAGCGCCGCCCCGGGGTGAACCTCGTCCTCTCCCACGGCGGGGGCACCCTCCCCTTCCTGCGCGGCCGGCTCAACCTCGTCTACAACGCCCCCGAGTACGAGGCGAACGAAGACTGCCGCAAGAACATCTCCAAGCCCCCCGGAGATTATTTCGACCAAATATTTTTCGACACCTGCGTCGGGAGCCCCGAGTCCACCAAGTTCCTGGTCGACCTCCTGGGGGCCGAGCGCGTCATGTTCGGGACAGATTTCCCCTACGAGATCGGGGACCCCGAGGGAAAGCACGCCCTCCCGGCCATCGACGCCCTCCCCGGCGGGGACCGCGAAAAGATCATGGGCGGGAACGCCGCCGCGGTTTTGGATAAGGTAAGAGGGTAGGGGCTGATCCCCGCTCCCGCTTTCCCTCACCCCGGCGAAACAGGGAGAGGGAGGCTGCACGCGGGAAGACTGGCCGCGGGAAATGTCCGATGAAAATAGCGCGTCATCTCCTGATTTCAAATATTTTCGATTTTTCCGGAATCGTGGGGGGGCTTGCGATCGGCCTTCTGGTCTGGAACAGCTTCGTCGTCGGAGGCGCGCTGGCCCTCCTCGGCATGGGGCTGTCCCATTTGATCTTCGTAATCCTTCTGCCCGCGAGATGCCCGAATTGCAACGGCCACACCTCCTACCGAAGGGGCAGAAGACCGCACCGGTATGAGTGCAAGAAATGCCACCACGTAGAAACGACAAAAATGAGCACGAACTGGGGCGGTTGATCCCAAAAATGCGATTCCGGCGGGAAAATGATGGACGAGACCCCGCGCCCCGCCCCTAATCATCCCGGCCCGGCGAAAGGTCCTCAATTTCCTCCTCATAATCGGCCGCACAATATTCCCTGAGCCTCCTCCGCTCCGCTTCGAGGATTTTTCTCGCCACGCAGCGCAGGATCTCCCGCTCCGCCTCTTCGACGCGGCGGGCCACCTCCTCGCGCGTGATCAGCCCCTTCCGGATCTGCTCCTCCCGCTCCGCGAGTTTTTCGAGAATGAGCGCCATCATCTCCACCTGCTCCACCCGGCGGATGAGCCGCCGCCGGTGGCGGCTCAGGGCGTCCAGGCTGATGCGCTCTCCCGTCACGGACCGGAAAACATCCCGCCCCTCCGCCAGTGTCCCCCCCGCCAGAAAGCACGCGTCCACCGCGTCCTCCGCCCCGCGCATCTCGATCTTGCTCCGCGGCCCCCGCTCCCGCCCCGGAAGCAGCCGGTAATCGGGGATTTTTTCGTTTTGGTTCATTTCATCTCCTTTCCCCTCTCCCGGAGAGAGAGGGAGCGCGAGGACAGATTGGGGGAGATGAAACGGGGGGTAACTACCGGAAATTCGGGGGGGGGGGGGAAGTGCATGTAGCCCAGGTCGAAGAGGGCGAAGACGAGAAAGAACAGGCAAGCCGCTGGAACGGGGGGCCAGCGCATTTTTATTTGAACCCACACGGCGGCGCGCGAGGGGCCCGGATGACTCTCAGGGGCCCGGATGACCCTCAGGGTCCCGGATGACCCTCGCCCGAATTCTCCCTTTTTCCTATCGGATTGACAATCCGTATTTTCCAAAAGTGCGGGGCGGGCGGTGAATTCCCCGCCCCTACCTCACCCTCCCCTCCATCGCCTTGATGGAGAGGCGCAGCATCTCGTGGGCGGGGGCGGGGAGGCCGTGCTTTTTCGCCAGGGCGAGGAGGCGCCCCGTCAGGGCCTCGACCTCGGTCTTCCGGCCCGCGCGCAAATCCTGCCACATGGAGTTGCGGTTCCCGGCGGTGGCGCGGGCCGCCTCTCGCGCGAGGGCGAGGACGTCGATCGCGGCCCCCTCGGCCTCGGCCACCGGCTGGACCTCCCCGGCCAGGATCTCGAAGAGGGCGCGGGCCTCCTCCACCTCGAGCAGCTCCCCGTTCCGCAGCCCCAGCACCGCGCCCAGCGGGTTGATGACCAGGTTGGTCGCGGCCTTGCGCCATTCCTCCTCCCTTCCGCTCGCGCGCACCTCGGCCCGGATCCCCCCCCTCGCGGAGGATTCCGGCGAGGGCCGCCGCCGCCCCGGTCTCCCCCCCGAACGCGGGGGCGAGGACGAGGGCGGGCGCCCCCGCCATCCGGACCCGGCCGGGCGCGATGCGCTCGGCGCCGGAGTGGACGAGGCCGCGGACCGTCCGCTCCCGCGGGTAGCCGGGGGGAAGGTCCGCCGCGAGGCCGAGGCCGTTCGGGAGGAGGCCAGCGAGGGTGGTGGATTTCAGGAGGGGGGAGAACGCCCGGGCGGCTTCGGCCGCCTGATCCGCCTTGACGGCGAGGAGGAGCACGTCGGCGGGGCCGCCCCCGGGCCCGCGCGCCACCCCCGGCCGGGCGGTGAAGGACTCCTCCCCCGACACCTCGATGCCCTTTTCCGCGGCGGCGGCGAGGTGGGCCTCTGTCGCGGGCGCGCCCCGCCCGGCCAGGACGATTTCATCGCCCCCGAGGTTCTTGGCGAGCGTGGCCGCGAGCAGGGAGCCCACCGACCCCGGCCCCACCACCACGATCCTTCGCCCCGGCGCGGAGGACACGGGCGCGGCTCAGTGGCCCGCGGCGCGCCAGATGAGGAGCGCGCCGACGAAGATGAACACGGCGGAGAGGAAGGCCTTCATCTTCTCCCCGTCCACCCGGTTGTTGATGAAGGGGGAGACCTGGCCGCCCGCGCCCACGGCGGGGATGGTCATGAAGAGGATGTTCCAGTGCACGTTCAGCTCCCCGCTCGACAGGACCCAGGCGTGGACCAGGGTGGCGGGCAGGACGGTGAGGAAGACGATGAGGACGCCCGTCCCCACCGCGACGCGCACGGGCAGCCGGCTCCGGATGATGAGGGAGGAGGTGGCGAGCTCGCCGATCCCGATCCCGGTAAAGCCCACCAGAACGCCCCCCAGCGTCGACCAGGCGTAGCCGAAGGGGCCGTGCCGGTAGCCGTACCAGTATTTTCTTCCCATCAAATCCACCCGGGTGGGCGGCCCGTCCCCCGCCGCCCCGGCGTCATGGGCCTCGATGCCGCCCTGGAGGACGGCGTAGAGCATGGCGCCGGAGAGGACGATCATCAACCCGCCGATCAGCCCCATGATAACCCCCGCGGGCACGCGGTGGGCGAGGAAGCCGAAAAAAATCGCCACCGGCGCCGAGACGGCCAGCACCCGCCGGGCGATGGGGGTGTCCACCAGGTTCCGGCGCAGGTAGCCGAGCAGGGCGCTGCCGAAGCCGAAGATCTCGATCGAGAGCGCGAGGAAGACCGCCTCGATCGGGACGATCCGCACCCCGGCGAAGAGGGGGAAGGCGAGGAGGAAGATGGGGGCGAAAAAGACCGCCCCCTCAACGCTCGTGCTCGTCGCCATCAGGCACACGCAGAAGGCGACCGGGAACATCCACCAGAACTCGAAAACGTATCCAAGCACTGTCGGCTCCATTTTCCATGAACAACCCATCCGGCGGATGGCCTATTCCGCCCCCCCCCGGGCGCGGGGGCGCGGGCGCGCGGGGGCGCGGGGCGCGAGGTCCTCGGCGACCCGGATCGCCTCCACCGCGGCGCGCACGTCGTGGGTGCGGATCACGTTCGCCCCGCCCCAGACCGCGAAGGCCTCCCCCACCTTGGAGCCGACGAGCCGATCCGTGGGGCGGGCGATGTCGTCCAGGAGGGGGAGGAAGGCTTTTCGCGAAACCCCGACCACGAGGGGGCGGCCGAGGGCCGCCAGCGCCGGAAGCCCCCGCAGGAGCGCCCGGTTGTGCGCCCACCTTTTTCCAAAACCGATCCCCGGGTCGAGGAAGACGGCGGGGACCCCTTCCGCCTCCGCCTGCCCGGCCCGGGCGGCGAGAAGTTCCGCCACCTCCCCCACCACATCCTCGTAGCGCGGGGCCTCCTGCATGGTGGCCGGCCCGCCCTGCATGTGCACCGCCACCGCGGCGGCGGCCATCTCGGCGGCGGCGGCCCGCATCGCGGGAAGAGCCAGCCCGCCGAGGTCGTTCACCATGTGCGCCCCCGCCCGGAGCGCCTCGCGGGCCACGGCGGGCTTGCGCGTGTCGATCGAGATGATCGGCCCGTTGTCCGCGTCCAGCCGCTCGAGGACCGGCATCACGCGGCGCAGCTCCTCGGCCTCCCCCACCGGCGCGGCCCCGGGCCGGGTGCTCTCCCCCCCGAGGTCGATGATGTCCGCCCCCTCCGCGGCCATGCGGGCGGCATGGTCGAGGGCGGCGGCGGGATCGCGGAACATCCCCCCGTCCGAGAAGCTGTCCGGGGTGAGGTTGAGGACCCCCATCACCCGGGCGCGGGAGAAATCCAGCTCCCGCCGCCTGAACCGCGCCGGGGGGGGCGGGACCGTGCGGGCCGGGGGAAACCCGGGGTGCCCGCTCAAAGAGGCGCCTCTTCCGGAAAGGCCGCGCCTTCCGGAAAGGCCTCGCCTTCCGGAAAGGCCTCGCCGGCCGCGGCGATCCGCTCCGCCGGGACCCATCTGCGGCGAAGCTCCCCGGCCAGATAAAAAGATCCCGTGACGATGACGAGATCCTCCTCCCCGGCCTCGGCGAGGGCGGCATCGAGCGCCTCCCACGGATCGTAGAGGACCCGCACCCTCTCGGCCCCCGCCCCTTCGAGCGCCGCGGCGAGTTTTTCGGGCGGAAGGGCGGGCCGGGGCGTCCCGCCGGGCGGGAGGGTGGCGAAGAACCGGTCTCCCGCGGGGGCGAAGGCCGCCGCCATCCCGCCGTAATCCTTGTCCTCCAAGGCCCCCACCACGAAGAGTCTCCGGCGCGCGGAAAGGGACGCAACCGCCTCGGCGAGCGCCCGGGCCTTGTCCCGGTTGTGGGCCCCGTCCAGGATGACGGCCGGTCGGCCCGCCATGCGCTCCAGCCGGGCGGGAAGCCGCGCCGCCGAAATTCCCGCCCGGACGGAATCCTCCCCCAGCCCGAGCAGGCGGCAGGCGCCCGCGGCGAGGGCCGCGTTCGCCGCCTGGTGCGCGCCCCCCATCCGGGTCTCGATACCGCCCCAGCGCGTTCCGTCCCCGAACCGGAGGCCGAAGCGGCAGCCGCCGATTCTCCACCGCAGCCCCTCGGCCCGGGGCGGAGCATACAACTCCGCGCCGCGCTCCCGGGCGGCCCGCTCCACTTCCATGCGGGCATCGGGGTGATCCGCGCCGCAAAGGACGCGCCCCTCCGGGGTGATGATCCCCGCCTTGTCGCGGGCCACCTCCGCCACGCTCTCCCCGAGCAGATCGGTGTGGTCCAGCCCGATCGGGGTGATCACGTCGAGGACGGCGGGGGCCGCCGCGCGCGTGGCGTCGCAGGAGCCGCCGAGCCCCGCCTCGAGGATCAGGGAATCGCAGCCCGCCGCCTCCGCGGCGAGGAGGAGCAGCCCCAGCGTTCCCTCGAAATACGAAGGCGGCCCCACCGCCGGGTCCGCCCCCACCTCGGCGGCGGCGGCGGCGAGCCTGCGGGCGCACCTCCCGGCGAGGGGGGCTTCCAGAAACCGCCCGTTCACCCAAAAGCGCTCGGCCAGCGAGGTCAGGTGGGGCGAGAAGAACGCCGCCGCGCTCCGGCCCGACGCCCGGAGCGACTCGGCGATCATCAGGGCGACGGAACCCTTCCCGCTCGTCCCCACGACGTGGACGATCTTCCGCCCGCGGTGCGGATTCCCGAGGGCGTCCAAAAGGCGGCGGACCCGCTCCAGCCCCGGCCCTTCGACGCGGATTCCCCGGCCGTCGCGCCGGGGGCGCCAGTCTTTTTTGGGAAGCGCGGCGAGGGCTTCGAGGAAGGTCCCGATCCGCCGGTAAACTTCCGCCGGAGGGGCCGTTTCCTCTTCCAGCCCCGGGGGGGGGATCAGGGCGCCCGGCCGCATATCAATGCCTGAAGTGGCGGGCGCCCGTGAAGACCATGGCGATATCGTGCTCCGCCGCAGCCTGAATGACTTCCGCATCGCGCACCGAGCCGCCCGGCTGGGCGATGGCGCGCACCCCGCTCTTCGCCGCCTCGTCCACCCCGTCGCGGAAGGGAAAGAAGGCGTCCGAGCCCAGGGCCGCGCCCGCCACCGGAAGGACGGCCCGCCCGGCCGCGAGCCGGACCGCGTCCACCCGGCTCATCTGGCCCGCCCCGATCCCGACGGTCCCCTCCGCGCCGGCCAGCACGATGGCGTTGCTCTTCACGTGGCGCGCCACGCGCCAGGCGAGGCGGAGCGCCTTTTCCTCCGCCGCGTCCGGGCGGCGGGGGGTCACCACCTTCCAGTCCATCTCGCCGGGCGCGATCCGGTCACGGTCCTGGAGGAGGACGCCCCCCGGGACCGAGCGCAGGTCGTACCCCCCGGGGGGCCGCTCCCCCAGGCCCTCCAGCCGGAGGATGCGCAGGCTCTTTTTCTTCCGGAACCGCGCCAGCGCCTCCTCCTCGAAGCCGGGGGCGATCACCGCCTCGACGAAGAGCTCGCGCATGGCCTCGGCGGCCGCGGCGTCCACCCGGCGGTTGAAGCCGATGACGCTCCCGAAGGCCGAGACGGGGTCGCAGGCCAGGGCCCGCTCGTAGGCCCGGGCCGGGCTCTCCCCGAGGCCCACCCCGGAGGGATTGGTGTGCTTGATGATGGCGCAGGCCGTCCCCTCCATATCCGCCGCCAGCTCGGCCGCGGCGGCGAGGTCGAGCAGGTTGTTGAAGGAGAGGGCCTTCCCGCCGAGGACCTCGGCGTCCGGAAGCGAAAGGCCCGCCTCCGCAGCGGCGGACAGCCGGTAAAGGGCGCCGCGCTGGTGGGGATTTTCTCCGTAGCGAAGGGTCTGCGCCCGCTCGATCTCCAGCGCAAGGCGGGCGGGAAAACCGTCCTCTCCCTCCCCGCCGGAATCCTCCCGGCGCGCGAGATACCCGGAGATGGCCGCGTCGTAGGAGGCGGTGTGGCGGAAGGCTTTCTGGGCCAGGCGGCGGCGGGTTTCGGGAGGAATCTCCTCTCCGGCCTCGAGGTGGGCGATGACGGGGGGGTAGTCGTCCGGATCCAGCAGGACGGTGACGGCCTCGAAGTTCTTCGCGGCCGAGCGGACCAGGGTCGGGCCGCCCACGTCGATCTGCTCGACCGCCTCCGCGAGGGCCGCGCCGGGCCGGGCGGCCGTCTCCCGGAAGGGATAAAGGTTCACCGCGACGAGGTCGATGGGGGCCAGGCCGTGGGCCTCCATCTCGGGCTCGTGGACGCCCCGCCGGGCGAGGATCCCGCCGAGCAGCTTGGGGTGGAGGGTCTTGACGCGCCCGCCCATCATCTCGGGCTGGCCCGTGTAGTCGGAAACCTCGGTGACGGGCAGGCCGGCGGCGCGGAGGGCGCCGGCGGTTCCCCCGGTCGAGAGGACCTCCCAGCCCGCCTTCACGAGGGCGGCCGCGAGCTCCGCGGCCCCGCGCTTATCGCTGACGCTGATGACCGCCCGCCGCGGGGATCCGCTCATCCCCTATTTTTCCTCCCGCAGCACGTCGTACCCCTCCGAGATCAGCCGCTGGACGAGCTGCTCCAGGTGCTCCCTTCCCCGCACCTCCAGGTGGAGGGTGGAGAGGGTGTGGTTGATGGGCACCTGGGTGGACAGGCGGTCGTGCTCGATGTGGATGATGTTCACCCGGCAGTCGGCGATGGATTCCGAGAGCCGGGCAAGCGAGCCGGGGGCGTCGTGCAGGGGCACCTGGAGGCGCGCGTAGCGGTTCGCGATGGCGAGGCCCTTGCCGATGATGCGCGAGAGGAGGTTCACGTCCAGGTTGCCGCCCGTGATCAGGGCGACCACCTTTCCGGTCACCCGCGCGCGCCGCTCCAGCAGGGCGGCGAGGGAGGCCGCCCCGGCCGCCTCGGCCAGCATCCGCTCCCGCTCGAGAAGGCTCAGGATGGCCCGCGCCATCTGGTCGTCCGAGACCGTCACGACCTGGTCCACCAGCTTTTGGATGAGGGGGAAGCACATCGCGCCGATGCGCTTCACCGCGATGCCGTCCGCGATGGTTTGGACGAAATCGGTGTCCACGATGCGGCCGGCGTCGATCGAGCGCGGCAGGGAGGGCGCGCCCTCGGCGGCCACGCCGACGATGCGCACGTCGGGCCGGCGCGTCTTCGCCGCTGCGGCCACGCCGGAGATCAGCCCCCCGCCGCCGACGGGAACGACGATGGTCCCCACGTCGGGAACCTCTTCCAGTACCTCGTGCGCGACGGTCCCCTGCCCGGCGATGACGTCGGGGTGGTCGAAGGGGGGGATCATGACGAGTCCCCGCTCGGCCTCGATCTCCTTGGCGCGCGCGTAGGCTTCATCGAAATTCACGCCGCAAAGCTCGGTCTCCGCCCCCAGCGCCCGGACGGCGTCGAGCTTGGTGTTGGGCGTCGACTCGGGCATGACCACAAGCGCCCGCACCCCCATCTGCTTTGCGGCGAAGGCGACGCCCTGGCCGTGGTTGCCGGCCGAGGCGGTGATGACCCCCCAGTTTTTCTGGGACTTATTCAGGCGGCTCAGGGCATAGATGGCGCCGCGGACCTTGAAGGAGCCCGTCCGCTGAAAATTTTCGGGCTTCAGATACACCTCCATGCCGAGCTGTTCGCTGAAATGCTCGCTCAGGCGCGCCGGGGTGGCGCGGAGGGATTTTGAGACGGTTTCGGCCGCCCGCGAGACCTCCCCGGCCACCTCTTCCGGCTCGAGGAGGGCGGCCTCTTCGGCTTCTACCGGCGTCTTTCGCAACTCCATCCAGAACTCCATCAAGTGTATGCAAAAAAAACGGCGCGGGCGCGATCGCCCGCCCCCTCTGTCCTCCCCTGCCGCCCCTTCGAGGCGGGCCGGGCTCCGAAGGGGAGCTACTATACACCTTTGAAGGTGGGCTTGCGCTTATCGAGGAACGCCTGGACGCCCTCCTGGAAATCCTGGCTCGAAAACCCTTCGAGGCGCAGGGCCCGCGCCCGCTGGGCCGCCTCCGGATCCAGGGGGGCGTCCTGGATGAGGCGAACTATCTCCTTCGCGTTTTGCACGGAAATCGGTGCATTTTCCGCGATCCGGCCGGCCATCTCCCGGACATAGGCCTCCAGCTCCCCCTTGGGCAGAACGCGGTTGAAAAAACCCATTTCGAGAGCCTCGGCGGCCGAGTAATGCCGCCCCGCCATGAGCATCTCCTTTGCCCGCGCCGGCCCCACGATTCGGACGAGCCGCCGCGTGACGGGTTCGGGGTAGACCACCCCCAGCCGGGCGGCGGGAACGCCGACGACGGCGTCCCCGGCGGCGTAGCGGAGGTCGCACACCGAGAGCAGGCCCACCGCCCCTCCCATGGCATAGCCGTGGACCATGGCGATGAGGGGGATGCGGATCTTCTCGATCCGGTCCAGGGCGCTCTCCAGGAGGTCGCTGTGGGCCTGGGCCTCCTCCCGCGTGGTGGTCTCGCGCAGCTCGTTGATGTCCTGGCCCGAGGCGAAGGCCCGCTCCCCGCCCCCGCGGAGAATGGCGACGCGCAGCGAGCCGTCCGCCTGGAGCTCTTCGAGCACCTCGGGGAGGCGCCGCCACATCTCCCGGAGGATGGCGTTCCGCTGGCCGGGCCGGTTGATGGTCACCGTGGCCACGCTGCCGCGCTTTTCGGTCAAAAGGAAATCCCCGGACATCCCGACTCCCCGGCACCGCCTCGGCCGGCAGAAAAAAGGGGCGCGCCCGCCCCCCGCCCGTCCGCCTTCGCCGGGGGGGTGCGGCGCAACTTCCGCTTATCGCGTGGGAAACAGAAAAACGAACCGGAGCGGGCCTGTAAGCCGGGTTCTGTCGCCCGCCCCCAAGGGGGCGGGCCCGCGGCCATCCATCTGGGACGGAGGTTGCCCCCCGCCTCGTGCAGCCTACCCGGAGACCTCGGACGGGCCGCCCTCTAGCGTCTCCCTATTTGGCCTTGCTCCGGGTGGGGTTTGCCGAGCCAGCCCGGTCGCCCGGACTGCTGGTGCGCTCTTACCGCACCGTTTCACCCTTACCCCGGGCCGAGGCCCGGGGCGGTCTGCTTTCTGTGGCACTTTCCCTGGGGTCGCCCCCGGTGGACGTTATCCACCACCCTGCCCTGTGGAGCCCGGACTTTCCTCCCGCGGCCCGAAGGCCGCGAGCGGCCGCGCGGCCCGCTCCGGTTCATCTCCTTCTATGCGTCTGTGCATGCCTATGCGCTATGCGTCTATGCCTGCCTATGCGTCTATGCCTGCGGCGGCGCCCCGGCGCCCGCCGCGTCGTCGATCGCCCGGTTGGCGGCGGCGTCGGCCCGGATGTTCTCCCCCCGCCGCACGTGGCGAATCTCGACCGCCTCGAAGTTACCGGCGGCCTCCTTGGCCTCCTCGTAGAGGGACCGGAGAGTCCGGTTCTTCACCCGGTACTCCCCGTTCCACTGCTTGGCCAGCAACTCCGAATCCGTAACCACCTCGACGGTGCGGCACCCGAGCGCGCGCGCCTTGCCGAGGCCGAGGAGGAGCGCCCGGTACTCGGCGACGTTGTTCGTCGCCTCGCCGAGAAAGCAAAGCGCCTCCCCGACCAGGGCGCCCGCATCGTCGAACACGAGCGCCGCCGCCCCCGCGGGACCGGGATTCCCCCGCGCGGCGCCGTCGGTGAAAACCGTGAGGCGGCGGCCGGCCGGCCTCACGACGGCTCGTCGTCTACAGCGGAGGAGGCGCCGACCGCGGTCGGCTCCATGAAGTAGACGATCCGGCCGCAAGACGAGCAGGTGAAGATCTCGCCGGCGTTGCGGATCTCGATAAACCGCTGAAGGGTCTCCGACATCCGGCAACCGTTGCAGGCCTGCTCGACGATGGGGCAGACGGCGAGGCCCGCCCGGCCTTTCTGCAATTTTTCGTAACTCGCCAGCCATTCGGGCCCCACCTCCTTGGCGGAGAGCCCGCGCTCGGCGATGAAGCCCGCCAATTCCTCCTCGAGGCGCCTTTGCTCCTCTTCGTGCTTGCTGATGGCGGTCCGCACCCTTGCCCCGGCCTCCGCCAGGCTCTTTTCCGCGGCGGGCAGCCTCGCCTTGACCGGATCCATGCTCTCCATCCCGGCGAGGATATTGTCCTCGAGCGCCCCGATTTGCCCCTCGAAGGTCTGGATCTCCTGGTTCAGCGCCCGGTATTCCTCGTTCGTCTTCACCAGGGACTGCTTCGCCCGGGTGTCGCGGAGCTTTTGCTCGGCCATCTGCACCTCCAGCTCGGCCTCCCGCTGCCGCTTGATCGTCGCCTCCAGCTCTTCCTTGCAATCGGCGACGGCCGTTTCGTATTCCTTCAGGACAGTCCTTTCCGCGTCGATCTTCCCGGGAACGGCGGCGAGCCCCTTCTTCGCCGAAGCGATCCGATCATCCACCGACTGAAGGTGGATGAGGGCCTGAAGCTCCCGATTCGCCGCCATTGCGCCTCCTCATCGAGGGTGTCCGAAACGCGATGATTGGTGGGCCCACCTGGATTCGAACCAGGGACCAACCGGTTATGAGCCGGTCGCTCTGTACCGCTGAGCTATGGGCCCAAGAGCCAGAGCGCCTGGGGAAGCGGGCCGGAAACGGCCCGGATGATTCGACTTTAGAAATGGCGCCCGCGGCAGGGCCGCCTCCGAAAACCTATTTTCCCCGCCGGCGGCGCGATGTCAAACCCGAAGGCGCCTCCCGCGCGCTCAATCCTCCAGGTAATTGCGCAGCCTCTTGCTCCGGCTCGGATGGCGCAGCTTCCGGAGGGCCTTGGCCTCGATCTGGCGGATGCGCTCCCGGGTGACGTCGAAGTCATGCCCGACCTCTTCGAGGGTATGCTCGCTCTCCGCGCCGATGCCGAAGCGCTTTCGGAGCACCTTTTCCTCGCGGGGGCTCAGGGTCTGAAGCACTTTCTGGGTCTGGTCCGTGAGGCTGATTCTGACCACCGACTCCTGGGGGGCCACCACGGTCTTGTCCTCGATGAAGTCGCCCAGATGGCTGTCTTCCTCTTCCCCGATGGGGGTCTCCAGGCTGATGGGCTCCTTGGCGATCTTGAGCACCTTCCGCACTTTGTCCACGGACAATTCCATCTCCTCGGCGATCTCCTCCGGGAACGGCTCCCGGCCGAGCTTTTGGACAAGCTGGCGGGAGGTCCGGATGAGCTTGTTGATGGTTTCGATCATGTGGACCGGAATGCGGATGGTCCGCGCCTGATCCGCGATGGCCCGCGTGATGGCCTGGCGGATCCACCAGGTGGCGTAGGTGCTGAACTTGTAGCCGCGCTTGTACTCGAACTTGTCCACGGCCTTCATCAGGCCGATGTTGCCCTCCTGGATGAGATCGAGAAACTGCAGGCCGCGGTTGGTGTACTTCTTCGCGATGCTCACCACGAGCCGGAGGTTCGCCTCGGCGAGCGCCTTTTTCGCCCGCCCCTCTTTCCGGCGGCCCCGGCGAATCATCTTGAGGGAATTTTCCAACTCCTCCCGCGATGCCCCCCCTTCTTTTTCCGTCGCCTTGGAGCGCCGTCGGATGTTGCGGATGCGGCGGTCGTACTCGGCGAGGATGCTCACCGGTATGCGCTTCTCGCCCAAAGGCGCCGGATTCGCCCTCCCCTTCCCTCCCTTGCCGCCTTTTCCCACCTCCCGCACCACGGACCGCAGCCCGGCTTCGTCCAGCTCCACCTGGTCAAGATATCCCTTGATCTCCTTCTCGTCGTCGTGGATGGATCGGACGATGGCATGTACGCGATCGGCGATGCGGTCCACCTGACCGGGCTTCAAATTCATGTTCCGGATAAATACCGCAACTTTCTCGCGGATCTTCTCCAAGGCTTCCGGTTTTTCTCCGTTGACGCGCATTTTTTCGAGCAGGCGGAGCTGGGCCTTCACCTTGTTCGCCAGAGAGAGGACCCTTTTCCGATCCTCCTCGTAGGTGGGCTTTTCCCTCTCCTCATCGTCCCCCAACTCCGAGCGGCTCGTATCCACGCTCACGACCACCATTTCGATGACATTGATCTCACCCTTGCTGAGCATATTGCTCAACTCCAGCACGGCGTTGATGGCCATCGGCGTGCTCACGGTCGCCATGCTCACCTCCAGCTGCCCCTCCTCGATCTGCTTGGCGATTACGATTTCCCCCTCGCGGCTGAGCAGGCGGATCTGCCCCATCTCGCGCAGGTACATGCGCATCGGATCGTCCGTCTTCCCGTAGGCGGAATCGTCGAAAGAGCTCACCTGGCTGGTCGGATATGTCTTCTCCTTGGCCTCCGTTTCGCGCCGCTCCTTTTTCTGGCCAATTCGTTTTTCCGCCGACTCCCGATCCAGAATCTCGATGTCCATGTCGTTGAAGAGCACCATGATGTCATCGATGGCTTCCGGAGAGGTGACGTTCGACGGAAGAACGTCGTTTACCTCCTCGTAGGTGAGAAACCCCTTCTCCTTGCCCAACTCGATCAGTTGCTTGACGTCGGTGACCTTGGATTCATTCGACTTGGTGGAAATTTCCAATTTGATCCCCTTTCCCATCAGAGCGGCGTCCGCCCAAAACCCAAAGATTCTTTATCCCGTAGCATCGCTCAACGCGGCGTCCCCACCCGCTGACGCTCGCGCAGCAGGGCGTTTTTCTCTTTCAGCAGGCGCAGAAAGGCAGGGGAGTCCGCCCCCTCCTTTTGCTTGGCCTGCTCCAGCTTTTTCACCAAATCTTTCTCCCTCCGGAGGCGCTCCCTCTCCTGGAGGCGGTCCAGGCAGTCGAAAAAGACGCCCTCCGCCTCCTCCGGGTCCGCCCCGTCTACGGCGAGCTCCGCCAGCAAAGCCCTGGCGGCGGAATCCGTCAGCCGATCCGCCATCGCGGCGGCGGTGGGCGATCCGCCCCCGGCCGCCTCTTCCCGGAAGGCCGCCACGATCTCCCGCACCGCCGGGTCGCGGAACGCCTCGGGCCGCACCTCGGGGCGGGCCGCAAGGGCGGGCAGGGCGAGGATCATGCGCACGGCGTCGAGCTCCGCGCGGGGGCGCACGGCCTCTTTTCCCAAAAGGTCCTCGACCGGCTTCCCGCGGTGGGAGGCGGCTTTCGCGTTTTCCGAAATCATCCGCGTCACCATGGAGGCCACGGTCGGGTAGGGAATCGCGAGCTGATCCTCCAAAAGGGCGAAATACTGGTCCCGGACGCTCTGGTGGCAGGCCGCCAGGACCGGGAGCAGGCGCCGCACGGCCGCCACCTTCTCCGTCTGGTCCGCGGCGGGCCCCACCTCGCCCAGCGCCCCGCGAACGGTGTGGTCGAGAAGGCCCTCGGCGCGCTCGAGCAGGCCCTCGAACTTTTCGGGGCCCTCCGCCTGGATGAAGTCGTCCACATCCCGGCCGGCGGGAAGGTTCACCACCCGGAGGCGGACGGCGCCGAGCCCCTCCCGGCCGATGAAGCTCTTGCGCAACACCTCGCCCGCCACGAGCATGTCCGGCTCGCCCGTCAGGCCGAGCAGGCTCCCGGCCGCGCCCCCCGCCCGCTCGGAGGCCGCCCGGCCCGCCGCGTCGGGGTCGAAGACAAAGACGATCTCCTCTGCGTGGGCGCGAAGGACGCGAAGGTGCTCCGCGGTCAGCGCCGTGCCGAGCGGCGCGACCGCCTCGCGCACCCCGCTCTGCCAGAGCGAGATGACGTCGAAGTAGCCCTCTGTCACCAGCGCCCTTTTCCCGGAGCGAATCGCCTCGCGGGCCTGATGGAACCCGTAGAGGATCCGGCCTTTCTTGAACACCGCCGTCTCGGCCGAGTTCAGGTACTTCGCCCCGCCCGGCCGGTCCTCGTCCCCGGGCAGGGAGCGCCCGCCGAAGCCGGCCACGTCTCCCTCCGGGCCGAGGATCGGGAACATCACCCGGCCGCGGAAGCGATCGTAAAAGCCCGTCCCGCCCTCCCGCCGGACGGCGAGGCCCGCCTCGGCGAGCGCCTCGGTGGAAAAACCCGCCTTCTCCGCCGCCCGGCACAGGCCGTCCCAGCGCGCGGGGGCGTAGCCCAGCTGGAAGGCCTCTTCCGCCTCCCCGCTCACCCCGCGTTCGGCGAGGTAGCGCCGGGCGCGCTCGCCCTCGGCCCCGCGGAGGGAGGCCCGGAAAAACTCGGCCGCGCGGCGGTTGATGGCGAAAACCTTCTCGCGGGCGCTGGGCCGTTGGTCCTCCCCGCCCGGCCCTTCGTAGCGGGAGAGATCCACCCCCTGGCGGTTCGCCAGGAACTGGACGGCCTCCCGGAAGTTCAAACCCTCGTGGCGCATTAGGAACTGGAAGGCGTTCCCCCCCGCCCCGCAGCCGAAGCACTTGAAGATGCCCATCCGGGGGTTCACGTTGAAGGAGGGCGTCTTCTCATCGTGAAACGGACAGAGCGCCTTGAAGGCGGCCCCCGCCTTGCGCAGCGGGATGAACTCGCCGATCACGGTCTCGATCGGGATTCCGTCGCGGATCTGATCAACGACGTCGTCCGGTATGCGGCCCATCAATTCGTCTCCGCTCTGTGAAAGCCCGCGTCCAATCCCGAAACCCCCTTACCCGGCGAGCTCCACCTGGGTCACCCCCCAGTCGCCCTCCTCCGGGCGCGCGGGCCCGAAGCTCGCGACGCCGGCGTGCTCCTCCAGGTAGTGCGCGATGGCCTTCGCCAGGGCGCCGGTCCCCTTGCCGTGCAGGATGCGCACCCGCGGAACCCCGACGAGGAGGGCGTCGTCGAGGTACTTGTCCAGCATCTCGATGGCCTCTTCGGCGCGCCGTCCCCGAACCTGAAGCTCGGAGGAAAACGTCCCGGCCGGGGAGGGGACCTCGTGGCCGATCACGACGCGGCTCCGGTCCGCCCCGTCCTCTTTCCCCGCGGGCTCCAGCGACCGCGCGGGCAGGCGGAACGCCTTGCCCTCCACCTCGACCGTGAGCACCCCCCCGCGGTGAAGGGAGCGGACCACCCCGCGGCGCCCGGCCCAATCGAGCCGGACGGCGTCGCCCACCCGGAAGCCGTGCGCTTCCTCCTCCTCCGGGCCGGGCCCGGGCTGCGGGAGGACCTCCTCCACCCGGCGGGCCATGCCGCGGAACCGCTCCCGGACCGCCTCCTTGGCGGACGCGGCGTCCCCCTCCGCGCGGAGCGCGGCCAGCATTGCGTCCGCCTCGCGGCGGAGCTCCTTGAGAAGACCGTCCGCCCCCGCCCGGCGGCGCGCCTCCTCCTCGCGGCGCTCGCGCGCGAAGGCGGCCTGGGCCGCTTCGAGGGCCGCCCGCCCGGCGCGGCTCTCCGCCTCCCGCTCGTTCAGCCGGGTCTCCCGCCCGGCGAGCGCGGACATCACCTCGCTCGCCCGCCCGGGGCCTTCGCGGATGACCGCGCGGGCTTTTTCCAGGACAGGGGGCGGCAGCCCCATCCGCCCGGCCACGGCGAGGGCGTTGCTCGGCCCGGCCGCCCCCATGCGGATGCGGTAGGTCGGCGAGAGGTCCGCCGGGTCGAACTCCACCGAGGCGTTCTCGGCGGCCGGGGAGGTGAAGGCGTAATGCTTGAGGGCGTCGTGGTGGGTGCTCGCCACCACGAGCGCCCCGGTCGGCGCCAGGTGCTCGAGCAGGGCGACCCCGATCGCCGAGCCTTCGGCGGGGTCGGTCCCCGCGCCGAGCTCGTCCAACAAGAGAAGGGCGCCCTCGCCCGCCCCCCGGACGGCCTCGGCCACGCGGGCCATGTGGCCGGAGAAGGTGCTCAGGCTCTGGCGCAGGTCCTGCTCGTCGCCGATATCGGCGAAGAGGGACCGGACCACGGGCAGCTCGCTGTCCGGGGCGGCCGGAACCTGAAGGCCGCACTGGTTCAGCGCCACGCAGAGGCCGATCATCTTGATCGCCACCGTCTTGCCCCCCGTGTTGGGGCCCGTGATGACCACCTGGCGGACGGGGCCGCCGAGGGCGATATCGACCGGGACCACCGCCTCCGGCGGAACGGCCCCCGCCCCGGCGGCGAGGAGCGGATGGCGCGCCTGGCGGAGGCGGAGCCACCCCTCCCGGCTCTCCCCGGCGCGCGCGCCCCGCCAGTGCCGCCCGAGCTCGGCCTTCGCGGCGATGAGGTCGAGGCCGGCCACGCACCCGGTCAGGCTGGAGAGGCCCGCGCGCGACGCGAGCGCCGCGGCCGTCAGCTCCCGGAGGAGGCGCTCCACCTCGGCGCGCTCGGCCTCGCGCTCCCCGGCGAGGGCGTTGTTGAGGGGCACCGCGGCGAGGGGCTCGACGAAAAAGGTCTCCCCGCTCGCCGAGCGGTCCAGGACGACCCCTTCGAACGAGCGGCGGTAGTTCGTCTTCGCCGAAACGGCGAACCGGCCGCGCCGCTGGACGATGACGGTCTCCTGGATGACCGGGGCGTGCTCGGCCATGAAACGGTCGAGGAGGCGCCGCACCTCATCGCGCAGGGCGCGCAGCCGCCCCCGGGCCCGGCCGAGCTCGGGGCTCGCCTCGTCCCGCACCCCGCCGCGCTCGTCGATCACCCTCCGGATGCGGGCCGCCAGGGGCCTGAGGAGGTCGGCGCCGGCCATCCGGCCGGCCAGCCGGGGAAGCCGCCCGGCCCGCGCGCCGAGAAACTGCGCAAGCCCGGCCGCCGCGGCCAGGAGCGCGAGGATGCCCAACAGCTCCTCGGGCTGCAAAACCCCGCCCCGGCGGCGGACATCCTCCAGCGGGGGGGAGGGATCCTCGAAGGGGACCAGGGGGAGCCGCTCCCCCGCCTCGGCGAGGGAGAGAACCTCGGCCGTCTCGTCGAGAAGAACCCGGACCAAGGCCGGATCGGTCACGGGACGCAGGGCGCGCGCGGCACTCCCCCCCGGCCCGGAGACGCACCGCTCCGCGAGCAGCTCGAGCGCCCGGGGAAACTCGATCGCCTGGAGGGCATGGTCATCCATTTTTCAAGCCATCACAATTTTTGGGCCCAAACGCGGAGGGCGCGATTCCTGCGTTTGGGCAAAGAGAGCGGGCCGCCGCCCCGGGACCCCCGGAGGGCGGGGTTTGTCCCAGGCACAACCGCGCGCGAAAGCCATCTCTCCATACTGGGGGCAACGGCGGTTTGCCAAGAAAAACCCTTAAAACGTGAGGAAAACGCGATCCTGCACGGACGGAAGGTCAAAATAATCGGGACAGCTTCCGCCATCCCGTCTTCCCGGTAACTCCCACCATTATACGGACTTCCGGGCGACAATCCCTTCCCCCGGTCAGAATTGAAATATAGGAATCTCATTTCCGTTTGTCAACAAATTACACAAAACTAATGCGAAAATATAAAAAATTCTTTTATTTTTCGGACTCCGGCCTCCCCCCTTTCCCGAACCGGCGGGCCAGCTCCGCGAAAACCCGGCCGGGGGGAACCCCGCGCATGGCGAGCGCAACCAGGGAGTGGAACCAGAGGTCGGCCATCTCGGCGGCGATCTCCTCGGGGTCGCCCCGCTTCATCCCTTCGGCCACCTCCCCCGCCTCCTCGCCGATTTTTTCCAAAACCCGCTCCTCCCCCTTCCGGAACAGCCGGGCGACGTAGCTCTCATCGGCGTTCTCCTCCCGCCGCCGGAGAATCAGCATATAGATCGATTCGAGCAGGTTGTGGTCGAAGGGAAGCGCGAACCCCCCCTCCGCGCCCTCTTCCTCTCCCGGCGCGCCGGGCCCGGCGAGCGGCTCGAAGAAGCACGACATGCGGCCCGTGTGGCAGGCCGGCCCGTCCGGCTTCACCAGGAACAGGAGCGCGTCCGCGTCGCAGTCCAGCCGCGCCGAGACCAGGCGCAGATAATTTCCCGAGGTCTCCCCCTTGTGCCAGAGCGCGTTCCGCGAGCGCGACCAGAAATGAAGAGTCCCCTTCTCCAGGGTGAGGCGGAGGGACGCGGCGTTCATCCAGGCCAGGGTGAGCACCTGGCCGGTCGCGGCGTCCTGGCAGAGGGCGGGCGCGAGGCCCGCCTCGTTCCACTTCACCCGGGAGGCGATCTCTCCGCTCATAGGCGCACCTCCACCCCCTTCTCCCGGAGAAAGCATTTCGCCTCCTCGATGGTGTACTCGCCGAAGTGGAAGATCGAGGCCGCGAGAACCGCGTCCGCCTCCCCCTCCGCCAGGCCCTCGTACAGGTGCGCCAGCGACCCCGCCCCGCCCGAGGCGATCACGGGAACGGGAACGCGCTCGGCCACCCCCCGGGTGAGCGGCAGGTCGTAGCCGTCCCGGGTCCCGTCGCGGTCCATGCTGGTGAGGAGGATCTCCCCCGCGCCGAGGTCCGCCGCCGCCGCCGCCCACGCGAGGGCGTCCCGCCCGGTGGGGCGGGTCCCCCCGTGGCTGAACGCCTCCCAGCGGAGGGCGCCGCCCCCGCCCGGGACGCGCTTCGCGTCGATGGCGCAGACGATTGTCGAGCTGCCGAACCGCTCGGCGGCCCGGCGGAGGATCTGCGGATCGCGGAGCGCCGCGCTGTTGATGCTCACCTTGTCCGCCCCCGCCCGGAGGAGGTCCCGCACGTCGTCCTCCTCCCGGACGCCCCCCCCCACCGTGAGGGGGACGAAGGCGCGCTCGGCCGTCCGGCTCACCACGTCGAGGAGGGTGCTGCGGTCCTCCTTCGAGGCGGTGATGTCGAGAAAGCAGATCTCGTCCGCCCCCGAGGCGTCGTAGGCCGCGGCGCACTCCACGGGGGCCCCCGCGTCGCGGAGG
The DNA here is from genome assembly GCA_965225985.1 of bacterium. Classification (GTDB taxonomy): domain Bacteria; phylum UBA8248; class UBA8248; order UBA8248; family UBA8248; genus CAZUHN01. The sequence continues at coordinate 2,799,397 of OZ245330.1, forward strand.
CCCTCGAAGTTCACCCCCTTGACCACCCGCCCCTCCTTCACGTCCAGGCAGGGAATGATCCGCTTGGCCAGCATCAGACCCGCTCCATGGCGGCGGCGAGGTCCAGCGTGCCCTCGTACAGCGCCCGGCCCACCACCGCCCCGGCGACGCCCTTCTCCGCGAGGGGGAGGAGCTTTTCAATATCCTCCAGCCGGCTCACCCCGCCCGCCGCGAAGACCGGGCGCCCCGCCGCCTCGGCCACGGCGGAGATGGACCCCGGGTCGAATCCCTCCAGCGTGCCGTCCCGGCGGATGTCGGTGAAGATGATCCCGGCGAGGGGCAGATCGGCGAAGCGGCGCGCCAGCTCCTCGGGGGCGACGCCCTCGCCCTCCACCCAGCCGGCGACCTTCACCTCCCCGTCCTTCGCGTCGATCCCCAAGAGAATTTTTCCGGGATTCTCCCCGGCGGCCTTTTTGAGGAATTCGGGGTCTTTGAGGGCGCTCGTTCCCAGGATGACGAACGCCGCACCGGCATCGAGAGCCGCCCGCAGGGATTCCTGGGTGCGGACCCCTCCCCCGAACTGGACGGGGACCTCCACCGCCCTCGCCACCCGTTCCAGGACATCGAGATGTTGCGGGCGGCCCGCGAACGCGCCATCCAGATCGATCAGGTGGAGGCGCTTGGCGCCCTCCGCCGCCCACCTCCGCGCGGCCTCCACCGGGTCCGCCCCGTAGACGATCTCCTTCTCGCGCCGGCCCTGGACGAGCCGGACGCATTTTCCGCCCTTCAGGTCCACCGCCGGGATGATGAGCACGAAAACCTCAACTTATTTAGGGAAAAGAAACCCCGGCCCACGGGCCGGGTGGAGGAGATATACACCCTCCGGGACAGGCCCTACAAGGCAGGACGGGGGGCGGAGGCGGCCGCCCCGGCGCGGCACTGGGCGTGGAACCGCTTCAAAATTTCCAGCCCCTTGGCGCCGCTTTTTTCGGGGTGAAACTGGGTAGCGAACAGGCTCCCGCGGCGCACGCTCGCGATGAAGGGAAGGCCGTAGCGGCAGGTGGCCGCGATGAAGGGGGCGCAGGCCCCGCTCGGCTCGGCGTAGTAGGAGTGGACGAAGTAGAAATGGCCCCCTTCCCGCACCCCTTCCAGAATGGAGGAGGCGGCCTCCAGGTGAATCCGGTTCCAGCCCATGTGGGGGACCTTCAGGGGAAGCGGGCCGCCGTCGAAAAGGTCCGCCGGGAACCGGCGGATCCGGCCCGGGAGAACCCCGAGCCCGGGGGTGGCGCCGAACTCCTCGCTCTCCTCGAAGAGGATCTGGAGCCCGAGGCAGATTCCCAGGTAGGGGACGCCCCGCTCTATCGCCGCCAGGAGGGGATCGGCGAACCCGCCCGCCCGCAGGGCGGCCATGCACTCGGGAAACCCCCCGACGCCCGGGAGGACGATCCCCCCCGCCCCGGCGAGGGAGGCCGGGTCGGCGCTCAGGAGGGCGTCCGCCCCTGCGCGGGCCAGCCCGTTGCGCAGGCTCCGCACGTTGCCCATGCCGTAGTCGACGATGACGATGGGGCGCGGCACTTCCTTCCTCCCCGGTCCCCCCGGTGTTCCCGCCCCCCCCGGCGCCGGTCCGCTCAAAGCATTCCCTTGGTGCTGGGCACCCCGGCCACGCGCGGGTCCCGCGCCGCCGCCGCCCGCAGGGCGCGGGCGAACCCCTTGAAGACGGCCTCGGCCATGTGGTGGCTGTTCTCGCCGTAGCAGATCTCGATGTGGAGGTCGATCCCGGCGTGCGCCGCCACCGACCAGAAGAACTCCCGCACCAGCGAGGTGTCGAAGTCGCCGACCGTCGGCTCGGGAAAGGCGCCGCGGAAGACGAGGTTCCCCCGGCCCCCGGCGTCCAGGGCGACCTCGGCCAGGGCGTCCATCATCGGGAGGCGCACGTTCGAGAAGCGCGCGATGCCCGCCCGGTCCCCGAGCGCGGCGGCGATGGCCTGGCCGAGGAGGATGCCCGCGTCCTCGCAGGTGTGGTGGCCGTCCACGTCCAGGTCGCCCTTTCCGATTACCGTGATGTCGAACAGGCCGTGCCGGGCGATCTGGGCCAGCATGTGATCCAGGAAACCGATGCCGGTCTCGATCTCCGCCCGCCCCGCCCCGTCGAGGGCGAGGATGAGGGTGAAATCCGTCTCGGAGGTTTTCCGGCTGACCTCGGCCACCCTCGGGCTGTCCTTTTTGTCCGCCACCGGGGAGCCTCCTTCACGGAAAACAAATCGCCCCTTTTCAGGGGCCGCCTTCATCCAAGAATTTTCGGGCGAATCGAAATCCGGACGGCGCCATTATCCCCCATCCCTCCGGCGGGCGCCAGGAGGCGGCCCCCCTAGGGGGGATGACCCTCTCCGCTGGTCCGCATCTGGTCCGCATCTAGTCTCCATCGAGCCGCAGCCGGAGCGCGCGCGCGTGGGCGGGCAGACCCTCCAGGTCGGCCAGCGCCGCGGCGGGGGCCGCCAGGCGGGCCATGGCCTCCCGGCCGAGGCTGACGCGGCTCGTCCACTTCATGAAATCCAGGACGCCCAGCGGGGAGGCGAACCGGGCCGCGCGCCCCGTGGGGAGGACGTGGTTGGGGCCCGCGATGTAGTCCCCCGCAGGGGCCGGGCTCCAGGGCCCGCAGAAGATCGCCCCCGCGCTCCGGAAGCGATCGGCGGCCTCCTCGGCTCCCTCCACCATGAGCTGAAGGTGCTCGGGCGCGAGGCGCTCGGCGGCGGCGAGGGCTTCCTCCAAGCTGGCGGCCTCGGCGACCGCCCCCCGCCGCGCGAGGGCCTGCTCGATCACCTCCCGTCGGGGCTCGCCCGCGATTTGTTTCTCCAGCTCTTCTGCGAGGGCGTCCGCCGCCGCACGGCCGACCCCGATCCCGACCGCCATCGCATCCGGGTCGTGCTCGGCCTGGGCGAGCATGTCGGCCGCCGCGAACGCGGCCCAGCGCGCATCGTCCAGCACCACCGCCACCTCGCTCGGGCCCGCCTCCTTGTCCACCTCCACCTCGCCGCGCACGAGGCGCTTCGCGGCCGAGACGTAGACGTTTCCCGGCCCGGCGATCTTTTCCACCCGGGGGACGGTCTCGGTCCCCCAGGCCATCGCGGCGACCGCCTGGGCGCCCCCGGCCCGGAAGATGCGCCCCACCCCGGCCAGGCCGGCCGCGGCGAGGACGGCGGGGGGAACGCTCCCGTCCCTCGCCGGGGGGGTGCAAAGGACAATCTCCTCCACCCCCGCCGCTTCGGCGGCGATGGCGTTCATCAGAACGGTGGAGGGGTAGGCCGCCCGCCCGCCGGGGGCGTAAAGGCCCACCCGGCGGAGCGGGGTGGGGACGAGGGCGAGCCGCTCGCCCGGGCCGGGCGAATGGAAGACGGGCTTCGGGAGGGTGGCCAGGTGGAACGCGCGGATGCGCCCGGCCGCGAGCGCCAGGGCGTCCCGGACCCCGGCGGGAAGGGCGTCCCGCGCACGCTTCATCTCGGCTTCGGAAACGGGGATCCCGCCCGGTTCGATGGAAACGCCGTCCAGCTCCTGCGTGTAGCGCAGCAGCGCGGCGTCCCCTTCCCGCCGCACCGCCTCAAGGATGGGGCCCGCGACGACCTCCGCTCCGGCGAGCGCCTCGGCCCCGGCCGCGGCGAGCGCGTCCAGGGCGTCCTCCGCGCCCGGCGCGCCGAGGCGGATGCGCCGCATTTTCATTTCCGCGCCTTCCCCTTTTTCGCAGCGGGGGGGGCCGCGGCCTTTTTCTTCGCGGCTTTTCCCTTGGCCACCTTCTTCAGCCGGGCGATGAAGGCGCTCACCTGCTCGTGCTTCGTCTTCTGGCTCGCCCGGTTCAGGATGAGGCGCGCCGTGGCGTTGAGGATCTCCTTGACGGGCTGGAGGCCGTTCGCCCGCAGGGTCCCCCCCGTCTCGACGAGGTCCACCACGACGTCGGCCACCCCCGCCGCCGGGGCGATCTCGACGTTTCCGTAGAGGCGGATCACGTGCGCCTGAACGCCCTGCTCCTCGAAAAAGCGCGCCGTCAGGGCGGGGAACTTCGTCCCCACCCGGACCTCCAGCCGCCCCGCGATGTCCTCCCACGAGACGCCCCGGGGGGCGGCCACCATGAGGCGGCAGGGGGCGAAGCCGAGGTCCAGCGGCTCGTACACCTCCCGCCCCTGCTCGAGCAGGATGTCCTTTCCGATGACGCCCAGGTCCGCCGCCCCGCGCTCGACATAGGTGGGCACGTCGTAGTTGCGGAGGATGAGGACGCGAAGGCCCGTTTTCCCATCCTGGTGGACGAGGGCGCGGGAGGACTCCGGTATGGGCCGCGAGAGAAGCCCCGCCGCGACGAGGCGCTCGACGGCCTGCGGAAAGATGCGCCCCTTCGGAAGGGCCAGCGTCAGTTTCTCCATGGTCCCGGCTTTTTCGCTCATTCCACCACCCGTTCGATATCCGCCCCCAGCGCGCGGAGGCGCTCCTCCAGCCTTTCGTACCCCCGGTCGAGATGGTACACCCGCCGGACGATGGTCTCCTCCCGGGCGGCGAGGCCCGCCAGGACGAGCGAGGCGCTCGCCCGCAGGTCGGTCGCCATGACGGTGGCCCCGGTCAATGACTTCACGCCCTCGACGCGGGCGGACCGCCCGTCGGGCGCGATGCGGGCGCCCATCCGCAACAGCTCGGCCACGTGCATGAACCGGTTTTCAAAGATCGTCTCCACGATGGCGCAGGATCCCTCGGCGACGGTCATGAGGGACATGAACTGCGCCTGCAGGTCCGTGGGAAAGCCCGGATAGGGCGCCGTCTTCACGTTGACCGCGCGGAGGGGCCCCTCCGCCGCCACCCGCACCCAGTCCTCCCCCTCGGTCACCTTCAGGCCGGCCTCCCGCAAGCGGAGGGTGAGGGCGCGGACGTGCTCGGGATTGCACCGGCGCACGGTCACGTCCCCCCCCGTGATCGCGCCCGCGATCAGGAAGGTGCCCGTTTCGATCCGATCGGGCGGGACCGCCATGTCGAACCCGCCGAGGCGCTCCGCGCCCTCGACCTCGATGACGTCGGTTCCCGCGCCCCGGACGCACGCCCCCATCTGGGTCAGCGCCTCCGCCAGGGCGGCCACCTCCGGCTCGCGGGCGGCGTTCTCCAAAACGGTGACGCCCTCGGCCCGCGCCGCCGCGAGCATGAGGTTTTCCGTCCCCGTCACCGTGGTGAGGTCGAAGGAGAACCGCGCGCCGCGCAGCCGCCCGGCCCGCGCCACGATGTATCCCTCTTCCAGGGAAATCCGCGCTCCCAGGGCCTCGAGGCCCTTCAGGTGCTGGTCGATGGGCCGGGCGCCGATGGCGCAGCCCCCCGGGAGGGAAACCCGCGCCTCGCCGAACCGGGCGAGGAGAGAGCCCAGGACCAGGACCGAGGCGCGCATGGTGCGCACCAGGTCGTAGGGCGCCGTCCCCGCGCGGGCGCAGGCGGGGTCGAAGCGGTAGGCGGAAGGGCCGGCCGCCTCGGACTTCACGCCGAAGCCGGACAAGAGCTCGCGTATGGTGGCCGCGTCCCGCAGGGCGGGGACGCGCTCCAGCCGGCAGGGTGCCTCCGCCAGGAGGACGGCCGCGACGATGGGGAGCATGGCGTTCTTCGCCCCCCCGGCCTCCACCTCCCCGCGCAGCGGCTTCCCCCCCCGGATGCGGAACTGATCCACGCCTTACGCCTTCACCGCCTCGAGCGCCCGCGCACGCCCGGCCAGATCCGCCCGGGCGGTGGGCTCCAAGAAAGCGCCCGTCCCGCGCACCGCGCGCGCGATCCCGGGAATTTGCCCGGAATCCATCTCCAGGAGCAGGACCCCCCCGCTCCGCAAAAGGGGGGCGGCGCCAAGGGCGATCTCCCGCAGAAAGCGCATCCCGTCCGGCCCTCCATCGAGCGCCGCGCGCGGCTCGTAGCGCGCCACCTCCGGCATCAGCCCCCCGATCTCCCCGGTGCAAACGTAGGGCGGGTTCGAGAGGATGGCGTCGAAGGCCGCCTTTTCCGAAAACGCGGCGAGCAGATCCGAGGCCAGGGCCCGGACCCTTCCGCCCACCCCGTTCCGCTCCGCGTTCTCCCGGCAGAGGCGGAGGGCGGGCTTGCTCAGGTCGGCCATGATCACCCGGGCGCCGGGGAGTTCCCGCGCCAGCGCCACCCCGACCGCGCCGCACCCGGCGCACAGGTCGAGAACGGCGGGGGCCCGCACCCCCGATAAATGCGCCGCCGCCCGCTCCACGAGGAGCTCGGTCTCGGGCCGGGGTATCAAAACATCGGGCGTCACCCGGAAGCCGAGCGACCAGAACTCGCGCACTCCCAGGATGTAGGCCAGCGGCTCCCGCCGCTCCCGGCGGGCCGCCATATCGGCCAGGGCACAGGCCGCATCCTCGGGCAGCCATTCCCCGGCATGAGCGTGCAGCCGGGCGCGGTCCCAGCCGAGCGCCCGGCAGAGGAGCGCTCCCGCGTCACTCTGCGCCGATTCGATTCCCGCCGCCCGGAAGCGCCGCCGCAGCTCCCGCAGCCATCCGGCGGCCGAAACCTTTCCGCGGACAGGCTCCGCGGAGACGCTCTCGCTCATCCGGCGGCGATCTCCTTCCCGCTTTCTTCGAATTCGGCCAGGCGCTCGGCCTCCCGGCTCGCGTTCACCCGATCCACCATCTCTTCAATCTCTCCCTGAAGAAAATTTTCCAGGTTGTGAAGGGAAAAGCTGATGCGGTGGTCCGTCACGCGGTCCTGGGGAAAATTGTAGGTGCGGATCCGCCCGCTCCGGTCGCCGGTCCCCACCTGGCTTTTCCTCGCGGCCGCGCGCTCGGCCATCTGCTTTTGGATCTCCATGTCGAGCAGATGGGCGGAGAGGATCTTCATCGCCTTCGCCTTGTTCTTGTGCTGGCTTTTTTCGTCCTGGCAGGTGACGACCAACTCGGTCGGCAAGTAGGTGATCCGAACGGCCGAGTCCGTCGTGTTGACACTCTGCCCGCCGGGTCCCGAAGAGCGGAAGACGTCGATGCGGAGGTCCTTCTCGTCGATGCGCAGCTCGACCTCCTCCGCCTCGGGGAGAACGGCGACGGTGGCCGCCGAGGTATGGATCCGGCCCTGGCTTTCGGTCAGGGGAACGCGCTGCACACGGTGGGTGCCGCTCTCGAAGCGCAGGCGGCTGTAGGCGCCCTCCCCCTTGATCAGAGCCACCACCTCCCGCAACCCGCCGACGCCGCTCTCGTTGCGGGAAAGCTCCTCCACCTTCCAGCCCTTCGACTCCGCGAAGCGGGTGTACATCCGGTAGAGGTCGGCGGCGAAAAGGGCGGCCTCCTCCCCCCCCGTCCCCGCCCGGATTTCGACGATGACGTTTTTCTCGTCATTGGGATCCTTCGGGAGCATGAGCCGCCGCAGGCGCCCTTCCAAATCGGCGATGCGGGACTCGTGCTCCTTGATCTCGTCCCGGGCGAGATCCTGCATCTCCGGATCGGGCTCTTCGAGGAGGGAGCGCGCTTCCTCCAGGGCCTGTTTGCACCCGCGCCATTCCTGGTACACCTTGACGATCTCGGTGACCTCTTTGTGTTCGCGACCCAGCTTCTGAAGGATCTGGGGATCCTTGAGAAGGCCGGGATCGGCGAGGCGCTCTTCCAGGGCTTTTTGCTTCTGAACGATCTGCGCGAGTTTTTCGAACATGGCCGAAGAGGCTCCTTTTCCGGCGGGCGCCGGGAGCCCCTACGATTCGGTGGGCGCTTGGGTGGCTGCCGCCTCTTCGCCGTTGCCCGCTTCCGCGGTGGGCGGGGCCGCAGCGGCCGGTGGCTCGGGGGAAGGTTCCTCGGGGGGGGTGCCTTTCGGGGACTTTGCGTCCTCCTCGGCGGCTTTCTCTTCCTGGGCCTTCTGGCGGGCCGCCCTCTCTTCGGCGCGTTTCTCGCGCGCCTCTTCGGCGGCGGCCTTTTTCGCGGCGGCGGCCTCGGCCTCCCGCTCGATTAGCGCCGCCTTCTCGACCTCGGCCGCCTCCTGCTTGCGCTTGCGCTTGGAGACGCGGGCCGTTCGCCCTTCAAACTTCTTGACGAACTTCTCGATCCGCCCCTCGGTATCGACGAGGCGGGCCCCCTGGCCGGTGTAAAAAGGATGACAATTCGAGCAAATCTCCACCCGCATCTCCGGCTTTGTGGAGAGCAGGTTGTAGGTGGTCCCGCAACCGCTGCAGGTCACCACCGCCTCGAAGACTTCTGGGTGAATCCCGGTTTTCATCGGCCGAAACTCCGTTCAAATCCGGCATCGGGAGCAGGGAGGCGGCCAAAGGGCCTTCCCCCGGGGAAAGGAGGATTTATATCGGAAGGGGCCTTGCCTTGTCCAGCCCGGGGCCGTTTCTCGCTGATTTTTCGCGGCGGGCGGCGAAACCCGGACCGTGCAGGAAAAGATCGGAGGGCGCTAAGTTTTAGTTGTTCATGGAGGCCAGGAACTTTTCGTTCGTATCGGCCTCGTTGATCTTCTCCAGGAGCAGCTCCATTGAATCTATCACGCCGAGGGGCTGGAGCACCTTGCGGAGCACCCACACCCGGTTGAGCTCGGGAGGAGTAATAAGAAGCTCTTCCTTCCGGGTGCCCGACTTGTTGATGTCGATCGAGGGAAACACGCGCTTGTCGGAGAGCTTCCGGTCCAGGTGCACTTCCATGTTGCCGGTGCCCTTGAACTCCTCGAAGATCACATCGTCCATCCGGCTGCCCGTCTCGACGAGGGCCGTGGCCAGGATGGTAAGGCTGCCGCCCTCTTCCAGGTTGCGCGCGGCGCCGAAAAACCGCTTCGGCCGCTGGAGGGCGTTGGAGTCGACGCCGCCGGAGAGGACCTTTCCGCTCGGCGAGATGATGGTGTTGTGCGCGCGGGCCAGACGGGTGATGGAATCGAGGAGGACGACGACGTCCTTTTTGTGCTCGACCAGCCTCTTGGCCTTATCGATGACCATGTCGGCCACCTGGACGTGGCGCTGCGCCGGCTCGTCGAAGGTGGAACTGACCACCTCGCCGCGCACCGAGCGCTCCATGTCGGTCACCTCTTCGGGACGCTCATCGATGAGCAAAACAATGAGGTGCGCTTCGGGATGGTTCGTCGCAACGCTCCTGGCGATTGACTGGAGCAGCATCGTCTTTCCCGTGCGGGGGGGGGCGACGATGAGGCCGCGCTGTCCGAATCCGATGGGGGTCATCAGGTCCATGATGCGCGAGCTGGCGTCTCCTCCGACCATCTCGAGGTTGATCCGGCGGTCCGGATAAAGCGGGGTGAGGTTGTCGAAGAGAAGCTTGTCCTTGCTCGCCTCGGGGGGCTCGAAATTGATCTGCTCCACCTTGAGGAGGGCGAAGTAGCGCTCGCCCTCCTTGGGCTGGCGGATCTGGCCGCTGATGGTGTCACCCGTGCGGACGTCGAAGCGGCGAATCTGGCTGGGGGAGACGTAGATATCATCCGGGCCGGGAAGATAGTTGTAATCGACGGAGCGGAGGAAGCCGAATCCGTCGGGGAGAATTTCGAGGACACCTTCGCCCAGGATCTCCCCGTTTCGCTCCTTGTTGGTCTGGGCTTCGAGGATCTTGTAGATCAGGTCCTGCTTGCGAAGCCCGCTCGCTCCCTCGATGTTTAATTGCTTCAAAATGTCGGTCAGTTCGGTGACAGTCTTGCGCTTCAGGTCCGCAAGGTTGAGTTCCTTTTCCTTCGTTGCTGTCGGCATTCCTTCCTTCTCCTTCATTGCAGTCGGCATTCCTTCCTTCTCCTATTCGGCCTCGACGGGCCAGGTGGGCTCTTCTTCGCCGTCCGGGGAACAGAACCGCGCCCAGGCAGGCACTCCCGTTGCTGGTCCCTCCGCGGGGAGGCGATTGGTACTCGCCTCAGGCGGCGAAGTGAAAAGATTCCGCAGTTTCACTACAGGATTCGCGTTTGGAATATCCACTCGCGGGTTTGTTAAGCTGACTTTCCTTCCGTTTCGCTGATTACCGATTCAACCGTTTTATTTGGGCTTCAGGGCGAGAGAAAAACATACCGGCTGGATAATGGAAATCGGAAATAGGGCTAGGTCGTTTTTCGTCCGGTTATGACCAAGGCGGGGCCGAAAAGAAAGCCGTTTCTGCCTATATCTTTCGATTGGCCCGTTCGGAAAATCCGGATTCTCGACCCAAGCTAATCCAACCGGGAAAGTGGGCGATGCGCTGAACTGGGATTGTCCAACAAGGCCACGGTAAGATCTAGAGGGTTTCCAAGAACTTGTCAAACACTATTTTCCGGGTTTTTCGGTCTTCCCCTTCAGCCATTCGACCAGGCTGTCCACCAGCGCCCGGGTTTCCAGGACGCTCCCGCCGTTACCGATCACCCGGTCGGCCAGTTTCACTTTCTCAGAAAGGGGCATCTGGGCTTTGATGCGGGCGGCGGCGGCGGCGGCATCGAGGCCGTTTCTCGCTCGAAGCCGTTCAATTTGTTGCGCTTCGGGACAGTCAACCACCACGAGAACATCGAACCTACGGTATCCCCCCGACTCGATCATGAGCGCCGCGTCCACCACCGCGAAGGGTGCCTCGCCCCGCCTCTCCAGGCCGTCCAACCGGCGATCCTGCTCGGCGATGATACGGGGGTGAAGGATTGATTCGAGCTTTCGCCTCTCCGCCCCGTCGGAAAAAATCCGCTCGCCCAACCGATCCCGGTCCAGGCGCCCCTTCGGGGTGAGCACGCCGGGCCCGAACGCCCCGGCGACCTCGGCAAGCCCCTCGCTTCCCGGCTCGACCACCTCGCGCGCGATCGCGTCGGCGTCGATGACCGGGATCCCCTTTTCGGCCAGCATCCGGCTCACCGTGCTCTTGCCGCTGGCGATCCCCCCTGTCAGGCCGACGCGCAGCAAACCCTCTTCTCCCCTGCCGGAGGAACGGGGCGGGGGCGCCGCCTCAGAGGCCGCGCCTTTGGGCCTCTTGCTCGTAATGCTTGTAATAGAGGATCTCCCAGTCCCGGGTCCCCTCCACCAGACGGCTGGAATAGGTGCTGAGGATGCGGCGGACCTCCTCATCGATCTCGTCGTCGATCAACAGCTCGTTGGTGATGGTGCGAACGACGCTGATCCGGACGTTGTGGTCCTCGGCGAGGAATTCGATCTCATCGGATTCTTTCATGTTCTTCACGATGAGGTTGGTCAGATGGTTGATCCGCTCGCGGCCGAGCCTCAAGGTTTTCCGCCTCCTTCGTCCGCCCGCCTCGGGAGGGCACTGGCGCAGGCGCGTGACGCCCCTACAGGACGAGGTTGCGCTCGCGCGCGAGCCTCGTTTTCACCATGGAGAACATGCGGCTGTAGTCGACGTTCCCCTGGTCCATTTCGTCTTGGTGATCCCGGAGAATTTCTTTCACCTCATCGTTGAGACGGTCTTCGGCCAAGAGGTCTTCCTCTATGAGACGATTGATCTTCGCTATAAACTCCGCCTCGGGCATTTCCGTCTCAAGCAGCTCACGGCCGAGCAGACGTTCGACCACCTTGGCCGATATGCGTGCGATCATCTCTTTTCGAAGACGCATGCGCGGCACTCCCTGTCGGCGACATGAACCCGATCACGACCGTTTCGGGCGGCGGACGCCCTTTTGGTATTTCTTCAAGGCGTTCTCCAAGTCCTGGATAACTTCATGCCGAAGCTCCTTTGGAGAAACAACTTCCGCGTCCGCGCCGAAGGCCAGCATCCACCGGCGAAACGCTCCGAAGTCGCCCGTCCGGACCCCCACCTCCACCGGACCCCGGCGGCCCTTGCGGAATATGCGCGCCGGCCCGAAGGCCGCCTCCAGAAAAGCGGCGATCTCACCCCCCGCCGCCCCCGCGCGGAACCGGACGCGCGCCTCGGGCTCCCGGCCACGGGACGCCCTCAACCGCTCGGCGAGAAGGGCTTCCAGCTCCAGCCCGAGGGGAAGCTGGGCGGCCCCGCCGGCCGGCCGCACCCCATCGATCCCCCGAACCGGCCATACCTCCAACGACCCGCTCGCGGCGTCCCGCCCCAGCAGGTGGTAGCCCCCGCTGTGGTATCGGAGCAGATACGGGTCCACCCGGAACCAGCGGCGGCGGACCTCGCCGGGAGGCGCGGCCAGGATGCGGGCGGGGCGCCCCGCGGCGATGGCCTTCTCCAAGGCCTCTCCCACCTGCCGAATCCTGCTTTGCTCCCGGAGGGCGCCGATCACGCCCGCGTACCGGGGTTCGATTTCCTCCGCATACGCCTGAAGGGTATCAGGCACGAACTTGCGCAGTTTTGCGAACAGCCCGCCCATGCACCCCACCAGGGGGGGCTCCCTCAAGGGGCTTCCCGGCGTATTTCGCAACACCGACAGGGCAAAGTAGAGCACCGCCCACTCCGAGGGACTGAAAGGCTCAAGCGATGAAGCCAAAAACCCTTCGGACAAACGATACCGCATCTTGCGTCCCTTGCGCATCCCCTCCAGGGGAAAACCCGCCTGAATGAGGTAGGAAAGATCGCGGCGAAGGGTACGATAGCTCCATCGGTGGCCGGATTTTGCGTCCGGAGCCGCCGCAAGGAGGCCCAGTAACTCCTCGATGCTCCGCAAGCCTCCGTCCTCCAGCGCGCGGAGGATCAGCCATCTCCGGATGAATTGATCGCGAAGCGCCATGAGGCTCCATTCCCCCGGGCCAAAGGGCCATCGGCCGCACGGCCTGCGGCCGCGTTCAGCGCGCGGCCACAGGCCGCCGGGCCCGCAACGCCTCCACCAGGTGAAGGGGAAGCCTGACGCTCCCCATCCGCTTGGGGCCCGGCACCGCCCCGTGGCAATCCGACCCCCCCAGGGGGATCAGGCCGTACTTCTCCGCGAGGGCGCGGTAACGCCCCCTCGCATCCTCGTCCTGGGCGGGATGCTCCACCTCAATGGCGGCAAGGCCCCCGGAGACGAGGGCGGGGATCAGATCATCGGCATCGCTCAGCAAGGGATGCGCGATGGTTGCCGTCCCCCCCGCTCCGCGGATCAGCTCCACCGCCTCCAGCGGGGCAAGCGCCTCGAGCGGCACGTAGGCGGGGCCCTCCTCCCCCAAAAAATGCTCGAAGACTTCGCGCGTTGAGCGCACAATTTCCTTTTTCACCATGTGCGCGCTGAGGTGCCCCCGGCCGATGCTGGTCTCGCCGTAGGTCCGGTAAAAGTCCGCCGAATCTATCGAAATTCCCAGCGAATCCAGTTTTTTGAGCATCTCGTCCATCCGGCCGCGGCGGTCTCCCATGTATTTCGAGATTCGCTCTCGGAGCCGGGAGTCCTCGGGACAGATGAAATGGCCGAGGATATGGATCAAGCGGCCTTCATGGCCGGAGGTGAGCTCGACTCCGTCAATGAATTCCAGCCCCAGGCGTTCCGCCTCCGCCCGCGCCTCCCCCAGGCCGGCCACGGTGTCGTGATCGGTGAGGGCGACCGCCTTCAACCCCGCCTCCCGCGCCCGCGCCATCACGCGACGGGGTGAATCACAGCCATCAGATGAGTTCGAGTGCAGATGAAAGTCCGCGGCGAGGGCGTTTTCCTCGCCGGCGGAGGGGGAGGGAGGCATGATCCGGCCCCTTTCGATGGGGACGATCCGCGGGCGGGCGGATTGCGCTTGGGGAAAGTTGGAGCGGGCGATGGGATTCGAACCCACGACGTCCAGCTTGGGAAGCTGACATTCTACCCCTGAATTACGCCCGCCTATATGAAAACGATAGGGCGTTGCAGCGCAAAGTGTCAAGAAGTGCAAATCGCGCCCCGGCCGTTACCGGGAAAAAGTCCAGTCGTCGTTCCCGTACCTCGCCCGGACGAGATTCTCCGCGGCGGCGCGCTCCTCCGGGCGAAGAGGCGCTTCGCGGAAATCGAGCGAGAGCGCCTCTGCCATCCCCGCCCGGATGGCGGCGGCGGCCTCGGCGAAGGTGACCTCGCGTCCCAACGCTTCGCAGAGCCCGGCGGCGTGATCGGGGGGAAGAGTGGCGCCGTTTCCCCCCGCCCCCCGGGGCCGGAGAAAGGAGACGAAACGCTCGCCGGGCGAGCGCAGGAGCACGCTCCCGTGCTGCAGCACGGCCCCTCCCTCCCGGCACTGCGCGCTGCCCACGACCTTCCGGCCCCGGACGGAAAGCTCGCAGACCGAAGTGGTCGCGAAGCACGAAGGGTGCGAGGCGTAGCGGTTTCCGCCCGGCGGTTCGATCTCGGCCGCGGCCCCCAGGCGCCGCAGCCCGGCGGCGAGCCCTTCGCTCAGGCGGCGGCAACTCTCCCCGATCGACTTTCCGAGGAATTTTTCCGAGCCCACGAAAGAATACGTGACCTCCCCATCGTGAAGGACGGCGCGCCCCCCCGTGAGGCGGCGGCACAAATCCACCCCTTTCTCCCGGAGACGGTCCAGCCGCACATCGCGCTCCGCCGATTGCGCCCGGCCCAGGGAGAGGGCCGCGGGGGACCATGCGTACACCCGCAAAACGGGGGGGATTTCCCCGGCCCCGGACCCTCCGGCCAGGCGGGCGCGGCAGGCCGCGAGCAGCACTTCGTCCACGGCCATGTTCCAGGCGCCGGGCCCCTCGCCCGTATCCAGATAGCGGGCGGCAAGCCGCTTCTCCCGTTCATCCGGAGCGGGATCCTCTTTCGCTTGGGCTTCTGGATTCACCTGTGGTGGACTTTCAGGAAATGGCCCGGACCGTATCTTCTGCCTCGGCGTAGCTCTCGATCGGCGGGCAGGAACAAACCAGGTTCCGGTCCCCGTAGGGGTTGTCCACCCGTTTCACGGGGGGCCAGTACTTGTTCTTCCGGACCCACGGGAGGGGGAACACCGCCTCTTCCCGCGAATAGGGATAGGGCCAGTCCGGTCTCGCGAGGTCGGCCGCGGTGTGCGGCGCGTTCTTGAGGAGGTTGCTCCCCGGCTCGCTCCCCCCCCGCTCGGCCTCTCGAATCTCTTCGCGGATCTGGATCATGGCCCCGCAAAAGCGGTCCAGCTCGGCCTTGGATTCGCTCTCGGTCGGCTCGATCATCAGCGTGCCCGCGACCGGGAAGGACATGGTGGGGGCGTGGAAACCGTAATCCATGAGCCGCTTCGCCACATCCTCCGCGGATACGCCCGAGGATTCCTGTAGGGGGCGCAGGTCGATGATGCACTCGTGCGCGACCATGCCGTTCGCCCCTTTGTAGAGAACGGGGTAGTGGGGGGAAAGGGTGGCGGCGATATAGTTGGCGTTGAGGATGGCGGTCTGCGTCGCCTTTTTCAGTCCCCCCCGTCCCATCATGGCGATGAAGGACCAGGAGATCGGCAGAATCCCCGCGCTCCCCCAAGGGGCCGAGGAGACCGCCGAAATGCCCGCTTCGGGTCCCGCTCCGGGAACCACGGGATGCCGGGGAAGAAAGTCCGCCAGATGCTTCTTCACCCCGATGGGGCCCATTCCGGGCCCGCCGCCCCCGTGGGGGATGCTGAAGGTCTTGTGCAGATTGAGGTGGGAGACGTCGGGGCCGAACTCGGCCGGCCGGCAGATTCCCACCAGCGCGTTGAGATTCGCCCCGTCCATGTATACCTGCCCCCCGCTCCGGTGGACGATATCGCAGACCTCCGTGATCGCCTCCTCGAAAACGCCGTGGGTGGAAGGGTAGGTGATCATCAGGGCGGCCAGATTATCGGCGTGCGCCTCCGCCTTCGCCCGCAGATCGCTCACGTCCACGTTGCCCTCCGAGTCGCAGGCGGTGATGACCACCTTCATGCCCACCATGGCGGCGCTCGCCGGGTTCGTTCCGTGGGCGGAGCTCGGGATCAGGCAAACGTTCCGATGCCCCTGGCCTCGGCTTTCGTGATACCGCCGGATGACGAGAAGGCCCGCGTACTCTCCCTGCGCTCCGGAGTTCGGCTGGAGGGAAACCGCGTCGAACCCCGTGATGTCGGCCAGCATGTCCTCGAGCTCGCCGATTAGCTGCCTGTATCCCCCGGTCTGATCGGAGGGGGCGAACGGATGGATCCCGCTAAACTCCCTCCAGGTCACGGGGATCATCTCGGTGGTTGCGTTGAGCTTCATGGTGCAGGAGCCGAGGGGGATCATGGACCGGGCCAGGGAGATGTCCTTGTCCTGGAGGCGGTGCATGTAGCGGAGCATCTCGGTCTCGGAGTGGTAGCTGTTGAAAACCGGATGGGTGAGAAACGGGCTGGTCCTTCGGAGAGTTTCGGGAATGCGGCTCCCCGCGCTCTTGTCCAGCTCGGCCACCGTGAACCCGGCCTCCGGCTTGGCCGAGAAGGCCGCCCACACGTTTTCCACATCCTCCGGCAGGGTGGTTTCATCGAGCGAGATGCCGATCGCCTCCCCGCCCTCGTGCCGCAGGTTGACCCCCCTTTCCACCGCCCTCTCGCAGATTCGGGCCGCTTCGCCACTCCCGGTCTCCACCGTGAGGGTGTCGAAAAATGCCTCGCTCTTGAGCCGGTGCCCGAGCCGGACCAGTCCCTCCGCCAGGATGGACGCGAGGCGGTGAACCCGCTCGGCGATGGTCTTCAGCCTCCCGGGGCCGTGGTAGACGGCGTACATGCCCGCCATGACGGCCAGGAGCACTTGGGCCGTGCAGATGTTGCTCGTCGCCTTCTCCCGGCGGATGTGCTGCTCGCGGGTCTGGAGCGCGAGCCGGAGCGCGGGCTTCCCCCCGGCGTCGATGGAAACGCCGGCCACCCGGCCCGGCATGGAGCGCCGGTACGCCTCCCGGGTCGCCAGGAACGCCGCGTGCGGGCCGCCGAATCCGAGAGGAACGCCGAACCGCTGGGAGCTGCCGACCACCACGTCGGCGCCAAATTCGCCCGGCGGCTTCAAAAGCGCCAGGCTCAGAAGGTCCGCCGCCACGATGACGACCGCCTTCCGGCCGTGCGCCTCGCGCACGGTTCCGGCGAAATCGAAGACCCCGCCGTCCGTCGCCGGGTACTGGAGCAGCACCCCGAACGGATCTTTTTCAAACATCGCTCCCCGGCGGTCGCCCACGATGACTTCGATCCCGAGGGGGCGGGCCCGGGTCCGGACCACCTCGATGGTCTGGGGGTGGCAATCCGAGGCCACAAAAAACGTCCGCCCGCCGCCCTTGGCGAGGGCGAGGCCCATCGTCATCGCCTCCGCCGCGGCGGTTCCCTCATCGAGCAAAGAAGCGTTGGAAAGCTCCATTCCGGTGAGGTCTATCACCATGGTCTGAAAATTCAGGAGGGCTTCGAGGCGGCCCTGTGAAATTTCCGGCTGATAGGGAGTGTAGGCGGTGTACCATCCGGGGTTTTCCAAAATGTTCCGAAGGACGACGGGGGGGGTGATGCAATCGTAGTATCCCATTCCGATCATGGACCGGAGCGGTTTGTTCCGGGAAGCCATTTCTTCCAGAGCGCGCAGGACCTCATGCTCGGGCCGGCTTTCGCCCAGCCGGAACGGCGACCGGGTGATGATCGAGGAAGGAACGGTCCTTTCAATCAGCGCGTCAAGGGATTCGATTCCCAGCGCCTCAAGCATGGACGCGATTTCGGATTCGCTGGGGCCGATGTGCCGGTGGACGAAATCATCCCTCTGCTCGAGATCGCGCAGCGCGCCGGCGGGCTCTCCCATGATGACCCTTTCTCAAAGCGCCCATCGGCCGAAAGGCCCGCCCCGCCGCTCGCCGTGAGAGGCTCCGCGGAAACGGAAAATGTGCCAAGGCCGGAGGGCGGCCAGGCGTGACCGATGAAAGGGGAAGCGGCCCCCGCGCATTCGCTTGCCGGCCAAAGGCGTTGCGTCCTATCGATTCCGGGCAAGCGGCGGTCCCGCGGGTTAGCCGCTCTCCTCTTCCACAAAAGTTTTGTATTCCTCGGTATTGAGCAAGTCGTTCAGTTCGGTTGCGTCCTTCATTTCGATCTTGATCAGCCAACCGTCGTCGTAAGGATGGCTGTTCACCAGATCGGGCTCATCCTCCAGCTGGGTGTTGACCTCGGAGATGGTTCCCGTAACGGGCGCGTAGAGATCAGAGACCGCCTTGACCGATTCGACGACCCCGAAGGTGTTGTTCCCCTCGACCTCGGCGCCCACCTCGGGAAGCTCGACAAAAACAACGTCCCCCAGCTCCGACTGCGCATAATCCGTGATCCCCACCAAAACGGTGTTCCCTTCCACCCTGACCCATTCATGTTCTCTGGAATATTTGAGGCCCTCTGGAAATTCCATCCCCCTGTCGCCTCCCTGTTAATCATCCCCGAACCAACGGATTCCGATTCGCATCCGAATCCCACATGATATTTCCGCGGACGGGCGAGCTTCGTGTTCAGGCGGCGTCCTTGTGCACGAACGGAGTCTTCACCACCTGGGCCGCACGGGCCTTTTCCCGGATATCGACGGCGATCCGGCTCCCCTCGGGCGCATGTGAGATGGGAACGTAGCCGATGCCGATGGCCTTGCCAAGAGTGGGGCTCATCGTCCCGCTCGTCACCTTGCCGGCGGCGGCGCTGTCCACGAGGATTTCGGCGCCGTGGCGGGGGATCCCCCGGTCCACCATCTCGAATCCGACGAGCTTTCGCTTGGGGCCCTCCTCCTTGATTTTCAGCAGGGCCTCGCGCCCGATGAAATCGCCCGCCTTGAACTTCACCACCCAGCCGAGCCCCGCCTCGATGGGGTTGGCGGTCTCGTCGATGTCGTTCCCGTAAAGGGCGTACTTCATTTCGGTCCGCAAAGTGTCCCGCGCCCCGAGCCCGCAAGGCTTCAGGCCGAACGGCTCCCCCGCCTCGAGAAGCGCGTCCCAAATGCGGGGGGCGTCTTCCGCGGCGCAGTAAAGCTCGAAACCGTCCTCTCCGGTGTAGCCCGTCCGGGAGACCAGCATCCGGCACCCGGCCACCTCGCTGTCCGCCGCGTGGTAATAGGCGATCGCGCCGACATCTCCATCCCCCGCGGCGAGCCGGCCGAGGATCTCAGCGGCCCGCGGCCCCTGGAGGGCCAAAAGCGCCGTCTCTCCGCTCACGTCCCGGAAATCACATTTCCCGGGCACGTGGGAGGACATCCACCCAAAATCCTTTTCGATGTTGGAGGCGTTGACGACGGCCATGTAGCGCTCCCCGCCCGTTCGGTAGACGGTGAGGTCGTCCACGATGCCGCCATCCTCTCTGCACATGGCCGCGTACTGGACGCGGCCCACCCCGAGTTTTTCCACGTTGTTCGTGAGGAGCCGCTGGAGGAAGGCCGCCGCCCCCGGCCCCTCCGCCTCGAACTCGCCCATGTGGCTCACATCGAAGAGCCCCGCCGCCTCGCGGACGGTGCGGTGCTCCTCGATGACCCCCGTGTACTGGACCGGCATCTCGAAGCCCGCGAAGGGGACCATCTTTCCCCCGGCGGCCAGATGTTTCTCGTACAGAGGGGTTCGCCGCAGGCGGGCCTCGGCGTCCGACATGAAATTCCCCCGTGGGCCATTGTCCCGGAAAATCGAATCGAGCCTAACCGCGTCCGGCGGGGAAAATCAAGAAGCGTCCCGCCCGGAAACGGCCTCCGCGCGCGCCTCATTCGTTATAGGTGAAAAACCCCCGGCCCGCCTTCCGGCCCAGGTTCCCCGCCCGCACCATCTCTTCCAATAGAAGATTCGGCTTGTAGCGCGCATCGCCGAGCTCCCGATAGAGCGTTTCGGACTTGGCGAGGTGGATGTCCACCCCGATGAGGTCGATGAGCTCGAGCGGGCCCATCGGAAGACCCGCCCCGGCCTTCATCGCCTTGTCGATGTCCTCGGCCGAGGCGAGCCCCGCGGCCAGGACCTCGACCGCCTCGTTGAGCATCCCCGCGAGGGTCCGGCTCGCGATTCCGGCCGGGCTGTCGAAGCGGGCGATGACGGGCTCCTTCCCCATCCGGACCGCCAGCTCCCGGGTCCGCTCCACCGTCTCGGGAGCGGTCGCGGCTCCCGGCATGATCTCGACGAGTTTCATGACCAGGGGTGGGTTGAAAAAGTGCATGCCGACCACCCGTTCGGGACGCGAGACGGCAGAGGCGATTTCGGTGACGGGAAGCGAGGAGGTGTTCGTGGCGAGGATGGCCCCGGGGGGAGCGGCCCCGTCCAGCTCGGCGAAGACCTTCTTTTTTACGTTCATCTCCTCGAAGACCGCCTCGAGGACGAAATCGGCCTCGGCCGCCGCACCGCAGCCCGCCGCGGGGCGGATGCGGGAGAGGATGTCCTTCATTTCATCGGCGCGCATCTTGCCCTGCGCCACCCGGCGGCCGAGCCGGCTCCCGAGACCTTCGATGGCCCGGGAGGCGGCCCCCTCGCTGACGTCGGCAAGGATGGCGGAGATCCCGCACTGGGCGAAAAGCTGCGCGATGCCCGCGCCCATGGCCCCTGCACCGACCACCATCGCCCGGCTGATCTCCATCGTCCTCTCCTCTGATTTTTATCGCGGCCCCCGCTCAAGAGGGGCGCGGGCCGCCATGCGCCTTTCTCAGAAATGAAACGCTCCCCGCTGGCGAGACAAACGGAATGGGGAGAGTTCGGATTTCCGGGGAAACGGTCCTCCGGGCCGTTCAGGTCTTAGGATGGAACGCGGCGTCGGATCTCTTAATTATATGGCATACACGCCGCGGCGGCGGCAAGACAACAGGGCATTCACGCGATCTGCGCCCCGCGGCGGAGGGCCGCCAGGGTCGCTTGAAAATCCGCGGGGGGCTCCGCCTCGATTTCGTACGCCTTCCCCGTCGCGGGGTGGATGAACCGGAGGCGGCAGGCGTGGAGCGCCTGCCGCGCGATGAGCCCGCCGGGTGTCTCTCCGTTTTCTCCGCGCCTCCGGCCCTTTCGGGCCGGGCGCGCCTGCCCGTAAACGGGATCTCCCAGAAGGGGGTGCCCGATATGGCGGAAATGGACCCGGATCTGATGGGTGCGCCCCGTCTCGAGGGAAACCTCGACCAGCGCCGCCCCTGCAAACGGCTCCCGCACCGCGTAATGCGTGACCGCCCGGCGGCCCCCCTCCACCACGGCCATCTCGGTGCGGTGGGCGGGATGCCGGCCGATGGGCGCGTCGATGGTCCCTCGCTCCGGCGCTGGGCTGCCCCGGACCAGGGCGAGGTAGGTCCGCTTGATGCGCCGCGCCTTCAGGTCCGCGGAGAGGCGCCGATGGGCCGCGTCGGTTTTCGCCACGAGCAGGAGCCCCGAGGTGTCCTTGTCGAGACGGTGGACGATACCGGGCCGCTCCACCCCGCCGATCCCCGACAGCTGGCCCCGGCAATGGTGGAGGAGCGCCCCCACGAGGGTGCCCCGCTTCCGGCCCGCCCCGGGATGGACCACAATCCCCGGGAACTTGTTCACCACCAAGAGGTGGGGGTCTTCGAGGCGTACATCGAGGGGCGCATCCTCCGCCTCGAGCCGGAGCGGCACGGGGGGAGGAATCTCGACTTCCACCCGCGCGCCGGGGGGGAGGCGCTGGCCCGCTTTGATCCCCTTGGCGGGGAGCGCCCCTTCCACGCGCACCCTTCCCGCCCGGATCAGGGCCTGGAGGCGGGCGCGGGAAAACTGGGGAAGGCGCTCGGCGAGGAAGAGGTCGAGCCGCTCGGCGCCCTCCTCGCAGCGGAACCGGTGGCGCTCGGGAGGGCCGCTTTCGGGCTCCTTTATCATATCAAAGAAGAGGGGCTATTCCCTCGGGCTTCGGAGGAGGTCCAGCGCCAGGAGGGCCACCCCCACGCTGATGCACGAATCCGCGAGGTTGAAGGCGGGCCAGTGGTAGCTGCCGTAGTACACGTCGATGAAATCGATCACTTCCCCGTAGGCGATGCGGTCCACCAGGTTGCCGAGGCCGCCGCCAAAGATGAGCATCAGGGCGTGGCGGCCGTAGGCGTGGGCGGAGGGGCTGTACCGGTAAAGGTAGAAAACGAAGGCAAGGGCGCCCAGCGTCGTCGCGATGAAAAAGACGGGAATGAAATCGCCCGGATGGGAGGCGAGAACGCCGAAGACCGCCCCCCGGTTCCGGATGTAGGTGATGCTCAGGTATCCCGGGATGAGGGCGATACTTTCCCCGAGGTGGAAGCGGGAGGCGACGGTCAGCTTGATGGCCTGGTCGGCGGCGGCGGCGGCTCCCGCGACGATGAAGAACGGGCGCAGCGCGGGGGGCCGGGTCACAACATGGCTTTCGCGGCGATTCGGGCACAGCGCGCCGAGAGGTCCGGGAACCGGGGGTCGGAGCCGACGTCCTCGGTGATCTTCCACGACATGGCGCATTTCCTTCCCACCGCCTCGCGCACCTCCACGGCCAGACCCTCGACCGCCTCGCTCCGGAAAGCGTTCCCGGGCGGGTCCGCGCCGGCGGGGGCCATGGAAGTCGCCGAGACGATGAACACATCCGCCATATCCTTCTCATACGGGACGAGGCTCTCCCGAAGAGAGTCCGGCGGGAAAAGCCGCACCCGGTAATTGAGGGAGCTTCCCTTCCCCTTGCCCTGGTCCTGCCGGACGACTTCGAGCGCCTTGAGCACCTCGCCCCGCACCCGGAGGAGAGGCTCCCACCTTGCCTCGAGGACGGCGTCGCGCCGCTCGCGCTGCGGCTCCGGGAAGGGGGCCAGATGGATGCTCTCGCCGTAGAGCCGGGGGGTGCGGCGGTAGGCTTCCTCCGCCGTGAAGCTGAGGATGGGCGCCATGAGCCGGAGGAGCGCATCCAGGAGATCGTGCAAGGTGCTCAAGCCCGAGCGGTGCCCAAGCTCATCGGGGGGGGAGATGTAAATCCGATCCTTGATCATGTCCAGGTAGAAGGCGGAGAGATCCACCGAGCAGAAGTTGTTCAGCGCGTGGTAGACCGCGTGAAACTCGTAATCCTGGTATCCCTTTATCACCCGTTCGATCAGCAGGTCGAGCCGGCTCACGATGAGGCGGTCGATTTCCAGGCGCTCGGGGAGCGGCACCAAATCTTTTCGCGGATCGAAGCTTTCGTAATCGTGCAGGTTGCCGAGGAGGAACCGGCAGGTGTTCCGGATCCGGCGGTAGGCCTCGGAGAGCCGGGTGAGGATGAGGGGGGAGATGCGGATGTCCTCGCGGTAGTTCTCCGCCGCGACCCATAGGCGCAACAACTCCGCCCCGGACTTTTGAATCACCTCGCCGGGCGCGATGGTGTTGCCCAGGCTCTTGCTCATCTTCTTGCCCTCGCCGTCCACGACGTAGCCGTGGGTGAGGACTTCCCGGTAAGGGGCGGCGCCCTGTACGCCGACGGCGGCGAGAAGGGAGCTGTGGAACCAGCCCCGGTGCTGATCGCTCCCTTCGAGATACATGTCCGCGGGCCAGGTCAGGTCGGGGTGGCCGTTCAGAACGACGGCCTGGGTCACGCCCGAGTCGAACCAAACGTCCAAGATGTCGGTCTCTTTCCGGAACGAGTTCCCGCCGCACTTTTCGCACTTGTAGCCCGCCGGGATAAGGTCGCCGGTCTCCAGGCGGTACCAGAGGTCGGCGCCGTCCTCCTCCTCCATCCGGTCGGCCACCTCCATCGCCACTTTCGGGTCGGCGGCGGTGTGGCCGCAGTCCGCGCAGTGGAAAGCGACGATCGGCACGCCCCAGGCCCTCTGGCGGGAAATACACCAGTCCGGCCGGTTCTCGATCATTCCATAGATGCGCTCCTCGCCCCAGGGAGGGATCCACTTGACCTTGCGAATCTCCCTGAGGGCGCGCCCGCGGAGATCGTTCTGCTCCATGGAGATGAACCACTGCGGGGTGGCCCGGAAGATGGTGGGCCGGTGGCTCCGCCAATCGTGCGGGTAGGGGTGGGTGTAATCCTCGACGGCGTAGAGGGCGCCCCGCTCCCGGAGGAGGGCGATGATGTTCGGATCGGCGTCGAAAACGAACTGGCCCGCGAAGTGCTCGACGTCGGGGGTGAACTTCCCGTCGTCGTCGACGGGGCTGTACACCTCGAAGCCGTACTCCATGCCGGTCTCGTAGTCCTCGCGGCCGTGCCCGGGGGCGGTGTGCACGATTCCGGTCCCTTGGTCCAGGGTGACGTAGGGGGCGTGAACCGCGACGGCGTCCCGGTCGATCCAGGGGTGGCGGGCGGCGAGGCCCTTGAGGCCGATGCCCGGAAAAGCCGCCAGTTTCTCGAAGGGAAGCGCCCCGTTTTTCGCCTCCTTGGCGGCCAATCCCGTGAGGGGCTGGAGGAAGTGCTCGTGGAAGATGAACACTTCATCGCCCAGGCGGTAGGCGGCGTACTCCAGCCCGGGGTGGAAGGCGAGGGCGAGGTTGGCCGGAAGGGTCCAGGGCGTGGTGGTCCAGATGAGGACGCTCGCGCGTGCCCCGGAGAGCTTGCCCTGCAGGGCGGGGACCTTCTCCTCCCAGGCGGCCGCCTGCTCCGGCGAGAGGGGAAAGCGGACGTAGACGCTCGGGGTGGTGATCTCCTGGTACTCGACCTCGGCCTCGGCGAGGGCCGTCCGCAGCCCGGGGGCCCAGTGGACGGGCTTGAGGCCGAGGTAGACGCTCCCCTTTTCCATGAACTTGGCCAGCTCCCGCACGATGGCCGCCTCGTAGGCGTAGTCCATGGTGAGGTAGGGCCGGTCCCAGTCGCCGAATATGCCGAGGCGCTTGAACTCCTCGCGCTGGATGTCGATGAATTTCTCCGCGTACCCGCGGCACAACCGCCGCTTTTCGACCGCGCTCACCTCGAAGCGGCGCTTGCCCAGCTCCTTGTCCACCTGGTGCTCGATGGGAAGGCCGTGGCAGTCCCACCCGGGCACGTAGACGGCGTTGAAGCCGCTCATCTGCTTGGATTTGACGACAAGGTCCTTGAGGATCTTGTTCAGGACGGTGCCCAGGTGGATGTTCCCGTTCGCATAGGGCGGGCCGTCGTGCAGGTTGTACTTGGGCCGGGAGGCGGAGCGCTCCCGCAACTTCCCGTAAATTTCCATACTTTCCCAATCCGCCAGCAGGTCCGGCTCCCGTTCGGCCAGGTTCGCCTTCATGGGAAAGGCGGTCTTGGGCAGGTTGAGCAGCTTTTTGTAGTCCGTCGTCATGCTCCGTGCATCCCCGATTATCGCTCGGCGGGCGCGGGCGTCACGGGCGCCTGCGGAAACCCCGTCGCCGCGCGCACGAGCCGCATGGTGGCCTGCGCTTCGGCCCGCGCCCGGGCGCCGCCATCGGCGAGAACCGTTTCCACGTAACCCGGATCCTTTTCCATCCGCTTCCTCTCTTCCCGGTAGGGCCGGAAATATTCCTCGATTCTCTCGTGGAGCATTTTCTTGGCGTCCCCGTATCCGAATCCTCCGGCGAGATACCGCCCGCGCATCTCCTCCCGCTCCTTCTCGCCGGCGATGAGGCTGTAGATCGCGAAGACGTTGCACTTGTCCGGATCCTTGGGCGCTTCGAGCGGGGTCGAGTCGGTCACGATGGACATCGCCTTTTTCTTGAGCGATTTCCCTTCATCGAAAATATCGATGGTGTTGTCGTAGCTCTTGCTCATCTTCTGACCGTCGATCCCCGGCACCTTGGCGCCTGCGTCCAGGCGGTGGACGGGCACCGGAAGGGTTTCCCCGTAAGTGCGGTTGAACGCCTGCGCCATGTCCCGCGTCATCTCGATGTGCTGAATCTGGTCCTCGCCAACGGGGACGATGTTCGAGCGGTAAATGAGAATGTCGGCCGCCATCAGGACAGGGTAGAAGTACAGGCCCACCGATGCGGAAACACCCCGCTGCACTTTGTCCTTGTAGGAGGTGGCCCGGTCGAGAAGCCCCTTGGGGGTGACGCAGGAAAGAATCCAGGCGAGCTCGGCCACCTCCGGCACGTCCGACTGGCGGAAGAAGACGGCGCGCTTCGGGTCCAGGCCGAGCGCCAGGTAGTCGAGCGCGACATCGCGCACCAGCCCGGCCATCTCCTCCGGGTCCTGGACGGTGGTCTGGGCGTGATAGTTGGCGATGAAATAGAAGGCCTCCCCTTCCTTCTGAAGCTCGATGTGCTGCTTCAGGGCGCCGAAGTAGTTGCCCAGGTGGAGCTTCCCCGAGGGCTGCACCCCCGAGAGGAAGCGAACCTTTTTCCCCGCCTTCACCGGACCGCCCGCCATTTCCGCCTCACCCAACGCCGCCGGCGCATATCGGCTTCACTACAAGCCGGTAAGCTGAAGCAGCACCCTCACCACCGCCAGCTCGACAGACCGCAAAACAAGGAATATCGGCCACATAACGGTACGCAGAAAACCTAAAACTAACAGTCCCAGGACGATGAAAAACCCGTAGGGCTCCATCTGGGAGTATTGCCAAGCCAATTTCCTCGGCAAGAGGCCAACCAGAATCCGCCCCCCGTCGAAGGGAAGGATGGGTATCAGGTTGAAGGCCGCCAGGGCGGTGTTGATCAGGAAACCGGCGCGCAGCATCAGCGCGACCGGTTCGCCCACCGTCCCCGTTGCCAGGCCGAAACGCTGAAATTGAACCAATAGAACCAAGCTGGCAATGGCCAGAACGAAATTCGTCGCCGGGCCTGCCACCGCCACCCACATCATATCCCGCCGGGGGTTCGCGAAGTTCTGCGGGTTCACCGGCACGGGCTTCGCCCAGCCAAAGCCCATCCCCGCCGCTATCGAAATGGCGAAGGCGAGCGTCCCCATCGGGTCCAGGTGGACGATCGGATTCAGGTTCAGCCTTCCCAGCATCCGGGCGGTCGGGTCGCCCAGCCTGTCGGCCATCCAGCCGTGCGCCACTTCGTGGAAGGTCAATGCCAACAAAATGGCCGGCAAGGCGATCACCAGCTGCTGTAAATAATCCGCTGAGAACAAAGCGACCCTTTTTCTTCAGACTCGATGGCGGAAACCCGGCTGGACCCCTGCCTGCCACAAGGAGCCGCAGTTTTTTTCTTCAGCCGGGGCAGGCGGCGTATCCAGCCGAAACGGGAGGGATTCTAAGGACTTGCAGAGGGAACCGTCAACGGAGCACTGCCCACCGGGAAGATGCCCGGAGTAAGGGTATCAGGAATCCCAGGTGAGTCCGGCGGGGTGAATCCAAAAAAAACCGGCTTCCGGAAGGCAGCCGGCTCTTTTGTTTCGCCGACGCGGCGGCGGGAGGCCGCCCCGGTTCGGTTTCCGCTCAGTTGAGAAGGGACACGAGGTTGTTCACCTGACCCCGCAGGTATTCATCCTTCGGGGCAAGGCGGAGCGCATGGTGGAATTCGCCCAGGGCCTTGCCCATTATTCCCCGTTTTAGGTAGATGCGGCCCATGTTCAGGTAGGGGAAATGCCGGGGATCATAGCGGCTCGCCTTTTTGGCCTTCTGGAACCACTCGACGGACTCCTCCTCCTCGCCAATCTGCAAGAGATAACAGCCGATATCGTTGTAGGGGTTGCCGAAATCCTCGTCCACCTCAATGGCCTGGTTGCACTCTTCGATCGCCTCCTCAATCCGGCCCTGAAAGCTGTACATCCAGCCGAGGTAGGTATGCGCATCGGCGGTCGGGTAAAAGGCTATGGACTCTTTGTAGAGCTCGATGGCCCCTTTGATGTCGTTGGATTGATGGGCTCTTCCCGCATCATCGAGCAATTCGAGGGCCCTCTGAAGATCTGGATTTATTCTTGCCTCATCTGCATATTCATCTTCGAAAGATTTTTGGCGGAAATTCTCAACCACTATTCCGGCCCTCCATCAATCCCGTTTTTCCCATTCGCCGGTAAGCGAACACCAGCGTATAACTATTTTAATCTTTCGTGCCCGGCATTGTCAAGAATTTTCTTTGCCTGGCGGGTTCAAGCAGCCGAGAGAGAATCTTAATATTGGCAAATATATCAATAATTTTGATCTGTTTGCACCATGCGGAATGATTTCGGCAACCGCCCTGGATTGACCCCTCAATCTCATTTTCAGCCAGGCCGGGCCGCACGATGGATCGCGGTGCCTCAGCGCATCCGGTCCGCACGGGTTGAAATGTAATGAAGGGAAGAAAGAAGCCCCGGCCGGGACCGGCCGGGGCTTCTTCGCGCTTTCTCCGTCCTGTTTTACTGAAACGGGCAACCGCGTACGTTTGCTCTTTTGGGTACACAATAGGCCTTATGGCAAGCGGCGCAGGTTCCTCCAACGGCCCTCCTGGCACTCTGCATACCCGCCTTGTCATTTTTCCTCACGGCATCCACGAGGGCAAAGGCGGCTTTTTCCAAATTCATCGCCATTTTGTCGAAACCCGCCTTGTTCTCCCATATCTTCGGGTCGGCCCTCGTCTCGCCCGAAAGGCCCCTCAGCTGAAAAACGGCGGGGGTGCTATTGGCGGTGTCCGTGAGGATGCGCGCCGCATCCGCTACATCGGCGAGATTTCCGGATTTCAGCCCTGCGCCGATCGCCTGCAATTGCTTCCAGTTCGAGCCCATGAGCCCCTTCCGCGCTCCCACCGGGTCGATAAAAGAGGCCAGCTCTCCTCCGAGGGTGCAGCCCGCGAGAAGGGCGAAGCCGAAACCCATTGCAATGAAATTGGATAAACGCCGTACTTTTCTCATCCTTCTCCTCCTGTATTTTGATGGACCAAGCCGAAAATATATCATAACTGCGGTCTTCCCCCTTCCAATCGCAAAAAATTCTGATCGATCACTTTTTCGGTTTTTCGGCCAACGGGAAATATAACAAACCCCGGGACCAAAAAGTTCCCAAGACGTGCGGGTTGGCGGGTTATTTTTCCCTCCACGCCAAGCGATTGATCCCCCAGCCTCCGGGCGGATAGGATGCAGCCTGGCGAATTTATCCGTGACGGTCGATCTGATTTGCGCGGCCCGGAGAGGAAAATCCCTCCGCCGCAGGAAAGCCGAGCGCCAGCCTATGTCCGATCCCCGGCGGGAAAAATTCCGATCCCTGATTCAGCGGCCCGGCATCACCGTGGTGCCGGGCGCCCACGACGCCCTCACCGCGCGACTGATCGAGGCGAAGGGCTTCGAAGCGGTTTACCTGTCGGGGTCCGGGGCGGCTGCCGCGCTCCTCGGTTTGCCCGACATCGGGCTGGCGACGGCCACCGAAGTCATGACGGAAACCCGCTACATCGCCGAGGCAACCTCTCTTCCGTTAATCGTTGACGCGGACACCGGCTACGGAAACGCCGTGAACGTCGTCCGGACGGTTCGAGACATCGAGCGCGCGGGCGCGGCGTGCATCCAGCTCGAAGACCAGGTGACCCCCAAGCGCTGCGGTCACCTCCCGGGGAAGGAGGTGGTGAGCCGGGAGGAATTTCTCGGGAAGATTCGGGCCGCGGCGGATCACCGGAGCGACCCCTCTTTCGCCATCCTCGCGCGCACGGACGCGCGGGCGACGCACGGGATGGACGAGGCCGTGGCGCGCGGGGTCGAGGCCCGCGAGGCGGGGGCGGACATCATTTTCATCGAGGCGCTCGTCTCGCCCGACGAATTCGCCGAGTACGCCCGGCGCTGCCCCGGCCCGCTCCTGGCCAACATGACCGACTTCGGCAATACGCCCTATATTTCCGCCGCTGAGTTCGAGCAGATGGGCTTCCGCTTCGTCATCTTCCCGGGCGCCGTCCTCCGCGCGATGCTCAAGGCGGGGGAGGAAATGCTCGACGAGCTCAAGGAAAAGGGAACCCAGCGCGAATTCCTGGACCGGATGATGACGCGCGAAAGGCAAAACGAGTTGCTCGATTACCGGGCATACTTCGAAATCGAGAAAAAATACATTCCGGGCGAATGATCGCCCCCCTCACGATTCCACGAACTTCGGCTCCAGCCTTTTGGGAATGAGACCCGCCTCCGCCGCGCGGTGAAGGAGGGTCCGCACCGCCCTTTCCCCCGCCCCGCCGTAAGCGCGGGTCCAGTCGTTCACGTACATCCCCACAAAAATGTCCGCTTTCTCCCGGGGCAGGCCCCGCGCATAGGCCATCGCGTGATCGAGCGCCTCCTCCCGGTGCGCAAGGGCGTATTCGATGCTCTCCCGGAGCAGGCGGCTGACCTCGCGGACGGTTTCCCCGCCGAGGTCCTTGCGGATCACGTTGCAACCAAGCGGGAGGGGGCCTCCCGTTTCCCGCTTCCACCAGGCGCCGAGGTCCTCGACCAGGCGAAAACCTTCATCTTGATAGGTAATCTGACCCTCGTGGATGAGGAGGCCCGCGGGGACGTTTCCCCTTTTCACCTCGTCCATGATCCGGTCGAAGGGGACCACCCGGTGGCGCGGCTCGGCCCCGCCCAGGTAGAGCCGGAGGGTGAGATAGGAGGTCGTCAGGAGGCCCGGCACCGCGATCTCCACCTCCGGGAGCCTCTCCGGTTCAAGCGGCTCCATTGACACCACGATGGGGCCGTAGCCGTCCCCGAAGCTCGCCCCGTGGGGGAGAATGGCGTAGCGGTCGGCCAGGTGGCAGTAGGCGTGAAAGCTGACGGCGCTGACCTCGTACTTGCCCTCGAAGGCGGCCTGGTTGAGGGACTCAATGTCGCGCAGCTCGTGGACGAACTCGAACCCGCCCGTGTCCACCTTGCCGTTCGCCAGGGCGTGAAACATGAAGGCGTCGTCGGAGTCGGGGCTGTGCGCGACGCGGATCTTGGTCGGGGACAAATGTACCTCGCCTATTTTTTGTGGTCTATCAACGAAGGCGGCAGTTTCCCCTCGGCGGCGGCGCGGAGAAGGGCCGCGACAAGGGCGGCCATATCTTCGAGATCGCTTTCCATGAATAACTCGACGGGGCTGTGGGCATAGCGCCGGGGAAGGTTGACGTTGGCCGTTGGAATCCCCCCGGGCCGGGACCGGCTGAGGGTCGCGGCGTCCGTGAAGGAGGCGACGAACACATCCTCCTGCAAGGAAACACCCGCCCCCGCCGCCGCCTCGCGCACGAAGGCGACCATCCCCAGCGGGGCGATGTGGCCGTGCAGGCTTTCCGGGATGGTCCGCTCATGGTCGTACCTTCGGAGCACGGGACCTCCTCCGAGACGGACACCACCAACGTCCGATGCCTCCGCCGGCCCCTTCGCGTTCAGGGTATCAAGAACGACCGCGGCGTCCGGCGGGGGACCCCCGCAGGCCGTTTCCGCCGAGAGAACAGACGCCCCCCGCGCGCCGACCTCCTCCTGGACGCAAAAGGCCACGGTGAGGGCAAGCCGATCCTTTAATCGCTCTGCGTTTTGCAGGGCTTCGACGCAAAGGGCGCACCCGACGCGGTTGTCCACCGCCTTCGACTTCCACGCCCCCCCGCCCAGCGCCTCGAAGGGTCCGACGAAAACGGCGAGCGTGCCCGGCCCGATCCCCAAGGCGCGCACCGCCTCCCCATCACCAAGTCCCGTGTCGATCCACATCTGGGAAGGGGTGGGATGCTCCTGGCCTTGGAGGGCCTGGAGGTGGCCCGCGGTGATGTTGACGACGCCGCGGTGCAACGCGCCGTCCTCTGTGAGCAGGTCCACATCCCTCCCCGGCAGGACGGCGTCCGCCACGATTCCCACCTTCTCGAAGCGCACGGCGCCGCCCGGTTCCACCTCCCGCACCACGAGGCCCACCTCATCCATGTGGCACTCGATGAGAAGATGGGGGGCGCCCTCGGGCCCCCGCCGCTGGGCGATGAGGTTTCCGATAGCGTCCTCCCGCAGGACTTCCGCCGCCGGACGGAGCATCTCCGCCAAGGCCAGGCGCACCGCCTCTTCCCGGCCCGGCGGACCGGGAAGCGCGGTCAGCGCGCGTATGCGTTCAATGAGGGGTGAGCCCATCCGCGAAAGGTCAATCCACGACGGCGACGGCCCGCGCGGGCGCGGCTTCGGCGTCCATGATCTTGATCGGGAGGGCCATCATGAAAAACCGCTCCTGGCCGATCTGATCCAGGTTGTCGAGCCCTTCGATGAGGAGAACGTCGTTGCCCAACATGATGTGATGCACCTTGAACTCGGTCGAGTCGAAATCCGTTCGGCGGGCGTCGTATTCCTCGAAAAAGTCGAAGGCGATGGCTTTGGGCTTGCGGTCGACGAGCCACCGGGCGGCCGACTCATCGATGTAGGGCGACTCGGTGTAGTACTCCAGCGTGCCGAACATCTTTTTGCCCCAGTCCGTCCTCACGAGAATGATGTCGCCCGGCTTGCATTTGTCCTTAAATCTCTCGAGGCTCTTGCTGGTGATGACGGCGTTCGGCTCGCCCATTTCGGTGAGGTCCAGCATGATCGTTTCACCCATGTACCGATGGATGTCGATCTCACCGATTTGGGGGCCATTCTTTTCAACGTGAAGGGTGCTGTCGACGTGGGTGCCGGTATGGGCGCTGAGCTCGAGCCAGGTCGCCTGCCAGTGATGGCGGTCAGGCCCCCTGAACGCCGTTGTGTGTTTCACTTTTTGGGGAACGCCCGGCGGGATCGGAGTTTCGCTTTGGATTTTGCAGCTGATGTCGATATATCGGGGCATACTCCCTTCCTCCGTGAAAAGGATCGGGAACCGTTTTATTCAATCGAGACTTTTCCGTGTTATAAATGGCCGAGATATCGAAGGGCATTTTGTCACACGCTCTATTCGATGCCAAGCCTGTCCGCGCCGCTGAATCGGAAGTATTCCAGGAACATTGCCGGAGGAAGCCAATAGGGATGGAACCCATCGAAGAAGCCGCCGGGCCCGGGCGCCCCGCTCCGGACGCTCCCCTAGAGAACGCGCACGGGGAGGCGGTCCGCCTATCGGAACTGTGGCGAGAATCCCCGCTGATCATCGTCTTCTTGCGCCACCTCGGCTGAATGTTCTGCCGGGAACAGCTGACGCAGTTGCGACAGCGCATGGAAGATTTTAATAAGCGGGGCGTTCCGCTGGCCGCCGTGAGTCCCGCCGGCGGAAAACCAACGGGCGCCGTTTGCGGCATGCTGAACCTCGGTTATCCCTGTTACGGCGATCCCACCGGAGAGGCCTACGAAGCGTTCGGCATCAAACAAGGGACTTTCGGCAATCTGTATAATTGGCACACTCTATCCAAGGGCTTTCTCGCCTTTTTGAGAGGGTTTCGGCAGGGCCGCGCGGTTGGCGATAATCGCCGCTTGCCGGCCGCGTTCATCATCGATCGTGAGGGAACGATCCGCTGGACTTGGCGTGGAAAAGACGCGGCGGACAATGCCAGCGCCGGGGACCTTCTGTCCGCCCTGGATAAATTGAATCTCTCTTCGTGAATCGGGATTTTGTTGTTGATTTTTCAAAGGACTGTTTTTCTTGCACGCAGCGGCGACCACCCGCCGCTCGAGAAATTCCACCATCTTCTTGATCGCCAATTGACCCGGATCCGGCCGGATGGCGAACATAAAATCGTGCCCTTGCCCCGGGACCTTCACCAACTCGGCGGCGACGCCTCGAGCGAGCAAAGCCGCTTGAAATTTCTCCGCCTGCTCGAAGGGTATCCAATTGTCGAACGTCCCATGAAAGAGAAGGACGGGTCCCCTGAATTTCCCGATGAGGGAGTGTGGATCTTGGCCCTTCATCCACTCATGCCATTTTCGCCCGTCCTCGTCCGCAAACAGATAGTCAAGGCGGATATCCCACGCATTCATGAGAGGGGGGAACCGGTAGCCGCCGTAAAACGAGACAACGGCGGCCACCTTTTTGGGGCGCATCGCCGCGATGTGGAAGGCGTAGCTGCCGCCGAGGGAAAAACCGGCAACGGATATCGCCTGTGGATCGCATACCGATTGGGCGGCGAGCGCGTCCACCCCGCGGGCAATATCCTCAAGCAGAAGGCGAAAGCGCCGCACCCTCTCGTCGAAGGGGCGAAGCCCTTCCTTTAAATTCACGTAACGGGCCGAATAGTAGTTGATATAGAGAACGCCGAAGCCCAACCGCGCGAGCTGGCGCGCATAGTGGCGGTAAGAGCGCCAGAATCCGATCTGCCCGTGCAGGGAAGAGAACGCACGGAGACTTCGAGGGAACATTTTCGCCGGCGGGAAAAGCAAAAAAGCCTTCGATGGGCTTTTCGTCCGCGCCGGGATACTCGAACGCCTTGACGTCCGCGGAGAAAAGCGGAGGGGGCGCGGCCGTCTCCTCCAAGGCGGGGAGAATCGCCGCACAGCTCACGAGAAACGCCAACAGGAAAAGTCCCCCCCCCCCATCTGCCGAAGAGGAGGGGAAATCGAGACAGGGATTTTATGGACGTATGGTACAAAAAAATCGTCTCCTGAACGGCCACCGACAGACATCAACTCGCTGTCGGCGCGGTTTCACCGCGCTTCAAATTTCAAACCAGCGCCCATCACTCACACCGATAAACTCATAGATTTCTGGCAAATCTTAAATTCACATTCGAATACGGTCAAACGCTCGAACCGAAAATCCCCAAAATTGACCCCCCCGGTTCGGCGTGCTAGCTTCGCCCTCGAAAAGAGTACGCGCGATCTACGTCAAATTGGTTCTGAATCTTTGAGGCTTTCATGAATGCAGCTTCCTCACATTCTCCTTTGCTGAGCGTGATCATTCCTTGCTACAACGAGCAGGATACGATTCGGGAAATCATCGAGCAGGTTCGAAAGGTGCCACTCCGCACCGAGCTCGTTGTCATCAACGACGGGAGCACGGACGCCAGCGGGAAGATTCTCGCCGGGATGGATGCGGAGGGGCTCCAGGTTATCTCCCACCCGAACAACATCGGGAAAGGCGCCGCGCTCTCCTCGGGCTTCGCCGTGGCCAAGGGCGATATTTTTGTCATTCAGGACGCGGATCTCGAATACGACCCGATGGATCTGCCGGATCTTCTTGAACCAATCCGAAAGGGAGTGGCGGATGTCGTCTACGGGACGAGATTCGGGGGAAAACCCCAACGCGTCCACATGTTCTGGCACAAAATGGGGAACCGGTTTCTCACTTTTTTAACCAATCTTCTCTACAACTGTACGCTGACCGACATGGAAACGGGTTACAAGATGTTCCGGCGGGAAGTGGTGGAAGGAATTTCTCTCCGCGCGCGCCGGTTCGATGTTGAACCGGAATTAACAGCAAAAATATTAAAAGCAAAAAAATGGAGAATTTACGAACTGCCCATATCGTACTACGGGCGTTCGTACGAAGAAGGGAAAAAGATAACCTGGCGGGACGGCCTGATCGCGATCTGGATCCTCATCCGCTTCAGATTTCGGGACTGACGGAACAGGGATCCTCCGCGCGAATCGCCAGCCTTCCTCCGGGGCTCCCTCGGTTTGGCCCTCTATTTGCGGTGTCGGAGATTGCTGTCTCCGGACGGCGGATTGTGGAGAGTGCATTGGCCCTCTTGCGGCTTTCGGATCCCAACCTCCCTCAATTCCACGCGTTCCTCGACTCGAATCTTCCCTTTGGCCTGCGCCTCAAGGGAACAGTGGAGGAATCGGGAGGTACCGAACCAATATGGATCGACAATCAGGACGCACCGCGAATCGCGCTTCACATTCGCCGCGGCTGGATCGCCCCTGTGGGCGAGACCGCATCCATCCTCTCCCACCTCGACGAAATGGAGGCCTTGGCGGGAAAAATTGCCGGGGAAGAGGAATTGCTGAGATTTTCCTCTCTCCCCAACGACGCCAGAAAGGCCGTCGCGGCCAAGCGGCGCCTGGTGAGGGAAAACCCGGTCGGAATGTACACCCTCAGAAAGGAGGATTTCACGCCTTTCCGGGAGGGACCCTCCGTCGAATCCCTGCGCGAGGAAGACGCTCCCATACTCGCCGCCAACTCGCCTTATGAAGAAGGGGCGGCTTATGCCTCGGAATGCATCCGCCGGGCGCCCAACTCGGCGGTGCGGATCGAGGGAGAGCTGGCCTCCTATATGCTGGTTCACCGGAACGGATCCATCGGTATGCTTTACACCGCGGAAAAATTCCGAAACCGGCGCCTTGGCCGCCTCGTCGTTTCGTCGTTGGTGGAAAAGCAATTCGAAAGGGGGAGAACGGTATACTGTTATATATTAGATGGGAATATGCCCTCCCAACGGGTTTTCACCAGCTTGGGCTTCAAAAAGACGGCAGATGTATATCGGATCGCGTTTGAACGTGCTCCCAAAAATAAGGAAATCCGGGAGCGGCAAGATCCATAAAAGAATCACTGGGGGGCGCGAAAAACGGGGTGGACCGGTCTCACCGGGTGGCGAAGCGAATGTACTCTTGCCGGCGAGCTTCGAGAAAATTCGCGAGCCGGCGGCGGCGAGAATCGCGCGGGCCAACTCGGCTTAGCCCTTGAATCTCCTTCACCTCCTTCCCCAAGCGTTCGGCCTGGCCGAGAGCTTCAGTGAGAAGGGCGAAATTCGTGATGACGTCGCGCAATTGATTTTCGAGGGAGAGTTTCCGGTCGAACACCTCCTGGCCGGAGGCTCTCGATTGAAGTTCCTGATTAACGGATTTGATCAGACCGTTGATCGCCTCGATTTTCGCGGAAAAATCTTCGAGCTGGGCATCCCGGAGCTTCCTCTGGAGTTCGAGTTTCCGCTGCTTTTCTTCCTTATCGTTTTTGGGTTTTTGCGCCTCAACCCCGATGTGGGTTACCGGCAGGATCACCAATACGAGCAGAAAACAAGTAATACACCTTCGAATCCATGACATGTGACATCCTCCCGCGCGTGGCGGACCGTCGGAATCATGGCAGTCCATTCTAAGCCGAGCCGGGTCCTTTCTCAACGTGAAAATCTCCAAATCACGCACCACAAAGGAGAAGAGAGCCGTTGCGAGACGCAATCTCGAATGTCGGGAATAGCGAAATGGCGCCCGATGAATTTCCCCCTCATTTCTTTGGAAGGCGCAAAACCAAGAAAATGGAAGTAACCAAAAAAAAACGGGAGCACCCAAAAAGCCTGAATCAGCCCCACCCTTTCCGCAAAATACGATATCGGGAGAACGGAAAAACTCGCCAGGGACCAGCCGAACCCCAGGATAACAGAGGAAGCGAACCCTCTGTGCCCGGGGAAAAACTCCTGTGCAAACGCCACGGTTACTCCCATGGCCAGAAAAAGCCCCAGGCCGAGAACCGGGAGAAAAATCATGCCCACCCACAAAGGCGAGGCGAGAAAACCCACCAGCCCCGCCATCGACACAAACACGCCCGCCAGGATAATGGCTCTCCGCTCGTAACGATCCGAAAGAACGCCCCCGATTATGACACCCACCGCACCGGACAAGAGCATGATCGAATTCGCAAACCCGCCGCTCCAAAGGCTGAAGCCCTGGTCCACAAAAATAGTGGGCAAAAAACCCGTTATGTTGACACCCACCGCCGCCCTGCAAATCGAGATGCCGACCAGCAAAGCGAGCGGTTTCCCCGCCCGGCGGAGCGCCAAACGGAGATTCTCCGCTCTCTTTTCCCCATGATCTGCAATTGACCCCGGGACAGGCGCAGGCATTCCCCAGCGGATGGCCACAATGGCGGCGAGACTGAGAAAAACATAAATCC
The DNA here is from genome assembly GCA_965225985.1 of bacterium. Lineage (GTDB taxonomy): Bacteria > UBA8248 > UBA8248 > UBA8248 > UBA8248 > CAZUHN01. The sequence continues at coordinate 2,836,551 of OZ245330.1, forward strand.
AGAGCCATTCCATCCCCCATAACTCGGCCACGGCGATGGCCATGAGCGGACCGATCGCAAAGCCGATACGCCCCCCTGCTATGAATACGCTCATGGAAAGACCACGGTGTCCCTCGCTCGCGGCCCCCACCCGGGAAGCCATGTCGGGATGGCAGAGGCCGGAGAGTACACCGCCCGCCACGAGCGCCACCGCCACCCAGGCATAGCTCGGCATCCATCCTACGGAGGTAAACAGAACGGAGCTCCCGAGGAGGCCGAACTCCAACCAGGGCACCCTGGGCCACCGGTCCACCATGATGCCCGCTACGGGCTGGCTTAGCGCCGTGCTCGCCGAAAGGAGATAGATCAAGACGCCCACCGCCGTGAGCGAAATTTCGAATTTTTCCCGCAGAAGCGGCAGCATGGGAAAAAGGAAGCTGAAATGACTATCAACGACAAAATGAGAGAAGAAGACGACGCCGAGAACTTTCCAAGGGATCGCCTGTAAATTTCCCCCCGGGATGGATCTCCCCTCGCCCTTTACTGAAATGCCATCATTCCCCCTGCGGCTCACACCGCCTCCCCCGCGATCGTTGCGGGGCGCAGTTCGCTTTCGCGGTAGAGCCGATACGCCACCAGGGTTCCGAAAAAAAGGATAAAGGAAAAAAAGAGAAAAGAAAGACGCAGCCCAACCGCCTCGGCGATGAGCCCCCCGATCACCGGGGAGAAAGAACTCGCACCCTCATTCACACTGTATATGAAGCCGATTGAGCTGGACCTCTCCCGCTCGCCCACCAGCTCTGTCCCTACAGCGAGGACGAGGCTCGGCAAGGCCATATACAGACAGCCAAACACCGCGAGAGTGGCGAGAAAAACCGGTGTCGAAAATATCCAGGGAATGGCCGCCATAATGAGGGCGCAAAGGGGAGTCAAAACAACGATGATCAGGGGGCGGCTGCGCCCGTCCGACCAACGGCTGATCAAAAACGAGGCCCCGTCCCGATAATATAATAAGAGGTCAGGACCCATCCCATTCCTTTGATGTCGAATCCAAACTCCTGAACCAGCAGAAGGGGGAGAAAAGCCGCAAAACCGCGCAGACTCATAATCCGGCACGAGGAAAGGAGAACAAGGAGAACAAGGGAGCGGTTGAGCAATAGGGCGCGGAATGTCGTTCGCGCCGCCTCCCGGAAAGGGCGGCGCGTTATATTTGAATCTTTGAATCGAATCCAAATGAAGCCGGCCCAGATAACGCCCGGAACGACAAATATCTGCGCCGCCGTCCTCCAGCTGTCGAGGTGGACGGCGAGCCAGGTGACGAGGACCGGCGTAATGATGATCCCGGCCATCCCACCCGCATAAAAATATCCCATACATAAGCCGCGCCGATCGGGAAGCTCTTGTGTGATTAGGGAAACGGCGGACGGATGGTAGGCCGCGCTCCCGATGCCGCTGATGAAGACGAAAAGGAGCAAGAGGGAGTAGTTCGACGCGTATCCGTAAAGAAGAACGGGCAGCGCCTGGGTGAATAGAGAGAGCGCAAGTACCGTGCGCCACCTGCCTGTGTAATCCGAAGCGAACGAGAGGGGGAACTGGAACACGCTGTTCGCTACCGCATAAGCAGATACGATGAGACCGGCCTGTGCGTAACTCAACCCAAATTCGAAAACAATGAGCGGAATTACAGGAATGAGAAAGTGCATATAGAAGGAATTGATGCTGTGGCTTCCTGCCAACGCGAAGAGGTTGATCTTCTTGGCGGTATCCATTCAGGAGAGCTCATACGATGGGGAATTATGCTACCCAATGGGCAAACATTGGCGTTATACGAAGGGGATCAAGACGCGTCAACTTGAAACGGTCGGCATTCGAGAAGACGGGCCCAGTCCGCTGGGCGGTTTATGTTCACAGTGGCGCACGCCGCGCCCCTGGGGTAACTTTCTCCTTCGGGCCAGCCGGTATTCCCGCCGCCGCGCGGTCACAGCCTAATTTGGAGGGCAAATCCTTGAAGGCCCCCCTTCCGAAATACGCGTTCCTCATTTTTTTTCTGCCCGCGATTTTATTGCCGGCGCAAATTGTGTCCGCGCAATCGCGTCCGGGAGAAAATATTCAGGTTGATCTTGAGCTCGTCCTGATGGTGGACGTCTCCGGCAGCGTGGATGATGAAGAGGCCCACCTTCAGCGCGACGGATACGTCAATGCCGTCACTTCCCCCCAGGTGCTTATCGCCATCCGCTCCGGCCGCCATCGCCGAATCGCCGTCTCTTATGTCGAATGGGCCGGCTCCTCTTTTCAAGACACTGTAATCGGCTGGACCCTCATCGATGGGGAGGCGAGCGCCCGCGCCTTCGCCGGCAAGCTCGCCGCCCTTCCGCCCGGCCGGAGCCCTTACACCTCCATCAGCGGGGCCATCGACTTTGCCCTCCCCCTCTTCAACGGGAACGGCTTCGAATCCCCCCGCCGCGTCATCGACGTCTCGGGCGACGGACCGAACAACAGCGGCCGCCACGTCACCGCCGCGCGCGATGAGGCCGTCGCCGCCAACGTCACCATCAACGGACTTCCCATCGTGAACGACCGGCCCGGCCCGTCCGGCCGCCCCACCATGCCGAACCTCGACCTCTACTACCGGAAATGTGTCATCGGCGGCCCCCGCTCCTTCATCGTCGTTGCCAATGATTTCAAGTCCTTCGCCCGCGCCATCCGCCGCAAGCTCATCCTCGAAATCGCGGGCCGGCCCCCGGCCGATGCCGCCGCACCTTTCGGCAAACGTTCCATCCCGGTCGCCCGGAGGGGCACGACTCCCCCCTGCGACATCGGCGAGCGGAGGCGGAGAGAAAGATTCGGGTATTAAGGGGGTCCGGGTCTAAAGGGAAATATTCGTCCGAGGAAACCCGCGTTGATTCGGTCGAACCCGAATTTCCCGTCGGGGTTTTTTGCTGCAGGACAAAGGAAATAAAGAGTGCTGTTCGCTCCCGCGCGGGGCGCTTTCCTATGGGTTGAGCAGACTATGGGTTGAGCAGGACGGCGAGCCCGTGGGGCTTTTTGTCCACCCGCAGCGTTCTCAGTATCGCTTTCGCCGCACCGTCGATGATGGTGACGGTGTTGGATTCGTTGTTGGCGACGAAGAGAACCCCCTTCGGCGTGACGGCGACGTGGAAGGGTCCTTTCCCAACGGGCACGGACGAGACGATCTTTCGGCTCGCAATGTCCACGGCGATGACCGAGCTGGTCCCGCGGTCACTGAACCACATCTGCTTGGCGTCCACCGGCAGGTAGTTTCCGTCGCGCCCCCGCTTCGGCCCGTGGAAGGGGTAGCGACCGACGCGTATCTGACCCAGGACGCGCCGGGTCTTCGGGTCGAGGAAGTTGACGTGGGGGTCGGGGTATCCGATGAAGCCCCCGTTTGTAACCCACACAATCCGGCCGGCGGGGCCGAAGATGACATCGTGCGCGTTCCGGCCGGAGTCCAACATCTGAACCTTCTTTTGGGGGTCCGTCAGGCTGACGATCCCCACCCGGGGAAGGCCCTTGCGGTAGGGCTGGTTGGTCACGGTGAACCAGAGCTCCCTGCCGCGTCCGGGGAGAGGGAAATGTCGTGCTGGGCCAGGCCCACCTCGATGGCGGACCGCTTCTTCCACGTCCCGGTTTCGAACACGTTGATGAACGTCTCGCGCTCGTGTCCCACGTAGAGGAGCTTGCTGTCCGCGCTGAAGCCGAAGTCGTGCGGGTGCTTCCCTGTCTTGACGACGGCGATCCGCTTGAGCGACTTCGTGTCGATGACGGAGAGCTGCTCGGCGAGCCGATCGCCCGAGACGACCCAACGGCCGTTGGGGGAGATCCCCATGTTGTGGGGGTTTCTTCCGGTGCGGATACGCTTCACCCGCCTCAGGGCGGGAACCGCGCCCCGGTACACCCCGATCCTGTCGGTGGACTCCGAGGTGACGAAAAGGGTCACATTTTCGGCGGAGACCGCTTTCCCCGGTGCAAAAAATAAAAAAATGAGGAGTGCCGCAATGAATTTCAACCCAAGAAATTGTCTCCCCCGATTCCGCTTTTGCATCAAAATGCCTCCTTGAAAAAAACCGACGAATCGCTTAACCCTTCGATTGAGACGGTCAGATTGTTATTTCTTTTGGTATAATTTTCGCAGTCGATTTCTTGGTGATTTCCTCGAACTGCTTCATTTACTCCAACAATTTTCCATTGCCCCAGAAGGAGGAGGAGGGACGCAGCCCAAAAACCGCATTTCCCATAAGCGGAAAAATTTGCTCAAATCGTAGCATGAACGGCGAGTAGCAGCTCCGAATTTGCTGGTCGTTTTATTGTTCCAGGATAGGGGGACGGAGAGAGAAGGCTCTCCCCCGCATGGCGGGGGCAAGAGGCCGAAAGAGGATGTCCCTTTAAAGACCCACAAAACCTGGCGGAGGGCCGGGGATGAAGAAAAACATTCTGGAGGCGGTCGGAAATACCCCTATCGTCAGGCTGAACAAAGTCGGCGCCCATCTCGACGCGGAGATATACGCCAAGCTGGAATATCTCAACCCGGGAAACTCCGTGAAGGATCGCGTCGCGCCGACCATCGTCGAGGAGGCGGAAAAAAGCGGAAGGCTGAAGCCGGGCGGAACCATTGTGGAGTCCACTTCGGGAAACACCGGGGCGGGCCTTTCCATGGTGGCCGCCGTGAAGGGGTACAAATGCATCTTCGTCATGCCGGACAAGATGAGCCAGGAGAAGATAGACCGTTTGAAGGGCTACGGGGCAAGGGTGATCGTCACCCCGACGAACGTCGAGCCGGAGGACCCCAGAAGCTATTACAGCGTGGCGAAGCGGATCGTGGAGGAGACGCCGAACGCGATATTGGCGAACCAGTACCACAATCCCTGCAACCCGGAAGCGCACTACCTCTCCACCGGGCCGGAGATATGGAGGCAGGCGGACGGGAAGGTGGATGTTTTCATCGCCGGAATGGGGACGGGCGGGACCATCTCCGGGGTGGGCAAATTCCTCAAGGAAAAAAAGGGAAACGTAAAGATCATCGGCGCCGACCCCATCGGCTCGATCCTGTACGACCTTTTCTACAAAAAAAAGGTGGGCAAGGCGCAGCCGTACAAGGTGGAGGGAATCGGCGAGGACTTTAAGCCGACCAGTTTGGAATTCGAATACATTGATGAGGTGATACAGGTAAACGACAGGGAATCCCTTTTGATGACGAGGAGGCTGGCACGGGAGGAAGGCATCCTCGCGGGCGGATCCAGCGGCAGCGTGGTTTGCGCGGCCCTCAAGTACGCAGAAAAATCAGGGAGGAAAGAAATAATCGTTGTCCTGTTCCCCGACTCCGGGCTGACGTACTTGAGCAAAGTCTACTCGGACGAATGGATGCGGACTAACTCCTTCTTGGACTACAGGGGCACAGTAAGAGATCTGATAAAATATGTCCCGTTGATCAGCGCCAAGAGCAACAGCCTGGTCAGCGAAGTTTTTAAAGAGATGCGGGACAATGGCGTCTCCCAGATCCCCGTTATCGAAGATGGCAGCTTGGCTGGCATCATCAATGACAAAGATTTGTACGAGTACTTGTTAAAAAGTCCAAAAAAGGAGGAAACTATTCAGGATGCCGGGGTGATGGATTCGGACGTGCCGATGGTGAAGGAGCACACCCCCATCGAAGACCTCCATGAGATTCTGATGAATCGCAACGCCGCGGTCGTCGTGAACGACGAGGGCAAGGCTTTGGACATCATCACGAAGATCGACGTGATCAATTATCTGTTCGGATAGGGAAAATGAAATTCTCGACCAGAGCCGTCCACTATGGCAAAGAGCCCGACGAAAACACCGGGGCCGTCAAGCCAAGCATTTCCGTCAGCAGTACTTTTAAGCAAAAAAGCCCCGGGCAGCCCCTCGGGGGATATGATTACTCGCGGTCCGGGAACCCCACGAGGGAGGCGCTGGAGAAGAACATCGCCAGCCTGGAAATGCCGGATGGCGAAGAGGCGGAATGCTACGGATTGGCGTTCGCTTCGGGCCTGGGGGCGTCGGCCAACATCCTTTTCGCCCTTCTGAAGCAAGGGGATCATCTCATATGCTCCGATGACGTTTACGGGGGCACATTCCGGCTGATCACGGGCAAGGATTACAAGGGATACGAAAAGTTCGGGATCGAATGCGATTACGTGGATATGGGGGATGAGGAAACGCTGGCGGGGAAAATTAAAGAGAACACCAAATTGATCTGGATCGAAACCCCCACGAATCCTTTGCTGAAGATGGCGGACATCAAAAGCATCACGGGAATCGCGAAAAGCGACGGAATCCCCACCGTGGTGGACAATACCTTCATGAGCCCCTACTTCCAAAAGCCGCTGTCCCTGGGCGCCGACATCGTCGTCCACAGCACCACGAAATACATCGGGGGCCACAGCGACGTGGTCGGAGGCGCGCTGATCACGATGGACGAGGAGATGTTCGAGAAGCTGAAGCATTATCAAAACGCGATCGGCGCCATTCCGTCCCCGTACGATTGCTTCATGACGATGCGGGGCATCGACACATTGCCCGTCCGGATGGAAAAGCACCAGGAAAACGCCATGGCCGTCGCCGCGTTTTTGGAAACGCACGATGGGGTGGAAAAAGTGATTTATCCCGGTTTGACAAGCCATCCCCAACACGAGCTGGGGAAAAGGCAGATGAGCGGTTTCGGCGGGATGGTCAGCTTTTACCTGAAAGGAGACTTGACGGCCGCAAAGCGATTTTTGGAAAGGGTGGAGATCTTCACTCTGGCGGAAAGCCTGGGGGGTACCGAATCCCTGATCGAGCATCCCGCCATCATGACCCACGCCTCGCTGCCGCAAGCGAGAAGGGAGGAGCTCGGAATCGGCGACACGCTGATCCGACTGTCGGTGGGAATCGAAGACAAGCAGGATTTGATCGACGATCTCCAAAAAGCCTTTGGGAAATGAACGGTAAACATCCTATCTGCAGGAAAGATCACTTCGCGGGAAACGCGCTTCGTCACGCGCTCAATTAACGCACTTCAGAATAGCGCCGGTGCGAGCGGCCTCCTTTCATCGAAGCGGTGGAGGCCGGCCTCGCGTGCGATCCGATAAGCCTCGGCCACCTCAAGGGGGGTGGAGCGCCGGCCGATCTCCTCGTATTTTTCCGGGCCCACCTTCCCCGCCGGACGGTACTGGTCCATGACGTTGACGTAGGTGTCCGGCGAAATCTCCTCCGAGAGGAAACGCATAATCTCGCGGGTTTCATCGAGCGCGTCCGGCATGACGAGGTGGCGGACGAGAAGCCCCCGGCGCGCGATGCCGTTCTCGTCGATGATGAGGTCCCCGACCTGGCGGTGCATCTCCTTGAGGGCGGCGCGGACGGCCTCCGGGTATCGGGGGGATTTGAGATACCGCTTTGCCCGCCCACTGCTCCAGTATTTGAAGTCGGGCATGTAGATGTCCGCCACACCCTCCATGTGGCGCAGGCTCTCGAGGGAGTCGAAACCGCTGGTGTTGTACACGATGGGCAGGCGAAGGCCGCCTCGGATGGCGCCGGGAAGGGCCTCGAGGACCTCGGGCACCACGTGCTCGGGGGTAACGAAATTGATGTTGTGGCACCCCTGCGCCTGGAGATCGAGCATCATTCCAGCGAGCTCCTCGGGCCCCACCTCCCGCCCCGCCTCCTGCTGGCTGATGTCGTAGTTCTGGCAGAAAACGCAGCGAAGGTTGCACCAGGCAAAGAAAATGGTCCCACTGCCGCGCCAGCCCCGGAGGCAGTCCTCCTCTCCGTAGTGGGCAAAGTGGCTCGCCACGCGGGCGTAGCGCCCGGTCCGGCACACCCGCAACTCTCCCTTCAGGCGATTGTTCCCGCATTCCCAGGGACACACCCGGCATTCCCCGAGACCCGCAAGGGCCTCTTCCACGCGCCGCTCCAGCTCGCCCGACTTCAAAAGCCGGACGTATTCCGGAGCTTCACCATTCATGGGCCGGTTAGCGGACATGATGTTCCTCCCAGGCCTGATACCGGGAGCGGCTTCACTCAAATCTCAACCAACGCGACAACCTGCCTCTTGCGTTCCCATCCTCTCGCGTCAGGGAGAGCCTAACATTATTCGAAGGACAGGGCGGGATCGGGGGACTACGGATTCCTCACCGGAACGATAAGCCCGCTTTAAAAGAACATCTCGAGAAGACCGGCGGCATGGGGCGGGAGGTGCCGCCCCGGCCGCTTTTTTTCGCCCTCGCCGGGGAAGGGTCAGACGACCCCGTACCTGGGCTTCCGGCCCTGGAGAACGCGAAGAACCTCGCCCGCCGCCTTGCGCCGAAGATCTTCCTGGGAGGCCGTGCTGTACCAGGCGCAATGCGGGGTGATGACACAGTTCGGGAGCTCGACGAGGGGGTTGTCCTTCCTTGGCGGCTCCTCGGCCAGAACGTCTAGCCCGGCCCCTCGAATATTGCCTTTTTTGAGAGCTGCGGCCAGGGCCTTTTCTTTCACCAACTCGCCCCGCGCCACGTTGACAAGAACCGCACCGGGCCTCATGCGCTTTAACTCGGCCGCCCCGATCATGTCCTTGGTCTTCGGAGTGAGGGGGGCGTGAAGAGAAATATAGTCGGACTCCTTGAGCAACCTCGCCAGCGTGACCTTCTTCGCCCGCAGACGGCGGAAGGCCGCCTCGGGCGCGAAAGGGTCGTGGGCGAGAAGGTGCATCCCGAGGGAGCGCGCTTTTCGTGCCAGGGCCGCGCCGATTCGTCCGATCCCCACCACCCCGAGGGTTGCACCACGGAGCGGATGTATCGGGCGAAGGGGGGCGATGCCCCATTCCCCCTGTTGAACCACTTCGGCCCCGAGGTTCAGCTTTCGAGCGAATAGGAGGATGAAGGCCAAAGCGTGGTCGGAGACTTCCTCGATGCAATAGTCGGGGACCCGGGTGACGACGATCCCCTTCTTTTCCGCGGCAGCCAAGTCGATGTTGTCGGTGCCGATCCCCGCGCGGGCGATGATCCGGCAGGCACGAAGCTTCCCGATGACCGGGCTCGTCAAGCGGGACATCGAACCGACGATGATGCCCGACGCCTCCCGGCAGAGCGCAAGGAGGGAGGAGTCGTCCGCCGCAAGTCCGCTCGCAAGGCGGCATCCCAGGGGAGCGAGGATTTTTTTCTCGATATCCAGCGATTCCGCGCGTAATCCCGCAACCACGACGCGGGGTTTTAAGTTTTTACTTTTCATGTCGGCATAGGCCCGCCTTTAGAGAGGCCAGGGTTTCACCCCCCACGCACTTCCCTCCTTTCTGGAAACTCCGCTCCGGCGAAGGTTGGTTTCCTGGATTTTTTTTAGAGAAAATCTTTCAGCTCGACGGTTTTGCCGAGCCGGGAGCTTTCGGCCGCCGCAAAGACCACGGCCAGATCCTCAAAGGCCGCCTGACCGTCAACCTCGGGAGGGCGGCCCTCCCGGATGCAGTCGGCGAAATCATCGAGTGCGTCCTTGAACATGTCCCCCTCGGGCATATCGAGAACCCTGTCTTCCTCCAGGGGATCCCGATCGATGCGCAGCCGAATGGGCTCGGGCGCCTTCGAGGGATCGCGCCATTGCTGGCCCGTGATGCGGAAGTGGGCGACCCCCTTTGTGCCATGAACGTTCATGTAAAACGCCCAGGGACAGGACCAGCCTCCACCCACGTAGGAGAGGACGCCGTTTTCGTGCTCAAGGATGATCATCGCGGCATCCTCGACTTCTGCGGTGGCGTGGATATGCCTGAGGACCGCGGTCACCCTTTTGATGGGACCGTGGAGATAACGGAAGGTGTCGATATGATGAATCGAGAGCTGGATGACTACCCCCGTCGGGTTGAGCCGGGGGTCCGAACGCCATTTCTCGGGGGTCAGCTCAAGGCCGCGCTCGGTGCAGAAGTTGCTCTCGTTGATGGATACTTCTCCGAGGTCGCCTCCCTCGATGAGCGCCTTCAACTTGCGCGAAACGGCGAGACGGCGCGCGCTGTGCCCGACGGCCAGGCGTATGCCGTGCGCGGCGGCGGCGTCCACGATCCCCCGCGCGTGCTCCAGGGTGTGCGCGATGGGTTTCTCGCAATAAACGTGCTTGCCCGCCGCCGCCAGCGCCTCGATATGCTCTTTATGATTGTGATTCGGGGTGGTGACGATGACAGCCTCGACCTCCTCGTCGCGGAGGAGGTCCTCGAACGTACGCGCCTCTTTCGTGCCGAAGCGCGCCATAAAGTTTTTTCTCTTCTCCGGGGTGCGGCTGAAGCACGAGACGAGCCGGATCTTGCCCCCCCGCAAGGCGGCGTCCGCCAAGACGTTGGCCCAACGGCCCAAGCCCAAAGACGCGGCGCGGACTGGCTCAAACGCCATAGAACCTCCTCAATAGAAGCCTGGAGCCCTTCCTCTCATGCTTTCCTGCCAACACTTCGCTCAAGAGAAAAGGAAGCGCATCCAGAGACACACTTGAAAGGGGATATATAAACGATTCGGAAAACTTCGGCCTATACGAGGACCTCGCCTCCGCCGCCTCGGCCGGCGACGATGAGCTTCCCTTCCTCCTCGAGCTTCTTGGCAATCCGCACCACGCTCTGCTGGGACTTCTCCACGTCCGTGAGGCGCACCGGGCCCATCGACTCCAGGTCCTCCTTGATCAGCGCCGCCGCACGCTCAGAGAGATTGCCCAGTATCTTCTCGGTCGCATCCTCGCCCGCCCCCTTGAGCGCCATCGTCAACTCCTCGTTGCTCACCTCACGCATGATCAACTGAATCCCGCGGTCGTCCACGTACACCAGGTCCTCAAACGTGAACATGAGCTGCTTGATCTCTTCGGAAAGCTGCGGATTCAACTCCTCTATCTTCGCCAGTATCAGATTCTCGTTCGACTTGTCCGCGTTGTTCAATACCTCCGCCATCGCGTGAATCCCGCCCACCATCTGCGCCTGCGCGCTCCCGCTCGCCGCCAGCTCGTCCCCCAACACCGCGTCCAGGTCGTTGATGACCCCGGGCGGAATCCGGTCCAGCGTCGCCATCCGGTAGGCCACCTCCCCCCGCATCGCCTCGGCAGTGTTCGCCAATACCTCGCTCGCACGATCCGGCTCCAGGTGCGCCAAGATCAGCGCCATCGTCTGGGGATGCTCGTTCTTTAAAAAATTCGCAATCGTCTTCGGGTCCAACTGGCGCAGCGTCTCTATCCCCGCGTCCTCGGTCGGTACGCTCAGGTTCGCTATCACGCTCTCGGCCGCCTCCTCGCCCAGCGCCGCCTCGAGAAGCTTGCGGACCGTGCCAACAGAACCCACCGATATCCCCATGTTGGTGCCGCCCATCGTGCGCATCAGGAACTCCTCGTTCACCCGGCGCGAAATATTCGGATCCACCGACCCCATGCTCGCCATGTAGTTGCCCAGGTGCTGTATCTCTTCCTCGCTCATCCGCTGGAGTACCTTCGAGGCCAAGTCCTCGCCTACGTTCAACAACAATATCGCCGCCTTCTGAGACCTGTTCAGCTTGTCGGCTACCGACTTGGCCATGACCTCAATCCTTATGGGATGGGTGGAGAATTCATGCACTCACATGTTGCCATACCCGCAAGTATTGATCCAGGGGATATTCCCGCCCAGTGCGCGCCAACGGTCTACTTCGCCCCTTCCCTAAGGCGTTTTCTGGCACCGCGTTCCCGACCCCGGCCCGCCGTATGAAAAAAACCGTGGGGATTGACGCATTTGGGAAGCTGAGATAAATTCTCACCATAAACAAATTTTTTGCTCCATCTAATTTCGAAACACGATTCCTGCATACGAGCCTCTCTCCCGGCGCGGCGCGCTCTGAAAAGGGGGGTGGCAATGCGGATCGGGTTGTCCACTGCGTTTCCGGGAAGAGTGTCTCTTCCCTTACTCTCTCTCTAAAAGGAGTAAATACGTATGAGCGATTCAAGAATCTACCGGCGAGATTTTCTGAAAGGGGCGGGCACCCTAACAGCAGCCGCGGCATTGGGGCAAGGTCTGGATCTTCTGGATCCGAAAGTCGCCGGGGCGATGGAAGACTGGAAGCCAAATCGGCCAATCACGGTGGCCATCCAATTCTCCGCGGGCGGCGGGACCGACACCGTCACACGGAATGTGCTCAAGAATATGGAATCCTTCCTCGGCGTCCGGATCAAGGCCATCAACGTCACCGGCGCCAACGGGGCGAAGGCCGCCGAGTTCGTCTGGAGCAAACCCTCGGACGGCTACACATGGATCGGGGCGGGGGGCTACAGCCAGCAGTTCCGCTTCATGAAATTGAACCCCACGGTGAACTGGCGGGACTGGCAGTACTACCAATCGTCCGTTTCGCTCGCAAGTTGGGCGACCCATCCGGACTCCCCTTACAAAACATTCGGCGACTTCGTGAAAGCAGCGAAGGCCAATCCGGGGAAACTCAAGGTTTCGACCGATGGTGAGGGCGGTCTCTGGCACGAGGCCATGGCCAACGTGTCCTCCATCGCGGGATTCACCTTCAAGAACGTGCCATTTGACGGCGGCGCACCGGCCACCTTGGCGGCCCTGAAGAATGAGGTGGACATTGCCGGGAGCGGGCTCCATGAGCAGATCGAATTCGTCAAGGCTGGTAAGCTGCGCCACCTAGCCGCATTCACGGCGGGACCCATCACCGTCGAAGGTGCGGGTACCCTGCACTCGGTCACCGAATACATCCCCGCAACGAAGGCCCTCGCCCCCTTCGGCGGCGACTACTGCCTCGCCCTCAAGCGCGACACGCCTCTGCCCGTTTTGGTCAAGGTGGCCAAGGCGGTCCGGTTTGCCGTCAAGCAACCCTCGTACAAGGCAATGCTCAAGAAGCGCGTCATGCAGGAGTTCGTTCTCGTCGGCAAAGGCTGCGACAAAAAGGGTGCACGTCTCGAATCCCAGAGCGGATGGCTGTTCCAGAAGCTCGGCATCGCCAAGGCCAGCCCGGCGGAATTCGGCATACCCAAGCCGGAGGACTTCGAGAAGTGGTGGGCGCCTAAGGAGTACAAACCCATTGTTGGACTATCGTGACCCTTTGACGTAACAATTTTCGGTTCGCGGCGGAGGAAGCCCGGGAATGTCTCCCGGGCTTCCTCTTCGACTCGCCGCGGCGCGCCCCGGATACCTCTCTGGCGCACAAAGGCGAGCCAATATTGGATCTTATTTGGAGCGTCGCGCTCATCGCGCTTTCTTCTTTTGTGATCGTCTCGGCCTTCGGCATGACGCGGGATTCCTGGGCCGCCTCCCCGGGACTGATGCCCCTCATTTTGGGCGTCAGCCTGCTGGGAATGGCGCTGGGCCTACTTGCTACATCAATCAGGAATAAGGAGTTGAGAAGCATGCGAGGCAAGGCCCGGGCGGCGGTGGCCGATCCGGAAACCTCCCTCCGCATCAAGCGTACCCTCCTCCTCATAGCCGCCGTCGCGATCTACGCGCTCTTCCTCGTCCCCTACCTGCATTACATCCCCGCCACCTTTCTCTTTCTCGTTTGCACCCTCACTTATTTCTGGCGGCAGCGGCCCCTGTACGTGGTTTCTGTCTCGGCGGGAGTGACGCTCTTCTTCGCCCTCGTGTTTGTCCATTTCTTCGAAACCCTCCTTCCGTAAGGTGGCACCGTGACGACCCTGATGGGGGAGGCGCTGATTTTCGGCGAACAGTTCCTGTTGGCGCTTCAACCCTATCAGCTTCTCATGAGCGCGCTCGGTGTAACATTCGGGATGATCTGGGGGGCCCTGCCCGCTCTCAGCTCCACCATGGCGATGGCGCTGCTCATTGGCTTTTCCGCTTCGATGGAACTCAACGACGCCATTCTGTTCCTGCTGGGAGTGTACACGGGAGGGGTATTCGGCGGCTCCATCTCCGCCATCTTCATCAACATACCCGGAACGCCTGCAGCCATCTGCACAGCGCTGGAAGGGTTCCCCCTCGCTCGCAAGGGAGAGGGCGGGCATGCCCTCGGGACGGCCATCGTCGGCTCGGCCATCGGAAATATGGCCGGCATTTTGTCACTCATTCTGCTCATCCCGGCGATTCTCTGGCTCGCCCTGAAATTTGGCTCCTGGGAAATCTTCCTCCTTGGGTTGTGGGGGGTAGCGATCAGCGGAACCCTCACCAGCGGGGAAGCGCCTCTCAAAGGCTGGATTTCGGGGTGGATCGGATTACTCATCTCAATGGTGGGGCTTGAGAACATCAAGGGCTACCAGCGGTTCACCTTCGACATTCCCATGCTGATAACAGGGATCTCTTTCGTCCCTATTCTCATCGGGGTGTTCGGCATGGCGGAGGTGCTGAAGGTCCTGCCCGAGCCAAACCCCTACGTGCTAGAGGCAAAGGTCACTAGAGTGATTCCTTCTTTTTCCTTCATCCGGAAGTTTTTCCGCTGCGTCTTCCGATCGGGCGTCATCGGCGCCTTCATCGGAGCGCTTCCTGCCATGGGTGCCGACATCGCCTCTTTCGTGAGCTACGCCGTGGCCAAGCGCCGCGCCGCGCCGGAAGAGGCAGAGAAATACGGAAAAGGTTCATACGAGGGCATCCTCGCCTCTGAAGTGGCGAACAACGCCAGCATCGGCGGTTCGCTCCTCCCCATGCTTACGCTCGGCATCCCCGGGAGCACGGTGGCGGCGGCCTTCCTCGGAGCCCTGAATTTGCACAACGTGGTGGTTGGTCCCATGATCAACTTTACCTATCCGGGGCTTCTCCACTTCGTGTTCGCCGCCCTCATCATCGCCAACTTCTTCATGTACGGCCTCGCGCTCCTGCTGGCACGTCCCACCGTGCAGGTTCTCTCCCTGCCGCGGCAGCTACTGATGCCTGTCATCGTCCCCATCTGCGTCATGGGGGCGTTCGCCACCAACAATGTCTACTTCGATGTTTACGTTATGCTTATCTTCGGGGCGGTCGGCTATCTCATGGCCAAGTCGGGATTCCCCCCGGGGCCCATGGTCATGGGGGTCATCCTGGGGCCGTTGGTGGATCTGAATCTGCGGCGGGCTATGATAATCTTTTCGGATGCATCTATCTGGGACGTGCTCTCCCGGCCTCTGGGCGATTTGCTGATTCTATTAGTCCTCTGGACTTTTTATGACGGGATCTTCCGGCGCCAAAGTCTCGCAGAGGAGAAGGACGTCCCCTGAGTTCCGTTGCCGGATATCTTTTTAAAAGGGAATCCAAACCATGCCAAACCAAGCGGAAGCGGCGCTGGCCGCGCTGAAGAAAGAAAACTTGATCGAGGTCACGCGGGACATCATCGACATCCCGAGCCGGGAAGGAAGCGAGAAGGACGTGGCCGACTACCTGATCGATCGGTTCCACCGGAAAGGACTCCAGGTAATCACCCAGGAGGTGGAGCCCGACAGGTACAATGTCATCGCCGTCCTCAAGGGGACGGGCGGGGGGCCCACCCTCATGTACTGCGGCCACATGGACACGCCCTGGGCCGGGGACGAGGAGGGAATCGACGAGCTGGGTCCCGGCTACAAGCCGCCCTCCTACATGGAGGGAGACTGGATCTGCGGCATGGGGGCCTACAACATGAAGAGCGGCCTGGCGACCTCTATCGCCGCGGTCGAGGCCCTCAAGGCGGCGGAGGTCCGGCTCAAGGGGGACGTCATGGTGGCCTGCGTGGTCGGGGAGACCTGCCACCATCAGGTGGGGCGCTACCAAGGCGCGCGCTACCGGGGCGGGGGGATCGGGGCCACCCACATGGTGTCCCGGGGAATTACGGCCGACATGTGCGTCATCCCGGAGCCGACCACGAACAAAATCTCGGCCGGCAGCGGGGGTTACGTTCACCTTGAGATCAAGACGCGGGGCAACCCGGGTGCGACCTACGTCCGGGGCGGGAGCTCGAAAGCCGGGGCGAAGCCCGCGGTGGACGCCATCGAGAAGATGTTCGGCGTGGCCGGTGCCATCAAGGAATGGGCTCCCGGCTACATCGCCTCGAACAAGTACCGGGGGGAGGAGGCGGCCAACGCCACCATCATCGCCGTCGAGGGCGGCTTCCCCTGGCGCCCCTCCAAGCTCGCCCCCTTCTGCCGGCTCTATCTCGAACTGGTTACCACCCCCGGCATGCACCCGGGGGACGTCATTGCCCAGGTGGAGGATTTGCTGGCGAGGTGCCGGAAGAAAGACGGGGACCTCAACGTCGAGCTCAACGTGGTGGCCATCACCCAGGGCTCGGAGGTCGAGACGGATTCATTCGTCATCAAGGCCCTCAGCGAGGCGCACCACAAGGTGCACGACAACACCCCCGAGGTCACCTTCGACACCTGGTACGCGGACACCACTCCCCTCACCCGCTACGGGGTCCCCACCGTCTGCTACGGCTCCCAGGGCCGGGCCATGACCGGCGGGGAAAACTACTACCCTGTACAGGGAGAGGCCGCCCACGTCGACGATCTGATGGACGGCGCCAAGGTGTTCGTCCATATGGCAGTGGACGTCTGCTCGAAGGATCGGACAGAGATAGTGAAAAACCGCAAGCGCCAGGGCACGGTGGTCTACTAGGCCACTCTTGGAATGGGGGCGTTTTTCACCGCAACCTCGTCAACTGCACTCGGAACGTCAGGCGGGGCGGCAAATTCGGTAACGAGCCCGTGAAGGCGGCCTGCCCGGAGGTGACCCGCGGCGAGCCGCCCGCGGGGCCTTCTCCCACTCCTGGCACTTCGATGATCCGCTATGCGCGCAGGACCTCTCCCCCACCCCCCAGGGGAACATCTGCCACAATCGCATCTTCTCGCGGCGGGGCGACGAAAAGGACGGGATTCATCTGAAGACGGGCTGGCGATGACAAAGGGATGGGTCCGGCCCTCGCGCCTGGGATGGGTGCTGGTCCTCTACGCCCTCATCTGGCTGCTGGGGCATATCCTAAAGTATATGACCCTCACCGCCCTCTACCCCGGCGCATATTCGGGGCCCGGGTGGCGGTTGCCCACCTACACCGTGTACTACACTGTATTAGACGGCATCCTGCCGGCAGGGTACCTGGCTGGCGGGGCGGGCCTGATCCTTCGCCGGAAGGGAGCCGGGCGACTCTTGCGGTGGAATGCGGCGGTATCGGCGATTCTCGTCGTTTTCTTTTACCTCTTTTTCTGGGAGCTCTACTCCCCGCCCATGAACGCCGCCTCCCTCGCCTGGGATTTCACATTCCGGACGGTCTTTCACGTTCTTTTCTTCTTTAGTGCGCTTCGACTCAAAGAGGCCCAGGGCGGGATTCTGCCCGGGAAAAAAGGATAGGCGCTATGAAGGAGCCACCTATTTTCGGCCGAACCTTATATTTTCGGGAAATCAGGCCACCTTGGGCTGAACCGGCGTCCAGCACCTCTTCAATTCCAAATCCTCGCAGACGGCGTTCGCACAGTTGTAGCCGGGCGCCCCGGTGACGGCCCCGCCCACGTGGGAGCTCGAGCCGCACAGGTAGAGCCTTCCAACCGGAGTGCGAAAATCACTCACCTCCGGGTGCGGCCGGTTGTAGCCCAACTGCTCCGGAATATAGGCCCCGACATGATGGCTGGCCCGGACCATGTTGGGGTTGGCGCGGTAGATGTCGTAGGGGGTGTAGAGGTAGCTCCCCAGGATGTTCTTCTCGTTTACGTTGGGGGCGTAGGCGCGCCAGGCTTCGATGAAAGTTTTTGTGAGGTCCTCGCGGTTCTTCTCCCAATTCTCCTCGCTCCCTTCCAATTCGTAGGGGGCGAAGGGCCACCAGTAGCCCACGTGGGTTCCCTGGGGGGAATAAGTGGGATCGAAGTGGCTGTTGCTCCCCCCGTTTCCCATAAGGTGGGGGAGCTTCCCCTCGTGAATGTCCTCGAAGCATTGGGTGATCTGCTCAGTTGTGTCCGCCCCCCAGAAAATGTTGTAAGTGCGGTTGAGGTCCGGGTCGAATTTCGCCGCGGCAAATTCCGGGGCTTCCCGGAGGGCGAGGTGGATGGTGCAAAGGCCATGGCTCGCCCATTGGAACCCGATGGCTGCCTTCGAAAGTTTCGCTCCGAAGTGGTCCTGCCCGGCCAGCTCGACCGTCAGGGGCCAGTTCACTCCACTTGCGACGAATTGGGTGGCGTTTATGCGGGTGCCGTCCGAAAGCGCCACCCCCGTCGCATCCCCGCTTTCGACGAGTATCTCTTTGACGTCGGCGTTGGTAAATATTTTTCCTCCGCCAGACTCGATGAGGCGCCCGAGGGCGAAGGCGAAGTTGGCCGAACCACCGATCGGAAGCGCGAAACTCTGGATCCGCGAGAAGATTCGAGGAAAGAAGATTCCCGTGGCGGGAGTGTTCTCCAGGGTGAAGGAGCCGAGGAAGAGCTTGAAGAGCACCCGAACGTGCTCCTCCTCGAAATGCTGGTCCACCGCCTCGTACATGCTGAGGTTCGCATAACTGAGAAAATCGCGCCCCAGCGGGCCCGAGAAACGCGCCTTCATTTCGTCGGGCGGCACCGGCGCCGAGTACATGAACGAAGTAATGATGTCGAGCATCCCCACGGTGAACTTTTTGTGGAGGTCACGGAAGGTCCGGGCGTCCTTCTCGCTCAGGCGGGAGATGGATTTCACGGACTTCTCCACATCCTGGTGAATGGTGAATGCCGTTCCGTCGGAGAAGGCGGCGCCCTGCTGCACGGGGGGGAAGATCATGCTGAACCCGTACTTGTGAAGCTCCAGGTCGTCGAGCACGGGCCCCCGGTCGAGCCCGACGTAGTAGTTCGAATGAAGATTGTGCCGGAAGCCCGGCAGGGTCACTTCCTCGGTGGAGCACCCACCCCCGATCTTCGCGGCGCGCTCCACAACAGTCACCCTCAGCCCCGCCTTGGTGAGGTAGGCGGCGAGCACCAGACTGTTGTGGCCTCCGCCAATCACAACCCCGTCAAACGATTCCGCCATGCAGGATCCCCTCCCCGGAAGAATCCTTTCCGCCCGATAAATCGGGTTTTCTCCGATAATTATGACAAAAATTGCCCGATCTTGGCGAAAAAGACAATTCCCCTAATTTCCGTTCAATCATTCGGGCAAATCGAAGGCCGCGGGCCCGGATTAAATCTCCACCTCGTTCCCCACAGTGCAGAAGAAAAAACGATTTCCGAACCGGGCCGCCATCCGCGCCGCCGGCCCCTGCCCCGTGCAGTGGGAAGCCCCGATTCGCCCGATGTCGAATTCGGCGAGCGCCTCGATACTTTTGGTAACTTGTTCCTCTTCGACCGGCCCGAGGTGGGTCCCCCCCATCACGGTGTGAAAGCGCGACTCGCCCGTCTTCTCGATTACATCGTTTAGAATGTTCACGATCCCTGCGTGGGAACACCCGAGGAGAACGAAGAGGCCCTCGGGTGTTTCGATCACCAAGGTCTGATCGTCCACGATGGGATCCACCACGAGCTCCCCCTCGGCGTCGTAGTGCTTGAGATCCAAATCCCCTATCTCGAATTCCGTCCGCCGGGGGACCTCTCCCGTCATCCAGATTCCCTCGGCTACTTCTTGCCAGCTCCGCTCCAGGCGGAAGTCCGCCCCGGCCGCCTCAAGGACGGGGCGCGCGTGGGGCACCCCGATGTGGACGAATTTATCCTTCTTGGTGTTGTAGCTGGCCTTGAAAAGGTCGGGGTGGGCGTGAACGGGAACCCCTCCCTCCCCCGGTCCCCCGCGCATGGCCTGGAGGACGCCGAGAAGGCCTCCCGTGTGGTCGATGTGGTGATGGCTGATTAGAACGGCGCGGGCGGTGGAGATATTTTTCTCAAAAAAGGCGGCATTATGCAGGAGAGCCATGCCCTGGCCCGAATCGAAAAGATAATTGCCCCCTGGAGTCTCGAGCCAGACCGCCCAACCGTGCTCGGCGACCGCCCCGAGGTGCCCGTAGACAGCGTTCTCGCAGAGTACCGTTGCCTTCACTGTCATGGAGCGGTCGCCTTTGTCATTTTTGACAAGTGGCCCATGTCTCCCTCCCCCGCCCGCTACCTCCACCTGCCGCCGGTAACGTTAATCTCGACTCCGGTGATGAGGCGGGCGGCGTCCGAGGCGAGGAAGACGGCCGTATTGGCCACGTCCTCGAATTCGACCAGCTTGCCGAGGGGGGAATCCGCGCTGAGAAGGGCATCTTCCTCCTCGTAGGTGCGGCCGTACTTTTTGGCCCGGTCCCGCACCACGCGCTCGAGGCGCGGGCCCCGTACCGCGGCCGGGCAGATGGCGATCACCCGGATCCCCAAAGGACCCAGCTCATTTGCGGCGGCGCGCGAGAAGCTAATGAGCGCGGCCTTGGAGGCGCAGTAGGGGGCGAGACGAACCATGGGCTGCATCGCCGCGATCGAGGAGATGTTGATGACCACGCCCGCCGTCCCGCCCCGGCTCCGGTACCGGCGGACAAACTCGCCCGTGCCCATTGCCGCCGAAAAGAGGTTCACGTCGAAGGTGCGCCGCCATCCCTCCCGGTCGATCTCCTCGAGCTGGGCGATGGGCCCCGGAATACCGGCATTGTTCACCAGAACATCCACCGGTCCCAACGCCTTCTCGGCGGCCTCGAAGCAGCGGGGAAAGGTTTCCTCCTCGCTGATGTTCCCTTCGAAAAAAAAGGCCGCCGCCCCTCCGATCTCGGCCTCGGCCTTTTTGAGGGAATCGGGGTTCATGTCCAGAAGGGCCACCTTCGCCCCCGCCGCAAGGCAGGCGCGGGAAGTGGCGAGGCCGATGCCTGAGGCCGCCCCGGTAATGAGGACGGTTCGGCCCGGAAGGATGTCTTTCGCAACGGTAAGTGGCATGCGCTATCTCCCAAGTCATTTTTTCGAAACTTGCCTGATTTTTTGGATTACCAATACATCACCCGGCCGCCGCTCACGTTCAAGT
The DNA here is from genome assembly GCA_965225985.1 of bacterium. GTDB lineage: Bacteria > UBA8248 > UBA8248 > UBA8248 > UBA8248 > CAZUHN01. The sequence continues at coordinate 2,857,336 of OZ245330.1, forward strand.
CCTCGCCGGTGATGTGGCGGGCGGCGTCCGAGGCGAGGAGGTCCGGGCGATGGCGAGCCCCACCCCCGCCGCCGCCCCCGTGAGGAGGGCCGCCCGCCCGCCCAGATCGTGGTGCGACAAGGGGGAGGGGGAGGCCGGGGGCATGAAGGCTTCCTCGATCGAAAAGGTAAGGGTTGAGTATCCGGCGGGAGAGAGCGGGCGGTCAACGGAAGGAGACGGCCCGGCCCCATCCCCCGCCGCAAACCTCGGGCGGGTCCGCCCCCCAGTAAAAAAAAAAGGTGGGCCGGGCACCGGCAGTCGGAGGCTCCGAAACCGCGGCGGGGGACGGCCTCTGCGCCGGCGTGCGCCTCTGCCTGTGCGAGGAGGAGGCGGGCGAGGCGGCACTCCTCTCCCGGCCCCGGGGCGGGGGCGATCCGGATTCCTTCGAGCTGCGCAGAGCGGAGGAGGTAATCGATGTGCCAGCGGAGGCGCTTTCCCTCCCGGCGGGCGTGCCGGGCGAGCCGGGCGTGAAGCCCCCGCATGGCCCGCCCCGTGTAGGTGTAGTAGCCGGCCGGGAGGCGGAGCGCGCCGAGCGCCCCCGCGCGGATCCGGACGGGCCGCGGGAGGTGAAGGATGAGGTGGTACACCCCCGATTTGGGGAGCGGTGCCACCTCGAGCGGGGAGGCGAGACGAAACATTCCGCGCACAGCCCCTCAGGGAAGGACCGCCGTCGCATCGACCTCGACCAGCAGGTCGGGGGTGGCGAGGCCGTCGATGATGAGCCCCGTGCTGGCGGGGGCGTGGGGGCTGAAGTATTCGGCCAGGACGGCGTAGACCGGCTCGCGGTGGTCGCGGTCGGTGATCAAGGTGAGGAGCTTCACCACGCACGAGAGGTCGCCCCCCGCCTCCTCGAGGAGCTGCTTGATGTTCTCGCAGGCCTGCCGCGCCTGGGCGGCAGCGTCCCCCGGCGCGGGCGGGCTGCCGTCCAGGCCCCTCCCCGTCTGGCCGGAAAGGTAGAGGGTATTTCCGGCGAGGACGGCCTTCGAGTAGCGGCCGGTGGCGGCGGAGGGCGAGGTAAGGCGGATTTGCTGGTGGGGCATGATTTTCTCCTTCCCGTCTTCGGGGAAACGAGGATGTCGGAACTGAGGCCGGGCAATGTGGCCGTCAGTCCTATATGATACCGGGGATGCCCGGTGGCAAAGGCGGGCGGTAGATGCTTGAGGGAACTTTGGGGAAGGGTAAAAGATGGCGAAGCGGCCACGCGGCCTCGTGATCGTGAACACGGGGGAGGGCAAGGGCAAGTCAACTTCGGCCTTCGGACTCGCCCTGAGGGCGGTGGGCCAGGGCCTGCGGGTGTACCTCATTCAGTTCATCAAGGGAACCTGGCAAACGGGAGAGGCCGAGGCCTTCAAGCGCCTTGCGCCGGAGCTGGAGTTTCGCGTGGGCCTGGGGGACGGGTTCACCTGGATCACAAAAGATCCCGACCAGGACCGGCTTACCTCACAAGAAATCTGGAAGCTTGGGCGCGAGGCGATCTTCTCGGGAAAGTACGCAATGGTGATCCTCGACGAGATTAACGTGGCGATGAGCCTGGGGCACCTGGAGACCGGCGAGGTGATCGCCGCCCTCCGGGAGCGCGACCCGTCACTACACGTGGTCCTCACCGGCCGGGGCGCGCCCGAGGAACTCATCGCGTTCGCCGACCTCGTTTCGGAAATCCGCCCCGTCAAACATCCTTTCGACGCGGGCGTCCCGGCACAAAAGGGAATCGAGTTTTGAAGGCGGCAATTAGCATGGAGCCAGTCAAGAAGGATTGCCGTGGATTTCGCGCCGTTTTCCCCGGCTCCCGCCGGAAAGCGCCTTGCTGGAGATTCGCCTGATGCTTCAAACCCTTATCCGGACGCTGGCCGGCGTTCCCTGGAACAATTTCCTTGACATCGCCCTTATGTCGACCCTCGTCTATCAGGCCTACCTCCGTTTTCGGGGAACGCGGGCACTCCGCGTCCTAATCGGGCTTTTTGCGCTGGGGATTGCGTTCTTCGCGGCGAGAGCTACCGGGCTTGTCCTCACCTCCTGGCTCCTCGGTTTCTCATGGGTGGCCACCCTGATCTTCTTCCTTATCATATTCCAGTCCGATATCCGGCAGATTCTCCAGCGCTTCAACCCTTTGCTCTCGATTCGGGGGATCTTGCGGCAAGCGAGGCGAATCCGGATTCCCGAGGAGAGCGTCGAGATAATCGCCGAGACCGCCTTTTCACTCGCCTCGAAACTCCGCGGCGCTCTCATCGTATTCGAGCGGCGCAACCCCCTCTTCCCTCTTTTCTCCAGCCTGGGGGAGCGGATCGATGCCCGGTTAAGCAAAGGTTTGGTCGAGACTATCCTCGAGTCGGGGACCCCCCTTCACGACGGGGCGCTCTTCATCCGGGAGGAGCGGATCGAGCGAGCCGGGTGTGTTCTGCCCCTATCGGAAAATCCCGAGATTGCGCTCCACTACGGAACGCGCCACCGCGCCGCCCTGGGCATCACGGAACAATCCGACTCGGTTGCCCTCGTTGTTTCGGAGGAGCGCGGAGAGGTCTCGGCCGTAGAGCAGGGAAAGATCCGGGTGCTCGACACCCCGGAGCAGCTTTCGACCTGGCTGGCCGAGCGCCTGCACGCAGGCGAGGCGTCCGAGAGGCCGAGGGGGGTGCCCGTCAAATCTCTCTTCACCCGGAACTGGCGGCAAAAGCTGGCCTCGGTCGCCATTGTCGGGGCGCTCTGGCTTGTCACGGTGGGTCCCGACGCACCGCCGGTCATGTTCGACCTCCGGTTGGAGATCCCCACTGAGGCAAAGCTCACGGTCCCGGTGGAATACAGAAATATTCCGGTGGGCCTTCGAATCGATGAAAACCGAATCTACCGTATAGATGTCTTTGTTACCTCCAAAAAAGAGTTCCTCAACACGCTTGATACCAATCAAATCCCCGCCGTGGTCGATCTCCAAAAGGCACACGCTGGCGCGAACCGGCTCCCCCTTGGGGAGAAGAATATCCAGCTTCCCCCCTTCGTCCGCTTCGTCGGGTTCTTTCCCAAGGAACTCGATGTGCGCCTCCACGAAAGCGCCGGGGAAAGCGCCCAGGTGAAGCCGTAGGCCACGGGCGGCAGAGGAGCGGGCGAAAGAGCTGGGCCACATCTAAAACGGCCGGCTACCCTGCCATTTCTTGAACATTTCTTTTGAAGCAACTTCTGAAGCAACTTCTATAAAGTTTTCGGTATCCCGAAAAAATTCTGGCAAGAAAATTCGAATCTACGAATTTTTTAGTTTAGGGAGAAAATCCAGCGAAGCGCCCTGCCCATGAAGCGCTGTGCCGCCCACCACAGGCTGGAAATCAGCAAATACCCGTTGCCCGAATGTTGTCAATTACTTGAATGGCATATTTCCCGTCCTCAGGAACGCCAGGGGAAAAATTACTTGACGACCCAGGAGGGCCCTCGCATACTTGTAGATGCCAAGGGCTTTTCAGAAAAGAAGCGGAGCCGTCGGGCGGAACCGTCACTGATAAAGCCCTGGGATCTCTTCTTTCAGGGAGGACCGTATGGCAGGCAAAAAGATGCCTATGGCCAGAAAGTATGTTGTGAAAATTCCGGTGTCCCGAAGGAGGGTTTTGAAAGAGCCTCTTTCCCGCTCTTGATGCGAAGAGCGTTTGCCGCATTAAGGGCAAGTCACCGCAAACGCAAAACTTCTCGCCTGACGGGGAAACCTGCTCGGGGCGAACGAAGAAAGTGGGCGGCTAACCGTTCACCGAGGGAAGCCCAAAGGGAGAAATTCCGGGCGAGCCCGACAAAAGAGAATGCAAGACCGGCAAGCGGCGCGCAATGCGCCGCTTGCTACTTTTTTTGGGAATAACGATCTCCGGCGGAAGGCCGGGCCGCGCCCGTGCCGTCTCGCGCTGTGCTCTTAATTCGACTTCCGGTAGCCCCTTCCTTCCATGCACTGCTTGAACTTCGAGCCCAGCTCGCCGGCGTCCACGAATGCGCCCACGGCCAGCTTGCCGTCCATGCTGGACGCCTGGTAGACAAGGTTCGCCTGCGAGGCGCACGCTTCGAGATCCTTAGAGCCCTGCGCCATGGTAACGCCCACTTTCGACCAAGTGGCCGGGGTGGTCATGCAGCCCGTCAAGAGGGCAATTACGGCAATAAATCCTGAGATCGAAGTGACCTTTCGCATTTCTCGTCCTCCTTGATTTCGGCGTGCCATTCACCTGAAGAATCTTGCTGTATCTTCTATTATATATTGGGGCGAAGTTGAGGATCACCGCCCCCCAACGCCACACCTTCTGTAGGCGCCGACTGTAGGCGCCGAACGCTCGGAAAGGGATAGCAAGGGCGCTTTGCTAGATGGATTCCGGGCATTTGGTGAAAAATATCCATCCTCCTCCAAAAACGCAAGCAACGGCTGGAACACCTCTGCCCCCAATTGTGATAAATTTAGGATATCAGGGAGAAACTTCTTTCGTCTAGGACCGGAAACACGGAATGCAAGTTCACTTATTGAAGGGAGAAAGATTTATGAGAAAAAAAGATCGCTCTTTATTTGTTTCTGGGCTTTCTGGCAGGCTGCTCCACAACGACTTGGACCAAATCAGGCATCACCTACGACCAGGGCAAAAAAGATGACGCGGCTTGCCGGAGCCAGGCAGGCGTGGTCGCCCATAATCCTTCCAACCAAGAAAAACCGGTGCTGAGCAGTATTTTGGATGTTTCTGGCTCGAAAAGGGAAATGTACAACGACTGCATGAAGGGCAAAGGATACGCCATGCGGTAGCTCACCGATGGGGTTCGGACGCGGGTAGCTCCGCGGACCCCTCAGCGCCGACGACAGGTATCCGGGAGGTTCAAGTCCGGGGATCCGTTGCACCCCCGTTCTTTCATGGAACCTGCAACGGGAGACGATGTTTGAATATCTCCATCAGGATCAACGGCGCGCTCCGTGAGTTTGACGTGGAACCCCGAACGCTGCTGGTTCATCTCATTCGGGACATTGCCGGCCTGACCGGCACCCATATCGGTTGCGAGACCTCCATCTGCGGGACCTGCACAATCTTGCTCGACGGGCAAGCGGTAAAAAGCTGCACCCTGCTCGCCGTCCAGGCGGACGGCGGTGAAGTAACTACCATTGAAGGACTGGCCCGGGAGGGAAAGCTCCACCCCCTCCAGGAGCAATTCTGGGAAAAGCACGGCCTCCAATGCGGCTTCTGCACGCCGGGAATGATTCTGACGGCCCATCAACTCCTCGAGCGAAATCCGGATCCGACCGAAGAGGAAATTCGTCGCGGCCTCGATGGAAACATCTGCCGCTGCACAGGCTACCAGCACATTATAGATGCCATCCAGGCAGCCGCGCCCCAGATGCGCTGAGACTGCAACCCTTCCCCGCTCCGAGACTGGCTGAGAAAGAGGAAATCTTTCCATGAGGATCGTGCCAACAGCCCCCAAGTTCACCGGCGCCTCAGTGAAGCGAAGGGAGGACCCCCGGCTCATTCAAGGTCTCGCCCGATACGTGGATGACATCGTTCTGCCGGGAACTCTCCACGTCGCCATCCTGCGAAGTCCTTACGCCCATGCCCGAATCAAAAAAATAGATACCTCGGCGACGCGGAAGGCACCTGGGGTGGTGGCCGTCTACACCTCGGCGGACTTGGAGGGCAAGGTGGGAGACATCCCCGTCGGCGGGAAGGTTGAGGGTACCCGCATACCGCGCCATCCCGTCCTGGCGGTGGAAAGAGTCCGCTATGTGGGGGAGGCCGTGGCCGCCGTGGTGGCGGAGGCGCGATACAGCGCGATCGATGCGCTCGATCTCATCGAGGTGGACTACGACATCCTCGACGCCGTGGTGGATTCGGAGAAGGCGCTCGCGCCGGGGGCGCCCCGGGTGCACGAGGCGTTCGAGGACAACTTGGTCTTCACCTGGGAGCTCAAGGGAGGCGACGTCGAAGCCGGGCTGAAAGAGGCGGACGTCGTGATCAAGCAGAAGATCTACAACAACCGTGTCGCGCCCCTCCCCCTCGAGCCGCGCGGGATACTGGCCCATTACCGGCCCGGAGAGGACAAGCTCACCTTTTGGTCATCGAATCAGGGGCCGCACTTCATGCGCACCCAAATCGCAAAACTCCTCGATATGCCCGAAAACCGTATCCGCTGCATCGCCCCCGAAGTGGGGGGCGGGTTCGGCTCCAAGTTCAACGTCTACCGGGAAGACGTTCTCCTGCCCTACATCGCACGCGATCTGGGGCGGCCGGTGAAGTGGATCGAATCCCGGTCCGAGAATTTTCTCACTACCAATCACGGCCGGGCGCAGACGGGCGAAGTGGAGATGGGCTTCAAGAAGGACGGCACCATCACGGCAATGCGCTACAACGTTGTCGCCGACTGCGGAGCCTACCTTCAATTTTTCACTGTCGGGATCTTCACGCTGACCGGATCGGTCCTCACCGGCCCTTACAGGATCCGCAATGCCTGCATGCATATCACCGGTGTCTTCACCCATAAGATGGGAACAGACGCCTTCCGGGGGGCGGGACGGCCCGAGGCGGCGTACATCCTGGACCGGATGATGGACCTGGCCGCCGCCGAGCTGGGGATGGACACCGCCGCGCTGCGGCGGAGGAACTTCCCCGACAAATCGGAGTTCCCCTTCGAAACACCGGGCGGTGTCGCCTACGACAGCGGGGACTACGCCGCCACTTTGGACAAGCTACTGGAAAAGGCTGACTACGCCGGGTTACGCGGGCGGCAAGCGCAGGCGCGAAAAGATGGCCGCTACCTAGGTATCGGCCTATCCACCTTTATCGAAATGAGCGGTGTGGGCCCGTCGAAAAACATGCCCATCGGGGGGTGGGAGAGCGCCGCTGTCCGCGTCGTTCCCTCGGGTGGGGTGACTGTCCTCACCGGCCTTTCGCCCCACGGCCAAGGCCAGGAAACCGCCTTCGCCCAGATTGCGGCCGACGCCCTGGGGGTGGACATCGAGGACGTGGTGGTTGTGCACGGGGACACCGACGTGGTGCAGCAGGGCACCGGCACATTCGGAAGCCGGGGCATAGCCATCGGTGGGGCGGCCCTCCATGGCGCGCTGGAGAAAGTCCGGAACAAGATGGCCAAGTTTGCGGCTCTCCACTTCGAGGCCGACGCCGAGGACATCGCCTTTGAAAACAGCCGCATATTTGTCCGGAGCGCCCCGGAAAAGACAATCCCTTTTGCCAAGATCGCCGAAATGGCCCACCAAGCGGACAAGCTTCCCCCCGGCACCACACCGGGGCTGGACGAGCAACACTTCTTCGAGGCCAGCAACTTCACCTTCCCCTTCGGGGCGCACCTCGCCATGGTCGAAGTGGACCCGCAGACCGGAGAGGTGAAGTTTCTGCGCTACGTCGCGGTGGACGACGTGGGGAACATCATCAACCCCCTCCTCGTGGCGGGACAGGTCCACGGGGGAATTGCTATGGGGGCGGGCCAAGCACTCGAGGAGGAAGTTTTCTACGACGACGCGGGTCAACCCCTAAACGCTTCCTTCATGCACTACGCCCTCCCCAAGGCACACAAATTCCCCCGTTTCGAGCTCGACCACACCGTGACCCCCTCGCCCGTAAATCCGCTTGGGGCGAAGGGGGTGGGAGAGGCCGGGACCATCGGCGCGACGCCCGCCGTGGTGAACGCGGTGTTGGACGCCCTTGCTCCCTTCGGGATCCGCCATCTTGACATGCCCCTCCGACCGGAGCGGATCTGGCGCGCGGTCCGGGACAAGACCCTTTCGGGGGAGAACGCCTGAGATGATCCCCGCTCCCTTTGATTATTTCCGCCCCAATTCGCTCGAGGAAGCGATCGGCCTTCTCGAAAAGTACGGCGAGGAAGCCAAGATCCTTTCGGGGGGACACAGTCTCCTTCCCTTGCTCAAGACGCGCCTGATCAAGCCCGGCGTCCTGATTGACATCTCCCGGGTGCGAGAACTCTCCGCCATCAAGAGGGAGGAGGACTCTCTTCTCGTCGGCGCGTTCACCACCCACCACGCCGTCGAAAGCTCGCAAGAAATCCGGGACGCCTGCCCGCTTCTTGCTGAGGCCGCCATGAGGATCGGGGACCTCCAGGTGCGGAATCGGGGCACGTTGGGAGGAAGCCTCGCCCATGCGGACCCGGCCGCCGACTACCCGGCGACCATGATCGCGCAATGGGCCGAAATGGTGGCGACGGGGCCCGCCGGAGACCGCTCTATTCCAGTCGACGCGTTCTTCGTAGGCCCTTACGAGACGGCCCTTAGAAAAACCGAAATTCTCACAGCGGTGCGCCTCCCCATCTTTCGTAACCGGAGCGGGGGAGCTTATTGCAAAGTGGTGCAGCAGGCGAGTGGCTTCGCCGTCTGCGGGGTATCCGCCCTCCTCACCATGGGCTCGGGAGGCACGGTCGAACAAGCCAGCATCGGCGTCACCGGGGTTTCCCCGGTTCCCTACCGGGCGGGGCGCGTGGAAAAGGAACTCATCGGTGAAAAATTTTCACCGGAGCTAGCAAAAACCGCCGCGCAGCGCGTAACCGGCGGCATCGAAGCGCTGGATGATTTCTACGCCTCCGCGGAGTTCCGGAGCCACCTGGCCCGGGTCTGGACGGAGCGCGCCTTGCTCGAAGCTGCAAGCCGCACGGGGTAATTCAAACAGGCGAACCAAAGCCCGCACCCGCCCCGTCCGGTCGAGTTCGGATCTTTTTGATTTGGCCGTGTTTTCATAATATGGAATGAGAGGGACCTTAAAAATACTCCCCAAAGGGGAAGGAATGGCCGAGAAAGAACTCCCCGAGATCAACGTTGCGAAGGCCCACGCAGTCTGGGAGGGGGAGGAGCGCTCGCGCATCTCTACCCCGTCGGGACAGTCGGTCTACATCGACTCTCCCGCCTACGCGGGAGGGATGCCCAAGGGGCCCGCGCCAACCGAGATGATGATGTGTGCGTATGCGGGAGCCACCGCCATGCTCATTTGGCGGATCACCCAGGCCATGGGCGTCACCATCAAATCTCTCGAGGTGGACGCGCGGGGCACCTACAGCCCCCGCGGCATCGCCGGAATGGAAGGGTACCATCCCCGCTACAGCGAGGTGGAGGCAGAGGTGCGCATCGCCACGAATGCCTCGGCCGAACAGTTGGTACAAATCAAGGCTGACCGAAGGCGCAGATGTCCTGTCCATTCGGTCCTCGCGGCGAGCGGCGCCGAGATGAAAGAAACCTGGAGCGTCTCTTCTTGAGGCGCGCCGCAGACCCCTACAATCGATGAACTTGATCGTCGACGGCTACAACGTTATCCCCGCGATACCCGAACTCGGCCGATTGCTTCGCCAGAATCTCGAGGAGGGGCGGGAGGCGTTCCTGAAACTGGTTGAGATTTACCGGCGATCCGCAGGACTCTCCGCCATCACCGTGGTATTCGACGGAAAGGGGAACACGGGGGGCGCCGTTTCCACCCGTTTGGGAGGGATCCAGGTCCTCTTCTCCCGGAACGAGACGGCGGACGATCTCATCCTCCGGCTTCTTTCGGGAGAAAAACGAGGAGCCGTTCTGGTCACCTCCGACCGCGCCCTCGGGGAGGCGGCCGCACCGCTTGCCGGGGCGGTGATCCGTTCTGGGGAATTCTCCGGCAAGCTCCTTCAGGCGCGCCACATGGAAGAAGGAAGTGCCGACGAGGAGGAAGAAGCGTCGGCTCGCCGGACCACTACGAAAAAAAGGGGGAACCCACGGCGCCTCACCAAAAAAGAGCGGCTACGCCGAAAATCGCTAAAAAAACTATAGCGCCTGCATCCACCATTTATCCGATTCATCTTTTCAGCCTTCCGCTTTCCAGGAGCCACTTTGCAAAAGCTTCTCCGAATATAATGTGGCCCGCAGCGCTCATATGACCGTCCCGGGGGTGAAGATAAAGGGTGCGGGGGGGCAGGGTGGCGTTCCAAATGAGGAATCAGATTAAAATATGGAAATCTTTTCTCGCTGCTGAGGCGGGCGAGCGCACGGGCATCGCCCTGAAACTCTGGAAAATGCAGAGCAAATAATCGAAGATACGGGGATAATCCAAATACGAAGGGAGCTTTTCGGCGGTGAGAACCAGCGGAAACTGGACAAGCTTACCTCTATACATAAGGGAAGGCGCTTAAATATTAACCCGAGACAGAAATATTGGAACGTTTAAAAAGCTGATCGTTACTTCGTGAGCAGGAAGTTGCCCACTACCAAGCAATCCATCTCGGATGCCATAAAGGTACGGTATGAGTTCGCCGGCGTATTGACGATAGGCTCTCCACGAAGATTAAAGGAGGTGTTTAGCACGACGGGTTCCCCCGTCGCTTTTCCGAATTTTTCAATAAGCCAATGGTAGCGTGGACTTACCTCTTTATGTACTGCCTGGAGCCTCCCGGTCCCGTCCACGTGGGTGACGGCAGGTATCTTTTCGCGTTTTTCCCCGCGCACGGGCGCGACAAGAAGCATGTAGCGCGCGGGCCACTTCCGCTCCGGTTCATCCAATTCGAAATATTCCCCCGCCCGTTCCGCCAGAACCGAAGGTGCGAACGGGCGGAACGGCTCGCGGAATTTGATCTTCGTATTAACGACCTCCTTCATTTCCTCCTTGCCGGGGTTGGCCAGGATGGAACGATTGCCGAGCGCCCGCGGGCCCCATTCGAACCGGCCCTGGTGCCAACCGATGACTTCACCCCTCACCAGCCGCTCGACCACTTGATCGAGCAGCTTTTCATCTTCTTCGATTTCCTCCCATTCGGCGCCTGCTTCTTCGAGCTGGGCGGCGGTCTCAGCCGGGCTGTATTCCTCGCCCCAGTAAGCGTGCTCCATGGGAGGAGAGCGGTCTCCACCCAAAAGGGCATTGTGGACATACAGTGCGGCACCCAGCGCGCCGCCGCTGTCGCCCGCTGCGGGCTGGATGAACAATTCCTCAAAGCCCGCCTCCCTCAACAGACGGCCGTTCGCCACCGAGTTTAGGGCCACACCCCCTGCCATGCACAACCGGTCGAGGCCGGTGACGCGCCGGACCTCCTTCGCCATATCGAGAAGCAGCTCTTCGGTGACCCGCTGGATGCTTGCGGCAATATCCGCATAGTGCTCGTTCCGCCGTTGGGCCTCTACGAAGTCCGCGGGCTTGGGTCCGTAATAGGAAGGATACCCCGAGCTTCGGGTGAAAAACTTACTCTCGGGCTCACGGGAGGGGCCGAACAGATCCACAAACTTTCCGCTAAAGCTGTCTGTCGCCGAGCGATGGAATGCGAAAAAATCCATATCAAGCGAGAAACCCCCGTTCGCCTCCCGCCGAATTAGCTTCCAAACTTCCTCAAGATATTTTGGCTCGCCGTACGGGGCCATCCCCATCACCTTGTATTCCCCTTCATTCACCTGGAAGCCAAGGTAGGCTGTGAAGGCGCTGTAGAGAAGTCCCAGGGAATGCGGAAAACGCTGCTCACAGTCGAGAGCGATCTTTCCTCCCTTCGCCCTGCCTATTGTGGTAGTCGCCCACTCCCCCACCCCGTCCACGGTCAGGATCGCGGCCTCATCAAACGGGGAGGCGAAATATGCACTCGCGGCGTGGGAGAGATGATGCTCGACAAAGAGGATTCGCTCTGCCGGAATCCGAAGATGCTTATAAATAAACCCTTTTATCCAAATTTTGTCCCCGAACCAGTTGACCATGGCTTCTTGAAACACTTTCCGCGATCGCGGAAAGGTCTGGAGGACGGTCAGGATAATGCGCTCGAACTTGAGGAAGGGTTTTTCGTAAAAAACAACGTAATCAAGGTCGCCCGCCGAGATGCCGCCTTTCCTCAGGCAGAAATCTATGGCGTTGACCGGAAAATTCGAATCGTGTTTCTCGCGGGTAAACCGTTCTTCTTCTGCGGCGGCGACGATTTTGCCATCCTGAAGAAGGGCCGCCGCCGCGTCATGATAGAAACAACTGATTCCCAGAATGGACATCGAAGTCCTTCAGCCCTGCTTGGCAGTTTCTTCCAGGGTCTGATCCCGGGGGATCCCTTGGGAGAAATTCAGCGCTACCGCTCAACCGGAGAGGGTCCTTGCGCAAACGAAAAGGCACGGCTACCAGGGGGATGAGAATGAAGTATAGGAGGGTGCAAAGCACCATCGCATTGAAGCGCGCGATCCGGTGTGCAATTCGTTTCCACACCTCCCAAAGATTCTTGAGAAAGGACACGCAGAATTCCTAGAAGAGGGTGTAGACGAAAGGAGCCAGGGCACTTCCCTGTGCGAGGTAGAGCAGACCCGCGAAAAGAAGAAGCACCATAATCATAGGAGACATCCACCAGAGCTTGTTTTCCCAGAGGAAAGCGAATAGCTCTTTGAGAATAGACAGAAATACGCGGACCACAAAGCCCTCTTAAGACACGAAAAAATCCTCTGAATAAACGAGAAATTTATACCATGCCTCCTTTTCCCCCGCTACCGGTTGAGGTCTGAGGGCCTTCTTACCAGAATCATAATGGCTTCCATTAACAACCGGGGAAGGCAGGATCGGACTTTCTTTTATTCACAGGACTTATGCATAATGGAACGGCACCTGCCCAGGGGGAAGTCATCCGGATTGCTTATCAAAAATGGAAATCTTCATGGATGCTGAAATGGAAAATGAAATGTTCCGGGTGGGGCTCCTTGTCCCCTCTTCCAATACCACCATAGAAGGGGACTTTCACCGAAACCTGCCAGAGGATGTTGAAGTAATCACCTCGAGAATGTTCCTGGAGCACACCACCAAAAACGCCGAGATCTATATGATCGAGGAGTCACTTCCGGATACCATTCGAATGATCCGGACTGCAAAACCTCACGTTACCGTTTTTGGCTGCACCTCAGGCGGATCGCTCTTCGGGCAGGGATATGACGCGGGCATCCTTCAAGATATACAGAAAGAAACCGGAACCGAAGTCGTGAGTATCCTATCCGCCCTTTCAGAGGAGTTTGCTCTGCTCGGGGCAAAGCAAATTGTCGTTTTCACCCCTTATATTGAAGAGCTAAACGAAACGATTCGGGCGAGCCTGGAAGAGGACGGCTTCGATGTTCTCTCGATTGACGGGATGGGAATCGTCGATAACACCCGGATCGGCTCCCTTCGGGGGGAAGAAATCCTGACATTCGCGCGTGACAAAATCAATCATGCCCATTTGGAAAAATCGGACTGCCTCTTTTTCTCCTGCACCAACCTCCCGGCGATCCGGGCGCTTCCCCTACTTCAGGAAAATTTTCCGAAAACACCCATCATGACGAGCAACCTCGCAGCGATCCGCGCCGTCCGCCGCCACCGCGAAAAAGCCATGGCCAAAGCCGCCTCCCCCAGCTAACTCGCCTGCCATACCGCCGCGCCCAGCGGAATCGGTTTTCGTCCCGCCTATGATTCACAAACGCTTTTTCAGCCGAACGGATAGCGCAACAGGTTCCAGCAATCGGTTTTATGAAGAGCTGATTTTTTTGGGAATGATCTTCCGCCCGTCCTTCCGATCCTGGCTGAAGTGATCGTCCATCACCATTTCGTAGATATCGTGGGTACGACAGTAGAGATCGAAGTTTAGGCGACCCACCGGCTGGAGCTTCGCCATGTCCGGGAGCCCGTTGGTGAGGATGGACTCCTTCATGTGGAACATCACGACTTCCCCGATGTTCAGGGTATGCTTGTGGGGACCCAAGAGGACGATGTCGTGGAGGCGGCACTCCATATTGATGGGGGACTCGGCCAAGCGGGGGGCATCGATGAGTTCGGAAGGGACCACTGTAAGGCCCAAGGTTTCAATCTCGCTCTCCCCATAGGGGAGGCCGGTCGCACTGCCCACCATGATTTTGTCGAGTTGATTCGGAACGATGTTAACGACGTACTCCTTCTTTTCTTTGATATTCCGGACGGTGTCTTTTTCCTCCTTGCCCCGCCGGCTGACGGTGATGGAGACCATGGGGGGATTGACGCACACACAGGTGAAGAAACTGAAAGGAGCAAGATTGGTGGAGCCGTCCTCGCCGCAGCTGGACACCCAGGCGATGGGCCGGGGGACAACGGAACCGATCAACATCAAATAATTGTCGATGACCTTCTGGTTGCGAGGTTCGACTTTCATCTACCTGATCTCCTCCGGCGGATCAACCGCCGGCTAACGGTCAGCCAATGCGGCGACCTCCATCTCCATTAGAGCATCATTGAGAGGCAGATCGTCCACCTGCATTACTGTCAGAGCGGGCGGATCTTGCGGGAAGATTGTTTGTGCGACTCGCTCAATCACTGGCAGATCCGTAATATCCCTTAAATAGAGATTGATCTTCATCACGGAACGTAATGAAGAATCAACACCGGCCAAAACCTTTTCCATTTGCTTGTAGATAATCCAGGCCTGCGCGGCAGCGGCACCCTCTCGCCCTTCCAGGATGGCGAGCTTGCGGACAAGCTCCGCGCCTTCGTTGGGCAGATCAGACGGCCGCCGCACGAAATCTTTCCGGGAAGCGTCATAGGCCATGAGGCCGGATACGTAGATGAGATCCCCTGCCCGGGAGGCGAGAGATTGATAACCCCAGGGTTCCACTCCCTCAACTCTTTCAAGAATTTCCCTTTTCGTTCCACCATCCGGGGCGAGGGCAACGACTTCGATCTCGATGCGGAAGTGCGGGGCAATGGCCAGGGATTCCACTCCGATGATGGTAACCGGGGGCATCGATGAGGGCATGACCTTCCGGAAAATTCGCTCGACCGCGGGAAGGTCCCGCATATTGCAAATGTAGATATTCATCTTCAGGATGTTTTCCAGCCCCGACCCCATCTCCCCAAGCACTTTCTCGTAGAGATTCAGAATGAACCAGGCTTGTGCCGAGACTGGACCCTCGATCCCATGCAAGGCATGGCTTCCCTCAAGTTTGGGCCAGTCGACGTCTTCGAGGTCTCGGTCGCTGTAAATGATCTTGCCGGTCTCGGGAACCGCCCCCACAACGCCCGCGAAAAAAAGATAAGGCCCCAAACGGGCTCCAAGCTGATAGTTGGAAAGAGGAGTGTTGTCCAATGCCTTGGCGGTGAGCGCCTCGAGCTTCGAGGAACCGCCGTCATTGTCGGGAACGGCACCGATGGGATCGAAAAGCGCGACCGACTCAGAAAGAGCAAAAGCGGGCACCTGCGCCCCTGTACTGGGAGGGGCGAGTTTGGGAGCGAAACGTTTTGCCCGATGGCGGGCGATCAGGGGAAAATAGCGAAACTCCTTCAGATAAATGCAATAGAAAAGAAGATTGTCAGGGGGGGCTCCTTGTTCTTCCAAAAGGGTTCCCATTTGGTCGTAAATTGTGGATGCCTGAGCCAAGGTGGGCGCTTCCCAACTGTCCGAGGCCATTTGCCCGAGGGCGGGATAAGGAAGATCGCCCCTGAGGTCGGTGTAGTCGCGGATCGGGTTGCCGGTCTCTGCATCGAGGGCGAGTTGGCCGGACATAAACAAAAAGGGACCGCCCCGGGTGGCAAGCGAGTGAGCTTGATGGGGCCACTTCACCCGGGAAGAAGACACGACGGACTTCTTCAAAAGCGGACCTCCTTACTCAAGTTTAAAACAGGATCGAAACGAGCCGGAAAGCGTAGGATTAAGCCTAGGGGGAAACCTTCCAGATGTCAATTTAAACGGGCATCAAGATGGACTTCCGCTCGGATATAATTGCCCAATTCACGGTTTTCCCCACCGGAATCCGATTCATGGTTTGGCAAGTTGACATGAACGTCAACAATGGGCTTGTAATTTTGATCACTCTAAATAAATTCGGTGTTATTGACCTTGCGATCTATCCCCGAGAATGACGGGGGTGCAGTTTTTTTCTACGGGCGGTTTGCAAGTAGGAATCAGTTCCCCCATCGTCGAAAGACCTTACCGAAACGGGGGCATGGGATGATGAAGAAACGACAGTTAAAAGAAGGATCCATCAAGCGTCGCACGTTCCTGAAAACAGTAGGCGGAGTAGCCGCCGCACTTCCGCTATCGGCGGGCCCGTGGGTGATCACTCCGGCCCGGGCCCAGAAAAAGATTCTCCGATGGTGGGTGTCCCCTCCGGGTGGTCCCTGGTACGCCATGGCGACCGCAATCTCGGAGACCGTGAAGCAGAGAACCGGCGAGATCCTGGAATTGCATACGGGCGGCGGCGTAATCAACCCGGTCGCCATCAACCGAGGTGAAGGCGACATCGGATTCACCGGGACCGAAGTACTCGCCTCCGCTTGGCAAGGAGAGGACATATTCAAAGTCTATCCTTGGAAAAAGCCCCTCCAAAACTTCCGCCAGCTATTCCTCTTGTCCCCGAGTTTCCTCCACGTCGCCGTCTGGGCGGACAGCAAGGCCCAGACCATAGACGATCTGAAAGGCTTAAGAGTGGATTCCCAGCCCGTGGGCTTTTCCGCCGAGGCGCAGTTCCATTGGGTGGTCAAGGCGCACGGTATGACCTACAAGGACATGAAGATCTCCCGCCTTGTCATGAGGGACGGAATTCTGGCCATGAAGGATGGTCATCTCGACGCCTTTATGTTGACCAGCCCCTTCCCCGCCGGTTTATTCATCGACCTGGCAACCTTTAAGCCTATTCGTCTCCTGGCCGTTCGAAAAGAAATTATGGATAAAATGGTCAAGCTCAACAAAGGGCTCATCCCGGGAACTATCACGGCCGGGGCCTACCGGGGACACACCAAGGACGTCCTCGTGCCCCGGTCCGACCTCGTTATCTTCTGCCGCAAGGACCTGCCCACGGACCAGATGTACAAGGTCACCAAATCCTACGTAGAAAACCTGGACAGGATGGCGAAGACTTTTGCGTATTTTAAAGGCCTCACCGGAAAGGACGTTGCCCAAACCCGCGGCGTCCCGCTGCACCCGGGCGCCGAAAAATACTACAAAGAGGCCGGTTACATTTAGCCGGCCGCGCCGCCGCACGCGGGCGCAACCGGATTGACTTCACCTTCGGAGCCCGGCAGATTGATGCAGCTCTGCCGGGTCCCGCTCTTTCTCGTAATTCCCTTCCTCATGCCCTGATTTGCAGAAAGGAGATTCATGGCCGCGCCGGAAGCGCCTGCAATCCGCGCCGACTCCCTCCCTTCCAAACCAGAAATTGACGAGGGAATGATTCTTCGAAAACTTCCGGGATTCCTGGGAAAGAGCGTTTCCCTCCTGGCCATAGGGACAACTATCTATCACATCTACGTGGGTGCCTACGGGGCCCCGGAGCCTTACTTTTTTCGCGTCCTCCACCTCACCCTGATGCTGACTCTGGGTTTTCTCCTGTTTCCAAAATCAGGGAAGGGCCCCATCAATAAAGTCCCCCTTTTCGATTGGGTCATAATCGCCGTTTGGCTCGCCGCGACGAGTTGCATCTTTTCTAACCTCGACTACATCTCGAACCGGATGTTTTTCATCACCCCCCTCACTACGGTCCAGCGCTTCTTCGCCATTGCGACAATCATCATTGTCCTTGAGGTCACCCGGCGGACGGTGGGGATGGCACTCACCGGGGTGGTGTTGGTGATCATTGTCTATTCATTCGCTGGGCCATATCTCCCGGGTGTCTTTTTCCACACGGGCAGAAAAATGGATTATCTCCTCGACTTGCAATACCTGAATCCGGACGGGGTCTTCGGACTGATAACGGGGATCGCCGCCACCTTCGTCATGATGTTCATAATCTTCGGTGCTTTCCTGAACCACTCTGGCTTCGGTGCATCCGTCATAGATATCGCGACGACCCTCGCCGGGTGGTCACGCGGAGGTCCCGCCAAGGTGGCTGTATTTGCCAGCGGCCTAATCGGAATGATTCAAGGTGTGAGCACGGCCAACGTGGTTACGACGGGGGTGTTCACCATACCCATGATGAAGCGAATCGGCTTCCGGCCCGCTTTTGCCGGGGGCGTGGAAGCGGCCGCTTCCACGGGTGGCAACGTCATGCCACCCGTCATGGCCGCCGCCGCTTTTGTAATGGCGGAGGTAACCGGAATCCCTTACATCACCATCATCAAGCACGCCTTCATCCCCGCGACCCTGTACTTTCTCAGCATCGGAATCATGGTGCATCTTTATTCCGTCCAGCATGGGATCAAGGCGACCCCCCGCGAGGAGCGTCCCCAACTTTGGAAAGTTCTGAATGAGCGAGGCTATCTACTCATACCGATAATCGTACTGGTTTGGCTTCTTTTCATTGGCAAAAGTCCTATGTTGTCGGCGATAGCCAGCATCGGCGCAGTCATCGTCATGAGCAATCTTCGTTGGTACGGCATCCCGGTGATCGCGTTGGATTGGCTCTTCATTGGAGAGTATCTAGACTGGATCCTCATCTGGACAAGGATGGATTGGCTCCTCACCTGGGCAAGCAGATCCACTTTGGCCGCGATTGCCAGCGCGGGCCTCGTCGTCGCCCTGAGCCTTCACCAGAAAAATATCAGGACGATGCTGGGGCAAATTATCAAGGCGCTGGAAGAAGGCGCCCGGAACACGGTCATCGTATCGACGGCCTGCGCCGCCTCGGGCATCATTTTCTCCGTAATTCAACTTACCGGCTTCGGGAATCGATTTGCCAGCCAGGTCGTGTCTATGTCGGGAGGCAATCTCCCTTTTCTTCTCGTGCTCGCCGCATTGTCCAGCCTCATCATCGGCACGGGAATTCCGATGACCGCTGCCTACATCCTTCAAATTGGGATCATCATTCCCTCCCTCTTAGATGCCGGTATCCCCGTTGTACAGGCGCATCTTTTCGTAATTTTCTTCTGCTCGATCTCTCTCATCACGTCCCCCATGGCCGTCACCTCCTACGCGGCGGCCACCATCGCCGGGGCGGATATGATGAAAACCTCTTTTGAAGCCATTAAGCTGGCGGGGGCCTCCTACATCATTCCCTTCATGTTCGCCCTCTCCCCCGCTCTCATCCTCATTGGAACGCCAGGAGAGATCATCATCGCCGTCACCACAGCGACATTGGGAATTTACTCTTTGGCTGTCTCTCTCCAGGGTTTCTTGACCCAGCGGCTCAATTACGGCCAGCGGACCGTTTTTTTCATCAGTTCCCTTGCCCTCATGCAGCCGGGCCTCTATACGGACGGGCTCGGGATTCTCCTTCTGATCGTTGGCATACTGAGCCAAAGATTTCTCCGCCCCGCAGGCGAGATCGCCGCCGGCCCGCCCGTATAAGGTTCGAACCCCCATCCACCACATCCATTCTCAAGATGAGGGTGGAACCCGAACGGGATTGGGCGACACCCTTTG
Source organism: bacterium (assembly GCA_965225985.1). Lineage (GTDB taxonomy): Bacteria > UBA8248 > UBA8248 > UBA8248 > UBA8248 > CAZUHN01. Next base: position 2,876,578 of record OZ245330.1, read on the forward strand.
GACACATTTCGGGCGTGAAAACAGGTTTGCAGTTGAAAGGGCGAATAAAGACAGGTATGAAATCCGAGTTTTCTGAGTCATTCTACCGGGGTTCCTTTTTTCGCAGCCTGGTCATAAGCTTTCCCCCTCGCACCGATAATGGCGCGCCATCTATTCATCTATGATTGCGAGATTTATACGAAGCGGTCCATTTTTCTGAAACGCTCGGTTCACGAAAAAACATTGCCTCCGTTGCAGAGACTTGGAATCCAAAAGACATTGGAATCCAAAAAAAGGAGATCGAGCATGAAATTGCTATATCTCGAACCCGTTTATTCGGATATCTGGGCTGAGCATTTTCAAGACTTGCTCAACGCCCACAAACTGCCCGAGACTGTCGTGGACGTTGCCCACCTCGAAAATCCGGCACAAGAAGAAACTCCTTATATGCTTCAGAAGCCTTATTACTTCAAAGACTTATTCGAGACGATCAGCCGAGCCGAAGAGGACGGTTACGACGCGGTAATGGTGGGGTGCGCCGCGGATCCTGGAGTCCGGGAGGCTCGATACATGGCCGGAATTCCGGTGATCGGTCCATTGCAGGCCGGCCTGCACACCGCAGGCCTGTTGGGGCGGAAGGTGTGCGTTTTGTGCACAGCCCATGACGGAAAAAGGCCGAAACATCGCCCCCTTCACTGGTTCGAGGACTGCTTGCACTTCTACGGGATCGACCGGGAGAGAGTCTGCTTTCGGCTTGTCGACGTGGTGAGGACGGATCGGGCGAAGAACAACCGATTCGTCGAAAACAAGATGTGGTCCGAGCTCCGGGAGGAATTGAGCGCCCAGTTCCACCGTTCGGTACTGGAGCACGGCATCGACCAAGCGGAGAAAGCGGTTTCCGAGGACGGGGCCGACGTTGTGTTCTTCGCCTGCACCCTGTTCGGAGGGAAGCTCGGGCCGGTCGCCGAGGCGCTGGATGTGCCCGTGCTGGATCCCGTAATCACCATGCTCAAGGCCACCGAAATGAGCGTGAAGTCGAAGTTACTATGCGGCCATGAGATGGGTGCCGGGGTCGTGTGAGGAAAACAAGAAACGCCTGCTCTCAGAACGGGGGCTTTCGGCAATCGAGAAAATACTCGGTCAAAGTGCACAAAGAAGAATTGTTCCAAATAGGGAGCTTATTCAATTGCGCTTTGACCGGGGTGCCATGAAAGCGCCGCGCTTTTCGCGCTGTGGCACTTATACGAAATACATGTTTGCTTACACTACATCGCAGAAGTTGTCAGGTGTTGCCGACGATTCGAAATCGCTACAACCAATTGAAATATTTGGTGCCCGGGGCCGGACTCGAACCGGCACGGGCTTCCGCCCAAGGGATTTTAAGTCCCTTGCGTCTACCATTCCGCCACCCGGGCCACAAGTCAGATCAATCGCTTCCACCACTCGATCGAGGAGCGCACAAAACTTGCATTTGATATTGATTATTTGTAATCATTAAAAATCCTCATTACGCCTCAGAGTTGCAAAGTGTTGGGCAAGGGGATTTTCTCAGCGTCTGGAAGGCCCATTTCCCCCAAAATCGCCTTTTCCCCAGAGGAGTCGATGCGCTTCGACGGGCGCTATTACCCTTCAGCCCATTTTCCTTCGCCACCGGGATCGAAGAAATCACCATGAGCTCAACCACAGGGTTGAATATTCGTCCTTTTTTTCAGATGATTCGCTTAATCTGAAAAATGTCTTCTGCTCGCAGACAGCCCTCTCCTACACTTTCCCGCCCACTATCGGGTGGTTTGGGCATTATCGGGAAAACCAGGCTGAATCATTCCATCTTCCACGAGAAGGACGAAAATCATCCCAATGAAATCCAGAAAATCTGCCCTATTCGAGGATGATACTCGCCGTTCTTACTGCCATCGCCTTCAGTGAACGGGCGCGAAGGAGGAAACCGGATGTATGAAATCGTTGACCTGAGCCAAGAAATTTTCACCGATGCGCCCCGCTTTCCCGGCCACCCGGCCACGAAACTCGAAGACGTAGCCACCCACGAGGAGGCGAAGAAGGCCCCCATCCGGCCCAAGGACATCACCTATGCAGCCATGATGCTTCATATGTGCGACCATGGGCCAACCCACACTGACGCCATCTCCCACATTGACGAGCGCCCCGAAGCGCCCTCCATTGAAAATTCACCGCTAAACTGGTTCATGACGCGGGCGATCGCCATCGACTTCACCGGACAAGTCGGCTCCCAGGAAGAAATTCCCCTCAAGCTTCTTCAGGACGGACTCACGCGCGCGAACCTCACTCCCCCCCGAGATGGAACATTCCTCTTTACGGCGGGCCACTACCGCCGCACATTTCCGCGTGACGAATACATCACCGAGTATCCGGGTCTGAGCCGTGAGGCGGGGGATTTTCTCTACCGGGAATGCGGAGTCATCAATATCGGACAAGACGCCCCCAGCATTGAAGCCGGGGTGAACGCGAACCAGCTTACGTTTCCTTGCCATGTCATCTGCCGGGAGCTGCAGCGTCTCAATACCGAGAATCTGGCGAACATCGAAGAGGTGGCCGGGAAGGAATTTCTCTACATTGGCTTTCCGCTCAAGATCCGAAAAGGGTCCGGCTCGCCCATCCGCGCCGTCGCCATATTGAATCTCTAAGCCAACCCGTTACAAAAAACGCTTATACATGTGGCCAGATTCGTCTTCCTACGACGGGAGAGCCCATTGGATGGATGAGGTAGCGTTGCACCCTTTGGGACCATTCCGTTTCCTCGATTGGAACATAATGGATCTCCCTTTTCTCCAACGAGGAAAATTCGTAGAGAACGGCATGCTTGGGCTCTCCCACCGCCGCGAGCAGCTTCCGGGCGCCCACGCACCCGGGGGTGCGCTCGACCGCGAGCATCCGCTCTTGCGCATACCAGGCTTCCAGGTCTTCGTCGTTCCCGTTTCCGTCGTATCGTCCCATCTGGATGGCGGGGGCCAGGGTGTGGGCTGGGCTGCGTTTGTCCGCATCAGGACCCTCCACCCGCCACTCCTCGCAGAGAATCAGCGAAAGCGGCTGGATGCGGCGCCCGATCATCTCCCGTGTTTCTGTGCCAGCTCGTTCCCGGAGTTGAGATGGACTCGGATCAAAAAAAGGCCGGGTGGTCTCCCCGCCGAATAGGGAAATAAACCCCGTGCCCGAAGCGGTAGCTGGGTTGTTTGAGCGACCAAGCCGGTCGAGGACTTTTTGGAACCGCTTCCCGGCAGGTGCGTTTTCGTAATGGGCGGCCCACAGGTATCCCGGGCGAGAGAGCTTCTCAGGAATGTGGACCTCGTGAAACCAACTCAAATATTCCTCCCGGCCTTTATCGGGAAGATCATAGAAAATGGCCCATATGGCGTTATCCATCCCTCACCTCCCATTCAGCATGGACCGGTTTGGGAGGGGGCACATCACCGGTTTGAGGGGGCGATGTCAGCTGAGCGCACAGCTTTAATGATCCGGATTGGAAATGCCGCCGGAGAGGCTTCCGAGTAAATTTTGTAGGATTCAATTGAGCGCATCGTAAAACCCGAATCTTGAACGGATTCAACGGTCTTTCGATCCCAATTGCAGCCAACTTTGTTGATGCGGAGCCACACCGGGTTCAACAGAACCATAAGAGGACCAGCCAGCCAATGTTCGCTGCGGACATGCTCCAGGAGGCGTATCTGGCCACCTGGGCGGGCACTCTCTTGAATTCCCGCAAGGTGTTCAATGGCAAGGCAACACTGCAGAGGACCTTTGAGGCGCTCACCGCGTCGAAAGCCGCATCTGCGAATGGAAGTTCTTCCCCAAAACCCGGGAGAACGCGGATCCCAACTTTCGCCCCTTTCGCAGCCTCCTCCGCCGCAGCCCTGAGTTCCTCGTTTGGTTCGATGGCTGTAACTTTTACCTTCGGCCCGTAATAGGGAAATGTTGCGCCGGTCCCTGCACCAATTTCCAGTACATCTCCTTCAAGGTCGCCAATCAATCTTTTGCGCAATTCATCATAACCATCCGCATCGAGTTTCTCCGCCATTTCCTTGAGAAACTCGGCGGGACCCAGTTCTTTCCGCCGTTTTAGAATTTTGGGGCCATACCGAAAGAAGTAGCAAATCTCTTTGATCATGTTATCGACAGCCTAGCCCTTAACCAGACATTTCCCATAAGGTTGATTGAATGGAGTCATTCTAACATCGGACGACCTCTGTAGGTGTCGCCCCAAAAGCCAACCTGAAAATCCACCGCACTACCGAGACCTCATCTGCATCAGCCTGAAGCCCTAAAAGCCCAATGTGGGTCCCCCGGCTGGTCTCCATATAGGTGTCCATAACCGGCATGTTCAGAGCAGATGCCACTTTTCTCAGGCTCTAAATACTCGCAAGCATTTGCAAAAATTGCCCAAGTATTGCCTATAAAAGAAAACGGGCCGCGGAATTACCCGCAACCCTTTGGAAACCTGGTGGAGCTGAGGGGGATCGAACCCCTGACCTCATGACTGCCAGTCATGCGCTCTCCCATCTGAGCTACAGCCCCAAATCGGGCCGCAAAACCGATTTCCAAAAATTAGACACCGAAATTGCTGGCCCTTGATGGGTTCTCATAATAATAACATGGCAAACCTCCATCGAGAAATAACCCGGAAATGATGAAGACCTTGAGGCATGGCACCCAATACGAAATATTCCCCAGAGGCAATTTTTGAGGAGACGGCCCCTCGCCTGAATTTCCACCGAAGATCCCAGACCGAATTCCATGCTTGTAAAGGGGGGTTTTTGGGGGAGGGGGGGGACGCATGTAAGTATTCGAAATTTCCCCTATAGCAAAGGGTTTTCTGCAACAAGCTTCCTGCCATACCTATTTTCATGGTGTCTGATGCACTCCTACCGGAAAGGGTATGCGAACGAGCCAAAAACAAGTAAAATGAGGAAATGAATGCTTATTGGGCCACGTACGAACGGTGGCTCCTCGTCTGCCCCTTGATTTTCCGCCCAGAAGCGGTTATTTGCCAAGTTTCAAGTGATCGACAAGGGATTTAACCGCCCCTCATAAACAGCCGACGAAGGTTTCTGCCAGTGCTTAGGTACGCTACAGAAATTCGTTTCGCAATCGAACTTTTATTGATGGTAGGTTCCCTGATTTGGGCGATTCGGAGCATTGCTTATTCAACCGCCGAAAGGGACACGGCCAATCGCCTGATGGACGAACTATCAACAAAAATCGATATCGCAGAAAGTGAGACAAAAAAGTTGACTTCAGTCGCCTCTAGGCTGCGCGATCAAATCATCCCCCAACAAGTAAAAGCAATCGCATTGCTTCAGCGGGAAATCACCGCGGATGGAAAAGAAATTCAAAAAGAGCAATTGCCTGCGAAGGTGAAACTCTTTCAAGAGGTCAAGGAACATTGGACCAAAGAACCCAAGGCCAAATATTTCCGCGGTTCTGAATATGTCCATCAAGATGAGACCTAATCGATGAGCGGTTCCTTTCGAGAATCAATAGTTGTCTTTCTGCAGTTCACGCCCCCTGAACTCCTCCTGTTTAGCTTGATCTTTGTCTTCATGGCGTTTGGTTTTCTCTATAAGCTCTGGATCAAAAAACAATGCAGAAAAATCCGAAGGTCTTCCGCCCAAGACAAGCGAAAACTTGGAGGGCACGAGGATTTGGAGAAAACTGCGCAAAATGTAATCAAAGAACTGATAAAACTTCAAAACAAAAACACGCAAATTCTTAATACTCTCAAACAAAAGAAAGAAAAGATGACCCGGCTGCCTACAGCTTTAAAGCAACAACTTTCCGACCTGACTTCCTGGTGCGAGCGGCGAAAAATCACGGTCAATTTTAAACGCCAGCAAGCATCCAGAGTACCCGCACCTCCCGGACGACGTCTTTAACCATTATTTACACGTCCCGGAATCCGATTTTCTTTTCGATAAAATATTTTCATCAAGCCTGCATCTGACGGCAAATGTCTTCCGGACGGCTATCTCTTCTTGAAATTTGTTCCATCGAACCGCGCTTGCGATAGTGGGCCTAATTCGATTCTTGTGACATGTCAACGCAAAGAATCCAGAGGGATAACGATTCCACTCTTTTTACTGTAAAAAATTTGTCAAAGCACACAGCCCCAAAACGTTTCCAAAAGGCGCTCAACATTCGTGAATGTAGCCAGACTTTACGCGGAGAAGAATAAACCACCGAATTGGGCGGAAGTTCTAATCCCGAACCTCGCAAAGCGTATTTGGCGGCCCCCGCTGTTCAGCCGAAACGATTGGCATGAAAATGGAGGTTAGCTCAGAGCGTATTTTTATATTCTCCAAATGGCGATTTACCCTCAATCTTTGTTCTGCTGATTCTTCACAGAATTATTCTTTGACCATTTATATCCGCCTTCCGTTGAGCGACAGCCGCATCGATCATCCCGGGCCCTTTGTCCTCTTTTTCAGGGGGTCCCCGGCCCAATATCCATTACGCAGGTTGACAAGTCCTTCCCCGAAAGTTATCCACATCGGGAAGTGAATTTTTATTAAATATGGAGGGAAGACGCGCGGCGCTCTGTGCCGACGAGCACATTCATGTTTATTTTTATCGGTTTTCTTCTTTTAGGGTTAGGTATTGGGCTCGTTGGAACTCTCGTCGGTGCGGGGGGAGGGTTTATTCTCACGCCTTTACTCCTTCTTTTCTTTCCTGGCTACAGGCCTGAAGTAATCGCTGCATCTTCTCTTTTGGTGGTAAACCTCAACGCATTATCTGGCACCATCGCCTATCTCCGCCTTGGACGAATCGACGTCAAAACGAGCGTAATTTATGGCCTCGTAGCATCACCGTGGGTCGTTTTAGGTGCGTATGGAACAAGTCTCGTAGCACGCGGTCCGTTCGACGTCCTGCTCGGAATCGCGTTGCTCGCCCTGTGCGTTTCTCTGCTACTTGGCCCCCCCAGCCGGGACCATCTCCCCTCAGGCGAGGAAATTCCTCATTGGAAAGGTCGGAACATCGTCGATCGAGCAGGACTTGTCTACACTTACCGATTCCGTTTCAAGCGGGGAATATGGATGAGCACCCTCATAGGATTTCTCTCGAGCTTTTTGGGAATTGGGGGAGGGCCCATATACGTTCCTGTCATGATCCGCTTTCTATATGTGCCCACCCACATCGCAACCGCAACCTCCCAATGTCTCTTATTGCTTACAGCAACAGTGGCGGTCCTCTATCACTACCTCCAAGGAAACCTGCAAGCTGTAGCCCACTTCGTCTTTCCACTCGCAATCGGGGTAATATCAGGCGCTCAAGTGGGGGCCGTTCTCTCGAACAGGCTCAGGTCAATTACCCTCTCCCGAGTACTTGCTCTCCTGCTAATTATCGTTTCAGTCGTACTTTTTTATAAGGGGTTCAAAACGCTGCAACAGTGAAAATCGGCCATACCTTACGAAGGTTATCCGTCTTTATGGGAGAATCAACTCTTTCAAACAACGAATATCGCGATTCCCCAAGAATCGCATATATTTTTTCGGCCCGAATTCTCATCAATTCAAAAATGGAGAATTATTTATGAATTCTCATACTGTTGTCGTGGAGGTAAAAGAAAAAACTCTCTGGGTGGGCCTGAATCGGCCTAAGGTTCTGAACGCGATGAATTTTCAGATGATTGACGAGGTCATCGAGGCATTTACCCGTCTGGATGAAGACTCCGATATCGGTGCCGGTGTTTTGTACGGCATGCATGGGAACTTCTCATCCGGCGGAGACATGGATATGATGTTGGGTCTGGATCACCGTACCGGTCACATTTGGAATAACAAAATGCGTAGATTGTGCATGCTCCTGCGCAATTCCGGTAAACCCACTGTCGCTATGGTGCGGGGCTGGTGCATCGGCGGCGGAAACGAATGGCAGCTTTACTGCGATCTTTGCATCGCAAGCGAAAATGCGATTTTCGGCCAATCGGGCGCCCGCGTCGGGGCGCTGCCGGTCGTCGGCGCCACGCAATATCTTCCTTTGGTGGTAGGCGATCGAAAGGCCCGGGAGATGCTATTTCTCGCGAAGCGCTACTCTGCGAATGAAGCGTTGGAAATGAATCTCATTAATGTGGTGGTACCGGATAACAAACTGGAAGAGACCACCCGGGAATGGTGCGGCAAGATGAACAGTTACGCGCCGGCGACTCTCAGATACATGAAAACGAACTTGAATTATCTGGGGGATCTCCATTATCCATCCTGGACCCATGGCAGCGAGCTGCTTAATGCCATCTGGAACAATGAGCAATCAGAAGAGGGAATGAAGGCTTTCAAAGAAAAGCGCGAACCCGACTTCAGCCGATTTCCTCGGTAGCCGGCAAGGAGGAAAGATTGACTTCTACCGCGAGAGAATGGGGGATCGCCCTGTTTCGCTTGTGGATAGGTCTTTTGCTTCTATTTACGAGTTTTCAGGAATTCCGCCATCAATTGACCGCTGCATATTCGGTTGGAATAATAGGATCAAAATTTGCTTCTTACTTCGCCCTTGCCACTTTCGCCGCGTGGACGATTCAATTCCTGGGCGGGGCGGCGGTATTTCTGGGCCTGGCTACACGTTCGGCGTCCATTTTCGCGGCCTTGTCAATCGGATTTATTTATTGGGCAGATGATAAAATAAATATTCTGAACATTTTAAGCCACCCTGTACCGGCTACATTGTTCGTATCGTGTTTGGCCCTTTTTCTCACGGGTCCTGGCCGGTTGAACCTGGGCACATTTCTTCGAAAGAAAAAAATAGGTTTCTGACGAGATTAAAGACCTCCAATGCCGGAAGGAAAAAAAATGTCAATGCCGAACGATATCTCCATCGGCGCGAGGCTCAGGCATTTTCGGGAACGCAAAAAACTTACGAAGGCGGCAGTCGCCCAAAAAACCGGAATTGACCTCGACGAATTGCATCAAATCGAATCTGAGAATACTACCCTACAATTGGACAAATCAAGCGTATCGCGGAATCCATAGAAATTTCTTTATTGGACCTCTTCGCCCTCCCGCCTACATCCTTCGCATGTAATATCCGGCTTCTCGCGCAATCGGCGGATGAAGTCTCTCCGGCTTCTTTCGATGCCATTCCCGTTCCCCTGGTTTCCGGAGAGGTGGCGGGTGGAAATGCCCGGATTGTGGAAGAAAACATCGTCGACTGGCTATTTTTGCCGAAGGAGGAATTCGGCCGCAAATCGGGCGATCTCATCGCCGTTCGCGTATATGGAAATAGCATGGCGCCGGAAATTCCAAACGGCGCAATTGTCGCGGTGGATCGAAACTCCCGCGAAATCCGGTCTGAAAGTATTTATGCCCTGCGTGATTCGGACGGTGGGTGTTCTGTAAAACGAGTCGAAATACTCGACCCTGAACACGTGGCCTTGGTGCCAAGCAATCGAATTGAAAGTAAGGTTGAGTTTTGGAAGCTCGAAGCGGGAGAAACGATTGAATACCGCGTTATCGGAAAAGTGGTATGGGTGGGCTTAAACCTTTTGGAGATTGAAGAGGCCGCCGAATCACCCCCTCCCTACGGGAAAAAAACCATCGGTCTCGCCCAAGATTTGCCGCATCCCCGGAAAAAAGAAAAGACAAGCCTTTCTAAATATTCAGAAGAGATTTCTCCCGCCGGCAAACGCACGGTGACCCGAATGATTTCTGGCTTCTTTGGCCCGTCTGCCCGTCAGCGCTCCTGCTTTACTCCTTTTCCAACCTGACACTTAATATTCCTCTCTCTTGTGTGACGATAATTTGCTTCTCTTTATAACCTTTTTTGGAAATAAAAAGGGTGAATGTGTCTAAGGAATGATCTTTAAACGTTTCCCTGGGAATTAGAACCGGCGTTTTCCCGATCGTCTCATCCCCGATCCGTACCGTCGCCTCCGGCGGGTCGGATACAATCTCGACACCGGATGAAACAGGTTCCCCGCAGCTGGAAAGCAGAAAAAAAGCTACGAAAAAACAAGCCCACTTTCCTCCAAAGCTCCACATCCTTTGCCTCTCCTTTATTTCAAATTCATAATTGAAGGTGTTACGTGGATTCTGCCAGGATAATTTTACAGGGACAAATGCAGGTATATCCGAATACGGCTAAGTTAACTTCCGTTTTCCTTCACCGAAGGAGTGAATTTTGAAATCGGACTTTCCACGGCCTTATGCTGCTGATCGGAGGATGTATCGAATTCAGGTGCCTGAAGCGACCGGGGAATTTTTTCGACGGGCAGCTGAGTTGGTAGTTCATCGTTACTACTACCCCCCAAATCGTTGAATTTCCTTGCCGCCACCAAAACGCGCCCCTCGAAAGAGCCGATCGCTTTGTTAAAGGCCTCCACCGCACTCTCTAATCCTTTTCCCGCCCGTGCGAAATGCTCTGCGAAAATCCGGAGCCGATTGTAGAGATCTTTTCCGAGGTTGCCTATCGCCTGTGCACTTTCGGCGATTTTTTCTTGCTGCCATCCGTAAGCGATTGCGCGCAGAAGCGCGATCAACGTGGTGGGCGTCGCCAATATAACCGACTCGTTCGCCCCCGCCTCAATCAATCCTGGGTCGTGCTCAAGGGCCGCGCTGAAAAAATTTTCTCCAGGCAAAAACATTACAACGAACTCGGGAGTGGAATCAAATTGCGACCAGTAGCTTTTTGAACTCAAGCTCCTTATATGACTTCGAATCTGCCGGGAATGGTCTTCCAGAAGAGCGGACCTTTTCTCTTCATCCGGCGTCTCCTGGGAATCCAGATACGCCAGAAGCGGCGCCTTTGCGTCCACGACAACATTTTTCCCGCCTGGCAAATTGACGACCAAATCGGGCCTGAGTTTCCCCTCCTCGGTCGCCACGGAAGTTTGTTCCACAAAATCGCAATGGGCCAGCATTCCGGCCATCTCAACGACCCGCCGAAGTTGAATTTCTCCCCATCGCCCACGAACGGTTGGAGTTCGGAGCGCCCTTACCAGATTTCCTGTTTCTGAATGCAACTTTTCTTGGGTGGAAATAAGAGATTTCACTTGTTCTGAAAGACGGCCGTATGCCTGCTCTCGGGTTTTCTCAATTTCACGAACCTGTGAGTCAACCTTCTCCAAAGACTCCTTAATGGGATTGACAAGCGCTTCCACCGCTTTTCCCCTGCTGTCCATATCTCCTTTGGATTCAGATTGAAGTTTTTCAAATGTGGACTTCGCTAAATCGAGGAAAGATTGATTGTTCTTGCAAAGGGCATCGGCAGAAAGGGCTTTAAAAGCGTCGCTTAAATCTTTTTCCGTTTTCTCGATAAAGGAGATTTTTTCATGCGCATTTTTCTTTTCGAGTTCAATCGTTGTTTCCAGCCTGGCCACCGTTGCGTTCATTTCCGCGATCGTTTGGGCCTGGGATTTCAATTCACAAAGCGCATTCTCCCGCTCGCATACCGCCGCCTCGAATATGGATTTCTGCGCAATAAGACGTACACGCATGATGAGCCAAACAGCGGCGGCCCCGATTCCCGCACCTGCTACAGCAGCAAACAAGATATTCATATCGAATCCGGTCATTTGCCAACTTTTCCGGAGGCTATCTTCGTAACTCGTACTCGTATCGAGAAATACAAAGCTTCAAATTTGATAACGCCACCTATCCGATTAGGAGAGTGCGTACCGAGAATTGTCGCGATTCCACGGTACCATCGAAGACCAAAATTATAAAATATCTTTTTCTTTGGACTGAATTGCCGATCTTCTCCCCCCGGACAGAGAGAGGATAATCCTATGCGGAATGGAATATTACCCAAAGGTTGGGCGGAGGAAAGGAAGAAATATCTTTACAGCTAGCAAGATAAATGATGTGAGCGGCAACATCAAGGACAGGCGATTGAAGAAATCCCATCGGGAATTTAGATGTGAAAAAGAAAATTTATCTTTTTTTAAGTAAAAATCAGCTTTTTTTCGTATTCGAAGCCGAAAACCCTTTTTCCTCAAGCGCCACAGCAGCTTCAATCAAAAATCGAAATACCTTTTCCAGGACACCCGGGGGACACGGCCCTTCGTTTACACTGAGTGCTTTTTCAATCACTTTGCGCTCCCGTTCATGGTCCCGGATTTCTATATCGTGCTCATATTTAAATTGCCCCACTTCCTGACACATTTCCAAACGCTCGTTTATAAGATGAACGAGCTTTTTGTCGCATTCATCGATCCGGCCCCGCAATTCTGCCAACGAGTCCGACATCCTATATTCCTCGTTTGATATCAGAATGCATCATTACACCCATATGTTGGCCATTAAGAATAGTTTCATAGGCAGCAAGCAGCTGACAGCTCATCGTATCCCCACCACTGCCATTGTAAAATCCGACTTAACATAACCGATTTTCAGCCTATTTTTTCAATGTCATATCTCAACTCTACTGCAAGCCCGCCAATCGAGCGCATTCAACCCTTTGGAATAAATTGCGCTTATCCGGCCGACGTCAACCCAGCTTATTTCTTCCCGATTAATTTTTCTTGCATACCGGCAGATGCCTTTGACCACGAATGCTTATCAAAATCCATGTTTCTTTCAACCTTAATCCAATGAATTACAAATGCCACCGTTAGGATCAACAGCCAAAAAAACATGAAAAACAAGAAAGCATCATTCCCCGACATAATTCATCTCCTTTAATTTAACTACAAAGGGGCGCAGACTTCTGTTGACCATCAGTATACCGGAAAAACATGGATCACCGCTTTAAGCCATTTGAACGCGCATCTTTATTTTTCAGGTTCTTCCCCCGGTTTTCATTTCCGGGCAGATACTCAGATTCCGCCTGCCACAAAACAGCAATAACGATTCCTCGCTCCGCTCTCACAACCACTTGTACGTTGGCTTTGCCCGAGGCATCACGATAACCAAACGGAAGAATCGCTACTGAAGACAAGCCCTCATCGCTAGCCGCAAACCCATCGTCCCACAATAGCCCTTCTTGGAAATAAATCAATCCATTCGTCATTCGATAAAGGCTACCGCCGAGCGCAAGGCGAACCTCTGCGCTTGTCCAGCCAGGACGGATTCGTTTCAGCCTCGGAAGAATCCGTTCGAAAGACTTACGGCTTTGAAGATTGTTCCTGTAGAATTCCTTTATCTTTTTGGTTTCGCTTTCAAGTGTGTCCGGGGTCTTCAGCAAAGATGGGGACGGGGCGGAATGAGAATGATCCAACGCCTTCGGAGAATGGGCGATTCGTCGAACCACGTTATCCTGCACGATGATCGCAAACCGCTCTTTCAAACGGCGTCCTTCGAAATACCCGAATGAATATTCTTCTAATTCGTGATTACCGTATTTATTGCGCCGGGAAAGCCCGGAAAACCAACCCTCTCCCGAGGTCATCTGATCCGCCCATTGTACTCCGGGGAGTGGAGTGAGTTTCATCTTTTTAAGGAATTCCCCCCTTAGCATCCCAACGTGCACACCGTTCTGCATCCGAATTTCAGCGGCGGCGAACGCTTCTTTGGAAAGGCCAAGGGGTATCCAGGCCAGATCTGCCAACGGACTAACTGACCGCTTTGCCGGGCCTTTCGCCTTGGGATTCGATGTTGATTTGGAGAAAATTAATGCCGAACATCCGGTGAGGGCCACCAGAAAAAAAACAAGAAAAAACATGGATCCTTTAATAGTCAAAATCTTGTTATTCATTCGTTTCTTTACACGACAAACGGAATATATCTCGTACGGACTCGCTTGCAATATTCCCGATATGCAAAATTACCGGCCAGCAATCTCTCTTCCGCACGTGCCCTCAGGTCAAGGCTGATGATAATTCCGAATAAAATCGAAAGATTCCAGGGAGTAAAGTTCGCCAAAAGAAATGATCCAAAAAATAATATTTCCGCCGCATAAAGCGGATGCCGAACCCAGGAATATGCTCCTTTTAACTTCAACCCTCGATCCGCCGGAATCAATCCGAAGGAACGGCCTAAATTTAAGTATGCGAAAAATACGAATGCCAAGGATAAGGTCAAAAAACCCACAGTGACTTCATGAGAAAGGAGAGCGGCATGCGATGCGGGCCGCAAAGAGAATCCCAAAAATATACACGTTAAAGTGACAAGCCTATCGCGAAGCGAGTCGGTCACTCTTTTCTCTTTCCGCCGAGTCAAAAACAAAACAGCTATTAACGTATTAACCGCAAATAGCATGTATGCGGAAGAGCTCGACTGCCCCTCAATGAGCATCGGAATCATCCGGCCAGCGAGGTAGAGCCAAAATGCGCTTAAAATTAAATTTGTCAGAATTCCATTTTGCAATTTTTCGCCAACACGTTCCTCCCCCATCGAAGAAAGATCTACCTTCCGGCCCACACGAAGATTTGCCTCGGCCACCGTACCCGCATGAAGCTCAAGGACTCCATGCGCGCCTTGGACATGCCGGGTCAACCGCCAGGGTGGCCGTGAAGAATAAATAGCCAAAGCCGTTCCATCGGAACCTAGAAATATCACGTCAATGGGTTCAGACATTCCGAAGGTGTGGACCGCACTGCAAGGCGAAATGTAGAGACCCTCGCCAGGCCTGAGGGAACGGCCCAAAAGCCCTTTGGCACGCGTAAGAAAAGAATCCGCAACTTCAATTCGAGATGCAAGAGAGAGAGGAGAAACCTGACTTGCACCTTCAATATTTCCTGCCATTACGTGTGCCAATTTTACAATCCGCCAGTGAAGATATTTACGACCGCCAAGCCCAACAAAATGACAAATATAGCAGGGAATATGAATATTATCAGCGGAAACAGAAGCTTGATGGTGGTTTTTGCGGCGGCTTCTTCGACCTTCTGCTGCCTTCCTGTCCTGAAAGCATCGGAAAAAACTCGAAGCGAAACGGCGATCGAAGTTCCGAAACGCTCGGCTTGAATCAGCATCGAAACCAAGTTCTCGATATCTTCGAGGCCGATACGCCAAGCAAGGCGATTGAGGGCGACTTCGTGGGCCTGACCGGCGCTCAACTCTCGGCCTAACGCGTTCAATTCTCTGCTGAGATCGGGCGAGCTCAAATGGAGTTCCTGGCCCACCCGTGACATGGCCATGTCCAAACCCAATCCGGCCTCTACGCATACAACCAATAGGTCCACCATATTCGGAAGGGCGCTGGCAATTTTCTCCTGCCGCTTTCTGATTTGCATCGAAAGCCAAAGGTTGGGGAGGAGCATGCCTACCAATAGCGCAACGACCGCAGCCAGGACGATTTTTCCTGCGGGGGCACCACTCACAAGCGCCATAATTCCCGAAACACAGGAAGCTCCGCTTGCAAAGAGCAGACGGATACCATGATACGTCCCGATGTGACTGGGGGAATTAAAACCTGCCATTGCCAATTTGTGTGCGGTTTCATCTCCTCCACCCTCGAAGTACTTCCGAGCCCTCGCCCCAATTTTGGATGCGACCCGGCTTAAGGGACTCTCCGTCTTTTTCTTGTCGGCAGAAGCGGCTCCCCGGTCTTCCTTCTCTCCCGGTGCGCGGCCTTTTAGCATCTGAATGCGCGCCGCGATTATATTGTGGTTGGACTGAATGCCTCCGGCAAAGCCAATGCCCAGCAGGGCCACCGCGCCGAAGATCAATAAGGTAACTCCAGCAACAATTAAGATTCCTTCCACCACACCCTCACAACTTGATGTTAATGATCTTCCTCATGACCAAAAAGCCGGCTACCTGCATGACAAAAGCGGCGGCCAGCGCATAATTCCCCAAGTCGGTCTTGATCATGGGCATGAGATACTCCGGATTGATCGCCGACATGCCGCCCGCCAAGATAAAAGGCAGCCCACCGACCACGTATCCCCCCATCCGCGCCTGGCCGGTCAGGGCCTGAACTTTTCCCCGCATTTTCTTTCGCTCCAACACCACGGCCTGAAGCCTGTCAAGAATTTCAGTTAGATTTCCGCCCGTTTCCCGCTGGATCAGCATGGCAGTTGCCATAAAGCGCAGGTCCACGCTGGGCGTCTTGTGGAGGAGTTGCTCGAAGGCCTGTGTGATGGGGACGCCAAGGCGAAGGGAGTCGTTTAGCTGTGCAAAATCGTCCCGAGCACCTATTGGGCCTTCTGAGCCCACGATGGCCAGCGATGAGTTGAGGGCGTGGCCGGCGCGCAAGGCGTTCACGATGAACTGCAGGGCTGTGGGCAAATCACTTTCCAGCTTCTTCATCCGGCCGCGGAATTTCATATGAATCATGATATATGGAATCGTACCCCCCACCACCAAACCACCGAGCAGCCCGAGAACCCCACTGAATAGCCCACCGATGAGCGCGCCCGTCGCGGCAAAAATAAACACGCGGCTGAAAAAAGGGCGTAAATTGGTCGAGACTCCTGCGCGAAGAAGTTTCACGCCGGTCCACTCGACAAATCCAGAGAAGATTCCTGAACGTTTCCTCTTCGCCTCCCGCAATATGCTGCCGGAAGACTCCTCCTCCGCGGGTTTCTTATCGTTAAATATTTCGAGACGACTTGCGTAGGGATGCTTCTGGCGCCGGGATACGAGGAGGAGGATAACCACCCCCATCCCAAAAACCAGTAATAGTACGATTAACGCTCGAGGATCCAAGGTTAGTCTCCCCAGCCCTTTTTCCCGGACTTGGCGGAACCCTTCTCCTCTTCTTCCTCCAGCCCGACATTGAAATCGGGAAGAACCTGGCCCTGCGCAAGGAGCTTTTCCGATATCTTTGGACGGATGCCCGTTGGATTGTGGCTGCCGATGATCGGCTCCCCGGGCGCACTGCTTTTCCCTTCAAATATGTAGATATCCTGCATCGTAACCGTTTCGCCTTCCATCCCTGTAATCTCAGTAATATGCGTAGTTCTTCGGGAGCCGTCCAAAAGGCGCGCTACCTGCACAATGATGTGCACTGCCGAGGCGATTTGGGCGCGGATCGCTTTTTCGGGAAGATCCATCCCCGCCATCGCAACCATCACTCCCAAACGGCTGAGGGCATCACGCGGGGTATTCGCGTGGAGTGTGGTGAGGGATCCATCATGGCCCGTGTTCATGGCCTGGAGCATGTCGAGCGATTCCCCGCTGCGGCACTCGCCAACGATGATTCTATCCGGCCGCATCCGAAGGGCGTTCTTGAGCAGGTCGCGCATAGCGACCTCACCTTTTCCTTCGACATTGGGCGGGCGCGTTTCGAGCCGTACGACGTGTTCTTGTTGGAGTTGAAGCTCGGCGGAGTCTTCGATGGTGACGATTCGATCATCCGGGGATATGAAGGTGGAAAGCATATTCAGCAAGGTTGTTTTTCCTGAACCCGTACCCCCTGATACGATCATATTGGCGTGCCCGTTCACCGCGGCCCGAAGGAATTTGATCATGTCCTCGGTCAACGATCCGAACCGTATGAGATCCTCGGGGGTCAAAGCGTTCTCGGGGAAGCGACGGATGGTAAGTGATGAGCCGTCAAGGGCAAGTGGCGGTATGATTGCGTTCACGCGGCTTCCGTCTTGAAGGCGGGCATCCACCATGGGGGAGCTTTCGTCTACGCGGCGGCCCACGCGCGTTACAATCCGGTCAATGATTCTCCGCAAATGGGTCTCGTCCCGAAACTTGATGTCGGTTAGGGTGAGTTTCCCCTTCTGCTCGATAAATACGTGATCAAAGCCATTGACCATAATCTCCGTGGTTTCTCCTGCAGTCAGGAGCGGCTCCAGAGGCCCGAGCCCGAGCAATTCGTTCATCAATTCGGTAACCATACGATTGGCGTTTTCAGCGAACTCGGTCGGGATGTTCTCGGCAACGAATTCAGCGACAGAGGGCCTCAATCGATCGGCAAGCTCGTCCTCTTTCAGGCCTTCCACTTCGTCAAAATTAAGCCGCCCGAGCAATTCCTCATGAAGCTCTTCTTTTACATCCTCCCACCTTGCTCGCAGGGAAATAGGAACCGCTGAATGCCCATCAGAAGGCGTCGTTCCCCGGGCGGCTGCAGCTTCGCTCTCGGCTTTTTTCTCCTCAGCGGTTTGCATATTTCCGCCGAGGCGGGAAAGAAATTGGCTTTCATCCGATAGGTTCTTTCCAGGTCCGTTGCTCATGACGCTTTCCTTCTAAGCGAAAATCCCCGCTTTTTTGGTGCCGGCGCGCTTGGCGGAAACCCAAGATCAACTTTGATTTTCTCGGCCATTTCAATAATGGCATTGGCAAAAATTCCTTTGGGGGTTTCTTCCGCGCAAGGCGGAGAACCTGTGTTGGCCGCCTCGATGAGGGTGTCTGTTTCTCTGGGAATAGAGAAATAAGCCTTCCGGCTCAGTGCCTCAGAAGCCTCTTCAGGCTGAAGCTCCGAATTCGGATCGACTCGGTTAAAAATCAATTCCACCTTACCCTGGTCAAATTCGAAGTGAGAAAAGAGCCGCAACGACTCGCGCAATTTTGCCAGCGAGGGAATTTCCGGGTCCGCAACCAAAAGGATCCGGTCCGCCTCGTCGAGCGCCGCCACCAAACGGTCTCCCACCCATTTTGGTGTGTCTACAATGATAATATCGAAGCGCTCTCTAAGTATTTTTATTACGCTGGTGATCATTTCCGATGTGATGCTTACACCGTCATGGATTACGGAGGGAGCGGCAAGCACTCGCAAACCGCTTTCGTGATTGGAGATGCGGCTGATTACTTCTTCGCGCATCGACGTTGTATCTTCTATGGGTACTTCGCCCAGTTTGGCAAGCGATTGCCTGGGTTGGATATTCAAGAGTGTAGCAACCGAACCGCCTTGGAGATCCACATCCAATAAGCAAATTCGCAAACCACTCGACTTATGGAGCGCAAGCGCGAGATTCACCGATATGGAACTGACACCCACACCTCCCTTGCTGGAATAAACCACGAGTACCTTCCCGCCCCCACCCGTTTCCCTATGGAGATGATGAACCCCATTTTCGATGGCCCTCTGAACATCTTCCGCATTTGTGGGAACAGTCAAAGCATCGTTAAACTGCGCCTGCATCGCCGCCCGGAGAAATTCCGGATCGGAGGCCTGGTCTTGCGTCGCCCCGGCAATGAGCCATTTGGGAGCCACACCGAGAAAGACCAAATTGGTCTCTGCTTCCACCGGGCCGTTGGGACAACTTACAAACGCGAGTGCGGGAGCCTCCGTTCCGAGCTTAGAGCGGGCCTCCTCAACGCTGACCGCATAAACAATACCGTCCTCTTGTGTATTGCCGAGAAGTTCGGGGATGTTTTTTAAATTTCCTTTTTCGTCATCAAGGATGAGGGTAAGTCCCGTGGATTCTGGGCTCATCTTTTCCCCTCCCTTTTTCCCGGCGACCTGCTTACACCCGGAGTTCGTCCCACCATGAATCCGGTGTTCGGGAGAACCAGGTCTTCCACTCTATCTTGATGAATAATTGTGGGCGTTATTAGAACAATCAATTCTGTTTTGTTGTCCTTAAAATCTCTGCTTTTGAAAAGCTCGCCCAGTATGGGTATGTCACCGATAAAGGGGACCTGTCCGAGATTTTTCGCCGTGGTCTCGGAAAGAAGGCCAGAAATGGCCATTGTCTGCCCATCCCGCAATTCTACATGCGTGCTGGTGTTGCTCTTCTTGAACCCAGGAATATTGAAACCTTGGACAACAATCGCAATCGTATTATCGATCGAGCTGACCTCCGGTTTCACGGTCAGTTCCACCATCCCGTTTTCCTTCACCTTCGGAGTAAATTCCAACTGTATGCCAAAGGGTTTATAGGCAATCGTTACGCTCCCATCCTGACCGGGAACTGGAATCGGAGCTTCCCCTCCAACGAGAAAATTCGCTTTCTTCCCGCTCACCACCCGCAGGGTGGGCTCCGCGAGTGTCCGAATATGGCCTTTTTCTTGGAGGGCCCGTAAGAAAAATCCCGCGGACCTGGCCTGAGAGCCTTCGAGAAATCCCGTTCCGAAAAAGAAATCAATAACACTTCCAAAGGTGAGATTCGGCCCCGGCGCCGCACCCGGCTCCGGTATGAAATCATCTTTCGGGGCAAAACCCGGTGCGCCAGGGAAGAATGAAATATGATTTCGACCCTCCCGGTTCGTACGGATAAATCCAAGGCCTACCTGAACAGCTCCGGACCGAGAAATCTCAGCGAAATGTACCTTGAGAAGGACCTGGGGAGGCGATTCGACCACCCGGATATTGTCAACCACCTTCTTGGGCGAATTGGCCTCTCCCACACCGAGCGCGACTTTCTTTGTCTCTTCACTTGAGACAGTTCCTGAAATAACGATGTTATCTCCAGCTTGCTCGACGGTAAGTTTTTCTTTTGGAAGAATCTTCGCAAGTTGCCCGGCGACTTCTTGTATTCGCTTGACGTCCCTTTGGACGATTACGGAGTAGGTAAATAACACGCTCGTCTCATCCCAAACGAGCAAACTTGTGGTGCCTGCAGCTTTAGCGTTCAGGAGGATTTCCGAAGGGGTTACGGCAACCACTTCCACAATTTTTGGATTGTTCACGGAAATCCGCTTTACTCGTCTGGGAAACTTCAGAACCTGGCTTTCCCCCCGATCAATCGTCAAAGTACGGGGGGGGGTCCTTTTTGTACCGTGACATCTTCGTGTTTTGCGGCCTCAACAAAGAGAACACTGGCCGCACAAAAAATGCCTGATACGATAAAAATCGTTGCAATCTGAAGTTCAATCCGTTTCATGGCTTAGATTCTGGGAATTCCACCTTTGACCTTTTTCCGTCTTGTAATATCTCAACGGTATGGGGAGGTGGGGGTACATCTTTTGGGGTGGACAATGAACCGGCCGAACCATTTGCCGCCGGCTTTTTTGGTTCTCTTAGCTTTAGATTTAACAAGTCATTGATGGAAACTACACTCGATTTAACAGGCTTATTGCCGAGGGGGTTCCGCATTGCCAAGTGAATTTTCCCTTTCGTCGCGGCAAGTGTCAGGATTTGTCCTTCCTCGGGGGTCAATAGGAGCGTCACCACCGTAGTCTCGATTCGTCCTCTTTCCTGGTCCACTTCCGTTTTGAGCCCGCCGCAAGAACTTCAACATCTTGAAGAATGGTTCTGGTCAATGAAACTTTGTCGCCACCCATTACGGACAACAAGGAAAGTTTCTTTTCCCCAGACTTTCCTAAAGAGTCTTTGTCCATTTCCACCGTGACGATTACATCTACCTTGCTCCTCGGCAATAAAAATCCCGAGACTCCCGTCACCTCATCCACCTTTACAGCAAAGGCGCGCCGCCCCGCCGGGATAATCCCCGAAAGGCCTTGTGCCCCATCGCCAGAAGCGATCTTCCCTTGTAAAAGGGGTTCCCCACTTACCACGCTGACCGCAAGAATCCGGCCCAAGGCATCCTTTGGGTCACGAACATATTCTGAAGAGGCCAATCTGGCGGGCCATTCTTTCAATTCGATGTCATCTTCGGTCAATTACGCCCCCCGGGACAGACGGCGCTTTATGACCAAGACTTGAACCGTTTTCTCCTTGACCAATATTTGAACCGTTTTTTCCTTTTCCACCCGAGGCGCAATTTGGGCCTGCACTGGGACAGGGGGAGGTTTGGGCGCCTTCGGCACTTCAACCCGAACCTGCGCCGCCGATTTGGTGCCCGAAATCAGATCTTCCAAGGAAACCGCTTTGGACACGACCTGATCATCGAACCGTTGATTCCGTAAGGAAAGGCGGATAGAACCTCTCGTGATGGCCAACGTCAATTTCTCGCCCTGATCGGGCGTCAAGGCGAGTGTTACCGTAGGAGCTTTAATTTGCGTCTTCTCCTGCGTAGCCTCTTTTTCCGCGCCGACTGCGAGAACCATGACGTTCTGCAGGATGGTCTTTGTAACCGAAGAAGGCCTCCCCTGCTTTTTGGTTGAATCTTCCACCTCAACAGTGGCGAGAACATCCACCCGGCTTCCCGGCAAAATATACCCGGAGACTCCCGTCGCATCCGTGATTTTTACAGAGAAGGCGCGAAACCCTTCGGGGATTCTGTTGGAAAGACCTTCCTGGCTCCCCTCGGGTGCCAGCTTGTCCCGGAGAAGCGGCTCGTCCTTGCTTACATCTTTAATTATCACTCGATCAATTACTTCATTTTTGTTTCGGATGTACTGGGAAGAAAGAAGCCTCTCGGGCCAATCCTTCATGGTGACATCATTTTCGATCAGCTTTACCCCGGGCCTGTGACTGCGTGCCATTACAACAATTTTCACAGTCTTCTCGGCCGTCTCGACCTCCGGGGATTTCTTGGAGGTGATCATCAATACGATCACTCCCACGGCAATTCCCGCCCCCAGTGCAACTATGAGTGGAACCAGGTTACGGCGACGCACAGGATTTCCTCACATTGCCCGGCAACTCTGAATTCAAGCGGGCCCGATTCGCTACCTAACCCTTTCATTTTGAACTATTTCAACCGAAAAAAAACTCCCCGAACCGAAAAAAACTCCCCGCCCACCGAATTCAGCGAAGGGGAGTTTCCCCAAGACATCGATATTCAGCGAGGACCCCCAAGGGGGAGTTTCGCCAATTTGCGGAAAATTCCGTGAAAAATGTGCCGATCAAAGAAAAAAGGCGAGCAGAACCCCTACGCCCAAGGGAGGTGCGTAGGGAAGCGTGGACTTTCGATCCCCTTTGGCCACCAGCCAGCCGAGTGCCCATATGCCCCCCAAAACAGCGCCCAAAAGTACAGCATTAACTGCACCAACCGGGCCTAACAGCGAGCCCGCTGCAGCCATCAATTCCATATCTCCCTGGCCGACGAAACCGTACGCGACCGCGGGCAGAACCACACCCCCACCCACCAAAAGACCAGCCATCGCCCAGCCGGCCCCGGAAAAACCTCCTTCCAAAAAAGCCACGACAAGTCCTAGGAAAGAACTCGTATAGGTGAGGGCGTTCGGAACACGCCGATGCATTAAATCCCACACGCATGAAACAAACGTGAGGCAGATCAGAATCAAAGCCCGCGAATATTCAAAAAATGACGATGGCTCCAGTCAATATCCCTCTAATGTTCAACTAAGAAAGGTAAAAAGAAGATGCGCCGCTCCCCACTTGCGCAAGATGAAATTTCACCCTCTCCGGGGGAGCCACTAATAGAACTTCCCCCTCTACCACTAAGCAGAATCGACTGAAGCCCAGCCGGGCCGGTAAAAATATCACTTATAAACAAGACTGCGGAGACATTTGGCTCTATTTCCGAAGGCCCTTCATTTTAAATATATTTAGATGCGATGCGCTATTATCCTTGCCGTAGGCCACTTAAGCTCACACCTTTGGAAATTGGCTTGTTCTGGCCTGAAGCTTTCCTTCGCCACCATTTCATACCGGTTAACCAGTATAAAACGGCGGCGTTGGAAGCGGCTAGCCGATTACAGTGAACCTACGATCGTTGTGAAGGCACCACCGATTCCACCGCCCAATGCGGTCAAGCCCGCGATCAGAACAATGGCGACCAGTGCAATAATCAGGGCGTACTCAACAAGGCTTTGTCCTTCTTCTCGATGGGACATGCCCTTCATCATTTTCAGCATTTTTTATCTCCTTGATTAAGAGGCGCGTATTTTAATTTACGCGCTGGAACTGGGCACGAAAAGCGCCACGCTATAATTACAAGTTTGCGTCCACTTCTTTGAAATCGCGACAACTTCAATTTCCTTTCTTGAATCAGGGGCCGCTTGCAAATCTCTTTGATCCTTCTAGAGCAGGGAATGGCCCCCATTCGCTAAATAAATCATACCATCACCTCGCCAATCGGTCGTTATTCCATTTTACAGAATGAATGTAATGAAATTCACAAAAACACCTGTTTTTCCCTTTTAATCAAAATAATTCATCAGTTCTCGATTCGCTTTCCCCGCCTCGCGAAATTGAATCTCCCGCCATGTGACACAAACAATTCGTTATCTTTTTGGCGCCACATCGAAATTTCGATAACCTTCACCTTCTCTGAAAAATGGCCGCATGAAATGGAGCGCCCAATCCCATATATCGAAAACTCATTCATTCCCAAGAAGATACGCCGGCACAATTCGCGTAGCTTCCAACAATTAAGATTATATGCCAATCTCCCATCTCACTGAAACTCTTATTATTCGGGATTTTTGAATTAATGATACACCCCGCTCTGGCCCTTTCCCAAACAACCCAGGCTCTCCCTCCCGCTTACATCAAAAAACCTCTCTATCACTTTCTTTTCCCCCATTCCTCCCCCGGCTTCCACCGGCCGGGCGCGCTCCCCTAATATATATGTATACATTCACATATATTGTGTATTTCCCCGTGCTCCCTTGTACAGAGAAATAGGCGCAAAAAGAAATTTAATTATTATGTAATTTTTCATTTTTGTCCGCTCAATTTTGTCATATCTGCCATTTCTGGCCCTTCGGCCACAGGCTACACCAAATGCCGCATTCCTTTCCCCTTCTCCATCCGGGATTCCAACCCTCCGGAATGAGAGCGCGCAAAATTCGAGCCCGCCCCGAATCCCACATATTTCAAACTTGCCCTTGATTGCGCTAAAATATTCTTGCGTATAAATTCGTCCGGCATGATCTCCTAATCTTTAACAAGGAATCAGCATGCCAACTGCCTTCGGTTCCCGCTTCGCCGCCCAGCGCGCGGAACTCTTCCGCCGCGTCGCCCACATCGGCTTCTTCCAGAACCTGACCGATGACGAGCGCCACTCCCTCCTGGCCCACGGCCGGATCCGAAATTTCAACGACAATGATGTTGTCTTCGATGAAGGCGCAACACACGAGGATTTGATCTACTTCGTCGTCAATGGCGAGGTGGATATTCAGCTCAGCGGATTTCAGGGCAAGGACGGAACCGGAACCGTGGCCAATTTGAAGGCCTCCGGGATTTTTGGCGAAATGTCCATGTTCGACAAGCTGCCGCGTTCCGCCACCGCCCGTGCGCGCGGCGTGACCGCCGTCCTCGAGCTCGACCTCAACCTGATGCTCAAAGAGGAAGTGGACCTGATTACCAAGGACCTCGCCATCAAGATCCTGGTCCACATAACAGAAGGGCTCTGTGCGAAGCTCCGCAGGGTCAACTCAGTACTCCAGCACAACTTCACCTGATCGCGCCTCCCCCGCACTCTCCTCCGCCTCGCCCAGGCGGCTGGCGCCCCCCACCCTCGGCCTTGTGCGCTTTTCTGCGTCCCCATTCCCAAGGAGCCCCAAAAATGATCGTTGAGGAAAAACGGATCGCCCGAATCTTCCGGATCCAGTTCGAAAGCGGAGAGGAAATCATCGAGGGGCTCACCCGGCTCGCGCGGGAAAAAAGCATCCGCGAGGCCAGTCTGCACCTCTACGGCGCCCTTTTGAGCGGACGGATGATCACCGGGTTCCGCAGCACCGATGGCTACGACGTGAACCGCGCCCCCATCGGAACCCATACTGAGTACATCGGACACGGAACCCTGACCTGGCTGGATGACCCCCCCGAAGCCCTGGGCGAAGGGCTGGAATGGGAAGGCCCCCAGCCTTACGTGCACATCCACTTCGCGGCGAGCGGACCCGCCGGAAAAAGCACCGAGGAGGTCCGCGTCGGCCACCTCAGCGCCGGCGAGGCGAAAGCGACCTGCGTGGATCTGATCGAGTACGAATAGGGGACTCGGACGCTCCTTTCCCGAGAAAATCTGAACGCGCCCGATTAGGAGCTTTTCAGCTGAAATCGGTCCCGCCACAAGAATAAGAATTGAAACCCGCCCTTGCAGTATTTCACCGGCTCAAGAGTGGTCGCTGCGTCCTCGGATCTGGCAGAGCCCCTCCGCTCGCCGGCGGGTGATACGTTGATGACGAGTCTACCAATTGCGGCAGATCTAAAAGCGAATCTGACTCACAGTGCCTAGGAATCAAGCCCCCCACCACCACTGCGCACCTCCCCGAATTTCCGGTAGTTGGCTCTTTCCCGAAGTGGCCTAGGCTCCCCTGTGATGGGGCCGCGCCGGACGCTTTGTCCAGGGGGTATGGCTATTCCATCGAGAAGAGGGTGGATGCGGAAGTTTTCCGGTCGTCACGGGTCAAATGCTTAGAGGAGTTCCTTTGAAAAACATTGTAATCTGCTGCGATGGAACCGGTCACGAGTACGGCCGGAACAACACCAATGTCGTGGAAACCTACAGCCTGTCGGTGAAAAACAATGACCAGATCGCGTTCTACGATCCCGGCGTCGGCACAGGCGGCTGGGAGTACAATGAGGAGTCTGGATTACTGAGAGCCAAACACGATTCGGCCACGGGGCACGGCCTGCAAAAGAACGTTGAGGACGCCTACCGCTTCCTCATGGAGTCTTACGACAAAGATGACCGGGTGTACTTGTTCGGATTCAGCCGGGGCGCGTTCACGGTGCGCTCGCTGGTCGGCATGATCTATAAGTGCGGGCTGCTGAGAAGCGGCAGCGACAATCTGGTGGAGTACGCCTCTAAAATTTACAACACGGAGGACAATGACGAGATCGCCGCGGGGTTCAAAATCGCTTTCTCCCGCTCTTGCCCCGTACACTTCATCGGGGCATGGGATACCGTGCGTTCCCTGGTCTTAAACGCCGGCAAAAAGTTCCACAATGCCCGGCTCAACCCCGAAGTGAAATATGGGTATCACGCGATTTCCATTGATGAGAAGCACAAGGATTTCCCGCCCTGCCTCTGGGATGAATCAAGAACGACAGCAGATCAAATCATTGAACAGGTCTGGTTTGCGGGAGTCCATTCCGACGTGGGCGGGTGGTACGACGAGCGCGGGCTTTCGAACGTCACCCTGCGGTGGATGATGGATAAGGCGATAAAATGCGGAATGCAGGTGGACAAGAAACAGTCAAAGAATTATCAACCCAACCCGCACGACAAGAAACATGAATCCTACAGCGGGTTTTGGAAGTTTCGGGGCAGCCACATTCGGGAGATACCAGAAGGGGCTTCAATCCATCGCAGCGTAGCCGAGCGCATGAGGAAGACAAAAAATGGATATCGCCCGAACAACCTCCCTGGCCCGAAAACCCTCCTTAAAAAATACAAGGTGACGGATTAGGATTTACGGATCGCGCTGGCTGATTAAATTTTAATAAAAGTAATCGAAATTTATTCCGCTTTATTTTGCGTAGAAATCCGCCTTGCCCAGATATTGGCTCCAGGCGAACCAGTACGCGATGTGGCCAGGCAGGCGCGTCAGGGTTTTTCCCTCCGGGCCCTTCAGGGCCGCTTCCGTGATGGTCCAGGCGGCGCCTTCGGAAGAAAGCCGGTCCGGCCCGGGTCCTTTCTTGAATACGCGGCCGCCGGAGCGGTAGGCGCGCACCGTGCGGCCCGCGGCGTCGCCCACCAGCACGATTTCGAGAACTCCCACGCGGTCGTTGATCACCTTGCCGCCTTTGAAGGCACTCAGCGGCCAGGCTTTTTGAAAACCCGTCATCCGCAGACCGAAGACATAATCCTTCGGCTTGAGGCGTTTGTCCGGGGTGAGGGCCGGAAACATCAAGGCGGGGCTGTCGAAGTAGGCGCCATAGGGCCGGCCCGGCGTATAGTCCCGAGCAAATCCGGTTCGAAGGGATAACACCTTGGTTTCCGGATGCCGCGCGCGCCAGTCGCCCCAGATCGTGATCACCACCGGCAGCATTTTCAGCTTGATGCCGGAGCCGGTCAGCTTGCCCACCACCGGACGGCCCGTGAACTGGTTCCAGAGCGAGTTGGTCTGCTGGTCGTACATGAGCTTGTTGGAGCGATAGAGAAAGCCGGAAGATCCGAAGACGAAGGGTTTTTCTCTTCCTTTCACCCGCGTATCGAATAGGATCCCCGATCCGCACAGAGTTCAGTAGGCAAGGGAGACCGGCACCCCTCCGATCACGTCGTTGGACATCTCGTGCCAGTCCAAAATCCGCAGCGGATAGGCGCGCACGTCGCCGGCGATCTCGACGCCGAAGACGAGCTCATCCCGGGTGAGGTAGTCCGCCTCGGCGGCGGGGATCAACTTCGGGTTGGTCAGGGCCGGGATGCCGTCCTTCCTCACCCCGCCCCAGGTGATCTCCTCGAGGCGAATCTCGTGCTTCACGCCAGGATAGAGGAAAAGGCGGAAGCTGGGATCGATTCGGGCAAACCGGTCGGCTTGAAATCGATCGAAGCCATCGAAGGGCCTGACCTCCGGGTGGCCCTGTTGCCAACGCATCCAGTGGAACCAATCGAGGCCGCGGTCCGCGCCGGTAATCGCCTTGAGCACCCGGGCGTTTTTCCCCCGATCGCCCGGAACCCAGCGCAACGCCATGATCAGGGCAGCGGCCATGTCCGGTTTGCCCCGGCGGATCATCCAGGCGCGGGCGTTGTCGCGGCCCCAGGGAGACGCGGAGAACAGCGCGTCCGCGAATTTCCCGGCCTCGCCCGCCGATCCGGAGGGGGCCGGTGCCCCCTGCGCGCGCAGCGCTACGGGGAGGAGAAACAGAAAAAGCAAAAGCAACACCTGCCTAACCCGACCCATCGGCGTTCCTCCGGATTTGCACGCCATCGGTTAAATGGTATTTCATCCGGGCGGTTTTTGGAATCAGGAACGGACCCTATTCTGCCCATGGAATCACTTTTCAATCCCGTTTCAACCGAAAGGGTTCACTCCCCTTCCCGCACCTTTTCCCGAAGGCGCTTCTTCTTGGTCTGGCCCTGCTTTTCCTTCAGGCGGCGCTCCTGGCTCGCCTTCGTGGGTTTGGTGGATTTCCGCTTTTTGGGGGGCGCGGCGACCTCCCCGATCATCGCCCGGAGTTTTTCGAGGCAATCGGCGACGTTCCGGCTCTGATCGCGGAACCTTTGGCTCGAAAGGAGGAGTTCTCCCTCCCGGGTGATCCGCCGCCGGAACCGCGCGAGGAGGCGCCCCCGCACGTCCTCCGGCAGGCTCGGCGATCGCGACACATCCCAGCGCAGCGTGGCCTTGGTGCTCGCCTTGTTCAGCCGCTGCCCCCCCGGCCCCCCGCTCCGCGCAAAGCGGAAGGAAAACTCGCGCATCGGGATCCGGAGCCGCCGGTTAACGATAAGCATGAACATTCCTTTCTTCCTGCTTGAGTGTGGCGGCGAGGTATTTTTGAGCGACCGCCGGGAAGTCGTAACCCAGCACGCGCTCCCGCCCTTTTGCGCCGAGGCGAGCGCGGAGGCCGGGGTCCTTCAGCAGGCGGATGATCGCCCCGGCGAGGGCTTCCGCATCGAGGGGAGACACCAGAATCGCTACCTCCCCGTCCGGCGCCACCTCGGGGATGGCGGCCGCCGTGGACGCCACGATGGGAAGGCCGGCGGCCATCGCCTCCAGAAACACAATCCCGAACCCCTCCTGAAGGCTCGGAAGACAAAACACGTCCGCCCCAAAATACTCCCGGCGAACGTCCGCGTCCCCGGGAACCGCGCCGAGAAAATCCACCGCTTCTTCCAGGCCCAGCTCTTTCACCATTCCCCGCAGGGAAGGAAGCATGGGCCCTCCGCCCACGATCCGCAGCCGCACCTCCGGAACGGCGGCCCGGACAGCCGGCATCGCAGCGAGAATCGTCTTCGTATTTTTGCGCGGGTATTGATGCGCCACGGTTAGAATCGCCGGGCGCGGATCGGTGCGGGGGGGAGGCTCGGCCTGCAAAGGGGTCCAGTTCGTGAGGGAGATCCCTTCCGGGACCACGGAGACCTTTTCCGGTTCGAGGCCGTACGCCTCGATTGCGGCGAGGCGGTTGTGCGCGCTGATGACGAGGACACGCTCCGTGCGGCGGGCGTTCCGGCGCTCGAGAAGGGAATGCGTCCAAAGGAGCAAGCGGGGCCATCCCCTTTCGAAGGTCATTTCTTCCGCGCTCACCCCCTTGAGGCAGACCGCATAGGGCTGGCGCGGGCCGGGGCGGTAGAAGCAGCCGTCCAGGTCAAACCCCAGAATCAAGTCGAAGGAGTTTCCGCGAAGCCTGCGCCCGAGGCCGAGGTTGTACATCAGGCGGCCGAGGTGAAAAGATGGGCTGGATTTTTTCGGGCGCACCAGGGTGACGCGGTGTCCCAGGGATGCGAGCCCTTCGGCGAGACCCGCGATGGCTGCGGCGGTGCCGCTCCCCCGGACGGAGTCCTCATGCCAGGAGTTCAAAAAGGCGACGTGGAGCCGCTCGGATCCGTCAGAACTGGTCAATGGAGATTTGATGATCGGAGGCGCCCGACCGGGCCCGGCCCCCCCCAATGAAATTCCTCTCCAGAAGACGGGTGCGCGCTCCGGAGAGAAGGAAGGCGGCCCTATAGCGCCTGATCCGCCTTGGCCGCGAAAATGAAATCGCTTTCGGTCAGACCGTTGATCTTGTGGGTCCAGATCTGAAGCTTCACTTTTCCCCATGCAAGATAAATATCCGGGTGGTGTCCCTGCTCCTCGGCCAGGTTCCCCACCCGGTTGGTGAAGCCGAGGGCCTGGACAAAGTCATCGAACTTGTACTCTTTTTCGAGATTGTGCTCGTCCACCACCCGCCAACCCCCTCCCACTTGGTCAAGGAGCTTGGCCAAATCTTCCCCCTGCAGGGGGGGCACGCCACCCTTGCAGGGTACGCACTGCTTCGCCGCCAATCCGCTCATCGGGGATACCCCTCCGCTGAATTGAAAACCAATTCTTCGGGGCCGAACCGCTATTCCAATCGGCGGGCGCCCGCCGCCTCAGCCCATAAGGATTTGAAAAACACGTTAAGTGCTAACCCCTCCGCGGTGCAACCGGACGAATCGGTCCGCCAGGGAGGGGAGGCCCGCCGGGCCCGAAGACAAGGCACACGGCCCGCCTCCGAAGTAGCCCCTACCTTACATCCCGTATTCATTGATATTTCGGGCATATTGGCATTCGGCGGCGCGCTCTGCGAAAATGATCCGCTGTGGGGTATTTTAAAGTTTTCCTATCTATTGTATACAATATGAACCTTGTATAATGAAATTGGTCATATATATAAAATATCAATTCCTTGTTAGGAAATAAAATGTGGCCGTCACCGAGTTGAACCTGGTAGGAATGTCGGGCCAAGGGGCGGTCCAGACGGGGGAAATTCTCGCCCGGGCCATGGCGACCGAAGGAAAGTTCGTCTCGGTGAATGTCTACCCCGGCACCCGCGCCCGAAGCGCCCCGGTCATCAGTTTTTTAAAAATCTCCGAGAAGCCCGGCCTCGCGAGCTGCGCCAACTACGATCCCACCGAGGTCATCATTTTTCAGGAAGAGCTGCTCAACACCGTCAAATACGGCGTCCACGAGGTGGTGGAGGACGCCATCGCCTTGATGAAAAAGGGCGCCCTGATGGTGAACACCACCCGCGCGCCGCAGGAGGTGAATGTTCCTTTTAAATTCGAGGGGACCATCGCGACTGTGGACGCCACAGAGATCGCGGGGCGGATACTGAGGCGCAACCCGCCGCCGGTCGGCATCACCATGCTGGGCCTCTACGCGGCCGTCGCCGGCAATCTCAAAATCGACGACCTCAAGTTCCATATCTGCGAGCATTTCCCGGGGCGGGTGGGGGAACTGAACGCCCGGGCCGCCCAGGAGGCCTTCGAGGGGGCGCGGATCTGGCGCGAGGCCCGGAGCGATACCCAACGAGAAGCGCCCGAGAGGCCGCCGGTTCAGGTGGGCGACCTCCCGCAATTCTACGAATTCGACCGCTACGATCGGCTCCCGGGATTTACCGAGGGAAGCGCATGGGTTTGGCGGGACAAGGTGCCTGTCTGCGTGGACGTCGAGTGTATTTGCAAAGGCCTTTGCATCAGCGAAGTGGTCTGCCCGGATGTCGCCGGCTTCATCGTCCGCGATGGGCTGGGAGAGAAGGTACAGGGCTACCGGATCGACGTGGACTACTGCCGGGGCTGCGGCCTGTGCGTGGAGGTTTGCGTGGGCACCGCCCTCACGATGGTCCCGGAGCACGAAGTCCTCGCCGATAGGCCCAACTACGAGGGAATCACCGCCGCCCCCCACCGGGCGCCGGGAGGTAAGTCCAAATGAACGAGACGGGGACATTCTCCGCCCGGCGTACCGCGCTGACCGGGAACAAGGCGGCCGCCCATGCGCTCCACCTGGCGCGCATCCAGGTTCTCTGCTTCTTCCCCATCGGTCCCTCGGACGAGGTGGGCGAGGAGCTGGCAAAGATGATAGGCCGGGGGGAGCACGACGCGCGCATCATCGACCTCGCCAACGAGCGGAGCGTGATGAATGCCCAGGTCGTAGCGACCCAGGGCGGCGTCCGCTGCTCGTTCGCCACGAACTCCGAGGGCCTCCTCTACGCCGTCCAGCAGCTCATTTTCGCTTCCTACGACCGGATTCCCATGGTGATCACGGTGGCCCACCGGGCGCTCGAGCCGCCCGCCCTCGTCCGCTCGGACGACATGGACACCCTCATGTACCGGGACATCCACTGGATGCACTACCACTGCGAGAACTCCCAGGACGTCTTCGACACCCTCCTTCAGGCTTACCGCGTCAGCGAGGATCATGACGTCCTTCTCCCGGCCTTCGTCACCTACGACGGCTGGGAGGTGTCCCACAACGCCTACCCGACCGAAATTCCCACCCAGGAGCAGGTCGATGAATTTCTGCCCCCCTGGCGCCTTCCCGAGGGTATCGATTTCTTGAAAATAAACTTCGGAGATTTTTATACGACCAGCGACCGCCGGAGCGGCTACGGTTATGTGGAAGTGGACCGCCAGTACATGGAGCGCCGCTACCAGCTCGACCAGGCGCTCTACGTTACGTCGAAGGCCAAGATCCTCAAGGCCCACGAGGACTACAAGCGCATCGTCGGGCGGGGCTACGGCGGGCTGATGGAGCCCTACCAGACCGAGGACGCCGAAGTGATCCTGCTCACCATGGGCTCCTTCTCGGCCACAGCGCGCCTCGCCGTGGACATGCTCCGGGAGGCAGGAAAGCCCGTCGGCATGATGAAGCTCCGCGTGTTCCGCCCCTTCCCGGGACCGGAGCTGGTCGACGCGTTCCGGGGGAAAAAAGTGGTGGTAACGCTTGACCGCAACATCATATGGGCGCTCTGGGGCGAGCTGCGGAGCGCATTCTTCGGGGAGGCCGAGCCGCCCGCCATCATCGGGCGCATCGCCGGGGTCGGCGGGCGCGATGTAACCCATTACGACATCGCCCAGATGCTGGAGGAAGGCCTTTCGGCCGCGGGCGGAAAGAAGGTCGAGACCCAAAGGTGGCATTTCCACGTGAACAAAACGCGGAACACGGTTCCGCTCCCCCAAATATGAATAAGAGGGCAACCTTGTCATGAAAATGGTGATGGAACGCGAAGACAAAGAACTTTACATGAACATTACGGCCAACCAGTGTCCGGGCTGCCCCGAGAACCTGGCCGCCAAGATGGCCATGCAAATCATATTCGAGGAACTGGGGAACGACGGGGCCATCGTTTACGGACAAGGGTGCGGAATTGGCCGGGACGTCCTTCAGCGCACCGGCCTCGGCACCCACGACAGCGGCTGCGCCGCCCTGAAGACGGCCATGGACATCCGGGGAATCGACCGGCCCCTGGTGGTCATCGATGGGGACGGCCAGGTAGACATGGGGCTCGACGACATTGCCTCGGCCTTCCAGCAGGGCTACAAGTTCCTCCACATCGTGTGCGACAACCAGGGCCACGCCGCGAGCGGGACCCACGCCACCGGCACCACGGACCCGCTCGCGCGGGTGAGCTCGCGCCCCGCCGGGAAGGTGCAGGGGCGAATCGCAGGGCGAAAGCACTTTACCCTCATGCTCATGTTCAGCGGGGCGAACTACGTGGCCACCGCCTCGGTCTCCCACGTTCGGGACTTCGAGCGAAAAATTAAAGAGGGCCTGAAGCATATGCCCGCCTTCATCCAGATCCTCACCCCGTGCAATCCGAGCTGGGGCTACGACGACGACAAGGGCGTGACCGTGTCAAAACTGGCCGTCACCACTGGTCTGTGGCCCCTCTACGAATGGAAGGACGGCGTCTTCCGGCGCACCGTCCCCGTACCGAGGCGGTCTCCCATCGAGGAGTACACCCGCCTCCAGCGGCGCTTCAACCACCTCGCCGAAGAAGACTTCGAAACCATCAACGCCTACATCGACGAGGTGAACGACCTCGTCACTCGGATGGAAAAGGGATTCGGCCTCGATCCCGAGGCGTTGCGCCGCTCGGCCTAGCCGGCTCCGGCCGGAAAAACACGCTGTCCATTTCGGCACCAAACGGCCCGAAATCCCAGCAGGACGAGAAGGAGCCCCCCGAGGTGCCCCTCGAGCAATTTCTTCCCCCGGTGGAAACCGTTCCCGACGCCCTTTCAGAATGGGCCAAAAGGGCGGGAAACCGGGAATTTCTCTTTCTTCCGGAAGAAAAAGGAAACGCCCTGACCTTCTCCGCATTGGACGCCGCCGTGAGCCGGGCCGCCCGTGCCCTTGCCGATAGCGGGGTAGGGGCCGGCTCCCGCGTTTCCCTTCTTTTGGGAAACAGCATCGAGATGGTCCTTCTCTTTCTCGGCGTCATGCGCCTCGGGGCGGTTGCCAACCCCTTGAACATCCTTCTCTCGGCCAATGAACTCGCCCCCCAGCTGGAGGATGCCCGGCCCGCTCTGATCTGCGCCGACGCGGCGAACGCTGAAAAGCTGGAAGGATCGGATTTCCTGCCCGCCCCCCTGGTCAGGGCGACGGGCGGAGCGGAACTCGAGCTCAACGAGATGAGGCCCGCGCCAGAGGGATCTTCCGCAGACCCCTCCCCGGCGGGGGACGCCCTTCTTCTCTTCACCTCGGGTTCGACCGGCCGCCCCAAGGGCACGCGGCTCACCCACCGAAACCTCCTGGCGGGGGCGCGTTTCGTGGCCGAAGCCCACCGCCTCACCCCCGAGGACCGCTCCCTCGTCATTCTCCCGCTCAGCCACATCAACGGGGAGGTCATCGCTTTCCTCGCCCCGCTTCTGAGCGGCGGAAGCATTGTCCTGCCGCATCGCTTCCGCACCGGGCCTTTCTGGGATTGGTTGCGAAATTTTCACTGCACCTGGTTCAGCGCGGTGCCCAGCATCTTCTCCATCCTCATCCAAAAAAATAAAGAGGCGGGGAGTCCGGCTCCCGGAAACCTGAAGCACGTGCGCTTCGCGCGCTCCGCATCGGCTGCCCTTCCGGTGGCCGTCTTTCATGAATTCGAGAAACGGTTCGGGCTGCCCGTCGTCGAGACGATGGGAATCACCGAAGCGGCGGGGATGATCCTCACGAATCCCCTCCCGCCCGGGAGAAGAATCGCGGGCTCGGTGGGCCTCCCTTGGGGGAACGAGGCCCGCATCGAAGACGGGAATGGTTCCCCACTTCCTCCCGGAGAGGAAGGAGAAGTAGCCGCAAAGGGCCCCAACGTGATGCCGGGATATTTCCAAAATCCCGCTGCCACCCGGGAGGCGCTCTCCGGCGGGTGGCTTCGGACGGGGGATCTCGGAATGCGGGATGATGAAGGGTACTTCTATATCACCGGCCGGAAGAAGGACCTCATCAACCGCGCCGGGGAGATGATCGCCCCCCGCGAGATAGACGAAGTGCTCTACAAGCACCCGGACGTTCTTGACGCCGCGGCCCTGGGCATCCCCCACCCTCTCTACGGAGAGGAGGTAAAGGCCTTCGTCGTGCTCCGTCCCGGGGCGGATTGCCGCGAGGAAGACATTCTGGCCTACTGCCGGGAGCGCCTCGCCGAGTTCAAATGCCCCAAGTCGGCCGCCTTCATCCCCGATATTCCGAAAGGGCCATCGGGTAAGCTGCTGCGCAGCAAGCTCCGTTCGCGCTATATCGGGGAAACCTCCTAGCCTTTTCAGGAGGCGGAAATGGCTTCAAACGCCCCCCGGCTCAAAAGGATCGCCGAGGGGGTGTACGCCTTCTTCGGAGCGGGGCCCAGCGCGAACTCCGGCGCCATTCAAACGCAGGAAGGGATCATCGCGATCGACGCCCAGCCGAGCCTGGGCCTCGCCCGCGCGTTCCGGAGCGCCCTGGCCGGCCTCGGCCTCCCCCTCCGCTGGCTCGTCAACACCCACTACCACCTCGACCACACGGCGGGAAACACACTTTTTGCGCCCGAGACACCCATCCTGGCGCACATGAAATGTTTCGAAAAATTCCGCGGCATCCTCGGAGAGGACATCCATTCCGGTCAGCCCATCAACGACTTCGACATCAAGCTCGGCCTCCTCTACGGCCCGCGCACGCATGAACTCATCTCCCCCGGCGATCCGGGCGACAAATGGATTCACAACCGCTTGGCCACGCCCGAATTTCAAGACGTGATCATCGCTCCGCCGGATCACACCTTCGCCGACCGCTTCGAAATTATCCTGGGCGGGCGGCGGATTCTCCTCAAATACCTGGGCCCCGCGCACTCGGACAACGACATCATCCTCCACCTTCCGGACGACGGGGTGATCTTCACCGGGGACATCCTGTTCGTCGGCCGCTTCCCCTGGATGGGGGACGGCCACATCGACGGATGGATTGACGCCCTCGGGCGGGTGGCCGCAATTGACGCGGATACCGTGGTGCCTGGCCACGGGCCGGCAGTGGGGCAAAAGGAGGTCAGGGAATTTCGAGGTCTGCTCGCCGCCCTGCGGCATGCGGTTGCGGAGGCGCTCGCCGCCGGCGCATCCGAAGAAGAGACGGTAAGGCGGGCGCGCCTTCCTGAGTTCGACGCCCTCCCCCTCAACGAAATGCTGTTCCCCTGGAGCGTCCGGCGAATTTACCGGGACCTTTCGTCAAGCTAAGCTTTGGTATCCATGCGCGTTGTTCAGGCTGCGGGGCCGGGACGGGGCATCTCCCTCCCTCTCTGGAGGAGGGCTGGGAAGGAGAAATCCAGCGGGAAGACTTCCTCCCCCCCAACCCCTTCCCGACAGAAGGGGGTGCAAAACGGCGCCCGCTTTGCACCGATGAAAACCTGAGGGGCGCCTGCGGTTATTCCAAGGATCGCCGGGCCTAGGAAATCGGCCACACGCTCGGGACCTCCAGGCCGCTCCGCTCGAGAATGCCTTTGGAGAGTTCCTGGCAGCGCGCGAGCACTTCTTCTTCGTCCACCGTTTTCACCACGCGGTCTTCCATCACGATTTTCCCGTCGATGAAGACCGTTTGCACCGAATCGCCCGCCGCCGAATAGACGAGGTTCTGCACCTCGCTGTAAAGGGGGAACCACTCGGGCTGCTTCATCGAGACAAGAATGACGTCCGCCTTCTTGCCCGCCTCCAGCGAGCCGATCTCGTCCTCCATCCCGATGGCCTTGGCACCGTTGATGGTGGCCATCTCGATGGCGGCCTCGGCCGAGCCCGCGTTCGGATCGTAGCGGTAGTCCTTCGGGAGGGCGGCCGCGAGGTACATGAGGCGGATCATGTCCGCGTAGTTGGAGCAGTCGGAGGCGTCGGTCCCGATGCCGACGTTCACCCCCTTGGCCATCATCTCCGGAAACCGGCCGACCGACGAAAGGCCGTAGGAAAGCTTGAGGGCGGTCGAGGGGCAGTGAATCACCTGGGTGCCCGTCTCGGCCAGCATATCAATCTCGCGCTCTGTCACATGGACCATGTGGATCAGGGCGACGTTCGAATCGAGAACCCCCAACGCGTGCATGTGCTCCACCGGCCGGTGCCCCGACTTCAAGCGCATGTCGGTCACCTCCTCCAACATGGCCGCGAGGTGGACATTCAAGGAGGTCTCGTACTTATCGGCCATCTTTTTCGACTCGACATAGAGCCGGTCGGAGATACGACCGACGCCGACGACGACGACGCACGCCTCGATGAGGCCGCCGTTGTAGCCCTCCTTGTACTTTTCGAGAAACTTGAGGTTCTCCCGGATGCAGGTGTCGGTGTCGTCGATGAGCCAGTCGTGGCCGAGGATGGCCTGGTCGTAGGTCCGCCTCCCCATACGGCCCCGCATCCCGATCTTCGAGATTCCCTCGATCACGGCGGCGGGGTTGTAAGAGCCGGACTCGAAGACGGTGGTGGTGCCCGAGCGGAGGGTCTCGAGAAGGACTGTCAGCCCGCCGTAGATCTCATCCTCCGGCGTGAGGATGGTGGCGACCCTGCTGTGGACGAAGTTCGACCAGGGCCACCCGCCCAGGTTCTCCGGCGCGAGGCCCCGGTGCATGGTGTGGTAGAAGTGCAGGTGCGAGTTGACGAGCCCTGGCATGATGATCATCTGCCCGGCGTCGATCACCCGGCCCGCGGTGTAATCCCTCTCCAGCTCGGCGGCCTTCCCCACGGCGGCGATGCGGTTGCCCTGTATGGCGACCGCGCCGTCCCGGATGATGCGCCGCTCTTTGTCCACCGTGATGACGGTTCCGTTCTTTATCAAGTAATCCGCCTGGGGCATCCCCTATCCTCCTAAGATAATGGCCGGGTCTCCGGCCTCCTCAAAAAAGGGAGGCCAGCGTATCTATTGCTCGAAGCGTGAATCGCGTCGGCGGAGGCGGGCTCCCGCCTCGCCTCTGAATCAATAGACCTGGGAAAAAAGACACAAACGCAAACCGCAGATCCGGGCGAACCCGGCGATTAAAAACGGCGATATTTTGGTTGCTATACAAACTTCCACTTGCTGTAGATGGGGAGCTTTGTTCGCTTGAGAACTCCCTTGGCCAATTGCTGGATCCGGTCTACGATCTCCATCTCGTCCACCGTCTTCACCTCGCGGTTCTCCATCGCGAACTTCCCATCGATAATCACACTCTCGCAACTGCTCCCCTGGGCCGAATAGACCAGGTTTTGCAGCTCGTTGTAGAGGGGGACCCAATCCGGCCTCCGCATGTCGAAGATGGCGATGTCGGCCTTCTTCCCCGCTTCGAGGGAGCCGATCTCCTCCTCTAGGTTCATCGCCCGGGCGGCGTTGATGGTGGCCATCTCGATGGCTTTCTCCGCGCTCCCGGCGCCCGGGTCGTAGCGGTAATCCTTTGGGGTCGTGGCAGCGAGGTACATCAAGCGGACCATATCGTTGAAGTTCGAGCAGTCGGAAGCGTCCGTTCCGATAGCGACGTTCACCCCTTGCGCCATCATTTCGGGAAACTTCCCGAAGGCGGAGAGGCCGTAGCTGATCTTCATCGCCGTGCTCGGGCAGTGCAGGACGTTGGTTCCCGTCTCGGCCAGCATTTCGATCTCGTCCTGGTTGACATGAACCATGTGGACCAGGACAACGTTTTTGCCGAGAACCCCCAGATTGTAGAGGTGCTCGATGGGCCGCACCCCGTTCTTCGAGAGACTTTCCTGGACGTTTTCGATCATGTTGGACATGTGCATATGCAAGATGGTGCCGTACTTGTCCGCCATGGCCTTTGATTTCTTGTAAAGCTCATCGGAGCAGCGCCCCATTCCCACCACAACGATGCAGGGCTTCACCAGATCCACGCCGTTGCGGTACTTTTTGAAGAATCTCTCGTTTTCTTTCAGACACTTCTTGGTGCTGTCGACTAGCATATTGTGGCCCTGGCTGACAAAGTCGAACGAACGGCGGCCCATCAGGCCCCGCATGCCGATGCGGGAGACGCCCTCGATCACCTTGTCAATGTTGTAGGACCCCGCCTCGAGGAAGGTGGTGGCGCCTGTTTTGAGGGTCTCCACCAAAATGCCCAACCCGCCCCAGATCTCGTCTTCCGCGCGCACGATTGTGGCCACCCGCCGGTGGACAAAGTTAGACCAGGGCATCCCGGCCAGGGTTTCGGGGGAAAGCCCCCGGTGCATGTGATGATAGAAGTGGATGTGGCAGTTGATGAGGCCGGGCATGATGAGTTTGTTGGTGGCATCGTACTTTTTCTTCGGCGAATATTTTTTCCGCAGCGCGGAGGCCTTGCCCACCTCTTTGATCTTGTTCTTGACGACGGCGACGGCGCCGTTCCGTATCACCCGCCGCTGCGGATCGACCGTCACCACCGTTCCGTTTTCAATCAGAATGTCGGCATTTTGTTTTCCCGCCATGAACTTCTCCAGAGGATCTGCATTCCTTCTCATGCATGAAGATGGTATCGGGATGCGCCGCCAAAGCGGCATCTGGGCGAAATCCAAAATAGAGACCGACCAGAAACCGGCCCGGCGGGTGAATCACCAAACCGGCCGGGCCCCTCACGATAAAGCGGACGCTTCCCCTGCCCTTTTCTCTTTTCTTCTTTGCGCCACCTCGCGTACCGCCACCTGAAGGACAACCCCGACCGTGAGAATGAGGAAGGTGGCCGAAATGGGATGGGTGATGAAAATCAGGGGGCTCCCCCGGCTGAGGAGAAGCGCCTGCCTGAGATGCGGTTCGAGCATGGGGGTGAGCACGAAGGCGAGCATGACGGGCGGTATGGGAAAATCCGTTTTCCGCAGCAGGTAGCCCATGAAGCCGAACATGAACATCGTTCCTACGTCGAACATCGAGGTGTTGATTGCGTAGCTTCCCGCGACGCTCAAAACGACGACGATTGGATAAAGAATCCGCTGCGGGATTTTCAATACCTTCACCCATATTTTCACCGTCGCCATGGCCGTGAGAAACATAATGGTCGTCGCCACGAACATGGACATGAACAGGGCGTAGATGATCTCCGGATTCTCCGGTATGAGAGTCGGGCCGGGCGAGAGGCCCTGGGCGATGAAGGCGCCGATCAGGATGGCGGTCACAATGTCGCCCGGGATGCCGAAGGTGAGCATGGGAATGAAGGCCGCCGGGACAACCGCGTTGTTCGCTGCCTCGGGGGCGGCCACTCCCTCCAGCACGCCGGTGCCGAGCTTTTCGGGATTCTTGGAAGAACGCTTCTCCAATCCGTAAGCCACCCAGCAGGAGGTCTCCGACCCGATTCCCGGCAGAGCTCCAATGAAGGCCCCGATAAGGGAAGACCTGACAATCGTCTTGATGTGAAGAAAAACCTCCCGCAGCGGGAGACGGTCGTTTCCCATTGACATCGTCCTCACCAGATCCGCTTCTTCCTTGGGGGTTTTCTCAAGCTGGATGAGAACCTCCGAGATGGCGAAGAGCCCGATGGCCAAGGGGATGGGGTGGAACCCGGCGCGCAGATCGAAAAGCCCGAAGTTAAAGCGTTCCCCGCCGTCCACGGGGTCGAGCCCGATGATGGACAGAAAAACGCCCAGCAGCGCAGCAGAAATGCCCCGAATGAGATACTTCCCCGAGACATAGCTCACCATGGTCATGGAGAAAAGGATGACGGCAAAGAGCTCGGGCTCCCCGAACTTCAGGGCGACCCAGGAAAGGGGGATGGCGCTGGTGACCAGCACGACGTTGGCGATGAAATCTGCAATTGAGGAAGTGTAAATGGCCATCTTCAGGGCGCGCCCCGCTTCGCCTTTCTGGGACATTTGGAACCCGTCGAGGATGGTGGCGGCGGATGCCGCAGTGCCGGGTGTTCCGATCAGGATGGCCGAGACGGAACCGCCGTACGTGCCCCCTTTATAAAGGCCGATGAGGAAGGGGATCCCGAGAATGGGATTCATGAAAAAAGTCATGGGGACGAAGAGCGCCATCCCCATTGTGGCAGTGAGGCCGGGCAGCGCGCCGATCACCATCCCGATGGCGTCACCGAGGAAAATCATGAAGATAACGTCCCACCGCATCACCCGGAAGAACGCAGCGACCGCCTCGCTGAAAATGTATTCGAGCATGTGGGCCTCACACTCCGCGATTCAAATTCGACTGCAAGCCATTAAAAAAAGCAGGTTTTGAGGAGTGCGTCCCCGACCCCGAACCATTCCGAAACGTAGCCCTCGGGA
Organism: bacterium; assembly: GCA_965225985.1. Taxonomy (GTDB): domain Bacteria; phylum UBA8248; class UBA8248; order UBA8248; family UBA8248; genus CAZUHN01. The sequence continues at coordinate 2,918,159 of OZ245330.1, forward strand.
AATATGACTTTGAGCCAGCAGGAAAAAGTTTGCAGGACGACCAATGACAGCGACAGCGCGGCGAAGACCATCACAGGCCAGTTCTTGTACCCAAGGCCGCGCGCGAGGGCGATCAAGAACAGGGGCGAGGCGATATAAAATCCAAAGATTAGCAGCACAATGTAATAGGACACCATATAAACGGCGATAGATATGATCCGGTAGATCTTCCAGCGAGTCATGGCGAGAACCGGGAAGGGATCCTGGCGGTTCTTATTCGTAATAAACATGAAAAACCCGGCGAGTACGAAACAAATCGCCACCAGCCGGGGAAAGAATTTCGGCGAAAGGGTGTTTTGATCCCATCCGGGGATCTGCATTACCGCGAGATGAACCTGAAAGGGGGTGATGAGGAAAATCAATATGCCGAAAGCGAGAAGCAAAAGGGCGACGGTTCTTTCATTAATCCATGCTTTCATGAGACTTGTGCCCATGCGCACGCGGCGGCCCCCCATAGGGGGGGGCCGCCGGTGAACGCTTTATGCATTCTTGAAAGGACCAGGCGCTATTTGCCTCCGACCTCCGCGATTATCTTTTTGGCGCCTTCGTACTCCTCCTGCCAGAGCTTCTGAAAATCCTCGCCAGGCATATACCCGGAGGCCTGGCGCATATTCCTGAGAAGGGACAGGTAGGACTTGTCCTTCACCATCTTCCCAAAGGCATTGCGGAGGAAGCTCAAACGATCCTTGGGAATTCCCTTCGGTCCAATAACCGAGATCCAAATCGAAACGTCGATGTCATAACCCATGGACTTCAAGGTGGGGATGCCCGGGAACGCCTTCAGCTCCTTTCCAGTCGAGACGGCGATGGCCTTGAGGGGACCTTTTTCGCCGACGTAGGAGCCGATGACCGGGGCCAGCATGAAGTCCACCTTTGACTCCCCGCCGAGGAGGGCCTTGAGCTTCGGTCCGCCGCCGCCGAAGTTCACCCAGTTCCCTTTGATGCCGGCCTGGTTGGCGAAAAGAAGCCAGGGGTAGTGGTCGGCGCTCATGACGCCCGCGATGGGGAATACGATCTCGCCGGGCTTCGCCTTGGCTGCTTTGATAACGTCATCGATCGAGTTCCAGCCGCTGTCCCTTCTCACCACGACCACCCACGCCAGGTCGGCGAGCCGGGCAATGCCAACGTAATCCTTCGGGGAATAGGGCAGGTTTTGGGCGACCGGCATCAGGGAGCCCGCGCCCTGGTCACAGGTGCCAAGAGTGTAACCGTCGGGCTTGGCATTCTTGATGTAGCGCATGGCGATGGAACCGGAGCCACCGCCTTTGATCTGGACGATCAGGGGCTGGCCCAGGTAATCGGCGGCCACCGAGGAGATGGCCCGCGAGTTGCGGTCATCCCCGCCTCCGGCGGGCATGCAGTTCACCAGGATGATGGGTTTCGTCGGGAATTTGCTGGCCGCGCCCGCGGGCGACGCCAGCGCGATTGCTACAATTGCCAAAATAAGACCCGTACACCAATTTTTTCTCATTTCCTCTTCTCCTTTTTCGTTACTTTTGAAAAACCCCTTCGGAACAAACTGTGCCTGTCACCAAAAGCCCATCAAAATGGCGATAACAGACGAACTGAAGTGAAAACTGTCTTCTGCGAGATACCTCTTGACCGCAACTGGGTGGTCAACAAGTGGTCCGCGCCCCCCCCCGCTTTATTTCCATGCTTCCACCGTTTTGGTTTCGTTTGTGTAGGCAGAAATAAGCATACCAAAAATAGTTTTTCATGCCAACCATGCCAAAATCGCCCGCCCGCCGGACGTATCGGGCAAAGGGCCACATTTACTAAAATCTTTGGAAAACCCCACACGCGCTCTTTTTCTTCTGCATCACGTCCTGAGAAAATGGGCAGCATCAAACCCCCAGGATGTGAGGATATTTCCGGCAGAATCAAATCGAGAAAGCCATTTCCTTCTCGAGGGAATCTGGCCTATTTCGGGAATCTCTCCCTCTTGTCCTCTTGCATCCAGGCGTCTTCGACGTAAATCGTCCGCGCGGCGTCCCGGTTCGGGCAATTCCCATATGTGAAGACGAGCTCGGCGTCATCGGTCTCGCTGGGGTTGTAGATTCCGTGGATCTCCCCCGCCGCAGCGTAGATGAACGTGCCGGGCTGGACGGTGTGCTCTTCCTTCTCCTCGCCCATCCAGACGATGATGGGCCCCCGAATGATGTAAAAAGTGGCGTCGCAGACATGGTAGTGGCGCTGGTTCCGGCCTTTTGGCGGGATGATGGTGCGGCCCATTGTGATGGTCTGGGTGCCCACGGCGTGGCTGTCGACCCCCCAAGCGATGATGAGGGGAGGCTCGTACTTCTTGTCGACGCCAATGGAGGTCGAATCGACAAGGGCCCAGCGTTTTTTGGCGGGAGACTGTACTGTAGACATATGCTCTCCTCATAGAAAAATGAAACCGGCCTGACTGAACAAGAATCGCACTATAACAGCATGTATTGCAATTTATCCCGGGGGATGGCTTTCTGCAACATTATTGAGGGGGCCATAAAGGTTTCCCGAATCGAGGGGCAAAGGCTCCGGTCCCCCGGGAGAGCGAACCGCAAAGGAGTCGTTGAGGAAAAGGGAGGCGTCATCTTTCCTGCCCGAAACATCTCCGCGCGAGAAAGCTCCCGCCTCAGTTTTTCCCTTCATTGAATTCTGATAGTATTCGGCCTAAATTCATACGCCGAGAGACAGATTTTATCCTCCATTGAAGGAGATTTTACGTGCCCGAGAAAACCAGCGGTATGGTTACGGCTCCGGGAACGGCCTGGATCGCCACCGTTTCTCCAGAGGAAGCCGAAGGGCTCGTCCGCGAAGTATACGAAGAGGACATTGCCAAAAACGGCACCGTATCGGTTGTCACCAAGATGATGAGCAAGAAGCCGAAGGTTCTCAAGACGTGGTGGCGATTCAAGCACGCGCTCACCTTCGGCGGCTCTTCTCTCGGCCGGGTGCGCGAAGAGTACATCGCCACGCTTGTCGCCATGAAATACAAATGCAGCTTTTGCTCGGTGGTCCACGGCGAGCTTTTGCGAAAAGCGCTGAACACGACACGCGAGCGTATTATCGAAATTGTCCGGGACTACAAAAACGCCGGCTTGGATGAAAAAGACGTGCGCTTGATCGATTTCGCCCTGCAGGTGGCGACCGCGGCGCACGAAATCACTCCCGAATCGCTAGATGGTATGCGTAGCGCCGGCTTCCCCGATGAGGAGATCGTCGAGATATGCACCGTCACCTCGTACCGGGCCTTTATGAGCCTGATGGTGAACTCTTTGGGCCTTCAGCTGGACGAGAAATTCCTTGCGCTTGAAGAGAAATTCAAGGAAGTTCTTGCCACCGGCAGAAAAATTTAAATCACCGGAATCGTCCTTTTTCCGGCAAAGAATTGCAGAACAAGTGCGGGGGTGCGGCGGGCTGCTGCATCTCCCCTTTTTCATCCCAATATTAAGCAGATGCAGGGACGGCCGGACATGACCGGCGCTTCCCCATAGCCGCCACGCATCATGCCGGCCCCGAGGAAAGGAAAACCATTTTGAACCCGAAAGGCAAGAAATCAGGAATTCCTTCTTCCTGGAACGAAGAATTCGATATTGTCGTTGTGGGCTTCGGCTACGCCGGGGGCGTATCGGCAATCGAGGCGCACGACAGCGGCGCCAAAGTGTTGCTCATCGAGAAAATGCCCGACCCCGGAGGCATCTCGATCTGCTCCGGGGGGAGCGTTCGGTTCGCCCGTGACACCGAGAATGCATTCCGATACCTCAAGGAAACGAATGCGGGAACCACCCCGGACGATGTGCTTCGCGCTCTCGCCGAGGGCATGAGGGATCTTCCCGAATACATCGGGGACCTCGCCAAAAAAACCAAGGCGAAACTTACGATAAAAAAGGCCCCCGCCAACTATCCCTTCCCCGGCTATGACGCGTTCGAAGGCATCACGATTAGGGAGTTCCCTGGCTTCGACGCGGCCGTCGATTACCCTCACGTCAGCGGCCTCATGCGCGCCGACGGCACGCGCCTCTTCAAGGTGCTCGAGAACAACCTTGCCCAACGGGAGATCGACATACGGTTATCGACCGAAGCGGCCCGCCTGATCACCAACCCCGGGGGCGAAGTCTGCGGCCTCGCGATTCGCTCCGGCACCAGCGAGAAATTCGTGAAAGCCCGCCGGGGCGTGATCCTCGCCTGCGGGGGTTTCGAAGCGGACGAGGAGATGAAGCGGCAGTACTGGCAGGAAAAACCCGTTCTGTCTGCGGCGTTCAAAGGAAACACGGGCGACGGCATCCGAATGGCGGCAGACGTCGGCGCGGGATTGTGGCACATGTGGCATTACCACGGGTCCTACGGCTTCAAGCATCCCGACCCCAGCTATCCCTACGCCGTCCGCCTCAAGCGCTTGCCAGATTGGCTTCCTCCCGACGGAGCCCGGAAAGACGTCAGGATGGCCTGGATAATCCTCGACAAAACGGGGAAACGCTATATGAACGAATACGCACCCTATGTCCAGGATACAGGGCAACGGCCCATGCAATTCTACGATCCGATCACACAGTCCTATCCGCGCATTCCCTCCCGCCTCATATTCGATGAGGAGGCCCGAAAGCTCTATGCCATCGGCTCGGTCACCTACAACGACCGGGACGCCTCCTTCAAATGGAGCCAGGACAACTTGAAGGAAGTCGATCTGGGAATCCTGGGGCGGGCGGATTCGATGGCGGAGCTCGCGGCCAAAAACTGCTTGGACGAGGGTGTCCTTCAGGCCAGCCTCGACCGATGGAACGCCTTTTGCCGGAAGGGAGAGGACGAGGACTTCCGCCGCCCTCCTTCGAGCATGGTGGAGATCAAGACGCCTCCCTTCTATTTCGGAGAGATCTGGCCGGTGGTGTCCAACACCCAGGGCGGACCGGTCCACAGCGCAAAGCAGGAAATACTGAATTCTTTCGGGGAACCGATCCCCCGGCTCTACGCGGCGGGAGAGCTCGGCAGCGCCTTTGGGCACCTCTACATGTCGGGAGGGAACCTGGCCGAATGCTTTGTCGGAGGGAGGATCGCCGGGCGAAACGCCGCCTCCCTTCCGGCGTGGGATTGAACAATACACCGTGGTACCCTTGGCGGACTTCCTACTAATTTTGCAGGAACATTAAAATTCCTTCTTTCTACTTTTTCACCAACTCAAGGATTTAGCGATGGATCTGTCCGGCAAACATCCCAACAACCTTGGTTATTATACAAACGCCGCTGCAACCGCCTACCCCGATAACATCGCCATGGTCGACCTTTCGTGCGAGCCGCCGCGGGAGGTCCGCTATGGGGAACTCGAGGAGCGTCTCAGCCGTTTTGCCTCCCTCATCAGCGGCTTGGGACTGAAACCGGGCGACCGGATGGCAATGGCGGTGGGAAACAGGTTCGAGTTCGTTGAGATCATGTACGGCGCGATGCGCGCCGGGGTGGTTCCGGTCCCCCTCAACATCAAACTCGGAAAGGACACCCTGGCCTACATCGTCCAGGATGCGGGTTGCAGGGCAGCGGTGGTGGAGCCGGGGGGCAACGCCTTCATCACGGAAGTGGTGGATGAGGCGAAGCTTCCTGTCCGCCTCGCATTCGACCCGGCCCCGTCTGCCTGGGCCGATTACGAAAACGCCCTCCAAGGGGCGGATCCAGCCTTCGACCCGCCCACAATCCCGGACGACCATCCCTCGTTCCTGCCCTACACCTCGGGCTCGACGGGCCGGCCCAAAGGAGTTGTGCTCACGCACTCGGGGCAGCTCTGGTGGATCCGCTGCCTCCAGCGCCACTGGCCGAGCGCATCCGAACACAGCTACCTAACCGCGGTTCCGCTCTATCACAAGAACGCTATGGCGGGCGCCATCAAGCCTTTTCTGTATGTCGGGGGCTGCGTCGTGATTCTGCCCAACTTCGAGCCGCGGCGGTTCCTGAAAACCCTCTCCGAGTACCGTTGCACCGGATCGGGGGGAGTGCCCGCAGTGTTCACTCTCCTGCTGCAAGAAAAAAATCTGCTCGATAGCCTAGATTTTTCGGCGCTGCAAAACCTGAAGATCGGGTCAGCCCCGGTGCAGGCCGAACTTCTCACCACGGTCGCAAAGACGTTCGGCGTTCCCGTGACTGAGAGCTACGGCCTGACCGAGGGAGGGCCCGTTATGATCGGCCCGCCCATCGACGGCCGGAAGGCGCCCCCGGGAAGCTGCGGAGTAATTTGGCCGGAGGGAGAAATCAAGCTCGTAGATTCTGAAGGAAATGAGAGCGAAACTCATGGGGAGCTTTGGGTGAAAAATCCCGGTGTCACGCCCGGGTACTACAACCTTCCGGAGGTGAACAAGGAGCGCCTGGTGGACGGCTGGCTGCGGACGGGAGACCTCTTCAGTCGGGGCGAAGAGGGATTCTTCTTCTTCCGTGGGCGGACGGACGATATGTTCAACTCGGGCGGAGAGAACATCTATCCCAAGGAAGTTGAAAATCTCCTGCTCAGCCACGCCGATGTGGCGGAAGCCTCGGTGGTCCCCGCCGCCCACGATGTGAAAGGCCATGTTCCAGTGGCGATGGTGGTCCTGGCAAAAGACGCCGCCACCACGGAGGAGGATCTGAAAACGTTCACCATCCAGAATGGCCCGCCCTACGCCCATCCGCGTCGCATCGTTTTTGTAGACGAGATGCCCCTCAACGGTCCGGGCAAGATAGATAGAATGATCGTCCAGAAACGGATGGAGGAAATCCTTTCCGGAAAAGCCGTTTGAAGACAGCCACGGGATCAGTCATGGATACGTCCGGAAAGTATCCCGAAAATCTGGGGTATTACTCCAACGCCGCCGCCGCCTATCCCGGCAACATCGCTTTCATTGACCTCTCGGGCGATGCGCCGCGGGAGGTCCGCTACAAGGAACTCGAGGCCCGGCTGAACCGGTTCGCATCCCTGATCAGAGGCCTGGGGCTTAAACCGGGCGACCGGATCGCGATGGCGGTAGGAAACCGCTTCGAGTTCATCGAAATCATGTTCGGTTCGATTCGCGCAGGCGTCGTGCCGGTTCTCCTCAACATCAAGCTCGGAAAAGACACTCTGGCCCATATCGTCCGGGACGCGGGCTGCGAGGCGGCCGTCGTTGAACCGGGTTGCAACCCACACATCTTGGAGGTAGTGGACGAGGCGAGGCTTTCGCTGCGCATCGCATTCGAACCCGCCCCGCCGGGCTGGACCGATTACGAAGAGGCCCTCCAATCAGCGGCAACGGAATTCGATCCGCCCTCCCTCCCGGCCGATCATTTAGCGTTTCTCTCCTACACCTCGGGTTCGACAGGAAAACCCAAGGGCGTCGCCCTCACCCACGCGGGCCAGCTTTGGTGGATCCGCTGCCTCCAGCGCCACTGGCCGAGTTCGCCCGATGACCGAAATCTGGTCGCCACACCGCTCTACCACAAGCACGCCATGGCTGCCGCCTTCAAGCCCCTCCTGCACATCGGCGGCTCGGTCGTGATCCTACCCAATTTCGAACCGCGCCGGTTCCTCCAAGCCCTCTCCGAGTACCGGTGCACGCACACGGGAGGTGTGCCCGCAGTGTTCACCCTCCTGCTCCAGCACAAGGACCTCATCAAAAGCCTGGACTTCTCCGCCCTCAAAAGCCTGAAGATCGGATCGGCCCCGGTCCCGGAGGAACTCTTCTGCGCCGTCGAAGAGGCTTTCGGCGTCCCGACCTCCGAAAATTACGGCCTGACCGAAGGAGGCCCCATCATGCTCGGAAAACCGCTGGACGGGAGGAAGGTGCCGATTGGGAGCTGCGGAGTGCCCTGGCCGGAGGGAGAGGTCAAGCTCGTCGACGCCGATGGGGAAAAAAACGATAACTACGGCGAGCTCTGGGTGAAAAACCCGGGCGTCACCCCCGGCTATCACAATCTGCCGGAGGTGGACAGGGAACGGCTGGCAGGCGGTTGGCTGCGCACGGGCGATATCTTCAGTGTGGACGAGAAAGGATTCTTCTATTTTCGCGGGCGAACGGACGACATGTTCGTCACCGGGGGAATCAACATCTACCCGAAGGAGGTGGAAAACCTCCTGCTCCGCCACCCGGGCGTTGCGGAGGCGTCGGTGGTCCCCGTCCCGCACGAGGTCAAAGGCGTCGCGCCGGTGGCCATGATCGTGCCCGCCCCAAACGCCGCCATTACGGAGGAGGAGTTGAGGGCATACTGCCTGGAAAACGGGCCGACCTACGCCCATCCGCGAAGGGTCGCCATCGTGGAAAAGATGCCCCTCAACGGCCCCGGGAAAATCGACCGGCTGGCCGTTCAGGCACAAATGGAAAAGTTCGTTTCAAAAAAACCGGGATAGCATCGCCTTCCGGAAGGATTGCCGCCCCACCGTTTCGGAAACGGCATCCGGAACGGGGAGATTCAAGCCGGGAATTGACCAGGTTGCGGAAAAACGCGAACCGGAAGGGTTCTGTTTATCTCGATCAGGGAAGCGTCCGTTTGAGAAGCGCCTTCAAGCTACCGCCGAAATAGCCCCGCGCGAAATCCTCTCCATGAATCCCGGCGAGGCGTTCCGCGAAACCGGGAACTCCCCAAATTCCCTTGCATTCCTCGAACACGCGGACCCCGTCCGGGCGGGGAACTGTCATGCCGCAGAAGTCGCTCCCGAGGACCACCTGGTCGGGGGCGATTTCGGCGAGAAAATCGATTTCCTCAAGATGGCGCTCGAAAGTGCCCAGAAAGCCGGGGTGGGGTTTGAGGCCCAACAGGCCGCCCGTTTCAAAGAATTTACGTACCAACTCTCTTGGTATCCCCCGTTGGCCGAGTTCGGGCCGCAGGGGGGCGTCCAGATGCCCGTGGGTGTAGTGGACCGTGTTTCCCGTCGCGAGGGCCAGGTCGATGAGGTCTTCCAGGGTTTTGTGGTTCATGTGGGCGCTATCGATCAAAAAACCCTTCGCCCAAGCCCTCAGGGCCAGGTCGCGGCCCAGGGGGGTAAACCCGCGGCCGGGGTCTCCCTTTCCTCCTCCGCCGAGGGCGTTGTCCTCGTTGTAGAGCGGGCCGAGGCTCCGGAAGCCCTCCTCCCAGAGCCAATCGAGGAAATCCAAATCCTTTTCCGTTTCGATGAAGTAGATGCCCTCGGCGTGGAGAACCTGCCTGCCGACTCCCTCGATGTCGGCGGCAGAGCGAACGAGGGTGAGCCCTTCACCTCCTTTGATTACGGCCATATGCTCTTTCAGTAAATCGATTTGCTCGGCCTGCGGCGCCACCACCAAGCGCCAGGTGGCGGTAAAAAACCCGCCCAACTTTCTCGCCGTGGGAAGGTCCAGCTGATCCAGGAAGTGGGGCGCGTCAGGGGGGTCCACCATCACGTGCCGGAGATCGGTGTGGAAATCCCAAATGTCGGAAAATTCGATTACGATTATCCTTCCCTCCCGTGAAAAATCTTCCGCGAATCGCTATGAATCGTAGATCTCGGCGTTGACAACCGTATCGGGCCGCTTGCCCTCGACGGCCATCCGGACGTTCCGGCACATGGTCTCCGCGGTGGCCCGCAGGGTCCGGTTCGTGATGCCCCCGATGTGGGGGGAGATCATGGCGTTGGGCATCTGCCTCAGGGGGTGCGCATCGGGGAGGGGCTCCGGCACGGTTACATCGAGTCCGGCGCCCGCGGTGTGCCCCTCTCGAAGCGAAGCAACCAATGCGTCGGTGTCGACAAGGCCGCCGCGCGCGACATTGATGAGGAACGATTCCTTCTTCATGGAGGACAGCTCCTTCGCCCCGATGTAGTGACGGGTCTCCTCCGTGAACGGAAGGGACAATACAAGGTAATCCACCCGCGGCAGCAGCTCGTTCAAGGTGTCCGTCTCCTCGACCGTGTACCCCTCCGGCTGGAATTTTCCCCTGGTGCGGGTGTGCGCGAGGACATCCATTCCAAAGGCAGCGCCCCTGCTGGCCACCTCCCGGCCGATGGTTCCCAGCCCCACAATCCCGAGGGTGGTGCCATCGAGCATGTTGTGCGGAACGGGCTTGTCCCACCAGAGCCATGGGCGGCGCGAAAGGGTGAGCATGAAGGTGAAGGCGTGCTCCGCCAAAGCGACTCCCAGGACGCGGGTCGGAGCATTGACGACGGCCACACCGGCCGCCGTCGCGGCCTCGACATCTATTGTATCCAGCCCGATCCCTCCCCTTCCGATGGCTTTCAGATTTGGTGCGGCGGCGATCAACTCGGCTGTGACGGGCGCGCGGCCGGTGATGATGGCGCTGGCGGTGGCCGCCTCCTTTTCGAACTCCTCATATTCGAAAGGCTCAGGCAGGACGAGCTCGTACCCCTCCCCCATGAACTCGAGCACAAGCTCTCCCCAGATCGGATTCAAATATCGCGTGTCGATTGCGAGAACGCGGTGAGCCATAGTCGCTCCTGTTCTTCCGGGTGGGCCGGGCCCGTCCGCTCCGAAACGCAGCGAAAAGCGGCGAAAATATCGCCGGCGCAGGAAAAAGGGCAGGATCCCGCTTTTAAAGAAATCAAAAGCCCGGCCTTGATTTTACTGCACACATAAAGGGCAAGGCCGATGGATTAATCCCACCATCTCCAAGGGCACTCGTTGAGGATATCGACGCCGTCCTTCGTGATCCAAATGGTATTTTCAACGACCGCGGTGCCGAATTCGTACTGAACCAGCATGGGCTCGAAGGCGATTACCATATTTTCCTCAAGGGCCACTTCGTTCTCCGGGTTCACCGAGGGCGGGACGTGGCTGAGGGTTCCGATCCCGTGGCCCCGGAAATAGAACCACTGCTCCACCTCGAGCTCTTTGGCCGTTTCGGCGGCGATCTTCCCGATGTCTTTGATGCGCACGCCGGGCCGCATCGCGGCCATGCAGCGCTCGATGATCGTCATCTGGGCCTCGAGAAAATCTTTTTGCTCCTTGTTGGGCTGGCCCACCACCCTTCCCCGAGAAGCGTCGTTGGCATACCCCATGTAATAGCCGAGCTGGTCGGTAAAAACGATTTCCCCTTTCTGAAGCTTCCGGTCGGTGGGGGGGGCGTGCTTGAGGCCGGCCCGCGGGCCAGAGCCCAAGGCCAAGGGAAGGGAGGCGTTGGTCCCTCCGGCCCGGAAGAACGCCTCCATGGCGAGACCGCACAGCTCGTTCTCGGTGATCCCCTCCTTCGCGTTCTCCATTACGGCGGCGAGGGCCGCGTCGAGGATGTGCGCGCTCTTTCGCATGACCTCCACCTCGGCCAGCGACTTGATGGTCATGAGCTCGGGAAGGATATCCTGCGCCTCGACGAATTCACACCCGGGCGCGATCCTCTGGAAGGAGGGAGCGTGGGACATCACGGCATCGCCCGAGAGGCCCACCCTCCCCTTTTGCACGCCCCGCTCGCGCATGATGTCTTCCAGGTGATCGTAGATCGTTGTCGCGGTCGCCGTTCGGGGATGGGCCGCGGGCCGGGCGTCAGGGATCCAGCAGTTCTGGATGCCGGAGTGGATGGGCTCGCCGTGCATGATAGAGTTGGTGACGAAGGCGATCTCCCCTTCCAGAGGGATGAATACAAGACTGTCGCCGTTGTAGAAGTCCTCGAAATTGGAAAGATAGCGAATGGCCGCCGCGTCGGTTTTGCCTCCGTGGACGATAAAGCCACCCAAGTCTTTCTCTTTCATTCGGTCGCGCAACTGTCCGATCCGTCCCTCATACTCCTCGACGGGAAAAGGGATTTGCCCCCACTTTTTTCGCGCCTCCACATCAAAGGGGGCCCGTCCCCAACCGTAAGGCATTTTTATGGTTTGCGAAGATCCATGAGACATGAAATACCTCCGTCAATTCATATGGCAAAGATGACGCAATTGCTCTTCCGCCGCCCCGCCGAGAGGGAAACTTTCAGTGCTTCCTGGCCCGGTCTCGCAAAGAGACTGATTCTTGTAGTTTCAACGAATATGCAGCAGATTGGCGGGACATTCAACCCGCGCCCGGATTGGCCCCCGATCGGGAATCACCCCCCTCAACAACGCCAAGATTGTGATCCCTTTCGGGGCACCCTTTTCCGGACGAGCGGACCAAACATCCCTCATCCATCTGTGGAAATGCTTGTACGGAAACCCTTTTCGCGGCAAGTTGCAAAGCGAAAGGGAATTTCGATAAGATTCAATAAGCCCAGAAACAATATACATGTCCAGAGGAAATAGATCGGTCCTAAAGCAAAAGTGCAAATTTGCAATCTGGGTAAACCCATCAAGGAGGAATTGTCATGCCCGTCTTCAAGAAGCGAATGAGGGGAATTTCCCTCATTGTGTTAATCCTAGCCCTATCCTTCATGCCGTTCGCCTTGGCGGCTCCCGCGCAAGCGGCGAAGAATATGCGGTTGGCGATGTTCGCCGACCCGTTTTCCTTCGACCCGCACTCCGCCAGCGATCTGAACGCAAGCATGTTCATCAATCAAGTTTACGACAACCTTTTCCGCTACAACGGGCAGGGCAAGCTGGTGCCCATGCTGGTGGAAAGCTTCAAGATCTCGCCGGACGCCAAGGTGCAGACCTTCACCCTCCGCAAGGGCGTCAAATTTCATGACGGTCGCGAAATGACGGCCAAGGATATCAAGTTCAACCTCGAGCGCGCCTCGACAATCAAGGGCGCAACCGGCGTCGGTTACATCAAGACCATCGTGGGCTCCGAAGCGTACCGAAAAGGGCAGGCGAAGGAGCTCAAGGGGGTCGAAGTACTGGACAAGTACACCTTCCGCGTCACCTTTTCGAAACCCCACCCCGCCTTCATCAAGCAGTCTGCCGCGACGCGGTTGGCCATCATGAATCCCGCCAGCATCTCCAATATGAAAGAGCGGATCAGCTTGAAAATCGCTTTATCAAAAGGTGTGGGTTCGGGAGCCTTCAAGCCGGTATCCGGCCGCCGGAATTTCAAATATGTATTTGAACCTTTTAAGGATTACTGGCGAGGCAAATCAAAACTACCGGGCGTGGAGCTGGTCGTCGTGGAAAATTTTGTCACGGCGATGTCCCAGTACGAGAACAACGAGTTGGATGTCATCACCCCGCCGTATAGCCAGATCCCCCGGATTCGGAAGAGTGCCAAGCTTTCAAAAGAGATGAAAGTCGTTCCCAGGAGCAGGTCCTGCATCATCGCCATGAACTACAAAGTGCTCCCGCAGTGGAACGACATTCGGATCCGGAAGGCTTTCACCCATGCCATCGACACTCAGAAAATTGTCGAGGTGGCCCTCGAAGGGGTAGTCGCATCGGGCCGCAGCATCCAGCCGCCAATCTCTTATGGACGGGAAACCAACCTTAAGGGTTACGCGTACGATCCGGAAAAAGCGAAAAAACTTCTCGCCGAGGCCGGTTATCCAGGCGGAAAAGGCTTCCCGGCGCTTACCCTCATTTCGCGCTCCCAGCGCCATTACGTCCGGGCCTTGGAGGCCGCGGCGGGAATGATGAACAAGAACCTGGGCGTAAATGTCCGGGTGAAGCCCATGGAGCAGGGGGTCTACATCCGCGAAATCAACAAGAAGAACATTCACGCGTTCTTCATTAACTGCTGGACCGCTTCGTTCCTCGATCCCTCGTATCACCTCGAGGGCATCATGATCACGGGCGCCAAGCGCAACCGCTGGAACTACGCCGATAAGAAGTTCGACGAACTCGTCGCGAAGGCCGTGGCTACGGTGGACGATGACCTGAGAATGAAGCGGTTCCTCGAGGCCGAGAAGCGCTCCATCGAGCAGGCCGCCATCATTCCCATCTGGTACGACGTCTTCCTCCTTCTGGTAAAATCCCGGGTGAAGGATGTGGAATGGACGCCGGTCGGAAACGGGTTTACGTCACTCTGGAACGGGAGGGTGACGAACTAAGAAAGATTTCCATTTAGCCGTTCACCGTTGCGCGGGCGGGGAGGGATTCCCTTCCCGCCCGCGTGCGTAATCCGCAGGATCGGATTTTCCACTTGATGCCATGACCCAATTCGTAGCTCGGCGAATTTTGCTGTTCTTACCCATTCTGCTCGCCGTTTCCTTAATCGTTTTCGTTCTTGGCCATGCTGCGCCCGGAGACCCCATCGACATCCTCCTTTCCGAGGAAACGATGGACGAGGAAGAAATCCTAAAGATCAAAGCTGATTACGGCCTGGATAAGTCCGTGATGGTCCAGTACGGATATTGGATATCCCAGGCTCTTCGGGGGAACATGGGGGTTTCCTTTTTCCAGGCGGGCAGGCCCGTCTCGGAGATGATCGCAGAGGGATTCCCCATATCCGTTCAGCTGGCGAGCGCATCCGTCATCTTCGCCGTAATCACGGGGGTGGGGCTCGGCATCATTTCGGCCCTGATGTGGGGAACCTGGCTCGACGGCGCCGCCCTGTTCGGAACCATTCTCGGGGTTTCCCTTCCCCGGTACGTTTTTGCCCCCGTCATGGTACTCGTCTTCTCCCTCTCATTGGGCATTCTTCCGGTAGCAGGTTGGGGTGCCTGGGAGCATTACCCCCTCCCCACCGTGGTACTGGGAGCGAGCACCGCTGCCTTACTCGCACGGCTCACGCGCTCTGCCCTGCTCGAGGTCCTGGACAAGGAATACATCAACGCCGCAAGGGCAAAGGGTTGCACAGAGCGATCCATCAACCTTCGCCACGCCCTGAAGAACGCCCTCATTCCGGTGGTGACCATCATCGGCACTTCTCTCGGGTTTCTCCTTGCGGGAAACTTCGTGGTCGAAACAATCTTCAACATACCCGGGCTTGGAAGAATGGCGGTTATGGCTATCTTTCAAAGAGATTATCCCGTCTTCCAAGGGATCATTATGTTCATGGTAGTAATTTTCATGACAGTGAACCTCATCGTCGATATCTCCTACGCGTTTCTGGATCCGCGCATTCGTTACGAATAGAACGAGGACCCGGAAATGAAAATCGAACCTGTTTCTTCCAAAATAAAAACCGGCCAACAAGATATTGATAAAATTGACGAAAGCCAGAGCACTTTCGATATTGCTTGGGCCACCTTAAAAAACAGCCCGAAATTCATGATCAGCTCGGGTGTCATTTTATTCTTCATAATTATCGCCATATTCGCCGATTTCATATCCCCCTTTCACTACGCAGCGCAGAACCTGGACCGCGTCAAGGAGACCCCCGGCTTGGAGCATTTCCTGGGCACGGATCTGCTGGGGCGGGATATGTTGAGCCGGATGTTCCACGGCGCGCGGGTTTCCATTTTCGTGGGCGTATCGGTCGTGACGCTGGAATTTTCCCTCGCCCTGGCGTTGGGGTTGACCGCGGGATACTACGGCGGGATCTCCGATACAATCATCCTCCGTGCGGCGGACGTAACCTTTGCTTTTCCGCCGTTGTTTTTCGCCATCTTAATCGTGGCCACGCTGGGCCCCAGCTTGTTTAACATCCTCATCGCGCTCACCATCACCGGCTGGCCGGAGGGCACCCGCATCGTACGGGCGGAAACCCTCCGATTGCGGGAGAAGGAATTTGTCGAATCGGCCCATTCGGTGGGTCTTCCGGTATGGCGAATTTTCCAGCGGCACTTCATCCCCAATCTCATCAGCGTTGTGATGGTGGCAGCGACCATGAAGATCAGCCGGGTGATCATCGCCGAGTCGGTGCTGAGTTTTTTGGGCATCGGGATTCAGCCGCCAACACCGAGCTGGGGTTCGATGATTTACGAAACGTATGAATACATGCAGTCCGACGCTTACCTGACCCTCATCCCGGGCATCGGAATGGTTCTACTCGTGCTCGCTTTCAATTTCATGGGTGAAGGTCTGCGCGACGCCTTGGACCCCCGTCTGGCGCGACTCATCCGGGGAAGATCGAGACGGAAGTTTTTCTCTAACACGGCCAAAGCCCAAGAGACCACCTGATGTCTTCCTTGATTTCAAAGGGATAAGTCTAATTTCACGAACCCTCCGGCCAAGCCTTAGTGGCGAAAAGAAGTTTTAGGAGAAACCATGGGCCAAATGCGTGCGGCGATTCATCACGAACACGGCGGGAGGGAGGTTCTCCGCATCGAGAAAATCTCCGTCCCGGCGATAGAAGACGATGAAATCCAGGTCGAGGTGAAGGCCTGCTGCCTCAATCACCTAGACGTATTCTGCCGGCTCGGCATGCCCGGCCTGCCCATACCCCTCCCCCACATCGCCGGCGGAGACGTGGCGGGCGTAGTGAGTCAGATAGGCAAAAATGTAGAAAATATTCAGGTTGGAGATCGCGTCCTGCTCGATCCCCACTTCGTCCGAAACGGCAAGCACTTCACCTTCGGAGAAACCGCCTGGGGGGGGCTTTGCGAATACGCGAAGATTCCGGCCGAGAACGCGATTCCCCTTCCCGGCGATGTGACCTTCGACCAGGCGGCGTCACTGCCCATTGCCTACGGCACCGCCTGGAAAATGATGATGACCCGGGCCCGTGTCCGCCAGGGCGATCGGGTGCTCATTCTCGGCGCGAGCGGCGGCGTGGGGGTCGCCTGTGTTCAAATATGCAAGATGGCGGGCGCCGAAGTGATCGCGGCGAGCTCCTCGGCGGAAAAGCTGGACAAATTGAAGGAACTGGGGGCGGACGTTCTCTTGAATTACAGCGAGATTCCGGATTGGCACCGCTTCATCCGGGACCACACCGACGGGGCGGGCGCCGACATTATCGTCAATTACACGGGGGGCGACACCTGGGTAAAGAGCATGAAGGCGATGCGCAAGGGCGGAAAAATCGTTACCTGCGGCGCGACGGCGGGTTTCGACCCGAAGACCGATATCCGCTTCATATGGGTGAGAGAGTTAAATATCATCGGCTCGAATGGTTGGACGCGCGACGGCCTTCTGGAACTGGTGGAGCTCGTCCGGCAGAAAAAGCTTCTCGCCGTCATTGACAAGGTCCTTCCCTTGGAGGAAACCGCCGAGGGCCACCGGCTCCTGGAGGACCGGGAAGTAATTGGGAAGGTTTTGATCCGGCCATGAGCGACCCAAAATCCTTCCCAGATAAAATGAGAGAGGAGATCCTCCTCAGCTCCTTCCACAAACTACTCGGACTTGAAATCAAGAAGGCGGGAGAAGGATACGTCCACGTTCTGATGCCCAACCAAGAGTCGATCATGACCAATAAAGGGTATATCCACGGAGGGGCCATCGCCGCACTCATCGACGTGGCAGGAGACTACGCGATCGGGACGGTATTCGGGCGCACATGGCCCACAATCGACATGCGCGTGGATTACTTGCGGGCCGGAAAATCCGGGGAAGACCTCGTCGCCCGCGCGACAGTGGTGAAGAAAGGAAGAAGCCTTTCAGTCGCGGATATCACTGTGGTGAATCCAGAGGAAAAGGTGCTGGCGATCGGGCGGGCGCTCTACCGAACGTCCACCGATTGATCCCCTGCGCCTACAAATCCTTCCAGGGCCTCGTCGCGGTGGTGGTAAGAAGCTCGTAGCCGTCCTTTTGGACGATCGCCATCTCCTCGACAACGCCTCCGCCGAGGCCGGGGAGTTCGAAATTTGGCTCCACGCAAAGCACCGTTCCCTCTTCGATGACCGCATCCGCTCCCGGCTGGAGCAGTGGCGCCTCCACGGTTTCCAGCCCGATGCCGTGGCCCGCCATGGGAAGAAGGTATTGCCCCGCGCCGTTCCCCTCGGCGTCGAGAAACTTTCGCGCGGCTTCATGAACCTCCGCCGCTGTAACGCCATCCTTAAGCGCATCCAAAGATGCCTCCGTGGCCGCTGCGCTTAGATCCAGCATCGCCTCGACCTTCGGCTCGAGCTTTTTCCCCGGGACCACCGCCGTCCGGTTCACGTCGAACCCGTAGCCCTCGAAAGCCCCCACAAAATCAAAGCGGATGAATTCTCCGGCTTCGACGCGCCTTTGGGTGGCCTGGGGCCACCGGGACCCCCAACTCCGCCAGGGCCCGCTGTGAACCCGGACGTAGCGGACAAAATCCGCCCCTGCCCGCATCCCGGCAGCATGACCCTCAGCCGCGAGGTCGCACTCGCGCACCCCCGGCTTTAGGGCGGCGAAAATAGCCTCGTAGCCGGCGGCGGAGATAAGCGCCGCTTCTCGAAGGTACTCGACTTCAACCTGGCTCTTCCGGGCACGAAGACCATCAACAATCGCATTCGCATTCGCGAACTCCGCCTCCGGGATCGCGCGCGTAATATCCAAATACATGGTGGCGGGCATGATGTCTTCACCGGAGATCCCAATATGGCCCTTCCCGGCGCCGAGCACATTTATTTGATTCACGGCCTCCTGTGAGATATTTGGCTCCGGCCGAACGTCTTCGATGTGTACCATCTCGCGCCGAAAATTCCGGTGATCGACTAAGAGGACGGGAGGCTCGTCCAGAGGAAGGACGAGAAGACCGTGACCCATCCCCCGGACCGTTTCACTGAAAGCCCCTGCCGGAAAGGGGGGGAAGTGATTCGTCATATAAGTGAGGCTTCCCATCCGGTCATAGAACGAGCGCCCGATCACCAATAGAAGGTCAAGCCCTTGTTCTTTCATAAGGCCACGGGCGCGGGCGACTCTCGTCTCAATTTCCTCTTTGCTGACTCCCCTGCCAAATTCTTGGACCATGGATTCCGCCTTTCTGAATGAATTTGTCACGCCATGAACGATTGCCCCGGAAGCCATCTTGCCTACGGGCGGCCAGCGTATACTCCCGCAACTCTTGGGGAAACCCCGGGTGAAAGGCGGGAGGTGCCTCAAATCGGGGAGGGGGGGGAGTCCCCATAACCGAACCCAAGAAACACTCCGCGGCACATCGGAAAGCTACGAGTCCCCCCTCAAGGGTATTTTGCATGGGAAAATCATAGCAAATCCCGCCCATCCCGCACCAATACCGGCTTCCCTGGCTAAAAATATCCAGGAAACGGGCGCCCGGCCCTCAGGCCCGATTCGATTCTGGCCAGACCCCCAAAAAACCCCATCCGGAGTATCGGGCCACCCGGCTGATGTGGCATGATTTTATAATCCGATAAAAGACCGGTACATATAAAATTATCCACCAGAAAGGAATTCTCTGCGTTTCGTTGTCCATTCGGTTCAGGGATGCAAGTTCCATCGTTGCGGTCACGAGAGATAGGCCGCACAAAAAAGGAGGAATCTTAATGGAACACAAGCCGATGTACAGTTACAAAAAATTGGGCTGGGCATGCCTTGCACTGGCGATGCTCCTCTTCGTCGGCTGGGCCGGGCAAGCCGCCGCCGCCGAAAAAGCCACCCTCCGGCTGGAATGGAAGCTCACCGGCTACCACACTCCTTTCTATTGGGCGAAAGAGAAAGGTTGCTACGCCAAAGAGGGCATCGACCTCAAAATCAGCGAGGGGGCCGGCTCCGGCAAAACGATTGCCGCCCTCGCGGCCAACCGCGACACCTTCGGCTTCGCCGATTATCTGGCTTTGGCCAAGGGGATCGCGAAGGGCATGCCCGTTAAGGCTGTCTACTCGGTCCAGGGAAAGAGTGCCTGGGCGATCGTCTCCTTCGAGGACAACGCCGTCCGCAAGCCTTCGGATCTGTCGGGCAAGTCCCTCGCCTCGGTGGGAAGTCACCTTTCGATCCTCAAGCTCTGGCTCAAGATTAACAACGTCCCCGTTAATAGCGTGAAGATGAACATCGTCGGCGGCCGGACCCGGAACACCACCTTCGCGAATGGAAACGTGGATACCATCATGAGTATCACAACCGGCTCTCCGAACGACTTCGTCGCCGCGGCAAAAGCCGGAAAAGGAAAACCCATCCACTTCCTCATGTTCACCGACTGGGGCGTAAAGCCGATGGGCCAGGGGATCCTCGTCCACAACGACACCCTCAAGAACAAGCCCGATCTTATCCGGAAATTCCTGCGCGCCACCCAGAAAGCCTGGAAAGAGGCGGCGGTGAACGTGGATGAGGCCGTGGACATCGCCCTCAAGCACTCCCCCGGAAACGATAAACGCAGAGAATCGGTGAAGCTCCAGTTCGTGGGAACGCTGGAGCTGCTGAAGAGCGATAACACCTGGGGCAAACCCCTGGGCTGGATGGCCGAGAAGGATTGGAAGGACACGGAAGAAGTCCTGCTCAAGACGGATGTGATCAAAAGTCCACTTCCGCCGAGCAAGTACTACACGAACGAATTCGTTCCTGGCCCGAGCAATTAGGCGGGGGCGCTTGATTCGATTCACTGAATATTTGTGATTGAAATCCCCGGCCCGGGATGTGTGAATTCCCCCGGACCGGGGATTTCTTTATCCGGAATTGATACAAGGTTCTGATTAAAATCGGGGGTCTCTTGTCGAGGCGCGTTGATATGGGAAGTCTCCGCCCCTCTGGAAAAGGGCCGGGGAGGTGGAACCCGACTGGAAGTCTTCCCTCCCCCCACCCTTCCCTCCCCCCACCCTTCCCGGCGGGAGGGGGAGCAAAAGGAACCCGGAACTTCCTGCCCGGGGTCCGCGGCTTAAATGGCACACCAGCCGTCATCCACAATGAGATCATGGCCGTGAACGGCGCTTGCGTCCTCTGAGGCCAGGAAAACAGCTGCACCGGCCATCTCCTCGGTGGAAATGTAAGCGCGGCCCGTAGGGGTGTAGCTCGCCATGAGCTTCACGAAATCGGGATCATCCTGGAGGTGCTGATTGAGCGGGGTAGCCGTGTTTCCCGGGGAGATGGAATTCACGTTTATGCCAAACTTGGAAATCTCTGCCGCGAGGGCCCGGGTAATCATGTGAACGCCCCCCTTGCTGGCGCAATAGGGAACCGCGTTGGGAAAAGCATGCGTTCCGGCGATGGAGGAGACAAAGATAATTTTGCCGTAATTCTTTTTCTTCATGATGGGAACTACCGCCTGCGCGGTCAGGAAAGAACCCTTCAAGTTAACGTTTATGACGGTATCCCACTCCTCCTCGGAATACCTCTCAATTTCCTTGTTGATCATAATTCCGGCATTCGCGACAAGGATGTCCACGGTGCTGAACTCGCTGGTGACATTCTTTATCAGCGAATTGACATCCGCCTTATTCGAGACGTCACACCGGAAGGCCTTGGCGGTCCCGCCGGTCTCCCCGATCTTATTTGCAACATCCTCGCCCCGCTCCGGATTTCTGTGGTTCACGACGGCGACCTTCGCGCCCTCGCGGCTGAAAGCCTCACATATGGCCTGGCCGATCCCCTGCGATCCTCCAGTCACGATGGCCACTTTGTCCTTGAGCCTCATCACACACCCCTTTTTGAAGAATGAATTTAAATCGGAATTATGACTTTTACAAAGCACCCTTTCCCACTCGCCGCCGCTCTTTTTCCTCTTTCTCCGCCGCCATGGCCTTCTAGGGGTCCACTTGCATGAAGAGTCGCAGTGCCTTCTTGGGGGTCAGGGGCCAGAGGGAGATCGGCTTGAGGCGGTCGGACTTGGGCTGTGGTTTAGATTTCAACATCTTCACTCCGGTTGCGTAAAAAGTCATTCTCCCAATTTCTTCGGCAGCAATTCGCTGATGGCATCTGCCTTTCTGCGAAGTTCGGAAGACTCGGTAAGACGTTGTATAATATCGTTAGCAATTTTGCGTTGCTCCATTTTATCGGGGGGGGGGGGGGGGGAAGGAATTCGGAGGCTTCGTATAGCTGGATAGTCGAGCGCGAATCGCGAGGAGCCGGTCACGGCGCGGTCAAATTGCGGTCGGCGGAGAGCGGAATTTAAAAAAACACAAAGGTATTCTGGGATGATTTTTTCTTTGTTTACCTGAATCTTTATTGAGTGCTGATTAATATTTGCTGGCCCGAAATTTGGTGGTACAACCGCAGCAATGCCGTAGGTACCTGTAATCGTAAGAACAACATCATCTTCGTTGAGTTGTGACCGTTTCAGGGCTTTCTCATGGGTCCTGGTATCGATGCACGGATCGTCCGGGTTCCACTCAAGTCGGTACGGACGCACATTTTGAACACGGATGAATTTCGGGCCTTCGTCGGGGTATGAAGCGCCGCGCGGCGTTGCGCCTCCGGCAATTTTATTTTGTAGCAATTTTCCAAGCGACTCGATTTTCCATCCCTTTGCTGCGGCCACTTTGTCTAGTGTATCCATAGTCGCAAAATAGTGAGGATCAAAAATTTGGGCATCAAGGCGAATGGTCAGATTCTTCGCTAGTAAATCAGAAACAAGAAAGGCACCTGCGGTTGAGGCAGACGCCAACTTGCCGTGTTCCTCGAAATACCGAAACTTTTCCAACACATCCGGCAATTCGTTCAGGTGCGGGCGCTCCTTGCCTGAATCACTGTGCCCCACGTTGTTGCAAATAGACATAAAGACGTGCGGTTGCTGTTCCGATTCGGCGGTCTTCTTTCGGAGATACAAAACGGACGTCTTGACCGAACCTTGCGCCTTGACAAAGGTATTTTTCGGAAGCGAGATGACTGCCCTTAGGATGAACTTCCGCAATAAGTACACTCGGAACCTCTTGGCCGTGAGTGTGTTCAGTACACTTTCGTCCATGACCGTTATTAGCCGCCCGGCACCGAGTTTGGATTTGCTATCGTTCAAAAGATCCCAATAACGCTCAAGGAACATCACAGACGACCGAAGCGAAGCACGCGGCTTGCCTTTTTCGTCCACAGCTAGGGTATAGTCTCGGAGCACAATGAGCTCATTTGGTTTCTTGCGCTCATATGTCATAGCAAATGGCGGATTGCTCAGCACACAACAAAATTTCTTTTTTCTGTCTACGAGATCGGATCGCAATTCGGCAATTCCCAAACGCGTAGCTAAAGGCAGGCCCTTTTCATACCGGAGTTGCTTGTCAAGGGTGCCTGCGAAATAGATACGACTACCACCGTCCTTGTGCAGCAGCATGTTCAGCCGAGCAACGCGCGCCATCTCTGGGTCTTTTCCTGCATCAATACCCCAAAGCGTTTCTTGCTGAAGCCGACGAAGGAAAACTTCACGTTCGTGGCTGGTGAACGCTTTATTCTCGGTGATCGTTGCACTCATATCGGCCATTGCTTCAATCAAGAATCCGCCAGTCCCACAACAGCCGTCCAGCACTGAATCCATGACTTCTGAGGTAGCTCTAAGTCTTGCCATCTTGACCATAAACTTCACGACGGAGCGTGGCGTGAAGAACTGTCCAAGGGCTTCGCCCCGCATGGTCGCCGTTAAAAATGTCTCAAAAAGACGACCATTCAGGTCTTCGTCTAGTGTATAGAGATCGAGATGTTGCAGGAACTCAACGGTGTCCTTGATTGTAGCAGAGGCGAGCTTTATGCCCTCGTTTTGTTCGAAGATTCTCTTTTTTTCTTTTTTGGCAATCTGCGCTTCTAAGTTACGGGCTAATTGTGCGAACAGGATCGTGTCAATTGGATTGTCGGCGCTCGTTTCCATCTGCTCAATCCAATTAGTCGAAAAACGCACAGCGTCCCTTGGGACGGTGTCGGAAGACGTATCAATCTTGTTGTTGGCAAGATACTCATGCAAACGGCGGTCTTCGTCAATTTTCACAAACATGAGCTTTGAGAATTCATAGAAGGCCGATGCGGGACTGCGCTTCTCCGCTTTCCAAATGGAGCGATGGGAGACTTTGAATATTGCTGGAAGCTCAACGGGAGCCACGGACCGAAATTCAAACGGGGCCTTCGGCTTACTGCCCGTTGAGGTTACCGAAAGCGCCTCCCGACTGAGAGTTAAGCGAAAGGACGTAAACATTGGATTACCATCAACAAAGTCCGCGAACGACAGCGAGTAGATGGCTACGTTACTATCGTAATGCTTCACGATGACCCGATGCCCATTTACGCCTATGCAATACTGATCTGGTTTCGGAGCGGCCATTCGCCGCCGGATAACCGAGGCGTAAAGCTGAGCATCGGTCACACCCTCCTCGGCTGATTCATTTGGATGTTTTGCATCTACAATAAGAACAGGCTTTATCCTGCCCCGAACGGTATAGGCGAGATAATCTGGAATGTAGGATTTCTTCTTTTTCCCCTCGCCGACACTGAGTTCCGGAATCGCAGTCTTCGTCTCTAAGTAGTCTGGGCCATAACCCAAGTCGGCCAACAGAGGCAGGACGAAAAACTGCTCCACATCGCTCTCGTTGCGCAGGGCCGCCAGCGCGCAGTACTTGTTGTGAGGTCGGTTTACCATTCCGTTCTATTTACTCCGCAGCTTCTTGTTTTTCCCATGAGCTATGTCCTCTTCCGATAGATCAACCGTTTCCCATCCGCGCCCTTAATCGCCGCAACCGCTCTTTCTTCCGTCCGTCACTTTCCTTTGCCCCCAGCGGAAGGAGAATTCATCGCAGTAGCGAGAAAGATGCTCTTTGGAGATATGGTGGAAGGTTCCATGAACGCCACGTTTTAGTATATCTAATTGACTGGTCCCTTTCGTTGTTTATACTCCTGATATGGGGCCTCCGGTTTGCTTTGTAAAGGTCATAATTCCGATTTAAATTCCTGTAGCTGGAGAGATGAAGGGTCCGCTATCGGCCCCGTGCCGCGGCTTCGGCGAGAGTCCTGCGCCGCTCTCCGGTCGCCGGTTCATCGATATTCAGGTCATCGTCGAATATGACGCCGTATACCTCCGAAGCGCGCTTTCTCGTTATCCAACCTTCGACGAGATCGTATTTGACTTGTTCGGCCAGACGCTCATGCGGCGGTCCGTACCCGCCTCCCCCCGTACAATAGGAAACCACATTTTCCTCCGGCTCGAGGATTATATCCGCGCAAGCCGGAAGCTCTTCCAGCTCTCCGTTCACTCTCTTGAGGTAGTTGCGGCACGGGGCGCCATCGAGACCGCCCAACGTGCCTTTGGCGTTATTGATCGCCCCGTCCGCCACGTAGACCACCTCCAACTTGCCTCCACCCACCGGCCCGTACTCGCTGTAGCCCGAGGGCGCCCCCGTGTTGCGGCCGGCGCCCTCGGTATCGGGAACGAGCCGGCGCGCCTTAATGAGTATGGGAAAGTGGAGCTCGTCGAGCTCGATACTGTCGACGAAGCACATTCCGGAGTTTCCCGCGTGGAGGATGGTGAGCCATGCGTCCGTTTTTCCCGCGCCCGCCCCCCCGGTGACCATGAGAAAGAGATGGTTCACGAAGGGTTCGTTGCCGTTCCGGGGATCGAATCCCGAGATGACGCCCATCGAAGCGGGGAATATGGGTCCGGCTTCAGCCAGTCCGATGCCGTCCTGGATTAAGGAAAACGCCCGTTGGACGGGGTTCGTCACCCGGTCCGCAAGGTTGGTGGTCGCCACCGACATGCTCGTGGGATGTTTTCCACCCCCCGCCACCGAGCCTTCCCGGATGTGGACCCGGATGCGGCGGAAACTGCCCGCGTTGGTGGGAACAATGTCGTCGATGCTGTTGAAGACGCCGATCATCGCTCCGGTGCGGGCGCAGGCTTCGCTTAGGTTGAGCCCGCATGGCATGGCGTCCGGGTTGTCGCGCAAGTCCACCTCGATGATGGCCTTTTTGATGTCTATCTTGACCTCAACTTTTATCGGTATCCCCCCCGGCGGGGTACCCGGCACCGGGTCATGGACGCTGGTGGCAGTGGAGGTCCCGCTCGGCAGCTTTCTGATGGCGGCGATCATGAGTTTCTCGCTGTAATCAAACCACTGCCGGGAGAAGGCATGAAGGGTCTCCCAGCCGAATTCATCCGCCATGGCAAGGACTTCGCGCTCGCCAATCCGCGCGGCGCCAATCATGGCCAGGTAATCTCCATGCCATTGATCGGGCACCCGGATGCGCATTCGGCATAGCCGGATTATGTCCTGGATGTCCTCGTAGTTCTCTTGGACCTTGTACGCCGGAAAGATGAGCGCTCCCTCTTCGTAAACGTCCCTGGCATGACCCATGTACGTGGTCGGCTGGCCATTGCCGCAGTCGGCCTGATGCGCCTTCACCCAAACGGTGAAGTGGTGCACCCCCCTTTTATCAATCACCGGTACGAGGATTGTGTGATCCGCCGGGTGAGAGCACCCATGGTAGGGAGAGTTGTGCAGGAATGCGTCTCCACGCTTCAGATTGGGATGGAGTTCCATCATGGAGCGCGCCATCAGGTCCGCGCCACTCAGGTGATGAATGGGCAGAGACTCCGCCCCGGTTAGGAGCTCGCAATCCCGGGTGACGACGCTGGTGGAAAAATCCCTTGCGAGATTGAGGACGCCCGAGCGGCCGGTCCGCAATAAGGTGTTGGCCATTTTTGTGGTGACCGCCTCAAATCTTTTGTTCAGTACGGCCAGGGTAACCGGATCCATTTTGCCAGGCTTTTTGCGGCTGGCTTTTCCGGCCTGCACTTTCATTTTGGCCTTCGCGCGATTTCTCGCCTCTTTCTTCACCCTCGGCAATTTTTTTGCCTTCACTTTCAACCTAGCCATAGATTCCTTCCTTCAGCCAATCGTTCGTTCCCATTCGAAAACGTACTGCATGGAAGATTCCTGTGCCTCAGCCCTAAGGCGCGATGACCAGGCTTCCGCTTCTTTTCCGGACCGCCTTTGCACCCGGCTCAATTACCACAGTCGTGAAAGGTGATTCGATAATGGCGGGACCCTTCAAGGGAGCGTTGACTTTCAATGTTTCGAACAACTCCACCCTCGTCTTCTGCATTCCCTTGCCATCAAAGTAAGCCTTTCGGGAAGGAGCCACCTTTGCCTTATAGGTCTTGTCCTTCCCCAGTTTTCCGAGATCGCCTTCTCGAAGCCTGCAGCGCGCCGTCGCCCGCCATCCTACGAATTCAACTTCCGAGCCGGGGTCGCGGAAGGCGAAAATTTCCTCATGAAGGCGGTCGAACTCCTCGCGGGCGAGAGCCACGTCTCTTTTCGACTTGAATCGGGTGACATTAAGCGGAAGATCGATCTCCCAAATTTGGTGACGGTAGCGTGCCTCGGCGAAGAACTCGATCGAGGACTCCAGCGCCCCGGCGCCCGGACCCTCGATAAATCTCTCGCATTTTGCGTTAAGGTCTTTCAACGTAGCATTCGCTCCATCGAAATCGAATGCGTCAGAAACCGTGAAGAAGAGGGACCGGTAGTCGGCGTGCAAATCCGACATCAGCGCTCCCACAGCGGAGAGCGCCGCGCCCATCTCGGGGATGACGACCGTCTTGCATCCGAGCCTTCTGGCAATGGCCACGGAATTAAGCCCCGCCGCCCCTCCTCCGCCGACGAGCACGGCCCCGCGCGGATCGATCCCCTGGTGAATGGTGATCTGTTCAATGGCGCCCACCATGTTTTCGGTAGCCAGGCGGAGGATGGCCGAGGCCGCCTCTTGGAGGCCGATACCGAGGGGAGCGGCAATTTCCTTTTGTATGGCATCAACTGAAAGTTTCATTTCCAGCTTCATTTCCCCGCCCAGGAAAAACGCCGGATCGATGTACCCAAGCACCAGGGAAGCGTCTGTCACCGTGGGTTTCACTCCTCCCTTCCCGTAGCAAGCCGGGCCTGGGGCCGCCCCCGCGCTCTGGGGGCCGACGTGAAGAAGACCCCCCTCGTCCACCCGGGCGATGCTCCCCCCTCCCGCGCCGATGCTTTTCACGTCCACCGACGGAAAACCGAGGATGTGCCCACGGTAGCGCTCGCCGAGCCAAGTCTCGGGCGTCATGGGAATGGCCCCCCTGCGAACCAAGCTGACATCGTAGGTGGTTCCCCCCGTGTCCGCGACGATGGCGGTGTTGGATTTGGCGTCAGACTTCGCGTAGCGGCGGCCGGCAATGGGAGCCATCGAGGGGCCGGAGCCGACCGAATGAATCGGGGCCTTCGCCAGCTCTTCGGCGTCCATCACCCCTCCTTTTGAGGTCAGCATGAGAAGGCGGCCACGAAAGCCCTCATTTTGCAAGCGCTTCTGGAGATTTCCGATGTAGCGGGACATGAGTGGTTTCAAAGAGGCATCGATGCAGGCGGAGGAAGCGCGCCGGTACTCGCGCAGGATGGGATTCAAAATATGAGAGAGGGTGTAGGGCACACCGGGCAGATGCTCACCGAGCAGCCGGCCTACTTGATCTTCGTGGACCGGGTTCATGGTGGACCATAGCAGACAGACGGAAACCGACTCCACATTCTGATCTCGAAGCCTGTCGATAATGCCGATGACGGCCTTTTCCTCCAGAGGTTCGTAAATCTTGCCGTCAGACCCTATGCGCTCGGGAACCTCGAATGTCAGCGACCGGCGAATATAGGGTTTGGGAAAGGGAATTAAAAAGTTGAAGGGCTCGATGCGTCCTCCCTCGCGAAGGACGAGAATGTCAGGGTGGCCTTTCGTAGTGAGGAAAGCGGTCCGAGCCGTGTTTCCCGTCACGATGGCGTTGGTGGCGTGCGTCGTTCCGTGAATGAAAAGGTCGCCTTGGGAGAGAAGCCCTTTGCTAGAGAGGGAGAGGGCCTTTGCCGCTGAACGGACGGCGGTGAGAATTCCTTCCACGGGATCTTCGGGCGTGGTAGGCACTTTAAAAACATGAAGGATGCCCGACTCGTCTTCGAGTACCAAATCTGTGAAGGTGCCGCCGGTGTCTACCGCGAAACGCATCCCCCTGGCCCCCTATTTTTCATCTGGACAAGTTTTCGGAAATTGTCCTCAATTATAGATCGGCATTTCAAAACATCAAATCGCGGGCGGGCGCTCCGCTGCCTCCCCAACCACCCCCCGGAGATTCCGCGACAAAACCATACGAAGGCATCATTCCGGGCAGATACCGCCATAGGGTATTTTATCAAATCATCGTCGCGCCTCCGTTTACGTCCAGGGTGACGCCTGTGATGTAGGCAGCCTCCCGGCTGCAAAGGAATATGACCGCCGCGGCCACTTCCTCCGGCTGGCACAAGCGGCCGACGGGGGTCGTTTTCTCGATGTGGCGGATGCGCTCTTCTTTCCGTATGGCCATGGTAGTCTGGCTGGCCACGTTGGCGGGTGCGATGGCGTTCACGGTGATCCCATGGGGGGCAAGTTCTCCCGCCACCTGGCGTGTCAGGCCGAGAACGCCGGCCTTCGCCGCGGTATAGTGCGGCGGATTCGGGTTAACCGCACTGCGGGCCGCCATGCTGGAAAAGCAGACAACGCGCCCGTACTTGGCTTCAATCATGTAGGGAGCAGTTGCCTTTAATAAAATGAACATGGTTTTCAAATTGTTCGCCATCATTGAATCCCAGTCTTCCAATGGACACTCGAGAAGGCCAAGATATTTGGGAAATCCGCCGGCGACATGGGCCAGAACATCAATGCGGCCATGGCGGTTGTTAACCGCATCGACGGCCGCCCGCGTACCTTCCATATCGGTGAGGTCGACTTGAAAAGCCTGGGCATCTCCTCCGCCATTTCGGATGTCGGAGGCGACGCCCTCTGCGCCTTTCCCGTTGATGTCGAAAATGGCGACGGAGGCACCTCTCTTCGCAAAAAGGCGCGCACTCGCCTCCCCCACGCCGGTCGCGCCACCGGTGACGATTACGCCCTGACCCTCAAAATTCATGAAAGGTTCCATATTCCCTCCCCAAATGAAATTGAAATTAAAACGTGCTCGGCGGCGGCCCATTCATTGGTCCGCTGAGTTATGCGCCACCCGTCTAATGCAGCGCAAACCTTTAAAATAGCCAGTTTTCCCAGTTTGATAAATTTGATATACTAAAAGTATTCAAATACTCAGCCATACTGTATCCATCAATTAGGATGGGCGCGGGGGCGAATAAGCGTTTCCCATACCGTTTCATCAGAATTAAGTATGGGAAAACAACTTAAAAAAAGATTTTTTCTGTTCCAATAAATATTTGAAAATTAAGCATTAAAGTCGAATTATATTACAAACCGAACTGTTTCGCTTTCGGCTCCAACGCGATCAGGTTTTTGAATTTTCTCGTGCTGTGACGACAGTAAAAGTCTCTGGGTTCCGAGGAAGACTATGTTGGTAAAATACTGGTCGGGCATTTTTTCGATTTTCGGTTTTAGCATCTTCATCGGCACCTGGTGGTTGTTTTCGGGGTTTACCCATCCCCTCTTCCTTCCTTCCCCTTGGAAAACCCTCGAGATGGCCGCTGAACTGGCGGGATCCGGCTTTCTTCACGAATCAATTCTCGCAAGCTTGGCCCGAATCACAGGCGGTTGGCTCCTGGGAAGCGCGATAGGAATTCCGCTGGGTCTTCTCATGGGCTGGCTGCCCACGGTGCGCGCCTTCGCCACACCCTATATTCAAGGCCTTCGCTACATTCCTCCCATATCCTTCGTAGGCCTTTTCATCGTTTGGTTCGGGCTCGGCGAGGCATCGAAGATCATGCTCGTAGTCTATACAACTTTTTTCGCGATCGTGATCAACACCATGGCAGGAACCTTGAGCGTCCCCGAGGGAATCCTTCGCGCCGCCCGGAGCCTGGGAGCGACGGAGAATCAAGTGCTCTTCAAAGTGGTGGTTCCCGAGACCGTCCCGTATATGGTGACGGGAATGCGAATGGCGATGGGAAACGCTTTTATCGTAATCGCCGCGGCGGAAATGCTCGCGTCCCGCACCGGAATGGGCTACCTCGTATGGTCCGCGAGGAATCTTATGCTTACCGATCAAGTTTTTGTCGGCTTCCTCGGCTTGGGCCTCATGGGATTATCGGCAGACCGGGCGTTCCGGTATTTCACCGCCCGATATCTCATCCATTACCGGGTGGTGTGAAAGGGAATGCGCTTCTTTTCGAGGAACTTTTAAATCTGTCTAGAGACAATGGATTGCCCACCGGCCATGAAACGCATTTTGTTTTTTGCTTTCCACTATCGGCGCAACCGGCGCGCCGAATTTTCTTCGCGGACCTATGGGGTCCGCGATGTTTCTACGGCAAAGAGGAGAAGGGAATATGAAAAAAGGTAGGAGTTTCATTCTGGGAATGATTGGTTTCACGGTTCTGGTCCTCGCCCTTTCGGCCAATATTCCGCAAGCTACGGCGGCGGACGATGGCGTGGTCCGATATTCTACCGAGCCCACCTCATTGGGAATCCCATACTGGTTGGCAAAGGAAAGGGGGCTTTTCAAAAAGCACGGGCTTAAAAAGACCAACGACACCATGGGGCACACCGCACTGGTCGGCCTGAAGGCCATCGGAAGCGGCCAACTCGACATCTCCTTCCAGAGCGATCCGCCCACCATCGCGAACATCTCCAAGGGGATCGACGCCATCATCGTGGCTGCGACGGCCCAAGGCAACCAGAGCATGAAGCTGGTTACCGTAAAGTCGATCACGAATCCCAAACAATTGATCGGGAAAAAAGTGACTTGGATGGGCGGAACCGGTGGAGAGTACGGTTTCATCAAGTTTCTCCAGAATCGCGGTATCGACTACAAGAAGCTTGATCATGTAAACCTTCCTCCTCCGGAGGCCGTACCCACGCTGGCGAAGGGCGGCGTTGAGGCCCTGTGGTTCTGGGAGCCTTGGCCCCGGAAGGTGTTGGAGTTGAAAACGGGTAAATTTCATGTCCTTGCAGCGAGCACGGCCGCCGATTACGAGCCCAACTTCCACCTTACGGTCCGAAGGGGCTTTGCGAAGGATAAGCCGGAAACCCTGAAGCGGTTCCTCCGCGCGTTGATCGAAGCGACGGATCTTGCCAACACGGATCGCGCGGCGGCCTCGGCCGTGTACCAAAAGGTCACCCGGTCCACCGCGGCGGACGCCAAAGCCTCGCTTGGCGACTACAATTTGAAGATCTGGATGGACAAAAGCTATTTTGACACGCTCCAAGAGGTATCCGAGTTCAAAAAGAAGCTGGGCCACATTAAGACGATCCCAAACTGGAGGAACATCGTTGATCCGACATTCCTCCGGGCTGTGGACGCTTCGAAAGTAACAAATTTCCCGTATTAGCATGGGATAGGCAGGGGGGTATGGAAGGTTGAGATTCGGAGGTAACAGTGGGATTTACGCTCTTTCCGTCGTCACCTTGCTTCTGGCATGGTGGGGCTTCACTTTTATTTTTCCTCCGATTTTCCTTCCTACCCCCCTGGCCACCTTGACCAAGGGAATCGAGATATCGATTACCGGCGAGTTGCCGATGAACATCTCAGCGAGCCTTTTTCGGGTTCTTTCGGGATGGTCTTTAGGAGGGATCGTCGGGGCTTTCCTCGGCATTATCATGGGGCGAATCCCATGGGTGCGGTCGCTCGCCCTGCCCGTGCTTGAGTATTTCCGCTTCGTCCCCCCCGTGACCCTCGTCACTTTGTTCATCATCTGGTTCGGTATCGGAGAACAGTCGAAAATCTACTTGATTTTCTTCACGGCGGTTTTCATCGTGGTGGTGAACACCATGGCGGGGGCCGCCTCGGTGCGGCAAGGCGCCATACAGGCGGCGCAGTGCCTTGGCGCCACCGGAACACAGGTTCTTTTTCGGGTGGTCGTTCCCGAGACGGTTCCCTACATAGTCACCGGACTACAGGTGGCCCTCAGCAACGCTTTTATGACCATTGTGGCAGCGGAGATGCTCGCCGCGAAATCGGGGGTCGGTTTCATGATCTGGGACGCTCAGATCTACACCCGGACGGAACGAATGTTTGTCGCGTTCGTCGCCCTCAGCGCAATGGGGTTCTGTCTCGATAGAACGGTGAACACCCTCTCCCGCCGGATGTTCGTTCATTACCGCGTGGTATAACGAGAATAAACGGTACCCTTTGCCGGGGAAAATATATAAGTCACGATATGAACCGATATCAAACCGGCAATCTCGGAAATCATCGCAGGATGTCCTGCGACAATGAAGGGAACAGCAATCAATGGCGGCGAAAATTCGTCTCGAAAAAGTAACCCAGATCTTCAGCGATCCAAAAAGCGAAAGAGAGACTTTGGCCCTGAAAGATGTCTCATTCGACATCGAGGACCGGGAGACCGTCGCCCTCCTCGGCCCGAGCGGCTGCGGCAAAACCACTGCGCTGAATATCATCGCGGGGTTCATCCAACCCACAGAGGGCATGGCGCTCATCGAAGGGCGCCCCATCACCAAGCCCGGCCCGGACCGGGGCGTCGTTTTTCAAGAGCATTTTCTCTTCCACTGGTTGACTGTGGAAGAGAACATCGCATTTGCTCTCAAGCTTAAGGGTATGCACCGAAATGATTTCCTGGAGCGCGCACATGAGTTCGTTAAACGCGTAGGTCTTACAGGGTTTGAACACCACCATCCGGATGAGCTGTCGGGGGGGATGCGCCAGCGCGTCTCGATCGCCCGCGTTCTCATCAACAACCCAGAGATCCTCCTTATGGACGAACCCTTCGCTTCTCTCGATGCTCAAACGCGCCTGCTGATGCAGGAATGGCTCCTCAGGCTCTGGGAAGAACATCAAATGAGCATGCTCTTCATCACCCATGATGTGGATGAAGCGATTTTAATGGCGGACAGGATCCTCGTGATGGGGGTGCAACCGGGAAGAATCATCCAGGAAATCAAAGTGCCCCTTCAGCGCCCTCGCATCCGGGCGATGCTGACCTCTCAACTATTCATGGAAACCAAGGTGAAGTGTTTGGATTTAATCGCCAAGGAGAGCGCCAAGGTATTCGAGGGGGCATTTGATTAAAGGACAACGCTTTTTTCAGAGGAGGTAGGTGGATGGTAACAGAATACATCTGGGCCCTTCCCTCGCATCGGGCCGGAGACGGCTGGCAGGTAAACCAAAAAATTCCTGAGCGCCCTGCGACCTTTGAATACTTGGGCCGTGTGACCCGGGCGGCCGAAGAGGCGGGCTTTGCAAATATCCTTGCCCCCTGCGGAACCCACTGTGTGGATGCGTGGGCGGTCGCGTCTGCCCTTTTTCCGGTTACGCGCAAGATCAAGTTCTTGGTGGCCTTTCGGCCGGGAATCACGGGCCCTATCTATGCCGCTCAGCAGTCGAACAGCCTGGACCATCTCTCGGGAGGGCGGGTGACCCTCAATATAGTGACGGGAAGCACTCCGGTAGATCAGAAACGCTATGGCGACCATCTTGCCCACGATGAGCGCTATGCGCGAACCGAGGAGTTTCTCGATATCGTCAAACAGCTCTGGGAGAAGCCGGGTCCCCTCACCTACAAGGGGAAGTACCATGACATCGAAGACACCACCATCTATCCGCCCCGGGTGAGCCAACCGAACCCCACCATTTATCTGGCGGGGAGCTCGGAACCAGGCAAGCGCGTCGCGGCACGTTTTGGAGATGTTCACATGATGTACGCGGCCGAGCCCGAGGTGATCGCGGCCGATATACGTGAAGGCCGGTCGCTTTCGGAGCGGTTTCCGCGGGCGCAGCCCCTCGAGTTCGGGATCCGTCACCTGGTTTGCGTGCGCGAAACAAAAGAAGAAGCCCGCAAGGCGGCCGAGAGCCTGGTGGACGCAAGCGCCATCGAGCACACATCAACTTGGGCGGACATGAAAAACCGGACCGAATCGGTAGGCCAGCGCCGGACGAACGAGCTCGCATCGCAGGGAAACCTGTGGCTGAGCGAGGCGGTTTGGATGGGTGTGAACCAGGTCCGCGCAGGAGCGGGGATGATGTTCGTGGGGACTCCCGAAATGGTAGCGGGGGTGATCCGTGAGTATGTCGATGCAGGGGTGAACCATTTCATCATGAACGGGTGGCCCCACCTTGAGGAAGCCGAGATCTTCGGACGCGAGGTGCTCCCCCTCCTTCAGGACACACATCCACTCGTCCTCGAAGAGCCCATCGCCGCGACTTAAGACCAGGACGCCCGGGAATTTCCGCGCCGACCAAGCGCCGCCTCCGGACGGCCATTGGCGCATTTGAGCGGCGGGACACTTTCATGTGAACAACCGTTTGCGCCTTCCACATCTGCCCCGGGCGGAGTGAAAATACAAAGAAGGAGATTCAAAAATGAATCAGAACCAAAGAGTTCCCGGAACGATCAATCCGGAAAACATGCCGTTCGAAATGTTCGAGGGAGGCGGCCACCACCGCGCCATGATCTCCCAAAATATTCAAGGAATGGACATTACCGTCTATCACGCCTGCATCAAGCCCGGCCAAAGCCACGACTGGCACTCGCACGAGGTGGATGAGGCGATGTATATAATCACGGGCAAAGGAAAATACGAATTGGAGGAAGGAGAATTTCACTACAAGGCGAACGATTTCGTCTTCATGCCAAAGGGAACGCTCCACCGAAACTCATGCACTTCGGACGAGGAAGTGTACATCGTGGCTATTTTTCAACCCTCCCTCGAGTAAGCCCGCCACCGATTCCACGGATTTCATTCAAAGAAACAAACGGCGAAACGTGGGGCGGCCTCGTCGATTTACGGCTGAAACTCTGGATCATATTTCCACACGGATACGGAAGCGCCCGGAAAGACTTTCGCCGGGCTCAAGCACGCGCACGCCGGTTCCCTCCTGGCCCGCCTCGGCGAGATTGAATGCATCGTTGCAGTTCGTGACCGGCTCGACCGCAAAGAAATCCTCCCCTTGAGGCGTATAAACGATCAAGTGGGTGAATACCGGATCGCATTCGTATTTCACGCAGACGCCCGAACCGGGCCAAAAAATAGTGGCCCGTCCTCCCCAGCCGGAAAAGCAATGGTCCAGGCCCGTATCTTCCAAGGGGCGGAGGGTGGAAAAGTCCTGGTAGGGCGCAAGGGAGACCGGCGGGCCGGTGGGGAGCGGGGTATCGCCCGGGTAAACGCCGCCCACGCGGGCCTCGAACCGGACATCCTCCCGGGAATCCGTAAGCGTTCGCCGAAAATAGGGATGAAAACCGAAACCGGCGGGCATGGCTTCCCCCCCCGAATTGGTCAGCTCCAGTTCCGTGTCGAACACCAGTCCGGCAATTCTGTAATAAAGTCGAACACGAAAGGGAAAAGGGAAATTGATGTCGCCATATTCCGCTGAGTCGAAAGACAGTTCAAGAAAATCCGGCCCCTCCCCGGCTACCTTCCAGGGCCGCTTCCACACATCACCGTGAATGGCGGTACCGTCCGGGAAATTATCCCGAAGCTGGTACGATTTTCCCCGAAACAAAAATCGGGCGTCTCGTATGCGGTTGGAGAAGGGAACCAGGTTGAAGCTCGCCATTCCGTCCGTATCGAGGGCCTCTACTACCCCGGGAGGCGTCGGCCGCATGAGCGATATCCATGCGTCGCCCATGGCCAGCTCGAACGAAACGATACTCGCGCCGGCCTCGGGACAAACTTCCAGCCTCATGTCATCCGAACCGATCAGGACGGTGCTCATCCCCCCTCCGGTCTATTCCGTCCAATCGCCATGGCTCATATGGCGGCTCCCAGGGAACTTAGCGGTCGAGGGTACGGTTCAAATTGAAAGCGGCGCTGATCATGCTCAGATGGGTGAAGGCCTGGGGAGTGTTCCCCAGCGCGTCGCCGCCGATGCTGATTTGTTCACTGTAGAGGCCCACATGGTTCGCATAACTCAGCATCTTCTCGAAGATGAGACGCGCTTCATCCAGGCGGCCCGCACGAGTAAGCGCTTCAACGAGCCAAAATGTACAAATGCTAAAGGTCCCTTCCTCCCCGGCAAGACCGTCAGACGCGGAACCACTCAGGTCATACCGGAATACGAGGGAATCCATCACCAAATCTTCCAGGGTGGCGTCAAGGGTGGATTGCATCCGCGGGTCACCGGGCGCAATGAAGAAAGTAAGGGGCATGAGCAGATTCGAGGCATCCAACGATTTTGATCCATACGCCTGCACGAAAGCCTTCCGCTCACTGTTCCACCCCTTTGACATGATATCTTCGTATATCTCGTCACGCACCTTGAGCCATTTATCCCGGTCGGCCGGAAAGCTCCGCTTATTCGCCAAGCGCAATCCCCGGTCCACAGCCACCCAACACATGAGCTTGCTGTATATGAATTCCTGCTTGCCGCTCCGGACCTCCCAAATGCCCTCATCCTTCAATCTCCAGTTGTCACATACCCAATTGACAAGGGAGCGGAGGTTGAGCCAGAAATCATAGGAAATGGGCTTGTGCTTGTTAAAGATATATACGGAATCGATCAATTCACCGTAAATGTCGAGTTGCAATTGATCGTAGGCCCCGTTTCCAATGCGGACAGGGCGGGAGCCCATGTAGCCATCAAGGTGTGTCAGTTCTACTTCGGTCAATTCTTTCCTTCCGTCGATGCCATACATAATTTGCAGCGGGCCGCCATTCTCGTCCATGGATTTGCACCGTTCCTGAACCCACCCCATGAACGCCTCCGCCTCGGAGGTGAAACCGAGCCGCATCAGCGCATAAACCGTAAAAGCCGCGTCACGAATCCAAGTGAACCGGTAGTCCCAATTCCGCTCTCCCCCTATCCCCTCCGGAAGACTTGAAGTGGCGGCGGCGACGATAGCCCCCGTCGGTTCGAACGTGAGGAGCTTGAGGATCATGGCCGAGCGGTGGACGTTCTCCCGCCAGCGGCCGTCGTAGGTGCAGCGCGATATCCACCGGCGCCAGAAATTACAAGTGCGCTCAAACTCTTTTACGGAATTTTCCACCGGGCATCTTGGTATTCCGGGGTTTTTCGGATCAACCGGCCACAAAACAAAATAATGCGTATCGCCCTCCTTCACATCAAAATCGCTTTGGATCGCCCCTTCGACAGGGTGCAGGTCAACGCTGCTCGAGAGGGCAAGCCCCATCCTCTCGCCGGAAATCTGCCGGAAAACCGCGTCTGTCCCTTGAACCTCCACCTCGTGAGGCTGCCGCGCATAATCGAAAGCGGGCCGGCAGATCATTTTCATTGGAACGTCGCCCCGAATACCCTTCACCTGGCGTACCAATCGGCTGATATGTGGGACGCCCTCTTCGCGCACCGGCATGAAATCGATAACTTCCGCGACTCCCTCCTCGCTCATGAATCGGGTGACCAAAATATTCGTATCCGGGAAATAAAGCTGGCGAAGCTTTCCCTCGTGGGTAGCGGTGATTTGAAACCGCCCCCCCTTTTGGTCATCCAAAATAGCGGCAAAAACGCTCGGTGAATCGAAATAAGGCAAGCACATCCAATCGATGGAACCGTCCATCCCCACAAGGGCGCAGGTATGCATGTCCCCGATGATTCCGTAGCATTCAATGGGATTATAACCCATCCCAAGCGACCCTCCCCGTGCGAAAATTACGGCGACACCCGGCAGGGGGGAACGTCTCGTCAGTCCCCCACCTCAACTACGACCTTGAGCTGGCTCCTATCCTTGGCGATCCCTTCCATGAAGCCGTCCATCCCCACCCGTTTTGTGATAAACCGATTCAGAAGGCCCGGCCAGCGCTTTTCGAATCGAGCAAATCGCTTTACACCCATCTCGAAATATTTGCGGTTCGCGTTCACGGATCCGAGTATGAGTTTGTTTCCCAGGACCATTTCCAAATTGATCACGTCGGTCGGAACCTGGAGCATCTTGTTTCCGGGCGAGACCCCCATCAAACAAAGCGCCCCGTTTATACCGATTACCTGCATCGCATCGAAGGCAACTTGGCTGGAGCCAGTCGCCTCTATGACGAAATCCAATTGGCGTCCCAGCTTTTTGGGAATTTCGACGAGTGGCGTTTCTCCCGTGGTTATATAGTTAACCCCCATGGTTTCGAGGAAGGTCCGCCGGACAGGGTCCAGCGGTCCGCGACCAACGGCAAAGGTCTCTATTTCCATGTCGCGGAGAACCATTGCACAAAGAACGCCCAGCGGGCCGACACCAAGGACCAGTGCCGTCTTGGGCTCCCAGGCCATCCGCTTTTGGGCCTCGAATGTTTGGAATACTCCTTTTTCAGCGATGGTCAAAGGTTCCAGCAGAACGGCGACTTCGGCGTGCTCCTCAGGAATGGGTACAATGAAGCGAGGATCGTCCACATAGAACTCGGCTAACATACCGTGGCGCTCCTTAATGCCCCGTTCCATATAGTCTCCGGTAAGGCAGTTATCATTTTCCTCGTTTTCGCAATTGATGCAGTTCCAATGGCAATCACGGCGAACCGTCGCGACGACGCCCTCTCCGGGCTTGAGACCATTGACCCCTTTCCCCACGGCCTGAACACGGCCGAAAGTTTCATGTCCAAGTATTAGGTAATCTTCACCCTTCGGCGCCCATCCGTACAATGCCGAATTGATTTCCGAGTCCGTCCCATCGAGCCCAATCCGAATCAATTTTACCAAAACCTCTCCCGGCCCCGGTTCCGGAGCGGGCACATCGCGTATGTGTGCTGAATCCTTTTTCCCCGGGTACACAGCTACGGCTTTCATGCTCAGTCTCCCTTTCTTGGGCTCGTCCGGGGGGCAACTATCGACTCCTATGAGCCGGGAAATGGATCCCTCCCTTTTTCCATTAAAATATGCAATCTAATATTGAGATGAACCGCAATTTTATATCAAACGATTCTCATAGCCCCAAGGCAAAATGGCTAAGGCCCACCCCATCGCATTACCCCGCCTACTATAAAAATT
Organism: bacterium; assembly: GCA_965225985.1. Lineage (GTDB taxonomy): Bacteria > UBA8248 > UBA8248 > UBA8248 > UBA8248 > CAZUHN01. Next base: position 2,957,476 of record OZ245330.1, read on the forward strand.
CAACGGCCGGGAAATGGCCATCTCAGGACGAGAATATATTCCATGAAACCCCTTCACGCTTAACGGGTGGCTCCAGGCATCTGCATCGGGGCACTTATTAGGGCCGGCATCGTCTTGCCGATGTGATAATTGTAGCAGGTTTGGCAGGTACTCACCGCGCCCTCGGTCGTGTGACAGTTGACACACACCGCCTTGGGAATGGCCTGAAAATTACTCGCGAAGGTGGCCGGATCGAAATCTTTGAAGCTGCCGAGATAATCGGCGTCGGAATTCAAAATGTGGCAGGTAAGACATCCTTTTTCGTCCAACAAACTGAAATGGGGGGAATGTCGGTAACGGTTAAATTCCTTCACATTTATAGCGGGACGCCTCTCTATCCAATTCACTTTGAGACTACCATCTTTTTCCTCGTCGACGCTGTGGCACTTTCCGCGCAAGCCGGGCGATTTTCTATCCGATAACGCGGTGAAGATCTGTCCCTTGACATCTTCCGAGGGTTCCGCCCGTTTCCTTTCACCGGTCAAATTGAGCCAACTCGCCAAAAAAAGATCCTTGTGGCCAGATGGCTTATAAAACAAAGAATAATCTTGCACATACCATCCACCGGCGATGCTCGTCTCCTCATCCGCAGGTGCTTCCTCCGCATCCTCTTCCCCCCCTTCTCCCTCCGGTTCTTCTTTCTTCTTTTCGTCCTCCTCTTTTAGATCCTTTTCCGAGCGGCGTGCCATTTCCACAAAAAGCCTGGGCAACCAGGACCTTTGGGCCGAACGCACCAAATCATTGGGTAGGAGACCGCTCAGACTCGACAACTCGAAAGCGCTCAACGATCTACCAAGCGCTCTTTCCAACTGTTCTTTGAGACCCTTCTGCCCCTTCGATACGAGCTCGAATAATGTGCCCTTCACCGCCCAGGCGAGATTCCCCGCCGCGGCCAATTGCGCCTTTTCAGCATCTACCAGATCAAGCAAATCAGCGTCCCCGAGATCCGCCTCAAGCTTTTTGAATTTGGGGTTCGCCAAAAGAAGAAAGCGCATGAACGGAGTGATTTCTTCTTCTGCACCCTCAGGCCATTCTCCGATATCGACATTCGCCTCCTGAAGAGTTTCGACGTCAAGGCCAGGCAATGTGAAAAAGGGAATCCCCTTCGCCCCCGCCCGGCCCTCGCCCAAAATCTGCGAACCATGGCAGGCATCGCAAGTCGTTTCGAAATTCCGGACCGTCATCGAGCTTCCCGAAGGATCCGGAACGTGACAACTCTTACAGGTAGTGGGAGCCTGGTTCTTTGCCTCTCCTTTGAAGTGCTTGGTCAAGTGAGAGAAATGATTAAAGATGAGGCGGGTTCTCCGAACATATGGGAATCCCGAAAACTCCGGATGGCCGTCCGAAAAACTTGCGTACTTATTTGTATGACAAAATTGGCAACGTTGGTCATCCATGGCGGCCAGGTCAAAATCCTTTCCGCGGTGCTCACGGTGACAAGCAACACATGCGACAGTTCGCTTTTGTGAATCTCCCGGGTTCAACTTAAAAAGAGAAGAAAGGGAGAAAACCGCATGCTTGCTTTCCGGCAGTGGTTGTTTTCGGATCCGTTGACTGATCCCGGTGAGGTCTTTTTCGGATAAACCATGCGGATTTTGGCTCTCTTCTCCGAGAACATGGCACGAAAGGCAAAGTGGACTGTCGTCTGTATTTCGGCTGAAAAGAACCGCTTTTCGGAACCACGCTACTGGCCCTCCCTTGAAATTTGAATGACAGTTCGAGCAAGAAAGGGCAACTGTATTGTGATGAGAGGCGAGTTCTCCCGATGAGATGAAGTCCGGTGCCCCCGGGCTTGAGATGAGCAAGAGAACGACTCCGAACGCGAGCACAGAGAGCCAGCGGGCGAAGGCGTTCCGCTTTGCCCGAATGCTCAAAACCGGCTGACATCGGGGAATGGGACGGCAGCAGGCTCCATCCGGCAAAGGCCCATCTCCGCACCTGCCGCCCAAATTCTCCGGGCGCGTGCAGTGCCATCGGTCGCCCTTTTTGAGGGGAAAACATTCTGAAGTGGCAATACAACGCCCCTTTTTGTCCGGACCGACGTGGCATGCATTTCCCTCCGCCGCCCAACCGCAGACTCACTTCTGCGTTGGCCTCTCGTATTTGGATTTTCCGAATGCGAAATCTTGAAGCCGGCGGCTCACTGCGTCCCACCCGAAAAGGCATAAACAACAATTAGATGAAGGAGAGCGAAAATCAACATGGCATAGGTGAAGGGAATATGAAAAAAGAGCCAGCGCTTAAGCATCGCCTGATGAGCGTATTGGTAGTCCAATTCGTTTTTTTGTTGAATGAAGTCGGCGAGTTCATCGAATATTTCCTGCTCCTTTTCGTTCAAATATCGGCGCAACACATGAATCTCGTTTAACATGACCTGGAGAGGCCTGCTCGATTCGATAAGGTGCAGCCAAAAATTCCGGGGTTTTTGAAAATAAGGCATAAGTCGATCTGCGTAATAGTCGGAAATAGTGGTGGACTTCGCCTCCCCTACGGAACGAAGGGCCAAGGCCCTTGCCTCTTCTCCCAAGCTTCGACTCAACTGCGGGATTCGTTCAAATATGACCTCCTCCCCGATTTTCCGCCGGTCCGTCTCTAAGCTACCATGGGATTCCGAGCCGAATCGGGTAAGATGGGGTGCGAAGCCTCGCGATATCCAAAGGCCAAAGATGCCGCTCCCGGCAACCAAGACATAAAACAAAGAAAGTATTACATCCAAGAATCCGTTCGGCACTCGAAACTCTATGTGCAAGAGGAAAAAAACGATGGTGAGCCAACCGACTAGCAGATGAATTTGGAGCCAAGCAGAAGAATTGCCAAGTGGAATAAAAGACAATTTTTTCCGGAGGTTATAGAGAGCAAGAAACAAAACGGACAAAAACAAGGCCCAGCCGCTGATATACTGGGACCGGAAAAGAGAAACAGAATACGCCCGGTAGATGAATATTGATACCAGCGATATAACAACGAAAGCAAAAAAGTTGAGCCATGCGCGAACGGCAAAAGTCATTATTCATTGATCCATTTAATAAACTTATCCTCGTCCCGCATATCGATTCGGCGGAGGGCATCGTGGGGGCAGGCGCGCTGGCAGGCAGGGCCGCCGAGCTGATCGATACATAGATCGCATTTCGTCGCTTTCTCAATTGGCATGTTTGTATTCTGATCCAAAATGAAGGCGCCCTTGTTATCCCGAATCGGTACCATCCGAATGTTGTCATACGGGCAGCTATTGGCGCAGGTGGCACAGCCGATGCAGGTTACGTCATTAATGACCACCTGCCCCGTATAGGACTCCCGGTGTATTGCTCCGGTTGGACAGCCGATCATGCAAACGGGATCGGAACAATGCATGCAAGCGTTGGCCACCATGTAATTATTGTATCGTTTTCCGTACCGGATGAACCTCGGATTATTGTCGTGAGCTTCCGCGCAGGCTCGGACGCAATCATCGCACCGGGTGCACCTGTCCAGATTGATGAGCATGCTTGCCGTTCCGTTAATAAAGCGGTTGTCGACGAGGAATTCCATCAAACCGATATCAATCTCTTCATCCTTGCTTTTTTCTTTCCAGGCCGATTGGGCCTCCCCGCGAGGAACAATTCTGCGCGGGAGAAAATTCTCAGGAATGGAAGGCAAAACAAATTTTTCAACGATCGACGCGGGAACGCGCAACACATCCACATATCCAAGGGCGCGGAGCGTACGCTGAAGGGGAATCATTTCATTGAAGCGCCAGTATTGGGCGATTTCGACAAATCCAAAGGTTGTCCCCCGCCCCAAGTAGCTGATGGTGCGGTGGCCGTGATCCACCCTCTCGGTTAGCCGCGCGAACCCGGCCCGTATCATGATCAGGCCGTCGGCATAGTTCCCTTCTTTTGCGATGATGGGTTCTTCCTCGAGCCGTTCGGCGAGCTCACGATCCGCCAATGACTTATAAGTTGCGTGCCAATCAAAATTGCCATAGGTCTCGAAAAGGGTGTTCTCAGCGACAATACCGAGTTCTTCCTCGGTTAGATGGGAGAACTCCGGAGTTTCTTGGAGATGAACTTTCAGACTCCGCTCCCGATACAGGTTATCAATATAGTTTCGCAGGTCATCGGACCAGCGGCGGATTTCCCGAAGGCCCTGCCACCGGATCTCTAAAAGGACACAATCGCCGGCGGCGAAAATCGTAGCCGTCCGCGATGTCCTTCCAAGCGCGGCAATCTCGCCGAACATTGTTCCCGGCTCGAGGTGGACAGTTTGATGCCGATCCAAGACGGCGGGAACGTCCTGAAGGAATATGCGCGTTTCCTTTCCTTCTCCTCGTTGTTCCGTCCCCCTGATTTTTTTGCACTTCGCAGGGTCTCGTACCTCGGGCATTCTGGAATTCGCCCAAAGCTGGCTGAGCGCCCCAAGAAATGTTTTTTGCCGGGCCTCCTGCCGTCCAAGGATAGCGTCGTCAATCGGATCGACGACAACGCGAATGTCTCCTTCTAGAATCAGGAATGCGGAATTCCCATAATCCCCCTCACGCACCACGATATCCCCGTTGCTGTAGCGCATGATTCGGGTATCATTTTTCAGGATGTCGAAAAGAGATGTTGTGGAGGGAAACTTCTCGCCGTCAATCCGGTCGAAGGGGGGTTTCGACAAAAGCCAATCGACATCCCCGTCGGCCATATCGGGGCCGAAGGGCTCATCCCAGCGCTGAGGGCGCTCGATGGCTACAGACGAGAGACGCATATCTTCACCCCTCCCCGGCGCGTCGAAAACCTAGGGGTTACTTCGACGCTTTTCCCTTATATTGATTCGGTTTGGGGAGCATGGGATCCAAGGCCGCCCATTTGCTGCCGTCGTAATTCGCAGCAAGTTTCTTCGCCGCGGCCGCGACCCTGTCTGCCGCCTCGGTAAGCGCCTTCTCGTTGTTCAACTTGAGCTTTACGCCCGAGGCAACGGCGAGGACATCTTTGACCTCAGGGGTAGACACTTTTTCTGCCACCTTTTGAAACGTATCCATGGCAGCCTTTGCGCGCTTCGCCATTTCGACAGCATAGGAATCCTTTTTTGTCCCTTTCGCCACCCCGCGAAGGTTGTATTCCAGCTCGACTGCCTTCCCGACCATGAATAAAAGACGCTTCCGCGCGGGAGAAGCTTCCTGGTTGCTTTTCTCTTTTGATGCGACAAAGTTGTGGCGAACCTCACCCTGCGACCAGGTAACAAGCTCAAAATCGCTTCCTGGCGTGTGCCCACCGACATTGACAAGTTTTTCAAATGGAACTGTGTGGCACTGAAAGCAATTCGCTGCGAGATCGTAAATGTCGGACGGGCGGATCATGCCCGCCCCTTTCATCTTGGCCAGACGCTCTTCCCGGTGTTCAGCCGTTTCCGTTTCTTTGGTGGCCCCCTTGCCGAAATCCTGATGAACGTCGATCCACTCTTTTGCCGCAGAGTGGCAAGACTCACAGGATACACCGGCGATGGGCGTTACTCTTTTTCCCTTCGGTTGCGATGTAAAGTGGCAATTCAAGCAAAGGCTTTCCCGCTTGATCCGCCTGATTTTCATTTTCTTGGCGATTGCCCTGGCCGTTTTGCTCCGGGTGAGGGAACGGAATCCCTTGAAATGTTTTGTTTTCTTCCAGGATTCAACCGCCGCTTTATGGCATTCACCACAATTTTCGGGCCCTGCCACCTTTTTCGGATCGGGAGCGGCCGATGCCGTTGCCGCAGCCCAAAAAAGACCGAATAGGATCGCCAAGCCGAAACCACCTGACATGATAAATGCCCGTTTGTAATATTTTGAAGGCATATTTTGTCCCTCTGCGGGTAGGTTTTAGGTCGCAGGTATCTTAAAAATAATCCAGGACAGATCAAGCAATGTCAACTTCCCTAAAATCAACCCAAGTGACGTACGGCAATTAGGAGGAATATGCCCTTTTGGAGGGCCGGGCTCTTTGCACTTCATGCGTCCAGCGTCAAATCTCCCTTGGGAACAGAAACGCAAGTTAGACACGAGCCCTCCTCGGGCATGGAACCGGGTTCCTGAATGCAAGTTACCTCTCCCGACAGAATGGCCGTAAGGCATGTCCCGCAATTCCCCGCCCTACAGCCCGAATTGATCATGATGCCGTTCTCCAAAGCAAAATCCAAAAGGGAACCAATTGATGGATCCCAGGTAAATGTTTTGTCATTTTTCGCAAATTCAAGCTCGATCTTCTCCGTTTTTCGTCACTCGGAAGTCCGGCGGCAGAACGGGGTTTTTTCACACTTGCCGGCCCGAAAGCCTCGAAATGGACCTTTTCCTTGGGAACGCTCCAAACCGTTAAGCCTTCGGCAAGAGAAGTCATCATCGGTCCGGGACCGCATATATAGTAATCGTAATTGCTGGAAGGCAAAACACGCTTAAACAAGTCGACGCTGACCCGTTCGGCGTGGTGGTAGTCCCTTCCTTCTACGTCATCTTCTTCGGGATCACTGTAACATACGCGCACATGGATATTTTCGTATTCCAAAGCGATTTTCTCCAGATGTTCTTTAAAGATATGATCTTTCCGGTTCCGTACACCCAGAAAAAACCAAGTCTCGCGCTTTGATCCAGGACTGGCGATGGTGTTGAGCATGCTCAGGACGGGCGTAATCCCAATTCCTCCGCCGATCAAAACAACGGGGGCCTGGACAGTCTGATCGAGGAAGAAATTCCCTGCCGGTGCTTTCACGTCGAGGATGGAGCCCTCCTCCACTTTGTCGTGAAAATAACTGGAGGCCATCCCTGGGGGGAGGTCGGGTCGATCGCGAGGCGGGGGAACCCTTTTGACAGTAATGCGGCAATAATAATTGTGGCCCGGGCTGTCTGAAAGGGAATAGCACCGGACCACATTCTTGTCTGCATCGCGGGCGATGCCCTTTTCATTAAGGTCGAACGTCAAATATTGGCCGGGCTTGAAAAAGGGCAGGGGTTTCCCATCATGGGGCGACAAATAGAACGAACATACATCCGCGGATTCTTGTACTTTCTGTTGAACCTTGAATTTTCGAAAACCTGGCCATGAAGATTCGATTTTTTCGACTTCGGCAAGCCGACCCTTCGCCAAATCAACCTGATTGCCCAAAAGATCGAGGGAGAGTTTTTGCTGAACACGTTCATGCAGCAAACGGGTCAGCGAGGAAACCATCATAACGGCCACCTGAACCAGGACGGCGGCGATTATGAAGGAACCCGCAATCTGGATTAATCCCGGTGTAAGGATGTCAGTCATATCCGCGAAGGTATAGAGGGTTCCGCACAACGACCATTGCAAATCATGATCAAAGCGGAAAATTTGAACGCCATCAAGGCCTCATTAAAACTGAATCAAAATTTCTGTTCGAATACCATATCCATTGTCACGGTTTTCCTGAAGAGCGTAGAAGCCGTCCACCTGCCACTGGATTCGGCGCCCGAACCGCTGCTGGTATTGGAAACCGGTGGCGATGTCGTTATTGGCATCCCCGCTGGTGTCATGACGGCCCGCGATCTCGAGCGTCAGGTTTTTGCTGTGGCGGTCCCAAAACGCCTGATAGCCGACGGCGGCACCGAGAATCTCATTGGCCGCGCTGCTGAGCTCTGAGAGGTAGTTGCTGAGGCTCGCCGATGCAAAAAGAATCCCAAACGTCGCCAAGGGGCCGCCGACCACCGGCTCGCGGCTGATTTGGGTGAAATTGTCGATGGCCCAGAAGGAATTGAAGTATAGATTATCGTCCGAACCGTGCGGTGTGATGTTAAACTCCGCCGAGAGCAAGACGCCCGTTCAGACTCCGGGGGTTTCGTTTTCCTGGGCGATGGAGCCGTTGACCCGCCATGTGGTGTGCATCCTTCCAAATAGCCGCTCTGCGGAAACGCCGTAGTGGAATGATCCTTCGTTGCCCTGTCCGTCGTCTTTGACCCACGCCCCATCGATATCCCACCTGATTTTGGGCATATCGGCCGCGAGGAAAATGCCTACCATTTGGGCGTCCGGGTCGGGCCGGTTGCTGTCGAGCTCACTCCAACCATAAATGGCGGTAACCCGCAGGTTCGATATGCCGGGTGGATGCAGGTTGTTCCGGACGATCCCCACCGAATCAACCACGTCGTTGATCATGATCCCGTCCTGGAAGAGGAGCTGCTGGCGCCCAACCGAGAAGCCGTAGTCGATTGGCTTAATTCCCTTTGGATCAAGATTGGAGAAGATGCTTCCCAGGTCGCCTTCGAAAAACAGGGTGCGGATATCCGCATTGGTTTCATCCCGAAAGGAATTTTCCGGGCTCCAACCGTAGCGGGTGAACTCCGTGAAGCGATTCCTGTCCAGGGGGCGAATCCCGATAATGGCTTTTTCTGTACCCGTCAACTGAAGATTTGCGTAGAGATCGAACCGGTTCGCAAACTCCGTTGTGCCTGGGGCAACACCGTTGTCGAAAGATTGAACGGCGGAACGGAGGGTGCCGAAAATCCAGAGCCTCGGCTGGACCACCCATCCGGTCCCAAGCTCGAAGCCGGGATTCAGATTGCCCTGGTGAAGGAAGGGATCGCCAATTTCGAAGAGAAGGGGAGGGCGCTCGGGCACTCCCTCGTTTGTCACATCGAAAAATTTCGTGGGTTTGTCAGACAACCGGCTGTTGCCAGTCGATTCGCCCAGATAAAATTCTTGGGCCGAAAGCGCGGGCGCTGTTCCGAAAAATATAATTGCCAACATGATGGAAGCCCCGTTCGTCCAGGCAATCGAACGGAGCAGGCGGCAACGGAGCAGGCGGCAGTGAAATTTCCACATGTTAAAGCTTTTCCTCCGAACTTTTTTTATATATGCCTTATGCTTAATTACCTAAATAAAAAATCTCCTCCCGAAACTTTTCAAATACTTACTTCTCCGTATTGAAGGTTACATTCTTTTCGTACAGTACTTCATGTCCTTCCGCTACCGCATCGGCGATCTCTCGTGCGCTCATATTGTAACCGAAGCCCACGCCCTGCACCGCCGCAATCAAATTAACGGGTACGGGCGAGACCTTCAGCTGGATGTTGGCCTGATAAGGACCCTTGCCGGTGAGCGCGCTTGCCCGGATTTTGTATTTCGCCCAACGATGCCCGAGGGCCTCAATTCCATTTTGGTGGTTGCGCTCGGTCGTCGGCTCGCCGGTGAGAATCAGGGATTGGATCGTCGGACGGACAATCGGTAAGGAGGTGACGGTATACGGGATGGGGATGACCTGAAGCCGCTCGCCCCCCCCGGACGTTAATGTGGACGAACTTCGACTGGAGATTGAAAAGCTGTTCGTCCAGCGGCAGCTCGCCATTATGGACAAACGCGGATTCAAGGTCCCGAAGGTCGCCGTTGGGATCCAGATCGCCCGATTGGAAAATAACTTTCCCGTCACGGTCCTTGACAGTTACACGAAGCCATACCAGGCGCTCGCCGGTGAACCCGGTGGGCGTATTGTGTCCGTCGGTTTTGTTCACCACTTTCACCCTGAAGCGAATACCGCGTTTGCTCGCCCGGATGGTTTCAATTTCGGCGAGGCCGTATCCGTTGCGATACACCTCCAGGCGCTTCTCCCGCGCCCACGCTAGTCTTTCGAACTGTTCGTCAAGGATCTCGCGCGCGTCGAACCGATCGTCGACGGACTCCCATCTCTCCGGGAACTTATAATTATCCGGGGCGTTATCCTCAAATTTGTCGGTCCCCCAACCGGCCTTATGATCAAATTGCAGCCACTCCTCGAGCGTGGCCATCTGTTGGGCACGCGCGTTGTGAGGAAAAATTCCGGGATGGATGACCGAGTAGTCCGGGCCGGCGAAAATATGATTGGTTATCTTCCGCGATTTGGTTGGAACACCGCCGATAACGGCCGCGGGTCCCTGCTCATAGCCCGAGGGAATGCCTTGAACTTTCCCCATGTGACAATCCTGGCAGGTGATCCCTTTCGCGGCGGCGGGAGAGGTGCGGTATTCGCTGAACGCTTCCTCCAGCCTGAAACCGTTGAACAGGGTCACGTCGTGGCAGCTTCCGCAAAAAGTGGAGCTTGAGATCGGAGTGAACTGCCTTACCTTGGTGTGGATTTTCCTGCCCGGCTTGTCGGGATCGGTCACCACCCGGTATTCGTCGGGATTTTTTAAAACGCGCGCAAGTTCCTCGTTTCCCTTTGGGCCAAATACGGGTTGGAGAAGATCCCCCTCGACCAGCGCGAGGCGCCCGCTTGTTTTGTTGTAGGGCAAATTGATCCGGTGACAGACCACGCAGGTGATGCCCTCCCGCGAGGTGGGATGGCGCTTGAGATTGGAGATCGAGGGGGGCTCATTCAGGTTCGCTCCTACCTGGCTATGACAGCGCAGGCAGAAGTCATCCATGCTCCCGCTCGTCGATGCGTTGAGGAAGTTATTGATCGCCATGTAAGGAAGTTATTGATCGCCATGTAGACAGGGCTTAGCTGGGAATAAGCGTGCTGTGATACCGACCACTCCTTGAAATGTTTCGGATGGCAGGTTCCGCAGGTTGAGGCCGAGGGATAGCGGCTCTCAGCGAAGAGATCTTCATGGGCTTCGCTGGCAGATCCTTCGGTTTCTTCCGCTTTTTTCCCTTCCTCCTTGGCTTGCTCCGGCTTCTTTTCCGGCCCCCCCAAAAGGAGGCTGTCGTCGTCTTTTTTCTCCGCTTTTTGGGCAATCCGAAGAAGCTCTCCCACCTTTTCCTTTTCTAGCGTGGGGCGCTTCGCCAGGGGGGGTTTCCCGTAAGAAATTCCGCTCGAGAGGATGACCATAATGGGTAAGGTTAAAATAACCATGGGGACGCGGAGCCGAGTTTTATTCATTTTGAGGATTTTCTCCATTCGCATCGATCGCGACTCTCCCCAGTTGGTTATTGTTGCAATAACCGAGCCGCTCCCCCAGCTTATTTTCTACAAGATATCGTATCAAAAATAGGCAGTCAACAAAGTGCTTTCGGTCACACTAACGGCAAAATTTACGCCATTTCCAAATCTGCCGGAAATATATCACTCGGCCGGGAAGCCGCCCACCTGCCCCTCGCGCCGCTCCTCCACGACCGCCTCATCGGCCCCGTAGGGATGCCCCCCGAAGCCGTGACGCATCATGGCAATTGCGCGGGCCCAATGCATGTGGCTATCGCGGGAGGCGAAAAGTTGCATAACGGACTGGGAAATGACGGGCACAGGCACCTCCATCCTAATGGCATCGCTCACGAGCCAGTTCACCTCCCCTGTATCCTCGACGAAGGGCGGAATCTTTTCCATTCCCCCCTCCTTGCGGTATGCCTCCTCCATTAAATCCATCAGCCAGGATCGTATGACCGAGCCGTTCCGCCAGCAATGAATGACATCGGGTATATTGAGTTTGTCACGATAATGTTCCAGGAGATCGATTCCCTCCCCGATCGCTTGAAGCATGCCGAACTCGATGCCGTTGTGGACGAGTTTGGTGAAGTGCCCCGCTCCCGAGGGCCCGGAGTGAACGTATCCGCCCTCAACCGCCAGCTCTATGAGTATCGGCTCGATTCGGGCGACCGCTTCCCTGTCGCCCCCCGCCATGAAGCAGGCGCCGTGGCGAGCTCCGTCCACTCCTCCGCTCGTCCCAAGATCCACGAGGTGAATTCCCTTTTCGCCGTATTTGCGGCTCCGCCGGATGGAGTCCCCCCAATAGGAATTGCCTCCATCTACCAGAAGGTCGCCCGGCTCAAGGTGGCCGGCCAGATTGTCTAGGATTTCGTCTACCAAGGGTCCGGCAGGCACATAGACAAAAACGGCCCGCGGCGGGGAAAGACGCTCCCGGAATTCCGGATAAGAATGTATCTCTATAAGGCCGGATTCGAGCATATCCTTCGCGGCGCCGTGCCGAGTAAACCCCACAATCCGCATTCCTTTTTCTAGCGCCTGACGGGCGAGATTGCCTCCCATCCGCCCAAGGCCTACCACTCCAAACTCCCGTTTTACATTCGCCATCGTCTTCCCTTTCTCCGTCAAAAAATCCTAACCGGTTAAGCGTCTCATGATTGCCCGCGCGGGCGCGCCATCTCCGCCTTTCGCTTTCAGCGGGAGGCAAATAAGTTCATATTTTCCAGGCCGGATCCGCGAAAGGTTGAGGCCCTCGATGAGCCAAACACCGGCTCGGAGGAAGGCCTGATGGGCCTCGACCCCATCGCGCTCATACCCCCCGATGGAAAGATAATCGATGCCTACTGTCCGCACCTTCCGATCTGCCAGGAATTGCGCTCCCTCCTTCGAGATGTGAACAAAATTTTTAACGAATTCATCGGTTTTCCAGTTTTTTTTCGAGTTCATCGTTTTGAATATGATTCTCTCTCCCCGCCGGATCCGGTGCGGGCGGAGCTCGGCGGGCTTCACAGATTCCGTGTCTTTGATGACGATAACCCGGGCTGTGCCGATAGTCGCGGAGAAAGGCAATTCATCGATCCCCTTCCCTCCTCGAACATAATGAAGAGGGGGATCCATGTGCGTTCCGGTATGGGAGCCGAGCGAAACGGCCGATACGTTGCACACATCTCCCTGTTCAATATCCACGATCCGCTCGCTACGGTAAGGCGGATCGCCGGGCCAGTGGACCATCCCGTTCCGCAAGGGAATCGAGACGTCGATCCAGCCCGCCGCGGACAAGGGCGCCCGCCCCGGACGGTCTTTCGACCCGAAGCCGGACTCCGCCTCTTGCTCACCTTCTTTAGTGATCGAGCCATGCTTCCCTCCCGGCCAGACCTTTCGAGCTCCCCTTCGGATTCGCCCGGAAATGGTGAGCATACTCTTTCCCTTTCTCCCCGGCAGGCAGACCAACCCAGACAAACCCAAATTGTTCTTCATTCATGCGCATTTTCAAAGCATTTATCATCTACCCCAAAATCCATTTTGATCAAATTTTCCATGATGACAGTAAGTTGTAGGACCAAATATTGAAAGCATTACGGAGTATTGCCTTCCGAATCAAGAAAAGACAAATCAAGGGTCCCGATGATCTCTCATGATTCTCACTAACGCTCGGCGGTGTTCATGCATGGCGAGAAAGGCACGGTAGCGCGCGTCGTAATAAGCTCTTTTTCCTGGAGAAGGGTGGATTTCACCCCCCCGCCGGGAAAACGCCCGCGCGGCATCGGATAGATTTTCGAAGAGTCCCGCGGCGGCGGCGGCAACCATCGCCGTTCCAAGCAATACCCCGTCCTCCTCTTCGGGCATTACGACGGTACACCCCGTCACGTCCGCATAGAGTTGAAGCAGCAGCGAATCGTTCACATGACCGCCAGTCAAATGGATGTGACTGATGGAGTAGCCCTTCTCATTCATCGCGTCGAGAATATGCCGAGTGCCCAGGGCGATCCCCATGGTGGTTGCAAAATACAGCCGGGCCAAGGAGTCGAAGGAGGCGTCAAGCCCAAGGCCGCTGATCACCCCGCGGGCTTGCGAGTCGGCCAGGGGAGAACGGTTTCCATGAAAGTCGGGCAGAACGTGGAGGTCTTGCGCGAAGCCTTCCCCCTCCTCTCCGCGCAGTTCGTTGATGCGCGCAACAACCCGCTCACGCACTCCCGGCCCGGCTTCGCCCCCCTGGGGATGCCACGCGAGTATGTGGTCAAGCAGCGCGCCTGTCATCGATTGGCCGCCCTCGTTCACCCAAAAACCTGGAGACACGGCGCCGAAATAAGGCCCCCAAACGCCTTTAATCAGACGAGGTTCTTTCGAGAGTGCCATATGGCAGGAGGAGGTTCCCGCGATCATCGCGATCCGCTCATCGAGGGTATCTCCTCCGAGCTCGCTTCCCAGGACACCAAGGGCCCCGGCGTGGGCGTCGATGAGTCCGACACCGACGGCGCAGTCGGTTGTCAGGGCAAGCTCCTCAGCCGCACCGGCCGTAAGGAAACCGGCGCGGTGGCCAATGGGACTGGCCTGCTCGGGCAGGGCCGCATGGCCGAGAAGGTCATCCAGCCCCAGCTGGTTTAGAAAATCCTCTTGCCAGCCTATTTTCTCATGCGCCAAGTATCCCCACTTGCAGGTCACCGTGCATACGGACCGCTCGTTGGCTCCGCTCGCCCGCCATACGAGAAAATCCGTCAGGTCCAACGCCATACGGTAGTCCCGCCACGCCTCCAGCAAATTACGCTTCAGCCACATAAATTTGGGCATTTGCATCTCAAGGGACATCACACCCCCCACGTAGTCGAGAACCTTGTGGCCGGACGCTGTCACCTCCTCGGCTTCGGACCCGGCGCGATGGTCATGCCAAACCACCACGTTCCACCGATCCTCCCCCGTAACCGAGACGCTTCTGGGCCTGCCCCCGGCGTCGAGCAACACGAGAGAACAGGTGGCGTCGAAGCTGATTCCCGCAACCTCTTCGGGCCGGACCTTCGCTTCCCCGAGGGCGGTGCGCACCGCTTTGCAAACCGCGCCCCAAATGTCGTCAGAAGAGTGTTCGGCGTGGTCAGCCTGAGGCTTGTTAATCTTAATCGGATGGACGGCCCGCGAGCGCAGCCGGCCTTCGGTGTCAAAAAATCCGGCGCGGGCGCTCCCGGTTCCCACATCCACAGCCACGACATAGCGCGGCGAACCGTTCATTGGTTCCATGGCCGTGTAATATAAAATGAAGAAATCATCCTAGATGGATCCATTGGGCCTCCATAATCGTTCCCGCAATGTCCCTTCAAAAATACCACCAACGGATTTTTCGGACCTTGCCGATATCGATTATTTGGCACTACCAGTCCCACGAAAAAACTACATTCTTCATAAGATAGCAATTTCCAAGGCGGGGAAAAACAGCCTCCGAAAAACGACCTTCATATCTTCCGTGTTCCAGGACCCCCGCTGCAAAATGCCGCCATGAGCGCAGCGGCTATGCTACCACTCGAACCCTCGCCCCGACCCGAGTTTCGCCAATTTTCCGGTTATGAGGGAATGAATAATGCTGGATTGTTGGCGGATACCGTATTCCCTGAGAAAATATCCTCCCCGGTCTACCGGGAGAAGGCGGGTGCCGGGGCGCCAACCGCTCCGGTTCGAAAATGGAAAGGGGGCGGGAAAGTCTCCAGTCTTTTTTTGAAAATTCTGAATACCTAGGAGCGAAACATGATTCTCACGGGAGTTGATCTTCTCGGGCACTTCTCATTCCTGCTCACCGGCTTGGCATTTTTCATGCGCGATATGATTTTGCTCCGCGTTCTGTCAATCGCCTCCGGGGTGGTGGGAATCTTTTTCAACTTTCTCATCCCTGAAGGACCGCTCTGGGTGGTAATCTTCTGGATCACGGTTTTCCTCGCGGTGAACGCGGCCCGCCTCATTACCCTTTACATCGAGCGCCGAAGAATTTCCTTCAGCGAAGAAGAGCAGGAGTTGTACAGAACCATCTTCCACCGGTTCGACCCGGTCGAGTTCTTGAAACTCATTCGTTTGGGAGAATGGGGAACCGCGAAGCCCGGGGTGGAGGTGGCAACGCAGGGCGAGGCCTTGCACGATCTCAAGTTAATCTACAATGGGGAGGTCGCCGTCGAGCAGGACGGTAAAGAGGTCACTCACTCACGCGACGGCACCCTGGTGGGCGAGATGTCTTTCATTCAAGGGGGAAACGCGACGGCGACGGTTCGCGCCCTCCGGCCGACGCGCTATGTATCCTGGCCCAAAGAAGAACTTCGGAAACTGCTGAAGCGGAACCCGACCATGGATCTCTCCATGCAAACGGTTTTTAGCGTGGACCTGATGCACAAGCTGACGGGCGACTCGGCCGCCCTCGGACCCGAAACCGCCTGATCGCGATCCTCTAGGTGAAGGCCAGCGGGGCCAAAGCGTCAATGTCGCTCACCGCATCGATGACAACCGGCTTATCGGCCTCAATGGCTTTTTGGATCGCGCTCTTCAGCTCGCCCGGCTTCTCCACCCGAATTCCCATCGCGCCCATGGACTCGGCTATCTGAGCGAAATTGACTTCTTCGAACGTCCACATCTCGCGGGCCTTCTCGGTCTGCTCGCCTCCGTAGACCCGGTCAAAACCCCTCTTCGACTGGTTTCCCGAACTGTTGTTGCTCACGAGGGTTACCGCGTTGATACCCCAGCGGACGGCCGTTTCGATTTCGCTAAGGTGATACCAAAACCCGGCGTCCCCGGTGAATGTGACAACGGGCCGATCGGGAAGCGCGCACTTCACGCCCAACCCGGCGGGAAAGGCCCATCCCAGATGTCCGGCGCTCCGGATGTATTCCTGGCCGGGGTGCAACAGGTCAAACATACCGCCCATCCACATGCCCGCGTGTCCCGTATCGGCGATCACAAATGCATCAGAAGGAAGGGCTGCACCGAGATCCCTGCAGATGCGCTCGGGGCGAAGGGGAGAAGCGTCGGAGTTGAGAAGCGGCGCGAATTCCTCCCGCCACTCCCGGACGACCGACTGCGCCCGCTCCGCCCACTCCTTCCGGGATGCGGCCGGGGGGCCGCCAATCATTTCGATGAGTTTCCGCAGCGATACCTTGGCGTCCCCCAGAATTGCCGCTTTCAAGGGATAGTTCCTTCCGAGCGCCTCGGGATTGATATCTATCTGTACGGCGGGGGTTCCGATGGGGGGAACCTGCCAGAAATGCGTCGTCATCCCCCCTGTTTCGGTTCCGATGAAGAATACGAGATCCGCCTCCCCGACCAGGCGGTTCGCGCTCTTTCGTGAATAGGTTCCGACCACACCTACCGACAAGGGATGATTTCCGGGGATGGAATCTTTTCCGTTGAGCGAGGTGGCCAACGGAATGGAAAGCTTTTCCGCCAGTTCCACGACCTCTTTCCCCGCGCCCGAGGCGCGCACCCCTCCGCCCGCAACAATAATGGGCTTCATCGCCGCCTCCAGGTGCCGGGCCACAGCTTTCAAACGCTCCTCCTCGGGCTCCGGGCGGAAGGCCGGAACCCGGGTGAAATCCTCTTCCACGATGACTTCCATCTGTCCTTCTTCCAGGTCGATTTGCCCTTCGTTGCCTTGAAACTGAAGGTGAACGGGGCCGGGCGTCCCCGATGTGACAACGCGAAAGGCCTGCCGGATCATGTCGGGAAACCGCTCTACGCTGTCTATCGTGGCATTGAATTTGGTGACGGGCTCGAAGGCGGGGACGTCATCCACCTCCTGGTAGACTTTTCGGAATTTGGTCTGGGGCAACCTTCCCCCCGTAAAAGCGATGACCGGCGAATGGGCCAAAAAGGCGTCCCGAAGACCCGCGGCCAAATTGAGCGCACCAATCACCTGGGCCATGCACACACCCGGCCGTTTCGACGCGCGGGCGAAGCCATCCGCCATGTAGGCGGCCGACTTCTCCCCGTGGGTCGCGACACGGTGTATTGTTGTCCTTTCTTCCATCTCGGCGAGCGTGCGGCGGAGGACGGCCGGTACCATAAAGATGTGCGTGACACCGTACACTTTCAGCGTTTCCGCCAGAAATTGCGCTCCCGTCATTTTTGGCATCCAATTCGTCTCCTTTAGATACAAACCGCCGACAATCCGCCGCAATGATCCATTGGTCCGCCACGGTTGCACGAACGGGCACAGGCATTCCTACCGCCCCATTGCCGAATATCGTGAATATAGATCAGCCGCCGCTTTTTTTCAGTCCCGAACATTCGTCCGGCGAGCGGCATTCCGGGAACAATAAACCCGATAACTTGGCCATCCCCTTACGACACCATTCTTCGCCATGTTTATGTGGACCACGGGATGGGTGTGATGCAGCGCAGTAAGGGTTCTCAAGTGGCCATCGCCAGCATAAAAGGACTTTCCAGAAGGTAAAGCTGGCGTCCCCAAGGGGATTCGAACCCCTGTTGCCGGCGTGAAAGGCCGGTGTCCTGGGCCAGGCTAGACGATGGGGACGCAAACCAGCTGGGGATGAAAAGTTCTCTCGTCTCCGATTTCTTCCCGAAAGAGCTGGGCCCGGAAGCCGCTCCATCCGCCCGCTCGGCATATTGGGCGAGCCGGACCCACAAGGGATGGATATATACTGTTTTTCATCTTCCTCGTCCAGTAACTGCAAACGAAGCCGAGACCTCTCCCACGCCCCCTATATGTCTCCCAGCTTCAGCGAAACGAGCACAGCGCCCGCAACGGTGAGGACCGCACCAACCGGAATCCGCCAGTTCATCTTCTCGGTTTGGCGTAAAAACAGAATTGCGTAGATCACTGTGATGAGCGGGCTCAACTGCACAATCGGCAGGATGCGGTATACCTCCCCGCGGGCGAGGGCGTTCACCAGAAATAAATTCGCAAGGCCGGAGGCCAAACCGGAGGCGATGAACGGTCCCAGGGCCCTCCGGTAATCCCCCCCTCTTCCCCCCGCAGGAAATACCAGGTACAGACGCCCACCATCACGGTCGAAACCAGAATTACGATGAGCAGCGCATCGAGCGGGTTCGAAAAATAACTGAGCCCTCTTCGCCAAAAATTCGCGGAAAGTCCGATCATACAGGCAGCGAGAAAGGGCCATATAAGGTCTGCGCGCCGCCAACCGCCCGCTGTTTTTTCCAGCGTAACGGCGGTGACACCCGCGACGACAAGAACCACCCCGGCAAGATGTATCCAGAGCGCTTTCTCGCCGAAAAACATGACGGCCAGAGTCGCCCCGATGATGGGGGCGGCGCCCTTTACAGTAACAGCGCGCGATATCCCGATTCTTTTTATCCCGATCAGGTAAAAGATCAAAAACAATCCCGGCTGCGCCACCCCCCCCAGAACAATCCACCCGTAGTGCAGGCCCACCGGTGGAAAATCGAAACCCGCGAATAAACCCAAGAAGAAGAATATAACCACCTGGACCAGAAGATTGATGGTCGACCCCACAAAGGCATTGGCATGGATCAGCCCCTTTCGGGTCCAAATGTCCATCACTGTGTAGCTTACCGCGGTTCCAAATGATAAGAGAAAAACAACGTCAAGAATCACGATGCGCCGGCCTCCTCGATGAGAAGGGAGGCATCGGGGTTATTAGTGAAGATGGGATATTCCTCTAGAAATTCGAATCTCCCTCCAAATGAAGGCGTTGGCGACGCACTGGACGGTTTCCTCCATTCGTTTTATCTCTATATCGCGTATCTTGGAGCAAAGGATCAGACCGGTTCCACAATCCAAGGTTGAACCTTCAAAACCGCATTTCGCACAGGGCGAGGCATGCCCCTTTCTGCACCGTCACTCGAAAGAAACAATTCGAGCGATTTCCGTTTCAAAAAGCCCGCATTATTCATTAATGGACCAGGATAATGCTAGAAATCCGCCGGGCCGAACCCTGCCACCCGCCGGAGAGCGGTTTTGATATCCTCTCGTTTGTGCTTGAGGGTGGTGGTGCGGGGAAGCTCCTCGCCGGGCCAGATATAAAACTCCCGCACACGCTTGTAGTCGGCGAGGGCCGAGCAAAGACGTCCCAGTTCCGCCGCCACCGCTTCGTGCCGGCCCTCTTCCGTTCCCGGAAAGCCGGCCTCGGGGTCGAGCACAAGGACCGCAAAGACATTCTCTCCTCCCCTCTGCGTTTTTCTCCCGATGACGCAGACCTCCTTGAAAAGTTCGCTCTTGGCCAGCTCCTCCTCCACCTCCTCCGGATAGATGTTCTTCCCCGACTCGTGGACGATGACATTTTTCACGCGCCCGCTGATGGTAAGGTAACCATCCGCATCGAGGCGACCGATGTCCCCCGTATGGAACCAACCCTTGCGTATGACCTCCGCAGTCAGCTCTGGATTTTCGAAATATCCCCGCATCACGTTCGGGCCGCGGACCAAAATCTCCCCCTCCCCTTCCTGTCCCCCTTCCACTGGCTCGATGCGTGCCTCGACGCCGGAAATGGGCGGACCCACTGTGCCGATGCGATTTTTCCGGCCCGGATGGTTCGCGTGGGTGATAGGGGATGTCTCGGTAAGGCCATATCCCTGGACCACATCGATTCCGAGGGAGATGAGATCGCGCGCCACCTTCGGATCCAAAGCCGCCCCGCCCGTGATGAAGTAGTGGAGGTGTGGGCTGAGCTTCCGTCTCACCTGGGGGAACAAAAACCTCCCTATATATACCCCCTTCCCAAGTGCCCACTTTGAGACCGAAAAGAGGGCCCGGAAAAGGGTGCGCTTGATACCCCCGAGGGAGTTCGCCTCGCCGAAGATTCGCTTGTGGATCAGGCGGGCGAGCGCGGGGACCATGAGGCAGACGGTAATCCCTTCTTTCTGCATGGCATCGGCGATGAGTCTCGGATTCAGCGACGAGAGGTAATGCACCCGGGCGCCCAAGAGCAAAGGACACAGAAGGCCGCCGGTGCTCTCGAACATATGGGAGAGCGGGAGAATGGAGAGAAAAACGTCCTCCGGTCCGCAACTCAAGGACTTCAGGCAGGCCTCCACGTTGGAAGCGATATTCCCGTGAGAGAGCATGACTCCCTTCGGGGTCCCGGTTGTCCCGGAAGAAAAGGATATGAGCGCCAGATCGTCCGGCCCGCGCTTAATCCCCGGCCATTCATCGATAGAGGCCGCTTTCACTTCGCCATGTGCGTCCAAGCGGTAGAGCATCCTCGTCTCGTGGCGGCGCGGCGCGAACCCGACGGCGCGGCCGCGCTCGGATTCGTCCGTCACGAGGGCAACCGAAGCCGAGCGCCGTACGATGTTCTCCAACTCGGCCTCTTTAAGGTTCACGTCCAGCGGAACGATGACGCCCCCGGCCAGCAGAATGCCGAAATACCCTACGGCCCATTCCGGCCGGTTCGGCGAAAGGAGGGCGACTTTGTCCCCCGGCTCCATGCCGGAATGGATCAACTGATGAGCCAGAAAAGCGGCTCGCTCGCGCAAATCAGTTCGCGTCAAGCGGACCCGGCCGTGTCCTTCGATGTCGCCCTCCAGCGCGACGGTGTCGGGAAATCGCGACACTGCCTCGTCGAGGAGATCAATGATGGTGTTCATGCCGCTTTTCTCCCTAGGCAGAGAGGCTGGGAGCGCAAAACGGTAATCCCCGCGTGATCTTAAAAATCTAGCAGTTCGATCCAGACCCGTCAACAACAGATATTTTCCGGTGCGAACGCCGAAGTTCGCGCGGTGCCAAAAAGATCTTTTCTCGCCCGGACCGAAGTCGCCCCCCTCATGGCGGTCTCCACCGAATGCGAGATGCAATGGACGAATGATACGGCGCATCTTATATTGGCTGTTTTTCAACCAAGATTGTCCCGGTGGGGAATCTCCCCAAACGGACCAAAATGCAATTATTCACTCGATAGGAGACCCTGAGAATGGGACGCAGATTCGTTGATTTGAGCATTCCCTTGCAAAACGCACCGATGGAGAACAATCCGGCCGTCATTCACTATGTTTCCCACCAGGAGCTCGGCCGGAGCCGCACCAAAGCCTACAACTTTCCCGACACCAGCTTCTTCCCCGACCACATGCACTGCGCGACCGAGACCATAACCGCCCTCACCACCCACAGCGGCACCCACCTCGACTCTCCCTATCACTACGGACCCACCTGCGAGGGAAAACCCTCCAAGACCATCGACCTCGTCCCCCTCGAATGGTGCCACGGGGACGGCGTAGTGCTCGATTTCCACGATGCCCCCCGGGGCCACAACATCATGGCGGACGAGGTGAAAGCCAAGGTGAAGGGCCTCGAGGAGAAGGGCTACCGCCTGAAACCCATGGACATTGTTCTCATCCGCACCGATCACACTACAAAATATCTGTACACCCCCGATTTCGAGCAAACCCACCCGGGAATGAGCGGGGAGGCCACCGAATGGCTCATCGACCAGGGCATCAAGGTGATGGGCATCGACGCCTGGGGCTTCGACATTCCCACGAGCAAAATGGCCGAGCTGCGCCGCGGGGGAAACACCAAAGATTTTTTCGGCAGCCACTACCTCGGCCGCCGCAGGGAGTACATCCACGCCGAGAAACTCTCCAACCTCGACAAGCTCCCCGAGTACGGCTTCACCGCTTCCATGTTCCCGATCAGAGTCGAGCGGGCGAGCGGCGCCTGGATCCGCGCCGTGGCCATCGTCGAGGAGTAGCTGCCTTTGGAGGTGAGCGAGGATCAAAAAAAGCCGGGTGACATGCCCGGCCTTTTTTGAAGTCGCCCAGCGAATCCGCTATTTTTTGTCTGGCTTGCCGTGGCCCTTGGCCCTCTCGCTGACCTCCTTGCCGAACTCTTTGCCGCTCTCCTTGGTCTTGGCCTCTTTGCTTACGGCGGCGCCGAGGCCCTTGCTCTTTTCCCCTTCTGTTTTTATCTCTTTCTTTTTGTCTGGCTTGCCGTGACCCTTGGCCCTCTCGCTGACCTTCTTGCCGAACTCTTTGCCACTCCCCTTGCTCTTGGCCTCTTTGCTTACGGCGGCGCCCAGCCTTTTGCCCTTTTCTTCCTTTTTTCCGGGCTTGGCCTGATGCTTTTCTTTATGTTCGGCGTGGGATTGGCCGGGAAGCGCGATTTCTCCTCCCGCAATTCCAAGACTCAAAACGAGTGCGAAACCAAAAAGACCTGACTTATTTCTTTCTGTCCTAGGCATGCGTCTTATCCCTCCGCCCCCGAGCTCCCGCTTTTTCTATCCCCCCGAAAGATATTTTCCCATAAATAACAGTTTAAACGAAATCTTTCGGCCCACTGGCGAGGCCCCCATTCGAATCGGCCGGCCACCTCCCGCGTGGAGAAAAATCGCCCGAACGCCTCCATCCACAAGGAAAGCACCGAGGGAGTCCGAAGTTGTCCCGCCCGCGCGGTAGCACTACAATCGGCAGAAAGTATGATCATCCAGGATGATGCCGGCACGGGAGACCGCATGCCCCCCCCTGAAGAGTCCAGCGAAGACCGCCGCCCCTGGGGCCACTACACCGTCCTCGCCGACGAGCCGGACCACAAGGTCAAGCGCATCACAGTGAAGCCCGGCCAGCGCCTCAGCCTCCAGCGCCACCGCCAGAGGGGGGAGCACTGGTTCGTCGTCGCGGGAGAGGCCCTCGTCACCCGGAACGGAGAGGAAATCCCGCTCCAGGCGGGGGAGGCGGTGGACATACCCCGGGGAAGCTGGCACCGCGTCCAAAACCCCGGAGGCGGCCCCCTCGTTTTCATCGAGGTGCAGCGCGGGGACTATTTCGGCGAGGATGACATCGAGCGCATGGAAGACGACTACGGAAGGGTGTGACCTTCCCTTTTCATCCCTCCCCCATCGGGTGTATTCGATTGAAGAGGGCGGGCGCCACTCCCAATCGGAAAAGTGCATTGAAACAGTTGGGCGAGAAGGATCTTTCCCGGCGAAGCCAAGAGCTCATAGAGAAGGGTGCTGACGGCGGACTCAGCGGAGTTTCTCGAGCGCCACCCCCAGCCGCTCCACTCCGCGCACGCAATCCTCGGTCGAGCACGAATAGGCGATCCGCAGGTAGCCCTCTCCGCAGTCGCCGAAAACGGCCCCGTCTACCGTGGCGATGGCATACTCTTGGAGAAGGCGGTCCGCGACCTCGGCCGAGTTTTTCCCGAATGCCTTGACGTTCGGGAAAAAATAGAAGGCTCCCTCGGGCACCGCTGCGGTGACGCCCTCGATGGCGCGGAGGCCTTCCAGAATGATCTTCCTGCGTTCGTTGAAGGCGTCGCGCATCTCGGCCACGCAGCTCTGGTCGGCGGTGAGCGCGTGTGCCGCCGCATGCTGGATGAAAGTGTTCGCGCAGACGGTGGTGTACTGGCGCGCCCGCCAGAGGGACTGGGTCAGCGCGGGACTGGCCACCGTCCAGCCCAACCGCCAGCCGTCCATGCTATAGGCCTTAGAAAAGCTGTTGACGACAATGGTCCGCTCGGCCATCCCGGGAAGCGAGAAAATGCTCTGCGCCACCTCACCCTCGCCATAGTAGAGACGGGTGTAAATCTCGTCCGAGAGGACGAGCAGGTTGCGCTCATTCGCCAGCTCCGCCAGCTTTTTGAGCTCTCCTTCGGGGATGACACTGCCGGTCGGATTTCCGGGCGAGGTCACGCAGAGGAGCTTGGTGCGCGGGGTGACCCGGCGGGCAACCTCCTCGGCCTGGAGGGTGAATCCCTCCTCCTCTCTCGTGGGGACCGGAACAGAGATCCCTCCCGCGAGGGCGGCGCACCACTTGTAGTGATACCAGTTGGGCTCGGGGACAATTACCTCGTCGCCCGGATTCAGGAAGGTGAGCATGGTGAGCAGGACGGCCTCGTTCGCGCCCACCGTCACGTTCACCTGAGTTTCCCAGTCCACCGCGACCCCGGTGTCGATCTTCGTTCGCTCGGCGATGGCCCGGCGGAGGGGCTCGACCCCCAAGTTCGGGGCGTAGTGCACATCCCCGTTTTCCAGCGACTCGATCGCCGCCCGCTTGATGTGGGCCGGGGTGTCGAAATCGGGGCGGCCGATATACCAGTGGATGACGTCCTTCCCCTCCGCCGCCAGGGCGGCGGCGGCGGCCGAAACCTTCCGGATTTCCGAAAAGGGAATTTCCCTCAGCCGCTCTGCCGTGAAGGCCTGCGGATCAAAAGCGTCCGGCATGAACTGTCTCCAAAGATTTGCGGGGAAGAAAAAGCGGCCCGCCGCAATTTCCCCCGGCCGCGCGGATACGGATTTTAAGGGCTTATATCGGCTGGGGGGGGACACGCGCAAGCGAAGAAACGGATAGAGAGGGGGCGCGTGAGGATAAACCTCTCGAAAAACTCCAAAGATAGGATACCGGTATTGCGGGGGGTCAGAACCGGAAGGTGGCCTTGAATAGCAGCCCCTGCATTTCGGTTTTGTTGTTCGGAATGATCAGGGAGGCGGAACTGTCCTGATCAACATCGAGGACCATTCCCCGGCGGGAAACCCCGAGCCGGAATCAGCCCGGTCCGATACCCCCAAAAAACTTCCCTGCGCCCATAGCCTTGAAAGAATATAGCGCCGTGCGGGAATTATTCAAAAAGATGTTGAATTTGGCAATCCGGCCTTTCTCCCGCTTCTCTCTGTTCAGATCAACTCCCCGCGCAACACCGTGACGGCCTGCCCCCCCAAAAGGACGCGCTCGCCCGCGAGCCGCACGCGCACGGCGCCGCCCCGCTCCGAGACCTGATAACCGAGAAGCTCCTCTTTCCGGAGGCGCTTTCCCCAAAAAGGTCCCAAGCAGCAGTGGGCCGAGCCGGTGACGGGATCCTCGTTCACACCCGCCGCCGGCCCGAAAAAACGCGAGACGAAATCGTACCCGGGCAGGTCCGGCCGGCTTGTCACGATCACCCCGCGGGCCGGAACAGTTTTGAGAATCGGAAAATCCGGCTTCAGGGAGCGGACGGTCTCCTCCGAATCCGCCTCGACGAGGTAGTCGAAGCGGTTTTTCCCGACGTACTTCGGAGTGAATCCCAGGGCCTCGACGAGGGCGGAGGGCGGCTCGGCCCCCTCTTCGGGCTCGGCGGGAAAATCCATCTCGATCCAGCCGTTATCCCGCCTGGCGGTCAGGAGGCCGCTTCGCGTCTGGAAACGGGCGGAGGCGTCCGCGGGAAGATGGCCCTCCTCCCATAGCACATGGGCGCTCGCCAGGGTGGCGTGTCCGCAAAGGTCCACCTCCACCGCCGGGGTGAACCAGCGCAGCCGGAATTCCTCCCCCTCCCTGTGAAGGAATGCCGTCTCGGAGAGATTCATCTCCCTCGCCACGCGCTGCATCCAGCCAGGATCGCCGGGGCCGGGCAGGAGGCAAACCGCGGCCGGGTTCCCCGAGAAAGGCTCCCCGCTGAAGGCGTCCACCTGAATGATGGGAACGGCCAAGTCTATTTTTCCTCCAAAATATCCCCGACCCGGATGGTTCCGCCCTCAAGGATGTCCGCCCGGAGTCCCCCCCGGCCGGCGAGGGCATCCTCGACCCCCTTCGCCGTCTTGCTCTCAAGATAGGAACAAGGGTCGCAAAGGCGCACCCCGCGAATCAAAGCATCCCCTGCGCGGAACTCCCGGCCCACCAAATCGTTGAGCGAAATCCCCCGGGTTATGATGTTGCGGCGGCACGCTGCGGCGTCGATCTCCAACCCCGCCTCGCGCTTCAAGGCTTCGAGGGTTTCATGCTCGAAAAAGGTCAACTGCCTGCCCCCGCCCGCGCGATCAGACCAGGTTCCCGCGCGCTCGGCGTAGCGGTCCCCCTCGAGCCCCTTCCCTTCCAGCGCGCAGACCTCCCGAACCGATTCCATCGGCTCACCCGCCACCGAGGTCAGGAATATGGAGACGACCTCGCCCTCCCCCATCAAATGCACCCTTATTTTTATTGAAAGGAGGAACTTTTACCCGGCTACAGGTTCGGGCGGATGAATTCCACCGCCTCTTTTGTTTCAGGGAAGCGGCCGCTATCGAGCTTCGAGAAAAGGGTTTTCCCGTTCATGGTGAGCTCAAACGAGGCGACCCGCCACTTTCCTTCGTTTCCCCTGATTTCAAGGCCGGGAAACTCTTTTTTTCAAATCTTGAGCCAACTGCTCAAAGCGTGGCCCGTAGTTTCACTTTTCGCAATATTCGATATGGAGCTTGGCCATGTACTGAGATCCCCTTATCGAGAAGCCGGATCGCCAAAACACGCACATTTCTTCACTTTACACCGGGTCCACTATTGTCATTATAATCAAGAATGAATACGGCGCACAGCCGCAGCGCGCAAGCCCCCCTGCCTTGACGAAATGTTTTCCAAAAGAAAAGATGGCGGGCCGCAAAAGCATTTTTTCGGTTTTGGGAGGAAGTTTCATGGCAGGCATTGTGAGCGTTGGCGCCTACCTTCCCCTTTACCGCCTCGGGGGAGACCTTGTGCGGGCGGTCTGGGGTGCGGGCAACGCCAAGGCCGCGCGTCCTATCGCGAACCACGACGAGGACGCCATAACCCTGGCCGTCGAAGCGCTCCTCAGCGCAGGCGAATGGGGAAAAAGCGAGGTGGACGCCCTTTATTTCGCCAGCACAACCGCTCCCTACGCCGAAAAATCGAACGCGGCCGTCGTCGCCGCGGCGGCGGACCTGCCCGAGACGCTTTTCACCGCTGACATGGGCGGGTCCTTGCGGGCGGGGACCTCGGCCCTGCGGGCGGCGCTCGACGCGGTGGAGGCCGGTTCTGCGAAATGCGCCGCCGTGGCGGCCTCCGAGATGCGGCCCGGTCGGGCGGGCGAGCCGGACGAGCTTGCATTCTGCGACGGGGCGGCCGCCCTGTTCATCGGAAAAGGGGAGGATGTGGCGGCCGAAGTCGAGGCCGTTTACTCGTGGACCGAGGACTTCATCGATCGCTGGCGGTTGCCGGGCCAGACCGCCGTCTCGGCGGGAGACGCCAAATTCATCCAGGACTACGGCTACGTCCGCCAGACGGCGGCCACCGTAAAAGGTATCCTCGATAAGGCGGGGGCCACGCACGAGGACATCGGCAAGGTGCTCTTCTACGCCCCCGACGCGCGCACCCACGCCGCCATCGCCCGCCGAATCGGATTCCCCCCCGAGGCGCTTCCCGGCCAGCCGCTGGTAACGCGCGTGGGTGACGCCGGCGCCGCCGCCCCACTCATCGGGCTCGTGGACGCTCTCCAGGACGCCGAGCCGGGCGAGCACATCCTCGTCACCGGGCACGGAAGCGGCGGGGACGCCCTGCTCCTGCGGGCGACGGAGAAGGTAAAAAATCTCCGGGAGCGGCGCGCCCTCGCCTGGTCCCAGGCGCGCGCGCGGCCCCTTTCGAACTATGGAAAGCTGCTCCACTTCCGCCGCCAGGTGGAGACCGAGACGTCCAAGCCCTTCTCCTCCCCGAGCATCCTCTGGAAGGAGAGCCGGGCGAGCATGCGCCTGCGGACGGGAAGGTGCCGGACGTGCGGCGCGGTCCAGTTTCCCCGCCAGCGGATGTGCAACGGCTGCGGGGCGGTGGACGATTGGGAAGAGCACAAGCTCTCCCGCCGGGGGACAGTCTATACCTTTGTGCACGACCACCTCGTCCCCTCTCCGGAGGGATACGTGACAATGGCCACGGTCGATATCGAAGGCGGGGGGCGGATTTACGCCCAAATGACCGATTGCGGCCGGGAGGAGGTGAAGGTGGGCATGGAGGTGGAACTCACCTTCCGGCTTCTGCACCAGGGGGAGGGGTACTATAATTACTTCTGGAAGTTCCGCCCGGCCTGAGGGCGGGCCGCCGCATCCCGCGTGAGGGGAAAACCGTGAAGAAGAATATCGCCGGCCAAGTCGCCATCATCGGGGTGGGCTCCACGAGATTCGGCGAGCTATTCGAGCAGAGCTACAACGATCTCGTGGTTGAGGCCGCCCTGGAAGCCTATGCCGACGCCGGCGCCACCGGCGAGGACATCGAGGCCGCCTGGCTGGGGACCTACCTCCCCCTGGGCTGGGGCTTCGACGGAACGGGCGGCCCCTCCCTGGCCGAGGCGCTGAACCTGTATCCCAAACCGGTCTCGCGCGTCTCGAACTATTGCACCACCGGGATGGAGGCCGTCCGCATGGCGGCCATGGCCGTCGCCGCCGGGATGTACGACGTTGTGCTCGCGGTGGGGGCGGAGAAGATGCGCGAGGTCCCCCCCCGGAGCAGTCTCGCCGCCAACCACATCGAAAAGCTCCATCCCATGTACGCCAAGGGAAGGACCGCACCGGGGAGCTTCGCCGTCCTCGCCACGCGCTATTTCGCGGAGTTTGGCGCGGGAAAGGAGGACCTCGCGGAGGTGGCCGTCAAGAATCACTATCACGGCTCCCTGAACCCCAAGGCCCATTTCCGCAAGGAGATCACCAAGGAGCAAGTGCTGAACGCCCCTCCAATCTGCGAGCCCTTCGGCCTTTACGACTGCTGCCCCACGACGGACGGCGCAGCCGCGATCATCCTTTGCCGGGCCGACCTCGCCGCGTCAAGGTTCGGGAAAAAGGATTATGTCCTTATCGAGGGCATGGGACTTTCCTGCACGAACGGCTACATCACCACCGCCTTCGATCCCCGGTTCGACTTCCTCGGCTTCGAAGCCACCCGCCAAGCCTCCAAGCAGGCCTACGAGCAGGCGGGTATCTCGAACCCCCTTGAAGAGATCGACGTGGCCGAGGTGCACGACTGCTTCACCATGACCGAAATTCTCAACTATGAGGATCTCGGCTTCGTGAAAAAAGGCGAGGGACCCGCCTTCGTCAAAAGCGGGGCGAGCCGCCTGGGCGGCGAGCTTCCCGTCAACACATCGGGAGGCCTCAAGAGCTGCGGCCACCCCATCGGGGCGACCGGCGCGCGGGTCATCTCCGACCTGACCGACCAGCTCCTGGGCCGGAGCGGAAAGCGCCAGGTAAAAGGGGCGAAACGCGCCCTGGGCCACACCCTGGGCGGACCCGGGTCGGTCTCGAGCGTGTTCGTCCTGAGCAAGAACTGATCCCCCGGGAAACGCCACCGGATTTCACCCCAGTTCCCTGATTAAGAGTCAAGAAATCCAACAACGGGGACGAAAATTCCGGACAAATCGGCAATTTCCTCTTTCCCGCCCTCGCATTTCCTTGATTTTCAATGGCATATCTCTGGCATACGCATTGCATCTCTTTCCGGTGGCTCCGGAGCCCCGGCCTCCTTGCGCTTTGAACTGCGGGCGGCAGCAAGGCGCGGGAGCCGGATCCGGGGCCGCTGTGACGATTCTTTCCCAACCGCCGGGGGGGGGCGAAATTCCATGGAATCCAAAAGCCCCAAAGAGTGGGTTCACCTCATCGACGAGGAGAGCGGCCTCTACAACCGACTCTCCCTCATCCACCATCTGAACGAAGCGTTCGCGCGCGCGCGGCGGTACCAATCCGCCCTCTCTTGCGTCCTATTCCGCGTCCGCTGGTGGAAGGGCTTCGATGAAGTCGCTCCGGAAAAGCTCGGCTCCCCCGCCCCCGTCCGCAAGCTGGCCCGCGTCCTCCTCCTCGAAGCGCGCGAGGGGGACATTCTCGGCTGGTGGGGGCCAGATGAATTCCTCCTCATCACCTCGAACACGCCTCAATCGGGCGCGGAAGTCTGCTCGCGGAATATTCTTCACAAAATCTCGGAACTGACCTTCGAGGAAAAGGCAGGCGGGTTGAGCGTATCGGTTCGCGTTGGCATCGCGGGCATCCCCGATGCGGCCGTCCGTTATGCAGAAGACCTTCCCCTCCTCGCCCACGATCGGCTCTCCGCATCGGCAATCGAGGGGCGCAATGGGCAGGGCCACGCCTAAGCACGGCGCCCGTCTCCTTTTCCCGAACCTCCCTTCCCGCGAATCTGATATCCTGGTCCGCCTCGGACATCCCGCAGCATGGCCCTGCCCTCGCCCGATGCGGAGGAGGAGACATTTTGCATCTCAGGCGAAGCTGGCTCTACGTTCCGGCGAGCAGCGAAAAGATGATCCGGAAGGCCGCCGGGCTGGGGGCCGACGTAATCATCTTCGATTTCGAGGACGGCGTCGCTCCAAACCCTGAGGCCAAGGAAGAGGCGCGCGCGATCCTGGCCTCTACGCTGCCCGCGCTCGACTTCGGACGAAGCGAAATCATGATTCGCGTCAATGAGGTGGGAGGGAATTTCGGCCCGGAGGACATTTCCCGCGCCGCCCGCCTGCGCCCCTCGGCAGTCGTCCTGCCCAAGACGCACGCGGCGGCGGACGTCCTGCGGGCGGAGGAAATCCTCGCGCGCGCCGAGGGTGAGGCGGGCGCGCCGCCGGGGCGCGTGAACCTGGCTCCCATGATCGAAAGCGCCGCTGGGGTCGAAAACGCGGCTGCTATCGCCGCCGCCCCCCGGGTGACCGCCCTCCTTCTCGGAACGGCCGATCTCGCCCGGGAACTGGGAATGCGCCTCACCCCGGAAGGAAGAGAACTCGACTACGTTCTCATGCGGGTCCGCATGGCAACGGGCGCCGCAGGGGCGGACGCCGTGGACGCCCCGACTTTCGCCTTCCGCGACATGAAACTGCTCGAAAGGCAAAGCCGCATCGCGGCCGATATGGGCTATGTGGGAAAATCCGCCGTTCACCCCGGCCAGCTCGAGGTAATCCACCGCGTATTCTCCCCCGGTCCCGAGGAGGTAGAGAAGGCGCGGGCCGTCTGGGCGGCCTGGGAGAAAGCCCAGGCGGAAGGCGCGGGGGTCGCCTCGCTGGAGGGGGAATTGGTGGAGAAACCCTTCGCCGAGCGGGCCCGGCGCATCATCGAGGCGGCCGAGGCGATCGCGGCCTCCTAGGCCAGCCCCCGGACTACCGCCCGGCAAGCCTCCGCGATGCTGTCGCGGCCGAAGCCCAGCTCTTCGTAGATCTATTCGGGCAGGCCGCTCTGGCCGAAGTCGTCGCTTCCCAGACACACCTGCTCCGCCCCGAGCGCGCTCCCCAGGAATGCCAGGGCGTGGGAGTGCCCGTCCACGACCGAGACAACGGGGTTGTCCCGGTCCGCCTCCCCGACGATCATCCCCAGCCGCGACGGGCGGCCCTCCCGCACCGCCGCCCGGAGGTCCCGGTAAAGAAGGCCTGCGCTCGTCACGGAAAAGACATTTGCGAAGATTCCCTCCCGGGACAGATACCCGGCTGCGCCGAGCGCCTCGGGGACCATGGCCCCCCGCAACGAATAGGTTCACCCCGTTGGCACCCGGCCGGTAGCCCGGATCTTCTTCCGCGGAGCGGAGGCGGTACCCTCCGCCCAGAGCGCTTTTGCGCAGATAGGCCCGCCGCAGCGGGTCCTCGAGCCAATCGGTTGAAAGCAAACCCTGATCGATGGGCTTGGTGCTCAATCGCAGGTAGAAGGGAGGGCACTCCTTGTCGTGCAAAATACGGCGAATCGCATCCAGCAAAACCCATTTCACCTCCACGGCGAAGGCCGAGCGATCCGGTCGAGAAATCCACCGGGAAGGGATCCTTCGACCGGCTGGGATAGGCCTGAAGCCCGTGGAAGGCGCGCAGCTCCTTGAGGCGCTCCATCGGAAGGTCTCCCCGGAGGGCGTGGGCGGCGTGGAGCACCGGGGAGGCGTGGGGCTTGATGGCGAGGCGGTCCCCGCTGCGGAGCCAACGGAAGTACATGGCGGTCATCAGGCTCACTACCGACGATGAGCTCGCCTGGTGACCGCCGACCTTCAGGCCGGAGGGATTCGGCCGGACGTGGTTTGCGTAATGGATGCTGTAGGTCGAGAGCCAGAGGAGGCGCCGCTCGATCCGCCGGAGGATGGCGATCTCATGCTCCCGCACGGGGAGAATCGCGGGGTCCCCTTTCTCGCTCGCCATCGGAGGCTCCCTCGGGGCGAACCGTTCTCAGCGATCCCCCACGTGGATCTGAACGATGCCGCCCGTCATGGGCGCGTTCCGGACCGCGCCGAAACCGGCCTCCCGCATCATAGCGGAGAGCGCCTCCGGGTCCGGAAAGTCGTAAACCGACGCAGGAAGATAATCGTACGCCGTCGGATGCCGCGAGACGAGCCGGCCCACCGGGGGCAGAACGAAGCGGAAATAGGCCCGGTACATCCCGCCGAACAACCCCTCCGGCCTTCCGAATTCGAGCACGACGAGCCGCCCCCCGGGCCGGAGCACGCGGGCCATTTCGGCGAGTCCGGCCGGGCGGTCCACGAGGTTACGCAGCCCGAAGGCGATGAGCGCGCCGTCGAAGGCGCCGCCTGGAAACGGAAGGGCGAGGGCGTCTGCCTGAAGGAGGTCGATCTGGGCTCCGCGCCGGCAGACCTTCTCCCGGCCCCGCTGGAGCATGGGAAGGGCGATGTCCGCCCCCGCCACGCGGACGCGCTCCCGGCCGCGGAGCCGGCGGCGCATTTCGAGGGCCGCGTCCGCCGTTCCGGCCGCAAGGTCGAGCAGCCGCCCCCCCTCGCGGCCATCGAGGCAGGCCAACAGGGCCCGGACGGCGGTGCGGCGCCAGAGCCTGTCCACCCCCAGGCTCAGCAGCCGGTTCAGCAGGTCATAGGTGGGGGCGATGTCCGAGAACATCTCCCGGACGCGATTCCGCTCTATTCGCACCAAAACGCGCGCCTCGCGGCCTCAAATCACCACGTCGGCGATGGCTCCCACCGAGACGGCCACCGAGACCCAGGCGTTCAGGTTGTAGAAGGAGACATCCAGCCGGCTGAGGTCGGAGGGCCGGACGATCCAGTGCTCCCGGAAGAGGAGGGCGGCGCCCGCCGCGAGACCCAGCCAGAAGGGGGCGCCCAAACCGGCCGCCCGGCCGGCCAGGAAAAAGCAGACGACCGTTCCCGCGTGGGCCGCCGCCGAGAGGATGAGGGCCCCCCGCACGCCGAGCCTCCGGGGGAGGGAGTAAAGGTTTCCCCGCTCGTCGAATTCGATGTCCAGGCAGCCGTAGATGATGTCGAACCCGCCCACCCAGAGCGTCACCCCGACAAGGAGGAGTACGGGAACCGCCGTAAGGTCTCCGCGGACCGCGATCCACCCCCCCGCCGGTGAGCATCCCAGGACGAAACCCAGGAAGAAGTGCGTGAACGAGGTGAACCGCTTTGAGTAGCTGTAGAAAGCGATGGCGGCTGCCACAACGAAGGAGAGGCCGAAAGCGAGGGGGTTCAGCATCCACGCGGAGAAAAGGAGAAGGGCGAGGAAGCCCGTCATCAGCGCCCATACCCGCCACGAGCGCAATAAATCTTGAAATGCCAGACGGTCCAGGGTCCGGGGGTTCAGCCGGTCGAACTCACGGTCGGCGTAGCGGTTGAGGGTCATCGCGAAGTTCCGCGCCCCGGCCGCCGCCAGCACCATCCAGAAGAGCGCCCGCGCCGGGGGAAGCCCCTCCGCCGCGAGGAAGCCGCCCATCAGGACGAAGGGAAGCCCGAAGACGGTGTGCTCGAACTTCACCATCCGCAGGAAGAGCCACAGGCTCTCCGCGATGCGACTCTCCCGGCGCGCGCCCTCAGCCGCCAAGGCCGTACTCCTCCCAGCGGCGCGTGACGCGCTCTTTGATCTCATCGCTCATGACGATCTCCTCCGGCCATTCCCGGGCGAAACCCTCGCTCGCCATCTTTCGGGTGGCGTCCACCCCCACCTTCCCGCCCACGTGGGGGAGCGGGGAGGTGTGCTCGAGGGCGTCAACGGGCCCTTCGACAAAAACCATGTCCCGCTTCGGGTCGATGCTCCCCAGCGCCTTCCAGGCCACCTCGCTGAGGTTGTGGACGTCCACATCCTCGTCCACCACTACGATGCAC
Source organism: bacterium (assembly GCA_965225985.1). Taxonomy (GTDB): domain Bacteria; phylum UBA8248; class UBA8248; order UBA8248; family UBA8248; genus CAZUHN01. The sequence goes on from OZ245330.1 coordinate 2,991,556, forward strand.
TTGGCCAGGGACATCTGCCCCAGGCCCCAAAGGGCGTACATCACCTTCCGGGCGTGGAAGGGGAACGATTTTCGGATCGAGACGATCACCATGTTGTGGAACACCCCCTCGGCCGGCATGTGGAGGTCCACCACCTCGGGAAGCTGCATCTTGATCAAGGGGAGGAAAATGCGCTCGGTGGCCCCACCGAGCCAGTAATCCTCCATCGGGGGCCTCCCCACGATGATAGTGGGGTAGATGGCGCTCCGGCGGCGGGTGATGGCGGTGACGCGGAAGACCGGGTAATCGTCCGCGAGGGAGTACCAGCCTGTGTGGTCCCCGAAGGGACCCTCGCGCCGGAGCTCGCCGGGCTCCAGGTAGCCCTCGATGACGATGTCCGAGTCGGCGGGCACCTCCACCTCCACCGTCTTGCAGCGCACGAGGGGAACGCTCCGCTTGCGGAGAAAGCCCGCCAGCGTGAGCTCGTCGATCCCGGGCGGAAGGGGGGCGCTCGCCGCGTAGGCGAGAACGGGATCCCCGCCTAAGGCGACGGCCATCTCCAGGCGGCGGCCCGCAGCGGTGCTGTCCCGGAAATTCTGCGCCCCGTCGTGGTGAAGGTGCATGTGCATCCCCGCGGTGGTCGCATCGAAGAGCTGGAGGCGGTACAGGCCCACGTTCCGCCGGCCCGTCCGCGGGTTGACCGAGTGGACGTGCGGGAGGGTGATGTAGCGTCCCCCGTCCCCGGGCCAGCACTTGATGGCCGGAAGGGAGAAAAGGTCGGGCTTCTTGTCCTCTACGACCTCCTGGCATGGGCCCGAGCCCACCGTCTTCGAGGCGAAGGAGGCCATGCGGGCGAGTTTGGGGAGCATCTTCACCTTCGCGATGATGCCCTCGGGGGGCTTGATCTCGAGAAGCTCGGCCACCTCTTCCGCCACGGCCTCGAGGCTCTCAACCCCGAGGGCCATCCGCATCCGCTCGTCCGATCCATATGCGTTGATCAGGACGGGGAGGTCGAAGGGTGTGCCGTCCGGCGCGGTGGGACGCTCGAACAAAAGGGCGGGTCCGCCCGACTTCACGCAGCGGTCCGCAATCTCGGCGATCTCGAGCTCAACCTCGACGGGAGCGGAAATGCGCTTGAGCTGACCGCGCTGATCGAGGAGGTCAACGAACTGGCGGAGGGAATCGTAGGACATCGAATTATTTTTCGGGCACTACTCGATGATCTTGGGGACGCGGAAATGCCCCTTCTCGAACTCCGGGGCCATCCGGTCCATGTGCTCGATGGGCGTTTGATCCACGGCGTCCTGCCGGAAAACATTGTGAATCTCGAGAACGTGGAAGGTGGGCGGGACGCCCTCGGTGTCGAGCTCGTTCAGCTTGGAGATGTATTCGAGGATGTCCCCGAGCTGGCCGGTGAATTTTTCCAGCTCCTCCTCGGAGAGATTGAGCCGCGCGAGGCGCGAGACATGTCGAACGTCCTCGCTGGAGATGGCCATGGATTTTCCTCCTTGGGGGCTTATACCGTTCCGCTCTCTGCGGCGTCAACGGCGCTCCCGCCGGGGGAGACAGGCTGGAGAGGAGCGTATTTGAGGACGAGCTTTTTCCGCCCCACGCGCTCAAAGTCCACCGTCACGACGGTCCGCTCCCCCGTGCCCGTCCGCCCGGCGACGACGCCCCCGCCGAACTTCGGGTGCCTCACCTGCGCACCGGGGGCGAAGGGCCCGAGGGCCTGGGGCGGTGGCGAGGAAGGCACATCCGCCGCCGGCGTTTTCCCGCGGGCGGATTTCAGGGCGGAGGGAGAATCGTACCAGGCGCGGGGCCGGCCAGCGCGGTCACCGCCGGGCGCGGACGGTAGGCTGTGGTCCCCCACCCGCGTCAGTTGCACCTCGCTGAGACCGGCGAGGAATCGGCTGGGGCCGCCCATCGCACCCCCTGCCCCTCCCCGGGGGCTCCGGGCGCGCGCCCACGAGAGGGTGAGACGCTCCTTCGCCCGGGTCATCCCGACGTAGAGAAGGCGCCTCTCCTCTTCCCGCGACTCGGGATCGCCGGCCGAGCGGCCGTGCGGAATGAGACCCTCTTGGGCGCCGGCGATGGCGACAGCCCGGAATTCGAGCCCCTTCGCAGCGTGGAGGGTCATGAGGGAGAGCTTCCCCCCTTCGAGGTCCATTTCGTCCACCTCGCTCATGAGGGCGAGGCTTTCGAGAAACCGGGAAAGCGCATCCGGGTGGTCCGGGGCGATCCCCTCCTCCTCGAGGATGCGATCCTCGAAGGCGGAGGCCGCCCGGCGGAACTCTTCGGCCCCCTCGAGGGCGAGCGCCGCCGTGCGGCGGCGCTCGGGCGAGGCACTTTTTTGCGCTCCCTCCGCGAGCCATGCGCGGTAGCCCGTCCACGCGAGAAGATCCCCGATGAGGTCGGCGGGGCCCCGCCGAAGCGAGGACAGCTCGCCCAGCAGGTCAAGCAGATCCGCCAGCGCCCGCCCCGCCACGCCGCCGATCCGCCCCTCCTCCAGCGCGCCCCGGGCCGCGTCCACGGTGAGCCCCGGTCCCTCCCCGATGGCCGCCGCCCTGGCCGGCCCCAGCCCGCGCGGCGGGCGGTTGAGGATGCGCGAGAAGGCGGGACCGTCTCCGGAGCGGATCAAAAGGCGCAGGTAGGCAGCGAGGTCCTGCACCTCGGCCCGGTCGAAAAAGCGCGCCCCTTTGACCACCTGGTAGGGAATCCCCTTCCGGCGCGCGGCCTCCTCCAGGGGGCGGGACTGGGTGTTGGTACGGTAAAAAACGGCCGCCTCCACCCAGGGAATCTTCCCTCCCGCGCCTCCTGCAGCAAGATGCTCAAGGAGCATCTCGGCCTCGGTATCCGGGTCGGCCGCGGCGAGGTAGACCACCGGAGGGCCGGGCGCGTTCTCGGTGAAAAGCTTTTTCTCCCGGCGGCCGCGCGCGTGCGCCATCACCTCCCCGGCGGCGGCGAGGATCCGCCCGCTGGAGCGGTAGTTCCGCTCGAGGCAGTATATCCGCGCACCCGGAAAATCCCGCTCGAACCTGCGTATGTTCTCCACCTCGGCCCCCCGCCAGCGATAGATGCTCTGGTCGTCGTCCCCCACGGCAAACACCCTTCTTCCCTCTCCCGCGAGAGCGGCCACAAGGCGGTTCTGAACGGCGTTCGTGTCCTGGTATTCGTCCACCAAAATCTCCGCGAACCGATCCCGGTAGCGGGAGAGAACGTCCGGATGCTCGCGGAAGAGTCGGAGCGGGAGGGCGAGCAGGTCGTCGAAGTCCACCGCCCCGGCCCCTTGCAGGGCGCGCCCGTAGGCAGGGGCAAGGCGGGCCGCGACACCCTCCAGGCTGAAGGCGGGAGGCGCATCCTCAGCCTCACGGAGAGCCGTCTTGAGCCCTCCGATCCGGCCGAGCACCGCGCCGGGGGGGTAGCGGTCCGCGCTCACCTCCGCCGCCGCCATCTCCCGCTTCAGCAGGGTGAGGCACTCCCCCCGCCCCAGGATTGCGAAGCGGTCCGGAAGGCCGAGCCGCCCGCCCTCGGCCCGAAGGATTCGGGCGCAGACTGCGTGAAAGGTGCCCATCCACACCCCCCGCGCGCGCGGGCCGATCGCCGCCTCCAGCCGCCCGCGCATCTCCCCGGCCGCCTTGTTCGTAAAGGTAAGGGCGAGGAGGCGCTCCGGGGGAACGCCTGCCAAAAGATGGTGGATGATCCGGAAGACGATGACCCGGGTCTTCCCCGATCCCGCCCCGGCGAGGACCAGGGTCGGTCCGGGAGGGGCGATGACGGCTCCCTCTTGCTGGGGGTTCAGATCCTCGGGACGGGGCGCACTTTCGGGGAGGGGTGGGGTCTTCATTTTTTCCGCGGGACCGACTCCACTCGATGATCTTTTCCCCGCAGAAAATGCCGGGGGGGATAAACGCCCTTCGAAACGTTGAGGTTCGGCAGGACCCAGCATCCGGGCCCGAGCAGGGTGCCGGGCGAGGTAACCGCGTTGCAGCCGATCTCAGAGTCGTCCCCCACCACGGCGCCGAATTTGCGCAGGCCCGTGTCAATAGTCTCTGCGCCCACCCGGATGACCACGTTTCCCGAATTGTGCGATCTCTTTTCCTCCTCGGTGCGGAACTCGAGGTTCGCCAGCTTGGTGCCCGCGCCCAGGCTGGCGTCCGTCCCGACGAGGCTGTCCCCCACGTAGGCGAAGTGGCCCGCCTCGGCGTGGTTGAGGAAAACGGAATTCTTCACTTCGGTGGCGTGGCCCACAACGGCGCCGGGCCCGATGAGGCAGTTCCCCCGCAGATAGGCCCCATGGCGGAGTTCCGCCCCCGCGCACAAAACGCTGGGACCCTTCACCACCACCCCCGGCTCAATCCGCACCCCTCCCTCGATGAGGACATCAATCTGGGGGATTCGGATCGTGCGGTCCGCCGCAAAAAGTCCCCCGCTCGCCGCGAGCCCCTCCTCAACGCGCAGGCCCTTGAGGTCGTCCCCGGCCGCCTCGTGGGCGTCCGCTTCCCCGACCACGGCGCGAAGATATCCCTCCAGGCGCGCGAGTGCTTCCCAAACCGGCCCGGCGCCCTCGAAGAGGGCGGCGTGCGGGAAGTCCTCCAGTCGGCCGAAATAGTCCCGGGGAGAAATCATCGATTCTTTCGCGCCTCCATGAACCACCGGCCCAGCGCGGAGAGGGCGAGGCGTCCACCCTCCTCCTGGACGAGCCCGCCCCGGAGGGCCTCCTTGCGGATGCGCCCGGGAGGGACCTCCACCCCGAAGCGCCCGGCCGCGTCCCGGCCCAGATCGGCGTCGAGCCTCTCTGGGCTGGCGCTCCCCTTGGCGAGTTCGGAAAGGAGCGCCTCCTCCATCCGGGCGAGGGGGTCTGCCTCGTCCTTTAACCGCCCCAGCAGCTCGCGCAGGACGGCCTCCCCCGCCGCGCGGAGGGCGCCTCCCCAATCGGCGGGGCCCCTGAGTGTGATTCCCGTCCTCCGCTCGGTTCCCGAGTTGCGGACAAAGACCGCGGCCCGGGACCGTCCCCCGGCATCATCCAGAGAGAGGCAAAGGACCGCGGGATCATCCACGAGGGGCGCCCAGCGCGGCCGGGGCCCCGGGGGCAGGTTCCGGGAAATTTCCTCCTCCAGCGCCCGGCGCACCGCCTCCCAGGCTGGCTCATCCGGCGCGAAGCGGGTTCGATCCACATGATAGGCGTAAAGGTTTTTTTTGTATCCCCGGGGAAAGGGAGCCTCGAGTGCGGCGTAGACCTCCCGCAAAGGATGCACGGCCGCCATCCCTCCCACCGCCGCGCAGGTGTTCAAAAAGCATTTCATACCGTCCCCCACGGCGAGGCGCCGCTCCCGCCCCCAGGCGTCCGAAAGGAGGCCGGGTGCGACGATGTGGCCCGACTCCTCCCCGCCCAGGACGAAATCATCCCCCCAGCGCTCCGCCGCCCGCAGGAGCCACTTGTCCCCCACCGGGGTGAGCTCCACCCGAAGGCCCGCCGCGGCCAGGGCGGCGACCGCTCCCGCGTCACTCTCGATGGAGACCGCCCCGACGCCTCCCTCCGGGATCTCCCCCTCGGCTGCCAGGAAGCGCGCCTGAAGGACGACGGCCTCGTCCCCTCCCAGAACCCGCACGGCGTCGGCGAAGGGATCGTAGAAGAGGGTGTAGCAACGGTCCCCGTCTGCGTCGAACACGCCCGCGGCGGCGAAGCCCCCCCCCGCGCGGAACTCTTCGCGCCGGGCGCGTCCCGCCGCAAACAGGGCGGAGAGGCCCGCGTGGGAAGCGATGAGGTCCGCTTCTTTTCCTCCGACGGCGCCGCGGCCCGCCAGGGCGACCACCCCCCCTCCTTCGTTCACAGGCCCCTCCCCGACGGAGTTGGTCTCCCGCAAAGAACGCGGCCCCATTTCCCCCGCGATCTCCCCGGCGAGGGCGGTCAAGGCGCCGCGTCCGGGATCAAGAACGATGTCCCAGCCATCGAGGGTTCCTTCGCGGAGCCAAGCGTTCGGAAGGCGGGAGAGGTGGCCGGCGTAGATTCCCCGCGCCTCGGCGCCGGACTCGGTGCAGGGGCCGAGGAGAGGACTCTCTTCCACATCTTCCGGGAGGATATCCCAGACGAGGGCGCTGAGGTCGGCGTCCTCTTCCGGAAGCGGTTTCCTCGCCCCCTCCGCAAGAAAAATCTTTATGCCGTTCTCCTCGGCGGGATTGTGGGAGGCCGTGAGGATCACCGCTCCGGCCGCCCCCGCCGCTGCCTGGTAGACGGCGGCGGCGGGGGTGGGCAGCACCCCCGCCACGAGCACGTGCGCCCCGGAGCGGCGCAGGCCCCGAAGGGCCGCTTCCGAGAACCGGCCCTCGCTATCCCTCGGATCCCAGGCGAAAACGATAGCCCCCGGTGAAATGAGCTTCTCCGGCACGCGCGCGAGGAGCCACCGGCCCGCCGCGAGGGCGTAGTGCTCGACGAAGGACTCGGTTAAAAGACCCCGCTCCTGGTAGGCGCGGCGCGGATCCATTCCCTCGGCAAGGGGATGGTCCGAGGCGACGGCGAGGCCGCGGATCCCGTCCGTGCCCTGTAGGATAGAAAAGGAACCCATCTAGGGGTTGCGGATGCCGCCCCTAGGCGACGGTGACGGACTTGGCCAGGGCACGAGGGCGATCCACGTCCCGCTTCAGCGCCACCGCGAGGAAATAGGCGAAGAGCTGGCCAGCCAGCAAGTGGAGGAAGGGCGCCAGATGGGGCGGGACGCGGGGCAGGACGAACTCCTCGCTGAAAAGGTTCTCTGACCCTTTGTCCCCTTCAAAACGGAATCCGAGGACGAAACCGTCCCGGGCGCGAACCTCCTCGGCGCTGCTGCGCGTGAGGTCATGGAGTACGGTCTCCTCCGGGGTCGGCATGAGAACAATGGTGTACATGTTCTCGTCGATCAAAGAGATCGTCCCGTGCTTGAGGAAGCCGGCGCTCATCCCCTCGGCGTGGAGGTAGGTCACTTCCTTCATCTTCAAGGCGCACTCAAGTGCGGCCGGGTAATATATCCCCCTTCCGATGTAGAGCCAGTTCTTCATGTGCTGGTGCTTCTGCGCAACCGTATGCAAAAAGCCCGCCCGCTCGTTCAGGACCTCTCCGATGCGCTCCGACAGGCCGGCCATCTCTGCCCGCATCCGGAGAACATCCTCCTCACCGAGGCGCCCCTCGAGCTTGGCAAGCTCCAAGGCGCTCAGGAGCAGAATCGACGCTTGGCTCATGGCCGCTTTGGTACTGATAACGCAGATCTCCGGTCCCGCCCCCTGTAAAATGGGCAGGTCCACGGCGCGAGCGAGCGAGGAACCCATGACGTTGACGATGCCGGCCGTTTTCGCACCCCTTTCTTTGGCATGCCGGAACGCGCTCAGGGAGTCGTACGTTTCGCCGGACTGGCTGATGACGATGAAGCAATCCTCCGAGCCGATCTGGGAAAGATGGGGAAATTCATCCGTGCTGATGGTCAGCAGGTACTTCCCGGCCAGCTGGCTGAAAAGATACTGGCCCAGCCGGGCGATGTAATAGGTCGTTCCCACCCCGCTCAGGAAGCTCTGGCGCGAGCTGCGGATCATTTGCGCCAGCGAGATGATCTGATCGCGGTCGATGTTCAGGGCCGCCCGGACGGTCGCGGGCTGATCGTAAATCTCTTTCAGCATGTAGTGGGGGTATCCCCCGCGGCGGGACATCTCCACGTCCCATTCGATCTCGGTGACAGGCTTATCGATCAGGTCCTGGGTCTGGAGATTCTTGACTGCGAAGCCATGGCGCGTGACCACGGCGTACTCCCCGTCGTCCATAATGACGGCCTGGCGGGTGAATTCTATGAACGCGTTGAAATCCGAGCCGATGAAGTTTTCACCATGGCCCAGTCCGATGATGAGGGGGCTCTCCCGCTTGACGCAAAAGATTTGCCCCGGCACATCCACCGAGATAAAGACGAGGGCAAAAGTCCCCTCCAGCTCCCGGATTGCACGCACGAAGGCGTCCTCAAGGCTCGTTCCTTTCTCCTTTTGGTAAAAGGAAATGAGGTGGGCGATCACCTCGGTGTCCGTATCCGAGCGAAACCGGGCGCCCTCCTGGATGAGCCGATCCCGCAGGGGGCGGTAGTTCGAAATGATGCCGTTGTGCACCACCGCCAAGCGGCCCTCGTTGTCGGTATGCGGGTGGGCGTTCTCACGGGTCACGGCCCCGTGCGTCGCCCACCGCGTGTGGGCGATTCCCACCGCGCCCTGCATGTCCGCGAAGCGCTCGCGGGTGTTCACGGCCTCGACCCGCCCGACGTTTTTCCGCACCTCGAGGGAGCCGTTATTCTGCACGGCCACTCCGCAGGAGTCGTAGCCCCGGTACTCGAGCGCGGCGATGGAGCGGATGAGCCTCTGGGTCACATTCGTCGCGGCGACAATGCCGGCGATGCCGCACATCTCACGCCCCTCCGTGGGGGTGGGTATGATAATTCGGTACGGTTTCCCCCCCTGCGATCACCGTGCCCGGGGCGAGTGTGTTCGAGGCGCCTATCCGGGCGCCGTCTCCGACGAAAGCTCCCAGCTTCGCGAGCCCGGAATCTACCGAACCCTTTTTGAGCGGAAGCCGTACATTGGACCGGTCCATGTTGAAATTGACGGTCATCGAGCCGGAGCCGAATTCCACCCCCTCCCCGATGACGCTGTCCCCGATGAAAGAAAGGCGGCCCACCTTGACGCCATCGTGGAGGATACAATTTTTCAGCTCGACGCCGAAACCGATCATGGCGTTCGCCCCGACGGCGGTGTAGGGGCGGACGAGAACACCGTTTCCGATAAACGATTCCTTTCCGATATGGCAGGGGCCGAAGATAGACGCGCCGGACTCGATCACCACGCCCGCCTCGATCCGCACCGGGCCCCGAAACTGAACCGCGCCGCGAAGCTGCACGCTTCCGTCCACCACCGCCTTCCTCCAGGTTTCCATCACCATCCGGTTGGCGCGGAGAAGGTCCCACGGGTGATGGGCGTCGATCCAGGGCTCCTCCCAGATGGCCGAGCGGATTCCCTCGCCTCCAATGATTTCTTTGAGGGATTCCTCCATGTTCTTCTTTTCCAGGAGGTCGAAAAGGCGGTGGGGCATGACGAAGACGCCGGCCAAAACATAGTTGCCCATCTCCCGCGAGGTGGGTTTCTCGACCAGGCGGCTGATCCGCATATCCGCATCCAGGTATACCGTGCCGAAGTACTGGGCCTGGGGAGTATGGCAGATGGCGGCCACCGGCTCGTTGAATGAGCCGAAAGTTTGAATGGCGCTGCGGAAAATGTTACCAATGGTGAAAACATCGGCATATACAAGCAAGAAGACCTCCTCTTTCTGGAAGAAGCTCCGGGCGCGGTGTATGGCGTCCCCGATGCCGGCGGGTTCGTCTTGCTGGACATACTGGATCGTAATCCCTCGGGCGCCCTGGCCGAAACGGTTCCGGATCATTTCGCCGCAATGGCCGATCACCATCACCACATCGCTCACGCCCGCGGCCCGGAGCTTTTCCAAGGTACCTTCCAAAAGCACCTCTCCCGCCACCGGGACCATGGCCTTGGGCCGCGTCTCGGTGAACGGATAGAGCCCCGAGCCGCGTCCGGCCGCCAAAATCAAGGCTCTCACAGGAAAATCCTTCCAAAATCCGGGCGAGTTCCGAAAACCCTGGCAGTGCAATGAGGGAGAATACCTGGAAGGAATAATAACAAAATGGCCCGGTTTGGCCAGCCGCCTCCCCGCCGGGCTACCCCCCCTCGGTCCAATGTGCCCCGGCTCCCTTTAGATTCTCCAGATCCTCCGGTTCATTCCCCTCCATTACCTGCTCGGGTTGGGAAGCGGCCTCTCCGGGAAATCGGGCGCGATCTGCGGATGGCCCGGTGAGGAGCGGCCCCGAGGGGATGAAACGCCTTCACCGGAAGGGAGCGCACCGGCTTCCCGTTTTCGGTCGCCAGGCCGATGGAAGCACGCGGATTCAATAAAGGGGATTTGCGTGAGAGTGATTTTTCAGCGGCGCCTCCCCCGGCGCTTTAGGATGCCGAGGTCTTGGAGTTTTCGCCGCAGGGTGTTCCGGTTCATTCCCAGAATGCGGGCGGTCCGCAGCTGGTTCCCGCCGCTCTCCCGGAGGACGAGTTCGAGAAGAGGCTTCTCCACGCTGCGGATGGTGTGGGTGTAGAGGTCGCCCGCCCCGCCTTCGTTGACGCTGGAGAGGACGGCGGCGAGACGCTCTTTGAAAAATCCTTCCAGATCGCTCCCCCTTCTCTCTCGGCCCCCCCCGGGCAGTTCATCCAAGGAGATGGAACTCCCCTCCGCAAGAAGGTAGGCACGCCAAAGGGTGACTTCCAGTTCGGCCTCGTTTCCCCACCAGGGTCGGGCCGTGAGCCACTCCATCGCCCCGGGGGTGAGGGCGCGGCGCTCCAGGCCGAGGCGGCCGGCGATCTCATCGAGGAGGGCGCCCGCGAGTTCGGGCACATCTTTTCGCCGCTCGCGGAGGGGGGGGATCCGGATAAGAAGGGTGCCACTCTTCTCGTGCAATTCGGGAAGGATCTCGTCCTGGAAAAGGCGCTCGGGGTCGTGGGCGTGGCTGAGGACCAGGTGAAAATCGGGGCTCGCCTCCCCGGCTTCCACCACGCCGGAAAGCCTTTTCTGAATGTCCTCCGAGAGATTCTGGGCATCCTCTACGAATAGGCTCCCCCCGCGGCGCAGAAGATCGCCCTCCTCCCCCCGCCCCCCTTCGAGCCGGCCGAGCGCCCGTTCCAGCCCGGCGGGCCGCTGGCGGGCCGCCTCCCAATGGAGGAAGGGATGGCGCAAGCCCGGATGATGGGCGTGGGCCGCACGGGCGTGGCGGATGAAGTTCGAGCCTTTCTCGCCGCGGATTAGGACCGTTCTGTATCTGCGGCTGACTTTTTTTAACGCCCGCCGCACCCGCTCCGCCGCGGCGCTTTGGCCGATCAGCGTTCCCGCCCCTCCCAACTCGCGCATTTCTGTCCGAAGCCAGCGGACCTCCCGGCGGAGCATGCCTTGCTCGCTCATGGCATGGATGAACCGGGAGATTTCCTCGGGATGAACATCGTCCACAAAAACCGACTGTGCCCCCGCCTCCAGCCCCAGGGGGGCGAGCCCTTTGTCCTCGGGCCGCAGAACCACGGCCACCGGCTTCCCCCCCTCTCCCAGTTTCCGAACCTTCCCCATCTCGCTGCGCTCGGATGTGGCGAAAAGAATGATGTCGCACCAATCGAAAAGCGGTGCCGCATCCTCCAAACGGGAGACAAAGGCCGCCTCAATATCGAGGGCCTCCAACCCATCGAGCATCGACCTTCTGCCGGGCGACATCGCTCCGACGAACAGAACCCTCACTTTGATGCCCTCTCCTCCGCCTCGGGGAAATTTCCCTTTCCTGGATCAGCCATCTCAAACATCGGTGTCTTCTCCCAAAACCCAGAGAAGCGGACCTCCGCCCCTACCGCTGGCGAACCGGGCCCCGTTCCGCTTAGCCGGCCCATTACCCTCCCCAGGCCTTCCATTTCGACCAATGCGAGAAGGTGGGGGACTTGGGCGCCCTCAGGCCCCACGTGCACCCGGGTGAAGCTGTAAATCGTGCCGCGGCCCGCGACCTCGGCCTCCTCCAGATCGGCCCCGCAGTGAAAGCAGGCCGGGGACGCCTCAAAGTAGAACCGGCCGCACCCCTCGCAGCGATGGACGGTCAGCGACATATCGGCTCGCCAGGGCCGGACTTAGCCGGCCGACGAAAGAACGTGGACGACGCTGGTCGCCCCCGAGCCGCCCATGTTTTGGGCGAGGCCCACCTCCGCCCCCGGGACCTGGCGCGCTCCCGCCTCGCCCCGCAGCTGGGTGACGATCTCGTGGATTTGGGCGATTCCGGTCGCCCCCACAGGGTGGCCCTTCGCCTTGAGGCCGCCGCTCGTGTTTACCGGCATGGCTCCTCCCAGGGCGGTCCGCCCCTCCAGGGCACCGCGCCCCCCTTCGCCCTTGGGGAAAAAACCCAGGTCCTCCAGGGCGACAATCTCGGAAATGGTGAAGCAATCGTGCACCTCGGCCAGGTCCACGTCCTCCGGATTCAGCCCGGCCTGACGGAAGGCCTCGCGCCCGGCGTGATCCGTGGCCTCGAAGCAGGTGATGTCCGCCTTGTCCTGGAGCGCGGGGGAGCCCGACGCCTGGGCCGAAGCGAGCACCCGGACGGGCCGGGGATGGAGGTTGGCCGCCATCTCCGTCGGACACACCACTACCGCCGCCGCCCCGTCGCTGATCAGGGAGCAATCGTACAGTCCGAGCGGCTCCGCCACAGGGCGGGCGTCGAGGGCCTGCTCGCGCGTGATCAACTTTCGCATGTGGGCGTTCGGGTTCATGCAACCGTTGGCGTGGTTCTTTACGGCCACCTCGGCGAGGGCCTCTCGCGGGGTGCCGTACTCGTACATATGCCGGAGGGCGAAAAGGGCGGGGAAGGTGGCGCCTGCGCATGCCTCGGCCTCGTGGTCCCCCGCGGCCGCAAGAATGGATGTCGTCTCACTGAGGGGGGCCATGGTCATCTTCTCGACCCCGCCGGCGAGAACGATGTCCGCCGCACCCGAGCGAACGGCCATGATCGCCTGCCGCAGGGCCAGACCCGCTGAGGCGCAAGCCCCCTCCACCCGGGTGCAGGGCACGGGGCCGAGCCCCACTCCGTGGGCCACCACAGGCGCCAGGTGATTCTGCCCAGTGAAGGCCCCGCCCGCGAAATTGCCCAGAAAAAAGGCCTCAATCCGCTCCGGACCGATCCCCGAGTCCGCCAGGGCGGCGCGGCAAGCCCGTACCGCCAATGCTGCGATACCCTCCGGCAATGCCCCGAACGGGGTGATTCCGATCCCGACGATCGAAATGCTTCGCACGGCAATCCCCAGCGAGCAACGGATCCAAGATGGGTCAGGCAAGCGATTTAGATTTCAAGAATCTACAATCCGTTTTCCGATACCGATCAGCGAGGGCCACGGCATCCGCGCCGAGGGAGGTCAGGACGCGAGACGATCTTCCGCGGCCGAACGCCATCGAAGCGCAAACACCCGGCGGGGGAAAAGGATCCCTTTCCTTCCGCCGGCCCTGCAATCCATATCGCCTGTTTTGGATCTGTAAATTTCGGATGAAAGCAAAATCACGGACTCGCGCCCGTGTCATTTTTCCTTTCGCTCCTTTCCGGAAATTTTTCAGGAAACGATAAAAAACTAGCACAGGAAACCACGCCGCGCAAGAAAAACCATGGACCGCAAAAGAAAAAATTAATTTTTCTTGGATTGAAACACCGGGCGCAGAGAACCGCTTTGCTTTGCCTCACGCTTTTGTTCCGGCATGAATTTGGGCGGGCAAAAACAAGGAGATGAACGATTAGAGCGAGATGGTGGTTCCGGCATCGGAGGGGTCGGCGAGGGCCTCAAGGAAGGATTGAAACACCTCTTCTTCATCTGCCTCTGGCGAGATCTCGACCATGAACCCCTCCATCAGCTCGCGCCGCATCCAGCCGGCGATGACGCCCGCCTCTTCCAGGGCCTCCCTGCTGGGCGTCGGAAACTCACGATTCGCCTCGAAGAAAGCGCGGTGGAGGCCGCCCCGCAGCGCATCGGCGGGGGGGAGGTCCCGCTTGAATCGGATTTCCTCAACCAGGATCCCGTTGCGGACGATGTAGCAAACGCGCTCCCCCATCGTCTCGCCCGGCTCGACAATGAACAGATTCCGCCGCTCGACAGGGGGGCCTGAGAGGGCGTAACTCCGGATAAGGTGACGAAGGTGCGTCAGGGATTTTTTCAGTTCGGCGGGCGAGGGGCCTCCACCCCCCCACGAACGCTCCAAAAGAGCCTCCACCCCTTTCCCGCTCGCCCGGTCGCCCCCCCCTTCCAGCATGGACTGGAGCCGCTCAACAATGTCCCGGTACTGGCGGGGAGAAAGGGAGGGAAGCCGGTAGGAACTCGGGCGGAGCGTCGCGCCGCCGGCTGGGGATTTTCCTTGAAAAGCGCCTTTTTTTTCGGGCAAATCAGCGCCGCGAAGGGGAAAAGCGGCGTGAATCACTTGAAGCAGAGCCTGAAGCTGGGCCTGTTTGCGGAGAGGACCGTAGTGGGCCCCTCCGTCGGCGGAGAACCCGAGGACGGGCAAGACGCTCGGAAATTTATGGATGAGGTCGATTTTCAAGTAACTGAAATTCCCGCCGGGGGGAACTCCGTTCGAAAACTTCGCCTCCCGCATTTCCCGTCCGGACAAGAGGCTCATGCCCAACTCGCTCTCGAAACGGATCGCCTCGACGCGCTTCACCGTGCGGAGTTTCTTCGAGAATCTTTCCGCGGCACGGTTCTTCGGATGGAAAAGGTCCACGACGGCTCGCTGGATGTCCACCGCACGGCCTGCGTAGACGGCCTCTCCTTTCTCGTCAAAAAAGCGGAAGATCCCACGCCCTTCCGGGAGGGAATTCAACTCGGCGGGATCGATCGCCATTCCTTCGGCCAGGGGGGGCTTCTCCTTCTTGGGCATCTCTTGGTAGGCGAGCACCTCTTCGAGCGATTCGAGCCCCAGCAGCTGGAGCATGCCGAGGAAGCGTCCGAGAAGTTGGGCGGTGGTACGCGCATCCCCGCCGGCTCGGTGGCGGCCATTTTCACGGAGATTCAAGAGGGCGGATACATCCCCCAGGTTGTAGCGCCCAGCGCCGGGCAGGAGCCGTTGGGCCAGCTTAAAGGTGCACAGGGCAGGAGGATCGAAACGCCGCCCCAGGAATTCTCTCGCGAAATACTCGATAAAATTGTAGTCGAAACTCGCGCAGTGGGCGACGAAAACGCAACCCTCGATAAAATCCAGAAAGCGAGGAAGCTGATCGGTCAGCGGAGGCTGGCCGGAAACCATTTGGTCCGTGATGCCCGTCAGGCGGACCACGCTCCGGGGGATGGAGCGGCCGGGGTTCACCAGGGCGGAGCGCTCGCCAACGACCTCGCCTCCCCTTACCTTGACCGCCGCGAGCTCGGTGATCCGGTGCTGGGGAGGCCGCCCGCCGGTGGTCTCGATATCGACGACGGCGAAGGTGACCTTCGGCAGAAGGGGATTTTGAAAAAAAGCCTCCACCCCCTGCCAGCGGCCGTCCTCATCCATTGAAACGCGGGGGTTTTCCCGGAGGAGGGGCTCGAGAAGCGACCGGCAGCGGTCCTCCCCGAGGCCCTTTGTCTTCCACAAAGCCTCAGAAATCTCGATGCAGGTGAGTGCTTTTTTTTCTGTAATCCGGACCGGATTCCGACATTCGTCCATGAAAAAGTATTTCATCTCCTTGAATGGGGTTCGAGCAAATGGCCCGAATCGCCGCGAATTCCGGGCGCTCATAAGTTACCAGATATCAGGGACCTTATCAAAAGCGGGAGCCGATGGGAATTTTTTCCGCAGGGAGCGGTTTTTCAAGTACTAATGACGTTTTCCGGAGTTCCAACCGTATTGGGAATCGCCGTAATTGAAAGATGGGATGGCTGTGGCGAGAACCCTCCATTCACACTCCCCGCGGCCCATTTATCACGCACCCAATTTGGGAAAATAAGGGGACCGGCCCGCCGGTCTTTTCAATTCGGAGCCCACGGGAGGCAACATATGAAAACAGGCGAGAAAACCCTCCTCCAGGATTCCAGCGCCCTGCTGGGAGAGGTTTGGCGCTATTCCCAGCTGGCAATGGCCTGTAGCGGGTGAGGCCATTCCCTTGAATTAGCGGCGCTGATTCGGAAAATGAAGGCCGAACAGGGCGGGAAGGTGCGCGCGGCCTGGAAGTCTCTCTGGGCCAACTCCGCCGCCCGCCGAAAGATCGCCCCCCCCGAGGAAAGAGAAGAGCGGCTCCACCCCGCCGGCGAGAAAAAGGAGGAGGGGGTCCCAGCCTCTGTGGGCGAAAAGTGAGGCTTTATCCGTAGATGTAACGCAGAACCCCTTCGGCAAGGTTCCCCCCATCCCTCTCAACGAGGTCCAGGCCGCTTCCGGCGATCCCCCCGTCACGCATGTGAGGTATACCCCTGCTGTGGAAACCACCGCCCGGTGGGCGGCGCCGCGGGGCCGCGCCGCCGAAACAGAAGAATCGGAGCCGGCGGGAAGATCCAAAAAACGAGGGCGTGAGCCGGTCGGCCGACTGCGGCATTCCGGGACACCTCCACCACTGCCCCTCCGGGTCCAGGACAGAATAAGAAGCTTTCCCCTCCCCCTCTCGCACCGGCACATCCCGCGATTCACCCTGCATCCGCGATTTGGTATAAACCGTTGTGAATATTTCTCTTTCCTGCGGGGTCTGGCCGTGTTCGGCAGCATCGGAATGACCGAGCTCATTGTCATCTTCGTGGTGGCCCTCGTTTTCATCGGGCCGAACCGCCTGCCCGAACTGGCGCGGAGCATCGGCAAGGCGTTCGGCGATTTCAAGCGCGCCACCTCGGGCCTTAAGGACTCTTTCAGCCTGGACGATGACGATTTCGGCGTCGAGGCCGACGGGGAAGAAAAGACGGCCGAAACCGAGACGGAGCAGCCCGGAGACGAGGAAGAGAAAGACCCCGCTGCCGGGGAAGCCTCTCCGCCGGAGGCGAACGCCGCCGCGCCGGGGGATGAACCGTCACCTGAGGCCGGGAAAGAACCGGAAGGCGCGGCCCCCGGTGAAGGGCCGGACGGCGGCGAGGCGGATCCTCCCCCTGCGGAGAGGACCCAGGCAACGTGACCCAAGAATCCTCCATGCCCCTTACCGGGCACCTGACCGAGCTCCGGAACCGGATCCTGGTCATCCTCGCATCGATAGCCGTCCTCTTCCTGGGAACGTACTTTTTTTCCGCCGAACTCCTGACCTTCCTCCAGCGGCCCATCGCCGGGCGGAACCTCATCTTCCTCTCCCCCACCGAGGCCTTCATCACCCGGCTCAAGGTCGCCTTTTTCGCCGCCGTTTTCCTCGGCATCCCCGTCATCCTTCACCAGTTCTGGCGCTTCTGCTCGCCCGGCCTGCTAAAAAAAGAAAAGCGCTACGCCGTGCCCTTCGTCTTCTTCTCAACCCTCTGCTTCATCGGCGGGGCGGTGTTCTGCTACTCCCTCATCCTGCCCTACGGCCTCGACTTTCTTCTCAGCTTCGCGACCGAAACCGTCCAGCCCCAGATTACCGTAGGCTTTTACATCTCCTTCGTCTTCAAGCTCATCTTCGTCTTCGGCATTGTCTTCGAGGTGCCGGTCGTCACCCTCCTGCTCGTCCAGGTCGGGTTGGTGACGCCCGCCTTCCTCACTTCGAACCGGAGCTATATTATCGTCGGCGCGTTCGTCCTCGCCGCCGCCCTCACCCCGCCCGACGTGATCACACAAATTTTCCTGGCGGGGCCCCTCATCGTCCTCTACGAGCTCAGCGTGGTGATCGCGAAGATCGTCGTCCGCAAGAAAAAGGAAAAAGCGGACGAAGAGAACGAGGACGCGGCACCATGAGCGCCACGGACCCACGGGAAGAATCCGGCCCGGCAGAGGGGAAAGGGAGCGGGCGGGAGGAGGCATGGGCGAGGCCCCTAAAAGGTACCGCATTCTGATCCGGGGCCGGGTCCAGGCCGTCGGCTTCCGGATGAGCGCCCAGTGGGAGGCCGCCGCGAAGGGGCTGACCGGGTGGGTGCGGAACATGCCCGACGGTTCGGTGGAAGTGGTGGCGGAAGGGCCACCCCCCGCGCTCGATGAGCTGCTGCGCTGGTGCCGCAAGGGCCCTTCCTTTGCCCGCGTGAGTGATGTTCAGGCCGAGCCCGGCGATGCGACGGGCGAGTTCTCCTCCTTCGAGATCCGGTAGCCGCGCCGGGGGGGGGGGGAGGGGGGGGGCTACGATACCCGCCAACCGATGAGGGCGGCGCCCAAGACGGTGAGGACGGTGCCGCCCACCACGAGCCCCGTCACCCGCTCGAGGTCCCGAAGGAATATCCAGCTCAAAACGAGCGAGAAGAAGGGGGCCGTCCAGGTGAGCGGGGCCACGATGGTGAGGTCGCCGTAATAAATGGCAACGAAATGGAGGAAAAAACCGAAGGTGATAAGGAGGCCGCAGACGCCGTAGAAATACCACGCCCGCGCACGGCCGAGCTGGGGGCGCTGGGAGGGAGGCAGGAAGTTCACGAATAGGGAGAGAAAAACCAAGCCCGAGAGGCTGGTGGCGGTGACGCCAAACAGAGGGGAAGGAACGATGGCGATGCCCACCTTGCGGATGACGATCGAGAGGGAGAAACCGGCAACGGCGGCGAAGGGCATCCACAGGCTGCGCCGGTCCCAGGTCGAATCCTCCTTCCCCTTCACGCTAAGCGCCGCGCAGCCCGCCGCGATGAGGACGTCCCCGTCCAGATCGCGGGCCCCGGCCGCTCCCCGAGGGAGCCGTAGGCGATCAGGGCGATCACGAGAGGCTCCACAGAGATGAGCGGCAAGGCCCGGGATACCCCGAGCTTCTGGATCGACATGTAGAGGAAGACCCGCCCGATGGCGGGGCCCATCAGGCCCGCCGCGATGAAGTGGAGCACCCCCCGGAGGTTCCACCAGGCCGGATCCCAATGGTACGTCGTGGCCGTCACCAGCAAGGGGACGCTCACAATGAGGCCGATGAGCACCCCCGTCGGTGCGTTGGCGTACGTTTCCCCCCGCCGGATGATGAGGCTGTATACCCCAACGGTCGAGGCCGTCCCCAGCGCCAGGGCCGCGGCCCAGAAGGAATCGCTTATCGGCCCCAAATTTCCCTCGGCCCCCTCCGCGGAAAAACCGCAACCCTAGCAGATCGGTGCGCGCGCGAAAACGAAACCCCCTTCCCTTGCGGAACCCGCCGGGCGAGGCGGGCGGCGCCCAGGACGGTGAGGCCGTGCTCGGCACCCGGCCGGTCCGCGCGGTGGCAAACGCCGTCATCGCTTCCGTCGTCCAGGGCCCGGCGGTCTACGTCTCGGCGGGCCTGGTTTTTCACCAGCCCCCCCCCGGCGGCGGCGTTGTCGCAGCGATCGTTAGGGCCTGACCCGCACCGGAATCCGGTCCGGGGGCGGATGAGGATTTTTTCAGCTTAAAAAACTCATCACAATGAGAAGCCCCCCTCTCCGGCGAAAGCCTTCGCGCGCCGGGGGCCATTCCCGCTGCGAAACCGCCCATTCTTGCCTGAGTGTGCAAATAATCAAGGTTTTTTTGGGAGATATCGGGCGAAGATCCCCCGGCCGGGTACTTGCCGGGTTGCCGATTCGCCAATTAAACTTTGGAAATCTCCGGATGGGGCTGGAGATGAAAACGGTGGCTTCCCTCCCAGCGGGTTGTGGCCGCAGCCGCGCCGGACCGAAACCCAAAGAAAGGCAGGGTGCAATGCTGCCGGTCGGATCCGCAGTCAAACTCGAAGACGCTGCGGGGAAAATCAAGCTCTCCTCCCGCGTCATTGGGTGGAGCGAGAACGAGTGCTTGATGCTGGAGCAGCCGACCCACGGCAAGGACGCCGTGCGGTTCCCCAAAAACCTCAACCTCGTTTGCCGGGGAATTTACGAGGGGGGCATCTGGGGATTTAAGGCGAACGTTCTTTTCCAGACGATGCAGCCATACCGTATTTTGTTCCTCACCTTCCCCAAGGAAGTCGAGAAGCTCACCCTCCGGACGACCGAGCGGATCCAGTCCAAGATTCCGACGATCGTCACGTTGCGGAAGCACGATTACGACCGGTTCAAGGACGACCTCCGCGCCCCCCGCGGGGTCATCCGCAACATAAGCACGGGGGGCTGCAAAATCGCCTGCCCCTACATTTTTGAAATGAACATGCCTCTTTTCTTCTCCTTCGAGGTCCCCACCGGGAAGTTGATAAGGAACATCCTCGGTTTCATCCGGAACAGGACGAGCGGGCCCAGCGAAAACACCTACGGGGTGCAGTTCGAAAAGCTGAGCGAGAGCCTCTCCGATATGATCGCGTACGCGAAAATTGCGAGCCGGATCGTTTCGAACAACGTTGCCGCCGGCTAGGACTCCCTCCCGGTTCCACCTCCCGGCCAGATATTGATGAGAAAAAGCGCCGCCGGGGGGGGGGTATGCCCCTGCCTCGGATATGGCGTGTCACCGCGGGAGCCACAATCGGACATCCGCCGGGAGGCGCGCCCAAGCGCCCCTTTCCGCTTTTCCCGCAGAAGACGGCAAGCACGGCGGCGGGGAGCCTTCCTTCCCCCTACAAAATCTGCCAGGCGATGAGGGCTGCGCCCAGGACGGTGAGGAGGGTGCCGGCCACGATGAGGCCGGTCACGCGCTCGAGGTCACGCAGAAAGAACCAGCTCAAAAGCAGGGAGAATACTGGGACGGTCGAGGTGAGGGGCGAGACGATGGTGAGGTCGCCGTATATCAGCGCGTAAAAACTCACCAGGAAGGCAAGGCTGTTGACCAGCCCGCATGCCCCGTAGAAGTACCATGCCTTTCCCCACCGGAGGTCGGGCCGGTGGGTTTCCGGCAAGAACCTGAAAAGCGCCGCCATGAAAAAAAGGCTCGAAACGCTCGTCACCATCGCCGCGAAGAGAGGGGACGGGACGAGCGAAATCCCCGCCTTCCGGACGGCGTTTGATATGGAAAAACCGACCACGGCAACGAAGGGCACCCACAGGAAGCGCCGGTCCCAGGTGAGGTCACCCTTCTTTTTCAGGGTCAGCGATCCGCAGCCCCCCACGACGAGGAAGGTGCCGACCCAGATGAAGGGGCCGGGCCGCTCTCCCAGAAATCCGTAGGCGAGCAAAGCCGAGAAGAGGGGCGTCGTGGATATCATCGGCATGGACCGCGCCACGCCCAAGCGGTGGATCCCCAGATAGAGAAACACCCGCCCGGCGGCCGAACCGGCCAGGCCCGCGGCGATGAAAAAGGAAACCGCCCGGGGGTTCCACCAGGAAGGGTCCCAGAAGACGGCCGCGAGGAGGACGAGGACGGGGCTGCTCACGATGAGGCCGATGAGAACGCCCGTCACGGCGTTTCCGTACTGCTGGCCCCTCCGGACGAGGAGGCTGAAGGTGGCGGAGCTGAAGGCCGTCCCCAGGGAAAAGATTACCGCCAGCGCGGTATCGCTCATCGGATGCCGGAACCCATTTCACCCTCCCGAACCGGACCTTCGCAAAATCCTGGACCGTAGCAGAAACGGCCCGCCGCGGGTACGGGCGGGCCACTTCGGATTTGGGGGAGGCTGCGTCCCTTTCCGCTTCTTCCCTACAGAATCCGCCAGGCGATGAGGGCGGCGCCCACGACGGTGAGGAGGGTGCCGGCCAGCACCAGCCCCGTCACGCGCTCGAGGTCCCGCAGCAAGAACCAGCTCAGGGGGAGGGAGAACAGGGGGGTGGTCGCGGTGAGGGGGCCGACGATGGTGAGGTCCCCATGCAGGACCGCGGCATACTGGAAGAAGAAGGCCAGGGAGTTGAGGAGGCCGCAGGCACCGTAGAAATACCAGGATTTCCCCCACTGGAGCCGGGGCCGGTAGACGGGGGGCAGAAAGCGGGAAAAGAGGAGGAGGAAGAAAGCGCCGGAAGCGCTGGTGACGGTGATGCCGAGCAGAGGGGAGGGGAGGTGCAGGATGCCCACCTTGCGGAAAACGTTCGAGACGGCGAAGCCCATGACGGCGACGAAGGGCATCCAGATGTAGGCGCGGTTCCAGGTTTTATCTCCCCCCTTTTTCACCGTGATCCCGGCGCACCCGCCAACCACGAGGAGGGTCCCCGCCCAGATGAAGGGGCCCGGCCGCTCCCCGAGAAACGCGAAGGCGAGGAGGGAGGTAACGAGGGGGAGCGGCGCGTTCAGGGGTATGGCGCGGGAGACCCCGAGGTGATGGATCCCCATGTAGAGGAGGGTCCGCCCGATTGTGGAGCCTACCAGGCCCGCCCCGGCGAAGTAGAGGATCGCCACGGGGTTCCACCAGCCGGGCTCCCAGAGCAGGGCCGTGATAACGAAGAGGGGGGGAAGACTCACGAAGAGGCCGATGAGGACCCCGGAGACCGCGTTGGCGTGGGCTTGTCCGCGGCGGATGACAAGGCTCAGCAAGGCGAACGTGACGGCCGAGGAGAGGGCGAAGGCGGCGGCGAGGAGGTTTCCGCTCATCCGCTCAGCCGATTCCGGGATCCGTCTCCGCGCGCCACCGAAACCTCCTCGAAATTCCGAACCCTAGCAGATACAGGCCGCCGCCGGAACGGTGGGCCGCGCTTTCACGCCGGTGGTTCCGCCGCCAGGGAAGGGGAAACGGGTATCGAGGCTTATGGATGAAGAATGTCGAAGCCCCGGCTAGACGCCGGTGTAGCCCGTGATGAAGATGAGATAGGACGAGAGGACGCTCAGGTAGTTGGAGATGAGCAGGATGCCGATGGCGAGGAGAAGGACGCTGCTCCCCAGCTCGACCGCCCGGAAATACGCCCTGAAAGACTTGTAAAAGCGGAAGAAATACTCGATTCCGAAGCCGCACAGAAGAAACGGAAGGCCGAGCCCGGCCGAGTAGCTGATCAACAGGGTCATGCCGCGGAACGCCGTCTCCTGGGTTCCGGCGAAGAGAAGAATGCTGCCGAGGATGGGGCCCACGCAGGGCGTCCAGCCCGCCGCGAAGGTAACCCCCACCAGGAAGCTTCCGGCCCATCCGGCCTTTCGGTTCCGGAGCATGAAGCGCTTCTCGGAGGATAGGATAGGAAGAAACACGGCGATGGCAATGTACAGGCCCACCGCCGTAAGGACACCGCCCAGGGTGGCAAGCCCTTGGCTGACTCCGAGGAAACCCGCCGCGATCGCCAGCCCGGCCAGCGCCCCGGAAAGGGCGAAGGGAACCCGCGAAAGGGAACTCTGTAAGCGGAAGTCGAGGGCCCTGTCGCCGACGTAGAGGCCGAACATGGTGATCAAGACTCCGCCGGTGATGCGGATCCAGTCCTGAAAAGAGAAAAGAAGATTTCCCAAGAAAGAAATGCTCACCCCGAGGGTGACGAAAACAAAGGTAAAACCGGCAACGAAAAAGAGGGAGTCGATGAATACGAGCGAGCGCACGCCCTTTTGATTGCCGCTATCCTTAATTTCCTCATAGCTCAAACCGGTCACATAAGACAGATAACTCGGGAAAAGAGGAAGGACGCAGGGAGAAGCGAAGCTGAGCAGTCCGGCAAAAAAGGCTATACCCAGAGATATATTATCCGGCCCCATGAAGTTTGCACTCCTCTTTTCGATCTTTACTCAATGAAACTCTACTGTACGGTGACCCTGGCGAATGCATCTCCCTCGGAAATCGGAATCCCTGTCACAAAGTAGTTAAAAGTGCCGTTCCGCACAAAAGCCGTGCTCGCAACCGCCCCCGGTCCAAAAGCCGCGCTGAGATAGGTTCCATCCGGGGCAAGATAAAAGAGAGTCGGCGCCCGCGTGGAACGGAGAAGACGCTCGCCCTCGTTGAACACGACGGATGAATAGCCGCTTGTCGCGTTGAACCAGATGACCGTCGCGCCTTTCCGCACCCGCAAAGTTCGGGGGGAAATCCCGTCCGCATCGATTCGTACGACCCGGTACTTTCCGTAGCCCGAAATTCCACTTTCTACATAGGCGCCTTCCTTGGGAGCTTCGGCGGACTCACCGACGGCCCACCCGGCCAGCAAGGCACTCATCACGCAAAACATCGAAATCTTTCGGAAATTCCAAAAAATAACATGGAATTCACTCACACTATTATATATCCGACTCCTCATGCCTAAATTTTCACCCCAGCTTTCCTGCAAAGTTTATGAGATATAATGATAATAATGAAATCGAGAGAAAAACCCGATTCCCCTATTTGGACCCCTGGATCACCTCAAAGGGATCCTCCAACTCAATGGTGTCATCCCGGGACGGGCCCGTCGAGACGATTATAATCGGCCTCCCCACCAATCGCTCAAGATTTTGGATATACTCTCGCGCTCTGTCCGGAAGGTCCCGCATCGTGCGTGTCCCCATGGTGCTCGCCATCCATCCGGGGAACTCTTCGTAGCGAGGCTCGCACCGTTCCAAGATACTTGCCTCGGCCGGAAACGTCTCAAGCGTTTCTTCTCCGAGCCGATAGCCCACACAAACGCGAATGGTCTCCTGATTATCCAGAACGTCAATCTTCGTTAAAACTACCGCGTCCACCCCGCCAACTTGTATCGCGTGGCGCGCCGCAACCACATCGAACCAGCCGCAACGGCGGGGCCTTCCCGTCGTCGCGCCGAATTCTCCGCCCTGGGCCCGGAGGTCCTCCCCCTCTTTTCCCCGAAGTTCCGTCGGAAACGGCCCCTGTCCCACCCGCGTGCAGTAAGCCTTCATGACAGCAAGGACAAGATCCACTTTTCCGCCGGGGATGCCGAGACCGCTCAAGGCGCCCCCCACTCCCGTATTGCTCGAAGTTACGTAGGGATAGGTACCCATGTCCACGTCAAGCAAAATTCCCTGGGCGCCCTCCAGCAAGATCCTCTTCTTCGCATCAAGCGCCTCATGGATTTCCGCGTCTGAATTCCGGACATGCGGGCAAAGCATCGAACGGACCCTTTCACACATTTGCAGATTATGCGCCTCGCTGAGGGCGAGCTTCTCTTCGTCGGATAAGGCGATTCCCGCCAGAAGGCGCTTCTTTATCGCCAGGCTAATCCGGATGCGTTCGGTGAGGATCTTCTCGTCGAACAGGTCGCAAACCCGAACGCCGAGGCGCGCAGCCTTGTCCGAATAGGCGGGTCCGATTCCGCGCCCGGTTGTACCGATCCGATTCACCCCAAGAAGATCTTCCATATGGGCATCAAGCACCTTATGGTATGGCATGATCAGATGCGCCCGCTTGCCGATAACCAGATTTTCACCCACCTCGACGCCCACGGAGCGAAGGCGCTCGATTTCCTCCACCAAGGCAACCGGATCCACGACCACGCCGGAGCCGATGATGCACCGCACGGCCGGGTGAAGAACCCCGGTGGGAACGAGGTGGAGAATGTACTCCTTGCCGTCCACCACTACGGTGTGCCCTGCGTTGGCACCACCCTGGTAGCGGGCAACCACCTGCACGCGAGAGGCAAGCAAATCAATTACTTTTCCCTTGCCCTCGTCGCCCCATTGCCCTCCAATAACTGCGAGTACACTCATTTGCCATTCACCCTGGTTCCAAAATATTCCGACATCTCGCGGACGTCGAAATCCGTGATTTCACGCCCATTTGAATCCAACAGCCGAACCCGTCCGTTCCTGGTTTTATCCGAATCCACGATGAGGCATTTTGGGATTCGCGCGCGCCGGGCATATTCCAGCGAAGCGCCAAGATCGCGGCGGATAATGTCCCTGGCAACACGCCAACCCCTATCCCGCAATTCCCGGGCGATGGTGATCCCCATGCGCTTTTTTTCCGTGAAGTCAATCACGAGAAAATCCGTTGACTCCCGGCTCATTTGATTTTCCGGTGAGAGCAGGAGAATCTGCTCCACATCAATGGCAAAACCCGTTCCCAGGCCGTCCGTTCCGTATTGTCCCAAAAGACGATCGTAGCGCCCCCCCCCGCACACGGGATACCCGGAGCCCTCGACGAATCCCTCGAAAATGACCCCCGTACAGTAGTCAAAATCCCGAAAATCGCTAAGATCGAATAAGACCCGATCGGCCAGGCCGTAGAGTTTCAACATTCGATGCACCTGCTTTAACTCAGCCAGTGCCCGGCGGGATGTCCGGTTTTTCATGTTCTTTCCCGCCCGATCCAAAATGTTCACGTCTCCGAACCACTCCGGCAATGCTAATAAACTTTTTGCGTTTCCCCTCTTTTCTTTCGGAAGCTCCTCAACGATCCTTTCCAGCCCCGATGCGTCTCTTCTCTCGATCGCCTCAAGCACTTCTGCGCGGTGCATATCATTCAATCGAAGATCGTCCAGAAGGCCGCGGAGGAATGCCGTATGGCTGAGAGAAATTCGATAATTCTCCAAGCCGTTTTGTTGCAGACACTCCACCGCGATGGCGATCATTTCCACATCCGCTTCGAGAGAATCCAAACCGATTAATTCCGCCCCCGCCTGCCAAAATTCCCGTTGGAGAATTCCCGCGACATGGGTATGCCGAAACACATTTGTCAGATAGCAAAGGCGCAACGGCCGGGGATGGCTGGCCAGCATGGTCCCCGCGATTCGGGCGATCTGGGGGGTGACATCCGCCCGAAGCGCAAGCATCCCGCCCGTTTCGCGATCCGAAAACCGGAAGGTCTGGGCATCGCTAACCTCGCCGCCGCCCGCGGAGATATAAAAGTCAATGACGGGAGTTACGATTTCCCGAAATCCCCACCGGGCGAACACCGCCAGCAGATTCGCCTCAACCAGCCGTTTCCGCTCGGCTTGGTCGGGCAAAAAGGGTCTCGCTCCTGTTGGCATCGCTTTTTTTGTCATCGGACCGCCCATTCGCGCGGCTGCCTCAATCTAGATTTGGACGAGATTTGCGTCAAAAATATTGGGCAGCGAACGAATTTCCTCCATGACCTCATGCGGTATGGGATCGTCCAAATTCAGGATCGCTACCGCCCGGTCGTTCTTCTTCAACCTGCCGAGTTGCATGCCGGCGATGTTGACGTTGTAATTCCCCAGCAAGGTGCCGATTTTGCCGATCATCCCCGGTTGATCTTCATTGATGAATATCAGCATGTAGCCGTCCGGATGTGCATCCACATCATACGCGTCAATTCGGACGATCCGGGGCTCTCCCGGCCGGACGAAAGTACCCGCCACGGAGCGAGTGCTCGCGTCCGTCTTTACGGTAAGCTCTACCAAATCTGTGTACACACCCCTTTCGCTGCGCATGGTCGTTACAACATCGATGCCTCTCTCCCGTGCCAGAACCATTCCGTTCACAAGGTTAACGCGCTCCCCGCTCAGAAAATGGCCCAAGAGCCCCTTGAGCGCCGCCGCCGCAAGAGATTCCATCGGGTTTTCCAAAGGACCCCCATAGGCCACCTCCAGTTTGCGGACACCGCCCCCGGCCAATTGGGCGAGGAAGCTGCCCAGCCGCTCGGCCAAATCGAGATAGGGCCCCAACCGTTCGAGCTCCTCGGGCCCGAGAGAGGGGAAATTCACAGCGTACTTGACTATCCCCTTCGTCAGGTAGGACACAATTTGCTCGGCCACGCTCACGGCAACGTTGATCTGCGCCTCATCGGTGGAAGCGCCCAAATGCGGCGTACAAACCACGTCATCGCGCCCCACCAGGGGGTCGCTCGCATCCGGAGGCTCTTGGTCGTAAACGTCGAGCGCTACCCCTGCGACCCGCCCTTTTTCGAGCGCCGCCGCCAAGGCCTGCCCGTCGATGAGGCCCCCGCGGGAACAATTGATGATTCTAATGCCGGGCCGCATTTTTTCTATCTCATCGGCTCCGATGATACGCTTGGACTCCGCCATCTTGGGCACGTGCAAAGTGATGTAGTGCGACTGCGCGAGAAGCCCGTCCAGGTCGGTCAGCTTTACCCCCCGCTTCGCCGCCTCCTCCGCGGATATGAAAGGGTCGTAGGCGATAACGTTCATCCCCAGCCCTTGGGCCAGCCGGGCGACGACGGACCCGACGCGGCCGAGACCGATTATACCGAGCGTCTTCGAATGAAGCTCCACCCCGACGAATTTGCTTCTCTCCCATTTCCCTTCCTTCACGGAGAGAACCGCCTGCGGAATGTTCCGCGCCACAGCGGCCATCATGGCGATGGTGTGCTCGGCCGTCGTAACGACGTTTCCTTCCGGCGCGTTGACAACGAGGACCCCGCGCCGGCTTGCGCTTTCGAGATCGATGTTGTCCACGCCGATGCCGGCGCGGGCGACAACCTTCAACCGGCCCCCCGCCCCCAGAACCGGCTCGTCCACCCGGGTCGCGCTTCTCACGATCAGGGCGTCGATGTCCTTCGCCAGCTCCAGCAATTCCTTCCGGGAGATCCCGGGGCGGTTCAGGACCTCGAAGCCTCCGCTTTCGGTTAAAATTTCTTCCGCGCGGGAAGAGAGAGATTCCGAGATGAGGACGCGGATCGTTTCATTCATCGGGAAAATACCTCTTTCGCGGCCACAAGGCCGGCTCCCTCTTTCAGCCGGTAGCCCAGGCCGGCCAAAACCGCCTCCAATGCGTCAACGGCAATCAGCATGTCGGACTCATCTACATACCCCAAATGACCGATGCGGAAGATCTTCCCCTTCAATGCCCCCTGGCCGCCGGCAATCGTCACCCCGTGGCCTTTTGCCATCTCACGGGGGATCGCCGCCCCCTCGATCCCGGCGGGCACCTCTACGGCTGTCACGGATTCGCTCAAGAGATCTTTTGCGAAAAGCTCCAACCCCAGGGCGCGGACGGCCGAGCGCACCGCTTCGGCCAAGCGGGCATGCCGGGCGAAGATTTCTCCCAGGCCTTCCGCCCGCATCATATTCAGGGCCACATCCAAACCATATATGAGTGAAATGGCCGGAGTCCACGCCGTTGTGAACCTTTTTTGATTTTTCCGCTCGATTCGCAGATCGAAATAGTATCTTGAATTTTTGCTCTCCTCGGCGGCGGCCCAAGCCCGCTCGCTAAGCCAGATGAAGGCGAGGCCGGGGGGAAGCATCAGCGCCTTTTGGCTGCCCGTGAGCACGGCGTCCAGTCCCCATTCCTCGGGCCTGATGTCATAAACCCCAAGGGCCGTGATGGCGTCCACGACGACGAGGGTGCCCGGGGAAACGTTTCGGGCCATTTCGGAAATGGCTTTTATGTCGTGCTTGGCTCCCGTCGAGGTCTCGCTCGCTTGAACGAAAAGGGCTTTGTAATCGCGCTCCCTCAGAGGGCCTTCCAAATCAGCGGGATTGGCGGAGCGGCCCTCCTCAACCCGGAAGAGGTCGGTCCTCACACCGAACGACTGGCAGATTTCGGCCCACCGCTCGCCGAATTTCCCCCCCCGGACGGCCAGGGCGGAATCTCCCGGGGACAAGAGATTCGCCACCGCGGCCTCCATCCCCCCCGTCCCCGACGCCGCCAGGGATATCACATCATCCCCGACCTGAAACAGCCAAGAGAGGCCCTCGCGGACCCTGCCGAGAATGGCTTCAAACTCCCTTGTCCGATGGTGAATCAACGGACGGGCCATTGCCTCGAGGACCTGCGGCGGCACCTGCGTAGGTCCCGGTGCGAGCAAATGATACTTACGCATAATCGCCTCAAACATACGGACAAGATCGGGTAAACCGGCCGGAGGAGGCCAACTTGCAACCCGCCTCACCGGTTAAATCAAAAATGCGGGGACGATGGCGGTACGGAGAGAATTTTCAGCGTATCTTCGAGCGACCGGTCCTGCCGCTTGTCAAAACAGATTCGATTTTCCCAGAGGGCGCCCCCCAGGCGGGACGGACCGTTCAAACAACAACCGCCGGATGGCAGAGGGTATCCACTTGCCGGGAAAGGTGTCAACAGACGGGAAACGGCCGCCTGAAATCCTCTTTTCTGAAGGCGAAACGGCGCGGGACGCCCCGGAAAAAAACCCGGGGGAGCCGAAGCTCCCCCGGGCCCTTTTTCCGCTTTGGTTCAGATCCGGCGCGAAACCATCTTCGGCCCCGCTGCCGGACCTGGGCTAAAGTTTTAGAACAAGTACCGAAGACCGATATGCGCCGCCCAGGTGTCGTCCAAGCCGCTGGAAGCAGACGCAACGCCTCCGCTGGTCTCCTCAACACCATAGTCGCCCGCCCACAGGTGCGAGTACGTACCCTTGAGGATCAGGCCCTTGTAGATGTTGTAGGAGAAATGGACGTCAATCTCGGTTCCGATCTCCTTGCTGCTATCGTAGGTGGAATCACCGGCATCGAGCATGTCGCCGTCGAAGTTCACGTCGATGTCGGCGCGCTGGGAGTGCGAGTTCGCGAACCCGACTTGGCCGGACAATGTGAGGTCCTTGGTGGCCTGGTATTGCACCAGGAGCTCGTGGGTGTTCACGCCGTTCGAGGCTTTACCACCACCACCGGAATTCGGAGACGAGTTGGTGCCCATTATGTTGATGGCGTGGTAGCGCCGGCGGGTGATGAGCTGCGGTCCGAGAAGCTGACCGGCGGTGTTGAGTTGCGGGAAGACGAACCGGCTCAACTCGTTGTCCGGCTGTTGGCCCTTGACTCCAGTTTCGCTCGTCCTGTCGTCGTCGCCTGAGATGAAGGTGCCCGCGTAACCGAGCTTCAGTTTCCCGAAGGTGAACCAAGTCCGGACCAGCGCAGCCCAGCCGTCCAGTTCCACGTCGGGGAGGGAGTTGTCGCGCGAGTAATTGATCTCACCGTCATTCATCACAATAGAGGCGTCGATGTCGGCGATGCCGAACTTGGCCTTTGCGTTAATGGCGTAGTAAGCCAGGTCATAGCCTGCCTCAGACGAATCTCCCCCGTTCTTCCGGTCGTACCCGATCCACGGAGTGATGGTGATAGAAGGAGCCGCCTTCCAACCGAGCGCCACATAATAGGCGTCCGCATCGGTGCTCTTCGTGCCGCCCTCTGCGTACTTGTAGGTAAAGGCGCTGAGAGAGACCGGCCCAGAAAGCCTGCCGTAGAGGCCGAAACCCGTGCGACGGTTGTTAC
Organism: bacterium; assembly: GCA_965225985.1. Classification (GTDB taxonomy): domain Bacteria; phylum UBA8248; class UBA8248; order UBA8248; family UBA8248; genus CAZUHN01. Next base: position 3,022,024 of record OZ245330.1, read on the forward strand.
CGAAGGAGTCGAAGATTTCTCTGTCCGGCGAGGTCCAGTCCGACCGGCCCATGCGGAACCGCAGCGTGGTGCCCGGAACGGCGAAATCCACCACATAGCGGTTGACGCCAGCCCCGGGACGCCCAGTATCACCCCAGTCCCCGTCATTGAGGTCAAACTCGTAGATGGCAAAGACCTTTTTGTCATCGCTCGTCGCGGTGAACCGGGGACGGAAAAGCCGGTCGTTGTCCTGCTGGGAGTCGTGCATCTTGGAGTTCCGGTCCCCGTCGTCCGCGGTAAAACCGCGTACGCGGTAGAACCCTGTCATTTTCATATCTATGGCGTACGCCGCGCTTGCCGTTGTGACCAGCAAGGCAATCGCCGCAAGCCAGATAAAGTATTTCCGCATTCCAGTTTTCTCCTTGAGGAGTATGTTCCGTTTGACTCGCTGAATTCCTCGAAAATTTTCGATTCAATGCAAAACTTTCAACCGTTTCCTCCGTATTAACTCTCTGGCATCACCTCCCTTTTGTTTGCCCGCAATCCCCGCACTCGGAATCCGGGCCGCAGACCCATCCTTCCACAAAGGTGGGAAGGCATCGCAACGGCATAAATTTCGTACACGCTCATCTTGTGCGCGGACTCCAACACCCACCCTCCGCCAAACGCAGCAGGAGGATCGCCCCTTATCTTGCGCTGCAACATTTCCTTACGGGGCGAAGGAAGCTCACGCACAAATCTTTTCAGATATAAGAGCCAAACTCACAAAAAAAATTGATCCATACAGCAACTTAGCAATTGGCCAATTTACATGTCAAGGCCTGTTTATTTTAAGTTGAGTGACCTCCAATCGAATTCAACGGAGAATCGGGCCTTTTGTTATTTTTATCAAATCACACAGCCCTCTGTTTTTGAAGCGTTTGCGAAATTTCTGAATGGACAATCATTGTTGGCTCCGGGGCAACGGAGGAAATCCGGGCGATTGAGGGAATCTATGGCACCAAATTAGGGAAAGTGATTATTGGCTGCCCCTATAAATATGTATGTTGCCTCTCTCTCCTCCCCCAAACCCCTCCGCGCCGGAGGATACGATGACAAGGTCCTTCAGTCCGTCGTTGTCGGCGTCTTCGAAGGCAAAGTCCGCGACCCCCCCGCTCACCGCCCTGGATCGCCAAATCTCGGAAAGGGCGCCCCCGTCCCAGGCCAGGCCGACGATCTCGCCCGAAGACACGCCGAGGCCGCGAACAAGCCGCGTGGCGCCGTGCTGGTTGGCAATCAAAAGCGCCTCTTCGTTCCTATCCCCGTCGACGTCCTCCACCAACACGCGCGACCGAATGACCAGGCTGGATCCGTCTCCTTCTATTTGTATCTGACCGTCTTCGGTGTCCGGCGTCTTTTGCCCGAAGAAATGATCAAAAACAAAAAGGGCGCCACCGTACCGCTCGCCGCTTTGGTAGAGCTTCTCGCCGCGACGGGAAAACACGCGCACCAAGTCATCCGTTCCCACCTCGACGACCTCCGGCGAGGTGTCCTTGTCGAGATCCCACAAACCGAAGCCGAGAATGGTGAGCCTTGCCGGGAGGGTGTAAGGGGTTGCAGCGGAAAGTTTTTTCCCCGACCAGCGGTAACGGTAAATGGGACCGTCCAGCGGCAGATCGATGCCTTGACTCTGCCCGAGGAGAACGAACGCTTCCCGGTCAGGGATAGGCGACCCGTCCTGCGGCCGGCGTATCCGAATGAGCCGGAAAAAGATCCCCTTTTCCGGGGTCAGCCTCTCGAATCCGCCTTTCCGGTATTCCAGAACCAACGAGAAGAGCCTGCCGTACCGATAGTTCGCAATGTAGATTTCCGGAATCCCGTTTCCATTCATATCAGCCGCATCTATCCAGCGAAAATCGTTGCTCACCGGCAGATCGAAGCGCGCCACCTCCCGCAGTTGACCGCGGCCGATTTGATAAGCTCTTAAACTGTTGCGGCCGATGACGACCACCTCGTTGCTTCCGTCCTTGTTGATATCGGTCACGGCCACACCGCGGAAACTCACCTCATTAAAAACAAAACTCCTCACCTGTCCACCGCCGCCCGGCATGCCTTTGCGGGAATAAATCAAATTCGAATTAGCACTCAAATCCTGCCGCCCCCCCTCGCCCCGCCGAAGGCTCTGCTCTCGAGGGGCACGCTGCTCGAAGGGAAATTCTTCCGCAATGATTTCCGTCTTGAACAACTCATCCCGGGTGGAGAGAGATATGAGACGGGCAGTTATAACTTTCTTCCCTTTGATCTCACTGATAATGCTTTCAAAGGCGAGGTCTCCGCGAATATTATTTTGAAGAAGGAGTGCATTTCGGCCTTTGGTCACCTCGTCCACGGCAACGCCGGTTTCCAGCAGCCATACCTGAAGCCGGTCTGTATCGTAGACGTCAAAACGGCCTTCGGAAAGAAGGATGGATGCTAGGTCGCGCGTTAAAACATCTGTGCTCAATGGCTCCTTGGTCCGGTTCAGGAACGGCAAAACCGCGATACGCAGCTTTGCCGAGGAAAGCCGCACGATGTCCTTGGTCTTTGGAACCAAGTCGCTCCCCGGGGTGAGCCGGACCATCCGGGCGACGGAAAATTTCTCACGGACCTCCACCACCGTTGCAAGGCCGATATCGTCTTCCAGCGTCCCCAACGCCACCCCTGTGATCGGGTGGCGAAAAGGTTCCCCCTTTCGGTACACATTGACCTTGAGCCCTTTTGTGACTTTGTCCTTCGCCCCCAGGCTCAAGTAGAGATCTCCCCCCTTGACCGCAACGACACTTCCTTCCAGATAGGGAAACTGGCGGTGAAGCTTATCGCTGATTACCTTCAACGCCTGGCGATAACCGGCGACCTGGGCGGCGGCGGCGGCGGGGAAAAGGGCGTAGAGGACCGGCATTGCGAAGAGCAAAAGCCGCAAAAAGAGAGGAATCGCCATGGCGTACATTCGCAAGGTATTCTCCAAAAATGTTGTCCGGTTACGCTGTAGAGTGGGAAACGACCCTCGTCCCCGCCAAACGATCGCCTAAGCTTCTCCCCTTCTTGTCGATGACGATGAGGAGATAGCCCAAGCCCATCAAACTTCCGAAATACCGGAGTACCGCCTGCATGAATCCAACGGGCTGATTGTTTAGATTCACAATGCTGACCCCGAGAAACCCTTGGCCGATGGTGTTGCCCCGCGCACCAACAAAATAGACCGAATAAAAGAGCGAAAGAAGAAAGAGCACGAATCCGTCCAAGATGAGGACCAGAAGAAGCGCTTCCATATTGGGGAAAATCGGCCCCGCCACCTGTCCAACGATCAAATGCGTCCCCACGGCAAAGACGGCAACGAGCATACCCACCACCCCCGCATCCACCAGCCCCGCCAAAACGCGCGACCCCAGATCCGCCGTTTTCACCTGCTCCGATTCGGGCTCTTCCTCCTCCTCTGCACCATCACCGGCAGGCGGGGCATCCTCCTCTTCCTCCTCATCGGCCGATGCCGCCGCGATATCCCCCTCTTCCTCCTCATCCTCAGGAATATAAGCCTCTATTTCCTCCCCATCTTCTTCCCCACCGTCCCCTTCACCGGGCGGGGCCTCCACGGCGCTATCGGGAGCCGGCGCGCCGACCTCTTCCTCTCCTTCGGGGGGGCTTTCCTCCTGAGGAGCTTGCTCTCCCGTCAAAATGGCATCCAATTCACCCTGGCTGATAATGTCATCGTCCCCGCCGCCGCCGGCATCCCCCCCCCGCGGTCCCGGCCCCTTCCGGCTCGCCGCCGACCTCCGCCGTGGCGGCTCCCCCCTCCTGCTCCGCGAAGGCATCCGCCCACATGTCATCGAGGTCATCCCCCGCCCCGGAGGCCTCCTCCGGCGAAGCCGCTTCGGTTTCAGTAAGTTCCGCCGCATCCGGGGAGCGGACCTCCTCTTTCTCGGAAGCGGGCTCCTCCCCCCCTCCCTCGGAAAGCGCTTCGGTCCACAATCCTTCCAGATCGTTCTCGTCGATATCGGCGGTAACGAGGTCCCCCTGCTCCTCGCCGGGCGCCTCCGAGGAGGAGGCCCCGCCCTCTTCCCCTTCCCGCGCGGCCTCCAGGGCTTGGGCCTGTTCGGCGAATGCCTCGTCCCACATGCCGGACAAATCCTCGCCTCCGGCATCCCCCGCCCCGGGAGCGCCCTCTTCCGATCCGGCCGCCGGTTCAGAGTCTTCCTCCAGCAAATCCGCAACGGGATCGCCGGCGGACTCGGAGGCATCCCCGGAGCCGGCAGGCGGACTTTCCCCCGCCCCGGCAGTGGTTTGCTCATCCATGGCCGTCTCCCACATTTGGGAGATATCCTCATTGCTGGGAAGGTCTTCGGCCGATTCGCCCGGCGCCGGGTCCGGTCCGGAAGAACCCTCGGCAAGCGACATATCGGCCAATCCAGCATCGTCCAGGTCGGCCAAATCAAGGGAGGAGAGGGCGTCTTCATCGGCGGGGGAGCCAAGCGAAGCCGCCGCCGGATCGGATTCCAACGAGGAATCCGGGGAGGCATCATCTATGCCGTCCTCGATGGAAACCGCACCCCCTTCCGGCGAAGATTCCTCCATTATTGTTTCAGGGGAACCTTCGCCTTCCAAACCGAGATCGTCTAACGACGCATCCGAAGAGGGGCCGGACTCTTCAGGGGGCGCCTCCGGCGATTTTTCGATTTCCGCGGAGGCGGGCTCCACTTCCGGGACATCTGAAACGGGGGAATCCTCTTCCAAATCCCGGACCGGAGGCAAGGTCGCCGCAGCCGAGGAGACGAGGAGACTTTTCCCGCCAAGGAGGGAAACCACCTCCGGATCCTCGTGCGATCCGTAATACCGGGGAACCGGATCTACGACGAGGGGAGAAAGAAACAGTCCGCTCTTGGTCTTTCGCGGCCGCTTTCGAAGCGCCGTTGCGACCAGCGAGTCAGGAAGATTTCTTCCGCACTTCGGACAATTTTCATGCCCGTCAAATGTCACATACCCACATTTAGAACAACGCACGGGATCTCTTCCTCTGCTGCAGGCGGCGGGTTGGGCCCATTATAAGGAAAACGGCGATAATCAGCCAACCCATTGAATATCCGGAGAGAAAAAGGCGGGCGCTGGAGGGCCCCCTTCCAAGCCTTTGGCTTTCGGGCGCTCATCTCCCGCCGCCATTTCGCGGCTCTTCCCAATCGGGACAACGCCCTTCTCAACGGCCTAGGGCGAGCGCCCGATGCCGAAGAGAACGGCAATCGCCGCCAGAGCGAGGAACGTGCCGTAAGGGAGAGGCGTTTTCCAGGTCGCCCGCCGGGTGAGGATGAGACCCAGCCCCACTGCCGCCCCCGCCAACGACCCCAATACGGTGGCTTGAATCCAACCCCAAACCCCCAGGCTGGCGCCCGCCAACGCGGCGAGCTTCACATCGCCCGCCCCCATCCCCTCCCGGCCCCGGAAAGATCGGTACCCGATCCGAATCAGGGCAAAACTTCCCCCGCCCAGAAGGAAGCCCATCCCCGCGTCGAACGCGGATAGGTCCCGCGCCCAAGGGAGGCCGAAGACCGCTATCAAAAGACCCAGGACAATGAACCCGTCCGGAATGATGAGTTTCCGAAAGTCCAAGATTGCTACAACGAAAAAAATGCAGCCGAGCCCGAACGTCCGAAAAAACCCGAACGACAATCCCTCCAACACCATTGCGCCCACAGCGAGCGCCGCTGTGCAAAGCTCCACCCATATATGACTAATGCCGATTGGCTTTCCGCAATACCGGCATCGGCCGCCCAATAGAAAATAACTCACCACCGGGATCAGATCGGCCGGCCCAAGCGTATGGTCGCACCGGGGGCATCTGGATCTGGCCCAAATGACCGAAGCGCCCCGGGGAGCGCGATCGATGCAACTGTGAAGAAAGCTTCCCACGCACAATCCGCCGACGGCCGCCAAGGCGAAAAACATCACCATCGGGCCATCAGGAAAGGCGCCAGTAAACGACGCGCACCCGGCCCTCATCCTTCTCGAGGACCGCGGTGAGGCGTTTTCGAATCCGCCCGACCACCACCTCGGAGAATACCGAAAAATACCGGCTGTCCACCGTCACCAAGGGGGGCAGCTTATTGAAAATCGTATCATCCATGCCCGCCAGATCTTTAATATCGGCCACCCTTTCAAGCGGGTTGTCCTCCCGGCGCTGAAGTAAATCATTCACAAAATCCTCCCGAAGCCCGCCGGCGAGGTTCCGGAGGATCAGGGGATCTGCCGTATTCAGATTGATCCGCTGATCGGAAAATACCGTCAGTGTTTTCCCCAGATCCAGGTCAGGCGATCCCGCAAAATCCGGAAAGCCGAGGGCGCGGAGGACCCGCTGGTTGAATCCCTGGACAAGGCCCAATTCCGCCAGGGTATCCAAGGAAGCGTTCTTGACTGGATATGGCGCGGGAAGGCTCTGGTAGTAACCTCCTTCGCCTCCCGGCACCTTCGATTCCGAATCACCATCCACCCAGTCCCAAAGAGAATCCACAAGCTCGGCGTCCAAGTCCTGCGCAACGAAGATTTTCTTCAACAGATCGGCCGTTCCTTGCCGAATGTTGACGTCCTGTGAATTCAGGGCATTCAAGTTGATTTTGCCGTCTTCGTCCTGCACGCGGAACCGCACGCGAACGGAGTTGATGGTCAGCACTTCCTTCAGGTTGCCCCATTCCTCATGAAAACTTGTGATGCTGTCGTCATCTCCTTCCAGGGAAGCCATGACAACGGCGATGGGCGCCTGCACAGCCCACCGGGCCCTGAATTCATCCCGGAACGCTTCCGCCAACCGAATGTCATTTTGCGAGCTATCCACCAGTTTCACCGCGACGGCGGTCAAAAGGCCCGCCATGGCAATGGCCATGAGGAGGGCCGCTCCCCGCTGCGGATTTCGGAAACTTCCACCCTTTAAAGGCTTATCCACCCGTTTCTCCCCGGCAAACAAAAGAGAAGGGTCAACCCTTCTCTTGTCCGCTTGTGCCCTCTTGCCCGTTTGTGCCCTGATCCGGCTCGGGTTCTCCCGCCGGGCGGATTCCGGCCGGTATGGGAATAATGGTCGAAATCTCATCTCCGCCCCCTCCGTCCCCTCCGTCCCCTCCGTCCCCTCCAAGCCCGAGCCGGATACGAAGCGCTGCGGGCAAACCTCCCTCTCCGGCGGAAGGAAGCGTGGACCAGGTTTCGTGATCGCCGCCCGCTCCATCCAAATAGGTAAATCTGAGATTCTTCACCCCGGGCAAAATAAGAACGGGCTCCCGGTAGGCGGCCGGATTTCCCCCCGAGACGGGTTTTTCTTCCCGAAAGAGGCCTCCGCCCGCAGGGCCCGTATCCACAAAATACCGGATGGCCACCAAGCCATCGATCTTTCCGCCGAACCTGTCCCAATGGAAGACGACCGCCGTCAGTTCAAGACTGTCCAGGCCGCCGCCCTCTCCGTCCTGGCGGATTCCCGTAAAATACAGATGCGGCCTATCCGAGACCACATACGCGCCGGAAAGGTCGGTCATAATACGCTGGAGGACAATCCGAAGCGCCTGCTGATCTTCTATGCGCACGCCAAGGCGGATTGCGTGCGTCGCGCTCGTTCCGACGCTGACATACAAGCCGGCGATGAGAAACGACAGGAGGGAAAGGGCGATCAAGAGTTCTAGCAATGTGAAACCCTTCGAGATCTTTTTCCGGGCGAACAAACGCACCGGCACCGCCTTACGGGCTCGCAACAAGGGTTGCAATCTCCAAGATCGAGCTGGATCGATTTTGGGGGAGGATGCGCACCACCACGTTCCGGACACCTTCATAGGGAGATGTTGAGACGGCGACCTCCCAAATCAACTCCTCCCCCGAGGGAGTCAAAACCTGTCCACGCCGTCCGGAGGCTTTGGGGTTGAGTTGGATTTCGGCCAGTTTTTCCTGGGCGATGAGAACCGCTTGCGTCAGCTGGTGTGTACTTTGAAATGCGCGAAAGCTCTGGTGCTGGAGGTTGAAAGCGGCCGCTACGACCGCCGAAACGATGGCGAGCGCGACGGTTAATTCAAGCAGGGTGAACCCGGCCAGCCGTTCCTCACGGCTTTGGGGTGTTCGTTGCCCGGCCATAATGAATAATCACACGATTCAAAAAGGGGTGAATTTCCAAGGTGCGTTCCTGATTTTACTCGTCTTGCAAGTAAAGAAACGTCCTCGCCGTCTCTCCCGTGGGAAAGAACCGGAGCGATAATTCGCCTTGCACAATCTCTCCCCGGCCGGCTGAACGCGCTTCGCGCAAAAGAATACCCGGAGGCAGGACCCCATCTGCCACCGGGGAGCCGGCCAAGGGGAGCCATTTTCCCCCGGCGTCCATGGCTTCTACCTTCCACTTCCCCTCGGGGAGGTTCAGACGAAGTTGGACCGGTAGGCCATTGGCCACCGCGTACGTCCTGAGCCTTTTGACGGCATTGATTAACCTGGCGGAACTCACCCGAAGGGAGTTCGACGCAAACCGCGGATAAAGGCGGGGAAGCGCAAGACCCAAAATGATACCGAGGACGAGAACGACGAAGACTAACTCCAATATGGTGAACCCGTCCTCATTGGAGATTCCAGCTTTCGATATCCCCATTAACGCCCTCGCCGCCTTCCTGCCCGTCCGCGCCGTAGGACTTGATTTCGAAATCCCTCTCGCCGCTTCCAGGCGAAGAATAAACATATGGATTGTTCCACTTGTCGAAAGGAATTCTGCCTCCTTCGAGGTATCCGCCCGCCGGCCATTTCCTGGGCACGTTTCCCGTCGTGGGCTTTGTCACGAGCGCCTCCAGTCCCTGCGCGGTGGTCGGATAGCTCCCATTGTCGAGGCGGTATAATTGCAGCGCGCTCATGAAACTTCTGATCTGAAGGGCGGCCGCCGTCTTTTTGGCCTCTTCGGTGCGGCCCAGCATGCGGTATCCGATGATGCCCACCAAAATCCCAGGATTACGATGACCACCATCAACTCGATGAGCGTAAATCCGTTTTTCCGTGGGGTGCCGCCCTTCAAGCCTTCACTGTTCCCCGTGCTCCTGGCTGGCAACATTTCAAAAATCCGGCCGGCAATCAACGAGTCACCCCCGGCCTCTCTTTCTCGCCGAAAGCGACCAATCTGGCGACGACCCGAACCTTTCCCGGAAGGCGGGCGGATCGCTCCACGCGCAACCGATCCACCCGGATCAGCCTCGGCGCGTCGGACACCGCTTTTAGGTAGCCGGCCAATTGGGACAATTCCATTCCCTCAAACTGGACCTCCACCTCGCGCCGGGCATATTCCTCGCCTCCCGGCGGTGCAGATGGATTCATGGCAACCAGCCGATCCCGCACCCCTGCCCGTCCGGCGGTTTCTTCCAGGAAAGAAAAAAGCGAAAACGCATCGTCTATTTTGATCAAGCTCCGCTCGAGCGTTTCCAGCAATTCTGAATTTTGCCGGTACCGCGCCAAGAGCCCCCGCAATTGCTTGAGCTCGGTCTCGGTCCTTTCCATTCGAACGAGCACCTCTTCGTGGCGAGACCAGAGGGGCCCGAGAACGAATTCGAACGCGACGAAACCGAGGGCAGCCAAAATGCCGGCGCCGATAAAGATTTTTTTCCGCAAATTTGTCTTCATCGGCCTCTTCCCGCGTTGGTTCCGTTGAACCGGACACGCATGTGAAACTGAACGCCTTTTTCGCCGGTGAGAAGATGCGCGTTCCGAAGCTCCAATCCCTCGAACCCTTTCATCCGAGCCAACAGCGATTTGATTTGGTCCACGGCCTCAAAGCTGAGCGTTTCTCCCCGGACGGACATTCCCCCTTCATCAAATTCCAATAAATTTAATCGCACTTTTAAAGAAGGAGGTACAGCTTGGCTGATTTTGCCATCAATTCCAGCGGCGTGCTGCCGTTGAGCGAGCTTCCCTGCAGCAATTCCAGGCGGCGCGCTTGATCCTGTATCCGGAGCATCACCTGACGCTCCGGATTACTGACGGCCTTCGCCTCGGAAAATATTTTGTGGAAATAGGATCGGACGTCCGTTTCAAGCGCTTCCAGGCGGCGCTCGTCGCGGCGGATTTTGAGCGAAAGGTCAGCGACGCCGACCCCGCAGGCGAAAACCGCGGCGAGCCCGGCGGCGATGACCGGGCGGCGGAACTCCCGCCAACCCCGCTGGGGGGCGAACTCATCCCGCCGCAAATTGAACCCTTCCCGCAAACGGGTTGCGGAACCGAGCGCCGCGCCGAGCGCGCCGCTGATTCGTCCCAAGTCTTCCGTGAAGGGGAAGTCTTTCCCGGAGACCGCGGCCGAGCTCGCCCGGGAGATGGGATGGCAGGGGATTTCCAGCTCGCGCTCCAAGAAGGCGGAAAGATCGGAGAGATTCGCCCCGCCGCCCGTGAGCACCAGCTGGCCGGGCGCCGCCTCTGCGTCCAGTTGTTCGGCCAAAGACTGGAGGGTAAAGCGCAGGTCGCGCGCCAGGGAGAGAAACCATTCCCGGCGGGACTCGTCCGATCCCCCCGCACCGGCTAACAAAGGCTCCCCGCCCGGTAAAAGCCCTGGCGCCCGGGCGCCGCCATAGGGGCGGATCCGGAAGGTGCGGATGTAGGCCGGGCATCCGCGGACGGAAAGCGAAAAGGAGACATGCGCGTCGCTCACCTTGACGACGCCGACGGTGGACTTGCCGCAGTCGGGCAAAAGCGCCCGGCACGCCCGCAGGTCCGCCAGCGGAGCGAAATCCAGGCGATCCGGAAACACGCCCAAGCCGGCGAGCATTTCGAGGTGGCGGGACAGGGCGGCCTTGGAGGCGGCCACCCCGAGAACCTCCATCCCCTTTCGCGGGGATCGGGGCTGGGGGACGAAGTCCGCGACGGCCTCTTCGGCGGCGAGCGGCATGTGGCTTTCCATCTCCGACTTGATCAACTGGTGGATTTGCGAAACGCGCCGGAAGGGGAAATGCAAAAGCGCGGAGAAGCCGTCGGTGCCCGGAAAGCCGGCGGCGACCAAAAACGGGCGGCGACGGGCGGCGACCCAGCCCTGCAGGGCATCGCGGGCCTCGGCCCAGCCCTTCTCGTCCGCCGAATCGGCCGGGAGGTCGAGGCAAAGGTATCGCTCGAGGACGTACCGCCTCCATCCCTCCCGGACCTCCACCACGACGGCGGACCGGGCGTCCAGCTCTACGCCAAGGATTCTTCTGGACACGTGCACCTTTCTCGAAAATTCAATCAGCGGACAAGATTGCTGATCTCGAACAACGGGAGCAGGATGGCCAGGACGATGAAGCCGACCGCCACCCCCATCACCAAAATGATTGCCGGATCCACCAGGGAAAGCATGGTCTGGATGGAGGATTCCGTCTCCTTTTCAAAATGCTCAGAGACCTGGACCAGCATATCGTCGAGGCGCCCCGTCTGCTCCCCCACCCCCACCATGTCGGAGAACATGGCCGGGAAAAGGCCGCTTCTCTCGAGCGTTCCGCTGAGGGACTCCCCCTTCCGCGTTTGCTCCCGGGCCCGCTCCACGGTGGACTCCAGGCGCACGTTCCCGATCACCAGCTTCGCGACAGCAAGCGCTTCCATTATGGGCAAACCCGCCTTCAGGAGAACCCCCAGCGTGCGGCCGAAACGCGCGACGGCCCGCTTGTGAATCAGGTCTCCCACCAAGGGCAGCCGCATTTTCATCGAGTCGAAAAACCAACGGCCCGAATCCGCCCGGACCCAAAGCACCCCGCCGGCCCCCAGGAGCACCGCGCCAATCAGGAGAAGCTCCATGTTGGCCGTTAAGAAACCGCTCCCCCCGATCAGAAAACGGGTGGGCCAGGGCAGGTCCTGGTTCGCCTGCTGGAATATTTCCACAACGCTCGGGACAACGAAGGTGAGCATGAAAAAGAGAACGAGAAAACCCGTCAGAGCCATCAACGCAGGATAGGCCAACGCCCCCGTCAGCCTCCGGCGAAGATCCTGCTGAAGAACCAAATAATCCGCGAGGCGGGTGAGAACGGGCCCCAACGAGCCGGCGGCCTCCCCAGCCCTGACCATGCTCACGTACAGGACGGAAAAAATGCGGGGGTGTTTCTCCAGCGCCTGGGCGAGGGCCGCTCCCTCATTCAGGTCCTCCCGAATCCGGGAAAAAAGGCGGCAGCCGAACTCCGTGCGGCTCTGGCGGATGAGAACCGAGAAAGCGCGAACGAGCTGCATTCTCGCATTCAGCAATGTGGCAAGCTGGCGGGTAACGCTCGCCAACTCGGCCAAGGGAAGCCGCTCCCCGCGAAGGAGGGCGGCCGGGGAAAAAGAAACCCTTCGGCCCAGCTGGTGATCGCGGACCTCGACGGGATAAAGCCCTTTGTCCCGAAGCAGCTCCCGCGCGGCGGCGGAACTCTCGGCGACAATCTCATCCTCGTGCGTCCGGCCATTTTCGTCGAGCGCTTGGTAGACGAAAACCGGCATACCGGCGGTTCCTCCCGCGAACGCAGAACGGGCCCTCCCTAGGCCTGATCGATGCGGACAACTTCCTCCGGGGTGGCAATTCCGGCCGCCACCTTCTCGCCCCCGGCTTGCACCAGCGTCGCCATCCCCTTCTGAATCGCGGCCGCCTTGAGGGCGACGGCGTCACTGTGGGCCATGATGAGACCGCGCATTTCGTCGTCAATCTCGAGCAGCTCGAATATCCAGATACGCCCCCGGTAGCCGGTATGATAACACTCCGAACATCCTGCGCCACGCTTGAGGGATCGGGAAAGAGCGGCGATCTTCTCCTCTTCGATCAGCACATTCCGGAGCGCCTCCGGATTCGCCGGCGCTTCCTCTTCGCAATGGGGGCAGATGCGCCGAACCAGGCGCTGGGCCATGACGCCGATCACCGAAGAGGAAATGAGGAAAGGCTCAACCCCCATGTCCAGGAGGCGGGTAATCGCGCCGACAGCGTCGTTGGTGTGGAGCGTGCTGAACACGAGATGGCCCGTCAGGGAGGCATGGATGGCCACCTCTGCCGTTTCCCTGTCCCGGATTTCCCCCACCAGAACCACGTCCGGATCCTGCCGGAGAATGGCCCGGAGGCCGCTCGCGAAGGTGAATCCCGTTTTCGGGGCGACCTGCATCTGCGCCACCCCGTCGAGTTGATACTCGACCGGATCTTCGATCGTCATGATATTGGTTTCGCTGGAGCGGATCATTTGAATGGCGGAATATAATGTCGTGGTCTTGCCGCTTCCGGTGGGCCCGGTGACAAGAACCATTCCATGGGGGCGGCCAATGAGCCGCCGGAAGGTTTCGTACTGGTCCGTCGGGAATCCAAGGTCCCGCAAATTGAGGAGTATGCTGCTCCGGTCCAGAAGGCGCAGAACGATGCGTTCGCCGTGCACCGTCGGAATGGCCGCCACGCGCATATCAATATCACGGCCGCCGACTTTCCGTTGAATCCGCCCGTCCTGGGGCAGACGCCGCTCGGCGATATCCATTCCGGCCATCACCTTCAGGCGGGAGGTCACGGCCAGTTGGTGAAGCTTGTCGAATCGAAGATTGTCGTGAAGTATTCCATCGATCCGCAGGCGGACCTTCATCTCCTTCTCGAACGGCTCCCAGTGGACATCGCTGGCGCGGTTGCGCGCCGCCTGGTGAATGACGCGGTTCACCAACTTGATCACCGGCGCTTCGTGGGAAAGATCCAGTTCTTCCCCCAATTCCGACTCCTGGCCTATCTCGATCGATTCGCCGGCCCCGTCCAGCTCCTGAATCATGGCCTTGGCGGAGTGCTCCTCCCGCTCGTAGAGAGATTGGATGGCGCTCTGGATTGCGCGCTCGGGTACCAGGGCGGGCTCGGTGCGCACGCCCATAATTTTTCCGAGCGCATCAATGGGCGCGAGGTCGAGGGGGTTGAGGGTGGCCACCAGAACGCGACCGTCCTCTTGCCTGGCGGGAACTACTTTGTGGCGCAGCAGGAACGGAACCGAGAGGCGGGCGAGAAGATCCGGATCCACGGTGCCCAGATCGGGGCGCTCCAGATACGGGAATCCCAACTGGCGGCCGAGCGTCTCGAAAAGCTCTTTCTCGGTGATGAACCCCATTTCGACGAGCAGCTCGCCCAGCGGGCGATCGCTGTCCTGCTGCTCGGCAAGGGCCGCGTGGAGTTGGGATTGGCCCAGGCCCACGGCCTCAATCAATATTTCCCCGAGAAGATTTTCCTTTCCCGTTGCGGCGGGCCGGTTCACATCCGCTCCTTTACGGAACTCAACCGGGGGACAATCCGCCTGTCGCCCTCCCCTTGCTTCAGGTCCGTAAGGCGGCGGTGTTCGTCCGGATTCGTGATAATTCGAGGGGTGATGAAGATCATGAGATTGGTTTTCACCTGCACTTTTCGCTCTGCTCTGAAAAGAAGGCCCAGGAAAGGAATATCCCCGAGGATGGGGACCTTCGTCACGGCGTTGGTCGTATCGTCGCGGATGAGCCCGCCGATGACCACGGTCTGGCCGTCCTCGACCGTGACGGTGGTGGTGGCTTGCCGCTTTATCGTGGTCACGGCGCCCACCTGGGATTCGGCGACAAAACTCAGCACTTCCTGAAAGATTTTCAGCCGGACGACCCGGTTCGGGCTGATGTGAGGCGTAATCCGCAGCTTGACCCCGATGTCGCGGAACTCGAACGTCTGGACGGTAGACCCTTCCGCGGTGGTCTGCGACTGGGTGACGAAGGGCCGGTTCTCGCCCACGATGATTTCCGCCTCCTCGTTATCCGACGACAAAATTTGAGGAGTGGAGAGGATATTCACGTCGGTATCCGCCTCGAAGGCGCGGATAAGCCCCCGGAGGTCAAAAAAGGTTTGCCCCCCGAAGGTGACGAGACCGCGGGCAGCTCCCAGAACCAGACCGCTGGGTCCCCCGAACGGTGAAGTGGCGAACTGATTGATGATTCCTTGGGCCTCTCCCGCCAGGGGAAGGTTGGTCCCTCCGACAGCGCTGGTTCCACTGGACCCGGGCACGCTGAGCGCGCGCCACTCCACGCCCAGCTCGCGCGCTTTGTCCAGCGTCATTTCCGCGATGAGGGCTTCGACGAGCACCTGCGCCCGCAAGACATCGAGCTTTTCGATTATCTCGGTGAGGGCCTGAAAGTCCTCGGGGGAGGCCCGAATGATAAGAGAATTTGTGGCCTTGTCCGGCGTGATGGCCACGTCCTGGAAAAGCTTGGCGCCCTCCTGCGCCCCCCTGACCGGGGTCCTCGTGGAGGGCGTGGAAGGCGGGGGGGGCGATCCAGGCGCGCCCCGCTGCCCCGCCCCGTCCGTCCTCCGGGCGGAGGGGCCGGTTTGCTCTACCTGCTGGTTGAGGACCTTCGCCAATTCCTCCGCCAGCGCGTTCTTCAGACGGTAAACATGGATTCGCTTTCGCTCGGCGGAGGAGGAACATCCAATTTCTTCACCAGGCTGCGCGCCCGAACCATCTCCGGGGCGGCGGCCACGAGTATCAGCGCATTGATGCGCTCGTCCGGAATGATTCTCAACGTTTTTCTCTGGGAAGCCGGGGCCGCGGGGGCGCGGGCCCCCCGAGGGCGCCGGGGACGGACGGGCCGCGGCGCCGCTTCCACAACCGTTTCCTCGACGAGCTGCTGCAGTGTCACCGCGAGATCTTTCGCCAAGGCGTACTTGAGGCGGACCACAACCACCTGGCCAATGGCAGAGGGCACGTCCACCTTCTGGATGATGGATGCCAGCCTGCGGACGTTGGCGGCCGTGTCGGTCAGAATCAGGGCGTTGGCGGGCCGATACGAAATCAGATTTCCCTCCCGCGCGGCCATGGGCCGCAACAGAGAGGCCAAGGACGCCGAGTCCGCGTTCTCCAACCGGATGATGGAAGTCACCAAGCGATCGGAAGGAGAGAGACGGCGGGACTCGTCCGGCCCGAGCGTGGGAATGCTGGAACGGGTCACTTCTCCCAACGGGAGGATTTTTGTGATCTCGCCGGCGGGGACCGCTGTGAAGCCATAGGTGTGCAGAAGGGACAGGAACACCTGATATACGTCTTGAATGCGGATCAGAGCGGGCGTGATGATTGTCACCCGCCCCCGGACCTTTTCATCCACCAAAAAGTTTCGGCCGGTCAGATCGCTGATCTGTTTGATGACCACGCGGATCTCCGCGTTGTCGAAATCCAGGGACACCAGTTCGCCGGGAGAGCGGCGCTGGACGCCGCCGGGAGTCTGCCCGGCCGCATTCCCAATATTCAACCCGGACAATAGAAAAATGAACGCGAGCGACCAAGCCGATTTTCTCCAACGCCCAGGGGCAAAACGGCATCCTCTTTTCCCGTTGCCGACGGACATGAAAATCACTCTCCTATTGGATCTGGAAAGAAAGAATCTCTTTCTTGCCTCTCCGAAGGATCACCATCTCGGCCTCATTGTTCTCCAGGAGCGCCAAAAGCGCATCACCGAACTCCTCCCTGCTTTGTACGGGGTTCTCGCCCACCTCGAAAACAATGTCACCCCCCCGCACCCCCAGCAGCCCGCCCCGCCGGGTGGGGAAAATGCGCACCCCCAAATCGCCTTTATCATTCCGGTACGGGATGGCCCGGAACTGTTGAAACAAATCCGTTTCCTTGGCGACGAAACTCTCGATCAGTTTCCGGCTCAACACCTTTCCCGGGCCCGGGCCCCCGGGGATCCGGGGAGAAGGCCGGGCGGGATCGATTCGCGCCTCGAGTTTCTGCGGATCCATTCCCCGCTTATTCTTTTCCCCCTTATCCTCTTGAAAAACGCGGAAGACATGATTCCGCCCGTCCCGCACCAGCAGGATTTCCCCCCGGTCCACCTTCTGAAGGAAGGCGCCTTGAATCCGATCCCCCTCGCGGTGGATGGTCTGCGCCTTTGAGGTGGAATCTTCGATGATCGCGAACCGGATTCCCTCCGAGCCCACTGTAGTTCCCACGAGACGCAGATTCAGCGGTTTCTTGGGAGGGGTTTTGTGTTCGGCCCGCCTCTTGGGAGGTGCCGGGGATTTTCGAACCTTGGAGACGGGTTTCGGCGCAATCTGCGGGGGGGGAGGCCGAAGCGGGGTGGAGGTGAAAAGGTTCCGGCGGGCGATGACGCTGAAATCCTTTTCGCCCGCCGCCTCTTTTTTTGCGACCGATTTGATCTTCACCTCCGGCGCCGAGAGGGGAGGAGTGGGTTTTTGGAGGGTTTGGTATGTGAAATAGGCATCCACCCCAAAGCCGACGCCTCCCGCCACAAAAAGGGCCGTCAATCCGAACAGGACGCGGAGGAGGAGCATGGCTTCATTTTCCCTTCGGTTGACCTTTTCAAAACCCCGGGCCGAGCCTGAATCTTATCGGCCGGAAAAAAAGGGGGAAGGCGCACGCTTTTTCAAAATCATTTCGGGCTCCCTTCTCCCAGCACTTGCCCCCGATGATGGGTTCTCCAAATTCATCCCCCTTGTTCGCGGTCATTTCCGGGCGCTCGTATCGATCGGGCGGACTTTGTCCGCCGCCGGAAACCGGTCCTGCCTCGACATCAGGCCTCCGGAAGCGGGCGCGGAGACGCCTCCGGGCGCTTCCTGGGAGGAAAGGGGGGGAAGGCCGAGAACCTCATCGAACCGGGCGTCCTTTTGGAGAGGCCCGAAGCGCGGTGCGGAGCGGATATTCTCGACGGATATGGGGGCCAGATTCTCCAGCTGCTCAAGAAGAAGGAGAAGTGCATCGTCAATCCGCCCTTCCTGGACATACGCGCCGAGGAGTCCCATGACGATGGCATCCCGCTCGGGCAGGGCTTTCTCCCCCAGCCACCGCATGGCGAGGCGGTAGTTCTCGATGGCGCCTTCGCGATCTCCTAGGGCCGCCTGAACCTTCGCCCGCTCGAGGTAGCCCTCGAACC
This sequence comes from bacterium, assembly GCA_965225985.1. Lineage (GTDB taxonomy): Bacteria > UBA8248 > UBA8248 > UBA8248 > UBA8248 > CAZUHN01. Next base: position 3,039,835 of record OZ245330.1, read on the forward strand.
GCTCGGGCCCGAGCTCGATGGCCCGGCTCAGGTACGCGCTGGCGCCCGCCCAGTCCCGCTGGGCGGCCCGCAGCCTTCCCCGCAGGAGGGGGGGGGGGGCGCCAGTCCGCCGCGCCCAGCTCGCCCGCGCGGGCGGCCGCCCTTTCGGCGTCACGGTAAAACCCGAGACCCATCAGCGCCTTCGCCATGAGGAGGTGGAAGGCCGTCCGCTTTTTCTCGGCGGGGGAGCGCTTTTTCAAGAGGCGAACCGCCGCCCCGTGGTCCCCCCCCCCCCCCCGGATCAGCTCTCCTGCCCGGAGAAAGGCGAAAAAGCCCTCCATGTCCTTCGGAAGGGACAGCCGATGCAACTGCGCCCCGCGCTCGAAGACGAGCGCGCGGACCCCCTGGACGAACACCGCCCGGCTGGCCCCTTGCAGTTGCGGATGATTCAGCGCGACGGAGGAATTCTCCCGCAACGAGGTAAGATAGAGTCCATCCTCGCCCGAAACGGCCCAGCGGCCGCCGGGGGAGATGTCGGGGAAGCTCGCCGCCTCCCGCCGAAGCGGTGGCGCCCGGCCACCTGGCCCGAGCGTTCGAGCCACACCAGCGCATCGCCCTCGGCCATCACCGCCCAGCGCCCGTCGCGGCTCAGCCGCGCGTGGCGGGTCTCCGGCTCGCGGTAGAGCGTCGAGACGCCGCCCGCCACCGGGTCCACCAGCTGCAGCCCCTGCGGCCCCCCGCACAGGACCGCCCGGGCGCCGCCCGAGTAGCGCGGCTGCTGGCAATTACCCCGGTAAAAAGCCCGAAACGTCCCCCGCCGCAGATCATAGGCGCCGAGCTCCCGCCCGGGGCCCGAGCCGAGCGTCACCATCAAAAAGTGCGGCCCGTTGATGAAGGACGCAAAACCGGACGAGCTCGCCGCGCGCCTGGTCAATCTAAGGCCGTCCGGCGACAACGTGTAGAGCCCGAATTTTTGCCCATCCCCCGACGCAACGACCAGCTCCCCCTTCGGGCCAACGTCCGGCGGCCCCACGGCTTTTCCGTTCAGATTGAGATTGTCCTCCGGGAGGGTCAACGGACGCATCCGGGTGATATACCCGGCATCCCAAACCACACTTACTCCGCCCTTCGCGAGCTTGTCTCTCCGCTCGATGATTTCCCGGGCGCGACGGAGGCCCGCCCGCGCCCGCCCGTTGGCGGAATCAAGCGAAAGGGCGGTTTCAAAGGACTTGACGGACTGCTCGAAGCGTCCGCCTCCGAAGGCACTCTCCCCCAGCAGGGTGTGGCCCTCTGTGTCCCGGGGCGCGATCCGGACGAACCGCCTCATCTGCACGATGGCTTTTTCGTAATGCTCCGCCTGTTGATACAGGCGGAGCAGGTTGTAGGCGGAAAGCGCGTGTTGGGAATCTATCGCCTGGGCCTTCAGGAAAAGCTTTTCCGCCTTATCGGGCTGCCCCAAGAACAAATACATTCGGCCCAGTGCCTCGAAGCCGTCCATGCCGAGGGAGCCGAATTTTCCCGATTCATACTTCTGAACGCCTTCGGCGTAGAGGCGCGCCTTCCGCGTTCCGTTGTCCCCCGCAGCCGCCAGGGCTAGACCCAAGTAGAAATACACGAGGGGGTTCTTCGAGGATTTCCGGTAGGCATTTTCCAATCGGATAAGGGTCTTTCTTCGATGAACCCCGGAACCGCCCGGGAAGGACTTGTTCAATATCTCACGGAGCAGGTCCAGCCGGTAGGAAACGATACCGTCCTGCACCCCCAAAGCCTCGGCCCGGCTGTAGGCCTCCCAGGCCAGAGGAAGCTTCATCCGCGAATAGGAAACATTCCCCCGCGCGACGAATTGTTTTCCTTCCGGATGAGGGCCCGCCCGCTTCGCGGCATATCCGCCGCACCCCGTGAAAATCAACGCGGCGAGAAGAAAACAGGTAAAATACAGGGAGTTCGAAAGCGTGCGCCTCAAGCCGATACCCTTACTTTTGAGCTTCAGTGGACAGGTACAAGTATTTGAACATATTACTACAAAATGGAATTCATTTCCTCTGAGCGCATCCCCTATCACAAGCCAAAAAATAGGGCGCCGCAGAGATAAATCCCACGCTCCCTTTGAAAAAAAATGAAATTCGCCCCCTCCGGGGATGTTTCCCCAATCCGGGCGGGGAACCCCCGAAAGCGGTCTTCCCGATCCGCCGAACACCCAAAGTTTGGGGGAACCCGGCTTGGTCCGCCAGGCCGAGGCCGGCAAACACCCGCGCCCGCCTCGATAGCGCAGAGGCTGTCTCTTCTGTTTTGTCCGGATTCGATCACCTTCGGACCGGCGGGATTCATATGATCCGCGTGAAATCAGACCCGCAGGCTCACTCCCGGTTCTGGGCCTCCGCGGAGCGGGATGGCAGCGAGAGCAATAAGCTCGCGTTCGGCCCCCCAAAGCCGAAGGAGTTCTTCAACGCGTTTCGCACCTTCGCCTTTCTTGGTTCGTTGGGGACATAGTCCAGGTCGCAGTCCGGATCGGGATCGCGGTAGTTGATCGTGGGGGGCTGGATTTGGCGATGAAGCGCCAGGACGGTGTAGATGGTTTCCACCGCGCCGGTGGCGCCGAGGAGGTGGCCGGTCATGGATTTCGTGGAACTCACCCCGAGCCGGTAGGCATGATCCCTGAAAACGCGTTTGATGGCGAGCGTTTCAATCTTGTCGTTCGGCCCGGTCGCTGTTCCGTGCGCATTGAGGTAGTCCACCTCTTCGGGGAGAACGTCGGCCTCGCGGAGCGCCATTTCCATGGCAAGGACCGGGCCTGCTCCGTCCGGGTCAGGCAGGATGAAGTGATGGGAATTCGCGCTCAGGCCGAATCCCTTTATTTCCGCCCAAACCTTCGCTCCCCTCGCCTCGGCCTTCTCCAGATCTTCGAGGATCACGATCCCGGCCCCTTCACCGAGCACGAACCCGTCGCGGCCCGCGTCGAAGGGGCGGCTGGCCTCCTTTGGGGCTTCGTTTCGCGCCGAGAGAAGGCGCATGGCGCAAAACCCCCCCATCGTGAGCTCGAAGATGCAAGCCTCCGTTCCCCCGGCCACCATCACGTCTGCGTCCCCTCTTTGGACGCTGTGATACGCAAGGCCGATGGCATGGGTTCCCGTCGCGCAGGCCGTGCTCGTGCATTCGAGCGGACCCCTGAAATTCCAATGCTCCGCCACATTGCTGGCCGCCATGTGTCCCATCAAATTGGGAATGAAGCCCGGGCCGAAGACGCTCCCCCCCTTCCTCTCCGCGGCGCTCTTCAGGGCATCGGCGCACCCTTGCAGCGCCAGCCCCACCCCCACGTTCACCCCGATTCGCTCCCCCGCGCCATCGGATGAAGCGGATATTTCCGCGTCCGCCAGCGCCTCCGCGGCCGCGGCCAGGGCGAACTGAATGGATAGGCTCATCCCGTCCAAATCATTCGGCTCGATGAAGTCCGGCGGCCGGAAATCCTTCACCTCGCCGGCAATCCTCGAAGGAAGCCGAGAGGCGTCGAACCGGGTGACCTCACCGACGCCGGACTCGCCGGCGAGCACCGCCCCCCAGTTCTTCTCCACCCCTATCCCGAGGGGGGTGACCATTCCCATTCCCGTAATGGCGACTCGCCTGCGGCTCATCCCCTTCCCGTCCCTAGGTCATCGCAGCAAAAGGCCGTCCAAATTCGCGATCCCAATCCCGATTCCCTCTCTTGCAGGGGGGCACCGCCTTTGCGCCTCATCCCGATCCAGGTGGCGCAGAAACGATACTGCCGCTCTCCTCTCTTCGCAGGAGAGGGTTTTTCGCATAGAACCAGAAAATGAGCAATGCGAAACCCACCATTTGGCTTCCCACGACCATCCACCAGATTCCCGCCGCCCCGTATCCGAAAACCGCCGAGGCCAGATAAGCGCCGGGAAGCAAAATCCCCCACCGGCCGGCGAAATCAGCGATCATGGGCGGCTTGGTATTCGCGGCCCCCTGGAAAGCCCCGGTCAGGACCCGGAAGGCCGCTTCAAAAACGACGCCCCAGATCAGTATCCGGAGACAAAGCGAACCGATCAAAGCCGCCTCCCCTTTCACGCCGAAGAAAGCGACCACCGCGGACGCCCATACAAAAATGGAGGTGGTTGTGACCACCGAAAGAACGACGGCAGCTATCAATGAGATCCGGAGACTCAATTTGGCCCGCTCGGGGAGGTTCGCACCGAGATTTTGGCCCACCATGGTCCGGATGGCCGCCTGGAAGACGAAACCGGGTTGCCGCGCCACAAAGGTCACCCGATTGCCGATCCCCCAAGCCGCCAAAACGAAGGGGCCGAAGGGAGACAGCATCCTGAGAACGACGAGGTTCGCTCCCCGCTCGAGGACGTTTTGGGTCGAGACCGGCCAGGCGAGCGAAGCGAACAACTTCACCCATTCGACGCGCAGGCGCAAATGGCGAAATCGCAGAGCCAGCCGCGAGCGTCCCGCCAAGATCAAGGAGAACATCACCGCCAATCCCGCGATTCTCCCCAGCCCGACCGCGACCCCCACTCCGGCCAATTCCAGGTCCGGTACGGGTCCTGCGCCCAAGATGAAAAGCGGCATGCACAGGAAGGTGACAATCGTGGCCGCGGCCGTGCCCATGAAGGCATACCTCGCCTCGCCCGCCCCGCGGAGAAGATGCGCCAGCAACGCGCCCGCGTCGATGAAAACAAAAAACGCGAAAATCGCGTACAAATACGCCATCCCCAGCCGGATGAGGCGGGGGTCGGATGTCATGAGCGAAATAATCCAGGGAGTAAGCCAAAGGGAAAGAAGAGTAATCGCGAGCGACAGGGCAAAGGAAATGGCAATGGCCTGCCCCGCCATCAGGGCGGCCCCTTCCTCATCGCCCTTGCCGATTCGCTGGGCAACGAGCGCCTGGCCCACTACGCGAATCCCAAAAGTCATCATTCTCATGAACATGTACGACATGAACGACAGGGCCATGGCCGCGAGGTACTCCGGCCCGAGGCGCCCCACCCAGAACACCTCCACGAGGGAGTCGATGTTAAAGGCGAGCGATTCGCCGAAGATGGGCGCGCCCAGGCGGGCGATGCCCCGCGAGATGGAACCTTTGGTGAAATCATAACGAAGGGGTTTTCGCGGGGGGACGGGATTCGCCTGAATACTCAAAATCTCTCCGGCCCCGCTGCGGCGGGGGACTCCGCCGCCTGCCCGGAAACGCTCACGGGCGCGGCTCCAGGCCAAGGGCCTTGGCGAGGCCCGGGCGAAGCCGCATCCCCAGGCGCTCGGCTTCGCGCGCGTGACGCCGCGCCCGCGCGCGGTCTCCTTTTACCATATAGGCGATGGCGAGATTGTGATGTACCTCCGCCCTGCGGGGATCGACGGAGAGCGCCGCCTGGAAATGCCGGATCGCTTTCGCATTCTCGCCCGCCTTCATGTAAAGCGTCCCCAGGTTGAACCGGGCCTCGACCAGGTTCGGATCGAGAGCGATGGCTTTTTCGAGATGGGGGCGCCCCTTCTCCGGCCTGCCGGTCCCCACCAGCAGGACCCCCAGGCTCAACTGCCCCTCCGGCGAGTCCGGGTTGAGCTTCAAGGCGCGCCGGAGGGAAATCTCGGCTTCCTTCTCCCTCCGGCTCTGCATCTGCGCAATCCCCAGATCCACCCAAGCGGGGTCGTAGCGCGGATAGATTCGGGTCGCCCTCTCCAGGGGCGGGATGGCTTCCCGGAAACGGCCGGCCGCGTAAAGGGATTGCCCGTAGAGCCGGAGCGCCCGCGCGCTCCGGGGCGAGGACTTCGCCGCGCTCTCCCAAAACCGAAGCGGGGTGGACCATTCGCCGTTCCGCGCAAAACTCAGCCCGGCGAAAAGGATTCCCGCCAGAGCGAGGAGGACGGCGGGGTCCCGGCCGGAGAGAAAGCGCCCCGCCTGCGGAACGGCGGCGATGAGGAATCCCGCCAAGGGAAGGTAAAGGAGCCGTTCCGCCATCACCGTCCCGATGGGAATCAGCAGATTGCTGATGGGAAGATAGGCGGCAAGAAACAGCGTCAGCCCGAAGGCCAACCCGGGCGAATCGGCGCGGTACCGCCATGCGGCCCCCGCCCAAAGGAGGAGAAGGGCCGCCCCCGCGAGGGCCCAAAGAGCCGTCTCCGCGCCGGCGGGCATGACCTGGGAGTAGGAATAGTCGATCGAAAGCGGCCAGGGCCAGATGATCAGTCCGAAATAGCGCCCCAGCACCCCGAGGGCGCCGAGCATGCGCCCCCCCAGGGCGGCGTGGGCCAAGGGGTTGTCGAGCGCGGTGGGAAGGACCGGGCGGACCCACATTCCGAGGGCGGCATAGCGCAGGAGGAGGTAGGCCCCGAGGACGGCCCCCAAAGCGGCGGCGGCCTTGAGGAGGGCGCCCGCCCGCCCCTCGAAAGTCTCCTCCCGCGGGCCGCGGCACCACAACCACCAGAGCCCCGCCCAAAGGAGGAGGGCGACCCCGATCTCCTTCGAGAGCAGGGCGAGGGCGAACAGAAGCCCGACGCCCAGGGGGCAGGAGAGTCCGCCGGTTTTTTCCCCCTCGATTTTTTTCTTCCCGGAGGCCGCGAGGCCCGGGAGCGCCCCTCCCACCAAGAGGCCCATTCCGCCGAAGACGCCGATCGCCGCGAGGAGGTCGGCCCGCCCGACCACGGCGTTCACCGGCTCGGTGTGGACGGGGTGCAAAGCGAAGAGGATTCCCACGGCCCCGGCCGCCGAGGGGCCCAGGCCGAACCGGAGGGCCAGCCAGAAGAGAAGCAGGCTCGCGATCGCATGGAGAGCGATGTTCACCGCCCGGTAGCCGGCGGGCGCGTTTCCCCCGGCCGAGCGGTTCAGGGCCAAAGAGAGGGTGACGAGGGGCCGGTAGAGGCGGTCGCGGCGCCGGTCCCCCCGCCGCATGGCCCAGTAATCCGTCGTGAAGGCTTCAAGGGCGCGCCCCTTTGCCTGGACGGCGGGGTTCATCCCGATGACGGTGAGGTCGTCGTGCAGAAAGGGGTTCGAGAGGGTGACGGTCAAGCCCTGGCCCCGGACCACCATCAGGCCGCTCGCGAGGATGGCGGCGAGAAGGATGGCGGCGGGCCATCCCCAGGCCGGCCCGGGCGGGCGCGCCTTCTCCCTTTTGCTCCGGTTCATCCCGAGACCGCCCTTTCTTCTCCCCCGGGCGCTTCCTTCTCCCAAAGGCCCTTTCTTCTCCCCCGGGCGCTTCCTTCTCCCAAAGGCCCTTTCTTCTCCCCCGGGCGCTTCCTTCTCCCAAAGGCCCTTTCTTCTCCCCCGGGCGCTTCCTTCTCCCAAAGGCCCTTTCTTCTCCCCCGGGCGCTTCCTTCTCCCAAAGGCCCTTTCTTCTCCCCCGGGCGCTTCCTTCTCCCAAAGGCCCTTTCTTCTCCCCCGGGCGCTTCCTTCTCCCAAAGGCCCTTTCTTCTCCCCCGGGCGCTTCCTTCTCCCAAAGGCCCTTTCTTCTCCCCCGGGCGCTTCCTTCTCCCAAAGGCCCTTTCTTCTCCCCCGGGCGCTTCCTTCTCTCCCAAAGGCCCTTTCTTCTCCCCCGGGCGCTTCCTTCTCCCAAAGGCCCTTTCTTCTCCCCCGGGCGCTTCCTTCTCCCAAAGGCCCTTTCTTCTCCCCCGGGCGCTTCCTTCTCCCAAAGGCCCTTTCTTCTCCCCCGGGCGCTTCCTTCTCCCAAAGGCCCTTTCTTCCCCCGGGCGCTTCCTTCTCCCAAAGGCCCTTTCTTCTCCCCCGGGCGCTTCCTTCTCCCAAAGGCCCTTTCTTCTCCCCCGGGCGCTTCCTTCTCCCAAAGGCCCTTTCTTCTCCCCCGGGCGCTTCCTTCTCCCAAAGGCCCTTTCTTCTCCCCCGGGCGCTTCCTTCTCCCAAAGGCCCTTTCTTCTCCCCCGGGCGCTTCCTTCTCCCAAAGGCCCTTTCTTCTCCCCCGGGCGCTTCCGCATAATTCCGCAAACTTCCGGGGAGCGGCCCTTCCGCATAATTCCGTGAAATATACCCGAATCGGCCCGCGCGGACAGCCTACGCCCCGCGAGAAGACGGTGTGGGCACACCCGGCGGGGAATCGTTTTGCCTTTGGGCCGGAATATTGTTAGAGTTACCTCAAGTTCGCTAGGGGTGCTACTACGGCTGAGAACATACCATTCGAACCTGATCCGGTTAGTCCCGGCGCAGGGAAGCGGGATGGAGCCTACCCAGAAATACCTTCCCACTCCCGATAATGCTTGAATTGTTGTGCATTGCGTCACTACCCGTTCCCGGATCGCAAATTAAGGTTTGAATAGCAACCCTCCTCTGCCCGAATGGATAATTAGCGGGAGAGGAAAGTCACCAACCGGCGCCCGTTATTCGAGAAGGGGGGAAACTGTGGGGAGAATGGAATGGCCACTATAGGTCTGATTTTAATTGCTTTAACGGCGATTCTTTTTGCGGTCGCGGGAATTCTTTACACCCAAAATAAACACATTTCCATCGAGGATTTCATCACAGCGCGAAACAGCATGAAGCTGAACGCTGCCGTACCGACACTGGTGGCTTCCACCATGGGCGCGTGGATCCTCTTCTCCCCAGCAGAGACGAGCGTGCGCGGAGGAATCACCGCTCTTATCGGTTACGGGCTGGGCAGCGCGGCCGCCCTGTTCGTTTTCATATGGTTGGGGGTACGGCTCCGCCGCCTAATGCCAAGTGGAAACACCCTCACCGAGTATGTCTACCACCGTTTCGGTCAGGGCATGCACTTGCTCGTCCTGGCAATTGCCGTTTTCTACATGGCCGTGTACCTAACGGCGGAGCTTACCGGTATTGCCGTCGCTGCTAGGATGGTTTTCGGCACCTCGCTCTGGCTCCCAGCCGCCATCGTGGGATTCGGCACGCTTGCCTACACGGCCTCTGGCGGCCTCCAAGCGTCGGTATTCACCGACCGCATTCAGGGCGTGCTAATCCTTCCCTTGCTCATCATCGCCATCGTAGCGAGTCTTTTCCATCTGGGAGAGATGGGAACTGTCTTCGCCAATGCAAGCACAAAGATGCCCCATCTTTTCGATCCCGGTTTTACTCCTGGCATCGAAACCGGCATCACCCTGATTTTGGCCATAGTTGCGGCAAACCTTTTCCACCAAGGATTCTGGCAGCGGGTCTACGCATCAGACTCGGAAGCAACCGTCAAGCGCTCCTTCCTCATCGCCGGCCTGCTCGTGATACCGATCGTTCTCATGGCTGGCTCTTTCGGTTTTTTCGCTGTAGGAACGGGCGTGGCAGAAGAACCCTCCGTTTCGCTCTTTAAATTTCTGCTCGACGTCACACCAATGTGGATCTTGATGACAATCATGATATTGGCCGTCACCCTCGTCATGAGCACGATGGACACCCTGCTCAATGGGGTGGTCAGCCTGTTTACGGTCGACATCGTTCGGGCCCGACCTCAACTCGGGCAGGACAAAATTCTCTCCGCCGCAAAATGGTTTACCGTGGTTTTGGCCGTTCTTGCGATCCTCATTGCCACCCAGGGTTTCAGTGTTCTTTACCTTTTTCTGGTCGCAGACCTCGTTTGCGCGGCGGCCGTTTTTCCTACTTTCTTCGGGCTCTACTCCAGCCAATTCTCTGGAAGGTCGGCACTCCTCGCCTGCATTGTCGGAATCGTCGCGGGCGCAGCCTACTTTCCCGATCCGGCCTTCCGTGGGGGATTGTTGCTATCACCCTTGTTCGGCCTCTCAAACTTGCTTGCTTCTTTCGTGGTCGCCCTCTTCGTTCCCGCGGTCCTTTCCGTCCTTCTCGCCCTATTTGACAAGAAATACGACTTCAACCTGCTCCGGACGCAAGGGGTAACGCTGAAAAACCAAAGAATGGACATTTTTTAGGCTCCGAAGGGCATCAGGTATTTTGGCCTGGTTATTTTGCAGGCAGGAACATTACATGGGCCCCCGCCTCAATTCCGCTTCGGCGAAAAACCCCCTGATTTACTTCCAAAGCGTACCGGACAACCGATTTGGACTGGTAGGAGGGTATTCCCCCCGCCGGGCGCGGCGGATCCATATGCTGAATTTCGACTATCTTCCAGCTTGGAGATATGAAAGCAATAGATAGAGGTATGAGAGTATTTTTCATCCAGAATGATTGCCGCTCAGTTTTATGAAAAATAAAAAACATCCCAGCGCGCACCGGAAGTTGCGCCCGATGCATCAGACCCATGGTCCGCGCCTCAGGGTTTTCGGCAACCTCGACTTCTAGCGTGACCCGACGCTCACCCTGCACGAGAATCACGGTGCCACGCCCAAACGTAGGCTCCCCGTGTGCCACCCCCTTCCCAAGGCAAAAAACAAAAATTGAAATGAGAAAAAGAACATGCCCTCTCGACAATACTTTTCTCCCAAGTAATTCATCGGCATTTCTATAGCACGCGCAATTTTGCATCATTCTGAAAATCGCTCTTTTCCCCATTCCCTTCCCAGGGCAACTCCTTTTCGAATAATGTTATCCTCCTTTCATGGCACGCAACCGCAGATGGAAGAAAAAAAAGAACTTGAAAATTCATGACCCGGAGATTGTTTTGTCCTCTCCGGGAGACACCCTTATTTGGGGAAGATCTGCACCGCGACCCGATTGGCGAACCATAGGATTCTCTCTTCTTCTCCTTTTCCTTATTTTGGCGGCCTACAGTTCCATCCTCGGGGCCGGCTTCATCTGGGACGACGACGCATACCTGACGGAAAATCCACTAGTCCGCGAACTTGATGGCTTGCGGCGCATTTGGCTCACAACCGAGACACCCCAGTACTACCCGCTCGTATTCACCTCGTTCTGGCTGGAACACCTCTTATGGGGCTTCCATCCCTTGGGCTACCACTTGGTCAACATTTTGCTTCACGCGGGAGGCGCTCTCCTCGTCTGGCGAATTCTTCTCGGCCTGGGTGTCCCCGGCGCATGGCTGATTGGCGCCGTCTTCGCCCTTCATCCGGTGCACGTGGAGTCGGTGGCATGGATTACCGAGCGCAAAAATGTCCTTTCCGGTCTTTTCTACCTCCTGTCCATGCGTGCATATCTTGCTTTCGACGAGAAAGGGCGAGCGCCCAACTATCTTATTGCCCTCTTTTTCTTCTTTTGCGCCATACTTAGCAAAACAATTACTGCGACCCTGCCTGCAGCGCTCTTGGTGATCATCTGGTACCAGGGCAAACACATCACTTTGCAAAGGGTCCGCTATACAGTCCCATTCTTTGTCCTGGGGGCTGTCGCAGGTCTCTTCACTGCCTGGTTGGAATTTACAAAAGTGGGTGCTTATGGAAAAGATTTCTCACTCAATATCGCACAACGAATCATTCTCGCTGGAAAAGCCTATTGATTCTACACCTGGAAACTAGTCTGGCCATCGAATCTCATCTTCACCTACCCGCGTTGGGAGCTGGACTTTCAGGACCCCCTCCAATATCTGGGGCTCCTTGGTGTGGTACTGGCCGTCTTCATCCTTTGGCGTTGGCGAAGATCACTGGGGCGGGGGCCCGCTGCCGCCCTTGCTTTTTCGGCGATTTCCCTCATGCCCGTCTTGGGATTTTTAAACTTCTACCCAATGCGGTTCTCCTACGTTGCGGATCATTTCCAATACATCGCGAGCCTCGGCCTCATCTCCCTGTTGGGGGGCGGGGCGGCCCGTTGGTGGATCAAAATAGGAAACCATCTTCACTTATGGGGCAAACCGACCGCCGCCGTTCTATTGGCAGTTCTCGGCGCTCTCACCTGGTGGCAAGTGCGGATTTACGAAAACGAGGAAACCCTTTGGAGGGACACACTTCGGAAAAACCCGGAAAGTTGGATGGCGCACAATAATCTGGGATTGGTTCTCGCCCAACAAGGGAAAATTCACGATGCCATCCGCCATTACCGGGAAGCGCTCCGGATTCGCCCAATGCATTCGAACGCACTCAACAACCTGGGTTCCGCCCTTTTTAGGCTAGGCCGGATCGACAAGGCCATTGAAATGCACAGGCGCGCCCTGGATGAGTCGCCGGGAAATGCTTTCGCCCGAAGCAATCTCGGCAGGGCACTTGTCGAAAAGGGTCTGATTAAAGAAGGCATTAAAGAGTTGGAGCTGGCACTCCGGCTGCGCCCCGCTTTCGCCGGGGCACATAATAATATGGGTGTAGCCCTGATGGGCCAGGGGAAATTGCAAGATGCTATTCGACATTTTTCGCTGGCCATCAAGGCGAATTCCGATTCGGCCGAATCCCGCAACAACCTGGGGGCGGCCCTCGCCCAACTTGGCCGTTTCCGGGAGGCCATCGCCACCCTGAAGGAAGGTGTTCAGCGCCACCCCGAAGACGCTCCCCTCGCTTATACCTTGGCCTGGCAGCTTTCCACTGCTCCGCGGCCCGAATGGCGTGATGGGGAAGCGGCACTCCGCTTAATGCGAAAATTCACGGAAAAATCCGGAAACCGAAATCCCTTCGTCCTGAACGCGCTCGCTGCCGCCTACACCGAGTCGGGACGCTTCGAGGAGGCCGTCAACGCAGCCCGGGAAGCCGCCTCCCGCGCCGATGAAGCCGGGAAAAAAGAAATGGCCTCCCAAATCCGGTCGCTCGTGCAGGGTTTCGAAAAGAAAATCCCCTACCGTTCTCCCAACCCTTGAGTCTATGGAGATCCTCCGGAAGAAAATCTGCCACCCACAAGGTTGCTTTCACCTTTCATACTGGTATATCCATGAGGAATCTTAACGGATTAACTTTTGTTCTTATCAATGACATTTGTTTTTATGATGCCGCGGGTCGTCTCGATGGGGGATTTTATGCCGATCATTAAAAACTTCACGAAGGAAAAATGCGCGAGGGGCGAGGTAACCCTCGGGGTCATCATCTGGATGTCGAAGTCGGTGGACATCGGGATGATGATGAAAACCTGCGGATACGACTGGATTCTTATCGATACAGAGCACGGTGCTGTTGACTACGACGAGGCGGGCCAAATTGCGATAGCCGCCCTCGGCCAGGGGATTACTCCCATCGTGCGCATCCCTTCTGTCGAGAGTCACCCGAGCGCGCGCGTCCTCGACACGGGAGCGCAGGGAATCGTCCTTCCCCATGTGGAAAGCGCTGAGAAGGCCCGTGAGTTCGTCGCAAGTTGCAAGTACCCCCCACAGGGCCGCAGGAGTAAAGCCGGAAATCTGCCCCAGGCAGGCTTCGAAGCCCTTCCCCTGGAAGAGCTTCTCCCCGCCCTCAACCGAGAGACCTTGCTGATCACCATGATAGAAACACCCGAGGCGGCCGAGAAAGCGGATGAGATAGCGGCGGTCGAGGGAATCGATATCCTTCTCATCGGGACGAACGACCTTTGCATTGAGATGGGAATTCCGGGGCAGCCTGACCACGAGAAGGTGGAAGCGGTCTACGAGAAGGTTATCTCCGCCTGCAAGAGGCATGGTAAAACAGCGGGAATGGCCGGTGCCTATGCCCCCTCTCTCGTCGAGCGGCGCATCCGGGAGGGGGTCCGCTTCGTTCTCGGCGGCGCGGACTCGGGGTTTATGATGGCAAGCGCCAAGGCCCAGGTGGAAGCTCTCCGCAAAATTCAGCCCTAATCCCAAAATAGCCGGTACAACCAGGCCAACCGAGGACAATTCGACTTATCAGGGCAGCAGGAGCGAAGGGGCCAGACACTCGAATCGGTTCCCGCGCTGACAGACATTGAAAAAGGTCTGCTCCCTTTCCTTTCGCTTTTGCCTCCCCCCCCTTATCTGAGGTATCCATAAAAACCTGTTTCGCAAAAACGGAAATATAATGCAGAATAATATTGAAACAGTATGGTTTTTTCGAACCAGGAGGAGACTCTTTGACGGTAATTGAAAACACCACAAAGAAAAAATGCGAGCAAGGAGAAGTGACCCTCGGGGTCGGGGTGCGCTTATCGAGAACCCCCGATATCGGAATGATAATGAAGTCCTGCGGCTTCGATTGGCTCTTCATCGACACCGAGCACGGCACCCTGGATCTCGACACGGCAGCCCAAATTTCGACGGCGGCGCTTCACCACGGAATCACACCGGTGGTGAGGGTGGCCTCGGGGGACAGCCATTTGAGTACACGCATCCTGGATGGAGGAGCACAGGGCATCGTGCTTCCCCACGTGAACGGACCTGAGGAAGCGCGTGCGTGGGTTTCAAATTGCAAGTTCCCCCCGGAGGGCCAACGCAGCAACGCGGGAAGCGGCCCCCAGGCCGCCTACGCTTCCCTCCCCCTGGAGGAGTTACTTCCCGCACTCAACCGCGAGACCCTGCTCGTCGCCATGATCGAGACCACCGACGCGGCCGATCAGGCTGATGCGATTGCGGCGGGCGAAGGGATCGACGTTCTCCTTGTCGGAACGAACGACCTTTGTCTCGAAATGGGCATCCCCGGCCAATTCGAAAACGAGCGAGTGAGCGAAGTGTACCAAAAAGTAATTTCGGCTTGTAAAAAGCACGGCAAAACCCCTGGCATGGGTGGAGCATATGACCCCGAAATCGTATCGCGGCGCATCGAGGAAGGGATGCGCTTCATCCTTGCGGGGGGGGACGCTAACTTTTTGATCAAAGGTGCAACAACGCAGGCAGACGCCATTCGGAATCACGCGCCCTGACTCCGACACCGGATTATTTTGTATCGCCACAATGTCCCGTTCTTATACCCCCCTTGAAATTGGCGGCGACAAGGAGAGGTCCCCGGAGCCGGCATGAACGCAAAAAGGAATATTGAACGCAAGGACTTCTTCAAAGAGGGTCCTCTTTCTCTTCTTCGCGCCTTTTTAGATGGAGCGGGCGAAGAACCAACGCCGAGTCTCCCTTACCTGTATGACGGCCCCATCCTTCGCCCTCCCGGCGCGGCGCCTGAACACAAATTCCTTGATATTTGCGAGGGAGGCGGCGCCTGCGCCCGTGCCTGTCCAGCCGATGCCATTCGTATGGAGCCGCGCGGGGACGACCTCCGGCGTCAAGCTCCCATAATTCGTCCGGCGGAGGCCGCCTGCGTCCTCTGCGATGAACTCGCCTGCATGAAGGTTTGCCCCAGCGGGGCGCTCACCCTCCTCCCGCGCGAGGAAATTCAAATTGGGAATGCTCGGGTCGAGACCGAAAAATGCCTCTCATGGCAGGGCGAGGAGTGTAATCTCTGCGTGGATAAGTGCCCGGTTGGAAAAACCGCTATCTGGAAAAAAGAGGAAGAAGGCCGCCTCAGCCCCGCTGTGGGGGACGGATGCGTTGGTTGCGGGCTGTGTGAGTATTACTGTCCCGTCTTTCCGGCCGCCATCCGAGTTTTTGAGCGTGACCCTTCCCCTTAGCCCTTCCCGGATGATTTTCCTTGGATGAGAAAGCCCTTCTTCTCTGGGACGGAGAGTGCGCCTTCTGCGAATGGTGCGTTGGATGGGCCGAAGCGCGCGATTCAGAGAAAAAAATCCGAGCCCTGCCTTATCAGAAGGCACCGTCTCCTCCGATGACCGACGCGCTCCGCGCCCGCTGCCAAAGGGCGGTCCAACTCGTTTTGCCGGACGGGCGGATTCTTTCTGCAGGACGGGCGGTCCTCGGCGTTATTTCGCTGCTCGGTTGGCGGCGGACGGCGGCGACTCTCTCCTCCCCCCCCTTGGTATGGGCAGTCGAGGGAGTCTATTGGTTCATTGCTAGAAACCGAAACTGGGCGTTGAAGCTCTTCAAGAAAAGAAGGTGAAAATCTCCCGCCGTGCGCACATCGAAATTAAGAGAAAAAAGGGGGGATGACTTTCCCCGGATGCTGCAGGCAGGTTTTTTCGGGCTACTGGGTCAGCCTAACGCCCGTCACCGAGTTGATGTCCAATCCTTCCCCGCTTAAGGCAAAGTCGGTGGTCGAAACTGCGGTTCGAATGACTTCGAAAGTGGTTGTATCCGTATTTCCGGATATCGAAAAACTCGAAACGCGGACCTGGATAAAATCTACGACCGAAATATTGAAGTTGCCGCTGGCCGGGTTCAGCTCCCGGATGACGGCGAGGGTCATCTCGTTCCGTCCCTCGGCAAGCCGGTCGGTCATCCCACTCCGCCAACCGTTACGGTTGCCCGGAAGGGCGCGGGCGGCCTGGTCGAGGGTTACCGTCTCGTCGTAACCGTCGCGCACAGCCGTCCGGAACGCGTTATTGCTGTTGCTATTGTCGAAGGTGATCCCCTGCAGGAAGTTCTCACCATCCGCGATTGTGTTCCCGCAAGCGTTCCCGCCGGCACCGTCCTGGAAGAAGTTCCCGCAGTAGCGACGCAGGCTGAGATTCTGCCCTACTGATAGCGAACCACCACATCCACTGGGATTGTTGCAATATATGGCAAGGGGAACCAGGTTGCCCGGATCCACGGAATTTACGTTTTGAAGTGAGGCGGTGGCGGCGGCGTTCACCACTGTTGTATTGAATCCGATTGCCCGTGCGAAAAAGAGCGGCAAAGTAGGGTGGTTGATCGTCACCTGGACCGAATCCGCGTCCGGGAAGGTTACGGTGGGAGTGGCCCCTGCGAGATAGCTGCTTTGGGCGAGATTCAAATTGGCGAAATTCGTCGCATCCAGGGTCGCCTGGTTCTGGCCCCCGCTCGCCAGACTCGCCGCACCGGCTCGGGCGCCAGCATCCGCCGCGTTTTGCATGGCGGTCCGGGCAACATATACGTATCCAACGTCAACAGCCAAGGCCCCCATTCCCAAAAGAACAGGTAAAGTAAGAGCCGCTATGACAAGGACCTGGCCTTTCTCGTCTCTGTGGGCCGCTCGCAGCCAACAGATAAATCGGCTACCCCAAATCAGCTTCGCCATTTTGGACTCCTTCCGATTCGTTCCGAAATAGACCGCGCGCGCTTTCTCACTCATGGCGCATGGTCGCGGTGTGCGCGAGGTTAAAAGTACCGGTCCAGCCTGGAACCACGGTTCCAACCAGCACCGTGAACGGACACGTGACGGTCACTGTGGTGGCGGTGCCGGCCGCCGCCGCGGTGCCCACATTGTTCGAAGCGGTTGCACAGCCCGCCAAACCGCCGGCACTTGTGATGTAGACGTTCACCGCGGCAGTAACGGTGGCGGTGGTGCTGGCGGGAAGGATCCCTACCCGGGCTCCCTCACGAGCCGCGTTCACTACGACCTGCTGTGTGCTCCAAGCCCGGCCGATATCCAGCACTCCCATGACCAAAAGAACCAGAACCGGCAACAACAGGGCGAACTCCACCATCGCCTGGCCGCAATCGCGTGAAATCGATTTGCATGACAGAAAGGGGCCGGGCCGCCGTTTTTCATTGAATTTTATGTGTTCCCCATCAAAGGCTTTCAACCGTTTTTGCCTCCATTACGATTCCTCCCAACGGAACCACAACTCAAATGAAATTTATGGCTTACCGAGCACTTCATCAGTGATTCTAGTCACTTAGACACAGTGATTTTAGTCACTTCAATAGTAATTTCATTATTTCCGAGAGGGTCGACTGCGTCAAGCCCATATTTTTCAAAATGATATGACATAAATGGAAGAAAGGCTGATGTGAAATTTCACATGATGGCCGGGCCCAAAAAAGACAAAAATCAACGAATAAAACCGGGCCAGACCCAAAGGCGGCGATAACAAAAGTCTTTTATGTTTGCGCTCAAAGCGCCCCGATGGCCGGGACGATTAACTGGCCTACCGCGGCTCCAAAGGCGGTCACCACTGCGACCACCACAATCACTACCAACGAGATGATCAGCGCATATTCCACCAATGACTGAGCTTCTTGCCTATGATGAAAATCTGGAAGGTAGGATTTCATCTCTAAAATTTGTCCGCCACGAATTGAGAACCGAAATAGATAAAATTAAGATCTCCCCTTTTTTCCGGCCTCCGGTAAGCGACATTCAAGAAATGCGAAGGCAAGATTTCCCAATCGCCCAAGATACTATTTTCGCCCCTGTATAGGCTCCTTTTTCAGGGAACCCATTATTCCCGCAAAAACGCGACACCTAGCCCTCTCCGGCGATGAAATATCAAAACGGAAACTGGGGGATTGTGTTTCCATCCGCCGGGCATCAACCAAAGCATGGGAGGGAAATTTCATGGAGTATTGTTTCCCCGGCGGGTGAAATTTCCACTTCCCGGTTCGGCTATGTGAATTCCTCCGCCAGGATTTCGTGAATGAATCGTTGGACTGCCAGGGGGTAATAACGGATGTTCGGCGTCCGGATCACCCCGGTATCGATAATTTCCCGCTCCTGAAACTCACGGAGAATTTTTTCCGCCAACGAATCTGGACTTCTGTCGTGGTGAGTGATTTTAAGATGCCTGCTCTCGACGTTAAACGAATTTGTCATAACGTTGGGGAAAGCAAATACACGTCCCATGAGTTCCGTTTCCATTAGCTCTTTCTCATCGAAAATTTCCCCGAAGGTTTTTTGCGCCTGGGCCGGCGTCCAAACCAGCTTCGGCGAAACGTGCAGGTTGCTTGAGATCTGAACCGATCCGGCGCCTCCCTCCACCTCGGGACCGAGAACGCTGTAGGCGAGCTCGTGATATCCCGAAACGATCCCGATATAGGGTTTTCTCAAAACCTCAATTTCTTCGGTAATTTTTCGGTAAAATTCCCGATTCTCGTAGTCGTCAAACATAACCTCACTCCAAACCTTTTTTTGCGGGACCGGAGATAATAGCGCCCCGAACGTAAATTCGACCCAGAATCAAAATCCCAAAAGAAGTGAAATCCTCAGTCCCGAAGTTTGCCGCGCGCGCTAGCCCAAAAATAACACAAATTCCTTTTCGCGCGAAACCAGGACCCCGAATTTCCCTTCCCCGTCATTGAATCACTGAAAATGACGGCGGAAGCCCTGTTATTCTCTGCCTCCCGCTCCAAGTTGATAAAGGAGGAATCGCGAACCATATTATTCAAGTAGGTATTTGTTACGTAAAAAGAGATGCCCAACGGTGATTCCAGAAAGGAGAAAAGGGGTTCGGCTTAGGCATCGCCCTTTCGAGCGGTTATTGGGAGGGGGGCATGCCAATGTTTTGACCCTTGGCATGTTCGATCCATTTCGCCGGCCGCCTGGATTGTGAGGAAACACTGCGGAACTGACAAGAATTTTTCGGCATGTCCACGATATATTTAATCTTAAAAAATATTATTACGTCTATAGTTGATTCATTTTCTTGTGCCTTCGGCTCAGTTCATTTGACGCGGCACTTATGCCCGGAATGAAATGAAGTCTCTATGGATACCCTAAATCTTCCCCTAATTAATGAGGCGCGAGAATCCCCTGCTGGTCCAGCTCTCCCGCCTTTTGGGAAATCGCTGCCCAGGCCCGATTTTTTCGATCTCGATTTTCGCCTCTCCCCTTTCCTCGTGATTTGGGAGACGACGCAAGCCTGCGACCTCGCCTGCAAGCACTGCCGGGCCGAAGCGCGGTCCTGGCGCGATGCTCGGGAACTCGCCACTTTTGAAGCCTTCTCTCTCCTCAAAGATGTGCGGAAATTCGGTCGTGTCCTATTCGTCCTCACCGGCGGCGATCCACTGTACCGGCCCGACATCTTCGGCATTATCCGCCACGGCGCAGAGATGGGCCTCCGGATGACGATGACACCTTCCGGCACACCTCTCTTGACCAAGGAGAAGGTTCGGCGGATGAAGGACGAGGGTTTGTCTCGCCTTGCCGTAAGTCTGGACGGGGATACCCGTGAATTTCACGACGGCTTCCGCGGGGTGGAGGGCAGCTTTCAATGGACGATGAACTGCATTCGGTGGGCGAGAGAGCTCAACCTCGAGGTTCAGGTGAACACTACCGTCACCCGATTCAACCAGGATCGCGTCCGGGATATCGCCGAGATGCTGGCGAAAGAAGATGTCGTTCTCTGGAGCGTCTTTTTCCTCGTGCCGGTGGGACGGGGGATCCGGCACGACATGGTGAGTCCGCAAAAACACGAGGAAATATTCCATCTCCTCTGCGACCTGAATTCAGAAATGCCCTTCGACATCAAGACCACCGCAGCCCAGCACTTCCGCCGAGTGCTCATGCAGCGTGCCGCCTTCGAGCGCCTCAGGACGGCAGACTCTCCCCACCCTTCGAATCATCCAGAGATGACCTCCCGCGGGGGACGACAGGACATTGGCTTTAGCGACGGCATCGGCCGGGCCGCCAAAGGAGTGAACGACGGAAACGGCTTCGTATTCATCAGTCATACCGGCGACGTCATGCCGAGCGGGTTTCTTCCCCTCTCAGGGGGGAACGTGCGGGAGCGGAGCATCGTCGAGATTTACCGGGAGGCAGATCTGTTCACGCGCATTCGGCGAATCGAGGACTATAACGGAAAATGCGGGTACTGTGACTACGCCGACATGTGCGGCGGGTCGCGCTCGCGTGCCTACGCCATCACCGGGAACTACCTTGCCAGCGAGCCGTACTGCACCCTACCGGCCGCGAAAGCCCGGCTCTGACCGTCCGGCCTCAAACACCTACAAGGGACCGTGGGCGGAGGCCGGCTGCCTCACACGTTCTGAGGTCGCCGCCGCTCTCGATACCTAAAGCGCGTCAGCGTAATTCCCTTAAATATTCAAGCAAGTGGTTCGCCGCTCTGCCCGCGCTATCGGCACAGTCGGGAATTCCCACTCCGCGGTAGGCCGCCCCCGCGACAACGATTCCGGGAAGTGCCGCCGTCTCCTCTTCGATGGCCCTCACTCGATCCAGGTGGCCCAGAAGATATTGCGGCATAGAATCGGCGTACCGCTTCAGGAGTACCGCCTCGGGCTCTCCCCGAATATCGAGCACGGCGCAAAGATCGACTAGCGCTCGGTCGATTATTGCCTGATCCGGAAGGGATAAGGCCTCCTCTCCATGGACGCCGCCGATGAACGCCCGGAGGAGAACTTTCCCCTCCGGTGCACGCGCCTCGAATTTTGTGCTCGTAAAGGAGCAAGCCATGATAAAGCGCCCTTCTGCTGCCGGGACGACAAATCCCATCCCGTCCAGCGGGTGCGTAACCTGATCCCTACGGAAAACGAGGCTCAGCGTAGCGACCGAGCCGTACGGCATATCTCTCATATGACATGCAACTCGCGGCGCCACCCCTTCGAGGAGGGGGCCCGCCGCCCCAGCCGGAAGAGTTACACAAACGCCCTCCGCCTCGACTTCCTCATTTCCCGCGACGCCCACGCGCCAGCGGTCCCTCTCACGCCGGACGGATTCGGCGCGGGCGGCTGGCTTGAGGGTGCCGGCCGGGATTTCCTCTAGGAGCCTGTCAATAAGCAATCCCAAGCCTCTCCTCAAAGTAACAAAGAGACCGTAACGAGGACCGCTCGCCGAACCGCCACCAACATTTTTTTGATTTCGCATCTTATCCCGCAGGGCAAGGATAATGCTCCGGTGGTCCCTCTCCATTTCCAGAAATTGCGGCATGGTTGCCTCAAGACTCAGCTTTTCCGGATCGGCAGAATAGATGCCAGCAATCATGGGCTGGGCCATTCTTTCCAGGGCTTCTCGGCCCAGTCTTCGGCGGACAAAATCCGCCAGGGTCTCGTCTCCTCCTCCGCGCCGGCGGGGAAGAACAAGGTCGAGCCCCATCCGAAATTTTCCCGCCAGGCTGAAAATGGGGGTAGTCAGAAAAGGAAAGATGGAAGATGGTGCCAGCAGATAAAAACCCTGGGGGACGGGCAATAAGGAAGTTCCCCTCAGGAGAAAGCTCTGGCGATGAGTTGGATTCGTACCGATGATTTCATTTTCGATTCCGAGATCCCGGCACAGTGCGAGGCCGGAATGCTTAGTAGAAAGGAAACAGTCGGGCCCATGCTCGAGGAGGCAGCCCCCCGCGCGGGAGGTGCCGATGTTTCCGCCAAACCTATCCGAGGCTTCCAGGAGTAAAACTTCGAGGGAAATGCCCATTTCGCGGGCACCCGCAATGAGGCGATGGCAAGCGACGAGCCCGGTAATCCCGCCGCCGAGGACAATAACCCGTTTCGGCGTTCTCGCCTCGCTCAAGCTTTCTTTCCGCTCACCCGTTCCGCCACAAGGTCACATAGCATTTGTACGAACCGGGGATGGGTGCCCACCGTTCCCGCCCGGAAGAAGCCGACCCCGCATTCCGACGCTGCCTCGCGCGCTTCTATGTCCAGGTCGAAGAGCACCTCGACGTGATCGCAAATAAAACCGACAGGAGAGACCACCACATCTTTGGCACCATCCCGGGAGGCCTCTAGGATGACATCGGTGATATCCGGCTCGAGCCATGTTCCCGGCGCGGTGCCAGCGCTGCTTTGGTAGGCAATGGCGTGCGATTTTTTTCCAAGCACTTCCGCCACCCCGTCTGCCGTGCGGGCGAACTCTTCCTCGTAAGGAGAGGTCCTGGCCATCGAAACCGGTATGGAGTGGGCACTGAAAATCAGGCGGGCTTGACTGAACCTTTCCGAACCCAATTCCTGGGCGGCCTGACGGATTCGCTCTGCGTTCGCCTCAAGAAAACCCGGTTGGTCGTACCATGATGCCTCCAGATATTCTACCTTGGGGGCTGCGCCGCCGAGCGCCTCTCGTCCGCTTCGCACCTCTCTTTGGTACGCCTCCCAGCTCACCTTGGCCCGGTGAGGGGCCAGGATTACCCCCAGCGCCCGCTGGTGGCCCTTCCGGCCCATCTCGGCGAGGGTCTCCTGGACATAAGGCGTCCAGTGGCGAAAACCCACATATACGCGAAGAGAAACCCCTGCCTTCTCCAGGGCGTATTCGAGGGCGCCCGCTTGTTTCTGGGTAAAAAAACTATAGGGGGAAAATCCGCCGAACATCTCGTAATGGTGGGCCACCTCCCGAATCCGCTCATCTCCGCCGGATCGCTCCCCGACAATACCGTGCACATAACAAAAAGCCTCGCCGGGGCAGTCCTCGAATTTTCGGCAGCAACCCTTGGTTGGCCCCCCGAATCCAATCAGGAGAACCGAATCGAACGGTGCCATCAGTCTTCCGCCTTCCACTCGTGGACCACGTCGATCAGAAACTTTACATTGTCCACCGGGGTGCCAGGCAAGATGCCGTGACCCAGGTTGAATATATGACCCGGCCGCCCCCGCGCCCCGCGGAGAATGTCCTCAGCGCGCCCGCGGATGTAGGAAGGCTCGGCGAACAATACGCAGGGATCGAGATTTCCCTGGATAGCCACCTCCCCGAGGTCATCCCAGGCAGTGCCCAACCCAACGCGGAAGTCGACCCCGATGACACTTCCCCCGGCCTCGCGAAATTCTTCCAGGAATGTTCCCGTTCCAGTGCCGAAGTGGATTACAGGAACCCCCGGCGCAATCCCCTCGATGAGAGCCCGGCTGTGGGGAAGGACAAATTTCCGGTAGTCCTCCGGCCCCAGGCAGCCCACCCAGCTGTCAAAGATCTGGACCGCCTGCGCCCCCGCTTCGATCTGGCCATTGAGGTAACAAGTCAGCGCTCGGACGAGACGCTCCATCAAGGCGTTCCAGGCGCCGGGGTCGCGGTACATCAAGGTTTTCGTATTATCGAAGTTTCGCGACCCCCCTCCTTCGATCATGTAAGAGGCGAGCGTGAAGGGCGCTCCGCAAAATCCGATGAGGGGCATGTCCGGCTTGAGCGTATTCCGGGTCATCCGAACCGCCTCGAACACGAACGAAAGACTCTCGGAAGAATCAATCTCCCTGAGCCGATCAATGTCCATTGCACCGCGAACGGGGTTGTGCAAGATCGGTCCGTCTCCCTTGGCGTATTCGAGGTCCATTCCCATCGGCTGGAGGATGAGGAGGATATCCGAAAACAAAATAGCCGCGTCGGCGCCTATGCGTTCGGCCGCGAAAACAGCCACCTCGGTCGCAAGATCCGGCCGCTTGCACAGTTCAATAAACGATATCTTATTCCTGAGCTCCCGGTATTCTTTCATGTAGCGGCCGGCTTGGCGCATGAGCCATACCGGTGTTACATCCGCCGACTCCTGGCGGCAGGCCCGCAGAAAACGTGTGTTATCCCAATCGGAAATTGGGGCGTCCGAGGAAGCGGCCCCAGCGGGTTTCGGCATTTCCATCAACTCCCGGTCCAACAAAAAGGTCTGTCGCTCTCTCCTTTTCTCCAGGCGAGCGAAGTGGGTAAAGTGTAATCGAATCGCGGTAAGGGGTACACTTGGAAAGGGCGAAGACCGGCGTTCAAACCGACGCGAGCCCTAGAAAATAATTCGATCTTAGGATAAATACTAAGTCTGATAAGACCCAAGGAGGCACTTTCTTTCCCGAAACTTCTCATTCAAGGCGCCATAGCCAAGCGGTAAGGCAGAGGACTGCAAATCCTCCATCCCCGGTTCGAATCCGGGTGGCGCCTCCAGCGAGGACAAGGACTTCTATAATAAAGGATAGGGGTCCGATAAAGAGCGTTGGGCCGTTTGCCCAACTCACACGGAAACCCACGAACAATTTCTCAGGGGGGAACACCATTAGCGGGAAAGGGGATTTCTGGGACGAAAAGGTCGAAACCCTGAGCCGCGATGAGCTCTCCGCTCTCCAGTTCGACCGCCTACGCCCGCAATTGGATAAGTTGTACCGGGGCTCCGAGTTTTACCGAAACAAGCTCCGGGCGGCGGGTTTCGAACCCGGGAATCTGCGCTCGCTGGATGACGTGAAGCGTCTCCCGTTCGTCACCAAGGAAGAACTCCGCGCGGAACAGGCCGCCCACCCGCCATTCGGGAGGTACACCCTGGCGTCCCCAGATACCTGGGGCGAACTCCACCCCTCCACCGGAACGACCGGCGTGCCCGTGGGCACCATCTGGTCTGTAAACGATGTGGAGAACATCACGGAAGTCACCGCCCGGACCATGTGGGGCTTCGGCGTGCGGCCCACCGACGTCGTCCAGAACGCTTTCGCTTATGGCCTTTGGGTCGCAGGAATGAGCGTCCACTACGCCGCGCGGCGGATTGGCTGCTTCGTTATTCCCATTGGCGCGACGATGACCGAGCAGCAAATTTTCTATATGCGCACCATGCGCTCGACCGTGATGCTCGCCACCCCCTCTTTCGCAATCCACATCGCCGAACGGATGCGCTCGGCGGGGGTGAACCCCGACGATATCCCCCTCCGCCTGGGCTGCTTCGGGGGGGAAGCTGGAACGGAAAACCCCTCTACCCGCACGAAAATCGAAGAAGGCCTTGGCATCGAGGCGTATGACTACTACGGCATAGGGGAGATTGGACCCACTTTCGCCTGCGAATCCACGGCCAAAACGGGCCTCATCTGGAGCGAGGATCACTATCTCATCGAAGTGGTAGACCCAAAAACGCGCGCGCCGGTCGAGGAAGGAGAGATCGGAATCGTCGTGATCACCCATCTCACCCGGGAGGCCACCCCGATGCTCCGCTACTGGACGAACGATTACGCCCGCCTCAACACCGCCCCCAGTCCCTGCGGGCGCACCCATGCGCGCTCCCCGGGCGGCATCCTGGGGCGGGCGGACGATCTGGTCATATATAAGGGCGCAAAGTTTTACCCTGTTCAGGTGGAGGAGGTAGTGCGAAGTCTTGAGGGCTTCGCTGACGAATTCTTGATAGAACGGAGCAAGGATGAAACCGGCGGTGTGGAACACTGCGTCGTTGTTGCCGAATGCCTTCCAGGATTGGATCCGAAGGACAATTCACTGATCGAACGGCTGCGAAACTCGCTTCGCACTTCCCTCCACGTTACGCCCGACATCCGGATCGTACCCCCTGGGACCCTGGAGCGAACCACATTTAAAGCAAAACGTCTGATAGACCTCCCATCCAAGACGACTTGAAGTAGGTCATCTCCCGCTTAACACGCCTGATTACCAGTGAAACGAGATGTTTTGAAGGTCCTATGCTAGATGGAGATTGTCAGCCAAAGAACCCCCTCAATTCTTGATACCCGCGAGCCACTTCGCGTACTCAACCCGCGGAGCGAGATCGTGTTCTCGCCAGATAGTCATCTTCTCGGCTTCAATGCTGCCTTCGGCGTGGATGGCGAGGACGGCTTGATAGCCAGCGAAATCGGTGGCGGTGATTTCGGCGATGAGATTCATGAGGCGGAGCCGGTCGGTGGCGGAAGCAGCAGGGGAGCCGCCGAGGTATTTTTCGATGAGCTCGCCCAACCGGGGGTGGTCCAGATCTTCCGCAGCCGGTCCCGTAACGAGGAGACCGCCCGCGATGTCTTGCACCCAGGCCAGGGCCTGGTGGTAGCCCGTGGCGAAATGGAGCTTTGCAATGTTGATTAACTCGGCGTTGGGGATAGCAATGTCATCCACCAACTTGCACTCACGCGCGGCCTCACGCATCATCCCCCGACAGATCTGGGCGAATGAAATGAGTTTCGCGAGCTTGTCGCGTACATGGCTCGCCCGGAGAATACCGTTGTACTCAGCCATGAGGTAGGAGGCCCCCACGAAGAGGTCCACAAGTGGGAGCTTATAGCTCACCGCTGTGAACCGGTGAAACTCGACAAAAGTCTTCGCCAAAGGGCCAGCCATTTCAACCTCACCCTTGAGAAATACCCGCTCCCAGGGCACCTTAACGTCTTCAAAGACTGTGAGGGTCTCCATCATTTTGTGTTTCGAGCTGATGGGGTTCTCGAATTCGTTTCCTTTCCGGCTTCCGTAAGGGCTGGTTATCATGGTGAGGGCGGGGTCATTTGCGGGAACGGCGCAGGCGACGGCGTAGGCCTCGTCGCCGGGATTCATGCTCCGGGTGGGAAGGACAAGGATTTCGTGGGCGTTCGGTGAGATCGAGGTATGCACTTTGGCCCCGCGAAGCGTTATTCCTTCTTCATCCTCGGCGACCACACGGACATAATAATCCGGGTGCGCCTGTCCTCCCGGCCCCTTGCTGCGATCCCCCTTCACATCAGTTTGGGCAACGGCAACCGCGAGGTCATCCTCCCGGCAGCGCGCGAAAAACTTCTCGACCCGCGGGAGGTACGCCGTTCCCATCGTCCGGTCCATGTGGGAAGCGATGAGGTTGAGGGAGAAGAGGGCGTCGGTGCCAATTTCCTTGATGAGAACTACCAGGGTTCCGCCGAGGGCAGTGGCGCGCTCAATGAGGGCGCTGCGCCGGAGGAGGTCCTCTGCGCTGCGGGGGATGTGATAGTAGCGCGAATACGGCCCGTCCGGCCCTTCGACCACGGCGAGGCCGCGCTCCTCAGGATCGTGGGCCATGCGGTAGTCGGTCGCGGCGTGCTCGACCGCCACCCCGATAACCGGATGGGCCGTTACGTCCTCGATCTTCACTCCCCGGTAGTAAACATTGCGTCCGTCGCGAAGGCTTGCCTTGTACTCATCGGCGCTCATCAAGGGCATTGTGCGCTCCCCGAAGTGTGAGATGGCGTTACCAAAAAGCCTCCACCGTGGACCTTTTCATCGCAAAATGCCAAAGAAATTCAGCCTATGCAATGGATTGAGAAGAGACGGCAAAAGAAATTGGCAACAAATAAAGAGTTTTCATGACAAAACCTGAAAAACGCGGACACCAATCTTCCTATCGTCGACATAAAATAGAGGTGAATTCATCGGCCAGGACTGCCCCTTCTACTCGAATATGGGCAATTTGCCTTCCTAGGACTTCAAGATGGAGGAAACCCCATTTTGCACTTTGGCTCAAGGATGGATTCTATGCAAAAAGTCATTATCCTGTGTGCGAGAGACCGCGAAAAATATATCACCTCCGACCACATAATGAGGCGAGCGAAAAACCCCGAGTTTTCTCCTGTCGGCTAGCGCGCCATTGGAATGAGCCAACGGGGAAAGGACTGCCACTCGAGCAGAAGATAAGAACAATAAAAGGAACGAGAAAGAATACACCTTACCCGACATCGCAAATCACTCTCGCAAGTCGGGACTAAACTGCGCTTTCAAATGCGGCTGGGCAGATGTTCAAGAATTGAAAATATCAACGAGCCAATAACTTTTGACTTCATCCCCATATAAAAACAGACTACCCCCATTCCGGATGGTATCAGCACTCTGACACAATTGTGCCTGCCAGTTATGGGAAATTCCCTTGCATTCGCGATCAGAAGGAATTAGACTTCCCGGAATGGTTAAATATTTAAATATCTTTATATCAGTAATGTATATTTCTTCCCCAAGACTTTATTTGTACCAGGCATTTACCAAAAAAGTGAATTCGATCGCGGGGAGAATAGTCTTTCTCCATCTTTTTCCCGGGAGAAGCCATGAGGTGTATCCGCAAGATCGCCTTCGTTGAGAACAAAAGCGTAAGCCCAAACGTCTACAGCGGTATTCATATCCCCCGTATCGGAGCGGTGTTGCTGGCCACCCTTTTGCGCGAGTCCGGCTACGAGGCGGAGGTGTTCTGTGAGGACATCACCCTCCTGGATACCGAGAAAATCTTTGACGCTGACATCGTTGGCCTATCGGCCCTGACGAACACGGTTCGGCCTGCCTACAGGCTTGCCGACCAGTGCCGCACCCGGGGAATTCCCACCCTCATGGGAGGAACGCACGCCACCTTCATGGCGGACGAGGCGCTCGACCACGTCGATTTTGTCGTCAAGGGCGAGGGCGAAGCCCCCCTTCTCGAGCTTCTTCACGCACTCAAGGCGGGACGCTCCGTCGAGGGCATCCCGAACCTCTCCTACTGGTCGGGGGGGCGGTGCGGGCGCGGAAAAAAGGTCCACAACCCCAACCGCGCCTTCGTCCAGGACCTCGACTCCCTTCCCATCCCCGACTTCGGCCTCGTCCGCGGCTGGGGGAAGGGCTGCGTGACGTCAATCATGACCAGCCGGGGCTGCCCCCTACGACTGCACCTTCTGCTCGGTGACCGCCATGCTCGGCCGCGGATACCGCTACACGAGCGAGGATCGCGTGCTGGAAGAGATCCGGCGCTACCGGGAGCGCGGTTACATTTTCTTCGTCGACGACAACTTCGTGGTGAACAAGAAGCGGACCAAGCGGATCCTCGAGCGCAAGATCCGCGAAGGGCTCGGGATGGAATGGTCCGCCCAGATGCGCGCCGAGGCCGCGGAGGACCCCGAGCTGCTCCGCCTCATGCGGGACAGCAACTGCTTCAACGTCTACGTCGGATTCGAAAGCTTCAACCCCCGCACCCTGGCACTCTACAACAAGCGCATGGAGGTAGACCGGATCCACCGCAGCATCGATCTCTTTCACAAGTACCGGATCAAGGTCCATGGCATGTTCGTCCTGGGCTCGGACGCGGACGACATCGACTCCGTGCGGCACACCGTGCGCCTGACCAAGAAGCTCGGGATCGACACGGCGCAGTTCATGATTCTGACCCCTATCCCGGGGACTACCCTCACCGAAGAGTTCCTCGCCGAAGGGCGCATCCGCACCGACGACTGGGACCTCTTCGACGGCCACTACGTCACCTACGAGCCACGCCGACTCACCCCATATGAGCTCCAGCGGGAGACCCTCCGGGCCTACCGCAAGTTTTACTCCCTCCCCCGGATTGCGGGGAGGGCTCTCCGGGGGGACAAGTGGACGAGCCTCCTCCGGTGGGGGGCCCGCCGCTACCTAAAACAATGGCACCAACAAAACCGTGATTTCCTCGAAAATTTAAAGGAGGAAGTTTCCGCCGAGGTGCGCCGCCTTGCCGCGGCAGGCCGGCCCCGTAGGCGGCAGATTGCGGTGGTCGAGAGCCTGATTCCTAAGCACCTTCTCCGGTTCGTGAAGGCCTTTTTCGGCCGCCTGGGAGTGAAGGTAGTCTCCCTCCGGGTGGAGGGCGCCGAGAGCGTCGAGGCCTTCTTCGAGAAAGCGGGCGGGGCCCTCGCAAAATGGCGCGAGGAATATGATTTCCTCGTCCTTCCCGGCGAATGGCCCTGGAAGCTCTCCATGGCCGCCGCCCCCCTTCTCGAGATCTCCTCCGCCCAGGGAGCCTCCGCCGTCCTCCGCCTTCCGATCGAGGAGGACGGAACACCGAGCTACGCCGCCTTCGCCCGGCTCGGGCGAGTATTCACGGCGAGCGGCCACAAGGTGAACCGCGCCTTCGGGGCGGCGCTGCGCGAGATGGGAACCGTCCACCTGCCGGTGTTAAAAAGCGGGGGCGGCGGGGGCCCGGCCAGCCCCTGAAGCGCCCCCCGGCGCCGAGCGCCCCACAAGCGACTCCAGGCCTCCCGTTTTACCGTCCACCCGGGGGAGGAGGAAACCGCCCGTAAAATCTTCATGAAAATTTTCATTGAGGGAACATAAGTGAAAAGCAAAAGGGTTCTCACTCCAAAAGGCGTTACATTCCTGGTGCTGTTCGCCGCGTTATCGCTCATCGGAATGAACATCAATTTCTCGAAACTCACCGGAGCAGAAAACCAATTCTTTACCTTGTTCCAGTTTTTCGGCCCCATTGCTGGCGGGTTCCTGGGACCTGCGGTCGGCGCCGCCTCTGTCCTCCTGGCGCAAGCAGCTGACATTTTCCTAACAGGAAAATCAGTCTCTTTGCTGGACCTTATTCGGATCGCCCCCATGCTGTTCGCCGCCTACTACTTCGGAAGCCGAAAAAGGAGCTTCGGGATCGTGGTTCCCTTGATCGCCATCGCTCTGTTCCTGTTGCATCCCGTGGGCAAACAGGTTTGGTTCTTTTCGCTTTTTTGGACTGTCCCCCTCATCGTGAAAGCATTGCCTTCCAAATACGCAACCAGCATTATCGCCCGGAGCCTCGGCGCCACCTTCACGGCCCACGCGGTGGGCGGCGCCCTGTGGATCCATACCGTGCCGATGACCCCCGAAACCTACATGGCGCTCATTTCCGTCGTCATCGCGGAAAGGACCCTTTTCGCTATCGGAATTGCCGCCTCATACGTGGCAGTCAACGCCATCCTTGACAAGGCGCTGGAGACGTTCGACATGACAGCGCCTGCCGGTCTGCTCCATATTGAAAAAAGATTCACCTTCCGGGCGGCGAGAACCTGAAACAACCCGCCAGGTGGGCTGCACTTCCATAGCAAGTGAGTTGCGGCTTCACTCGGAGAAGTTGAACGCTCCTCCCCGGGTTTGTGGCAAAATCCACGGCTCGCTGCGGCCTGCCCATGCGAGGATTTTCCTTCCAACCTCGCCCGAGCCACTCTCCGCCAGGCAGCGAAGACACAGATTTCGTTCTGCCAGGAGTTGATAGTGAAGTTAGAGGCCGGTGCGAATCTTCATCGTTTCATAGTCGATCTTGGGGATCTAGTTAGCCAATATCAAAGGGGTTCAAATGGGGAAAACGCGTCGCGTGGGGAATTTTATGTCCTCCCCGCATCTCTTCAATCGGGCCGCGAAATCAAGTGGATATCTCATGTAATTTTTGAACCAAACAGAAAAAATTCAAAGTCTCTAATCTAAATTAAAAAAGGGGAAGTTTCTCATGTGTCAAATCCTAACCAGCAAGTCTACTTCTCCTAGCAGGTTCGTTGTTTTGTAAAACCTCGCATATTTTTTCGACAACATCGGTGGGTGAGACAGGTTTGAGGATAAGGGAGGAGATACCGAGTTTCGACAACTCTTCTACCGTTTCAACTGTTGCGTTTTCGGTCATCACGAGGATGGGCATCGACTTTTGGTTTTGGTCATTCCGAATGAACCGGATCAGTTTAAGACCGTTCAAACCGGACATTTCCAGACTTGTCAACATAAGGTCAAATGGACAGCCTTCCATCTTTTTGTTTAGCGCCAATTCAAACCAGGCCTTCACTTCCAGGCCATTTTTGGCGATGAAAACATGCTTTAAGCCAAAATATTTGAGTGCGTTTCCGATAATCTCCCTGGAGCCTTCGTCATCTTCCGCCAATATTACACGCCTATCACGAAGTTCCACAGGAAATTTATTAATCGGCATTACACTTCCCCTTACCTGGGCGACAGGGGAGCCCCAGGCGAACAATACTCACGCCGACAAGGAGCAAACCAATGTACTTTTATGGCAAACGGGCGGACAAAAGATCCCGGTGAAGAAAGTGTCTTATCGGCTCATTCAAAATGTGGAGGTATCTCTTTGAACTGTTCATTTCCCGGACGGGCGATTGAGATAATCTAGAAATCACCATACTTCAACCGATTTAAATTGTAAATACTAGAAAAGTGCATCAATTTTTTGGCAAAACATTCAATTCATCAATCGGGAGGCAATAAATTGAGCAGTCTATCTCCCGGGGCAATTTGGTCTCCCGCATTCACGTCGACGGATTCCACGCGTGCAGGAGCGGCCGCCCGCACGGGATGCTCCATCTTCATCGCTTCGATAATGAGAAGTACTTGCTCGGGTTGAACAACATCCCCGGCGGAAACGAAGAGTCGGGTAACTTTCCCGGAAATTTCCGCAAGCACCACCCCCGGGCCGCCCCTCCCTGCCGGCTCCCTCCCGGGGGGAGAAGAGGCCCCCTCGCGCAAAAACCCGACCCAGCGCCCGCCAAGGACCACCTCCACCGAGTCTTCCCGCACCTCCACCGCCGCCCGGACGACGCGCCCCGCCACCTCGAAGGCTACCAGCCCGCCCTCCCACTCCAACAACCGCAAATTCAGAGATTTTCCCCCCAGCCCGACCGCGAACCCTCCCTCTCCCAAAGGGCGGACGGCCGCCTCCCAGCCCGCGAACCGGCAGATCCTCATGCCAGCCCCCCCGGGAGCCAGCCCCCCGCCCGGTCCCAGGGGTCCAGCCCGCCCGGGCGCACCGGCGCCCCATGCCCGCCCCCGCCCGCCGGCCTCCCGCCCCCTTCGCCCCCTCCGCCCCCCTCCGCCTCTTCCAGGTGAAGGGCGAGCGCCGCCGCGAGCCTCGCGTCCGCCAACCGCTCCTCCGGAAACGGAGGGTCCAAAACCTCCGGGTGCGCGGAAACAAAGTCCGTCGAGACCCCCCCCGCCAAAAAAGCCGGATGCCGGATCACCTCCAGGAGAAAGGACTGGTTCGTCCGAAGCCCGGTGAGCCGCAGTTCCTCCAGCGCGCCCCCCAGTCGCGAGAGGGCCGCCCCCCGGTCCGCCCCCCATGCGATCACCTTCGCGAGGAGCGGGTCGTACTCCGCCCCCACCGCCGAGCCCGCCTCCACCCCCGCGTCCACCCGGACCCCCGGCCCCCCCGGCCAGCGCACCGCCCGGACCCGCCCGGCCTGGGGCAGAAACGCCCGCGCCGGATCCTCCGCGTACAGGCGCGCCTCGGCCGCGTGGCCCGCGAACCGGACCTCCTCCTGGGCGAGGGGGAGCCCACCCCCGGCGGAGACCGCGAGCTGGAGCGCCACCAGATCCCGCCCGGTCACCATCTCGGTCACCGGGTGCTCCACCTGGAGCCGCGCATTCACCTCGAGGAAATAGAAATCACCGCCCCCGTCCAAAAGGAATTCCACCGTGCCCGCCCCCCGGTAGCGAAGCGCGCCGGCCAGCCGGACCGCCCCCCCGCAAATCGCCCCGCGGACACCCTCCTCCAAAAAAGAGGCCGGACTCTCCTCGATCACCTTCTGGTGGCGCCGCTGAAGGGAGCACTCCCGCTCGCCGAGGTGGATCGCCCCCCCCTCCCCGTCCCCCAGGATCTGCACCTCCACGTGCCGCGCCCCGGGGAGAAGTTTTTCCAAAAACACCCGTCCGTCCCCGAAGGCGGCCTCCGCCTCCGCCCGCGCCCCGCGGCAAGCCTCCTCCAGATCCCCCGGCCCGGCCGCGCGCCGCATCCCCCGGCCGCCCCCACCAACCGCCGCCTTCACGAGGAGGGGATAGCCCATCCGCTCCGCCTCCCTCCGGCGAAATTCCTCGTCCACCCCCTCGAGCCCCGCGGCCGGAAGCACCGGGAGCCCGGCCCGCCCGGCCGCCTCGCGCGCGGCGAGCTTGTCCCCCGCGGACCTGAGAACCGCCGGGGAGGGTCCGATGAAAACGAGGCCCG
Source organism: bacterium (assembly GCA_965225985.1). GTDB lineage: Bacteria > UBA8248 > UBA8248 > UBA8248 > UBA8248 > CAZUHN01. The sequence goes on from OZ245330.1 coordinate 3,073,565, forward strand.
CCCCTTCGCACGCCTCCGCGAAATCCGCATCCTCGGCCAGAAAGCCATAGCCCGGATGAACCGCCTCCGCCCCGCAATCCCTGGCCGCCCGGACCATGCGCTCCGCGTCCAGGTAGCTCTCCGCCGGGGCCGCGGGCCCGGCGAAAACCGCCTCATCCGCCATCCGGACGTGGAGCGCCTCCCGGTCCGCCTCGCTGTAGACCGCCGCCGCCCGCACCCCCAGCGCCCGGCAGGCGCGGATGACCCGCACCGCGATCTCCCCCCGGTTCGCGATCAGGATTTTGGAGAACATGGGACGGGCCTCCATTCTTCGATGCCCCGGTGCCCGGCGGCGTTTCGGGTCCAACTTATTATTATTTTCAGAAACACAATTCAATTATTATAAAAAAAGAAAAAGATACACCAAGATATTTTGAAAATCTCAAAAAAAACACCCCGCCCTAATTTTTTTCCTCAAGTTCTTTACTCCATAGCCGATGCGACAAATAAGGAGGAAGTTCTGGGGGTAGCAAGGAGTGGGGACGGTGCATACAGGACAAGTGACGGCTCCCGCCAACGGGGCAATAACTAGTGGGACATCCGGTATCAGCCGGAACAAAGGGGTGAACACGGCCATCGCGCTTCTTTTGGCCGCCACCACCCTTTCGAATAACCCGGCTGTATCGGGCAAGGGTTCCTCGCTGGATGTTTCCGCCTGAGCCAAATCGAATTTTTGCGCAAATAGAAATAGCCCGCCGGGTGCGCGCATCCGGGGGGCTTTTTTCGTTCCCTCCGGGTTCGCCCTGCAGCCCCCGCTGAGGAAGCGGTATCGCCCCGCGGCGGAGGGCGCGTCCGCCGATGTAAGGTTTTCAGCGGTTTCGTGCAGTTCCCTGAAGACACTATAACTATCTAATATGATGGCACACATCGTCTATTGACGTCCCGTATGGTTTCGTTTAGTCTCGCTCTAACTGTGGGACGGTCTGAGGGCGAAATCTATGGCTGTGCGATACCTGGACGACCGGAGAGATCGAAAGCTGACGGCGGCGGCCGTCAAGCACGCGGAGCCCGGCAAACATTATGACCTAAACGGCCTGTTTCTCAAGGTCGAGCCGGGCGGCGCCCGGCGCTGGGTGCAACGCATCGTCATCCACGGCAAGCGCCGGGATCTGGGACTCGGCAGCTTTCCGCTGGTGACGCTCGCCGAAGCACGACAGCTTGCCTTCGACAACCGGAAGCTGGCGCGAGCGGGCGGCGATCCGGCAGCGCTTCGCTCTGGCCGGGCCGTGCCGACGTTCGCGGAAGCGGCGGAAACGGTGATCGAGATCCACGCCGCCGGTTGGAAAGACGGCGGCAAGTCCGAAAAGCAGTGGCGAGCAAGCCTTCGCGACTACGCGATGCCTAGGCTCGCTCGCCGCCGGGTGTCCGAAATCACCACGGCCGATGTGATGGCCGTTCTGCTGCCGATTTGGAGCGACAAGCACGAAACCGCACGGCGGGTGCGCCAGCGCATCGGCGCAGTGATGAAATGGGGCGTCGTGCAAGGCTACCGGAACGACAACCCCGCCGGCGATGCCATCGGCGCGGCGTTGCCGAGAAATGGCGTGGTGCGTAAACACCAACGCGCACTTCCCCATACCGAAGTCGGGGCCGCGCTCGCCAAGGTCCGGGCGTCCAGCGCGTATGCGGCGACCATGTTGTGCTTCGAGTTCCTGACGCTGTGCGCCGTTCGCAGCGGCGAGGCGAGGCTTGCCCGGTGGGACGAAATTGATCTTGAGGCCGTGACTTGGACGATCCCCGGCGAGCGCATGAAGGCAAAGCGTGAGCACCGGGTGCCGTTGTCCGGGCGCGCGGTGGAAGTGCTGAACGAGGCAAAGGCACTTGCCGATGGTTCGGGCCTGGTGTTCCCGTCGCCAACCGGTAAGGCGCTGTCCGATTCGACGCTCTCGAAGCTGTGCCGGGAGAACGACATCAGGTGCGTGCCGCATGGGATGAGAAGTTCGTTTCGGGATTGGGCGGCAGAATGCTCGGACGCGCCGCGCGAGGTCTGCGAACTGGCGCTCGCGCACGTCAATTCGGATCGCGTCGAGGCCGCTTATCGGCGGACCGACTTGTTCGAGCGGCGGCGCAAGCTCATGGACGATTGGGCGCGCTACATCGAGGGTGGCCGCCATGGATGAAGAACGCCGCGCCGCTTGGGAGGCGGCTTTCGCGAAGCTCCGCGAAGGGTTGCAGATTTGGGAAATGCCGTCGGAGGAGCACTATGCCCTATTACCGCAAGGACTTTTCGAGGGGATGAACGAGGTCGAGGCGATAGAAGAGGCTCTCTTTGTCGTTCGCTACTGGCTGCATGGGCAGGACCTGTCCCCCATCCCGCCGCGTGGTCTGGCGGAAGCGGATAACTGGTTCGCCATGCAGTCGACCTGGGGCGAGAAGCACCAAGCCGAGAAGCTACGAGCCATGATCAAGGCCAGCGGTCAGGACCCCGACTACTGGGAGGCACTGAACCTAATTGCGGTTCGCCTGCACGCGAACGGAATGCCATTCCCCGATGACTTGGCCGATTGGGTAACCGAGCTTCACAAGTGGGCAATTGATCCCTGCAACAGCGGGCTAGAGAAGCCGCCGCAGCACAGAGGGAAACCGTATTATGCAAACGCCAATCGGGACGGTTCGATTGCCGATGTGTTTAGCCTGCTCGACTTTCTCGGTCTGGAAAGTAAGGAGGTTCGTTACAGCGTGATAGCCGAGAGTCTTCCCCAAGACAAAGTCCTTGCCGGGTCCAAGAACCCCCAGGAGGTCGTGCGGAAAGCGATCGAATCCGCCGACGAATTCGACGGCAAACTACCCAGAGCTTGGGAGTGCTGGCCGTCGCCTCAAGCGAATGCGGAGCGCCGGAGAGAGGCCAAGCGTCGAAAGCGGTCCGACATCGGAAACCATAGCGGCCTATAGTTCCATCGGAATTCCGTCGACCTATGCGATGTTGAGGCGTTCTTTCAGAGGAGCGCGTCAAATGAACGAACGAATCCTGCGCTTGCCGGCCGTGCTTGCGACCGTCGGCGTTTCCAAAGGTCGAATCTACGCTTGGATGGCCGAGGGAGCATTCCCGCGCCCGGTCCGGTTGGGAGTCCGCGCCGTCGGCTGGCGCAAATCCGAAATCAATGAATGGATTGAAAGCCGCTCGCGGGCCAGCATCGGGCGTGAAACAGGCCGATCATGGCCAAGAAAAAGCTAAACAAAGACGCCACCGGATTGGACTAGGCACCACGGAGCTTGGCGTTGACCATCGCTTGACTGCGCGTGCGCCGGCCTGAATTTCCCGCAAGTGCCAGCGAATGGTCCCCTTCGAGCGAGTACGGAGAGACTAGGCTGCGGGTGTCATCGTTGGGGCCATGAAAGATTCACAACCTCTACCCACCATGCCGTCTACTTTGCTATGGCTTCACGCCATCAAGGCTCGCACCGGGCTGTCCCGTAGCATCCTCCGCCTGCGCATGGCAGAAAGCCGCTTCGCCGGGCCCGTAGCCCTCGGCGGCCGCGCCATCGGCTGGGTGGAGGCGGAGGTCGCGGGTTGGCTGACCCGGCAAATCGAGTCCCGCCGCGACGCGCAACCCTTACAACACAAGCAACGTCGGCGGCAGTCGTGACCGCGACAGTAGATGGTCACGTAGCCCCGGAAGGCCGGTTGGTCGATCGTGCACCGGAGCAACTGCGCCCCCATCCAGTGTATTTGGACGTCTGCGATCCGATAGCAACCGGGAAGACGCCGCATAGCCCGGCAGGTTCCACCCCCGTCATCGCGCCGTTACTGACGACTCGGGACGGACTGATCCTCGACGGTCATACGCGCTGGCAGCTTGCCGCTCGGGGAGGCCAGCCGTCCGTGGCCTGTATCGAATACGATATTGGCAGCGAGGCAGCGCTTCTGTTCATGTTGGACAAGCACCGCTACACGGACCGGTTGAACACCTTTTGCCGGACCGTGATGGCGCTGGCCCTGGAACCGCATTGGCGTGCTCGGGCACGGGAACGCCAGCGGCAGGGGGGCACTGAGAAGCTTTCGTCAACATTGACGAAAGCAAGCGCTATCGACGTCAGAGCGGAGCTTGCGCGCGCCGCTGGCGTGGGCGCCGGCAACGTAACCAAGGTCAAGCAACTGCTCGAAACCACTATCCCGGCGGTGCGCGACGCCCTGCGCGCGGGTGAGATCTTGATCCATCGGGCGTGGCAATGGCGCCACCTAGCACCGGACCAGCAGAACGCACGGCTCGACCAGTACCGCCACCGCAAAGACATCCACCACACCATCCGGCACCTGCTCGGCCAGCACCGCGTCCGCCAGGACAACGTCTTATCGCTCGAACAAGTCGCCGCGCGGCTGGCGAGCCCCGCCCGGGGCGGATTAGCGCACGTCACGCTGCACGTGGTCGACCTACCCGGGCCCGCGCTCATTGTGACCCGTGACCTCCACGACACTCTGCTTAAGGAACCAGGCGCGTGACGCGCCCGCCCGTGCCGCCGCTCAAGCGCATCCTGACACTCGCACGTCCCAATTGGGATCGTCCCGAGACACGACCGGCCGTGCGTGAGGCGTTCCGCAAGGTCTTGGACTGCGGCACCGCCGCGCTGGGCGCCGAGGTGTTCTCCTCCACCTATGAGACACGGGTGATCTACCATACGTGCAAGTCCCGCGCCTGCCCCAGTTGCGGCTATCGGGCCACGACACTGTGGCAGCGCGAGCAGTGGAGAGAGTTGCCCGACATCCCCTACAACCACGTCAGCCTCATGATGCCGGACGTGCTCTGGCCTCTGTTCCAGCACAACCGGCAGCTGCTCCATGACTTGCCGGTCTTGGGGGCCAAGGTCATCGAGCAGTGGGCCCGCCGGACCTACGGCGTGCGGTTGATGATCCTGGTGATCCCGCATACCTTCGGCCGCCACCTGAACTTCAACTGTCACCTGCATGTGCTCGTCTCCGAAGGCGGGCTCGATGCCGACGGGACGGCTTGGCGGCAAGCGCCGCTTGACCCCAAGGCGTTGATGCCGATGTGGCGCTATGCCATCATCACGTATCTCAGAGCAGCGTATCGCATGGGCGTGCTCAAGACCGACCTGACTGCCCGGCAGTTGGCCGAACTGCTGCGCCGACAATACAAACGCTGGTGGAATATCCACCTCCAACGGTTCCGGAGCAAGCAATCGTTCCTCAGCTACGCGGGCCGCTATGCCCGCCGTCCCCCCATCGCACAGTACCGCTTCCAGCGGATTGACCGTGAGGAAGTCCACTTCCTGACTCAAGACACGCGGACCAAACGAAGGGTCATGACCCGGTACGCGGCGGCTGACTTCCTGACCACCCTGGCCGACCACGTGCCCGACCGCTACCGGCACAACATCCGCTACTTCGGACTGCTGGCCCCGCGCACCAAGGCCCGCACGCACGACACCGTCTTCGCCCTGCTGGGACAGGCACGGCGAGGAAAGCCGCAGCGTTTGAGCTGGGCGGCCTCGCTCAAGAAAAGCTTCGGGGTCGACCCGCTCCTCGATAGCCGCGGTGAAAGGATGCGCCGGATCGGACGATTGAAGCCGGCTCGACGCCGCTGAATGGCACCTGGACGGCGACGCGCACGCGCGGGCCGTCGGGGAACTCGGTGACGGAGAATTTGACAGTGCGGCCCGCCGTCAGGCCCGGTGCCTACCGTTGGAAAACGTTCACCACATCCCCTCGAGCATTGCGGTCGTAACCCGTATTAGGATTCGAAAGGTCTTCCCCCGTTCGACAGTTCAGGGAATTTACCTTCCTGGCGAAACATCGCGACCATTAGAAACCGGTTTTTGATTTTCCTATAGATCAAGGTCGGCGTGCTCGCCGTCGGCGCCGCCTTGGAGCGCAACCCCGAGGTCGCCGCCGCCATCGTCGAGGCGGGCCACGAGGTCGTCTGTCACGGCTACCGCTGGATCGATTGTCAGAACGTGCCGGAGGCCATCGAGCGCGAATACGTCCGCCTCGGCGTGGAATCCATCACCCGGGCCACCGGCAGCCGGCCGCTCGGATGGATGACCGGGCGGCCGGGGCCCAACACCCGCCGATTGGTGGTCGAGGAAGGCGGCTTCCTCTATGACCGCGATGCGCTCAACGACGAGCTGCCGTACTGGGTAACCGTCGGCGGCAAGCCCCATCTCGCGATCCCGTATTCTTACGAATGCAACGATTCAGGGTTCAGCGAGATCGGTGGGTTCAACACCGGCGGCGAGTTCTTCACCTACCTCAAGGACGCCTTCGACGTCTTCTACGCCGAGGGCGAGACCGAGCCCAAGATGATGTCGATGGCGGTCCACGACCGCCTTATGGGGCGCCCGGCGCGCGCCGCCGGACTCACGCGGTTTCTCGATTATGTCTTGGAGCACGACAAGGTGTGGATCTGCACCGGCATCGAGATCGCCCGCCACTGGATCGAGCACCACCCCTACCGCGCGCCTTGAAGCGCCTATATCCATACATCGTTCTCTGCTGTCCGCGCGCCGCCTTCGTGCCCTGTGTTCGGAACACCGCGCGGCTCAATCAACAGCAGCTTCACTTCATTCTTCGCAAATGGCTTATGCTCGACCCCCTTGGGAACGACAAACATTTCACCGGTTGACAAATTTACGCTTCCATCGCGGAAATCGATGCGCAGGTCGCCCTCGATCACGATGAATGTTTCGTCCGTATCTTGATGATCGTGCCAAATGAAGTCACCCTCAAGTTTCACAATCTTGAACTGGTAGTCATTCATCTCGGCAACGACTTTTGGCGACCACTGCTCATTGAAAAGCCCAAACTTTTTTCCAAAATTGATGGCTTCGTGCCGCATCAGGGTGTCCTCTTCTCGCTCGCGTATATGTTGAACGTCTAATCCGTGGCCGCGTGCGCCTCTGATCTTGCTTGACTCCAGCGCCTCGGATTCTACGCTGCGAATGCGACCAAAAAAAGCGGGGCGACCACGGCAACCTCGCAGATGGTGGAACCGAGAGTTCCGTTTCGGAACGCAAGATAGGGAGAAATCCAATGGCAACCCAAGTTGACAATGGCGTTAACGTCGAAGCACTGCTCGAGGCCCGTAAGCACCTGACCGAGGCGCCCGAGGGCGCCAAGTTCCAGTGGCGGGCGACCTGCAAGTGGCAGAACGGCACTCACAGTCACTCGACCGTCGAGGGCTTTTTCGGCCTGGGCGAGGAGCACATGCACAAGACCACGTTCAGCTTCGATGCCGATCATCCTGAGCTCTTCGCGTCCGAGGATAATGGAGCCACGCCTGCCGAGTTGGCGCTCGTGGCCCTGGCCAGTTGCCTGACGGCCGGCGTCGCGGCAGTCGCCCAGCGCCGGGAGATCCAGCTGCGCTCGGTCACGGCAACGCTGGAGGCTGGAATGGACGTTCAAGGCATCCTCGGCATCGACAAGGACGTCCGCACCGGCTTCGACGGCATCAAGGTCACCTTCGACATCGATGCCGACGCGAGTCCTGACGATATCAAGGCACTCGTGGCTCAGTCGCAGAAGCTCTCGGCGGTCTATGACATCGTCACGAACCCGACGAACGTCACCGTCAAGGTCAACTGATCGACGGCATCGCGCCATCAGGGAGCAGGTCCCGTTCGCACGACCACAACGGTCGTGATCGGCGCCGGCCACGCCGGGCTGGCCATGAGCCGATGCCTCGCCGACCGCTCGATCGACCACGTGGTGCTCGAGCGCGGCGAGGTGGCCAATTCGTGGAGGACCGAGCGCTGGGACTCGCTCCGCCTGCTCACGCCCAACTGGCAAAGCCGTCTGCCGGGCTTCGGCTACGAGGGCGATGATCCTGACGGCTTCAGGACGATGCCCGAGACCATCGACTTTCTCGACCGCTACGCGCGCGTGATCTCGGCCCCGGTGCAGACCAAAACCACGGTGACGTCGGTGCGGTCCACCGATGCGGGGTACATGATAACCACCGAGCGGAGCGACTGGCGCTGCCCGACCATCGTGCTCGCGACGGGAGCATGTAATATCGCCTGGGTCCCCGCGGTCGCCGAGGCGGTGCCGTCTAGCATCGCCACGCTTACCGCCTTGCAGTACCGCAACCCCGATCAGCTCGAGGAAGGCGGCGTGCTCATCGTCGGCGCATCTGCGACCGGGACCCAGCTCGCCGACGAGATCCACCGCTCGGGCCGCCCGGTAACCGTGGCCGTGGGCGAGCACGTGCGGGCGCCCCGCGTCTACCGGGGCAGGGACATCAAGTGGTGGATGGACGTCGCCGTCATCCTCGACGAGCGCTACGACGAGGTCGACGACATCGTCAGGGCGCGCCGGGTACCGTCACTGCAGCTTGCCGGCTCACCCGAGCGCGCGACCCTCGACCTCAACGCGCTCACCGGCATCGGCGTGAAGCTCGTCGGCCGTCTCGCCGGCATGAACGACGGCAAAGCGCAGTTCTCGGGCTCGTTGCCGAACCGATGCGCGCTGGCCGACCTCAAGATGAACAGGCTCTTGGACACCATCGACGAGTGGGCGAGCCTGAACGGCCTCGACGAGGAGGTCGAGGCCCCGCACCGCCTCGCCCCGACCGAGGTCGAGGACTCGCCGCCGCTGGGCATGGATCTCGCCACCGGTGAGATCAAGACGATCATCTGGGCGACCGGCTACCGCCCGGACTATTCCTGGCTCGATGTGCCCGTGCTCGATCGCAAAGGCCAGGTCCGCCACGACGGTGGGGTCGTCGAATCACCCGGCATGTACCTGATGGGCATGCAGTTTCTCCGCCGCCGCAAGTCCGCTCTCATCGACGGCGCCGGCGACGACGCGCGCGATCTCAGCGACCATCTGGCGTCCTACCTAGACGGCCGGGTCACGACCACCCATAGCTGATGTTGGTGCGCCTGGGCCGTTCGCGCCGGCTTGTCTAGAGCTCCCAAATCTTTCGCAGGGCTTCGGCGTAACGACCGCCAATCATGCCCCTAGATTCTCGCATTGAAAGCTGCGGCCGGATGCGCCTCGCCTCCGCAAGCGCCGACGCGGCCTCTTCAAGGCGACCCCCATCCACCAGCAAAGCCGCCAGAACGACGCGCGGAACGTGCTGCTTATCATCGTGACGGCAGGCGACGCGCGCCTGCTCGATGGCCTCGTCGAGGCGCCCGACAAAGCCGAGGGCAAGCGCATACATTCCGCCCCAAACAGCCAGATAATTATCGCGCGGACTTATTCGAAGCCCGTGTTCGAGCTTCGCGATCGCGAGCTCGGGCTGGCGGTCGGAGAGCAGTGAGGCGCCGAGTGCGACCCAAGCCTGGGCATTGCTCGGATCTTGTTCGATTGCCCGCTCGAGGAGCTCAATACCCCGGGTCGTGTGGCCCAAATCGGAAAGCGCGCAACCGGCAAAGCCAAGGACTTCAGAACTGTCGCTATCAAGCGCAAGCGCCTGCTCCGCCTCGGTCAGTGCTTCGTCGGGCTCGGTCACGAGACCCATCATGTGACCTATCGCCAATAGGTGCGACAGACCAGCGCGTGCGGGCGCAAATTCAGGGTCCAGAGCAATGGCCTTGCGAAAAAGTTCGACTCCCTCCCAGAACGTGTGTTCGTGCCAACCTTTCAGCGCGACGACACCGCTGGCCTGCCGATAGTAGTCCCAGGCGTCTAGATCGGCGGGCGGGCGTCGTCGGATCAGCTCGAACTCGGCCCGCGTAAGCTCGGGTTCAAGTCGCGAGACGATGGCGGTCGTGATTTCGTCTTGAACCACTGCTGTCCGGTTAACTGAGCGGTGCTGGCTTTGAGAGCCAGGATTTCTGCGGGGTTTGAAGCGAAAATGCATGGTGTCGATTTGAATTGGATGGAGCACTTTTCGGAGTTTCTCCGAGGAGATGCTCATGAACACCGGCAAGACCCTGTTCGCTCAGCTCATGGACTTCCTGCCATGGACTACTTTCACGCGGATCGTCGACCGGTATGGCGGCGATCACCGGGTCCGGACGCTTTCCTGCGCCGAGCAATACCGGTCCATGGCCTTCGCCCAGCTGACCTACCGGGAAAGCCTGCGCGACATCGAGACCTGCCTCTCGGTCCACGCATCGAAACTCTATCACATGGGCTTCCGCCAGCCGGTCCGGCGCTCGACGCTGGCCGATGCCAACGAAAGGCGCGACTGGCGTATCCATGCGGCGTTGGCCCAGCGGCTCATCACCCAGGCGAGGACGCTGTACGTCGACGAAGAACTGGGGTTGGACCTGACCAATACCGTCTACGCCCTGGACTCGACGACCATCGCTCTGTGCCTGTCGGTCTTTCCGTGGGCGCACTTCCGCACCACCAAGGCGGCGGTGAAGATGCACACGCTGCTCGACCTGCGGGGCAACATTCCGAGTTTTATCCACATCTCGGATGGCAAGCTGCACGACGTTCATGCCCTCGATATGCTCTTGCCGGAAGCCGGAGCCATCTACGTCGTGGATCGTGGCTACGTCGACTTTGCCCGCCTTTATGTGTTGCACCAAGCCGGGGCCTTCTTCGTCACGCGTGCCAAGTCGAACATCGATGCTCATCGCGTCTATTCGGCGCCGACGGATCGCTCGACCGGCATCATTTGCGACCAGACCATCTCCCTGGACGGCTTCTACACCCGTCAGGATTACCCCGAACTTCTGCGGCGCATCCGCTTCAAGGACCCCGAGTCCGGCAAGACGCTGGTCTTCATCACCAACAACTTCTCGCTTCCGGCCGCCACCATCTGCGCGCTCTACAAAAGCCGCTGGCAGGTGGAACTCTTCTTCAAGTGGATCAAGCAGCATCTTCGGATCAAGCAGTTCTACGGCACGTCGGAGAACGCGGTGAAGACGCAGATCTGGATTGCCGTCTCGGTCTACGTCCTCGTCGCCATCGTCAAGAAGCGCCTCGACCTGGACGCCTCGCTCTACACTTTGTTACAGATCCTCTCGGTGACCCTCTTCGAGAAAATGCCCATACATCAAGCACTTGCGGGAGACGAAAACAGATGCAACGCTTCGCAAATAACCAACCAATTGAATTTATTCGATTTTTAACCGGACACTAGTGACACAGAACTCTTTTTGATTGAGATAATCCATTTTCGATGAACGCTGCCACGTCTTGCCCCAAATCCAAATTCCACCTATCCAAAAGAATATCCACGCCGTTGGCACGTAAACGGGTAGCCAGTTGCAATACCCAAGCCATATGACTCTCGCTATCGTGCGAATAAGAGACAAAGATCGACGGAGTCATATTGCACATTCCTTTTGATTAGTACGTTTCAGAGCGTCAGGAGCTTCACTCAGTAAATTTGTGACTGGGTTCACTTTAACCCTCGTCGTTGTCCGACAGCACCCCCTGGTTCCCGCGCAGTCGGTACCCGCTCCGAATCGCCCTGACCGGACCGTCAACCCACGCGCCCCTTTCGGACCGTCGTCGGACACTAGCGCACCACATCGCGATGGCTCGTTCCGGCCTTGAAGGGCAGGGCGTACGAGACTGCGGCAGCCGGTGGCATCACGACCCTTGCTCGCTGTCTATCTTTGCGTGTATCGCTACCCATTCGAGCAACGCTCCTTCAAGAATCCTAGAGCTTGGCCAAGAATCCTAGAGCTTGGCCAAGAATCCTAGAGCTTGGCCAAGAGCCGCATCGGCGGAGTCCCGATTGGTCCATGGAAGATCGTAGTCGATCCAAACACGAACATCTTCGGGATTACGGTCAAACGATCCGCGATTCTACCTTTGACGAAGTAGGCACAACATCGCGACCATTAGAAACCGGTTTTTGATTTTCCTATAGATAGATCAAGTGGTATAAGAGCGAGGCCTTGGCTTCCGCGCACGAGACGGCGCCTACAATCGCCGGACCGATCCGCGTGGAGCGCGGCGCTTGTGGATTCGAGTCGCACTGGGGGCCCATACCATGACGGGCGCACAGATGAGCCTCGATCTCGGGGGGCGGCCGAGCGCGGGTGTTATCCTCGACCGCATTCGCACCGAAAGCCGCGACGAGTCCGAGAAAGGGCGCTGGTTCGAGCAGTTGTTCATGCGGGTCGCGCTTCAGCAGCCCGAATTCGAGATCGACGGGATCTGGCGCTGGCCCGACTGGCCCGAGCGCGAGGAAGTGACCGGCCTCGACGGCCGCGACATCGGGATCGACCTCGTGGCGCGGCGGATCTCGGGAGAGTGGGTCGCCATCCAGTGCAAGTGCTACGAGGATCAGCATACCCTCGGGAAGGGCGAGATCGACAAGTTTCTTGGTGGGTCCCAACAACCGGACTTCCACCTGCGCTGGATTGTGGCGACTTGCCGGTGGGGACCGAATGCGGAGCGGGCAATCCTGAACGCCCACCCCCAAGTTACGCAGATCGACTTCCGCGAATATCTCAACCTCCAGGTCGAGGAGCAGGATGCCAGACGCCCGGTGCAGGAACCCTGGCCCCTCCAGGAGGATGCAATCGAGGACGCGGTCGTGGGACTAGCGAACCACGACCGGGGCCGCCTTATCATGGCGTGCGGCACGGGCAAGACCTTCACCGCCCTACGCATCGCCGAGCAGCTTGTCGAAGACGGACAGCGGATCCTCTTCGCGGCCCCGACTATAGCGCTGGTATCCCAGGCGCGGCGCGAATGGCTTCGGCAGACCACGCGCAAGTTGGCGTGCATTGTCGTGTGTTCCGACTCGACCGCCGGCGGACGCAACGAGAATGAGGACATCCGGGTCTCCGAGCTTGAATGTCCGGTTTCCACGGACCCGGCCGAGATCGCCCGTTCGCTTGCGAGCGACGGCCCGACCCGCGTCGTGTTCTGCACGTACCACTCGCTGGGTAGGGTCACTGAGGCTCAGGCGAATCATGGCGCCCCGGCGTTCGATCTGGCCATCGCCGACGAGGCCCATCGCACGACCGGAGCGCTTCTCGGGACGCGCAGGTCGAACGGCCTCAGGAAGGTCGACTTCCAAGAGTTTCACGACGAGGGGCGGCTTCGCGCACGGAAACGCCTCTACATGACCGCGACGCCGCGGCTCTATACCGAACGCTCCAAGAGCAAGCTCGCCGAACAGGGGATCGATGTCGTCGATATGGGCGACTACGACGTCTATGGGCCGGCGCTTCACCGGCTTCCGTTCGCCAAGGCCGTGGAACACGGAATGCTCTCCGACTACCGGGTGATCGTGCTCGGCGTGAGCGAGGCGAGCGTCACGCCAGGCCTGCGACGCCGCCTCGAAGGCCTCGACGCCTCGACGCCTCGACGAGTCCGAAGAACACCCCGACCACCAACGACATGACGCGCGTGCTCGGCGTATCGCTCGCAGTGAACGGCGTGACCGAAGGCAAGGCCCTGGAGCAACCGGGCCAGCTTCCGCGCACTATGGCGTTCGCGAACAGTATCCGGCGTTCGAAGTGGTATGCCGACGCGCTCATGGAAAGCGAGGTACTAAGGGCCACCACCCGGCGGATGCAGACCGGGCGGGCGATGAAGGTCGTTGCACGACACCTCGATGCGTCCGCGAGCGCCCTCCAGCGCAACCAGGAACTTCGTTCCCTCGCGCATGCCGACGACGAATGCAGGGTGGTCTGCAACGTCAAGCTCTTCACCGAAGGCGTGGACGTGCCGCAACTCAACGCGGTCGCGTTCCTCGACCCCCGGGACAGTCAGGTCGATGTCGTCCAGGCCGTCGGGCGCGTCATGCGAAAGGCGCCGGGCAAGCGCTTCGGCTACATCATCATCCCTGTCGTCGTCGAACCGGGCCGCGATGTCGCGGCCGCGCTAGAGCGTGGCACCGAAGGCTACAAGACAGTCGGCCGGGTCCTGCGAGCGCTCCAGGCCCATGACGGGCGCCTCGCCGAATCGCCCGCCAGCTTCATTAAGGTCTATGAACAGATCAAACCGAACGCTCCAAGAGATCCGGGCGGCGGCACGGTTCATGAGCCCGAAGGCGAGCATATCCAGCGCGAACTCGACCTGATAGAAGCCGAGCAGGGAATTTACGCGCACGTCGTGGCTGCCTCGGGACTCGGTAAGCCCGGCCAGTTGGTCGCCGACGAGATCGCCGATGCGGTCAGGCGCGCAAGCGCCGTGCTCCAGGAAGAAGATCTGGAGGGACCGCTCGCGGAGGCTCTCGACCTCGTCCCGGAAGATGACGGCGGCGCGAAGGGGATCTGTACCGTCGCCGCGCTCATGCTCTGTAACGCTTGCCTGCTGCAGCGCCGTCTGCGGGATGAACCGGAGATGAAGACCATCGTTCGGCTCGACAAGGTCGCGAGCGCTAGCAATCCGAGAGAGGTCCTCGAAATCGCATGGGAGTCCATCCTCGAAAAGGACTACGCGCCGGTATTCAGGCCCGCTCTCGCGGTTCTCGCGTCGCTGCGTGAAGGCAAGGTGATCGACGACGCAATCCGAGTGGTTGCCGAGTGCGCGAACCGCGTCGCCGATTCGCTGAGCGATCTCGGCTACGACCACGCCGGTCCGCTCTATCACCGCATTCTCGGATCCGCGAAGAGCGACGGCGCGTTCTATACGAACAATCTTTCGGCAATCATGCTGGCGCGTCTGGCGCTCTCCGAAGATTTCATCGACTGGTCCGACCCCGAAACGATCCAGAACCTGCGGATCATCGACCCCGCTTGTGGAACTGGGACACTACTGATGGCGGCACTCCAGACCATCAAGGCGCGCGTCACCGAATCGAGGGAAATGAGTGGCGAGGAGAGTCATACCCTGCACAAGCGCCTCGTCGAAGACGTGCTCTGCGGACTTGATATCAACCAGCACGGCATCCAGCTCGCCGCCTGCAACATGACGCTCGGCGCGCCCACCGTCGACTATGAGCGCATGAACCTCGTCACGATGCCTCACGGACCGCAGGCCGACGCACCGCCGAAGGCGGGGTCGCTGGAAATCCTGACCGCAGCCGACGACGCCCTGGATCTGCGCGCGTTGATCACTCCGCGGCGGTCGCTCGAAACCCTCGACGCTGTCCAGGTCAATGAAAGTGCAGAAATCCGGTTTCCTCTGCGCAATCTCGACGCCGTCATCATGAACGCTCCGTTCACCGCGAACGAGAACCGGAGCAGGAAATATGGCGATGCAGGCAGAAAGGCGATGCAACTTCACGAACTCGGCATACAGGAGCATATAAAGCGCAGAGACGGCGCAGCGGGAGGCGTCGTTACCACCAACAGTATTGGCACCTTCTTCACTCCTCTTGCGGACAAGCTGCTGAGCGACACGCGTGGCACGCTCGCCAAGGTCATTCCGACCACGGCATGCACAAATACCAGTGGAATGGCGGAGAGGAGATTCCTCGCCGAGCGGTTCCACATCGATACCGTTGTGACCAGCCACGACCCGCGCCACCCCAACTTCAGCGAGAATACCGCCATCCACGAGTCGCTGCTGATATGCAGGCGCAGGGTTGGAACTAACGGTTGCTCGGAACGACCGACCCGCTTCGTCGCTTTGCGCACCATGCCATCGACGCCCGAGGAGGCCCTTGAAGCCGTGGAAGCCATCCAAGCGGGCGACACCGGAAAGTGGATTGTCATTTTCGAACAACCCGAGACAAGGATGAGAGAGGGAGACTGGCGGCCGTGCCAGTTTCTCGACCCGGAACTCATTGACGCCGCGATGCGGCTCGAACAGGAGAAGGGGCTCGTGCCACTCCGAAACCGGTATCTTCTCGGGCCGTCGGGCCGGCGTATTCGGGATGCGTTCCGTCCCGTCAACGACGGAGACGACGGCTACCGCGTGTTCTGGGGCGCTCGAAGGATCTGCGAACCACCATGGAGGCCGCCCCGGAACAAAGTGTCGTCGACAGAAAAGAGACGCTCACTGCCCGCTACCGGAAGCAAGCAGGACATGTTCTCCTCGCGGCGAGGTTCGATACTCTGTCAGGCAAGTTGTTGGCCATCTTTTCAGAGCAGGCCGCTCTGGGTTCCATGTGGGTTCCCATACAAGGCCAGATGACGAGTCTAAATGAGGCGAAAGCACTGTGCGCGTGGTGCAACAGCACGCTCGGTACACTGCAATTCCTGTTCCACCGCAGCACAAAACTGACCAACCCTTCATTCTCGCAGGCCGAGTTGGCCATGTTACGCGTTCCGGACTTCAAGGTGGCGAAAGCTGCTATCCTCGCCAAAGCGTACGAGAGCACAAGACACACGCCGGTCAAGCCTTGGAAGAACGCGGCCGATGACGACATGCGCGACCGTCTCGACCAAGCCGCGGCTCAGACGACAGGGATCGATATTGAAACGATCAGGGATTGGAGAGCGCGGATCAGCCGCGAACCGACCGTTTCCAACGAGCGTGCCGTGGCGGAAAGCAGAGACAAGAGGACGGGACAAATCAGCGTGAGCCTTGGGTAACGGCTGAAACTGGATCCCGTAGCTTCAATGTGGGGGAACGAGCCGACCCGGCCGGACCCGCCGGGCTTTGATGCATTCACCTCATCGAACCATACCGAGACCCGCGCAGAGTCGATGGGATCGAGCCGTAACCTCCCGAAGTGTGACATCGGGCGTAGCAGGTCCGCCAGCACCTTCGCCGCCGGCGGCGACAGCGGCACCGCGCGCGGGCCCGTCTTGCTTTCGCGGAGCCTCAATTCGCTGGCCTCGAGGTCGATGTCAGTCCATTGCAGGGACAGGATCTCGCTCTTGCGGCAGCCGGTCAGCATCAGGAGCCGGATCGCCGCCGCCGCGTGTACCGAGACCTTGCCCTCGGACACCGCCTCGCCCAGCACCCGCCCCAGGCGCCGGAACTCCCCGTCAGTCAGGAACCGCTCGCGCTTGCGCGCCCTGTACTTGACGATCTCGCGGCAGGGATTGGTCCCGGTCCGGCACCATGCCCCACGCTTCGGCCATCGTGAACATCCGCGCCAGTACCTCCACCGTGAGATTGGCCATCGCGGGCCTTTCGCTGAGACCGCCGTACAGTGCCATGATCCGATCGCGTTCGACTTTCGCCAAGGGCAGCGCGCCGAGCGCCGGCAGGATATGCCGCTCGATGACTTAGCCCGTATCTCGCGTTGAGTGTGGGACGTAAAGAGGGATATAATATACTGAATCTACTTAACATTTTGATATATCAATACTTAAAAAGTAGGCTTGGCGGTGGGGGCGGCCGGGAGCCGGCTCATTGAATTCCAATCGAAAAGCGAGTTTGCCGCTCCCCCCTAGCCCGCGGTGAAGCCGCCGTCCAGGAAAATGACTTGCCCGGTCAGGTAGTCCGAGGCGGGGGAGGCAAGATAAAGAAGCGTTCCGATGAGGTCATCGGGCTCGCCCGCCCGCCCCAGGGGCGTCCGTTTCAGCATGAACCGGTAGGACTCCTCGTTCTCAAAAATCCACTTCGTCATTTCGGTTCGGAAAAGGGTGGGGGCGATGCAGTTCACGTTGATCCCGTGCCGGCCCCACTCGCAGGCGAGGGTCCTCGCCATCAAATGAATCGCGCCCTTCGAAGGGCTGTAGGCCACGCATCCCTCCCGGCCGAGAAACCCGCGCGTGGAACCGATCAGAATGATTTTTCCGCCCCGGCCGCGCTCGATCATGATCCGCCCCGCCTCCTGGCAGAAAAGCCAGGTGCCCTTGACGTTCACGTCCATGACCTCCTCCCAGGCATCGAGCGGGATGTCCGCCGCGGCATGGTAGGGATTGATTCCCGCCATCGGGAGGAGAATGTCGATCCCGCCGAAGCGCTTCGCGGTTTCCGCCACGATGCGCTTGGCGTCGCCCGGCTCGTCCGGCCTGCCGGGCTCGGCCTCGGCCGTTCCGCCGTCCCGGCGGATCTCTTCGGCAAGGAGATTGAGCTTGTCTTCCGAGCGGCCCGTGAGAACGAGCCGGGCCGCGGCCAGGCCCTTGGAGGCGGCCCGGCCCAGGCCCCCGCTCGCCCCCGTGACGAGGGCGGCCTTGCCCGTGATATCGAAGAGGGAGGAAACGGCTGCGCTTTTCATCGCGCTTTTCATGAAGAATCCTCATGATTCCGGCGGGAAAAATTCGGTCTCAAAATCGGAACACCCCCGCCCGCCGTTCGGGAAAGGGAGCGTTGAAGGCGGCTGAGAGGCCCAGCGCCAGGGCGGCCCGCGTCTCGGTGGGGCCGAGCACCCCGTCGTCCCAAAGGCGCGCGGTGCTGTAGTAAGGGCTCCCCTGCCGCTCGTACTGCTCCCGGGTGGGACGGAGGAACGCCTCTTCCTCCGCGGGGTCCATCGCTTCTCCACTCCGCTCCAGGTTGTCCCGCCGGATCTGGAGGAGAACCCCCGCCGCCTGGTCTCCCCCCATCACCGATATCCGCGCCCCGGGCCACATCCAGATCAGATTCGGCTCGTAGGCCCGGCCGCACATTCCGTAATTTCCCGCCCCGAACGAGCCGCCTACGATCACGGTGAACTTGGGGACGGCCGCGTTCGTCACGGCCATCACCATCTTGGCCCCGTCCTTCGCGATCCCCCCGGCCTCGTACTTTTTCCCCACCATGAAGCCCGTGACATTCTGGAGGAACACCAAGGGGACGCCCCGCCGGCTGCATAGCTCGATGAAATGCGTCCCCTTGAGGGCGCTCTCGCTGAACAGAATTCCGTTGTTCGCCAGAATCCCCACCGGGATTCCCTCGATGTGCGCGAATCCACACAAAAGGGTGGTCCCGTAATTCGCCTTAAACTCCCCGAACCGGCTGCCGTCCACCAGGCGCGCGATCACCTCGCGCATATCGACGGCTTGGCGCAGGTCGGCCGGCAAGATTCCGTACAACTCCTCGGGGTCGAAGGCGGGCGGCTCCGGCCTTTCGAGGGGAACGGGAATGCGCTTTTCATGGGGGATGGCGGCGGTGATCCGCCGGGCGGTGCGGAGGGCCTCCGCCTCGTCCTCGGCCATATGGTCCGTCACGCCCGAGACTTTGGAGTGCACCTCCGCCCCCCCGAGGGATTCGGCGTCCACCTCCTCCCCGGTCGCGGCTTTCACCAGGGGGGGACCTGCGAGGAAAATAGTTCCCTGCCCCCGGACGATGACGGCCTCCTCGCACATGGCGGGCACATAGGCGCCCCCCGCCGTGCAGCTTCCCAGCACGACGGCGATTTGGGGAATGCCCTCGGCCGACATCCGGGCCTGGTTGAAGAAGATGCGGCCGAAATGGTCCCGGTCGGGGAAGACCTCGTCTTGAAGCGGGAGGAAAGCGCCGCCCGAATCCACGAGATAGATGCAGGGAAGGCGGCTCTGGCGGGCGATTTCCTGGGCGCGGAGGTGCTTCTTCACCGTCAGGGGATAGTACGTGCCCCCCTTCACGGTGGCGTCGTTCGCAACGACCACGGCCTCGCGCCCCCCGACCCTCCCGATCCCCGTCACGATCCCGGCGGCGGGAACGGGATCCTCGTACACCTCGTGCGCCGCCAGAGGGGACAATTCGAGAAAGGGGCTGCCCGGATCGATCAGCGCGCGCACCCTGTCGCGGACGCGCATCTTGCCGCGCCCCTCGTGCTTCTCTACTGCCGCGGGGGGGCCCCCCTTCGCCGCCTCGGCGAGCCGCTGGCGCAGATCCTCCACCAGCGCGCGATAGGCGCGCGCCCGTTCCTGAAACCCGGGGTCGGATGCACGGACGGCGGAAGAGATTTTCTCCATGATGCTCGGGACTATACCGCGGGTGAGGCTCTCCGCGCATCAGGCATCCCCGCCCCGCCGGCGGATGTCCGGAAGGGCGTCCGTTTCCCTTTCGTGCTAGGCTTCGGACACACCGCATACCCGCTCGCTGGATCGGGATTGCCCTCCGCCCGATTCCGAAAATGCGCCGCCGGAGGAGCCCCGCTTGGACTCCAAAGACTTGCCCTTCGCGCCCATCTCCGAGCTCGCTCCGAAGATCGCCTCGGGGGCGGTGAAGCCGGGCGCCCTGCTCGAGGCCTGCATCGGGCGGATCGAGCGAAGCGAACCCGCCCTCAACGCCTTCATCACGAAAACCTTCGACACGGCGCGGCGGGACGCGAAAGAGCGCGAGGCGGAAATCCGCCGGGGAATCCTCCGCAGCCCGCTCCATGGAATCCCCGTCGCGGTGAAAGATATCGTGGACCTGGCGGGGGTGGCCACGACGGCGGGAAGCGGCATTTTGAAGGACAACCGGGCCGGGGGAACGGCGACGTGCGCCGCGCGCCTGCTGGATGCGGGGGCCCTCATCCTGGGAAAAGCCAATCTTCAGGAGTTCGCCCGCGGGCCGACGGGGGCGGACTCGCACTTCGACCCCACGCGCAACCCCTGGGATCCGGACCGGACCTCGGGGGGAAGCAGCAGCGGCTCGGGCGCGGCGGCCTCCTCCGGCATGGCGGTCGCCGCCCTGGGCTCGGACACGGGGGGCTCGGTCCGCATTCCGGCGGCCTTCTGCGGCCTGGCCGGGATCCGGCCCACCTACGGGCGGGTGAGCCGGGCGGGAGTCGTCCCGCTGGGGCTGAGCTTCGACACCCTGGGCCCCCTCACCCGGACGGTCGAGGACGCCGCCATTTTCCTCCAGGCCATGGCCGGCCCGGACCCGCTCGACCCCACGACCGGGAAGGAGCCGCCGCCGGACTTCCGCGCCTGGATCGGAGAGGGCGTCGGGGGACTCACCTTCGGAGTGCCGGTGAATCACTTCTGGCCGGGGATGGACGGGGAAGTGGAGAAACTCGTGCGGGAGGCCGTCTCGGCGCTGGAGGCCATGGGGGGGCGCGTGGTCGAGGTGGAGATCCCCTGGGCGGAGCACAGCGCGGCGGCCTATTCCGTCATCGTGGGCGCCGAGAGCGCGGAATATCACCGGGCATACCTCAGGGAGCGGCGCGATGCGTACGCATCGCCCGGCGCGGATTTTTTCGAGGAGAGCCTCTTCATCCCCGCCTGGCGCTATGTGCAGGCCCAGCGCGTCCGGACCCTCTTCCTCCGCCAGGCGGCGGCCGTCTTCCGCAAGGTGGACGCCGTCCTGACCCCCACCGTGCCGATCTCCCCGCCCACCGTCGCGGACTGCCTGGACGGAAACAAGACCTGGCCCGCCATCATCCATTGCACGGCGCCCTTCAGCCCGCTCGGGAGCCCCGTCCTTCAGGTTCCCTGCGGCTTCACCCGGGCGGGCCATCCGGCCGGGCTGCAAATCGCGGGAAGGTGGGGCGAGGAGGAGGCGTTGTTCCGGATCGGGGCGGCCTACGAGCGGGCCCACCCCTGGTGGCGGCGGCGCCCGCCCCTCGCCGGG
Source organism: bacterium (assembly GCA_965225985.1). GTDB lineage: Bacteria > UBA8248 > UBA8248 > UBA8248 > UBA8248 > CAZUHN01. The sequence goes on from OZ245330.1 coordinate 3,094,734, forward strand.
GCCGAATGAGGCGCCGCCAACCCCCCCGGGCGCGGCCCGCCTGCACCCGGAGGCGGGGGAAACGAAAACCGGCGGGCGGGAGAGAAAGATGACCGAGAGAGCGCTTACCGCGGAGGAGGTGGCGGCGATGGCCGAGGGGATGGGCCACCGGGTCCTGCCCGCGCGCCTGGAAAAGCTCACCGCGGGAGTGAACCGCCTCCTCGCCCTGTGCGCCACCCTCGACGCGTTCGATCCCGGCGGCGCCGAGCGGGCCGAAACGCTCGATTTCCTGCGCCTCAAGCCGGAAGACCTGCCCGCGCCCTAGGAGCACCCCGTCGCTAGCCCCCCGGCTTCCGTCGCTGGCCCCCGGCTTCCGTCGCTAGCTCCCCGGCGTGACGAGCACCTTGAGGCAGGCGTCCGTCCCGGTGACCTCGATGCCGGCCTGGATCTGGGAGAGGGGAATCCGGTGGGTGAAGAGGTCGTCGAGGGGAAGGCCGGTCCGGTGGAGCATGTCCATGGCGGACTCGAACTGCACGTGGGGATAGGCCCAGGAGCCAAGGATGTCCACGTCCTTGTTGCAGACCACGTGGGGGCGGACCTCCACCGCGCCGGGATCGCCGTAGTGGCCCACCTCGACCAGCTTCCCGCCCCGGCGCACGAGGTCGAGCCCTTCCGCGAAGGCGGCCGGGGCGCCCGCCGCCTCGATCACCACGTCCGGGCCCACCCCGTCCGTCCAGGCGAGGACCTGCTCCTTCCGCCCGGCGGGCGTGGTCTCTGAGAGGTCCAGCGTCCGCGTGGCCCCGAATTTTTTGGAAAACCCGAGCCGCTCCTTCGAATAGTCGAGCGCGATGATCTCGCCCGCCCCCTGGGTCCGCAGGGCGGCGACGATGAGGGCGCCGATGGGCCCCACGCCCAGGACGGCGCACCGCGCCCCCGGCCCGAACCCCTCTCCGGCATAGGGGATCCCCGGGGCGAAGGCGCGCCCCGCCGCCCGAAGCGCCACGGCGAGGGGCTCGCAGAGCGCCGCCCGCTCGGCCGAGAGGCCCTCCGGCAGCTTGAGGACGAAGGAGTTGCCCGGGACGTAGAGGTAATCGCCGAAGGCGCCGAAAAGATGCGGCGCCTCCGCGGCCGTGCGGAAGCCGAAGACGGTCCGGTTCGGGCAAAGCTGGGGGCGGTGCGGCACATGAACGCAGAACCAGCACTTGCCGCAGGTCAGGCTCCCCGGCGTCACGGTGATCCGGTCCCCCTCCTTCAGGGGGCCGCCGACGATCCGCATCGAATCGTTCGCCCGGGGCCCGATGGCCTCGATGACCCCGCTGAATTCGTGGCCGGGGATGACGGGCCATTTCAGGTCCATCTTCCCCCCGAACATGTGCTTGTCCGATCCGCAAATCCCCACGGCGGCCACCTTCATCAAGAGGGCGTCCCCGGCCGCCTCGGGCTTGTCGTACTCCCGCAGGGCGATCTCCCCGGGCTGGATCAAGGTCGCCGCCTGTACAGTCGCCATCAGCGCGTCTCCCATGGATTTTCACGAAAAATGAAACGGCGGGGGGAGGAATGCGGGACCGCCTTGCAGTCCCCGCGATCCAAGCCGTAATCTAGCGCAACCGGCTCATTCAAGTAAGATAAGCCCCGGTTCGGCATCGCACAAATTGAGGAACGTTCCCGTGGTCCTTGAAAAGACCCTCGCCATATTCGGCTATCCGCTCGGCCACACCATGTCCCCCACCATGCACAATGCGGCGGCGGCGGCCCTGAACGTTCCCTATCACTTCATGGCCTACGAAGTGCCCCCGGATTCCCTGGGCGACGCCGTCCGCGGCGCGCGGGGGCTGGGCTTCGCCGGGGTGTGCATCACCATCCCCCACAAGGTGGACGTGGCCGGCATGATGGACGGGCTCAGCGAAGACGCGCGCCTGATGGGGGCCGTGAACGTGATCACCTTCGGGCCGGGCGGGCGGATGACGGGCCACAACACCGACGGCGTCGGCTGGCTGCGGTCCCTCCGGGAGGAGACCGGGGCGGACCCCCGGGGGATGCGCTGCCTCGTCCTCGGCGCGGGGGGCGCGGCCCGGGCCATCTCGGTGAAGCTGGCCCAGGGGGGCGCCGCGCACATCGAGATCCGGAACCGCACCCCCGAAAAGGCCGCCGACCTCGCCCGGCACATCGAAGCGAATGTATCGGGCGCCAAGGCGGCGGGAGGCCCCCTCGAAGGGCTCGCGGCCGCGGCGGAAGCGTGCGATCTCATCGTGAACACTTCGAGCCTGGGGATGGCGGGCGACCCCGCCCGGGAGAACAGGAGCCCCATCCCGGAGGCGGCCATCCCCGCGGACTGCATCTGCGCGGACGCCGTCTACAACCCGATCGAGACCGCCTTCCTGAAAGCCGCCCTCCGGCGCGGGGCGCGCACGGTATCGGGCGTGGGGATGATCGTGTGCCAGGGAGCCGAAGCCTGGAAGATGTGGACGGGAGCCGATATGCCCACCGAGGTGGTGATGCGGAAGGTCATCCACGCCTTGGGGGAAAGGAATTCCTGAACGGCCTATGATTCGAGAATTATTTCCCTTCCTCCGAATGCGCATTCGTGGGATGCGCCAAGGGCAAATGGGGAGACCCCGGGCATGACAGCACCGCTTGCGGGCGTCCGCGTTCTCGATCTCACCCGGATTCTCGCGGGCCCCTACTGCACCATGATGATGGGCGACATGGGGGCGGAGGTCATCAAAGTGGAAAACCCCGGGGGAGGGGACGACACGCGGGCCTGGCCCCCCTTTTACGAGAAAGGGGAAAGCAGCTACTTCTGCGCCGTGAACCGGAACAAGAAAAGCCTCACGCTCAACCTCAAGGCGGAGGAGGGAAAGGGAATCCTCCGGGAACTCACCGGAAAGTCGGACGTCCTGATCCAGAACTTCCGCCCGGGGGCCATCGAGCGGCTGGGATTCGGATGGAAATCCTGCCGGAGCCTCAACCCCCGCCTCATCTACGCCTCGGTATCCGGCTACGGCCAAACGGGACCCTCCCGGGACCGCCCCGCTTACGACATCCTCCTCCAGGCCGAGGGGGGGCTCATGAGCATCACGGGCCCGGAGGGCGGCGCCCCCCACAAGACCGGGGTCGCCATCGCCGACCTCACCACCGCCCTGTTCTCGATCCAGGGAATCCTCCTCGCCCTCATCGCCCGCGAAAAGACCGGCGAGGGCCAGCACGTGGACGTCGCCATCCAGGACGGCCAGGCCGCCCTGATGAGCCACGCCGCCGGAAACTATTTCGCGACGGGGACCCCCCCGGGGCGGATCGGGAACCGCCATCCCAGCATCTGCCCCTACCGGGAGTTCGCCTGCTCGGACGGGGAGATCATCGTCGCCGCCGCGAACGACAGCCTGTGGGAGCGCTTCGCCCGCGCCATCGGGCGGGCGGACCTCGCCGGCGATCCGCGCTGGAGGCGGAACGCGGACCGCGTCGCGGGCCGGGACGCGCTGGAGGCCGAGTTGCGGAAAACGCTATCGGCCAAGACCCGGGCCGAATGGCTGCGGGCCATCTCGGAAGGGGGGGTGCCCTGCGGGCCGGTGCGGGACATCGGGGAGTTGGCGAACGACCCTCAGATCGCGCACCGCGGCATGGTGGTCGAGATGGCGCACCCGACGGTCGGCGCCCTCAAGGTGATGGGGGTTCCGGTCAAACTCTCCGCCACCCCCGGGTCCGCCGCCGCCCCGCCGCCCCTCCTGGGGGAGCACACCGAAGAGGTGCTCTCGTCCCTTTTGGGCAAGACGAAGGAGGAAATCGGAAATCTGCGGGAGAAAGGGGTGGTTTGAGGGCCGGGCGGAACGCGGCGCCCTTGCGGTACGGCGGACCTGCGGATAGGATTGCGGGCACCTGGAACAGAAGTTTCCCCCTTTCGCGGGAGGCGAGCCCTGAGAGTCATCACCTATTCGGTGAACTTCACGTTGCCGATCACAAATTGGTGCGTGAACCGTTGCGCTTACTGCCATTTCCGGAGCGACGCGCCTCTCCTACTCTCCCTGGAGGAGTGCGGCCGGATCGGGCGTGAGGCGTACGAAAAAGGGGCGATCGAAGCGCTGGTCATGACCGGGGAGGGGATCGACCATCATCCCGCCCTGCGCCGCCAGCTCGCCCAGTGGGGCTTCGATTCCTACGCCGCCTACACGGCGGAGGTGTGCCGCCTTTGCCTCGAAATCGGTCTTCTTCCCCACACCAATATCGGCACCCTGGAGGAGTGGGAGTACGAGCTCCTCAAGCCCTACAACGTGAGCATGGGCATGATGGCCGAGACGGTGAGCCCGGAGGCCACCCGCATCGCGCACCGGGCGGCGCCCACCAAAACGCCCGAGCGCAGGCTCGCCTCGGTCGAGGCGGCGGGGAAGCTCGGCATCGCCTTCACCACGGGCATCCTGATCGGGATCGGGGAGCGGCCCGAGGAGCGCGTCGCGGGCCTGGAGGCCATCGCCGGGATACACAGCCGCTACGGCCACATCCAGGAGATCATCATTCAGCCCCTGAACCCGCAGGAAGAGACGCCGATGGCGCGTTGGGCGCGCCCTTCGGACGGCGAGGTGGCCGAGCTCATCGCGGAGGCGCACCGGCTCATGCCCGGCGTGCACGTCCAGATTCCGCCGAACCTGGTGGACGACCTTCCCCGCCTGTTGCGGGCGGGGGCGGACGACATCGGGGGGATTGCGCCCGAGCCGGATCACATCAACCCCAACCGCCCCTGGCCGGAGCTGGAGGAGCTGGAGGCAGCGATCCGCGGCGACGGAATGACCCTCCGTCTCCGAATGCCCATTTATGACGAGTTCATCGCGGCGAGCTGGTGTCCCGATCCCGCGCGCCCCGCCCTGGAGCGGATGCTGGCGCGCCGGGAGGAGGCCGCCTCCGCCGCCGTGGAGGTCCCATGAGCAAACCGGCGAGCGCCGAGATTCTGAACGCCTTCGAAGCGGGGGAAGCGATTTCGCGCTCCGCCGCCGCAGCCCTGCTGGAGGAAACCTCCCCCGAGGCGATCGAGCGGCTGAACGCCGCCGCCGACGCCGAGCGGAAGCGCACCGCCGGCGACGAGGTGAGTTACGTCATCAACGCGAACGTGAACTTCACCAACGTCTGCTACACCGACTGCAAGTACTGCGGCTTTTGGCGCCGCCCGAACGCCCCGGACGCCTACACCCACGGCGACGACGTCCTCCGCGCCAAGTTCGAGCGCGCGCGGGGCTTCGGCGTGGGCGAGATCTGCATGCAGGGCGGGCTCAACCCCGCCATCTCTCTCGACCGCTACGAGGAGGTGCTGCGCCTGGCCCGGGAGGTCATCCCCGGGGTCCACATGCACGCCTACTCGCCGGCGGAGATCGATCATATTCAGCGCAAGACGCGCCTGCCGCTCGAAACCATCCTGCGCAGGCTGAAAGACGCGGGGCTGGGCTCCATCCCCGGGACGGCGGCGGAGATCCTCGTCGAGCACGTGAAAAAACTCATCAGCCCGGGGCGGATTCCGGTCGAGCGCTGGTGCGAGATCATCAAGACCGCCCACGCGGTGGGAATCCCGACCACCTCGACCGTGATGTACGGCCACATCGAATCCGCCGGGGACCTGGCCGAACACATGGATATCATCCGCAGCATCCAAGCCGAGTCCGACCGGGGGGGCGGGGCGCGCTTCACCGAATTCGTCCCCCTCCCGTTCATCCCGTACGACAACAAAATGGGGGAGGAATTCGGCATCCGGAAGATGGCTGGGCTGGATTACATCTTCCGCCTCCATGCCGTTGCTCGGTTGTTCTTCCGCGGCGCGATAACGAATCTTCAGGTGGCCTGGCCCAAAATCGGAATCGAGGCGGCGAAGCGGGCGCTCTCGTTCGGGGTGAACGACCTGGGCGGCACCCTCATCGAGGAGAACATCAGCCGGGGCTCGGGTTCGGAATACGGCCAGAGCCTGACGGTCTCGCAGTTCAACGAGGCCATCCGCGCGGCCGGGCGCGTCCCCGTCCAGCGCACCACCACCTACGACATCATCCGTGAGAGCGACCCCCGCTACCGCCACCCCCGCTCCGAGGATGAAGCCTATCTCGGCGAGGGGAACTACGGCGGCCGGAAAAAGTCTCCCTCCCTTCCCATGGCGAATGCCGCCGACCCCCCCTAGGCACCGCCGCACACCCACTCTTAAGCGAGGCTCCACGATTTGCCTGAACTGCATCACAACTCATTCAAGGACATGATGAACGACGTGGTGGAAGCGGGAAGCTGCTGCGAGTGCGGCAGCTGCGTTCTCGTTTGCCCCCACAACGTAATCGAATACGTCGACGCGAAGCCGAAGCAGACGGCCAAGGCGAGCGCGGCGTTCGACTACTGCGGAATCAGCGAGGGGATCGGCTGCGATGTGTGCGCTTCGGTGTGCCCGCGCCTCTGGCCCCGCGAGATCCATCTGCGCGACGCGGCCTTCGGCGACCGGGGAACGCTCTACGAGGGCATCTTCGGCGCCTACCGACGGATTTTCATGGCGCGCACCAAGCGCGAGGACGTAATGGAGCGCGCCCAGGACGGCGGGATCGTGACCGCCCTCCTCGCCTGGGCCCTCGCGGCGGGCGAGATCGACGGCGCGGTGGTCTCGGCGGTGGGCGAGGACGACCCGCCGTGCGATCCCAGCCCCAAGGTGATCACCACCTACGAGGAAATCGTGGCCAGCGCGGGAAGCTGGTACACCTACTGCGAAAACAACATGGCCCTGCGGGAGGTCAAGGAGCGCGACCTGAAAAAGGTCGCCTTCGTGGGGGTCCCCTGCCAGATCACCCCGCTCCGCAAGATGGAGCTCATCGACCCGGCCTTTCTCCTCTCCGCCAAGAAAAGGCCCCAAATCATTCAAAAGCAGCGGGGCTTCCTGCGCGGCTTCTCCGACCGGGTGGCCTTCAACATCGGGCTTTTCTGCACCGAAGTCTTCACCTTCGATCTGATGACGGAAAAGATCGAAAAGGAGTTGGGCATACCCCTCACCGAGGTATCGAAGTTCAACGTCAAAGGAGAGGTGCTCGTTTACAAGAAAGACGGCGAGCTCGTCACCTTTCCCCTCCAGGAGGCGATGGAGAATTACCAGCGGCCCGAATGCCAGCACTGCGCGGACTTCTCGGCCGAACTCTCCGACATCGCCTGCGGCGGGGTCGGCACCCGGGGCTGGACCATCGTCGTCCTGCGCACCGAGAAGGGAGAGCGCGTCTGGCGCGCCTTCGAGGAAGAGGGGCTGATCGAAACCAAACCCATGCAGGAGAACCGGCGGGCCTGGAACATTCTCCAAATCCTCTCCCGCAGGCAGCGGAACCGCGTCCCCGAGGGGGGCGTGCGGAGCGGAACCGCGCCGGGGCTTCCCCCGTATTCTGTCCCGGGCGACGCCGAGTTCGCCGCCGCGCGGATGCAGGAGAGCGGCAAGAGCGAGGAAGAGCTCACCGCCGCCCTCGACGCCGCCTACGAGAGCGAGGAGCGGCCGGCCGGGGTCAGGGGATACATGGCCGGCCAGCCCATCCCCGGCGATCCGGGAGATCCCCCGCCCGGCGAGAAACGGAAGCATCCCCCGCCGCCCACCCCCGACCAAGGCGGGGCGCCGCCCGGGTGGAAAGCGGACGAGAGCGCAGCGTGAGGGAAGTGAAGGCCCCCGCTTCCCTCAACGCCGTCTCGCTCGGGGAGGCGCTCATCCGCCGGCGGTCGATCCGGAATTTCTCGCCCGGGCCCGTGGACCCGGAACGCATCCGAATCGCCATCGAGGCCGCCTGCCTCGCCCCCAGCCCGCACGGGACCGAGCCCTGGCGCTTCTGCCTTCTCGAATCGCCCGAGGCGAAAAAGAAGCTGGCAGAGGAGATGGGCCGCGATTTTCTCCGGGACATGGAGAGCGAGGGGGTCCCCGGGGAGGAGCGAGCCCGCCGCCACGCCGGAAGCCTTCGCCTCCTGACCGGGGCCCCCGTACTCCTTCTCGCCGCGCTCTCCCTCTCCGGCCTCGACGCCTACGAAGACCCCGGGCGCCAGGCGCACGAGTATATGATGGCCGAGCACAGCCTGGGGGCGGCGCTCCAAAACCTCATGCTCGCCCTCGCCGCCCAGGGCGTGGGGACCGTCTGGCGCTGCGCCCCCCTCTTTTGCCCCGAGACGGCGCGCGCCGCCCTGGACCTGCCCGGGGACTGGATTCCCCGGGCGCTCATTCTCGCGGGGTATCCCGAGGCCGCCCCGCCGCCGAAGACGCCCCCCGCCCCGCAAATCCTCGTCCGATGAAGGGGCCCGTCCTTGCCCTCGCCGGGGGGGTCGGAGGCGCCAAGCTCGCGGTGGGCCTCGCGGCCGCGCTTCCGCCGGGGGCGCTCACCGTCGTCGTCAATACCGCGGACGATCTGTCCCTTCACGGCCTCCACATCAGCCCCGACCTCGACACCGTGATGTACAACCTGGCCGGGGTGGCCGACCCGGAACAGGGATGGGGGATCGCCGGGGATACCACCACCGCCCTCGAATTGCTCGGCCGGCTCGGCGGGCCCACCTGGTTCCGGCTGGGGGATCAGGACCTCGCCACCCACGTCCGGCGCACCCAGCGCCTCGCCGAAGGCGCCCGCCTCACCGAGGTGACGGCCGAGCTTTGCGCGGCGCTCGGCATCCGCTCCCGCGTCCTTCCGATGACGGACAGCCCCGTGGCGACGCGCGTGAACACGCCCGAGGGCGAATTGGAGTTCCAGGACTATTTTGTCGCCCGAAGCACCCGGCCCCGGGTGACGGGCGTGCGCTTCCAAGGCGCGGAACGATCCCGGATGACGCCGGAGGCGGAAGAAGCCCTCAAGGAGGCGCGCGCTATCGTGTTCTGCCCTTCCAATCCGATCGTGAGCGTGGGACCCATCCTCGCCGTCCCCGGATTTCTCGAAAAATTCATGCAGAACGACGCTCCCCGGATCGCGGTGAGTCCCATCGTGGGGGGAGCCGCTCTTCGCGGGCCCGCGGCCGAAATGCTCGAGGGCATGGGGCACGAGGCGACCGCGCTCGGGGTGGCGAGGATTTACCAAGAATTCCTGGACGGGTTCGTCCTCGACGAAGAAGACGCCGAACTCCTGCCGGAAATCGAAAAGCTGGGCCTGGCGGCACGGGCGCTTCCCACCATCATGACCGATTTGGAGTCAAAAAAACGCCTCGCCGGGGAAATTCTCCGCTTCGCCGGCGGCCTTCGGTAAGACCCTTTCCGGCAGCCGTGATAAGATGGGCCTGCACACGTAACCATTCCATTAAATGGTCGCGGGGCATTTCGGATGGCCACATCGGGAGAATGCATCGCTCTGGTGCCGGAGCGGGGGTTCCGCTCCGGAAAGTCCCGCCTCTCGCCCGTCCTCACGCCCGAGGAGCGGGACGAGCTCGGGCGCTGGATGCTGGGCCGCGTGCTCATCGCCCTCCGGGAATCAGATTCGGTCGGGCGGGTCGCCGTCCTCAGCGAGGACGATGAGGTGCTCGCCTTCGCGGGCGAGAACGGCGCCGCGGGCATTCGCTGCGAGGGCGCCGAGATGAACGCCGACCTGGAGAAAGGCCGCGCCTGGTCCCTTTCGAAAGGCGCCAGCGCCCTCCTCGTCATTCCGGGCGACCTCCCTGCCCTCCGGGCAATCGAAGTGGATTCGCTGATTGACCTCGGGAAAAAAACAAACGGGGAGAAAGGTTGCGTCGTCCTCACGCCCGCATTGGATGGGGGGACAAACGGAATCTATCTGCGCCCCGCCGGCGCGCTCTCCTTCTCCTTCGGGCCCGGAAGTTTCAAGCGCCACTCCGCTGCGGCAAAGGCGGCGGGCCTGGAGGTGTCGCGTTTTGAAAGCCTGGGCCTGTGTCTGGACGTGGACCGCCCCTCGGACATTGTCGCCTTCCTGCGTTCCGGGGTACCGGCCCCCGAGTGGCTGGCGGAAATCCCGCTGCCATGAATCCGGTTCAAATTCTTCCCATCAACGACCTCCCGGAAATCCGGGAAGGGGACGACCTTCCCCGCCTCCTCCTGGACGCGATGCGGGAAAGCGGCATCCGCTTCAAAGAAGGGGATATCCTCGTTCTGGCCCAAAAGATCGTGAGCAAGGCCGAGGGCCGCTTCGTCCGCCTGTCCGGGGTATCGCCTTCGCCGGACGCCATTCGGATCGCCGAGCGGGACGGCCGCGACGCGCGCATGGTGGAGGTGGTCCTGCGCGAGTCGAACGAGGTGGTGGCGGCCTCGGAGCGCGCCCTCATCGCCGAGCACCGATCGGGCGCCGTTTGCGCCCACGCGGGGGTGGACCGATCCAACCTGACGGGAGACGCGGATCTCGTGCTGCTTCTCCCGGCTGACTCCGACGCCTCGGCAAGAAAGATCCGCGAAGCCCTCAACCGCCTTGCGGGGGCCGGCCCCGCCGTCATCATCGCCGATACCCAGGGGCGCGCCTTCCGAAGCGGGGTGGTCGGGGTGGCGATCGGCTGCGCGGGGGTGGAGCCGGTTGCGGACCTCCGCGGCACAAAGGATCGGGCCGGGCGGCCGCTCGAGATCACCCAGGTGGCCCAGGCGGACGAGCTGGCCGCCGCCGGGAGCCTGGCCATGGGGCAGGCGGCCGAAGGCGTGCCGGCCGTCATCGTCCGCGGGTTCGGCTACCGGCCCGGGGAAGAGCCGGCCACCCGCCTCTTCCGCAAAAAGGCGGAAGACCTCTTCCGCCGATAATCTCCGGGAGGGCTCCGCCTTCGGGCAGCCGGGGCTTTCCCCAAAATTCATGAGGAAAATGAAACATGCCGCTTTTTCGCTGGAGTGAAATCGAGGAGAAACAACTCAACGCGCTGGTCCGCGGCCGGATCGTGAAAACCGATAATGTGATGGCCTGCCGGATCACCGCGCCGCGGGGGGAGATATCCACCCACGAGCATGACTTCGACCAGATCACGCATATCATCAGCGGAAAATTGAATTTCCGCCTCGGAGACGGAAACCAACGGATCGTTCAGGCGGGAGACGTCATGGTTTTGCCGGCGGGAACTCCGCACGGGGGCGAGGTGCTCGAGGAGGCGGAATACATCGATATCTTCTCTCCCCCCAATCCGGACTTCGCCTGAGGCGAAGAAGCACCCGGGAAGCCATTCCCCCCGCCGGAAAAAGAGATCTGTTGAAAATTCACGTTCACCGGTGAATGACCCATTTACCGCGTCCCGTGGGATGAACCATACGGTTTGCAGGGTTCCGGCTTTTTTTGCATAATTTACGCGGAGCGGTGAAAAAGGGACGCGGGATCGACCTGTACGCAGCAAGCCCGAACAGACGGCAAAAAGGATTTCTCCATGGCGGAAAGCGAACATTCTTCCCATGTTGGGGAGGAGGAGCGAAACGAGGAATCGGGCGCATATGGGCCCTCCGGGGACGGCGACGCGGCCACTTCACCGGCGGCCGGGCTGATCACGCTCGGATCGAAGACCGCCTTGCTCTCGCGCCCGATGCCCTGCCCCTACCTCGGCTCAAGCGAGGGCAGGGAGCACCCCTTCGACACGCCCTCCCGGAGAAACGGCTGCTACGCCCAAAAGGGGAAGAAAAAGGGGGGGCCGGCGCCCGGGGGCCGCCTCGTACAGCCGCATTCCGCGTGAAAAGCAAGAAAGCCATTGCTTGAGCCATTTCGCCCAATGCGAGCTGTACCAAAAAAAGCTTCAAGAGGAACCCGAAGATGCCGCGGGCGGGGCTGGGTCCCGCTCCAACTCGGATTCACCGGCTTCCGATGCGAAGAGCAAACAGAGAGATAAGACGCATCGGTCCGGAACAAGAAAGAGAAAGTAATCGCGGAAAAGATCCTTTCCCATGTTCGCGGGCCGCCGGTGGAGAAAGTTCTTTCAGGTCGGCCTCCTCACCTCGTTTTGCTTCGTTTCGGCGCTCGCCCTTTACATCATCATCGCGCTCGAGCCTTCAAGCTGGCTCATGTTCGTCTTTGAAACCCGAATCCGACAGCGGCTCCAATCGCTCGGCCTGAGACAACCGGGCATTGCGGGTAAGACCCAACCCGGAGGAATCCCCGGCGGCGGCCTCCGGTCGTTGAAAGGTATGTCCGCGGCCCAAAAGAAAAAACTGAAGAGCAAGGGAATTCCCAAAGGGATGTCCCGGGCGCAATTGGAAAAACTCAAAAAACAATTTAAGGGAAGAAGATAAGCGTCCCGATCCGCGCATCCCGGAAATCCAGGAAGAAGAATCCATTTTTGTCCGGGCTGCGCCTTTCCCCGGGCAAGATAACCACCGGCTTCTGGGCGGCCGAAGAGCCGGCCGCAATGCCCCCTCGATCCGAAGAAGGTTCTGATGAGAAAAATATTTTCCCCGGTTCAGTTCGATTTCCGGGCCCGGAACGTTGGGCCGCCTGAAAGGAAAACCCTTTTCCCGGCGAAAACGGCGCGCCTCAAAATACGGAACCGGCTGGCGGTACTGGCCGTCCTTTTATCCGCATCGTGGGCAACGCCCGCCCTCCCCCAGGCTGAGAAGAAATCACCGCCGCCCGGGGCGCCGACAGCGGACCGGCCCACGCTGGCAAAGGGCGATTGCTGGCGATACCGGAACCTGAACGTCCGGAAGGGCCCGAGCGAATCGGTTCGATGCGTCGTTAAGGTGCTAAACGACGGCTACGTCATGCGGACAAAAGGCCGCGTCGAGGGACTCGCCCGTTACGATCGCAACCTGGTTTGGCTCGGCTCGATCGGCCAAAACAGGGTCATCCGCCAGCCGGGGCGGAGCCGGCCCCCGCTCCGGCTGAATTTTCCCCTCTGGGTGGGAAAAAGCTGGTCTGACAGTTACCGGGTGCTGGATGAAACGCTCACCGGCTTCCACCATTTTGCGAATCTCTACGTCGTCGAAGCCGTGGAGACCATCCGCATTTCATCCCAGGATATCCTGACTTTCCGAATCCGGTGGATCAGAAAAAGCGTGGCGAGCGGCGAGTCGGCCGAGGGCCACACCTGGTACGCGCCCGCGGTCCGGAACGTGGTGCGGATACAAAATAATTGGCCGGGCGGAACGAACCTCATTCTGACCGGGTTCAAACCCTCATCCAACCCTCCCCAGACAACAGGGCGCCGAAAATCGAAATAGCGTTCGGCTCAAGTTTTCTCCAAAGACGCTTCACAGGCCGATTTCCCCTCACGATGTAAATCGGAAACCGCCGACCAGCGCTCCGGGCAGCAAGCTTCCCCGCATGGATCGGGAGGAGTAGGTGCCGCCGTCGGCGATGAGATCGCGCTCGGCGGTCAGGCCCAAAAGGTTCTCGCCCAATGCACGATAGAGGGTTTCGTCGAAACGCATGACCGCGAGCGGGGCCTGAATTTCACCGCCCTCCACCCAAAGCGTTGCAAAGCGCGTGAGACCCGTAATCCGGCAGGCGGGGATGTCGGAAAAGTTGAGATACCACAGATTGTTGACGTACACCCCTCTCTCCAGCTTCGAGAGGACCCCGCTGGCGGAAACCTCCCCCGCCGTCATTTCGATGAACTGCGGCATCTCGCCCTCCGAAGCGCCGTTCGTCGCCACGCCATACTCCCGCGCGGACCGCGGCGAGACCAAGGCCTCGGAAAAGGCGCCGCCTTCGATAAGCGGGATGCGGGGGGGCCTCCGGAAACCCTGCTCCTGGAAATCGGGCGAACGGCCCTCCCGGGACTCTTCGGTCAGATGGATCGATTTGCTGAGGAAGAAACCCTCTTCAAACATTTTCAAAAGGGGCGTCTTCTTGGTACGGCAGGCCCGGAGGCCGAACCCGCCGTAGCTCACCAAATTCAAAAGCTCCCGAAGCGCCGCGGGCGCGAGGTAAACCCGGTATTCTCCGGGCGAAATGCGGCGGGGCGGGCGGGCGAGAACCTCAAGATGGCGCGCCGTCTTTTCCATTCGATGGCGAAACTCGGCGGGCTCCCACTCGGCCCCGGCGTACTCTCCCTTCGCGGCCTTATCGGCGGATCGGTACAGACTCCAATCGAGCCCAAAGCGAAACGTGGAAAACCAGTTCCGCTGCCCGAAAGAGTTTGCGAATCCCGCGTGGATCCCTCCCGCCGCGTAGAAGCCGACGAGATCCTTCTCCCGGGCGGCCTCCAATACGGCCTCCGTCACATTCTGGGTGTCCGGAAGCCGATTTTCACTTCTCCATTCGCTGGAGCCGTCCTCGGTCGCAAAAAGAAGATGCGGATCCTCCGGAAGGATCGGCAGGATATCCCGAAGTTCCCCCAAGAGCCTCGAGACGGCGGGGCGATCCGCCTCGGCCCGGCCGCTGATGACGGTCTCGCCGCGGGCCCGCCGCCCATCATCGATCAATTCGAGAAGAAGATATCCCTGGAATACGGAACCGGCCTGCCGGATTCTAGACCGGTTGAAGCGGACGAAATCCGAATCCTCCCCCCTATAAGAACAAAGGAGAATCTCACTTCCGCGCAGGAGGGAATTCGCCCAATCGGCGATGGCGTAGAAGAATTCTTTCACCCCTGCTCTCCCCCGAAGACCTCGACGCCGGCGAAGAGACAGGCGGGCGAGGCGTGCCCTACGTTGATCGCCTGGTTGGGCTCCCCCTTCCCGCAGTTGGGCGTTCCAAGGGCCTCAAACGTATCGCCGCCGCCCACCATCTTGAGGCTTCGCCAGAATTCGGGGGTGATGCCGCGGTAGCTTGGCTTTTTCGCCACCTGCGTCAGCCTTCCCCCTTCAATGAGCTGCCCCCACTCGCATCCAAACTGGAACTTGAGCCGGGAGTCATCGATGGACCAGGAACAGTTGGTCTTCATGAGAATCCCCCTGTCCACGCCGGCGACCATCTCATCGAAACCCGAGCCCCCGGGTTCGATATTGAGGTTCGCCATCCGGTCGATGGGCGGGCGGTTCCAGTTGGTGGCGCGCGAGCAGGCTACTCCGGGAAGTTCCGCCCGGGCCTGGGAGATCAGCCCTCCGAGACCGCGGAGAAGAATACCCTCCCGGATGATGTACTCCTTCCGGGCGGGAACGCCCCAATCGTCGAAGCCGAAGCTCGCAAACTCCTCGGGGCGGGAAGGATCGAACGTAACGTTTAAAAGATCCGAACCGAAGCGATAGCCTCCGAACATATCGCGCGTGACGAAGCTGGTCCCGGCGTAGTTCCGCTCGTCGCCGAGGATCCGGTCCAGTTCCAGGGGATGGCCGATGGACTCGTGGATTTGGAGAATCATTTGGTCGGGATCGAGGAGGAGATCCATCTTCTCCGAGGGACAGTTCGGGGCCGCGAGCAGCGCGAGCGCCTCCTCCGAAACACGGGGCGCGGCTTCAGCCAGATCGAACCCTTCCACCACCTCCCAGCCGCCCTGACGGCACCGGAGATGCCCCCCAAAAGTCCTCCGGACCGTTTCCGCCCCCGCGTTCGCGTATACGCCCATTCCCGGAAGAAGGTAGCGGAACCGCTGCCGGACTCGCCCTCCATCCGCGGTGATGAAGATGGTCTCCGCCTCTTTGTTGAACAGCGAGGCTTCCCAATCGGCGATCCGGTCGTCGGTCTTGAGACGCTGGTTCAAATCCCGGAGCAATTCCACTTTTTCCCGGAGCGGCACTTCGCTCCAGGCAACTTGGGTGGGGGTCTCATACTCGCCCTGCGACCGGGGAAAAACGATACGGGAATAATCCACCGCGCCGTGCCGGGCGCAAACCCGCGCCCATGCCGCCGCGTCCTCGACGGCTCTTGCCAGGCCCTTTTTCGTCAGATCGCAGGTGGCGCCATACCCCATTCCGCCTCCCTGAACGACGGTGACCATCGCACCGAGATTTTCCGACGACGCTACGGGCTGAAGGACATCCCGCCGCACCGAAAGGCTTTCCTTCTTCTCGCGGACAAGCCGAAACGAGCAATAGCCCGCCTTGGGGAAAAGCTCCCGGCAACGCTCCTCAAGCCCGTTCCACATGCGCTACGCACCTTCCTTTTCCGACTCATCCGGCCTTGCAGGAAGGCCGCTTCCCGCCGGCCCCATTTTATCATTCAAAGCGCGCTACGATTAAATTTTGATTTTTCTTCCGGATCCAGGAAGAATACGCGACAGAAGTATCCGGGTTCATCCTTTTCCCATTTATCCGGAAGGCGGCATGAACGAATCAATGAGCGATCTCAACCGGCGCCTCGCCCTTTTGGAGCGGGAGGTCGCGCAACTGCGCCGCGTTCAGGACTGTACGGCAACCCTCATCAGCTCCCTCGAATTGGAGGAGTCTCTGTTCACGATCCTGGAAACGGCGCTGGACGTCGCGGGCGCCGCACAGGGCTCCATTCTCCTCTACAACCCGGAGCGTACCCACCTTTACATCGCGAACGCCATCGGCATCAATAAAGAGACGGTGGAATCCACCCGGATCCCGAACGGCGAAGGCATCGCGGGCATGGTCGCCCAAACGGGAGAGCCGATTCTCGTGGAAAATATCGACGCGGATCCCCGTTTCAGCGAAAGGCGAATCCGCCGGGAACGGTCCCAGTCTTTCGTCAGCCTGCCCCTCATCTACCGGGAAAGCACCTTGGGCGTAATGAACATGAGCCACCCCAAGAGCGAAGAGAAATTTCATCTGGAAGATCTGTCTCTCCTCACCGCGTTGGCGAACCAGGCGGCCGTCGCGATCGCGCACTCGGAACTTCACCGCTCTCTGTTGGAGAAGAAGAGCCTGGAGCAGCAACTGGAGACGGCGCGGGCCATCCAGGAAGGCTTCGTCCCGGCCTCGTTCCATCTCGCGGGGGACGGCTTCGAGTTCGCTGCGCGCAACCAGGCCGCGGCGGTCGTGGGCGGCGACCTGTATCATGTCGCCGCGATTTCCGAAAGCCGGTTCGCGTTTTTTCTCGGAGACGTATCGGGAAAAGGCATCGCGTCCGCCCTGTACATGGCGAGGCTATTCAGCGATGCGCGCCATCTCATCGGAGTGGACCCGGAGCCCGCTCCGCTCCTATTCGCCCTGAACGAACTCCTCTTGAACCGCCAGCACAGAGGAATGTTCGTCACCATGTGCTATGGCGTGGCCGACACCCTCTCGAAATCCATCCGGTTCGCCTGCGCCGGGCACCATCCCCCCATCGTACGGAGATGCGACGGCTCGATTTTCCAATCCGTTCCAGGCGCTATGAACGCACCCATGGGAATCGTTCCCCAGACAAATATCGAGGCCGACACGATTTCGCTCGGCCCGGGAGACATCCTTCTCCTTTATTCAGACGGCGCAACCGAGTCCCACGACCCATCCGGAACCGAATTCGGGATAGAGCGGCTCGAGGAAAGCCTTGCCCAAACCCGGGGAAACGCCACCGCGGCAATCGGCTCCCTCTTCCAACGATTGAATGATTTCACCGCCGGCAGCCCCCCGCGCGACGACATCACCCTCCTCGCCGTTAGGGGGATCTGACGCCGGAAACAGAAATCATAGCCTCTTGTACCTGTCGATCACGCGCTGGCGGAAGGCGCCCATCGTTGGAGCCGTATAGCCCGCAAGGACGCCCGCGATGGTTTGTAGCTCGGCGTGGTACTCGATAAGAGCCGACTTGAATATTTTCCGGTTGACCGCCGCCGTTCCCGTTGCGTCCGTGTACTCAGCGGCCTCGGCTTCGTTGCTCGCATCCACCCGGGCATCCTTTTCCGCCTGGGTTTCATCCCGGAGAACGGCTTGAGATGAACTTACGCCGTCCCACCTTTTGCTATCAGTATTGGGCGGCTTGTCAATCCCAGGAAACTTTAAGATCACAAAATCCGGATCATGTTGGTCTGTTCCGTCCGAATTTTGCCCGATGATGGGAAGAGAGTGCTCATCGAAATTTGGGCCATCTATAAATTCACCTGTCGATATTCGCGCGAGTGCCTTGATCGTCGTCATTAGAATTCATACCCCCCTATAAAGACTTGATGCGTCCCTGATGATCCTCGGTGGTACAACGCTTGAAATTCTGTGGGACAGTCACCGAGAACCGCTCCAGCATCCGTCGCGCTCGCATTTATATTGCGCCCGGCAGTACCAGCAAGCATAATTCCTCCCGCAGATTCGTGGCCGTCAGGAACGCCTGACACTGAGATCAACCTGTCCGCCGTTGAATGACCGCCGTGTAAATCTTTTAAGACCACAGGAACAGGCGGGATGAACGTACTTATATCGGCAAGGGTCGGGATGGTGGCGGTAGATGTGCCAAGTCCATAGCCCGCTACGGTATCCAACAAAAGACGAACATAGCGGGCCGCTTGAATAAATCCCTGAAGGTCGCTTCCGCTGTCGTTGTACACATAGCCGAGGAGCGCCGAGCCGTCGGCGTAGCCTGCGGGAAGGGAGAGCGCGGTCGGCGGGATGGTGACGAAGACCTTGAAAGCGAAATCATGCCCCGCGATATCGGACCAAGCTGTGCCGTTGTATGTCTTGGCGATTCCTGCCGCATAGCCCCCCGCCGAGTTGGAGCGCCAGACGATGTTGACCGTTGCGCTTGCCGTATAATCGCCCTGAAGGACAAGTGCGTAGGTAGTCCCAGCCGTCAGCGAGGCGGGCGAACGAAACGGAATGCGAATGAATCCAGACGATACAGGTAAAGCATCAACTTTAATTTTGTCTGAGGTGGCAAGGGGCGTCCCGTCCGGGTCGCCGCCGGAAAGCGCTTCGATGGTCGCCCAGATGCGGCCTGAGACAGCAGCTTGACGAAAAAGTCTTATGTCAACGAATTCAACAAAACCGGTAGTGTCCGTATCGAAGGTTTGAGCCAACTTAACGTTAGTGGTCGCTCCCTCTCGAAGCTCCTGATTGGTATCGTTTGTGGTCTGCGTCTCATCCTCAAAGTACCGTTTCGCCTCCCGCCCGAGAAGGCCCTGCCCGGAGCTTCCCTTGCAAAGATAGACCTCCCACCACCTAGGTGCCGCCTCCGTCTCGCCGCTCATTTTTCCGTTGATGCCAGAAGCGGTGATGTCGAAGGTGAGGATGCTTGAAAGGGCGACGCGCTCACCGTTTGAGAGGATGGCCTGCGCGTTGTCCCCCGGGAGCATCTTAACCTTCACCGCCGCGCTGTCCTTATCTGGATCGGTGCGGAGAACGATACCGTCAAACCCCGTGAGCCCCCGCAGGCCCAACGCCAGCAGCGAGGTGACCGCCGCCGCCTTATGGGTTCCGTCGGTGTTGTGTTCAACGACATCGAGGCGGTTCAGGGTGTCCGCTTTCGAGGGGTGGCCCGGCCCAACCATCTCCTCGGTGTACTGGATTCGCTGATCTGCCATCTGCCTTTCTCCTAAGCGTAAACGTTGAAATCGCGCCGTCCGCCGGCGAGGCTCCCGCCGTCCGCCGTCTCAGAGCCGTCCGCGAGGGCGGCCGCCGTCAAAAAGTACCCCGTGTCGCGGATTCGGATCTCCATCGTCTGCTCCCTAAGGTCCCGCGCGATGGAGAGAATATCGCCGATCTGATTGGTGAGGGGTTCGAGCTCCTCCGTCCGCAACCAGGGAACCGAGAAGACGACATAATCGTGCGCCTCGGCCAACAGCGCCCGCCAGGTGGAATCACGGATGGTGAGGATCCGGCTCGGCGCCCCCATCCGCTCCACGATCCGCCCCTGCACGGCGCGGGCGGTCGCCGACCCGCGGATCCATTCGAACTCGAGCCGCCCCCGCGCCGGGAGGCGCACCCCGTAGAGCGCCTGGGAGGCGGCGTCGAGGGTGGCCGCCCCGTCGTCGTGCTGGATGAAATCGGTTGTCTTTCCCGTAAAATTCCGGGAAAAGAGCGCCGGCACCTGGTTCACCACCCCCTCGCGGCTCGTCTCGCAAGAGACCGAGGCCGCCTCGAGGGAGGGGAGCGCCAGGGCGGGGCGGATCGCCCCCGCCTCCGGGCCCGCGATCCCCAGCCGGAGCCGCCCGCGCGGGTCCACCTCGTACCAGCCCAGAAAATCGGCCAGGATGCCCGTCAGCGCCTCGGCGGGCGCGCGATCGTCCGCGATCACCCCCGCCGCCAGGTAGCCGAGCCCCGCCGCCACCGCCCGCCCGAGCGCCACCTGATCCAGGTCCCGCGAGGTGTAGCCCCACACGTTCACCATTAAATCCTCGGCGATCCGGGCGGGGTTTTCGATGAGGGCGCCCGAAGCGTCCTTTTCCCCCTTGCACACCGCCGTCACCTCGCCGTTCGGCACGGCGGAGAAGGCCGCCGTCGCGATGACCCCCACCCCCTGGAAATCGTCTGCGAGGTTCAGGGTGTAGTCCCCCCCGGCGATGAGGCCGTCGTCGTCGAAAAGGCTCACCGCGCCCAGGGCGGCGTGCCCCGCCACGCAGTAGGTCCCCGCCCCCGCGGTGTCGATCTTGGGGAGTACGTAGACCCCCGCGTCGGTCCGGGCGGGCACCGTCAGATCCCCGTAGACGATGGGGAGCGCGTCCCCCCCGTTCCCGGGGGCGGCGTAGCGCGAGGCCCGCGCGATGCGGAAAGGGTCCGCCAGCCAGTCCTTCGTCAGATCCGCCATGGGTCACCCCTCATCCTTTCACCCCTTTGCTCCCCCTCCCCGGCCCTCCCCCGGCGGGGGAGGGAGCCGTTCTCCTCCCCACTCCCCCCCCCCATCGGAGGGAGGAAGGGTTAGGGTGCCTTGGGGCGCCTTTACGCCCCCTCGCACTCGAGGACCACCGCCTCCCGGCGCTCGACCGCCCGCCGCACCGAGAAGGAGGCGAGCGGCATGACATCCTCCAGGTCACCGCCCGCGAAGGCGGCGTGGACCTCCACCCTTCCGCCCACGACGGGCTCCTGGGCCAGGATCCGGCCCATCCGGGGGTGGCCTTCAACGTCCGGCGCGTTCGAGAGGGTGAGCGCGAGGCCCGAGAGCTCCCCCTCGCGGAAGACATCGAGGGGGGATCCGCCCCCCTTGGCCCCCTCGGTGAAGGCCCCCCCCGTCCAGCACCCAGTCGTGGATCCCCAGGGGCACCTCCGAGCCCTCCCCCGCGAGGGCCTCCCCGTCCGCGGTCCACGCGCCGTCGGCGAAGCGGATTCCGCCCGAGGCCGCGACGAGGGCGTCCGCCGGCACCGTGCGGCAGAAAACGCGCAGCCCCGCCGCGCTCAAAAGGTGGAAGAGCACCAGGGCCCGCCGCCCCGCCCCGTGGGCCGAGAGGTCCGAGAAGGCCGCCTCGCTCGCGTGCCGCATGTCTCCCCGCCCCCTAAGGAAAGCCGCTCGCGCAGCGTGAGCTCGAAGGCGTAGTCGTCCGGCCCCTCCTCGACCGGGGCGAAGCGCCCCTCCAGGCGCATGAGGAGGAGCGCCGCCGGATCGTCCACGTCCAGATGGGCGAAGAGCGACTTGTCCCGCTCGCCCGAAACGTCCTTCACCGCCCGGAACATGGCCTGGAAGAGGTCCCGCTGCGCCCCGGTCACGTGGCGGTAGGGAAGGAACGCCGCCTCCCCCCGGTTGAGGAGCACCGCCTTCTCCACCTTGCTCTCGGTCTCCTGGCGGATCTCGAAGGCCTCGTCCCCCCGCACGTTCCCCCACTCGAAGGCGTAGTCGGGCTCGAAGTAGTCCCCCAGGTACACCTCCGAAACCTCGATGTAGCCGTCCGGGTTCCCCGAATCCCCCTCGATGAGGAGCCGCCAGTAGCGGTAGGTCTTGGTCGCGCTCGTGAGGTAGCGGTGCAGGGTCCCGGTGCGCCAGGCGATGGTCTCCTCCAGGGCGGGCGCGCCCCAGGCGTCCGCCGTGTTCCCCTGGATCTTCACCGTCCCCCCGGAGGAGATGTTGTGCCCGTAGACGGCGGCCGCCTTCACCTCCTGGGCGGAGCCGAGATCGAATACCAGGCTCTCCGGGTCCGAGGGAGTTCCCGAGCGCCAGGCCGTGTTGGGGTCCAGCTCGAAGGTCCGCTTCGCCGCGCGGAAGCGCGTCGCCGTCGCCTGCCAGCGGTCCCCCGCCTCGAAGGCCGGGGAGGAGGCGCCGTCCGAAAAGCGCACCCTCACCCCGTCGCCCAGGCTGGTGTCGGCCGCCGCGGTCGCCACCCCCGAGGCCTCCCAGGCCCCCGGGGCGGTCGCGGAGTTGCGCCACTTGAAGGTGGCCGCCCCGGTGTCCCCCGCCCCGTCGATCTCGACCGTGGTGAGGGAGGGATCGTTCCCGGTGTAGGTCCCCGAGAAGATCGCCGCGCCCGAGCCGTTCGCCACCCGGGGCACCGCCGCCCCGACGAAGCCCGCCGCCGTCGAGGAGGCCGTGATCGCCGTCCCCGTCCCGATCCGGTTCTGGTAGAGAAACCGGTGGCTCATGCCGTTCTCCTTTTTATTCCCTCACCCTGCCACTCCAAGCGGCAAGCCGCTCGGGGACCCCGCCTTCCCTCTCTCTGTCACCCCAAGCGCCAAGCCGCTCGGGGACCCCGCCTTCCCTATCCCTCGCCCCAAAAATATCCGATTTTCGGGGACCCCGAAAAGAACCAGGGAGAGGGTTTGACAGGGACGCAGGGAATTCTTCCCCGCACCCGCACAGGGCAATGTAAGAGAGGAGGATGAAAAGCCAACTACCGGAAATTCGGGGAAATTCGGAAAATTTTAAACGGGGAAAATCAGGCCGCGGGGGAGGGGTTCTCCCTGATGCGCCTGGCCGGAGCTCCCCCGCCCCGGGAGAGGGCTGGGGTGAGGGAAACTGCGCCTCGGCGACTTCAGTCCTTCCTGTTTTCCCTACTTGTTCGTGACCCTGACATCGAGTGTTGTGCCGGTGCTCTGAATTCCAATTGGCACGTATGCTAAATCAGGATTGATCCTTTCCCCGGCCACCCCGACAACATCCACCTGCATCACCCCCTGCGCGCCCAACCCCCCCGGCGCGAGCCAGGGGTTCAGCGCGATGAGCGTTAAGGCGAGGGCGATGACGGTCCAGACGACGTTCTGATATATCCCGCGCATTTGAATTCTCCTTTGGGATGGGCAGCGGAACTCGTTCTCACGCCCATTCTACCGCCATCCTTTCCGGCCGGTCCCCCTCCCTGCCCTCCCCCGAAGGGGGAGGGAAAAATGCTCCCCCTCCCCCCCGGGGGGGGGTTGGGGGAACCCCCAAAATCAAAGATTTTAGGGGGCCCCGGGGTGAGGGAAAAAATAACCCCCGCGCAGGGCATGGCCCGGAATGAAAGGCGCGAGGCGTTCAGAATTACATGAGGGGGGGGGGAATCCGGGATGCGGGGGAAGGAATTTCACCCTCTCCCCTTGGGAGAGGGTGAGGGGGATGAGGGGTGAGGGGAAAAATCCTACGCCCGCCCGAGGTCGATCCGCCGGGTGCGCCGGCGCTTCTCCTCGAGGAGGCGGAAGAGGCGCTCGACGCTCCGCTCGTCCGGGAGGAACGCCCCGCGCAGGTCCACGTTGTACGCCACCGAGCCCCCGCCGCCGGAAACGCCCGACCGCTTCAGCGCCCGCACCATCACCTCGGTCATCATGCGCAGCCCGCGCTCGTCCTCGAGGGGAACGATGGCCTCGGCGCGGCCGCGCTCCCCCACGTTGAGCCGGGCGGGCCCCAGGGCGAACGCCCCGTGCTGTGCGCCGTCCCCGTCATCGATCCGGCTGGTAAGAAACGGCGCGAGGATCTTCCGCGCCGCTTGGCGGTTGCCCCCTGTTCGGCGTATCACTTCTTCAATCGACGGCCGGAAATTCGGATCGGAGGAACTTTGAACGTTCCCCGTCGCAGACAGTCCCGCCAGTTTTCCGAGCCTCGTGATCTCGGCGATGTTCGCCGCGCCGGACATCTCAGGCGTATTTTTTGGGGTATTCATCCGCTTGTTGAGGGCGAGGGCGAGTGCAGCCCCGCCCCCGAGAGCCGCCGCAGCGCCCGCGCCGCCCAGACCCGCGATGAGTCCAGCGGATGAACTCGTGCCCGCTGCCGCCGCACCCGCGCCCGCAGCGGCGGGCCCCCCCGCAGCCGCGCTCGCTGCTGCGCTTCCTCCGGCGGCTACAAAGCCAGCCTGACCGACGGCGGGAACTACGGTGGACGAAAGCCCCGCGCTCGCGCCGAACGTGGACGCTGCGGTCGCCCCGCCCCCGATTCCGAGCGCGCCCAAAGCGGCAGACCCGGCGGCGCTGACTCCTTTGCTCGCAACCTCCCCGAGCAACCCCCCGGTGCCGAGCGGAGAGCCTTTCACCTCAAGTCCCAGGGCGCGCTGCACCAGGTTGGCGAAGGGCGCGACGAGGCTCTGCTCCACGATCCCCGCCGCCATCTTCGCGAGGGCGCGCATGAAGGTGTCCTTCATGCTCCTGACGAACCTGTCCCACTGGGTCAGGAACTTGTCGGTGTTGTTCCGAAAGCGCACGAAGAGGAGGTCTGCCAAAGCCGCGTCCGTGCTTCTTGCAAATCCTTCGAACGCCTCCCTCGCCTTAACTGCCACGAACGTATTTTTGCGGAGGGCCTCTTCCGAGTCCCTCAGATAATCTCCCATGGCGGTGCGGAGCTGCTCCAGGTGGCCCGTCTGATCTTTCGCCGCCTTGCCGGCTTCCACCGCTTTTTTGACGAATACACCGTGCGCCTCGGCCGCTTCCAGCAATCCTTTTCTCAAGGCGTCCGTGGACTCGGAAAGTTGCGCGAAATCCTTTGACGCTTTGCCGGTGTCCTTCCCCATCCTCCCGAGAAGCTTCAAGAGCTTTTTCAGCATCTCGGCGAGATTGCCACCACCATCAACGTTGACTTTTACACCGTTCATCCCGTTCGCCAAGACCACTTCTCCTTATTTGCTACCGCTCAACTTTAACGTGAATGGGTGTGGCAGAAGCAATTGACCTTCTACCTATTTTAGCGATATCCACCTCCATCACTCCCCGCGCACTTAATCCCCCCGGCGCGAGCCAGGGGTTCAGCGCGATGAGGCTGAGGGCGAGGGCGATGACGGTCCAGACGATGTCCCGATAGATCCCGCGCATTGGAATTCTCCTTTTTGGATGGCGGTGTATGATTCATCGTTCGCCCATTCTACCGCCATCCGGCCCGCCCCGCCCGGGGTGGGCCGCCCGCCAACGTGGGAATCTATAAGAGGAGGATGAAAACCCAACTACCGGAAATTCGGGGAAATTTAAATGGGGAAAATCAGGCCGCCAGGGGGAGGGACTTTTCGAGGGAGAAGCTGAATTGCCCGAGGAGGCTTACTTGTTTTTCCACCGAGTCGGAGGCTTCGCCGGTTTTTCGGCCGAATTTATTCTGTGCATCGGTTGCTTCCTTCAAGCCTTTTTTCATCTCGTCCGTGGGCTTGATGATCTTCCGGATACTGTCCGCCGCGGTCTTTGCGCTGACCCCCGTTTGGTCGAGACTTTTGGTAAAATTTTTCAGTGACTTTGTCGCCTCGTCTCTTACTTTGACAGAAATTTCAATTCCATTTGCCAAGACTGTCTCTCCTTAGACTCTCCTATTACTTGCTTTCAATAACCACAACAGGAATAGGTTCATAAGAAATGCCTTTACCGCCAACACTAACAATATCCACAGGAGTAATTATCCCCTGCGCACCCGACCCCCCCGGCGCGAGCCAGGGGTTCAGGGCGATCAGCGTTAAGGCGAGGGCGATGAAGGTCCAGACGACGTTCTGATAGATCCCGCGCATGATTGTTCTCTCCTTTTGGATGGGCGATGGAATGCGTTCTCTCAAAAACATTCTACCGCCATCCGGCCCGGCCCGCCCGGGGTGGCCGCCCCGGGGAGGCCCGCCCGCCAACGTGGGAATCTATAAGAGGAGGGAGGAAACCCAACTACCGGAAATTCGGGGAAATTCGGAGGGGTGCAGGAAGGAAAACTTAGGCCGCGAGTGAGAGGGATTTTTCGAGATGCGCCTGGCCGGAGCTCCCTCTCCCCCCGGGAGAGGGCTGGGGTGAGGGAAACTGCGCCTTGGCCGCTACCTCCAATCCCTTCTTGAGGTCGGCCGTGGGCCTGATCATTTTCCGGAAGGACCCGGCCGCTTTTCGCGCGGACTTTTCCGTTTGATCGAGAGTTTTGCTGAAACCCTGGAGGGACTTGGCCGCCTCGCCCTTCACTTCGACATAAACCGCTACCTTATTTTCTGCCAAGACGGTTTCTCCTATTAAACACCAACCTCAATCATTTCATCATGAAAAGTTCCGATTAATCCAAAACTCTAACAGGAATAGAAGCGCCTACTCTGAATCCGCTTATCCGAACAACATCCACCTTCACAATCTCCGACTGCGCACTCAAACCCCCCGGCGCGAGCCAGGGGTTCAGCGCGATCAGCGTTAAGGCGAGGGCGATGACGGTCCAGACGACGTTCTGATAGATCCCGCGCATGATTGTTCTCTCCTTTTGGATGGGCGATGGAATGCGTTCCCGCAAAACATTCTACCGCTTATCCCTCCCCCTTGTGGCGGCGGAGGCCGGCGCCCCTCGGGGCGGCGCGGCGCTCGAGCTCGAGGCCGGCCTCGAGGGCTTCCTGGTTGAAGCGGAACTCCTCCCAGCTAGCCTCCGCCAGAAGGTGCGGGGGCAGGCCGTAGGTCTTCGCCTGGAGGTGGATCAGGGCGAGGAGCTCCCGCCGGGCCCGTCGGAAAGGGGGCGGGGGCCGCCTCTCCTCCCCCGGCGGCGAGGGCGCCCAACTCGCCCACGGCGGCGAGGATGGCGCCGGCGTCCTCGGCGGTGAGCTCGTGGACGCTGAGCTCGGCCGGGCCGCACGCGCCGGGCTCCTTGTCGGTCATGGCCCCGCGCTCGGGCAGGAAGCACCGGCGGAGGACGCAGTGCACCCAGTCCCCCATGGCGGCCGCCCGCCCGGCCGCGTCCTCCGCGGCGCCGTTCTGGCCGGCGGGCAGGAGGCGGGGGTAGGCGGCGAGGTCCATCACGCTCGGGGCGCGGACGAAGCCCCGCAGCCCCGAGGGCAGCTCGATGGGCCTTCGGCCCCGGTTGCGGTAGGCGCTGATGTCCATGGCGGGATCTCCTTTTTCCATGACTGCTAGGTGAACTGGATCTGGATCTCGTCGTCCCCGGTGTTCCGCGCCATCGAGAAGGGGACCTCGTAGGTGAGGAGGCCGTCCCGGTCCCCGAGGCCGATGTCGCCGTACTGGCACTTGGGGGCGGTGACGGTGCAGATGTTCCCCGCCGCCTGGCCCACCTGGACGCTGAGGGCGAGCTGGTTCTGCGCCTCCCACTTGGCCCAGACGTCCTCGGTGGCCTTGAGGACGGCCTCGGGGTCGAACGAGCCCGCCGGGGCGCGGCCGGTGACGAGGGAGTTGATGTGCCCCCCGGTCTGGTTCGCGCTCCGGCGCAGGGCGACGGTGTTGTTCATCGAGAAGGTGATGGACGCCGCGTCGAAGTTGAACCCGCCGAAGGAGAAGGCCGCCACCAGGGCGGGCTCGGGAAGCTGGGCGTCGTAGGCGCTCCCGGCGACCAGGGAGGCGTCCGAGACCCGGAAGTCCGCCGCGGTGAACTCCCAGTCCACCGTCGGGACGGCGTCGAGGGGGACGTTGAGGGTGAAGGTGCCCATGCAGCCCATGTAGAGGACGCGCAGGCCGTCGATGAAGGCCGTGACGGCGCAGCGGGTGAAGCTCGACTTGTCCGAGATGGGGGCGTAGGTGACCGAGGTGCCGCCCACGACGGTCTCGCTCATCCCGCACGCCTTGAAGAGGATGCCGTAGTCCGGCGCGGTGCCCGCCGCGCCCGAGCCGCGCAGCTCGGCGGTGAAGGAGATCCGCGCCGAGCGTCTTCCCGCGACGAAGGGGAAGGGCGAGAGGCTGTCGTCCCGCACCGCCCGCTCGAGGCGCTCGACCTCGAGGTCGTGCGAAAAATTCCCCGCCCGGAAGAGTTCCGCCGCCGGGGCGGGCCGCTCGAGGAGGTAGACCGTGGTCGAGTCGGGCACCGGGCTCAGGGTGCCCACCGTCAGGGTGTCGCTCGCCGCGTCGAAGTCGGTGACCGAGACCTACTGGCCCACCCCGACGCCCCGGATGGTGCGAAGGGTCGAGCCGTTCCAGAAATCGTCCGCCTCGGTGCGCGCCGCGTCCACGACGGTGGTGGCGGTGGCGCTGTCCATCGTTCCTTCCAACTCCTCGGTCGCGCCGATGATCTGGCGCTCCATCAACAGGGTATCGCCCATCTCTTTGCCTCTCCCTTTCTTTTAGGAAAAATGCTCTCGTCCTTTGAATGCGGCTCTCCCCGGCCTCACGCCCGGGTGATCCGCTCGAAGGCCTGGAGGCGGATCTCGGCGTAATGGCAGAGAACCCCCCCGAAGGCCCGCGGTTCGATGACGTCCACCTGGGGCGGCTGAAGGCGCTCCAGGGTGGGGACCTTGCTTCGGAGCCGGAGGGCGTCGTTCGATCGGAAGCGGTCGCAGACCGCCTCGATGAGGTCCTGGAAGACGAGCTCGCTCGCCGCGCCGTCCTTCAGCCCCATGATCCCGGCGAGGAGGAAGGTGTGGGCCCGCCGGTTCACCCCCGCGGGGATGAGTCCGCCCGGGGCGCTCGCGCCGAATCCGCCGAGCGCCTCGCTCACCCGCTCGCGCGTGACGATCCAGCCGCGAATTTGATCCCCTCCGTCCGGCGCCTCCCAGCGGAACAGGCCGATGTACTTCGCCATGTCGGCGGCGGTCCGCTGGTAGAGGTGCACCCTTCCGGCGTTTTCCACCGCCTCGATTTCGGCGGCGACCGCCGCGCCGATATCCTTGTAGAATGAGCTAGCCACGCAGCCTCCCCGCGATGTCGGCGCCGAGCCTTTCCACCCGGCGCGCAATGGGCCCCATGCTTTTTTCGAGGGCGTCCCGGAACATGTGCCGGCCCGCGGTGCCCCTCCGCCCGATGGCGCGCGCGATGAGGAAGGCCGCCGAGCGGGCCTCCCCGCCGCTGACCCCCAGCACCCGCTCCACCCAGCCGTAGAGGGAGGAGCCGGGCCCCGAGGGGGGCCGCCGGCCCGGGCCGCGCCCCTCCTCGACGGGAAGGGCGTAGGCGAGCGGGGTGGCGACGGTGCCGCGAAGCGAATCGAGCGCGCTCCCGCGCACCTCGGATACGATCGAGCCCCGAAGCGCGCCCGTCGCCCCCCGGGGGGTACCGGCGGCGGCGCGTGCATGAATCATCTCCACGATGTCTCCCACGGCCCGCGCGGCCTCCTCGAAAACGACGCCCGCGGGATCGGCCCCATCGCCCGCGAGGGGGCCGGCCCGCTCAAAGGTGAGACTCCAATCTCCTTTCGCCATTCCAGCCTCCCGCGCTAGCGCTCCCCGGGGCCGCCGTGGGTCAGGTACCGGCCCCGCCGCTGGGAGAGCGCCTCGTCCCAGTCGAGGGAGTGGCCCGCCGGGCCCGCCGTATCCCCCTCGCGCTGGCCGATGTGGGCCTGGTACTTGCGCTCGAGCTCCTTGGCGAGCCGGGTGTACTCGGACGCCTTGCTCGGGTAGCTCACCGCGTCCGCCCCGATGAGGGGCTCGGCGCTCTGGGCGAACCGCCGGGCGAGGATGTGGCACCCTTCCGCCGCGGCGAGCCAGGCCGCCGCGATCAGGTCGTTCGCCGGGATGCTCGTTGCGGCGTCGTCCGCGGTGTGCGGCGCCGCGTAGAAGAGCCGCGCCGTCTCCCCGGTGCCGGGGGTGAGCCGCAGGAGGCGAAGCTTCGCCGCCGAGGTCGCCGCCCCGTAGATCGTCCAGTCCCGCCGCTGCAGGTAGACAGGCTCGCGCTCCCCCTGGGGGTACTCGACCGCGAGCACCGTCGAGAGGGCCGCGTCCCAATCCGCGGGCAGGCTGAAGTCGTACGCCGCACCGTCGCCGGCGTAGTCCTGAAAAGCCTTCCGCGGCCGGTCCTTGCTGTAGCGGGCGAGGGCCGCACGGACGAGGTCCGCGAAATCCGCCTCGGCCAGTGCGACCTCGGGCGGGATCTCGCCCGACTTCAAAAAGACCTTCACGTCCGCGATGATGGTTTGTCGTGATGACACTGCGTTCTCCACGGGACTGGGGCGGGGTAAATTCCCCGCCCGCCCCTAGGTTTTGACCGCCAGCTTCGCCTCGAAAGTGAACGAGGGGCTCGACCCTCCGATGTCCCACGAGAGACGGAACCACTTCCCGAGGTTCGTCAGCTTGACGAGGGTCTTGCCCGTACCCGTGATTTGCGCCGGCTCGGTGTGGATGTAGCCGAGCGCGTCGTCCGCCGGCCCGGCTTCGATATCGAAATCGAGGGTGGGTGAACCGCCCGACGTCGAAGGGCGTGCTCTCGCCGTCCGCCGTCCGGGCCGCTGAGGCGGCCAATGTGATCGTCTTGGTCCTTCTGTCCGCCATGATCGGGCTCCTAGAAATCGAGGTAGAGCTTCGCGCCGGCCCCTGTGAGGACCGCGTGGAGCCCCACGCCGAAGCGGATGCCGCCCGGCGCCAGGTCCAGGCTCTTGGACACTCTCCGGCGGGCGCGTTGACGGCCCGCAGCACGGTGCCGGAGGCCGCCGTGTTGTCGTACAGCGTGACAGTGGCCGCCGCGCCGGAGCCCGCCGTGAGAATTCCGCCCATGAGCTTTCCGTTCCCCGTCGTCGCGGTGCCGGTGGCGGTAACCTCTGTCGTTTCGACTGGATGGATCATCGTGTACCTCCCTTTCCCGTTCTGGGCCGTCCCGGGCCGCCGCGGGCTAGTTGGGCGAGAATTCCACCGTGACCGCGAAGGGGGGCAGCGCCATTCCACTTCCCACCTGCTCGACCTGGAGTCCGAGCTGGTTTCCGGTGGAAACCGAGAGGGGGCTGGCCGGGCTGTAGAGGTCATAGCCCGCGACTCCGATGTCGTTTCCGCTCGTCAGGTCATAGTTCGCAAGCTCGGCCGCGCCGGCGCCGTTCGTCCCGCGGTCGATGAGATTCAGGTTCTTGGTGTTCGTGTTCTGGCCGGTGACGGCCGCGCCGGGCACCACCCGAACCTTCTCGATCTTGCAATTCACCGGGGCTTCGAAAATCACGTAGGTGGTGCTGGCGTCCGCGGCGGCGGCGGCGGCGGCGGCGGCGGCCGGGGAGACGACCGTCTTGTCGTGGGTTCCCGGGACGTCGCAAGCCTGTCTGTTGCTCATTTTTTTCTCCTTTCTCTAAACGGGTCGAAAAGAGACCCTTTCGCAGGGACGAGGGCCACCCCAAAAATCACAGATTTTGAGGACCCGGGGCACGCCTCGCCCCTGCGAGTTCAATTGACAATCGGTTATGCCGGGGCGCCGCGGTAGAATCCCCGGTAGTCGAGGACCGCGCCGCCGTAGACGTGGCGGATCTTGTAGCGCACCTTGTCCGCGTTGAATCCGCTTCCGGCCAAGGGGTTGTCCTCGACGAAGAGCTCGGGATCCTGCATGTCCTCGAGGAAGCCGATTTCGACGGTGTCCACGAGCAGGGGATCCGCGGCGAGGTACCAGTTGTTCGCGTCGGTGAGCTCCGGCACCCATAGGGGCTCGACCCCGAGGCGGTTGATCACGCTCGGCTGGGTGGAGTTCTCCCCCGAGATGACTTTCACCGCGGACTGGGTGATGTCGAACGCCTCTTCGAGCAGCTCGGTCGGATGGAGCAGGTACTTCGGGTACACCTGAGAGGCCATCTCGACCCCCGACTCGCCGTAAAACGTTTGCTGGCCCATCGACTTGATGCCGGTGATGACGTTTGCGTAGGTGAGCACGTTGGTCGATGTGTTGTTGTGGTTGGCGTGGAAGAGCGCCACGCCGTCGTAGATGTTGGTGGCCGAGGCGAGGAACCCGAAGACGAAGTTGTTCAGGGTCCGCTGGGCCGCGCGCGCGAGGCGGCGCGGGATCAACCGGATGGATCCCATGTCGTCGTTCTGGATCATCTCCCAGGTGAGGTCCTCGATCCCGCCGCGCTTCGAAACCGCGTAGGTCACCTCCTCGTCGGTGGGCGAGGCGAGGGTGGGATAGGTGGCCTGCTCGGAAACCGCCTGCAGGTCGCCGTAGCCGCCCACCCGGATGCGGCGGTTGGTGCGGAAATCCTTCACCGGCACGATGGCCGAGACGATCTTCCGCCAAAGCTGAAAGCGGTCGTCGCGGAAATCGCGGAGGAGGGCCCGCCGGATCGAGTCGCCGAACGCCTCCCCCCAGGTGCTGGTGTCGAGCGCGGCTGAGAGCCGGCGGATGCCGTTCCAATTCTCGGCGGCCCGGTGGTAGTGAAAGGTCTCGGCGAAGAACAGATGTGGCGTAAGCCGGTGGCCGGTGAAGTCCTGGAAGGCCTCGCCCAGGAAGCGATAGGGCCGGTGGCCGTCCCGGACCGTCGGGCTGGACTCCCAAAGGCCGTCCAGTGCCGCCTTCTTCCGATCAATCTCGTCCCGGACCACCTCGGCCCGCCGCCCAAAGCCCTTCAGCGCCCCGCTCGCGGTGAGCTTCTCCAGGGCGGACGACTCCAGCCGCAGCGCCTCGTCGATCTCCTCTCCGGAGCACACGCGGCCGGTGAACTGGGTCCGGACCTTTTCCTTGACGGGCTCGGGAAGGGGAGACTCCGCGAGCCGGCAGGTGAGCCGGTCCCGGCTCTCCGCAGCACGCAACGACTCCTGCAGACTTCCGATTTCCTGTTGCATCGCTTCCTCCTCACTTTGGATCAGATGGGGATTTTCGTTTTCCATGGCGTCTCCTTTCTGCGCGAGATCCGAATCGAGGCCCGCTCTCTCGCAGGCCGAGATCAGCTGCTGCCGCGTCCATCTCCCGCCGAGTCTGGCGGCGGCCTCCGGTACGGCCGCCCTGAGTTTTCTGAACAATTTCTCCATCGCCACCACCTCTGTATCCGGCCGATCGGCCGCGGCGAGGTCCAGGAGGCCGCCCCCCAGCCGGCCCTTGTGGACCACGTCCACCGAATTGACCGCAACGATTTTTTGAAAATGCAGAACGAGGCCCCCCTCCTCCTCCCGGTACTCTGTCTGGGCCACCACATCGAAAGAAAAACCGAAGGGCTCCTCGATCCCGCGCGCGAGGGCGTCCTGGGCCAGGGCCTGGAACCAGCCGGCCGACCGGGCCACGGCGAAGGTGCTGTGGAGGTCCGATTCGACCATCCGCACGTTCCGGTGCCAGCCGACGAGGGCGCGGATGTCGGGCGCGCCGCCCTCGGCGTGATTCGCGAACGCCTGCGCCCCCTCGAAAAGGGGCGCGGCCTCGCGGAGCACCTCCCGGGACAGGAACCAGCGCCCCTCGTGCGAGTAGCCGGGAGTTGCGATCCGCACCTCGAAATCCCACGGTGTGTTGTCCGGGGCGGCGCCGGAGGGGACGCCCGCGGCCCGGAGAACCCGGCCCGTGAGCCGCAACCCCCGCTTTTCGCCCGGGGGCATTCCCCGGCCGGGGCCTTTGTTGGCCCCCGTTGCTGCGGGGAACAGGGGGGAGCGCGCCAAGCGCTTTCTTCCGGCTCTGAGAAATCGGTTCAACACGGGTTTCTCTCCTCTCTTTCCTTTTGCTTCTCTCCCATCAGGGCGTTCGGGCGCCGCGACGGGTTCCCATTTCCCGGATCTTCCGGCCCGCCGCGGAAGGCCCTTTCGACCGACTCCCGCGGGGAGGGAAAAACCCGTGCGGCCGGCCACCCCGGCCGCGCGAGGAGGAATCTAAATGAAAAAGGGACTGGGCCAACTACCGGAAATTCGGGGAATTTCGCGCCAGGAAAAAATCCGCACTGTGGGGGGGGAATCCTTTGTTCCGGGGAGAAAAAAGTTCTGGTTGGCATGAGAATGGGGTTTTCAGATATTTCCCGTTCGGGTTCAGAACCCGCGATCCCGGATTCGGGAGCAACAATCCCATTTTGAGACACGCCCCCGAGGAAATCCGCTTGACGTTTCCCCCACCCCACCTAATATATTCAATGTCGCGTTGCGCCTTGACGATAAGGCAAAAGAGAGGGCGGCGACCGCAGCCGAAGACCGCTTCGGCGTCCCGGCCGCGCCGCCGAAAGGGCATATGGGGCCTGGATTTTCGGGAGAAAACATTCCGGTTTCGTTGAAACCCCGGCGGCCGCTGAACATTGCCACTTCCCATTTTCGAGAGGCCCGCTCTTTTCATCCAGATGAGGGGCACACCCCCGTGCGATACAGGCTCCGCGCTTTGACCCTGATCCTGGCCGCGCTTCTCCTGTCCGCCGCCCTTCCAGGCGGCGTTGCCCGGGCGCAAGAAGTGCCCCGCAAGATGGTTTTCATCCCCGGGGGGCTGTTCTTCATGGGCAGCGACGACAAGGGGAGGGACGAGCGCCCCCGCCGCCACGTGTACCTGGATCCCTTCTTCATCGACAAGTACGGCGTGACGAACGAGGCGTTCCGCAAGTACGCGCGGCCGGAAAAATATTTCGGCAAAAAGTTCAACGGAAAAAAACAGCCCATCGTGGGAGTAACCTAGTACCAGGCGAGGGACTACTGCCGGTCCGTCAAGAAGCGCCTTCCCACCGAGGGCGAATGGGAAAAAGCCGCCCGGGGGCCGGACGGCTCGAAATACCCCTGGGGGAACTTCTGGATCTCGACCAACGTGATCTGGAAGAAAAACAGCCTGAAAAAGACCCACCCCGTTGACCGGAACTACAACCACAACACGAGCCCCTACGGCGTCTCCGACATGGCCGGAAACGCTTTCGAGTGGGTCCAGGACTGGTACGACCCGGAATACTACAAGCGGATGCCGGAGCGGAACCCGAAGGGCGCCTCGCGCGGCTTACTGCGCGTCTACCGCGGCGGCGCCTGGGACGTCACGACCCAGCACGCCTTCCGCGGCTCCTACCGCTACCGCGGGCACCCCTACAAAACGGTCGACAACCTCGGCTTCCGCTGCGCCCGGGACCCGCGCTGAGCCGCCGGCCCGCGCCGCCTAGGCGCTCCCCTCCACCTCCAACCCGAACTGCGAGGCCAGGTGGGCGAAGAGCTTTCCCGCCGCCCCGTCCTTGATCCAGCCCCGCCGCGTGGCGAGGTCCAGGGCGCGGCCGATCTCGTGGAGGGCGGCCGAGAGCTTTTGAGTGTCCTTCACGGAAATTTCCGGAAGCACCGCCCGCGCCCCCGCCCGGGCCGCCTCCTCCGAGAGCCTTCCCGCGCGGCGCGCCTCCGCGAGCTGCTTTTCGGCCATCTGCTGGAGGATGTGGCGCACCGTCCGCTGGCGCCGGCGCATCCGCTTCAGGGTGGGCTGGTCCATCGACTCCGCCGAGGCCCGGTTCGCGTCCTCCCCCTGGCCGAACCAGTGCTGGGGCACCCCCATCCCCCCCAGAACGAGCCCGCGCATGAGCCGGGCGAGCCCGCCCGTCCCCGCCTCCCCGGACCGGAGGTCGGGCGAGATCACCTGCCAGGCCTCCTTCTCGTTGTGCACCCGCACGCTCGCCGGCCGGGGGGCGGCCCCGTTCTGGGCCAGCCACTCGGCGATCCGCTCGGGCCCCGCCCCCTTCAGCGTCACGTCGTAGACAAAACTGTTCTGGATGCGGGAGCGCTCGGCCGCGTCGAAGAGAAACCGCTCGTAGATGTCGATCCAGTCGATGGCCGCGAGGATGTCGCTCGTCCCGCGCGCCGCGTCGCTCGCCTTGTTGATCTGGAAGAGGAACGCCTCCCCGCCCCCGAAGCGCTCGCGCTCGCGCGCCGCCGCCGGGCCCAGGTACTCGCGCGGGTCCCCGGCCAGCACGGTGCGGACCCGCCGGCCCGGCCCCCCGTCCTCCCGCTTGAGGATCACCCCGATGGGAAGGGCGCAGTTGTCCGGATCCGTCACCACCTCCTCGATGAGGCGGGGCGAGATGTAGCCCAGGCGCACCCTCCCCTCGAAGCGCGAGACCGCCGCCGGGAGCAGCAGCTCCCCGAAGATGCCCAGCTCGCTCACCAGCCGCTCGAAGCGGAGGTCCATCTGGTTCACCGGGTCCTCCCAAAATCCCCGCACCGCCGCCAGCGCCTCCGGGTCCGGGCTCTGCCACGAGATTCCCTCCCCCACCACGTGGTCGGTCACGATCTCGATGAGCCGCCGCCCCATCAGGTTGGTGAGCCAGAGGTCGTAGGCCAGCCCCTGCATCCGCTCCTGGGTGTAGCGGGGAACGTCCCCCCGCCGCCCCGAGAGCGAGCGCCAAAGATCCTCGTCCGGATCGATCGAAGTCCCCGGAAAGGCCGCCCGCGCAGGGGAAGCCCCCCGCGCAGGCGTTGCCCCCGGCTTCGGGGGAGTTGCCCCCTTCCTCGCCGCCTTCTTCGCGCCCGCCGCCGCCACATTCGCCAAGGCCGAACCCTCCCTTTTCACCCAAAAATCATCCCGCGTCCGCCCTCTCCCCGCATGGAGAAAGGCCCGGGCCGCAAAGGCGCAAACGCCCCGCGCAGCCCCTTCTACCGGGGGAGCCTAGCCCAGGCTCGGAGAAAGCCAACTACCGGAAATTCGGGGAGGTTTGTGGGGGGGGACGGGGGGGCTTTCTCCTGGGGGAGCCCAGGCCACACGGGAGAGAGTCAGCTGGCGGATATGCGGGGATGGGTGAGGAGGTGTCGAGCCCGGGCGGGCGGATCCCTCTATAATAATATGTTTTTTCTCACTCGCAATTTGAGGAACGATCAATAGTGCTTGCTTTCTATCTTGATGAATCAGGAACCCACAGCCTTAACCCCATAGAGTCTGAGTACCCAGTATTTGTATTGGCCGGGTGTCTAATGGACCAATCTTATCACGACAAAACGGCTACCGAGAGAATGAATCAATACAAGACTTGTCTTTGGAGACGAGAGGACATTATTTTGCACACTTCAGGTATCGTCGGAAAACAAAAAGGGTTTGAAAATTTAAGGGATGAAGCCGAATGGGAGAAGTTTTTAAGAAAAACAAATCGGCTGATGAGCGAATTGGATTACATGGTTATCGCTTGCGCCATCCTAAAAAATGCACACAAAGAAAAATATGGTGGGGCGGCCTTTAACCCTTATTGTTTTTCTTTAGAAGTATTGGTTGAGCGATTGGTTTTTGAACATCGGGATAGAAAAGAAGTGGTTCCCGCTCAGATCATTGCTGAATCAAGGGGTGAAGTGCCTGACAGGCGACTCGATCTTGCATGGAAGCGCCTTAAAAGAGATAGAACCTCTTATATTGGAGCAAAGGAAATTCGAACAAGAATCAAAGACGATGTTGTATTTTTTCAGAAAAAAGAAAACATTTACGGGCTTCAGCTAGCGGATTTAGTGGCGAGCCCAATAGGCAGAAAGGTTCTTGGGAGGCTAAGTCAAAATGATTGGGAGATTGTAAAAGGGAAATTTCGGACCAACCCAAGAGGAAGGTACACCGGTTGGGGTCTCATTATTTTGCCCAAAAAAGGAAGCGGCCACTAAAAGTGACCGCCCCACTCCACGTGTGCCCAAGTATTGTCCGGGCACCGGTTTTACAATCTAAATATAAGCTTCCGGCTATTCATTTGTCAAATATCACGTAAATTCAACGATTTGCATGGGTTTTGGCTGTTTATAGGTCAGCCTTCCCCTTCGAGCCCCTTAATTGCGGCCACAGCCCTCTGGCCGTCGCTCATCCCCCGGTGGTTCCAGCGGAAATCAAATTCGCTCAAGTATCGGGGCAAGTGCTCTTTACTGACGTGGTGGAAGGTTCCAATCACGCCACGCTTTATGAGGTTGAAATAGCTCTCGGCAAAATTCGTGTGAATGATCCCGCAAAATTTCAGTTGGCCGAAGGCCTCCACCCCCCGCCCTTCGTGCTAAAATCATCTCATTCAAGAAGCCATCGGGAAAAATTTGCGGGTGAATGGTTTCCACGCGCTCTGTTCTCCCACGAGGAGGTGGCCTGCGCTTTCACGCCTCGGGGGCAATAGGGCGCGGCCCGCTCTCCTCATCCATAGCTTATCCATTCGAGAGAAAGGGCTCGGTATGCCGATGACCCCTGCCGAGGATCGCATCCTGGCTTGTTTGGACGAAAAAGCCGTCCTGGCGACAACGCGCGAGCTCGTCCGCAGGCCGAGCGTCAACCCCCCCGGCGACTACGGCGCCGTCGCCGAATTTGTGGAAAATTGCATGAAAGATATGGGCCTCGACGTGGAGATTTCGGAAGGAACGCCCGGGAGGCCGAACGTGATCGGCCTCCTGCGGGGAGCCGGGGATGGGCCCGCTTTCTGTCTCTCCTCCCACATGGACGTCGTGGACCCCGGGGACGGCTCCGCCTGGCGGTTTCCCCCCTTCGAGGCCCGGGTGGAAGAAGGCGTGCTTTGGGGCCGCGGATCGGCCGACTCCAAGGGCATGCTCGCGGGGATGCTCGAGGCGGTCCGGGCCATCCGGGACTCCGGCGTGAAACCCAAGGGAGACCTCTATCTGGTGGCCGCCGTGGACGACGAAACCGCAGGGGAGTTCGGCCTGCGATACCCGTTCCAACAGGGCCTGGTTCCGGCGCGCTCGGCCATCCTGGGCGAGGCTTCGAACTTCGACGTCCCCCACGTCTTCAAGGGCCGGATCTGGTTCGAGCTGGATGTATTCGGAAAACCGAGCCACGGCGCCTTTCCCCAGGACGGGGTGAACGCCATCCTCAAGGCCTACAAGGTCATCGACGCCATCTACGGCATCAAGCTGGGCGGCCATCCCCGCTTGGGGAACGACACCATCAGCCTCGGGACCCTCCGGGGCGGGAAGGTCGTCAACGTGGGTCCAGGGGAATGCACGGCGGCCTTCGACGTCCGCTGGGGGCCGCCTCTCGGCAGCCGCGACATCCGGGCAAGGGTGGAAGAGGCCGCAAGGGGGGTCGTACAGAAGGATGGGGACTTCGGCGTCGGAAAGATCCGCGCCAGCGAGGAGAGAGACCCCTTGGAGTTTCCGGAAGACTCCCCTCTGATCCGGGCGATCAAATCCGCCTGCCGCAAGATTCGGGGAAAAGAATCCGGCCTCATCGGCTGGTACTCCAGCGGCGAGGTCTATCACATGTTCCAAGGGGGGCACATCGACTGCGGCACCCTTTTCGGCCCCGGCGAGCCGCGGCAGGCGCACGCCATCGACGAGCGGATCGCGGTCAAAGACCTGGAAGAGGGCGCCAAAATCTACGCCCTGACGGCCCTGGCCATGTGCGGCGGGCCGGCCGACTGATCTTCCGGCTCCGCCGCCGCATTCGCCGAGACCGAACCCTCCCTTTTCACCCGGAAATCATCCCGCATCCGCCCTCCCCCCGCATGGAGAAAAAACCGGGCCGCAAAGGCGCAAACGCCCCGCGCAGCCCCGCTACCGGGGGAGCCTAGCCCACACTCGGAGAAAGCCAACTACCGGAGATTCGGGGAGTTTTGTCGGGGGGGGGATTTTTTTCGTGCCGGAAGCCCGGGGGGATCAGGCCGCCGCCAGCACCTCGTTGATCGTCCCGATGAATTTGGGGAGGGAAAAGGGCTTGCGGACGAGGGCGGCCACGCCGAGCGCGGCCCGCTCCTCCGGGCCCACCTCCTCGGCGGAGCCTGTCACCACCACGCAGGGCAGCCGGCGGAGGGCGAGGTGCCCGCGGAGAAAGCGGATGAGCGCCCGGCCGTCCATGCCGGGCATGTCCAGGTCGGTCAGGACGAGGTCGAAGGCGGAAGCCCCATCCCGCTCCAGCCCCGCCTCCAGCAGGCTGCGGGCGCGGAGGCCGTCCTCGGCCAGGGCCACGTGCCGGAAGCCGAACGCGCCCAGGGCATCGCCGATGAAGGCGCGCATCCCCTCGTCGTCCTCGGCCACCAGAACGCGGCAGCCGCGATGGGGGGTGGAAAGTTCCCTGGAGTCCATCTTCGCCTCACCGGGCGGAAAGGCAAATTGCGGTGTGCTATTCAAATTGACAACACATCCGCATCACCCAAAGTAACCCCCCGCGAAAGAAAATCGCAAAAGAGCACACGATCTGCGCGAAAAAGCCGGGAACGCCCGGGCCGCCGCCGGGAGAGCCCGGGCCGCAAAGGCGCAAACGCCCCGCGCGGCCCCGCTACCGGGGGAGCCTGGCCCAGACTTGGAGAAAGCCAACTACCGGAAATTCGGGGAGGCTTGTGTGGGGGGGGGAATTTTTGGCCCTGAGCAAGGCCTGCGACTACCTTGTTTCGAATGAAGTGGCGGAGGAATTCTCCGCTTCTTTTTCTTTTTTTCTCGGTTCGCTTCTGGCGCAATTCCTGGACGCGTTGGTCTCGACTTGCCCTCCCTGGTTGCTGCTTCTCCTCTTTCTTGACCCTCGAATTCGCAACGCTTAGACTTTGCGGGATTTTCCTTACATTTTTGAGGAACCTGAAGGCCGGAGGACCGCTCATGCAGTGCCCCCGCTGCCAAGTGGAAGCTCCGTCCGACGCGGAGTTCTGCCCCGAGTGCGGGGCGAAGCTCGCGGCCACCTGCGTTCAATGCGGCACCGAAAACGCCCCCACCCATAAGTTTTGCAAAAAATGCGGCCAATCCTTGGCCCAGGCCGACGGCGCAGATTCGGCGGCCGCCTCGAAGTTCGCCTCCCCCGAGTCCTACACCCCCAAGTACCTCGCCGAGCGGATCCTGACCTCGAAGGCGGCTTTGGAGGGCGAGCGCAAGCAGGTGACTGTCCTCTTCGCCGACCTCAAGGGCTCGATGGAGCTTCTGGCCGACCGCGACCCCGAGGACGCGAGGGCGCTCTTGGATGCTGTCCTCACCCGGATGATGGAAGCTGTCCACCGCTACGAGGGCACAGTCAATCAGGTCATGGGCGACGGGATCATGGCGCTGTTCGGCGCGCCGCTGGCGCTCGAAGACCACGCGCTCCGCGCCTGCTATGCCGCCCTCGCCATCCAGAATTCGATCAAGTCCTTCGCTGAGGAAGCCCGCAGGGAGCACGGCGTCGAGGTGCACATCCGCGTGGGGCTCAACTCCGGCGAGGTCGTGGTGCGGGCCATCGGCTCGGACCTCCGTATGGACTACACCGCCGTGGGCCAGACGGTGAACCTCGCCTCCCGGATGGAGCAGTTGGCCCAGCCCGGCAGCATTAGGCTTACAGCCGACACCCTGCGGTTCGCCGAGGGGTTCATTCAGGCCGAGCCCTTGGGCCCGGTCCCCATTAAGGGGATGAGCGAGGCTGTCGAGGTCTTTGAGCTAACGGGCGCGACCTCGGGCAGGACGCGCTTTCAGGCCACCGCCGCGGGCGGTCTCACCAAGTTCGTGGGACGCCGGAACGAACTTGAAGACCTTCAGGGCGCGCTCAACAAGGCAGAAGAAGGACATGGGCAGATCTTTGCCACTGTCGCCGAGGCGGGCGTAGGCAAATCGCGCCTCTACTGGGAGTTCACCCGCTCGCACAGAACGAAAGACTGGATGGTCATCGAGAGCGGTTCGGTCTCCTACGGCAAGGCGACGGCCTACAAGCCCGTCATCGATCTCTTGAAAGCCTATTTCTCGGTCGAGGATTCTGACGACCACCGCCGTATCCGGGAAAAAGTGACGGGCAAGGTCCTGACCCTCGATGAATCGCTCACGCCGGCGATTCCCCCCGTTCTCTCTCTTCTCGAAGTGCCGATTGAGGACGAAGGCTGGACGAATCTCGACCCGCCCCAGCGGAGACAGCGGACTCTCGACGGCGTGAAGGGTCTCCTTCTCCGCGAGGCGAAGGTCCAGCCGCTCTGCCTCGTATTCGAGGACCTTCACTGGATAGATACCGAGACGCAGGCGCTGCTCGACTCTCTGATCGAAAGCCTGCCGGGTGCGCGGGCGCTTTTGCTGGTCAACTACCGGCCCGAGTACGAGCACGGATGGGCGAACATGAGCTTCTACACGAGGCTTCGCCTCGACCCGCTTTCCTCGGAGGGAGCGGCGGAGCTTCTGGCCGCTATTCTCGGCGGGGATCCTGCCTTGGACCCGCTCAAGAAGCTCCTCATCGAGCGCACCGAGGGAAATCCCTTCTATCTCGAAGAATCCGTCCAGACCCTCATTGAGAGCGAAGCCCTGGTGGGGGCTCCCGGCGCCTATCTGCTGACGGAGGAGGTTTCCAAGATACAGGTGCCCTCCACCGTTCAGGCGATTCTCGCCGCCCGCATGGACCGCCTTCCGCCTGAGGAAAAACGCCTGCTTCAGACAGCCTCTGTAATCGGAACACATATGTCTTATCCTTTGCTCGCAGCTATTGCCGAGATGTCCGAGGAAGAGCTGAACCGGGGCCTTTCGGCCCTACAGGCTTCCGAGTTCCTCTACGAGACGAACCTTTTTCCGGAGCGCGAATTCACCTTCAAGCACGCCCTGATACACGAGGTGACTTACGGGAGTCTGGTCCAAGAGACCAAACGGGCCCTCCACGCGCTGGTGATCGAAGTATATGAGAGGGTCTACCCTGACCGCCTGAGCGAACACCTCGATACGCTCGCCCACCACCT
Organism: bacterium; assembly: GCA_965225985.1. Lineage (GTDB taxonomy): Bacteria > UBA8248 > UBA8248 > UBA8248 > UBA8248 > CAZUHN01. The sequence continues at coordinate 3,136,781 of OZ245330.1, forward strand.
TGTTCGGGGTGAGGTCTGGAGCAAGGCGTCCAAGTATTTTCGCCCGGTCCTCAGCATGTCCCCCGATATCTGGGGGACGGGTGATCATATGCAAACCATTGAGTTGGGCCAGCGCGACCTGGCGTCGGCGGCGAATTATCGGAATTTCGGCCTGGAAGTGATGGCCAGCCTCCGCGTTGGCCTGGCCTGCCATGCGTTGGGGGATTATCCTCGGGCGGAGGAGTTGTTTGGGCGGAACGTGGCAATGCTGGAAGGCGACCTGACCCGCGAACGCTTCGACCTGCCCGGCATCGCCTCCGTGCTCTCTCGCACCGGGCTGGTCCTATGCCTCGCCGAGGAGGGAAAGTTCGCCGAAGGAGTCGTGTGCGCTGAAGAAGCGGTCCTGATCGCCGAAGGGGCAAATCACCCGTACAGCATCGCTGTAGCGCAGTTCGGCCTTGGGTTCTTATATTTCTTCAAAGGGGATTACGCTAAAGCCATTCCCGTGCTCGAGGATGGCCTGGCCTGTGCGCAGGCAGCGGACATCCCGCAGTTGTTCCCGCTTATTGCATCGCCCTTGGGCGCCGCATATGCGCGCGGCGGGCGGCTGTCGGAAGCTCTGCCCCTCTTGGAGAAGGCTGTGGAAGAAGCCGCTGCTACTAAACTCATGATCCATCAGTCGCTCCGGACTGCCTGGCTGGGCGAGGCCCATCTGCTGGCCGGGCGGCTGGACGAGGCGAGTCAATTTGCCCAGCGGAGCCTGGAACTCTCCCGCAGGCACAAGGAGCGGGGCCATGAGGCGTGGGCCCTCCGGCTCCTCGGCGAGATCGCCTCGCGTTGTGATCCCCCGGACGCCGAGAAGGCAGAAGACCACTATCGTCAGGCCCATCCTTTGGCCGAGGACCTGGGGATGCGCCCCCTGCTGGCGCTCTGCCTCCTCAGCTCAGGCTCCCATTACCGCCGGGTGGAGCGGGCGGAGCAGGCCCGGGCCGAACTGTGCGCAGCGGTCGAGCTCTTCCGCTCCATGGGGATGTCTCACTGGCTGCCCCGGGCGGAAGCGGAGCTCGCCGAGGCGGGATGAAGCGCCCCTGCGGGCGGACCAGTCGCGAAAATCCACTTTCTTGACGGCCTCCCCCGGGTTCGAATAAACTTACATGGAACCCTCTTTTAACTGCCCGTCCCCGCTGGGGGTACCCGGCGAGGATTTTTGCGTCACGCCTCCGTTGTTCACGTCGACGATGGTATTTGCGAGAAGAAGGAACCGCGAGATGCCCCTTTTCCTTGATATTCATAACAAAATCAAGGGCTTGACGGCCGCCGCGGCCCACCGGCAGGACCTCGAAGTTCAGCACAAGTACGGGGTCAAGTACCTAAGGTATTGGTTCGACGAAGGCACCGGCAAGGTCTTCTGCTTGATTGAGGCCCCGAACAAAGAAGCGGCCGTGGCCGTGCACCGCGAGGCCCACGGTAACGTTGCGGACGAGATCATCGAGGTCGAAGAAGGTCACTAGCCACAGAAGTCGCCATTTCAGTTGAAATGTGAATTCCGGCTCATGCCTACCCCCAGCGCGGTTGCTCATCGAGGTTGATGCCGAGAGCCGTCTTGGCCGCGCCTATTCCCTAGCCGGGAGACATTCCGAAGGTCTGTCATTTCTGGAGCAGGGCGAGAAGGAATCCGAATCCGTCGGAGCGCTCCATTGGCACTCGCTTCATGTCGCTTGGCAGGTAGAAGAGCACCTGCAGGCCGGGCCCGGATGAAGCCGCCATGCACGCCACTCGCGCGCTTGAGCTCTCCCGCGAGCGCAAAGAGCGTGGGAACGAAGCATGGTCTCTCCGCCTCCTCGGCGAGATTCACTCCCACCCCGACGCCCTCGACGCCGAAAAGGCCGAAGACCACTACCGGGGGGCCCTCGCGCTGGCTGAAGAACTCGGCATGCGGCCTCTCCAAGCCCACTGCCGGAAGGGCCTCGGGGCGCTCTATGGCCGGACGGGCCGGGAGGAGAAGGGCCGAGAGGAGCTCACCGCCGCGATGGACATATACCGCGATATGGAGATGACCTTCAGGCTGGAGAAGGCGGAGGAGGCGATGGCGGGGGTAGGGGAAATTTCTTGCGGGCCGGGAGACAGGGGCGGGTATTGCTGATCACATTTTGGGGATAGAGGAAATGATCCAGAAATGAAAAAGATTTGAAAAAACTATTTACTTTTGCTTTTTCTTCTTTGACGCGGACTTTTTAACTAGGATTGGGAAATGGCCTTGGGCACATTCTTCGATATTGAGTTGGCGGACCATCTGACGAAGAATACCTACCTCGACCTCAATTTTGCTGAGGCTTTTGCCATGACCACCATTGGGGAGGTGACGAAAGCTCTTATCGTTGTAATATACCCAGTAGTTATGTGGCTTGAGGCTCATCGTATGCCCTGGGGCACATTCGTTCAGCATATCGACGATCTTATCGAGACTTACAGTGCCAAACGAAGACACTGTCAGGCAGCCAAGGCTTGCTCTTGTTCTTCAATGATGTTCATCTCGGGCGTTGGCTTGGTGATCTCCAATACCTCTACTTGGTTTGACCTATCTGCGGGCAGTTTGGGCAACCCTTCCACAGAATGATTGGATTCCCTTACCTCTTCTACTGCGGCCTTCCATTCCCTGAGAGTTGCTTCGCACTCGTCACAGAAGAAGGATTCCACCTCTCGGCTGAATTCGCTAAAATCCTCCGAACCATAGGCGATATCATAGAGAACCGAAATAAAAGCTTTTTTGAAGTTTAGATACGCTTCTCCCCCTGTTTTTCCGCCCGCCGAAAGACCTCCGGGGGTAACACCATAAATCCAGGTTCCGGCTTCTTCTTTAACGGCCAAAACTCGGCCCATAGCAGTGATGTCAGCCACAAAGCCCTTCCCAGAAACCTTTTCCCTAATAGTGAATAGGAGTGGCAGGTTCATGGAATCCCTCCAGTTGGAATAATGCGTCCGATCGCAATTAAACGCACAAAACCCTAACAAAACCCTATAGGTACCTATCGGCACCAAAGCGGGAGTTAATAACACAATGGCAAGTTCTCATCAATCGCTGAACTACACCATAAGCGGCCAAGGCTTTCAACAGTAAGTGAACCCCTCTCAGTATAATTTAACCCAAATGAGACAAAAAGCGACCATTATTTTCATTAAAATGTCCAATTTCACACACATTGTTTGAGCACATTGCATGCCAATTCATCTTGTTTCTGGTTGATATTTGTGGAATTTCTAAATGGGACACCACCCAACTCCGCGCAAACGCCCGGCACGGCCCCGCTACCGGGGAGCCTGGCCCAGACTTGGCGAAAGCCAACTACCGGAAATTCGGGGGGGTTCGGGCGCGGGGGAAATTTCTTGCGGGCCGGGAGACAGGGGCGGGTTTCATGCCCGCCGCCGCGGTTTCCGTGAATCACCCGGGCGGGGGGGGAGTTTTTTGCGGGGCGGGCGGCGCCCCCGGGCCGGCGGTCACGCCAGGGGTGTGGGAGCGCCCGCCGATTTGGTCTCTTCGAGGGCCTCGCCGATCGCGCCGGCGAGGTCCTTAAGTTCAAAGGGTTTTTGGAGGAATGCCGGGACGCCGAGGGCGGCGAGCGCCGCGCGGACATCGCCCCGGCCGGTGCCCGACATGGCGGCGCAGGGCGTCGGCCCGAGATCGGCGTGCCCCCGGATCCAGCGCAGGAGGGTGAGGCCGTCCATCCCGGGCATCCGCAGGTCGGTCAGGACGAGGCCGAAGGGCTCCTCCCGCGCCAGCCCCTCCTCCAGGTGGGTGAGGGCAGAAAAGCCTTCCCCGGCGAGGGTGACATGGCGGTGGCCGAGGGCGCGAAGGGCCTCGCCGAGGAATTCGCGCGTATCGGGGTCGTCATCCACCACGAGGATGCGGCGGCCGTTTTCTTCCTCATCTCCGGGAATCGGGGAATCCATTTTCTCCACTCTCCTTGCGTTTGCCGTGAGCGCGAATCTTTCTTCCTGCACACCACCCAAGATGTTGCAAGATGCGGTCCGCCGGGCGGGGGGAAAGTGAGCCGCGACACGCGGGGGGTGTGAGGGCGATCACAGGAAGGCCGGTTTTCAGGCGGTATTCGGCGAACCGGAGAAAAAGCGCGCGGGCGCGGAATGGGGCGCGCCAAATAAACGGCGGGCCGCTGGGAAAAAAGGGGTCCCTACCGCCGCCACCTGCGCGTCCGGCGGCGGGCGTAGCTCGCCGGGTCCGCCCCCCAGTCGGGGGCCGAGCCGCCCTCGGTGTACCCCCCGGCGGGCGCGGTGAGGATCCCCTCGGCGCGGGCGAGCTCCTCGGCGAGCTTGGCGTAGGCGAAGGCGAAGTGATTCTCGTTGCGCTCGAAGCGCGCGCCCCCCTCCCCCTCCCCCTCCCCGCGGCCGCACCCTGAGGTTCATGAGGTGGGCGTCCACCTCGGCGAGGAGGGCTTCCTCGGCCGCGTCCCGGGGGGCGGGAAGGCGGACCGCGCCGGGCCCCCGTGGAACTCCTCCACAATCCGCTCGAGCAGCTCCTCGCGGTTCAGGCGCACATGGCCGCGCTCGACCCCGAGGAAGGCGACGCGCTTGACGGCCATCTCGCCCGGGGTGTGCCGCCAGATGAAGCAGCCCTCCGGGAGGAGGTCGTGCATCTCGCGGGCGGTCTGGGTGAAGGGCCCCCCGTCGATGACGGCGGCCTCGACCCCGAGCCGCCCGAAGAGGTCGGCGCAGCGCGCGGCGAGCCGGTCGATGGGGGGGCCTCGAAATAGACCCAGCGGACGGGGCCCTGGCCGGAGACCCGCTCGCGCACCGCGAGGGCGCAGCGCTCCCCGGTGTCGATGCCGCAAAAGCGGGGGGCGGTCACGGCCCGGCCCCCCCGGCTTCGGCATCTTCCATGAAGAAGGGCTCCGCCCCGCGCAGCCGCCCCAGGAGGTCCGCCCCGATGGACTGGAGGTCGCCCGCCTCGGGAAGGGCGAGGCTCGAGCAGCGGAACCGCGCACGCTCGCGCGGGCTCGCCGCCGCGCGCCACTTCTCCGCGATCCGCCCGAGGCGGACGGCCCCGACCGCGAGCTGGGAGATGCGGTAGCTCCGGTGGCCGGGGGCGGCGGCCTCCGCGTTCTGGGCGGCCCACCGCCCCGCCCCCCGCGCGAGGGCGCCGCCGCAGGCGGGGCAGGCGAGGGCGCCGGCCGCCGCCTCCCGCATCACCCGGGGCCAGCCCTCCTCCAGGACGGTCTCCTCCCCGCATCCGGGGCAGGGAACGCGCCAGACCCGCTGGTCCCCGCGCAGGTACATCGCGTGAATTCCCGCCCCGGGCGTCCGCCCCATGGCGAGGTTCACCGTGAGGGCGAGCCCCGAGGCGTCGAGCCGGTCGTTCGACCACTTCAGGTTTCGGGGGGGATGTCGTCCACCTCGTCCCGGATGAGGACGTCCATCGGCATCGAGATGGCGTTGCCGACATCGCGCAGGCCCAGGATGTAGAGGAAGCGCGAGCCGCCCCGCCCCGGGAACTCCTTCAGCCCCTTGGGGGAGACCCCCTTGTAGCGGCCGTCCCGCATGGCCCGGGCGAGGCGGCCGCGCAGGGCGGGCTTCACCCGGGTGTCGTCGAAGCGGTCCGCGAAATTCTGGTCCGGGAGGAAATAGCCCACGTTCAGCCGCAGGCGCGCCGCACAGTAGATCGCGAGGCCCACCGCGATCGTGGTCATCCCGATCTGGGTCCCCTTGAGGAGGGTCAGCGTCCGGCCCGGCAGGCCGAGGCGGAGCACCTTTTCCAGATGGGCCGTCGCCTCGCGGAGGGCCTCCCGCCCGGCGAAGCCGAACCGCCCGGCGTCGGTGCGGATCTCCCGCTCCAAAAAGGCGGGGAAGGAGAGCCGCCCCGCCCCGAAGACCGGCCTCCCCCCCGCGAGGGAATCGAACACTTCTTCTCCGGTTTTCTTTTGCTGGAAATGAAACGATTTTTCCCCGATCCGATCCAAGGCCACCCTCCCCGGGGAGGCACTTCGCGCCGCTCCCCGGGAGGGAGTCTAGGGCCGGGGCCCCGGAAGCCAACGACCGGAAATTCGCGCATTTTCGGGTAGTGGGTCAATTTGAATTTTTTAGGGGTAGGGTGCGAAAAAGGTTCTTCATTTGAATTTCAATATACACAATAAGAAATGCCCCCTCGGACCCGATCCGAAAAGGGCATTTCCCCATTAGTGGTTCAAAAGCAACACTTACATATTCAAGTTTGGTAATTCAAGAAAAATATTGATCAGGGTTTTCCCTTCTAATTTAACCATTTTCGCGAATATCTATCCCTGGCGGGTCCATGCATCAAGCAAATAGTCCTGATTCGACTAAGGGCGGCTATCGTCTTTCAAAAGGTCAAAGGGTGAATATGGGTTGAAATCCATTCTTGCATGTCGTATATTTAGGTTAATCTAAAAATAAATTTAGTTTAACAAAAATTATGCGCGAGCAGGAGGCCAAACAATGACGAAAATAATGTTTCGAGTTCCAGCGTTGGCGATTGTTTTTTGGGGGGGGTCTCTTGGCCGGGTGGGTGTCTTTGGCCGGGGCGGCCGAGAGGGTCATCTACATGCAGGCCATGGAGCCCAAAGGAACAACCTCTGCGAGCAAAGAGCCGTTTCCGGGCAAGACCCTTCCCAAGGGAGGTGGCTACATCATCAAGCCGCCGAGCAAAGCGGGCAAGTGGCAAGTGTCGACCTACATCTTTAACCCCACCCAAGTCATTGTGAACAAGGGTGAAAAGGTGACGCTCAAGATTCTTGGCATCAACGGCTCAAAACACACCGTGTCCATCGAGAGGTATGCGAAAAAGCCGTTTTCGATCAAACGTGGAAAGTTGACGGAGGTTTCCTTCGTCGCGGACAAGGCAGGCGTCTTCAGGATCGTCTGTTCCGAGCATCCACCAAGTATGACGGGCGAGATCATTGTCTTGGCCAACTAAGGCCAAATAATCAAATTAGGACACTACCCAACTTCGCGGCCCCCCCGGCATGGGGAGACCCTCCCCCGGCATGGGGAGACCCGCCCCATTCGCCGGGACAGTCAATGAAACCGGGATGTTCCGGATTCTTCAGCCGGCAAGAGCCCGCCCGCGGGCCGCCCCTATCGCAGAGAGGAGGCGGACTCGAGCTTCTTGAGGGCGTCCTTGGCTTCCTGGAAGTCGGGGTTCAGCACGATGGCCCGGCGCAGGGTCGAGGTCGCCTGGTAGGCGTCGCCGCTCCCGAAGAGGGCGAGGGCCATGTTGTAGTAGAGGACCGCATCGTTCGGCGCGACGGAGAGGGCCTGGCGGTAGTTCTGGATGGCCTCATTGTATTTCTTTTGCTGGCGGAAGGCGATTCCGAGCCGGTTGTAGTAGTGGATGTTGTCGGGATTGGCCTCGAGCGCGGCCGCGAATTCCGTCTCGGCGATGTCGGCGCGGCCGTTTTCGAGGAAAAACTCGGCGACGGCTGCGCCCCGGTCGCCCTCGTCTGGGTTCAGGGAAACGGCGGCCTCGATCGCCTCGCGCGCCTCCTCCACGTTTCCCTTCGAGATGTGCGCCTTGGCCAGCCGCGTCTGGCGATCGGGGTTGCGGGGGCTGAGGAGGGTCGCGCGCTTGATCGCCGCGAGCGCCGCGTCCGTCTTGCCCTCCTTTTGGAGCATGTCCCCGATGCGGTCGTAGGCCTTGGTGTAATTCTCGTCCACCTTCACCGCCTCCTGGTAGCAGGACTTCGCCTTGCGGCCCTCGCCCATGACCTCGTAGAGCTCGCCCGTCTTCGTCCAGACGCGGGGCGACTTGGGGTCGATCTCCTGGGCGGCGCTGATCTCTTCAACGGCCTCGTCGGGGACGCCGATGTCCAGGAAGGCGCCGCCCCGGGCGAGCCGGACGACGGTTTCCGCCGAGTACTCCCGCCGGAGGAGGACGGCGTTGATCATGTCCTCGACATTCTTCTGGGAAAGCGGGGTGATCAGCTGGCCGTCGGCTTCGAATTCGGCCGCATGGGCGATCTGATCCTCGTCGAGGCCGTCGCTTGTCAGCAGAAACGGCACGTTCTCGGTGACGGAGTTCTCCCGGACGAAGCGGAGGAGCTTTATGCCGTTTCTCTCGGGGGCCTCCCAGTTGCACAGGATGACGTCCACGCGGGTCTTGAGGAGGCTTTCCATCGCGTCGTTTTCGGTGACGATATCGCGCAGGACCTCGAACCCCGACCGGTGCAGCATCTTCAAGAGCACGCTGCGGAACTGGCCCATCTCTTCGATAACGATGACCTGAAGCTTATCGTCAGCCAACGCCGTGACCTCCGGGCGGGGGGGCGGATGATACCGGGCTTCCCGTCCCGCCGCGGGCCTCTGGGGAAACGCCGGGCGCGGCCCCTTGCAGGGCGGCGCCGGGCCCGCGCCCGAACCGCATGAATCGCCGGGCGGTTTTCAAAACTCCGTATAAAGAATGAATATACCTAAAAAATAACACAATTATGCGCGGGAAAGTTCTACCGATTTAAACTTTTGGCATCTCTTTGCCGGGAAGGCGTTTCCCCGGGTTCGATTCAGAGGAAAAAGCATGGCAGAATTGGATTTTGGTATAATCGCCGGACGATAGGGCGAGCCGGGGATTTGTGAGATTTCCGGGAAACGGGCGTCCCAAGGCCTTTCGCGCGGCGCCGGGCCGGGGGGCGGCCCGTTCCCGAGGGGAAGCGCGCCGTGCAATGTCCCGCCTGCCAGCATGAAAACCGGGATCGAGCGCACTTTTGCGATCAGTGCGGCGCCAGGTTAGAGCGATCCTGCCCCCACTGCGGAAACGCCGCCCGGCCGGGCGCCGCCTTTTGCGACCAATGCGGAGGGGCTCTCGAATCCCCCGCCCCCGCCGCTTCCCCTCCCCCGGGCCTGGAGGCGCGGGCGGAAGCCTTCGCCAGCCGGATCCCCAGCTACACCCCCGCGCACCTGGTCAAAAAAGTGCTGACCTCCCGGGGCGCCATCGAGGGAGAGCGCAAGCAGGTGACCGTCCTCTTCGCGGACGTTTGCGGCTTCACCGGGCTCTCGGAGCAGCTGGACCCGGAAGAGGTCCACGGCCTCATGGACCGCTGCTTCGAGATCCTGATGCGCGAGATCCACCGCTTCGAGGGGACCATCAACCAGTTCACCGGGGACGGGGTGATGGCCCTCTTCGGCGCGCCCGTCGCCCACGAGGACGCGCCCCAGCGCGCCATCCGGGCGGCCCTGGGCATCCAGGGGGCGCTCCGCCAGGAGGCGCTCCGCGAACAAGGCGCGGATTTCCCGGGCGGGGAGGGCGCGGCGTTTCAGATGCGCATCGGCATCGACACGGGCACCGTGGTGGTCGGCAAGATCGGCGACGACCTGCGGATGGACTACACCGCCGCGGGGGACACCACGAACCTGGCCGCCCGCCTCCAGGCCGCCGCCGAGCCCGGCACCGTGCTGGTCAGCGAGAACACCCACCGCCTGACGAAGGATTTTTTCGAGTTCTCCCACGCCGGGCCGATCGAGGTGAAAGGGAAGAAAACCCCGGTGGCCGTCTACGGCGCGATCCGGCCCAAGGCGGTGCGCTCGCGCATGGAGGCGGCCGCGCGGCGCGGGCTCACCCCCCTGGTGGCCCGGGACGCGGAGATCGGCCACCTCATGACCGCCTTCGCCAAGGTCAAGGAGGGCCACGGCCAGATCGTCTCGCTGGTGGGCGAGGCCGGGGTCGGCAAGTCCCGCCTGGCGCACGAGTTCAAGAAGCGCCTCCGCGGCGAGGACATCACCCTCTTCGAGGCCTACTGCCCCTCCTACGGCCATGCCACCCCCTACCTGCCCGTCGCCCAGATCATAAAAGGCTACTGCGGCATCACGGACGCCGACAACGAGGTCAAGATCCGGGAGAAGGTGACATCGGCCTGAAGCCGGTGGGTCTCGTGGGGTCACCACGAGGGGCTGGACATCACAAAAAGGCTCGAATACGTCATCGCCTATCTCAGCAACATCATCTCCATCCGGGTGAAGGACGATCTGCTGCAGGGCATCAGCCTGGAGGATCGCAAGCGGGAGAGCTTCGACGGGCTGAAGGCCATGTTCGTGGGCGAGAGCCAGGAGAAGCCCGTCGTGGTCATCCTGGAGGACATCCACTGGATCGACAAGATCTCCGAGGAGTCCTTCGACTACCTGAGCGCGAGCGTTCCCAAGAACCGGCTCCTCGTCCTGGCGCTCCACCGCCCGGAATACCGGTGTCCCTGGGGGACGAGCTCGAGCTACCTTCGGATTCCCGTCGAGCCGCTCTCCCCCGCCGAGAGCGACGAGATGATCCACCGCGTGCTGGAGGTCCCGGAGGTGGGCCGGGAGGTGAAGGAGCTCGTCCAGGCCAAGAGCGAGGGAAACCCCTTCTTCCTGGAGGAGCTCATCCTGGAGCTGCGGGAAGCCGGGTGGATCCGGACGGAGAAAAACGCCTGCCGCATGGTGGGCGCCGGGGCGAAGGCGCAGGTGCCCGCCACCGTCCAGGACGTCATCATGGCCCGCATCGACCGGCTGGCGGATCCCCTGAAGCACACCCTCCAGCTGGCCGCCGTGATCGGCCGCGAGTTCCCCTTCGCCGTCCTGGAGAAGATCGCCGATCCGGCCCACCAGCTGGAGCCCTCGCTCCAGTCCCTCCAGCATTCGGAGTTGATTACGGAAAAGAACCTCTTCCCGGAGCTGGAGTACATGTTCAAGAACGTCCTCACCCAGAACGTGGCCTACAACAGCCTGCTCGTTCAGCGCCGCCGCGAGCTCCACACCCGGATCGCCGCCGCCATCGAGGAGCTCAAGCGGGACAGCCTGGAGGAGCACTTCGAGGTTCTGGCCCACCACTACAAGAGCGGCAACCAGCCCGGGAAAGCCTTCGAATTCCTGGCCCGCGCGGGAGAGAAGGCGATGGAACTGCACTCGGTGGAGGTGGCCGAGAGCTACTACAACGACGCCATCGCCATCGCCGCCGAGCTGGACCCTTCAGACGCGGCGAGGGAGAAGGGGCGCGAGCTGAAGTCGAGGCTGCGGGAAATCGGCACGTACTAATCCAATTTTTGAAAGGGCGCGCGATGAGCGAAAAAGTCTCCATACCGGCAGTGAACGTTTCGGGCCTCCGGGAAGCGGCCCGGCAGGAGTACGCCGAGGTGGCGGGCGACCCCCACAAGGGGTTCCACTTCCACACCGGAAGAGTGCTGGCGGCAATTCTCGAATATCCAGAAACCTGGCTGGAGAGCCTCCCCGAGAGCGCCGTCGAGTCGCTGGCGGGCACCGGCAACCCATTCTCCCTGGGCGGGATCCGGGCCGGCGAGCGCGTCGTGGACGTCGGCTGCGGGGCAGGCTTCGACAGCTTCCTCGCCGCGGGCTTCACCGGGCCCTCCGGCCGCGTCATCGGGGTGGAAATGACGCGGGAGATGCTCCAAAAGGCCCGCGGCGGCGGCGCCGGGAGCGGTCTCGCCCACCTGGAATTCAAAGAGGGCTTCGCTGAGGAGCTGCCCGTCCCGGACGGGTGGGCCGACGCCGTCATCTCCAACGGCGTGCTCAACCTCTGCCCGGACAAGCACCGGGTGTTCGGGGAGCTGCACCGCGTGCTCAAGCCGGGGGGGCGGATCCAGATCGCCGACATCCTGGTGCAAAAGCCCGTTCCCGAGGAGGCGAAAGAAGACATCGATCTTTGGACGGGGTGAATCGCGGGGGCTCTGCTGGAGGCAGAGCTGGAATCGGTCGTCACCCAGGCCGGATTCGAGGGTTTCGAGATCACCTGGCGGAAGGATGTCTTCGCCGGGGCGCCGCAGGACTCCAGCGCCGCCGCCTTCGGCACCCTGGGCATCAACTACCGCGCCCGCAAGCCCGCCTAGACCGAAGGGTGGGGGCGCAAAACGTGACCCGCGACCCCGTCCGGCGGGAGTACTCCCGCCTCGCGGCCCGCTACGACAGGAGATGGTCCTCCTTCAACGAGGCGACGGTCGCGGCCACCCTCGGGCGAATCTCGGTCTCGGGCCGGGAGCGGATCCTCGACGCGGGCTGCGGCACGGGAAACCTGATCCTCCGCCTGCGGGAGCGCTGGCCCGGGCTCGCGTGCTGGGGGGCCGACCTCAGCGGCGAGATGCTGCGGGTGGCGAAGGGAAAGCTCGCGGGTCGGGCGCCGCCGCTGATCCAGGCCGACGCGGAGCGCCTGCCCTTCCCCGGCGCCTCCTTCGACATCGTCACCTCGTGCAACGCCCTTCACTATTGCCCGCGGCCCGCGCGGGCGCTCGCCGAGTTCCGGCGCGTCCTCCGCCCGGGCGGGCGGCTCGTCCTCACCGACTGGTGCCACGACTACCTCAGCTGCAAGCTCTGCGACGCTTTTTTGACCCTCTCCAACCGGGCGCACAGGCGGGCCATGGGCACCCGCGCGTGCGCGGAGGCGCTGCAGGAAGCGGGGTTTTCCCTGGAAAACATCGATAGTTACAAGGTCAGCTGGCTCTGGGGCCTGATGACGGCGCGGGCCTCGAAGGCCGCTTCAAGCTGAAAAAATAGCGCCCGCCCCCGGCACACGCTCCCGGGGGCGGGCGCCCCGCGTCATCATCAAAATGCCGGGACAGTCTCCGGCCCCGGGGGCCTAGTTCACGCTCTCCCCATGGAGCACGACGGGCCCGCCGCCAGAATTTCCGCCGCCGCCTGAGCCGCCGCCCCCCCCAGGGCTGTCGCCCGGATCGCCGCCACCCGGATCTTCAGAATCAATGCCGAGCAGCGCGTTCACCGCCCCGATCACGGCATCGGTGAGGGCCTCGCCGAAGGATGCCTCGGCCGCCGCCGCGGGATCCTCGCCGGAGAGGACCGCATCCTCATAAGTCGCGATCTGGCCCACCATGGAGTTGGGCGCGGCGTTGGCCCTTCCCGTCGCGGAAGCGTGGGCCGCGTTGAGGCCGCCCAGCGCGCTCGCCGTCGCGCCCTGGGCCGCGGCGGCCTTCGGGCCGAAGGGGTGGGAATCCCCCCCGGCGCCGAAGAGCGCCAGGGCGCCGATCAGCCCGAAGAGGGCGAAGCCGATTATGAAGGAGCGCAGGTGGCGCAGCATGATCTTTCCTCCCGATGGGGGTCCCGAATCCCCCCGCCTTGTCCGATGTCTCCGTAAGTCAACCGCTTACTATCTTTCGGAATTATATTACATCCTCCCGCAGCACTCGTCCGCCGAAAACCGCCCGTTTGTGAACCCGTTCACGCACCGGGAGTGATGGGTTCACAACCGGCGGATTTCGGCCCCGCTTGACGGCCCCCCGCGGCCCCATTATGTTCGGGCCGTCCCGATCATGCCTCTACATATACATACCTCTATATAAGGAGCGGCCGTGGCCGAGGTGCTGATCCTGAACCGGCGGGAGGTGGAAGAACTCCTCACCCTGGAGGTCATCCTCCCCGTCATCGAGCGCGCCTTCGTCGCCTTCGCCGAGGGCCGGACGGTGGCCTATCCCGTGGTGCGCGAGGAAGTCGCCGCCCACCGGGGGATTTTCGGCATCAAGTCGGGCTACCTCACCGACGAGGAGGTGATCGGGCTCAAGGCGGGGGGCTTCTGGCTGGGGAACCCGGCGCGGGGGCTGACCGCCCACCAGTCCACCACGGTGATGTTCGACCCGGCGACCGGCCTTCCGACCGCCCTCATGGACGGAAACCACATCACCACCATCCGCACCGCCGCGGTGGGCGCCCTGGCGGCGCGAGAGCTCTCGCGCGGGGACAGCCGGACCGCGGCCGTCCTCGGCTGCGGCACCCAGGGGACGGGCCAGGCCGGGGCGCTCTGCCACGTCCGCCCCATCGAGCGGCTGCGCGCCTTCGACGTCATCGAGGAGAGCCGGGAGCGTTTTGCAGGGATTTGCCGGGCGAAGGGCATCGAGGTCGAGACCTTCGATTCGCCGGAGGAGGCGGTGCGCGGGGCGGACATCATCGTGACCGCGACGCCCGCCAAGGCGCCCGTCCTCCGGGCCGGCTGGGTGGGGCCGGGGACCCACGTGAGCGCCTTCGGGACCGACACCCGGGGGAAGAACGAGGTGGAGGCCGCCCTCTTCCCCCGGGCGCGCGTGGTGGTGGACGACATCGCCCAGGCCACAACCATCGGGGACACCCAGCACCCGGTGGGCCAGGGCCTGATGTCGGAGGCGGACATCCACGCCGAGCTCGGCGAAATTCTGGCGGGAAAGAAAAAGGGAAGGGCGTCCGCCGAGGAGATCACCCTCTTCGACGGCACCGGGCTCGCCTTTCAGGATCTGATCGCGGGGCACCTCGCCATGGAGCTCGCCGCCGAGAGCGGCGCGGGCGTGCGGGTGGAGTTGAGCTGAGGGGGGGGGAATGAATCGGCTCGAATTGTTCGGAAATCATCTTAAGTCATGAAGAAAAGACATATCCGGCAAATCTAGAGGGTTTCGTGAAAAGATCCAGATACCTCTCTACGCGCTGCAGGTTTCACCATCGAAGTTGTTCCAAGAATTAGGGCGAAGGCGCAAAATTCGGAAGACCCGCCACTTTACGTCGATTTTGCCTTCCGTGTGATGCTATTGCGAACAGTTTTAAATCCCTCTGCAACTGAGCCAGAAGAGTAAACTTTTGTACCGCGGATTTCAGTTTTCTTTAGAGTTATACTCGGCACTTTATCTGATTTGTTACGAATGACGATTTCGCTTTTCTTTGGCATCTTTCTCTTTCCCCACATATGGGGCGTAACTTCAATAAAATCTCATGTTTCCAGGGAACTTGAAATAACAGCCATCCAGGTAAACAACTCCTCGCTAGTAATAACTTCCGAAATAGAATCTGTAACCCAACTATCGATACTCAAAACGCCTAGAAATCTGTCGCTACTATCTACCAATCCAATGCAGAGAATGGAACGAATTTCTTGCATTGAATTACTTATTCTGGAGGCATCTTTTTGAGCAAATTTCAACTCTTTTGTATAATAATTCTCAAATGCTTTCCTGGAATCGAAAGGGCCAAATTTACCCTCTGTGGGCCATTGAAAGATTTCAAGCGGACGTTCCCACGCCAAACCGGAAATAAAATATCCTTTGCGGAACCGAGCCTGTGAAGACCAGTCAGATTCGTCACCTAGCTGCCATCGACAAGTTGGAACAATAAATTCTGAATTGTAATTTGGCTGCTGTAATATGGATAATCGATAGCCTGAAACACGCCCAAAGAAATGTAAATATGCAGCTCTAAGTACGACCTCTTCAACCCGTCGCCGGTCTCGCTTACGAGTTCCCAACAAACGAAAACCATGCGCCAATAAATAAATTACACTAAATGCGCCAACCGTCCCTAATGAAGAAATTGCTGAGCCAATGCCGACGCCGACCGTCCCGATGTGTCCGCAGGATTCTTGAAATTTCCTGGAACGGAACCATCGCAGAAATTTTCTTGAATGGAACCATCGCTGCATAAATAAAATACCACCGTGTGAAGGGGGCGGTATAATTCATTTGGCAGCTCAAATTCCAACTCTATAAAACCGGAGACATTATTGCACGATATCTTTTGGTATCGCAAGAAACTTCTTTAATAATTTACTCATTCTTATTTTACCCCTCCCCCTCCTCCCGCACCACGATGGGCCTTCCACTTTCGTCGAGCTCGAGGACGCCCGCTCTGGCCTCTTCCTCCGCCGCCGCCCGGTCGGCCACCTCGCGCACGGCGTCCAGCAGGTCGGGGTGATCGGGCAGGTCCTCGGCCATTTTTGCGAGGATGGCCCGCTTCGCCGTCTCGAACCCTTTGGTGAACTGAAGGCGGAGCCTGTCCGCATCGTTCCGCGAGCGCTCGAGGGCGATCACCATGCGGGCGAGCTGATCGGGGGCGAGCTTGGCCATGGCCTCGGGGGTCACCTCCGCCACCGCCTCGGCCGCCTGGGCGAGGAGCAT
Source organism: bacterium (assembly GCA_965225985.1). Classification (GTDB taxonomy): domain Bacteria; phylum UBA8248; class UBA8248; order UBA8248; family UBA8248; genus CAZUHN01. The sequence goes on from OZ245330.1 coordinate 3,152,620, forward strand.
TCCCCGGGCATAAGAGGCCGCCCCCGCGCCGGGATTCTTCTCGATGATCTTGTCCACGAGGATCTCCACCCGCTGCATCTTCTCGATGCCCTCCTGGATCCGCCGGTTGTGGCGGCCCATCGAGAAGAGGTGGATGCGCTCCCCGGTCGCCTCCTCGAAGGCCTCGCAGGCCTCCTGGAGGGTGCCCCCTTCCAGCAGAATGGGGTTCGCCTTTTCCTCCGCGCGGTGCCGCTGGACCTTGGTGGGGATAAGTTTCCTGTAGCGGCCCATCACAGCTCTCCCACCAGGATGCCGGGCTCCTCGGGGAGCGCCCCTTCGAGGAGACCCCTTCCCCTGCGGGTGAGGTGGACCTCGTAGTCGGTGAGCAGGCGCCCGACCGCGCCCGGCACGATCTTCTTCAAAAAACCCCGCCCCGCCAGCTCGTCCACGAAGCGCTCGAGCGTCTCCCGCGGGAGGGGCGCGCCCCCTTCGTGGTGGCCCGCTTCGCGGAGCGCGCTCCAGAGCATGAGGCTCCCCACCCCGGTGCCCCGTTGGAAGGCCCCGCGGTAGTAAAGCGTTTTCAGGACATCGCCCCGCAGGACGCCCGCCGCCAAATCGTTCACTTTCCACGCCTCCTTTTTTTCGTCCCGCCGCGGCGGGGGGGGCTCCCCCCTATCCCTGCGGGGGGCCCTCCGCCTCCCCGCGAAGGGCGGCGATTCCCTCGTTCGCCCGGCGCAGCTCCGAGAAGACCTCCGCGAACGCCTTGCGGATACCCTCGAGCTCTCGGCTGATATCGTCCCGCCTTGCGTAGCGGAGGTGTATCTCGTCGATCCGCGCCTCGGTCCGCTCGATGCGCGCGCGAAGCTCGCCCTCGATCGCGCCGGTCCGCTGGGTCAGGCCCCGATCGGTGCGATCGATCCGGCCGCGCAGCTCGGAGTAGACGAGCCGGGCCAGCACCCCGGCCGCCGTCATCACCAGGACGAGCGCGCCCGCCGCCGCCGTTCCGATCCATTCCACTCCCAGGCCCGCCATCCCCGGCCTCCGTTTCGCGCGCCCGCCGGGGCCCTTCCGCCCCGGCCTCGCCACGCCCCGAATGTAGCCGAGCGGGCCCGAAAGCCAACAACCGGAAATTCGCGCAGTTTCGCGGCGGAAATCCGCCCGGCGGCGTGGTAGACTCGGGTCCGCCGCTGCCCCTCGAATCGTGAGGCAAATCAATGGTTTTCTTTCGATCTCACCGCCTCATTCCCGCCGCCGCGCTCCTCCTCGCGGGCGGCCTGGCCCTCGCCCCTCCCGCCCGGGCGACCACCTTGCGCCGCGTCGAGGTCACCTGCCCGGTGGACGGGGAGAGGTTCTTCGCGCGCACCGTCATGAGCACCAACTCGGTGGGAACGGACCGGGACCTCTTCCGGCGAACCAGCGGGCTGCACGCCGGGAAGGTGATCATCTGGACCTGTCCCGGAAACTATTACAGCGGCTACGCGAAGGATTTCCGAATCCGGCTCGGCGAGGACCTGAAGCGGCGCATCCGCGAGGAGCTTCGCCCCCTGATCAAGGGCGTCCCCGCCGCCGCCCTCCCCGCCTGGGCGCGCTACGAGCTGGCCGGGCGGATCTACGAGTGGCACGGGCAGCCCCCCGAGGCCATCGCCTGGACCTACCTGCGGGCCACCCACTTCCTGAAAAATTTCCGGCGGAGTGGCGATCCGGGAGGCGGGCGGACTTCCTCCCTCGCCGGCCTGCGGGCGCGGGCGGCGGGCTGGTTCGCGAAGGCGTTCGAGGACAAAGAAACCAACGAGAAAAACCTCGTCCACATCGCCTACATCGCCGGGGAGCTCCTCCGCCGCGCGGGGAAGTTCGGCGAGGCGATCACCTGGCTCGACAGGGCGGCCTCCCTGTCAAAGGGCGCTTCCCCGGAGTTTCGCCTTTGGATCACGGAGCAGCGCTCCCTCGCCGCGGCGAAGAACGCGTGCAAGTGCGACGGCGGGCCGGAGGGCCGGTGACGCGCCGGGCGAGGCGAAGCATGAGGCGCTTCTCCGGGCGCGGCGGGGCGGCCGCCCTCGCGGGGGCGCCGCTCTTCTTCTTTCTGCTTTCCGAAAATGCCCTTGCCCACGGGGAAGAAGCCGCCCTCTTCGCCTCCCTCGCGGTCGAGCCCGGCTTCCTGCGGGCGGCGGTCGCCCTCTTCGGGGGGGCGCTCACCCTCCTCGGCGCCGGGGTGTTCTACCAGGGCTGGGTCACGCGGAAGCGGACGGAGACGCCCCCCCCGGAAAGAAGGAGGGCGGCCCTCGAGCTCCTCGCGCCGGGGGCCGCCATCGCGGGACTGGGGCTGGCGATCGCGGCGGGCGGCCTTTTCTTCGTCCCCGAGATGGTGGACCTGCCCCACCCCCATCTTGCCGGGGAGGCCGGGGCCCCGGCCCCGCCCGAGGACCTGATCTTGAAAAAATCGCCGGGCGAACGCGGGCGGGGCAATCCCCTCAAAGGGTCCGCTGGCGGCGCGCGCGAATGATCTCGAGACCCTGCCGGGCGGGGATGTAGTCCGGGTCGAACTCGAGCGCGCGCTCGAAGAGCCGCCCGGCCTCCTCCAGCCTCCCCTCGGCCAGATAGATCCGGCCCAGGTTGAAGTGCGGGAACTGGCGGCAGCAGTAGCGCTTCGCGCGCATGGCCTTGCGGAGCCAAGGCTCCGCCTCGCGGGCCCGGCCCAGCGCGATGAGGTAGACCCCGATGTCGTTGTAGGGGTTCCCGAAGTCCGGGTCGAGGGGGATGGCCTTCTCGCACTGGGCGATGGCCTCCTCGTAGCGGCCCAGCATGCTGAGGGACCAGCCGAGGAAGGTGTGGGCCTCGGCGGTGGGGTGGATCGCGATGGACCGGCGGAAGAGGGCGATGGCGTCATCGTACTCGCCGAAGGCGTGGAGGAGGGAGCCCTTCCGGCGGAAGAGGAAGGCCCGGACGATGGGTTTCAGGCCCTCGAGGTCGTCTCCGGCTTCCTTTTGCCTTTCTTCTTGTGCCTCCGGGCGGGGCGCGCCGGGCTTCTCCTCCGCGAAAGAAGACACGGCGCCGAAGGGGGAAGTCGGAGGGAGCGCAAGGAGGGCGGCGAAGAGAAAAAGTGGGGTCCGCGCCCAGCCGCGGTTCATTTTTCCGCCCTCCCGGTACGATTCTACCACCCGGGGGGAGAAGGGGAAGAGGGGGAGAAACGGCGGCGCCCGCTAATTCCTCCCCCCGGCCGGCCGCTTCATCCCGGCGATCTGCTTTTCGAGCTTTTCGATGTGGGCGCGGAGGCGGCGGGTTTCCTCCCCGGCGTGCGCTTCGAGGGCGATGAGGTATTCGAGGATCTCGCGCCACTTCCCCGCCCGGAAGCAGACCCGCGGCGCGAATTCGCCCACGGCCAGCCCGGCGAGGGTGTCCTCGGGCCGGCGGGGCGGGGATTTTCCCTCAGCGGATGCGCTTTTGCGCCCGGATGCGGCCGGCGATGGCGAGAAGGCCGCCCGCCCCGCCGCCCGCCGCCGCGAGCAGGGAGGCGATCTGGGCCTGCTCCGCCTCCGGGACGGCGTAGCCAAACAGGGCCGCCCCCCCCGGCGAGCAGGGCGACGATCCCGCCCCACACGCCCTTCGATGCATACCAGTTCTTGAAGTCCGTCATCTTGTTTCTCCTTCCGGTAAAGGGGCCGGCGCGGCTCACCACCGAACGCCCGGCCGCCAGTTCAGGGGGTCGGGATTCGGCTCGAGCAGAAAGCCCGCCCCGAGGTGAAGGTGTGTCTCGCCGTAGAGGCGCGTTCCGATCCGGAGGCCGGAGTCTGTCTCTTCGAGCCACCGTGCGAAGCGGCGGATCTCTTCTTGAAGCCTTTTTTTCACCCTCACTCCACCCGCCCTCCGGCCGGGCGCGGTACCGCCAGGGGCGAAGGTCCAGCGCGACGTTGTACTCGTGCTCGGAGCGCGCCGCCGCCCGGTAGCGCGGGCTGCGCCGCAGGCGGGCCTGGCACCCGGCGCAGCGGAAACCCGAGGTGATCGCGATGGGGGCGCCGCGGCGCGCGCGGAGGGCGTGAAAGGCTTCGAGCAGGCGGGGCTGGTGGCGGAACAGGCTGTCCCCGCAGCGGACCCCCGCCTCGCGCACCTCCCCGTGGGGGCAGGAGAGAACGTCGTACCGCGTGTCGATGTAGCGTCCGATCTTCATGCCGCGCGCCTCCCGGCGGAGGTTGATGCAGGGGCAGGCGCGCCGGCCCCCCCGGCGGGGACCGCGAGCGCAGCCCGCTCCGGGCAATGTAGAGGGCGCGGCCGGACCCAACTACCGGAAATTCGGGCTTGTTCGGGGCGGGGAAAACGGGCGGAAAGGCCCGATGACGAAGGAAAAAGAAAGGGATGCGCCGTCTTTCGGAGAGAGAGGTTCGGTGGTAGAATATCTGCCCGTTGGACGAATTATTTTTTTCGGGGGGAGTACCGCCGCCGGTCCAAGGAGGTTCGCGTCAATGAAAAAATCCTTCGTTCTCATCTTCACCGTAATCTTGGCGGGCGGGGTGGTCGGTTGCGGCGCCCGGTCCGGCACCGGGATCAGCAAGGAGACGGGGGGCGCCGTCCTCGGCGGCATCGCGGGCGGGGTCCTCGGCTCGCGAATCGGCGGGGGGCGGGGCCGGGTCATCGCCACCATCGGCGGGGCCATTCTCGGAGGCCTCCTCGGCGGGTCCATCGGGCGGCAGCTGGACGAGCGGGACAAGCTCCTGATGGCCAATCAGACCCAGGTCGCCCTGGAAAAAACCCCTTCCGGCTCCGCGAGCGAATGGCGGAATCCCGACACCGGCCACAGCGGGACCATCACCCCCGAGCCGGCCTACCGGAGCGAGGGGGGAACGGTCTGCCGCGAGTTCCAGCAGACCGTCACCATCGGCGGAAAGACCCAGCAAGCCTACGGAAGGGCGTGCCGGCAGGCGGACGGCTCCTGGAAGATCACCAACACCAACTAGGGAAAGTGGCGGGCCCGCCCGGGAAAGCGGGGCGGACCACCCCCGACAGGAGAAACCGGATGAAAAAATCGATCGTCAGGTTCGCGCTGGCCGCTTCCTTGCTGGCTTTTCACACGGGGACGTTCGCCGCGGGCCTGGAGTTGGGAAGAGAGGACATGGGCGAATCCGATGCCACCCTCATCGTGGTGGACCTTATCGCCGTCCGCCCCCTCTCCCACATCGCCCTGGCGGCGGGAGCGATACTCTCCCTTCCCGCGCTGTTGCTGCAGGACATGGCCGGAAACGACACCGAACCGATCAAGAAATTTCTCGTCACCGACCCTTACAACTTCGCGGTAAAGCGCCCGCTCGGAGATTTCAGCCGGCAGGAATGAGGGAGGATCGGGCCAACCCATCCGGGAGGAGAGCCTGCTGCGTTTTTGCCTCTTCATTCCTTGCGGAAATTGCGGCTTTTCTGCGATCGGCCGCGTGAACGGGAAGCCGCCCCATGACGGGAAGCCGCCCCATAAGGAGAGCACTCATGAAAAAATTCTTATTCTCCCTCATTTTGGCCGTGGCGCTCCTCGCACCCGCCGGCGCGGCCTACGCCCAGGAGTCCCCGAACTTCGGCGAGGTCGTCCTCGACCTCGCCGTCGTCCGGCCCTTTCATTATGTCATCATGGCGGGGGGCTTCGTCCTCTATCCGTTCGCCTGGGTGCTGGACCCCCTCTTCCGCGACGATCCGGAGCTGCTGAAGGAGGAGCTGCTCACCCGGCCCTACAAATGCGCCATCGAGAGGCCGATCGGCAACTTCGACTGCTGACGCAGCGGACGAAGGGCGCCGAACCGCCCCGCCCGGACCGATAGAGAAAGCGAGCTGAAGAAGAAGGGGGCCCGACCGGCTCCCTTTCTTTTTTCCCAAGATCCCTTCCGCCTCCCCCCGGCGGGGGGGGAAGGAAAAATTCAGAGATAGAATCCTTTTTATCTGATATTTTTATGGCCAATGCCCGTCCCGGGGCTTATCTTAGTACTGTGTATATTGTATACAATCTTGAAAGCCTTTGAAAAAGGAGGCCGAACATGGACACAGCAGCCAGATGGCCCAAATTTCTAAGCGATGCCTTCACAACCACCCGCTACTCGGGGGTATGGCTCCTGGTCCGGGTCTGGCTGGGATTTCTGTGGCTGGACGCGGGCTGGCACAAGCTCATGGGAAAGGGATGGCTCTGGTTCGACGGCGGCGCCTCGCTGGAGGGCTTCTGGACGCGGGCGGTCGCCATCCCGGCGAAGGGCCGGCCCGCCATCCGCTACGACTGGTACCGCGACTTCCTCGCCTACATGCTCGATAACGGCTGGCACGAATGGTTCGGCACCCTGATCGTCTTCGCCGAGATCCTGGTCGGGCTGGCCTTGATCCTCGGCGCGCTGACCGGGCTCGCGGCCTTCGGCGGCTGGTTCATGAACGTGAACTTCATGCTCGCGGGAACGGCGGCCACGAACCAGGTGATGGCCACCATGGCCGCGATGCTGATGATCTCCTACGCGGTGGCCGGGCACGCCGGCCTCGACCGCTGGCTGCTTCCCCGGCTGGGAACCCCCTGGGGGGCGGCGCAGAAGATCCCCCTCATCGATCGGCTGGAGGGGTTCGCGGTCCAGCTCTTCTACATCGTCCTGCCGCTCGGCTTCGGCGTCCTGGCGGGGCAAGAACTTATCGCCTCCGACTTCGTGAACCACTTCATCCCGCTCAAGGCCCTGGGCGGCATCACGGGCGGGGCGCTCGGCCTCGCCGTCGGGGGATACGTGGTCTACCGGATTCACCGGGCTCCGGCCGGGGAGAAAGCGTCTCCGGCGGCTCCCGGCCCGAGGGAGAGACTCCCCCGGGCCGCCTGAGCGGCGCGGCGGTCGGACGGGCCGCTCCGGCCGGAGCCACCGGCCGGGGCGGTTTTTTCAGGCCGGAGGCAAGCGCCAGAAGAGCAGTCCGGGGGGAGGTGCCTCCCCCATCACCCCCTCCCCGGCGGGAAATCGCCAATAGTCCTTACGTTTCGGGGATTAATTTCGGTTGAAAGTTCCGACGGCAGGTACTATAATTTATATTATAGGATCGAGATAAACAGGGGGAAACAGAACTGGGGACGCTGAGAAAAGATCGGCCGGAGCGATAGGGGCTTCCGCTCCGAGGGAGACTGCTCTCACAACGGGAGGAAAGCTCGATGAAGCGAGACAGGAACCCGGTTCTGCAGGTGCAGTTTTCGGTCTCCCCGGCCCCACCGTCGGCCGGGCGGGGAGACTATAGGAAGGCGGACGACCCAAAAATGGGCGGCTTACCGTCCCGAATGGCAGCGGGGAAAATCCCCCGGCCAGAAAATTAGCATAGGGAGCGGGGTGCAACGCCCCGCTCCCTATTTTTTCCGCCCTCATAAAATGGAAGAAGCTTCCCGATTCTGCTCCCACCGTCTGGAAGCCACCTCGAAATGGGGAGAGGGGCCATGGACCAGCAAGAAAAAAAGATTCTTATCTCGGCACCATCCGGAAGATCACCGAGGAGCTCACCTCCACCCTCGATATCGAAGAGGTGCTTCAGCACATCGTCCGCCTGACGGCGGAGGCCGTGGGCGTCAAGGGGTGCAGCCTCCGGCTGCTGAACGAGAAGACGAGACAGTTCGATCTCTCCGCCGCCTGGGGCCTGAGCCCGGTCTACCTCTCGAAGGGGCCCATCGACGCGGACCACAGCATGTCCGCCTGCATGAAGGGCGGCCTCGTGCACATCCTCGACGCGAAGAGCGACCTTCGCGTGCAGTACCCCGAGGACGCGCAGACGGAGGGGATCGTCTCGATGCTCTCGGTCCCGATGCTATCGGTGGGCCGTGTCCTGGGGGTGCTCCGCCTCTACACGTCGGAGACGCGGGACTTCGAGCGCGACGAGCTCGAATTCGTCCAGACGCTGGCCGACCTGGGCACCCTCGCGCTCGAGCACGCGCGCCTCTACACCGGCCTCAAGGAGGACCACGCCGCCCTCGTCGAGGACTTCCACGCCTGGTTCGAGGCGAGCACCTACCACCCCGCCTGAGCGTTTCCACGGGGGGCGAATACACGGAGTGCAAGGGGGCCGGGGTGCGGCGGGCGGCCCGGTGAGAATTTCCCGGTCCGGCTGAAAAAGATGAAACCGCGGGGCATATTCGCGCCCCGTTTTTTTTCGTCCCCGGGCGGGGCTAGTCGGATTCGGCCCGGGCCACGGCGGGGGCCGTCCCGAGGTCTCCGGCCGTCGCGTCGTACTGCCGGAAGTAGGCGAGGTAGATGAGGAAGGAGGCCACGTAGCAGACCGAGGCGATCCAGAAGGGCGCGAGCCACTGGTTTTGGGCGATGAAAAACCCCGCAATCCCCGCGCCGATCGCCATGGGGAATTCCTTGAAGGCGTGGATGACGCCGTTGGTGGTTCCCCGCTCGGACGGCTCGACGATCTCCATCGGGAAGAGCTGATAGATCGGGTCCACCATCCCCAGCGTCGGGAAGATTGAGCCGATCAGGACCAGGGAGATGAGGTAGAAGATCGCCGCCAAGAGAAAATCGTCCGTCAGCCCGAGGAGCAGGACGAAGGGGACCCCCGCCATCCGGACCCAGACGATGGTGTTCACCTTCCCCAGGCGCTGGACCAGCAAGGGGATGAGCAGGGTGGCCGCCGCCACCGCGAGCGCCCCCACCGAGAAGACCAGGCCGATGTCCTCGGTGGAGGCGTGGATCTTGGTCGCGAAGTAGATGTTGAAGAAGGGGGCCGTCGCCCCCAGCCCCACGCTCATCAGGGCCGAGGTGAGCGCCAGCATGGTTATGTGCCGGTAGCTCCGCACCCCGCTCCACCACTTGCGCAGGGAGAGCCGCTCCCAGTCCTCCCGGATGAGGTAGATGGGCACCCAGGCCGCCGCCATGATGGGAAGGGCGAGGAAGAGCGCCCCCCGGAAGGCCCAGGCGCCGCCGGGCGCCACCCCCACCGTGAGCGCCACCGCGAGGGGGAGCACCCCCGCCCCCAGGTTTCCCACGAAGTTGGAGCTCGTCTTGAGGACCGAATCCACCCCGAAGAGGTAGATGCGCTCCTCGGGCTCGCTCTGCTCGGTCAGGAAGGGAGGGCCCACGATGGCGTGGAAGCCCTCGGCCCCGCCCGCCAGGGCGTTCAGGGCCAGGAGCCAAGTGGGGTCCAGGGTGATGAGGAGCATGATCTTGGCGGCGATGTTGGCGCTGTAGGAGACGAGGTAGGTGACCCGCCTGCCGAAAATGTCCGAGAGCATCCCGGCCGGGATCACGACCAGGCCGTGCAGGAGCCAGTTCACCGTGACCATGGTGGCGACGAAGGCGGGCTCGAACCCCAGGGCCAGGAGGTAGAGGTTGAAGAGCAGGTTCCAGATTCCCAGGTTGAGGCCGAGGAAAGGCCCGCGGGCGAGGAGCAGCCGGGCGTTCGGGCGAAAACCCCGGATGCGCCGGACGTACTCCGAATCGCGGAGGAAGAAGAAGGCGGCGATGCACCCGACGAGGAGTACCGCGAAGAGAACGGCCGGGAGCTTGAGCGCCTCGGGGCTGGGGGGCCCCGCCGCCAACGCCGCCTTCCCGGCATCCGCCGAATGCGCCGCGGCGAAAGAAGGAAGGAGGGCGAGCCCGGACAGGAGGAGAGAGAAAAGCCAGCGCCCGGGGCGGGGCGCCGGATTCCCCCGCATGCGCCCTCTCCTCATTTCACCCATCAGGCACCCTCCCTTCCAGCTTGAAAACGCGGATAACCCGCAAAGCGTACCCGAAGCTCCGCCGCCCGGCCATTGGGAGGGGAGACTCTCAAAAGAAGTGGCGAAGTTCGGGGAGGCAGACCCGTATTGTCATCAGATAAACAGAACGAATAATCCATAATTTCTCGTCCGTGCCCTTGTCCGCCCCGATCTCAATGGACAAGGGGACCCGCACCCAGGTGCGCAAGCGTTGTCCGGGAGGAATTCGGCGGAACCCCGATTCGGGGCGAGGACGTGGTGATCATCCGCAAGAAGGGGGAAAAATGGCCCCGCGCCCGAAGGCGCGCCGCGCCGCCCGCGCCTCAGTGCGCGTTGTACTGGTAGCGGGAAGCGTTCGGCAGGCGGAGGTCCCAGCCCTCGTACTGCTTCCGGATCTCTTCTTCCAACTGATGATAGAGGGGCCGGAGATCCTTCACGCGGGCATAGAAGGGCGGCCACAATTTCGCGATCTCCGCCGCGACGGCCTCCTCGTCCACCGTCAGTATCTTCCCCTCCCGCATGATGGCCTCCCCCTCCACGTAGACCGCGTGGACGTCCCGCCCCATCCCCCGCTGAAGCAGGAGGAGAAGGGGGTCGATGTCCGGGTCGGCGGCCGGGCGGCGAAGCCGCTTGGTGTCCACGAGGAGGAAATCGCCCTTCTTTCCCGGCGCGAGCGAGCCGAGGGAGTCCGCCTGAAGCAGGGCCCGGGCCCCGCCCCCCGCCGCCAGCTTGTACCACTCCTCGGCCCGGATGGGGGGGAGGTTCACCCCTGGAAGCCGCTGGAGAAGATGGCCCAGGCGGATGTCGGCGAGCACGTCGTTGTCATCGTTCATTCCCATTCCGTCCGCCCCGAGGGCGAGGGACACCCCCATCTTCCGCATCACCCGGACCGGGGCGATCCCGCTCGAGAGGCGGAGGTTGCTGCTGGGGTTGTGGACCACGGTCACCCCCCGGTCCCGGAGAACCGCCATGTCCTCCTCCGAGAGCCAGACCCCGTGGGCGCAGGAAATCTCCGGCCCCCAAAAGCCGAGTTCATCTAGCCGGGCGACCATGGATTTCCCCGCCAACTTCGGGCCCGCGGCGCGCTGGTAGGCGGTCTCGAGCAGGTGGATCTGGATCCCCGTGCGCCGCCGCCCGGCCGCCTCCTTGATCCGGCCGAGCAGCTCCTCGGAGCACCACTGCGGCCCCGAGGGCCCGAGGAAGATCCGCACCCGCCCGTCGGGCTCGTGCAGGTCCTCAAAGTAGGAGTCCCACACCTCGAAGAAGCGGTCGAGGTCGGGGGGCTGGAGGAATCCCTTCACCTCGGCCTGGACCGCGGGGGGGAGCCGATCGAAGATCTCCCGGTCTCCCTCGTAGTGGAAGCGGTTCTGGTTCCGCACCCCGATGCAGAGGCCCACCCGCATCCCGGCGTCGCGGTAGGCCCGGACCGCGGCGGGAACCCCCAGCCGCTCGCGCGCGGGGGACCCGGCGTGGTGCTCCACCACCGAGGTGCATCCCCCCCGGATGAGCTCGATGCAGGACCAGACGGTGTTGAGGTAGACCTGCTCCTCGGAAAAGCCCGCCTGGTACGCGTTGCCGTAGATGGACTGGATCCAGCACTCGAGCGGCCCGTCGGATACCCCGTCCCGGAAAGCGCGGCCGGCGTGGTGGTGCGCCGAGGTGAGGCCCGGCATCAGAAGGTCGTCCTCGAGCGAGCCCGCCTCGTCGTCGAACGGCCCCCGCCGGGCGAGTTCCTCCCAGGGGCCGACCGCCGCGATCGTGCCGTCCTCCACGATGACGGCCCCCCGCCGGAGGGTCCCCAGGGAGTCGTCCAGGGTGGCGACGTCGGCGGCCTTGGCCAAAATCCTTTTCATTTCCTCCTCCTTCCCGCGCGCGGCGGGCCGTTTCCTGCCGGGCCGGAATTCATCCGGCCAAATCGAGATTCAGCGGACCACCGCCCGCACTACCCGCTCCACCGTCAGCCCCTGGACGATGATGGAGAAGATCACCACCCCACAGGTAATCGCGAGGATGGGCGCCTTGGCGGGAACGTCCGGCAGGGAGAGCGCGAGGGCGACCGAGATTCCGCCCCGCAGACCGCCCCAGGTCAGAACCGGGATCGCGCCCCGGGTGAAGGTGCGGCGGAGGCGCAGGACGGAAAGGGGGGCCGCCACGCTGAGGAAGCGGGCGGCGAGGACAACGGGCACCGCGATCGCCATGACCAGCGCGATGCTCCCGGTGATCGTCAGAACGACGACCTCGAAGCCGATGATCAGGAACAGGACCGCGTTCAGCACCTCGTCGATGAGCGACCAGAACTTGAAGAGGTGGTCGCGGGTGGTCTCGCTCATGGCGAAGCGGGCGCCGTGGTTTCCAATCAGCAGCCCGGCCACCACCACCGCGATGGGGCCGGAGACGTGGATCGCCATGGCGACGCTGTAGGTCATGGTCACCAGCGCGAGCGTGATGAGCACCTCGAGGTTGTACTCGTCGATGGTCTTCATGGCCCGGTAGGCGATTCCACCCCCGGCCAGTCCGAGGACCGCCCCGCCCAGGGCCTCCCGCGCGAACAGCTCGGCGATCGCCCCCCCGCCGACCGCCTCTCCGCCGTGCCCCCCGGCGGCGATGGCGGCTATGATGGTGAATACGACGATCCCGACCCCGTCGTTGAACAGGCTTTCCCCGGCGATCTTGACCTTGAGCGCATTGGGCACCTCGACGGTCTTGAGGAGGCCGAGCACCGCGACCGGATCGGTCGGCGAGATCAGCGCCCCGAACACCAGGGCGTAGATCAGCGGCAGGTCCAGCCCGGCGAATCGGGCGACGAGGTAGATGCTGTAGCCGACGAGGAAGGTGGAGATCAACACCCCCACCGTCGCCAGCGATCCGATTGCCCACTTGCTGTCGAGCAGGTCGCCGAAGTTCACGTGCAGCGCCCCGGCGAAGAGGAGGAAGCTCAGCATCCCCTTCATCAGCACCTCGGTGAAGTCGATCCGCCCGAGGGCGCCCCGGACCGCCCCCCCGAACCCGAGGGCGGGGAGGAGGGCGTCGATCAGGATGACCGCGAGCGAGGCGAAAAGAGCAATAACCACCAGGCCGACCGACTGCGGCAGCCGCACCCAGCGGTGGTTGACGTAGCCGAACCCCGCCGCGAGGGTGAGCACCACGGCGGCCACGCTGAAAAAGGACGCGTCGGTCATCTCTTCCTTCCCGCCTCCGGCGCGGCCGGATGGAACCCTTTGGATCGGCTCTCCGCGGCCGGCGCCGCCCCTCCGGCCATGGCTCTTATTTTGTATATAGACAGGAAGATGACGGATTTTCGGGGAAAGGTCCACAAGGCCCCGACCCCTCACCGCACCCCGCCGACCTTCCACTCCAGATCCTCGGGGAAGTCGAGCTGCATCTTCCGGGCGCGGGCGAAGAGGGAGGCCCGGTACCGGGCAGACAGCCCAGAAGGATGGGGGATGCATGGGCGGGGATGGGCCATGCACCCACTCCCACATGGGAGAATGGAACCACGGGAAAAAATATAGTAATAAGCACTATCCCTTGATTGGAGCCATTCGGCGGAAGAGCGGCGATCGCCGCCCAGTTGGAGCGCCACAATGGGTTGGAAACGCGGGCAGGATACGGAGAGGAACAACTGGCAGGGCGTGTCCCATGAGCGGAAGGCATCCGCAAAGCGGGTCAGGCGGATGAAGGACAAGGAAGTGGTGCGGGAAAAAATGGGCGCGCACGGGGAAGAAGAACGGGATCGGGGCCGGGTGAAATTTTGTGAGGACGGCATTTCAAGGAACCAAGACTGATTCGGCGCGGGATGATGACGGACTTTGCCGCCTTCGGCGCCGAACCGGCCGTGAGACGGGCGGCTCGATTCTCCCGAGAGGATTCCCTATTGCGCGGGAGGAAGACATGAACGAGGAAAATCCGAAAGGGTACCAAAACCCGGACCTGCTTTGGTCAACCGGGCGGCTCCGCGAACGCCTCGACGATCCGAACCTGCGGATCATCGACACCCGCCGCGGCGAGCGCTACACCATGGGGCACATTCCCGGGGCCCGGCATTTCGACATTTACGCCGTCAACTGCGACGACACCGACGAGGCCCCGCTTCAGTCGTTTCTGCGGATGTGGATCTACCTGCTGAGCATCCGCGGGGTATCCTTCGAGAACACCATCGTCTTCTACGACGACATCACGGGGAACACGGCGACGCGCAGTTTTTGGTTCCTGGATTTTTTCGGCCACGGCGACGTCCACGTCCTGGACGGCGGCTTCGGCGCCTGGGGGCGGGCCGGGCTTCCCGCCACCCGCGACGCCGAGGAATCCAAGCCCGTGGATTTCAACTACCGGCAGGAGCGGGAGCGGCTGGCGACCTACCGGGACGTTCTGGCGGGCATCGAGGATTCGGACAAAGTCATTCTCGACACCCGGACCGAGGGGGAGTGGCTGGGAACCGACGTGCGGGCCGCGCGGGGCGGCGCGATCCCGGGGGCGGTGTACCAGGAGTGGGTTCACCATCTGACCCCCGAAGGGGAGATGAAGCCCGCCGGTGATCTCCGCCGGCAGTTCGAATCCATCGGGGTCACCCCGGACAAAGAAATCATCCCCTACTGCCAGACCGGCTACCGTTCGGCGCACGCCTATTTCGCCCTCAGAATCTTGGGGTATCCGAGGGTCCGCAATTACCTGGGTTCCTGGAACGAATGGGGGAACCGCGAGAACCTGCCCGTGGTGGTCCACGGAAAGGGGTAAAACCCGCCCTTTATCTTCTTCCCCCCCCCTCACCGCACCCCGCCGACCTTCCACTCCAGATCCTCGGGGAAGTCGAGCTGCATCTTCTCCGCGTAGGCGAAGAGGGAGGACACCGCGAAGCGCACGCTCTTGAAGGAGGGGTTGTAGCCGCCGCCGGGTTTCATGTTGGGGGGGCGGCGCAGGTAGATGGGCTTGAGGCAGGGGGAATCGCTCACGCAGTCATCGGCGACGAGGAGGTCCACGCTGCGGACGCTCCTGTAGCCCAAAATCCTGGCGAGCATGGCCTTGGTGAGGAGGACCTCCTCGGCCAGGATCTGGACCGGGGGCCGGGCAGGGGGGAGTGGTCCCGCCGCCCCCGCGGGGCGGCCTTCCGGCGGGGGGCTTTCGCGGCGCTTTTCTTTCCGGCCGGTGCGGGCGGGCTCATCCTTCCGGGCATCCCCCTTTCGAACAATTTCTCTTCAACCCGCGCGCCGGAGGGCGCGCGGCCTCACGCGACGGCCTCCTCGAGGGTGAGGACCCGGATCCGGGAGGCGGTCTTTCCCCCGGCGGCCCGCCGGGCGCGGGCCTCGGCCGCGCCCCGGCTCGGGAAGAGGAGGGTGACCTCGCGGTCCCGCTTCGGATCGCGGAAGGCGAGGACGGCCGCATCGGCCGGGAGGGGGACACCCTCCTCGAGGAGCTCTTGCAGGCAGCGTTCGTGGTCGCCGATGTAGGAGGCGTGCTCGTTCATCGTGGGGGTTCCTCCGGTGCGGTGCCCGCCGCGCGCTCAGCGCGGGGGGCCGGTTTGGGTGCCGATAGGCCGGGCCGGGCGGGACGCCTTGGAGAATGCGAATCGAAGGGTTTCACGGAGGGACGCCGCGGTGCGGCGCTTGAGGGGGTGAGAGATGGGGTGGGACATGGGACACGGCCCGCCCGGGCCGGGTTTTGCTGAAAATCCGTCTGGCGGGGGGGGCCTCCCCCGCCCCCCCGGGTGAGGGGCGCCGGATGTTGCGCGATTCGTCGGGCTCGCAGGGGGCATCCCGCCTCCTTTGTGTATGGCGCGTGCCGCGGGGGGCATGAGGGAGGTGCGCCTTCCCCCGGGGCCGCTTCGGCTGGCCCGCCGGTGGGTGCGTCATCCCCTGGGAGGGAAGTATTCCCCCCGGCTCATTGTTCCGGCGGCGCCCCCTCTGCCAATGGACCGGCACCTGGGAGGGGAGCCGTCCCCCCCGGAGAGCCCCATGCACCCCGGGGAAAGAGGGAACACTTCTGTATATATACGAATATAATCATTATGTCAAAATAAATAAACGGATATGTATATATCCGGCCGCCTCGTTCCCCTCTCACAATGTTGAAATATATGGCGTTAAAATTTTCCCGGGCGGACCGCCCCATGATTCGGCTTCCGGAAGAATCTCCTGGGCCGGCCTCTCGCGGGTCGTCCTTCCTCCCTCCTTCCCTTAGAATGAAGGGATCCAGAGGGGGCGCGCCGCGCCCCGGACCTTGCCCGGAATTCCGGGCCGATGGGGGAAGCCGCCATGCCCAAGCGGATGCGCCCCGGCCGGTGCGCCCTCGGCGCCACGGCCGCCCTTTTGCTGGCCTTGGCTTTTCTCTCGGCCGCCCTGGCGGCGGGGAAGGGCCTCGACCGGCTCCAGGTCTCGGCGCGGGAGTTCGCCGCCTACCTTCTCTCGAAAAATCCCGGCGCGCGGACCGGTCACCTGGGGGCTCCGGACGAGGCCGCCGTGAACGTGAGCTGGTTCGAGGCGCAGGACTACTGCCTCGCCGAGGGGAAGCGCCTCCCCTCGGTGGAAGAGTGGATTTCCGCCTGCCGGGCGGGGGATCTCTCCAGCTGGTCGCAGATTTGGGAGTGGACCCGGACGGACGCCGAAGGGGCGGAGACCGGCGGCGGGAAAGGCTTCAAAATCCTTTGCGGCCCGGACCTGGCGTGCGGTTGCAGCCACGCCTATCAGGTGACGTGGAGAAACGCGGTCAAAGGCTTCCGGTGCGCCGCGGCGGAGCCGAACGTGCGGCGGAAGCCCGGCGGAAGGCAGCCGCCCGGCCGGACGCTGTTCTCCAGGAAGTCCGGGGATTTTCTTCCCGCAAGCACACCCTCCCCGCCCGCTTCAGGGCTCTCTACATCCAACCGCGATCCGTCGGTTCGGAACATTCGGCCAGAGATAATTGTTTCAACTGGTAGCCGATAGAAAACAGGGGTTCGCTCCCTTGGGCCTTCCCCTTGATTCTTCCGCAAACCGCTCCGGAGGACGGAAAGGGGAGAGCCGCAATGCGCCATTTCTTGAGGTTTTCGCTCGGGGAGAAATTTTGCGTTCGGCCGGCGGCCGGGATCGCCTTGCTGGGGCTGGCGCTCGGATGCGCCGGGCTGGAGCTGGCGGGGAACTTCAGATCCATCCCTTTCCGGAATTTTCCCGCCAAGCCGGACCAACTCAAAATTTATCCCCCTCTGTCACAGAAAAACATCACGGATGAGGCGGCGGTTGTCGTCATAAACCAGGAAGGGCAAGACCTTCAACTGGTGAGCAACCACCTTCGTGACGAAAGAAGGGAAACGGGAACATTGGCCGATTTTCTGGCCACGCTCAACGACTCGAATAAGTATATTCTTTTTCAGGTGGCTTCCAAGGAAGGAAAAACGCTTGGCCATTTGCTCGTCCACGGGGACTGGGCGGATTCCTTTTTTCTCCGGGATGACGGACGCGTCTTTATCCGGGGAAAAACTTCCGGCGGCGATGTCAGCAGCGAGGCGCAATGAGCCGGGGATTCGATGAAATGAAAATTCGTTATCCGGCGGATTTTGGCCCGATGCGAAAAAGAATCCTCCGGTTTTGGGGAGGAGCCGCACTGGCAATCATGGCCGCGGGATGCGGGGGGCTGGAGCCCGCCGGGCAATTTACTCCTTTGGTCGTTGAGAAGATCTCCGCAAGGCCCGCCCGGCTCAAGATCTATCCTCCTCTCGCCCAAACGAGAATCACCGATCAGGTCGCCGTCGTAATCGTGAACCTGGAAGGACAGAACCTGCGCCTTTTCAGCCAGCATCTTCTCGACGCAAAGACGGAAACGGGAACGATAGGCGCCTTTCTCCCCCGCCTCGACGAACCCTACAAGTTCGATCTGCTCGAGGTGAGCGCGAAGAATGGCGAAATACTCGGCTATTTGCTCCTTCACGCGGACTGGATAGACTCTTTTTATCTTCAGGACGACGGCTCGGTCTTCATCCGGGGGAGATCCGACAGGACCGGCGGGGGCCAGTGAGGGATCGGGGAAGAATCGGAGCGGGGAGAGAACGCATTCTTTTTTCACGTTAACCGGTCTGAAGCATTTCGATAAAACGGGCGACCACCTGGGAGAGAAGTTTCTGGCGGCGGTGGATTAGCGCGATAGGCCGGGTAAGATCGTCCAGGTCGAGGGCCGCCGATGCGAGGTCCTGGATCGCAACCTCTTTCTGGATGGCCGCCTCGGGGAGAATGCTTATCCCCGCGCCGTTCGAAACGGCCCTCTTGATGCTTTCAATGTTGTCGAATTCCATCACGACATCCGGAATTAGATTATGCTGGCGCAAGGCCCGATCGATGGCCTTCCGGATAGACAGATCGGCATCGAATGCGACAAACGGCTCCCCCGCCAGCTCCTCCGCCTTCACCCTCTTTCTGCGTGAAAACCGATGAGAAGGGCGGGAGACAAAACGCATGGGCTCGTCGCGAAGACGAATTACGTTGAGCGCCCGGTTTGCCGAAGGATAGGACAAAATTCCGACGTCGGCCGCATCCTCGATCACAGAGCGGACGACTTTCTCCGGATGAAGACACTCAAGCCGGACCCGGGCACGGGGCAAAAGCGTTCGGAAGCGCTCCATCTGGACTCCCATATCATGAAGGCCCACCGAGTAGATGGCCGCCACCCGGACTGTACCCGCAATCAACCGCTTGTCGTTTGCGATTTCATCCCGAACCCGCTCAAAACCCTCCAATAAATCGCGGCAGGATTTGTAGAACTTCTCCCCCTCCGCCGTTATGGCGAAGGGCCGCTTGCTCCGGTCGAGGAGAATCACCCTCAGCTCCTCTTCAAGCTGGCGGATCGCCTGGCTCGCGGCCGATTGGGTGACGCCGCTATCGGCCGCCCCCCGAGAGAAGTTCTGCCTTTGAATGACGTTGCAATATAGCCTGAGGGTTTCAATGTGCATAAAAACATTATATACTATTAGTAATCCTAATGCAATACATTCATAAATTATTCTTGGCTTATTTTTTTGAATCGGGTAATCTTGCCCGCCTCTTTGAGAAGGCCTGCGCGCATGCAAAGACCCGCGGGCAAAAGGTGAAGGGCCCCTGGAGGAGCCACCCGGGAGGATGGAACGAAAAATGAATCGAACCGAAAAACCCCGCGCAGTGGGGCTTTACGACCCTTCGTTCGAGCATGACGCCTGCGGCGTCGGCTTCGTTGTGGACATAAAGGGGCAGAAGTCCCGGAAAATCGTCTCCCAGAGCATCCAGGTGCTGAAAAACCTCGCCCACCGGGGCGCGTGCGGCTGCGAGGTGAACACCGGCGACGGGGCGGGAATTCTCATTCAGATGCCCGACAAGTTTCTGAAAAAAGCCTGTTCACCGATCGGCATCGATCTTCCCCCCAACGGCCGGTACGGAGCGGGGCTCGTTTTCCTTCCGAACGATCTCCCCCAGCTGAACGAGTGTGAGCGGCTCTTCGAATCCGTCACGCGCGAAGAAGGGCGGCACGTCCTCGGCTGGCGGGACGTTCCCATCAACATCGCTCCCGTCGGCCCCTCCGTCCAATCCGCGGCCCCCCGCGTTCGCCAGATTTTTATCGGAAATTTTGATGACGCGGAAAACCCGATGGAGATAGAGCGGAAGCTTTATGTAATCCGGAAGCGCGTCGAGCACGCTGTCCGGGGCTCTGATCTCTCAGAGCGAAATCTCTTTCACCTCCCCAGTCTCTCCGCCCGAACCCTCATATACAAAGGGATGCTCACGGGGGAGCAGCTCGACGAGGTTTATCCCGACATCACCGACCCGGATATCGAATCCGCGCTCGCACTGGTTCACTCGCGGTTTTCCACCAACACTTTTCCCTCATGGCCCTTGGCGCATCCCTACCGGTACCTGTGCCATAACGGGGAGATCAACACGCTGCGGGGAAACATCAACTGGATGCACGCGCGCGAGGCGCTCTGCGCCTCCGATCTCCTTCCTGACCTGAAGAAGATCCTGCCCATCATCATCGAAGGCGGAAGCGACTCGTCCATTTTCGACAACGTGCTCGAATTTCTCTACATGACCGGCCGGGAGCTTCCCCACGCCATCCTGATGATGATTCCCGAGCCGTGGAGCGGCCACGAATCGATGAGCGATGCGCGGAAAGCCTTTTACGAATACCACGGATGTCTCATGGAGCCTTGGGACGGCCCCGCCTCGATCGCCTTTACGGACGGTACGGTAATCGGCGCGGTGCTGGACCGGAACGGTCTCCGTCCGTCACGCTATTACGTCACCAAAGACGGCCTTGTGATTATGGCCTCCGAGGTGGGGGTGTTGGATGTTCCCCAGGAGGACATCCTTCTCAAGGAAAGACTCCATCCGGGGCGCATCTTCCTGGTCGACACCCGGGAAGGGCGAATCATCGAGGACGCGGAAATCAAGGAGCGCTACACCTCTGCGCATCCGTACGGGAAATGGCTGAAGGAGAATCTGATCCCCCTCGGATCGCTCCCCGAGGCGCCCCACCTGCCGGAGCCCGACCACGAGACCGTTCTCCAGCGCCAGCAGACGTTCGGCTACACCCTCGAGGATCTCCGCTTCTTCCTGGAGCCCATGGCGGAAATCGGGCAAGACCCCGTCGGCTCCATGGGCACCGACGCCGCGCTCTCGGTTCTCTCAAACCGCTCCCGGCTGCTGTACGACTATTTCAAGCAACTCTTCGCCCAGGTAACAAACCCCCCGCTCGATGCCATCCGGGAAGAGCTGGTCACCCAGATGTCCACCACCATCGGGCCCGAAGGAAACCTGCTCGAGCCCGGCCCGCAATCCTGCCGGCAGATTAAGATTCCCGTCCCCATCATGGACAACGACGACCTTGCCAAACTCACCCACCTGAATCACCCGTTCTTCAGGTCAATCACCCTTCCTTTGACATTTCCCGCCGAGAAAGGGAGGCCGAGCCTCCAGCAGGCCCTGGAAGCGTTATGCCAAAAAACGAGTGAGGCCATCGCCGCGGGATACAACATCATTATCCTCTCGGACCGGGGGGTTTCGAAAAGCCATGCGCCCATCCCGGCGCTCCTCGCCACCGCCGGAGTCCACCATCACCTCGTCCGGGAGGGAACGCGCACCAAGGTGGGCCTCGTCGTCGAGACCGGCGAGGCCCGGCAGGTCCACCACATGAGTCTTCTCCTCGGCTACGGCGCCGGCGCCATCAATCCCTATCTTGCCTTCGAAACGCTGGACGACTTGATCCGGGGCGACATCCTCACCGGAATCGATCACAAAGCAGCGGTGAAGCACTACATCAAAGCCCTCAATAAAGGAATCCTCAAGGTGATTTCGAAGATGGGCATCTCGACCATTCAGTCCTACCGCGGGGCCCAGATATTCGAGGCCGTCGGGTTGAACAAAGAATTCGTCGATCGCTACTTCACCTGGACCGCCTCCCGGATCGGGGGGATCGGGCTGGAGGTCGTCGCCGAGGAGGTGTTGTTGCGCCACCGGCGCGCGTACCCGGAGCGGCCCGCGGGAAAGCCCATACTCGAAGGGGGCGGATACATCCAGTGGCGGCGGGATGGCGAGTACCACCTCTTCAACCCCGACACCGTATTCAAGCTCCAGCACGCCACCCAGTCGGGCCAGTACAAGGTCTTCAAGGAATACACCGAAAAGGTGGACAACCAGAGCGAAAACCTCGCCACCCTGCGCGGCCTTTTCGAGCTCAAATGGGCCGAATCGCCGGTGCCGATAGAAGAAGTAGAGCCCGCCGATTCCATCTTCCGGCGGTTCGCCACCGGCGCGATGTCTTACGGCTCCATCAGCCAGGAAGCGCACGAGACGCTCGCCATCGCGATGAACCGAATCGGCGGAAAATCCAACACCGGCGAGGGCGGGGAGGACCCTGCCCGCTACATCCCCGACCCGAACGGCGACTCACGGCGCAGCGCGATCAAACAGGTCGCCTCGGGGCGCTTTGGCGTCACCAGCGAGTACCTCGTGAGCGCGGACGACCTTCAGATAAAAATGGCCCAGGGCGCCAAGCCCGGCGAGGGGGGCCAACTCCCCGGCCCCAAAGTCTACCCCTGGATCGCCAAAGTGCGGCATTCCACCCCGAGCGTCGGGCTCATTTCTCCGCCGCCTCACCACGACATCTATTCGATCGAGGACCTGGCCCAACTCATATTCGACCTGAAAAATTCAAACCCCAGGGCCCGCATCCACGTAAAGCTCGTCTCCGAGGTGGGGGTGGGCACCGTCGCGGCGGGCGTTTCCAAGGCGCACTCGGACGTGGTCCTCATCTCCGGGCACGACGGGGGCACGGGCGCCTCCCCCATCACGAGCATCAAGCATGCCGGAACGCCCTGGGAGCTCGGCCTCGCCGAGACCCAGCAGGTTTTGGTGATGAACAAGCTGCGCGACCGGATCGTGGTTCAGGTGGATGGGCAGATTAAGACCGGGCGCGACGTGGTGATCGGCGCCCTTTTGGGGGGCGACGAGTTCGGCTTCGCCACCGCCCCCCTCGTCGTGATGGGCTGCGTCATGATGCGGGTTTGTCATTTGAACACTTGCCCGGTGGGAATCGCCACCCAGGACCCCGAGCTGCGGAAAAAGTTCGCGGGAAAGCCCGAATTCGTGGAAAACTTCTTCCGCTTCATCGCCGAGGAAGTGCGCGAATGCATGGCCAAGCTGGGCTTCCGCACGATGGACGAGATGATCGGACGCGTGGACAAAATCGACTCCCGAAGGGCCGTCTCCCACTGGAAAGCGAAAGGTCTCGACCTCACAGCCATCCTCCATAAACCCGACATGGGTCCGGAGGTGGCCATTCGGAATGTATGCGGCCAGGATCACGGGCTGGAAAAAACGCTTGATTCCACCACCCTCATTCCCATGTGTGAGGACGCGCTGGAGAAAAAGACCCAGGTGAAACTGAATCTCCCCATCCGGAACGTGAACCGGACGGTGGGCACCACCCTCGGCTACGAAGTGACGAGGAGACACGGCGCCGAAGGCCTGCCGGAGGACACCATCCGGATCCGCTTCGAAGGATCCGCCGGCCAAAGCTTCGGCGCCTTCCTCCCGAAGGGGATCTCGCTCACCCTCGAGGGGGACTCGAACGACTATATGGGGAAAGGGCTTTCGGGGGGCCGGATCGTCGTCTTTCCTCCGAAGGAGGCCACCTTCATCCCGGAGGAGAATATCCTCATCGGCAATGTCGCCCTTTATGGCGCCACGGGCGGAGAAGCATTTTTCCGGGGCATCGCCGGCGAGCGGTTCGCCGTCCGCAACAGCGGCGCCCACGCGGTGGTCGAAGGGGCGGGGGATCACGGCTGCGAGTACATGACGGGGGGACGCGTGGTGATTCTGGGCCGCACCGGGCGCAATTTCGCGGCCGGAATGTCCGGGGGGATCGCCTTCGTGCTGGACGAGGCGGGTGATTTCCCGAACCGGTGCAACATGGAAATGGTCGAACTCGAAGCGCTCGTGGCTCCCGATGACGCCGGGGAAGTGAAGGATCTCATCCGGAAGCACGTCAAGTACACAGGGAGTGCGGTTGGCGAATCGATCCTCGAGCGGTGGGAGGAGTGCCAAGCCAAATTCGTCAAAATCATGCCCAAGGACTACAAACGCGCCTTGACGGCCATGAAACGGGCCGAGGAAATGGGGATCTCCTGGGAGAAGGCCGTCATGGAGGGAGCGCATGGGTAAGCCCTCCGGGTTCCTCGAATTCAATAGAGAGTTGCCCAAGCGCCGGCCCGTCACCGAATGGCTCCAAGACTGGAACGAAGTTTACCTGGCTTTCGAAGTGGGAAAGCTTCAAAGCCAAGGCGCCCGGTGCATGGATTGCGGCATCCCCTTTTGCCACCAAGGATGCCCGCTGGGGAACCTGATTCCCGAGTGGAATGATTTGATCTGCCGGGACAAATGGCGCGACGCGATTGACTGCCTGCACGCCACGAACAACTTCCCCGAGTTCACCGGCCGCCTCTGCCCCGCTCCCTGCGAAGGGTCATGTGTTCTGGGCATCAATGACGATCCGGTCACCATCAAGCAGATCG
This sequence comes from bacterium, assembly GCA_965225985.1. Lineage (GTDB taxonomy): Bacteria > UBA8248 > UBA8248 > UBA8248 > UBA8248 > CAZUHN01. The sequence goes on from OZ245330.1 coordinate 3,176,265, forward strand.
AGGTCTCAATCGTCGATCGCGCGTCCGAGGAAGGCTGGCTCCGGCCGGAGCCGCCTGCCATCCGGACCGGAAAGAAAGTCGGCGTGGTGGGGTCGGGACCCGCGGGATTGGCGGCGGCGCAACAACTCAACCGGGCCGGCCACACCGTCACCGTTTTTGAACGGGACGACCGGATCGGCGGGCTGCTGCGTTACGGCATCCCCGAGTTCAAGATGGAAAAGAAGGTGCTGGATCGGCGCCTCAGGATTATGGAAGAAGAGGGGGTCCTCTTTAAGACGGGTTGCCATGTGGGCGCCGATATCTCCTCCACAAAGCTTCGCGGGGAATTCGACGCCCTCATCCTTGCGGGCGGCGCCCGGCAGCCCCGCGACTTGCCCATCCCGGGCCGCGAACTGAAGGGAATCCATTTCGCCATGGAATTCCTCCCCCTCCAAAACAGGCTCTGCGCGGGCGACCCGATTTCGAACGGGGATTTCATCACCGCCAAAGGAAAAAACGTGGTCATCATCGGGGGCGGCGACACGGGGGCCGACTGCCTCGGGACGGTCCACCGGCAGGGGGCGGCCTCGGTCCGCCAGCTGGAGATTCTTCCGCGGCCGCCCGATGCGCGAGACCCGGACACAAATCCGTGGCCCCTCTATCCCAACATTTTTCGCGCCTCCTCGGCCCACGAAGAAGGAGGAGAGCGGCTCTATTCCATCTCCACCCAACAGTTCACCGGCCGGAACGGCCACGTCGAAAAACTCCATACCGTCAAGGTCGAGATGAAACGAGGGCCGGACGGGCGCATGAGCTTTCCCGAGGTGCCTGGAACGGAGGAGGAGATTCAGGCGGAACTCGTCCTGCTCGCCATGGGCTTTCTGGGGCCGGAGCGCAAAGGAATGCTCGAAGAATTGGGCGTAGAACTCAACGAGCGCGGAAACGTCCAGCGCGACGAAAACTGGATGACGAACGTATCCGGCGTCTTTACGGCGGGAGACATGCAGCGCGGCCAGTCCCTCATCGTCTGGGCCATCGCCGAGGGGCGCTCCTGCGCCCGCGGGGCAGACAAATACCTGATGGGTGATTCCGACCTGCCCGCACCACTCCCTTAATAGCTGTCTTTTCGTCCCCAACGAAAACCCGCAGAAACCCGCCCTTCCCCCTCTCCGGCCGGAAGCGGGCGGGTTAAGCGTTCTTCTTCCAACCCGGCCGCTCGGCGATGCGAAGGAGGATGTCCGATTTGTTGAGGCAGTGAATATGCACGTGGCGCGCGCCCATGGCCTCGAGCCCGCGGCATCAGGAGGAAGGATAGAATTATTCAGGGGAGGCGGGCTCCACCCCCTCCTCTGCGCTTTCTTCGTAAAACTTTTCCCCGCGGTGAAGCCTTCGGGCGATGGTCGCCGTCTGGAACCGCGCCCGCTCGGTGGGCGAGTGCGCGGCGAGGTAGCGGGTGACGGCGACGAGGATGTGACGGCCCTCCTCGGCATCGCCCCACTCGCGATATTGCCGGACCCCCGCCTCGAACATCTGGTAGGTGTGGAGGCCTGCGTCCTCGCGCAAAAGAGCGCGGGCCAGGGTGGCAATCAAGGGATCGGCGGGGTGTCCCAGCCCCAAATACCGTGCCACCAGGCGCGCGCTGGCGCTGACCTGCTGCTGGCGGTCGAAGGCATCGAGGATGAGGCCCCGAAGCGCGCCCGCCTCCGCCGGCAGGTCGTCCAGAGACTCGCCCCGCTCGCCGGGAATTCGCGCGGGGGGGACGTTCAGGAAACGGTTGAGGTAGAGCGCCATCGCGCCATGAAAAATGCCGCGCACCCCTTCGCAGTTGCCGTTTCGGGACTCCTCTCCGCCAGCCGCCACCCGCCCCAACGCCCGATGGAGCGCGTTGGCGTAGGTGAAGGTGTGGAGGGCGGAGTTCCAGTCGGAGAACTCGTTGGAGGTGCCGAAGCGCGCCACGCGGAGGGCGGCGGCGTAGGCGAGCGCGCGGCCCAGGTCGGTCGGGGCGGCCCCATCCAGAATCGCCCCCTTGAGGGCGCCGACGATGACCCCCGGCTTGTCGGCCAAGATCCTCCGGGCCAGCACGGCATGGGCCGCGAACCCCCCCAGACGCGGCCGCCCCTTGGAGGTGAGCTCGGGCAGCTCGGCGAAGGCGGCCTCGAGCAGCGGCACGAGGTCAATCGGGTGGCGCCAGGCGTTCATCTCCTCGCCCCCGCGCGCCGAGACCATCTGCGCGACCACGGTTGGAAGGATCTCCGGCGCGCGATCCCAGCCAATCAGATCCAGGCACTCGAAGGATTTGTTGATGAAGTCGAGCGCGTGGCCGCCCCCGGCGTAGAACCGGTCGGTGACCGCCGCCAGCAACATGTCGGCAAGCCGGGAGGGGGCGGCGCCGGCTTCGATGGCGGTCAGCAGGGTTCGTTCGGCCCCGTCGCGGTGGCGCACCAGGGTCCAGTAGCGAAGCCAGCGATTCAGCGTCTCGAAGGGCACCGCGCCGCCTTCCAATGACTTTCGGTCGCGGCGCGGCGCTTCCTCCTCGCAGTCGGAGGCAACCTCCCGGATTCCCTGAAACAGGGCCAGATAGCCCTCCTCTTCCGGCAGGTCCGGGACCAGGTTGGCGAGCGCGGTGGAAATTGTCAGACCGGCCCCCCAGCCGTCGCGGTAGCGGGCGCCGAACAAGGCAGCATCGCACACAAGCTCGCGGTAGCCCACCCCGGCTGCGAGGGCGCCCAGCACGGCTTTTCCAATCACGAGGCCGATGTTGTGCGCCATCCCCTCCCGCAGGCGGTCCCTCCAGCGGGCCGCCTCGTCGGGGAAACCGCACTCGCCCGAAACCCAAACCTCGCCGCCCTCCACCTTCACCTCGCAGGTTGGAACATCGTCCGCCCACAGGTCGAAGGTGCCGCCGCTCGATAGGTCGAAGCGCGCGTGGTGCCAGTGGCAGGTCAGGATACCGTCCTCGACTGTGCCGCGGTGCAGGGGGAAGCCGAGGTGGGGGCAGCGGTTGTCCAGCGCGTGGACCTTCCCCCTCTCGTAGACGACGAGGATCGGGCAACGGCCGCCGTGCACCACCGTCATGCCCTTGGCCTTCAACTCCTCCAGCCTTCCGGCGTAAATCAAGCCTTCCGCGCTTTGGTCCATGGGCTGAATCCTCTGGCAGCGGGGTGAAACCCAATCCGAGGCATGCCCCATTCTATGATCGGAACGGGAATTTCCGAAATCCGCGGAAAAGAAGGATCGCCCGGCCCAAACGGAATCCTTCCCATCTCGCCGAGACTGAAGAGTAGTCGCGCATTCCCAGGAAAACGGCCCTTGACTGCGCCGGGCCTTCGTTTCCGGCGGCGGAGGAGACCTAGTCGGGGACTTTCATTTTCTTCTTCCAACCCAGGCGCTCGGCGATGCGAAGGAGGATGTCCGATTTGTTGAGGCAGTAAATATGCACGTGGCGCGCGCCCATGGCCTCGAGCCCGCGGATCTGGGTTGCGGCGAGGTCGGCGGATTTTTCCTTAAATCCTTCCGCATCCTCCCGGAAGGGTTCGAGCTCGGAAACCACCCACGCCGGCACCGACGCCCCGCAGAGGCCCGCGAATCGAAGGATCTGATCGATGTCGCGGATCGGGAGGATTCCCGGCGCGAGGGCGATCATCACGCCGCGGCTTTCCGCCTCTCCGCGGAATTCTTCATAGAGATGATTTTCATAAAAGAACTGTGAGAGCGCGTAGTCGCCCCCCACGTCTACTTTCTCCACGAAGTGGCCCATGCTCACGGATTTGTCCGGAGTTTCAGGATGGCCCTCCGGAAAAAAAGCCACCCCGATGGATGAGAACCCGCCCAGCTTCAGGAGCCACCGGACCAAATCCGCTGCGTAGTGAAAACCGCCTGCGGTGGCCTGCTCCTTGGTCATTCCCTCGGGGATGTCCCCCCGCAGGGCGAGGATGTCGGTCATCCCCTCCTTCTTATAGGCGGACATGAGTTTTTCGAGCTCGGACTCGGCCGCCCCCACGCATGTCAGATGGGCCACAACCCGGTCGGGATACCTTTTGCCCAGCTCGAGCACCAATTCCAGCGTTCCGTCACGGGTTGATCCCCCTGCCCCATAAGTCACCGAGGTGAAAGCCACATTCATATTCTCCTGAATTCGGCCCACCTCCTCCAAAACGGCTTTGTGACCCTTCCTACTTTTGGGGGGAAATAGCTCGACGGAGACGGTAAGCTCCGGCGAAAGTATGGATTGTACGATTTTCGACATCAGGAAGGACCTTCTCCGTATCGTCTTCAATCATTCCGGATGGAAAGCTTCTCCACCAAAAAGAATGCCGGACTCGGCCGGATCGGGGTAGAGAGTCCTCCCGCCTTCCGATAAAAAAAACCGGCGCGGGAGTCGCCTCCCGCGCCGGCCGGAGCCCATTTGTCCGCTCAGCCCAGTTTCTCCAGCGCGGCGAACAGCTTGGAATCGTCCGGCAACTCGGGCGGCGACGGCGTCACCTCGAGGTGAACCACCCTCCCCTCCTTGTCGATAAGCACCAAGGCGCGGTTGCTGAATCCCTTATCGTTAAGAAGCCCGTACGCTTCGACAGTTCCCTTGCCGAAGAAATCGCTGAGCAAAGGAAACTGAATCCCGTACTTTTCCGCCCAAGCGGCATGCGAGAACGGGCTGTCGACGCTGATTCCCAGCACTTGACAGTTCGCCTTCTCGAATTTTTCCGCCTGGCTCTGATATGCGGGAAGCTGTTCGCTGCATACCGGAGAAAAAGCGAACGGGTAAAAGCAAAGAAGGACGTTTTTCTTCCCTTTGAAATCACCCAGCTTGACGGTGTCCCCCTCCGCCAGGGTTCGAGGCAATTCAAAATCTGGAGCCATATCGCCCACGTTGAGCGCCATTGAGTCTTCTCCCCTGAAAAGTCCCTACAGGACCGAAAATCCCGTTGGAGCGCAGCAGTTCGCCCGTATCAGTTATTTCGCGGCGTCGAAACGCGCAGCCACATCGCTCCAGTTAATGACGTTCCACCAGGCGGCGATATAGTCCGGCCGGCGGTTCTGGTAATTCAGGTAATACGCGTGCTCCCAAACATCGAGGCCTAGAAGCGGAATGTAGCCCTCGGTCCGGACGCTCGTCTGGTTGGGCATGGCCTTGATCTCGACTTTGCCGGAGCCCTTCTTCGTTGCGAGCCAGGCCCACCCGCTGCCCTGCAGGGTGGTGGCCGCCTTGCTGAAATCATCCTTGAATTTGGCGAAATCGCCGATGGCACCAGCCAGCGCGCCGCCCGGCTCCCCGCCGCCGCTCGGGCTCATGTTTTTCCAGAAAATTAAGTGGTTGTCGTAGCCGCCTCCGTTGAAGTTCAACGCCCCCTGCTTGTCCTTGGGCGCTGAGGAGAGATTCCCGAGGATATCCTCGACGCTTTTGCTCTCCAGATCCGTTCCCCCGATCGCGTTGTTCAGGTTGGTGAGATAAGTATTGTGGTGTTTCGTGTGATGTATCTCCATGGTCCGTGCGTCGATGTGCGGCTCCAATGCATCGTATGCATAATCGATTTTCGGAAGTTCAAAAGCCATCTCTATTTTCTCCTCATTAAAAAGAAAATTCTCTCCAACGACCCATGCAGAAAACATCCACCGATGCTGAAAACCAACCGGCGGAGACGGCGGCAACCGTCCCGGCCAATGGACGTTAGGCCGGCTTTCATGTCAGTGGATAAAGAGAAGGCAAGGATCGCCTGTTGACGATCACCCCGCCTCAGTAAGAGCCAGTTTTAAAGCAAAACCAAGAGGCGTATTATCCTAGAATTCCAAACGGCGTCAAATCCCATCTAGGCGGGCGAGGCGCCTCAAGACCCTTTCGAATCAATTACAAAAACCACTCGGGAACCGCCCGCCGGAAAGTTTCCCGCGCCTTCAATTCCCCCATGCTGAATCCGCAGGATCTTTTATGCGACCCGGCCCTTGTTTCACACTGACAAGGTTTATGAGCAATCGAAACCCGTAATCGCTTAAATATCACAGCTTGGCGGGGACAATTTGAGGATTTGCCTCACCCCTCTCACCCTAAACCTTTATTTTATGGCTTGCCTGCATTTCAAACAAAAGTTCGCCGATTATTCTCTAAATTCACCAGAAAGGTGCAGGACTGGAAATTCTATCGTCTTATTCCCATGAAGAAATTAACGGAAACTCGGAATATCTTATTTTTCAAATACCTATCTTTTTCTGGTGCGATTCACAAGAACCTCTGGGCTGAGATCCGCACCTTCCCCCGCCCGATGAATTCGACATCGGAGAAAATAATTAATGAAACAATATAGAAATTATATAAATTTATTGACTTAATGTAATGCTATTGATTAATCTATTCTCCGTCAACAGAGGCTGAGCGTCTACCACCCAAGCAAGAAGACGCCTGTTCGGCCTTCAAACAGCGAGCCGCCCGAATGAATGTTTTCCGCCCTTCCAAGCAAGTAGCCGAGCAGGAATCTGCCCGATTAAATACTACGTCTTTGCCGAGAGATGTCGCCGCCATGATTGCGGGAATAACCCGAACAATCTTTGAGGGAGAACAACTTCCCCAAATTCTCGAGTCATTTTGCGAGGGGGCCTGCCACCTTCTGGGCGCGGACTGCTCCTTGTTCGCACGGGTGGAGGCCGGTGAGAGGGAGCCGATCTGGAAAATCCTGCACGCGCATAATTTACCCGGCGACTTTCTCAAAAAAATCGAGACCTCCGACGGCCTCTTATCTTCGCCGATAAGCTCCCACACGAAAAGGAATGTGGAAATTCTCCAGCACCAAGGGGCAGAACCAAATATCCCCGGTGCGGATAACAATGGAAAAAAACTTTATGAAACAACTTGTATCATTCCGTGGATCGTGAAGGACAAAGCTTCCGGAATTTTGGTGTTTTTTCATTCAACCCCCCTCGAGTACCGGACGGAAGAACTTCAACTGACGGCCGCGCTCGCCGATTTGGCATCCATCGCCATCGAAAAATCGATTCGATCAGATGAACAAAGAAAAGAAGAGGCGAACCGCGAAATCGCGGAAAAAATCGCCGGGATTTTGAAATCCACTGCGACCCCAAACGGTCGCTTTAAAACCGTAGTGGCCGAGATACGCCGCACCGTGCCGTGTGAAAGATGCGTAATTGCGGGAATCGACCCGGGCACCGGCAAATATCGAATTTGGAGCGAGGAATCCGATATCGACCTCTCCCCGATCCAAGAGTGCTCCCGTAAAATGGAATCGTGGCGCGCTCAAATTTTTGAGATTTGCAAAGCGAAAAAAGTCCTCTCCATTCCGGATTTACAAACATCATCTTTCCCTTCTCCAAGGCGCGAAGAATTTATCGATTCCGGCATCCGCAGCATACTTCATATCCCCATCCTTCAGGCCGATCATTGCATCGCGCATCTGTCCCTGTTCAGCACCCGACCAAACGCGTTTACTGATGAACATGTGGCATTACTGAAGTTAATCGGCGAAAATTTGGGTTGCGCCATCCAAAACGGCTATCTCTACACGGCGGCCGAGGCGCGCGCCTCCCGACTGGCCGCCCTGAATGAACTCAACCAAAAGATCAACCAAAACCTGAATCTCTCCGAGGTTCTCGACAACATCGCCCGATGCGGAAATGACCTCCTCAATGCCGATATCACGCGTATTTTCCTTTTCGAAGAGAATTCACCAACCCTGCTGCTCGCGGCCTCTCACAGCCAAATGCCCGGCCCATCCAATGAAAAATTTGAATTCAAACTGGGGGAGGGAATTATCGGCACGACAGTCGAATCGGGGGAAGCGGTACGCATCGCCGACGTGGAAAAGGAACCCCTCTGGGCCACTCCCGATTGGTCCGATGAACTAAACCTTCACGCCTATATCGGCCAACCCCTCCAATTGTTCGGCAAAATAATCGGGGGAATCAATTGTGTTTCCCGCAAGATAGATTTTTTCAGCGAAGAAGACCTGGATCTACTGGGAGCCCTCGCCTCCCAGGCCGCCCTCGCCATCCAGAACGCCCGGCTCCACGATGAGGAAAAACGGAGCCGCCGATTCTTCGAAAGCGTTGTGGCTGACAACGCCGACGCCATCACGGTGACGGACCCGGAATGGAACCTCATCCACTGGAACGCGGGCGCCGAAAGGCTCTTCGGCTACACCGAGAAGGAGGCCCTGGGGAAGTATTTAACGGGCCTTGTTGTTCCCAAGGAAGAGCGAGATGACTGGCTACGCACCACTGGAGAAGAAATCAGGGAGGTGCTTCGATCGGGGAAGTCCTTCCAGTTCGAGGCGGACCGCTGCCGAAAAAACGGCGCTGTCGTGCCCCTCAGCATCACCATTTCTCCCGTATTGAACGACAGCAAAGAGGTCGTCGCCGTTTCCACGGTGTACAAAGACCTCACTGAGCTCAGACGCGCGGAAAAAGAGCGCGAGCATCATGTCGAGAGACTCAAATCTCTCGGTCTTCTTCAGCAAAAGATCAGCGCCAGCCTCGATCTCCAAGAAGTTCTGGACTTCATTGTCGCCTCGGCCGCCGAGCTTCTTGACGTTTTGCATGCCCGCATTTTTATTCTCAAAGATGGAATTCTGGAAATGAAAGCTGAACATGGCGCTTTCACTTCTCCAAAGAAAACCAAAAGCCTTCGATTGGACGAAGGGGCGATGGGATGGACCGCAAACACCGGAGAAGCCTGCTACATCGAGGACATCTGGAAAGATGAGCGATGGCTTGAAACCGATTGGGTCCGCGAAGAAGGAATCCGAACCTATCTTGGGCTCCCGCTGAAAAGCGAGGGAAAAGTTTTAGGCGTTCTAAATTTTCTCACCGTTGGGATCCGGAAATTCCGTGAAGACGAGTTCGAGCTCGCGTCCGCATTTGCGAATGGTGCATCGGTAGCTCTCCACAACGCCCGGCTCCACGATGAAGAAAAACGGAGTAGCTTATTTCTCCAAAGCGTGGTGGGGGACAGCGCCTACGCCATCCTTGTCACGAATTTGGACAGAAACATCATACTCTGGAACAAAGCGGCGGAAGAACTTTTCGGTTACCAAAAAAGCGAAGTACTGGGAAAGAACGTTTCCCTGATAATCCCGAAAGAGGAAGCCGACGCCGTCGATGCCAGAATAGCGAAGACTCTTCAATCCGGAGAACCGTATAAATTCGACACTTACCGCCTCAGGAAGGACGAAACGCGAGTGCCCGTCAGCATCACGACTTCCCCCGTCAAGCAAGAAGGCGGGGAAATCATCGCAACTTCTACATTTTACAAGGATCTCACGGAACACAAACGGATCGAGGATGTTCTCCGGCGCCAAGCCGTGATTTTCGACCAGATGTCAGAAGGAGTCATCGTAACCGGCCTGGACGGAACCATCATCGACTGGAACCCCGCAGCGGAAAAAATATTCGGATTCCGGAAAAAAGAAGCCGTCGGGAAAAAGACCGACATATTCCGGGATTCGAGAGAGGACACATCTGTTCGAAAAAATCTGATCCACGATTTGCTTGAAAAAGGCATCTGGTCCGGAGAAATCAAGTTCATCCGGAAGGACGGAATTCAAGGTGTTTGCGAGACCGTCGTCGTCCCCCTCCGGGACGAGAAGGGGAGACCCGTCGCGACCATCGGGGTCAACCGCGATATCACGGAGCGCAAGGCCACCGAGGATGCCCTTCGGGAAAGCGAGGTGCGTATCCGGGCCATTTTGGAAAGCGCCCCCGACGGAATCATCACCATCGATACGGCGGGCATCATCGAATCGGCGAACCCGGCGGCAGAGAATATGTTCGGCTACAAAGCTGACGAAATGATCGGCCGGAATATTTCCTTTCTAATGCCCAATCCCTACAAGCGCGAGCACGACTCGTATCTCAAAAAATACTTAACAACCGGCCAGGCAAAGGTCATTGGAATCGGCCAGGAAGTAGCCGGACAACGAAAAAACGGTGCGATCTTCCCTTTGGATCTCACCCTGAGTGAAGTACGACTGGACGAACGCCTGTTATTCACAGGAATTGTCAAGGACGTCACCGAACGCAAAAATATCGAAAAGAGGCTGCACCAACGGGACAAACTCGAGGCGCTTGGGCAGCTCGCCTCCGGCGTCGCCCATGATTTCAACAACGTCTTGTCCGTTATTCTCGGCAGGGCGGAATTGATCAGATTGTCGAGAACTTCTCCCGATATCAATCGTGCCATGGAAATAATCGAGAAAGCCGCCTTGAGCGGTGCCAGTACCGTTAAGCGGCTCCAAGATTTCGCTCGAAAACGCGAACGCCTCACCGATGAATTGGTGAATCTCAATGAAGTTGCGCTTGATGTGATCGAGATGACACGCCCGCGCTGGAAAGATGAATCAGAAGGGCGGGGAATTTCCATTGAATTGCGGTTTTTCTCCCAAGCAGACGGGACGACGTTCCAAGGCAATTATGCAGAAATTCAAGAAGCGCTTATCAACCTCATAAACAACGCGGTCGATGCGATGCCCGAGGGAGGCCAAATTACAATATCGACCGAGGGAAAATTTTCAGAGGCCCGGATTGCCGTCGAAGACACCGGAAAAGGGATGGAACCAGAGGGACTTGATCAAATATTCGAGCCCTTTTTCACCACCAAAGGTGAGCAGGGAATGGGCTTGGGCTTAAGCATGGTTTTGGTATCGTCGAGGCTCATGGAGGAACCATCGAGGCAAAAGCGAAATGAACGTCGGAACCAAGGTTCTTCTCGCCTTTCCCAAGGGAACCATTAAGGCAAGAAACAAACCCAACGGAAAAATTCTCTCTGCACGCCCTTCCCGGATCATCGTATTCGAGGATAATCCCGGAATCAGCTCCTCTATCGGGGAAACACTGGTTCGAGCTGGACACCAAGTGGAAGTCTACACAAATGCGAAAGCAGGCCTCGTCCGTTTGCGGGAGACATCCTTCGACCTCGTTCTCACGGACCTCGGAATGCCGGGTATTACGGGTTGGGATGTGGGGAAAGAGGTGAAAAAAACCTCAAGCGACACCCCCGTTATTCTCCTTACCGGTTGGGGCGCCGATCATGATCCGAAAGCTTTGGAAGAGAGCGGAATCGTCGAATCCATCGCAAAGCCCTTCCGGAGAGAAACCCTCCTGAACGCCATAGCCAAGGTATTGAATTGCAAGGAAAATAAAAAAATTGTTTGATTCGGGAGAATGGCCATTCCCCTGTTCGGGGAAGATATGAAAACGAATCGCTCCTTCAAAGAACATGTTTCTCCAAAGAGCACGTTTCTCCGCGCCGCATGATCCGGCGGCCCTCCCTTCTTGTTGGGTGTTCCGAACAAGTCCCCTTCACCGCCCAACCAATCGGCTCGTTTGTCCCGGGTAAGTCCAACCGGAAAACATCTTGCGCTTGGGCCCGGCCAGAGGAGGCTTCGCAGGGAAGGAGGAGGGAAGCCCTCCCCGTAAAAAGAAAGAAGGCATGGAGGCGATTCATCAATTTTCGGAAACCGCTCCTTTCTCCGCCAATGCCAACGCCTGGGATACGAAGTTACACTCCACCATTTGGCACCAACTTTCAGTAATTCTCTGGGTGAGGGGACCGGGAACCTCTTTGCCGATGGAGCGCCCGTCCAGGCTCGCCACGGGGAGGATGCTGGCCCCTGTATTCGTGATGAACGCTTCCTCGGCCAAGTAGATGTCGAAAGGAGTCATGTGTTCCTCGGAGGCGGGAATCCCGAGGCCCGACGCAAGCTCAAATACGGTGGACCGGCTCACGCCCGCAAGAACATTCTCGAGGGGCGGAGTAATAAGGCGCCCTCCACGCACGATGAAAATATTCGCGTGAGGGGTCTCGGCCACCCTTCCCTGAATGTCCAGCATGAGGGCCTCCGCACCCTGGCCGAAGGCCGAAACTTGCAGATCCGCCAAAATGTGATTCATCTTGTTGTTGATTTTTCCCTGGGAATTGATGCACTCGGGCGGGGTGCGCCGCACGGAAGAAGTGATCAGCCGGGTCCCTTCGGTGTACTTATTCGCCCACCGCTCCGCGAGGATCGGGTAGTTGAAAATCGCCACGGTGGCGGCGCCGCAATCCGCGATGCTGTAGGAGGGCGGGTTGATCCCCCGGCTGATCCAATGGCCGATACGATAGTCCCGGCGCGGATCATACAAGGGCCGGTTCCGATCCAAGAGCTCCAGGGTTCTCTCTTCTATCTCCTCGAGGGTCAGACCCGGATCAATTTGGGTGTAGTGGAGGGAGCGGAAAAGCCGGTCGACGTGCTCGCTTAGCTTGAAAGGCTGGTGGCCGAATGTGCGCGCCACGTCATAGACAGCGTCCCCGAAAATGAAACCCCGATCGAAGAGCGAGATCCTCGCTTGGCTCTGCTCGATGTATTCGCCGTTCAGGTAAACCAGCAACTCGGGCAAAAGGGGTTCCTCCCTGATTCAGGGATGTTTTACCATCGTCCGAAAATCGAAATATCCCCACGAGGCGGATACCTGATTCCTCCATGGAGCAAACAAAAAAAAGGCGAAAACCCAGCTTCCGAGTCCCGGTTGATGAAACTTTGCCCGCGCGGGAAAGACAGCCCGCCGCCGGGAAATGCCTCAGCCAACCCGAACCGACCCTATTTTTTTGCTGCCCATATCCCAAAACTTCCATTTCTTCGGCTTCACGTTCACCCGGACGCGTATCTTCTGCGCCGTTGGGGATTTCTCGTAGGTCGCCCACATCTCCGGGCCAAAGAACTGATCGACCACTTGCTTGAGGCCCTCGTGATCGACGCCGAGAACATCGAATACCTCGCCCTCGCCCTCGACGACCACCGCACGGAAGGGGAACTCATCGTCGTCGATGCAGAGCGCAATCGCCGGATTCAGCCGCAGATTTTTTGCCGTTACAGAATCGGCGCCCGTGCTGAGGAGAAACGTCCCGCCATCCGGGTTGAACTTAAAGCAAAGCGGAACGATATGCGGGGTTCCGTTTGGATTCGTCGTGCAGGCGCGGATCATCTTGCCCCGATCGGAAAGAAATTCGTCCATCTCTCTCGGCCGGTCCGCCATGTCTTTTTCTCCGCATCAAAAAGGGGCCGCACGGGAGACCAAAGCGCCAAATTCACGCTATCCCCCGGGTGGGCGCGGGGCCTAGCCCCTCTGCCCCTTCCGCCGACTTTCCATTCGTGAATAGATTGACTTCGGATAAGAATACCAGAAATATTCCTCCTCCGGCACCCGAAACACCCCTTTCCGGGGGAAGGAGGATTCGAAACCAGGAAATTCCGGAGGCGGCCTCGGCTGATCTGAACGGGGATCGCTCTCCTTTCTGGATTCCCAGGCATCCCGGCGGCCTTTTTCCTGGACAAGCCGGGCCGAATTCCCTGCCAAAGAGTGGGGCCGGGGGCTCGGAACAGTTCAACTTCTATTCGCCCAATCGGGCAATTGAGGGATGAACCTCTGTATAGTCTCAGAATGTCGTCAAAAGAGATTGTGACCTTGGGTGTTATTTCGCGGGTGGGAGAGAGGGAAGCTTTCTTTTCCGTCCGTTTTCGAATGGGGCAACGATGAGCCGGGTAATTAATGCCTTTTTATTGCTTCTGTGGCTCGAAGGGAGGGAGAAGAGGATGTTTCCATTGGTGAGTTTCGCCGAGTTGTTTGGAATTATTCTTTTCAGCGCGGCAATAGTTTATCCTTTTTGGAGGATATTTCAGAAGGCAGGTTTTTCCAAATGGCTGAGTCTTTTGACGGTGATTCCCGTAGTCGATCTGATTGTATTGTACTACGTGGGCCTTGCAAATTGGCCCGCTCAAAGAAGGTAGGCAAGAATAACTCCCTCCGTGAAACCGCTAAATTGACGAACATCTATGCAGCATATCTTCCCGACGAACGGGCATTGAAGCCTTAAAACGTGCGCCGGGAAGGGAGGGGGAAATTCATGAGAAGAGACCACGGATAGACACGGACAAAATGATAACGGGCCGGAATTTCGCCCCCTTATCCACCGAGGGTTCACCGTTTCAGGAGCTTGCATATAAATACGCAAGGGTGCGGAGGCGCTCCTTGGACAAAGGTTCCCCCCGGCCGGTCCTCACCGGCCGGCATGGCAGTGGGAAACTTCTCATTCAACCCGGAATGAACTGAAAAGGTTACCTCAAGGGCCATGCAAGGGCGTTCGCGTCAACATGGCGCTGTTGGTTCTTTATTGACCTGGCGGGCTCCCAAAAAGACTCAAAAATATTTGGCGAGGAGCGCTTTTTGGTGAATTCTGCTTGCGAAAACCCCCAATTGTTAAGCATGGATTCGTCGTTTCAACTATACCTGATAGATATTGTAATATATACTTTGGCTCTGGAAATATATTATTTTTGTAATAAACAAGGTTGCGGGCAATCTTTTATAAATTTTGTGCGCTTTCACTTATTTGAAAATCGGTGTGCCTCGAAATTGCGGGAGCGCGGATCGTGCAGGAGCGGATACCCAACCGTCTGAATCCTCCCAAAAAGATTTTGGAATTGCGAAGCATCAGCAAGGCTTTCCCGGGGGTCAAGGCACTCTCTCAAATTGATTTCGAAGTGCAAGAGAGAGAAGTGCATGTCCTGGTCGGCGAAAACGGGGCGGGAAAGTCCACCTTGATCAAGATCGTCGCCGGCGTCTACCCGAAAGACGAGGGGGAAATCCTCCTCGAGGGCAATCCTATCGAGATAACAAGCCCCGCTTTCGCCCGGGAGCGTGGGATCAGCGTCATCTATCAGGAATTCAATCTGATTCCGCACCTGGATGTCTGCGATAACATTTTCCTGGGGCGAACCGCTGTCCGCAATGGCATTTGGGGCAAGGCCCTCAAGTGGAAAGACACCTCCAGAATGCTGGATGAATGCGGCCGGCTGCTCCAAGAGCTGGGAATCGATATCGATCCAAAGACTTTGGTGAGAGACCTCACCGTCTCCGACAAGCAACTGGTCGAGATATCTCGCGCACTTTCACTGAATCCGAAGATAATCTTCATGGATGAGCCTACCTCATCATTGGGAAGCAAGGAGAAGGATAGGCTTTTCGGCGTCATCGAAACGCTGAAAAACCGCGGGATCGGCATCATCTACGTATCCCACATTCTCGAGGATGTCTTCATCGTGGGCGACCGCGTCACCGTGTTGCGGGACGGACAAAAGATTATGACAACCGGGATTGAGGACGTATCCATCGACGATTTGATCCGAATGATGACCGGCCGAACGTTCACGGAACGGTACCCGAAGATATCGGGAAAGATCGGCGATACAGCCCTCGAGGTAAAAGGATTAACGAAAAATGGGGCCTTCCACGATATCAGCTTCACCATGAAAAAAGGGGAGATTCTCGGATTATCCGGGCTTGTCGGTGCCCGGCGCACGGACCTCGCACGCGCTCTCGTCGGAGTGGACAAGGTCGACGGGGGGACCATCCTCCTCGAGGGGAAACCCGTTCAGATCCGGTCGCCGCAAGATGCCATCCGGTTGGGATTTGTGCTTCTTACCGAGGATCGGAAAAGTCAGGGTCTGTTCAACTTGCTCGGCGTTCACGACAACATTTTGATTTCGACGCTGAACAAAACGGATACGGCAAAAACGAGTGGGCTCACCCGCCTCTCGCAATTCGTCAATTTCCGAAAAACCCGGGAGACTTGCGACGCGCTTATTTCCCAAATGCAGATCAAAACGCCCTCTCTCGAACAACCCGTAAAGTTTTTAAGCGGAGGGAATCAGCAGAAGGTTTTGATCGCGAGGGGGCTTTCGATGAACGCCAAAATTATGATTCTCGACGAGCCGACGAAGGGCGTGGACGCGGGCACAAAAGTGGAGATTTACCGGATCATCGAAAAGCTCGCCCAGGAAGGCGTGGCCATCATCGTGGTTTCCTCTGAGTTGCCCGAGGTCATGTCCATCTGCAACCGCATCCTCGTGATGCGCCGTGGGTCAATAACGGGAGAATTTGAGAGAGAATCCGCGACAGAGGCCGAAATCATGAAGTGCGCCACCATCGGGGCGCAGTAGCGGGGAGATCTCCGGAATCGTGTATTATATCAGCCACGAAATTTGCGCGAGGATGGCGAACCATGAGTGAGGCTACAGAGGCGCGCGTGTTTTTGGGCATGGACAGGGAAGCGGCTTCCCGGCTCGCCCTCAGGATGTTCAAGGGCTACGCCTTGGTGCTGGCCCTGCTCCTCATCGTCATCTTTCTCTCCATGGTGGCGGAAAACTTCCTGACCGTTTCGAATATCATGAACATCTTGCTGCAGGCGGCCAACATCGGGATCATGGCCACCGGCATGACGCTGGTAATCATCTGCGCGGAGATCGACCTCTCCGTGGCCTCCATCCAGTCCCTGGGGGCGGTGGTGGCCGCGCTCCTTCTCAAGGATTTCGGATTCCCGATCGTTCCCGCCATTCTGATCGCCCTGTTGGCGGGGATGTTGTGCGGGGCGGTGAGCGGTTTCTTTACGGGATGGTTCGCCATCCCGGCGTTCATCATGACGCTGGCGATGGACAGCTTATCCCGGGGAACCGCCCTCATCATCACCCAAGAGAGGTCTATCTACGGGCTGCCGGAGGTCTTCAGCGTCCTGGGACAGGGGTATATCGGCCCGGTGCCGGTCGCGGCCATCATCGCGGGGATCGTTTTCCTGCTCGCCCACCTCCTGCTGACGAAGACGGTCTTCGGCATTAACGTCTACGCCGTCGGAGGGAACAAGGAGGCGGCGCGCATCGCGGGGATCAACGTTTTCAAGGTTAAGTTGATCGTCTTGACCATCAGCGGGTTCACGGCCGCGCTGGCCGGGGTGGTCATGGCCTCCCGCCTGATGGCCGCCCAAGCCATCATGGGCATGTTCGATCTGATGGACGTTATCGCCTCCGTCGTCATCGGGGGCACCTCCCTCATGGGAGGGGAGGGCAGAATCTTCGGCACCATCATCGGCACGCTGATCATCGCCTGCATCCGAAACGGCTTGAACCTTTTGGGCATACCGGCGGATTGGCAGTTGCTCGCCATCGGGGGGATGATCATCCTCGCCGTCATGATCGACTACGTCGGGAAGAAGTGATCTGAAGGTGGAATGAAAAGTGACATGGCATACGACCATTTGTTCACGCCGCAGATTTCCAAGCGTGGATTGGGCAGCAAGTGGGGGGAAGGGAACGGAATGGGGCAACGATCGTTCTAGGAACGATCATTCTGGAAAGGAGAAAAGGCTATGAGAAAGCTGATGCTGGTGTTGTCGCTTGTGTTGGGAGTCCTCCTCGTGTGGGCCCCCGGCGAGGCCGCGAAGAAGATCAAGATCGGCCTGGTCCTCGAGACCCTGGGCAACCCCGCCTTCGTATCCTTGAAGGATGGGGCGGTGGAGGAGGCCGAAAAACACCCCGAGGTGGAGCTCACGGTGCTGGCCGCTGCCACCGGGACAGACCTGGCCGGGATGACCAAGATGATCGAGGACATGATCCAGAAGCGGGTGGACGTTCTCGCCTTCAACGCCATCGATCCCCATGCGGTCATCCCGACGATCAAGAAGGCCCAGGCGGCCGGAGTCCAGGTCCTCGTCATATTGGATGACGCCGCCGAGCCGGTGGCGCGGCATTTCGTCGGCCCGGACCAATACGGCGGCCAGTTCGCGGTCGCCAAGCTGGTCGCTAAGCTCATGAATGAAAAGGGCAAGATCGCCGTCCTCGAGGGCGTGCCCGGGAACATGGCCAGCTTGCTGAGGAAGAAAGGTATCCAGGACGCCATGAAGCTGTACCCAGGTATCGAGATCGTCGGCATTTGGGCCGCCAACTGGGACCGCGCCCAGGGGCTGAAGAAGGCCGAGGACATCCTGACAGCCCATCCCGACCTCGACGCCATCGTGGCCGTCAACGACGATATGGCGCTGGGCGCGCTCCAGGCGGTGAAGGCACGCGGCAAGCTGGGCAAGATCATCGTGACCGGCTTCAACGGCGTGGAGGAGGCGGTCCAGGAGGTCTACCGCGGCAACATGCGGGCGACCGTCCTCACTTATCTGGATGAAGTGGGCCGGCAGATCATCCGCACCTCAATCAAGGTCGCGCAGAACAAAGACGATCGGAGCAAATACGCCATCGACACGGGGACCATCCCTCTGGACACCCAACTTTTGCAGTCAGTGGGTGTGCGGCTGAAGGGAGCGCTCAAATAGGGCGAAGGCGCGCCCGCGGCCTCTCGCGTGGAAAGCGCGGGGGGCCCGGGTCTCCGGGCGAGGAAATCGCTCTTTCGGAGGCTCGCATAGCCTCTTGCTGCAAGAGGTGACGGGGAAGAGTCGAGAGACTCCGTATCGGGGCGAAGATCTGAAGCATCCCAAAGGAATGCGGGCTGAGCGACCGTATGCCGTCGCTCGGTTGGAGGGCGGAGTTTGGCCCGAGGGCCAGGATTCGCGCGTCCGGGCGGGGCCTTTGAGGGGAAAGCGGCGCCGATTTCCCCGGAGCATGATTTTGCCTCACCCCAAAGATGGATTTCGTCTCAATCCGGCCCTGTGCGCCCGGTTCTCCTTTGGCCTTTTCCCCCGCACGAGGCGCCTTTATCGAAGGAAAGGTGATGGCGAAGCATGAGTTGACCGCCGCGCCGGACACCATCCATTGGGGATTCTACGACGCCACCCTCGAGCCGGTTATGAAGATCTCCTCGGGCGACACTTTCGTCGTCGACACGGAGTCGGGCGGTATGGCCGATGTATTAGAACTGCTCGGAAGACGAGCTCCGAAGGCGCTGAGAGAGATCTTTGAGAAGAAACATCGCAGTCAGGAGTTGCACATTCTCACGGGGCCGGTGGAAGTCGAAGACGCAGATCCAGGGGACACCCTCGAAGTACGGATTCGGGATATTCGACCTCGCAACGATTGGGGGTACACGGCCATCCGTGCGCTGTGGGGAGGGCTTCCGGAGGATTTCCCCCACAACCGAACCGTTCTCGTCGAAATCGACAGGGATCAAGGTACGGGCGAACTTTTCCCGGGCGTGAAAGTTCCGCTTCGTCCGTTCTTCGGAAATCTTGGGGTCGCTCCTCCGGCTTCGATGGGAAGGATCTCCTCCGTCTATCCCGGCGAGTGGGGCGGAAACCTGGACAATAAAGAGCTCGTCCAGGGGGCGACTATTTACTTTCCCATTCATGTTCCCGGCGCCTTATTTTCTGTGGGAGATGGCCACGGCTGCCAAGGCGATGGAGAAGCGTGCCTCTCCGCCCTGGAGACGGGAATGAGCGGCACATTCGAGATCGTCGTGCGAAAAGATTTGAAGATTACCCTGCCGCGGGCGGAGACCGACACCCACTACATTTTGATGGGTTTTGATCCAATCCTCGATAACGCCATCAAGATGGCGCTCCGGCAGACGATCGCGTTCCTGGGCGAAACCAAAGGAATGAGCGCCGAAGATGCATACATGCTTTGCAGCCTCGGCGTGGACCTTCGCGTGACCCAGATCGTTAACCTGGTGAAGGGGGCGCACGCCATGGTGCCAAAGTCCCTTCTCGGCTA
This sequence comes from bacterium, assembly GCA_965225985.1. Taxonomy (GTDB): domain Bacteria; phylum UBA8248; class UBA8248; order UBA8248; family UBA8248; genus CAZUHN01. The sequence continues at coordinate 3,195,704 of OZ245330.1, forward strand.
GCCCCCGCAACGGCGAAAGAGGCGTGGGCGTTTTTCAATGGGTTGCGCGATGAGACGGGCCCCAAAAAGGAAACTCGGTGAAGATGCGGGCGGGCCTGCCGTCCAAGTCGTCCCACTCCGCAGGCCGCCTGTGGTCTTTGGGTCCAAGGGATTATCGAAGTGCTGCGGAAAACCAGACCCTATTCTAAAGCTCCAACGGCGTTTTGGGGAACGCGGTCAGCGGTTTTCCCCCGTCTTCCGTGACCCATACCATGTCTTCGTTCCCCACGAGGTACATATCGTCTAGTGCGAGGCGAGGCTCGATCGCCAGGACCATGTTCGCCGCCAGCGGCGTATCTTCGATTCCCATGTCGGGCCGTGAGTGTCCGTCCAGGCCCAGTCCGTGACCCAGAAAACGGTTCCACAGTTCGTGTCCATCCTCTCTGGCGATCCCATCGGCTATCTTGACGAGCCGACTCGCCTTCTCGCCCGGCCTTGCGGCCTCAATCACCGCCTCGTGCATCCGCATCACGGTATCGTACGCGCGGGCCTGGGGGTCTGTCGGTTTGCCAATCACCCTTGTCCTTGAAGTATCAATGGGGAAACCTTCGTAGCGCATGCATAGGTCCCAATGAACCACATTTCCCCGTTCAATCGTCTTTGAACCGCTGGGAAGGTGAAGCAGGGCACCCGCGACCGGAAAACCCGAACAAATGAGACTGGGCGATAAGCTGCACGAGTCCTCGTATATGGGATCGGCGCTGCGCATGGCATGTTCGGCCGCGCGAATGATTTCCAATTCGGTCTTGCCCACCCCGTCCCTCAGATGCTCCGCCACGGTCTCGCTGCCCAGGTCGCCGATGAGCGCCGCCTGCCGCATCATCTCCATTTCGAACGGGCTCTTGATGAACCTCAGCTCCTCCACTACCGTGGACCTCACAAACTCCACCTTCGGAAACTTTTGTTTCAGCCCGAGGTAAAGCGGAAGCGGAAACTTGTCCCAAGTGTCGATTCCGACCCGGGAGACGGATCCCACATCCGCAATCAGCTTGGCGAGATTCTCCACCGAAAGGCCGTCGCCCTTCTTCGCGGCGAATCCGTCTCCCCCCATGATCCGATCGACGCAGATCTCTCGGGTGGGCATCAAACCCGGGTCGACGAGGAGAACGGGGTCATCTTGCAATGTCAACACCGCTGCGGCACCGTCGACGATGTATGACTCGTCCCCGGCAAGGCTGATCCAGCCGGCCCTGTCCGGAAAATAGTCGGTGAGGTAGCGCAAACTTCCGTAGACTTTGTTGTTCCCGTAAACGATCAATAAATCGTAGCCGCGTTCGCGCATCGAATCCTTAGCTCTGCCCACACGAACATTTATCTCATTTTTTAGAACGGATTTTGGTATGGCCATTTGCCATCACCCCCCGGTTATCGTCGGCAACAAAAAAGATGCCCATTGCCAACTTGGCGTTGAACCTATTTTCCGCTGGCGCCAACCGACAAAAAAATTTAACCGTACTTTTAAAAATCTTTTGTGGCATATCTATAAATTTCATGCAACCGAATATTGTGTTCATGATAGTTGCGACTGACTGACATCCGGAAGAAGGGCCCCTGCCCTTGTAGAAGGGCCAACTCCGCCTGTCTCGCCTCGCCGATGCTCTGCTCCGCCGTACGAGGCATTTCGTCGGTCCAGACCAGTATCGCGGCCAGTTCGCGGTTGCAAAGTTGGTCGCTAAGCTCTTGAACGAAAAGGGCAAGATCGCCGTCCTCGAGGGCGTGCCCGGAAATATGTCGAGCCAATTGCGGAAAAAGGTCTTCTCGCTGCCCTGAGGGAAAGCCCGGGAATCAAAGTTGTCGGCGTTTGGTCCGCCAACTGGGACCGGGCGCAAGGGTTGAAAAAGGCCGAGGATATCCTCACCGCAAATCCGGACTTGATCGCCGTCAACGACGACATGGCGCTGGGCGCGCTCCAGGCAGTCAAGGCGCGAGGCAAACTTGGCAAAGTCATCGTTTCCGGCTTCAACGGTGTTGAGGAGGCGGTCCAGGAAGTTTGTCGCGGAAACATGCTTGCCACCGTCCTCACCTACTGTGACGAGGCAGGCCGCGACATTGTTCTCATGGGAATCGATGTTGCCAACAACAAGGACAACAAAAGCCAGTACACCATCGGTACGGGAACGATCCCGCTCGACACCAAGCTTTTGCAATCCGTCGGGAAGCAATTAAAGGCGGGGGTGAAATAGGAAATTTGCAAAATTGCTAACGGAGCATATCCCTTCTCCGCTTGAAGGGATGCAGGCGGGCCCGCCGTTCTCCGCGGGGCCGCCTGTTGTCTTTGGATCCGAGGGATTCCGGGAAACCTGTGGAAAATATATTTTTTTAAAGCTCCAACGGCGTTTTCGGGAACTGGGTCAACGCCTTTCCACCGTCTTCCGTGACCCACACCATGTCTTCGTTGCCCAGGAGATACACGTCGCCCAGGGAGAGGCGAGGCTCTATCGCCAGTACCATATTTTCCGCCAGCGGCGTCTCCTCGATTCCCATGTCGGGCCGTTCGTGAATGTCCAGGCCCAGCCCGTGACCCAGGAAACGGTCCCATAGTTCATATCCTTCTTTGCGCGCAATCTCATCGGCAATCTCGACGAGGCGACTCGCCTTTTCGCCGGGCCGCGCGGCTTGAATTACCGCCTCGTGCATTCGAAGCACGCAATCATACGCGCGGGTTTGGGGTTCCGTCGGTTTGCCAATTGATCTTGTCCTTGAAGTATCAACCGGGAAGCCTTCGTAGCGCATGCATATATCCCAATGAACCACGTTCCCCCTTTCGATTTTCTTCGATGTGGTAGGAAAGTGAAGCAAGGCCCCCCCGACGGGAAAACCCGAACAAATGAGACTGGGTGAACTGCTGCACGAGTCTTCGTATATCGGATCGGCGCTGCGCATCGCATGTTCGGCCGCACGAATGACTTCCAATTCGGTCTTGCCCACCCCGTCCCGCAGAAGCTCCGCCACGGTCTCGCTGCCCAGGTCGCCGATGAGCGCCGCCTGCCGAATCATTTCCAACTCGAACGGGCTCTTGATGAGTCTCAACTCCTCGACAATGGTGGATCGCACAAACTCCACATTTGGAGTCCGCTGTTTCAGATCCAGGTAAAGCGGAAGCGGAAACTTATCCCACGTTTCAATTCCGACTCGTGAGACGGATCCCACATCCGCAATCAGCTTGGCGAGATTCTCCACCGAAAGGCCGTCGCCCTTTTTCGCCGCAAACCCGTCTCCCCCCATGATCCGATCGACGCAGACTTCCCGGGTGGGCATCAAACCCGGGTCGACGAGAAGCGCGGGATCGTCCTTCAACGAAATCACCGCTGCGGCCCCATCTACGATGTAGGACTCGTCCCCGGCGAGGCTGATCCAGCCGGCCCTGTCCGGAAAATAGTCGGTGAGGTAGCGCAAACTTCCATAAACTTTGTTGTTCCCGTAAACGATCAATAAATCGTAGCCGCGTTCGCGCATCAAATCTTTTGTTCTGCCCACACGAACGCTTATCTCATTTTTTAGAACGGGCTTCGGAATTGCCATTTGCCATCACCCCCCAGTTCCTGTCGGCAACAAAAAAGATGCCCATTGCCAACTTGGCGTTGAACCTATTTTTCCACTGGCGCTAACCGACAAAAAAATTTTAACCGTACTTTTAAAAATCTTTTGTGGCATATGTATAAATTTCGTGCAACCGAATATTGTGTTCATGATAGTTGCGACTGACTGACATCCGGAAGAAGGGCTCCTGCCCTTGCGGAAGGGCCAACTCCGCCTGTCTCGCCTTGCCGATGCTCTACTCCACCATACAAGGCGGTTTGCCCGCGCTGACCCCCCCGTCGCGTAGAACCCGATGGCAAGAGAATTGAAGATCCTCTCATTTAACCCGGACAGATCCGAAGGGGGCGGGTTCGCTCTGGGTGGGCATCATGTTGAGGAGCACCCGTTGGGGAGTTCTTTTCCATTGCGTTGAATACCGGAACAGCACCCCTTCCCAGCCTGCCCGCCCCCGTTGGCCGTTAACATATTGAAAATACTTTCTTTATTTATTGGAAGTATTGAAAAATATGACCTTCTCCGCCTTGACACCACGTTGCCTTTCGTCTAAAAATAAGTTTAGTCGTATATAAAAAACGATTTAGGCTTATTAGATTTCTCTTTTGGAAAGCCCTGATAGAGCCTCCCGCCATGAATCGAAAAAACTTTCCTTTCCGCCCGTTCCTTACAGTTTTATGCATCCTGCTTTCGATTGCGGCCGCATGGATTTCGTTGCTGGCCTTCAACGTTCAGGCGCATATCGTCCCCCCGGAGAGGCTTCATCCCGCGGCCGAGACCTACAGGCGCACCGCGTTCATCCTGAATCTGAATCCCGTTCACTGGAGCCAGGTTTGGCGGGACATGGAGGTTCTGGCCAGGACCATCGAGCGAACCGATCCCAAGCAGGCGGACACATTCCTGAGGGCCATCTCCGAGGCGCAAAGGGTCGCACACCCCAAGCCGAAAAACGGCGAAGAACCCGACATGGTTGCGGCACGAATCCAAGGGAGCAGAAAGGTGTTCGAGGCGGCCACCCGGGCGGTGAGCCGATTGCTTGTTTCCGGAATCGAGAGGGCCGTTGCCTCATCGGACCAAAGAACGATTAAGAAGCGGCTTTCCGAGGCCAGGCAGATTTTCCGGGCCTTTGAGGAAGTTCTTCCCTATTTCGATAAAAAGGCCTGGAAGAGAATGCAGGTGAGTTGGCTCGATGCCTTCTCCTACCTCGGCTCGGCGGGGGTGATGGGTGCGGGCTCTCGAAAAATGAATTTGGAAGGGATCCGTTCGGCGCTCGGCCCCATCAAGGAGTACTTCCTGAAAAATTTCCATAATTTCGCACCCGGACCCCAAAGGAGGCTTTTGGCCCGGCCGACTGTCAGTCCGACTTACGACAAAACGGCGCGAATCCCTTGGAGACTCCCCCCTGGATCGAACATCAACAAGCAGCTGCCCCGGCCGCGGCAGCTCCTGGGCATAGCCGAGCGGGGGGTGAACGAAGCTGAGACTTTTTTGATCGCCCTGGGCGACATGGCGTTCGACAGTCCGTTCATCTTCGGTGGGCCCTCGCGCAGCTCCGGCATCAGCTGCAACTCCTGCCACAACAAAGGCGTCACGAATCCGAATTTGTTCATCCCCGGCCTCTCCAAGAGAAAGGGCGGGATTGACGTATCGAACAGCTTTTTGGCGGGACACGCCAATAACGGCCTATTTGATGCTGTCGACACCCCTGACTTGCGGGGCATCCGATTCACCGCCCCCTATGGGCGAAACGGTCGGTTCTCGTCGCTTCGGGATTTCGTCCGCAACGGGATCGTCAACGAGTTCGACGGCCCGGAGCCCGATCCCATGCTGCTCGACGGTATGATCGCCTACATGAACGAATTCGAATTCCTTCCGAATCCGAAGCTGAATCGGGACGGATCGCTGAATTCCAAGAAAGCCTCGGCTTCTGCGCTTCGAGGTGAGAAGATTTTCAAACGCAAATTCCCGCAAATGATGGGTGGCATGAACTGCGCCAGCTGTCACATCCCATCCGACCATTTCGTAGACCACAAACGCCATAACATCGGGACCGTCAAAGGCTTCGACGCCCATTCCTTCGATGGCGCGTTGGACACGTCCACCCTGCTTTCGACCAAGTTCACCGGCCCCTATTTTCACGACGGGAGCCAGCCCACGCTCCGCGCAGTGAATGAATGGTTCAACAGGCAATTCAAGCTCGGGTTGTCAAAAAAGGAAATCGACGATCTGACCGCTTATGTCGAAGCGGTCGGAGACGGTGTGGATGCCTACGAAGACACCGTTTACACCCTCGATGCCGAGTTGGAGGAGTTCAAATTCTTCCTTTCGACCTATGGGCGTCTCAAAGAGAAAGGGGAAAGCGAACTTGTCACGACTCTTCTGAAAACGGTCGCCTTCGAGCTTCGGGCACACAAATGGGATGTTCAAGACAAGGGACACCTCCCCATCCTGAACAAGATGGAGAGCCTGTTGCGAGAGGCGCTTGACCTTCATCTGAAGGGAAAAGGAGAAGAAGCGGACGCGAAGGTCGCGGCGTATCTGGCGCTCTACGAGAAAAACGTGGAGAAACTCAAGTAAAGGGACTCAGGACATGATGACAATTTTTCGAATCCGAAAATGCCGCTTCCTCCTCATGAGGGCCATTGTTTCTTTCTTCGTGATGTATTCCGTTGCGCCCGGGTCCGCCATTGCGGCGAATCAGTCCCTCAGGGTGGCGCTTGTCCCTCTCGAAAATCCGGAGAGGCTCATCGACGGCGTGAAACCTGTCATGGCCTTCCTCGAGAAGCAGATGGGCCGGGAGATCCGTTATTTCATCACGCTGAACTATTCGGCGGCGGTCGAGGCGATGAATGCCGGCAAGGTCGACATCAGCTTCATGTCTCCGTTGCCGTATGTTCTCGCGAACAAGCGGGCCGGAGCCCAGGTCATTCTCGGGGAGGTATACAACGGGAAGCCCTACTATTTCGCAAAAATCTTCGTTCGAAAGGACAGCGGCATCAAAACCCTGGTGGACCTGAAAGGAAAGACCATCGCCTATGTGGACCCGATCTCCAGTTCCGGGTTCATGTATCCCCACGACATCTTCGTCAGAGCCGGGCTGGTCAAAGGTGGCATGGGAAACCCGGAAGGGAATTTTTTCCGGAGGGCGTACTTCGCAGGCGGGGATGAGCAGGCCATTCGCTCTGTCCACGGCGGATTCGTGGACGCGGCGGGGGTCAGCCAGTACTCGATCAACCTCCTGCGCGTAGAAGAACGAGACGACCTGGTCGATATCGCCCAATCCTTGCGCATACCGAGTCACACCGTGGTGGTGCGCAAAGGACTCGACCCCAAATTGGGAGACCAGTTCATTCGGGCCATGCTCAAGCTCAACGAGCCGCGGAATCGGCACCTGGCTCAACGGTTGTACGGCACGGACGGATATGTACGCGCCGATCAGAAGGTATATCAACCGGTTGCCGATATGGCCCGCAAATATGGATTTATCAAGCCATGACTGAGAAACCCGCCATCCACCTTAACAACGTCCGCGTTCAAATCGAAAACAAAGATATTCTCTGCATCGAAGAGCTCTCTATCCAGTACGGAGAGCGCGTGGCAATCATCGGCAATAGCGGCGCGGGAAAGACAACGCTGCTCAGGTTGCTGAAGGGATATGTCACGCCCACAGCCGGAATGGTGGAAGTCCTGGGCGCCTCGCTCCCCATACACGAACGAAACGACATCCGCGCCCATCACCGAAAGATCGGAATGATCCACCAGCACTTTGATTTAATCGAGCGTGAAACCGTCTGGCAAAACATCTATCACGGGCGGCTGGGTCATATCCCCCTCTATCGCAGTTTTTTGAGCATGTGTTCAGAGAGGGATCAGGAGATCTGCGAACGGGCGATCCAGGAGGTCGATCTTATGGACAAGCTGAACCGCAAGGCCCGTACCCTCTCCGGGGGAGAGCAGCAGCGTGTGGCCATCGCGCGGGCGCTGGCTCAGGAACCCGATATTTTTCTCTCCGACGAGCCCGTATCGAGCCTGGACCCCGCTCTTGCAGAGAGCATCCTCGATTTGCTGGTTTCCATCTCCGAATCCTACAAGTTGACTTTGCTGATGAATTTGCATCTTCCCGAATTCGCGAAGCAGTACGCCGAACGTATTATTGCTATGAGAAGCGGCAGGGTGATCTGGGACGGCACGCCAGCGGAGCTGTCGTCTGATAAGATTCACGAAATCTACGGAAGGGCCCATTTCCTCGGAGACCGGGATGGCCAACATGCAACGGCAGAGAAGCGCATTCTTCGCTGGTCGATCGGTTACCAAGGGAATCCTGTTCCTAGCGGCTAGTGCCGTTGTTTACTGGTCCTTAATCGGCTCTGAGTTTTCCGTCCGCGCCCTGTTTCGCGGAATCCCCCAGATCATTTCCTTCTTCGGGCGGATGGCCCCTCCGGACTGGTCGGTCCGCGAGGTGGTCTTGCGGGCTTCGATCGAGACCATCCAAACCACGATTGCGGGCACATTTCTGGGGGCATTGTTCGCCTATCCTCTGGGTGTCCTTGCGGCCTCGAACTGGACGCCCCTGTGGGTTCATCTGCCCGTCAAAGCCGCTTTGGCGCTCATACGCTCCGTCCCAATTCTGATTCTGGCACTTTTGTTCGTTTCCGCGGTGGGCCTCGGCCCCCTTCCCGGCGTGCTGGCCATCGCAGTCCACTCCATCGGCGTGCTGGGAAGATTCGTCTCCGAGGAAATCGAGAACACCGCCCCGAGACCCCTGCTCGCCTTGCAAGGCACGGGCGGGTCAGCCCTTCAAATCATCCAGCACGGGCTTATCCCCCAGGTGCTTCCTCAGATGGTCGCCCATCTGGCCATCCGCTTTGAGATGAACCTGAGGGACTCCACCATCCTCGGTCTGGTGGGGGCAGGAGGACTCGGCTTCTATATCTTGCTTTACGTCAAGCAATTCCAGTGGGAAAAATCAGGCGTTTTGTGCCTCGTCATCATACTGATGGTTTTCGCTGGGGAATTCCTGAGCTGGCAGATTCGGAAGCGATTGCTCTGAAAATTTGTCGGATTTGTTGGGAGCAGGCTTTCGATTTGAGCGAAGATAACGCGTTTGCGGTATTACGTTAAGAATATATAAGGACTTGAAGCTCGAAACTCTGTCCTGGCGCCGATCGACACCAAAGGGGTCTGGCGCGCGCCACGTACCACGGAGAGTCCTTGGCATATAGCAGGCGACACCGGAACTTCGGCGCAACCTCCCCAATTCCCCCGTCAGAAAGTATCATCTCCATTCCAAATGCTTTGAATTGCTGAAAGCACATCAATTAAATATCATGTGTGTTGACCTCATCCAACGATCTATATGGGAAATATAAATTGCCATATCGTTGAATCAGGATTTGGAGAGAAGGCAACAACGAAGCTTTCCTGTTTGAAATGGAACATCAATTGGGGGGATGTTATATGGGAGAATCGGTCGGGTTCTCTTTTTTCGGGTGAAAGGAATCCACACATGGCACCTCTTGCGGTATCCCAGCGGGGCGGGAATTTCGAAGCTTCCCCCATCATCGTGTTGGAGAACCGCCGCTTTCATCTCGAGCGCGGGGGGAGAGACGTCGTCAACTTCGCGGGCGGGGAGGCGGACCTCCCCACGCCCCATGGGATCGTCCAGGCGGGCGTGCGGGCGCTCCAGGAGGGTTACACCCGCTATACCGAGGACGCCGGGCTGCCCGAGCTTCGCGAAGCGTTGTGCCGGAAGCTGTGCCGGGAGAATGGCCTGCGCTACAACCCAGACGAGGTGATCATCACCGGGGGCTCAAAGTGGGCCCTCTTCATGGCCCTCCAGGTGCTCTGCGATCCGGGCGACGAGGTGCTCATCCCCTCGCCCTACTGGCCCACCTACAAAGAACAGGTCCGCCTCGCGGGCGCCCGCGCCAGGCTCATCCCCACCCATCGCGAGCACGGGTTCAAGCTCACGGGGGGCGAGCTCGCGGCGGCCGTCTCGGAGAAGACGAAGGGGCTCATCTTGAACAATCCGTCCAACCCGACCGGAGCGGTCTACGCCCGGGGAGAGCTCGAGGAGTTGGTCGAGATCTGCGCCGGCGAAGGGCTCTTCGTCCTGGCGGACGAGATTTACGAGCATCTGGTATTCGATGGCCCCGATCATGTCTCCATCGCCGCGCTGGGGGAGGAGATCGGCTCGCGGACCATCACGGTAGGCGGCTGCTCGAAGAACTACAGCATGACGGGATGGCGGGTGGGCTACGGGGCGGGACCCGCCGAGGTGATCGCAGCCATGCGGCGCCTCCAGAGCCAGACCACCTCAAGCGCCAACGCCGCGGCCCAGAAGGCGGCGGCCGCCGCGCTTGACGGGGGGCCCCTGACCCCGCTCAGGGAAGAACTGCGCGCCCGCCGCGACGCGCTCGTGGCGGGCCTGGAGGGGTTGTTGGGGTTTTCGGTTCTCCCGCCCGCGGGGGGGTTTTACGTCTTCGCGCAGATTCCCTCCCGCCCAGCCGGGCCGGCCGACTCGGCCGCCCTTGCGACCGCCCTCCTTGAGGAGTCCTCGGTGGCCCTGCTGCCAGGGTCGGCCTTCGGGGCGGAGGGATACCTCAGGCTCACTTTCGCTCCAACCCCCTTGCCCCGCATCGAGGAGGGCGTGCGCCGCATGCGGGTTTTTCTTGAGCGGGAGGGAAATTTGTAGCCGACGCCTCGGCGCGCCCTTCCGCGTTCTCTTGCGCCGAGTGATTCGACGACCGTGAGTGTCAGACCTGAAGGGTACTGATTGGATAACGGGCCCGAGGACTCGGAATCCGTGCAGGGTTTTTTGAAATGATGCGCGCTCTTTCAGGGCGCATATTTGTCTGTTCCGGCGGCGTTTCTTTAACCAGGAGGATTTTCACGTGAAAGTCTGGCTTCAAGACATGCGGTGGCCCGAGGTAGAGGAATATCTGAGGACAAACGAATGCATACTTCTCCCAATCGGAAGCACCGAGCAGCACGGTCGCCATCTTCCTCTGAAGACAGACACTTCTGAGGCGGCGGGGGTGGCTCAGGCCGTGGCTGAGCGGACGGGCGTGATCTCGACCCCGCCTCTTCCTTTTGGCTGGACGCCCCACCACATGGCCTTTCCGGGCACGATCACCCTCCGTCCCGAAACCCTCGCCACCGTGGTGGAAGACGTCTGCCAAAGCCTCATCTTCCACGGTTTCAAGAAGATCTTCATTCTGAACGGGCACCGGATATTCAATTTGCCTCCCATAGAGATCGTGGCGACGCGACTTCGCAATAAAACGGGGGCCTTTATTTGCACTGTTGATCTCGCCCTCGTATCCCTCATGGAAGTGAAGTCGCACAGCGAATCCCCGGCAGGCAGCATCGGCCATGCGGGCGAGGTTGAAACCTCGGCCATGCTCTATTACGAGCCCGATCTGGTGGACATGAGTCAGGCCGAGGTGGCGGTTGGCTCCCATGAAGAAGGTTTCGCTTATTCCCTGCTCATGCTCGACCCGGAGTTGCAGGGAAACCGCGTCTCGATCAAGAGCACGTGGCGGGAATTCCGCCAGGGCGTGTCGATTCGGACGGGCGATATGGTGGCAAAGAAAAAGCCGTCCGGCGTGGAGGGCGATCCCAGCCTTGCGAGCGCAGAGAAGGGGAAAAAGTTTCAGGAGGCGATCGTCGAGAACACAGTTAAAATCGTAGAAAAATTCCGGAATATTCCGGTCACCCTTACTTGCGATGTGGAGCCCCCCCTTTAATCGGAGAAGGTGACTTCATGGCTGAACCGAGCTTCCTGTATGTGACGAAATCGGACGCCGAGAAGATCCTGGACATGCGGACCGCCCTATCCCTTGTGGAGGAGGATTTCATTCATACAGCGGAGGGGAATGCCATCCATCCCGACGCCGTCATGATGCAGATAAACCTTCCCACGGATGCGGGGCGCCACTATTTCTTCACCAAGTTGTGCGGGCTGCGAAGGCAAGGAGTTGCAGGGTACCGGTGCGCAGCCGGAAATTCTGAAAATCTCAGGCGGGGCCAACCCGAGTCCTTCGGTGCCATCCTCCTGTTTGCGTTAGATACCTGCCTCCCCCTCGCCATGGTCGACGAAAGGTGGAGCTGGGAGCTTCGTGTTGGTGCCGAGTCGGGGGTTGCGGCCAAATACCTCGCGAGGCCGGACAACCCGAGAATCGGCCTACTCGGAGCGGGGAAGATGGCCCGACAGATCCTCCGGGCCCTTTCCGATGTCCTCCCGATTGCGGATGTGCGCGTCGCCACCCGGAGTCCCGAGAGTCGGGAGCGCTTTTCTCAGCGTGCTTCGGAAGAGCTTGAGGTGGAGGTGAAACCGTCCTCGACGATTGAAGAGGCGGTGGCGGATGCGGATATTATCGTCACCGCCACCACGGCCGACGCCCCCCTCGTTCCGGCCCACCTCCTCAAGAAGGGTTCGCTCATTCTATCCATTGGGACATATCAAGAGCTCGATCCGGAGATCTTCCGCCTGAGCGACAAGGTGATCCCAGACGATCGAGAAAAGTGCAAGGTCTGGGGCGACCTTGCGGCGGGCCTGCGTTCGGGGACCTTTAGGGAGGAAGAAATTTACGCCGAGCTTGGGGAGATCGTATCCGGTGGAAAGCCGGGCAGGGAAAACGAGGATGAGATCATTCTCGTTACCCCGCAAGGAATGATCACGCAGGACACCGCGCTCGCCCACTACCTTTACGAGCGAGCCTGTGCCGAAGGGCTGGGCCAGAAAATAGCCCTTTGATTTCTTGCCTGGTTTCCGTATTTTGTCTCGAGGAACAAAAGGAAGTTTCTGCATTTCAGCATGATATGCTAAAATAGTTTATCACTCAGAAAGTTCGAAAACGTGACGTGGTGCGGGTCCCCAAAAGAGTTCCTATGTGCGTGGGGCTGTGGATGATTTCCACCGCCTCGGTCGAAGGAGGTTTCTCCTATGTTAGTTTGAATTCCCAGATGCGGAGAACCTTCCGCAAAACTTTACAAACTCATGTGTGCCACGGTTTCTAAAATCTTTATGGGAGGGTAAATCGATGAAAAGCATGTGGATCGCTTTGCTGGCCGTTTTGATTTCCATCGGGTTCGCTGTGGAGTCCGCCCCGGCGCAGGAGGGCAGGTATTCCATCGGCACGGCCGGGCCTGGCGGGACGTTCTTCGCTTATGGCGGGGGTTGGAGCACCATTCTGAACAAAAAGCTTGGGTACAACACTTCGACCCAGAGCACCGGGGGGTCGATCGACAACGCCATCCTTCTTGGCAACAAGAAAATCCATTTTGGCCTGAGCGTCACCCTCGCCGCTTCCGCGGGCTACACAGGAACGGCGAAGTGGACCAAGGGGAAGAAATTCTCGAATCTCCGGGCACTTTTCATGATGTTCCCCGCTCCTCTCCAGCTCATGAGCAAGGCCTCAAATCCGGTGGAGAACATCCGCGATCTCGCAGGAAAACGTGTTTCGGTGGGAAATCCCGGGAGCACGCACGATCAGGTGTACAGGGCCATCTTGAAGGTTCTTCACGTAAGGCCGACCAGATTGGTCAATCTTCCGGTTCCCGACTCCGTCCGCCAACTCGGGGACGGACAGCTGGACGCAGTCGCCGTATCCGTTGGTCTGCCCAACAGCACCATCACCCGCTTCGATGCCTCGCACAAAGTGAATCTCGCGGGATATTCCAACTTGGATGTGGCGAACTTGCTCGTCAATATGCCTTACCTGTCGCGCTTTACGATTCCGGCGAATTCTTACAAGTCGATCACGAAGCCGGTGAAAACACTTGCCGTGTGGGCCATCATGCTCACGGATGCCGATTTGCCAGAGAATGTAATATACAAAATCACGAAAGCCACCCACGAGAATAAAAAGGACTTGGTTACGGTCGTAAAGGCGGGGAAGTTCCTTGATGCGAAGACCATCGTTAACTCCCCCATTCCGGTTCACCCCGGCGCCATTCGCTACTACAAAGAGCAGGGGGTGAGCATTCCCGCCAAATTGATGCCCTGATTTCGGAAACCGAAAAAGACTCTAGAAGGACGCCGGCCGCTCCTGCGGCCGGCGTCCTTCCGGGGAGGAAGAGTTTGTGGCAGACAGGCCTACTGAATCCTTGGGCACGCACCGGCGCACCTTCGCCCCCACGATCGAAAAGGTCATATTCGTATATGCGACCCTTCTTGGGCTTTTTCATGTGTACGTTCTCGCTTTTATCCCGATGGACCCATACATTTTCCGAAGTATTCATGTCGCCGCCGTAGCCGCAATCGTTTTTCTCCGCTTTCCCATTCGAAGGGCCGCTAAAAGGTTTGGCGTCATCGACACCGCTTTAATCGCGATGGGCGTGGCCGTATGCGTCTACTTGTTCGTTGAGTTCCCGGACATATTGTTCCGCCGTGTGCTTCCCAGTGAAACGGACATGGTCATCGGAACGTTCATTTTGATCGTCTCACTGGAGGCGGGACGCCGCACGGCGGGCTGGGCCTTGCCCATCTTGGGACTGGTCATGATTGGCTACGCCCTCATCAGCGAGCTTCCCGGTATGCTGGCACACCCGCCGTTTTCCTATACCCGGGTGGCGGGTTATCTCCTCAGCACCGAGGGAGTGTTCGGTCTCCCCATCGCAATTGGTTCAACATTCGTCGCCCTCTACATCCTTTTCGGAGCGATGGTGGATGTATCGGGGGCGGGGGATTATCTGATTAAACTTGCGGTTGGGCTGACCGGTTGGGGGAGGGGGGGTCCCGCCAAAGTGGCCTTGGTCGCGAGCAGCCTCTTCGGCATGGTGTCCGGCGCCTCCTCGGCAAACGTGGTCACGACCGGAACATTCACGATTCCCATGATGAAGCGGATCGGTTACCGGCCGACTTTCGCCGCCGCAGTTGAATCTGTCGCCTCAACCGGAGGGATCATCGTCCCGCCCATCATGGGGGCGGGCGCTTTCATCATGTCCGAGATCGTGGGGATCCCCTATGGAACGATTGCCGCCGCCGCGATTGTCCCCGCCATCCTTTATTACTTCAGCCTCTACTGGATGGTGGACCTAGAAGCCATTCGACTGGGGCTTCGCGGACTCCCCAGAAGCGAACTTCCACCCATGCGTCCTCTAATTGGGCAGATGTATTTTCTGCTTCCGATCATTTTTCTGATCTACGCGTTGGTGATCGAACGGCTTTCGGTTATTCGATCGGCGTTCTGGGCGATGGGAGTGCTTTTGGTCTGCGCCGCCATCCGTCCAGAAACCCGGATGGGATTTCAAAAAATTGCCAAGGCGATGGCGATGGGGGCGGAACGTCTCGTGGCCATCATGCCGGCTTGTGCAGTGGCGGGCATCATTGTGGGCATGTTGAACATGACCGGCCTGGGTTTGAAGATCGGCGGATTGGTGATCGACCTTGCTGGGGGGCATCTCTTTTCGACGCTCATTCTCACCATGGTCCTTTCGATATTTCTGGGTATGGGGCTTCCCAGCGTTCCCGCTTATATCGTGGCGGCCACGGTGGCTGCCCCCGCGCTCATTCAACTCGGAGTACCAGAGCTGATTGCACATTTTTTTGTTTTCTATTTCGCCGCATTGTCCGCCATCACCCCGCCCGTCGCCATCGCCGCCTATGCAGCAGCGAGCTTGGCGGACGCACCGCCTCACCGGACGGGCTACCTCGCCGTGAAGCTCGGCGTGGTCGCTTTCCTCGTCCCCTACTTTTTCGTGTACGGGCCGGCGCTTCTCGGGCAGGGGTCTCTCCTTGAAGTCCTTTTTGTTACCGCTACTGCGGCGCTCGGCGTGTTCGCCCTTTGCATTGCCGTTACGGGCATAAGTTTTCAGGGTCCCATCCACCTGGCCGAACGGCTTCTCCTTACGGCCGGCGCCATGGCGCTCATCAACCAGGGCCCTTGGACCGATTTGGCCGGAATCCTCATTATTTCTCCTATCATTCTGTTTCGTTCGATTAAATGGGGCACCAAAGCCGTTCCGCCCTCCCACGTATAGCGCAACGAGTTGGGCCAATGGATCCCAGGTGGCGACGTGGGCGGGGGAACAGGTTCGCGCGCAATTTGGAGTCACTGGACACAGCGCCTGCCGTGTGCTGGCCCAGGCACGCTCGACGCAGCGGAACAGACCCCGGGTTGGGGGCGATGCGGAGAGGCGCACAGATCGTGTGGCGGCGTTGGCGGGTCAGTATGGACGCTACGGGTATCGTCGGATCACAGCGTTGCTGAGGATGGAAGGCTGGGCGGGTGAACCCCAAGCGGGTCGAGCGCATCTGGGGCGCCAGGAGGGCCTCAAAGTGCCCCGGAAACAGCCTGAACGGGGGCGCTTGTGGCTGAACGATGGCTCGTGCGCGGCGAGAAGACCCGAGAGACGCAACCATGTTTGGGCGTATGATTCTGCGTTGAAAAGGCCCGCTCGGAGCGGGCCTTTTCAACGCATTGATTTTTGGAGCCGACGAGCGGACTCGAACCGCTGACCTGCTGATTACGAATCAGCTGCTCTACCACCTGAGCTACGCCGGCCCGGCGTCCGGAGAGCGCTCTCCAGCCCGGCTTCGAATTGAACATACGGACGGAACCGGCGTCAAGGAGGAGACCTGTCCTCCCAAGAAATATCCCCCGCCATCCGGCCATTCCCTCCCCCTCCTTTCCGCGATATGATGGAGGCGAAATCGCTTGACTCGACGGGCGATGGCGCGTAGACGACTCATTTCTTCGCGGTGCCGCTAGCTCATCTGGTAGAGCAACGGACTTTTAATCCGTAGGTGCGGGGTTCGAGTCCCCGGCGGCACACCAGTTTTTTTCTTTGTCCAGGGCCAATCCTGGATGAATGTTTTTCATTTCCTTCCTCAAACCCATTTCCCGGCCGGAGATACGCTGTAAAGGAACAAAATATTTCGTTTCGATTTTTCATTTTTCGCGGGTTCGGAGTATCTGATTGGGCGCGATTTCCTCCCGCATCGGCCAGTTGCCAAACGGGTTCGGCGGCAACCTGCGGATGCGCCTCGAGGCGTTCACGGATGCAATCGCTTTAAAGGACGCGGCCGCCCAAAAATCCACCGCGGAATCCCTTCAGAGCGACCTGATGATTTCCGCGTGGGGGGCGGAGCGGGCGATTTATATCGTTCCGAGCGGAAACTTGCACTTCATCCCATGGGGTGCATTTAATTTGGCTGTGCCGGTTTCCGTCCTCCCGACCGGCGGGTGGCTGACCCGATTGCCCAGGGCGAATCCGGCGGATAAGGACGCGAGCGTGGTGGAGGATCCGGTCTTTGGGGGCGCACTGCCGCAGCTTCCCGGCGCCCGCCGGGAAGCCACTGCCGTGGGCGGATCTGCCGGGTAAAACCCTTGATTGGCGAGCGGGCAACCGAAGAGGCCCTCCGGGCCCAAATCGGAGCCAGCGTCCGGGTGCTTCACCTTGCGACCCACGGGTTTTTCGACCCGGACGATCCGCTGGAATCCGCCATCATGCTGAGCGAAAAGGGCAAGGCTGCCTGGATCTCGGCGAAGCGCATTTTCGAAAAACCGCTGCGGGCGAAGCTGGTCGTTCTCTCGGCATGTGAAACCGGAATGGGTCAAACCATCTCCGGCGGCGACCTGCTCGGTTTGGCGCGCAGTTTCTACCTGGGCGGCGCCCTTCCGGTCCTGAACAGCCTCTGGCCCGTCGAGGACGAGGGAACGCGGTTGTTCATGGAAACATTTCACAAAGAAGCGTCTTCAGGCAATTCGAGCGTCGGGCAGCAGGCCGTCTGGATGGCCCAAAATGGCTGTACCGACCAAGCCAGGGCCCTCTTCGAAAATTTGCGCTGACTACGGCCTTTTTCCGGTCAATCACGAAAAAGAGGAAGGATATCCTTTTCGAAGGCATCCACGATGCGTCTGGACGATTCAAATTCAAAGGGCAGAGCGATGATGACGGTCTCCGCCCCATGGGAGGCCATTTCGGCAAAACGCTCGATTGACTCCGCCACCGTCCCCGCAATGGCGAATCGGTTTATCAGGTAATCCGTCATCAGATCGATGTTTCCAGAATTCGCCCCCACGTCATTCTCGTTGTAGTTCTCTTTGTAATTCTTCGCTTCTTCCAGATGAGGATCAGGAACGGCATAAAATCCCACGCGCAGATTCGACCGGATCCGCGTTCCGAGCCGGGCCCGTATGTTCCGCCGCGCGGAATCACCGTCGGCCTCGAAATGGCATATGGCGTTGAACCATAGGTCCACTTTCTTCTTCCGGCCGGCCCGTTTTTCCCCCTCCTCCACTTGTTCTCTCACCCACCCAAGAACTTCGGGCGTAACCCCGGCCCCGGTCATGACGCCATCCGCCACCTCTCCCCCCAACTGGAGGGCCTTGGGACCATTCGCGGAAATGAATATCGGGAGATGCGGCTTCCGCCATCCCGGGACCAGTTCCTTTCCTTCCCAAGAGTAAGGTTTCCCGGCGCAAAGCGCTTTCATCGCAAGGACCCCTTCGCACATCTCGGAGACCGGGGACATTGTCCGGCCGATCTGGTGAACCGGGCTCTCGCCGGATCCAAAAATCATCAGGGTGCGGCCCTCCGCGACGTCGTCCACGCTGCAAATGCTGTTCACCGTGGTATAGAGATGCCGCGTTCGGAGGTTGGTGACCGCCGGCCCCACCCAAGCGGTTTTCGTGTGCTCGGCCGCGAGGGTCAAGGCCATGTAAAGGTCACGGGCGCCCATGCTGGAGAGGTTATAGGAATCGGCAACGGTGATCACATCGAAGCCCACGCCTTCCACCCTCTTGATGAAGTCGATGTAATCCGCAACCGGCTCCGAGCCTGGCATAATTTGCACGCCGAATCGCATGACAGGATTCCTATGAAGTGAAAATTTTCAGGCAGCGTATCAAAAACGCTTGCTCCGGGTCGCGACGGCGAACCCTTTGTTTCCCGCCTCGATAGGCCCGCTGCAGCGGCTGAAGAAAAGAAGGCCCTCGGCGGGGCACCGGAGTTCTTCCACCACTTCGAGGGAATACGGGTCCATCACTTCGCCGAGCAATTGGCCCTTCCGGACTCTCGCGCCGAGATCGGCAAACCGGGTTTTCCGGGAAAGCAGGTACCCTCCCACAGAGGGATTCGCCTCGGTACGGTCCGAAAACCCGAAGTAGGTGAGCCGGCTTCGTTTTTCCCGCCCCGGCATCATTTTCAGGTGAACGAGCAGGTTGCGGAACCCCTCCTCGATGCATTTCCGGTAAAGGGCTTCCTCCGTTTCCGGCAAATAGGAACCCCCTATCTCGACGCTGATGGCGGGAATTTTTCTCACGAGCGCCACCCCGGGCGCACTCGCCGGACCCTTGGGGACACCGTGAACGATACCCGCTCCCCCGCTCGCAAAAGCGCGGGCCATTCCCCGGCACGCGGCGGCCAAGCGTCCCCTGACGCGATGGTCCAGGTCCACCCGCCGCTGAATCCGGCCCGCAAGACCCCCCGAATGAAATTCCAGAAAATAATCCGCCCTCTCCATCAACTCTCCGGAGAGAAGGGCCGCATACCTCTGTGTGAGCGTCCCCTTGGGGTTGCCGGGAAAGGCGCCCCAAAGGTTCGTCCCTTCGTGCTGGTCGGGAGATTGGCGGGAAAAATTGGCGAAGGCGTAAGGATTGGCCACGGGAACGACGAGAAGGGTGCCGCGCATTTTTTTTGGATCGACTTCATTGAGAATCCCCCGGAGGGCACGGACGGGCTGGGGCTCATCCCCGTGGACGAGGGCCTGGACAGAGAGCGTAGGCCCTTTCTTCGCGCCCCGAACACAATGAAATGGAAGGCGGGAATCCGCACCGGTAAGCATCTTCGCGGCCGGAATCGTCAAATAATCTCTCGAACCCGGGGGGATCTCCCTCCCTCCGAGGCGAAGCGGGCGCCACCCTTTCATTCTCCTCCTCCAAGCAGTCCCAAATGACCAACCAAATCAAATTCCGAGAAAAACCGCCGGATCGTCAGAGCGGCATCACCCATTTTTCCGATTTGTGGTAAAATTCATTCGAACAGAATTACACGGGAGCAAAGAGCTTAACCAAATCCGTATGGGCGGGCAATCATGTGCTCCCATACGCTGGACGCACTTATTCCTCAGAAGGAAAATTGAATGAAAAACGCGGTTGAAGCCATCTCCGTTGACGCCGATTACACCGTCCGGCTCGCACAGGACTTAATCCGGATACCCGCCGAAAATCCTCCGGGGGATTGCTCCGCCGTGGCGGAGCGCGTGCTCCGCGAACTCAAGGCGCTTGGCGCCGATCGAATTGAAACGCACGAATTCCAGCCGGGCATGCCGAACTTCATCATTCAGGCGGGAGAGGGCGGAGACGCCGGGCACTTGGTCATCGGCGGCCACATGGATACCGTGCCCGTTCACCCGGAGGAGAAAAATGACTGGCAGGCCGACCCCTTCGGTGGGGAGATCCGCGGGGGCGAGCTGTGGGGCCGGGGGGCGGCGGATATGAAGGGGGCCTTGGCCTCTACGCTGGCCGCCTTCAAGGCCCTGCGGGACTCCGGGGAAAAGCTCCCCGGCACCCTCACCTGGGTGTTGCTCTCGGACGGCGAGCACGGAGACCAGAACGGGGCCCGGGCCCTCGCGGACCGGAATATCCTCCGAGAACTCGGCGGCGACATGGCGCTCTACACCGAATCCACGGGGAACAACATCATCCGGTCATTCAAGGGAAGAATATTTTTCGAGGTGAAGACCCGGGGCCAGTCCGTTCACGTCAGCGTTCCGGAAAAGGGGATCAACGCAATCGCCAAAATGGCCAAAATCGCGGACGCCTTCCGGGCGGAGCGCTTGGGAGCGGTGCCGCATCCCTTCCTGGGACCTTGTACCCTCGCCTTCTCCACCATTCAGGGGGGCTCGGCCGTGAATGTGGTGGCGGGCCGATGCGCCGCCACCTTCGATGTCCGTATGATTCCCGGTCAAACGTCGGCGGAGGTGATGGAAAAATTGAACGGGATTCTCGCTGAATTGCGCAAGGACGATCCCGAATTCCATGCGGAGCTCGCCATCCTCCCCAGCGGGGCGCGGGAGGTCACCGAGGTGAGGGAGGAAGAGCCTGTGGTCCGGCTCATGGAGAAGGTGGTTCCCGCCGTTCGGGGAACCCCCGCCGAATTCCTCCCGGGAATCGAATCCCCGGGAGCGCTCCGCATATTCATCGACAACGGGATTCCGGGCATCTTCTTCGGGCCCGGCGGGTTCATCTCGGAGGCCCACCTGCCGAACGAGCGGGTACCCGTGAAAAATCTGATCGGCGCCGCGGGAATGTTCGCGACGGCGGCGAGGGAGGTCTGCAACGGGAGTTGGAAGCGTGGCGCGTGACGGGCCGGGGTGCGGTTATTTCCGCTCCATGAACTCGATGACTACGCCGTCCGGCCCTTCGAAGTAGATAAACCGCAGCTCGGGGACTTCTCCCTCTAGGATTCGCACGCCGGTTTTTCCGAGGCGCCCTTTCGCCTCCTCCATCTCACCGCCGCCCACCCAGAATCCGAAATGGTCCGCCCCCATTCTGGGGAGGGTGCCCGCCTCCATGGGTTTTTCTCCATCGCGTATTCCCCGCACGAGGAGGATGGTCCCCCCGACCTCCATCTTTGTCTGCGGGGCGCCGCCGCGCTCGATGCGGCCAATCTCCGCCGCCCCGAGGATGTCCTTGTAGAACCGGACGGCGGCGTCATGGTCGGAATGGATCAGATGGATGTGGTCATACTGTAGTTTCAAAAAACTCTCCTTGTATGGGAAATGCCGGCCGCCCCCTCCCCCTAATATCCTTCGTCCACGACCTCTTTCAGCAGCGTGCCTCCCTTAAATCGGTCCAGGCCGAATGAGAGGAGCTTCGGTAGAAAGTGAGGATGCACGGGGCAAATTACACTTTGAAAATCAATCGTCTTGCTTCAGGACTACCGGTACATTTTCTTTCGTTTTTAAACTGACCACAGTTTCAACGTTTTCTACCCACCGACCACCTATTCGTCCTTGAACCAGCACCTCGATTAGGCGACTCCGTTGAGGCTTGCAATTATTAGGGGGTCTAATCTTGCGGACACATGGAGTCAATTTTTTCGGAACACAACCTCCGCCACCCGTGCCCGCGCTAGTCGTCTAGGCGCTT
Source organism: bacterium (assembly GCA_965225985.1). Taxonomy (GTDB): domain Bacteria; phylum UBA8248; class UBA8248; order UBA8248; family UBA8248; genus CAZUHN01. The sequence goes on from OZ245330.1 coordinate 3,217,378, forward strand.
CATCCGGGGGTCGAGCACATCCCGAAGCCAGTCCCCCATGAGGTTCACGCCCAGCACGGTCAGCGTGAGGGCAATTCCGGGAAATAAGGTGAGCCACCAGGCGGTGTCGAGGAAGGCGCGGCCCTCGGCGAGCATCCCGCCCCAAGTCGGCTGCGGAGGCGGCACACCCAGGCCCAGGAAGGAAAAAGAGGCCTCGGTGATAATCAGGCGGCCCAGGTAGATGGTGGCCACTACGATCGAAGAAGAAAGCACATTGGGAAGGAGGTAAACGATCAGGATCCGGAGGGTGCCGCAGCCTGCGGCCTTCGCCCCCGTGACGAAGTCGGTCTCCTTCAAAGAGAACACCTCCCCCCGCACCACCCTCGTGTAGACGGTCCACGTCCTGAGCGCGATCGCGAGGACGATGTTCTGGAGGCTCGCACCCAAGATTGCGATGATAGATATCGCGAGCAGGACGAAAGGGATCGCGAGCGCGGCGTCTACAATCCGGCTGATGACAGCGTCTATCTTGCCTCCGAAGTAGCCTGCAACGATCCCCGTTGTTATACCGATGAGGCCGCTCACAAAGACGGCGGAAAAGCCCACGGTGAGCGAGACGCGTGCGCCCCAGATGATTCGGCTCAGGATGTCGCGCCCCAGCTGGTCCGTGCCGAGCCAATAGGTGTTGCCCTCTGTGTCCACGAAACCCGGGGGCTTCAGGTAACGCCCCAGATCCTGAAACAAGGGGTCATAGGGCGAGAATAGGCCGGGCATGAGGGCCCATAAGACCATCATTACGATGCAAAAAAGGCCGAAGAGCGCGGGAGGCCGCTTCAAGAGTTCACGCAGCGCTAGCTGCAACTCCGTAGGACCGCGCTCGTCCACATCTTGAGCGAAATTGGGGGAGGTGCCAGCGTCTACAGCCGTGTCAATCGCCATGTTCCTACCCTTCGCCTGCGCTAACTGTATGAAATGCGCGGATCAAGCCACGCATAGAGGATGTCCACGGCGAGGTTAACGCCCACGAACATGAACGAAAGCAGGGCCACCGCCGCCTGGACCACCGGGTAGTCGTTGTTCATGATAGCTTCCACCACCAGCCAGCCCACACCTGGCCAGGCAAAGACGACCTCGACGACCACAGACCCACTGAGCAGGCCGCCAAGTTCAAGGCCAATAATGGTGACCACGGGGATCGATGCGTTCTTCAGGGCGTGGCGGCCGATGACCAGGGCCTCGGTGATTCCCTTCGAGCGTGCCGTATTCACGAAGTCCTGGGCCATCATCTCGAGCAGCGTCGAGCGCATCATCCGCATGATGCGGGTCGTGGCGTAGAGGCCGGCAGCAAGCGCTGGCAGGACGACGCTCTTCGCCTCCCGGTAGCCCGATGTCGGCAGCCAACCGAGAATCTCGGAGAATACGATGATGAGCATAAGGCCCAGCCAGAAGCTGGGGATGGATTGGCCGGCCATCGACAAAACCGAACTGAAGTGGTCGATCCAGGTGTTACGGAAAACGGCTGAGAGGATCCCCGCCGGGATGGCGATCGCGAGCCCCACGAAGAGGGCAACGACGGAAAGGATCACCGTGGCGGGAATGCGCTCAGTGACGATGCCCATGGCGGGGACCCCGTGGTAGAACGAATTTCCGAAATCGCCCCTCAAAACTCCCAGGTTCTTCCCGTGGCCAAACAGAAAGCTGAAGTACTGGATGTAGATCGGCTTATCGAAGCCCATTTCTTTGCTAAAGGCAGCAACTTCTTCTTTGCTGGACTCCAGGGGCATCAGGACGCCGGCCGGGTCCCCCGTCAGGTGGAGCATCAAGAAAACAATGAGGAGGACCACCCACAGGACGATAAGGCTTTGCAACACACCGCGGATGATATAGGCGCTCATAAAACTGCCCTCGAAAACCAAATGGACTTTGCGATCCCGAAATCATCCGGGCGCCACACCGGATCGAAAAGGAACAACTAGCGATAACAAAATAAAAAATGATGCCCATCTTTTCTACTATGGTCAAGGATTCCCTCCTCTTACCTTCTGATTTGTCGCATAATCTGATCACTGTTCAAATAATTGAATGGGAAATGTCCGTTTACTTCTATATATTGTTTCTCTTGACTATCCCGGCACATAATCGTAAAGTATTTATTAATAATCCTATGCAATTTGATAACCACAGGGTTTGGTAGTTCAGCATGCATTTGCTCCGCCGATCCAAGATACGGCACAATAGATCTCGTTTGTGATGAATTAGCCGTCATTCACAAGGAGGAGGTTGCTATGCGAAAGTGGTTTATCGTTTTTCTCATCCTGGCTCTCGCCGGCTTCGCTGCGCAGCGTGCCGAAGCCTTCAAGGGAACGCTCAGAATTGCCGTCCATGATCAACCGAGCACCTGGGACCCCGGCGTAGCGTCTCAGTTTATGGGCACCATGTTGTGGCCATGGACCTACGACACCCTCGTACAGGCGGACCTGAAAACGGGCAAGCTCTACGGCTGGCTGGCCGAGAAGATCGAACGCTTGAGTGCCACGGCGTTTAAGTTCACCCTGCGCAAGGGTGCCGTGTTCGCCGACGGGACGCCGGTTACCTCTGCGGATGTCAAGTTTTCCCTCCACCGCGTCTGGGAAGACGCCAAGCTGAAGAGCCGAGTGAAACCCTACTATAGGGACCTCAAAGAGGTAGAGATCATCGACGACAGGACCTTCATCATCCACGCGAAAGTTCCGATGAACCATCTGCCGCACCTTATGCGCACCTGGGGTCACGTCATGAATCGCAAGGCCGTCAAGGACGTGGACCTCTCCGTCGTCGGACGCAAGAGCTTCGGCTCGGGCGCCTACATCCTCAAGGAGTGGAAAAAGGGCCAAAGGATCGTGATGGAAGCGAATCCCCGGTGGTGGGGCAACAAGAAATATCCCAACCGGCCGAAGACCCTCATCATTCGCATCATCAGGGAGGCCACGACCCGCGTGAAGGCCCTTATAGCCGGGGAAGTGGACTGGATCATGAGAGTACCGCCGCAGTTCATCGACCAGATCAATGCCAAACCGGGCTATAAAGTGCTCACGACCTCCAGCATCCGTATCTACTTCGTTGGCTACTTGACCGACCAGGGCGGACCCTTTGCGAACGCCAAGGTCCGTCAGGCGATAAACTACGCCATCGACGCCGAATCCATCATCAAGACCCTCTTGCAGGGCCGCGCCGACCCCTGGTTTCAGTTGATCCACCAGGGGATGGCGGCCGGCTACAACCCCAAGATGAAATCTTGGTACCCCTATAACTTGGCCAAGGCGAAGCAGCTCATGAAAGAGGCGGGCTATGGGAAGGGCTTCAAGGCGACCTTGATCAGCACCCGGGACAGACTCCCCGCAGACGCGAAGATCTGTGAAGCCGTCGTCGATATGGTGAAGGAGATCGGGGTCGACGCCACCTGCGTAGCCAACGTGAATCGGGTCTGGCGCCAGAAGTTCAAGGCCTACCAGTCTGGAAAGACAAAGGGGAGCATGTTTTACTACGCTAGCTACGGCAACCAAGGCGGGATTCCAGGCAACAGCTTCCGCAGCACTCTATCCTGCGCCGGCGCCTGGAGCCCTCATTGCTTCCCGGAATATGATAAGATGGTAGATGAGGCCTTGGGGACTGCCGATGTCGACCTGCAGCAGAAACGGCTCGAGAAGGCCACTTGGTTCATGCACGACAATGCCACCCACAAGCCCATCGCCAAGAGCCATGATGTCTACGGCGTCAACACGAAGGTTTTAGACTACAAGATGCGCTACGACGAGATGACACTCCCCTGGAGTTTCGTGATGAAGTAGGACGACAGGGCACAATACGGATTCACGGCGCGGGGGGCGTGAGCCTCCCGCGCTTTTTAGGTTATTTGCAGCCTGACGGGGATGGAATTTGGGAGAAGTACACTGGAATGATTTCATCCAAGAAACCAAACGGGCAAACCCGGGAAATGCCTCTGCGCGTTTCTGAAGGAACGGCCAGGGTCGCAGAGCGCGAAGTGATTTGATCTTCGATACATCAAAAGGAGAAGTCATGGCTGAAGATAAAGTTCGTCTGGCGTCGGTGGGTCTCGGTTGGTGGGCTGGCCTGCTGGCGGAAGCGGTGGAATGCAGCGGTGCCGGAGAAATCGTCACCTGTTTCGCACGGAGCGAGGAAGGGCGCAAGGCGTTCGCGGAAAAGGTCGGCTGCCGACAGGCGGCGAGCCTAGACGAAGTGCTTAGCGATTCCGAGGTGGAAGGGATCCTGGTCGCCACCCCGCACTCAACCCACACGGAGATCATTTGCCAGGCGGCTTCCGCAAGGAAGCACGTGTTCGTCGAAAAGCCCCTCACGCTGACCGCCGCCGACGGGCGGAAGGCCTACGAGGCGACCCGGAAGGCGGGCGTCACCCTTCAGGTCGGCCATAACCGCCGCAAACAGGGAGGCAACCGCCGCCTCCGCGAGATGATCGACAAGGGCGAGCTGGGGATGATCCACCAAGTGGAGGGAAACCTCTCCTTGCCCAAGGGGCAGGGGCCCCGCCTAGGCTGGCAGAACAACACCGCCGAATGGCCGGCGGGCGCCATGACGGGTTTGGGTGTCCACATGGTGGACAACGTGCACTACCTGGCCGGTCCCGTGAAGCGGCTCTGTGCGTTCAGCAAAAAGCTCCTTGGAAACTTAAATATCGACGATGTGACGACTATCATTCTCGAATTCGAGAGCGGCCCGCTCGGATACATCAATTCGACCTACGTGATCCCGAAGATCTGCACGAACGCCGTCTTCGGCACCCAGGCCAACGCCTGGACCGAGGAGGAGGGTGCGAAGCTCTATTTCCAGAAGGTGGACCAGGAAGCGCGCGAGGAGCTCCCCTGTGAAGCGGGCGACTGCATGGCCGAGCAGATGACGGAATTCGCCAAGTGCATCCGCGAGGGGGCCACGCCCGAGACAGGCGGCCCGGAGAGCATCGAGGTCGTGGCCGTCCTGGAGGCCGTCATCGAGAGTGCGAACACGGGCCAGGTGGTCGAAGTTTCCAAGTACCGCGGTTGATTGGAATAGCGTGGGAAAATTGCCTGTGCATGGCGAATTAGTAATTGTGCAGAGATGGGGGCTGGTTAGACCTCATTCCCCTGATAATTCCCTGTTATTCCCTGTTCGGATTTTGTGGGGAAGGCAGCATAAAGCCTTGTATAGGTAGAGTTTTCCGGAAATTTGAGACTGATTCAGGCCCTGAAATCGGAATTTTTCCTGTATTTTCCCTGTCTGAATTCCCAAGATAAGGGTTCACAGCAGACTGCCCCCACCGCCACTTATTAAGTTCTTGTTTTTGGTCTCTAGAATGTTTTCTCCCCCTCCCCCTAATATCCTTCGTCCACCACCTCTTTCAGCAGCGTGCATCCCGCCACAAGGGTCGGCATGCCGCAAGGGGCGAGGGCGCACTCGAGCGCTTCGACGGCCTCCACCACCGTCGCGCCGAGCTTCAAGGCGCGCTTCAGGTGGTTCTTGAGCGAATCCGTGTCCGAGGGGTTCCGCGCGGCCATCGCCACCGAGATAAAAAGCTCCCTGTACTTTTCCTCGAAAGGGCCTTCCTTTTGCATAACGTAGTTTTTCAACTCTTCGTACTTCTCCAACAGCTCGGGGTCCACCTCGCAGAGAAGCTCATAGGCGGGATAGATGAACCCCCGCGCCGCGAACATCTTGTCGTAGAGGGCTTTCCCCTTCGGGCTCATGGCCATGGAGGGCGATCTCCTTCCGTTGAGATTCAGGGGCACGTCCTGGGAAAAGGCGCGCATCATGGATAGACGGGCTTTTCCAGCACCGAGCGCTCGTGGCCCGGGAGGATAAATTCCTCTTCCGATGCGATGGCGATGCATTTATGGACGCTTTCGACGGCGTCCCGCATGTTCGACATCTGGCCCGCCGGGACACGCCGCTCAAGCCCTTCTTTGATCTGAATCACGTCCGCCGCGATCACGTATGTGCCCACCTTCGTCTCCACCGCCACCGAGCAATGGCCCGGAGTATGGCCCGGGGTATGGAAAAACATGACGCCGGGAGCGATCTCGGTCTCGTCCTTCCAGATGGGCTCGAAGATGATCCCCTGCTGGGCAAACATCGGCCACCGCGTGCCGGGGTTGATGGGGGCATCGTAAGGCTTCGCCTGGAGGCTCACCGGGCAGATGGCGTACTGAAGCTCCTGGGCCCAGACATATTTGACAGCGTTCGGGAACAGGTCGCAGTTCTGCGAGTGGTCCCAGTGCAAATGGGTGAGGATGAGGATTTCGACGTCCTCGCATTTCCAGCCTGCGCCCTCGATTTGACTCTTTACCTCCTCGCCGGGGGCGCGGGTGGCCGGCCAGGGGGCGCCCCCCCGCTCCGGGCTCAGGTAACTGGTGTCAACCACGATTTTTTTGTCGCTTCCCTCAATCAGGTATACGAACGAAGGAATGTCTATCTTCGTGCCGAAATTGGTCCAATAGACCATGTTGGAGTAATCCGTGTGAATCGTTCCGCAATTCAAAGGACGAATACGCAGCTCTGCCATGATCCCTCCTCGTTAGATGGTGCGATCCTTTCTCTCCATCGGCCTTTTGAGCCGATTTCTCTTCCCGCCGCGCTTTCTTAATCCCCGAGGGCCGATGCCCTGAGGTCAGGCTCCGGCGCTGCGCACCGCCCTGATTGCGTCGAGGAGCTCGGCCGGTCCTTCAAACTCGCCGTCCTCTATGCCGATGGCCAGATTCAGCCGATTGCTGTAATTGCGGTATGCCACGGACGCGATGATGTCCAGGATATTTTCATCGGAAAACCCGACGGCGCGAAGTTTCTCGATATCCTCCCGCGTTGCCGCTTCGTGGTTGAACGTCAGCTTTTCCGCGAAATCCAGCATCGCTCGATCCGCGGAATTCAAAAGGGGGGAACTTTCCTTGTCGGTCAAAACGCCGGCGACATCGGCGAGACTCACATCTCCGCTTTCCGCACGGAAAAGCTGCCCGTGGTTCACCGTTCACCCGTAACAGCCGCCCAGCGTAGCCACATAAAAGGAAAGTAACTCCTCCCGCCGTCTTCCCAGAGTGGAGGCTCCGCCGTGAACCGATTTCCGCGCCGCCTCCCGGCCGGCGAGAACGGGGGGACGCAGCGCGAGAGTCAAAAAAAGCTTCGGAACGGGCTTCTTGCTGGAACGAATCCCGTCGATGATCTCCTTCGCGGCGCCCTCCGCCTCATTGATTCTGATGGATGGAAGCCAAATCATTTTCTAACCTCCCGGATGATTTTCAATTCTTTCCCGCAAAAGCAGTTTATCCGCTTTCAAAAACGGGCATAACCTCCGAGGCGAACCGCTCCAGGGACCGGACGGCTTCCTCCTGGGGAATGCCCCGCAAGGAGAAAAGCATTAAGTGATTCACGCCGTAATCGGATTGAATCCTTCGGATTTCCTCGATTACTTTGCCCGGCGGGCCGATGACCCCGCCGCCCTCGATGACTTCGCGGATATTGAGATCATAACTCCAGTTTCTTGCCAGATTGCTTTGTTCCTCAACCGACATGTCCACGGCGTTCATGGCGCTCCGGTAGGCGAGATACCACGATTCGGCAGGCTCGATGAGTCCCCAAGCGGCCTCGGGGTCGTCACACACATGCACGTTATGCAGCAGGCAGGAAGGGTACTCCATCGGATCGCCTCCCCGCGCCCGAACGGCTTCTTGGAAATACGACATTTTCTCTCGGTACACCTCCGGCCCCTTGAAGCTCGCCGAAGCCATGATGTTGTAGCCCTCCTTCCCGGCCAGGGTATAGGTTTCAAGGCTCGTCCCCGCCAGCCACAACGGGGGATGGGGTTTTTGCACAAAATGGGGATGAATCTCCACGTCGGTGCAACTGTAATGCTTCCCTTGAAAGGTGAGCCGCTCCCCCTTCATCAGCCGGCACAACACCTCCAGACCCTCACGGAGCAGTTCCTTGCTATCGGAGGGTGAAATGTCGAACCCCTGGAATTCCTTCGGTTGAGAGCCCCGCCCGACCCCCAAATCAAGTCTCCCTCCGCTGAGCACATCAACCATCGCCGCCTGCTCGGCCAGGCGGACGGGATTGTGGAAGGGAAGGATGCTTATGGCCGTCCCCACGCGCATCCGCCGGGTGCGCTGGGAAGCGGCAAGCGCCATCATCAAAGCGTCGGGACACATTCCCACGCGGGAAAAGTGATGTTCCGCAAACCACACGGTATCGAATCCAAGGCGATCCGCAACTTCGCACTGCTCCAGGATTTTTTGGAATTCATCGACCTCAGAAGTTCCCTCGGGACTGGCGGCCAAATGAAATAACGAGAACTTCAAAACTTCCCTCCTTTCAGCCAAACCGGCGGCGAGGATATCCCCTCGATACCCTGCCTGCACTGGGCTAGCGGTATAGCTTAGACGGAACTACCAGAAATACAGGACCCGCCATTTTGAAACAACAATCAAATGCCCGTCAAGTGAAAGCGGGATTTGCGGTACTAGGTCAGTTTGAAATAATTTTTGGCATTTCAGATAAACGGTGCGGAAGTTGATTGATCTAAGTTCATCTTTTGAAATTTAGGCAATTGCCAATCATACCCCGTCAAGATTAGTTCAATTTTAATTTCTGAGTCATCTTCGGTTTCGTGATAAATGGCAGGTCCTGGCAACTGAAACTCAACCTCGAAAGACCCGCGCGGCCCTGATATCTCAATTGGATTGGCATCACCGATATTGCGATGAATCTTGGCTTTCAATACAACTCCCTCTTTTGGTGATGTCATCACATATTCGAATCGCCCTTTTAGTGCAACGGGGGGAACTTTATGGCTCAGGTCAATGAGTTCAAGTGGCACTTTGGTTTCTCCTTTTCTGTGGCTTGTCTTTTTTCGCGCCCCACTTCTTGATAGTGGACTAATATACCAGCCCTGCAATATCCTCCAAACTCCACACACGATCCGTCACCCCCGCCTCTATCGCTGGTGTCACCCGCGTTGTCTGATGTAGGCGCACGAAATTGTAGTGCATGAAATGCAGGCTAACCGCGTGCGATAAATTCTCGACCTTCTTGGAAAAGCCGTTCGTCAAGGTTTATTTTCAAGGCAAGTGAGATTCTTGAGCGCTCAAACATTTACAGGGGCGAAGAAAAAGCGTACCTGGTAAACGGAAGACGAATATCAAGTGTTTTTAAATTACACTGGGAACCAAAGTCTTGGCAAGTCAACGATTTGCGTAGAAGTTTCTCAAGTGATCCCATTGTATTTATTTGAGATCAAAGGAGTTTTGCTTTGACGGCAAGACCAAAAAAGGATAAATTTATACTTGAGGAGTTTACGGTTGCCGCTTGACGCATGACTGACGGGCCTTCAATCTGCCCACACTAACCACAAAACTTTTTCTCAAGCCATGCGTGTTTTGTGCCGCTAGGTAGAAGGAGATAGGAGCCTAGGCTACTAGTCTTAGGCCTTGAACATACAAGGAAACAGCGTATGGTGGTCGTAAAAATTGACGGGAAAACAGATTGGAATTGTTTCCGCGCCAAAGGAGAGGGCAACTGGATAGGTGTGTGCGACCCTTTGGGCCTGACGATTCAATCAGACACATGGGCCAATCTGATGGAGGACATTGGTCTTGCCATAAATGCAATGTTCATTGACCTTCTTGAATCTCAAGATTTAACACAGTTCCTCAGGGACCGCGGCTGGCAACCGGTAGGGAAGATACCCAAAAAACCCACTGACGTCTGGTTTGATGTCCCATTCTTCCCAAAACAGTCTAAATATGGTTCCGAGGCAGCAGTTCATTAATAAACTTCGCGAACTGGATTACACTTTCAAAACCCGCCAAAAGCGAACCGAGCTTTGGCGGAAAAAAGGTGGCTCACATCGCCCGTCTGTTCCGTTAGCGAAAAAGCTGGAAATTGAGTACGTCAGCCATACCCTAAGATAGGCGGGATGCGGTCAAGACGAAATACAAGCATTTTTAAGCTCAGCAAAGGCATAAGCGTTAACTTCGTTTCCCCCACCTAGCCTTAGCCGCCTTTTTCGCAATAGCCGAACGCTTCTTAGGCGATAATTTCTCTGCCCTGGCCTTTGCCCCCCTTGAGCCCACCTAAACGCCCCAAAGCTACGGCGTGGGGGTTCTTGGCAGGCGTCTGCGGCACGTCTTCGTGCCCTGTCGCGGCCTTCACCACGTCATAGGCCAGCCTGTTCGTATCCTTTGGACGCTTGGGCTTCCTTGAGCGCTCATCCATGCCTCTAATATAGCATACTTGGGACAATCAGGAAGGGTGGAAGAATTTCAAACTGACCCACTACCGCCGGTCTTAAGGTGATGTCCGACCCATATTTCGATTGAGAGTAAAATTTTGAAGAAGGGGCGGGGGAACCACAATACCCGTTAGCGATCTTGCCCTCTGCTTAACTCTGACGAGCCACCGCGGCCATGGTGATTCGGTGAAATTCACATGCAGGCGATGTTTTGACTCGTGGACAGAAAATACGGCTGGGACCCGCTGGTGCGAGGTTCCCGCATAACTTTTAGCCGGCCGGTATCTGTGCGATATTTTCCTCGCCGGGAAAAATTAAGGGGCCTATATCCGATTCGGGCCGAATATTGAATTCTATTACCTTCTAGGAGAATGCCATGGACCACCGGACAGAAACCGACAGCATGGGCGAAATTCAAGTGCCCAGCGACAAATACTACGGAGCGCAGACGGCCCGCTCCCTCATGAACTTCAAAATCGGGGGGGACCGTTTTCCCCGTGAAATCATCCGCGCGCTGGGCCTTCTGAAGAAGGCGGCAGCCCTCGCCAACAAGGAGCTGGGCGTCCTCCCGGCAGAGAAGGCGGATCTGGTCGTCCAGGCGGCGGATGAAGTTATCGAGGGGAATCTGGACGAGCACTTTCCCCTCGTCGTTTGGCAGACGGGGAGCGGGACCCAGACGAACATGAACGCAAACGAGGTGATTTCGAACCGGGCCATCGAATTGGCCGGGGGCGAGCTCGGGAGCAAAAAGCCCATTCACCCCAATGATGATGTCAACAAAGGGCAATCCTCCAACGACACCTTCCCCACCGCCATGCACATCGCCGCCTCCGAGCGGATTCATCATCATCTCTTGCCCGCCGTGAGGGCATTGCGGGACACACTGGGAAAGAAAGCGAAAGCCTTCGAGGGCGTCATTAAGATCGGCCGCACTCATCTCATGGACGCCGTTCCACTCACCCTGGGGCAGGAGTTTTCCGGCTACGCGGAACAGCTGGGGAACGGCCTGAAGCGGATCGAATCCAGCCAGGGCGGCCTATACGAACTGGCGCTCGGAGGAACCGCCGTGGGAACGGGGCTGAATACGGCTCCGGGGTTCGCCGACAATGCGGCGGGGCACATCGCCCGGTTGACGAACCTCCCATTCCGCTCGGCACCCAACAAATTCGAATCGCTGGCCGCGCACGACGCGATCGTTTTCGCCAGCGGAGCGCTGAAAACGCTCGCCGCTTCGTTGATGAAGATCGCGAACGACGTCCGCTGGCTGGCTTCGGGGCCGCGCTGCGGGATCGGGGAGCTAATCATTCCCGAGAACGAACCGGGAAGTTCAATCATGCCGGGAAAGGTCAACCCGACCCAGAGCGAGGCGATGACCATGGTTTGCGCGCAAGTCATGGGGAACGATGTCGCCATCAACGTGGGGGGGATGTCCGGGAACTTCGAGCTGAACGTGTTCAAGCCGGTGATGATCTTCAACCTGCTCAACTCGATCCGCCTGCTGGCGGACGCCTGCGACTCGTTCAACCAGAATTGCGCCGTGGGGATTGAGGCGAACACGGCGGCGATCGAAGGCTATCTGAAAAACTCCCTCATGCTCGTCACGGCCTTGAATCCGCACATCGGCTATGACAACGCCGCGAAAGTGGCGAAGAAGGCCCATGCGGAAAACACCACCTTGCGCGAGGCCGTGATCGAACTGAACTTGCTCACAGGGGAAAAATTCGACGAAGCAGTCCGGCCGGAGAAAATGCTGGGACCCAAGGCGTAATTCGTGGGCCCCCCCGCGCCTGTGCGGGTCTCCCTTCCTTCGCCGCCTGCGCACGGGGGGTTTGCGCGGGCCCCTGCCCATTTCCGACCATGCGGGGCGCCCGCTCATCTCAAGAGTGAACGGGCGAGGAGGGCGGAATAAACATATATTTTCGGCAATATATGCATATGGAAATATCTGCGGGGTTTCGGAAAGACGCTTAGTCCGGGGGCGGTATGGCCCGTCCGGTACGGTTTTTTAGCCCGCCGCTAAAAGCTGGCGAAGCACGTAATGCAAGATTCCGCCATTTTGGTAGTAGTGCACTTCCTGTGGCGTATCGATGCGCACTTTTGCTTTGAAAACAATCGGCCTTCCTTCGCGTGGGGTTGCGGTAACTTCGATCTCTTTTGCGGAACCATCACCAATATCTTCAAAATCAAATCTTTCCTCGCCTGTGAGCCCCAATTTCTCGACGCTATCGCCCGGCATGAACTGAAGGGGCAGGATTCCCATCCCCACCAGATTGGAGCGGTGGATCCGCTCAAAACTCTCGGTAATGACTGCACGAATGCCGAGCAGCATAGGCCCCTTGGCGGCCCAATCTCGCGATGAGCCGGACCCATATTCCTTGCCCGCCAGAACGAGAAGCGGCACGCCTTCTTTTTGATACCGCACGGAGGCATCGTAAATCGTCATCTGCTCCCCGGAAGTCTGATGACGGGCCCACCCGCCCTCGGTTCCAGGAGCCATCCGGTTCCTGAGGCGGACGTTCGCAAATGTGCCCCGTATCATGACTTCGTGGTTGCCTCGTCTAGAGCCGTAGGAATTAAATTCCTTCGGATCCACGCCCAACTCGATCAAATATCGGCCCGCAGGATCGGTGGGGCGGATGGCTCCCGCCGGCGAGATGTGATCTGTGGTGACGCTGTCGCCAAGCACCGCCAAGGCACGCGCGCCTTTGATATCTGTTACAGGTGAGGGCTTGGAGCTCATCCCATCGAAGTAAGGTGGACGCCGTATATAGGTAGAATTTTCGTCCCAGGCGAAAAGCTCGCCCTCAGGAACGGGAAGATCCATCCAGCGAAGGTCGCCACGATAGATATCCCCGTAACTCTTCCGGTACATATCGGACTGGAGGCTGGAAAGAATCACCTCCTGCACTTCGCGTTGCGAGGGCCAAATATCTTTCATGTAAACCGGCTTCCCGTCCGAACCCTGGCCCAGCGGCTCGCTCGCAAGGTCGATATCCATTCGCCCCACGAGTGCGTAAATCACAACCAAAGGCGGCGAGGCCAAATAATTCATCCGCACCTCGCTATGTATGCGTCCCTCGAAATTCCTGTTCCCCGAGATCACGGACACGACGGAAAGGTCTCCTTCGCGGATCGCTTCTGAAACTGCGGCCGGAAGGGGCCCCGAGTTGCCGATGCAGGTGGTGCAGCCGAATCCCACCAGATTGAACCCCAAAGTCTCCAGGGGAGAGATCAAACCCGCCTTCTCCAGGTAATCCATCACCACCTTTGATCCAGGGGCCAGGCTGGTCTTCACCCAGGGCTTGGATCGGAGCCCCCTTTCAACAGCCTTCATTGCCACGAGTCCCGCGCCCAACATGACGACGGGATTTGAAGTATTTGTGCAACTCGTGATTGCCGATATTACAACAGACCCATGGGCAAGCTCGCTTTCTTCCCCGCCGATATCCACTTTGGCCGTTGCGGGCGACTTCGATTCGCCCCCCCTTCCCCCATTGCTCTTCGAATCATTTTTCGAAGCAGCGCGCTCTTCGAAAAACTCTTTCAGCGCCTTTTCGAACATAGGCTTAGATTCTCTCAAGGGAACGCGATCCTGCGGCCGCTTCGGTCCAGCCATGCTGGGCTCGACGGTTGAAAGATCGAGCTCAAGCGTATCGGTGTATTCCGGCTCTGAATTCGATTCGGAGTGGAAAAGACCCTGTTCCTTGGTGTAACTCTCAACCAGCGCGATCTGCTCAGGCGATCTACCGGTGAACTTTAAATACTCGAGCGTCACGGCATCGACCGGGAAAATACCGCATGTGGCCCCGTACTCCGGAGACATGTTGGCAATTGTGGCTCTGTCCGCAAGGGGCAATGAGGCCAGGCCATCACCGAAATATTCCACGAACTTACCCACCACGCCCTTTTTTCGAAGCATCTGAACTACTGTGAGAACAAGGTCTGTCCCCGTTGCGCCTTCGGGAAGCACTCCTCTTAACTTAAAACCGATCACTTCGGGAATCAGCATGGAGTAAGGTTGCCCCAACATGGCCGCTTCGGCTTCGATGCCACCTACTCCCCATCCCAATACCCCGAGTCCGTTGATCATTGTGGTGTGAGAATCGGTTCCCACGAGGGTGTCAGGAAATGCCGTTAGAGCGCCGTTTTCCTTCTTCGTATCTACAACCCGCGCCAAATATTCCAGGTTGATCTGGTGCACAATCCCGGTGTCCGGAGGAACCACCTTGAAATCCTTGAAAGCCTGCTGCCCCCAGCGCAAAAAAGCATAGCGCTCTCCGTTTCGACTAAATTCCATTTCGGCGTTTTTCTCAAACGAATCTCCCGTTCCGTACTCATCCACCTGAACCGAGTGATCTATCACGAGTTCCGCGGGTTGGAGAGGATTGATGCGAGCCGGGTCGCCGCCCATCGTCTTCATGGCGTCCCGCATGACGGCCAAATCCACAACAGCGGGAACCCCCGTAAAGTCCTGCAACAAAACCCGGCCGGGAGTAAAGGCAACTTCACGTTCGACACCCGCCTTAACATCCCACGAGGCGAGTGCTTCGATGTCTTCTCCCTTTACCGTCAATCCGTCCTCTGCCCGGAGCAAATTTTCGAGAAGAACTTTCAGAGAAAAGGGAAGGCGATCAACCTGGCCTTTCCCCGCCAACGCATCCAACCGAAAAATCTCATACTTGCGATCTTTAAGTTTCAAATCAGAGCGGGCGTTGAAACTATTTTTCATATTCACCCCAAAAGTCGCAACAGAAAATTACTGATTCGAAATGAAGATGCATTTGATCCGAACCGGCGCAGACGCGCAGCCTCTCCGACATCAAAACTCAGGGTTTTAAAGCGGATAGACGCCCGTTTCGGTCACCATCCAGCCCCTGTCAATCAACCATAGAATACCACGGAAGAATCGAAAGAACGATCTGCCTTGTTTCTAGGCCACCGTTTCCAATTTGAGGTCCGATTAAATGGGAAGCGTAATTGTGTGTTCGGACTATTCAATGTTTCGTAATGGCCCTGCACGCCAAGAACTTCCCATCAACCGAAAATTTGGGTGGGGATTCTGCCCCACTCGGCGGGATCTGTAATGATAGCTTCATCTTCTCCTTCGTAAGAAAAATAGAGGGTCTCTGTTTCGGTCTTGGTCCCCTTCTTTTCGATTCTCCTGATGGAAATGGTCGGAATATGAATTCCCAGAGCAAAATCTTTGGCATGACTCACGCTGACGGCCGCGTTGTATTTCTTCGCACACGAATCCAATTGCCTTCGGGTTGTTTTTACTTGCCCGTTCTCCAGGAGTTCCGCGCCGAAATTCTCCGTCAATTCTACCAAAAAGCTTTTTTGTTCCAGCATGCTTTCAACTCCTTAATCACTCAATAATGTTTTACAGAAAACAGGGAAAGGTGAATTTGCAAAAGATAAGGGAAGTTCACCTTCGATCTACCAGTCCCAAAAGAGCGTGTACGATCTTCCCGTCACGGGAAAATCGTTTTCCCAAACAAGAGAATATTGATCAGTATTGGAAATCTTATTCGGGAATACTCTACGTTTATTGAAAGTATTCGAAGCGCCCTCCGATTCCTCTCGCCGGGAGCCAAGCAGTTTGCGCTCACCGGGAAGAATTACTTCGAGATGGAAGCTTTCGGTTGGATACTCAACAACAAGCGTCACCCATTCGTTTCGTGAAATAAAAGCATCAAGAAGTTCAAGGTCGTGATATATCTCGAATACATGTCCCTTTTCTAATGGCTGTGGGACCTTCAATATCGCAGAATGATCCGCGCCTGCACCTCTATCAATTTGATACTCCACCAGAATCCAAGGCGGCTCTTCTCCATCTTTTTTCTCAATCGAGCGGTATTTGTATGTTACTTTTCTGTCTCCCGCTCCAGTGTGGTACCTCGTTCGTACCGTGGGCATATCCCGCAATGCAAGACAACGTCTTGTACTTTCCATTTTGGCTCTATTCCCCTTAGGGCCTAGGACCGTATAAAGTCGCGAGTGACGTAAAATCCGGTAATCGAAATTTTTCTCCTCGGGGGAGGGGGAGAGGGCGTATTCAGTCTGGCCATTTATTTCCTGAAGCCGCTTATCAATGGCTGCCAGACGTTCGCCGTGATTCTTTTGCTCTTTTTTAATTTCAGCCAGATCACTGACAAGAGTATTTAATGATCTTGCAATTTCATCTTTCGGCTCTGTCATCAAATCCCAAGCCTCGATAGAAATAAATTACATGCCAACAAATCCATCTACCGGATACGCTATTGAGGAGATATCTTCTCTTTTCCTTCGATAGTACAGGGACACAAAAATGGGCTTTCGCACCTAAAAATTCGAGGAGCCGATTTTATATAGAAAATTTAGCCTTCTCCCCTTTTTTCCAAAGGGCGCAAATTCTTGAATTAATAATTTGGTACGTATTATTGGTCAATACCATTCCCATATATGTTTTTCGATTTCAAGAGAGAACTCATGGAACCCTGAGCGACGAGGCAAATCACATTTTACAGAACAAAAGGATCCGTATCTTCGAGAAGTGGCATAACCTCTTTTCCAAAGATCTCAGCTTCTTCAACATGGGGCCAACCCGATAAAATAAATGTTTCAACGCCAACTTGAACGTACTCTTTGAGGGCACTGGCAATCATATCAGGGGTTCCCACCAAAGAGGCACCGGCACCAGCCCGTACAGTATTAACTCCCATCCAAAGTGTGTCTGTTATCCAAAGTGAACCTCGCCCCGCAAGTTCATTTATGCGGCTTTGTCCAGCACTTTCCGTCTTGTTCCTCATATCCGCCCAGGCGCCAGTATTTGAGAGATCGCTGCCCTTGAGTAGGGCCTCGGCGGTCTTACGTGCTTCCGCTCTCGTTTCGCGGCAAATTACGTGCATTCGGATCCCGAATTTGATTTGATTCTCGCGGCCGAATTCAGCCGCCCGCTGCTTCATGTCAATCACATCCTTCGCAATTGATTCCAGTTCGACGGCGTACATCATATGGATGTCTGAATGTTTGGCTCCTACCAAACGGCCGGCTTCCGAGCTACCTCCCAAATAGACAGGGGGAAAAGGGCGGGAAACAACATCGGGGAAAAAAGTTGCTTCAGCAATATCATAATATTGGCCCTTGAACGTGACCGGGCCTTTATTTTGCCAAATGCATTTAACGATTTCGATAAATTCATCCGTTCTTTTGTACCTTTCGTCGTGCGGGAGGTGGTCTCCGTAGCGCTTTTGATCGACGATTGTCGAGCCGGTCACAACATTTACAGTCAGGCGGCCGCCCGTAATGGTATCAACCGTGTTTGCCGTCTGGGCGGCAAAAACCGGACTGCTCAGGCCAGGGCGAAAGGCAACACAGAATTTGATTTTTTTAACGTGTTGGCCCACGGCTGCTGCCATCACCCAGCCATCCATGCAATGGGTGCCTGTCGGAACGAGCAAATTGACAAATCCTGCTTCCTCAGCCGCGCGTGCAACCTTGGATATGTAGTCCACTGTAGGAGGACGCTCTACCTCCTTGGCGTTTATTTTGTGCCCATCACCCGCCTGAAGAGTAGGAAGGAACCACGCATACTCCGTGGGCATGAATAGATCCTCCTCAGACCAGGGAAATGTACTGTTTCGCGGCTGTTATATTCAAAGATCTGCCAACTCTGTCGGCTTTCTCTTGTTCAAGGAGAACATGTAAATTTCCAGATTTTTCTTAGTCATAGTTTCCTTCCAGCAACCATGGATATCCGGAAAGGCTTATGGGACAAAATGAGAATCCGGGATAAAAAATTAGTTTGGCAGCCGTTCAGCCGTCAAAATATTTTCCGCCTTATGCTCGGCCGACGACCGAGCCAGACGTTTCAAATCGACAAGTTGGCCGCACGCGGCGCCAATATCCATTCCTTTGCTTTGGCGTACCGTAGCGGTATAGCCTGATTGAACAAGTATCTGCTGAAATTCTTCGATCCGATGCAGGGGAGGGCGCTCGAACGGTGCCCCTGAAAATGGATTCCAGGGAATCAAGTTCACTTTGCATTGAATCCCCCGAAGAAGATGCGCCAGGCGACTCGCATCCTCCTTCTTGTCGTTGATCCCGCCAATAAGCACATATTCAAAAGTGATGCGTCGTCGCTCAGGGATAGGAAGATCGCGGCAAACCTTCAAGAGGGCATCGAGGTTCCATTTTCGATTAACGGGCATAATCTTGCCCCGGGTTGCGTCATCGGCTGCGTTGAGGGAAACGGCAAGGCCGACGCCCGGAACTTGCCGAACGAATTCAGCGAGTTTTGAAGCGAGACCCACGGTGGATATTGTGAGGCGGCGGGCCGAGACGCCATCTGCGCCTGGATGGGTGAGGATAAGCGCAGCCGTAACTGTGGCAGAAAAGTTATCGAGCGGCTCTCCCATGCCCATGAAAACGATATTATGAAAACGCTGGCCTTCCGGGAGAGATCTTCTTGCTGCGAGAAACTGTTCAATGATCTCACCGGGGGAGAGTTGTCTCACCAATCCCATCTTCGCCGTAAGACAAAAAACGCAACCCATCGCGCATCCAACCTGGGTGGAAACGCACAGCGTCCAGCGAGTATCTCCCCTACCGCGCGGCATAGAAATACGGACGCTCTCAACGCGCTCCCCATCCGCGAGCAGAAAAGCGTACTTCACTGTCCCATCTGCGGCTTCGACTGCCCCCTCAGGGCAAAAGAAGCCCACCCTGGCGCGGTGTGACAATTTCTCTCTGAATGTTTTCGGCAAGTCCGTCATTTTATCGAAACAAACTTCCCCCTTGGCGTAGATCCAAGAAAAAAGCTGCTGACCCCGATAGGGTGGCTCGCCCATATCCTTGCAAAAAGAGATGAGACCCTCCTGGTCTAAGCCTTTGAGATCGATAAAGCCCGGCACACTGGTCTTCCCGGGGGGCTCCGGAGGAGAGCAATTAAAATTGGAGGATTCCATATTATTCTCTAAAATATAGTATGTTCCATCCACAAGCTGCTGGCCGAAATCTTATCACGGAATATTTCAAAATTCTTCATGTACTAAGTTAATCCATGGAAATTTGAGCCGTCACACTCGATTACGTTGAGACCTTAGTGGATAGCTATAGTGGGACGGCCCATTGCTTGCGACTCGATTTTCGCGCTCTTGAAAACCGGAAATAACAGGGGGAAATCCTCTCCTCCACCGGGCCTGCCTTGAAAATATATAATGAAATGCGGATGAAGCTGTAATAATAGATGATACCTCCATCGGTTTTGCCGCCGCAAATGCAGCGGGCGTGCAGACCAGAGAAAAATTTGATAAGTAGCAGAGGCCAGAGACCGCTGCGATCGAGCGGGTCATCTCTGGACACGCCGGCTTTCCGTGAACGGCATTTATAGCTGCCAGCGAGGGACTGCGTGTGGGGCTTTCGGGGTTTCCCCGATGTCCACTGCTATGGAGAAATTGATGTACATAAAAACGATTTTTTCGGCTTGGGTGGTGCTTGCCCTTCTATCAGGCGCACAGATAGCCCACTCGGAGAAAAAAGACGATACCCTTGTCGTTTCGGTGCAGCGCGAAATCCGGAATCTTGACCGCTTGTATACAACAAAACGTGAGGGGCTCATTCTCGCGCAGCTGATCGATGATGGGCTTTTTATGTCGATCCAGAGACTTTGAAATTCGTTACTTTGGCGGCGAAGGAATACGAGTTCGTGGACGAGAAAACCCTCGACATTGTGATTCGCGACGGCGTCAAATTCCACGACGGAAGTCCACTTACAGCGGAAGATGTAGTCTATACCTATAAGTGGGCGTTAAACAAAAAAAGCAGAATACGTATCGGGACGCGGATTCAGCGGTGGATGAAAAGCGTGGAAAAAATTGGCCCAATGAAGGTTCGTTTCAAATTAAAAAAACCCTATTCAATGGTCTTGCGCGACATGGCCGTCAGTATATACCTGAGGAAAAAAGGCTCTTGCCACGCCCAAGGAAAGAGAAATCGAAACGCATTAAGATACGCCCACAATGGACTGGGCCCGTACAAGGTAGTCGGGTTTATTCCAAGAGAAAAGGTCGTCTTAGAACGATACGAAGGGTATTACCCAAATAGCCTCAAAGGGCGCCCTTCTATCAAGCGTCTCGTTATCCGCACAACGAAAGATTTGGGTGCTCAATTGGTTGAGTTATTAAAAGAAAATGTGCAGCTGATATACGACGTGCCATACAATATCGCGCAGAGCATCCGCAAAATCTCAAATTCGATGTATCGAGCTGGACCCTCCATGCGCGTGGGATTCCTCATCATGGATGCTGCCGGCGTTACGGGAAAAGACAGCCCTTTTATAAAGTTTGAGGTTCGTCGGGCGATGAACCATGCAATCAACCGGGAATTAATCGTAAAAAATATTGTCAGAGGAACTTCGAAGGCAATTCATTCTGCGTGTCATCCGGTTCAATTTGGATGCCCTCAGGATGCAAGAAAATGCGCCTACGACCCCGGGAAGGCGAAAAAGCTGCTCGAAAAGGCAGGCTATCCAAATGGTTTCGAAGTCGATATGTGGGCGTATCGGGATCGGGCGGTCGCCGAAGCCATCGTTGCCGATCTGACCAAGGTCGGGATTCGGGCGAAGCTTCGCTACGTGAAGCTCAGCACAATTTTATCGGCCCGCAGAAGCTTGGCAATCCGTTTGTTTTTTGGGTCCTGGGGCTCGGGAGACACTGCCGATTCATCAATGATTGCCGGCCCGCATTTTTCTCCCACCTCAGACCGGAACATGTCTGGGGACAAAGAAGTAGCAAAATACATCATCGCAGGTGAAAGTACGCTGGATCCGCACATGCGCCTCGAAGCCTACAAAAAAGGGTTCGGCCTGATCGCGGAGAGGGCATATTGGGTTCCTCTTTACTCTCATACCCAATATTATCTCGTCTCACCGGAACTGAATTTTCAACCACCGAGGGATGGTTTGCTGCGGTTGTTCCTCGCAAAATGGAAGTAGATTCCTGATATAATCCCTGAGCCAAAGCACCGGCCGGCATTTTTTAACTGGAGTCACTTGGTTTCATGAAAAACCTATGCGGTTTTGGACGATGAAAATCTCAGGCTTAATGTAATGTGGCTCAATTGTATATCGCTGGCCGAAATCCAATTTCGAATTATCCCAAAATTCGTCGTTTCCAAAGTTAATCCATGAAAATTCGTGCCATCATTTTCGATCACGATGGAACATTGGTGGAGAGCTACAAAGGGATCGCCCAATGCCTGCAACTCACCTGTAACGACCTGGGAAAACCGAAATTAACAGAGGATGAAATACTTGCCTCTATCGGGCCTACGCTCGAAGAAAGATTCGCCCAACTATGGGGGGAAATGGCAGCCGAAGAAGGAGCGCGCCTTTACCGAGAACACTACGAGAAGCATTTCCTTACCGGGTCCTGCCTCATCCCGGGCGTGAAAGATACCCTGGACGAAATTGAAGCGAAGGGCTTGCTTATGGCCTGCGTGACAAACAAGACCTGGAACTACTGCCTACGCCAGCTTGAATATTTTGAACTGGCGGACAAAATGATGGTTATTTATGGAAACGGGCAAGGATTCCGAACAAAACCAGAACCGGACATGCTGTTTGCCGCGCTGAATCACATGAAAGTAAAACCGGACGAAGCTGTTATGGTAGGTGATACGCCCATCGATGTGGCCACCGCAAAGGCAGCTGGAGTCCGTCCCTGGGCGGTACAAAGTCGATACACGAGTCGCGAAGTGCTTGAAAATGCAGACCCGGAAAAAATATTTGATAAATTCGCTGACATTATTGATTGTATTTGAAAAATTCTCTTTTTTTCTGCTTGATTGCCATCCTCTTTCTTTCGTATATTTTGTGGGGGGGGGGAGCTTTTCCGAACTGTCCGGTCGGATTCATCCCCCAGATATTAAAAATTCCACACACTTAATATTCTTTTTCGTTTTCTGGGTGCAGGCGCATGGGGCCCTCCCCGGAAACGTGAATTGTCCCGAAGCATCATTGTTCCATCCGCCCACAGGATTCATTTAGATGCTGCCTTTAATATTTGCGGGTGCGGGAGTATATTTGCTCCTAGTGGGGGTCGACTGCGTTCGTCACATTTTATGCAAAAAACAATTCGTTTGGACTTTCTTTCGCGCCGCCCTCGGAACGTTTACCGCTCTTTTACTTTTATTCTCTTTGGCCACCTCCCAAGGCCTGATAGGGTCTCAATTGGCCAATTAGGATGCAAAGAGCAGCTGGGCCTCTTTGCCTTCCCCCGGTAAGAACCAAGCCACCTCTGCCTATCCTCCCCATGCCGACATCGAAGAAACCTCAAACAGGTCTGATGGCATTGGCCGTGAAACGGATACGAAAAAACCGGCCCAGAATACTGCCTACTCCGAGGAAGGATTCGATCTCTATTGGCAAATTCATCATTTTTCTCAGAGGTACGGCGTAGATCCTCTGCTTGTCCGGGCCATCATTCGTATGGAAAGCAATTTCGATCCTGAGGCGGTTTCACGTCGCGGCGCCATGGGTCTGATGCAGATCATGCGGGGCACAGCGCAATCTTTGGGAGTGCGCGATCCTTTCGATGTCCGGGAGAATTTAGAGGGAGGAATTCGCTATATGCGAATGCTGCTCCAGCGAAACGGATGGAATTTAGAACTCGCTCTGGCTTCCTACAACGCGGGTCCCACAACAGTGCGGCGGTACAAGGGAATCCCTCCGTATCGTGAAACTCGGCGTTATGTATGGAAAGTGATCCGGGAATACCGGAACCTCAAGCACACCAATAAAATTTTCCAGAAAACAGCCCTGAAAGACGTCTTCTTTGCGCCGGCTTCGGATATGGAAGATAATTCCGGCCGCGCCGAAATCTTGAGAAATGCCCCGATGATTTATTGAAACCTGCTTCCCTTCTTTCTTCCGTCCCTCGCCTTTCAAACGTCGGCAGGCGCGTTCCTTCACCCTGCCAAGCTAGGCCTCGAAACCGCAAAAAAACGGGGTTTGGAATCAAGGGGCAATTCCTCTATCGTAGAATTCCACTTTTCGGAGTCCCATGTGGGGATAAGTAACCTCACCCGGCCGGGATCTTTCCATTTTCTCCCGGAGGGCTCGTCATAGGCCCAGCCAAAGATGGGAAACGCGGCGCAGCGCAAAAAAATTCTTCGCATTGCAGATTTCCTGCGGAAGCGCTTCGGCATTCCCAAACGCCCCGGGAAAACCGATCTGCTTGATTCTCTGATCCAAACCATACTTTCCCAGAGCACAACGGACCACAACCGGGACCTCGCCTTCCACCGCCTAAAACGCGATTTTTCCAATTGGGACTCCGTCGCAAACGCGAAAAAGACCACCATTGAACGTGCCATTCACCAAGCTGGCCTAGGCAACCAAAAGGCCGAGCGCATTCGCGCTTTTTTGCGGTGGCTCCAAAAAGAAAAGGGAAATATTTCGCTCGAGTTCCTTCACGAGAAGAGCACCGAAGAGGCGGTCGCCCTTCTTACCCGACATAAGGGAGTCGGCGTAAAGACGGCCTACGTCACTCTCATGCAAGCATCCGGCCGCGACCTTTTCCCGGTAGATGTTCACATTCACCGGATATTCCGCCGCCTTGACATCATCGGCTTAAAAACTACACCCGAAAAAGCCCATCACGAAGTGGCCCCCTACATACCAAAAGGAAGAGCCTTTGAACTGCACATGAATCTTCTCGCCTTTGGACGCACAACCTGTACGGCCCGGAACCCAAAATGCTCCCAGTGCGACCTGACCCGAATGTGCCAATACTTCAGCGACGAAATAACAAAGAAAAAAGGCTCACCAGCGAAGCCCAACCCCCCAAAAAAGCGCAAGCACCGAATTTCGTGACATTTTGATGAATACGTTTCTGCCGATCGGCTCGCCCGAGTTGCTCGCAATTGGGGCGTCGATCGCCTTTGGGATAGCGCAAGTGGCCAACCGGCAAGGCCTTCGAAGCGGAACACCTACCGCTGCTGTCCTCACTTTTAACGGGATGGTTTTACTCGGAGGACTTATCTTCTCCCTCTTCTTGGGAACCCTTCAAAATGCAGCTTTCCTCGCCGTCATCTGGTTCGCCGCCGCCGGCGTTATGGGACCGGGAATCGGCAACATCTGCTCTGCCATCGGCATTGTCCGGATGGGCGTGAACCGTTCTATCGCCATTTCTTCATCCTCTCCCATCTGGGCATCCCTGTTCGCAATCGTTGTCCTCGGAGAGAGGCCTACCTTCTGGATTCTCATCGGAACGATTGGCATCGTGACAGGAGTGATCCTACTGGCCATCCGAGAGGACGAAAGTCTCTCTTTTTCCTACTGGTTTCGAAGTGCGCTCATCTTCCCGCTCATTACTTCACTGGCTTATGCCCTCACCCCCAACTTCACTAAAATTGGCTTTGCCCACCAGCAAACCCCCTTCGTCGCGATGGTGATAGCATTCGCTATGGGAAACGTCCTCACCTTGACCAGTAGAAGTCTGAGCGAGATCGGAGGGAAAATCCGTGCCACGCATTCCGCGTGGCTTTGGTTTTGTATGGCGGGAGCCTTCAACTTTCTCAGCACCTTTCTACTTTGGCAAGCCCTCATAAGTGGAAACATCACGACAGCAGTTCCCCTGAGCCGCCTTTCCCCCCTTTGGATACTCATCCTCAGCCGCTTATTTTTAAAAAAACTGGAGCGCATTACGTTTCGACTTGTTTTGGCCACATTCTTCGTCGTGGCGGGGGGCGTCTCCATCATGGCCTTCACCCCATAAGTGACCAAAAATTCATGGGCAATCGGCGTGACTGCGGCGAGAGCAAGCTCAACCGAAGGAAATTTCGAAATCGCGGCTATCGCGACGAGCTCATTAATTGGCGGATTGAATATGTTCAATTTAAAAATTCAGAAAAGATTTCTGGTCATTTATGGTTACGCTTCAAGATGGGGGAATTCTGGTAGCTGCTGATGGAAGGGAACTCAGTGAATAAATGAGGGCCATACCGATTAGGGCGGGACAATCAATGAAGGCTCTTCTCCCTCCCCAGATTCTTTTTCATCGTCAAATTGCTCATTCAATTCCCGCCGTTCCCCGGATTTATCCGCCGGTGCATTTTGCCGTACGATTTCTTCAAGATATACACCGAAGGAATATCGCACCATCTCAATGAAAAACTCCGAGGACTCTTTTCCGCCATCTTTCATCTGGTCGCTTAATGTTAGGCATTCGCGCGCGAGAACCTCCTTTCCCGCTCGATGAAAAAAGAGGGCAATATCCTCTAACTGCAATGAGAGGCGCCGCATAAGCACGTTGTCGCCCGAAAGATCCTCGGATGCTTTTGCAATGATTTGCTCCACACGCACCTTACGTTGGTCCTCATCCAATTCAATTTTACTCTGGAGTGATTCAAGAAGTTCTTTGAAATGTGGTTCAAACCGTTTGCTCTCGATCACCCAACTCCATAGGGCCGACTCGGAAAAGAGCTCGCCGGGCCGGAGGCGTTCTCCCTTCTCATCAGGAGATTTCAGGAGGTTTCGCACCGGATGGGTTCCATCCGGAAACTTTTCTATGTCGGCGAGTGGCTTTAACAACATCATGGAACGGATATAGGCGCCGGGTACTGTGGTAGCGCTAATTTCGTTTTCCTTATAAGCACGCTCAAGAAACCAAATTCCGCAGGCCGGCGAGATTTCAACTACCGGGAAGGAAGACTTGGAGCTGAAACCGGAAACAAGCTCTCGTATCTCCTTGGCAGTGGCATCTGCCGAAACGAATTCCTCAATCCCCCGCCCATGGCAAATTTTCGCCTGAAACAGGTAACGCCCCCGTGGATGACGGGACCGCACAATCCAAACCAGCATCTGCCCGCGTCCATCGACGGTGCTCATATATGCCGCAGTGTACTCAACTCCCGGTGAAGAGGACGAAGCCACAGCGGCCTTGGTTTTTCCTTCTTTCACGGTGACGCCCGAGTTGCGGAGCCGATATAGCGCTTTCCGAATACGGGAACCGGCTCTTTTGTCCGTGGCAATCTCAGCTATCTCGGCGAGGACCCGAGCCGCCTCCGGTGTCCCTACCGAAGCGACGGCATCTATCAGAATGTCAGGAGGAGAGGAGCTTTGCGTTGTGACGGCCCTTGCCAGTTCAAGCAGATTCTCCGGCACCGGAAGATTTTCTTGTTGGAATCCTTTTTGTGACGGCGATACTTCCCGAATGGCCACTCCTTGAAGACCCGAAGATAGCGAGAGGAACATTTCCGCTACCTCCTTGACTGCTTCAGGTGAAAATATCTCTTTTTCCTTCAGTCGAATGACGATTTTTTTGGTCCGACCCAGGGCGTCCGCCTCAAGCTCTGCGGGAAGAAGTGTTTCAGTTGAAAGGGCGCGAATGGTCTCGCCAAGAGAAGATAGTTCCTCCACGGACCAGCGCAGCGCCTTCGCATGCCCCAAAAGACCCGGAAGCACACGCTTATCGCCTAACTCCCGGATGGACATTAATGCGGGAACTCGGCCCGCGGGCGAGGCAGATGAAAGATGAGCAAGTACGCCTTTAATGCCCTCCTCCCCCAAATCACGGATTTCGTCGAAGAGAGGAGCGGGCGCCAATGCTCCCGGAGGAGGAGGCTCCGCGAAGGAAGCCTCAAGCCCCGCGGCTACCGCCCGGGCATGGTCCACTTTTTTAATCGAATTTTCTTTTTTCTCTTTCCTGCTCATTTCCCTCTCGCACCATTGACAAGCACAGTTGTTTGAATCATCCGGTTCGAAGGATAGACTGTCAAGGGATCATAATTTCAGCCAAATGTTTCACGATTCCTATTTATCTTAATAATTTTTGACAAGTTGTCGCTAAGACGCGGCAGATTTTGACTTCAA
Organism: bacterium; assembly: GCA_965225985.1. Taxonomy (GTDB): domain Bacteria; phylum UBA8248; class UBA8248; order UBA8248; family UBA8248; genus CAZUHN01. The sequence continues at coordinate 3,244,476 of OZ245330.1, forward strand.
CCGTGCAGGCCAGGTGTCGCAAATTCTCGACGCAGTCGTTGTCCGCTGACTTTTGCCCCTGCGCAAATCAAGTTTCCCCAAACAGATTTGAAAGAAAGATAGACAAACAAGTGAGAGGGAGGGGAGGTATGATTAGGCTGATACATTGCTCATTCTGACATGGCGGCATCCAGGCATGTTTCTCTATCAGACGGAGAAACCCCGCTGACAAGATGAAAAAAAAATTCTCTGTTTCCTTTCGCTCCTCGAATTGGGCTCGCCGTCACTCCCGCGGGTCCGAGACCTATCGCCTCAGCGGTATTCCAGATAGAGATAAGCGCTTCTTTTTGGAGTGAGGGATCCCGGACGATCCCTCCTTTTCCTACTTTTCCCTTTCCCACTTCGAACTGCGGTTTTACCAACACCACCATTTCTGCATTTTCTCCCATGACAGAAAGAACAGGTCGCAAAACCTTTTCAACTGAGATAAAGGAAACATCAACCGCGGCCAGATCCGGCCGTTCTCCTTCCAACCGCCCGGAAATACTTTCGCCGGTCAGGTAACGGGCATTCGCATTTTCCATAACGGTTACGCGAGGATCTTTCCGGAGTGTCCAATCAAGTTGCCCTTTTCCCACATCGATTGCCACTACGCGGCTCGCCCCACGGAGCAACAGAACCTCAGTAAATCCTCCGGTCGATGAACCCACATCCAAGCAAATGCGATCTATCGGCGAGACCTCGAATACATCGAGGGCGTGAGCCAACTTAACGCCCCCCCGGCTGACATATTGGCGAGATTTTTCGGTTATTTCGACGATTGCGTCGGCTGGGCAGGCAGTTCCCGCTTTTGTTGCGGTTGTCCCATCTACGATAACACGACCGGATAAAATTAGGCTTTGGGCTTTCTCTCGGCTCGGTACGAGCTTTCGTTCGACGAGCAGTTTGTCAAGCCGCGGGTTTTTTGCCATCTTCGGCCAGAGATATAACTTCTCCGCCAGTAGCCTCCAGAAGGTCCCTCGCCGCTTGGGTAATATCTCCAGGCGTAAGACCACACTCCTCGCGTTGAATTTGCGGCGCACCGTGCTCGATGTAATGATCTGGCAGACCAAGCCGGGTAACCCGAACGTCCGTCAATCCCCGATCTGCCAGAAGTTCCAATACGGCCGAACCCATTCCACCCATGAGAGCGCCTTCTTCAACCGTCACGATTCGTTTGCAGCGGCGGGCAAGATCAAGGATCATTTCTTCGTCCAACGGCTTGATAAACCGTAGGTTCACTACGGCGGCTTGCAGCCGTAACTCGTTGAGTTGCTCCGCAGAATCCATGGCCAACCCGACCATGGGGCCTACGGCGATGATTCCCATATCTTCGCCATTGCGCAGCATTTCCGCCTTTCCAATGGGAAGAGGCTTTATCTCTTCATCGAGAGGAACTCCTTCGCCCCCCCCCCGCGGATATCGAACCGCTGCCGGTCCAGGATGTTCGATGGCCGTCAGCAGCATATGTTGAAGCTCGTTCTCATTTTTAGGAGACATTACCACCATATTGGGAAGACATCGCAGGTAAGGGATGTCGAAGGCCCCTTGATGTGTAGGCCCGTCATCTCCGACGAGACCGGCGCGGTCGATAGCTAAGGTGACGGGCACTGCCGTTAGACACACATCGTGGACAATTTGGTCATACGCTCGTTGTAGAAATGTGCTGTAAATGGCGGCGACCGGTTTCATTCCCCTCAGCGAAAGACCCGCAGCGAAGGTGACAGCGTGCTGTTCACACATGCCGACGTCAAAGCAGCGCTCGGGGAATTCCTCCTGGTATTTTACCAACCCCGTGCCTTCGAGCATGGCCGCTGTAATGGCTACGATTTTCTCGTCCTGTCGGCTAAGTTTAATCAGCGTGTCAGTGAACACTTTGGTGTATGTAGGCGGGCCTGGTGTCTTTTTATGAAACTTTCCCGTTTCCGGATCAAATTTTGTCACGCCATGATAAGTGATGGGTTTCTCTTCGCTAAAAGGATATCCGTAGCCTTTTTTCGTGATAACGTGAACAAGATTCGGCCCCTTCAACTTCTTCACATTGCGCAACGTCGGTATGAGAAGGTCCAGCCTATGTCCGTCAACGGGACCGATGTAACGGAAACCCAACTCTTCGAAAAGCATGCCCGGCACGACGAGGTTTTTCAAAGATTCTTCCGCCTTATCCATCAAGCTTACCGTCGTCTCGCCAACGATAGGAATTTGCGCGAGAATCCTCTGAAATTCATCCCTGAACTTTCTCGCCCGGTTCGCCCACTCACCCGTCATGATCCGGGCCAGGTAGGAGCACATGGCCCCCACATTCGGCGAGATGGCCATCTTATTGTCATTCAGAATTACGGTGATGTCCCGCTTTATATCACCCGCGTTGTTCAGGGCTTCCATCGCCATTCCGGCGGTGAGACTGCCGTCGCCAATGATGGCAACGACGTGAAAATCCTCCCCGGAGAGGTCGCGTGCGGTTGCCATTCCCAAGGCGGCAGATATAGATGTTCCTCCGTGAGCAACATTGAAGTGGTCGTATTCGTTCTCCCGTCTGTCGGGAAACCCTGCGATGCCTTCCCACTGACGAAGAGTTTGAAACCTGTCACGCCTGCCTGTAATTATTTTATGTGAATAGGCTTGATGACCAACATCCCAGATGAGTTTATCTTTCGGGGTATCAAATAAGTAGTGGAGGGCGACCACCAGCTCCGTTGCGCCGAGGGAGGCCCCAAGATGTCCCCCGGTTTGGGATGTTACCCGGATGATCATATCCCTCAGTTCGATGACAACCTGACACAACTCTTCCAGAGTCAATTTTTTGAGATCATCTGGGCTATTAATACGTTCGAGCAACTCGCTCATATTTTTTTCTTCTCAGATTTTGAAAATCCGCAGCGTGGCACTCATGCCAGAAAATTTGGTGGGAACCGCGGACCCTATTTAATCTACCCAATGAGAGACGGAGCCACTATCCTACTGGAGGATTAATGTCTTCGCAATACAACGAAACGCGCGAGGGAGGTAAGCAGTGGTGAGCCATCGGGAAAAACACGTAAAGCAGAAATTGCCTCGTCCAAAGCCGCCAAGGCCATTTCTTTTGACAATTCCAGGCCGTGGAGGCTGGGGTACGTTGTCTTTTCCTGGGAAGCATCCGAGCCCGTTGATTTTCCTAATTCAGCCGCATTTCCCTCTACGTCCAGTATATCGTCCACAATTTGAAAGGCCAGTCCGACCTTTTCTCCATAGGAAGACAACCCTTCTATTTGAGCCGGAGATCCACCGCCCAAAAGGCCCCCTATCACAACAGCCGCCCGGATAAGGGCTCCCGTTTTCCGTTCGTGAATTTCTTTCAGTTCTTTTGAATTTTGTATCCGCTCTCCACCCTGGATATCGAGAAGCTGTCCCCCCACCATTCCTGATGCGCCAGCGGCTTCCGAGAGAAGCTGAATTGCTTTAACGAGACCATCCGAACCAACCGTACGGGCCATTCGTTCATCCGCCATGCACTCGAAGGCCTTGGTGAGAAGCGCATCGCCAGCAAGAATGGCCATTGCCTCGCCAAATATTTTATGGCTGGTCGGGAGGCCACGCCGCATATCATCATTGTCCATAGCGGGCAGATCATCGTGGATGAGAGAGTAAGTATGGATACATTCGATGGCACAAGCAGCGGGCAGTACAATGGGAGGTTTTTCACCAACTGCCTCGCAGCCAGAGATGCACAGAACCGGCCGCAAACGCTTCCCTCCCGCAAAAAGGCTATAGCGCATCGCCTCATATATTGCGGAGGGCCGCCCCTCTTGCGGAACAAGACGCTCGAGCTCCTCCTCAACTTTTTTTGCCCATCTTTTTAAATACGCCTCAGCACTCATACCCATTTCCACAAATTAGACTTAAACACTCATTCTTCTTTGTCTTCTTGATCTTCCTCTTCTTCAAATGGACGAAGTGAAAGCATCTCCTCAACTTCTCCCGCCAACTCTTCTACGCGTTTTTGTGCGGCATTGAGCTGATCCCGGCCATATCGAAAAAGCTTCACTCCTTCCTCGTAAAGTGCAACCGCTTTTTCCAGCGAAGCCTCCCCTCCCTCAAGCTCGTCAACGATTTCTTCGAGCCGCTCAAGTGCCGCTTCAAAATTCTTTGGCTCCTCGTCCGGATTCGCTTTTTTCTTCTTAGCGCTCATCTGCCCTCTCCATCATCCAGGACCTCTTCAACCCTACACATAAGACTCCCTTCCATGAGTTTGACGCGCACCCCCTCTCCGACTGAAACCCCGGAGGCCCGTTGAAGCAGTTCTCCGTCGCGCAACCGATAAGTGAGGCTGTAGCCGCGGGCAAGAACGGCTAGCGGGGATACGGCGTGAAGCCGTCCAACCGCAGCACTGATACGGGTATCCTTCCGTTCAATCGCCCGGTTACCAGCCGTTATGATTCGATTGGCTTTTTCGGCGATTGATTTCGTTTCTATACGAATCCGTCCACGGGGAGAGGCCGCGGTCAATCTCGGCAATGCAGAATCCAACCGCGTAATCCGTCTTCGCTCCGCCTCGCGCGCCTCACGCCGCATTCTATCGAGCAAAATGTCGGCGCGCTGGCCCATTGCTTCAATTCGTTCATGAGGAAGGCGGAAAACTCTCTCCCGGGCAATCGAAGTGTATCGATCGGCCAACGCGGAAATCCGTCCCCCAATCAAGCGCAAAAGATGGGCGGGTAAACGGCCCAGTTCATCTGACGCGGCCTTCCATCCACGTGCTACCCTTTCGGCTGCGGCGGTTGGCGTAGGCGCTGTCTCATCCGCCGCCAAATCACACAGCGATATATCAACTTCGTGCCCAACCGCCGAAAGAACGGGGGTGCTACATTCAGAGACAGTGCGAACCAGCGCCTCTTCATTAAAAGCCCAAAGGTCCTCCCTGCTCCCCCCGCCCCTGCTGACTATAATGAGATCGGCGGGGCGCCCAAGCCGGGGCAGGACCCCATCGGCCCGCCGGATGGCCTCGGAAATCGAAGCCGCCGCTTTCTCGCCCTGCACAAGGGTATGAACAAGAACAACTTCGACGATGGGCGCCCGCTCCTGCAGTACCCGGAGCATATCGCGCAAGGCCGCTCCTTCTCGGCTCGTCACCAAGGCAACACGCAAGGGCCGTGCAGGTACCGCCTGTTTGCTGGATGGTTCGAAAAGACCTTCCTTCTCCAGCCGCTGGTGAAGCTGCCGAAAAGCGAGCTCTAACGCTCCCTCACCCAGCGGATCCATGGAAAGAACTGACAACTGGAACCGTCCGTCGCGTTCATAGAGCGTAACCCGGCATCGGACCAGAACGCGCATGCCGTCCTCTGGCTGGAAACGGAGAAACCGTCTCCTTCCCGAAAACATCACCGCTGCGACTTTCGCTTTCGCGTCCTTCAAATCGTAGTAGGCATGTCCAGAAGGATAGGTCCGCCAAGATGATATTTCGCCCTCGACAAGAACCTCGGCGTATTCCTCCTCGAGGAGTCCCTTCGCGCGAGCGTTGAGCTGGGATACAGTCAAAACAGGGGGGCCAGCGGGGGAGGAGGAAGGACCCAAGAGATCGACGTTCACTCGAGCATACTCACATGCTTGCTCGGGACTTCTCCGAGGACTTGCTGGCGGAAGGCGCGAACAGTATTCACCATGAGCATAGCAACGGTCATCGGACCCACCCCGCCCGGGACGGGAGTAATCGCGGAAACTTTGTCCCTTAATCCCTCGAAATCGCAGTCGCCGACAAGTTTGCCTTCGATCCTGTTGATTCCGACATCCAATATTACCGCACCATCCTTTACCATATCGGCCTTCAAGAACTTTGGAATCCCAATCGCGGCTACCACGATGTCGGCCTGACGGGTGAACTCCGAAACATCATGGGTCTTGATGTGACAGATGGTAACCGTAGCTCCTTCATATAGAAACATTAGGGAAAGCGGGAGACCTACAATCTTGCTTGCTCCAATAACGACAACGTGTTTCCCGTCGATCCCGATTTCACTCCGCTTGAGAAGCTCGATTACACCTGCAGGCGTGCACGGGCGAAGCGTCCCGACGCTGAGCGCAAGATTCCCGAAGTTGTCCGGATGGAAAACGTCAACATCTTTCTCAGGAAGAACAGAATGGAGGATTTTCTCCTCTTCAATGTGTTTCGGAAGCGGGAGCTGAATGAGAATTCCATTCACGGAGGGGTCGGAATTTAACTGTGTGACGAGACCGAGCAGATGTTCTTTTGTGGTATCTTCAGGAAGGTGGTAATCAAATGTCTGAATGCCTAATTTCTCGGCGGCGCGCTCTTTGTTCCGTACGTAAACTTGGGAAGCGGAATTGTCCCCAACCAAAATGGCCGCAAGGCCGGGGGGACGGCCGATGCGAGCGGTAAGACTCTCGACCGTCGGTCGCAGTTCCTCCATCACCTGCGCGGCGACTGGCTTGCCTCTCAAAATTATGGTGGACAGGCGATGCTCCATGGCTACCTTTCAGGGTGAGCTTGCCGGTCTTTTCTTTAGACGGCGATCTTGCCATCCTTGACTATCACAATATCGTCCGCCCAAACCGTCGGTTCGTCAAAGAACATATCGATATGAAGGGGCACAACCACCTCCCCGCCGATGCTTCCGCTGTCCCCGAAAGCCATATGACACGTTCCCCACGCCTTTTTGGCCTCACGCATAGTGGCCTTTTTTCGGCAGGCGGGGTTCGTTCCCACGGCGAACTCGGCAATATTCTTGGCAAGATGTCCGTTCTCCTCGAGAGTCCGCCACAAACGGTCGGCAGCGGCGCCCCCCTGGACGGAAACCGCTTTTCCGTCCTTCACCTCGATCCGGATCGGCTCATTTACGAATCCCAAATCCTTATGTTCAATGGAAAATGGGTTGACCATAACGCCGGTTGCACTGCCCTCCAGTGGACTGATCGCCGCCTCTCCATCTGGACATGCGGTAAACTCCCCTGGATTTTTCGCCTTCCCGATAAGAGGAAAACAGGTCCGCCCTTCGAGGGAAAAGGTTATGTCAGAACCCTCAGGGGTGGTGAACCGGCCGCGTTTTGCGCTCGAGAAAATATCGGAAACCCTTCGGCTGTTCCGCTCCACTTCGTCATAATCAGCCATTGCGCCGCCGACTACCATCATTTCCTCTTCCCACCCCCACATATCAAGAATACGCATCCCCTTTTTCAGGCCTTCCCGGACGGTGTCCGTGTGGACGGTTGCAAAGCTCGTTTGGAGAATCACGACATCTGAGGCGTGCATAGCCGCTCTTACCTGGGGGAGAGGATCAACTCCGCCCATCTGGTGAGGCGGCATAAACATAACAGCCAATTCCAATCCCGCGCCGCTCAGGGCATGGGCCAGTGCGTTGGTGATGGTAGCAGGCCGGTCGGAGTCCGTGACGAGCAGAGCTTTTTCACCCGGCATCCCCCCAAGAACCTGCTCAACGGGCCGTAGGCGCCATGTTGTACTTCAAGGTTTCAATTCTCCAGCGTGATTCCCCATGTGCGTCGAAGAAAATAAATTGTCGACGGCACATAAATGAGGGGGAAAAGAAAAATCATGGAAAGCGAAAATATTGAACAGTATTATAAAAATGCTATTCAATTTATCGCAAGCAACCGAATGAATACGATAAAGGGATACATCCCGCATGAATTGATATACATTCGAGATGATTTTCTCGATATTCCATCGCGGGAGAAAATACTATGAACGAGCTGCAAACCCCCTATTTGACAGTGGATTTGATCATTGAAGCCAAGGGAGGGGGGCTGGTTCTTATAGAGCGGAAAAACCCTCCAATCGGCTGGGCGCTGCCGGGGGGATTCGTGGATTACGGGGAAAGCCTGGAAGCGGCGGCGATCCGCGAAGCCAAGGAAGAGACTTCTTTGGAGGTGGAGTTGATCCGTCAGTTTCATGCGTATAGTGAGCCCAGCCGCGATACCAGACAGCACAATGTCACAGTGGTATTCATTGCCCGTCAGCTGGAGGGGGATTTGCGCGGGTGCGACGATGCCGTCCGCGCGGACGTTTTCAACCGGGAGAACCTTCCTTTGCCCATCGCGTTCGATCACGCGCAAATACTGAACGACTATTTCACTGAAAAGTATTAATTTTGATTCACTGAGATCGGGGCGAAGGTCCTCGTCGGCCTTCCCCTCTGGAAAGGCAATAATGCAGAGAAGCGGTTTTGAAGTATCGAGATAATATTCTAGGTAATGGGGGCCTTCGGGGCGGGAACCGTTTTTTGCCAAATCGGAAGATTTTCACGCACACAGTTTATCAGCGCCTCCGATGCGCTGTTTAACCCATCCGCCTCGACATCCAGGCGGTTTTCGATCGGGATCCCGCCGACCGTTCAGCGCCGGAAGCCGTGTCGGCATGGATCTCCTTATCATCAGCGATGTTTCACCCGGATGCACTATGGTGGGCTTTCCAGAGAAAGTGGTCTACTGTGAAGGAGAGGGAGACAAAAAAGTTCCTTGATTTAGAACACCGCAAATTGCCCGGTCCCGTCGAGCCTGCAATACAGACACTGACAATCGTGTCTTCGCTCTCGAACGTCAACTTGATTCGGCGCGGAAAAGTGATGGCTGGCTAACATGAGGAGAGCGATGAACCATATCTACATGGATCACAACGCCACAACGCCTGTTCGATCCGAAGTGGCCGAAAAAATAAACCTTTTTTTGGGCCCCCATTACGGAAATCCAAACAGCATCCACCGCTTCGGTCGTCAGGCGCGCACCGCAGTGGAAAATGCACGTGAGGAGGTGGCAACTCTTATTGGATCGAAGAACTCCCAGGAAATCATATTCACTTCGGGTGGTACCGAGAGCGACAACTGGGCCCTGCGGGGGGTAATCGCCGCGGCAGGGGGAGGGGGCCACATCGTGACTACGGCCATCGAGCATTCCGCCATACTCGACACCTGCAAGTCTCTGGAGGAAATGGGGGTCCAGGTAACTTACGTTCCACCGGACCGTTTGGGGCGGATCGCGGCCGAAAATATCGCTGAGGCGATACGTCCTGAAACCCGCCTCGTTTCCGTCATGTGGGCCAACAATGAAACCGGAACTGTCCAACCCTTGGAGGAGGTCGCCGCGCTTTGCCGAGAACGGAACGTTCTTTTCCACACCGACGGCGTTCAAGCGGTGGGCAAGATCCCGGTCGATGTTGAAACAGTGAAAGTGGATTTTCTCTCTGCAAGCGCGCACAAAATAAACGGCCCCAAGGGAGTCGGGTTCTTGTACATCCGGAAGGGAAGCCCGATCTCGCCTCTTATCACAGGAGGCGGCCAGGAAGAGAATCTCCGTTCGGGAACCGAGAATGTTCCCGGCATTGTGGGGCTCGGGGAAGCCTGCAGACTTGTCCGGGAAGAAGGAGCTTCCGAAAAAAAGCGTATTTGCGGTTTGCGCGATAGATTGGAGCAAGAAGCGATCGAGCACATCCCCGATGTTGTCATAAACGGAGATCCGAATCACCGTGTACCCGGAACCACAAACCTGGGTTTTCTCGGCGCGGAGGGAGAGACCCTTCTCATTCGTCTTGATCTCGAAGGCTTTGCCGCGAGCACGGGATCTGCCTGCAGCGCGGGCTCGACCGAACCCAGTCACGTTCTCCAAGCGATGGGCATTCCGCGGGAGGCGGTTCGCGGGTCGTTGCGATTAAGTCTCGGATGGGGAAACACGGAAGAAGATGTGAGCCGTCTTCTGAAGATCTTGCCCGATGCGGTTGAAAAAATTCGATCCATGGCTCCTCGAACACACGACACCTCCATGAAAGCAAGCTAAGAACATGGCACGCGACGATTATCATTACAATGATATCGTTCTTGCTCACATCGCCGAACCCCACAACATTGGAAGAATCGAGGACGCCGAGGCCATAGGTCGCGGATTTAATCCCGCTTGCGGGGATGAGGTGACGCTCTATCTTAAATTCGACGGCGACCCGGTTGCTGACGCCAAAATGGAAATCATAGGTTGTGGAGCAATAACTGCATCCATGAGTTCGCTAACGGACCTCGTAAAAGGGAAACCGATTGAAGAGCTCGAAGAAATTTCCGCAGAGGGCATCGCCGCCAGCATCGGAGGGCTTCCGAGTCACAAACGGCACTGCGCCCAGCTCGCCCGGCGTGTGCTCCAGAGCGCCCTTCAGGATAGACGAGGCAAGGTGGGCGAATGAATCCATCCGCTCACACTTCCTGGCGAACATTTCCACATTTGAGATTACTTTCTTCCCGCCTTTCAATAATTTTCCCCTCTTGGAGAAGATAAAAAAAACGCTGGCTGAATTTTATTATATAGATGAGAGGAAAGGAGGAAGGAGATTGTCATTCCCTCTGTGGACGTAAATTTGAGGATGATCGAACGCGCGCGGGGTGCGGCTCTCCGGCTTGAAGCCGAACCTACCCCCTCCGCCATCGGCCTCCTGTGGGGAAGGCTTCTCCTCCGCTGCGAGAAAATCCCAGCCGGAGATTGCGCTTTCGGCTTACGATATGATGCGCGGTTGTATGAGGCCTGTTGGGCACTCTTTCCCGGGTACCCGATGCCGGCGGGCCTTGTTGAAACGAATATCCCGAAGGGTTGGTATGCGGTGAAGGTACACGAAGGTGGCTATGACCGTCTAGAAGAAACGATCAAGTGTCTCGTCGAAAGATGGCTGCCACATGGAGGTTTTCGCAGAAGAGAGGGACCCGTCCTCGAGAGGTATTTAATCGATCCCCGAGAGGCTTCGGAAAGTGAATTGCAAACAGAAGTGTGTCTTCCTGTGCAGCCTGACCCAGTTTTATAGGAAAATGTTTTTTCTTTAACCTTTTGTTCCCGCCGATCCGATCCATATCTTGAAATTCAACAAGATGCAAAATATTCTCATCAACCAGGACAATTTTATTCGCTGAAATGACGGAAAAAATTGCCACCTAGAACAAAAGCTTGCTCGACAACATGCGGAACCAATCGAGGTCAAATCTATCGAGAGAAATCGATCTTTTCGATGGAAAGGATTTCAAAAGTCCGCTTGCCCCCTGGCAACTGTACTGTCACCTCGTCACCTTCTTCTTTCTGCATTAAACCACGAGTCAAAGGAGCAGAAGCCGAGATGACTCCGTTGGGCAAATCACTTTCCTCTTCACCGAGAATTTTATAATTAATCTCCGTATTTTGATCGACGTCAAATAATTTGATCTGCGTGCCAATGGTTACCCGCTCTCCGGTAATGGGGAGAGTTTCAATCAATTCGACATCGTTGATTTTCCTGATGATCCCGCTCACCTCATGTTTCAGGTTCGATTGTAACTCAAGAGCCGCGCTCCATTCCGCGTTTTCCCGCAGGTCCTTGTAGGCCGAAGCGCGGGCAAGTTCCTGGGCCACTTCCGTTTTCAGGCGATGCTGAATCGTTTCGGCTTTTTCCTTGAGACGCTGAAGACTTTGTCTTGTCATATAATGGGGTGGCATGAACTGTCCCCAATAAGATCAAACGAGTGTAGGTTTCGAATTATATCTTGACGCGGGCGTTGAGAGTTTTTGCGCGTTTCACAAAATCAAATCCTGTTTCTTCCGCGAACGCGGCAATCAGTCGCTTCGTCACGGGACCGGGCACCGGCGCTGCCGGCTGGAAACGGTCTATTTCTCTCACGGGCATCGCACAAGTAGCGCTTGAAGTGAGAAAAAATTCCTCCGCTTGTGCAACATCATAAAGTGTAAAATTCCGCTCCTCCACTGGAATTCCCAATCGCGCCGCCAGCTCGAAAACCGCCTTGCGGGTAACCCCCTCAAGGACATTTTGGGCGGGAGCGGTCCAGAGAACACCGTCCCGGACGAGAAAGAAGTTGGCAATTGAATTCTCGGCGACGTTTCCTTGCATGTCCAGCATAAGAGAAAGAGCTTCATGAGCATCTGCGTCAAGTTCGGCCAATGTCTGGTTCATTTTGCTCATTACCTTAGCCCGCGTCTCCAAGCTACCCGGCGGGTTGCGCCGGGTGGCGGTTACGGTAAGTCTCACGCCCTCAGACATTGCTTGAGCGAGGGGCGCAAGCGCCATGGGGCGCCAAGCCATAAATACAGTCGGTTTTTGCGCGTCCCGGGCTTTCATTGAGGATGCATCTACGCCACGGCTTATCCAGTGACCTAACCGGCAGATCGGCTCCTCTTCCAGTCGGTCTAAGTTCGCTTCATGGGCATTGACCGTCGCCTCTTCCATTTCCTCCCTGGTTATTTCTGGCTCGATGCGGACGTATCGCAATGATCGATAAAGTCTGTCTATATGATCGCCCAGCCTATACAATCTCCCGTCAAACGAAGGGGTGACTTCGTAAACACCGTCACCCCAGAGAAATCCTCGGTCGAACGGAGATATCCGCACTTGACTCTCTTCGATCAATTCCCCGTTCAGATAAACCAACCGCTCGCCGGGCATTTGTGATTACCTTTCGCTTTCATCTTCAACGAAGAGCGGCCATTCCTCAATGCAGGAATAGCCGCTTGAACAAATAATCTATCTTAATCTTTACTATACGTCGAATCCCGTGTGATGGAAACGACGAAATTTTTCCATCAAGTTTCTGAAAAAGAGAAAGAAAACCAATTGTTTTCAGGTGAGTCATCCAAACCGGCATTACCCCTGTTTCGAATGACATAATAGCGCCAATCGCCAGATCCAATCCCTGAAAGAAACGGGATTAGGAAAGATTTATCTTTTCCTTTTCTTTTCCCGGCCTTTTCCCCATCCCCCACCTCCTGGTGTCTGGATAGAGATGATATCCCCCGGCAGGGCTTCTCTGCGGGCTTTCCCCGGCATAACAGTTCGCTTCCCATTTCGAATGATGGCATTGCGGCCAAGGGAGCCCGGTTCTCCGCCGGCCAGAGGGTAGGGAGGAATTATACGCCGCTCTGTCATGAAGGAAACCGTCGCCTCTCCCAATAGTTCTATTTCACGCACTATCCCATCCCCGCCCCGGTTTTTTCCTTTACCCCCGCTTCCACGGCGAATACCATATTTGGTGACCCGAAAGGGATAAGCATGCTCTAGCGCTTCGATTGGAGTATTCAAAGTATTCGTAAGATGAGTATGGATGGCGTCCTCCCCTGCTCTTTCTGGGCTACCCCCCATTCCTCCGCCGGTGGTTTCATAATAGGCGTACTGACGCCCTTTTCGGGAGCCAGCCCTAGGATCGATTCCTCCCACGGAAAGATTGCTCATCGTGCCGCACGAAGCCGCTGGCACCAATTTGGGGCAGGCTTTGGCCAGGGCTCCAAGGACGACATCCACCATACGCTGACTCGTCTCGACGTTTCCTCCCGCAACCGCTGCAGGGAAAACACTGTTCACAATGGTGCCAGAAGGAGCGATTACCTCGACGGGATCCATACATCCCGAGTTGTTGGGAATATCATAGTCAACGAGGCATCGGATCGCATAATAAGCGGCCGTTCGTGCAATACTCTCCACGGCGTTCACGCTGCCGCGCGTTTGCGGGGCGGAGCCTGTGAAATCAACTCTGAGGCCATCCCCTTTGACAGTAATGGTTACCTTGATGGGAACGGGTCCGCTTCCGAACCCGTCATCCTCCATCGCATCCTCAAATTTGTAGACACCATCGGGGACGCTTTTGATCGCGGCGCGGGTTAGCCGTTCGGAATAGGCCTGAAGTTCTTTCGTATAGCGAAGGGTGGTTGCCAAGCCATAGCGCTTGATGATTTCCAGCAAACGTCTCTCCCCCACCCGGTTTGCCGCGATCTGGGCGGCAATATCGCCCTCTCTTTCTTCGGGGGTTCGAACGTTCGCCAAAATCAATTCGAGCACATCTTCTTGTATTTTTCCCTGGCGCACAATTCGGACGGGGGGAATTACCACTCCATCTTGAAATATTTCTGTCGTGATGCTCATCGAACCGGGTGCAATTCCTCCCACGTCGGAATGGTGCGCCCGGTTGGCCACATAATAGATAAGTTGGGCTTTGTTTTTTCCCACCGGCGCATAAACAGGCATGATAAAAGTGATATCGGGCAAATGGTTTCCGCCATGAAAGGGATCGTTAAGCGCCACGATGTCGCCCGGAGCAAGATCCATTCGCTCAATTACGTATTCGACCGACATGGGCATTGAGCCCAAATGTGCGGGAAGGTGAGCGGCCTGAGAAGCCATCTTCCCCCTCGCATCAAAAATGGCGCAAGAGTAATCACGACGTTCCTTTATATTGGGCGAGAAAGAGGACCTGCAAAGGGCAACGCCCATTTCTTCGGATGTGGAAAAAAGGAGGTTTCGGAATACTTGGAGTAAAATCGGATCGTAGCTGAATGTCTTTTTCTTCATTTTCATCATCGCGTCCTGGATTTTGACGAACGGGGGACGGTATCGATCAGCAAATTTCCCCAAATATCCACCTTGCAAATCAGATCAGGCGGGATAACCGTAGTAGAGCTAAATTCGACCACCAAAGCGGGCCCTGTAATTTGATAGCCCTCGCGAAGAAGATCCCGCTCATATATTGTCCCCTTGTAAACCTTTCCTCCGAAAATAATAGGATGAGTTCCCATTTTCGCTTCAGCCTTCGTCTTTCCACCCGCGATTTTGGAAAGGGGGGGCTTCTTTACTTTTCCTACAGCCCGGACGCGCAGGGTAACCACCTCTACGGGCCTTTGGGGATTGGATATCCCAAACCGGGAATCGTGCATCGCGTGAAAACGGGAAAGAAGTTTGCCGGAAAGATTTCCCCCTTTTGGAATGGAAACCATGATTTCAAACGACTGGCCGAAATAGCGCATGTCCGCAAATCGTTCAGTACGGATAGAGGGAAAACCCTCTTTTCGAAGATCATTTTTCGCCCTATCCAAAAGAGGCCGAAAGTAATGCTCTAATTTTGTGCCGTTCGCCGCCTCAGCGGGCAGGAGAACGGTTTGCGCGCAATCCCTTACAACATCAGCCACCACCATTCCCCGCGCCGACAAAATCCCCGGATCCCTGGGAATGAGAACAGTCGGAATATCGAGTATCCGGGCCAGTGAGCAGGCATGCATCGCGCCCGCACCGCCAAACGAGACCAACACGTATTCGCGCGGATCATGACCCCGTTCCACCGATATGAGGCGGATAGCCCGTGCCATGTGTTGATCCGCCACTCGAAGAACGCCTTCCGCAGTTTGAATCGGAGAAAGATTGAGCGAGGCCGCTAAATTTTCGATCCCCTTTTCTGCGGATTGTTTTTGGAGGCGCATCCGCCCGCCGAGGAAACGGTCAGGATCCAATCGTCCGAGAAACAAATTTGCATCGGTGACAGTAACCTCCGTTCCCCTCCCGTAACAGATGGGCCCCGGGTCTGCCCCCGCGCTTTCCGGCCCAACCTCAAGAGCGCCGCCCGGATCGCAACGGGCGATGGACCCGCCGCCGGCGCCCACTGTATGGATATCTATAACTGGAATGCGGATTGGACATCCCGCCACTTCGGTTTCCCCCGTAAATCCGATAGTTTCGTCGATAAGGGAAACATCCGTGCTAGTACCGCCCATGTCAAAGGTAATCACATTGCGGAAACCGGCCGCACTTGCCACTTCAAAACCCCCTACTACGCCGCCAGCTGGTCCGGAAAGAATGGTGCGGACCGCCTCCCTTGCCGCCGTTTCGCTCGAAATGACCCCTCCGTTACTTTGCATAATTCGGAGCGACCCATGGCCCAGCTTCTGATTGAGTTCGTGAAAGTAACGAATCATAAGAGGAGAAACGTAGGCGTTTACGCAAGTCGTACTCGCTCGCTCATACTCACGATACTCTGGCAGAACACGGCTTGATGCGGAAACGAAAAATCCCGCATCACGGATGGCCTTCGAGACCTTCTCCTCGTGCGAAGGGTTTGCGTAAGCGTGCAAAAAGCAGATGGCAACCGACTCTACTCCGGACTTCTTAAGCCGGTCAACAATTTGGGGAAGCTCCTCTTCTGACATTGGAATGAGGATATCCCCCCGCTCATCCAATCGCTCCTTCACCCCAATTCGAAGTTGACGAGAAACCAGTGGGGGGGACCGGTGATATGTGAGATCGTATAGTTCCTTCCGGTTTTGGCGGCCGATCTCAATTACGTCCTCGAAGCCCGAGGTGGTTATAAGCGCCGTTTTTGCACCTTTGCGCGTTAGGAGGGCGTTAGTCGCAACGGTAGATCCATGGGTAACGTCCAAGAAAGGCCTATTTCCCTCGCCGAAAAGCTCTAAAAGCCCTTGGAGAATGGCACGCGCTGGATTAGATGGCGTCGAGAGCACCTTATGAATGCGAATCTTTCCGCGCTCAAGGACAATCAAATCTGTAAACGTCCCACCCGTATCCACTCCCACCCGGACGGTTTCGCCTGCTTTCAAATTCTTCCCTCCAAATTCCCAATAGAAAATTCACCCATTTTTTATCTATTCTGGTTCTCCATCGCATTCGGCAAGTCCTGGAATCCGGTTTGTATAAATCATCGGGTGCTTTTTCGCAAATGTTTAATCGAATACCGCCTTTTGCTTAATTGAAAATTATTTCGATTTCGCCTTCAGCGGACGGACGCTTTGCGGCAAATTTGTGACCACTTTGCTCAATTTTTATCAAGAGTTTATTCGAATCTAGAATCAGTTCGGAAGCTTTTCCACCGCTTCCGAAATGCGGTCAAGGGCCCGCTCAAGATTTTCCGTGCTATTGGCAAAACACATCCGAAGATGACTGTCAGCATGAATCCCAAATGCGGATCCAGGCAAGGTCGCGACCCCCGCATCATTCATAAGGAAGTCAGCGAGCGGCTCTGCCTTCATAGGAAGAGAACCGACATTTGGGAAAGCGTAAAAAGCGCCATCGGGATATTTGCAAGATATTCCATCAATTTCGTTTAACCCGGATACGAACAGATCCCGGCGGCGCCTAAAATCCGCCATCATGGCCTCGCTTTCCGACTGGTCCGCGAGAAGCGCCTTCGCGCCCGCGAGTTGGATGAAAGGCGGAACGCAGCTCACGGAATTGGTAATAACCTGCGCAAGGCTTTCGGCAAGTTCGGCTGGCGCGGCGGCAAACCCCAAACGCCATCCCGTCATGGCATACGTTTTCGAAAAAGTTTCAAGAAGAATGGTGCGCTCCTTCATGCCTGGGATGATGCCAATCGAAACGTGTTCCCCCTCAAAGAGCATATGAGCATAAACCTCATCGGAAAGAACAACGATATCCCCTTCGATGGCTATTTCTGCGATTGCCTCAAGTTCATGCCGCGCAAGGGTACCGCCTGTGGGATTGTGCGGGTAATTCAGAATAATCAGGCGAGTCCGGTCCGTTACCCGCGATCGAAGATCATCCGCGGTGAACCGAAAATCGTTTTCCTCAAGAATAGGCAGCGGAACGGCCTTTGCCCCGGCGTAAAGCGTTACCGATTCATATACTGGAAAACCGGGATCCGGATAAATTACTTCATCTCCCGGTCCGGCAAGGGCCATAATAGCGTAATAAAGAAACGGCTTCCCGCCGGGCCCGACTACAATCTCATCCGGCCCATAATCGCCTCGGCCATCACGGCTAAGAAATTTGCAACAGGCTTCCCGCAGCTCGAGCAATCCTGCCGAGGGGCAATAATGCGTCTGTCCCGCTTTCAGTTGAGCATAAGCTTCTTCGATTATGGCAGAAGGCGTATCGAAATCGGTGTCGCCAATCTCCAAATGGATGATGTCCCGCCCTTGACGCTCAAGTTCCTTCGCCTTAGCAAGGACGACAAAGGCGCTCTCCGTCTTGAGGCGGTGCATTCGATCACTTAACCGCATCAATCTCTTCCTCCTCAAAAGCTTGGAGATTTACTCTCGAAAACTCCGGAATCGGACAAGGAAGTCAAAACCTCGTGCAGGGGAAGCCCGACAACATTTGTGTAGCTTCCCTGGATAAAGTCAACCAAGTTTCCTCCTGCTCCTTGAATGGCGTAAGCTCCAGCCTTTCCAGCGTACTCGCCGCATTCCACATATCGATTGATATCATCTGGTATCAGCGGACGAAACCGGACACAAGTCTCAACATACGACCTTCTCTCGATATCCTCGGCCAGAATCACAAACGCCGTCACCACCTTATGCGAACGTCCTGAGAGAAGTGAGATCATCTGCCGCGCATCTTCGGCATCGACCGGCTTCCCGAGGCACACCTCATCCAGGACGACAACAGTGTCCGCTCCCAATATCACGGCTTCCGGCCTTCTGGCTGCGGCCCACCTTGTCTTTGCGAGCGCCGCTCTTTCGGCGTTAAACCTCGGAGGAACATTCGGGTCAATTGGTACTTCTTCGTCTGAAGGCATCGGCAACACTTCAAATTGAAGACCCGATTGGCCGAGAAGCTCTATCCGGCGCGGCGATGCGGAAGCCAATACCAAAGGACGGCTCAGGCCCAATTTTCGCTTACCTCTGATTGCACAGAATCATGCCACCGGCCAGGCATTTCCGCCAGCGGATGGAAGGTCGATGAAAACTCTTTTCGTGAAGGACCAACAATTGGCAACCAGCTGTCAACTCAAAAATCTCTTTCAACAATATAATCCGCAAGAGCGCGGAGGGAATCCACATGGACCGAGTCCGGCAGAATTGAAAGTACCGCTTTCGCCGCCTCTACATATCCCCGAGCTCTGTCAATGGCGTACGGGATTCCCTCGTATTTCTGAATCAGCTCTAGGACAACATCAAAATCTTCGGAACCGAAAGAATTGGAATGAAGGAGGATTTGGTTCAACTTCTCAAATTCGGAGGGGGTCGCCTGTTCACATGCCCGTAATAAAGGAAGAGTAACTTTTCCGTCCTCCAAATCTTTGCCGACTGCCTTCCCTGTGCGAGCCTCATCACCCATATAATCCAGTGCATCATCGACAAGCTGAAAGGCGAACCCCACTTGGGATCCGAATTGGTAAATTGCATCTACCACGGGAGGGGGGCTA
Organism: bacterium; assembly: GCA_965225985.1. Classification (GTDB taxonomy): domain Bacteria; phylum UBA8248; class UBA8248; order UBA8248; family UBA8248; genus CAZUHN01. The sequence goes on from OZ245330.1 coordinate 3,263,396, forward strand.
TCTCCGAGAAGGGCGCCCATTTTGCAGCTCGCCGCGATGAGGGCGGCCGTCTTCCTGCTAATGATTTCGAGGTACTCTTCTTCACTCATTCGAATATTGCAAACGTTGACAAGTTCAAGGACTTCCCCTTCGGACAGAAGGGTGCAGGCTTTCGCCATCGTTTTCATTATCCGGCCGTCTTGGTCTTCCGACATCATGGAAAAACTTTTTGCAAACAAGAAATCACCGACCAAAACGCTCGCCTCATTACCCCATTTCGCGTTTGCAGAGGGATTGCCACGGCGGACCTCCGCCGCGTCGACCACATCGTCATGCAATAATGTGGCAGTGTGAATATATTCAACGACGCAACTGTGGATAATGGCACGGGGGCCTTCGTAACCGCACGCCTTCGCGCTCAAAAGCAAAAGCATGGGCCGAACCCGCTTCCCACCCGCCCTGCTAAGATAGCCGCTTACATCAGGGATAAGGACGACATTCGAGCGGAAATTCTCCCGAATCGCCTCCTCGATTCGCTCCAATTCAGGTGCGAGGGTTTCGACGACTTCAGAAAACTTCATTCCCTGCCCCGCGCATCTTGCAATGCGATAGAAATTAATAGGTTTTGGGGAAATCTTTACCCGAAAATGATTTTCAGACACTCAATCTAGGGGGGACGACAAATGTCTGTCAAGGCCGTGGAGACCCTTTCCAAGAGACGCTCCCTTCGATATCGTAGCACACCCAATCGAAACTTTCGGCCTTCAGGAATAGGATAATGAATATAGAATGAATAAGAAGATACGCATCTCCGTTGGAAAAATAGACATGAAGGCCACCCTCTCGGATGGCCCCACCTCGAATCGCCTATGGGAAATTCTTCCTATTTCTGCGAGTGTAAATACATGGGGCGAGGAAATCTATTTTAGCATTCCGCTCGAAATGCCCCTGGAGTCCTCAGCCCGAGAGGAAATGACGGTTGGGGAAATCGCCTATTGCCCTCCAGGAAAAGCTTTTTGCATATTCTTCGGTCCGACACCGGCCAGCACAGGAGAGGTCCCCCGGGCCGCGAGTGCGGTGAATCCCCTGGGCGAAGTAGAAGGAGATGCAAAACACCTGCTGGAAATCCAAAATGGGGAAAAAGTTCAGATCGAGAGGGTCCAATGAACCGGAAGGAACAATCTTTTTTCAACTTTGAAGCTGCCCAGTGTGCGGTGCTTCATTACAGCGAAATCGGCCTAAAGGGGAGAAACCGCCCCCTCTTCGTTGACCGGCTCCGCCATCAGTTGGAAAAGACCACGCGCCCTTTCGGCGCCGGCCGGGTTCAAAAACTCCCCGGACGGCTCTTACTCGGCCTGGGAGAAGGGGTCGATTGGCCGGAAGTGTGTGGGGCGCTCACCCGTGTTTTCGGGCTGGCCTATTTCGCCCGGGCATTTCGCGTGCCCCTCGACTTGGATTTCGTTTGCGAAACCGCCCTTAAAATGATCGCCCCGCTGCACATATCTACTTTTCGTGTCCGTACGCGGAAAGGATTCGAAAGCGTTCCGATCAGCACGCGCGAATGGAACGCCATCATCGGCGGCCGGATCCAAGCTCGACGTCACCTGCCGGTCAACCTGGAGATGCCCCAAACCACTGTAACCGTCGAAGCCCTGCCGGACGAAGCGATCGTTTATTCCGAACGCGTTTCGGGGCCGGGAGGTCTTCCCGTCGGAATAAGTGGCCGGGTAGCCGCAATGCTCTCGGGAGGGATCGATTCTCCTGTCGCCGCGTACCGGATGTTGAAGCGGGGCTGCGAAGTCATTTTTGTCCACTTTCACGGCGCGCCGTACGTCAGCCGGGCTTCTGCCGAAAAAGCGCTCGATCTCGCCAAGATTCTCGACGGCTATCAACTCGGCAGTCGAATCTACCTTGTTCCTTTCGGAAATTTGCAAAAGGAAATCGTTTTATCGACCGCACCCGCAAGTCGGGTCGTCCTCTACCGGCGGTTTATGGCCCGCATCACCGACCGCATTGCTACCCTCGAAAACGCAAAGGCCATCGTGACAGGCGAGAGCTTGGGCCAAGTTGCCAGCCAAACCCTCTCTAACCTGATCGCAATAGAAGAAGCCGTCGACACTCCGATCCTGCGGCCCCTCTTGGGGATGGACAAGGAGGAAATTGTGTCGGAAGCGAAGGCCATCGGCACATATGAAATTTCGATCGAACCCGATCAGGACTGCTGTTCCCTTTTTGTGCCCGGCCGCCCCACCGTCCGCTCCGCATCCACACACCTTCGCAAACTCGAATCCGCGATGAAAGTGGAAAGGATGGTCGAACAGGCGCTGATGGAAAGCGAGGTCCTCGATATCCGGCGGGGGAAACGGCCCCAAGCCAGGCACTTCTCCGAAGTGTTTTCGTTGGAGAATTCAAGCGCATCACGCGAGGCAGAATCTATAGGTCCGGGCAACTCTAAATTCGCACGTTGACATCGCACATATTTCGATTATTTTTTATGACAATTTTCTAATCGTTCCTTTTTCATGCCGTGCTATTTGAGTTCAGGCATATATGAGAATGGGAAATCAAAAAAGAAGGATCTTTCAATAAATACTCTTTCTTGGCGCTAAAGTTCCTCGTCATCAAGCACTTTTTTTCCTTCCTTACTTTCAACTTCTCAAGAAATCCCGCTCCTCCTCCAGGCCCACGTAAAACCCCCCAGGCCAAGGGCCATACCCGTCGCGAAAATAGGCCAGGGAAATGCTCCCGGCATCTCCCCTCGCATGGCCTCCGGTCCCAGCCAGATGAAAGAGGTGATAATGAGAAAGGCCGCGAGGAGCTCGGCCGCCCACCCCCAAGATCCGAGGGCGAATTCATTTCCCCTGTCGACGCGGAGTGCCACGGCAGCACCCGCTCCGATAAGTCCCACCGAGACCAGGCAAGGTGCCCAAACCGGGCCGATCCAGGCGATGGGAATGAGAAATAGGATGTCCAAGGTTGCTGGGGAAGGAGGCCAGCCGAGTATCACCCAAAGCCAGACATAATAGAAAATATCCCATACCCCGAAGGCCACCATCAGAAGTCCAAAGCGCACCCACATCCGGCGATCTGCCAGCCAAGCGCAAGATGCCAACATGACCATCGTGGCGGCCTCGCGTGCCACCTCGACCCCGAGGATCAGGCCGAAAGGCTGAGCCTCAAGAGGAAAAGCGAAACCTTGTGGGTGAAAAAGTTTGCGGAGATAAACCACAACAGCCGCTTCCACAAACGCGAAAGCAATCGCCCAAACTGTGATGCCGGAGAGCTTATTCCAAACGCTCGCCCCTCTAATGATCCCTTTGTCATTCTCCAAGACAAAGGCCCCCCGCTCAAGAGATTTGGCGGAGTTTTTCAAGTATTTCTTCGGGGAGAAGCTCTGATGCGGCGCCGTTCTCCTTCGCCTGTTCAGGGGTGCGGATGCCCGGTATAACCGTCGCAACATCTGGATTTGAAACGCAAAAACGGATCGCCAATTCCGCCAAAGAGCAGCCCAGGGACTTCGCCACTTCTTCAATCTTTTTCCGCTGGTTGAGCAAGTCGGGAAGCTTTTCGGGTCCAAGATGACTCTTTCGGCGATCATCCTTCGAATACAGGGTTTTCTCTGTAACGCGCTCCGAAAACAAGCCCCGCTTGAGTGGAACGCGGGAGATCACCCCTATATTCTCCCTCTTTCCATCGGCGAACACCGCCGCGGGCTCTTGCTGGAAAATATTGTATTCCATCTGGAAAACGTCGGGCCGCCCATTTGAAACGGCATACTCACACTCTTCCACGGTGTTCACCGAAACGCCCCAGCTTTTGATCTTTCCCTGTTCCTTATACTTTTCGAGAAGATCAAAGCTGTCCGCCGCCTTCATGTTCTCCAATGCGGGATTGTGGAGGAGGTAAACATCTATGGCCTCTACTCCCAGCCGCTTTAGGCTTCCTTCAGCGCATTTTTGAACGTAATCCGGGGCGTAACTCCGCTCCCCCGTCGTCATGTTGCTCCCGCCCTTTGTGCAGATGACAATTTGATCGCGATCTTTCCGTTCTTTGAGGAAACGACCGATGACCTCTTCGCTCCTTCCATCGCCGTAGCCTATAGATGAATCGATGAAGTTCATGCCCGCGTCAATTGCAGCGTGCAGCGCTTTGTTACTCACTGCGTCGTCGACGGGACCGAACATTCCGCCGATAGTCATTGCACCGAAGCCGATGACCGAAACCTCCAACTCAGTACGACCGAGCTTGCATTTATCCATATTTGTCCCTCCATATGAAAATTGAATAACGAAAAGAGGTTCCAGCGCCAACCTTGAAATTCAGGCAAGTCGACGTGACAAAAAACTGGTCTCTATTCGGCCGGGCAAAATGTAGTAATGAGGAAAAATCTTAGACATCCACCTCAATGGTTCCAGCGGGACCTTCCACAACTTCGCCAATTACGGCGGCGGCGGCAACACCTTCAACGTGAAAACGGTCTACCAAGGCATCCGCTTTTTCACCGTCCACGGCGATAAGGAGGGGACCCGACGTTTGCGCGTCATTTAATAGAAAAGCCATCTCCTCCTCCACTCTTTCTTTGTATTGGACAAATGACTGTGTCCACTCCTTGTTCCGATGGCCACCGCCGGCGGTTCCGGAGATGGCGTGAGGGAGTATGCCATCGAATTGCGGAACACGGGAAAAGTACACCTGTGCACGATGTCCGCTCGCTTCCATCAGATTGTGAAGGTGCCCCAGCAGTCCAAAACCTGTAATGTCCGTACAAGCGTTTCCGCCAAGCTCTATCATCAATTGACTGGCCTTTTGGTTCAAAGTAATCATGGAAGTAGCCGCTTCCTCTACCAGTCCCTCTCGCAACTTCCCGTTTTTGCCTAAAATACTCCGTGCCATTTGAAGTAAAGGGTTTCCCCTTTTGTTAAGGTTGGTGATGATACCTGTTCCAATCTTTTTTGTGAGAACAAGTTTGTCCCCCACCCGCGCTCCTTTATTCGTTATCATTTTTCTTGGGTCTACCGTTCCTGTTACGGCGATGCCGTACTTCGGCTCGGGATCGTCAACGCTGTGGCCACCGACAATTACGCCGCCCGATTCTCGCATCTTGTCCGCTCCACCTTCTAGAATCCTTCCCAAAACATGAATATCCATGTGGCGAGGGAAACTAACCAGGTTCAATCCGGTAACGGGCTGGGCGCCCATTGTGAATAGATCACTTAGGGCGTTTGCGGCTGCGATTTGGCCAAATAGATACGGATCGTCCACAATGGGAGTGAAAAAATCCACTGTTTGAACAAGGGCGAGATCCTCCCTAAGCCGATAAACTCCCGTATCGTCCCCCGGGTTCGTTCCGTAGAGAAGATTGGGATCGGCAAATGCCTCCAGCCCGCCCAATGCTTTCCGCAGGTCCGCCGGACCTATCTTCGACCCTCACCCCCCCGCCTTGGCCATTTGGGTGAGAAAGATTTTCTTTTCGGATGAAACCGACATAAACCCTCCAAAACGGATTTCCAAAGAAAATACGACTACCCAGGGCAAATTATATTACATATCGGGACGATTCTCGACAAACGGTCGCATGAACGTCTCAATCTTAATGAATTCGCATCGGCGAAGATTTCGGTCGGCAGGAGAAGGGCTCAAAAACAAGCCCAACATCACCGCACCTAAGGAGAAATACAATGAAGATTGTTATTCTCGACGACTACCAGGATGCTGTCCGGCGCCTGGATTGCTTCGCCAAAATGAAAGGCCATGACGTCACCGTATTTAACGATACGGTGAAAGAGATTGATATTCTTGTCAAAAGAATGAAAACCGCGGACGCGGCAGTCCTCATCCGTGAGAGGACAAAAATAACCGACGCACTCCTAAAAAAGCTTCCGCACCTCCGCTTAATAAGTCAAACGGGCAACGGTATTTCCCATATTGACCTTGACGCTTGCACCCAAAATGGCGTCGCCGTGGCAGCAGGTGGAGGCTCCCCTTTTGCCACGGCCGAGCTCGCCTGGGGTCTCATCCTGGCCGCCATGCGGAACATTCCCCTCGAGGATCGAGGGATGCGCGAAGGAAAATGGCAAAAAACAATTGGACAAGGATTGCGTGGAAAAACCCTTGGCATCTTCGGTTATGGAAGAATCGGCAAAGAGGTTGCCCTCGTGGGAAAAACCTTTGGCATGCAGGTTTTGGCCTGGGGAAGGGAAGGCTCGCTCGAAAGGGCGAGGGCCGATGGATTCGAGGTGGCCTCCGGGAAAAGGGATCTTTTTGAAAAATCGGACGTATTGAGCCTCCACATCAAGCTAACGCCCGAGACGAAGGGCATCGTTTCGGCCCATGACCTCTCGCAAATGAAGCCAACCTCCCTTCTCGTGAACACGAGCCGCGCTCCCCTCATCGAGGAAGGCGCGCTCGCCTCAGCCCTGCGGGCCGGCCGCCCCGGCTCGGCCGCCGTAGACGTCTATGAGGAAGAGCCGGTCCTGGGAGGGGATTATCCCCCTCCTGCAAATGAAAAATACCGTATGCACCCCCCATCTGGGTTATGTGGAGTGGAGCACGTATGAGGAATTTTTCGGAGCCGCTTTCGAGCGGGTGGCCGCTTTCGCCGCCGGAAGACCCGCCGGCATCAAGAATCCGGAGGCCCTGGCGGGGCGCCCTCCCGCCTGAGGCGCCGCGGCGGAACGATGGATCCGCGGGCCCGCTCCCGGCGCCTCCTTGTATCTAATTGATATTTAATTTTTTATGAAACAGATCCCGTCCCCGGGCGCCCGCGAATATATACATAAATGCATATTTCATTCCCCATCAGTGGATATATATCGCACCTGTTGATACCGCCGGACAGTTCATATACAAATCCCACGCGGCCCGCGCGCGCGTCCCTTCGCTGGTCGAGTGCGCCCTCCCGCCCGGGTTGAGGGGGTCCATGAGGCGTGCGCCCTTTTTCCTTTCCGGCACATTCGCGGCGCCCTCGGCGAGTGGGCGCTTCGAATCGCGGAGAATGACGGATGCCCTCATGGTGAAAAAACGCATCCTGATCATCGACGATGAGGAGGTTTTTCTCATCGTCGCGGAATCGATCTTGAAAAATCGCTTCGATGTCGTCACCGCCTTGCTTCGATGTCGTCACCGCCTTGGGGGGGGAGGAGGGCGTAAGGACCGCCGCCCGCGAGCGGCCCGACCTCATCCTCCTTGATGTCGTCATGGGCGGCCTCGACGGTCCCGCAACCTTCGAGCGCCTGAAGGAAATCCCCTCCTGCCGGGAAACCCCCGTTGTTTTCCTCGCCGGTGTAACCGGCGAAGTCGAGCGCAGCCACCTCCTGGACCTCGGCGCCACCGAAGTCTTGAACAAACCCATCGATACCCACACTTTTTCGGACCGGGTTTTCGCCCTCCTGCCCGGCTCCTAGCCGGGGCGGCCCACCCGGGAGCTCAAGAGCGATCCAGCGGGTGTAACTCGTCAAAATACTTGTTTTAATAACATGCAATTGGCACAAAAGATGTGATTATTTCTGGAAAGTATCTTGAGAAATTTCATAATTTATGTATAATTCATTTTAAGAATAATTCGGAGCCACCAAGGGCTTCTTGGGAGAATCCGCAATCATTTTAGCAGCCAATTGGGACTGAAACATCGCCAAATGAGCCAAGTCCACCGGAAATGGCCCGGATGCCGACCCATTTTCTGACCACAAAACGTGTAATGGGGGGGATCCCCGCCGGAAAGAGGAAAGTCCGGCGAAGGCCAGGGCCGAAATCTGCGCGGCCGCGCTTCACCCCATACCGGCGGGATGCCCGGGAGGCGCCCAGAAGGCCGCCCCGGATCCGGCTGGACCGCCGGGCGGTGCGCCCCGCACAGAAGGTCATTGAATGAGAGCTTTTTACAACTCTCTCTCCACCCGCCTCTTTCTGGCGATCGGTGACCGAACCGACCGATGAGAAAAAGAAAAGTTGGCGGCGGGATCTACGCATTTCATGACAAAAACGAAATCCACCGAGGGAGAGTTCGTGGGCCGGGTGATGGAACTGTTGAACGGCCTGCTCGCCGCGGAACACTTGACCAAAGCTTGAGGTGCCCGATATGGCTGGCGAAAAGATACTGATCATTGACGACGAGGAGGACATCCTGCTTATTTCGCAGATGAGCCTGCGCAAGGTGGGCGGCTTCGAGGTCGTTACGGCGTTGGGGGGAGAGGAGGGCCTGGAGAAGGCCGCTCGCGAACGGCCGGACCTCATCGTCATGGACGTGATGATGCCCGGCCTCGACGGCCCCGCCACCCTCGAGCGCCTGAAGGCGCTTCCCGAAACCGCGGAAACGCCCGTCGTCTTCCTCACCGCAAAGGCCCAGCGGAACGAGGTGGAGCGGCTGAAAAACCTCGGCGCCGCCGAGGTGCTGACCAAGCCCTTCGACCCGATGTCCTTCCCGGGCCGGGTCCGCGAATTCCTCCCGTTCCGATGAACGCCGGTTAAGGGCCCTCCAGACAATTCGGCCGGCGAAAAAAAACGCCCCCCGAAATCCTCCGGCCCGCCGCGCGGGTGAAACCTGCTAAAAAAACGGCCGCGCCGAGGCGCTCCCGGCGCGGCCATTCTTTTGACGTGTGCGGAAAGCCCGCGGGCTAGGTGATCGCCAGCAATCGCCCTCCCCCGCCGTCGGCCGATCCGCCGGGGCCCAGAAGCCGGAGGGCCGACTGCCGGCTTGCGTTCGCCTGGGTGAGGACAGCCACGTTCGCCTGGGTGAGGATCTGGTTCCGGGTGAAGGAGACGACCTCTTCCGCGAAATCCGTATCCCGGATGGCGCTTTCCGAGGCCAGGAGGTTTTCCCGCTCAACGGAAAGGCTCCGGATGTTCGCCTCGAGGCGGTTCTCCTGAATCGCTCCCAGCTCCCCGCGGAAGGTCGAAACGTCGCTGATGGCGGTATCGATGATTTGGAGCGCCTGGTTGGCGCCGGCCTCGGTGGTGACGTCGATGCCCTCGAGGCTCTTCGAGACAGCATCGAGGGTGGCGGTATCGACCCCCAGCTCGTTCCCGTCGATTTGGGCGAGCTGGCGGGTGATCGACTCGATTGAGGACTGGATGGTGGTCTGGCCCGCCCCCCGGGCCACCGCGTCCGAGGCGCCGGTGTTCAGGGCGGAGAGGGCCTCGGTGCGGATGGACTGGAGCTGGTTTTGCACTTCGTCGAACCGGCCCTCCGCCGTGCGGAAGCGGTTGAGGGAGGTCTGGGTGTTGAGGATGGTGCGCGAGAGGCCCTCGGTCTGGGCCCTGAGGTTCTCGCTGACGACAAGGCCGGCCGGGTCGTCCGCCGCGCTGTTGATGCGGTTGGCCGTCGAGAGGCGCTCGAGATTGCGCTGAAGCGCCTTCTGGGTCTTCTGGAACCCGCGGACGGCGGTGAGCGCGGCGATATTTTGGTTGATCCGGATTCCCAATTCAGGCTTCCTCTCCCCCCTAGGATACCACAAGGGACGGGGCGCGTCCCACCCCAAAGGGCCGGGAACAGGGCGGGGAGCCTCCGGTTTTTACCTGGAAACGCGGCCCTTTCGCCCGGCGGGAAATTTCTCCCCTTTTTCTCAATATGAGAATCACCCCCGCGCGGCCCGCGCAGCGCGCACTTGGGGCGGGGGCCTCCCCCGGTATTGCGGTCCGCCCCTCCATCCGCTTAAATACCCCCCGCCGAAGAACCTTTTCGAAAATCCGCGCGCAGGTAAAATACCGCGGCGGCGCACCGGACCGCCATTTTCACCCCGGGAGGGCCTGCTTTGGACTTCGCCTTCGACGAGCGCCAGGAGCTGATGCGCCGCACCCTCGACGAGCTGCTCGGGCGGGTCTGCCCGGTAGATTACACCCTCGCCTGCGACCGCGAGGGCCGGGCCCCGGAGGAGGCCTACCGGCCCCTGGCCGAGGGGGGCTGGGTCGGGGTCGCCGTCCCCGAGGGGTACGGCGGCCAGGGAGGGGACGCCCTCGACCTCGCCGTCGTGCTCGAGGCGGTGGGGCGGCACTACCTCGACCTCGCCACCATGGTGTTCCGCAGCGCCTGCTACGGGGGCGAGGCCCTCCTCATCAGCGGCACCGAGGCCCAAAAGCGCGATCTCATCCCGAAGACCGTCCGGGGGGAGGCCTTCTTCGCCTTCAGCCTCACCGAGCCCGACGCGGGCTCGGACGCCGCCGCCATCATCACCCGCGCCGAGCCGGAGGGCGAGGGCTTCCGCATCAACGGGACGAAGAACTTCACCTCGGGCATGCCCACCGCCACCCATATCCTCCTCGCCGCGCGCACCGGGCGCAGCAAAAACAAGCACGAGGGGATCACCAACTTCCTCATCCCCGCCGGCCGCGAGGGCGTCTCCTGGCGCAAGCTCCCCATGCTCGGCCACCGGGCCATGGGAACCTCGGTGGTCTACTACGAAAACGTCCGGGCGGAGGCGGACGAGGTGCTGGGCGGGGTGGGGGACGGCTGGAAGGGCCTCATGAGCTACCTCGCCTACGAGCGCCTCTGCCTCTCGGCCGCGCGCACGGGGGCGGGGGCGGCGGCGCTCGAACTCGCCCTTGCCCACGCCAAGGAGCGGGTGCAGTTCGGCCAGGCCATCGGAAAATTCCAGGCCGTGAGCCACATGCTCGCCGAGATGCACACCCTGCTGGACACCGCCCGGCTCCAGGTCTACCGCTTCGCCTGGCTGACCGCGAAGGGGGAGGAGGGCCGGATCGAGGCCGCCACCCTCAAGCTCTTCGCGGGCGAGGCCTACAAGCGCGTGGCCGACCTCGGCGTCCAGGTCATGGGGGGGTACGGCTACAGCGCCGAGTCCCCCATGGAGCGCCACTACCGGGATTCACGCCTCGCCACCATCGGGGCGGGGACGAGCGAGGTGCAGCGCAACATCATCGCCAAGGCCCTGGGGCTCTGAGCCCCGGGCGGGAACGCCGGGAGGAGAACCGAAAATGCCCTTGGACCCCGCCGTGCTGGAGAGAGAGTTTCCCGAGTTCGAGCTCATGGTGGAGCGGGGAAAGATCCGCGAGTACGCCGCCGTACTGAGGCTTGCGGATCCGGTCCACACGAGCGTCGAGGCCGCCCGGGCGGGCGGCTACCCGGACCTCGTGGCGCCCGCCACCTTCCTGCGCCAGTTCTGGCACGAGACCGAAGAGAACGACCCCATGCGGCACCTGGGCTACGACCCGGCCCGCCGCCTCCACGGCGAGCAGGAGTTCGAGTACCACAAGCCCGTGACGGCGGGCATGGTGCTCCGCGGGCGGAATCAGATCGTCTCCACCCAGGAGAAGGAGGGCCGCCGCGGGGGAAAGATGACCTTCGCCGTCATCGAGACACGCTTCGTGGACGATGCGGGCGAGCTCGTACAGGTGGCGCGGCGCACCCTCATCGAGACGGCCGCCCCGCCGAAGGAGTAGACTTACACTGTCCATCCTCAAATCACCGGGAGCGATCGGAATGCCGGGAACGCTGACATACGCCGGATGGGAAGACCTCGCCGAAGGGGCGGAGCGGGAGATCGCCGTAGGCCCCCTTACCCGGACCGACCTCGTCCGCTTCGCCGGGGCAAGCGGGGACTTCAACCCGAACCACCACGACGAGATCTACGCCATCCAGAGCGGCTTTGACAAACCCTTTGCCCATGGGATGCTGCAAGGGGGATACCTGGGGCAGCTGCTCACCGAATGGCTCGGGCCCGCGTCGCTCCGGACCTTCCGCCTCCGCTTCAGCGGGCAGGCCTGGCCGGGGGACACCGTCACCTGCCGGGCGCGGGTGGTCCGCCGCTACGAGGAGGGCGGGGAGCAGCGCGTCGAGATCGAGGCCGAGGCCCTCAACCAGAACGGCCAGGAGCTCATCCAGGCCCGGGCCACGGCCGCGCCCCAGGGCTGAACTTTATAAGGGGCCGGGGAGACAAGGAGAGCGATGATTCTCAAGGGCTACCGCATCCTCGAACTGGGCCAGGTCATCGTCGGCGCGGTCGGGGGCATGATCCTCTCCGACCTGGGGGCCGAGGTCATCAAGATCGAGTCGCCCAAGGGGGACCTCGGGCGCAACCCCGCCGTCGCCGACCTCGGCGGTGTCTCGGCCCTCTTCGTCACCTTCAACCGGGGGAAGAAGAGCCTCGTCCTCGACCTCAAGCGCCCGGAGGGCAAGGAGGTCTTCCTGAATCTGGTGGCCGTCTCGGACGCCGTCATGGCGAACTTCCGGCCGGGCACCATGGAGCGCCTCGGGCTCGGCCTCGAAGCACTGAAAGAGAAGAACCCCCAAATCGTCTTCGTCGAATCGAGCGGCTACGGAGACCAAGGCCCCTGGCGGGACCGGCCCGCCTTCGACATCGTGGAGCAGTCGGTGAGCGGCCAGATGTCCATCACCGGCGAGCCGGGGCGGCCGCCGGTGCGGAACGGCATTCCCTCGGCGGACCTCTCCACTTCCCTCTATTGCGGGATCGCCTGCCTGGCCGGGCTGCTCGGCAAGGCCAAGGGGAAGGGGCCGGTCCACCTCGAGGTCCCCATGTTCGACGTTCAGCTCGCCATGCTCGGCTACATCGCCACCATGTACCTCAACAAGGGCGACCTCCCGGAGCCGCCGGGGAGCGGGCACGAGTACATGGTCCCCTACCAGGCGTTTCCGACGAAGACGATTTACATCGTGGTCGCTCCCCGCGAGGAGGTCTTCTGGCGGAGTATGTGCGAGGTGATGGGGATCCCCGAGCTGGCCGAAGATCCGCGCTTCGTCACGAACGACCTGCGCTCCCGGAACCGCGGCGCGCTCATCCCCCTCCTGGAGCGGATCTTTCTCACCAAGCCGGGGGAGGAGTGGCTCGGAATGTTCGAGGGGGCGGGGGTGCCCGCCGCCGCGGTGAACACCCTGGACCGGGCGCTGGAAAACGAGCAGGTCGAGGCGCGGGGGCTTCTTCAGAGCGTCGAATACCCGGGGCTGGGCGCCGTCCGCCTCGTGGCCCCCCCGATTCTGGACCGCATCGCGGGGCGCGACCCCCGCCCCGCCCCGCCCCCCCTCCTCGGCCAGCACTCCGCCCAGATCCTGAAGGAGGTCCTGAACCTTCCGGCGGAGAAGATCCGCTCCCTCATCGAGGCTGGCGCTGCCGTGGACGCCGCTTCAGCCGCCTCCACTGGCGCCCGGGCCTGATACATGGCCGAAATCGGCCGGACGGCCTTCCTCCGGGAAATGGAGCGCCACCTCGACGCCGCGTACAACTTCGCCCGCTGGCTCACCGAGGGCAGCGACGAGGCCGAGGACATCGTCCACGACGCCCTCGGCCGGGCGATCAACAGCTGGGAGAGTTTCACCCCGGGAACCAAGATGAAGTCCTGGTTGTTTATTATCGTGAGGAGGACGTACCTCAACCGCCTGCGGCGGGGAAAATATGAGGTCACCTCCTCCGGCTTTCCGGAGAGCGAAGCCCACCTCCCCGCCGGGCCGAAGGAGCAAGAGGTGGAGCGTCTCCCGCCCGGCCTCGTCCGGCGGGACCTCGACGCCGCCCTCAAAGCCCTGCCCGAGGACCACCGGGCGATCGTCCTTCTCGCGGACGTGGAGGGAGCGTCGCTCCAGGAGATCGCCGAAATCATGGAGACACCCGTCGGTACCGTGAAGAGCCGCCTCTGGCGCGTTCGGCGGCAGTTGCGGGAAAAATTGGCGGACTACAGGAGCCACGGGAAATGACGGAGTTCAACGAGCCGGAAGAGAGCCGCGAAGCGGACCTGGAATCCAGCTGGGAGTCCCTCCTGCGGGGGGAAACCAGTCCGGAGGAGGCCGAAGCCCTCCGCAGGGAGATCGGCGCGGCGGGCCGGGAGGCCGAATTTGAGGCCCAAGCCGAGGTCTCGGCCGCGGTGCGGGCCCTGGCCACCCGCCACGAGGCGCCCGCCCGGCTCCGCCAGCGCCTCGCCGAGATGGGAGGGGAGACGCCCCCAAGAAAAGCACCTTTGTCCGGGAACGTCTGGTGGGGAGCGCTCGGGGGTGCCATCGCCGCCTCGCTCGTCTTCATCCTGGGACTGAACCTGCTCCGCCCGAAGGCGCCCGCGCCCGACCTCTTCGCCCTCGTGGCGCGGGAGGCGCGCGCCGAGTTCCAGCGCGCCGCGCTCGAGCCCCGGCCGATTCAGACGGGAAGCACGAAGCTCGAAAAGATCCTGGGCTGGTTCGAGCCCCGGGTCGCCTTCCGGCCCAAGGTCTTCTTCCCCGGAAACGAAGAAACCCTCCTCGAAGGCGGGCGCGTGGGGTACGCCGCGGGGGCCAAAGTCCCCCTCTTCATCTACCGGCGGGCGGGCAAGCGCCTCGCGCTGGTGGTGTTCCGGATCAAGGAGAATCCCGCCTGGGAGAGCATTCTGAAAAAGAAGTGGGTGGCGAAGACCGACGCCTCGCCGGCCGCCAGCGTCTGGCGGCGGGGGGACTTTATTTATTCGCTCGTGGGGGATTTCCCCCTGGAGAAGCTGCGCGAAATCTCCCGGGCCATCACCCCGCCGGAGAAAACCTTCTAGTTTCCCCCCGGGGAGGGGCGCTCTCCCTCTCCCTCCCCCTCCCCTCTTTTCCCCTCAACGCTTGGGCCGCTTGCCGGCCGTCCCCGCCGCGATGTGAAGCGCGAGAATCGCTCCGCCGAGCGTCATGGCGTTTTTCCTCAGGGGAGCGGGGCCGCCGCTTAACCCGCGGCGAGCAGGGCCAAAAAAATCAGGAACGCGGCAAGTCCCATGATCCCGCGCACGGCGTTGAATCTCCCCCAGCGCCGGAGGAGGGCTTCCGCCTCTTCCGGCGGCAATGCCGAGGAGGCATCCAGCAGCTTCCGGCTCACCGGCAGCATCCACCGGTGGGTGACCGGAATCGTCTCCCCGATGATCAGCCCTCCGATGAGCCAGGCGAAGTGCGAACTGTAAAACCAAGCCCCGACCGAGCCGACAGAACCCACCGCGGCGAGGATCGAGTGGAGGAGCGCCGCCCTCCCGTAGCCGGACCGGAATTCGGACAGCGCCGCCCCGGGACCCCGCGTCCTCCGGGCCGCGCGCCAGGCCCGGCCGATGGCAATCGACCTTGCGGCGTAGAAACCCGCCGCCAGAATGGTGATGACCTCGATCACAACCCGCACACGGCCCTCCCCCGTTTCCGCAGGCACGCCACGCTGAATTTCCCGGCTGACAAAATACCATCTCTCCCCCTCCCCGCCATCCCGCCGGGATTGACCCGGCCCGGGGCCGCGGCTAGTCTTTCCGGAGCCGTTTCCCAACCGATCGCAGAGCCGGGCGAAGGAGGGCCCCCGCCGGGGCGGGGGGAGAATGTCCCTCCCGCACTCCGGGAAAAAAGAGGACGCACATGGGACACAACGTCACCCTCGTAAATCCCCACGAACTGCCGCCCGATCCGGGCTTCGAGCCCCCCATGGCCATCGTCTGGGCCGTGACGGAGGCGACCTGCCCCGAGGCGCGGGGCAAGGTGTGCGGCCAGTACACCGAGGTCCCCCCGGGGGCGCGGATGCAGCGCCACTACCACAAGGGCTGCGACGCGGTCATGTGCTTCATCAAGGGGCGGTTCAAAATGATCCTGGGGGAGGAGGCCGAGGAGGTCCCGGTCTCCCTGCACACCTTCGCCTACATCCCGCGCGGGGAACTCCACGCCTACGCGAACATGGACCCGGACGAGGGGGCGGCGGAGATCGCCTACTACGTCGGGGCCTCGAGCAAGGAAGCCTCCGAGACCGTCTTCATCGAGGACGAGAATTTGCGGGATATCCCGGGCGCCCTCGACGCCTGGCGGAAGTGGCGGCAGAGCGCGTCCCCCACCCCTCCCCTCGCGACCTGACCGGCCATGGCCGCCTCCCTTCGCATCGAAAACGGAAAGCTGCTCCTGCCCGAGGGGGAGAACCTCGTCCTCCGCCCCGGGAGCGTCCGAATCGAGAACGGGCGCATCGCCGAGGCGGGCGAGGGGGCGGGCGGCCCGGCCGACCGCGTGCTGGACGCATCGGGCGGGCTCGTCATGCCCGGGCTGGTGAACGCCCACTTCCATTCCACCGAGTCCTTCAACCGGGGGCGCATCGACAACTTCCCCCTCGAGGTGTGGCGGAACTTCACCCTGCCCTCCACCCTGGACAAGAGCCCGTTTACCGAGCGCGAGCTCTACCTCCGCACCATGCTGGGCTGTCTCGAGATGCTGAAGGTGGGCGTGACCACCGCGGTGGACGACGTCAACCTTTCCCGCAACCTGGACGAGGAAACGGCGGCGCCGGTCTTCCAGGCTTATCAAGACGCCGGAATCCGCGCGGTGGTAGGGGTGAGCCTCCTCGACAAGCCCCTGCTTCACGGCGTGCCCTTCCTGGAAGAAGTCATGCCGAAGGAGATGCAGGCGCGCCTTGCCCGGCCTCCATCCCTCCCCCCGAAGGAACAGCTCGCCTACGCCCGCGCCCTGCACGCGCGCTGGAACGGGCCCGACAGCCGGGTGCGCTTCTCCCTCAACCCCTCCGCCCCCCAAAGGTGCGCGGACGCCTTCCTCGGCGACCTCTGGGCGCTCGGCGAGGAGCTGGACCTTCCCATCTTCACCCACGTGCTCGAGACCAAGGTGCAGGCGGTGACGGGGCGGGTCTTTTACGGGAAAACCCTCGTCGCGCACATGGAGGAACTCGGCCTGCTCACCCCCCGGACCAACCTCATCCATTCCGTCTGGGTAACGGAAGAGGATATCGGCCGGATCGCCCGCGGCGGGGCCTCGGTGGTCTCCAACCCGGCGAGTAACCTCAAGCTCGGGGCCGGGATCGCCCCCCTCCGGAAGCTGCTCACCGCCGGGGTGAACATCGCCCTCGGCTCGGACGGGACCGAGACGAACGACCGGCACAACGCCTTCGAGACCATGAAGTTCGCCTCCCTCCTCCAGAAAGTGGCGGGCCCGGACATCGGGGGTTCCCTTACGGCGCGGGACGCCTTCCGGATGGCCACCGAGGGCGGCGCCCGCTGCGCGGGGCTGGGGGAGGAGATCGGGGTTCTCGCCCCCGGCCGGCGGGCGGACCTCGTCATCCTCGACCTGCAAAAACCCCACTTCGTCCCGCTCAACAACATCCTCAACCACCTGGTCTACTGCGAGGATGGAAGCTCGGTGCGGGCTTCGGTCATCGACGGTGAGGTCGTGATGGAGGACGGGAAGATTCAGACCGTGGACGAGGCGGCGCTCCTCGAAGAGACAAGCGAGGTGGCCGCGCGCTACTTCGAAAAGCACCGGGGGGGCTTCCGCTTCGCCGAGGAGCTGGCCCCCTACTTCTGGAAAATCCACCGCCGCTGCGCAGAAGAGGACATCGGGGTGAACGGCTGGACGGAGTGAGGGGGAGGAGGGGCGTTATGCCGCCCGCTCAAACGCGCCCCCGCCCGAGCAACGGGTTCGCCAACCGCACACAAAAATGCAATGAAAACATGAAACTGCAGGAACGAGACGCTTTATTGCAAGGGGAATTGATGGGCGAATGAAAAACAAATATAATAATCCTCAGCACGCGGAATCGAAAACGTTTGCGGATGGTCTGCTGACTCGCCCGGTGGAGCACTTCGATGGATCCCAAGCAATGCTGGGTTACATGTACTGTTTCTCTTGGCCTCTTCGACAATGAATATGAGGCGCAATTCGCCACCTTAGGCCCCAAAGGCAATCAAATTACATCCAGCAGCGTTGTTTCCGGCGACACGTTAATGATGGACGAAAAGCCTACCTCCGAAAGATTCGTTTCGGCCAAGATGCGGGTGTGGTGCCTTGAGCAGTTAGACGACTTTGTTCTTGTCGTCCTCCCACAGGCGACGAACGACTCCCGCGTAAAAGTGAAAGTCCCCGAAAGCGCAATCGCAAAAGATACTTGATGATTCTCTCTGACGCCGGTATACAGCAGGCCATATCCTCCGGGAGAATCATTATTGACCCCCCACCCGAAGAAGACCAGTACGCTCCCTCCGCCTTGGACCTTCGGGTCGGTCATCAATTTTTTGAGTGGAACGAGGGACTAACGAAAAGCGAAGGCATATCCGTAAACATCGACTTCGACATCTACGATCATCGAAAACTTCGTCATTTCATGAAGGAGATAGAGAAAAACAACGACGAAACCGTCACGCTAGAAGCCCGAAAACTTTATCTGGCGCAAACTCTGGAAAAATCGATCTTCCCATTCATTCGGGGCTGGCGGCCCGCGTGGAAGGAAGAAGCAGCCTGGCAAGACTGGGCGTGAGCATTCATCAGACGGCGCCCGTAATCCACTGCGGTTTCGAAGGCACCCTGACCCTTGAAATCTTCAGCCTCGGACCGTTCCCCATCATCGTCAGGCCGGGGAAATCCAGGTTGTGCCAATTGGTTTTTGAGACCTTACAGACTCCTCCCGAGAGAGGCATCTCGAGTCAATTCCAAGGTCAAGATTCTCCTGCCGGGTCTAAATAAATCCAAGTAAAGTTCCGAGGCAAGGTATCTTCTCACCCCCCCCTACCTCCGGCCGAGCTGTTTCTTCAACTCTTCGACCTCCGCCGGGGCGCGGATCCTTCCCCCCACCTGGAGAGCGGATCCTTCCAGGGAGACTCCGGCGAAGAGCCCCCGGCTCCTCGAGTAGGAGTACACCTCGGCCTTGAGCTGGAGGTCGGTCGCGGCCTCGGCGCGCCGGCCCACCGGGCCCGCCGCGACGCCCGCGTCCGCCCCCAGGGTGAACTTGCCCCCCATGAGCCCCTCGACGCTCTTGCGGGTCTTGAACACCAGGATGACGTCGGTGGACTGGACCCCAATCTGCCAGCCCAGGCTTCCCGCGGTGAGCGTGATGCGGGAGGGCGTCCCCCAATCCCCGTTGTCCTTCCGGACCAATACGATGCCGCTGCCGCGCCGCCCCCCAATCACGAATCCCACCTTGATCACGCCCGGGATGATGGCGATGCCCCGTGCGTTGCCGAGCAGGGCGGGCGGCATGCCCTTTTCGGGGATGCGGACGATCTCCCGCAGGAGAGCCGCGGCCTTCCTGACCTCGGCCTGATCGTCCGGGTCCGCCGCGGCCGCCGGCATAACGGCGCCCAGGGCAAGGAGAAGGACACCGGCGAGGAGCAGAACGGTTTTTTTCATGGGAGGCCTCCATTCGGAGATGAGGAACATTTTCGTTCGGGCCCGCCGCATCGGCCGGGGCGCTGGGGCCGCGAATGTCGGGAGGGAACCCTAAGCGAAATCGGGAGATCCGTAAAATTCGAGGAGCAGCTTCTGTAAATTTTGCTCAAAGCGCGCCCGCTCCTCCCCGGACATCCGGACCGTGAGGCCGACCGTCCAGGTGGGGGGGGACGTTCCGTTCTCCCGCGCCCACATGATCTCGGCCTCACAGCCTTTGAACATCCCGTCGAGCACCTGGATATCGCACGGGACGAGGTTCCCGGGCTCCAGCTTCTTCGTGATCACCACCCCGAAACCGCCCGTGCTCACATCCTCCGGCACGAGGGGGACCTCCGAGAGCGTGGGCGCCTCGATCATGACGGGAATGGTGTGCCTTACGAACTTCCGGCCCTCTTTGGAGCTGCTCATCGGGAAATTCCGCTCCTGCGGGGCGATTCCCCCGCCTTCACGCGCCCTAACCGATTTCCTTCATCCAGATCTTGACCTTGTTCAGAAGAACCTCAGCCTCGGAAAAATCCGAGTCGAGCAAAAGCGCGCGGTTCAGAAGAACTACGGCCTTATCGAACTCACGCTGGCTGACGAAGACCAGCGACTTGTTATAGAAAAGCTTCGGATCGAGCTGAAAAACCGACAGCAGCCGGTCGTAGGCCGCCAGCGCAATGTCGTAGTAGCGGATGCGGCAGGCCAGCATGCCCAGCCGGTTCAAAACCTTCGGATTATCCGGATTCTTCTCGCAAGTGACGGCGCGCCCGAACGACCGCTTCGCCCCTTCCGCATCCTCCATCCCCAAGCAGCTCTCGCCCAGCTTGATCCAACCCTCGACGTTCTGATCGTCCAGGGTGACGAGCGCGTCGAACTCCACCTTGGCCTCGCGGAATTTTTCCCCGGCCAGGAACTCGCTCCCGCGCTGTTCGAAGAGGATCCTCCGCTCCTTGAACTTTTCGTGGACGTCGATGAAGAGGGATTTCGCGTTATCGAGTATCTGCTCCGCCCGTTTCTGGTTCCCCCTGGAAAGGTAGAGCTCCACCGCGCTGAAAATGAGTTCGAGCAATACGTCCACGAAGGCGGCTTCCGCCCTCAGAAAAACGCCCGCCCCCCGCAGTTCCTTGAAGGCACCGACCGTGCGCGAGAGGCTCTCTTCCAGCCGGGCGGAGTGCGCCCCTTCCTCGGATCGCAAAACGATCTGCTTGCCGAGGAGCTTCTCGATGACATCCTGAAGGGCGTCCGGTTTCACCGGCTTTGGGAGCGCGGCCGAAGCGCCCGCGGCGGCGACCTCTTTTGCGAGGGAATCCTCTTTCAGGCCGTGGAGAAACACGATGGGGGTTTCGGAATTCTTCTCCCCTTCAGGCCGTGGAGAAACACGATGGGGGTTTCGGAATTCTTCTCCCCGCTGTTCCGCAAGGCGGCCACCACCTTGAGCGGACTCATGTCGGTCAACTTGCTGCCCAAAAAGATGAGGCCGAACTGGGTGGAATCGTCAGCGCTCAGAACATCGAAGCCGTTTTTCACGACCGTTACGTTCTCAAGCTGAAACTCCTCGAAGAAGCCCCCGACCGACGCCAGGGCCTCCCGGTCCCGCTCGGCCAGCAACACGGGAAGGTGGGGACTCACCCTGTCGGCCGGGCCGGGCACTTTGCCTCCGGCCGCTTTCTTTTTTTCCGGAGCGGCCTCCGTCCGCTCCTCGAACCGCTCACGCACTTCGGGAAAGAGATTCTCCCCCACCTCCAGGATGATTTCCGTGTGCTTTTTGTCCTCCTTGGCGCGGTAGGCAGAGGCCGCCCTCACGAAAAGCTGGATGAGCGCCTCCCAGCAGGCGTCCTCCGCCCCGTCGAAATCCCCTTTCGCCCTCAGGTTTTTCACTTCCTCGACCGCTTGGGTGGCGGCCTCGACGTGTTGGAGCGAGAGCCTCGCTTCTTCGGTCTTCGAGACGATGCGCTTGCCCAGAAGGGACTCGATGGCGGCGCGGAGGGACTCCTCCTCCACCGGCTTTTCGAGGGCGATCGCCGCGCCGGCGGCGGTGGCTCTTTCGCTGAGGGCAGCCTCATCGGAACCGTACAGATACAAAATGGGGGTTTCGGAATTCGTCCCGCTCGCCCGGAGGGCGGCCAGCATCTTTAAAGAACTCATGCCGGCGAGGGAGCTGCCCAGGAGGATGAGGGTAAATTGGGTCGCATCCTCCAGGCGCATGACGCCGTGGGCCTCATCGGCGATCTTCACACACCGAAGCTGGAACTCCTCGAGATGGGTTCCCAGGGAATCGAGAACGGCGGGATCGCTCTCCGCCAAAAGGATGGGGGTTTCCGGATCAACCTTCTCATCGGACATGGGGCGCTCTCGCAGGGAGACTGTAGGTTTTCATGATAATAACATTAATTTGAGTTTTTCTAGACCTTAGAGCCCTTTTGCGGGGGGGGGGGGGGGGGGGGGGGGGGGGGGGGGGGGGGGGGGTGAAAAAAGGGGTTGATTTCGTATTGTTTTCGTATTAACTTTCGTCATATATTCGTTCTGTCCGGAGGATGCGCATGCTGTCCAAAACAAACTCCGCTGCGGTGCTGGGGGTGGACGCGTATCCGGTCGAGGTCGAGGTGGACCTTTCGGCGGGCCTTCCGGTGTACTCGACGGTGGGGCTGCCGGACCCCGCCGTGAAGGAGAGCAAGGAGCGCATCCGGGCGGCCATCACCAACACCGGCTTCATCTATCCCCTCGGGCGCATCACGGTGGGCCTTTCCCCGGCCGACATCCGGAAGGAGGGAAGCGCCTTCGACCTCCCCATCGCGCTCGGCCTCCTGCGGGCGAACGGGGCGATCAACGAAACCGGAAAGGAGGGCACCCGCGACCTCATTTTTATGGGAGAGCTCGCCCTGGACGGAGCGCTCAAGCCGGTTCGGGGCGCGCTGAACGTGGCCGTCCTGGCGCGGCGGCGGGGAATGCGCGGGCTCGTCCTTCCGGCGGAGAACGCCGCCGAGGCCGCCGTGGTGGAGGGGCTCGCGGTACACCCCGCCCGGACGCTGCCCCAGGTGGTGGGGTTTCTGAACGAAGAGCTCACATTCCGCCCCAGGAATTCCGCCGCCCCGACCTGGACTACACCAGCGGGGGAGACATGGATTTCCGGGACATCAAGGGGCAATACCACGCCAAGCGCGCGCTCGAAGTCGCCGCGGCGGGAGGGCACAACATCCTCATGCTGGGGCCGCCGGGAAGCGGGAAAAGCATGCTCGCCCGCAGGCTTCCCACCATTCTCCCCCAGCTCACCCTCAGCGAGGCGATCGAGACCAGCCAGGTGTGGAGCGTGCTGGGGAAGCTGGGCGCCGGGCGCTCCCTCGTCACCGAGCGGCCCTTCCGCGCCCCGCACCACACCATCAGCGACGCCGGGATGGTGGGCGGCGGGGCCATCCCCCTTCCTGGGGAAGCCTCCCTCGCCCAGAACGGGGTGCTCTTCCTGGACGAGTTGCCCGAGTTCAAGAAGAACGTGCTCGAGACCCTGCGCGGGCCCATGGAAGAGGGGCACATCACCATCAGCCGGGCCCAGGCGAGCCTCTCCTTCCCGGCCCGCTTCATGCTCGCCGCGGCCATGAACCCCTGCCCGTGCGGCCATCTGGGGGACCCCGCCCGGGGGTGCGCCCGCCGCCCGAGAGAGATTCACCGCTACCGCTCGCGCATCTCCGGCCCCCTGCTGGATCGGATCGACATCCACCTGGAGGTGCCGCGGGTGCCCTGGCGGGAGCTTTCCGAAGAGCGCGAGGGGCAGGGCTCGGCCGGGATCCGGGC
Organism: bacterium; assembly: GCA_965225985.1. Lineage (GTDB taxonomy): Bacteria > UBA8248 > UBA8248 > UBA8248 > UBA8248 > CAZUHN01. The sequence goes on from OZ245330.1 coordinate 3,286,221, forward strand.
GCGCGTCGAGGCGGCGCGCACCCTCCAGCGGGAGCGCTTCCGGGGAACCCCGGGGGTGCACAGCAACGCGCACATGGGGCCCCGCCACATCGCGCGCGATTGCCGGACGGACGCCGAGGGCCAGAAGCTCCTCGAGCTCGCGGTCGAGCGCCTGGGATTCACGGCCCGCGCCTACCACCGCGTCCTGAAAGTCGCCCGCACCATCGCGGATTTGGCGGGCGAGGTCGCCATCGCCCCGGCCCACATCGCCGAAGCCGTCCAGTACCGGAGCCTGGACCGGCCGGTGAGCGGGGTGTGAGCGGCGGACCTTTCTGCCGGATGAGCAGCCGGGCCCGCTTCACGCTCGAAGCGGCCATGGACCCCTGCCGAATGCCAGGCCGGCGCCAGGAAGAGTGTGCGCATCGCCTCGCTCGCACTTTACCAAACTGGGGAATTTTTCAATTAATGGATATTATCGGGAACCGACCGGCGTCCGCAAACGATGAAGACCGCGGAAAGCGCGGGAATTGCCGAAATGTCCGGGAAACCCGACAACAAGGAATCAGGCACTGAGGACCAGCCATGGCGAAGAAATATTTGGAACAGTTGTCTTCGTTGATGAAAGAAACGACATCAGGAAAATTCGACGATATCAAACTTGAATGCAAGCATTTCTTCAGCGGTGCCGCTTTCTATGCAAATGGAAGAATATGCATGTCCTTAACACCTATTGGTTTTGCGATAAAATTGCCGGAAGAATCCCGAAATACTTTGATGAAGAAAAAAGGAACAAAGAGCCTCCGGTATTTTCCCAAGGGGCCGATCAAAAAAGATTATGTGGTTTTGCCAAAGGCAATGTTGAAGGACGTGAAAACCTTTCGCCGTTGGGTGAAAATCAGCATTGAACACGTGCTTGCGCTGCCGGAGCCTGCAAAAAAGAAAAGCAAATGATTTGGCCTCCCCGCAACGAAGTGGCGGGGGACCCGGTTATTTAAGACTTTGCAGGAACGCCACGATGTCGGCAAATTGCCGGGCGCTCAAAATCTCCGCATAGTTGGGCATGGTGCTTTCCAGCTGCTTGGTGACTTTCGCGATGGAGGATTTCCGAAATGTCCGGGTGGACTCGTCCGAAAGTTTGACGACGTACGCTTCCGGCGTCTCTTTCGCCAGTACCCCCGTAATGTTTTCCGCCTTTTCACCCCTCTTCTACTTCAGGGTCAGTTGAATGCCCTGGAAGCCGGGAGAAACGACGGCGCTGGGATTCAGGATTTCCCGAAGGAAGAACGCCTGGTCGCGATAGGCGCCGATGCGGGTGAGTTCCGGCCCGAGACCGCCCTTCTTGTCTCCCACCCGATGGCACTTGATGCATTCGGCTTCTTCGAAAAAAAACTCCCGGCCCTCCTCCGGATCCCCTTTCACCGGGAAATCCGGCGGCGAGGGCCGGTCGAGCTTGGCCTGGGGAATATCGATAGCCCATAAATCCACTTTCCCGCTCTGGCTCTGCAGGTAGGCGACGAGGCGGACGAGATCCTCCCTCGGAAGGCGCAGGGGACGCTGGTAGACCTTCTCCATATCGTCCACGAAGCCCGGCACCACATAGCCCCCCGGCTCGAGAAGGGACTCGACGAGATAGCCGGTTCCCGGTTCGAATCCCCGGTCCTTGGCGCGGCTCTCGGCCCGCAAGCCGATGTCTTCCAAATTCGGCCCGCGCATTTTTCCGCCGCGCTTCCCGATCGAGTGGCACTGGGAGCACTGCGCCTTCCCCCAAAAGAGGGCTTCACCCTCTTTGACCTCCGGAGGCAGCGCCCCCGCTGCTGCCAGCCTCATTTTCTCGGTGATCTCGAAGCCGCCCGTCGTGGAGACCTTGGCCTTCATCCCCCCGTGGATCGTGCAGAAGAGCGTGAAAACCCCCTTCGTTCCGATCGGGGGGGTGAGGAAGGTCGCTTTGCCCTCCACCTTCGTATCGGGGAGAACCACCGCATTGGGGTTGGCCGCGTTTACCAGAAAAACCGAATGCCTGAACGGATCCTTATTGACGAACCGAATCCTGTCGCCGGGGCGGATGCGAATCTTGGTGGGCCGGAATTCGATGTTCGCCATATCCACCGCAATCGTCCGCCCGGCGGGGGCCCCTTCTAGCGTCGTTCTGAAAACATATGAAACCACAAGGGCAAGCGCGAGGATGAAGAATAACGGCCACTTTATAGACAGTTCTGCGCCTCCTTTTTCGCAAACGAATGTGGGCAGGCTTTCGCTGTCGGCCGGGAAACCCTTCAACGGGCGGAGGCGGGACCCTCCACCCGTTGGAATTATAGGCTCAACGACTATGAGGCGCGCCGCGTTCCGTGAGGTCCTTCAGTTCACTACCCGCTGGAGGTGATTGTCAGGTTCCCGAACATGATGTGGATGAAAGGCATTCCAAACATCTTTCCCTTTTTGGTGAAATCCAGCACATGCTCCTTCGTGCGGGCCATCACCCCCTTGGTCTGTTTCAAGACGGCCATCATGCGCTCTTTCTGCTCGCCGTCCGGCATGCCCTCGATCCGCTTCTGGGCCTGCTTCATGTGTTTGGCCGCATAGGAAAAAGGAATGAAATTGGTCTTCAGCGGAGCCGGGGCGAGCCCCTTGAAGCCCGCCAACACCTTGAAGGGGGGGGATCATGAGGTGCAACGTGCGCGTCGCGGGCGGATTGCCGATATCGCGGTCAAAAACCAGCTTGTAGTTATCGCCCCGAACCGCCTCGGTCAGCATGGCGTGGACCAAGTGATCCTTGTTCACCAGTTTTCCGTCCCGGTAAACATCGCCCACCCCCCAGAACGCGGCGTAGGCGAACTCGGAAGGCATCAGCTTCGTTCCGATGCCGCTGGCCCCGTGGAGGATTTGATTGGTCACCACACCGCCAAAGTACGGAAACGCAAAGCCGTGCGGGATGGGCTTCTTGACGACGACCCGGTAATGCGTCCCGTCGGGGAGCTTGAAATTGGCCTCGAAGTCGATCTTGTCCTTCGTGCGGGCGCCGTCCGTGGCGGTGGCGTCGACGAGGCTCATCCGGACCGACCCCACCCCGACTTCCCGCCAGTCCGAGAACGGGGTGGCGGCGTTGGTGATGGAATATTGATCCTTGTATTTCAGGCGCATTTTCAAGGGGACGCCATAGAGCGGGAAAGGCGCCGGTTCAAGCCCTGCGGGACTGGCGGGAGTGCCCATAACGGAGGGATCGAGCGCCCGTGGGCCTGGAATGATGAAGCGCGTGCTTCCGTTCGTTTGGGTCACCTCAACCTTCAGGGGGCCTCCGAGACGATCCGAGGGATTGGAGATTTTTGCGTGGGATTTGGTCCATACATGGAGCCCCACGGGGGGCGTCTTAGGGCCAGCAGCCCGGGCACTATGAAACAGCGGCCCAGCAGAAATGGCGGCGAAAACGACTAACGAAAAAATCAAGGCCTTCACCGATTTGCGCTGCATTTCCGGATCCTCCATATCACTTCCCATGAAAACCGAACGATTCCATTCATTTTGATCTCACCTGAATTTGTAAACGGCTTCTCATCAAAATAAATTCCCCTTTTCCATATAAAAATATATTTTTTTCTAAATAAAAATTCTGCAACCTTGAACGGCACGGCGGCCGCCCCGCGCGGTTGCCCGCATACGGAAACATAAACCGAAGCTTACTGTTGGGAATTGGCTTGGGGGAATGTCTTACGGGGCGGGTTCGTGAAACGCCCGCGGAAGGGCCCGCGCCCCGCCTTCCGGTCACTCCTTGAGCTTCACGACAATCGAGACGGCCACGGGCCGGGCAAAGCCCTTCAGCTGGATCTCCCCCAGCGGCTTGGCCTCGACGATCTCCTCAACCTTGCTGAGGGCCCGCTGGTTGGCCAGGATCTGACCCCCCTTGGCCTCCGAGGAGAGGCGGGAGGCGAGGATGGTGACGTTGCCCACCGCCCCGTAGTCCCTCCGGCCCTCGAAGCCGATGGTTCCCAGGGTGGCGTACCCGGCGGCCAGCCCGATCCCCAGGTCCAGCTTGAAGCCCTTCTTGTTCCACCCGGCGCGAAGCTCCTTCGCGCTGGCCTGCATATCGAGGGCCATGCGGACGGCCATCTCGGTGTGATCCTCGCGGGGGATCGGGTCGTTGAAGAAGGCCATGATTCCGTCACCGGCGAAATGCTCCACCGTCCCCTCGTACCGGAAGATGAGCCTTCCCATCTCGGCGTGGTATTCCTGGAGGAGCTCGATGACCTCTTCGGGCTCGGCGATGTCGCAGAACGTGGTGAAGCCGCGCAGGTCCATGAACGCGACGGTGACCTCGCGCCGGTGGCTCTTGAAAAGCTCATCGCCCTCGCCTTCGAGGATGTTTTGGGCAATCTGGGGCGAGAGATAGCGCCCGAACCGGTTCAAATCTTGGACCGCCTTGTCCCGCTCCCGGGTCCGCTCCATCTCGGCCTGGTGCAACCGCGCGTTGTCGATGGCGCTGGCGACCTGGTTTGCGATGATCGAAAGAAGGAGCTCGTCCAGCACGTCGAAGGCATTGGCCTCGGCGCTTTCCACGGCGAAGACGCCGACGAGGCGCTCGCTCACCACAAGGGGAATGGCAAGCTGGCTTTGCGCGTCGGGCAGGCCGGGCAGTGCGGTAGGGTCCTGAAGCCCGGCCCCTTGGCCGGCCGCCTCGATGCGCGACCGAACGGCGGACAGGTAACCGAGCTGCGCCTGAATGTTGCCCATGCGCATGATGCGCCGCCTCTTGGCGGCCACGCCGATGACGCCTTGTCCGACTCCGACCTCCGCTCCGATATTCGGATCTTCGTAACCCCGGCTGGCGGAAAGCCTCAGCATCTCTCCGGCGGGATCCGCCAGCAGGATCATGCAGTGCTTGAACGCGAGTATCGCGTCCAGAGAGTTGAGGATGATTTCCAGTATCTTATCGAGATCGAGGGTGGAGTTGATTTCGGAGGAAATCCGCTGAATGATTTTGATCTCGCCGTCTTTCCGCGCGATCTCGGCCTTCAGCTCATCGATTAGCCGGTCGTGATCCGGCCCCCCGCCTTCAACCGGCTGGGCGGCTTCATCTTTTGCCGGCATCGCTTTTCCCCATCCTCACGGCCCCAGGCATGCCGGGCGGGATTCCGCATCCCGGCGGGGAAGCGTCCCGGATGCGCCATCGCCCGGGGGTTCGGGGAGGGGGGAGCGCGCGGGGCGCAGGTGATCCACGGGGGGGAGAGACAGTGCGTTTTCCGGTCCTTGATAAAAAGCCTCCGCCCCGAAACCGTTCATCATGATTGAGCCTTCCCGCCGAGAAAACCCGCTCACGTTCGGGCTCAGCCCAAATCCCGGTTGCTCATTTTGCGCACGGAGAGGACGCGGTAGACATCGGCCGCCTGGAGCTTGAAGACGCCGCTCATGCCGGACATCGAGGCGATGGCTTCGAGCTGCATATCCATCGTGTCGAAAAGCGGCCCCTCGGTCTCGGCGTGATCGTACTCCAGCTCCAGGTACCAAGTCTGGAGGGTGCCCGGATCCGTCAGCATGGCGGCCATGTAAGGGTTCTCCCGAACGTTGCGGTGGGTCTTGTTGAAGAATTGGTGGGAGAGGGCGACGTGATTCTCATCCACGTAATAAATCTGCGAGATAAAGGTCGCGTTCGGCGCACCCTCGGATGAGGAGGTGACTATCGATGCGGGGATCATGCCCTGCATGGCCGGCTTGATCTCGTCGGGAAGCATTCGCTGGGTCCTTTCGGCTCCGGTTATTTCCGGTGCGGATGGCGAGTTTCAGGTGCCGGGCGAGAAGTCAAGCTTTCCGCCCGCGCCCGGGCCCGGGGTCTGGTCGAAGATCTCCTCAACCCGAAACGTCACGGCTGTGCTGGGATCGTAAACCATCCTCCCAAAATATCTCTCCGGCACTCCCTTCGCCGCGTAATGCGGCACCATTTTCTCTCTGTAGGAAACCTGAAGCGCGCGCTCTTGCTCGCTCACGGGCCGCGCTTCGATGCACTTCCCCTTAAACTGATAGGTTTCGTGGCTGATGCCATCGACCACTGTGAACGCCACCTTCCCGTTTTGATCCAGGTTGCGCAAAATCGCCTCGCCCTCGACGTTGGGCAGGAAAAACGTGATGGAGTCGCTCCCCGCATCGACCACGCCGCCAAAGGCGAAGGAGATGGCGGGCCGCAAATCCTCGCTCCGGGCCCCGACGAGCATGACCACCGGGCCGCCCAGGAACTCCACCAATTTGTCTGGGAGCATGTCCAATCCTTCCTACGAGAGCAGGCCTAAGAGATCAGGCGGCCTTGCGGGGCTTCGAAATATTCCACTCTATCGTCCCTTCCCTTCATCACCCGCTTCGATTTCGATATTTAAAAAAAACGCTCCCGGGGAGGAACGCTCTCTCCCGCCCTTCAACCATGGCGCAATGGCCACCGCCGATCCCCGAAGATTCCCCCAATTTTTACCAGATATCAGGCATGGAGCCAAATCTGTCATTCTCCCGGCTCGGGGCCGAGCCTTCTGGATCATCTCCCAAACTTGGGCGGGCCCCGCCCGCGCTAGCCCGCCGCCACCTCCGGGGTGAGCATCCAGCGGAGGCGCCAGTCCCCCTCCTCGCGGGAGAGGCACACGATCCCCCCCATCCGGAAGGCGATGATCTCTTTTCCGGGATCGGCGGCGAGGAGCAGCGAGGCGAGGCGGCCCATGTGGGGGAGATGGCCGACGAGCATGAGGGGGCCGGGGGCCTCCTCGATGAGTCCCTTCGCCGCGGCGGGGTCATCCATCGGGGCGAGGCCCGCCGCTTCCCGGACGCCCCGGGAGGGCTTCAGGCGCGCCGCGAAGATCTCCGCGGTCTCCTGGGCGCGGCGCTTGCCGGAGTGAAGGATCTCGGCAGGGGCGAGCCCCGCCCGCTCCGCCGCCCGGGCCACCCCTTCGGCCTCCCTTTTTCCGCGGCCGGTGAGGGGGCGCGCGGGGTCCTCCTCCTCGCGCTTCGCCTCCCCGTGCTGAACGAGATAGACCTCCATGGCGCCCGCCTCCTATTCTTCCGGCCTGCCCTCTCCCGCCCGGTCGAGCCTATCCACCCGCTTCGAGGTGCTAATCTAGCTTATCGGCCATGCTCCCGGCTACGAGGCCCAAGGCGAATCGGGTGGCGGAAATGATGGAAGCGATCCAACCGGCGGTGACAAGATCTACGCCCAGATCCGCGCGAATTACGGGGAGGACCGGCGGCAGCTTGCCGATATGGGAGGAGGCAATGATGCCTGCGCCCGTTGCAATCCACACAATGGTCCAGCGCGTCGCCTTGACTTGATCCACTTTCTTACGGCCCCATAGCGTTACGATGGCGGTCCACGAAACATCTATCCGAAATATTCAGACACGGAGGCCGGGGCATGCGCGATCCAAGCATTTACAAGACATGGAGCGAGGAGGAGACCCATCTATTTCTCGGAAAGCACCGGGTCGGACGCATGGGCACCATCGGCGAGGACGGCTTCCCCCACGTCATCCCCATGTGGCACGTGCTCTTCGAGGGAATGCTCTATATCTCCACCAGTTCCCCCCGCAAAAAGATCACAAACCTGCTGAACAATCCCAATATGTCTTATACCGTGGACGAAGGGGAGGAATTCGATGAATACCGGGGCGTCCTCATCCAGGGCCGGGCGGAATTCGTCGAGGACCCCGATCTCCTCCGCCGGTACAACATCGCATGGATCTACCGCCACTTCGGCACCGAAGCGCATCCCTATTACCAAACCCTCAGCCAGAGCAAGCGCCGGGTGTGGCGCCTCGAGCCCGTCCGCGTCCTCACCTGGGACTACCGGAGGGGCTCGAAATAGGATGCCCGGCTTCCCGGGGCGGCCTCCCGGTCCATTTTCCGAAAATGTTTCGCGCAAGGAGAATCGGCCAGAGCGCCCGGCCGACGGGAGGGAGAAACATTCGCCCGAATCGGCGCGCCGGCCCCGGTGCGCAAACGCAAAAACCCGAACGGGGGGGAGGGGGGGGCTCAGGCGTTGTCCTGCTGCGCCAGGTGCAAGAAGCGCGCGCCGGACGTCGTGTAGAGGATGGTGCTCGTCAGGGCCAGGTTGACAAGCCCGGCGGCGAAGCTCACCACGAAAACGAGCCGGTAGGTCCCCATCAGGTCGAAAAGGAGCCCGCCGAAGTAGCCGCCGGCCGCCATCCCTATCGTCGCGAAGGCGAACACCGACCCGACGCGGCCGCCGATCCTGTCCGTGCCGTACAGCTCGCGCAAGGAGACCGGGTACATGAGCATGATCCCGCCGAAGCCCAGCGGCCAGAGCACGGCGAAGATATAAAAATCTGTGAGGGTCGTCGCGCGAATCAGGAGGATCATCATAAACGTCTGAAAAACCCCGTTTATGACCAAAGTCACCCTCGCGGTGATCCGGTCGGCCAGGGCGCCCATCCCGAGACGCACGATGAGCGACATCAAACCCATTACGCTCATCACCGAGGCGGCGGCGATCGGGGCGATCCCGATGTCCGAGGCGAAGGGTATAATGTGAACCAGCGGGATGGAGTGGGAAATACAGCAAAAAACGGTCGCGCAGCGCAGGGTCCACATGGTGGAGGGGCGGGGAAGGGCGGGGAGTTCGATCCGGCGCTTTTCGCCTACCGCCCGCGAGGGCGGCTCCGCTTCCCCCTCGCGCGGGGCCCGGATGATCAGCGCCGCCGCCAACAACAAAACGAGGGTGACGATCCCCTGGATCAGGAAGGCCCCCCGCCAGCCCACGGTGTCGATCAAGGCCCGAGCCATGGGAGGAAGGACGAAGATCCCGATCGAAGCCCCCGACATGGCGAGCGCGGTGGCGATCCCCCGCCTCCGGTCGAACCAAAGGCTCACCGTCGCCACCACCGGAGCGTTGGAAAAACCCGCCCCCACCCCCCCGGTCAGCACACCAAAGCTGAGGTAGAGAAGCCACAAGGAGTCGGTCCGGCTCGCCAGGATCAGCCCCAGCCCGCCCCCCAGCACCGCCAGGAAGAGAACCGGCCGGACCCCGATGCGGTCGTGCAGCCTTCCCGAGATGGCGGAGGCAAGGCCCGCCGTCAACATGAAAATCGCATAGGCGAGCGAGACGGCGCCCCGCGACCAGCCGAATTCATCGACCAGGGGTTTGAGAAATACGCCGAAGGTGACGCCCGCGCCGAAGGTGAACATGAACACCAGGCCCGAGGCCGCCACCACGAACCAGCCAAAATAAACAGCGCGGCCTTCGCCCTCTGTCCTCATCCGGCACTCCTCTACTCTATCCGGCAGCGCATGGCGGTCGGCAAGGGGGCATGGTACGGGCAGGGGGGCCCGACCGGCAAGGAAGCGGGGGGCGAGCCGCTGCCGGCCCGGAAAATCCTTACGACTTCCCCGCCCCTTTCAGGATGGCCTCGGGGTCCAGCTTGAGAAAGCGGCAGGCGTTGTAAAACACAAACTTCTCGTACACACCGTCATTCCAGTCGCAATGCTTGCCGGCCCATTCGTATCCCCGCTCGTGGATGGCGTCGAACTGCTCGAGCCAGTTTTCGGCCGCGAGAACAGGGTAGTCCGTTCCGAAGACGAACTTGTCCGGCACGAGGACGTTCATGAAGTGCATGATTGCGGGATCATTTCCGAAGAGGAACTCGGGCATCCGCCCGGAAAAATCGACCACCACGTTTTCATGCCGCCAGAGGAGGGCGAGCGCCTCCTGGGTCCAGGGCCAGCCGCAGTGGGCCAGGACGATCCGGAGGTCGGGAAAATCGGTGGCCACCTCGTCCACCGTGACGGGCTGGGCGTACTTGATGTGGCTGTGGGCGAGCCGCGTCGCGCCCATGTGGTAGAGGATCGCCATGTCCAGCTCGCAGAGCTTTTCGTAAATCGGGTACATGAGCTCCTTGTCGTTCGGCCAGAGGCAGAGCCAGGCCGGGTGGAACTTCAACCCCACCAGTCCCAGCTCGTCGTGGCAGCGCTGGAGCTCGTAGAGCGCACCCTCCGGCGTCCGGGGGTCCACGCCGCAGAACCCCATGAAAAAATCGGGGAACTTCCGGCAGTACTCCGCCAGAAAGTCGTTCGGGAGCATGGAGCCGGATTTGCTGAAGGCGATCTCGTTCTGGATGACCGCCCGCACCACCCCCGCCCGCTTCATGAACTCGTAGGTCTCCTCGATGGGAATGGCCCGCCCCTCCCGCACCCAGACGTGAAAGGGGCTCTTGGGATCCTGCCCGAAGAAATTGGCGGCGGCCAGGTACCCCTCGCCGTAGCCGTAGATGGTCTCGGTGGTGAAGGTGTGCATGTGGATGTCGATGATGGGAACGCTTGACGGGGGCATGAATGCACCTCCAATTGCCTGTCCGATTGCCGGGAACTTTGATCGGGATGGACGCCCGGATGGATTAAACCTACCCCAAGAGGACCTGCACCGCAATTTCCGCGCCGGCCCGGATTGACGCCTTCCCGTCTCCGCCTTAGGTTGCCGGGTCGGTTTTCCAAACCTTTCGAAGAGAGACAATCCTCCGTTTCACCGGGGAGGCGCACGGATGGGCGAAGCGCCGGACATCGTCGTCGCGGGAGGCCGGGTGGTCCTGGCGGAGGAGACCCGCCAAGCGGATGTCGCCGTAAAAGACGGGCGGATCCAGGCCCTCGGCCCGCCGGGGAGTTTTACCCCTGCGGGAGAGACCATCGACGCGGCGGGCAAGCTCGTCATGCCCGGGCTCGTGGACTCCCACGTCCACATCCGGTGGCCCTTCCTGAACGACCTCACCCGGGACGACCACTACACCGGGACGGTGGCGGCCGCCCTCGGCGGGACCACCACCATCATCGATTTCGCGCTCGACCCGAGGGCCACCCCCCCGGAGGCCGTCCGGGCCCGGCGGACGCAGATGGACGGGAGCGCGGCCGTGGACTACGCCCTCACCGCCTCGATCCCGAAGGCCGACCCGGCCCACCTCGACGCGATGGGCCCGCTCGCGGACGAGGGGATCGCGGCCTTCAAGGCCTACATGACCTACCGGAAGCGCGGCATCCTCGCCGACGACGCCGCCCTCTACCGGATGCTCCTGGCGTCGAAAGAGACCGGCCGCCTCCTCGGGGTCCACGCCGAAAACGCCGCGGTCGGCGAGTATTACGAGGCGCAACATCTTTCCGAGGGAAAGCGGGAGGCGAAGTACTGGCCGCGCTGCCATCCCAATTTCAGCGAGGCGGAGGCGGTGAACCGGGCGATGTTCCTCGCCGGATCGGCGGACGCCGGACTGCTCATCCGGCACATCACCAACATGGAGAGCATCGAGGTCCTCCGGGCCGCCCGGCAGCTGGGCCTTCCCTTCTACGGCGAGACCCAGTGCCAGTACCTGGCGCTCGACGATCGGGCCTTCGAGCGGCCGGACGGCCTGAACTTCGTCTGCAGCCCGCCCCTCCGGAGTGAGGCGGACGCCGAGGCGCTCTGGGCGGCCGTGGCGGACGGAACAGTATCCGTCATCTCGACCGATCACTGTGCGTTCGATTCCGCGCAGAAGGCGCGCGCTTCCTACGGCGAGGTTCCCAAGGGGCTGCCGGGCGTCGAGACGCGCCTCGCGGTGGTGTACACCGCCGGGGTGTCCTCTGGCCGGATCAGCGAAAACCGATTCGTCGAGGTGACCTCCACCAACCCCGCCAAGCTCTTCGGGCTCTATCCCCGGAAGGGCGCGCTCGCGCCGGGAAGCGACGCCGACATCGTTGTGATCGACCCGGAGGCCGAGGGCCGCCTCACCGCGGAGGCGCTCCATATGGTAGATTGGTCGCCTTACGAGGACATGGCGGTGAAGGGACTCCCCGTGACCACCCTCCTGCGGGGCGAGGTCATCGCCCGCGAGGGCCGCTTCACGGGGAAAAAAGGATTTGGGGAATTCCTCCCGGCCGGCCCCTTCGCGCCGCCCCGATAAAGGATCGATACCGAATGGATATGGGACTCCGGGGGAAAGTGGCCCTGGTCACCGCGGCGAGCCGCGGGCTCGGGAGGGCCGCCGCCCAAGAGCTGGCCGCCGAGGGGGCCGAAGTGGTGATTTCCTCAAGGAGCGAGGAGGGTCTCGCCGCCGCCGCCGCCGCCATCCGCGAGGCGACGGGGGCGGAGGTTGCCCGCATCGCCGCCAACGGCACCGATCTGGGCGAGGTCCAGCGGCTCGTATCCGAGTCAACGAAGCGGTTCGGGCGGATCGACATCCTGGTCAACAACTCTCCCGGCCCGCCCGCCACCGCCTTCGAGGCGCTCACGGACGACGCCTGGCGCGAGGCGGTCGAGTACAAGTTGCTCGCCCAGGCGCGCTGCGCGCGGGAGGTGATGCCCGGGATGATGGAAAGGAGGTGGGGCCGGATCATCAACCTGGTGGGAACCCACGGCAGGCAGCCCCACGCCTACGCCATCACGGCCGGAGTGATGAACGCCGGCCTCCTGAACCTCACCAAGGCGCTCGCCGAGGTGGGGGCGCCCGCGAACGTGCTGGTGAACGCGGTGAATCCGGGCCCCATCGAGACCGAGCGCATGGTGAACCTGGCGCGGAGAAAATCCGAGGAACTGAATATTTCGGAAAAAGAGGCGAAGGAAATCCTCTCGGAGGAGATTCTCCTGAAGCGGTTCGGAAAGCCGGCGGAGGTCGCGGCGGCGGTGGTCTTCCTGGCCTCCGAGCGGGCGGGCTTCATCACCGGGACGATGATCGACGTGGACGGGGGCCAGACCCGCTGCATCTGAAACGATAAAAATCGGCAATCCATGGAGGCGTGCCATACTCAATCCCCGTATCGACGAGATCCAGCTCACCACCATCCGCCGGTATTCAGAGGCGGCCCAATCGCGCCCGGACGGAATCGACCTCGCCATCGGCGACCTGCGGGGCCCCCACTTCGCCACCCCGGCCCACATCCGCGATGCGGCAAAAACCGCCATGGACGAGGGGAAAACCTACTACCCGCCCCTGCAGGGAATTCCCGAGCTGCGCCGCGCCATCGCGGGCAAGCTGAAGAGCTACAACGGCATCGAGGCCGACCCCGACGCCGAGGTGCTGGTGACGGTGGGCGCCACCGAGGCCCTCTACTGCGCCATGGCGAGCATCCTGCGCCCGGGCGACGAGGTGCTCATCCCGGACCCCTGCCACGACATCTACGCCCCGATGGCCCGCATCTGCGAGGCGAAGCCCGTGCGCGTCCCCTGGCGGGAGGAGGACGGCTTCCGCCCGACGCGCGAAGGGCTCCTCGAGCGGATCACCCCCCGCACCCGGGCCCTTTGGGTCAACACGCCGCACAGCCCGAGCGGGGCCGTCCTGGACCGGGAGGCCCTGGAGGAGATCGCCTCGGTCGCCCGGGAGAAGGACATCTGGGTCATCGCGGACGAGCCCTACGAGCGGTTCGTCTACGACGGCGCGAAACACCTCTCCATCGCCTCCCTGGAGGGGATGCGCGAGCGGACGGCCTCCGCCCATGCCTTCTCGAAGTCCTACGCCATGACGGGCTGGCGCCTCGGCTACCTGTCGGGTCCGCCCGATCTCATCGAAAGGGCGCTCAAGGTGCACCGGAACATCGTCTCGGGCGTGAACCTCATCAGCCAGTGGGCCGGCATCGCCGCCCTCGAAGGGCCGGCCGATGAGGTCGAAGGGTTCGTCAAAACGCTCGGGGAGTCGCGGGAGGTCCTGGTGAAGGCCCTTCAATCGGCCCCCGGGATCTGCTGCACCATGCCCCGGGGGACCTTCTACGCCTACCCGAGCGTCTCGGGGCTGGGGCTGACCTCGAAAGAATTCGCGGACCGGCTTTTGGAGGAAAAAGGGGTGGCGGTGGTGCCCGGCGACGCCTGGGGCGCCTACCTCTCGGACGAGTACGTGCGCATCTCCTACAGCCACCCGCCCGAGGTGGTGGCGGAGGGGGCGGGGCGAATCGCCGAGTTCGCCGAAAAAATCCGGTAGCGGGGAAGGGCCGCGGCTCTTTTTAGACGGGCGAGCCGCTCTTTCGGAGCATTTCGAGGACAGCCTCCCCCCCGCGGTTGAAGAGGGCGTCCACCACCCCCAGGTTCGGCTCGAATCCCTCCCAGCCCTGTTCGTATTCCGGGTGGCGGAACTCCTGGTTGACCACCCCCACCCCGGCCCGCTCGAAGAGTTCCGCGTCGAGATATCCCCTTCCCCCCGCTCCCGAAAGATAGGCGTCCGCCCCCACCTTCCGGCAGATGTCGAGCAGAAGCGCCGACCGGCTTCCCTCGGGGCGGAGATCGCTCGCCCGGAGGATCCGCTTCTCCTTCATTCCGATCGCATCGAGAAAATAGGAGAGCATCCCGCCGAGGAAATCCGCGAGGGAGTCCCCCGCGCCCTCGATCGCGCTCCGGACCTCCCCGGCGTAGCGGCCGTAATGGGGCCTTTTCGCGTAGGCCGCCTCCAGCGTCCGGACGTGCTTGCGCCTCCACGGATCGTCCTGGTTGATCCGCATCTCCGCGATGGGCCGGTTCATGTGCCCCTTCATGCGGACCGGCACAGTCAGCCACTGCACCCCGCCGGCGGTCCAAACCCGGTTGCGGTTCACGAAGCCGTTCTTCTCCAGCTGCACCGTATCCAAAAGTACGAACACGTCCGAGTGCAGGATTTTGTGAAAGTACCCGAGCCAGGGAAGATAGGCGGGCTGGTGGATGGAGGCGATCAAGGGGGTCTCTCCCGTTTTTCGGGGCGGCGGGCGGCTCGAGCCGCCCGCTCCAATTCAATCGTTTCGGCTAGCGCCCATTTGTATCCTTCCGGCGAATCATGCGCCATATTTTTCAACAACCCGAATTGAAATGCGAACCGCTCCACCCCTTCGGCGGACGCCCGCTCCGTCCGCAAGCGCCGCGAGGGGAAATATGCCCCGATGAGGCTTTCTTTTTTTCATCGGAGAATTCCGGAAAGAATCAGGGAAAATACGTTCATCACGGGAGAGGGCGAATGTATCTGAACGTGGATCGCGCGCGGGGCCTGATGAAAGAGCACCGAATCGACGCACTGGTCGCGAGCACCCCCGAAAACGTGACCTACCTCGCGGGGACGGTGGGATGGGCGAACAAGGTGTATGCCTATTCCGTCCACATGTTCGCGATCTTCCCGCGCGAGGCGGGCACCTCACCCGCCCTCGTCGTCCCCGGACAGGAGCAGACTTACGTTTCGGCGCAGGACTCCTGGATCAAGGGCCATTACACCTTCGGCGGAAAGAGCGCTCTGATTCAGCCGCCGGGAGCGTCCGCTTCCAGCCGCGAGGGGGAGATCTTCCTCGGCATGCTGAACAACGGCGCGCGCCGGGAGAAGGGCCCCGCCGCCGCCCTCGCCCAGGCGCTCCGGGAGCGGGGGCTGGACAGGGCGCGCCTCGCGCTGGATCAGGAGCGCGTCACGCCGAACGTACGGAAGGCGATCGCGGAAGTGCTGCCCGGGGCCGACCTCGTCGAGGGAAGCGATCTCCTCCGGCTGATCCGGATGGTGAAGACGCCGGACGAGCTGGACGCGCTCCGGGAGGCCGCCGCGCTGAACGAGCGGGCGTGCGTGGCCGCCTCAAACGCCGTCGCCGACGGGGCGGTGGAGCGCGAGGTGGCCACGGTATTCTGGCGCGAAGTGGCCGGGGGCGGGGGGATGTGGCAATGGTTCCACTTCGGATCGGGCGACCGTTCGGCCGGGATCTTTCCGCCCTCGGAAAAGAAAATGGCGAAGGGCGAATTGTGGCGGTTCGACGCGGGCCTCTCCCTGGGCAACTACCAGGGGGACACGGGCTGGGGGGGCGTCATCGGAGAGCCCACCGGCGAGCAAATGAACTTGTGGAAGGCGGCAGAGGCGGGTCTCGCCGAGGTCCGGGCGGGCGCGCTGCCCTCGAAGATCCACCGGGCCACGCTCGGGGGAACGCGCGCCGCCGGCCTGCCGGACCACAACGGTATCTTCGCCGGCCACGCCATCGGCCTCGAGCAGCGCGAGGTGCCCTATGTTCTCACCGAGCCGGCCCCGGTCCAGAGCGGCTTCCTGCCCCCGACGAGCGATGTCCCGCTCGAGGCGGGGAGCACGGTCTGCATCGAGAACCCCTGCGGAATCCTCGGGATTGGCGGCGTCCAGATCGAAAAGACGGTCATCGTCACCAAAACCGGCCATGCGCCCCTGATCCGGCAGGATCGAAAGTTCTGGGTGTCCGCCGGCTAGCCGATTATCGATCCGCTCCCCTCGTACCGGTTGTCCCCGTCGCCTTCCGGTGCAAAGATTCCACCACACCTTGCAGGGAGGGAGAAGCAATGGTCCGGCCCACTCGGCAGCGGGAGCCGGTGCCAAGTGGCGACGCGCCGTCCTGATTGGAGGTGCGGCGTGAGGTAGGAGAGCGATGGTCTTCCGCAAGCTGGGCCGCTGGCTTGACCGGCACTTGGGAGATTGGCGCGATTTCAGCGCCATCCGGAAGGGCCGCCTCCGCCAGCGGATGGCGAGGCGCGTGGCGGGCAAGGGGATTTGAAAGTGTCCTATGTGAGCAGAACGCTCCAGCCAGACGAGGAAGTCAAATTCATAGGCAGGGTTTCTTCCAAGCCCATCTGGGCGCTATTTATATTGGTTGAAGTCTTGATGTTGGCCTTATATTTGACTCAACCCATATTGGCTGAAGTTTTGGCATCGGCTTGGAATTTGGTTGAAGGGGCGCTTTCGCGCGTTGGGGTCACCCTTAAGGAAGCGGAAAAGAAGCCGTTCATAGATGCAATTTTATACCTCTCTACAACGCATATCCCATTCTCTTACGTAAAAGTTGGCACATTTATTTCTATCATTGTATTTTTGCTCTTCGGTTTTTTCCCCTTTATTTTTCGGAGCCTCTCTAATGAGATGACTGTCACAAGCATGCGTGTTGTCCACAGGAGGGGGATCATTTGGAGAGAAACGATAGAAATTGATCGTGGGGCCATAGAGAGCGTGGAATTATCTCAGGGAATTATGGGGCGCATTCTTAATTACGGAAGTGTCATAGTTAGAGGAAGAGGGATCGGGGAGGTCAACTTACGGGGAATTGATAACCCCATTGGGTTGAGAAACGCTATTCGGGCGCTCAAGTGAAGGGTTCGAGCCCAAGGGGGAGGAGGGCCATAGGGTGAATGCCTTGACCGCGGGGCCTGGCATGCAGGAGGGAAGGGCTTATCGTTGCCCCGCCGACGCGCGTGGGGAAATATCCCCAACCCCCTCCGGGACCCTCACTTTCGCATCACCAGCTTTTCGGCCAGCCAATCGGCGATGGCGAGGGTGCCAATCGTCAGGTTGTCGGTCTGGCAGTGTTGGGCGCCCCCCTCCTCCCGGGTGAAAATTTTGAGGGTCTTGTCCCCGGCGCCGACCGCGTCGAAGAGCTTTCGGGCGTCCTCCAGGGGAATCTGGGCGTCGTCCGCCCCGTGGGTGAGGAAAAAGGGGCAGGTGATTTTTTCGGCCACCCCCGCGAGGGTGAATTTCTCCAGCTTCGCCAGCGCCGCGTCCAGGTCCTCCACCCCCAGAACCCAGGTAATGAAATCGCCGGGAACCGAGAGCGCCGTCCGGAAGTTTTGCTCGATGCGGTGCTTCCAAGTGGCGTGGTAGTCCCAGATCGCGCCCCAGACCGCGCAGGCCTTGAACCGTTTTTCGAAGGCCGCGCAGCGCGGCGCGTAGTACCCGCCCAGGCTGACGGCCGTGATCCCGATGCGATCCGGATCCACCTCGTCCCGGGTCTCCAGGTAGTCGACCGCGGCGGTTCCGGCGGCCTCGTAGTCGTGCCGAAGGGGCATCCCCCGGAAGCGGACGGCCTCGCCGGTGCCCGGCCCGTCCACCAGGAGGACGGCCATTCCCCGCTTGACGAGCTCGAGAGGCCCCTTGAAAAACTTCATCTCCTTGGTGACGTCCAGGCCGTCGAAGAAAACGACCGCGGGCCGTTTGGCCGAAGGGTTCCACGCGCGCGCGCGGATGAAGTAGGCGGGCAGGCTCCTTCCCCCCTCGAAGGGCACCTCCACGGGCTCGACCGCGAAAAGGGGGAAGTCCGGAAACCCCCGCTTGAAGAGAGCGACGGCCCGGCGGTAGGCCGCCTGGCTCTCCTCGGTGCGCGGATGGAGGAGGCGCTCCCCGGCGTGGATGTAGTTCGCGGCCCGCATGAAGGCGAGCGAGGCGGTCTCCCGGTGCCCCTGCCTCTCCTCCGCCTCGCCCCGGGCGGCCACGATCTCCCCCATCCGGTTCCACTCCGCGAACCACGCGGCCCCGTCCCCCTCCCTGCCCTTGAGGGCGGCGCAGACCCGGTGGATCTCGCCGATCTCGCTCCCGCCCCAGGCCGAGGCGCCCACCGCGATGAGCGCCGCCGAGGACCAGGTGTAATTTTCGGGAAAAAGCATGAACCAGTCCTGCTCCGCCATCCCGCACTCCTCAGGGGATCGTCGGGCCGCCCTCGGGGGCGCGCGAGCTCCGCGCACGGCGGCACGCAAGAGGCAACTTCGGCACATTCAATCAGATTTTCTCGAAATGGGAAAACGCCGAAGAAACGGAAATCCCCCGCGGCTCACGGGGGGCGAGAAGTTTGCGGCCGCGATGGATCGATTTGCGCGATTCAGCCGGAACGGCGCCGGGGAGGTGCCCCGCCTGCTGGAGGGAATGGCTGAATAATCGTTACAAAACGGTTGCAGAAGGGGGTGCCCCCTGCCCGAAAATCTGGTAGGCCGCTGGGGAATCGGGGGATGATGAACGAGACCGACACTTTTGCCGACACTTTGAATTCCGCGGATGAGGACGAAACCGCAAATGACTGATATCACTGCAATTTCTTGGTAGGCCGCCGGGGAATCGAACCCCGAACCTACGGATTAAGAGTCCGTTGCTCTACCTGGTTGAGCTAGCGACCCGCAGTGAAACCCGTATCTATTTCGTACGGCGGCGAAACAGCGACAAGAGAGGGGGACGGGATTCCGCCCGCCGCCCAACCCTTCGTTTTCTGGTACGCCCGGTAGGAGTCGAACCTACAGCCTTCGGATCCGAAGTCCGACGCTCTATCCAATTGAGCTACGGGCGCGTGATATCCGTCGGCCTTGTTCGGAACCCAGGTTCCGTTCAAGAATATGTATACGCTGTGGGGTGAGTGCGGGGATTTGAACCCCCGACCTCCGGGGCCACAACCCGGCGCTCTAACCACTGAACTACACCCACCGTGCCTTCGCCCCTGTCTTCTGCGCGTGGCCTCGCATCCGGCGAGAGGAGCGACGCGATTTCCCGAAAATATGGTACGCCCGGCAGGATTCGAACCTGCGACCTACGGATTAAGAGTCCGTTGCTCTGCCTAGTTGAGCTAGCGACCCGATATCTGAATTATTGCCGATCGGTTATCATCAAAACCGAAGTTAGCACAGAGATCCGTCATAACAAAACCGGCGCGGCTCATCAACTCTTGAACACTCCCGCGATGAAACCCGTTCTCACAGCCTTCGCACAGAAATCCTCTCCGCTACCATGAAGCCATAAATCTTTGGCTCCCGCCCGGCGTCTTTCGGGCCTTGTGTGGACGCCGGCCTATTTTTCCGGAATGAGGCCGCGGGGACTGAAGCGCAGAACCAGCAACAGGAGCACCCCCATGGTCATCAACCGCATGTGGGCCGCGCTTTCGAGCAGATGGCGTCTTAAAGCGTTGTCTTCCGCCAGGCCGGAGGTGAGCAGATCCATCAGCCACAGACCGATGGGTTCGGCCTCGACCCAGAAGAACCAGATCACGAAGCCGCCAAGAACGGCGCCCCAGTTATTGCCCGACCCCCCGACGATGACCATCACCCAGATGGTGAAGGTGAACCGCAGCGGCTGATAGGAGGCGGGCGTAAACTGCCCGTCCAGGGTGGTGAGCATGGCCCCGGCGACGCCGACCACCGCCGAGCCCAGAACGAACACCTGGAGATGGCGGCTCGTGACGTCCTTGCCCATGGCGGAGGCGGCGAGTTCGTTGTCCCTGATGGCCCGCATCATCCGGCCCCAAGGCGAATGCAACGCCCGCTCGGAGAGCCACAACACCACGAGGAGAACGATGGCGAACAGCCCCGCGTAGCACAATTTGACGAAGATGGAGGAAAACTCCACGGGCGAAACACCCATGCCGGCGGCCCAATCCTGAAACCACAGAGCCTGTTGAAGGTCGACCTCATACGGCACGGGGCGGGGCAGACCGCTCACGTTCTTCACGCCACGGGCCAGCCAGTCCTCGTTCTTCAGGACAGCGATGATGAGCTCGGAAATACCCAGCGTGGCGATGGCCAGATAGTCGGCCCTCAATCCTAAGGTGATTTTTCCGAGCACCCAGGCGACGGCGGCGGCGAACAGGCCGCCTGCGATCCAGGAGAGGAGGATGGGCAGCCCGAGGCCGCCCAGGAAACCGGCTTTTATGGGGTCCACGGCCTCGATGGCTTCTACCGCAGGATAAAAAACCGCGCGCGAGAGAAAATAGCCGAAGATGATGATGCAGGCGAGGACGAGTTTTCGCGGCGCGCCGGCGGGCGTGCGCCTGGCGGCGAAAATAGCGGCCAGAATCGTCGCCAAAGAGACGCCCAGGGCGACGATGATGCCGACGCCGCCTGCTTCCCAGGCCGTCGGGACGGGCGCCACGGAAATCAAAACCGCCGTCACCCCGCCCAGCGCCGCGAAGCCCATCACCCCGATGTTGAAGAGTCCCGCATAGCCCCACTGTATGTTGACGCCCAGAGACATCACGGCCGATATCAGGCAGAGGTTCAGGATCGCCAGCGCCAAAGACCAGCTTTGGACCAGGCCGACCACGGCCAAAGCCGCGAACATGGCGGCGAACATGGAGATGGCGCGTATACGGCCCGCAGGGTTCATGTGGACTTCCCTCCAAAAATACCGGTGGGCCGGAGCAGCAGCACCAATACCAGAATGGTGAAGGAGACCGCGAACTTGTAGTCCGTGGACAACAGTTGCACCAACCCTTGCGGCGCCCAATCGCCAGGCAGGGAATAGGCGAGGAATTTCTTGTAGGCGTAGGTGATCCCGACCTCTGAAAAGGCGATGGTGAAGCCTCCGACGATCGCGCCCAGCGGTTTCCCAAGACCGCCGACGATGGCGGCGGCGAAGATCGGCAACAGAAGCTGGAAATATGTGAACGGCTTGAAGCTCTTGTCCAGGCCATACAAAACACCGGCGATAGCGGCGAGTGTGGCTGCAATGGCCCAGGTGATCATCACCACCCGTTCCGGATCGATCCCCGAGAGCAGGGCCAGGTCCTCGTTATCCGAATAAGCGCGCATGGATTTGCCTGCGCGGGTGCGATTCAGAAACCAGAACAGCGCCGCCGCCACGATGATCGACGTCAGGATGGTCAGACCCTGCGTGGTCTTGAAAGCGATGCCCTCATCGAACCGGGTCAGTCGCTTGAAGGTTTGCGCCTTGATGATGAAGCGTTCCCCGTCGGCGAACCACCGATCGCCCGGGCCGATGATGAAACGCACCAGGCTGTTGTAGACGAACATCACCCCGACCGAGACGATCATCAACACTGCGGGCTCCGCTTTCTCCCGGCGATAGAAACGATACACCCAGCGGTCGGTCAACAGGCAAAGGAGGACCGTGCAGAGGATACCGAACGGCAAGGCGAGGAGCGCGGTGGGCAACGGGGCGATCGAAGCGCCCCAGGATTGCAGCGCCCAGGTCAGCAAGATGGTCGCCATGGCGCCGAAGGCCATGGTATCTCCGAAGGCGAAATTGGAAAAACGCAGGATGCGGTGAATCAAGGTGATTCCCAGGGCGCCGATCGCCAACTGGCTGCCATACGCCATGCTGGGAACGATGACGAAATTCGACAACAGGAACAACGCGTTCAGGATGCCGTCCATCGCCTCAACCACCCAAGAACGCCCGGCGGACTTGCGCGTTCGCCATCAGAGCCGCGCCGGTGTCGGTGTATCGGTTTCGTCCCTGCACAAGCACGTAGCCCTTGTCGGCGATGTTCAGGGCCTGGCGGGCATTCTGCTCCACCACCAGAATCGCGATGCCGCTTTTGGCGATTTCGATAATGCGCTCGAACAATTCATCCATCACCATGGGAGAAACCCCGGCCGTGGGTTCGTCCAGCATCAACACTTTCGGTTGGGTCATCAGCCCACGGCCCACCGCCAACTGCTGGCGCTGCCCGCCGGAAAGCTCGCCGGCGAGTTGGCGGCGTTTCTCCTTCAGGACGGGGAAGAGGTCGAAAATCCCTCCCAGGGTATCCGTAAAATCATCCTGGCGAACGAAGGCCCCCATCTCCAGATTTTCCTCCACCGACATGGAGGTGAAGACGTTGCGATTTTGCGGCACCATGCTCATGCCTCGGGTGACGCGCTCTTGCGGTTTCAGTCCGGTGATATCCTCTCCATCCAGGCGAACCGACCCTTCGCGCATGTCCAACATGCCGAAAATTGCTTTCATGGCCGTGGATTTACCCGAGCCGTTGGGGCCGACGATGACCGCTATTTCTCCAAGGTCGACGCTGATGGTGCACTCATGGATGATGTCCGGTCCGCCATAGCCGCCGGTCATACTCTCGCCGATGAGATAACTGGTGGAATCATTCACCGGAACGGTTCGGCTTGCTTTTGCCCAGATAGGCTTCGATGACGCGTTCGTCGGATTTCATTTCTTCCGCGCCGCCCTGGGCGAGAATCGCGCCCTCGGCCATGACGATCACGGGATCGCACAGGCGCGAGATGAAATCCATATCGTGCTCTATCATGCAAAACGTATAGCCGCGCTCGCGCTGCAAACGCAGGATCGCATCGCCCAGGGTATGGAGCAGGGTGCGGTTGACGCCGGCGCCCACCTCGTCCAGAAGAACGATCTTGGCGTCGGACATCATGGTGCGGCCGAGTTCCAGGAGTTTCTTCTGGCCGCCGGAAAGGTTCCCGGCCAGTTCGTCGGCTACCTGGGTGATTTCCAGAAATGCGATGACTTCCTCGGCCTTGGCTCGAACGCGCTCCTCTTCGGAGCGCACCAACTCGGGCCACAGCCAGACGCCGAGCAGATTTTCTCCCGACTGGCCAGACGGCACCATCATGAGGTTTTCCCGAACCGTCAGGGTGCTGAATTCCTGGGCGATCTGAAAGGTGCGCAGCATGCCCATGGCGCACAATTCGTGAGGCTTGAGACCGGTGACGTTCTCCCCGTCGAGATAGACGCTCCCCGACGTCGGACGATGAACCCCGGCGATGACGTTGAACAGCGTAGTCTTGCCCGCACCGTTGGGACCGATCAGCCCGGTAATTCGGCCGCCCTCGATGGACAGGGAAACACCATCGACGGCGCGAATGCCGCCAAAGTGCATATGCAGATCAACAACCGCGATCATGAAATCCACAAAGAACGCCCGGGGTTTTCGTCCGGTCGTCTCCCATGGAGCGAATCACGTATAAATTATCCGATCTAGTGGTACCGCACGGTGGTAATCTTCCCACCTTTCACCTGTATTTCACGGTAGTTGCCGGCGCTCTCACCAGCCCCGATCAGTTCGACCGCCGATGCGCCCACGTAATCAATCTCACCACCCTTGGCGAGAATCTTGAGCGCCTTGGCCAGTTCTCCGGGGTAAATCTTCTCACCCGGCGCATTGGCGACCGCCATGACCTTATCCTTGAGCGCCATGCTCTTGCTGGAGCCTGCGGCCTGCATGGCCAATAGGATCAGGGCCGCAGCGTCATAGGACTCGGCGACGAACGGGGTGCCCCCCTTGAAGCCGGCCTTCTTGGCCAGTGCGCCGAGCTTCGCCGCGCCCGGGCTGTCCGTGCCGGGAACGGTGCCGTAGGAACCATCGAGCGCCTTGCCGATCGCCTTCGGCAGGCTCTCGCCGATCATGCCATCGGGCAATACGAAGGTCTCGAACGCGCCGGTATCGACGGCCGCCCGAATAACGCCCTTGCCGCCCTGGTCCACGTAACCGGCGACAATCAGAACATCGCCGCCTGCGGCTGCGAGCGCGCCGACTTCCGCCGTGTAATCCGCCTTGCCGTCTTCGTGCGCCGCAGAAATCGTAATCTTCCCCCCGGCCTTCTCGAAGTTGGTCTTGATGCTATGGGCCAGCCCCTTGCCGTAATCGTTGTTGGTGTAGGTGAGGGCCGCCGACTTGACGCCTCTTTCTTTCAAAATCGCGCCCAGGACCTGCCCTTGCCGGGCGTCAGACGGGGCGGTGCGGAAAAACAGGCCGTTGTCCTTGAGGGTGGAAAGCGCCGGCGAAGTCGCCGAGGGGGAGATCATCACGATGCCGTTGGGCATGGCCACGTTTTGCAGCATGGCGATGGTTACGCCGGAACAATCGCCGCCGACGATGGCGTTCACCTTATCGGACGTGACCAGACGCTCGGTCGCCGCCCTGGCGGCCGCAGAATCCGTGCAGGTGGAATCGCCGCGCACCGAAACCACTTTGCTGCCTCCCAAAAACGCGCCGCTGTCGCTGACTTCCTTCATCGCCAACTCAGCGGCCTTGGCCATAGGGGGGGTGAGGGATTCAATGGGCCCCGTATAGCCGAAAATGACGCCCAATTTCACAGTTTCCGCACTAGCTGTCACACCTGCAAGTAAAACCAAAACCATCGCAATTAGCAGTTTTTTCATTGCTTGTCTCCTATACGGCGGGTCGTCGTTAGGAAATTTAGTGATCGTTCAGGGCCCTCAATTAAAATAAAACAAAATTATACACGAATACAGATTTGAGAATCGATGAAATTTTTCAAGACCAGCGATTTCAAACGCCCGGCACAGCGAGAAGAAATTGTCGCCAAGCCTGCCCAAACGCGAAAGGTTAAATGACAGGTAAGTCTATCATACTAATTAGGTAAATCATTTTGCAAAGGAAAAGAGCACGCTCAGACGAGAACTCACCCCAAAGTTTCTTTACGACTATCATGAAAGGTAGAACAAGCGTCACGGGATGTGTGTTGATCTCCCGTTCATTAGAACGCAGGACGACATTCCAAGGTGGTTGAAGAGCAGGAACGGAACCACCCGACACCTGCATCCGGTTGATGGGATGATGTTTCTCGTTTTTCAATGGCACGCCCGGTAGGACTCGAACCTACAACCTTCGGATCCGAAGTCCGACGCTCTATCCAATTGAGCTACGGGCGCCGACACGTTCGGAGGCGATCGATGGCCGGTCCGATCCGCCACCCGGTCACGGGAAAAACGCAACCGGTGGGGTGAGTGAGGGGATTTGAACCCCCGACCTCCGGGGCCACAACCCGGCGCTCTAACCCCTGAGCTACACCCACCGCGTCCGGTTCCTCGGAGCGTCCGCGTTCGGACCCGATCCCGAAACCGCCGGACAAAATCCCGTCCCATACGGAAAAGGATTCTCCCGCCAAACCGGGAAAACCCTTGCAACGCCCCCTTCGGCTTTTTCCTTTTTTCACGCGGCTCTTTCAGGATAGCCGGAGAATATCTTCGCACAGCCGCTGGAGGGTAGCAAGCTTTTCGCAGCCGCATCCCAGCAGGCCGGCGCGCCGGGGCGGAATTTTATCCCGCTAGGCCTCCCGGGAGGCCGGCGCCGCTTTGTAGATAAAGGAGACGGCAAAATCACCGCGATCAACAGGAGAATATCGAGCGTGAAGGGCAGCAGGTAGCTCCCCATGAAGTCGAAGGCGAATCCCGCCAGGGGGGGGCCGACCACTCCGCCCAGAGCGAAGCTGATCTCGATGAAGCCCATGATGACGGCGAAGGTGGGGCCCTTGAAGCTGTCGCCCGCCATGGCCGAATAGCACGCGCTCATCCCGCCCGTCCCGAACCCGAACAAAACGGCGAACAGGTAGCCCGGAAGGGGGACGGCGCCGAGCCCCGGGGTCAGCAAAAGGAGAACCACCGCCGCGATCGAAACGGATGTCGCGGCGGACAAGGTGCGCAGGCGGCCGATGCGGTCGCTCAGCCATCCGGCGCCCACGCTTCCCACGGT
Organism: bacterium; assembly: GCA_965225985.1. GTDB lineage: Bacteria > UBA8248 > UBA8248 > UBA8248 > UBA8248 > CAZUHN01. The sequence goes on from OZ245330.1 coordinate 3,312,078, forward strand.
GCGGAGGATGCCGGTCATTCCCACAATGATCCCCCCGGTCACCATGGGATAGTCCGCGTCCACGAGAAAGAGCAGGAGCTGGCTCAAGAGGGTGTTGGCGTTAAACCCGATGGCGAAGCCGACGAGGGCGAGCGCCCAAAAGCGGGCGTCCCCCCGCACGGACCGGAAAACATCGCCCACGCCCCGGCCCGGCCCGCCTGGGCGCACCGGCAAATCCGCCATCCCGGCCGCCGGGGGCGGAAGGCCGTCGATCGTTTGGCCCACGTCCTCCGGCCGGTTCCGGAGCAGGAGAAAATTCGCCGGGGCGAGAATCAGAAGAACCGTTATGCCGTAGCCCAAGTAAGCCGCCCGCCAGCCGAAGGCCGCGATCATCCGCTCGATGACGGGCAAGAGGACGAAAATCCCAATTCCGATCCCGGAGACGGCGATCCCCGTCGCGAGCCCCCGATTCTTTGCAAACCAGCGCGGCATGAGGGCGCTGTGCATGGAAAAGCCGCTCAGGGCCGTTCCGGCGCCGATGAATATCCCCGTGAGGACGTACACGTGCCAGAGGGAGGTGATGAAGTAGCCGGCCGCCATCGCGCCGCCGATGCAAACCGACGCCCAGGGCATGACGGCGCGGGGGCCTTTTTTCTCGATGAGCGAGCCCATGAAGGGATTGAAAAAGGCATAGACCGCCATCATTAGAGCGTAGGCGCTCCCGAGGACGCCGCGCCCCCAGCCGAACTCGGAGATGAGGGGCACCTGAAAAATTGTGAAGGAAAACCGGGCCGAGATGTGGAACGCCAGGGTGAAAAACGAGAGCCCGACGATGACCCAGCCGTAGAAAAACAACGGGTCCTTCCCCGCCGCCCCCTTCGCCTTAGTCATGGAGTTAAAAATTTTCCCGGGGGAACGTTAGGCATCGCGGTTTTTTGTTCTTCGCTACGACCAGACGGTGTTCGGCGTGGGCATCTTTCCCCCGTCCACGTAGATGGCGTCCACCCTTTCGTTGAAAAAGCAGAACAGTCCGCTAATCTTGGGGCATTCGGGGATGGGATCGGGATAACTCCAGACGATGTCCTTCACTGTTTGCCCGTTCGCCTTAACGGACCAGTAGACGGCTTTTCCCTTGTACGGACATCTCGTCCTCTTATTGCTCGGCACGAGCAGGTCCATCCGAACATCTTCGTGGGGAATGTAATAGCGCGTCGGAAGGAGAGTCTCGAACAAAAGGCGGGGCATGCGGGTGTCCGCCACGGTCTCTTCGGCGACCACCACGCGGACGTGCCGGGAGCTGGCCAGAACGTCCACCCGCTTATACGGATCCCGCGGGTGGACGAATATCTCCTCGTCCTCCTCGTACCACGCGTCCATCTTGTCCCAGTAGAAGGCGACGTAATCCTTCAGCACGCCGGCTCCTTCAATCACGTCTTCGTAATCCCAAACCGCGTTTTCCGCCGTCCGGCCCCGGACGGTGAGCGTCCAGTAGGACGCTTCCCCCTTGACGGGTCAGTGGGTGCTGTGATCGGTCCGGCGCATCAGGTCCATCCGGACGTCTTCCTTGGGGAAGTAATACACCGGTATATGGTTCGCTTCGTGCATCAGCATGGCGCGCTTGCTGTCGGCGACGGTCTCGCCGGCGAATTTCACGTGCACATGCCGGGGGCTTAATTCCATTTTTACCCAGTGGCTCGAACTGCCCCAGGACAAATTTTCTTTTCCTTCCCCGCTCATAGCCGTTTTCCTCCCGCAGAGACGATCACCATATCGGCGCCGGGGCGGGGAGGCTCCGGCCTTCCGTTTGCAGCCTTTTGGCAGTAGCCAGACGGCCGAAAGGAAAGACGGACAACTCCGGATAATGTGGCACGCCCGGCAGGATTCGAACTTGCGACTTACGGATTAGAAGTCAGGCGAAAATACTCCCCCCCCAAATCTTCTGCCTCCCAATCATAACCCGGATCACCGGACGGATGCACCAGTCCCCCGCAAGCGCCGGAGTGCGGCCGGGTTCGGAATCGCCGGACCGTTCACATTTGTTGATAGAGGCAAAGAGCGCTTCGCGTCCAAACGGCATGCCGGTCCCATCAACCGCTCCGTCCTTCCATGGCCGAATCCGCCGGTAACGGCTTCCAAGCCGTCGAGGAGATTTTCTCCAAAACCTTTTGGCCTTCTACCCGCCCGTTGAATATATTGTTGACATGGAAAAAGGTTTGAGTATAGATTCTCTGTTTCAGGTTCGTCCTACAATTTGGCCCGCGCAACCGTCTCCGCGACAGATACACCGGGACGAAAGGATAGCGCTTTGGCTCAGTCAATCAGGCATGACGTTATCGTTGTGGGCGGGGGCGGCGCCGGGTTGCGCGCGGCCATCGCCATAGCGGAAGAGCATTCCGATCTGGACGTGGCGATTGTGAGCAAGGTCTACCCGATGCGCAGCCACACGGTCTCCGCCGAGGGGGGCGCGGCGGGAGTCATCATGGAAAATGACTCCTTTGAAGACCACATTTACGACACGATCTCCGGGGGCGACTGGCTCTGCGACCAGGAGGCCGTGGAGATGTTCGTCCACCAATCCCCGAAGGAGTTGATACAGCTCGAACACTGGGGGTGCCCCTGGAGCCGGGAGCCCGACGGGAAAATCGCGGTTCGCCCGTTCGGCGGCATGAAGATCGAGCGCACCTGGTTCGCCGCGGACAAAGTCGGCTTCCACATGCTCCATACGCTCTTTCAGACTTCCCTGAAGTACAAGGGAATCAAGCGCTACGACGAATGGTTCGTGACCAGGCTGCTCGTCGAGGACGGCCGCTGCCAAGGCGCCGCGGCGATCGATCTGCGCAGCGGGCAGGTGCATTTGATCGAAGCCAACGCCGTGGTGATCTGCACCGGGGGCGCCGGGCGAATCTTCCCTTTCACGACCAACGGGGCGATCAAGACGGGAGACGGCATGGCGGTCGCCTACCGCGCCGGAGTGCCCCTGAAAGACATGGAATTCGTCCAATACCATCCCACCGGACTCCCGGGGACGGGCATACTGATCACCGAGGCGTTGCGGGGGGAAGGCGGGATCCTGGTGAACAAGGACGGCTACCGCTACCTCCAGGATTACGATCTGGGCGAGCCCGTGGACATCCACGATCCGCGCCATCCGGTAAAACGAACCATGGAGCTCGGCCCCCGCGATCGCTGCAGCATGGCCTTCATCAAGGAGAGGGAGAAGGGCCGCACCATCCCGGGCCCCTACGGGGATGTCGTCCACCTGGACATCCGCCACCTGGGCGAGAAGCGGATCAACGAAAAGCTCCCCTTCGCCCGGGAGCTGGCACGAAACTACATCGGCATCGATCCGGTGCACGAACCAATTCCGGTGCGCCCCGTGGTCCATTACATGATGGGGGGGATCGACACCGACATCAACGGCGCCACCGAGCTGCCGGGCCTCTTTGCGGCCGGGGAGACGGCCTGCGTCTCGATCAACGGCGCCAACCGCCTGGGCTCCAACTCGCTCTCCGAACTGCTGGTTTTCGGTGCACGGGCGGGGCGTTCAGCCGCCCAGTTCGCCAAGGAGAATCTCGACCTCCACACGACCGCCCTCGTGCGCCAGGCCGACGACGAGCGGAGGCGTATCGCCGAGACCTTCATCCGCAAGCAAGGCGGCACCGAACGGATTGCCTCACTGCGGCGCGAGATGGCAGAGATCATGGAAGACTCCGCCGGCATCTTCCGGGATGAATCCACGCTGAAGGGGGCCTGCGAAAAACTCGCCGAGCTGAAAGAGCGCTTCTCGGATGTCATGATCGAAGACCCGAGCCTCTCCTTCAACACCGAGCTGACCTCGGCCCTCGAGCTGGAAAACATGCTCGACTTGGCCAGGACCATCACCCACAGCGCCCTCGAGCGAAAAGAGAGCCGCGGCGCCCATCAGCGGACGGACTATCCGGAGCGCGACGACGCGAATTACCTCAAAAATACCCTCGCTTACTGCACCGATGAAGCGCCCCGAATCGAATTCCGGAAAACCACAATCACCAAATGGCCCCCCGCCGAGCGGGTCTACGGAACGCCTGTGGAGTCGAAAAGTGAGTGAAGAAACGATCCAGTTCGAGGTTTTCCGGTATCGTCCCGACCAGGAAGATGAGCCCACGTTTCAGACCTATTCCGTGCCGTACCGCGAGGACTGGGTGATCCTCGACGCGCTCAACCACATCAAGGATGATCTCGACGGCAGCCTTTCGTACCGCTGGTCTTGCCGGATGGGCGTCTGCGGAAGCTGCGGCATGATGGTGAACGGCGTGCCGAAACTGACCTGCGGCACTTTTTTAAGGGATTACTATCCCCATTCGGTCAGGGTCGAACCCCTCGAGAGCTTTCCCGTCGAGCGGGACCTGATTACCTCCATGGACGGTTTCATGGAAAAGCTGAATTCGGTCCAGCCCTGGCTGATCCGGAACGAGGGCGAGGAAAAACCGATCGGGGAGGGGGAGCACCTGCAAACGCCGGCGGAGCTCTATGCTTACAAGCAGTACTCGATGTGCATCAACTGCTTTCTCTGCTACGCGGCATGCCCCATCGCCGCCCTCGAGCCCTCCTTCGTCGGCCCGGCGGCCATCGCCCTCGCCCAGCGCTACAACATGGATTCCCGCGACCAGGGCAGCGACGCGCGCCAGGAAGTGATCATGCAACACGACGGCATCTGGGAGTGCACCTTCGTGGGTGAGTGCAGCGTCGTCTGCCCGAAGGATGTGGATCCCGCGGGCGCCATTCAGCGCGCGAAGCTGAGCGGTACCATGAATTGGTTCAAGCAGTGGGTCCTGCCGAAAGGGGGGGGAGCGCGGTGAAGCTCTATCATCGTCCGGTTCAGGCGGCTTGGTGGCTGAAGCGCCAGCCTTACACGCTGTTCATCATCCGCGAGCTGACCTCTGTTTTCGTGGGAATCTATTGCCTCCTCCTGCTGGTGACTCTCTATCGGCTCAGCCAGGGCCAAGAAGCCTACGAAGGGATGCTCGCCTTTCTCAAGTCGGGGCCCGTCATCGCGCTGCACATCCTCGCCCTGCCCTTCGCGATCTATCACAGCATCACCTGGTTCAACCTCACCCCCAAGGCCATCGTCATCCCGCTCGGAGAAGGGCGGGTGCCGGATGTCTTCCTTGCGGGGGGAAACTACGTGGCTTGGGTCATCCTCTCGGGGATCTTGTACTGGCTCATCGCAAAGGTCTGACCATGACAAAAACCTTCGAACCCCTCTGGTGGTCGCTCTTCTCGGCGGGAGGCGTCGTCTCCGCGCTTTTCTTGCCAATCATGATCCTTTTGAGCGGCATCGCGATGCCGCTGGAGTGGCTCGGGGTCGGGGGAGAAGCCTTCGGCTACGAACGGATGCTCGGTCTCGTCTCGCATCCAATCGCCCGGCTCTACCTCTTCTCCCTGATCTCACTTTCCTTCTTCCACGCCGCCCATCGCCTGCACGCGGCCTTGAGCGACCCATGGCTCAAGCACATGGAGTCCCTTCTTTCGGTCGTCTTCTACGGCGGAGCTTTTACCGGGACCATTCTAACCGCCGTGACGCTCCTCCGCTTCTAGAACGCCCTCCGGGTCCCGCCCGCTTCGCGGAAGCCCGCTCCGCATCAAAATTTCGGAGTTTTTATTCCAACCAGGTTTCGAAGGACTCCTCCGGCGCCGGTTCGAGCTTTGGATGGCGCGAGAGGAAGCGGGCGCAGGAGTTCCAGCGCAGAATCGCTTCGTCGTTCCCGGGCGGGCTTAATTCTGCGACTTTCTCGTAATATTCCATCGCCTCGACGATTCCTTCGTACACCGTGTGGCGGATGCCCGGGATGCGCCGATGAAACTGGGCAATCGCCAGGCGCTCGCAGATGATTCCGGAATAGTAGTCCTTGCTGTATTGGCCTTTCAGCTTGGGGATAATCTCGCGGGCCTCCCGCACACCGGCGCTCATGCGCTGTTCGAACTGGTCGGTCAGCGCAAGCAATAAGATTATCAGGGTCTGCTGGTTCTCCGGATCGATTTCGAGCACGTCGAGGCAGATACTCTCGGCCTGCCGAGGCTCATTGAGAAGCCGGTAGCGCTCCGCCTTCTGTATCGCGGACGGGATGCCCTCCCGGGTGATGGACTTATGTCTGAACATGTTGCTCTCCTTCGAAATCGGCTTCTGCTTCTTTGATTATCAATAGGGCACGATCAATCCGCACGGAATCATAACACAGCGGGGCATGGGTTATTTTGCCCCGGGGAATGGCGATTGCGGGATTTTCGCCCGCGGGGAGTCGCATCCGGGCGGAGATGGAATCACGACGGCAAGGGGAGATGGCCTCCCCCGGAAGGCATGGCACGCCCGGCAGGATTTGAACCTGCGACCTGCGGATTAGAAGTCCGCCGCTCTATCCAGCTGAGCTACGGGCGCCCGGGATCGACCACGGATGTTTATCCTTGTATTGGGTTGAATCTCGACAAATTCTTCCGCCAATACCCGGAACGCATGGAATATTCCTACCCGGTCTCATGGGTGTCAACCAATTCAAAAAGGGGCGGGATTCAAGCCCGCGGCCTTCGAATCAAAAGAGTCAGCCAGGCATTTTCCCTTCACGGGTGGTTTACGCACCTTCAACGAGAACCAAGATTGCCTCCGCCGTGGCCATCCGGATTGATTTCGGCCCCTCGTACTCGGGCGAGTTGTACCACTCGCGGGCGGCCTCGACGCTGGGAAATTCGATTACGACGATTCGCGGGTAGGGGCATTCGCCTTCGAGGACCTCCATCTCTCCGCCCCGGACCAAGAAGTTGCCCCGGTATTTCTCGACGGTCGGCGAAGTCTGCTTTACGTATTCACTGTACGCTTCAGGATCATTTACCTTGATCTGCGCGATGATATATCCGGCCATTTTCGTGTCTCCCATGCTTGAGGCCATTTTCGGGGAAAGATTTTTCGCGGAGTGAAATTTTCGGGAAATGCGGCGTTACGGTTGAAACGATTGACCGAAGGAGGAAAACGGACGGGGGATGGGTGGCGATTTTATTCCGCGATCAAAAAAACGGGGGCCGATGGCCCGGCCCCGCTAAGAGCCCCCCCAGACCCCCGCATCGTTTTGTGACCGTATTTCGAGTATACCGAGGGATACCGGATTGTCCAGAAAATAATCACGGACACCCTGAAAAATTCCCCAAAAAAATGGCGAAAGTAAAGCGACTTTCCGAGAATTCTTTGCCCATATTGCATAACGCAATTCCGCCGAATTTGAGGAAAAAATCCGGGCGGCCTCCTCCCCTTCGGCACCGGAAACAACACGATTTTTTTCACTCCCCCTCGAACGGGATGTGGCGCACCCTGCCCTCGCCCACAATCGCCGCCTTGAGGAAGAGGAGGGCGGTATGGGTCCGGGGAATGAGATGAATGAGACGATCGATTTTCCGATCGATCTCGTCCAACTCTTCCCCGGCGCATCCAGTTTCCAGCGCCCGCTCCCGGGAGAGGTCCACCGGAAAGGGAAACTCCTGGGCCGCCGCCCCCGCCGCGCCCTGGGAAAGGCTGACGGTGATCTCAAAACCCTTTTTCGCCATCTCCTCTTCCAGGAAGGGGAGCGCCAGCTCCAAATAATCGGGAAAATGCCCCAACGCCCTCCAGAGGTCGGCGACGGATTCGGACCCGAACCGTTTTTGCAAATCGCCGAACAGGCCGGCCGTCCTCCCCTCCGCCGGCGCCGGATCCGCCAGGCGCGGGGTGCGCATGGAGGGGGGCGGCCCTTCCGAAAGAGGCCGAAGGTCCTCCTCAAAGCCGGGCTTCACGCCCCCGATCTTCAAGCCGTTGAGACTGCCCTTGAGGGCGGCAGCCAGCATGAGCTCCTTCGGAAGGACGTAATTGTACGCTTCGATGACGCCCGCAATCTCGGCAATCTGCTCCTCGTCATAGCCGAGGTCCTCCAGCTCCTCTTCGTGATCCGGCACGTCGGGGGGAAGCGGGGGACTCGTCCGCATGCGGAGGCCGTCGGCGCAGCGCTCAAAATAGGCGATGCTGGTGTTCGGCCGAAGGGTGGCCCAGGCGGCTTCGAAATAGGCTTGGTGAACCGCCAGTGTCCGAAACAGGAGGCCCACCTGGGTGGTGCGCAGGGTCGCCCGGATGTCTTTATATATTTCCGCGGTCCGGCCGGCGGCGGCCGCCTCGGGAACTTCTTCCAATCGCGCATGGTCCACTGTTGATCCCTGCCGCGCCGGAAACCAAAAAACGGCCAGAGGACCCGGCGCATCCGCCGGCCAGCTGATTTCGCACGATCGCCGAAATTCTTCAGGAGTATAGGCACCGCCCGGGGGGGGCAACAACCCCGGGCGAATTCCGGGCGCCCGGCTACCCTTCGCCGCCCCCTTTCGCCAACTCCCCCGCCAGCCACGCGCGAAACGCCGCCAGGGCCCGGCCCCGGTGGCTGATCGCGTTTTTCGTGGCCAGGTCCAGCTCGGCGGCGGTGCAGCCCCGCTCGGGGAGATAAAGAATCGGATCGTAGCCGAACCCCCCCTCCCCCCGCGGTGCTCGCGACACCCGGCCCCGGAGCTCTCCCTCGAAAAGAACGCTGGGCCCGCCCGGCGCATGGTAGGCGAGAGCGCAAACATATCGCGCCCCCCGGTCTTCTTCCGCCACATCCTCGAGTCGGGAGAGGAGCAATCGGTTCCGCCCCGCATCGTCCAGCCCTTCCCCGCCGAACCGCGCCGAGCGCGGCCCCAGCTCTCCGGGCAGCGCCTCCACCTCAATCCCGGAATCGTCCGCAAGGGAGGGCAAACCGCTCAGGCGGGAGGCCTCCTCCGCCTTCGACCGGGCGTTCTCGGCGTACGCCGTTCCGGTCTCCACGATTTCCCCGCGGACCCCCGCCTCCTCCAGCGTGAGGAGCCGGACGGGAAGGCCTTCGAGGGCGGCCCGGACCTCGCGCGCCTTCCCCGGGTTGCGGCTGGCGAGAACGATCCGCACCGGAGTGCGCTATGCGGCGGAGAGGTGGCGGGATTGGATTTCGAGGAGCTGCCGGATGCCGTCTTCGGCGAGTGAGAGGAGCTTGTTCATATCCGCCTTCCGGAAGGGACGGCCCTCCGCCGTCCCCTGGACCTCGACGAAGCGTCCCTCGTCGGTCATGACGACGTTCATGTCCACCTCCGCCCCGGCGTCCTCGCCGTAGTCCAGGTCGAGGATGGGGATTCCCGCGAACATCCCCACGCTCACCGCGGCGACCGATCCCGTCAGGGGATAGGCATCCAAATGACCGGTTTGCATCATGCTGGCGACGGCGCGCACCAGCGCCAGGTAGCCTCCCGTAACGGCCGCGCAGCGCGTCCCGCCGTCCGCCTGGAGGACGTCACAGTCGATGTAGATGGTGCGCTCCCCGAGGAGATCCATGTTCACGACCGCGCGCAAGGAGCGGCCTATGAGTCGCTGGATCTCCATCGACCTTCCCGCGCGGGCCCGCTCCCGGGAAACGCGCGAAGAGCCGCTTCCGGGAAGCATGGAATACTCCGCCGTCACCCACCCCTTTCCGGTCCCGTGCCGGTGAGGGGGCACCCGCTCTTCCACCGAGGCCGTGCAGAGGGTCCGGGTCTGCCCCATCTCGATGAGGCAGCTGCCGGGGCAGGTCAGGATGTAGTCCAGCTGGATATTTACCTCGCGCATTTGGCCGGGCGACCGGCCGTCCGAGCGCACGAGAGGGCCGTTGCCGGTCTTTCCCCTCGCCCTTTTCGCAGCCGCCTTCTTCTCCATGAAATCCTCGAATCATTTCTATTTGCATGGATGTACGGGATGCATCCGCGGCCATACTACCCCCCGGCCGACGGAGAGGCCAGACAAGGAGACGATCAACCACAAGCGCTCGAAGGGTGAACCTAAAAGGGAGAATTTCCCCGATGGAAAGTGTCTGGGATTTTACCCGTTATTGGCAATTCTCCTGTTCTCGCCGCAAAAAACCGGCCCCCCCCCCCCCCCGGCGCCTCTGATTAAAGAGCGCAGGGGGGAGCGGCGGGTCATGCGCTACTAAGAAGCGCTACGGCTTGAACTGGTGAAATCCCGCATTTTGGTTGGTGCTTCCGCCGACGGCGGATCCGCCGCCGCGGGAAAACAAACCCCCGCGCCGATGGGGCCGGGGGATCTCTCCCGCCGGGGCCACCTCGGGAATCCGGCATTATCGGGCCGGGTGGGACAGAGATTTTGGATGGTGAGAACCTTTATCTCATATGAATCGTTAAACTCCCGGCGGGCTCCTGAAATACATCCCCTCCCAGGTCGAAACCCGGGAGGGGATGATTCGAAACATCACTACGGCGAAAATTGGTTCTACTGCTCCCAGCCTCCCGTCGCAGTCTCTAAATCATCGACAAAATCCAGCCCTATAGGCAGGTCCAACGTGTTGTTCACAAAAGCAAGCACCACACCACGAGAGCTCCCGGAGGGCTGGGTTGAACCCGACACGAAGATAGCCGTGCTGGCACGGTTCGGGGGTATGGTTAAATTCACGGCAATTATACTACCAGAATTCAAAGCGCTACCGCCAGATTGAAAATTTTCTGCTCCATTCAAGGCAATGCTGGCCCGCTCGCCCCAGCTCGCATAGGCGGTCATGCGAACATCAGCCATCCAAGTAATGGGGTTTGATGTCGAATTTTTGATGCGGAACAAGGCGGCGGCGTGCTTCGAGTTCGTGCTGCTGAAGCTAATCCACTCTTCCGCATGGACGAGCGTATTAAAACCCCCGATGCCCCTAATGGTGAAAAGGGCCCGGAGAATCTCTTTGTCCGAGCTCATTTGAACTGCGCGGCCATTACCATCGCCCCAGATGGCCGGGTGAACGCCACCGAACAGACTGGCATCGCCCTGGGTGAACGGCGATAAGGTCCCGCCCATCCAGCCACAACACTGATTGAATGTGGACCAAACTTTCCAGCGATAGACAACCTCGCCCGAGGAGCCATCTCCTGCGGGACCCGTCGCGCCCGTGGCACCCGTATTACCCTTGGGACCCTTGATCACCCTTCGGACCCTGAGCGCCCGTATCGCCCTTCAGACCAGCCGGTCCGATGGCTCCCGTCGCGCCCGTGTCGCCTTTGGGACCTTGGGGGCCTTGGAGTCCGACCGCCCCGATGGTGAAGTCCACCGTTTGGGACCGTTTGCCGTCGTCGTCACCCCCCTTGCCCCGGGTGGAGACGGTCAAGGGGTAGGTGCCCGGATCGATGGGGTCGGGCAACACGGCCGTGATCACGGTGTCCGTCGCGCTCTGAACCGTGAGCGCGGTGGCGCCCAGCGTGACCTTGGGGTCGCGCTTCTTGTGCTTGAGATTGCGCCCCAGGATCACGACAAGGCCGGTCTGCGGATTCGCGATGGCCGAATGGATGGCCATGCGCTTGCCGTTGTCTTTGGCGGCCCACGCGGCTGCGGGCGCTAAGAGGGCCATCGCCATCAGAATGATCAACATGAAACCGAGGATTCATTTGGGCATGCCGGTTCTCCTTGAAAGGATGCTCCGCAAAAAAAAGCCAAAAAAAACCGGGGGGGGGGGGGGGTCGCGAAATGCGGTCGCTTCAATTTTATCGAGCGGTTTGTATGTGGAAATTGTATAAGAACCATTCACAAAAATAAAGGACAAAAAGTCACGATAAAACAATATCTGAAATCAAAAATCCGATTTGTCCGGCCGGGGGGGGATTGGTGCGCCTTCGTCCCCTCCCCCCACCCCCCTCCCGGAGGGAGGGGGAGTCGATCCCACCGCACAAAAAAAACCCCCGGGCGTTGAGCCCGGGGGACGGTGGTGGTGCGTCAGTCTTTGTAGCGGCTAGAAATCCTGGAACAAGCCTCCCGCCCGCCAGTCATTAGAGGCTGTCGCGCTCCGGCGTCTTCCCCCGCGCACGCTGGCTGTGTTCCCGCTGGCCACGTTGATATTGCCTCCGCTCACGCTGGCAGCGAAGTTGCTGGCCGTGTTGCGGGAGCCGGGCCCTGCCGGAAATCCGGGGTTATCGCGTCTCACCCCCCGATGGCGCTCATGGTGCGATCGGGCTGGACGAATTCCTCCTGCCCGATGAGGTGGCCCGGGGTTTTGGTCCGGACGACCCCGGCCAGCCAGGCTTTGATTTCATCGTCCGGCGCGCCGCCCCGCAGCAGGGCCTTGAGGTCGTGCTCGTCGGCGGCGAAGAGGCAGGTCCGGATCATGCCGTCCGCGGTGAGCCGGATCCGGTTGCAGGCCTGGCAGAACGGGCGCGTCACCGAGGCGATGACCCCCACCTCCCCCCGGCCGTCCACGTAGCGGTAGCGGACGGCGGGGTCCGAAGGATGGCCCTTGGTGAGGACGAGTTCCCCCGCGGCGGAGAGCCCCGCCAGGATCTCCTCTGCGGTCAGCACCTTGTCCCGCTCCCAGGCTTTGTCGGCGTCGAGGGGCATGTACTCGATGAAGCGGACGATGTGGCCCGTTTTCTGCGCCCATTCGGCGAACCGGGGAAGCTCCCCCTCGGTCACTCCTTTGATGGCGACCGCGTTGATCTTGATGGGCTCGAAGCCCGCCTCGGCGGCCGCTTCGATCCCCGCCATCACCTGCTTGAACATGTCGCGGCGCGTCATGAGAAAGAATTTCTTCTCATCGAGAGAGTCGAGGCTGATGTTCACGCGCCGGAGGCCCGCCTCATAGAGGCGCTTCGCCATCTGGGGGAGGAACACCCCGTTCGTGGTGAGCGCCAGATCCATCTCCGGCTGGATCTCGATCATCTTCCGGACGAGCACGTCCATGTCCTTCCGCAGGAGGGGCTCCCCACCGGTGAGGTGGTAGCTGACGAAATCCAGCTCGGACGTGATCCGGACGACGCGGGCGATCTCCTCGTAGGTGAGGATCTCGGCGTGGGGCAGCCAGGTCATGCCCTCCTCGGGCATGCAGTAGAAGCAGCGGAAGTTGCAGCGGTCCGTCACCGAGATCCGAAGGTCGTCGTGCCCCCGTCCGTATGTGTCGAACAGTTGGGGTGGCATTTGGTGAGATCCTTTCATTCCGGGGCGGGCGGATCCAGGACCCGCCCAGAGAGAGCCGTATCGTATCCCCCCAGGGCCCGGACGCGCGCGAGGAATTCCTCGCGCCGCAGGATTTCCACGAGGCGCTGGAGGGGGGTTGTATCCCAGTGCTCCGCGGGTATCACGAAGTCGAAGCGCTCGCTCCCGAGGGGGACGAAATCGAGCCCGAGGAGCCGGGCCGCCGCCCGGATTCCCAGCCCGCAGTCGGCACGGCCGGCCGCCACCGCCATGGCGAGGGCCATGTGGGTGGTCTCGACGCTCCCGTACCCGCGCACCGCCTCGGGGGCGACCCCGGCCTCGGCGAGAAGATGGTCGAGGAGAATGCGGGTTCCCGCGCCGCTCTGGCGGTTGGCGATAGCGACCTCCTCCCGGGCCAGGTCCGCCACCGAGCGGATGCCCTTGGGGTTTCCCGGGGGGACGAGGATCCCCTGCTCGCGCTGGACGAAGTTCACCACCACCACCTCGCGATCCTTGAGGTAGCGGCGGATGTGGCTCCAGTTGTACTCCCCCGTCTCGGGGTCGAGCAGATGGCTCCCGGCGAGGTGGACCTCCCCGGCGCGCAGGGCGATGAGGCCCGCCATCGAGCCCACCGCCGAAGTGCACAGGGTGGTGTTACGGAAATTTCCGCGAATTTCCGCCGAAAGGAGGTCGAGCGCGTTGTCGTGGCTCCCCGCCATGAGGATGTTCCCCCGGACCTCGCCGAGGGGCCGGAGCAACTCGACGCGGACGCGCGCGCCCGTCTCGATTCCTTCAGAATTCAAGGGAACGCGAACGATTCCGTCCGCTTCGATCAAACTGCTGATGACGCTCGCCCCCCGCTTGGCGGGAAGGGCGATCATCCTCTCGCCCACCTTGCCGAGCTTGACGCGGAGGAATTCCTCCATGCCCAGGCGCGAGGCGCTCTTCCGGCTCATGAAGGCTTCGACGCCCGCCGCCTCCTGGGAGGGGGCGCCCAGCATATGGGTCATGAGGGGGCGGACGAACTCCTGAAGGGCGAGGACGGCGGAGACAGGATAGCCCGGCACCCCGATGAGGGGGACCACGCCGCCTTCTTTTCCCCAGGTGATCCCGAGAATGGTGGGTTTTCCCGGGAATATGGCAACCCCGTGAACCAGGAGCTCTCCCAGCCTTTGGACCACGGCGGAAGTGTAATCCTCCCGGCCCGCCGAGGAGCCCGCGTTCACGAGGACGATATCGGAGCATTCGACCGCATTCTTGACCGCTTCCTCGATTGCCTCGAGCCTGTCCGCCACAATGGGGAGCGCCCTCGCCTCCCCGCCCCAACTGGTAATGAAGCCGGTGAGCACTACGGAGTTGTACTCGATGAGGTCTCCGGGCCGAAGCGCGGCCCCTGGCGGCACCAGCTCATCTCCCGTCGGAATGAGGGTGACGACGGGCCGCCTCCGCACCTTCACCTTCGTCACCCCCCCCGCGAGCAGCCCGCCGAGGTCGAAGGGACGGAGCGCGTGGCCCGCCGGAAGCAGAAGCTGGCCTTCGACGATGTCCTCCCCCGCCACGCGCACGTTCGACCACGGGGCCACCGCCGCCTCGATTTGAATCTTTCCTTCCCCCGTTTCATGGACATTTTCCACAATGACCACCGCGTCCGTCCCAGAAGGAAGGGGTTCCCCCGTGTCCACGGGATGCGCTTCCTCACCCAGCTGGAGCAATCGCGGAGAAACCGGGGAGGCCCCGAAAGAGGCTTCCGAACGGATGGCGTAGCCGTCCATCGCCGACGCGTGGAAATGCGGGCTCGATATCGCCGCAAAAACCGCCTCGGCCGTAATGCGGTCCAGCGCATCCGAAACCGGCACCTCCTCGGCCGGAAGGCCGCCGGGCTCGCCCATTTTCCCGATGAGGCGCGCAAGGGCTTCCTCGCGCGGAACGCTATCCAGGTAAATCTTCCGATCCGCCAGGGGGAGCGACATCTCATCCACTTTCTGGTTCAAATCTCAGCTTCTCCGCGATTTTTTCCGGCAGTCTCAGTAGAAGGTCACGCGCACTTCCGTACCTGCCGGCAGGCCTTCCCGCTCGAGCGGAATGGAGATAAACCCGTCCGCCTTCGTCATGGTCGAGATCATGGCCGAATTGCCCATGAGGGGATGGGCGAGAATGCCCTCCCCGGTATTCTCAAGCCGTACCCGTACCAGGTCCTCCCGCCCGGGGGCGGAGGGCAGATTTCGGGAAATGCGGGCGGTGATTCCCCTCTCGTCCGCCACGGGAGAAAGAATCTCCCCGCTCAGCTGGCGGAGGATGGGCCGGACGAAAGCGTGGAAAATCATCAGGGCCGAGACGGGATGGCCGGGAATCCCCACCACGGCCTTGTCCGTCCCGCTCTTTCGAATCCGGCCAATGATGGTCGGCTTTCCCGGCTTGATCGAGATCCCGTGGACGAGCACCCCGGGCTCCCCCAGGGAATCGATCGCTTCCACCGTGTAGTCGCGCACCCCCATCGAGCTCCCGCCCGAGATCATGACGAGGTCCACCCGCTCGATCGCATCGGCGAGCCGGGCCCGGATGACGGCCAGATCGTCGGGAAGTATTTCCTCCGCAGAAGGAATCCCCCCGGCCTCCAAAACCGCGGCCGCGAGGGAGAAGCGGTTGATATCCCGGACTTGGCCCGGCCGGGGCTCTGCGCCCGGATCAACGAGTTCGTCCCCTGTCGGGAGAATCGCCACACGGGGCCTGCGCCGAACCTCAAGTGAGATGACACCCACCCCTGTGAAGGCGCCGATGTCGTGGCTCTTGAGGCGCGACCCCGCCGCGAGGATCCGCTCGCCCGCCCTGAGATCATCTCCCACCGCGAGGATGTTCTCTCCGACCGAGACGGGCCGGCGCACCTCCAAAGTCGTCTCATCAGGGATAGCCGTAAATTCCTCCATGACAAGCGCATCCGCCCCTTCGGGTATCATCCCGCCCGTGCTCACCCGGGCCGACTGACCTTTCTCGATCCGGAAGTCAGGAGCAGTCCCCATGGGCACATGGCCAACCACTTCGAGGTAGGCCGGGATCGACTCGCTCGCCCCGAAGGAATCGGCCGCGCGCAGTGCGAAGCCGTCCATGGTGGCCCGGGGGAAGTCCGGCAGGTCGACGGGGCTCAGGACGTCCTCGGCGAGGATTCGCCCCACGGCGTCGGCCGTGGTCACCGTCTCAGCGGATACGGGCGAAAATCCCCGAACCGCCTCCATGGCCTCCGCCGGAGAAACGACTTTGAAAAATTCCATCTCCCGCTCCCCTCAACAAACAAGAAAAAAGCCAGCCACCGCGAACGCGGAGCTGGCCCGGCTTCATCTCCCGATCCGGCCGCCGTCACTTGGACAGCACCTCCTCGGGCCGCCTGCCCGCCCAGCGCTCCTTTCCGAAAAATGGGAGGCCACGCCGCGCGATACCTTCGTACCTAAAGGGACGCGGCCATAGCCCAGCGTGCTCGGAGCCCTGGCTATTCGGATGCCAATGAATACAACATGCTACTGGCCTAAGACTTTCCCACCCCCGCCGACTCTCCGGAGACCTTTGCGGTTTCCGCCTCCTTTTGCGCCGGCAATTCCGGATCTTCACTCAGTCCCTTCTTGAAGCTCCGGATGCCTTTCGCCATACCGGATCCAATCTCGGGCAACCGCTTGGCACCGAAGATGAGAACGCATACGGCAAGAATCAACAAAAGTTCTGGGAATCCCAAGGTCGGGAACATGACTGCAACTCCTTTCGATGGCTCGGCTGAAAACTACGCCTCGGCCTCTGCAAAAACGCGTGTGGCTGCCGAAACCGCCCCACCCACCTGTTCAATATACCCCATGCGCTTGAAAATCACCTCCAGGGCCGAGAGAAAGTACACCACATTCGCTTGGGTCGCCCCGGATCCCAACATGCCAATTCGCCAAATTTCCCCGGCGAGGAGGCCCAATCCGCCCGCAATCTCAATATTAAACTCGTCCAAAAGACTCTTGCGGACGGCTGCATCGTCCACCCTTTCCGGCACGGTGACGGTGTTGAGGGTGGGGTTGCGCGTTCCCGCCTCGGCGAACATGGAAAGCCCAAGGCCCTCAAGGCCGGCCTGGAGGGCGCCGCTCGCCAGCACATGGCGAGCGAAACGGGCCGAAAGGCCCTCTTCAAAAATAATGCGGAGGCCTTCCCGAATCGCATAAACCATCGAGATGGGAGCGGTATGGTGGTAAGCGCGCTCGGAGCCCCAATACTTCGATAAGATATCCACATCGAAGTAGAAATTTTTCACTCTACCTTTTCGCTCGTGCACCCTGCCGAGTGCCCGCTCGCTCATGCTCAAGGGCGCCAAGCCGGGCGGGCAGGAGAGACCCTTCTGCGAGCAGCTGTAGGCGATCTCAACCCCCCACTCATCCAGTTTGACCGGAACCCCGCCCAGCGAAGTGACGCAATCAGTCAAAAGGAGAGCGCCATGCTCTTTGCACATCCTGCCAATCTCCTCCAAGGGCTGAAGTGCGCCTGTACTCGTTTCAGCGTGAACGATAGCGACCAAGGCAGCATCGGGGTTCGCATCCAGCGTCTTTTTCAGATCGGCCGGATCAATGGTCCGGCCCCACGGAGCCTCCACTCGGATCACCTCGGCGCCGTAACGGTCGGCCAGATCCGCCAAGCGCTCGCCAAAATATCCCTTAATGCAGACGATTACCTTGTCGCCTTCTTCGACCACGTTGCAGATAGACGTCTCCATCCCCGCGCTTCCCGTTCCCGAAACGGGGAAGGTTACGCGGTTTTGGGTTCCGTAGAGGTCGCGGAGCATCGCCTGGCAATCGTCCATTATCTGAAAATATCCCGGGTCCATGTGACCGACAACATTGGTGCTCATCGCCTTCAGAACACGGGGGTGTACCGGGCTCGGCCCGGGACCCAGCAAAAGACGTTGTTGCGGATTCAATTCACTATTTTGCATACAATGATCTCTCTTCTAAAAATGAAAAAAGAGGGGTTGGGAAGGGCGCCTGCCCCCTTCGAAGTAAAGACAAATTATGCCCTTAACGAGAAAACATCATATCATATCGTCTGAGTAACCGGAAAGGGAGAGGCTTTTTTTCCGAAAATCCGTTTGGAAGCTGCAACGGTTTGCGTTGGTTTTTGGACGCCCAGAGCGGGGGGCATGCATCAAATTCAGACGGGAAACTTATCCAGCAAGCGGCGCGCAATGATGATGCGCTGGATCTCGTTGGAGCCTTCCCCTACTGTGAGAAGCTTGCAGTCCCGGAAATAGCGCTCGACCGGAAGCTCCTGGATATAGCCCATCCCGCCGTGAATCTGAATTGCCTCGCTCGCGCAAAACTCCGCTGTTTCGGAGGCGAAGAATTTCGCCATTCCGGCCTCTAGGTCGCAGCGCACGTCCGCCGCTTTTAACGTGGCGGCACGGTACGTGAGCAGCTTGGAAGCCTCTATGCGAGTCGCCATTTCGGCGAGCTTTGCTGCGACGAGCTGGTGCTGGACGAGGGGCTTGCCAAAGGTCTCACGCCGCTGGGCGTAACGAATGGAATCCTCGAAGGCGGCGCGGGCGAGGCCCACGCTACGCGCCGCCACGTTGACCCGCCCTCCCTCCAGCGCGCTCATGACCATCGGAAATCCCTTGTTTTCATTCCCGAGTAAGTTTTCCAGCGGAACACGCGCGTCCTCGAACACGAGCTCGCTGGAGCGGATTCCCCTGTATCCCAGTTTTTTCAAATGACGGCTGACGCTGAATCCGGGGGTTCCCTTGTGGACCAGGATGCAGGAGATCCCCTCCGTCTTGGGCGCCTCGGGGTCGGTCCGGGCAAAGACGCTGAACATGGTTCCGTGCTCTGCATTGGTGATGAACATTTTGGTTCCGTTCATCAACCATTGATCCTTCTCTTTCCGGGCGGTGGTACGGAGGGCCGCCGCGTCTGTCCCGGAGCCCGATTCGGTCAGCGCCATGCCCGAATGCCACTCGCCCGTGGCCATTTTGGGAAGGTAGGTTTTTTTCTGTTCTCCGGTGCCGTAACGGTTGATCATCCAAGCGGTCATCATGTGTGTCCCCAGCACACCAGCGATGCTCATCCAACCCACCGATATTTCCTCCATCGCGATGGCGTAGCACACTTCATCCATCCCGCTCCCGCCGTATTCTTCCGGAATGGTGAATCCGAACAGCCCGAGTTCTTGCATCTTCTCAACGATGGGCGTGGGGTACCTGTCCTCGACTTCATACTCCAACGCGACCGGCCGAATTTCACGATCGACGAAATCTTTCATCATTCGCTGGACATCGTGCTGCACTTCTGTCAACTCGAAATCCATTTCTCTCCTCCCGGTATCATTCGTCGAATCGGCAATCTCACCACCAAAACGGCCGTATCATGCCTTCATCAATGCAACCACCCATCCGGCCAATGACCTCCATATGTCTCCCCTCGGTTCGCGATTGCAAAAAGGAACATCCACCCAGGATGGCGCAAAGGCTTCTCCTCGGGCCAATTTCTTGTATGAACAATTTTGACGATACACTGTGCGTATTCTTTCCAGCAAGGACTCATATGCGGGGGTGTGCGCATCATGCGCTCGCCACCTCTCACTGATTGACGGAAGGAAACGGGGCGGACCCTCAATTATTTTTTATGACCGAGAGACACCAATATACGGGGACATTTTCCGGGGATATTTATTTCGGAGCGGGATGAGCGATGAGGCGAATCCGCACCTCCACCTGATCCTGGCCGGGAACCAAAAGAAGAATCCTTGGGCGAGACATTCCGAAATCGGATAAGCGAAACACCCCTTTTGCGTTCACGAACAAGGAGGTTCCCGTATCGGAAAGGCGGACGGGGAAGGTTCCGCTTTTTTCCACGCCGTGCATCCGTACCGCGCCCCTCGCACGAAGTTCGTATTCTTTTTCCCTTCCCCGAACACGGGATGGCGCAACGGGGTCGGCTGAAGTGATTTCCATCTCGATGGCGGGATACCGGCCCGCCTCGAGAACCTGATTTCGCACCATTTTCAGCTGTATCGGATCCTTGGTGAAAACCGAAGCGGCCTCGATGCGGAGAGTCCCAGTCACGCTCCGCAAGGTTTTGCCCATCCCCAATGTAATTTCTCCCTGGAGGGCGCTGAGGTGGCCATCGAATGGAAGCACCAAACCCCTGAAGGTGAAGGAAACCCGGCTCCTCCGACTGTCGATTACGTAGCGATAGCGAATATCATTTTGGGAAGACCCGGGGGCCGATACAGCAGACTGGGGCAAAAGGAAGGCTGCAATTGCTAGGAACAAGACACAAATAAGGATAAAAGCGTCTTTGAGCATCCGAACCCGCCCCCTTACAATGAGGGTTCACACAAAATATCTTCCTGAAAACCTCCTTATGAATTTCATAGCTTGATATCCTCCGCCTCCCCGCGTCAGGGGCCTTTAACCGGCTTTTCGGTTTCGTTAAGGTAGGATTGAAAATCACCAAGCTTTCTAGAAATGAAGGCGGTGGTTTTGTCGAGGGCGATGAATTCCATGGCATCCTCATCGCCTGCCGCTTCCTCGCGCAACCCTTCCAGGGCGGCGAGCAGTTCCTTCGCACGCGGGCCGGGGGGGACTGCCTTGCCGTCAATCGGCTCCTCACTCTGCTCCACGAATTCGGTGAAAGGACCTACTTCGTAGGAAACAAAGCAAAACGCATGGTAGAGAGCGATTCCCTCCACGTCTTCATCACCCGAGGAAGTCTCTTTTCGCAACTCGTTCAGTTCGGCAAAAATCGGCTCGACCTTCATGCGAAACCACCATTCGAAAAAATAGATTGTGCCCAGCAACCGACGAGTATATCGGCCTGCAATTGCTACCCGCAAGAAGGCACTTGCACATTCCCAAAGTTTCTTGGCAGATCCCGAAAGCATTAACTTCTCCGCGGTCCCTTCCTGGCTGGTTGACGATTCTTCTCCTCGGAGCCAGATTGTGCACATGAAGGTCTGCTCTGCGAATAATCCAGAGGGAACACCGAATTCCATCGCAATGGCATGGATCCTTCCGCTTTTCCTCCTTATCCTCGCCGGAGGCTGCGCCCAAACCTCGGTGAAAAGCTAAAGGATCGAGGTGCGGGTTCCCAATTTGCAGAGGAAATTTCCGCTCGTTCGCACCCGTCGCGTTCTCGTCGGAATAGATGTTTTGAGCGAGCGCAACCTTTCCCGCAATGAGGAGTATCACCTCAAATCGAAGACCCCTCTTGTTTCGGTCCTTCTTCGCGCCGCCGCCGAGCGGATGCGCGCTGCGGGAATCGAGCCGCTTGAAACCACAGAAGCGGAGCACGCCTCAGGCCGGCTCGTCATTTCCCTTACTCTTCTGGAAAGCCGCTCCGTTGCACTCAACTGGCTGGCGGGCGCATCTATTCAAGCGGTGCTTCACTCCAAAGGGGGGGCAATCCTCGGCAGGTGGCAAGGGAACGGGCGCGGCTCACACCCGGATTCACGCATCCGGGCCGGGGCGGCCGGCCTCGCCATGGGACAAGCCATTTCCCAGGCTCTGAGCCGTCTTCCCTGGGGAACCATCATGGATATGGCAAGGTAAATCTGCTCGGACAGAAAGGCGTCCAGAAGTGCCTCTCCGCAATCAAAAATGGATAAAAAGGCGGGGAACTACCGATTCCCCACCAATCTCCGATCTCGCCCCCTTTTTTTTCAAAAAACCCTGGAAATGGTGGGGAGGAAATCCCCGCGACGAAAACGCCTGAATTCGGTGAAGGTTGCGGAAACATCCGGGAGCGGGGGGCCGAGGAAAAACCCGCCCCCCAAGGAGCCGCCCGTCCCCGAGGAGCCGAGGGAATGCCCGCCCCCGACCGCACACAGACCCGGAGGAAGCCTGCCATTCTCCCGCCCAAACCCAACCACCGGAAATTCGGGGAAATCCGCACAACAATTTTTCCGCCAACTCCCCCCCGAGGAGTCGAGGGAAAATCCGCCCCCCAGGAGCCGAGGAAGTAACCGCCCCTCAAGGAGCCGAGGGAATATCCGCCCCTAAGGGGAGGCGCAGATCCAGAAAGGGGCTCAGATATTTTGGCGAAGTCCCAGAAGGGGGGCAAATATTTTTAGGTTTACACGGTTCCACAGGCCAGAATGTGGGGATCTGGGGGGCGAAACGATCCAAAATATCCATTAAATCATTTATTTTAAGGTATTTTAGGGATCGTATATTTCGGGGGTCTTAGAATTCATCCGTGGACTATTTTTAGAAAATCTAAAAAATTATATTTATTTCATTACTGTAATTATGGCATAAATGACGCGAAGGGGAATGGTTCAAAAAAGAGTTCTCGAATTCTCCCGCTGATTTCGAGCTCTGCCGCAGGTAATCCTTTAATTACAGTTGTCTAGGGGAATTTTGAAAACACCGAAAATGGACGATCCCCCCGCATTCTACTGCTTATTTGCCCCGCGTTCGGGATTTTTTCTTGCTTTGGGCGCAGGAGTTCCTATCAAATAGGAACCTAACACCGAAGAGTGCCGCACTCTCCTGGGCCCTCAAAACAAATTAAAAAACGGACTTCATGAAAACTTCAAAGATCAAAGCGCCCATCCTCATTCCGCTGACGATTGCGATTTTTCTCCTCGTCGGCGCCTTCGCCTACAGCTCCTTCAACGCGCAATACGCCGAACACGAAATCGGGATAGCGGAGCAAGTCCAGACCGCCTACGCCGTCCTCGAAACGCAGATCCGCGCCGACGCCGCATCCATGAGCGCGGCGATCGAAGTCCTCGCCCGAAACCCGGAATTGCAAAGCGCGTGGCTGGCGAGGGACCGAAAAACCCTCCTGGCCCTTTCCTCCGACATCGCCACCCGGCTTTGGGGCGAGCACCGGGTCACGCATTTTTACTTTCACGATGCCAACCGGGTGAACTTCCTCCGGGTCCATGATCCGGAGCGGTTGGGGGGCCCCATCGAGCGGGAGACGCTGAAAACCGCAGTGGATTACAGTCAGCCCTACCACGGTCTCGAAATCGGGGAGAGCGGGACCCTCACGCTGCGGACGGTCCACCCATGGCGGATCGGCGGAAAGATAACCGGGTACATCGAGCTGGGCGAGGAAATCGTCCAAATCGCGGAAAAGCTAAGCGATACCCTCGGCATCGACCTCTTCGTTCTCATCGACAAAAAATTCCTCGACCGCGCGAAGTGGGAGAGGGGAATGCGCAGGCTCGGCCGGAATCCCGATTGGGACCGGGCCGCCTCCGCCGTGGTCGTAACCGGAACGCTGCCGGAGGCCCTGGAGGGGCTTGCCGGAGTGATAGAGGATGAGGGAAGCGCCCGGCCCGGACTTTCTCCCCCGGCGCTGCTGTCCGTAACCGGCCGGAAATATCTTCCTTCCCCCATACCCCTCAAAGACGTCAGCGGAAAAGTGGTGGGCCGCATTGTACTTCTTCACGACGTGACCCACTTTTACTCCGGGCTGAACAAATCTTTCTACGCCTTCGGGGCGGCCGCCCTTTTCATCGGAGTGGGGTTGTTCGGCCTTTTCTTCTTTATCCTGAACCGCGTGGAAGACCAACTGGATAGCGCTCAGGCCGGCCTCATCAAGGAGGGCAAGAGGGCCGCGGAACGCGCTTCCCGTCTCGCCACCATGCAGGACCTGAACCGGCAGATCGCCGAAAACTTGGAACTCAATGAATCGCTGGACGGCATCGTCCGCGCCGCAATGGAACTTCTCAAGGCGGATTACGCCCGGATCTTCCTGCTTGATGAAAAGAAACAAGAACTCGTTCTACAGGCTTCACACAGGCGAAGGGCAATTCCATCCGGACGGGTGGCCTCTCTCAAAATCGGGGAGAGTGTCACCGGATGGGCCAGCCGAAGTGAGCGGCCATTGCTGATCCCCGACGTGCTGGAAGATCCGCGCTGGAAAGCCATGCCCTGGGAATGGGTTCCTCAGGACGAAATCAGGGCTTTTATCAGTCAGCCCCTTAATCACCAGGGGCAGAGCATCGGTTTCATCAATTGCATGTCACGGGACGAAGATTACTTCACCGGGGAAGATTTGGAACTGCTCGGCACCTTCGCCTCCCAGGCCGCCGTCGCCATCGAAAGAGCGCGTCTTCTAACCGAGACCCGGGAGCGGGCGGCCCGGCTAGAGATCGTCGACAACATCGCCAAGACCGTGGGGTCGACCCTGGAGCCGGAGGCGCTCTTCCGCACCGTCACCCGCGAGATCCGGCGCGCCGTCCCCTGCGAGCGGTGCATAATCGCGAGCGTTGACGAGGATACCCACCACTTCCACTTCTGGCACACCGAATCGGACATCGAGATCGGCCAGAGCAAATTCGACGATTCCCTGGCCGAGTGGCTGACCCAGGACCTGTACCAACCGAACCGCCCCCTCCACGTCCGGGACAATCGCGAGAGCTCCATCCGCCAGGGCCAGCAGTTGGCGAAGGCCGGCCTCCTCAACACGCTGTTCGTCCCGATTCCGCGTGACGGCCGGTGCGTCGCCCACATGGCCCTTTCGAGCTCGCGCCTTGACGCCTTTTCCGCCGAGGAAATAGAACTCCTCACGTCGGTCGCCGGCCACCTGGGCCCGGCCCTTCGAAACGCCACGCTTTACCAACGGGCCGAATCTCGCGCCGCCCGCCTTGCCACCCTTCAAGAACTGAACCGGCAGATTGCAGAAAATCTTGACCTTCAGGGAACACTCGACAACATCGTCCGGGCGGTTTCGGAGCTGCTCAACGGAGACCTTTCCCGGATTTTTCTTTACGATGAAGCCACCGAAAATGTCACCCTTCGCGCCTACTTCGGCCGAATCGCCGCTCCCCCGCGGGGAACCGTTTCCTTCAAGCCGGGGGAAGGCATTATCGGCCGGCTGCTCCAGACGGGAGAGGCGGTTATCGTCCCTGACCTGGACGATGATCCCTTATGGATGAGCGTCGAATGGAGCCGAAAATACGGCTTTCATTCCTACCTAGCCTATCCCCTCCGCCGGGGCGGGAAGATCATCGGGGTCATCAATTGCCTGTCGTGCGAAAGAAACTTTTTCACCCGGGAGGACCTGGACCTCCTGGGCACCTTCGCCTCCCAGGCCGCCGTCGCCATCCAGAACGCTTCGCTTTATCGGGAAGCCGAAGACCGTACCGCCCGCCTTGCCACCCTTCAAGAACTGAACCGGCAGATTGCAGAAAATCTCGACCTTCAGGGAACACTCGACAATATCGTGGACGCGGCTGCGGGCCTTCTTAGCGGAAACGCATCCCGTATCTTTCTCTTAGATGAGGCTTCTGAAGTTATTTCGCTCCGGGCCGTTTGCCAGCCGGAGGATGCTCCCCCCCCGGTGAAAACGTCCTTCCGGCTTGGAGAGGGCGTCATCGGATAGGTGGTACAGAAAGGCGAGGCGGTGGTTCTCGCCGACATACAAGAGGAGCCAAGCTGGGGCCATCCAGAATGGGCCGAAAAAACGGGGATGCACGCCTTCATCGGCCACCCCCTCCGGCAGGGGGAGAAGATCATCGGGGCCATCAATTGCCTGTCGTGCGAAAGAAACTTTTTCAGCCGGGAAGACCTGGACCTCCTGGGCATTCTCGCCTCCCAGGCTGCCGTCGCCATCCAGAACGCGAGGCTTCACGAAGAGGAAAGCCGCAGCCGCCTGTTCCTCCAGAGCGTGGTGGGCGACAACGCCGACGCCATCATCGTCGGGGACGCTGAGCGGAGGATCATCATTTGGAACAAGGGCGCCGAAAAACTCTACGGCTACACCGCGGAGGAAATGCTCGGCCAAAAAACGGCCGACTGGCTGGTTCCGGAGGATCAATCCGCGCAGCGCGAACGGGCATGGGCGGAAATAAACCGAACAGGAGAGGCGGTGACTATCGAAACCGTCCGGCTGCGGAAGGACGGCACGCGTATCCCCGTGCTTTTGACCCGTTCGCCCATAAAAGATGCGTCGGGGAACATCACGGCTGTGACCGGCATTACCAAAGACCTCACCGAGCGGTATCGCATGGAAGCCGCTCTGCGCGAGAGCGAGGAACGGCACAGGACCCTCCTGGAGCAGCAGCCTCATGGAATTGTCCTCGTGCGGGAGGGAAAATTCGTTTTCTCGAATCCCGCCCTCCGGGAAATGACGGGATTTTCCGAAGCGGATCTCCGGGACCGCTCCCCGACCGATTTCGTGGCGCCGGAGGACAAAGAAAAGGCGGAGCAACGGATTCGCGACCTTTTCGCCGGGGCTCCTCCCGAGCCGACCGAATACCGGGCTGTCCGGAAGGACGGGAGTTATTTTCCTGCCGAGGTCCTATCCCGGCTCATTATGATCGATGGGGGAAAAACCCTCTTGTCCACAATTCGAGACCTCACCGAGCGAAACCGCATGGAAGCCGCGCTGCGCGAGAGCGAAGAGCTCCACCGAAGTCTGCTCGAGCTCATGCCCGACGCGGTTGGTCTCGTGACCGACGGAAAAATCGCTTACGCCAATCCCGCGTACCATGAAATGCTTGGATACACGCCCGAGGAAGTGCAAAACATCCACCCGGCGGATTTTGTGGCGCCGGAGGATCAGGAAAAACTCAAGAACCGGATGCAAGGAATCGAAGCGGGAGGAGGCATAACTCCCGCAGAGTACCGATTGATCCGAAAAGACAGAAGTACGATTCATACCGAAAACAGGTCCCGGCTCATTCAAGCCGGGGGAAAGCCGACAGTCCTTTCCATCATCCGCGACATCACCGACCGCAAGCAAATCGAGAAAGAGCGGGAAGGCTACATCGAAAGGCTAAACACCCTCGGCCTCCTTCAACAAAAAATCAGCGCGAGCCTCGAATTCGACGAGGTGATGGGATTCGTTGTAGAGTCCGCCGCCGAGCTGCTCGATGTCCCGTTCACCCGCATTTTCATCCTCAGGGAGGACAAACTGAACCTGGAGCATGTCCACGGCGGAGAAATGGGAGATGTTCAAAAATTCTCGATGGGGGAAGGGGGGGTCGGCTGGGCCGCGTCCTCCGGCGAGATTTGCTACATCGAGGATGTCAGCAAAGACGACCGCTGGATCAAAATGGATTGGGCGGTCCAAGAGGGCATTGGATCTTGCCTTGCGATTCCGCTGAAAAGCGGTGAAAGGATTCTCGGGGTTTTGGATTTTCTCGTTCGCGGAACCCGCCGGTTCCGGAAGGAGGAGTTGCAGCTGGCCTTCGCCTTCGCCGAAGGGGCCGCCGTGGCTATCCAGAACGCGGGACTGCATGAGGCCGCCGTCAGCCGCGTCGGCGAGCTGGAGAACCTCCAAAGCGCGACAAGGGCCCTCACCTCCGAGCTGGAGCTATCCGACCTTCTCGGGCACATCACCGAAAGCGGAGCGGCGCTGCTCGGAGCGGACAGATCCCTTGTTTCCTCCTTCGATCCCGAATCAGAAAAGCTGGAAATTATTCACAATTTCGGCGTATCGGACTCTTATGTCTCTTTTCTGTCGGAAAACATCGATCGATCGCTCAGCGGGGTCGTCTTCACAGAAAAAAAGATGACCGCCATTGAGGACGCGCAAAACGACCCCCGCTGTTTCTTTTCCCCCGAGATCCCGGCGGCCGAGGGCTACCACGGCCTCCTGGTCTGCCCGCTTATCGCAAAGGGAGAGTCTATCGGAACCCTCACCCTGTACTGGAATGCGCCCCACCAGTTCACTTCCCCGGAAACCTCCCTGGCGCAGACCTTCGCCGATCAGGCCGCCGTGGCCATCCAGAACGCCCGGCTCCACGACGAGGAAAAGCGCAGCCGCGGCTTCCTCCAGAGCGTCGTGGATGACAACGCGGATGCCATCACCATTATCGATTCGGACCGGAGGTTCATCCACCTGAATGCCGCGGCCGAGAAGCTCTTTGGCTACACCAAGGAAGAGGCGCTGGGGAAAAATTTCATGGGCTTGATCGTTCCCGATGAAAAGCGCGACGAGGCGGCACGCGCCGTGCGGGAAATAGACCGTACCGGAGAATCGAGGATTTTCGAAACCACCCGGTTGCGCAAGGACGGCACGCTGATTCCCGTAAGCCTCTCCCTTTCCGCCGTCAAGGACGAAGCGGGGAAGGTAATCGCGACCACCGCAATCGTCAAAGATCTCACCGCGCAAAAGCGGATCGAGGAAATGCTGCGGCGCCAGGCGGTTCTCTTCGAACAAATTTCCGACGGCGTCCTTATCACCGGCCTCGACGGGCGCATCCTCGACTGGAACCCGGCCGCGGAGAAGATGTTCGGCTACGCCAAAGAGGAGGCGGTGGGGAAAATCCCCGGGATTCTGTACCGGCCGTAGGAAGCCAGCAGAATATCCAAGCAAATCACGGACACAGTGAAACGCAAAGGAATCTGGTCCGGCGAAATTCACGTCATCCGGAAGGACGGCTCTATGGGCATCTGCGAGACGGCCGTCGTACCTCTCCGAAACGAGAAGGGCGAGCCCATCGCGACCATCGGGGTGAACCGGGACATCATCGAGCGCAAGCGGGCGGAAGCGGCCCTGCGCGAGAGCGAGGAGAGAATTCGGGCCATCATGGAAAACGCCGTCGATGCGATCATCACCATCGACGAAAACGGAACAGTCGAGTCCGCAAACCCGGCGGTCGAGCGCCTCTTCGGGTATGCGCCCGAGGAAATCATCGGCCAGGACGTGTCGAGGCTCATGCCCGAACCTTACAAGGGCGAGCACATTCGGTCTTTCGAGAACTACCTGCGGACCGGCGAATCGAAAATTATCGGCAAGGTCATCGAGGTCGTTGGCTTGCGCAAGGGCGGGACGGAATTTCCCATGGACATCGCGGTGAGCGAGATCCGCCTCGGGGAGCGGCAGCTGTTCACCGGGATCGCGCATGACCTCACCGAGAGGAAACAAGCCGAGGAAGCCCTCCGCGAGAGCGAGGAGAGGTTCCGGGTCATCTCCGAGACGATCGAGCTTCCCGTTTCCATCACCCGTTTGAGGGACGGAGAGATCTTGTACGGGAACCGCTCCCTCGGCCGGCTCTTCGGCGTGCCCTACGAATATTTGATCGGCCGGAATACGGCGGATTTTTATTACGAGCCCGCGGACCGGGAGAAATTGCTGAAGGCTCTTCAGGAGAATGGGGGCGTCGACAACTATGAAGGGCGCGCCAGGAAGGCGGACGGCACCCCTTTCTGGATTCTGTCATCGATCCGCGTTTCCTCCTTCGAGGGGGAGCAGGCCCTCTTCGCCGTCTTCACCAACATCACCGCGCGCATGGAAATCGAGGAGGCCCTCCGGGAGAGCGAGGAGAAATTCCGGAGACTGGTGGAGAACGCCGCGGACGCGATCTTCCTCATCGATCCGGACCAAAACGGCAAATTCCTCGACGTGAATCAGCGCGCTTGCGAAGCCCTCGGGTACACGCGGGAAGAGCTCTTGCCCTGTCCGTTCCGGAAATCGAGGTCGGTCTGAAACCCGATGAAACAAGTGACGGTTGGGAAAGAATGCTCGCGGGCGAGTCCATTACGATAGAAGGCGCCCACCGCCGCAAGAATGGAACGTTCTTTCCCGTGGAAATACGAACCGGATTGTTCGAATTGGAAGGCCGCCAGGTCGAACTGGCGTCGGCCCGCGACATCACCGAGCGGAAGCGGGCGGAGGATGAGCTGCAAAGGGCCAAGGAAGCCGCCGAGTCCGCCAACCGCGCGAAGAGCGAATTCCTCTCCAACATGAGCCACGAGCTGCGCTCTCCCCTCAACGCCGTTGTGGGTTTCAGCGACATCATCCTGATGCGGAACCCCGAGGGCGAGACCGCCCGCTTTACGCAACGGATCAGGGATTCCGGCCAGTACCTCGCCCGCCTGATCGAGGATCTTCTCGATTTCGACCGCATCGAGGCCGGAAAAGTGCGCTTGGACCTGACCCAGGTGGCCATAAACGACCTGGTCGGATCCATCGCGAACCACCGCATCCCCGATCTCCCCGAAGGGTTCGCCCTGGAATGCGATCTGGACCCCACGTGCGGGAAGCTCACGTGCGATACCATGCGCATCAACCAGGTCCTCACCAACCTTCTCGACAACGCCGTGAAATACTCGCCCGATGGCGGCACCATCCGGATCCGCACACGGGCTTATCCCACCGAGGTCCGGGTGAGCATCGAGGATCAGGGCATGGGGCTAACTCCCAAAGAACAAGAGAATATCTTTGAGCGATTCAAGCAGCTCGAAAGCGGCTACACCCGCCGCGCCGGCGGGCTGGGCATCGGCCTCAGTCTCGTGCGGATGCTGCTGGACCTTCACGGGGGACGCATTTGGGTGGAAAGCGAGAAGGACAAAGGCAGCACTTTCACCTTCGCGCTCTCCCGTTCGCGGAAGGAGAATTCAGAGCTGGAAACCCCGGACGTCAACGGAAAGTCCCTGGATGTCCCCCTGGAGCCATGGACCGGCCAGGTCATCCTTGTCGTTGACGACGTCGAGCACTACCACGAATACATGCGAATGGTCATGGCGAGCGCGGCCGATGTCCTCTCTGCCTACAACGGCGTGGAGGCCATAGAAGCGGCCCAAAAAGCGCAGCCGAACATCATTCTCATGGATCTCAGGATGCCCGTCCTCGACGGCTTCGAGGCCATCAGGCGCCTGAAATCCGACCCCGCAACGAAAGATATTCCCATCGTGGCCGTGACCGCCCAGGCCATGAAAGAAGACAAAGAAATATGCCTCAAGGCCGGCGTCGAGGGTTTCCTCACCAAGCCCATCGTCCTCGACGATTTCCGGAAGGAGATTTCGCGGACTTCAAAGCCAACCGGCTAGGACACCCCGGCACGCCTATCGGCGAGAGCCTTTCCGGTCCCGCACCCTCTTTCAGGTTGTCTCTCCAACCCGCCTCCGATACAGAAAAGTGCAGATCCGCCCCCGCGGGCGCGGAGGCGCGTTTGGGCGGAACGGCCCAGCGGTTTCCGAAGAGCGGGTCCTGCTCCATGAAGGGGAAGACCAGGGGTGATATGATGAACCGTGGAACCATGCTTCGCGCCCGCCTTGCTTTCCCAATTTTTCGGGAGGAAATTCGATGGATTCCGCCACCCTCGCCGAATACGACAAGCGGCTGAACGATTTTCTCCGGCTGAACAGCTTTCCGGTGGCGGTGGGGTTCCTCGAAAGCTGGGAGGATATGCCCCCCCGCACCAAGCGCCCCGGGAAAAACCTCGGCAACCGCCTCACCACCTGCCAGGCCGTTTCCATGGCGCGCCGCTTCGGGTGGGCGCTCGCCCTCGGGGCGGAGGACAGCAGCTGCGTCCTCGGGGCGATGGCGCTCGGAATCGAGCGCCGGCTCCCCCACTACACAGAGGGAAATCTCTGCATCGACCTCTACACAGAGAACCTGGAAGCGGGCCGAATCAGCGAGGAAAGCGTGCCCAAGCTCCCCGAGGGGAAATACGTGGGCGTCATCGTGGCTCCCCTCAGCCGGGCGGCCATCGAGCCCGCCTCGATCATCATCTACGGAAACGGCGCGCAGATCATGCGCCTCGGGCAGGCCTGGCTCTGGAAGCGGGGGGGAACCCTGACGAGCGAGTTCCGGGGGCGGATCGACTGCGCCGATCTCGCCATCGCCCCTGTCCTCACCGGAAAGCCCCAGATGATCGTCCCCTGCAACGGGGACCGCATCTTCGGCCAGGTCCAAGACCACGAGGTGGCCTTCAGTTTTCCCTTTTCCCTCATGGAGGAGATCCTGGAAGGCCTCGAGGCCACCCACAAGGCGGGGGTTCGCTACCCCGTGACGAACTGGCTGAACTACACCGGCGGCTTCCCCCCCTCCTACGATGAATACCGCGAAATGCTCGGCGAGGCCGGCCCCCCCGGGACAGAGTGAGCCGCCCCGGAAGAAAGGCAGAATTTGAGCGGCTCATTCTTCGAAGTTTTCCGCATCTTCCTCAAGCTGGGGCTCACTTCATTCGGCGGTCCCACCGCCCACCTGGGTTTTTTCCGGGAGGAACTGGTCGCCCGTCGGAGGTGGGTGGACGAGCGCGCGTATGCGGATTTGGTGGCCTTATGCCAATTCCTTCCTGGACCCGCCAGCAGCCAAACGGGCTTTGCCCTCGGAATCTCCCGCGCGGGACTTCGCGGCGGCCTCGCCGCCTGGCTGGGCTTCACCCTTCCCTCCGCGATCGCCCTCGGTTTGTTCGCCTACGGATTCGACGCCCTCCAGAATTCCGCGGGAGAGGGCGGGCTGGCCGGCCTGCGGGTCGCGGCAGCGGCGGCGGCGGCCAGGGCCGTGTGGGGGATGGCGAAGAGCCATTCACCGGACCTTCGCCGGGCGGCCATCACCCTTTTATCGGCCGTGGGCGTATTGATCATCCCGTGGGCGGGCGGCCAGATACTCGTCATTCTGGGCGGGGGCTTTTTGGGGTGGACACTTCTCACGGCAAAAGAAAACGCCTTTTCCAGACCCCTGCCCTTCCGCGTGGGCGTGCCCCTCGGGATCTTTTGTTTGCTTTTGTTCTTCGCCCTCCTTTTCGCGCTTCCCTTGTTGGCCCGCCTGTATCCCAGCCCGCCCCTTCTTCTTTTCGACAGTTTTTTCCGCGCCGGTTCCCTGGTCTTCGGCGGCGGGCACGTGGTTCTCCCCCTGCTCCGGGCCGAGGTTGTTCCGCCGGGATGGGTGAGCGACGCGCAGTTCCTGGCGGGCTACGGCGCGGCACAGGCGATCCCCGGCCCCCTTTTCACCTTCTCGGCCTACCTGGGCGCCGCAATGCAGGAGCCGATGGGGGGCTTGGGCGCAGCCGCCCTTTGCCTCGCCGCCATCTTCGCCCCCTCGGCCCTCATGGTGGTGGGGGCGCTCCCCTTCTGGGAGGCGCTGCGGGGAACCGTCTGGGTCCAGCCCGCCCTTCAGGGGGTGAACGCCGCCGTCGTCGGGCTGCTGCTCGCCGCGCTCTACCACCCCATCTCGACGAGCGCGCTCCATCGGCCTGCGGACTTCGCCCTCGCCCTCGCGGCCCTCGGGCTGCTCTTTCGGGGGTGGCCGCCCTGGGCCGTGGTCGCCCTCGCGGCGCTGGGGGGGTGGGCGCTGAAGGCACTTTGACGCATCGGGGAGAAAACGTGCCAAGGTGGAAAGTGGAGAGAATCAATCAGGTGAAGCGGAAGTCTCGGAGAAATGGGACAAAAGCGGCAGGGCGCGGCTAGACCTTCTCCCCCTTCCGCCGGAGTTCGACGAGTACCTTGAAGATGCCCTTCTTTGAGATGGTTTTCATCGCGCGGGCAGAGACAAGAAGCGTGACCCACCGTTTTTCTTCCGGCACCCAAAACCGCTTGGAGTGAAGGTTCGGCTCGAAGCGCCGGCGGGTCTTCCGGTTCGAGTGGCTGACGCTGTTTCCGTACATCACGGTCCTGCCCGTGACGGCGCAACGCCTCCGCGCGACGGCTTTTTTCACAGCGCCCACCTACTTGATCTCCCGGAACGGCTTGTGGGAGCGGCAGAATTTGCAAAACTTTTTGAACTCGAGGCGGTCGGGCTTCGTTCGCTTGTTTTTGGTGGTGGAGTAGCGCATCTTCTTGCAGGCGGTGCACTCCAGTTGAACGATTTCGCGCATGGGCCGGAGCCTTTCCCTTAAAAAATCACCGAAATCATACCGGATTCCGGCGGCCCAGCGGCAGAAGAACCGCCGTCGTTGGACCGAAAGAAGGGAAGACCTTACGCGAGCCGGGGGGGAAATTCAAGCCCCGGGCCGGGCTGCCCTTACTTAGAGGAGAGGGGTCCCCCGCGGCGGGAGGGCCGCTCGCCCGCACCCTGCGCCCGGTCGAGTTGCATCCTCAAACGATATTTGGCTTAATGGCGGCTTCTGAGACAGCCAAACGGCGAACGGCGGTTTTTCTCCCCTTTTGACAGGATGCGCCTGTGACCGAAAATCTGCCCGAAACCATGGCCGCCGTTGAAATCACCGCGGGCGGCGGGCCCGAAGTTCTCAAGCCCGCAACCCGGCCCGTCCCGTCACCGAAACCGGGGGAAGTCCTCATCAAGGTGGCGGCCAGCGGCGTCAACGGGCCGGACATATGGCAACGGCAGGGTCTCTATCCCCCGCCGCCAGGCGCCACGGACCTGCTGGGCCTGGAGGTCGCCGGTACCGTCGTCGCCCTCGGCGGGGGCGCCGGGAGCTGGTCCGCCGGCGATACGGTCTGCGCCCTCACCAACGGGGGGGGATACGCCGAGTACTGCCCCGCGGAGGCTTCCCATTGCCTGCCCATTCCCAAGGGACTCAGCCTGGTCGAGGCGGCGGCGCTGCCTGAGGCGCTCTTTGCGGTCTGGAGCAACGTCTTCGCCCGGGCGGGCTTAAAGGAAGGGGAGAGCCTCCTCGTCCACGGCGGCGCGGGCGGCATCGGCTCCACCGCGATACAGCTCGCAAAGGCCTTCGGCGCGCGCGTCTTCACCACCGACAGCCCCGATGAAAGATGCGCCGCGTGCAAAGAACTCGGCGCCGACCGGGTAATCAACTACAACAAGGAAGACTTTGTCGAGGTGGTAAAGGCCGAGACCCCCAACAGGGGCGCCGATGTCATTTTGGACATCGTCGGCGGCGATTATATCCAGCGGAACATCAAGGCGTTGGCGGCCGACGGCCGCATGATCCATCTCGCCTTCGCCAAGGGCTCCCAGGTCGAGGTCAATTTGATGCCGGTCATGTTGAAAAGGCTCACCCTCACAGGGTCGACGCTGCGCAGCCGCAGCACGGAATTCAAGGCGGAGATGGCGAGTCAGCTGAAGGAAAAGGTCTGGCCCCTGATCGAAGAAGGCCGCTTTAAGCCTTCCATTCACACGACCTTCCCGCTGGCGGAGGCCGCCGCGGCCCACAGTTTGATGGAAAGCGCCGCCCACATCGGAAAAATCATGCTCAAGGTGTGAGCCGGCACAACCTCCCGGGACAACCCGAAGGGCGCCCGGGGGGGACGGAGAGACTCGGATTCCTGGAAACGGCGTGCTGGAATTTCCCGAATGGGCGGCCGAATTCGGAGATCCGCCCCGCGCTCCCCCCTGGGATGCCGCGGGCCGGCCCTTCGGTTTCAGTGAAGGGCCAGGCTGCAGAAAGAAACGGTTCCGTTCGGATCGGGCCATTGGCTGTAGTCGAGCAGCTCTCCCTGGAGCCCGTCGAGGGAGCGCAGCATGGTGTAAATGGGAGCGAGGCCGCAAACGTTTCTCCGGTCGCCGTCCGCCGCCACGCTCCAGTAAAAGCCTTCGGCGTCCCCCCGGCAAACCGCATCGATAGACGCCCTGTCCTGTTGCTCTACATCGGCGCGCTTTTGCGCGTCCACGGCCTCGCCGCCGCCGAACTGCGGACCGACGTGGGCGAAGTCCACGCTGGCAAGAAGGCAGACTTTTTCCCCCGCCGCTTCGTTCTCCTTGATCGTACCGCGAAGGGCGCCGATGAAACCTTCCACCCGCCCGGAACCGCTTGGCGACACCCCTCCCTTCACGAACTCGCCGAAAGAGCCGACGAGCACGGGAACGAATTTTACCGGACGCTTCTCCCGGTAAATATACCGGAGCAGCACCGCCTGGAATTCGATGGAGTGTTCGGCACGCTGGGCAAACTCATCCTGAAACAGGTCCTCCGGCGCCGCCTCCGCGAGGCGGTCCGTGAATTCCAGGTCCACCTCCAGGGGGCCAAACGGCGTTTCGAAGGGCTTGCGGGTAAGACAGTACATCCCGCGCGTGGGGACATGGACCGTCCCGAGTACGATGAAAAGATCCGCATCGGCGCGTTCTGCGACGGCCCGGTAACTCCACGCGAAGCTTGGCCCCCCGCGCTGAAAGTCGATGTGGGGGGCGACCACCCCGCGCAAGGGCTCGCGCGGGGCGCCTCCGTTCCGGTCGGGAAGGCCGGGGCCTTTCTCATGCGTGAAAAATCCTTCAATCTGGCTGCGAAGAGACTCCGGCTCCTCCTCATAACTCTTTCCCGCCAGGAAGCCCAGCCGGGTCGGAGCGGAGAGAAATTCGCTTTCGAGGCTCTTCCGCCATGCCTCGAATTCTTCGCCCTCCAGAAAATGGG
Organism: bacterium; assembly: GCA_965225985.1. Classification (GTDB taxonomy): domain Bacteria; phylum UBA8248; class UBA8248; order UBA8248; family UBA8248; genus CAZUHN01. The sequence goes on from OZ245330.1 coordinate 3,348,004, forward strand.
CGGCTTCGAATTGGGATACGATCTCCCGGAGTTTTTCCATCGGGACTTCCAGCCGGTGCTCGCTCCGGCACGCGGCCCGAATGTCTTCGAGGGAGTGCCCGCCGTCAAAGCGCCGAAGGATGGGAACCATGACCATCGGAACAAGAAGAACGCTTTCGCTCAAACGATGCGGATCCCGCAGGATCAAGCTGCGCTGGCCGTCGGTCCCGGCGGGGACCGCCTCAATCGGCCGGAGTTTCGGATAATCCATCAGCCAAACACTCCTTCATTGCCCGGCGGCTGAAATTCAGGGGCCGCGCTCCCGCGCGATACCCGCTTTTTCCGCCGAAACCGTCCTTTCCCCCAACACATATCAAAGGCGCGGGCGGCATTTTAAGCGAGACGGGCGCCCGGGGCGAGGGAGGCTGACCGCCGGAGCCCATCCGGCCCCGGGACGCCGATTCCTCCCCGCCAAAATCAACGGCGAAATACCGCGGCCGGCGCCCCGTCGGGAAGGTTCTGGAGCCAAACCATCCTGACGCGGGCCGATGTCAGAGAAAAAGTGATCAAAACCACGAATGCCGCGGCGAAGGCCGCCGCGCGCGGCGCCCCGCCCCGCCAATGAAGGACGCTCACCAGCGTTTCCACAAGCGCCAAAAATCCCACGGCGGCGAGGGCGAAGGCCAATGTCAACCCGGGATCGCCGCCAAGAATCGCGTCCCGGAAACCTTCGGGCAGCACCCCCAAGTACCAAATGCCCGCCGCGGCCTGAAGAACGGATGCCAGAAGCGCCCATAACGCACCGGCGCGAATGAGGCGGGCCCCATCCGCCAGGGAGGCGCCTCCCTCCCATCGAAACGCACGCCGCCCCACCATCATCAGCACGATTCCTCCCGTCGCAAACGCGGCGAACCAGGTGTGCAAAAGCCGGGGAAGGAACGCCGCCTCCGCCGCGATCTTCCCCAAGCCCGAACCCGGCGGGAAAGCCGCGGCGGGACCGCCTGCGGCCAAGGAAAGCGCGGTGAAGAATGCGGAGAGAAGCAGCGCGAGAGCGCCCGCCCCGACCGCGAGCGCCACATGAAGGACCGGCCTTCCCCCCCTCCACTTCCAACCGAAATGGTAGGCGAAGAGAAGGGCGATGAATCCCCCCGACAGAACAGAAAAGGGGGGAAACGCCGGTTTCAACCGAACCACGGCGGGGAAAAAAAGGTCGGGAACACGAACGGATAGCATCAAGAAAACCCCCGCTCCCAGGAGAATCACCGCACCCGCGCCCACCATCGCGATTGCGCCCAATCGGCGCGCCGCGCCGAGGCCGACCTCCGCCTCCTCCCGGCCGCCCCAAAATTCCAGGTGGGCAGCGATCCAAGGAACCGATATTGCGGCGTTTACCGCCAGAAGATGAAAAAATGGGAGGAAGACCGAGAGGGCATCATCCCCAAAAAGCTGGAAAATGGAATCCGCAATCACTGTTTTGCCTCTCCCGCCGGGGGGGCGGGGGGGGAGGATTCCCCCTTCCCGCTCTCATCCTGGGCCGAACCGGCAGAGGCGTCCGCGCCGGGTGCAGGGGCCGGCGCATCCGTTTCCCCTTCGGGGGATCCGGTTTTAGAAGGGGATCCGGTTTCAGAAGAAGAGCTTTCTCCCCCCAGCGATGAGGGCGCGTCCGTCTGTGCGCTTCTGTCTGCGGCCGGCGCCTCCTCCGGGGAAGGGGAGACTGTCTCTTCGGGCTCCTCCCCCGGCGGCACCGGGCCCCCGCCGGAGGCCTCGGAGGGCGCAGGCGCCTGGACAGCTTCCCCTTTTTCCGCTTCTTCCGCCTTCGCATCTGCCTCTTCCGGCGCAGCCGGGGGCAGGGGCGGTTCCGGCGAAGTCAGGGTGGCCTCTTTTTCCGGGATTCGCTCCGGCTCCACAACGGGGGCCGGTTCGGTCCGAACCGCGGCGGGCGGGGGCGGCTCGCCCAAATGCGGGGGAGGAGGTTCCGTGTCGGCCTTTGCGGGAGCGGGACCCAACGCGGGAGGCGGGACAAGCGCCACGCCGGCCGTCTTCAGCGACTCCTCGATGTAATCCGACAGAGCGACTTTCTCCTCCTCCGTCCCGACGAAAAGGGGAAGGTTCGGGTGCCGATCGCGAATCTCATCGAGAAACCGAAGGACCTCTCCCTCCCGCCGAAACCCGGGCATCTCCTTCTCAACTTTTTCTCCGTGACAGGGGAGGCACTGCATGCGGAAACTGAATACGCCCGCCGGGGCCGGACCGTCGGCCCCTTCCCCCCGGCTTTGGCGCGAAAGGATCCCGACCCCCTCGCGGTTCAACACTTCAACCTCGGAAACGAGGATTCCCGTCGCGTACATATATCCCTGGATCGAATACGGCCGGCGCACCCGCCACCGGGTCCACTCCATCGCCCCTCCGATCGCGACCAGCATCACCGCCGCGACCAAGGCCAAGGGCAGGCCGAAATGGCGGGGCCGGCGGAGGGCGGTGAGGGAAAGAAAAATCACGAAGAGGATAACGAGAATCAACGCCGCAGCGCCGGCGGCCCCGGCGGTGAAACTCCCTCCGAAAATCCAGAGCCGCGCAAAGCGCGGCACCGAAAAGACCCACCAGAAAGCGCCCGCCGCGGCCAAAACCGCCGCCGCCACTGTCCCGGCCCCCGCTCCTTTCACGATGGCGGCCCGCCAGAGAGGATCCTTCTGGAAGGAGCCATAGACCAGCCCGGCCGCGCCCGCCACGGCGAGCGAAAACCCCGCCCAGTAAAAAAAGGAAGGGACCGCCGACGGATTGTAAAAGGCGGACCTGAGCGCACCCGAGCCCGGCCAAGCTCCCGTCGTCAGGGTGAAGGATTGGAGGGAAACCAAAACGGAGGCGGCCGCCCACACATATAGGACGGCAAAGATGCCGAAGGCCGCATGCCATTTCCGCCGCCCCCGCCCCTGGCTCCAGCCAAAATGGTATACGGCGAGGAAAACCATACCGGCGATGTAACTCGCCCATCCTCCGATCAGAAGCGGGAAGAAAATCGTCAGCAAGTGTTCCGTTTGCCGGGGATAAAAAAGAATCTGGATAATTCCCAGCCCCACGCCGAGAAGACCGGCGACCACGGCACCGAGAAAGAGGGCAATGCCTGAAATGCGCCGCGCAACCTCATCCCAGCGCGGGTCGATGCTGCGCAGGCCGCGCCATTCGGCGGCCAGCATGAAGACCATGCCTCCCGCAACCAAACAGACCGAAAATATGAAAAGCAAAAACAAGAAGGCGGTGAGGACTGCTTCGCCGCCTGCCGGTGGTTCAACGAGGGGAAAGCGCACGCGGTAAGTCCCTTGAAAAAGGTAACGGCCGGAGGCTCTATCCTTGAAAGGGGGAACGCCGAGGCGCGCCCATCCGAAGGAAGCGCCTCAAGGAAGCGTCAGACTCTTCAGCTCCCCTTCACACGGTACATTTCCAGCTTGTCCTCGTTGAGGGTCACGCCCAGCCCGGGCCCCTGCGGAACCGGAACGCGCCCCGCCGTAATGTCCATGGGCTGATCAACGAGGTCGTCCTTCATTTTCATCCGCCCGACCGATTCAATCTGCGGGAGAAAAGCGTCGGAAGTCGCCGCCACGTGAATTTCCGCCAGCGTGTTTCCCGTCAGGCCGAAACCGTGGCCGATGACGATGCGCATTCCGGCGGCCTCAGCCGCCGCCGCGACCTCGCGCGTGGCGATGAGGCCGCCGTGCTTCATCACCTTGACCTTGACGATATCCGCCGCCTCGGCCTTGATGATGTGGAGGAGACTGTCGAGTCCGTAAAGGCACTCGTCGGCCATGACGGGAATATCTATCGCCCGGCGGATCCGCGCCAATGCTCCAATATCGTCCCGGGAGACGGGTTGCTCGAAAAGCACGGGGTCCGCGCTCTTCACTTCCCGCGCGAACGCCACGGCGGACTCGACGTCTCCGTAGGATTCGTTGGCGTCGACCCGGATCGCCATCCTGTCCCCCACCGCCCCGCGCACCGCGTGAACGCGCGCGGCATCGCTTTCCACATCGCCCGAAGCTTTCACCTTGCATGAGGTCCAGCCCTTCTCGCAATAGCCGAGCGCCTCGGCGGCGGCCTTTTCCGGAGCCTGAATGCCGATCCAGGCATTGAAGAAAATCTCGTCCTTGACCCTTCCCCCCAGCAGCTCGTGCACGGGGACGCCGAGCGCTTTTCCGTGGATATCCGCGAGCGCGATGTCCACGGCCGCCTGCGCCTCGGCGTAACCCGGAGCCGCCGCCTCCATGATCCGGGCAGCCTCCCGCGGCCGCCGGGGATCGGCCCCGATGAGCGCGGGGGCGATCTTGTGCTCCAGAGCGTCCGCCGTCTCGTCCCGGTCGTGAGAAGAATCCCCCGCGTGGGGCTCCACGTCCCCCACGCCCTCAAACCCATCGTCCGTCCGCACCCGCACCACCGCGCAGGGCTGGACGTTCGCCTCGAAGTGGGCGCTCTTGAAATTCCCCACAAGCGGGACATCCACCCGCAGGGTTTCCACGGAAACGATTTTCACCCTTTTCTCCCCTATTCCGGTAGATTATCTGCGATTGTTTCGGCGCCGAAGGCTTCATTCTACCAAAAGGCGGGCAACGACGCCCCTTATCCCGCGCGCCGGACCGCACCGCGCAGCTTCTCTTTGGCAGACTCGTCAAAAGGAAGGGAAATCTCCACCCCGGGGCGGAGGAATGAAACCACCATTTCATCCACCCGCCTTCCCGAAGCGGCCTCGACCCCCATGGCGTAGGCAGCCACCTGGGGCGCGTGCGAAAGGGCCCGCTCTTTCGCTGCACTTTTGGGCATTGAATCCGTCTTGAAATCCATGACGACAAGGGCATCCCCTTCTTCAAACACCAGGTCGGCGGACCCTCTCAGCAGGCGGCCCTCCAGCCGGCACAAGAAAGGAAGCTCCCGCCACCTTCGCGCCGCGGAAGCCGCCCGTTGAAACACCGGCCTTCCGGCCGCCCGCTGAATGAGCCCCAGGGCGGTCCTGGTATCAACCTCATCCAACTCGAAACCGAACGCGATTTCCTCGGCCTCCGCCGCAAAGTCCTTCGCGCTCCGCATCGAGGGAAAATCGAGCCGCGCCAGCAGGGCGTGGACGAGTCCGCCGAAGGCTCTCGCTTTTTCATCCTGGCCCGCCTCCAGCGAAGAGACACCGTATCGCGTCCATGACGGGCTTCCTTCCTTTTCCGCATCCACGCCCTCGGCCGGCTCCGCCAGCGTGCTCGGAGCCAGAAAAGAAGGGGGGGCCGGCCATGTCTTCAAGGCTGCAAGCCTTGCCTCAAGCGCGTCACGCTCGGCCAAGGCGCGCTCTTCCTTGTCTTTTTCCGGGTAAAATGCCGCATCGGGAATCCGAAGGATGTCCTCATCCGCCTCCTCCTCAACCGGATCCACCTTCATCACTTCGACAGGACCGAACTCCCCCCGGGCCATCCTCACCGGGTCCACGCCCGCCTCCGCGAGAAAATCCCAACAATTCGGAGACCGCCCGCCCGGGAAAACGGGAACCATGAGATAATCCCGCGCCCGCGTGGCCGCAACATAGAGAAGGCGTTTTTCCTCCGCCAGTTGAAACTCTTTTTCCCATTCCCCCGCCTTTGCGTATCCCTTGCTCTGCAAGAATCGCCCATCCGCTCCGAGCCGAATTTCCATCGTACCGGCGATCCGATTCACCACATGGCTCTCCGGCTTCCGGGTGGTGCGCGCTCCCAGGTCCGCCAGCGCGACCGCGGAAAACTCGAGACCCTTCGCCCCGTGAAAGGTCATGAACCGGACCGGCTCTTCCCCCTCCGCGGCCTCGGGCTCGGCCTCCCGCGCGCGCTCTCCTTCCTCGATCAGACGGTCCAGCCGCGCGCCGAAATCGGCCGCGCCCCGCGCGCGGCCCGTCTCGAAGGAAAGGGCCATATCAAGGAGCTTGAGCAGGTTCGCCACCCGGCGCTCGCCATCCGCCGCGGAGAGGAACAAGGGGTACGCCCCGGTCCGGCGGAAGATTTCCTCCAGCAAAGCGCGCGCGCCCATGCCCGAACGCAACGTGTGCAATTCTTCTATCTCTTCCCGCGCGCGGGCCAAGCCGGGAGGTTGGCCCCCCCCGGATCGGAGGTGAAAGAAAAAGTGGGCCAGGTCCCGATCCGAAAAGCCGTAGAGGGGAGAGCGGAGGGCGGCCGCCAGGGCGAGCGGATCGGCCGGATGATTCACAGCGCGAAGGACGGCCACCGCCGCCGCCACCTCGGTGCGCTCGAAAAAGCGGTGGTCTTTTTCCGAGACATACCGAATCCCCGCTCTTCGGAATTCTTCTTCGAACTCGGGCAAGCCCGTCCGCGCCCGGAAGAGAACCGCGATGTCGCCATAGCGCAATTCGCGCGTCCCGCCCCCCTTTCCGGACACCACGAGATTCTCCTCCTCCACCATCCGCCGGATGGCGAGGGCCAAATTCCTCGCCTCCCGCCTCCTGAGCTCCCCGGCGCTCTCCCTTTCTCCCGGCGCCCCCTCCGGCGGAACGGAATCTTCCAGAAGCCGCACGCGCGGGCCCGCCTCCCCGCGGAAGGGCTCCAGGGGAAGATAACCGGGCTGAAGCGAGGGCCGCGCCGCATCCTCCACGATGAGCCGGGAAAACACGCCGTTCACCCAATCGATGACGCCGGGCGCGCTCCGGAAGTTCTGGCGGATGCGAAGGACCTTTCCGTACTTTGAAACGATGCGCGATGCCTCGTGATAAACCGCGATGTCCGCCCGGCGGAAGCGGTAGATGGACTGCTTCGGATCCCCCACCAGAAAAAGCCCGCCGCCCCGAAGGCGAACCTTCCGCCAATCCCTCTCTTCCGGATCCTCCCCCGCAAGGAGGAGGACGATCTCCACCTGGAGGGGATCGGTATCCTGGAACTCGTCAACGAGGATGTGGGTGAAGCGCTCCCGGAAGTGCCTTCTTGCGCCGGGATTCTCGCGGATGAGCCGCGCGGCGAAGGCGAGCATCTCATCAAAGCCGACCAGACCCTCCGCCCGGCAGGCCCGCCCGTACCGGGAAGCGAAATTCAGAAAGGATCCCGTGAGAAGGGCCAGGATCTCGTGGCTCACCTCCGCGCGGGCCGACTCGATGAAATGATCAAACCCGTCCCGAAACGCCCTCAGGTTCTCTTTCCCCTGCCATAACCGGGGGGAACCCACCCTCTTGTTAAAATGAAACGGGTCCCAAAGCGCCCGCAGGAGGGATGGGACGGACTCGGCCGTGAGGCCCTCGGCCCATCTCCCGACCCTTTCGATCTCGAGGAATGCTTTGTCGGTCCAATCCCCGCAAGCCTTCTCGGAGAAGGTGCGCCAGCGCCGGAACGCCGCGCCGATGCGCTCCTTCAACGCGGCGGCCGAGAGATTTTCCGGCCTCGGGAATGCATCGTAGGCACCGGGGAATGAAAGAAGCGCGTCGCGCAGCGGCGCAAGCTGATCGACGCGGAATCCCAACTCCAGACAGGTCCCGAGCGCGGGATCGCCCGCCGCGAAACGCTCTCCCAGCCAATCCTTCCACATACGATCCCGAAGTTCTTCCTGGCCGTAGAGGTCAATCTCCCCCACCCCCGGCGGGAGCCCCATATCGAGCGGCCGCTCCCGCAAGAGGGCAAGGGCGAATCCGTGAATGGTGGAGATCGGGGCGCCGTCGATCTGCCCGAGCGCCGCTTCCACCTCGGCGGAAGCCTCACCGCGTTCCCGGGCCTGTTTCCTTTCCGACTGCAACCGGGCGCGGATGCGCTCGCGAAGCTCCGCCGCGGCCTTGTTGGCGAAGGTGATCGCCGCGATTTGGCGGAGGGGGACTTTCTTCTCTTTAACGAGATGGAGCACCCGATCGACGAGGAGGCGGGTCTTGCCGGTTCCCGCGGCCGCCTCGACGAGGAGGGGCCCTTCCGTCCACCGCGCCGCGAGGTCGCGCTCTGCCTGATCGATGAGGGGCCGGCTCATGGGACCGCATCCTGAAGGCCTTGAAACTCCGCCCGAAGGCGGTCTCCCGCCTTGCGGCCGGCCCGCTCGATGCGCTCCGGCCCGCAGAGGGGGACGAAATCGCAGCGGGCGCACGTTTTCCGGGAGGGCGTGGGGAAAAACGCTCCCTCCTCGGCGGCGCGAAGAAAATACGAGAGCAGCCTATCCACATCCCCGCGCCGCGCTTCCACCGTATCGGGATCGACATGATGGACCCCGTACCCCCCCCTCTCGCTCACGAAGGCGTAGGCGCCCTCCACCCTGGCACCCCCGCCAAATCGCTGCTTCCCCTGCCTCGCGTACAGATCGAGTTGAAGGCGGGTCCCCCCTTCGAGGCCGGGGGTTTGCTTGCCGAACCGCTTCCCGCTCTTGAAATCGACGTAGCGGTATTCATCCTCCCCCCGATATTCAAGAAGATCGTACCGCCCGCTCAAAAAGATGCGCCGCCCCGCTTCCGCCAGATCGATCTCCAGGGGAGGGACCCCCGCCCGGCCGAACGAGCCTTCGGTTTCCAAGGGGAGCCAATCCCCGCCATGCTCGGAAACCAAGCCGAGGAAGGCGCCGAGATCCTGGCGTATCCGTTCCTGAAGCAAGCGCCACGGAAGGGGAAGAAGGGCTTCGCCTTCTTCCCCGGAGCGCGAGAAGGCTCGGGCCACCGACTCTTTCAGGATGGCCCTCCGCACCGCGGGCGTCATATGCGAGAGGCCCGTTTTCATTTCGATGACCTTCTCATAGAAAAGGCGCAGCGCATCATGGAAAAGGCGGCCCCGCACATCAGGCTCGGCCTCCAGGGGGGGAGACGCCTCGACCCTGGCCTCCACGCGAAAGATCTTCGAGAGCGCGTACCGGTAGGGGCAGCGGAAAAATGTCTCGATATCCGTAACGGAAACGGGGCGGCGGGCGGACCCGCCTCGTTCCCCGATCTTTTCGAGCAGATCCGGCTCGGTCAGTATTCCGTCGTGCGCCGTGAGCGCATCCCGCTTCCAACGCGCGGCCAGGGCCATCCGCTTTCGCTCGAACTGGGGATACAGGCGATCGAGGTACCCCAGCGCGCCCTTTTCCATCTCCCCGGGCGGAACGAGCATCCGGGCCAGATCCCACTCCAAAATGCCGGCGGGCATTTCCCGGATGACGGAAACGTCCAGGGAGGGCGGGGCAGCGCGGTATCGTCCTTGAATTCGCCCGGCGAGATCCACCTCCTCGCCCGGATCCCCTTCCAGGGCCGCCGCAAGATGGTTCAAAAACGGGCTGGGCGCGCTTTCGGGCAGCCCTCCCGCCCCGCCCCGCGAGAAGCCGAGGATCATGCGGCGGGCCGCCGCCTGGATGGCGGTCCAGAAAAGAAACCGTTCCTCCGCCGACCGCGCGCCCTTCGGGGGAAGCCCGGCGCCCGGGTCCCCCTTTTTCCGGCCGAGGGCGCGGTTCACTTTCTCCCGCAAGAGATCAGGCAGAAGCGGATCCTCCCCCCCCGCCGAGGGGAACACGCCCTCCGCGAGCCCGGGAATGGCCACGGTGTCGAAAAAAAGCCCCCGCGCATCAAGCATGGTGAGAAGACAGACGCCCCCGCCGGGATTGCCGTCGTCCACCGGGCGCACGGAGGCGCCCGCGAGGGCCTTCCGGGCCCATTCGCGGAACGCATCCGCCCCGATATCGCCGAGAATCGGATCGAGCGCTCCAACCGCCTTGACGGAATCCGCCAGCGCCCCGCTGTCCCGCAATCCATCCGTCATCTCTCCGTACGCCTCGAGCGCGCGGGCAGCATGAACAGAGGGAAGCGCCGGCTCCGGAAATGCGCCCAGCCGCTTGAAAAGAACTTCCAGGGCATGCGAGAGACTGCGGGCGATACCCCGGCGAATGGAATCGCCCCTCCGGCCCGCCTCCTCCGTCTCGCCCTTCAGCGAGGCGCGCCACGCTTCCTCCCCCGAGAGAAACAGGAAGCCTCTTGATAGGTACTCCCACTGCGAGGGGAGGGAGGCGGGGGAAAGGCCGTCCGAAATCTCCGGCGCGGAGAGAAAAGAGCGCGAGCCCGTAAAATTGGCGTCGGCCAAAAACCGAATAACCTCTTCGCGGGGATAGCCCCTTTCCTTGAGCGCAAGCATCCGGAGAAATATCCGCCCGGCGGGAAGATCGGCGAGGCGCGCCCTTCCTCCCGATTCCGCCGGAACCCGCAATGAACGAAAGGTTTCTAAAATCAGCCTTTCATATTTCCCGGCGGCGGGAAGAATCATACCGGTCTCCCGCACGGAAGACGGCTCCCCCCCGGCCCTCGCCGGCGTCCGGCTATACAAAATCTCCCGAGTCAACTCGTAGATTTCCCGGCTTTCCGTCGGGGCCGAAACCACGGCGAGGGAATCTTCCTCAAGCCGGACCCGGGTTTCATCGCCGAAAAGATTCGCCGCCAGTCTATCGAACGGGCCCGCCTCCCCATCCGGAAGCTCTTCCCGCTCGAACCCTTGGCCCTCCATCCATTCGAGAAAAGGCATTGCGTAGGCGCAGGCGGGCGCCTCGGGGTCGGCGGGGAGGAAGGCGATCGCGTCTTCCTCCCGGATGCAGGCCGAGAGGAGGCGCCGCTGGAGGGCGTTCATATCGGAAAATCCGTAAACGATGGTGGAAACCCGGGGCGGGGCGGCCTCGGCCCGCTCGCAGGCGCGGAGAAAGAGAAGGCCATCATCATAAAATCCGCAGGCGGCCAGGCCCTTCTCATAGATTTCGGCGAGAAGGGACAAATCCTTCAGCAATGCCCGCCCGGTTTTTGGGAATCCGCTCGAAAAGCGGATGTCGCCCGGCCGCATTCCCGCCTCGGCCAAGTCGGTCAGCGTGGCGAGGAGGGATTCGCCGTAGCCGTCGATCGCGGCGGCATCGCGCAGGGGCCCCAGGCGCGAAGCCCCCTCACGAAGGACCCGGCCGGCCAGCGCGGCGGCGCCCAACCGGGAGATGGGACTCAGGCGGGCGCGTTGAAGATCCCCCAGGGCGATCTCCTCGGCCAAATCCTTGAGGGTGAGAAACGAAACCCCGGCGAAGGCGCCCTGCCGGGCAAGGCGCTCCTGAAGATGCTCCCGGAGGCGGTTCGAGATGACGAGAACGCGCCGCCGCCGCATCCGGTCTCCCTCGCCGAGCCTTTCCAGCATGGGGGCGAGCAAGGGTTCGAGGCGGCGGAAAGGGCCGCAGTAGAGAAATTTTTTCGGGGATGCCGCCATGCGAATCGCTCCCTCCCGGTTCGAGCCGGGTTCCCGGGGGTGGAGGGAAAACCAAGCCGGCGGGGCGGGCCGCCAAGCCGCGCGGAGGTTCGACAGAATCACCACCAATCGATGCCTCATCTGACAACTTTCGAACGCCCATGGCAAGACTCGATCCCCGCCCGGGAAATCCCGCGGCCTCCTTGACCCTTCTGGCGGTGCATGGCATGAGATGGAGTGAATCCGGAAAGTGCCTCCATTTCCCCAAAAACCCGAGGAGGGTTCATTGATGGCCGATAGGATCCGGCTCATCGTCTGCGGCTTCGGCCGGGTGGGGATCGCCGCGGCGGCCCTTCTCAAGGACATCATCAACATCTACCGCGCGGCCGCCTCCCCCGCGCGCCCGGGGCGAGCCGAGTGAGCGAATCCAACTCCGATCTCATCGTGGAAATGCTGAAGGACGCCGGGGTGACGCACGGCTTCGGCATCCCGAGCGGAAACGTCATCCCCTTCATGGACGCGATGCGGCGGGGCGGAATCGAATTCGTCCTCACGGCGCACGAGGGCTCGGCGGGTTTCGCGGCGGACGTCATGGGACGCCTCACCGGATCCCCCGGCTTTTGTATTTCCACCCTCGGACCGGGCGCGACAAACCTCACCACCGGGGTGGGGGACGCCTACCTCGACCGCTCCCCCCTGATTGCGCTTACCTGCGACCTTCCGGCGAACCAGATCGGCCGCCGAATCCAGATGTACATCGACCACCATGGCCTCTTCCGGCCCATCACCAAGGGGACTTTCCCCCTCCGGGAGGGAAACGTCGCAACGACAGTGGAAACGGCCATCCGCCTCGCCATGAGCGAGCCGTACGGGCCGGTCCATCTCGACCTTCCCGAGGACGTATCCCTCGCGCCCGCCGGGGGAAGCGCGCCCAGCGCGCCCGGCGGCGAGAAAATGAAGCCCGCCCCGGATGCGGCGGTCGAAAGGCTCGGCGAGATCCTCCGGGCGGCGAAGCGGCCTGTGGCGGTCCTCGGGCTCACCGCGCTCCGCTCGAAAAACCCGGAAAAACTCAAGGCTTTCATCGAAAATCATCAGCTCCCCTTCGCCACCACCACCATGGCCAAGGGGATGATCGACGAAGACCATCCGCTTTCAATCGGGTGCATCGAGCGATCCCGGCGCCAGGTGCAGCGCGCGTTTCTTCGCGGCGCGGATCTCATCGTCGGGCTCGGCTACGACACCATCGAGGTGGAATTCGAGCAATGGATCGGGCCGGTCCCCTTGGTGAACGTGGATATTGAACCGGCCGACACGGACGGCTCGGTGCAAATCGCCCACGAAGTGATCGGGGATTTCGACGCTTCCCTCGATCGGATGGTCCGCCTCGCGCCCGGGGAAAACGAGTGGGCGGCGGAAGCGGCCCTCCGGCAGAAGGAGAAGTTCCAGGAATCGCTTCGCCCGGCCGCGGAAGGCTTCCCCGTCCACCAGGCCATCGACACCGTGCGCGAGGCGCTCCCGAGGGAAGGCATCCTCACCTTCGACGTGGGCGCCCACACCCATCAGATCGCAAGCCAGTGGACCGCCCACGCGCCGCGCACCTTCCTCATCACAAACGGTTGGTCCTCGATGGGCTTCGGCCTCCCGGCCGCCATCGGGGCGAAGCTGGCGCGGCCCGATCTTCCTGTCGTCGCCATGGTGGGGGACGGCTGTTTCCAGATGACCTGCGGCGAGCTCGTCACGGCGAAACGGCTCGGGATCGCGCTTCCCGTCGTGGTGCTCGACGACAGCTGGCTCTCCCTCATCCAGGTCAAGCAGGAGCGGCAAAGCCTCCCCTTTTACGGCACCGCGCTTTCATCGGCGGGCCACCCCGGCCCGCCGGCCCACTATTTCGGCGTGCCGGCGGTGGGGGTGCGCGGTCCCGGGGAGCTCGATCGGGAGCTGCGAAAAGCGATGGCGGCGGAGGGCCCCACCGTCATCGAAGCGATCGTGAACGCGGAACACTACATGGAAACCGTCTACGACTGAGGGGGCGATTTTTCCCCTGAAAATACAGCCCGGCGATTCTCCCGATTTCATCCGGATCAGAACCAAATTTTACAAAAACTTCGCGCCTTCGAGGTCGGCTTCCTCGAAATCCACCCCCTCCAGGATCGCTCCGACAAGGTTCGTCCCCCGCAGGATCGCGCCCGAAAGATCCGCGTCCAATAGATTGGCGTCCGCCAGCAGGGCATCCTCCAGATCCGCATCCCGAAGGTCGGCCTCCCGCAGGTCGGCATCCGACAAGTCGGCTTCTCTCAGGGAGGCGCCCTTCAGGACGGCCCCCCGCAGGTTTGCTCCGGCGAGAGGAAATCCACCGAGGTCGAGCCCGCTCAAGTCCTCTCCGGCGAGCTGGGCGGGAGCGCCCCCGCCGGCCGACTCCTCAATCAGAGCCGATACTTTTTCTTCGGATAACGGCATGACCTTTCCCCCGGAAGACCGCGCCCCCATGCGGCGGCCACAGTCCGGCGCTTCGATTGTACCGAAAATGAGGAAAATACCCGAAGCCGGTCCCCGGACATTCCCGCCGGATTTGACACCCGGGGAGGGGCGGACCTACAAAGGAATCGGCCCCCATTCCGCGACCACGCAGTGCTCGGACTTCAGCATGCGGCGCAAAACGCGCGGGCGGGGACCTGAAATGGATTCCACGCGAAAGGGCAAAAGCGCATTCGTTCCGGCGTGAGGCTGATATGAACGGGAAAAAGGCGGGTGTGGTCGGCCTGGGGACCATGGGCTCGAACATCGCCATCGTGTGCGCCCGGGCGGGGGTGGAGACGGTGGTTTGCGAGGCGGGGGAGAGCCTCCTCGAGGAGGGAATGGGCCGGGTCCGGGCCTTCCTCGGCGCGGGCGTCGCAAAAGGGAAAACCTCCCCCGGGGAGAGGGAGGCCATCCTGGGCCGGATGCCGGGAACGACGGAAATCGAAGCGCTCTCGGACTGCGATATCGTGATCGAGGCCATTTCCGAGGACCGGGCCGCCAAGAGCGCGCTCTTCAAAAAGCTGGACGGCATCCTGAAAAAGGAGGCCATCCTCGCCACCAACACGAGCACCCTCTCCGTCACGCACATGGGCGCCGCCTCGGGGCGCCCCGATCGCGTGATCGGAACCCACTTCTGCCTTCCCGCCGCCCTGAACAAGCTGGTGGAAGTGGCGCCCGGGCGCGCCACGAGCGAGAAGACCGTCGCCGCGGCGGTTTCCTTCCTCGAAGGGGCGGGGCAGGTGCCGATCCGGGTGAAGGATTCGCCGGGCTTCATCCTGAACCTTTTCCTCGTTCCGTTTCAGAACGACTGCATCCGCCTCGTCGAGACGGGGTACGCCACGGCCCAGGACATCGACACGGCCATCCGCCTCGGCCTCGGCCAGAAGATGGGGCCCATGCGCCTGCTCGACATCGAGGGGCTCGACGTCTTCTGGAGCGTGGCCCGTTCGCTCTACGGCCAGCTTCAAGACCCGCGGTTTTTCCCGCCTCCCCTCGTCGAGAAAATGATCGACGCGGGGCACCTGGGAACGAAAGCGGGCCGAGGATTCTACGCCTACAAAAAGGCGGGCGTTTTCGGGGTGGCCGAACCCGAGCCCGGCGATACCGCGCCGCGGGAGACGGGGGCCGGGGAAGCGTCCGCCGAGGCGGTAAAAAAGGTGGGCGTCCTCGGCCTCGGCACCATGGGAAGCGGGATCGCCCAGGTGTGCGCCACGGCGGGGCTGGAAGTGTTCGGCGTCGAGATGGAGGAGAGTGCCCTGGAAGCCGGCATGGGGCGGGTGCGCAAGAACCTGGAGGGGGCGGTCAAAAGGGGAAAGATGGAGGAAGAGGAGAAAGCGGAAATCCTCTCCCGGATCCAGGGCTCCACGGCGCTCCGGAGCCTCGCCGACTGCGACCTCGTCATCGAGGCGGTGGTCGAGAACCTGGAGGTCAAGCTCGCCCTCTTCCGCGAGCTGGACGCCCGGGTCAAGAAGGAAGCCCGGTTCGCCTCGAACACCTCGTGCCTTTCGGTGAGCGCCATGGCCGCCCAGACGACGCGGCCCGAGTGCACCCTCGGGCTCCATTTCTTCAATCCTCCCTACGCGATGCGGCTCGTCGAGGCGGTCGAGGCGGTCCAGACATCCCCCGAAACGGCCGAATTCGGCCTCGCCTTCTGCCGCCGCATCGGAAAGACCCCGGTGCCGGTGAAGGACCGGCCCGGCTTTCTCGTGAACCGCCTCCTCGTTCCCTATCTCAACCAGGCGGTCCAGGCCTTCGACGACGGCCTCGCCTCGCGGGAGGACATGGACAAAGCCGTCCACATGGCGCTCGGCCACCCGATGGGCCCCCTCACCCTGCTCGACCTCATCGGGCTGGACGTTCAGGAGTTCGTCTCCCTCTCGATGGCGAACGAGCTGGGCGAGGGCCGCTTCGGCCCGCCGCCGCTTCTTTGCCGCCTGACGGCGGCGGGCTGGCTGGGGAGAAAAACGGGAAAAGGGTTTTACGAGCACGGGGAGAGGTAGGGGGAGACAAAGTTCAATAAAAGATCAAATGTGTATAAACGGCCCTCGTCAGCGGGCGACTCTCGATCGCCAATAGCCTGGCCGGCGTCTATGATGGGCGATGGCCAGGATGTGAATCGTTTCCGGTGGTACCGCATAGATGAGCGTAAAGGGGAAGCGGCTCAATACCAACTGGCGGAGATCCGGCTCAACCGGACGACCTATCTCGGGATGCTCCAGAAGAAAATCCGCAGCCTCTCGCACCTCTTCGCCAAAGCGCTCGCCCAAGCCCGGCACCTGAAGCTCGTAGCGGACAGCCGCCTCGATGAGTTCCCGTTCCGCCTCCGGGTGGAATTCCAGCTTCATTCCTTGAGGCGCGAGCGCAGATTCTCAAAAACGCGGTCGGCCGGAACGGGCTCGACCTTGCCCTCGGCAAGCTCGCGGTGGCGCCTCTTCGCCTCGTCCAGCCACGCGCGTTCGGCATCGGCATCGGCCGGGCAGTCCAGCTCGGCGATGAGGGAGCGGATCAGCTCCGCCTTGTCCTCCGTACTCAGCGACCGGAACTTCTCCTCAATCTCGGCGATAACGCTCGGCATGGGTCACCTCCGTATGAGACGACGCCAGTGTAACATAGGCCGCCGTTGACCATTAACGCCCGCAGTCGGCGGGCGACCGTCGCCACGCCTCCCCACGCGCGGATGCCCTCGGCGCGGTCACCCGGCAAATGGAAAAATACCTCCGCCGGACCGGAAACAGCGCTTTGGGGAACCAGACGATCATCGAACCATATCCCGAGGATTTGTCGGATGGGGGAGGCCGGCCTCTACGGTTCCGCCGCACGAGAATACTTTTGGGGAATAAACCGGCTCTATACGCTTGGGCAGGAATTCCGCATCAACCCGGGCGAGGCTTTTCCCGGCTTGGGCCGCCGTTGTATTCTCATGGCGGGAGCGCATCGGTGCTGGTGTGCCGCCTGGACTTCAAATCCAGTGTGCGGGACTAGACACCTCGCAGGTGGGTTCGACTCCCACGCGTTCCCGCCAAGGAGATCAATTTCTTACAGGCGCAATCGCGCAGGGCGGCGACGGCATCCGACTTCGACGTGCGGATGGTTTCCCAGTGACGCCTGCCGTTACGGTCGTAGTAGTCGATCTCCCAGACCGTCCCGCGCTTGCCCGTCTTCTGGCAGATGGTGCCCATGGATTAATACTCCTACGCAATCAGAAATTTCTTCATCCTGACACACCTGGATTAAACGGATTGTCAAGAGTGATCTCTTGTTCCTTTAATAAGGTCTTTAAATTTTTTATGTGGTCAGCTGCTAAGGTTACTAGAATCGTTACAAGGAAAACATTGTTATGAAATTTCGACGGAAGCAAATTCTTTAGCATTTCATTGCCAACCACTTCTGCCCAATTTCTTTTGAGGCAACCTTGTTGAATAATTCATAATACCGCTTATACTTGGCGGCCAATCTGCCTTCAAAATCATTAAGTGCTCCTTCCGAAAGACCGGCTTCTTTCAAATAGGAATACATTTCTTGATGGAACGCGTCCAAAACTAAATCCCTTAAATTCTGATCGTCAATCGGACCGTGACACGAAAAGTTAGTCAGAAACATCAGCAAAACTATACACTCAATTTCGTATTTCATAAATTCGTCGTCTGAAAAAGTGTCGATATCAATTTTTAAATCGGCGCCAAGCTAGTTTAGCGCATTTAGAATATTCTGGTTTTTCAAGGCCCTTGTGGCATCACTAGCTAGTCGAATTCCTACTTCCCTTGCTGATACACCAAATAATTTGTCCAGTCGCCTTTGTGCGGATGCAAGGTGGTCACTTGACAACAAATTCCTCATCTCCAATTGAATCAGATGCGAACGATAGTCTCTTTTCCTGAAAAAGCGGCTTGCTTCGAAATCGATTGTCCAGTTCGTTAATTCAGAAATCGAAGGAAACACCAATGCAAGCAAAAGGCAATCGCTGAGTTGCCATTCCTTGAGATATCGCGCTTGGATTGTTGCAGTAAGAATGGCTTTCCCCTTGTCCGTCAATTTAGCAATTTCGTGAAACTCTCCTGTTTGCCCAAGGTCGAATTCTTTCGAGAACTTTTCGTATGTTTCATGCATCGCTTCGCGGACACCCGCTGCTCCGCCAAACAATTTTCGAAGAATTCCCATGAGAAGTTACCTCGGCAAGTCCTCACCTACGAAAATGAAAGCATTCAGCATACCATTTAGCTTAGTGCCTTGATTTCAAAATTCGTCTCGACCCATTGCTCGGCGAATTTCTGACCATAGGTTGGGTTGCGCGTTCCTCAAGCCAACGCTCCACATCCGCCCTTCTGAACCGTAGCCTGCCGCCCAGCTTGAGGAAGGGAATCCGCTGGGCCGAGGTCTGGCGTAGAGCCAGGATACCTTGACCCCCAGCAGATCAGCCAATTCCTCAATCGTCAAGAGGTCGTCACGAAGTCGAGCGAAAGGTACGGCCGGCGGCTATGATTTGGGAGCCCCCGCACCGCAGTTCAAAAGGAGGTGTCAAACTTCTCCGGATCCAGAGGAATCTTGTGGAAGGGCTCCAGCTCCTCCATGTCCTTGGAGCAAAGGTCCAGGGCCGCCAGCGTATATATCCGGGCGGCGTCCTCGATTTCGCTCCGGAGGACGCGCTCGGGCGGGGCGAAGGAGCTGGTCCCGGCCTTCCCCCCCACCCCGCAGATGGCCGCAGGAATTCCCAAAGCGTGCTGAATGTGGCCCGTGTCCAGATACCCGTGATGGAAAAAAAGTTCCGGTTCCCTCCCCCGCACTTTTATATGCGCGTGCCGCACCGCCTGTACCACCGCCTCCTTGAGAGTAACCTCGAAGGCGGGATTGAAGGGGGCCTGCGGATTCAAGGGAAGCAGGTCGATAGAAACGCGGGGATCGCTTTCCCTCAGTTTTCCCAAAACCGCCTCGATGTCATCGGTGATGGACTCGAGGGTGGGCCCGACGGGCGTCCGCACGCACATACTGATCGTGCACTCGTCCATGAAAAGACCCGTCTTGTACTCCAGGCCGCCTTTCACATAGGAAATGTTCACGCGAGGCGGAAGAATGTCCTTATATTTTTTCTCGTTGTACGTGATTTTCATCCCGGTGATCGCTTTCACCGCATCGGCCATCGCGGGAGCCACGTGGACGCCCATTTCGGGGAAAGCGATATGCGTCGGCTTCCCCTTGAGCCTGATGCTGAAATCATAAGCGCTGACGTGAAGGGGCGAGATGCCGAGGTCCGTCTGCTCCCCGCTGATCACCATGTCCGCCGTGATGCCGCATTGGAGGAGGTATCTCGTGCCGAGCCCGTATTCCATCTCGCCGATGGCCGCGGTGAATACGATATCTCCTTTCAGCGGCGCGCCCGAATCGCGCAAGGCTTTGATGGCATATACGAAGGCAGCGACGGAACACTTCATGTTTATCGTGCCGATGCCGTATACATAGCCGTCCTCATCCACGCGGCCGCTGAAGGGATCTTCTCCAATATCCTCGTAACCCGGCGGGACGGGCTCAGTATCGAGGTGGCCGTTGAACATGAGGGTCGGCCCGCCGCCGCTTCCCTTCAAGCGGAAAACCACGTTCGGCCGCCCCGGCGCCGGAACGTTGAACCCTCTCACCTCATACAGCTTGGGCGCAAATCCGAGCTTTTTCACCTCGTTGGCCAGGTGGAGGGCGACATCCGTCTCGCCTGGGGTTCCCGTAACGCTCGGAATCTTGACCAGCTCGCTCGTGAGGCGGACAACGCCCTCCAGGTCCAGTTTCTCCAGCACCGTTTTTTGCACATCGTCCATCTTGAATTCCAGAAAACACGCACCGGCGCATGAAGCGAGACGAGCGTGAGGGTGATGGCAATCGAAAAAAATGATGGGATTCAATATAGGCCCGGAATTTTCGTCCGTCAACGACATGAAATCCGGAGGAGATTTCCGGTCCCGGGGGAAAAGGCGGCGGGAAGCGTCCTCCCAAGAAAAGAGAGCGTCCGTTTTGCGGAGGCGCCCTTCGGATAACCGCCCATCTCATCGGAGAGGAAACTTTATTCGGCGGAACATGGTGACGGGGCCGCGCAATTTGCATCCGGCGCAATATACTGCGATGTTCAGAAATGAAACGGCGCCGCTTCGACTCCCCCGCGGCCGCACCCGAACGAAACCGAAACCGGCGGCGCCCGGGCGGTTCGGGGAAATTCGGGTGAGCGGCGGCCGGAATTGCAACCATTCAGCTCTTCATTCTTTTGCCTCATTGCGGAGATGAGATATGGCGAGAAGCGTCCCGAAAAAATGGCTGATCGGTTTCGTCGGGCTGGGCCAAATGGGCATTGCCTTCACCCGGAACCTTCTCCGGGACGGATTCACCGTTTCGGGGACGGATCCGGTTGAAGCGGCCCGCAAGCGGTTCAAACGGGCGGGGGGGATACCCCTCGCTGCCCCCCGCGAGGTGGCGGAATCCTCGGAGTTGCTTTTTCTCTCCCTTCCGAACTCAAAAATCTCGCTCAAGGCCGCCCGCGGAAAGAACGGCTTTCTCGCATTTTCCTCCGGCAAAGCGCCCAAAGCGGTGATCGACACCACAACCGCCGATCCCGAAGACGCCCGCCGGCTCGAAAAACTTTGCCGCGCGAAAGGAGTGGATTTCCTGGATGGCTGCGTGAGCGGGAACAGCCGTAACGTGGCGGACAAAAAAGGACTTTTCCTCGTGGGGGGGAGCCAGAAAGTTTACCGGAAGCTGGCGCCCCTTTTCGGCCGGATGCTCTCCGACCACGTTTACTGCGGCCCGACGGGAATGGGCGCCACCCTCAAGGTGGTTATCAACTACCTCGCCTGCATGGAGCGATGCGCTATCGCCGAGTCCCTCCGCGTGGGAATACGCGCCGGAGTGCCCGGCGAGCGTCTGCTCGACATTCTTCAGCGCAGCGCGGTAAACAGCCACCAACTGCGAGTTCGCGGCCCGCGAATGGTCCGGAGGCGCTACTCCGATCCGGATAGCTCGTTGGACATACTCATGAAGGACATGCGCCTGGGGCTTCTCCTCGCGAAACGCGCCGGGGCCCATACACCTCTCGGCCGGGCGAGTCTTCCAATCTACAAGGAAGCCGTGCGCGCGGGCCACGGCCCTCTCGACAGCGCCGTGGTGTGCCAAGTGTTCGAGGACAAAGAACGAACGCGATAACGCGAGAGGAGGATGTATCCCCAAAACTTCGCGCCATCCTGCTTCAAAAAAGCACGAAGAAAATTCCTCCTGAAGGCCATTTCCCAAACCGGGTCATGCCATTTGTTTGGCAGAATGAATGCCGCCTCCCCGGAATCAGCCCTCCAGGAAGAGCTGAACCTCGCCGAAAAGCTCCTCGCGGCGCCTCTCAAACTGGGCATAGTGCGTGGCGTCACCGAGGACGATGTGGCGCTTCCCGGCGCTTTTCGTGAGCGCTTTGTACAAACCCGACACTTCGGCATCGAGGGAGGTGTGGTCGTGATCCCCCACGATGAGGAGGACGGGACAGCGAATCCGGGAGGCGTCATATGAAGGAATGTTTCGCGTCCGGTCATATCGGTCCGCCATGGGGCCGTTGGAAACCCGAACGCCGGGCGGGCGCCGGCGCTGGCCCTTCGGGTCGTAGCGAAGCTGCTCCTTCCAATAGGCCTTCGCGGCCCGCTCCTCCCGCCAAAGGTTGCGCTTCCCCCGCGGGATGCTCCCTTCCCACTCCCCCCGCTGGCTTTTCTCCGTCACCCAGCGCCAAGCCCCCATGGCGGGGTTGAGCCGGCCCGGGTTGCCCGGGTCCTCATATAAGGCGGCTGTTCTCGGATCGGCATAGGCGTAAAAAGGCGCATAAAGGACCAGCCGCCCGACGCGCTTAGGATTCGCGGCCGCGAACGCGGCTGTCGTGGTGGTCCCCCAGGACCAGCCCAGCAAGTTCAGCCGATCCACCCCCTTTTTCCTGTAAATAAAATTTACGGCGGCTCCGATATCGCGGACCGCGGTCATGCCCCGAACGGCGGGCGGATTCGCCGCGGGGCCTTGATCGTGCTCCGGCGGCCGGGTGGAGAGGCCGTAGCCCCGCACCGAGAGGGCAAAGACGTCGAAGCCCCGGCTTGCGGCGTAATCCATCCAGGAATAGCCGGGAACCGGAAAGTCGAACGCCACCGGAGCCGGCAGACTCTGGCCGTGGACGAAAAGAAGAGTCGAATCGGGCTTCGTATCCCGAAGGCCGGCTGGGCGCTTCTCCCGGATGTGGAGGCGGACTCCCGGGTCCGGACCCTGAACGAAATGCTCCTCCACCTGGATGCGCGGGGCTGGCTTGGAACCGGATTTTACGGCCATATTCGGCCCCTCATGGTTCTCGGCCCAGCGATTCGCACGGCATCACGGGTTCCCGGCTCGCCCCGATTGCGCAAGCCAATCTTCGAATGCCCAGAGGAGAGTAAATGCAGTGACACGCCCTCAGCGCGGAATCACAGGCAACCGGAGACGGGAGGCGGCTTTTCCTTCAAGAATCGTGTTCCGGGCCTTGATGCCGAGGGCTGCGTGATACCAGAAAAAATTGTCGGCCACGGAGTCGCAGCTCGCGATTTCCAGGCGGATTCGATGGCCCGGCAGAAACACATTGCAGGTGGAGATGATCTCGATGGCGAACTCCTCGGGCTGGTTCGGGGTGAGGGGGAGTTGCCGGGTATGGGAATGCCAAGGTTGCCACGGGCGGGAACGCCCGGGGTCCAGTTCCCGGTGGGAGGCACGGAGCCATCCTTTCGTGAGGACGGTGGCATTGCCGTCAGGGTCTTCGTCCATGAATTGGACGAACCAGTCCGTATCCGCCGCCGAGGACTGCGCCACCAGATTCAAAACGACCGGCCCGGTCACCTCCATCGGCTTCGCCATCGGCTCCGAGCGGTAAATCAGGCGCGGATTCCCGTACCGGCTTTCGTTGCTGTTGGGATCGTAGTCATAGGACCGCTCGGCATCCGAACCGGCCGTTTCCGACAGGCTTCCCTCAGGGGTCCCGGATTCCCCTCCCAGAAAGAAATCCCGCCACTCGGTGCGGGCCAGGGGCCATTCGTTCTCCGACCTCCAGGTATTTTCCCCTTGAATATAAAGCTGGATGGGCGGGCCCTCCATCACCCCGGTGTCCAGATCCTTCAGCCAGCGGTCATACCAGCGGAGGGCTTCGAAATGATAGTTGGCGAAGGGGCGGCGGGGTCTGGGCTGGGGGCCGACCAGCATCCGCTTGGGCACATTGTTCACGGCCTCCCATCCGCTGAAGGCCCCGCGCAGGTGCAGGGCGTAGAACTGCCAGTCGCAGCCGAAGTACGCGGGTATGTTGATGTTATCAAGGCGCGGCCAGGAGGAGCGCTCTTGGTAATATTCGCAATCCAATGGATATTTGAGGCCCAGCATTGTCCGGATATGGTGTTCAAAACCGGAAGGATCCTTCAGGCGCCCCCCCCATAAATTCAAATAGGAAAGATTGGCGAACCATCCTCTCAAGAATCCATCCTGGGGAATCCCTCCGTGAAATGAAGTATCCCGATAGGCATCCGTGGCCGCGTCATAGGGGAATATGGCCTTGAGGCTGGGGGGGCGGTGGCCCCCCGCCACCAGGATCTGGCTCCGCCCGAAATAGGAGCAGCCAACCATTCCCACCCGACCGTTGCACCAGGGCTGGGCCGCCGCCCACTCGATGGTTTCCGCCAGGTCTTCCTGTTCATCCGGACCATAAAAATCCCAGGCTCCCTCCGAATCGTTCGAGCCCCGGACGTCGACAATGATGTGGGCGTAGCCGCGCGGGACCCAGAATTCCGTCAGGCCGGCTTCATTTTGGCCCAAGGGGGTGAGCGTTCCCTGAAGCTGGCGGGTGTAGGGGGACCAAGCGACCAGGGCGGGAAACTTCTCACCGGGCGCCCAGGGACGGAAGATGTCCGCCGCCAGTTTGATTCCGTCGCGCATGCCGAGGCGGACATCCATTTCCGAAAATATTCCATACCGGGGAATCGACTGCTCGGGCGTGGGAGGGGTTTCGTTGAAGGGATATTGCGGCCAGGCAGACGGGTAAGCGGTCCGAATGCTGTCGGGGTTCATGTACAAAAGAAAACCTCCTTTTCGCTCGGGGAAATTTTTCGGCTACTCGGCCACCACGGCCACGCCATCAATCAGAATCGTGCAATCCGGAATCAGGTGCGGCGATTTCCCGCCTCCTCGATGGCCTCGAGCATCCGCTCGGGCGTGATCGGAAGGGAGCGGACCCGCGCGCCTACCGCGTGGAAGATGGCGTTCGCGATGGCGGCGGAAGTGGGATTGATCGCCGTCTCCGCCAGGCCCTTCGCGCCGTAAGGGCCGTGCGGGTCGATTGTCTCGAAAAAGGCATGGTCGACCGGCGGCGCGTCCATCGAAGTGGCCATCAAGTAATCGTGGAAGTTCGCCCCGCGAATTCGGCACGCCTCCGGCGCGAGCCCCTCCATCATGCAAAAGCTCATCGCCTGGACGGCGCCTCCCTCGACCTGGCCCTCCGAGCCCAACCGGTTGATTACCCGGCCCGGATCGTGCCCCGCGACCAGCCGCAGCACGGTCACGATACCCGTCTCGGCGTCTACCTCCACCTCGGCGCCGTGCGTGCTGAAGGAATAGGTCGTCGAGGGATTTCCAAACTTATTTTTATCGAGAACCTCTCCCCCGGCCAGCCAGGTGCCCTCCCCCTGAATCAGGCCGCCCGCGTTCCGGACAACCTCCCCGACCGATGCCCGCCGATCGGGCAGCCCCTTGACGCTGATTTCCCGCCCTTCGACCACCAGTTCCTCCGGGGCGGCTTCCAGCACCTCGGCCGCCGCACGCAGCAGCGCGCTTTTCGCGTCCGCCGCCGCTATTTTCATGGCATTTCCGCCAATCAGGGTAATTCGGCTGGCGAAGGCGCCGAACCCGAAAGGCATGTATCCCGTGTCGGTCGGAGGGACGGAAATGTCCTCAACCGGAAGTCCCAATTCTTCCGCGGCGATGTACGCCATCGCGCTCGCGGAACCCTGCCCCAGGTCGGACTCGCCCGACCAAAGTTCCACCTTTCCGTTCTCACCGATCCGGACGACGGCGCTCGAGGGCTCGGTGTCGTCCGGTCCCAACTCGACGGCAAACCCCTTGTTCCCGGAAACGTGAATGCAGCTCGCCAGGCCGATGCCGCGGAACCTTAAGGAGTCCTCCCGCTTCGCTTTCCAGTCCAACTCCTTCATGACGTAACGGGTGGCGTCGGCGACGCCGCAGCTCGCGATTTTCCAGCCGTGGATCGAAACGTCCCCGGTTTCGGTGTAGTTCTTCAGGCGGAGCTCGGCGGGATCGATTCCCAGCCCCGAGGCGACATTGTCCAGGTGGCTCTCCCAGGCGAATGTGGCCTGTACGTTTCCGAAGCCGCGCATCTGGCCCGAAGGGCAAACGTTCGTATAGACGAGCTTGGCGTCGATCTCCACGGCCGGGGTTCGGTAGAGGTTGTCCGTCCGGAGGGCGATGGAGCTCATGATGGCCGGCGAGAGGGAACTGTACGCGCCGTTTTCCGCAATGATTCTCACCCGCTTGCCGAGCAGCATGCCGTCGGAGCGAAAGGCGGATTGTAAGTATAGGTGGACCGGCATCCGGGGCCGCATGCTGATGAGATCCTCTCGGAGCGAGAGGAGAAAATTCACCGGCCTTTGAGCGGCCCGGCAGAGCATGGCCGTGAGGAGGGCGGCCTTCACGTCGAGCTTGCCGCCGAACGCGCCCCCGGGCTTGGTCTGAATCACCCGGAACTTTTCGGGGTCCATCCCGATGACCGGAGAGAGCATGTAGGTCCGGATGACGAACGCCGACTGGAGGCAGCCCCAGAGGGTGACGCCTCCGTCCGGGTGCCACTGCGCGGCGCAGCCGGTGGGCTCGATATAGGCCTGGTGCGCGAGGTGGGTGTGAAAATCGTCCTCAAACTTGGCGTCGGCGTCTTGAAAAGCGCCCTCCACATCTCCCCGCGCGACGTGAAACTGGTTGGCGATGTTTCCGGGGATATCGTCGTGGACGAGAGGGGCGCCCTCCTCCTGGGCGGCGAAGGGATCCGCAAGCGCGGTCAATTCTTCGTAGTCCACGCGGATGAGGCTGAGGGCTTCCTCGGCGGTGTCCTCGTCAACCGCGGCAACGGCCGCCACTTCGTCCCCAATGTAGCGCGCCTTCTCCCGGCAAAACGCCGTTTCATCCTTATGATTGATCCCGAACCGGATCGCCGGGGTGTTGTCCCGCGACAGGACGGCGTGCACGCCGGGGAGGCGCTCCGCCCGAGAGGCGTCCACGTTGCGGATTCGCGCATGGGGGTGGGGGCTGCGCAGCGCTTTTCCGACCAGCATTCCCGGAAGTTTCAGATCGGCGATGAACTCCGTCGCGCCCGTCACCTTCTCGACGCCGTCCACGAAAGGAAGGCGTTTGCCGACGACTTTGGCCTCGACCCGCCGGCTCACTTTCGCATCTCCTCACCCGCGGCCGTGACCGCCTCGATGATCTTTTGATAGCCGGTGCAGCGGCAGAGATTTCCCGCGAGTCCCCGGCGGATGTCCTCAATCGTGGGGTCGGGATTCTCGTCCAGGAGCGCCTTGGCGGCCACCACGATCCCGGGGGTGCAAAAACCGCACTGGACCCCGCCCGAGCTGACGATATGGCTCTGAACGGGATGGAGGTTCTCCTCGGTGCCGATCCCCCGGACAGTCACGATCTCGCATCCATCGGCCTGGGCGGCGAAGACGAGGCAGGCGTTCACCGCCTCTCCGTCCAGGATTACGGCGCAGGCCCCGCAGTCGCCCGCCTCGCAGCTCGTCTTTACATCCACATGACCCAGCTCGCGCAGCGCCCGGAGAAGGGTCGTCTCCCCTTTCACGGTGGCCTTTCGCGCCTCGCCGTTCACGGTCAGGGATATGTCATAGGTCGGCATTGCGTTGTCACCTCCACTGCTGGGCGCACAAGCGGCCGATGTTCATGCGGGGATGTGCGCCGCCGGGAGGCCCAGCGCCTTCCGCAAGAGACGGCGGACAAGGACCCCGCACATCCGCCGGCGGTAATCCGCCGAAGCGCGGATATCGTCGATGGGGCGGGCCTCCTCCCGCGCGGCGGCGGCGGCGGCCTCGATCTCCCCCTCTCCGACCGACCGCCCCCGCAGAGCCCCCGCCGCGGCCTCCGCCCGGCAGGGGACGGCCGCCACAGCGCCCATACCGATTCCCGCATCGGCGCAGCGGTCCCCCTCCATCCAGAGCGCCACTGCCACGCTTACCACCGAGATGGCCATCGCCCGCCGCAGCTGCAATTTACAATAGGCGGATTTGCCGCCTCCCCCGAGGGGTTGAACGGAAACGGCCGTTACCAGTTCCCCGGGGCGGGCCGCCGTCTTCCGGTAGTCGAGAAAAAATTCGGACAGCGGAAGGGTGCGCGCCCCCTCTCCGGAGAGGAGCTCAATTTCTCCGGCCTGGGCCAGGAGCGGCGGCGCGAGGTCCGCGGCGGGCGAGGCGTCCAGCAAGTTGCCCGCCACCGTGGCGCGGTTACGGACGAACGGTCCCGCGAATTCGAAAGCGCTCTCGTAGAGCGGCGCCGCTTTTTCCCGAACCAGATCCGATTTGAGCAGGTCGGTCACCGTGGTGAGCGCACCGATTCGAAGGCGTCCGCCCTTCTCCTCGATGTAGCGAAGCTCTTTCAGTCGGCTGATGTCGACCGCGAGCCCCGCCGTCTTCCGGCCGAACAAAATGTCCGGCACCAGGTTGGTGCCGCCGGCCACGAAGGCGGCGCCGGGCTCCTTCACGGCGGAGATCGCCTCCTCGATAGTGGAGGCCCGAAGGTATTCCATATTTCCGACTTTCCCGCCTTTCGCGCCTAATGAATGATTTCCCAGGCGGCGGCGTACTTGTCCAACTCGGCCGCGCTGTAAGCATCGACTTCGTGGTCGCGCTCGGGGACATCGACGTGCTTCTCCTCCCCGCAGAGCGCCGTCGTGAAATACCGCTGCCCGGTATCGTTGATGTTCGTGACGATATTTTCAATGCCGGGGTGGGCTTCCGCCACCTTGAGGGCGGCGGCAACATTGCATCCCGCAGATATGCCGCAAAAAATGCCGTCCTCGCGCGCGAGGCGGCGCGCCATTTCGATGGATTCCGCAGTCGTGGTGGTGACGATTCCGCTCAGCTGAGAGAGATCCAGCGCCTTGGGAACGAAGCCGTCCCCAATGCCTTCGATCCCGTGCGGACCCCAGCCCTTCTGGCTGAGGAGGGGACATTCCGCCGGCTCCACCGCGAAGAGCCTGACGCCGGGGCTCTTCTCCCGGATGAACTTCCCCACCCCGCTGATCCATCCCCCGGTGCCCTGCGAGGCGACCACCGCCCCGACCCTCTCCTCAAGTTGCTCCCAGATCTCGGGTCCCGTCGTAAGGTAGTGGGCCGCGTTGTTATCCGGATTATCGAACTGGGCGGGCACCCAATATTTTTCCGGATTCTCGGCCCGGACCTCTTCGAGCTTTTCGAGGGAAAGGTCGACATCGCTCTCCCCCCCGGGGGTGAAAATGATCTCGGCTCCGTATGCGCGCATCAGTTTTTTTCGCTCGTCGCTCATTCCCTCGGGCATGACGACGATGCACGGATACCCCTTCATCCCCGCCACGAACGAGCACGCGATGCCGGCGTTTCCGGTCGAACACTCCAGGATGGTCATCCCCGGACGAAGGTCGCCCCGCTCCTCGGCCATCGAGACCATGTTGAAGTAAATCCGATCCTTGAGGCTTCCCGAAGGGGAGTACCATTCGATCTTGGCATAAATCCGGGGCTTCACCCGTTCCGCCACCCGGTTCAGCCTCACGAGGGGCGTCCCCCCGATGGCCTCGAACAAGTTTTCGCAGGGCCGCCGAAACGAATCCCAAGCCCGGCGTTGAATCGCCATATGAACCCGCGCTCCTTTCCTCCGCGAAACGAAGCCCCTCAGAATTTCAGCCGCGGAATGATCTCCTTGGCGATAATTTCAACCTGTTCGCTTTCGTATTTGTAGGGAACGAATATGATGCGCTTCACGCCCACCTCGATGTGGGCCTGAAGCTGGGCCACGCATTCGTCCACGGTCCCGTATACCGCGCTGTCGGGGGTCGAGTCGCTCCACGACGCATAATCCCATTCCGTGGAGAGCCATTCCATGAACGGCGCTTCGGCATCCTTCCGGGAACGCCCGGCGTACACGGGAAGCTGGTTGCAGTTGTCGAGCGCATCGGGATCCTTTCCCGCCTCGCGCGCGTAGGCCTTCACCTTGTTCCAGGACTTGGTAAAGTTTTCGGGAGTATAGAAATACGTCAACCAACCGTCCCCCGATACCGCCGCCCGCTTGAGGACGGCGTCCACGTACCCCCCCACCAGGATGGGCGGGCGGGGCTTCTGGAGGGGTTTTGGAAACTGCACCGCGCTCCGCAGGTTATGCGGCGGATACTCCGCCCGGACGGAGTCCTCCTGCAAGAGCCGGGTGAGAACCTCGAGGTTCTGGTCCATCACTTTTCCCCGGCGCTTGAAGGGCACCCCCACGGCGTCGAACTCCCGGGCATACCAGCCCGAGGCCACCCCCAGGATGAGGCGCCCTTTCGAGATCTGATCCAGGCTGGCGAGCACCTTGGCGAGCACGACGGGGTTTCGCAGGGGAAGGACGAGCACCCCGGTTCCGAGCTTGATCCGGCTCGTCCGCGCGGCGGCGGCCGTGAGCAGGGTGAGGGCCTCGATGATGGGAAAATGGGGATCCACCCCGAGCAGGATGTGATCCCAGACCCAGAGGGACTCGAACCCCAGCTCCTCGGCCCGGACCGCGTAATCCAAAAGGGCGCCTGCGTCGGGCAGCTCGGGAAAGGCGGTGAAGTTCCGCATCGCCAGTCCGAATTTTGTGGTCCCGTCCGCCATCCAGCTATCCCTTCTACTCCGCCCCGCACCAATCGAAGATGCTGAGCGCGAGGGTTTTGGTAGCGACGATGAGGTCCTCTATCGCCACCCACTCGTTGTTGGCGTGCATCTGGGTGGTGGGTCCCGGCCCGAAGATCACGGTGGGCGTATCACCGTAGGAGTTCAGGAAGCGCGTGTCGGCGGCCCCCTCGCGCCCCGAGATCTCAGGCGGGCGGCCCGCCACCTCTTCGAAGCGATCAGAGACCATCCGGACGATGGGATGATCCTTCGGGATCTCGGAGGCTTCCGCGTAGTAGCCCACGAAATCCACCTCCGGGGGATGATCCTTCATCCAGGGATCCGCCGCCGCCGCCCGCGCCACCTGATCCACCAAGCTCTGCTTCACGGCGCCGTGATCTTCTCCCGGAAAGGCCGCCATGCTCCCCTTGAGGAGGCAGGTGTCCGGAAAGGCGCTCGGGAAGCTGCCCGCATTGAAGGTGCCCACCATGCAGGGGAGCGCGTCCAAGCTCCTGGGATAAAGGGGATGGCTCAGAGCTTCCACCCTTTTTTTCTCCAGGTCCGCCACCGCGTTCACGATCTTGTAGCCCAGCTCGACGGCGTTCACCCCCAGGTAGCGCCGCTGGATGCCCGCGGGCTTTCCCTTGATCCGGATCTCGAACCAAATCCGCCCGATGCAGGCGGGCTGGACCGCCAGACCGCTCGTCTCGCACGAAATTCCCGCGTCCGCCTTGTAGCCGCGAAGCACTGTGTCCAATGTGCCGTGGCCGCTCAGCTCCTCGTCCACGACGAAATCCAGAATCACGTCCCCCTTGGGCTTGAGTCCCACCCCCAAAAAACACTCGGCCGCCATGATGATGGCGGTCACGCCGCTCTTCATGTCGGAGGCGCCCCGGCCGTAGATGCGCCCGTCCGCCACGGTGGCTGACCACGGGTCATGCTCCCAGGACTCCCGGGGACCGGGGGGGACGACGTCGGTGTGCCCGTTGAAGAGGAGTGATTTGCCGCCCTGCGTACCTTTCATGAGGCCCACGACGTTGGGACGCTTCTCGTAGCCGCGCGTCACCGGGACATACCCGGGATGTTTTTTCAGCTCCTCCCAGTCGGACTCCCATACGTCCACCTCGATGCTCAGCCCGCGGAGATAGTCCGCCACGAACCGTTGAATCTCCGCCTCGTCCCCCGTGACGCTCGGGATGCGGACAAGCTTCTGGAGCAAATCGACGGCCTTATCCCGGCGGGCGTCCACTTCGGCGAGCAGCCGCTCCCTTTTTTCCGATCCCATGCCCTCTCTCCGCTTTCCCGCTCCGCGCCCTAGGCCGTATAGATGCGGTCGGGGTCCAGGTGGCGCAGCGCCGCGAGCTCTTCCCCGGTGGGGGGCTCGGTCACGCCCACCTCCGGCGGGACGACGAGCGCGAATCCCGTGTTCTCCTGCACTTGCTCCGTCGTGACGCCCGGGTGCAGGGCCTCAATTTTCATCCGCCGGGTTTCATCGTCGAAGCCCAAAACGGCGAGGTCGGTGACTACCTTGTGCATCCCCCCCGCGACGAGTCCCGAATCCCGCCGGCTGGTTCCTCCATTCAGAAATCCTGGGCTCGTCACGAAATCCACCTTCTCAACGAAGCGCCTCTTTTCGTGCAGCATGGCCACGATCATCTTCGTCAGGCTCGCGATGTCGTTCCCGCCCCCCGTCCCGGGCAGGCGCACCGCCGGATTGTCCGCGGGACCGATGAACGAGCTGTTCAGGTTCCCGAACCGGTCAATCTGCGCTCCCCCCATGAAGCCGTAGTCCACATAGCCGCGCTGGAGGAGCAGAAGAACGTCCGTGATACTGAGGAGCATGTTCGCCAGATGGGTGCAACGCTGCTCGTTCGTGGTCGGGGGAAGCTGCCCCGGAACGATCTTCGGGCCGAGGGTCCCGCCCTCGAAGAGGATGGTGAGGGCCGGGGCCTGGAGGCGCTGGGCCAAGGTCGCCGCAAGGAGGGGGACGCCCACCCCGGCGAAGACGACTTGTCCGTCTCCCAAAAGCCGGGCGCTCATCACGCACAAGAGCTCGGACGCCGTGTAGCTTTTCGCCTCAGTAGTCATAGATGCCTCTCCCCCGCCGCCCGGCGTCCAGCAAAATGTCCAACCCGACGCGGTCAAGGTATTCGGTCCAGCTCTTCGGCTCGTAATAGAAACGGTCCAGGTATTCCTTCACCCCCGCTTCGGGGTCCTTGCGGGTGAGCTCGGCATAATAATCCATGTGCGGATAGAGCGGCTCGTACTGCCCGAAGCACTCGTGCGGAACGCATCCGTAGGGGACCTCCACCACGGCATCCACCGCGATAAAGGGGATCTTCGTCTGGTCGGGCGCCCGGCGGATCTGGTCGTTCGAGACGACGCGCTCCGTCGTGAGGATGACCCGGTTCGCCGCCATGGCAATGTCCAGGTCCATAAAAGGAAGCCCGTCGAGCTGGGCGTTCCCGTAGGGATCGCACCGCTGCACATGGATCAGGGCCACGTCGGGGTTGAGAGCGGGAACAAGAAGAACCCTCTCCCCCGTGAACGGGCAGTTCATCTCATGGTGGTCCTCCAGCTGGCCTGCGATATCCGAGCCCATCATGGATCGCATGGGAAGGAAGGGAACGCCCATGGCCCCCGCCCGGTACCGCAGTCCGATGGACATGTGGCTCCACTCTTCGAAGCGGGCCCGTTTCTTCTCGGTGTAGAGGCGCATGACCCGGGAGACGCCCCAAACGATTCCCTGGCTGAACCAGCTGGTCAAAATGTGCCCGCTCGCGCCCGAGGCGAACAGCAGGTCCCCTTCGGTGGATACGATGCTTCGGGAGACCATGAGGTTTTTTCTCTTGGCCCGGATAAGGGCCCAGATCATCGCGAACGGAGTCCGCGAGGCGGTGCATCCCCCAAGCGCGACATGGTCCCCATCCTTGACGAATTCGCCCGCCTCCTCGAGCGTCATCACTTTCTCGCGGAGGCTTCGATCCCTCGACAGGGTCCGCTCCCGGAGATTCAAATAAGATTCCGTCACTTCATTCTCTCAATCAAATACGCGCACGATGTCAAATCGCCCCCCAAGAGGAGCAGGCCTCTGGGACAATCCGGATCATGATCCCCTTCGGCCCGCCCATGGGAACGCTTTCATACTGGAGATGTTTTCCGCGCAGGAGGGATTCCGCGTCGCGGAATTCCTCCTGCTCATCCTCTCCCAATCCCCTTCCGGCATCCAAAATAGAGGCCGTGCCACGTATGAGTACATAGCCGAGCTTTTCCCATTCTTCTTCGTACAAATCGACCAGGAAGGCCACCTGGGAATTTTCTTGGATGTTACGCAAGCGCCGGAGTTTCCGGGGATCGGCCTTGGGTTTGCCGTCGATCGGAGAGAAGATTCTTCCGCGGCGCCAGACAAAAACCACTGGGACCATATGGGGCCGCCCGGTGGCATCCGCCGTGGCCAACCGCCCGACACGGGCAGTCTCCAAAAAATGCGTTTCCCTCGCGGTTAGCGCAATTTCCGCTTTCTCCGTTACCCTTCCTCCACTGAAAGGGGGCCAAAAGATCCTCAAAAGTACCGGATTCCAAAAGCACGGCTGCGAAGTTCCGCCATGCGCCGCCGGTTTTCGATCTTCATCATCGTTGATGGATTGAAAGTATATACGGAGCGAATATTCTGAACAAGAGGTACGCTCACCCGGATCGTACCCCCTTCATTTTTCCGCCCTTCCGTTATTCACGCGCCCATTCCGCTCCACCTGGAGGGGCCGCCTCCGGACTCCTTCCCCTTGAATCCGCTTCCCGTCCGAGCCGGAAGAAAAACGGCGCACCACCTTCCCCACCGCCCCATCGAAACGGGAAACGCCTGTGATAGAATGGAGCCGGCAATGCTTACGCCGAACCCAAAAGGGGAAACTTTAAGAAGGAATGCGCATATGACAGTACGGGAATTGACCGACCGGTTTCCGGAAATTCCAGAGGATCTGCACGAAGAGCCCTTGCTCGCCCGGTTCGCGGAAGCGTTCGGGGAGCAACTCCAGCTTGCGGGGAAACCCTCCGCTTGCTCCGTCCAGTACGACGCCGGCAACCATTTCTACATGAAGCTTATCAACCCGATGTCCATTTACCGGCTCGGGCTCTCCAAGCGGGAACGGATCCTCCAGCTCCTCCAGGATCTCCTGGACCAGCACCAGGCAGACCCCGCCGGATTCGCCGCCTCGCTCGTGCCCGCGGACGCGCCTGCGGGCGAGGTCAAGGGGCCGGGATGCAATTGAGGGCCTTAGGGGAAAGCCGGCCAAAAATTCACGCGCCTTCACAAACGTAAAGGGCGCGTGGGACAAAGAAACGAAAGCGACCGCCTCGATCACTCGCCAGAGTTGCAACTATGGCGAGTGCAGCTTTAGGCCCGGTACGGCTCCGGCGATGGAAAACCAATAAACGCGCCGGGAGGGGACCGGCTCCAGCCGGGCGCCTTTCAAGGGACCGGCCGCCGCCCGCCCCGCGAGAGTCCAGGCGCTCCCCGACTCCCGATCTACGTACCGGCCGTCCTTCATCTCGAAGGTGAGTTTTTTGCCCTGATGCAACGCGATGAACGCGGCGCCGGTGAGCCCGTCAGAGAATATCGCGACAGGGCGCCCCCCCACCTCATCGTTCACCGTATTTTTCCCGATGAGGCGAACAGGGTAGGCCTTGATGTCCGAGCCCAACTCCGCCGTAATCACCACCTCGCCGGCGCGGATCCGGCTATCCAGCTTTTCCTTCGAAACGGGGAATGAGAAGCGGCCCTTGTTCAAGTTTCGAGCGTAAGTGGAAAATGGATTGGTCCCGTACCGGGAGGAGAAGAGACCTTTGCCGTCTCCCGCAAGCAAACGCGTGTCGGGATGAAGACGCTTCCAATCGCCCCAGGCCAGGGTGGCCGACGGAAGGGGAACGAGGCGCTTCCCCGTCATCTCTCCAACTATCGCCTCCCCCATGGTCTGAAACCAGTAAGAACCCGTTTGGTGGTCGAACATCACCATGTCGGACTCGTAGAGCGCGCTTGTGTTTCCGAAAACAAGGGTTTTTCCATCCAGCTTTCTTTCGTAGACCACGCCGCTCCCGCATAGCGGGCAGTAGCTGACGAGGACGGGCACCCCGTCGATCACGTCGTTTACAATTTCCCGGAAGTTCAGCACCTTGAGGGGGTAGGCGCTCGCCCCGCTCTTCGAAACATAGCCGAGAACCAGATCGCTATCCCGAAGCCAGAGCAGGGCGTCCGGTTTGGCGTAGGCGGCTTGTATATGGGCCGGATGGCGTCCCGGAGGGAAAGAATCTGCGATCGGCTCGCATCCGAAAGCCGCAAAAAGCTGCCGTTAAACGTATCGAAGAGCACATCCTTCAAGTCCACGCTGTGTTTGCGCAAATCCACATCCGGAACCTTGCTCCCCCCCTGGCTCTTGCGCGCTTTTGCCGCCTCGTCCGCCAGGACGGGGGAGGGGCCGCGGACGGATTTCGCCAAAAGGAAAAGGGCCGCGGAGAGGGCTGTCCCCACAAACACCCAGAGAAAAACGGAACCGATTATTTTGGTCTTTTTCAATCGCTGCACAGAAATATTCCTTGCCTCAATATGGCCCACAACCGAATAGACTCGCCCGACCGAAATGACGCTCTAATCTGTAAACGTATCAATCGCCGATATCATTCCCGTATCAACTGCCTGGCCATATCCTCGCGCCGGAAGATCCGGTCCTCGCGCCGGAAGATCCGGGCGGAATTCCCCATCTATCAAGGTTTATTATTACCGGCCGTTTTGGGGATAAAGGCGCTTTCCCCCGGATGATCCGCCGGGATCCGCACCGGATCAGGTCCGGTTGGCGGAACCCCCCCCGATGATTCCGCGGGGGATCGGCGCCTGCACGGTGTCGGAACCCGGTACATGTCGGAGCCCGCCTGGCCGCCGCGCTCCTCGGCGTCTCGCGGAGAGCAAGCCGGATTCCCCGGGCCGCGCGCGCACGCTCCACCCTTCTGGTGAAAAGACAATTTCCGTTTTATTTCTCTATCCGAAATGAGCCCATGTCGGGGAATTTTTCCCCCGGAGGGAGGTTTGAATGCAGAGGAGAAAACCTCCTTGATGGGAAGGGCGCCGAGGGTATACTGGGTCACACTTGCTCGCTGGGAAAGGAAAGATGCCGAAGAAAAGGCAAGGCAAGAGAAAGCAAGGGTCCTCGCCCAACGCTTCTGCCAGGGGAGGGGGCACGCGAAAGGGATCCGGACCGAAAGGCGTCCTAATCCTCATCGCCGTCGCGGCAGTGGGACTGCTCGCCTACTACACTTTTGGGCTTTCCGGCGTGTCCACGGCCCGCTCCTTGCCCTCCCAGGGAAACCAGCATGTCCAGCCGGGCGTTGACGCAAGGTTCAAGTACAATTCCGACCCCCCCACCTCTGGCCCGCACTACACCCACCGCCCCCCGTGGGGAATTCACACCCGTCCCCTCCCGAAGGGGCTTCAGATCCATGGCCTCGAAGACGGAGGCGTCATCGTCCAGTACAACTGCACGGACTGCTCCTCCCTCATCGCCAAGCTCCGGGGCATCGTCAACCGCTATTCCGAGTACGTCATCCTGGCGCCCTACCCAACAATGAAAAGCCGAATCGCCCTGACGGCCTGGACGAAGCTCGACGCGCTGGAGGAGTTCGACGAGAATCGGGTCGTCAGGTTTATCAGGGCCTACAGGGGAATTGATCATCACCGGTAACGAATGGGTCCGGTGACCGTGACAGTATTTCTCCCCAAGCGCCCGGCGATCGAAGCGGGATTCTCGTTCATGTCAAATCGAATCCCCAGAAATCTCCTTTTTCTCACTCTCGCCCTCTGGTCCGCCTCTTGCTCGGGGGAGGGCGGTTTTTCCCGAACGGAAGACCTCACCACACCCCGGCACGGCCATACGGCCACTGCACTGGGGAGGGGGCGGGTCCTCGTTGTCGGCGGATTGACCAAAACCTCTCCTCTTGCCTCCATGGAACTGTACGACCTTTCCAAAGGATCGTTTGTTCTCTTTCCTTCCGCCGGGATTCGCGCCCGGGGATGGCACATCTCGACGCGCCTGGAAGACGGCCGGGTGCTCGTCACGGGCGGCTGGCTCAATGCATCGACCGCCCTACGGGAGTCAGTTCTCATCTCTCCCGGAGGCGGGAGCACCGAAACCGCTCTCCTGCAACGCGGCCGCTACGACCACGCGGCCACCCTTTTGAAGAACGGAAACGTACTGGTTACGGGGGGCAATGACGGACATCGGGCCTTGCAGGCGGCTGAGGTGTTCTCTCCGGAAACGGGCGCATTCTCTCTCACCGCCCGGCCGATGCTCGTTCCCCGCCAGCAGCACACCTCCACCCTGCTCGAAGACGGGAAGGTCCTTATCATCGGCGGGGCCCGCGGCAAGGGGGCCCGCTACGCGGAGACTTATCATCCCTCGGGCATGCGGACCCGCCTCGTCCGCACACCTACGTTTGCCGAACGCCGCCGCCACACGGCTACGCGCCTGCGAGACGGGCGAGTGCTCA
Source organism: bacterium (assembly GCA_965225985.1). Lineage (GTDB taxonomy): Bacteria > UBA8248 > UBA8248 > UBA8248 > UBA8248 > CAZUHN01. Next base: position 3,385,070 of record OZ245330.1, read on the forward strand.
TCGCGGGGGGCCTGGGGGCAGAGCGGACCTTGCGCGGCGCCGAACTCTTCGATCCGGCGCGCTCCACCTTCACACGATTAAAGGCAAAGATGCGCGAACCCCGCCAGCAACATACAGCCACCCTCCTGGCCGACGGGCGGGTCCTCTTTCTCGGAGGTTGGGGCAACGGAAAAACACTCGCGAGCGGGGAAATTTTTGATCCCGATGAAAGCTGCTTTTATTCTCTCCCCTCCGCCATGCGGTATGAGAGAAGGTTTCACTCAGCAACCCCGCTGGGAGAAAAGCGCATCCTGATTGCTGGAGGGGCATCCAACGTCGAGGTGCTGTCCGCCGCTGAGCTGTTTTCCGTTCCCGAACGGGGAAACAGCGGGATGAAGTGTGGCTGAATAGAAAAGAAAAATTCATTCCCGCCTGGAACCAGTGGCGAAACCCTCCCTTGTTTTCATTGGGAAAATTTCCCATCCCTTTCGATTCTCTTCTGCTCCAGCTGCGGTTCAACGAGCGGAATCAGGCCTATGGTAATTGAATAACTCAAATCAAATCAGTTAGTTGTTCGAAAAGTCCATGAATGATGAAAAGGCGCCGAAGTTATCAAGAAAGAAGTTATATGAACTACTTGCATTATATTCATTTGCCTTGTATTGTTCTTACCGGCTGACCGGGGATGTCAACGGAGGCACTGCCGATTTTGGTCACGTCTCCAAATTGACAATCCAGGACGCGTATCATTCGCGATCACTTTTGGCATTCAGTGCAATGCCCCTGCAAAACCCGATTCACCGTGCAACCGAAGTAACACCGCATTTCTGTTTTGGCACTGCAAGTGAAAACGGTTCTAGGTTCTCTCAACAAATTCCAAAATAAGAGGGAAACCCATCATTTTTGTCAAATCCGTAAAACCCCCAATAGCGGGCAAAGAATAATATGACCGAAGAGTTGGGATTTGAATCGGAATACGAAGAGCTTCGCGGGAATTACATCCGCCGCTGGACGGAAAAAAAGGGGCGGCTGTGCGATCTGCTCAACAAATGGAGCGCAGGGGAAGAACCCCTTGAAAACCTGCGCGGCTTGCGAATTGAATTTCACAGTCTTGCCGGTAACGGCGGAACATATGGATTCCCCGAGGTATCGAAATGCGGGCGAAACGCGGAAGACTTCATCAAAGGGTTCCTGGAAGAAGGCGAGGATGTCCCGGCAGGTGCCTCTGAACGGATCGAGGAATTCATCCACGCTCTCGATGTAATTTTTTCCGAGGCGGAGGGAAACATGGGCCCGAAAAGTTTTGATGCGCCCCCGGCCTCCCCCGAGATCGGTCCCGGTGAGGACAAGCTCTCCCCTCCAAATCCCTCCCGCGTAGGGAAGAAAAGAATCGCCGTGGTTGACCCCGACCCGGCGTTCGCCGTGGAAGTGTTGCATATTCTCGACAATATAAAATTCGATGTCCTTGTCTGCCGCAAGGAAGAAGATCCCCTCAAATTTCTCCTGGGAGTCCAGCCCCATATTATTTTAACGGAAATCCGAATCGACGGAGGGGATGGCTTCGAGCTCTGCCGAAAAATAAAACAAAATCCTGCCCTATCGGACGCCGACGTAGTCTTCGTAAGCGGGGAAGCGGATATTCAAAACCGGCTCAAGGCCGTTCGCGCGGGAGGCGAATCCTTTTTCACAAAGCCCGTCCTGAGGGATGCATTCATCGAATGCATCGAACTGCTTTCCAACGCCTCCGACGAGGTGCCCGCGCGCATCCTCTCCGTCGAGGACGACCCGGACCAAGCCAACTTCATCCGCCACGTTCTGACCAAGGCGGGAAACATCGTCCGCCTTTGCCTCGATCCTATCGGACTGCTGGATGCCATCGAGGAATTTGACCCCGATGCCATATTAATGGATGTCCTGATGCCCGACTTCAACGGCTACGAGCTGGCACGGGTGATCCGGCAAAATCCCCAGCACACCACGCTTCCCATCATCTTTTTGACATCCATCAGAAATACCAAGGGCCAGATCGAAGGTTTCCGGTCAGGCAGCGACGGCTATCTTACCAAACCAATCGAACCAAACCTCCTGGTGAACTGCATACGCGCCCGGACTCAAAAATCCAAGCTGATCGATGCCCTCTCCGGCAAAGACCGGCTCACCTTTTTGGCGAACCGGGGCGCTCTGATGCGCCAATTCGACTCATTCTTTCAACATGCAAAACGCTACAAGGAGGCACTTTCCGTCGCCATCATCGACATTGATAAATTCAAATCGATCAACGATACGTACGGCCACGCCGCGGGTGACACGGTCCTCCGGGAGTTGGCCCGGCACATCAACGCAAGCCTGCGCCATGCCGATGCAGCAGGAAGATACGGGGGCGAGGAGTTTGTCCTGCTATTTCCGCAAACCAGTGCGGAAAGCGCCTCATTCGTTCTCAACAGAGTTCGGGAAGAATTTGGGAGGAGAGAGCACTTCCTCCAATCCGGCGGCCCGTTCGCGACAACCTTCAGCGGCGGAATCGCCACATTTCCCGAGCATGGGGAAACTCCGGAGGCGCTGCTCCAGGCGGCGGACGAGGCCCTTTACATCTCCAAAAAGGAAGGCCGGAACTGCCTCACCATCTCTGATTCTCAAAATGCCGCGAGCTTGGAGCGACCCCTCCTGCCCGATTCGGTGAACTCGTAACCGGCCATCTGTATCCTCTCCATGACCATGCTCTTCTCCCATCGGGCGCCTTTGCTGAGATCCATGGGCTTTTTTCGGGATATCATGGACGCTCGACCTCTGAACTGAAATCGCAAGGTTCCACCCCCATCCCACCGATCGCAACGAGAGCATTTGCTCCACCGGCGGAAAAAAACCTTTTCCTGCCTCCGGGCGAATTTCTCCTCCTTCATCCAAAATTCAACCCCGTGGCAGCCAATTCACACCGACGCCCTCCCCGGGCCACATTGCATCCAAATTCACCGGTCATGTTCCCCCTTCCGGACGGGTTTCATTTTTCCACCTCTCGTGGCAATCTCCTTCCACCTTTCAGAACACGGTGATGGCTCCGCCGCCAAAAATATATTTCCGGTGAAGCCGTTTTTTTGCCAAAAAGAACCTCGTAGAGCAGGGCGGAAGAGCGGCTTCCGATCTCAGCAGGCCGTTTCAAGATATGACATTAAGATTTCCTCACCCTTTTGCTGAGGCGCTGCCATGAAACCCCCATTTGACCCCGCAAAGCTGAACGCGCTGATGGAGCAGGTCGGCGCCGACCTCCTTCTCGCCACCACCAAGGACAATATCCGGTACCTCCTGGGCGGCTATCTGTTTTTCTTCTTCGCGCACAAGGATGCCATCGGCGTAAGCCGATACCTGCCGATGCTGGGCCTTCCCCGGGGCCAGATAGAAAAGTCCTTCTACCTGGGAAACGTGATGGAGGGCTGGCAGCAGGCGGTCGAGCCCTTCTGGGTGCAAAACGTCAAGAACAACCAATGGCACAGCGACCAGGCGGGAAGGGAGGCAGGCGAATTCATCCGGAAGCTGGGACTGGAGAAGGGAACCATCGCCGTCGAAAAATGTTTTCTTCCGGCCGATGCGCTCGATTCCCTTCAGGGAGAGCTTCCGGGCGCGGAATTCATCGAGGCCCTGCCCATTCTGGAGGAGCTTCGCGCGGTGAAGCGGCCCGAGGAGCTGGCCCTCCTCAAGGAGGCCTCCGCCCTCATCGTGGAATCGATGCTGACTGTCATGAAAGGCGCTAAAGGCGGAAGCACCACCCGCGAGCTCGCCGAGCGGATGCACATCGAGGAGGTGTCCCGCGGCCTCGATTTCGAGTACTGCCTGGCCTCAACCGGTCCGAGCTTCAACCGCGCTCCATCGGATACAACCTGGGAGAAGGGCCATATTCTCTCCCTCGATTCCGGCGGCAACAAAAAAGGCTATCTGGGCGACCTCTGCCGCATGGCCGTCATGGGAAAGCCGACCCCGCTCATGAAGGATCTCCTGGACGAGATCCTTGCCGTCCAGGCGGCCGCGCGCAAGGCTGTTAAAGCGGGAACCATGGGCAAGGAGATCTACGAAAAGGCCCTTGCCGAGCAGGCCAAATGCGCCCACAAGAACGAGATGATCTTTCTCGCGCACGGAATGGGGATGATCCAGCACGAAGCGCCCCACCTCACCTCTTCGGGCGCGGTCCCCTATCCCGGTACCCACGAGAGCCGCCCGCTCGAGGCGGGGATGGTCATTTCGATTGAAACGGACACGAAGAACCCCGAGGTGGGCTTCGTGAAAATCGAAGACACGGTCGTCGTCACAGAAGACGGCTGGGAGGCATACGGGGACGAAGGGCGCGATTGGACCGTGGTGGACGCCTGAAAAAAGACGCACTACTGTTTGCAGGACACGAAATGGATTTTTTGTTGGATCCGCAATACGAGGACCTCATCGAGAGCGCCAAAACGCTCGCCAGGGAAGCGCTGGCTCCTCGTGCCAGCGAATATGACCGCGAAGCGAAATTTCCCCGCGATAATTTCGAGGACCTCACCCGCGAGGGCTTCACCCGAATCACCCTGCCCGAGGCGCTCGGCGGACGGGAGGTGCTCCGGGATCCGGTCTCCTTCGCTTCCATCCTCTATGAACTGGGAAAAGCCTGCGCGAGCACAGCGCTCCTCTTCCACCAGCACTGCACCATCGTGCACTTCCTCTGCGAGCTGGGAAACGCGGAACAAGTTGCGCGATACGCCGAGGCCGTCCGCGCGGGAAAGATCTTCGCCACCCACGGCAGCGAGAGCGCTTCGAGCCAGCACGGCCGGATGCTGATGGAAACGCGCGCCACGCTGGAGGAAGACGTGTACCGTATCAACGGCCGCAAATATTTCCTGTCCATGGGAGGGGAGGCGGACTACTACGTCCTTTGGTGTCAGCTGGAAGAGGAGGAAGACCTCACCAAAAGCCTGTGTCTTTTCGTCACGCCCTCAGACGCCCCCGGCCTCGTCATGGACAAGAAGTGGGACCCTTTCGCCATGCGCCCCACCGCGAGCCATTCGATGATTTACAAGAACGTCGCGGTGCCCGTCCGTGACCGGGTGGGGGAGGGCGGAGATCCCCTCCGCCCCGTCCTCATCTCGCTTTTCGGATACGGATACGCGGTCGTCTACCTCGCGTCGGCCGGAGGCGCATTCGATTGGGCGGTGAACTACGCCAAAAACCGCGTACTCAAGCCCGACAACCTGCCCATCGCCGTCCACCCCCCCATCCGAAGGCACATTGCGGAGATGAAGGTGGCCCTCGAGACGGCGCGCGTTATGCTCCAGCGAGCCGGTTGGCTCATCGGCACCAAGAAGGGCCCAACCGCTTACGCCGCCGTTCATGAGGCGAAATACGCGGCGGTCGAGGCCGCCGCCGCCATTACCGACCGGGCGCTGAAGGTGGCGGGGGGCTCCGGAATTCTGCGCGATCATCCCCTGGAGCGCTTCCACCGAGAGACGCGGGCGGGCCTCGTCATGCCGCCCAACCCGGAGAAATGCCTGGAGATCGCGGCGAAGACCGTCCTAGAGGGAAAAGCGGGAACGCTCTACGCATGAAAACCTCCGCCCTCCCGAATTCGGGCTCTCTCGCCGGCGAGGAAGCCGTGAACCAAATGCTCGACCCCAAGTACAGCGACCTCATCGAACGCGCGAAAGCGCTCGCGCGCGAGGTACTCGCGCCACGGGCGGCCGATTACGATCAGAATGCAAAATTCCCGAGGGAGAACTTCGAGGACCTCGCCCGGGAGGGCTTCACCTCGCTCACCCTTCCGGAACGCTTCGGCGGCAGGGATCTTTACTCGGATCCCGCTTCATACGCGATGGTCCTCTACGAACTCGGCAAGGGCTGCACAAATACCTCGATGCTCTTTCACATGCACAGCTCCATCGCCCACGTTCTCACCTTAATCGGAGATGACGAGCAGGCCGCGCGCGCCGCGGAGATCATCAGCTCGGGAAAAATCATCGCCAGCTATGCGAGCGAGAACACCTCGAGCCTCCACGGAAAGATGGTCATGGAAACCCAGGCGCGGCGGGACGGCGACGCATATCGGATCAACGGGCGAAAATATTTCTGTTCGATGGCCGGGGAAGCAGATTACTACGTTCTGTGGTGCCAACTGGGAGAAGAGGAAGATCTCACCAAGAGCTTGTACCTCTTTCTGACCCCGGCGGATGCGCCCGGCCTCATCGTCGACAAAGAATGGAACGCATACGCCATGCGGGCGACGGCGAGCCACTCGATGATCTACGACAACGTTAAGATTCCCCTTGCCAACCGCATCGGAAAGGGGGGCGACCCGATCCGGTCCGATGTTCTGCCGAAGTTTGGCTTCGGCTACTCGGCGGTCTACCTCGGGGCCGGGGGCGGGGCTTTCGACTGGGTGGTGGACTACGCCAAAAAACGCGTCCTCAAACCTGACAACGTGCCCATCGCCGCCCATCCTCCCATCCAGCGCTTCATTGGGGAGATGAAGATTGCCCTCGAAGGGGCGCTCCTCATGGTCCAGCGCGCAGGATGGATGCTCGGGCACCTCGGCGCCGAGGCCGCCTTTTCCGCCATCAACGAAGCGAAATACGTTGCGGCGGAGGCGTCGGCCATGATCACCGAGCGGGCCATGAAGGTCGCCGGGGGTCCGGGCCTGATGAGAGACTATCCCCTGGAGCGCTTCCACCGGGACGCCCGTGCGGGTCTCGTTATGCCGCCCAACACGGAAAAGTGCCTCGAGTTCATCGCCAAAGACGTGGTGCAGGACGGCGGCGGGGCACTGATGACGTGATGCTTTTCCCTTTTCTCGATGATGGATATGCAACGGCAGAAAAATGAACGGCGCTGATCTGTTTCTCCACACCCTCATCGACGAAGGGGTGCAGTGCCTCTTCGGAAATCCGGGCACCACCGAGCTCCCCCTCATGGACGCCCTCGTGAACGAGAAGCGAATCCGCTATTACCTCTGTCTCCATGAATCCATTGTCATCGGCGCCGCCGAGGGATACGCCTTCGCCACGGGTGGGATAGGAGCGGTAAGCCTTCATGTGGCCCCCGGGCTCGGGAACGCATTGGGCATGCTTTACAACTCCATGCGGGCGGGCACGCCCCTCCTCGTGACGGCGGGCAATCAGAGCGCGGGTGGCCAGTTTCAGGAAATTGTCCTCTCCGACGACCTGCCCCGGATGGCCGCGCCCCTCGTAAAATGGTCCTACGAGGTTCGGCGGATCGGGGACTTGGAGCAGGCCGTAAGGCGCGGCGTCAAGGTGGCGTTGACTCCGCCGACCGGCCCTGTGTTTCTCTCCATTCCGGGAGAAATTTTGAGAGCCTCCTCTGGCGGAATCCAGGAACGCCCCACGCGGATCCCCTCCGCTTTTCCCGCGGCGCAAGAGGCTGTGGAAAATGCCGCGAGGGCCCTCGCCGATGCACAGTCGCCCGTCATCGTGGCGGGCTCCCGCGTCACCCGCTCCGGTGCGGAGCAGGAGCTCGTCCGATTGGCGGAACGAATGGGGGCCAAAGTACTCGGAGAGAATTTCCCGAACACCTTCGCCTTCCCGAACGACCATCCCCTTTACGCCGGCGAGCTCGGAAGATTGGCCCCCTCGGTGAAAGCGGACCTGGAAGGGGCGGATGTCATTCTTTTCGTCGGGACGGAGATCTTCACCCTCTCCTACCCTCCCGATGTCCGGATGATCCCCGAGGACGCATATCTCATTCACCTCGACCTGGACCCTTGGGAGATCGGAAAGAATTTTTCGGTCGATTGCGCGCTTTTCGGCGACCCGAAAACCACCCTCCCCGCTCTTGTGCGCGAGGTCGAGGCCCGGGCAGGCGCCGTCGGGCGCGAGCGGGCCGAGGCACGCCGCAGAAAGGTGGAAGAGGAAGTGTGCGAGAGGCGGCGGCGCGAGACGCCCGCGCCATCGGCGGAGGATTATGAAGCTTCCGGCATGGGCCCGCCGGCCTTCCAGAAGGCGATCGGGGAGGCGCTTCCAAGGGACGCCGTATTCGTCGACGAATCGTTTACCTCGGGAGGGCCGGGTCTCCGGCGGGCCGTCGCCCCGAAGACGGAACGCTACTTCGGCCTAAAGGGAGGAGGAATCGGCCTGGGCCTGCCCACCGGTGTGGGAGTCAAGGCGGCGCTTCCCGACCGCCCCGTCGTATGCGTCGCCGGAGACGGCTCGGCGATGTTCACCATCCAATCCCTCTGGACCGCGGCGCGCTACGACCTGGCCACGGTTTTCGTCATCGCCAGCAACCGTTCCTACCGGATACTGAAAGAGCGCGCGCTCTTGCTCGACGGAAAGAGTAAGGAATTTCACCAATTCATCGGGATGGAGTTGAACTCGCCGGAGATCGATTTCGTGAAGCTGGCCGAGGGAATGGGGGTGGCGGGCAGGAGGGTGGAAAGGGGAAAGGATCTGGAAGCGGCGATCCGCGAGGCGCTTCAGGCGGGGAAGCCCTGCCTCATCGAGGCCGCCATCCGGAACGAGGAGATTTAGCTGCCGCCCCCGTTTCTCATTTTGGCGATGGCCATCGCCACGCGGTCCGGTGTAAGGGGAAGCTCCCGAAAACGGACCCCCACTGCGTTGCAGACGGCGTTCACGATGGCCGCAGCCGTCGGGACGTTCACCTGCTCTCCCACGCCCTTTGCCCCGTAAGGACCGTTCGAGTACGAATCCTCGACGATGACAGTCTCCACCCGGTCCGGAACGTCCTTTGCCGTGGGAATGAGATAGCTGTGCATATCGGGGTTCGCCATCCGGCCGCCCGGCTGAACGATCTCCTCCATCAAACAAAACCCCAGACCCATGTAGACGCCCCCGTCCACCTGTTGGGAGACGCCGAGGGGGCTGATGGCTTTTCCCACGTCGTGGGCCGCCCAAAACCCGGAAACCTCGACCTCGCCCGTCTCCGGATCGACAAGCACCTCGGCCACCTGTGTGCCGAAGCTATACACCTCGTAGGGCTCGCCGTGGCCGGTTTCCTCGTCGACCCGGGCGGGCGTGGGAAGGCTGTCCGAGCCGCCGAGGAGCTTGAGCTCGTCCGAGACAAAGGCCTTCGCGATTTCAAGGAGGGTTGTCCCCCGGGCGGGGTGGGCGCATGGGCGGACCACCCCCTTCCTGAGCTCGAGGTCTTCCGGATCGGCTTCAAGCAGATGACCGGCGAGGCGGAGGATCTCCTCTCGCGCCCTGAGGGAGGCGAGGTAGACCGCCTTTCCCCCCTGCATGGTGACCCGGGAGCTGGAGCTCGTGCCCCCAAAGGGATCGATGGCGGTGTCCACCGTCTCCATCCGGAACGCTTCGTAGGGGATGTCCATTGCCTCGGCGGCGATCTGTGAGAGAACGGTTTTGCTCCCCTGCCCAAAATCGACCACCCCGGCCGCTATCTGAAGCTTCCCCTCCGAGGTGAGGTATACGCGGGCCTCGGCGGCCGAGTACGCATTCCCGGTCCCGTAGAGACAGCTCGCTACTCCGATTCCCTTGAGACGATTGTCTTCGCTCCGGTGGGCAGCGCGCCCGCGCGCGCTCCAACCGCTGGCCGCGCCCGCCTTCTCAAGGGTCTCGATCAGGCCCACGCTCTCGTCGAGGCGCTGGTTCCAAGGTGTTCGTACGCCTGCACGCAGGCCGTTGATGCGCCGAAGTTCGATGGGGTCGATCCCGAGATCTTCGGCGAGTCGGTCCATCTGCTGCTCGCCGGCGAAGTTGACCTGGGGGCAACCGGGGCCGCGCATCTGCCCGCCGTAGGGGTTGTTGGTGTGAACGCAAAAAACGTCCACCTTTGCGTTCGGCACAGAGTAGGGGCCCAGCGCGTGGTAGGTGGCCCGTTTGAAGGCGGGAGGATTATCCCCCCCCGCCGCCGCATAGGCCCCCTTGTCCAGGTAGACCTCCACCTCGGCGGCCGTCAACCGGCCGTCCCGCGCCGCCCCCAGCCTGCTCCGAATGATGGCGCCGTGGCGCTTGGCCGAGGCGATCATGCTCTCCTCGCGCGAGTAGACCAGCTTGACCGGTTTACCCGTCGCCCGGGCGAGGACCGCCGCGCGGAGGCAAACGTCCACGCTCGCCTCGCTCTTGCCGCCGAAGGCTCCGCCGGGAAGGGTCTGGATGAATCGAACCGCGCGCTTGCCCCTGAGCCCGAGGATATGCGCCACCCGTTCCCGGACAAGGAAGGGCTGTTGGGTGCAGCCCCAGACCTGATAACTCCCTCCCGGCAGCGGCATGGCGCAGGCGGCTTCGACTTCCAGATAGAGGTGATCGACCGGGGGCGTCCGGTACTCGCCCTCGACGACAACATCCGCTGCCCGGAAGCCCGCTTCAAGGTCGCCGGTCCGAATTTTCGCGTGATTGAGCAGGTTTCCCCCGGGCCAGAGCCGAGGCGCCCCCTTCGCCATTGCATCGCGCGGGTCGTCCACCACGGGAAGCGGCTCGTATTTCACCCGGATGCGCCGGAGGGCTTCCTCCGCGGCCTCGCCCGTCCCGGCCGCAACGAGGGCCACCACCTCGCCCATGTAGCGGGCCCTATCGCGCGCGATGAGCGGCGTGGACCGCTCGTGGGGGAGAAAGCGGGGCGCCCCCGGCAGGTCCGCCCCGGTGAGGACCGCCGCCGCGCCCGGTACCCTCCGTGCGTCCGCGGCGTTAACCGATAGGATCCGGGCGTGGGCGTGTTCGCTCCGGAGCGCGCGCCCCACGAGCATCCCGGGAAGACGGAGGTCGTCCAAGTAGAGCGGCTCGCCCGCCGCCTTTTCCGGGGCGTCGAGGAAAGGAACCGTCGCCCCGACCACGGCGCCGCCCAGGTCTTTCGCTTCGGCCAAGGAAATCCTCCTTCCGGACAATTATGGCTCTGTTCCCTTATGCGCGAGGGAGATAATTTATCCCCCCCCTCGTTCGTGTCCATGAGGCGAGGACGGCCCCGCCCCGCCCGCTTGGCCGGAAAATTGAGCGGCTCACGGCCGATCGCCAAATCTCCCCCGGCGTTTGCGGCCACACCCGCTTTTGGGATATTTTTCGCGGAACTTTCCGGAAACACCCCTCCCGCGCTCGCCACGGACCCTTCGGGCGAATCCCGGCGGGAGGCTGTGTACCGATTCTACCCTATTAGAGGCGCGAATGCTCCGGAAGAAGACGAATAAGACAAAAGGGGGCCGCGCCCGGCCCCCCCGCGGCCGGCGGGCCGTCGACACCATCACGCTCGAAGTCATCCAGGAAGGCCTGAACGCCATCGTTCACGAGATGAAGGCGAACTTCACCCGGATCGCCTATTCCTCGATCCTGAACGAAGGCCAGGACTTCTCCTGCATGCTGATGGACGGGCGCGGCCAGCTCATCAGCCTGGGCGAGGGGAACATCGTCCACATCTTCCCCCTCGTCTGGGCGGTGGCGGACCTGCAAGAGCGCTTCGCGGGGGACATCCACCCCGGCGACCTCTTCATCCAGAACGATCCCTACACCGGGGGAACCCACCTGAACGACATCGCCCTGATCAAGCCATTATTCGCAGGCGGAAAGCTCTCCAACTTCGCCGGGCTGCGGGCCCACTGGGCGGACGTGGGCGGGATGCGGCCCGGCAGCATCAGCGGGCAGGCGGTCGAGATTTACCAGGAGGGGATCCGGATCCCGACCATCCGGGTACGGAGCCGGGGCGCGGAGAACCGCGAAGCGCTCGAGATTCTTTTCGCCAACATGCGGGTGGAGAACGAGCGGCGGGGAGACTACCGCGCCATGGAGACCACCCTCTTCGCCGCCGAGCGCCAGGTGCTCGCGCTCACCCGGCGCTACGGGCGCGCCGTCATGGATGCGGCGACGGTGGGCCTGCTCGACAGGGCCGAGGCGCGGATGCGCGACCGCATCCGCGCCCTGAAGGACGGCACGGGCGAGTTCGAGCACTACCTGGACAACAGCGGCACTTCGAACGTCCCCATCCGGCTCCGCGCCAAAATCACCGTCCGGGGGGACGAGGTGGAGGCCGACTTCACCGGCTCGGCTTCCCAGGTCAAAGGCCCGATCAACCTCGGCCCCGCGGGGGGACCCACCGCGGCGTTCATGGTTCTGAAAGCCTTCCTCGACCCGAGCGGGCCCATCAACGCGGGGGCGTTCCGGCCCCTCACCGTCCGCGCCCCGAAAGGAACACTGGTCAACGCGGAGCTGCCCGCCGCCTGCGGCGGGGTGGCCGAGGTGCTGGCCAACCTGGCCTACACCCTGGTGGGGGCGCTCGCCCGAATCGCCCCCGATCTTGTGGTGGGCGAATTCAAGGGAGGGGCGAACCACACCTACATCTCCACCCGGAGCGGCGGGGGGTACGGGATCTTCTACGAGTACCCGGCCGGGGGAACCGGCGCGGCCCGGGGCCGGGACGGGAGCAACACCTGCCGCACCTGGATGGAGGGGGATTTCTCCTCCATCCAGACGGTCGAGGCGGTCGAGAACGAATTCCCCCTCCGCATCGAAAGCTTCCGCCTCCGCGACAACTCGGCCGGTCCCGGCGAGACGCGCGGGGGGTTCGGGCTGCGCCGCGATGTCCGGCTTCTCGCAGAGAGCGGGGAGCTCACCGTGCTCACCGACAACTCCATCTTCCCCCCCTACGGGGTGCACGGGGGGGGAGCGGCCGCCGGGAACCGGTACCGCGTCATCCGGCGGGGGAAATACATCGAACCTTCCTCAACCCCAGGGAAGGTGAGCGGTTTCCCGCTGGAGCGGGAGGACATCGTGGTGATGGAGACGGGGGGGGGGGGGGGGTACGGGGACCCCTTGGGGCGCGAGCCCGGGAGGGTGGCGGCCGACGTGGCGGCGGGCTACCTCACCCGGAAATACGCCCGGGAGGTGTACGGCGTGGTCCTCCGGCGCGGGAAGGTGGACGCCGCCACCACCGCGGCCGAGCGGAAGCGCATCGGGGCCCGCCGGCTCCGGCTCAAGGTCCGCAAGGGGAAGTTCCCCGGTCCGGAGGGCGGCCCGGATTCCGACCCCGTCTTTCCGCTCGCCCTCCACCCCCGGGACGCGCGGGGCCACCACCTCCGGGAGGGCGAGATCGCCGAAGCCGCGGGGCGAACCCCCACCCCCCTCCCTGTCCGCATCCGCCTCGACGAGTCCGTCCCGCGCGGCGAGGCCCGGCTTCCGGGGGAGGCCATCCGCATATTGGATCTCCAACGGGGCGGGACGGCGTGGATCCGCTCGCTGGCGGACCGCTGCGTCCCCTCGGCGGGGTGAGGAGGCGCGATGCACTGGCTCGGGGTGGACATCGGCGGCACCTTCACCGACCTCGTCCTGCTCGACGACCGCACCGGCGAGATCCGGACCGCGAAGGTCCCCTCCACCCCCGCGAACCAGGCCGAGGGAGTCCTCGCGGGCCTCGCCAAGATCGGCGCCCCGCTCGAGACGCTCCGCAACCTGTCTCACGGAACCACCGTGGCCACCAACACCCTCATCGAGCGGCGCGGAACCCCCACCGCCATGGTGACGAACGAGGGCTTCCGCGACCTCATCGAGATCGGCCGCACCCAGCGGATGGACCCCAACAGCATGTTCGACCCCACGTTCCAGCGCGGGAAGCCGCTGGTGGGCCGGGAGATGCGCTTCGAGGTGCGCGAGCGCACCCTGGCGGACGGGAGGGTGGAAACGCCGCCGGACAAGGCGGACCTCCTCGCTCTCGGAAAGAAGATCCGCACCGCGAGGGCGGGGGCGGTGGCGGTCTGCCTGCTCCACGCCTACCGGAACCCGGCGAGCGAGCGCGCCGTCGCCGCCGCCCTGCGGAAAGCGGCGCCCGGCGTCTTCGTTTGCCTCTCCTCGGAGGTGGTGCCCGAGTACCGCGAGTACGAGCGCTTTTCCACCGCGGTGATCAACGCCTACCTCTCCCCCGACTTTTCAAAATACCTGGACTTCCTGGCCGCCCGCCTGCGCGAGCGCGGCTTCACGCGCGAGGTAACGGTGATGACCTCGAGCGGGGGGATGCTCCCCGCCTCCACGGTCTCGGGCCGCGCCTTCCAGACCCTCGCCTCGGGGCCCGCCGCCGGGGTGTACGGCGCGGTCTTCGTGGCCCGAAGCGCGCGCCGCCCCAGGCTCATCACCTGCGACATGGGGGGGACGAGCACGGACGTGTGCCTCGTCCTGGACTACACCCCCCGCACGGTGAGCCTCCGCCACATCGAATCCTTCCCGGTGAAGACGCCCCAGCTCGAGATCAGCTCGGTGGGGGCGGGGGGGGGGAGCGTCGCCTGGGTGGACGACGGGCGCATCCTCCGGATCGGCCCCCAGAGCGCGGGGGCGCGGCCCGGCCCCGCCTGCTACGGCCTGGGGGGGACCGAGGCCACCGTGACGGACGCCAACCTCGTCCTCGGCCGCCTCCCCGGCCACGCGCTGGGCGGCGAGATCGCCCTGCGGCCGGAGCTCGCGCGGGCGGCGGTCGCCCGGCTGGGCGCGGCCCTCGGCATCCGGGACACCGTCCGGGCGGCCGAGGGCGTCATCGAGGTGGCGGTGGCGAAGATGGTCACCCCCATCCGGCAGATCTCCGTCGAGAAGGGGCACGACCCCCGCGATTTCAGCCTGGCCGTCTTCGGCGGGGCGGGGCCCATGCACGGCATCCCGATCGCCGAGGCGATGGAGATCGGCGAGGTGCTCGTTCCGCCGCACCCGGGGAACCTGTGCGCGCTGGGCCTGCTCGCCGTGGACGTTCGGCACGACTACGTCCGGACGCTGCTGAAAAGGCTGGACGCGTTGAAGTGGGGCGAGGTCAAGAAGGCCCTCTCCGCCCTGCGCGCCCAGGCGGCGGCCGAGCTCCGGGCCGAGGGCTTCGGCCCCAAGGCCCGGAAATTCGTCTTCACCTTCGACACGCGGTACGTGGGCCAGAAGTTCGAGATCGAGGTGGTGGCCGAGGGGGTGAACTCCCTCGCGGCCCTCGGGCGCCGCTTTCACAAAGCCTATGACGCGCGCTACGGGCACACCTCGCCCGGCGAGCCGGCCGAGGTGGTGAACCTGCGCCTCGCGGCGTTCGGAAAAATTCCGCGGCCCCGGCTTGCGGGAAACGGCGCGGCCGGGCGCAGAGGGAAAGCGCCCCGGGCCGCGCGGGAGGTGGTGATGCGGGGACGGGCGCTGGAGTGCCCCGTCTACTGGCGGGAATCCCTCCGCCGGGGGGAGCGGATCCAAGGTCCCGCCGTCATCGAGGAGGAGGGCTCGATCACCCAGGTCTTCCCCGGCTGGTGGGCCGAGGCCGCGGCGGGAGGCGCCCTCTTCCTGCGGCGGAAAAAGCGCTGAGCCGCAAGTCCCGCCGGAATCCGCTCTCAAACCCCGCTCCGCCCCGCCAGCGCCCCCCAGGCAAAGCTCACGGCGAAGAGGGCGGCCGCGGCGACCACCACCGAGGCGCCCGCGGGCGTGTCCCACCGGAGGGAGGCGAAAAGCCCTCCCAATACGGCGAGGGCGCCGAAGGCGGACGCGAGCCCGGCCATCTGCTCGGGCGTTTTGGCGAAAGTCCGCGCCGCCGCCGCCGGGATGATCAAAAGGGCGTGGATGAGCAATATGCCGATAATCTTCATGGCGATCGCGACCACGAGCGCAATCAACATCATGAAAACCAGCCGCACACGAAACTCCGGGACGCCCTCCGCGAAGGCGAGCTCCTCGTGGACCGTGGCGGCGAGGAGGGGCCGCCAGATCGCGGCCAGGGCGGCCAGGGCGGCGGCGCCCCCGCCGTAGATCCAAAGCAGGTCGGCGCCGGTGACTGCCAGAATATCCCCGAACAAATAGCCGAGCAGGTCCACCCGCAGCTGTTCCAGGAAGCTGATGGCCACCAGGCCGAGGGCGAGGGCGGCGTGGGCCAGGATCCCGAGAAGGGTATCGGCCGGGATCCGCTTCTGCTTCTGGAGAGCGACGATGAGGACCGTGAGCGTCAGGCAGGCCGCGATGACCCCGAGGGTGATGTCGATCCCGAGAAGAAAGCCGAGGGCGATTCCCAGAAGGGCGGCGTGCGAGAGGGAGGCGCCGAAATAGGACATCCGCCGCCAGACGACGAAGCAGCCGAGCGGGCCGGCCACCACGGCTACCCCCAGCCCCCCCAGCAGGCCGCGCCAGACGAAATCCTCAAGGAGCAGTTCCAGAATCACGCCGAACCCCTTCTCCCCGGGCTGACCCTCGCCCGACCTCCCACTCCCCCCCCAACCCTCCCCCGGAAGGGGGCGGGGGATTCCCGCATCCCCGCCGCGCGGGGGGCGCGCTTGGATTTTAGGACGAACCCGGACTTGCGGATTCCCCGCCTCCGGTCTTGCGGGGCACCACCTCCCCCGCGAGGCCGTGCCGGTGGTCGTGGGCGTGGGTGTAGATCGCGAGGCTCCCGGCGGCGCCCGCGCCGAACAGCGCCACGTACTCGGGGTGCCGGCTCACGGCCTCGGGCTTTCCGGAGCAGCACAGGTGGTGGTTGATGCACACCACCCTGTCCGTCGCGGCCATCACCAGGTGCAGGTCGTGCGAGATCATCAGGACGCCGCAGCCCCGGCGGGCCCGGATGCGGGAGATGAGGTCGTAGAACTCGGCCTGTCCGGTGACGTCGACGCTCTGGACGGGCTCGTCGAGAACGAGGAGGCCGGGGCCGCGGAGGAGGGCCCGCGCCAGGAGAACGCGCTGCAGCTCGCCGCCCGAGAGGCCGTGCACGCCCTGGTCCGCCAAATCCGCCGCGCCGACCTCGACGAGCGCCCCCTCGGTCTCCCCCCGCGTCCCCCGCCAGGTCAGGCCGAGGAGGCGACGCACCGTGAGCGGGAGAACGGGGTCGAATTCCGCCTGCTGGGGCAGATAGCCCACGGTGAGGCCCGGGCGCCGCCGCACCGTCCCGGCGTCCGGCTTGAGGAGGCCGAGCAGGACCCGGACCAGGGTGGTTTTGCCCGCCCCGTTCGGCCCGATGAGGGAGACGATCTCCCCCGGGTGGACCGCGATTTCCACTCCGGCGAGGACCTCGTTCCGGCCCAGGCGGACCCGGACCCCACGCGCCTCGATGAGGAGATCACTTCCCGGATCGTTCGCCACCGCCTGTTCCCCCGCCGGTGCAGTCCGGGCAAAGGCCCCGGACCTCCACGAGCGCCGCGTCCGGCACGAAATCCACCCCCTCCGCCCCGGCGATGATCGCCCTCTCGATCCGCTTATCCTGCACCTCGGTAACGGTCCCGCAGCCGTTGCAGATGAGGAACTGGGCCTCGTGCGGCACGCCCGGCAGACCGCAGCCGACGTAGGCGTTCCGGCTGGCGAGGCGGTGGACCAGCCCGTTGGCCATCAGGAAATCGAGGGCGCGGTAGACGGTGATGGGAGCCGCCCTGCGCCCGCCCGCGCTCAGGCGATCCAGGATGCCGTAGGCGCCGACCGGGGCGTGGCTCTCCCACACGTACTCCAGGACGCGGCGGCGGAGCGCGGTCAGCTGCGCCCCCCGCCGGGCGCAGACCGCCTCCGCCCGACCGAGCGCCCCGGCCACGCAGGCGCGGTGGTCGTGGCCTCTGGCGGGAAACGCCTCGCGGCTCTCTCGCGCGCACATCTTCGCGCTCCTCGGTATGGCTGGAAACAAAAAAGATATGTTATAACATACAGAATGCCACGGCAACGGCGCAGGCATCCCCCTATGGCGCGGGCCATTCTCCGGTGCGGAGACCGATTCTGATGCGGCCCCTTCCCAGGATAGCGGTGGTTTTCGCTGCCTTTTGGCTTGCGGGAGGGGCCGCCTCTGCGGCGTCGCCTGCCTCCGCGGGTCCGCGGCCCTCGGCGGGTCCGCGGCCGCCCCGGGTGGTGGCGAGCATCATGCCGGTGCACTCCCTCGCGGCGGGGGTGATGGAGGGGGTCGGGGCCCCCATCCTCCTGGTCAAGGGGGCGGCCACCCCCCACACTTTCGCCCTCCGCCCCTCAGGCGCGCGGGCGCTGCGCCGGGCGGAGGTCGTCTTCTGGGTGGGGGCGCAACTCGAAATATTTCTGGTCAAGCCGCTCGCGGCCCTGGCCCGGAACGCGCGGGTGGTCCGCCTCTCGAGGGCCGAGGGCCTCACCCTATACCCCGTGCGACCCGGCGATGGGATCGCCCCCGGCGGAGGGGCCGACATGCACATCTGGCTCAGCCCGGCGAACGCCCGGGTCATGGCCCGCGCCATGGCGCGCGCCCTGGGGGCGGCCGACCCGGCGAACGCCGGAAAGTACCGGGAGAACCGGATGCGGCTCGAGGGGCGCCTCGCCGGGCTGGACCGGGAGCTCAAGGCGCGCCTCAGCCCCGTCCGGGCCGTCCCCTACATCGTGCTCCACGACGCCTTCCAGTACTTTGAGAAACACTACGGCCTGCGCGGCGCGGGCGCGATCGCGGCCGCGCCGGGCAGGCGGCCCGGCGCCCGGCGGCTCTACGCGATCCGAAAGAGGATCGTGGACGCGGGGGCGCGCTGCGCATTCGGCGAGCCCCAGTTTCAGGCCGACCTGGTCGCCGCCGCGGCCGGAGGAACCCCCGCCCGCACGGCGGTCCTCGACCCGCTGGGGGCCGCCCTGCCCCCCGGCGCGGACGCCTACTTCTCCCTCATGCGCGCCCTGGCGGAGTCCTTCCGCGGCTGCCTGCTCTCCTCGAACAAATAATGCGCTCCCCCCCCTCAGCCGGCCGGAATCCCGGCACCCGGCCCGAGCCTGGAGAGCTCCCGGGCAACCCCTCTTCCGGACCGCCAATTTCCATCGCGCCGCCCCTTCCGGAGAACAGCGCGAAAAAAAAGACCGGCAATCGCCGGCCCCCTCCGCTTCTCCTGGTCGGGGCGAGAGGATTTGAACCTCCGACCCCCTGCTCCCAAAGCAGGTGCGCTACCAGGCTGCGCTACGCCCCGAGAAAGGCGGACAGGGTAGCATACCCTTTTCCTTTCGGGAGGCCGCCCGCCCGGTGCGGGGCCCGAAAGGGCGCGTCCCCGGCCACGCACGGCCGCGGCCGGGAAATTCTCTTCGCGCCCCAGCGGGCGAGGGGCCGGTTGCGGAGGCGCTCCCTTCGGGAGCGGCCCGGCCTTTTCGAGGACCGAGATATCCAAAAAATCTGCCGAAGGCGCTCCTTCATCTTGCAAGGCCGACCGGCCCATGGGAAAAAAACAGCTTCCGAAGGATTGAAGGGGCCGCAGCCGCCAGGATCCCCACCCCCGGCCGCGGGAAAAAACCGGCCCGCCCCGCCGATTTTCCTATCGTCCCCGCCGCGCCCACCGGATATGCCCCTTCCCCCATCCCGCGCCGCGGCTCCCCGGAAGGGGGGATTTCACTGTGCAGGCGCCCTTCCCTTTCGAGGGGCGGGCGCTTCGCCCGTTTATGACGGGAAAAAACCATAATATTCAGGCTGTTCCCAACGGCGGGCGGGCGGGGACCGCCCCGGCCAGCGCTCCGGCTTCCATCCCAGACCGCTGGTGAAAGGCAGGCAGAAACAAATCTTACAATTTAGGCTATTTTAGTTGTGTTTAATTCTTTAAGGGTTTAGTATATCATTTTAACACGTATGGGATTTTCCTGTCCTGTATGTTACCTAATATATGTTGCCTAACATGTAAAACACTGGTATTTCAGTAGGGTGAGCGAGGAAACCGTTTCGATCCGTTTTCAAAATTCCCAATTTGAAACATACCTCCTTCCTCCCCGAATTTCGCGAATCCGATTTAAAAGAGACTGCTCTTGAACGCTGATAGCTATCCTTTCGCCTCCGCCGGGCCGTTTCCGCCCGCGAGCGGACTCATTCCCATTCCCATCCTCTCCGGGGGAATCCCCGCGGGAAACGCCCAACCCGTCGACGACTCCATCAAGAACTGGATTTTCCTGCCGAAGGATTTGCTCGAAAACTCGGCCGGCAATCTGGTGGCCCTGCGGATCGAAGGAAAGAGCATGGAGCCCGACCTGCCGGACGGCGCCCTCGTGGTGGTGGATCGGACCGACCGCGAGGTCACCCCGGAGGCCATCTTCGCACTCCGGGAGGCGGGGGGGGGCTGCACCGTCAAGCGCGTGAAGATGCTCGATGAAAACCGCATCGCCCTCATCCCCGCCAACCTTTCCGTTTCCGAGCCGGAGTTCTGGACGCTCGGGCCGGGCGAAACCCTCACGGACCGGGTGATCGGCAAGGTGGTCTGGGTGGGAATCAACCTGCTGGGAGGGGCGTCCGGCCCCGAGGGGGAGGATTTGCCCTCAGACGGCTGAACCCGCGCCGCCCGCCGGGGCGGCTGCGGCGAGCCGCTTCCGCTGGAAGAAGTACAGGCCCGCGAAAACCGCCAAGCTCACCCCCTGGATGGGCTCGCGGGCGAGGCCGGCAGCGTCCGCCACCAGCGAGGGGCGGAAAGCGACGATACACACCGCAAAAAGCACCCCTCGTTCCAGCCAGCTGCACTTGTCGGCGAAGTATCCTTGAAGCGCCGAGGCGAAGGCGAATATCGCGGCGAGCGAGACGATGCAGATCCATCCGATCTTGAGAAAGTCGTTGATCCAAATGATCTCGCCCTTGTCGGTCACCCCCCCGATCATGAGCAGCTCCAGGTTGTAGATGAACATGAAGGGCAGGATGGCGGTCCGAAGGTCGTAGATGAACCCCTGGATCCCGGTCTTGATGGGGTCCGACTTGGCGATGGCCGCGGCCGCGTAGGCCGCGAGCCCGACCGGCGGGGTGTCGTCGGCCAGGATGCCGAAGTAGAAGACGAAAAGGTGGGCCGCCAGAAGGGGAACCACCAGGCCCGAATTCGCTCCGAGGGTGACGATGACCGGCGCCGTCAGGGTGGCCATGACGATGTAGTTCGCCGTGGTGGGCAGCCCCATCCCCAGAACCAGGCTGGTGATCGCGGTGAGGATCAGCATGAGCACTACGTTTCCGAGCGAGATGATCTCGATCGCCTCGATGAAGCGGCTGCTCAGGCCGGTCAGGGTCACGGTGCCGACGATGATGCCGGCCGCCGCGGTGGCCACCCCGATTCCCATCATGTTCCGCGCGCCCTCGACCAGCCCCTGCCAGATCTCCCCGAAGCTCACCGCCAGGCCCCGCAACGCCGCGTGCCACATCCGCTCTTCCAGCTCGCGGAAGTGGCGGGCGCCGAAAAGATCGCGGATCCGTTTCGTCCCGTTCTCCCGCATCATTTCCCGGAGCACCTGAATCGAGGCTTCCAAGGGGCGCTGCACCACGATGAGCGCCATGGTCAGCAAAATGGAGTTGAAGGCCGCGGCGACGGCCGACATGCGGAGGATCACCAGGGTATAAAGCAGCATCAGGATCGGGATGATGTAGTGCAACCCCCCGATGAAGGTCTTCCAGAAGGGGGGGGAGCTCCGAGGGCTCGAGCGCCCGGATGTCGAGCTTCACGGCTTCGAGGTGGACCACGTAGAAAAGCGCGACGTAGGAGAGCACCGCCGGAATGATGGCAGCGCGCACGATGTCCAGATAGGCCAGCCCCAGGAACTCGGCCATGATGAAGGCCGCCGCCCCCATGACGGGGGGCATGAGCTGGCCGTTCGTGCTGGCGCCGACCTCCACCGCCGCGGCCTTGTAGGCCGGCAGGCCCACCTTCTTCATGAGGGGGATGGTGAAGGTCCCGGTGGTCGCCACGTTGGCGATGGAGGAGCCCGACACCAGGCCCGTCAATCCCGAGGCCACCACCGCCGCCTTGGCCGGCCCCCCCCGGAACCGCCCCAGCGCGGCGAAGGCTATCTCCACGAAGTACTGAGACGCGCCCGCCTTTCCCAGCAGCGAGCCGAAGAGAACGAAGAGGAAAACAAAATCCGTCGATACCCCGATCGGCACGCCCCAGATGCCGCTGTCGCTCAGAAACATGTGGTCCACCACGAAATCAAGGGGAACGCCCGGGTGGGCCAGGAAGCGGGGCATCCAGGGGCCGACGAAGCTGTAGAGAAGGAAGATCCCGGCCAGGATCGGAAGGGCGGGCCCCAGCGCCCGACGCGCCGCCTCCAGAAGCAAAAGGACGAGGATGGTGCCGACCACCACGTCCCGGTCGAAGGGGATGCCCGATCGCTGGATGATCCCCAAGTAGTCCCAAGCCATGTACGCCGCCCCGCATCCGGCCACGATCGCCAGAACATAGTCGTACCAGGGGATCGTCTCGCGCACATCGCGCATCTTCGCCGTGATGAACGGAAATATCTGGATTGCCCAGTTTATCCATCTGGGCACCCCGGGCTTCTCCTTCGCCGGGAAGGCCAGGTAAACCATGGTGATGGCGAAGGTGAGGTGGATGCTCCTTGCGATGATTGAATTGATGGGGTCGTAGGCGATATAGAGTTGGAAAAACGACCAGCAAATCGCCATGAAGGGGATGAGCCAGCGGGTGATGTTCTTGGGCTGCCGCCCGCCCGTTTCGGCCTCCTCCGCGATTTCGTCGGCAGATTTCAGAGAAGCCGATTCCTCAGGAGACCGATGGGTATCGGGAGCGGCCATACGCCCTATCCTCTTCGGATCGTTGTTCCGTCAAATGCGGAGACCTGGGCCGAATATCTCCTCACCCGGCAGCGGGGAACCGGGGAGGGGCGGAACGCCCCTCCCCCGATGCTTTCAGAACGAAAACACGCTCGTCCCGGTTTACATCAAGCCTTTTTCTTTGTAGTACCGCACCGCGCCGGGATGCATGGGCGCCGACAGCCCCTTCAGCATGTCCTTCTCCTGGAGGAACTTGAAGGCGCCGTGCATGCCGCGGAACCGGTCCAGGTTCGAGAAAATGGTCTTGACCACATTGTAGACCACGTCGGCGGGCTCTTTGTCGCTCGTGTTGAAAGTGGCCTTCACGGCGTAGGTGGGAACGTCCTTGCTCACGCCCTTGTAGATGCCGCCCGGGATGCTGGTCAGGACGTAAAACGGATGCTTGGCCACCAGGGCCTTGATGCCCGCGGAATCGACCGGGAGGATGCGCACCGAGGTGCTGTTCGAGATCTCCAGGCCGCCGCCCCAGGGGTTTCCGACGGTGTAGAAGAAGGCGTCGATCTTCTTGTCCACCAGGGCCCGGGTGGCCTGTCCTTGCTGCAGGCCTTCGGCCTTGATGTCACTGTCCTTGTTGATCCCGTAGATCTTGAGGACGTCCAGGGCGTTCCCCCGCTGGCCCGAGCCGGGGTTGCCGATGTTCACGCGCTTGCCGCGAAGGCCGTTTATCGAGGTGATCCCGGTATCGGAGCGCGTCATCACCAGCACGGTTTCCGGATGGACGCTGAAGACGCTCCGGAGCCCCTTGAAGGCCTTCCCCTTCCAGTTGGCCTGGCCGTTATAGGCCTGCCAGTTGCGGTCGGACTGAACGACGCCGAAGTTCAGCAGGCCGCGTTTGATGGCGTTGACGTTGAACACCGAGCCCAGGGAGGGCCGGCCGATGCAGTTGTAGCCCTTGGCCCTTGAGCTTCTCGTTGACCAGCTTGCAGACGTTCAGGGCCACC
Organism: bacterium; assembly: GCA_965225985.1. Taxonomy (GTDB): domain Bacteria; phylum UBA8248; class UBA8248; order UBA8248; family UBA8248; genus CAZUHN01. The sequence continues at coordinate 3,408,400 of OZ245330.1, forward strand.
TGATAGTAAACGCCGGTCGTCGAGCCGCCGCCGATGACCAGGAACTTTTGGGCGTCGGCCTGAAGGGGGATTCCGGCAAACGCGGAAAAAGAAAAGACAGCCGCAACCAGCATTTTCACGAGTTTTCTCATCATTCCACTCCTCCCTTTCGCTCATGGAAAGAGAACCGGCTTGCGGTTCCTTCCCCGCATGCCGCACCCCCAGGCGCATGCCCGGCGATGCAGCCCGTACCCTCTTGAGCCGCCCCGCCCCATCCGGCAGGGGAAGCGGCCGGTTCGTCCGAACCCTTCTTGAACTTTTGCGTATAAGTTTGCAGGATTCCTACCCGTAACGTTTCTATTAACGGAAAACCATACGGCAGGGGATTCGGACCCGTCAACCAAATATGTTTCGCGCACGGGTTTGATATTTTTGATTATTGCCGCAACAAAACCCGTAATATCCCCCTCCCATTTGCGCCGGCGGAAAGGGATAGCGTGCGCCGGCGGAAAGGATAGCCCTTGCTTCCGGGCACAAAACCCTGGGACGTCATCATCGCCGGCGGGGGGATCCTCGGCCTCGCGGCGGGGGTGGACCTGCTCCGCCGGAAACCCGCCCGCCGCGTCCTCATCCTCGAAAAGGAGGACGCCCCGGGCCGCCACCAGTCCGGCCGCAACAGCGGGGTGATCCACGCGGGGCTCTACTACCGCCCCGGCTCCCTGAAGGCGGAGACCTGCCTCGAGGGCGCGCGGGAGATGGTGGCCTTCGCGCGGGCGCACGGCGTCCCGCACGTGATCTGCGGCAAGGTGGTGGTCGCCACTTCCCGCGAGGAGGTCCCCCGCCTCGAGGAGCTCGCCCGCCGCGGCAGGGCGAACGGGATCGAGGGGATCGAGGCGATCGGGCCCGAACGTCTCGCCGAGATCGAGCCGAACGCAGCCGGGGTCCGCGCCCTCTGGGTGCCCGCGACGGGGATCATCGACTACCCGAAGGTGGTGGAAACCCTCGCCCGGATTTTTCGGGAAAAGGGAGGGGAGATTCGCACTGGAGCGGAGCTGACGGCTATCGTCCGGAAGGGAGGGGAGCTCACCGCCGAGACCGGGGCCGGGGACTTCCGGGGCCGGTTCCTCATCAACTGCGCCGGTCTCCACGCCGACCGGGTGGCCCGCCTCGCGGGGGGGGAGACCGGGCTCCGCATCATCCCCTTCCGGGGGGAGTACTACGAGCTCAGGCCCGAGAGGCGCTCCCTCGTCCGGGGCCTCATCTACCCCGTGCCCGATCCCGCCTTCCCCTTCCTGGGGGTGCACTTCACCCGCCGGATCGGCGGGGCGGTCGAGGCGGGCCCGAACGCCGTCCTCGCCTTCCGGCGGGAGGGCTACCGCTTCGCCGAGGCCGACCCCCGCGACCTGTGGGATACCCTCTCCCACCCCGGGTTCTGGAGAATGGCGCGGCGGTACTGGAAGACCGGACTGGGGGAGATGCGGCGCTCACTCAGCAAAGGGGCCTTCACCGCCGCCCTCCAAAAGCTCCTGCCCGCGGTCCGGGAATCCGACCTCATCCCCGCCGGGGCCGGGGTGCGGGCCCAGGCGGTGGACCGGGCGGGAAACCTCTTGGACGACTTCGCCATCGTCCGCACCGAGGGGGCGGTCCACGTCTGCAACGCCCCCTCGCCCGGCGCGACGGCCTCCCTCGCCATCGGCCGCCGGATCGCCGGCATGGCCGAGGAGGCGATGGCAGAATAGCCTCTCGGATTCTTCTATATGAAAGAGAGAGCCCTCACCCCGCGGCGGGCTTCGCCGTCATGTTCCCCTCCTCCCTGCGAACCCTCTTGCCGCCGCACATCCTCAACACCATATGACTTCAATAGAAACCTTTATTAAGGCAAAGGGCTTTGGTAGAGTGACCCCTCGAAGGTGAATATTGGAGAGGCGGAACAATGAAGAGGACCAAGGCTTTAACGGGGCATGAAATTCTGACCGCGCTGAAAAAGCACCAGGACACTCTCGACAAATTCTCGGTTAAGAAAATTGGCCTGTTCGGCTCGTATGCCGAGGGCAAGCAGAGGTCAAGGAGCGACATCGATTTCGTCGTGGAATTTGAAAAGCCAACCTTCGACAATTTCATGGGCCTGGTTGACTTCCTCGAAGGGCTTTTCCAGAAGAAGGTCGAAGTCCTGACTCCCGATTGTGTCAATAGCATAAGGGTCAAAGAAGTACCTGAAAACATAAAGAAAAACGTTGTCTATGTCTACAAGAGGGGATATTGAATATATTAGCGACATCAAGGAAGCGGCAAAGAGAATAGAGAGCTACTTGAAAGGCTTCAGCTACCAGAAATTAAGAAAAAATGTAAAGACACAAGATGCTGTTCTCTGAAATCTTGAAATCATTGGTGAGGCGGCGAAAAATCTCTCGGCAGGCTTCAAAAGAAAGCATAAAAGCATCGATTGGAAAAGCATTGCGGGCATGAGGGACAAGCCCATGCACCATTATTTTGGCGTCAACTGGGAAATCGTCTGGGATGTGGTAAAGAAAAGGTTGCCGGAACTGAAAGCCCAAATCGAGTCAAGCGTACCGCAGTCTCCAAAGAAACCGAAGAATTAAAACCCTGTCTCGTCATCTTTCACGCAGGAAGCTGAATCGTTCAGCCAGGCTTTTGCCTTGACGATTTGGCGAACGCCGCCACCGTATCAACGGGACGCCTAGCCCCCCGCGGCGAGCTCGGCCGCGAGCTCACTCGTGAGGTTCCCCCCGCTCACCACGGCCACCGTCTTCCCGGACCCCTTCACCTTTCCGCCCAGGCAGGCCGCCACCGGGACCGCCCCCGCGGGCTCGGCCAGCACCTTGGCCCGGTGAAGGAGGAGCCGGAAGGCGCCGGCGATCTCCTCCTCGCTGACGAGCGCCACATCGTCCACCCGCGCCTGGACGTGGGGGAAGGAGATGTCCGAGGGCCGGGTCGAGGAGAGGGCGTCCGCCATACTGTTCCATTCCTTCACCGTGACCGCCTCGCCCGCGGCAAGGGAGGCGTGAAGGGCGCAGGCCCCCTCGGGCTGGGCCCCGATCACGCGCACGCGGGGCTTGGTGAGCTTGACCGCGCTCGCGATCCCGGCAAGCAGTCCCCCCGCCGCGCAGGGGGCGACGATGGTCTCGACCTCCGGCATCTGCTCCAGAATCTCGGTCCCCACCCCCGAGTGGCCCACGACGGCCCTTCGATCCTCCTCGGCGTCGAAGGCGATCATCCCGCGCTCGGCCGCCACCTCCTCCACCTTGGGCTGGCGGGCGAGGTAGTCGTTCGCGCAGAAGACCACCTCGGTCCCGTACCGGCGCACGGCCTCCACCTTGAAGGGGCTCGCCCGCTCGAGCATGACCACCACCACCTTGGCCCCCATGGCCTTCCCCGCGTAGGCGAAGGCCTGGGCGAAGTTCCCCGAGGAGCCGAGAACGATCCCCCGCGCGCGATCCTCCGGGCTCAGGAGGGAGAGAACGTAGAACGCCGAGCGCGCCTTGAAGGCGCCGGTCACCTGGAGGTTTTCGAGCTTGAGGAAGAGACTCTCCGCCCCCACCTCCCCGGCCTCCCGGGCGAGGGGGACGATCGGGGTCCGGCGCACCTCGGGGCCGCGCCTCGCCCAGGCGTCTTCCACCTCGGCGAGGGTGATGAGGTCCGGCATGGCTCAAATCCTCCGGAAAAAGTCCAGGGCCATGGCCCTGCGATAGAAATCCGGCCGCCGCCGGGGGCCCCGATTAAGCGGCCCGGCCGCCTGATTGCGCCGCGCAGTATTTGCACCAGATGATGATCAGGACGGCGCCCATGACGATGAGGGGCGGCGCCGGGATCAGGGCAATGAATGCGAAGGTCAAAAGAATCGGATTCGCGCCGTAGCGCAACATCTCAAGCACCGCCCTCGCCACCAGGATGTAATAGAGGACCAGCGACAAAAAAATGAAAGCGCCATACGAAATCCACCATACGCCCATCGGCCTTGTCCTCCGTCCGTTCGGCGCGGGGCGCCCGACCCCGCACAGGTCAAGGGTAGAAAGACCCATTCACCGGTAAAATACGCGGCTCCATCGGATAAAGCGGACCGCCCGCGGCGGCGGGAAAGCCCCCGGGCGTCTAGCCCGCCGCCAGCTGCGCCGCGAGCTGCGCCGTCATGTTCCCCCCGCTCACGAGGGCGGCGGTCTTTCCCGCCCCCCGCACCTTCCCGCTGAGGCAGGCCGCCGCCGCCACCGCCCCGCCGGGCTCGGCCAGCACCTTGGCCCGGTGGAGGAGGAGCCGGAAGGCGCCGGCGATCTCCTCCTCGGTGACGAGGACCACATCGTCCACCCGCTCGCGCACGTGGTCGAAGAGAAACTGCGAGACCCGGGTGGCCGAGAGGGCGTCCGCCATGGTCTCCCATTTCTCGATCGGGGTGGGCGCCCCCGCCCGGAGGGAGCGGTGCATGGCCGCCGCGCCGGCGGGCTGGGCCCCGATAACGCGGACCCCCGGCGCCTTGAGCTTGATCGCGCTCGCCACCCCGGCGATGAGCCCGCCCGAGCTGATGGGAACGATGACGGTCTCGACGCCGGGGAGGTCCTCGAGTATCTCGAGGCCGATGCTCGAATGGCCTATCGGGACCCGGCGGTCGGTCTGGATGTTGATGGGGATCATCCCCCGCGCCCGCGCCGTCTCCTCCACCATGGGCTGGCGCTTGGCATAATCATTTTCGCTGAAGACCACCTCCGCCCCGTAGCCGCGGGTGGCCTCCACCTTGTAGGGGCTCGTCATCTCGGGCATCACCACCGCCACCCGCACCCCCATCATCCTTCCGGCGATGGCGAAGCCCTGGGCGAAGTTGCCCGAGGAGGGCATCGCCACCCCCATGCGCCGCTCCTCGGCGCCGAGGGTCCCCAGAATGTGAAAAGCGGCCCGGGGCTTGTAGGCGCCGGTGATCTGGAAGTTCTCCAGCTTGAGGAAGAGGTCTTCCGTCCCCACCTCCTCGGGCCCCCGCGCGAGGGGGAGAATCGGGGTGCGGCGGATCGCGGCGGGAAGGCCCGCCCGCGCCTCCTCGATCTCTTCCAGGGTGATGAGGCCGCTCACGTCAAATCTCCCTTCATCAAAAGGCCTGCCTCACGCCCCACCGCGCTCTTTCTCGAAGAGCGCATAGAAACGGTGCATGAGGCGGTCCGCCTTGATGCCCCGGATGAGCCGCCAGACGCGGGTGTCCTTGAAATAAAGGTAAGGGTCCGACGCCTTGGTTTTTAGAATGTTCGGGTCCTCGTCGTCCACCTGGATCCGGCCGATGCGGTAGGGGTCGGACCGCCACCTGAAGGTGGGGCACTGGGTCAGCACCGCCTCGAAGCCCTCCTCGATGAACCAGCGGCGAAGCGCCCCCTCCGGGTATCCCTCCATGTAGGCGTGATACCGCACGGGCCGGCCCAGCCCGTCCTCGAGCGTCGCGCGCGCGGCCCGGGCGTCCTCGCGCCGCCCGGCCGGAGGGAGATCTTCGAGGATGGCCCCCCGCCGGCCGAAGGAGCCGACCGTCATCCCCGCCGCCGCCAGCTCGCGGATCTGCCCCCAGTCCATGCAGGGAAAAGGGGCGCCGAAGACGGCGTGCTCCTCCCCGATGAAGTCGGCCGGGACGAAGAACGCCGCCGAATACCCCCGCTCGGCCAAAAGGGGCAGGACCGTTTCCGCCCCGTCGCGGAACCCCCCGTCGAAGGTGAGGGAAACCGCCCGGGGGCGGAACGGCGCCTCCCCCTTCATCTGGGCGATCATCCGCTCCAGCGGGATCACCTCCAGGCCCATCTCCCCCAGCCGGTCCAGGTGGGCCCGGAAAGCGTCCTTCGTAATCCCGTAGTCGCCCAGCCGCTCGGGGGGATAGTCTCCGATCTGATGATAGATGAGGATCGGACGCTCGCAGAACCTGGCCATACCGTTTCCCGCGGCGGCGCCCCCAGGACGGGTTCCGGGGAATCGCCGCCCTCCCCTTCCTACACCTTGGGCTTGTAGGCGCTCTCGGGCGGATCGGGCCGGGTCCAGGGCCCCGTCAACTTCCCGCCCCGGTAGGCCGCCTGGTAGGGGCCCTTGGGGGTGAGGACGACGACGGGCTTTTTTCGCCGGCTCATCTTGTTGCGGTAGATTCGGCTCTGCTCCATGTACAGGTCGCGCTCGCTCGGCAGCTTTTCGAAGAGGCGGGTGAAGAAACGCAGGAACGAGCGGATGAAGGGCTTCGTCACGACGCTGTGGCGGTCCACCATGTAGCACTTGTCTTCCATGACGCGGTTGTAGACGAGCCCGAGCAGGTTCCCCCCGGTGTCGAAGTAGGGCTCGTAGGGGAAGGTGCGGCAGGAGACGGAGCGGTTGTCCCGCTCGCAGTGCTTCACCCCCCGGCACTCGATGAAGACGTTTTCGACCGTGTCGATCTCGTCGATCATCTCGAACTCGGACTCGACGCGCGGCCGGAACTCGTGCCAGAGGCGCGTGCGCGGCTCGAGGTACTCCCACTCCTGCCGGTAAGCGATGGGGACGACCCACCCCGAGTCGCAGCAAAAGGGAACGCCGTCGTTGAAGGGGGCGCACTTCTTCCCGCAGTCGAACGTGGCGGGGGCGCTGTGGAAGTCCTTGTAAAGCTCCTTGAAATCCTCAGGCTTCAGCACGGCTCGCCTCTATCGGTTCGGCGGAGGGCAAGGGGGCGGTCCCCGCCGCGGACGGGAAGTAGGCCGGGAACCACTCGGTGAGAAGTCCCCCCTCGCTGAGTACCACCCCGGCGAGAATGAGTGCCGCCCCCAGGAGAGCCCCCAGGGAGAGACTCTCCCCCAGAATGGCGTACCCGAACCCCAGGGCGAAGACGGGCTCGGTGAGAAACCAGATCGAGGCCCGCGCGGGCTCCAGGCGCCGCTGCGCCCAGGTCTGCAAAAAGAAGCAGAGCGCGGTCGCGAGCAGGCCGGTCACGAGGAGGGTGGTCACCAGCGCGCCGCTCCAGCGGACGGTTCCCCCCCAGGCGAGGCCCCCCGCGGCGGCGAGGGCGGCCGCCGTTGCGATCTGTACGGCGAACAGGCGGAACGCGGCGACCCGCCGGCCGAAGACGCCAAGGCAGATGATGTGGAGCGCGAACAAAAAGGCGCAGACCAGGGTGAGCAGATCCCCCCAGCTGGTGCTCTGAAAATCCGCCCCCGAGAGAATATAGAGGCCGGCCGCGCCGACCGCCGCGGCGGCGCCCGCCCGCCCGGGCCGCCTTCCCCCCGCCCACAGGAGAAACGGCACCATCACGACGCAAAGGCCCGTGATGAACGCCGAGTTCGCCGCGCTCGTGAAGCGGAGACCCTGGGTCTGGAAGAAGAACGCCCCGTAGAGCGCCGCCCCCGTCACCGCCCCCCTGTACCACTCCCCGGCGCTCACCCGCCGGAACGAGCGGGGCGAGAAGAGGAGGAGCGCCGCGAGGGCCACCGCGAAGCGGAGCGCGATGAAAGAGAGCGCGTCGGCGTCGCGGAGCGCCATCTTCACCAGGGCGAAGGTGGACCCCCACACGAAGCACGCCCCCACCAGGGCGGCGATGGGCAGCGCCCCGCCCTCCCGGGCCGCCCCCCTCATGACGCCACGCCCTCGGCGTTCTGCTCCGCCGGCCGGGGCGATCCGTAAAAAATTTTCCCCGGGTTCATGATGTCGTTCGGATCGAAAACCCGCTTGAGGTCCATCATCAGGGAGACGGGTTTTTCCGGAAGCTCCATCCGCAGGTAGTCCGCCTTGGCGATCCCGACCCCGTGCTCGCCCGAGATGGTCCCGCCGAGCTCGAGCACCTTCGCAAAGAGGCGCTCCACGGCCTTCAGCGCGCGGGGGTACTCCTCCGGGTCGGCCTCGTCGGTCATGATGTTGACGTGGATGTTCCCGTCCCCGATGTGCCCGAAGTTCACGATGAAAAGCCCGCTCTCCTTGGCGAGCCCCCGCACCCAGCCGAGCAGGTCCACGATCCGGTCCCGGGGCACCACGACGTCCTCGTTGATCTTGGTGGGGCGCTGCTTGCCGACGATCGGGCTCAGGGCCTTTCGCGCCCCCCAGAGGGCGGCCCGCTCGGCCGGGTCCCGCGCCGCCCGCACCTCGCGCGCGCCGACCTCCCGGCAGGCGTTCCCGGCCTCTTCGAGCTGCTCCTCCACGCCGGCGGCGGACCCGTCCACCTCGATGATCACCAGGCCGGCCGCGTCCGGCGGAAAGGCGAACCCGCCCTCCTCATTGAGGAGGCGGAGGCAGGTGCCGTCCATGAACTCGCACGCGCTGGGCAGGACGCGCCGCCTTACGATGGCCGGGACGAGGCGGCCCACGGCCTCCTCGGAATCGAAAAGGGCGCGGAGGGTCCCCACCGCCCCGGGCCGGGGAATGAGCCGGAGGGTGATCTCGGTGAAGATGCCCAAGGTTCCCTCGGAGCCGACCAGCAGGCGGGTGAGGTCGTAGCCCACCACCCCCTTGAGGGTGCGCACCCCGGTGCGGAGGCGGCCGTGGCGGGGGGTGACCACCTCGAGCCCCAGGACGTAGTGGCGCGTGACGCCGTACTTCATGGCGCGGGGCCCCCCGGCGTCCTCGGCCACGTTCCCCCCGATGGCGCAGACGGCGGCGCTCGCCGGATCGGGGGGATAGAAGAGCCCCTGGGCCTCCACCTCGGCCTGGAAGATCGCCGTCCTCACCCCGGGCTCCACCACCGCAAGGAGATTCACCGGGTCGATCTCGAGGATTCGGCCCATCCGGGTCATATCCAGCACCACCCCCCCGCGGACCGCCAGGGCGCCGCCCGTGAAGCCGGTGCCCCCGCCCCGGGCGGTGACCGGCACGCGGTGGCGGTCGCAGAGCCGGACCACCTCCTCAACCTCGCCCGCATCCCCGGGGCGGACCACCATGCCGGGCAGGTACTCGCGCCGGGTGGCGTCCATCGAGTAGGCGATCCGGTCGGGCAGCGCTGTCAGGAGGGAGTCCGCCGGCAGGGCGCCGGCGATCTCTTTCAAAAAATCCCCGGGAAGGCCCGCCGGGGACGGATGGGGGCGCATGAAAACTCCTTCGTCCGTTTCGGGATTTTGGTTCCGGTCTTTTTCTTGATCCCCGCTCGCCCGCATCTTAGCATACGCGCCCCGCCCGGCGGGCCGGGAGCGGTGCGGGCCTACCCCTCGGGAGGGAGCTCTTTGAGGGAGAGGGCGCGGGAGACCGCCTCGGCCGCCTGAAGGGCCAGGACGGTGCAGAAGTCGAGCTGCTCCCCCGCGAGCTCGCGCTCGGTTTCGAAATAAAACGACATCAGGCCGAGGGGGCGCTTTCCCGCCATCATGGGAAAAACGGCGACCGCCTCCACGGCTTCCGACCGCAAGGCGGCGGGCGCCTCCTCCCACTCCTGGACCGAGGTCACCTCGACCACGTCTCCCTCCCGGATGGAGATCCACTCGGGCAACTCCTTCGTCCCGAGGGCGACCGCCGCCCGGTAGTTATCGCCCAGCCGGGAGGAGTAGACCTCGAACAACTGGTCCATCTCCTCGTCGAAGAGGGCGGCGAAGGAGCGGTCCGCCCCGAGGTGGCGGGCGGCCTCCTGGGCGGCCAGGGTGACGACCTCGCGGAAATGCGCGCCCCGCGCGACCGCCTCGCTCACCCGGTAAAACACCGAAACCGCGCCGGCGTCGGAGAAGTCCCCCGGCTCGCGGCGCTCGGCCGACGGGCGGGTCCGCACCGGGCCGCCGCCTTCCCCGCCCCGCAGGAAGGCGAACCCGCCCACCAGGATCAGCCAGCCGGCGGTGACCCCCGCCGCCAGGGCGGGCAGTCCTTCGTTCGCCGCCGCGGCCGATGCCCGCCGGTCCGCCACCCGGACCAGGCGGAGCTTTCTCGTTCCCCCGGGAAGTTCGAGCTGGGACATGGTCCGATCGCCCTCGTGGACGGTGTTGAAGTCGGCCGAATCGCAGCACGCGAGAATGCCGAGGAGGAGGGAGAGGCTCTTGTCGAACCCCCGCCCGACGGCTTCGTGGAGGAATTTCCCCCCGCGCCGGGCGTAGAGGACATTCTGATCCGGCCCGGACAGCAGAAAGACGGCCTCCCGCGGGCCGAGCTCGTCCCCCCCGATCCGGAGCAACTCCTCCGCGGGGAGGATCACCCCCCAGTAACCCTTGGCCGAGGGCGAGGGCGCGGCGAGAAAGAGGGCCGCCGTTTCACCGAGGACGCCCGCCTCGATATGAAAGTCCCCTGCGGATGTCCGCCGCCGCATGGCCGCCACCGCCCGGCGCCACAGGTTCCCCTCCATCTTTCCCAGGCGCGGAACCCCCCCCCGCCGCCGGGAGGCGATCACCCCGCCCCGCTGGTCGAGGACAATCGCCGCCGCGGGGACGGCCCCGTCGTCCCCTTTTTTCATGACGAAAGTGAGGGCCCGGGCGGCGATCCGGGTGCTCGGCGGGTTGGCTCCGACCAGGAGCTCCGCCCCTTCCACCCGGCGCAGGGCGGCCCGCATGCCCGATTCCAGCCGCGCCCGGAAGGCGGTCACGATCCGCTTGTCGCGCTCCTCCTGGCGGGCGAACTCCGCCCCGCGCCGGACCTCGCGGATGGCAAGAAAGGCAGCCACGGCCAGGGCGGCCGCGATGATGACAAAGGCGTAAAAGGAGAACCGCGAGACCCTGCGAGAGTGGGTATTCGTCACGTCGGCCTGCTTCCCCTGCGGGGCGGGAATCCAATTCCCGAAAGGAAATATCCGAACTTTACCGCTCCCCCGGGCGGGCGGCAACAGCCGGGCGGGGAGGGACCCGCCAGGCCTGCACCCAAAAAACGGCAGGCCCATTCCGGGGACTGCGGCGAAAAGGGGGCTGTCTCAATTTGGGACACTGCGGGCTTCGGGAAAATGCGGGAAAAGGATGGGAGAGGGGCGCCGCGGCCTTCTCCGGGCTCCCCACTCTCCTCTGCGCCAAAAATCTCCGATTTGCGGGACCCCGTAATAATAGGGGGAGGGAGCGGCGGAGCCTTGCCCTTCGGCCCAGGATGACAAGCCCGGGCTCCTTTCGGTTCAGGGTGACGGCAGGGGGCGCAAGATGACGGCATGGGGGGGCGCCGGGTGAGGGGTCCATTGCAGGAGCGTGGGGCCATTTCGCAGGGGCGGCCCCCATTCGGCAGGGTGGCAAGAAGAGAACTCCTTCTCCCTCCGGGAGAAGGCCGGGCTGAGGGGCCTGCGAATCATTCCCTCACCCTCGGACCCGCAGGGGCTGGGCACATATTCCCCGCAGGGGCGAGGTATGCCTTGGGGTGTCCCCCGCCCCTTCCCCAAGGAGGAGAGAAAAGAAAATGGGAGGCGAACCGGGCCTTGCCGCATATTGCCGCATATTTCCGGGGAAAAAACGGGGGGTGCAGCTGGGGGCGCGCCTATACCGCCGCGGCGGCGGTCTTCTTCCCCCTAATGAAGATGTCCTCGGAGAAGTGGCAGGCGCTGAAATGGCCCGGGGCGACCTGGCGCATCTCGGGCTCCTCGGATACGCAGCGGTCCTCTTTGTAGCGGCAGCGGGTGTGGAAGCGGCAACCCGAGGGCGGGTTCACCGGGCTCGGGACATCGCCGGTGAGGATGATCCGGCCCTGCTTTTTGACGCTCGGATCCGGTACGGGCACCGCCGAGAGAAGGGCCTCGGTGTAGGGGTGGCGGGGGCTCATCACGATGCCGTCGGCGGTGGAGAGCTCGACGATCTTCCCGAGGTACATGACGGCGATGCGGTCGCTTATATGCTGCACCACCGAGAGGTCATGCGCGATAATGAGGTAGGCCATTCCGAACTCTTCTTGGAGGTCCTCGAGGAGGTTGAGCACCTGGGCCTGGATCGAGACGTCGAGGGCGCTCACGGGCTCGTCCCCGATGATGAGCTGGGGGTTGAGGGCGAGGGCCCGGGCGATGCCGATGCGCTGGCGCTGGCCGCCGGAGAACTCATGGGGGTAGCGGCGCATGTGCTCAGGACGGAGGCCCACCCGCCGCAGAATGTCCGCGACCCGGTTCTCCCGCTCTTCTCCCTTGGCGATCTTGTGAATGGCGAGGGGCTCGCCCACGATGCTTCCCACTGTCATGCGGGGGTTCAGGGAGGCATAGGGGTCCTGGAATATGATCTGCATCTCCCGGCGAAGCTTGCGCATGGACTCGCGGTCGAGATTGATGATGTCGATTCCCTTGAAACGGATCTCCCCCGACGTGGGTTCGATGAGCCGAAGGATACTCCGGCCGGCCGTGGATTTCCCGCAGCCGCTCTCTCCGACAAGTCCCAGCGTCTCGCCCGGGGCGAGGTCTAAGCTGATCCCGTCCACCGCTCTCACATAGGCTTCCACGCGGGAGAATATCCCGCTTCGAACGGGAAAATGCTTTACTAGATTTTTCACTTCGAGGAGTTTTTCGGACATAGAAAGCCACATTCCCTTTTTAAGTAATGATGCTCTTTTGGGAGCAGTAGAACCAGATATCTACCAGATAGGGCGATCCGGGGGCAAGCCTCGATTGCGCTATGCCGGGAGCGCCGTTATTTAAGGGGCAATTTTTTCACATCCGGCCCGGCGGCTCCTGCGATTTTCCGCCCATGGCAAACCTCCCAATTTCCGTAATTAGTTGAAATTTAACCATTTGTAATTGTTTTCAGAAAACGGCACGTCCCTTGCTTTAATCATCGAAGAGGCTTTGGGGCGAGGGAATCCCCCGGCGGCGGATACCTCCCTCCTTTCCGAAAGATGCCCCCCCAGTTTAGAATGGGGCGGTTTGAAAGAAAGAGATGGAGGCGAGAAAAATGGCGGACGTTACTCGAATCGATGGAGCCAGCGGCAAGGGGGGTATCGATCCGTCGGGCAGCGCGAAAAGGAGAGGGCAACGGGCCTTCATTTAACGAAATCCTCAATGCGGCCACGGAGGACGGGAAGACCAAGCCGGCACCGGCGGAAAATGTGGCGGGCATACCCCCTCCCTATATCGGCTCCCTGGCCACACCCCGGGAAGCCGTCCTCAAATTGAGTGAGCGCTTCCTCATTCTTGCAGGCACCCTCCACACCCATTTGGAAGATCCGAGGGCCACGCTCAAGGACATCGATCCGCTCATCCGTGAAATAGAAAGCCACCGGGAAAAAATAGTGGAAGAAGTCACCCGGCTCCCCGAGGACGATCAGGGGCGGGCCATCCTGGAAGAAATGGCCGTTCTGGCTTCCAGCGAAGCGGCAAAATTCCACCGCGGCGAATACCTGTAGCTTTCATCTTTGGAAAAATAGAGATTTCAGCGGCCCCAACAGGCCGGTCACATAATCTTCCCCGCTTCATAATCTTCCGCGCTTCAAAGAGAGAAGTTGATCTAGAGCCTCCCATTTGCTAGGTTTCACTCCCGAAATTCACCCCGGCCGAACCGGCCAAGCCGTCAGGAGCGGGGTGGAATACCCCCACGGGCGAAGCCCGCTGTATGGCCGCAAGCATATATTGGCCCAGGAGCGAAAAATGGCAGAAGCAGAGAAAGAAGATACAAAAGAAGAAATCGAGGACAAGGAAGAAGCCGGGGCGGAAACCAAAGCGGCGGAAACCGGCAATGACAAGGAAGCAAAATCCGGTGAACTTCCCAAACTCACTGTTGGCGAAATCGAAAAGATGAACGTGCCGAAACTCAAAGAGGCCGCCCTCCAATACAGCGGGCGGATCGAGGGCGTCCACGGCATGGGCAAAGGCCAGCTCATTCGCGCGCTCAAGGAAGTCAACGGCCTCCCCCTCCAGAAGCCCAAACGCGCCTCGCAGATTGATCGAACCTCCGTCAAACAGAAAATCAAAACCTTGAAAAAAGAGCGGGATCAATCGATCGAAACGAAAAACCGGACTCAGCTCCAACGGGTGCGCCGCCGCACCAAGGCCCTCCGCCGGAAACTCGTGCGGAATGCGTAGCCAACCTCCGGGACTTTCCAGCGGGAAAGAAATGCCGGAAATCGCTTGATTTCCGGTCCCAAACGATTTGTTGACATCCCCCGGCGCTTCGTTACAATAAACGGTTAGAATCATAGGGGGCCGGGAGTGCCCGGTTGCCGATATCACGAAAATCGCCGATCGCCTTCCGGCGCGCTTTGCAAGGCGAAATCTTGATGGCGAAATCTCGATGAGGAGAGAAAACATGAAGACAGCGCTTCTGGCAATTGCCGTTGTTCTCGCTTTTGCTGCTCCCGCCATCGCGGGGGAAGGCGGCTTCGGATGCGGGTTCTCCTACAAGGGGTCTGTGGCATACGAAGGCAAGCCCAAAGTCGAGCTGAAGGCAGAGGTGAAAAAGGACGGAAAAATCTCCCAAAAAGAGATGGTCGCGAGCGTTCCGAAGAAGTAGGCCCTGCCCATCCGGCACCGCTGTCCAAGCCCGCCCTCCGGGCTGGGCTTTTTGCAGGAATTTTTCCGTCAAAACGAATGAAACGGCCGGGGAAGGCGTTACCCTAACAAGCAATCGTCTCCCGGAATCGCACCGCCGGAAAATCGGACCGGGCGGCCGGAATGGCAAGCGCCGAAATATGCATTCCCCCCGGGTATCCATAGGACTTCGCCACCAGGAGATCCTCTCCCCATGGCCACGACAATTCCCCTCCCGGTCCATACGGCGAAAGACCAAAGCAACACCTTCTTGAACCGCATTCGAAAGGATACCCCGCGCCTCGACCGCACGGGCCTCGGCACCCTCCAGGTCAATGTCGGAAAGCTCTGCAACCAGACCTGCGGGCACTGCCATGTCGGCGCCGGGCCCCACCGCAAGGAAATCATGACCCGCGAGACGGCTGCGAAAGTCCTGGACTGGTTTGCCCTGAGCGAAATCCCCGTCATGGACATCACCGGCGGCGCCCCCGAGCTCAACCCCGGTTTTCGCTTTCTCGTCGAGGGCGCCCGCGCCCTCGACCGGCACGTGATGATTCGGCACAACCTCACCGTGGCCCTTGAACCCGGCCAGGAAGACCTCATCTCCTTCTTCCGGGAGCAGCGCGTCGAGCTCATCTGCTCCCTGCCCTGTTATCTTGAGGAAAACGTCAACGCCCAGCGGGGCGATGGCGTCTTCGAGAAAAGCGTCGAGGTCCTCCGCCGCTTGAACGCCGCCGGTTTCGGCCCCCCCGGCGACCTCCTCCTCCAGCTCGTCTACAACCCCCTCGGCGACTATCTCCCCCCGCCCCAGGCCGCCCTGGAAGAAGACTACCGGCGCGAGCTCGGCGAGCGCTGCGGCGTCCGCTTCCACGAACTCTTCACCCTTGCCAATATGCCCATCACCCGCTTCCTGAGCTACCTCAAGGCCAACGGGAAAATAGAGTCCTACATGAGCCTCCTGCGCGAGAGCTACAATCCGGACACCCTGCCCGGCCTCATGTGCCGCCACCTCATCAGCGTCGGCTGGGAGGGAACCCTCTACGACTGCGACTTCAACCAGATGCTCGAGATGGCCCTCGGAAACGGAAAGCCCCTCAAGCTCTGGGAGGTCCGCCCCGAAGACCTCATCGGCCGCGCCATACTGACCGCCGAGCACTGCTTCGGCTGCACCGCCGGGGCCGGCTCCTCGTGCGGGGGGGCGCTGGCCTGAGCCGCCGATCGCGGAATAAAATCCTCCAATGAAAAATCTGCCGGCCAAGGCCGTCCTCGCCGGGATCGGGATCGCCCTCCTCGGGGTCCTCACCGTCGCCCTCACCCACTTGGGGCTGCTGCCCGTGGGGGGGGGGCTCGGGGTGGTCCGCGCCGGGGTGGGCCTTCTCTTAGGGGGCATGGCCCTCCTCGCCCTCGGCCTGATAGCCTGGGGCCTCCGGCGCCCCCGCCGCCGCCGCACCCTCGAGATATGACGCCGAAGCGGGCACCCCGGAGAGACCCGCCATGACGGAAACAAACCACCATCCCCGAAACCCAAAATACCGCCCGGGCGCAATCCGCACCGCCGCGCTCGCCCTCTCTTTGTTTCTCGCGCTGCCGGGCGCAGGGGGGGCCGCGCCCCTGATGAAATACCCCGGCCTCGGAGGGAAGGGCCAAGCCCTCCTCTGCAAGCCCGGGGGAAAGGGGCCCTTCCCCGCCGTGCTCTACAACCACGGAATGGTGGTGGACATCTACGGCTACCAGGGGGCGGCCTCCCGGCGCGGCTACGACATGGACGGCATCTGCCGGGCATTCGCGAAGGATGGCTTCCTCGCCTTCCTCCCGATCCGGCAAACCGGCCGCCGGAACATCCCGCGCCACAAGTAAAGAGGTGGACCGGGCGCTGGAGCACCTGAAAACCCCCCCCGATATAGATCCCGCCCGGCTCGCCCTCATGGGCTTCTCCCGGGGAGGCCTGCTCTCCCTGATGGCGGGCCTCGGGCGGAACGACCTCAAGGCCCTCCTCCTCCTCGCCCCGCCCCCGGGCGGGGCCTCTTCGAGAAAGCGGCCCGGCGCGCCGGCTCGCTGAACGCCCCCGTCCTCCTCCTGGTGGAAAGGGGGGACAGCGACCCCATCGCCGGAACGTGGACCTCCTGGAGCGGGCCCTCGAGCGGGAGGGAAAGAAAGCCCGCGTCATCCGCTACGATCAGGGGGGCGGCCACCAGCTTTTCTGCACCGTGGGTTTCTACTAGATTATGCGGCGGAACAGAACAAAAAGAGGCAGGAATCCATGCAACCACATGATATAATTGGCCAAAATCGCCCGAGCGAGAGGACATCAGATGCTCGGAGATGGTGGCAGCCCAAAAGAGGCCCTGCGGCCCGACTTCAACCGATCCATCATGATTGATTTCCGGGGCGCGAAGATCAGCTCCGATACGGGTTTTCTTCTCCTGAGAGAGATGGACGAGCGCTTCGGCGTCATCGGCCCCATGGAGTATTGCCTCGAAGACCGAAGGTCATCTGTTCATACCAGGCATTCGCTGATCCAGATGATCCGTCAACGGGTGTACCAGATCGCGGCGGGCTACGAGGACTGCAACGATGCCGATCATCTCCGAATCGACCCGGCCCTTCGGCTGGCCATCGGCAAAGGCCACAATGCGGGGGCGGGCCAATCCATGATGTCGAGGCTAGAGAACGATGTTCTTGGCAACGGGGTCGGGCATAAGGCCCTGGACGGTGCGCTTCGGCGCTCGACCGACGCCCTGCTATTGAAGAAGGACAAGCGGCGGCTGATTGTGGATGTCGATTCCACCTTCGCCCCGATCCACATGGCCTCCTTCGCGCGCCCCCTCATTCGGGCCACGAACCCTGCGGCGGGCTGCTCAGGGAGGCGCGGGAGGAAACCCGAGAGGGCCACCGGGTGCCATCGCCTGCTCGCGCCGGGGGGAATTTGTCCGCCGGATGACCCCGGGGGGAGAATTTGTGTAATATCGCAAGCGAATTCCTGAACGGAAAGGGAAGGATGAATCGTCGGAGGACCAATCCGGTGCCTCTTCTTTGGCGCTCCCAGCGGCTCCCCCTGGTTGCCTGCGCCCTTGCAATCTCTTTCGCGGGGCTTGCCCCGGCCCATGCGGCGCCTCCGACGAAGGCCTACCTCATCCTTGCCTCGGGCCCCGTCGACCTTCGCCTCTCGCGGCATGTTCGCCGGGAGCTCAAGAGAGCGGCGGAGGCGGGCGCGCAGGTGGCCATCGTCGAGATCAACACCTTCGGGGGCAATTTGGGCGCGGGCGTGGAGATACGGGACGCTCTTTTGGATGCGCATTTGCGCACGATCGCTTTTATCAACAAGCGCGCCATCTCCGCCGGGGCGCTGGTGGCTCTGGCGACGCGCGAGATCGTGATGGCGCCGGGCGCCACGATTGGCGCGGCCACGCCTTTGCGGGTGACTTGGAAGGGGACGGAGCCGGCGGGGGAAAAGACGATCAGCTACTTCCGCAAAGAGATGAAGGCCACGGCGGAGAGCCGGGATCATCCCACCGCGCTGGCGGAAGCGATGGTGGATCCGGACGTGGTTGTCCCCGGCGTGGTGGAGAAGGGGAAGCTGCTGACCTTGACCACCCAGGAGGCGCTGAGGCTAAAGCTGGCCTCGGTTCAGAGCGAGGACCTGGAGCATCTCCTGGAGGCCTACAAGCTCGAGCTGGTCCCGGAGGGCCGGGCGGGGGCCGCGCGCGCCGCGGAACGCGCGGGCGTGCGGGAGTGGTTCGGGCAATTTCTCGCCTGGCAGGTCTGGCTCATCCTGGGCCTCGTTTTGGCGCTGGCCGAGATCTTGGCTCCCGCCTTCTTTCTCCTCTGGTTTGGGGCGGGGGCGCTCCTGGCTTCCTTGCTGGCCTGGCTGGCGGCACCGCGGGCCGTTCAGGTCGGCACCTTTCTCGCCGCCTCGTTCCTGCTGCTCGTGTCCTCGCGCACCATATTCAGGAGCGTCCTGTTCCGCAGCCGGGAGAGCATCCCCACGAACGTCGAGGCGTTGAAGGGCTGCGCCGGAGTGGTGCTCGAGCCCATCGAGGGAAGTCTCAAGCCCGGCCTGGTGAAGGTCGGAGGAGAAGTGTGGTCCGCCGTCTGTGAGGGAGAGACCCGCGTCGCGGAGGGCGCCAAGGTGGAAGTTCTCGAGATCGTCGGGAACAAGGTCAGGGTCAAACTACTATAGGAGGGGGAAATATCTGATATGGTAAAGGTGCTTGAGGATTAGGAAGCGCCACGGGATGCGTCATGACCAACGCCTTCAAACTGTACCACTACCTAGGAGGGGGAAATATCTGATATGGTAAAGGTGCTTGAGGATTAGGAAGCGCCACGGGATGCGTCATGACCAACGCCTTCAAACTGTACCACTACCTAGGAGGGGCACCATGCCGGACCTAACTGTGTGGATTGTCATCGTGCTTGTGATCTTCGTTCTTTCCACGGCCATGCGAGGAGTCAAGGTCGTCTCACAGGCGACGGTCCTGATCATCGAGCGGCTGGGCAGGTACCATAAGATGGCCCAAAGCGGTTTCAACTTCATCTTGCCTTTCGTGGATCAGGTGCGGCCGATTACCCTGTCGGGCCTTTCGTTCGCAGCCGTGGATCTCCGCGAGCGGGTGATAGATTTTCCCCCGCAGCCGGTGATCACCCGGGACAACGTCACCATGGCGGTGGACACCGTTCTGTATTACCAGATCACGGATCCCATCAAATCCATCTATGAAATCGTGGACCTGGGAGCCGCCATCCAGCAGCTCACCACGACCTCCCTGCGAAACGTCATGGGCGAGCTGGCGCTGGATGAAACACTCACCTCCCGGGAGACGGTGAATGTCAAATTGCGCGATGTGCTCGACGAAGCCACCGACAAGTGGGGGGTGAAAGTCAACCGGGTGGAGTTGAAAAACATCGAGCCCCCGATTGAGATCCAGGACGCGATGGCCAAGCAGATGAAGGCGGAGCGCGAGCGGCGCGCCGTCGTGACGGAGGCGGAGGGGACGAAGTCCGCCGCTATTCTGGGGGCGGAGGGCGAACGCGACGCGGCCATCGCGGAGGCCGAGGGCCATAAGCGTTCCACCATCCTGGAGGCGGAGGGCGAGGCGGAGGCGCGGCTGAAGATCGCCCAGGCGGAGGCCGACGCGCTCGGCTGCGTGAAAAAGGCGCTGGGCGAGGCCAGCCCCGCGAGCTATCTCATCGCCCTGAAGTACCTCGAATCCCTCGAGAAGATCTCGGGCGGCCAGGCGACCAAGATATTCCTCCCCTTCGAGGCCAGCGGCATTCTCGGCGCCCTGGGCGGCATCCGCGAGATACTCGCCGCCGAAGGAGGGCCTTCCGCGGGCTCCGGTTCCGGCGGGTTGCCGCCCGCATAGAAATCGCCGCGCTTTTTCGCGCGCCCCTACAGGGGCCGGAACTTCCAGTAGTAATAGAAGACTCTACGGTCATTTTGTAGGGTCGATCCTCGCTAATTCCGGTTTCTACTGGAAGGATGTCGTTTCTTTTCTGCGCGAAACGCTCCGCTGACCCGGTAAAGGAGGGAGACCGCATGCGCTACCACGTGAGAGCCCGGTTCCCCGACGAGGGCAAAAAAGAGGAATTCCTCAAAATCCTGACCGACGGCACGGTTTCCGCCCTAAAACCCTTCGGGGGAGAGGTCGCCGCCGCCATGCGCCGCGCCGTCCGCAAGAAAGGCCGGATCGAGTGGGCCGAGACCTGCTACTGCGGGCCCCCCCTCGCCCAGGAGCGCGCCGCCGTCTACGACCGCTTCTTTGTAGACATCCGGACCGAGACCGTCGAGGATTTCCCCGGCCTCGAGGGCGATAGTTTTTGGGGGTGGCTGGGGGGAGGGGAATAGTATTGAGGTATGTATCGAAAAGAGGGAGCGGGACGGATGGATGACGATGTGAGGGAAGAGGCGGGGGAGGTGGGAGAAGGCACGGAGGGCATATGGCCCGGCCGATCCCGCTATCGAGAACTTCCTCCGGGTATCAAAAGGAAGCTAGGAGCATCGGAAATGGGTGGAATCGGAGAGGAAAGAATCGAACCAGGCCGACTTCAGGGGAGCCGACCTCCGGGGGCTCAATTTTGAGGGGGCCAACCTGGAGAGAGCCAATTTCTCCGAAGCCAACCTCCAAGGGGCCTTCCTCTGGAAGGCCAACCTCCAGAACGCCTACCTCCAGAGTGCGAATTTCCAAAATGCCAACTTCTTTGCGCCCGAGGAAATGTTTCGAGCAAAAGGCTTCCATCCCCGCGATCACGTGGGAGAGACCAATCTGAAAAAGGCCCGTCTTTGGAGGGCCGACCTTCGGGGGGCTGATCTCTACGGCGCCGACCTCGAAGAGAGTGAGATATTCGAGGCCAAACTCCAGAGAGCCAATCTTTCCCTGGCCAACCTTCATAAGGCCAACCTCAACCAAGCCGAACTTCAAGACGCCAACCTCAGCGAGGCCAACCTCCAGAAAACCAACCTCCACTCCGCCCAACTCCAGAAGGCCGACCTCAGCGACGCCATCCTCCAAGGCGCTGACCTTCGGGAAACCCATCTGGAGGAGGCCGTGCTCCCGCGCGCCGACCTCCAGAACGCAAAGTTGCTCGGAGCCAAACTGCGAGGAGCGAATCTCCAGAACGCGGACCTCACGGGTGCGATGGGCCTGCTGGCAGAACAGTTCGCCCAGGCCAACGTATCCGGCGCCAAGCTGCCGGATGAGATCAAAGAGTTCGAGGGCCTCAAAACCGTCGAGGAAACCTCGAACAGCGCGCGGAAGATCTTCCTCGCCATGCTCGCGGGCTGCGCCTACGCCGCGCTCACCATCTTCAGCACGGCGGACGAGAGGCTGATCACCAACTCGGCCTCCTCCCCGCTCCCCATCATCCAGACCCCCATCCCCATCGCGGGCTTCTACTACGTGGCGCCCATCATCCTCCTGGCCATCTATTTCTACCTCCATCTATACATGCAGAATCTTTGGCATCTCCTTTCCAAGCTGCCCGCGGTCTTCCCGGACGGCGCGCCCCTCGACGACAAGTCCCATCCCTGGCTCCTGAACAAGCTCGTCCGCTCCCATTTTCCTTTGTTGCGGAAAGAGCGTCCCCCGCTCTCCTACTTCCAGGCGGGAATCTCCACCCTCCTCGCCTGGTGGGCCGTCCCCTTCACCGTTGCGATCTTCTGGCTCTGGTATGTCCGCGTACACGACTGGATCGGAACGGGAATGCACATCGGCTTTCTGGGGGTCGGGGTGATCTCCGCCATCCATTTCCAGCAACTCGCCAAGGCGACCTTGCGAGGACGGGAGATGGGCCGCATTCGGCTTACCCATTTGATTTTCATCCCCGCGGCCTTCGGCGCGATGGTTTTGATTTTGGCTGGTTCTATCTCTTTCGGGGCCGTCACCGGCAAAAGGGACGATCTGATTCCGAAAACCCTTGAGCTCGTCGGCTCCCGGGCGTTCGTGGACCTCACGAACAAGGACGTCTCCACCAAGCCGCCGAATTGGGATCGGGACAGGGCCTTGGCGGCCATCGCCGCCGGCGCGTCCCCGAATCCCCAGCCCGATGAAGGTTCCAAAAAGCAGGATAGCAATTCCGACACCGAAGGGATTGGCCTCATCATCGGCGCCCGCCTCGAGGGCGCGGACCTGCGCCACGCCCGGGCATTCAGAGCCTTCCTGGTGAAGGCCAACCTCGTCGGGGCCTACCTCCAAGGGGCCGACCTCGGAAGAGCCAACCTCCAGGGGGCCAACCTCCAGGGGGTCAACCTCCAGGGGGCCAACCTCCAAGGGGCCGACCTCTCCGTAGCCAACCTCCAGAGGGCCTTCCTCGGAGGAGCCAACCTCCAAGGGGCCGTCCTCCTGGGAGCCAAACTCGAGGGGGCCAACCTCCAGGGGGCGGACCTGCGGTTTGCAAGATTCCTCACCCGGGACCAAATCAAGTCAGCCTGCGTCCACGAGACGACGAAATTTCCGAAAAAGGTCAAAAAGCCCCCGCTGAAAGACGGCTGGTCATCTAAGGGATGCAAGGAAAAGTGGGAAGGAAAATAAACAACGATTCCCGGAATGTTCCAAGGTGCCGCCGGACTTCCGAACCTCCGTGTGCCCCTGCCCTCCCGCGCCCCCTCTGCTATAATCCCCGCCGTTCCATGCGCTGATACTCGATATTCTGAAACACCCGCGGTCGGGACCGGCGGGCGGAGGGATTTGCGCCGCGCCCGGCGGGAATCCGGAAGGGAGATTTCATGCAGCTGGCGCGCATCCGCCACGGATCGCTGGAGGCCCGGGCCGCGGCCTACCTGGAAGGGAAGGTGGTGGACCTGCAAGGCCGCCCACGCGCGGGCCGAGGGGAGCCCCGACCCCCTCTACGCCGGCCTCGCGGGCCTTCTCGCGGCGGGCGGGGACGCCCTCGCGCGGGCGGAGGAACTCGCCCGCGGGGCACTCGCGGCCGGGGAGCGTCACCGTCCTCCTCAAGGCGGTAGACACCTTCGGCCCCATGGGCCCCACCCTCATCCCGGCGGCCGAGGTCCCCGACCCGCAGGGCCTCACCCTGCTTTGCCGGGTGAACGGAGAGGAGAAGCAGCGCTTCTCGACCTGGGACATGGTGCACACCGTGGCCGAGATCATCGAGTACATCTCCGCCCGGATTACGCTGAGCCCGGGGGACGTGATCGCGACCGGGACCTCGGTGGGAATCGGCATCATCAAGAAGCCTCCCGAGTTCCTGGCCGAGGGCGACGTGGTGGAGACCCAGATCGAGGGGTACCCCGCCCTGCGGAACCGGATTGAGTGGGAGAAGGAATAGCCCCAACAGCCGCGCCCCTCCCGCGAGCCGAAAAAAATACGCCTCCTTTTCTCCCATTACCCCCATTACCCCCAAAGCAACACCGGATTCACCCTTTTTCCTTTGAATGGTTAACCCCGCTTCGCCTATCCTGGAAGGGAGAGGGAAGGGGCCAGACTTGATCTCTTCGCATCCATCAGGGTCCAGAAGGTTCGGGACGATTCGTGAACTGCGTCTAGCGAGGCAGCAAACCGCAAATGGAAATTTCGTTTGGAATTCTTTTCAGAATGCAAACGACCGAGGAGAGGTCCGTTGCTGCCCATCACGTCCTCACACCAAGCGGCAAGAGTGAGACTCAAATTGCGCCGCGTCAATTGCAGAACATCGACGAAGGCAGACCCACGCCGGATGGTCCACTTGAATTGCCTCCTTTGCGCTCCGTCGTTCCTGTAAGTTCTCCACCGCATGACATAGCCGTGGATCGAGACAGAGACGTTTTTCCTGAAGGCACACGCGGTACCCTTTTGGACATCTTCATCTGATTTGCGGAGATCCGATACTTTAGGTAGGATCGATAGTGCGAGCGAGCATGAAAACGGTCTCCGTAATTGTCCACCTAACGAAAAACTGACAAAGATCTTCCAAAATCTTAATAAAAAATTCCCCCATTCCGCCAATATAATATTTAGGAGTCGCAAAGTAGGCTAGGCAATGTAAAGGTCCCACCCCCGGACCGAAAAAATACGCTTCCATTTCCCTCATTTCCCCCAAAGCAAAACCGGATTCACCCTTTTTCCTTTGAAGGGTTACCCCCGCATCCCCTATCCTGGAAGGGAGAGGGAAGGGGCCAGGCCCGGAATTCTATCAAGTGTGACCTGTTTCACTTTACCAGACGCCTTTTTGTTCCGATACGAAACAAAGAGGCGGCTGGCCGGACACTCCGGCCCTTCCCGTCTGCCGGGCGCGCCCGCTTTGTTATGGGGATAAAGCGGGCGCACACCCTCTCCGGGATAGCCTTCTCGAACCACCGGGAGGCAAGCGTCGTGGACATCGAAACGCTGGAATCGGGCCGGTCCGCCCTCGTCAGGGTGTCCGGGGACGTGGTGACCTCCACCAGCCCGCGGGTGCGCGAGATTCTCCTGGGCCTCGCGGCGCGTTGCGGCCATCGTGGTCGACATGGGCCGGGTGGGCTACATGGACTCATCCGGCCTCGCCGCCCTGGTGGAGGGGCTGCGGGAAATCTGCCGCTACGGGGGAATGCTGCGGCTGGCCTCCCTGACCCCGGGCGTGCGGAAGGTGATCGGCTTCTACCGGTTCGGCGATTTCGGCCTGGCCGGCGAATACATGCCCCGGCACGGGTAAAACCGCCCGACGGCGGGGCGCGGGCTCTCTCGCCTCCACTCCTTGCTCCCCCCCCCCCACTCCTTGCCTCTCCCCCCCAACCGGAAAAGGAGCTCCCCCTGCGGGAGACCCCGCTTGACGCCCGGGTCCGGGCGCATTATATTTAACCAACAGGTTAATTGAATCGGCAGGTTCACCTTCTCCCTTTTCTGAAAAACAACTTGGCCGGAAAACAACTTAGAAGGAGCCCGGACATGGAAGCGGTTGAGGTTATCGCAGATTCGCTGGAGCTGAACGCGGGGCTGATCAAGATGGCCCTGGAGGGCCTTTCGGACGCGGACCTCTCGACGCAGCCGAACGATCAGAGCAACCCCGTGGGCTGGCTGGTCTGGCACCAGACCCGCGTCGAGGACGTGACGATCTCGGGGCTCACCCAGAGCGCCCAGGTCTGGGGCGAGGGGGGCTTGGAAGGCCAAGTTCGGAGTGGACGTGGAGGACGAAGACACCGGGGTGGGACACTCGCTGGAGAAGGTGGCCTCCATGGCCTTCACCAAAGAGAACCTCCTGGGCTATGCCGGGGCGGTGCGCGGGAAGACCCTCTCCGCCCTCAAGGGATTCACCCCGGCCGACCTCGACAAGGAGGTGCCGTACCCCCGGGGGGGGCGGAAACATCAAGGTCGGCACCCTGCTCGGCCGGTTTTCCATCGACCACTTCCAGCACAGCGGCCAGGTCTGCTACCTTCGCGGTTACCTCACGGGCTTCGGCTGGTTCCCGATGTAGGAGAGAGGCTGTGCCCCGCGCATCCCAATCCCTCGACACCACTTTCTTCGCCCTCGCCGACCCGACCCGCCGGGCCATCCTGTCCCGGCTGGCGCGCGGGGAGGCCACGGTGACGGAGTTGGCCCGGCCCTTCCGGGTCTCGCTGCCCGCCATCTCGAAGCACCTGCGGGTGCTGGAACGGGCGGGGCTCCTCCGGCGGCAGCGCGACGGGCGGATCCACCGCTGCCGCATCGATGCGAAGAAAATGAAGGAGGCCGCCGAGTGGATCGGGCGCTACCAGGCCTTCTGGGAAGAGCGCTTCGAGGCGCTGGCCGACTACCTCGAGCGGGCCGGCGAAAAGGAGTAGGCGCGTGATTCGCCCCTGCGGAGAAGGCGACTTCGGGGCCGTCCTCTCCATCATCAACGACGGGGCGGGGGGCCTTACGAGGGGGTCATCCCGGAGGACCGCTGGAGCGAGCCCTACATGCCGGAGGCAGAGCTCCGGAGCGAGATCGATGCCGGAGTCGCCTTTTCCGGATACGAAGAGGCGGGCGCCCTCGCCGGGGTGATGGGGATCCAGAAGGTCAGGGAGGTCATCCTCATCCGCCACGCCTATGTGCGCACCGCCCACAGGCGGCGGGGGATCGGCGCCAAGCTACTGGCCAGCCTCATGGAGCGGACGCGGCGGCCCGTCCTCATCGGCACCTGGGCCGCCGCGGACTGGGCGGTCCGCTTCTACGAAAAGCACGGCTTCCGCCTCGTCCCCCCCGGGGAGAAGGACGATCTTCTCCGGCGGTACTGGACCGTTCCCGAGCGCCAAATCGAAACCTCTATCGTGCTGGCGGACGCGCGCTGGTTCGCCGGCCGCTGAGGGGAGGGCGCTACCCGGCCCCCGGCCCGCCCTCGCGCGCCCAGGCGGTGAATCCCCCGCGCAGGCTCTGGACCCGCTCGAAGCCCCGCTCCAGAAGAAACTGGGCCGCCATGGCGCTGCGCTGGCCGTAGCGGCAGAAGACGACGATGCGGCCTGGGAGAAAATTTCTTTCGGATTAGAGGAAGTTGCAGGTATCACACGGCGAGACGGGTTCCCTCGTAATACTTTTTTCCCGGAGATTCCGGAGTTCCGAATTATTGTAAATCTCCAACACGCTTTTCTCTCTCACGTCCCCGATCGGGTACTCGCAATGGCCATCCATGCAACAAAAGGAAACCCGGCCTGTGCACGTAATCGAAATTTCAAACCAATGCATGCATGGAATGTACGGAATTACGGGATAAACCGTGTCAACGTGTCCCAACCAATTTCCTTGCCCATTTCCTGACAACCTTTTCTGTTGGCCGAATTCTCTTTCGACATATTCGTAGAACAAAATGTCTTCGGCCGAGTTGTCCAACACGCGGCCGATTCGAACGAGATCTTTATACTTAAAATGTTCGAGCACCAGATGAATGTTCTCGACGACTTTGTCGAACGCGTTCACGCCCATCCGCCGCTTGTAGCTCTCCCGGTCGTGCGCATTCAACGAAATCCAAAAGAAGTCGAAATTTTCGATCTCGTTCAGTTCGTCGATGTGCTCTTTTCGCAATGAAATTCCGTTCGTGGTGAGGATGATGCTGGCGTTTGGAAGCTTTTCGTTGATGATCCTCAGCTTGTTGAAGATATCCTTATCCAAAAAGGGATCATTGATCTTGTAAGGCACCACGGCGTAATTGAGATTTCGGGGGATCTCCGTTAAATCCTCGATGATTTTCCGGAACAGGCTGTCCTCCATTTTGGTTCCGATTCTCTCGAGCTGGGGATACACGCAAAAAGTACATTTCGCGTTGCACAACGCTATCGTCTCAATGTGCACATGCGAGGGATAATCGAGATAGGGGGATCTCCGCAGCTCAAGAAATTTTTTCTGATATTCGACAAGGGGGAGAGTCTGAATCAGAAGTTCACGCAGGTCAGCCCTCTGGGGCTGCGTCTCCAGGATTTTCTGATAAAGGGCTGCCGCCGTCTGGATGTCTCCGCTTTTCCGCTTTTCATGGGCCAATTCGAGGGCTTGATCGGGGTTGAGATGTTGCGTCCCCTCTCTCCTCTCCAACGGCGGAGGAGCAAATTTCGCTGCCGCCGGAGGGGCGGTCCCGTTGGTTGGCGGCTGCCCGCCGTTGAGGGCAGGCTTTGAAGCCGGAGCGGCGTCAAGGGGGTGATGCTGCCGGCGCTTCTTTTTTCGGTTTTTGCGAAGTTTTTGCCGGCTCACAAAGTCCCCCGGGAGGAAATTATCCTCATAATTAGGATTCTTATCGGTTCAAATAAGGCAGCCCTTAAAATTTTGAGGCCCTTAAAGTCTTGAGAAGATGAACCCATTTAGGTAACTATTTGATAAACAAGTGAATACGTCATTTTTCAGCCATGAGCCATCCTCATTTCAATTTTCCATCAGACAGGGCCGCCCGGGTTCAACCGCCCGCTTTTATGAGATATAAGCAAATTCCATTCCGAAAATATGAGGTTCCGCAAGGAAGGGTCGAAGACAAGAGGATAAAAGGAAATGAGCCATGCCCAAGAAGGTCGAGCACGTGGGCTGGCCGGGTGCGCCCGATGTCTGGACGCCCTACACCCCCGCGATCAAGGCCACGGGCGGGACCACGGTCTACCTCGCCGGGGTGACAGCCGCCCCGGTCTACCACCATCACCCCCACCGGCCCAAGGAGTTCGACGCCATGCCGGAGGACATGGCGGGCCAGGCGCGCGCCGCCTTCGGGAACCTGAAGAAGAGCCTCGCCGCGGCGGGGGCGGCCCCCGCCGACCTGGTCTCGGTGACCTACTTCCTCACCGACATGGACCGGCTCGAGGAGATGGCCCCCGCCGCGCGGGAATGCCTCGGGGACGCCCGGCGCGCCACCACCACCGTCCAGGTGGTGCGCCTCGCCACCGACCCGCGCTGCCTCCTCGAGATCAACGCCGTCGCCGTAGTGGGATAGTGGGCTGAGGGGAGGGCGCTACCCGGCCCCCGGCCCGCCCTCGCGCGCCCAGGCGGTGAATCCCCCGCGCAGGCTCTGGACCCGCTCGAAGCCCCGCTCCAGAAGAAACTGGGCCGCCATGGCGCTGCGCTGGCCGTAGCGGCAGAAGACGACGATGCGCGCCTCCTCGTCCAGCTCGACCGCCCGGGCGGGGACATCTCCCATCGGCATCGAGACCGCCCCGGGAATCCCCCCCTCCCGGCGCTCCTCGGGCTCGCGCACGTCCAGCAGTACAACCTCCTCCCCCCCCTCCAAAAGCGCCCGAAGCGCGGCGGGGGCGATCTCGAAGTCCGGCATTCTTCCCTCCCGAAATGAAGACGCAAATGAATATCATGGGCGGCGCGCATTCTGGAGAAGAAACCGCGTGGAGGGAAGGGGCGGGCCCGTTCCCCCCTCCCCCCTCCCGCGCTACACTCGGGGCGCCCGGAAACCTTATGCCCGGAGACCGTTCGAAGGAGTTTTCCGCCTTGGATTTCCCCGTGACCGCCCTCTTCATCGCCGGGGCCGCCTACCTGCTGGGCTCGGTCTCGCCCGCCTACTTCGCCGGAAGGGCGCGGGGGGTGGACCTGCGCTTCGAGGGACGGGAGACGCTCGATTTCCGCAACGCCTGGACGGTCCTCGGAAGGCGGGTGGGCCTCCTCGTCCTAATCGGGGACGCGCTGAAGGGCCAGCTCGCGATCTGGCTCTCGGTCTTCCTGGGGGACTCGCCCCTCGCCCTGACGCTGGCGGGGATTGCGGTGGTGGCGGGCCATATCTGGCCGATCTTCCACGGCTTCGCGGGGGGGGCGGGCCTCGCCCCGGCGGCGGGGGTTCTCCTTGCGGCCTCACCCTGGACCCTGGCCATCTCGGTGACGCTCTTCCTCCTGTTCGCCTCCCTCATCGGGCGGGCGGCCCAGGCCGAGCTCCTGGCCGCCGCCCTGATCCCGGCGGTGGCCTTCCTCGCCGAGCGGGGGGGGATCGCCCGGCTGGGGCTCGCCATCGGGATCGCCTGCCTCCTGGTGGGGGTGCGCTGGCGGGAGGTGGAGGTGCTGGTCGGGGCGCGAAAGGCCGATAGGGAAGGGGAGGGGAAGGATAACTAGCCCGCCGGGGGGATGCCCTTCCCTCCTCCCGCGCCCTTCGGCCCCGGATATCCCCCCACCGCCGACCGTTGCCGGCGGGAATCGCTGTCCCCCGCGATGCGGTGCGGTATAATTGGAGGCGAGCCCGCGGCGGCGGCCCCCTCCGCGCGGTTTTCTCTCTTTTGACCTTCACGCAGCGAGAAAGGCGGAAGATTGGCCAAGAGTGAAAAATACCGCCTGGTGACCCGGAGCGACTTCGACGGCTTGGTGTGCGCCGTCCTGCTCAAGGAGCTGGGAATGATCGACGAGATCCAATTCGTCCATCCCCGGGACATGCAGGAAGGAAAAATCGAGATCACAGGCCGGGATATCACCACCAACCTTCCCTACGCCGAGGGCGTCCACCTCGCCTTCGATCACCATATGAGCGAGACCCACCGCGTCGCGCCGCACGAGAACCTCATCATCGACGCGGAGGCGCCCTCCGCCTCCCGGGTCCTCTACCGCCACTTCGGCGGCGCGTCCCGGTTTCCCGGAATCACCGCCGAGATGCTGGCCGCGGTGGACCGGGCGGACGCCGGCCAGCTCACCCGGGAGGAAATCTTCAGCCCGAAGGAGTGGGTACTCCTGCACTTCCTGCTGGATCCGCGCACCGGCCTGGACCGGTTCCGGAACTTCAACGTCTCCGACCCGGAACTCATGCGCATGCTGACCGACTACTGCCGCCACCACACCGTCCAAGAGGTCATGGAGCACTTCGACGTCGCCGAGCGGGCGAGCCGCTATTTCGTGCTGGAGGAGCCGTTCAAGGAACAGCTTCAGCGGTGCGCCGCGGTCCGCGGCCCGATCGTGGTGATCGACCTGCGCGGGGACGATCCGATCTGGGCGGGCAACCGTTTCATGCACTACGCCCTTTACCCGGACTGCAACATCTCGATCCACCTCACGCGGGTCCCCGGCGAACGGCGCACCGAGCTCGCCGTCGGCAAGTCCATCTTCGACCGGAGCTCCCGGTACCACGTCGGCCTGGAAATGCTGAAGTACGGCGGGGGGGACTCGAAACCGCCGGCACCTGCCAGGTGCCGGACGCGGAGGCGGACGAGACACTGGAAAAGATCATCGGCGAGGTCACGGCCGCTGGGTGACGGCGGGCCCGCCCCCTTTCCGAAAAATTCCCGAAAAAAACAGCCGCCGAACCGGGAAATCGCCCGGGTGCGCCCAAAAAAGAGGGGCGGGTTCGCCTCCCCGCCCCCGGCGGACTGCCGCCCCTCTACCCCGCCGCCGCCATGGCCTTTTCGATTTTCCCGACCATCTCGCTCGAGTCCAGCACCCAGCCCAGGCACCGGCTGATGTTTTCGAGCGCGAAGGTATGCAGGTCCGGCCCGTACATGCTGTCCACGCAGTCGCTCACCACCGCAAGGGTGTAGCGCAGGTTCGACGCCTCGAAGCAGGCGCACTGCACGCAGGTATTCGTGTTGATCCCCATAAAGACGACGGTGTTCACCTCCAGGACGCGAAGCAGATTGTCCAGGTCGGTGCCGTAGAATATGGAAAGGGTTTTCTTGTTGTCGATGACGTGGTCGTCCGGCTCGAGCAGGTCGGGGATGATCTCGGTCTGAACAGAGCCATGAAGGTTGTGGCCCCGGCCATCGGACTTCCCGCCCGGAATGAAGGATTCCCGGACTGCCGCGACAGCCTCGTGGAAGGGCCGGAGGCGCGCGTCTTCGATGGAGCGGCGCGTGACGATGACATGGATGACGGGCATGCCCGCCTCGCGCGCGGCGCGCAGCACCTTCGCTGAGTTCCGGATAACGTTGGCGCAGTTCTCCTTTGGGGCGGGCATGGTGGCCACCTCGGGGTCGAGGTGTCCGCGGTGCATGTCCACGGTGACGAAGGCGGTCTTCGCCGGGTCGATGATGAATTTCTCCTTCAGGGCGCTCAAAAACGCGGAACGGTCCAGAATCTCTTGCTGGGTCATTCGAAAGTCCCCCTTTGACAGATTCCCCGGTTATTCCTCGACGAAGACGGTGCCCGCCTTGTCCTGGTGGGAGCAGCCTCCGTAGCTGGCGATGAGCTCGGCGTGCTCGGTCTCGCTCGGGTTCTCCTGGCCGTGAACCTCCCCCGCCGGGGCGTAGCAGAAGTGCCCTTCCTCGACGAGGCGGCACTCGGGATTTTCCGGGTCCCCGAAGTAGACCTTGACGGGGCCCTTCGCCACGTAAAAGGTCGCATCGCAAGCGTGATAATGAAGCTTATTCTTGCCCCGGGGAGGGATGATGGTCCGCTGCATGGTCATCACCCGGGTCCCGGTGGTCTCATCGTTCACCCCCCACATAATCGAGTAGGGAGGCTCATACTTCCGGTCCTTTTCCAGCCCCATGGAATTGATGATTTTCATGCTCTCTCTCGAAAAGCGATGTCCGCCGGCCCCGCGAAATGGCCGCCGCCGGGGGCCCGCGCATATTCATCCCGAATCCGGAGATTTTAGACACCCGGGCCGGCCCCCGTCCACCCGGGGAAGCCCCGCGTTTTTTCCTCCGCCCAATTGAAGTAAAATGGGAAAAATCCACATTTCACCAACCGGCGAAAAGGAGGATACCCCCTTCAAATCTTTATCATCACAGCAGGTTAAAGCACCTCACCGCGGCGGGGGATCCCATGGGGGCTGAGGGCGGAAAACCGGAGGCCCCGAGCCGTCCGGCCGCACTGCTGGAGGCGGCGCTCGCGGCGTTCTTCGCCCTGGGGGCGGCGGCGCTGTTCCTCGCGATGCCGCGGTTGATCGCCGAGGGGGGAATTCCCTCTTCGCAGGATTTTGTCACCCTTTCGCCAATCGCCTTCCCCCGGCTGACCTTCGGGGTCCTCGTTTTTCTGGGGTTGTTCTACCTCGCGCCCTCGGTCCGCCAGGTCGCCGTGGCGAGACCCACAGGGGAAGGGTTCTCGGCAGGAAAATTCTGGAACGTTTTGGCGATGGCGGGATGGGTGATCCTGTACGCCGCTCTGGTTCCCTGGCTCGGCTACGGCGCCGCCACCCTGCTGGTAACGGCGGGGGTGACGTTTTTCCTCGGCGGGCGGAGATGGTGGCAATTCCTCCCCATCGCCCTCCTCTCGCCGCTGGCCATCCGCTTCATTTTCGAGCGCCTTCTCCTCATCTCGCTGCCGCGCGGCGCGTTCGAGCCGCTCGCGGCCGCGGAAGACGCCCTGCTGAAGCTTCTGACGCAGTTACTATTTTGGGGTTGAGGAGAGGGCTGTGTTCGATTTTTTTCTCCAAGGCATTCAACTTCTCCTCCGGTGGGACACCTACTTTTACATCTCGGCGGGGCTCGTTGTGGGCATGTTCGTCGGGGCGATGCCGGGGCTGACCACCGTCCTGGCCATGGCGGTCCTGCTGCCGATCTCCTTCAAGCTCGAGCCCATGCTCGGCATCCCCTTCCTCATCGGGGTCTACAAGGGGGGAATCTACGGCGGAAGCATCTCCGCCATCCTGGTCGGCATCCCCGGCACCGGCGCCTCGATCGCCACCACCTTCGACGGCCCCTCCCTCATCCGGATGGGAAGGGCCCGGAAAGCGCTCGAGATGGCACTCTACTCCTCGACGATCGGGGACTTCTTATCGGACATCTTCACCCTGTTGCTCATCGGGCCCATCGCCCTGGTCGTCCTGCTCGTGGGCCCGCCCGAGGTGTTCTCCATCATCTTCTTCTCGCTCGTCCTCATTGCGAGCGTCTCGAACGAGTCGGGCCTCAAGGGAGCCATCGTCGCCTGCATCGGCCTGGGTCCTCGGCTTCATCGGGACCGACGCCGCCACGGGCGCCACCCGCATGACCTTCGGCCTGGAGGCCCTCAGCGCGGGGATCCCGCTCATCATCGGCGTCTTCGCCTTGCCGGAAATCTTCGAGGCCGTCGAGTCGCGGGCGCCGCGCTTCATCTCAGAGCACATCGACCTCTCGAAGGCGGGTGAGCGCCTCCGCTGGAGCGAGTTCCGCCGGTCGATCCGCACCATTCTCCGCTCGACGGCCATCGGGACGGGGATCGGGATGGTGCCCGGGGTGGGCCAGGTGGTGGCCGCGTTCGTGGGCTACAGCGCGGCGAAGCGCGCCTCGAAGAACCCGGAAAACTTCGGAAAGGGCGAGCTGGACGGCATCGCGGCCCCCGAGGCGGCGAACAACGCCGTGAACGGGCCCACCCTCGTTCCCCTGCTCACCCTCGGCATCCCGGGAGACAACATCACCGCCATCCTGCTCGGCGCCTTCGTGGCGCACGGGCTTCGCCCCGGGCCCCAGATCTTCCAGGAACAGGGCCCGCTCATGTACGCCCTGCTGATCACCATCGTCCTCGCCAACGTGCTCTTCATCGCCCTGGGCTACATTCTGCTCAAGCCCTTCGCCCTGGCGATTCAGCTCAAAAAGGCCTACCTTGTTCCTGTAATCCTGGCTCTGACCTTCGTGGGAACCCTCTCCACCGGCGTCATTTCGGACGTGGTCATCATGGTAATCGTCGGCTTCTGCGCCTATTTGCTCCGCAAGCTGCAGTTCGACCTCGCTCCCCTCGTCATCGCCTTCGTCCTCGCCGAGCCCGTCGAGTATACTTTGAGCCAAAGCCTGCTTTATGCGAGAGGTTCGATATTCGCCTACTTGTTCGTGCAGCGCCCCATCGCCTCGGCTTTTTTTGACTGCGGCGCTGATCTGGGTCGGCTTCAAGTTTGTTCGCTTCCTGCAACGCGGGCGGTCGAGCCCCCAGCCGACATGAGGAGTTTTTCCGTTTTCAACTAAACTAGAGGAGGAACCGACATGCACAGACGCCTATTCATCCTGACGGCCGCCGTGGCGTTGCTCGCGGCGCTGGCCGTACCCCACACGGCGCGGGCAGCCTATCCCGACCGGCCCATCACCCTCGTCCTCCCGCTCGGGGCGGGGGGAAGCCACGACCTCCACGCGCGCGGCATCACCGGGATCATCAGCGACATCCTGGGCCAGCCCATGGTGGTGAAGCTCCTCCCCGGCGGGGCCGGCATGAAGGGGACCGGCTTCGTGGCCAAGGCCAAGCCCGACGGCTACACCATTATCTTCACCCACAACGGCTTCGACCAGGTCGTGCCCCAGACCCGGAAGGTGCCCTTCAACACGCAGCGGGACTTCAAGACCATCGCCCGGATCAACTTCGCCCAGCCGATTCTCGTCACCCGGACCGACCGCCCCTACAAGACCCTGGAGGAGTTCATCGCCTTCGCGAAAAAGAACCCGGGAAAGGTGAACTTCGGCCACAGCGGGGTGTGGGGCGCGGCGCATCTTCCCTCCCTCCAGCTCGTGAAGGCCGCCGGCATCAAGGTGACCTTCATCCCCCACAAGGGAGGAGGCCCCACCCTGCGCGCCCTGCTCGCGGGCCAGGACGATATCTCCTTCCTCTTCACCACCCAGACCCGGGCCCACCTCAAGGCGGGAACGGTTCGGGTGCTGGCCGTCGCGGGAAACCAGCGCATCAAGGGGGACAAGGATTTCGAAAACGTCCCCACGATGGCCGAGAAGGGATTCAATTCAGTTTCGTTCACCATGGACCGCATCTTCATGGCCCCCTCGGGCATTCCCGCGGACCGGCTTAGACCCTCCGGGCCGCCTTCGTGAAACTGTTGGACCACAGGTCCTTCAAGCGCTTCATCCGGAGCATCGGCGAGAAGGTAATCTTCCAGGGGGGAGCGGAGTACGACCAAACGCGCCGGAAGAACTACGACCAATGGACCAAGTTGATCAAAGAGATCTCCAAGAAGTAATTCCATCCGGCCGGGGCGGCGGGCGCCTCTTCCCGAGAGGGGCCCCCGCCAATCCCCGCCGCGGAGTGGACCTCATCCGTCCGGCCGGGACCGGGAGAGCGGCGCGCAGCACTACTACAGCGTAAAAGACATGGAAAGGCGGGCGGCGGGCGCCGCCTACAGCCCCGCGATGGGGAACTGGGTCACCGGAGAGCGGATCATTTTCGGGGAGATCCGCATCCCCGCGGGCGCCGGGAGCAAGCCGCACCGCCACCCGAACGAGCAGTTCATCATCGTCCTGGAGGGCAGCGTCCGTATGGATATCGAGGGCGACGCCAAAACCCTCTCCGCCGGCGACATCATCCACATTCCGCCGAACGTTCTGCACTCGGCCGAAGTGGTCGGGGATGAGGAATTCGTGTTCGTCACGGCCAAGGACACCTCCTGGGGCATCGAGGGAACCGCCGCCGAATCGAGTTAAGGGATTCCCTTGATTCGGGGCTCCGCTCTCTGGAACGGCGGCCTCCATCGCGCTATATTGGTTTCGCTTCGAGGGCCGCCGGACGCCCGGCTCCTTGGCGCTTCAAGGAACCCGCCGCACGAAAATTCAGGCAAAGGAGGACCCGGCGTGGCCGACATCATCACCGGATTCATCAAGCGCTACGCGGCGGACGACCGCTTCACCATGGAGCCCGACCCCGCGGGCAAGGGCATCACCCTCCGGATGAACGAGAACTGCTGGTTCGAGCTCCAGCGGCTCGAGGAGGAGGATAAGCTGCGGGTGAGCTTCGCCACGATCAACCGCTACATGAACGAGGACATCGAGCACGCCATCCTGGACAGCAAGGACCCCATCGACGATTTCGTCTACGACGGGATGGAGGAGGCGGGCGAGGAAGAAGAGCACGAGGTGAAGCACTTCCACGACGACGCCTTCCGCTACGCCATCGAACTCGACCTCAGCAAGGAAAGTGTGGACGAACAGGCCGCCCGCGTCCTGGACGGGCTCTTCTACACCTTCGAGGAATACGCCGAGAGGGAGGGCTAGCCCCCAAAGCAGGGCGCACCTTCCGGAACGAACTCTTTCCGCCCCGAAAAATTATGCCGCGGATGAGGACTTTTCCCTCACTCCCCCACCAGCTGGACCTCCACCCTTCTCCTCCTCGGGCGGTTGTCGAAATCGACGAGGACGATCTGCTGCCAGGTGCCGGTGACGAGGGCGCTCCCCCGGAAGGGAAGGAAGACCCCCGGCCCGAGGAGGGCGGCCCGCACGTGGGCGAAGCCGTTCCCGTCCCCCCAGCGCGCGTCGTGGGCGTAGGGGATGCCCTCGGGGGCGAGGCGGCCGATGGCCTCCCTCAGGTCCTCGACCGCGCCGGGCTCGAACTCGATGGTGGTCACCCCCGCCGTCGAGCCCGGGACCGAGACGGCGGCGATGCCCTCCGCGAGGCCGCTCCGGCGGATCGCGCCCTCGACTTCCTCCGTCACGTCATGGACGTCGGTGAACCCCCGTGTTTCCAACTGAAAGCTGTGCGCGAACGTACCCAAACCCGCCTCCTCCCTTTCCGGTTCTCCATTTGGGGCAGGGACCTTGCCACCCCACCCTTGAAACCCTCCTCCTCTGCCGCCAGAATGCAACTGCCATGAATCCTTAACAAGACCAGCGCACCGATTCCAAACGGAAAGGAAGCCAATGAACGCGAACGCTTTGAAAGAGAAAGTGCCCGCCCTGATCGAGTCCCTGATGCCGGACCTCGCGTCGCTCGCCGACCGGATCCACGCGAACCCGGAGCTGCTCTACGAAGAGGTGAAGGCCGCGGGTTGGCTCGCCGGGTATCTGGAGGAGCGCGGCTTTGCCGTCGAGCGCGGGGCGGGCGGCCTCGAAACCGCTTTTAAGGGCGAAGTGCGGGGAAGGGCGGGCGATGGGCCGGCCGTCGCC
Organism: bacterium; assembly: GCA_965225985.1. Lineage (GTDB taxonomy): Bacteria > UBA8248 > UBA8248 > UBA8248 > UBA8248 > CAZUHN01. Next base: position 3,445,285 of record OZ245330.1, read on the forward strand.
TTTATCAGCGAGTACGACGCCCTGCCCGACCTCGGCCACGCCTGCGGGCACAACATCATCGCCAGCATGGGGGTGGGGGCGGCGGCGGCCCTGGCCGGGCTCGCGGGAGAGCTCCCGGGCCGGATCCTGAGCGTCGGGACCCCCGCCGAGGAGGGAGGCGGCGGGAAGGTGAAGCTCGTCGAGGCGGGCGCCTTCGACGATGTGGACGCCGCCATGATGGTCCACCCCAGCCAGCGCAACCTCGTCTACCGCAAGTCGCTCGGCCGGATCAAGCTCTTCATGGATTTCCGCGGAAAGCCCTCTCACGCTTCGGCCGCGCCGGACAAAGGGGTGAACGCCCTCGATGCCCTGATCTCGGCCTACCAAAACATTGGCCTGCTCCGCCAGCAGCTCCCCCCGACCACGCGCATCCACGGCATCATCACCGACGGCGGGCGGGCCCCCAACATCATCCCCGAGTTCACCTCGGCGCTCTTTTACCTCCGCGCGCCGGACAGCGAATTCCTCCCCGAGCTTCTGCGCCGGGTGCAGGCCTGCGCGGAGGGAGCCGCTCGGGCGCACGGGGCAAAGGTCGAGTTCCGGGAGGACCCGATCCGCTACGAACCGATGAAGTACAACCCCGAGCTGGTCAGTTTATTCGAGGCAAACCTGCGCACCTTGGGGGTGGAGCCTGAGCCGGTCGATCCCGTGAACACGCGGGATTCGGGCAGCACCGACATGGGGAACCTGAGCTGGAAGGTGCCCGCCATCCACCCTTACCTCCAATTGGTGCCCGCCAATATTGCCAACCACACGCACGAGTTCGCGGAGGCGTCGGGCGGGGAGCCGGGAAAAAATATGCTTCGCCTGGGGGCGACCGCCATGGCCATAACCGCGATCGACCTCCTCACCGCGCCCGGCAAGATGGCGGCGGTGAAGAAGTGCTTCGAGGAGGGAGACTGAGGGCGGGGTCCGGGCTCGCGGCCCACGAAAAAACGGCCCCGTTTCCGGGGCCGTTTTTTCGTGAAGGGGAAAAAGCCTAGCGCTGTTCGATGGGAACGTAATCCGACTCGAGGTTGCCGACGTATACCGCCCGGGGCCTAAAGAGGCGGTTGTCCGGCAGGTACTCGAGGATGCGCGCCGACCAGCCGGCGATGCGGGCGACGGCGAAGATGGGCGTGAACATGTCGGTGTCGATCCCCATCGCGTTGTAGATGACGCCGGAGAAGAAGTCCACGTTGGGAAAGATGCCCTTTCCGCCCAGGTCCGCCACCACGAGCGCTTCGAGCTTCTTGGCGGTCTCGTAGAGGTGAGAGGTCCCCGCCTTCCTGGAAAATTCCTCGGCGATGGGGTCGAAGATGACCGCCCGCGGATCGTAGGCCTTGTAGACGCGGTGGCCGAAGCCCATCACCTTCCGCTTTTCCGCCTTCGAGTTTTGGAACCACGTCTCGGTTTTCGCGGGATCGCCGATTTCTAGGAAGGTCTTGAGAGTCGCCTCGTTCGCCCCGCCGTGCAGGGGGCCCTTGAGGGAGCCAATTCCGGCCACGATGGAGCTGTACATGTCGGTGAGGGAGCTGTTCGTCACCATGGCACTGAAGGTGGAGGCGTTCATCCCGTGCTCGGCGTGGAGGATGAGGGCCATATCCATCACCTCGGCCATGCGCGGCTCGATCTTCCCCCCGGTCATCATATGCAGGAAATCCTCCGAGTGGCCGAGGGAGGGATCGGGATCGATGATGGGCTGGTCCTTCCGGACGCGCTGGATGGCGCCCACCACGGTGGGAAACTGAGCGGTGAGGGTGAGGGCGATTTCTATATTGTTGTCGACGGTTACTTCGAACTCATTCGGATTCAGACAGCCGAGGAGGGAAACCGCCGACCGCAGGCTGCTCATGGGGTGGCACTTCTTGGCGACGCCTTTGAGGAAGTCCTTTACCTCCCCGGGGATGGTCCGCCTTCCGGCGAGGTCTTTCTTGAACGCGTCGAGTTCGGCGCGCTTGGGAAGGCGGCCGTGGAGCAGCAGGTAGCCTGTCTCCTCGAAGCCCTGCCCCCCTTGGGTGAGGTCGTCGATGCTGTAGCCGCAATAGATCAGCTTTCCGTTTGCGCCGTCTACATAGCTGATCTTGCTCTCGTTGGTGATGGCCCCTTCGAGTCCCTTCTTGAACTCGGTGCTGCCCACGAATTGGCGCGGTTTCTCTTCAGCCATATCTCCTCCAAGAGAGCATGCCCGGCGATCCGGGATTCCCGGAACGGGCCGTCCCGCCGGGGGCACATTTCCGACAAATTAGGATAGGAGAGAGCACGCAATCTCTTGCATTGTATACAATACGGGACCGGACAAACGCAAGCGTGCCGATTCAGGATCCTGGCTGAAAATCAGGGGGCGCGTCTTTTCTTATCGCAAATCCGCCCTATCATCCCCTTTCCATCAGCGGCTAAAACCAAAATATGGCCGTTTTGCCGGAAAAAGCCCGCTTGATCCCTTCGGCGGGCGGGGGCTATGCGGTTGGCCTCCGATTTCCCATGGAGGGCACGCGCGCGGGACCTTCCTCACCGCCGGGATGAATCATGGAAAACGCGAGATGGTTAGCCGCTGAAATAAAAAGGATTGGGGAAAAGAGAGGAAAAGGATTTACTTCGGCTTCTTTTGCACTTCCTGCAATGTGGCTTCGAGTTTTTCACGCCTTTCCTCGGCAAGAATCAGATGAAAACCGACGTTCCACGAAAAGAGATCCGATTCCGATACACGGACCCAGCTAACGCGCGCCCGGCAATCATGAAATACGTCTTTGTCAATCCGGACGGCACAATCTATTTCCATCTCCAGCTCAGGTTTTTCCATCAATATCAGCCTGAACCCGCCCGCGCTGATATCCTTCGGAACGAGGGGCACCTCGGACAGCGCCGGCGCCTCTAATTCGATGGGATAAACGTAGCGGGAAAATTGCCGCTTATTTGCAAATTCATCCGGCATATTCATCCGATTTGCCCCATGACTTATTCCCCGTCTTCAGATTTCCCCAACCCATCACCCATCATCTTATCCCGAAAAGTTGACCGTTTCGGTTTATTCGTTCTTTTAGTCCTCTTTTGGATCCGCTTCCCGCATTATCAAAAACAGGACTAACATACAAGTGAACTTGTTTTTCCAAAACCATCGGGCATCTTGTCCAATCTCTTATTTCCGGCCCCTCCCCGCCTTGAACTGGGAACGGGAAGGTCGCGATTCACGCCTCAATGGAGAAACCGCGGGGGATTGGAAAAAGGGCGGATGGGCCTAAACGAACCGGCTCCAGACTTCCCGCAACGTGGCTTCGAGATCCTCCCTTTTATTTTCGTCGGGAAGAGCAAGGGAAAATCCGACATGCCATGAAGGGGGAGCGGTTTCCAGCACCTGAAGCCAAACCACGCGCGCCCAGCATTCCTTGAAAACCTTATCGGCGACCCGGATGGTGCACTCACAGCCCATTTCCAGATCGGGTGCAGAAGGCAGAACCAGACCGAATCCCCCCGCGCTGGCATTCTCGGGGACGAGAGAAAACGCCGAGATGGACGGCGCCTCGATTACGACAGGTATTTCGTGCCGGGGATACCGCCTGTTTTCCGCATGGGGTTCCATAAATTGCTCCAATTGCTCAAATGCTTCTACCATACTATATTACCTCGACAGATTCTTCATCGGCGGGTTCCGGAGATTCCGCTTTTTCCGATTTCCCCATCCATTTCTCAATCTTTTGTAGCAGCCTCCTCGCCTCGAAAAAACCCGGATTGACCGAAAGGGATTTGCGGAGAAGGGCAAGGGTTTTTTGGGGTTCTCCCCGCACCATCCGGACCACCGCCAGGTTGTAGTAGTTCTCCGGATCGGAGGGGAAGTAGGAGATCGCGCGATCAAAAGCCTCCACGGCAATCTCATAATCCCGGTTGCGGGAGGAGAGAAGTCCCAACCGCTTGTAAACCTGCGGATCTTCCGCCCCTCTTTTGAGGGTGATGGCTTGCTTGAATGCGGCCCTCGCCCCTTCGCCATCTTCCATGCAATGGAGGGTCTCCCCCAACCCGACGAGGGCCTGAACGTTGTCCTCGTTCAGGGTGAGGGCCGCCTCGAATTCCACCCGCGCCGCGAGGAACCGCTTTTTATTAATATACTCCCTTCCCCGCTCTATGAAAGAGTATTCCCGGAGTCCGAATATCTCCCTCGCCTTGGAGTTGATATGAACGGCTTCCTCAAGAATCCGCTCGGCCTTCCCTTGGTCGCTCTTGGACAGGCACATCTCCGCAAGCCCGCAAAAAACCTCCACCAGCCCGTCCAGGAACGCGGACTCCGCTTCCTTGAATTCTCCTTCCAGCCGGAGCTTCTTTCCGAACCGGATCGCCTGGAACATCGGTTTCATGGACTCATCGATCCGTTCCCGCTCTTCGGTCTTGGTGTAAATCTGCTTCCCCAGAAGGTTCTCGATAATCTCGCGAAGCGGCTCCTCCTCTGGAGGCTTGGGAAAAATGGCCGATGCTCCCTCGGAGGAAGCCTGTCTGGCGGCCTTTTCTTCCCTCTTCAATTCGTACGAAAAAATTAACGGCGTCGATGTGTTTCCCCCTTTCTCTCGCAGGGTGCGAAGCACCCGGGTGCCGTCCTGGAAAGAGAGGATGTTGCCAAGCACGATGAGATCGAAACGCCGCTCCTTGCTCAATTGAACTACCCTGAAGCCATTTCCCGTCGCGGTGATGTTGTGCATCTGGAACTCGTCAAACAGGCGACGGAAGGCGGCCAAATAGATGGGATGGCTCTCGGCCAGCAGAATCGGCGAGTCCCTTTCTATTCTATCGGAAGCCATTTTCACCTCCTCTTACTGAATTTCAGCATGCACGTTCGTCAGGCCCTTCCCGCCCTTTTTCTGATGCCAGTCCGGGATCTCCCCGTGCGAGGCTCCCCCGGAGGGCTTCCCGCTCGATTGGCCGTTTTTAGCAAACCTGTTCATAAATAAAAGGATGGGCCTTCTGAAAATAATTTAAGTGTTCTAAGTCACAGAAAAAATGTGATTTAAATCACATTTGAAGGGAAATCAAGCCATTTTCGGCCCTCCGGCCCCTGCAGGGAGATTCTATTGCCGGGCGGTTCAATGGATAAAAGTCTGTGGAGGAGCGAGAAGGGCGTTCGCTTGGCCGCCCGGCGCGGCGAACTCAGGAATTCGGCAGGGAGAGGAGAAGCTCCCGAACCACCTTGGCGGCAACGACGGCGCTCGCCCCGCCCGGATCGCAGGGGGGCGCGAGTTCGACCACATCGAGGGCAACGATGGGAGCCGATGCCCGCTTGAGGGAGTGGATACAGGCGGAAAGCTCCGCAAAGCGGAGCCCCCCCGGTTCGGGGTTCCCCGTCCCGGGCATCTCGCCGGGGTCCAATACGTCCAGGTCGAGTGTGAGGTAAATCGGCGCCCCGGCGCTTTTTCGAAGCGCGGCCACCACCTCCTCCGCGGTGAGATCCCGGCGGGTCTCCCGCCCGCGCATCCACCGCCACTCTTCCCGGGTTCCGGACCGGATCCCGAACTGGAAGAGCCGCCCGGCCCCCGCCGCCTCGGCCGCCCGGCGCATAACTGTGGCATGGGAGAGGGCCGCGCCCCGGTACTCCTCCCTCAGGTCCGCGTGCGCGTCCCACTGAAAGATGACCAGATCCGGGTGCGCCTCGCGGGCCGCCTCGATAAGGGGAAGGCTGAGGAGATGCTCCCCGCCGAGGGCGAAGGGAATTTTATCCAATGAAAAAAGCCTCCGCCCTTCCTCCCGGACGCGGCCGAGGGCCTCCTCGGTGTCATCCGCCGGGAGGGGAAGATCTCCCAGGTCGCAAAACGCGATGTCCTCCAGATCGGCGTCGAGCTCGGGGCTGTAGGTCTCGATGCTGTCCGATGCGGCGCGCAGGGCCTCGGGGCCGAGTCGGGCTCCGGAGCGGAAGCTGGCGGTCGCGTCAAATGGACAACCGAAAAGAGCGATGCGGGCCGCCTCGAAGGGTGTCTTGCCCGCGAGGAACCTTTCCCGGGGCGCCGGCCGCTCCATCACCCGAGGATGTCCCTTATGTAGGGGGGCAGGACGAAAGCGGCGCGATGGATCTCTAGGGAGTAAAAACGCACGGGAGCGCCCCTGGGAAGCGGCCGGGGGGAGAGGGACGAGGGCCGCTTCCTGCTCCGCGCGGAGAGGGCAAACCCCCAGACGCCGCCCGGGTAGGTGGGGATTTCGGCGAGGTAGAAGTCGGTCTGGGGGAACACTTTCCGGATGGCCCGGGCGAAGCGCGCCATGTTCCGCCCCTCGAAGACGGGTCCCTGGGCCTGGGCGGCGTAGAGCCCGCCGGGGAGGAGGGCTTCCTTCGCGGCCCGGAAAAAAGAGGTGCGCGAAAGGGGGGAGGCCATGGCCACCGGATCGGTCGAATCCACGATGATCACGTCGAAAGCCCTCCGCCGCCCCCGGACGAACTTCACCCCGTCCCTGACTTCGACGCGAACGCGCGGATCGTTCAGTCCGCTGGAAATCCCCGGGAAAAATTTCCGGGCGCAATCGATCACCATCTGATCGATCTCGACCAGGGTCACTTCCTCCACGCCGGGGTGGCGCAGGGCCTCGCGCACGCATCCGCCATCCCCCCCTCCGACGATGAGGACGCGCCGGGGCCCGGGGTGGGTGCACAGGGGAACATGGGTAAGCATCTCATGGTAGATGAACTCGTCGCCCTCGGTGGTCTGGATGGCGCCGTCCAGGACGAGGACATTGCCGAAATCCTTCGACTCGAAAACCTCGACCTTTTGAAAAGCGCTCTCCCCCGAAAAGAGGGGGCGCTTCACCTTGAGGGAAATGCCGGAATTCGGTGAGTGGTACTCGGTAAACCAGGTATCCGCCGAGGGGGGGTGGCCCTCCTGGGGGAGTTTCATCAATTCCAGAGCACGACGGCGGCGAAGGCGGCCCCGGTCTCACGGACGACGTGCTCGCAGGCCAGGCTCTCGACGCCCTTCACCTTCTGGCCCCGGAAGTCCATTCCCGCGAGGGCCATTTGGCGCACCTTCTCCTCTACGGCCGCGCGCGGGGCGAAGTCGTGGTACTCCATGATGAGGCCGCAGTGATCCTCGTCTTCCGGAAAGGCGATCGATACCGCGGCGGTGAGAACGCGCCCCGGCTCGTCGGAGGTGACGCTCGAGTAGGCGGCGGGAAGAAGCGCCCCCTGGGGGATCCTTACAGGGGGGATTTCCTCGCAGCGCGGGGGGAGGATGCTGCTCAGCCGGACCAGGTTTGTGTTCCCCACCCCGGCGTTGATGAGGGCGGCGTCAAAAGCGTTGAGCTCGGTGAACCCTTCGGCGCAGCCGGACACCAGGAAATACTTCGTCGGCGTTTGGACAATCATGCCCTTCGACCTCCTCGCGGGAGCGCCACTCTCTTGCGCTGTACGGTCTGAAAATATTCTTGACTTATCACTTTATCTTTCTAAGTTAAATAACAACTAACGTTGTTCTATACTTAAATGGCCTGCTAGTCCTTCGATGAAAGTCTTTACATCTTCCAGAAACTCTGCTTGCTTCCCACTAGCGTCTGCCAAAAGGGCATCCACTTCACGCAATGCCTTCGGCACTGTTGTCCAAGGGACATTTGGGTCATCACTTGCAACGCGTTCGGCCGCCCAAGCGTCTAGTTCAACCCTTTCCTGGTCTGATAAAAGATCTGGCTGCTCGACGTAGATCAGACGCCGGGCAAGTTCTTTTAACCGTTCATCTTCAAAATGCTTAACCAAAGCGGGGCGCTCATCCCATTTGACTTGATGGAACTGCCTCATGAGCTCTTCATCAGTCGCATCCGGAAATCCATCGTAAATTCTATCCTCAACGTAGAGAGATGACTCCCACGCAGGATAGCGGCCTTTAAGCGCCTGCCCAACGCGAAGCTGAAACTTTGGGTTACTTCGGATCAGTTCGACGCGACGCTGTAACTCGTCATAGGGAACCTGGATTGTCTTCGCGCTATCAGATGCTTTATCTGCTGGCATCAAAATCGGCTGTTTATTTCCCCGAATTGTACGGATTACTTTCGGACTACCATTCAAGACATCAATCAGCTGTTCGACCGAAAGATCAAGATAATCTTCTGGGTTATTCGCCAAGTCAAAGGCGGCTAGTTGAGAGTCACAATCAGGATTCGCGCCGCAATAGGTTATCAGCCAAGAATAACTACAACCATAATAGCATTCGGAGAGAGAGACGATTTTTTCGTCGGTCAAGAAGTCGATCACCGAATCCTTACGTGCCGATCGCATCATGGCTTGCCAGACATCCGGCGCCTGTTCTTTGACCTTACGAGCAATGAAAATTGTAGCTTCAACGTCGGCTGTGGCTTCGTGTGCTTCTTTATGGATATAACCATTGAATGGCGCCAATTGGTCAAGACGGAAAACATTCCGGCCACGGTTACCACGTGGGACCAAAATGCAGTCTGGAGCATATACGCTAGCCGCTTGCACGATGCGCATTACGTCTGCACGAGCATTACCGTCGGTGTTTGTCAGGCAGACGGGATGTAACGTCTGAAAAAAAGCCCTGCGAAGAAGTTCTTCATCGAATTCAATCGAGTTGAAGCCAATGAAGATAGCTGGAGACCATTCGGTTAGTTTAGCCCGAATCTGCCTCATCGCCTCATAGTGCGAAGGGAGCCCAGGTTCCGTGATCATTTCGGGAGCGACACCAGTCATCTGCAGCGCTTTAGGAGACGGCACAACATATGGAAGCAAACGGCAGCGCACTTCGTAACGATCTAACTCGTCTAAATTATCATCGGCCTTGATTGCGGCAAACTGCAAGATCTGGTCGAAACTCGTAATTTTACCGGTTGTTTCTATGTCATAAAATATAAACGCCATGTTCTTCTCCAAGTTTACACTTCTAGGCGGATTTTAGATCTAAGATTTGTTGGAACTAAATTCACTATTTAACTCTTGAGGGCGGCTGCCAAAACCGGCCGGCCGTCTCCGGATGAGACGAGATTGCCCCTTGCGATCTCCCTGTTCTCAATCCGATCCGCGCCGAGCTTATCCTTCAGATGCCGGACGGCCGCCTCGCAATCGATCGGGCCGCAGGAGAAATAATCCACCGCCGCAAAGCCGTACTCCGGCCAGGTATGAACGGCCAGATGGCTTTCCGCCACCACCACCACCCCGCTCACCCCGTATGGGCTGAACATGTGAAAGACGCTCTGGACGATGGTCGCCCCGCTGAGGGAGGCGGCTTCGCACATGGCCTGCTCGACGCCCTTCGGGTCGTTGAGCTTATCCGGGTCGCAATCGTACAGCTCTACCAAGAGGTGGCGTCCCAGTGAACTCATTGACTCGTTTCCTCTGTTTTGCGGGGCCTCACCCGGGTGGCGCGAGCCCGATCCATGTTGAATCCGATCCTCAAAAACTGGGCGGTGTGGAAACCCAAAGCACCTTGGCCGTATGGTCGAAGGGATTCGATATTCCGTGCGCCCGGTCGGCCACGAAATAGAACCACTCGCTCTTCCGGGCGGCGCTCTGGCGCTTCCCGTAGCGCACCATCACCTTCCCCTGAAGGACGTACCCGAACTCCTCGCCGGCGTGCGACCGCTCTTCCACCTCCTCGCCCGGCGCGAGGGTGACGAGGGCGGGCTCCATGTCGCAGTTGGCCGCCCCGGGCACCATCAGGCGGAATTCCTTCGCCTCGGGGTAGGTGTCGGCGTTCGTGCAATCCGAATCGCCGAACACGATCCGCTCATCCTCCTGCCCACGGAAAAACTCAACGATGTCCGTGTCCAGCGCCCGGAGAATCGCCACCATGCTCTCAAGGGAGGGCGAGGTCAGGTTCCGCTCGAGCTGGCTGATGAAACCCTTCGTCAGGTTCGACCGGTGGGCCAATTCCTCCTGGGTGAGCCCGAAGGACATGCGCATGTCCCGGATGCGGCCGCCCACCTGAAGGATGCCGTTATCGGAACGCCCCGCCGCCTCTTTGACCCTCACCCGCTTTTTCAACTGCCCGGAGCTTGGCATACGGCCCTCTCCAAGAGAGAAAATCATTCCGGCGGCCCGGCCGATATTGGCAAAATCCTCACCGCTGGCGTTCAGCGAACGGGAACGTCGGCTGCGCCGGGAGTTTAATAAACCAAACTGGTCTGATGCGATATCCTAAACTTCAAAAACGGGTCTTTTTATAGATAATAGAGGGGGATGTCAACATTATTTTGCGCAAAGCGAATCCTTCCCGCCCCGGGTCGAGAGACACGATAACACTCTAAAGTCAGCGGTGTTGGAGGAACACCCCTCCCAGGAGGAAGACAGATGGCCGAACAAATCCGGTTTGAGGATTTCGAAAAGGTGGATATCCGGGTGGGCGAAGTCGTCGAGGTGCGCGATTTTCCCAAGGCGCGAAAGCCCCTTTACCGCCTGCGGGTCGATTTCGGGCCCGGGTTCGGCGAGATGAATTCGGCGGCCGGGCTCCCGGGCTCCTACCCGGAAAGAGAATCCCTCCTAGGAAGGCAGGTTTTCGCCGTGGTGAACTTCCCGCCCCGGCGGATCGCGGATTTCGAGAGCCAGTGCCTGATTCTCGGGGTGCCGGACGAGGCGGGGGGGGTAAGCCTTCTCGGCCCCGACCGGCGGGTTCCTCTGGGGGGAAAGGTTTTCTGAGGGGCGGGGGCCACGAGGAGGAGGAGGAGGAGGAGGAGGAGGAGGAGGAGGAGGAGGAGGAGGAGGAGGAGGAGGAGGAGGAGGAGGAGGGAGAGGAGGAGGAGGAGGAGGAGGAGAGGAGGAGGAGGAGGAGGAGGAGGAGGAGGAGGAGGAGGAGGAGGAGGAGGAGGAGGAGGAGGAGGAGGAGGAGGAGGAGGAGGAGGAGGAGGAGGAGGAGGAGGAGGAGGCGCCGGAGGGTGTAGATGCGCCCGGCGCCCATGAGGCCCGCCGCGTGCTCGAGGGTGCAGGGCACCTCATCGATGAAGCTCAGCATCATCCAGATCACGAACGGAAGCGTCGTTGCCAAGTAGAGCAGGCCGAGCCCCGTGCAGGTGCCGAACAGGCCGGCCCGCACGCCCAAGACGGCCTGGGTCGCGTAGGGAATCATGTAGTACATCAGGATGGGGATGGCGATCACGATGGGGGGCACCATGCGGATCATCAGGATCATATGGCGGAAGTTCTTCCCCCCGACGCTGTAGAGGGAGATGGAGGAGGCCAGGAAGGTGCCCAGCAGGAGGGAAAGCAGCGAGGTTACGGTGCAGATCAGCGTGGAATCATGCCATTTTCCCCGCCGGGTGTCATTCTCCCCGGATGTGACATGATTCCCCGACTTTGGTATACATAATGAGGTGACCACCGCACCGAACCGGGCGCGGCGGCCACATTTCTTTGCGCCCCTAATCTCTTCAAAACCAAGGTGATACCGATGCCACCAAAAATCGAGATCTACACCACCGAGCCCTGCACCTTCTGCACTGCCGCAAAGAACCTCCTCAAGAAAAGGGGCCTGGAGTTTGAAGAGCATCTTATCTTTGGCGGAACCCCCGAGTGGAACGCCATGTTGGAGCGGACCGGCGGGAGGTCGGCGCCTCAGATCGTCATCGGCGGCGAGGCCATCGGCGGCTTCCCCCAGTTGGCCAACCTGGATAAAGAGGGCAAGCTCCAGGAGATTGCCGAGGTTTAAGGCCCTTCCAAGTCCCGCGCTGCGAATCGCCCTCCCGAATACGCTAGGTTTTTTTACACGAGGTTCTGCCCTTTTCTCCCCCTGGGGATAGGGCTACCCTGCGGGGTGAATACCGTTTACACGTTCATCGGCGGGAACAAGCCCGGGCGCGGAGGGCGGAAGGCCCCATCCGGCCCCGGGATACGAAAAAGCTTTTATTGCCGGAGACATATCTAGCTGGAGGAATGAAAGATGGTGGAGCTCAAGCGGCCGGGATTCGACATCGGCCTCGTCGTCCGCGATTTCGAGAAGGCGGTCGCCTTCTACCGGGACAAGCTGGGCATGACCCCTACCCGAAACGTCGGCTTGGACGAGGCGTCCGCGAAAGAGGCCGGCATCGCGGGGGGTGCTTGCGAGATCCAGTACATGGAGTTCGGGGAGGTGAACCTCAAGCTCGTCCGTTTCGACAACCCGCCGCCCGCAGCTCCTTTCGGAGTGGACGGTGCGTCGGGGGTTCGATATCTCACCATGTGGGTCGCCGAAATGAATACAGCATACGAAGAATGGAAGGCCAAAGGGGTGGAATTTCTGAGCGCGCCCATCCGGCGCACGCCCGAGATGCAGATGGTTTTCTTCAAGGATCCCGAGGGGAACCTCTTCGAACTCCTCGGCCCATAGCGGAAGGGGAAAATGACTCCCGCCGACCCGAAGGCGCTGCTCGCCATCTGGGCCAACGTCGCCCCCGGGCACCGGGAGGAGTACCAGCGGTGGCACAACTGCGAGCACACCACCGACCGCGTCCTGTGCCCCGGCTTCCGGGTGTGCCGCCGGTTCCAGGCCGTTGACGGAGAGAAGGATCCCGACTTTCTTGTGGTCTACGAAGCACAGGACCAGGAAGCCTTCCGGAGCGCGCCCTACCTCCACCAGCTGAACCACCCTACTCCTTGGAGCCTCCGCCTCCTTCCCTGCATCAAGGATGTCCAGCGCGCCGTCTACCGGCTGGAAGCCTCCTGCGGGGATGCCCCCTCGGTCGAGGCATCCTACATCCGGGCCGTCCGCCTGAATCCCCCGGACGAGGCAGGGGCGGAGGAGGAGGTCGCCCGCTGGTACCGGGAGGAGCACCTGCCGCGCCTCTGCGCGGTGGAGGGGGTCATTCGGGGGCGGCTCTTCCGGAACGCGGAGGAGATCACCAACATCCGGACCGAGGAGATGAAAATCCAGGGGACCGCGCCGGGCGGGCGGGCCTTCCTCGCCTACTACGAACTGGCCTCGCTCGATCCTCTCGCATCGGACGCCTGGCAAGAGGCCGCCTGGGGAACCGAAAGGAGCCAAAAAATGCGCCCCGGGCTCCGGGACATGCTCCGCGAGGACTACTGGCTCCACTTCACCAGGGCGGCACCCGGGGGGCGAGGGTAAAGCCCGGGTCGGGGCGGACCAGGAAACAGTCAAAAGGGATTTTCCCCGGGCTTTTTTCAGACAAATATACCTCCCCGCGCGCTTCGGGACACATGGACGGAGGATTTCCCATGCCCAGACTCATCGATCTTTCCATGCCGGTTCACCAGAACATGCAGCATTACCCGGGGACCCTCCAGCCCCTTATCAAGGAGGTGGAATCCACCTTCGACTCGGCCAAGCGGATCGGGACGGACAAGATGGGCTTCCCCGAGCTCTTCGCGCACAGTGTGTGCATCTTCAGCGAGCACTGCGGCACCCACATCGACGCGCGGAGCCACGGCGGTGCCGCCGGGGAGGACGCCGAGCGGATCCCGCTCGAAAAATGCTACGGGCCGGGGGTCCGCCTCGACCTGCGCCACAAGAAGCCGGGCGAGCCCATCGAGTCGGCGGATCTGGCGGCCGCCCTCGAAAAAGAGGGTTACTCCCTAAAAGGGGGGCGAGATCGTGCTCCTCTGGACGGGGGCCTCCGAGTACAACGACGAGCCCCGCTACCTGATCGATCACCCCGGCATGGTGGGCGAGAGCACCGAATGGCTCATCGACCAGGGGGTCCAGGTCATGGGGATCGACGCCCCGGGCTTTGACCTGCCCATCAAGGAAATGCTCGATCGGCGCGACCCCTGGCCGAGCCACCGCCTCTTCAAGACGCGTGAGTACTGGCACATCGAGAACCTTTGCAACCTCGGGGCCATCCCCCGCGCCCACGGCTTCACCGTGAGCGCCCTGCCCCTCCGCTGGGGCGGCGCGACGGGAACCCACATCCGGGCGGCCGCCATCCTGGAGGAGTAAGCGCGGAGCGGTTCGCCTGCCAGCCGTTCCGCCTTCGTGATACAAAGTTCCCATGCAGGGTATCCACCGTTCCGAAATCTTGGCCCGCCCTCTCCCCGGACTTTGGCCCCGGTTCGCCGTCCATGCCCTGTTGGCCTGCGTCCTTGCCTGGGGCTGCGCCGGAGAGGAGGCGCGCCCCCAATTATCCCGGCCGGTCCCGCACCCCCGCTGGGAGCCGTACCAGCGAACCCTCCGGGCATTCCTGCAAAAGGAAAAGCTTCCCCTCATCGACCTGGAGGTCACCCTTTCGCCTGAAACGGATCTCTCCGGCCTTATCGCGGAGATGGACAATGGCGGCGTGGCCCTCGCCGCCGTGACCGGGCCCAGTGAAAAGATCATCCGGGAGGCCGTCCGGGCCCACCCGGCACGCCTGATCCCCCTCACCACCGAGGGGAGGGACGCCTCCTGGGCGGAGCCGGGAGGGCCTTTCCTCGCGGGCCTCCGGCGCCAGATCGGCGAGGGCGCCTACGGGATCGGGAAGCTCACCCTCCTCGCCTTTGAAGAGGGAGATCAAAAAACCGGCGGCGGACTGGCCGCGGTCCGGAAGGAAAAAGTGGCCCTTCCCCTGAACGGAGGGGCCTTCGAGCAGGTCCTTCGCCTCGCAGGGGAGAAAAAGGCCGCCGTCTGGATCGGGATGGAGCCAGACGATGAGCGCGTGGGCCAACTCGAAAAACTGCTCCGCGCCCACCCCGCCGTCCCTGTCATCTGGACAGGGGCAGGGCGAATTCGCCGACTTGACCGGATGCCGGGCTACGGTCCCGGCCTGCTGCGCGCCATGACCCTGCGCCACCCCAACCTCTTTTTTACGCTCACCCAAGGCACGCGTACGGGGCGACGCCTTCTTACCCGGGCGCGCGAATACCTGCTTTATGAGACCAAAGGAGTCTTCTCGGCGGAGTGGCGCTCTTTTGTCGAAGCGCGGATCGGCCACTTCGGCACGGGAAGCGGAATCGGAGGGCAGGCCCCGCCCGTCTACCGCGAGCGCATCCGCCGGTTCCGAAGGCGAATTCTCGCCAGGCTCAGCCCCCAGGCCGCTCCCCGGATCGCCTACCGGAACGCCTGGCGCCTTCTGACGGGGGAAGCCTGGGAAGAATAAAAAGACTCCTCGCAGGGGGATGAGGGATCCCCTCCGATTGCATGCCCGCCCGAGGGCAGGGATAATGGCACTCCTGCTTACCGATCCACCTCTCCCAGCGCGAGATCGATATGCCATCCGCCAAGAGGAATGTTGCGGCATGTTTAACATCCGTCATCCCATGCGTACCTGGTTCGGCGTCGGCACCATCGAAAAGCTCAAGGACGAAACCGACCTCCTCGGGGCGAAACGGGCGCTTCTCTTCACGGACAAAGGCGTCCGGGGGGCGGGCATCGTAGACAAGGCGCTCGCCCCGCTCGAGGCGGCGGGGGCCTCGGTGACGGTGTGCGACACGTGCCCGCCCGAGCCCGCCATCGGCGACCTCGAGGCCGCCCACAGCGAATTCAAGGGCGGAAGGTTCGACCTCGTCCTCGGGGTCGGTGGGGGAAGCTCCATGGACATGGCCAAATCGGTGGGGGTCCTCCTCGTCAACGAAGGTTCGCCGCGGGACTACCTCGGTGTCGAACTCGTACCGCGTCCCGGGTTGCCTACTTTTCTCGTCCCCACGACGAGCGGCACCGGGGCCGAGGCGACGCCGAACGCCATCTTCTCCATTCCCGAACAGCAGGTGAAGCTGGCCATCGTAAGCACATACATCATCCCCCGCATCGCCATCGTGGATCCCGCCCTCACCGCCTCCGCCCCGCCACACGTCACCGCCGCGGCCGGGGTGGACGCGCTCACCCACTGCCTCGAAACCTACGTGGCGAAAAACGCCACCCCTCTCAGCGAGCTCTATAGCATTCGCGGAATGGAGCTCATCGCCAAGGCGGTCCGGAAGGTCTGCAAAGACGGCGGCGACATGATTTCGCGATCGGACATGGCGCTCGGCTCCTATTTCGGGGGTGTCGCCCTCGCTGGCGCGGGGGCGGGCGCGATTCACGCCCTGGCCTATCCCCTCGGGGCCCGCTTCCACATCCCCCACGGGGTAAGCAACTCCCTGATGTTCTCCCACGTGATGGCATTCAATTGCTCGGCGAACCCGGCCAAATTCGCCCGCATCGCCCGAATCCTGGGGGAAGACACGGACGGCCTCCCTCTCCCGGAGGCCGCCGCGCGTTCGGCCCCGGCGGTGGCGAAGCTCTGCGCGGATTGCGGCGTACCCACCCGGCTCAGCGAGGTGGAGGTGCCGGCACACATCATTCCCGAGCTGGCCGAGGCCGCCTTTCAGCTCAAGCGCCTCCTCGACGCGAACCCCCGGGAGATCACCCAGGAAAACATCGAGTCGATCTACCGGGCGGCCGCGTAGCCACAGCGATAGATGCCGAAAACCTTGCCTCCCGCCCACCCTTTTCTCTCGCAACTTTTGGGTCTTGGAGCGGGCGATCTCGTCTCTGTGATGGGAGCGGGGGGAAAGGCCACCGTCATGAAACGTCTCGTGCGCGAGATGCTCGACGCAAAAATGCCCGTTCTCGTGACAAGCACGACAAATTTGCATGCCCTGGGGGAGGCGGTGGACGCCTCTCTCCTCGTGAACGAGGAGTTCCGGGACAACTTGGGCGAGGCGGCCCGAGCGTGGTCTGCGCGCGGGGCCGTGGTCTGGGTTGAAAAGAAGCTGCCCAAAAACATGTTCCGCGGCATCCCGGTCGAGCAGGTGGACAACTTCGCCGAGGAGGGTTTCGGAGGGGTGCTTTTGGTCAAAACGGACGGGGCGAGAAAGCGCCTCGGGAAAGTCCCCGGCGAGGGTGAGCCGGTCATTCCACGGACAAGCACACATTGCGTGGTGGTGTTGAGCCTAAGCGCGATCGGCCGTCCCGCCGGCCCCGAGATACTTCACCG
The DNA here is from genome assembly GCA_965225985.1 of bacterium. GTDB lineage: Bacteria > UBA8248 > UBA8248 > UBA8248 > UBA8248 > CAZUHN01. The sequence continues at coordinate 3,462,094 of OZ245330.1, forward strand.
TTTCGAACGCTCCTTGGCCATCTCGGGCCTCGCGCCGGGGGAAACCATCGGCGCGGTTCACCTCGTCGCCCTGGCGGCCCATCCCGAGAGCTACCCGAGCCGCCTGCCCCAAAAAGCAAAGAATGCGCTCTACCTTAGCCATTGCAACACCCCTGAGGATCTTGGCCGCGCACAGGAAGTCTGGCAGGCCCTCCCGCCGGACCTTTACGATCTGCGCCTCGCGGGGGACTCTGTGGCGGGACGCTTTTACACACAAGGGTCGAGATCGTGATCGGGGGCGCTGCCCTTCGCGAAAGGACCGAGCCGCTACTCCGCGCAATGCTCGAAGAGCTGGAGCGCGTCGTTTCCATCGACTCACCCACATTTCCCCCGGCTGGAACAAACGCCGTCGCGGCTCACTTCGCCGAGCGATACAGCGCCCTGGGCGCCGAGGTGGAGCGCGTCCCCGGCTCTCAAGGGACGGGGGACCATATGCTCGCCCGTTTTCAGGGAAAATGCGCCGGAGGGCCGCGGGTTGCGCTTTTCGGCCACTGCGACACCGTCTTCCCCGAAGGAGAGGCATCCCGCCGACCCTTCCGGATTGGGGGAAACCTCGCACGGGGGCCCGGCGTGGTGGATATGAAAGGGGGGCTCGTCACCTGCTATTACGCCCTCGCGGCCCTGCTCGGGGCGGGCTTCAAGGAATTCGGCTCCATTGACATCCTTTACGACACCGACGAGGAGCGCGGGAACCCTTCCTCCCGGCCCCTCATCGAGGAGATAGGCAAGAGGGTGACGGCAGCCCTCATCCTGGAGCCCGCGCGGGCGGACGGCTCCCTCGTCTCCTCCCGGAAGGGAGGCATCTACGGCACATTGAGAGTCCGCGGCGTCCCGGCCCACGCCGGTGTAGACCCCCACCTCGGGCGAAGCGCCGTGCTGGAGCTGGCGAACCAGATCGTTCGCCTCGCCGCCCTCAACAGGGAGGAAGGGACAGTCAATTTCTCTTCCCTCTCGGGCGGGGATCGCCCCAACATTGTGGCCGAGCACGCTTCTTGCTCCGTGGAGCTTCGGTCGGATACCCAGGCCACCCTCGATGCAATGATGAAATCGCTTGAGAAACACATCGGCACCCCCGCCCTGGAGGGAACCCACGTTTCCTTTGAGCGATCCGGGGGGCGGCCCGTAATGGAGATGCGCGAGGAAACCGAAAAGCTAATACAGGTCGCGGGAGAGGTGGGAAAGGAGGTGGGAGTAACGGTGACTCACACGGCCACCGGGGGGGGCTCCGACGGCAATTTTCTCTCCCCCTTGCAGGTTTTACCCATATTGGATGGCCTTGGCCCCGTGGGGGGGAAATTCCACACTGATGAGGAATACCTGGAGATCTCTTCCCTGGTACCGCGCACGGCACTTCTCAGCGGAATTATCGAGCGGTTGGCACGGGCCGGGTAGGCCAGCCCCGTTTCGCGTTAAAGCGCGGTCCCAAAAAAACCTCTCCGGGGAGAGGCTTTCCGGCAAACTTCAGACTCAAGATTCAGGCGATTTCGTCCAGGATGTTTCCGCGGTTGCCCGAAGAGTCGGAATCCTCGATCTCGGCCTCAATGGTCATTTTTTGAAGATCCGCCGCGGTGATTTCTTCCGCCGACGGGACAGACGAATTTATCTCAATCGGCTCCTGGTCTATCGGCTGCTCCTCGAGGGCTGGGCTCTGTGAGGTGCTCTTCACCTGTTCCTGCAACTGAGGGCCGTACATGGGGGTTATCTGCAAACTGAAATCGCTGGCCATTTGGGCGGTCCTTATAAATGATGTATCGGCAAGTTCCAAACCACTCCCCTGAAATCAAATTTAAACAATTTCTTTAAAAAATACAAGTAAATATATAAATAAAACAACTTTGGGGGTCCTCCACCAAAAAATCCCTGAAAATAAAGGAAATCTGCCAAAACCTGTCTGTGGAGTACCCAGAAATGAGCAAAAAAAAACCCCCTGCCGGGGGGTTGAATTCTTTTCCTGGCAACTAAGCCACCAAATCGATGGTGCCCCCCCTTCCGCCGCCTGTGCCGAAGCCCGAGGTGGCGCCAATGGGATCTTGTTCAGCGGTTATATTGCTATTTTCCTCAAGGAAGGTGCCCAACAATTCGTTCACGCTTTGCTGAACGTTAACATCCGGCGCCCTTCGCTCGATGGCGGCGGTTGCAATGTCGACCGCCTCGTTAGTTAGCGAACCAGGATTGGCCCCTGCAGTCGCTTGCCGGGGTTCAGGGTTGCTCGTTCTTCCTGTTTCATCCGGCGCTTCGGGCTCGATCGGATCTGCGGGTACAAAATTGGTATCGACACCCGCTCCCCCCGTTTGGACGCTCTGGATGAGAGCGGCCTGCGACTCCCTCCGCTGGAAGACCTCCTGAGGTGGAAGGCCTCCCCCTGGGGAGAATTGGGTTCCCTGGACCATGATGCTTCCTCTGGCAGCGACTTCGGATTCTATTTAAATTTAATATTTCCCTCTATTTCATGCAAGTGCCGATAACTAATGAAAAATCAATAATTTCGGAGGGCCCGGAGGGAAGAAGGCCACTCAAAGCCCATATTTTTAAAGGATTTCGTTTAGAATCCGATGGGAGAATGAGCGAACCAGACTCCTCCGGGCAAAAAACCTCTCCGGAGAGAGGACTGATGGGAAACGCGCGCCCAACTCAAGCAAGCAGGCTGACGTTGATGCCGCGGCCTCCCCCTTCCTCCTGCCCATTTAAGCCCTGCCGCCCCTCGGCCTGTGAAACGGGAACGGCAACCACGTCCTCAGATGCCGGCTTAGGTGCCTCCGAATCAGGAACAACTGGGATTTCTTTTATAAACTGTGAAATGAGGTTCTGGCGTGCTGCTTCCGGATCCTTTTCTTTTAACTTATCCCGGATGTCACTATTTGCGACGGGGAATTTCTCCTCTACCGCTGCCCCCCCTCGGCAATCGGCAAGGGCTTTCCACTGGCGGTCAACCCTGCATTCCCCTTTCCCCGTTGGGGGGAATGCTGCTGCAAAATATTCACTCCGTCAGTGGGACCGCCAATCGGCTCAGCCACTTTTCCCGCTCCAAATCAATGAGAATCTGAAATATCTACCTACCATAAACATTGGGCAGTAGCCAGCCAATTGCACTGAAATCATGGCTTTTCCGATTAAACTGTTTTAGTAATTTCTGCTATTTAAATCAAAAAAGATCGAATCTTTTGGCGTGAACGAAAAAACGAGGCGGAAAAACGAGAGAGACAGCAGCTGGAATTTGCAGAATGGAATTTACGCCGAGTATGAGAGGGAGATCAAAAATCGGACTGCGGCGGGTCGGACTGAAAGGTCCGGGAAGGAGCCCCGGTCCAAGCCGCGGCGGGGGGTATTTGAGAGACCGGCCGAAATGATGTTCATCTGCTGGCCCGGGTCCAGGCCCCCGCCCTCGGAGGCCAGGCCTTCAACTACGAACTGGTCGGCCAACTACGAACTGGTCGGCTAGATGCGGGGAGAGCCTTCGCGCGAGGGCCGCCAGATCAACATCCGCAAGCTTCTCCTGAAGAGAATCCCCGGTGAAAAGCGCTTTCGGCCCTGAGCGTATTCCGGCTTCCATGAGCTGCGCCTGGCATCGGCGGTCAGGCCGAGACCGTTATTATCCCCCCAACAGCCGGAAATGGAGCTTCTCAGTCTCAGGCCAGAAAGCTTCTGGAGAGCCGCAGTGCTGGATGCGGAAATTTGTAGTGACTCGGCCACGGAACTTTTCTCCCCTAAGGCCGTGGGCATTCTACTTTCTTTATCGGCGGGAGGAAGGACGGTCTTCAGATTGAATTCTGACCTATTCGCCCTTTTTTTCTTTTTTCACAGAAGAATCCCCCGCCCCCTGTAGGTACTGCAAAAATTCGCTCTCGGCGGGAAGTATCAGGGTGGTCTTTTCCTTCAAGGAGTTCCGGTATGCCTGCAGGCTCTTCAGGAAGGCATAAAAATCCGGGTCCTGGCTGAAGGCCTTGGCGTTGACATCGATGCTCCGGGCGTCCCCGATGCCCTTGAGGTTTTGCTCCTTCTCATAGGCATCCGCCAGCAGGACGTCGCGCGCTCTGTTCGTTTCGGCCCGGATGACTTGGGCACGCTCCTTTCCCTGGGACCGGTACTGCTTCGCGATTCGCTGGCGCTCGGCCTGCATTCTCCCGTAAATCGCCTGCAAATTCTGATCAGGAAGATCGGTCCGCTTCAGGCGCACATCCACGATCTCGATGCCGTATTGGCGCGATTTCGCATCGCTCGCCCCGGTCACCCTCCCCATTAGTTTGGCACGTTCGTTCGCCACGATATCGATCAGATCTTTCCGCCCCAACTCAAGGCGGAGCTCGCTGTAGATGATGTCGTCGAGCCGCGCCTGAGCGCCCACCTCATCCCGCACAGTGCGGAGGAACATGAGGGGATCGATGATCCGCCAGCGCGAAAAGTTATCCACCACCAAGGTTTTCTTGTCCTGGGTGATGATCTCCGTCGGGTTCGAGTCGTATTCGAGCAGGCGGCGATCGAAAAAGGTAAGCTGCTCCATGAAGGGAATCCGGTAGCTGAGGCCCGCCTCCCTTTCCACGCGCACGGGTTTTCCAAGCCGCGTTACGACCACCTGTCGGTCCTCTTGGACGGTGAAGAAAATCGAATTGAGCATAACGATGATGAAAACCACCGCGACAAAGAAACCGAAGAGCTTCTTGGGTATTGCGCTATCGTCTTTCATCATTTCCCCATCCCAAATATATTTCCGCCCCGCAGAGGCAGGATGGGCAATACGCCCCCGCCACCCTGGCTCCTCATGATGACCTTGTCCATGGTCGGAAGAACCTCCTCCATCATCTCCAGGTAGAGACGCTTCCGGGTGATCTGAGGGGCCTTCCGGTACTCAACCAATGTGGCCAGGAACCGGTCGGCATCGCCCCGCGCCTGGCGAATCTTGGTCTGGCGGTAGGCTTCTGCATTTTGGATAACCTCAGCCACCTTCCCCCTTGTTTCGGGAATCACCTGATTGCGGTACCCCTGCGCCTCGTTGACGAGGCGGTTCCTGTCTTCCCGCGCACTGGCCACATCCTTAAAGGATTGTATGACCTCCTTGGGAGGCGTGACGTCCTGCAGCTGGACGGCCACGACGCGCAGACCGCTGCTGTAGCTGTCGAGAATTCCCTGAATGGCGGTCATTGTATCCTGCTGGATGACCCCTTTCCCGGTGGTCAACGCTTCGTCGATCGGCTTGCTCCCGATAACCTGCCGGATGGCGGCCTCGGTGGCGAGGCGGACTGTTGCCTCCATGTTCCGCACCTTGAAAAGGAAATCAGTGGCATTAACGATCCGGTACTGGACAATGAGATCCACGTCCACCATGTTCTCGTCGCCCGTGAGCATCAGGGATTCATGGGGCCTGTCTGTATAACGCGCGGGCGGGCCAGGATCGATGGTGCGAAAACCGATCTCGATTCGCTTCACCTCGGTGATCTTGGGGGTTCTAACTGCCTCGATAGGAAACGGGAGATGGTAATTCAGGCCCGACGATGTGGTGCGGGCGATTTTCCCGAACCGCAGGACGATGCCCTGCTCGTCAGGCCCGACAGTGTAAATCCCCGAGGCGAGCCACAGACCACCCAAGATGAGGATGATGGCCCCAATAACCCGCGCATTCAGCATCTTGAACCCAAATTCGGGAAGGCGGATCTGGGGGGGCAATCCACCCCCGCCGCCGCCGCGTTTACGATCCTTAAATTCGTCCCAATCCATCGGCATATGTCACAACTCCCTGGCAGCGTGAGATGAATTTCTGTAACCGAAAGGTTCAATGAACCTTAAAGTCAATAAAAATCAAAGTCAACCGAATTCCGCTTTTGCCAGCCTCACCTTTTTCTCCGCCGCGATTATGGCCGCTCTGCGCGGCAGGCCCGCCTGGGCACCCCGCTTTCGCACAGAGAGCGAAGCCGCCGCCACGGCAAAGCGAATCGCGCGGGGGAGTTCTGCTCCCTCGGCCAAAGCCACGGCAAGAGCGCCGCAGAAGGCGTCCCCGGCTCCGGTTGTATCCACGGCTTTTATCCCCGGCGGCGGGAAAGCGCGGCCCACGCCGTTTCCCGTTGCTCCCGCCTGGAAAAAGGCGCCGCGACCCCCGGCGGTCACAACAGCCATACCGGGACCCCGCCTGCACAACGCACGGCAGAGCGTTGGGAGATCCGCAGCCTCTTGCGGTGCGGCTGGGGAAAACCCACATATCAAGGCCGCCTCCGGCTCGTTTGGGACAATCACGTCCGCCATTCGGAGGAGGCTCGGCGGAAGATCTCCTCTGGCGGGCGCGGGGTTCAGGATTGTGTGCGCCCCGCGCCGCTTGGCTGCACGGAAGGCGAGAAAAACCGTTGCGAGGGGCGCTTCAAGCTGTGCCAGAACAACATCCCCGTAATTCAAAAGATCAGCATGCCGTTTCAACCGGCTGGGGGTAAGCAGGGAATTGGCGCCCGGCGATACGGCAATCTGGTTCCTGCCCGCCTCATCCACCACGATGAGGGCGTGGCCCGTGGGCGCCCGGGAGGAAACAAGAAGGCCTCTACCTGAAATCCCCTCCGCCCTGAGGCGCTTACGGTACGCCCGGCCCGCAGCATCCTCCCCGAACATGGCCACGAAACGCACACGGCCTCCGGCGCGGGCGGCGGCCACTGCTTGATTGGCTCCCTTCCCGCCGCCGTAGTCTTTGCGGTCCCCGCCCAGGACGGTTTCCCCCGGGCGGGGAAGGCGCTTCACCGGCACAACGATATCCACATTGGCACTACCCACAACAAGAATCCGCGGGAGGGTTGATTTGCCGCGCCTACCAGCCACGATACCTTTCCAGCCGGGAGAGGAATAAAGCGAAGAACCGCCTTGTGTCCACCTCGAGGGCGACCTCTGTCCTTTGCCTTTTGGAGGCGGGCGGATTAGAGCGGAGATCGACCACGGTCATCCCAAGGGCAGGGCCCTTGACACGCACGACCTCAACGGCGCAGCGAAGGCAGCGGACGAGGCCGGGATCGATGGCCACTGCGAGCGCCAGTGGATCGTGAAGCGTGATGCCGTCCACTTTCCGAAAACGCTTTGAATACAGCAAATAGGGGCGGACCAGATCCCGAACCGCCTTTCGAAACGGCCCGCCTCCCCGAAGCTCCTTGGCTGGAAGAAGCGCCCGACGCGTTACGTCCAAGCCAACCATCGTGATGGGTGCACCGCAATGAAAAACGATGTGTGCAGATTCCGGATCGCAGTGGATGTTGAATTCGGCTGCCGGCGTCGCATTCCCGGGCATCTGGGCGGTGCCGCCCATGAGAACGATCCGGCCCACCCCCGCAATCGCCCGCGGATCCCGGCGCGCCGCGAGGGCAAGGTTGGTCAGCGGCCCGAGGGCGACGATGGTGAGCGCCCGCCCCCACTTTCTGGCCTGGGCTGTGATGAACCGGACGGCTGACTCACGCGGCTCCCCGGACAGTCGGTGCGGACGCCTTCCTCTGGCGAAAAGCGCTCCAAGACCGTCCTCACCGTGAATGGCGTAGGACCCACCTCTGTCTACCCGGCGGGGGTATAGGGGTTTCGCAGCGCCCGCAAACACAGGGGAGAGGGAGGAGCCCCCGTCCAGCATATGGGCACCGAAAAACGCTTTGAGCCGGCGCGCATTTCGGTAACCGGCGGATAAGGGCACATTTCCTCCCACAGTGGTTACCCCTAGAATCTCCAATTCTGGAGACGCCCATGCCATCGCCAAAGCCAGCGCATCGTCCACACCCGGGTCGCAATCGACGATGATCCTGCACCGCCTCTTCTTTTTAACAACCATGCGCTTCTCCAAATTCGGACCTTGGGCCGAAATGGCTTTCGGGCAAAACCCGCGATGTGCAAGGCAGCTTTGAAAAAGCCGGGACGCGTAACGTATTAAAAAACAATGTCAAACCATGTTTCCCCAGCTACATTTTATTAATTATATTATATAATTCGGCTACGGAAATTATAATAACTATATATTTATCAATTAGTTACCTTTCAGCTCAGCGGCCCGGAATTGACAACTGAATGTTTTTCGCATACTTATATGAAGTCAGGTTCCAATTTTATTGTCGCCAATTGATTTATCTATTCTTTTCTATTTTTATTCGATTCCCGTCGAATTTCATTCTACAACGGGGTGAAGGACCCCTGAATTTTACAATCCAGAATGGTCAAATCCGTAGCCTCTGCGCGCTCCAGGCGGCCTCTGTTCGCCGCCATAGATATCGGGGGCACCTTCACCGATATCGTCATCTATAATCCTGCCAGCGGTAAAACGGCGGTGGGGAAATACCTGACCACCCCCAACGACCCTTCCATTGGGGCGCTGGCCGGCCTCCGAACCCTCATCGATGAAGAAGGGTTGCGCTTCCGCGATCTCTCGAACGCCATCCATGCCACAACCCTCGCTACCAATGCCATTATCGAAAGAAAAGGGGCCAATACCGGACTGCTCTCCACCAAGGGCTTTCAAGATCTCCTCCTGCTCGGGCGAGAATCCCGCTACGATATTTATGACCTTCATCCCGACTTCCCTGAGCCTTTGGTGCCCAGCCCGCTCCGCCGTGAACTCACAGAGCGGATCTCCGCCCAAGGAGACATCCTCCAGCCCCTCAGCATGCAGGAGGTGAAAGTCACCATCCAGGACCTTGTGGATAAGGGAGCGGCCTCGATCGCGGTTTGTCTCCTCCATTCCTACATCAATCCCGAACACGAAGAGGCCGTAGGCGAAGTAATCGCTGAGTCATTTCCGAACATTCATTACAGCATCTCTTCAAGCGTATGCCCTGAGATTCGCGAGTACGAACGGACCTCGACTACAGTGGCGAACGCCTACATCCAACCCATCATCTCCCGTTATCTGAAGGACCTGGAAACCAACCTCGACGACGTTTCTCTCTACATCATGCTCTCGAACGGCGGCATCAGCACAGCGAGCACGGCGGCGGCAAACCCCATACGGATGTTTGAGTCCGGTCCGGCGGCGGGGACCCTCTCCGCAGCTTATTTCGGCAAACTCTGCGGCTACTCAGACATTATCGCCTTCGACATGGGGGGCACCACAGCGAAAACCTGCGTCATCGAGAATGGCGAGCCCAACATCGCCTTTCGGTTTGAGATCGCCCGGGTCAACAGGTCCAAGAAAGGAAGCGGCCTGCCCATTCAGACGCCCTGCATTGACTTAATCGAAGCGGGGGCCGGCGGGGGAAGCGTCGCTCGCATCGATTCAATGGGCCTACTTAAGGTGGGGCCAGAAAGCCAAGGGTCATCCCCGGGTCCTGCCTGTTACGGCCTCGGCGGGCTCGAACCCACCGTGACTGACGCTGACCTTATCCTCGGATATATCGACCCGAATTTCTTTCTCGGCGGCGAAATGGGGATTTTCCCGGACGAAGCCATAACCGCCGTCCGGGAAAAAATCGCCGGGCCATTGAAGATCGACGAAGTGGAAGCGGCGTGGGGTATCCATGAGCTGGTGAACGAAACGATGGCCTCCGCCGCCCGAATTCAGCTTTCCCAGCGGGGAAAGGACCCGAGAAACTTCACTCTCATCGCTATGGGAGGCGCCGGTCCTGTCCACGCTTTCCGGGTTGCGCGGAAGGTGGGCCTAAAACGAATTATCTGCCCCCCGGCGGCCGGGCTCGCTTCGAGCCTGGGAATGCTCATCGTCCCCTTCAAGGTGGATACCGTCGACAGCAATGTATCTCCCCTGGGCAACGTGGACTTGTCCAAACTCAACGCCCTGCTCACTGACAGAGAGAAAAAGTGCACCGCGGTTCTGAAGGAGGCAGGTGCCCGTGATCAAGACATACGGATTCAACGAATGGCCGATATCAGTTTCGAAGGACAAGGCTTCCCCCTCACAATTCCTGTCCCCTCGGGAAAGCTCACGGAAAACCATTTCCAAATTATCGAAAATAATTTCCGCGAGCAATACGCAGAAATTTACGGGAGAGCGATCGCAGACGTCCCCCTTCAGGTTTTCAGTTGGCGCATTTTCGGCATGGGACCGGACCCAAAGGTCAATTTCGAATTTTCGAACCTCACTCGGCGCAGTGGCCGCAACCCCGTGAAGGGCAGCCGCCGCATCTACCTCCCTGAGACAAAGGGATTTCGGAAAGTGAACGTGTACGACCGGTACCTCCTGAAATCCACGCAGAAAATCAGAGGGCCAGCCCTCGTTGAAGAACGAGAGACCACCATGGTCATTGGCTCGCGGTCCACCTTTTACGTAGACAAATCCCAAAACCTCATTATTGAGCTATAGGAGAATTTTTTATCATGGTCCGAAAGGGGATCGACTCCATCACCTTGGAAGTCCTCTGGAGCCGCCTCATCGCCATCACCGAGGAGGCCGCTACCGAGATCGTGCGGACCTCCTTTTCGACAACGCTACGTGAGTCGAACAATTTCGCGATCGTCCTCCTCGATCCCAAGGGTCAGTCGGTCGCCCAGTCTACTGCCACTATCCCCGCCTTTGCGGGTGCGCTGCCCATCGCAGCAAAAAACCTATTGGCGATCTTTCCATCCGATTCTTTCGCGCCGGACGACCTCGTTCTAACGAACGACCCATTGCTCGCAACGGGACACTTGCAGGACATTACCTCACTCACTCCCGTCTTCTACAAGAAAAACCTCGTTGCCTTCGCCGCCATCACCACCCATGTTTCCGACATCGGCGGCAAGCTTCGCTCCCCCGAGGTCCGTGAAATTTACGAGGAAGGACTTCAGCTCCCTCCTTGCAAATACGTCGCCGGCGGTCGGGTAAACCTAGAAATTCTCAGGATAATCCGCGCGAACGTGCGCGTTTCCGGCGTAGTGGAAGGAGACCTGATGTCCCACATGGTGGCGGGAAAGCTCGCCGCCCGGCGCCTCCAAGAAATGCTCGATGAGTATAAGCTCCGGGATATCGACGCGCTCGCCTCAACCATCTTCCAGCGGTCGGAGAACGCAATGCGCGAATCGATCAAGAAGGTGGACGACGGTGAGTATCGCTTCCAGGTGAGCACGGATGGCTACGACGAACCGCTCGTCATCCGCGTCGAGGTCCGGGTCCGGGGCAGCAGCATCCTCGTTGACTTCACGGGCTCTTCTCCCCAGGTGGACCGGGGGCTAAACGCGGTGCTGAACTACGTCTTCGCCCAATCGGCCTACACCTTGAAGTGTATGCTCTGCCCCCAGGTGCCGAACAACGAAGGGAATTTCCGTCCCATAACGGTATCCGCGCCCGAAGGGAGCATTCTAAACCCGCGTTATCCGGCCCCTGTAAATGGCCGCTCCATGGTGGGGCACTTCATTCCCTCGGCTATCTTCGGCGCGCTGTGCAAGGCGGTGCCCTCCCTCGTCCAAGCCGCAAGCGGAAGCCCTTCTTGGGGGATCAACGCAGCTGGGGTCAACAAGCTGGGCCGCCGCTTCGCGGGGAATTTCTTCCTCCACGGAGGACAGGGCGCCTCCAAAGGACACGACGGGAGGGCCTGCTTGAGCTTTCCCTCGAACACCTCGAACACGCCCATCGAAGTTCTCGAGCATATGGTTCCCCTCCTGGTGGAGCGAAAGGCACTTATCCGGGACAGCGGTGGCGCGGGCGAGTTCGTTGGGGGAAACGGCCAGCAGGTCATCGTAAAATCCTTATCCGATGCTCCCATACTGCTCAGCTTCATGAGCGAGCGTACCCGACACCCCGCTTACGGCCTCTTCGGTGGGCGGAATGGAAGGGTGGGCAAGGTCACCCTAAACGGACGCCCCATTAATCCGAAGCGCCAATGGATGATGAACGCGGGCGACCGCCTCGTGCTGGAGGTGCCCAGTGGGGGAGGGTATGGAGAATCGAAAAACCGTACCCGTGTAGCCATCGAGCACGATCTTCACGAGGACTTTCTCTCGCTCCAAAAAGCACGTACCGAATACAATTACGATGGAGATTTCCCCTCCTCCGGCTCCTGAGGCATATTCCATCTCCCTCCTAAAATTGGTGGCAGTCACAGCCACGGACGATTTCCCCGTCGCGCTGGGTCCTGTTCGTCGCGCGCTTAAGGGAATCGCGCGTGCCCGAACCGTGGCGCTTCCCTTCCGCACCCTCACCAAGAAAGAAGAAATCATTTTCGCCAACGAATTAAAGGGGGCGGAGGGCCTTCTCGTGCGGTCGGGCTACATCACCTCCACTCTGCTGGACCGGATTCCCCAGCCGCGCGTAGTGGCAGTACACGGGGCGGGTGTGGATCAGGTAAACGTCTCCGCCTGCACGGCACGCGGAATCCTCGTCACGAACGCACCGGGGGGAAACGCTGATTCAGTGGCGGAATTCACATTGGGGCTTATGCTCTCCCTCGCTCGGAGAATTCCCCAGGCGGCCCAGCGCGTCCTCGAAATGCACGAGTGGGGCGAGGCCCGCCATACCGGCGGCGAGTTGAGAGGAAAAACACTCGGCATTATCGGCCTGGGAGAAGTGGGAAGCCGTCTTGCCCGAATGACCGCAGCCCTTGGAATGAAAGTATACGCCCACGATCCGGGAATCCCCCGGGGGGAGTTCAGAAAACGGAACGCCCGGCCCATGAGATTGGAAACCCTCCTCCAAGCGTCGGATTTCGTAGCGCTCCACGCTCCACTCCTGCCCGAGACCCATCACCTGATTGACCGGCGACGAATCGCCTTGATGAAAAAGGGAGGATTTCTGGTAAACGCCGCCCGGGGCCCGCTGGTAGACGAAAAGGCGCTCGCTGCGGCGCTGCGCTCGGGCCGGCTAGCGGGGGCGGCACTGGACGTTCTAGAAGGCGAGCCCCCCGACCCGAAAAGTCCTATCTTTAAAGCGCCGAACGTTCTTCTCACACCGCATATGGCGGGTTCCACCCGGGACTGCCTCGAGGCCATCGCCCGGGTAAACGCGGAAGACATTGCACGCGTCCTGAAAGGAAGAAAGTCGAGACATCCAGTCAACAAGCCTGCGGGGAAGCGAGGTATTTCACTTTGAATACTCGCTCCAGGGGGGAACCCCATGAATTGTGATACACCCAGATTTACGTTCCCCCTGTGTCCGAGAGGGTTGTAGCGGCCGACGAACCGTCTTTGGCGGAGCGGCAGAAGAAAACCTGGAGCCTGGTATTGCCGTACATGAAGGGATCTCAATGGCGTTCTGGTGGAGATTTGCACCCCCATTTGAGGCCGGCGGCTAATGAAACCAACCTTAGTTTATTGAAACCGTGAGGGCCAAAAGAAAATGCAGGTTCTTATGCCGGAGTAGAGATAGGGAGAACGGGGAGGGGAAATGGAATTCTCCCGTCTCCCGTCCTTAATATCAAAGGGTTTACTCGGTGAAGTGGCGCGTAACCAAGATGCGCACGTGCTTTCTCCACTCCCGCGCTTCATCTCGGTAGGTGGAACTCTTGAAGAACGGACTTGCCTCCCCTTGGTTGTAGACCTCGAACCACCATTCGAACTTGGGATCGCCATCCGCCGGCTCGTCCTTCTCGAAAGTCTTGAGCCTCTGGGGCAGGGGTCCACGGCGCATGGGCCGGAACCCTTCGGTGATAAGATCGAATCCAAACCGGATCATATAGTCTGCGATGACAGCCGGATCGCCCACCGCCACACACCGGAATTTTGTATTCGCGAAGCCATCGCAGATGGCCTGGCGGACTTGTTGGGGGGTGGGCTTTTCGGGGGAACCGCTGTGGCGGAAAAAGGAAACCTCTCCTTTTCCTGCCACTCGCGCCAGGTAGTGGCTCTTCTGGCGGTGTTCTTCCTGGATGGTCCGGTAGGGGGTATCCAGAAGGGGGGTGGCCTAGCATGAGGCTATCCCCCAGAGGGCGAGCGATACAAGTGCCGGCCACCAGAAAGCCCGAGCGCGTGAGGCGCAGCGCTTTGGAGAGGGCCCCGCACTTTCACGGATTTCACCACATCGGATGAACAACCTGAAGCTCAGGGGTTTTCTCCTTCACCGGCGTATTCGATCCGCGGCCAGATGTCCCACGACCTCGTGAGCACCCTTTCTTCCCCCTGGTCGAGCATGCTGACGCGAACCCCCCTCGACTGATTCACCAGCTTCTTATAGCGGATGGGAACATCGAGGTCGCCCACAGCGTCGTCCACCTCGCGGAAGCGGTCAAGCCCTTTCCGCAGGTTCGCAAGGGCACCTTTGTAGTGCCGTTGCTGGAGTTTAACGTAGCCCGCCGCGAGCTGGATAAGCCCTTGATAGAATTTTTTCTCAACGTCCACGCTTCGAATCCAAACGCTTTCCCAGGCTTCGTGGGCGGACCAGTATTCGTGCTGGTTGAAGAGGAAGACCCCCGAATCGCTCTCCGCTACCCAGGGGATCTTGTAGGCCCTCATTTCATCTTCCGCAAAAGAGATATACGCCCCAGACTATGCCCGTTGAATTTCCTCTGTATACCGAAAAAGCCCCGCAGGCACATTCCTGCGGGGCTCTCGTGAATATACCCCGGCAACGACCCACTCTCCCACGCAAAAAAACGCAGTACCATAGGCGCTGGCGGGCTTAACTTCCGTGTTCGGGATGGGAACGGGTGTGGCCCCGCCGCTATTGTCACCGGGAATATCGGTAAATCTCGACAATCCGAACCGCGAAGCGGGAGATGAAATCAAAGCCCAACGCCGGCCTCCAAGCCGGATCAAGGAAAAGTACAAATCGGTCAAGCCTCACGGTCTATTAGTACCGGTCAGCTAAACACATTGCTGTGCTTACACCTCCGGCCTATCAACCTCCTGGTCTAGAAGGAACCTTCAGGGACCGAAGTCCAGGGAGATCTCATCTCGGGAGAGGCTTCCCACTTATATGCTTTCAGCGGTTATCCATTCCGAACATAGCTACCGAGCGCTGCGGCTGGCGCCACAACTCGAACACTAGCGGTTCGTCCGACCCGGTCCTCTCGTACTAGGGTCAGCTTCCCTCAAATCTCCTGCGCCCACGACAGATAGGGACCGAACTGTCTCACGACGTTCTAAACCCAGCTCGCGTACCGCTTTAATTGGCGAACAGCCAAACCCTTGGGACCTGCTTCAGCCCCAGGATGCGATGAGCCGACATCGAGGTGCCAAACCTCCCCGTCGATGTGAACTCTTGGGGGAGATTAGCCTGTTATCCCCGGCGTACCTTTTATCCGTTGAGCGATGGCCCTTCCACACGGAACCACCGGATCACTAAGCCCTGCTTTCGCACCTGCTCGACTTGTATGTCTTGCAGTCAAGCGCCCTTATGCCTTTGCACTCTGCGGCTGGTTTCCATTCAGCCTGAGGGCACCTTTGGGCGCCTCCGTTACATTTTGGGAGGCGACCGCCCCAGTCAAACTACCCGCCTGACAATGTCTCCGACCCGGATTCACGGGCCTAGGTTAGATACACAGACTAACAAGGGTGGTATTTCAAGGTTGACTCCACGCAACCTAGCGGCCACGCTTCAAAGTCTCCCACCTATCCTACACATGATACCCCGGGTATCATTGCCAGGTTATAGTAAAGGTGCACGGGGTCTTTCCGTCTAGTCGCGGGTAAACGGCATCTTCACCGCTGCTACAGTTTCACTGAGTCACTCGCTGAGACAGTCCCCAGATCGTTACGCCATTCGTGCAGGTCGGAACTTACCCGACAAGGAATTTCGCTACCTTAGGACCGTTATAGTTACGGCCGCCGTTTACCGGGGCTTCGATTCAGGGCTTCGCGCCGAAGCGCTAACTCCTCCTCTTAACCTTCCGGCACCGGGCAGGCGTCAGACCCTATACATCGCCTTGCGGCTTAGCAGAGTCCTGTGTTTTTAGTAAACAGTCGCCTGGGGCATTTCTCTGCAACCCCTTTCAGCTCCACGGGCGAACCGCTTCACCTACTCAGGGCACACCTTCTCCCGAAGTTACGGTGTTAATGTGCCGAGTTCCTTAGCGAGTGTTCTCTCAAGCGCCTTAGTATATTCTACTCGCCCACGTGTGTCCGTTTACGGTACGGTCTGCTCGAAACTATAGCCTAGAGGTTTTTCCTGGCAGCATGGGATCAATCACTTTACGGAGCAAGCTCCTCGTCATCACACCTTGGCGTTTAAAATGAAGGCCCGGATTTGCCTAAGCCTTCCGCCTACATGCTTGAACCGCCATCCATCAGGCGGCTGACCTACCCTTCTGCGTCACCCCATCGGCAGTTTCGCGCAGGTACGGGAATGTTAACCCGTTTCCCATCATCTACGCCTTTCGGCCTCGACTTAGGGGCCGACTGACCCTGAGCGGATTAGCCTTCCTCAGGAACCCTTGGGCTTACGGCGAACAGGTTTTTCACCTGTTTTATCGCTACTCGTGCCTAGATACTCACTTCTGCCTCGTCCACCAGTCGTCGTCCGTCTGGCTTCGACCTAACGCAGAACGCTCCCCTACCAATGGGCGATCCCGAAAGATCGCTCATTCCGCAGCTTCGGTGGCGTGCTTGAGCCCCGTTACATTTTCGGCGCAGGACCATTTGACCAGTGAGCTATTACGCTTTCTTTAAAGGATGGCTGCCTCTAAGCCAACCTCCTGGTTGTCTTGACGTTCCCACAACCTTCTCCACTTAGCACGCACTTCGGGACCTTAGCTGGCGGTCTGGGTTGTTTCCCTCTCGCCTTCGGATCTTATCACCCGAAGACTCACTCCTGCACAGAGACATCTCGGCCTTCGGAGTTTGGTTGGGTTTGGTAACCTGGTAGGGCCCCTAGTCCATCCAGTGCTCTACGACCGAGAGCATTCATGCAAGGCTGCACCTAAATGCATTTCGGGGAGAACCAGCTATTTCCGGGTTTGTTTGGCCTTTCACCCCTAGCCACAGCTCATCCAAGCAGTTTTCAACCTACACTGGTTCGGGCCTCCACTGGCTGTTACACCAGCTTTACCCTGGCCATGGCTAGCTCACCCGGCTTCGGGTCTACTCCCGGCGACTCGTGCGCCCTATTCAGACGACTCGCTTTCGCTGCGGCTACACCTGATGGCTTAACCTCGCCGCCGAAAGTAACTCCTAGGCTCATTATGCAAAAGGCACGCGGTCACACGGCCCGGAAGTTGCCCCCCGAGCATCGTGCTCCCACCGCTTGTAGGCGTATGGTTTCAGGTACTATTTCACTCCCCTAACAGGGGTACTTTTCACCTTTCCCTCACGGTACTTGTACACTATCGGTCGTTAGCGAGTATTTAGCCTTGGAGGGTGGTCCCCCCGGATTCCGACAAGGTTTCTCGAGCCCCGTCGTACTTGGGAGTGCTGACCAGGAAGAACGCTTCATTTCGCTTACAGGACTATCACCTTCTATGGTGAGACTTTCCAGACTCTTCGACTATGAAGCATTTTTGTAACTTCCCGGGCTGGGCCCTGCCAGCATCCCGCAACCCCGGAGCATGTCGCCACGCTTCCGGTTTGGGCTGTTCCGCGTTCGCTCGCCGCTACTAGCGGAATCTCTGTTGATTTCTTCTCCTCCGGGTACTTAGATGTTTCAGTTCCCCGGGTTGGCCTCCAACCGCCTATGAATTCAGCGGAGGATACCGAGAGATTAATCCCGGTAGGTTTCCCCATTCGGAAATCCCCGGATCGAAGCCTGCTAGCGGCTCCCCGAGGCTTATCGCAGCTAACCGCGTCCTTCATCGCCTGCTAACGCCAAGGCATCCACCAAACGCCCTTAGTAGCTTGACCGAAACTTGAGAGCTTGGGTTTCAGCTACAACTGAGCCATAATTTCATCTTTCTTCCCGCTTGCGCGATTCGAATGTCAAAGAACAAAAGGCGGGAGAACCTCCCACCTGGACCTATCTTTTTCTTTATGCCGCAAAATGGGCCGGAAAAACGGCGGAATCCAATACTTCCGCACCGCCCGCATTGGTGGAGATGAGCGGGCTCGAACCGCCGACCTCCTGGTTGCAAACCAGGCGCTCTCCCAGCTGAGCTACATCCCCACGCCATCCTCAAAAGCGAATGGGACCGACTCTCGGGATCGAGCAGCGGCGATCAATTCCTGGCTGCCGCGGGCGGCCAACCTCTTCTTCCGGTGGGCCCACCAGCAGCGCACCCTTGGTGGGCCTACCTGGATTTGAACCAGGGACCTCGCGCTTATCAGGCGCGCGCTCTAACCAACTGAGCTATAGGCCCAAGGCATCTTTCCAACCATTCCCTGACGCCCGCTCGCATCGGGGGCCGAAATATTCTGCCCGTTGCGACGCAAAATTTCGAATAAGGTGCGGGACGCCCGAGACGGGCCATTGACCAGAAGTACGGACAACCGCTTCTTTGGGTATCTTTCGCGCGAATTCCCGGAAAGATGGCGCGCCCTCGTCAGGTCCGGCCAAAGGTCTTGCTTTTGGCCCTCCCCTCCGGCGCTGGGAAGTGGTGCCCCATGTACTCCTTAGAAAGGAGGTGATCCAGCCGCAGGTTCCCCTACGGCTACCTTGTTACGACTTCACCCCAATTACCAGCCATACCGTCGGCGCCTGCCTCCCAAAGGTTGGCTCCGGCGACTTCTGGTACCGCCGACTTTCGTGGTGTGACGGGCGGTGTGTACAAGGCCCGGGAACGTATTCACCGCGGCATGCTGATCCGCGATTACTAGCGATTCCGGCTTCACGGAGTCGGGTTGCAGACTCCGATCCGAACTGAGGCGCACTTTTTGAGATTGGCTCCCTCTCGCGAGATCGCAACTCTTTGTATGCACCATTGTAGCACGTGTGTAGCCCTGGGCGTAAGGGCCATGAGGACTTGACGTCATCCCCGCCTTCCTCCGGCTTATCGCCGACAGTCCCCTTAGAGTTCCCGGCCGAACCGTTGGCAACTAAGGGCAGGGGTTGCGCTCGTTGCGGGACTTAACCCAACATCTCACGACACGAGCTGACGACAGCCATGCAGCACCTCTGTATGGACTCCGAAGAGGGACCATGTCTCCATGGTTTTCCCATACAGTTCAAACCCAGGTAAGGTTCTTCGCGTTGCGTCGAATTAAACCACATGCTCCACCGCTTGTGCGGGCCCCCGTCAATTCCTTTGAGTTTTAGCCTTGCGGCCGTACTCCCCAGGCGGGGCACTTAATGCGTTAGCTACGGCACAGAGGGGGTCAATTCCCCCCGCACCTAGTGCCCATCGTTTACGGCTAGGACTACCGGGGTATCTAATCCCGTTCGCTCCCCTAGCTTTCGCGCCTCAGCGTCAGTAGTGGCCCAGAGAGCCGCCTTCGCCACAGATGTTCTTCCCAATATCTACGCATTTCACCGCTACACTGGGAATTCCGCTCTCCTCTACCACACTCTAGAACGGTAGTATCGAATGCACTTCCTGGGTTGAGCCCAGGGCTTTCACATCCGACTGGCCGTTCCGCCTACACGCCCTTTACGCCCAGTAATTCCGAGCAACGCTCGCTCCCTCCGTCTTACCGCGGCTGCTGGCACGGAGTTAGCCGGAGCTTCCTTTGGAAGTACCGTCAAACGTGAAGGGTATTCGCCTTCACGCCGTTCGTCCTTCCCGACAGGAGTTTACGACCCGAGAGCCTTCATCCTCCACGCGGCGTTGCTGCGTCAGGGTTTCCCCCATTGCGCAATATTCCCCACTGCTGCCTCCCGTAGGAGTCTGGGCCGTATCTCAGTCCCAGTGTGGCCGGTCACCCTCTCAAGTCGGCTATCCATCGTTGCCTTGGTGAGCCGTTACCTCACCAACAAGCTAATGGACCGCGAGCCCATCTTCAGACGACAGCTTCCATGGAGAGGCCATCTTTTACCCTTGAGCCATTCGACTCTGTGGTCTTATCCGGTATTAGCCCTCCTTTCGGAAGGTTATTCCGGATCCGAAGGCAGGTTGCTCACGTGTTACTCACCAGTCCGCCACGCTACTTGCCCGAAGGCTTTCGCGTTCGACTTGCATGTGTTAGGCACGCCGCCAGCGTTCGCTCTGAGCCAGGATCAAACTCTCCAATTGGTGTTCTATGTTCAAAGGGACACGTCGCACTCCGGCCTCTTTCGAGGCCCTCGCGCACCGTCCGGTCTCCCGGCGGCTTCCCCGTCCCTTCGAGATCAATCGGGGAAAATACAGGACCCGCTCGAAACGTCACGCACCTTATTCAATTTTCAAAGAGCATGGTCCCCTGAATCAGGGGGCACCGTACAGATTACCAAGGGCACAAAACCTTTGTCAACCCTTGAAAAACGACAATACAAAAGATTTTGAAGCCGCGGGTCCCGTTCTCACCCGGGGGCCGCTCCGGCGCCGGAACCCTAAAGGAGAGTAAAATCTCTTCCTCAGCCCTCTTAATCTGGTGGGAATATAGAGAGAAAACGGCGGAAAGTCAACGAATTTCCGCCCGGATTTCCCCTGCCGCCGGGGAAAAAGGCGGGGTTTGTTCTTCTTAAGGGGTATGCCCTGTCAATACAGAGATTTATGGAAATGTTAAAAATAAATCTAAATTTAGGAAAAAATGTTTAGTGACTATTTAGTAAATGTTATGATTTTAAAGTCAAATAAGAGTTTTAAGTGCTTAATTGGGAAAAGTTAAGAAATGGCCAGAAAAAGTAAAGAAATTAGGGCGTTTATTTTAAGAAACGTGGAGCAGAATCCAAGCGCCATCGGCCACTTGACCGCAAAAGAATTTGGAATCACCCGCCCCGCCATAAGCAGGCACCTAAAGAAACTCATCGAGGAGGGCTTGCTGGACGCCTCGGGTTCCACCCGGGACAGGCGCTATGCACTCAAGCCGACATTTGCCCTGGAATTTGAAATCTCGCCCATTACGCCCGGCGTCACCGAAGAGAGTTATTGCTGGACGCACAGGGTCTCGGAACACCTGAGAGATTTGCCCAAAAACGTCTTTCAGATCTGCGAATACGGATTCGAGGAAATCCTCAACAACGCTGTCGAGCATTCCGAATCGGATAAAGCCGTTATTGCCGTCGAAAGAAACGCGGTGATGACTCGTATGATAATTCGAGATCAGGGGGTGGGAATTTTCAAGAAACTTCAGAAGGCTTTTGGTTTGCCGGATGCCCGGCAGGCAGCGTTCGAGCTGTCAAAAGGCAGGCTAACCACCAATCATCTCGCACACACGGGTTATGGTATTTTCTTCGTTTCAAGAATGTTCGATCGGTTCGCCATTATCTCGGAAAGCGTGGAATTTGTCAGAATTTCCGATCCGGACGATTGGATTTTGAAAGTGACCCCGACAAAGAAATCCGGGGAACGCTCGTCAGCATGAATATATACAACGACTCGACGCAAACAAAGAACAGAACTTTTGAAAAATACGGCTCCGAAAAAAATCGCCTGGCTTTCACGAAAACCCATGTGCCCCTTCATTTGTTGCAGTATGAAGGAGGGGAATTGATATCCAGGTCACAAGCCAGGAGGTTGCTGGCCCGCGTGGAGCGGTTCGGAGAAGCCATACTGGATTTCCGCGGAATCACCGGTATCGGCCACAGTTTTGCGGACGAAATATTTCGGGTGTTCAAAAACAAGCATCCGGAAATAAAACTCATAACCCAAACACGACGGAGGAAATCGACCACATCATTGAAGGCATAGAACAGCGGATACAATCCTGAAGCCGGGGAAGGCCCAATCCATCCTCTCCTGCGCCGCCTTCCCCGCAATCGCCGAACGCCTCTTCGGCAATCGTTTCTCCGCCCCCGGCGGGTTTTTCCCGGACGAACATTTGCGCCCTCGTTGTGAATACATGGCCGGGGGCGCGGCCGGCGCCGTATATTTCACACAGGAGCGCATATTTCACACAGGAGGAGGAACGAACATGAACCCCTTCACGGACTTCACCCTGGCGTGGTGGCAGGTGGGTCTTCTCAAGCTCTCGATGGTGGCATTCGGCCTGGCGGTGGGGGCGACCTGGCCGGGGGCCTTCGCTGGCTGGATCGGGTTGTTGTGGGTCTTGTTCGCGGTACCCGCCGTCTATCTGACCTTCGCCACTTTCAGGCAGATGCAAACCTAGGGCGCGCGAGCCGGCAAAACGCCGCCGGACCGGGCGGGCCGGTCGCGGCGGCGCGAAGCGTTTCATTCCCCCCAACGGGGGGCGGTGGGATTCGCCTTTTTACCAGCCGCGGCGCGCGAACGGCCGGTGGCCATACCAGAAGTTCCGGCGGAGGGCCCTGTACCGGCGGCGATGCCCGAATCTTTGGAAATCCCTGTACCGGCGGTAGGTCCACGGCCAGCGGTAGGCAAAGCGCCGGGGGGAGTATCCGCGCTTGTGGTACCGCAGGTGCGGGCGGCGGGCAAGATCATGCCGGCTGGCGGGGAAATGGCGGATTCCAGGGTGGTGGAAAGCCTCTGCTATTGAAGCCAGAGGGAAACCACCGGCGGCGATGAGGATTGCCAGGAGCATCCGAACGGTGAACCTTTTCACGGCGCTTCTCCCAGGCGGCGCGGGCGGCCAATCCATACCGGGGAGGGGAAAGCCCTTGAAACATTCATTTAGACGTTCCCCCCCCCTCTCCTATTCCTGGCCGAGAAGGGCGGCCAACGGCTCCCTCCGCAGCGCCTCGTAGGATATCCCCAGAATTCCGCCGAAGACCATGTGCCAGATGAGGCTCGGAATGGTGCTGGCGACGGCGGCGGCCGACCACTGAAGGCCCATCCCCATCATGAGGGGCATCATGGTCAAGGGCCCCAGGATCCACCAGATGAAACCGTAGACGATCCCCCAAAGGGTGGCGGGCACCGCACTCTTGGCGACGCGGTCAAAGATGAGGGCGAAGCTCGCCCCGATCTGTACGCTGAGTCCCAGGTGCATCACCATCCCCAGAGCGGGCGAGCTGCTCCCCGCCATGGAGGCGATCTTGGCGAGGACCCCATGCTCCGCCATCCAGATCCCAAAAACGATTCCGCCCAAGAGCCCGGCGATCCCCCCCAGGAGGAGCCGGCCGGCCACATCCTCTCCAAACAATTTCTCGAAACGAATCTTTTTCATTTTGCATCTCCTTTTTCTTGCGTGTGAAAATTCCCGGCCCGGCGGCGGCATCGCTTGCCCCGGGTTGCCCTTACCTTCATTGGACCCCGGCGCGGGAGGAAGGATTCAGGAAAAATGCGTTTGGGGCGAAAATGCGCTGATGGGGGGGGGGTAATCGGATGTTTTTTCGTCCAGCTCTTCCAGGGCGCGGCGGCGCTCGGCGCGCAGATTCGAGAGGAGCTGCCGGGCCTTCTCATCGGGAATGGTGCAGGATGCGTCCGAATGGAGTGTGCGTATGGTGTTTTCGAGGGAATTCACAAAATGGCGGCACGCCGTGCAAACCTCGAGATGCTCGCGGATTCGCTCCTCCATCTCGACGTCCAGCTCGAAATCGAGAAAATCGGTGACCCGGGAGACCACCTCCCGGCAGGGAAGCGCCCTTTTCCCGCCCTGCCCGGCGAACATTCTCCTCCAGAGTAGTTTTACCATCGCTCCGTGTCCTCCGCCGCCCGCGCCCTTCCGCGGGCCTTCACCAACAACTCCTCCCGAACGAAAATGCGCGCCCTCTCTTGAGGATGCCTAGAGGATAAAACTGAATCGAATCAAAAGATAACAGAGTCAGGAAATTCTTCTGTTTCGCTTTCGCATACCCTGGGCGTTTTCGCCAGCCTGAGAAATTTGGCTCTCACCCTTGTGTAGAAGTTATCCCTGTCGCACTCGTCTTCGCTCGGTCCATGCAACAAGGCATCGATTTCCTCCTGTGTTAGGATCGGAACCATCTGTCAATCTCCTCTCCTAGTGCTTTGTCCGAACTCTTTTTTCTAGAGGTTGTCTACTTCTTCGCCTATTCCGGTCGCACACGCTTCTATGCTGCGAATCGCTGAGCGCCCGGTAGGCTTCAGACATCTCTTTGAACAGCTCTTCCGCCTTCTTTTCGCCCGGATTCCGGTCCGGGTGGTACTTCATCGCCAGGCGGAGGTAGGCCTTCTTGATCTTCGCCCCTCCCGCCGATGGCTCGACCCCGAGGACCTCGTAATAGTCGCAATAGCCCCGTTTTCTGAGCATGTAGAGAGACATCATGACCTCCATTTTCACCTTGAAGCCCCGGCTGTGCAGAGCCAGGTTTCCTTCTCATTCCATTAGACCCAATCGGGGAGGTGAGGGTTCAGGAAAAAATGCGGGGAGATGAACAATGCGGACAGAGACTATTCGGGGGACTTCTCGTCCAGCTCTTTCCGGGCGCTGCGGTATTCCGCCCGCAGATTGTCCATCATTTCCCGGGCGGTTTGCTCCGGGATGGGAGAAGAGGGGTCCTTCTGGAGTATGCGGGAGGTATTTTCCAGAGACTTCGTGAACCTGCGGCACGCGGTGCAAACATCTAGGTGCTCGCGAATCTTTTCCGCCATCTCGGGGCCGAGTTCCTGGTCAATGAACTCCGAGAGCAGGGGCGTGACCTCCCGGCAGGCGAGAACCCTTCCTTTTCCAAGGAAGGGGAACATCCTTCTCAGAAGCAGTCGAATCATGGAATCACCCCCTCCGCCACGCGTGGTCTCCCCCGGGATTCTCCCAAGAGTTCTCCTCTCACAAAGAGCCGCGCCCTGTGGAGCCGGCTCTTGACCGCCGCATTGGAGATTCCGACCAGGTCGGCCACCTCCTGGGTGGTGTGCCCTTCGCGGTCCCGCAGCAAAAGGACGAGGCGGTACTCCTCGGGAAGGCGGGAGATGGCGCGCGCGAGCCGCTCGGTCTCCTCGCGGCCCGCCACAATCTCCTCGGGGTCCGGCACCCGCCCGCTCCAGCGGTCCCACCAGCCCGGGTTCATCTCCTCCAGCTCCTGGGGGTCCACGGTCTCCCGCGGCGCGGCGCGCCTTTCGTTCCGGAACACGTTCACCGCGATGCGGTAGAGCCAGGTGCGGATCGAGGACTCCCCCCGGAAGGAAGCCATCCCGCGCAGCGCCCGGATGAAAGTCTCCTGGACCAGATCCAAAGCCTCGTCCGGGTCCCCCGTCAGGCGCAGCAAAAGACCATAAAGGAGACTCTGATGGGCCTGGACCATCTCCTCCAGGGCCGCGGTCTCGCCCGATCGCAGGCGGGAGAGAAGATCGGCGCCGACTTTCGTCCGATTTTCTCCCTCCTCGCCTTCCGGAAGCCGCCCAGTCACTTTCCCTCCCCCTTTGGACACCGACAGGCCGAAAAGGATTCGGCTTTTTTCGAGGCGCCCGGCCCGCCGCCCCGGCTACGAATCCCACCTCCCCCCCGGAACCTCGATCGGGCACAACTCGTTCACCTCCACCCGGAGGGCGCCGTTGAACTTGGCGTTAAAATTTTGGAACGCCGCGAAAACCGCGATCTCGACGATGGCCGGGGTGTCGAAGTGCGCCCCCAGCGCCGCGAACACTTCCTCGGGAACCTCCACCGGGGTCCGCGTCAGCCCCTCGGCGAAGGCGAGGGCGGCGCGCTCGGCCCCGCTGAAGGCGGGATGGGCAGCGTAGTCCAGAATCGCCCGGAGCTTTTCCTCCGATACGCCGGCGCGGAGACCCCGCGCCGCCTGAACGTCCACTCAGTGCGGGCACCCGTTCAGGCGCGATACGAGCAGCGTCACGAGGGGCTTGAGCGCAGCGGGGGCGCAGGCGCTCCTCTCCTGGGCGGCCTGCATGGCGGCGATGCCCACCAGAAGGGAGGGGCAATGGGCCCGCGCCCGCGTGGTGTTGAGGGTCTTTCCGGTGACCCTCTTTTGTCCATCGTAGATCGCCCGCACCTCGGGCGGAGCCTCAGAGTCGGTGACGAAGGGGACGCGAGCCATAGCGGTATCTCCTCGGGATGAGAGGGGGGGTTGGGGGGAGTGGGGGAGGCAAACCAGCCGCGCGCGCCGGCCCCCCGGCCGCGGCGCCTTGCCTTCAGCGGAGCGGCGCCACACCTTCAAAGGATATCGGACAGGAGAAAAACGGCTCGGCGGGGCGCCCCACCCCTCTCGGGCGCTTAGGCGATGAAGTTGGCGATGGCCTCGTTCGCCTGCTCGGTGGCCTCCAGGTTCACGAGGTGCCCCGCGCCGGAGATCGTCAGCTTCTTCGCCCCCGGGATCTTCTCCACCAGCTCCTCCGCGCAGGTATGAAACCCGGGCAGGTCCCGCTCGCCCAGGACGATGAGCGTTTTCGCCGAAATGGCAGAAACCGCATCGAGGATGGGGGGGTCCGACGGCGGGACCGGATCGAGCCAGTGCGCCCCGGTGTAGCCGATGAGCATCGCGTCCACCTTGTTGTCCACCTCCTCCTCCTCGCGCGAGGTGGCGAAGAGGGGAAGGTTGTACCAGTGCTCGCGGGCGGCGCGAAGCCCCTCGGCCCGCAGGGTGGCCGCCGTCTGGGCGCGCTGCTCGTCGAATTCGGGCATGGTCCGCGCGAAGTCGTAGCCCACCCCCATGGCGACGACCGAGGCCGTCTTTTCCGGATGGGCGGCCGCGAAGGCGAGGGCGATCCCCCCGCCCCGGCTCAGGCCGACGAGGTGGGCCTTGCTCGCCCGGATGGCCTTGAGCAGGCCGGCCAGGTCGGCGGCCTCGTCCTCCCGCCCGTAGCCGGTGGTCGGCTTCTCGGAGCGCCCGTGCCCGCGCAGGTCGTAGGTCACCACGCGGTTCGACGCGCGGAGCGCCTGTTTTTGCGGGTCCCACATCGCACGGTTGAGCGTGAACGCGTGGATGAAAACGATGGGAAACCGGTTCGATCCCGGCTCGGTGTCGTCATAGGAAATCTGGATATCGTTGCTGACAGCGAGCGGCACAGCGCCCTCCTTGCGCGACAGGGGGAAATTCCGCGGACCCGCCCGGCGGCCTCATGCGAGACCCCTTAGAGGCACGGCCGCGACGGTTGAGAAAATCCTGCTGGGTATACAACGATCCGCGAAACTTCGCAAAGGGTCGGAGGGGCGATCCGGCCGGGGAGATGTCGAGAACCGGATCAAGGAGGGGAAGAACACCCTTCGCTGGGACAAGACCCGCTGTCACCGCTTCGGGGCCAACCATGCCCGCCTCAAGATGGGGGCCTTGGCCTACTACCTGCTTCACATGCTCCGGCAATTCTACGTCATGGGCGAGGGAGTGAGGCGCTCGGTCGAGGCTGATCAGGCGGCTCATCAAGGCCGGGGCCAGGGTTTCCTATCACGCCAAGAAGTGGCACGTTCACGCGGCCTCGGCCTTCCCGCTGGCGCGCCACCACCGGGCTGTGTTCGGCTACGGGTGATGCGGGGCTGGCTGAAGTGTTGGTCCGAGATCAAAGAGGGGCACTGCGCCCGGAAAGGAAATTACTGCTTCCTGGCCCGTGTTTTGGCCTGAGAAGGTGTCTCACATGTCGGTTTCCGCTAGACTTGACGAGTTCCATACGGGAAACGCGGTCGGAATAGTGAGTGATCAGTGCAGAATCAGGGGAGGAGCCTTGGTTGCCGCATCATTCCGGTTTACTCGACGGGGGTACGGGGGTACGCCTCCGCAAGCCCGGAGTTCATCTGGGAAATGTCGAATAATTGGCAGTGGGTCAGTTTGAAATTTTTAGGGATACGATGCGAAAAAGGTTCTTCATTTGAATTTCAAAAAACACAAAAGGAAATGCCCCCGGACACGATCCGAAAGGGGCATTTCCCCGCCACGAAGAAGCATCTAGAGAAGAAAAGCTGTAATCACCCCGGATTTCCCATATAGATCTGCGATTCCTTCACCATCGAAGATGACTACGGTTTATAATTGAAACAGTTGGCCATCCCTCGCTTCGGACGCCGGAAAACATGTAGAGGGGATTCGCATGATAAGATTTCGATATATCGTCAATGACGTCGACAAGGCGGTTGCGTTTTATACATCAAATTTTGATTTTAAGTTAGAAGAAAAATATGGATCTGCAATAGCTATCTTGGAACGAGATGGCGTACAACTAATCGTCTCCGGTCCTAAGGCTTCAGCATCAAAGCCAATGCCTGACGGAACCAAACCCTCACCAGGAGGATGGTCTCGAATGGTAATTACCGTCGATGATATTGAATCTGTTGTTTCCCGACTTAAAAAGAACGGTGTGCAGTTTAAAAACGATCTTATGGATAATCAGGGACGCAAACAGATTCTTTGCCTCGATCCGTCAGACAATATAATAGAGCTTTTCGAGTAGACTTAGAAATTCCTGGGATGCGTACAAAATAATTAAGTATATGTCCCGTTAAATATCTTATGCAGGCAAACCGAGAAAAATATTGCCCGGGGTTTTCCCTTCTCGGTTAACCATTTTCGCAGATCTGTCCCCAGCGTGTACGGGCGTCAATTATACAATCCCGTTTAATTTATCATCCCCGCAATATCCTCAATCAACCACACTCTATCCGTCACCCCCCCCTAACGCCCCGCCTCGCTCCCGTAGATCTTCTCGGAGGCTTCCTGGGTGACGGGGTTGCCCTCCGGGTCGCGGGTGGGGAAGGCGCGCAGGGTGCGCATGAAGACCTGCATGCCGTAGGTCAGGGCGATGAAGGCGCCGAGCTCCATGATCTGCGCCTCGGTGTAGTGCTTCTTGAGCCCGGCGTAGAAGGCGGCGTCCACCTTCTTGGGGTCGCGGTACATCTTGTCCGCGTAGCGAAGGGCCCACTTCTCGGCCTCGGTGAAGCGATCCCCCGCCTCGAAGTCGCCCGCGCCCGCCTCGATCGCCTCCTCGGTGAGTCCCGCCCGCCTCGCCGGGACGGAGCGCAGGTTGGCGAAGTAGGTGTCCCCCGCCGTCCGGGCGAGCTGGACCCGGATGATCTCCTTGAGCTTGGGGTCCACGTTCCCCTGGGTGTGGGACATGTGCAGGCCCCCGCAGAGGGCCTCGGCGTAGCCGGGGACGCGGGCCAGGAGGCGGAAGAAAAGGGAGTCCGGCTCGAGGGTGCGCTCGCACGTCTCCATCATCTTGAGGAGCTCGGGGTCGCGGATCCCCTCCCGCGGGAGGGGCTCGATGCGGGGCAAGGCGGCGCTCCTGAACGATGGGAAGCGGGGGGGGAATCAGTCCCCGTCCGCGGGCTCTTCCAAATCCCTCTGCTTCAGGTGGGAGACCGGGGCGGGGCCGTAGACGCGGGCCGACTCCTCCTGGCTCACCAGGTTCCCCTTTTTGTCGAACATCGGGTAGAAGCTCAGGGATCCGAAAAAGGTGTGGTAGCCGACGTTGAAGCCGATGAAGGCGCCCAACTCGACGATCTCCTCCTCGGAGTAGTGCTTCCGCAGCTCGCCGTAGAAGGCCGCGTCGATCTTCCCGGGCGCGGTGCCCATCAGCTCGCTGTAGCGGAGGGCGGCCTTCTCGGCCTCGGTGAACCGGGCGCTCTCCTGATAATTCTCGATGGCCTCGTCGATGATCTCCTCGGTGAGACCCGCCCGCTTCGCCGAAGCGGATCGCACGTTGCCTCAGTAGTTACAGTCGACCAGCCGGGAGAGCTGGACGCGGATGATCTCCTTGAGCTTGTGGTCCACCCTGCCGGTGTTGAAGACCGTTCCCCAGGCGATGTACATCGCCTTCGAGAGCTCGATGTTGTGGCCCATCATGGCGTGGAAGGCGGGGTCGGGGGCCCGGTGCTTGATGCATTTGCCGATGAAGGGGCCGAGCTTCGTCTTCTTCAACGCCTCCAGGTCGAGCATGGTGATGTTGGGCATGGCTTCCTCAACGTTGGCCGTTCCGCTTTCCCAAAAACATCCGGCGGCGTTCACCCCTCCGAGACGAACTTGCGGAGCGCCGACCCGAGGACGGCGACGATCCGGTCGGCCTCCTCCTCTTTCAGGATGAGGGGGGGGCTGATGGTGAGGGTGTTCGAGGGGGCGTCGGCGACCCCGCTGTTCTTGCCGAAGAGGACACCCTCCTTCTTGGCGTATTCCAGGATCTTGGCGAGGCCCTCCGCCGGGAGGAGGGCGCCGTCCTCCCGCACCATCTCCACCCCCCAGATGAGGCCGATCCCGCGCACCTCCCCCACGCAGGGGATATCGCCCAGCTTCTTCAGCCCGGCGCCGAGCCGCCCACCCACCCGCCGCGCGTTCCCGGGAAGGTCCTCCCTGAGGAGGATCTCGATGTTCTTGAGGGCGGCCGCGCAGGCGACCGGGTGCCCGCCGTAGGTGTTGATCTGGGAGAAGGACTCCATGTCCTCGCTGTTGAGGGCGCCGAAGACGGCGTCCGAGACGGCCGTCGCGCCGATGGGAATGTACGCGCTGCTCAGCCCCTTGGCGATGGTCATCATGTCGGGGCGGATGCCGTAGGTGTCGCAGGCGAAGAGCCCGCCCGTGCGCCCGAAGCCGCAGATCACCTCGTCGATGATGAGGAGAACCCCGTGGCGGTCGCAGACCTCGCGCACGCGCTGGAAGTAGTCGGCCGGCGGCGGAATCGACCCGCCCCCGCCGATGACCGGCTCGGCGATGAAGGCCGCCACGGACTCCGGTCCCTGGTAGCGGATGACGGCGTCGAGCTCCTCGGCGCAGCGCTCGGCCAGCGCCTCCTCGCTCTTGGCCCCGCTGCGGAAGAAGTAGGGCGCCTGGACGTGGATCACCCCCGGCAGGAGGGGCTCGAACCCCTTGCGGCGGAGGGTCTGGCCCGTCACGCTCGAGGCGCCGAGGGTCGCCCCGTGGTAGCCCTGGTAGCGGGCGATGATCTTGAAGCGCCCGCCGTTCTTCTGGCCCCACGCGCGGGCGATCTTGAGCGCCGTGTCCACCGCCTCCGAGCCCGTCGAGACGAAGTAGATGTGGTTCAGATCGGCCGGGAGGATCTCGGCGAGCTTCGCCGAAAGGCGCGCGGCGGGCACGTTCACCTGGGTGAGTGGGTAGTAGGGAAGCTCGAGGAGCTGGGCGTAGGCGGCGTCCGCCACCTCTTTGCGCCCGTAGCCGATGTTCACGCACCAAAGGCCCGCCATGGCGTCGAGGTAATCGTTTCCTTCGGCGTCGGTGACGGTGCAGCCCTCGGCGCGAACCATCACGGAGAGGGGGTTTTCATCCAGCGTCCTTTGATTCAACACCGGATGCCATACGTGCGCCCTGTCCAGCTCCCGGATTTCCGCCGCGTCCACCGCCACCGCCGTGCTGTTGGCCATTTGTTCTCCCCTTCCTCCGGTCTCGTTTGTGACTTAGGCCCTCTCGATTCACGAAAGCAAAACCATATTAGACGCGGCCCCGCCCCAAAGCAACGCCGCCGGGAGGGGATATTCCAGGCTCCCCGCGGAAAATCCGCCCCCCCCCGGCTCCGGGGCGGATTCCTGGAGTGGGTCAGCTTGAAAATCATGGGGGCAAACAAAAACCCCGGGGCAAACGCCCCGGGGAAGTATAAGTGCTGAGGCACCGCTGGTCTTGCTCTCGACCCCTGCGGTGCCTGCTCCCTTGCGGGAGTCTCAGGCCCGGCTAAGCGGGTACGGAGATCAATATACCTCTATTCCATCCCTAACGCAAATTTAACGCAATCCCGAATCGCTTCTATGTGCCTGTTTTCTAATCGATTATAAAAATACTTTCTTTTCCCGCTCTCGTCTTTTCCTAGCCCTATGTAATGAAGTCGATCTAGGCTAACCGTCGATATAAGGTTGCACTTCACCCATTGATCTCGATCTTCTTCTCCGGGTATGGGTATGGAGCTAGGGGGGAGAAGGTAATGATATTCCATCAAGGGCATTGGAGCCGAATGAGTTACGGGCACCACAGAGCATATTCTATCGCTCCTGCTCCTTGGAGAAACAACGACCATAGGACGTTTCTTGGTAATCTCAGGTTCCAAGTAGCCCCTGAAATCGCAAATTAATATTTGTCCTGGTTTTGGTGGGTACCGAAGGGGCATTTTTTCTGAGTTATTCGAGCGGGCCGAGAACTGTAATTAACTCTATACGAAAAAAGATTGCCTTGGAAATCGCAAAATTGGCAAACTGACCCACTACCGGTTTTCTCCCGGAATTGACAGGCGGCCCCTCTCCCGCTAACCCTTAACGCTGGCCGTCCGGCCCTCCGATCTCCGCCCTCCCCCGGGAGGCTGCATCAGGAGCAGGCATGTCCCACCTTCCCGAGCCGCTTTCCGCCGAGGCGCTCCGCTGGAAATTCAGCAGGGAGGAGATCGCCCCGTCCGAGGGTGAGGCGCCCTCCACCACCAAATTCATCGGCCAGGAGCGGGCCGAGCGGGCGCTCGAATACGGCCTCTCGATGCGGTCTCCCGACTTCAACGTCTACATCGCGGGCCCGCCGGGAACGGGGAAGTCCACCCTGTGCCGCTCGGCCTGCGAGCGCCTGGCCTGCGACCGGCCCGTTCCGGCGGACATCGTTTTCGTCAACAACTTCGACGACCCGGACCGCCCCGTCTGGCTCTCCTTCCCCCCGGGGCTGGGCAAGGTCTTCCACGAGGACATGAAAGCGCTCATCGCCGAGCTTCGCGACTCGATCCCCAAGGCGTTCGAGGACGAGGCCCAGGAAGGGCGGCGGAAGGAAGTCATCGAGGAGGCCCAGACGCGCCAGAAGGCGCTCTTCGACAACCTGGAGAGCCTGGCCAAGGAGGCCGGCTTCGGCATCCGCGCGACCCAGGCGGGCTTCGGCCTCCACCCCCTCATCGAGGGCGAGCCCGCCACCGAGGAGACCTTCGAAAAGCTCACCGAGGGGGAGCGGAAGCAAATCGACGAGGACCGCGCCGCCTTCGCCGATCACAGCAACGAGTTCGTCAAGGAGACCCGGGTGCTGGAAAAGGAGATCCGGGAAAAATTGCACGAGCTGGACAAGGACATCGCCTTCACGGTGGTGAACGTCCCCGTCAACGACCTGCGGGAGAAGTACAAGGATTACGAGAACGTCCTCCAGCACCTCGACAAGGCGCAAGGGCACATCCTGGGAAACCTCTCCATCTTCCGCGGCCAGGACGAGGGGAAGGCGGCCCCCCCCTCCCAGTTGCAGCGCCCGCCGGAGGAGGAGTCCTTCCGGGCCTACGAGGTCAACGCCGTCGTGAACAACGCCGGCCTCTCGTGCGCCCCCGTCGTCGTCGAGACGAACCCGAACTTCAGTAACCTCTTCGGGCGCATCGAGCGGAAGGCCCACTTCGGGACCTACACCACCGACTTCACCATGATCCGGGCGGGCTCCCTGATCGCCGCCAACGGCGGCTTCCTCATCCTCAACGCGCTGGACGTCCTCACCAACCCGGGCGTCTGGCCCGCGCTCAAGCGGGCGCTCCGCACGCGCTGCGTGCGCATCGAGGATTTGGGGGAGATGTACGGCTGGAGCACGGGGGGCCTCAAGCCCACCCCCGTGCCGGTGGACGTGAAAGTCATCCTCATGGGAAGCCCCATGATCTACTACCTCCTCCTCCGGCACGACGAGGAATTCTCGAAGCACTTCAAGGTGAAATCGGATTTCGGCTCGTTGATCGACCGCACCCCTGAGAGCATGCGCGATTTCTTGGGCTTCATCAAATTCCACCGCGAGCAGTCGGACCTGTTGCCCTTCGACGACGGGGCGGTGGAGCGCATCCTCCGGGACAGCGCCCGGGCGGTGGCCCACAAGGAAAAGATGTCGGCCCGCTTCAGCGAGATGCGCGAGCTCCTGCTCGAGGCGGATCACTGGGCGCGGGAGAAGGGCGGCTCCGCCGTGCGCGAGGAGCACGTGGTCCACGCCCTCGAAGAGAGGCGCTTCCGGTCGAACCTGATCGACGAGCGCCTGCGCGAGCTCATCACCGAGGGGACGGTGATGAGCGACACCGCGGGCGCCGTGGTCGGGCAGGTGAACGGGCTCGCCGTCCTCGACCTGGGGGGACTACAGCTTCGGCAAGCCCTCGCGCATCACCGCCCAGACGTTCATGGGGGAAAAGGGCGTCGTCAACATCGAGCGCGAGAGCAAGCTCTCGGGAAACATTCACGACAAGGGGATGCTCATCCTCCAGGGATACCTCGGCGCCACCTACGCCCGGAGGCGCCCCCTCGCCCTGTCGGCGAGCATCTGCTTCGAGCAAAGCTACTCGGGGGTGGACGGGGACAGCGCCTCCTCCACCGAGCTCTACGCCATCATGAGCAGCCTCGCCGAGCTTCCCATCAAGCAGGGCTTCGCCGTCACGGGCTCGGTCAATCAGCGGGGGGAGATCCAGCCCATCGGCGGGGTGAACGAGAAGATCGAGGGCTTCTTCGAGGTGTGCAGGGAGATGGATGCGCTGAACGGGGAGGCGGGCGTCCTCATCCCCCACCAGAACGTCAAGAACCTCATCCTGCGCGACGAGGTGATCGAGGCGGCTGAGGCGGGCAAGTTCCGGATTTACCCCATCCGCACCGTGGACGAGGGGATCGCCGTCCTCACCGGCGTCCCCGCCGGGGAGCGGGATCCCGAAACGGGCGATTTCCCCCCGGATACGGTCCACGGCAAGGTGGAGGCGAAGCTGAAGGGCATGTACGAGGACCTCCGGCGGTTCACCCAGAAGGTCGAGGAGAAGATCGTCGAGGCCGAGCCGGAGAGCCCGCCGGATAAGCCCCCGGCCCCTCCCGAGCCCCCTCCCCCGCCGCCGCCGCGGGAAAAATGATCCCGGCGCCCGCTCAACGGATGTCCCCGTAGTAGCGGGCGAGCCGCTCGGGGGGAACGCCGAGCGCGTAGAGAATGCTGAACCCCCACCAGATCGCGAAGGCCTTCCGTTTTCCCCAGGCGTCGATCCGCCGCCCGCTCGTCTCGACGGGGCTGCGGATGAAGACCACCCGGCCCTCCTTCCGGAGCCGGGCGGTGAAGTCCCAATCCTCGAACAGGGGCATGTCGGCGTAGCCGCCCAGATGCTCGAAGACCTCACGCCGGACGAAGATGGCCTGATCCCCGAAGAACAAGCAGCAAAGGCGCGAGCGGGTGTTCGCGCTCAGGCTGATGAAGCGGCTGAACCAGTCGTCCCGGTCGAAGCGGTGGAGAAATCCGCCGCCCACGGCGCCGGGGTCCCGCATCGCCTCTTCGATCAGCCCGAAGGCCCCCGCCGGGAGGCGGGTGTCGCTGTGCAGGAAAAGGAGGATCTCCCCGGAGGCGGCCGGGGCGCCCGCGTTCATCTGGCCCGCCCGCCCGGGCGGGGCGGTCAGGAGGCGGGCCCGCCCGCCCGCAAGAGAGCGGGTGGCGTCCCGGCTGCCCCCGTCCACCACGATGAGCTCGACCTCTCCCTCCTGGGCCTCCAGCGCATCGAGCAGGCCCTCCAGCCGGGCCGCCTCGTTCAGCACCGGAATCACCACAGAGATCATCGCTCGCCCTCCCCCGGCGCGGCGCGCAAAAAAAACCCGTTTCCCGCCAACAACGCGGGCGAATATCCGGAGAGGAATATTTTTTTAGATTGAGGGGAAAAAATGTACGCCGAAACCCGTTCCTTCTCGGGCCCCCTGCCCGGCACCGGCTCCCCTCTCCTGGCACGAGGGATATCCCTCGAAAAGCTCCTCAATCCGTTCGGCCCGGGCCCGCCCGCCCGCCCGGAGGCCGGCAATAATCCATCCCGTTTCAAAAATCCATCCCGTTTCCATGATACCGCTCCCCATCCCTCCCCGGGCACCGCCGGGGCGCGCCCCCTCCCTCCACCACCACGGTGCGCGGGAGCGGGGCCCTCCTCTCGCCCCTTCGCCCCTTTCTTCCTTTTTTACCGATTCCCCTCTAACCTTCTTCGGCATATGATGTGGACCCCCGCGGCCACTGGCGCGGCTCCGCGCCAAGAGGGGGATGGCTCCGGGGGGAAGTTGTTTCCAAATCAGGGGAATTCCGGCCGATGCCCGCATGGAACCTCAGGGTTGACACAAAGGGCTTTCGCGCCCGCCGGGCGCCGGGGCAAGGGCCGGGCCCCGCCCCCGCCCTCTTCCTGTTTCTCGCCCTCACTCTCTTCGCCGGGGCGGCCGCCCCCCTGGCCGATGCGCTCTCCGCGCGGACCCTGGGTCAGCGCAGGGCGCTCCGCATTCTTCACGAAACGGTCGCGCTCGTTGAGGAGAATTACGCCGAGCTGCCCGATCTGAGAAAGGTTTACGCCGCCGGCCTCTTCGGCCTCAAGAGCGCCCTGGGAGAAAACCGGCTCGAGGTCAAAGAGCAAGACGCGCGCCATTACACATTGCGCCTCGGGGAGGCGGAGCACGAAGTCCGCCTCGGGTCGGGGAGCAAGCGCGATCTCGAGTCCTTCACCCAGGCCTATCTCTTCGCCCTCTCCCAGGAGGGCAGCCCCCGCCCGGCGGGGGGCGAGATGGCGGTCATGTACAAGGTGCTCAAGGGCATGGTGCGGTCGCTCGATGATTACAGCTCCTTCCTCACCCCCGAGGATTTTCGCGACTCGAAGATCGAGACCACGGGCCGCTACGGCGGAATCGGCGCCACGGTGGCCCTCCGGGACAAAAAGCTCGTCATCGTGACTCCGATGGAGAACGCGCCCGCGGCCAAGGCGGGCCTTCTTGCGGGCGATGAGATCGTCGCCGTCGACGGGGTCCGGATATTCGGCCTCCCCCTCCGCGATTCCGTCAAGCGGATGCGCGGCCCGGCGGACACCAAAGTGCGCCTGCTGATCGAGCGGAAGGGCTGGGGGCCCCGCAAATTCACCCTCACGCGCGAGCTCATCCTGCTCAAGAGCGTCCGCTCGAAACGCCTCGAGGGCGGCATCGCCTACCTGCGGGTCACCAGCTTTCAGCAACGGACCGCCAGGGAGGTGGGCCGCCATCTCGCCCGCTTCGACCGGGAAACGCTGCGGGGGATCATCCTGGACCTTCGGAACAATCCGGGAGGCCTCCTCCGCCAGTCGGTCCGGGTGGCGGAGCAGTTCCTGCCCGAAGGGAGTTTGGTGGTTTTCACCCGGGGGCGCCACCGGGATCACTTTGTCCACTTCCGCACCCAGGCTCATGGCGCCTGGCACAGGGTTCCCCTCATCGTACTGGTGAACCGGGGGAGCGCCAGCGCCGCCGAGATCGTCGCGGGCGCCCTCCAGGATCTCGACCGGGCCCTCATCCTCGGGAAAATCACCTTCGGGAAGGGATCGGTCCAGACGATCATCCAGCTGAGCGGCGGCGCGAGCGTGCGCCTCACCACATCGAAGTACTACACCCCGAACGGGCGCGAAATTCACAAAAAGGGTGTGCGGCCGGAGGTGGAGATGAAGAACCCCGCTCCCCCCGGCACGGCGCCGGCCGGCCGGGGAAGCCCGGTTCCCAAGACCGGGGAGGCCGACCCGCAGATGGAGGTCGCCATTCGGGCGTTAAAAGAGGCGCACGGCGGCACCCTGGAAGACCTCCGCCTCGCCGCCATCCGGCACCGGGCGCCTTACCGCAAAGGGGTGCCGAAGGCGAAGGTCCCGCAGGCGGAGGTCCCCCGCTGAGGAGGCGCCGGGCCCTCCGATCTTTTCTCTATTCCCGAAAATAGAAGATCAGGCAGCGGAAAAGGCCGCGACGGTCCCGGCCGCCAGGAGCAATCCCAACCCCTTCCGGGCCGTGAACCGCTCCCGCATCCAGACGGTTGCGAGCACCACGCTCACCACGAAGCTGAGCTGGCTGATGGGGACCACCACGCTCGCCTCCCTCCTCTGAAGGGCCGCCAGCAGGGAGACGAACCCCACCACCAGGCACATCCCCGAGGCCAGGCTGTGCGTCCAGCCCTGCCGCGAGAAGCGGGGGCCGCCCTGGGCGAAGTAAGCGTAGAGAAAAGCGATCCAGGTGAAGAAAATCGACTGGCTGTGCAGGAACATCGAGGGCGCCACCCCGGCCGCCACCCCGAGCTTGTAGACCGCATTGACGATGCCCACCGAAACCATCGCCACGATCGCCCAGGCGATGGAAGCCGTTTTGAGACGGGCGGCGCCGGCGCCCGAAAAGCGGATCTCCGGGAGGAGGAAGATCGCGCCCCCCGCCAGCAGGAAGCCCACCACCTTGCGGGCGGTGAGCTCCTCTCCGAGGAACAGGATCGCCACCAGCGCCGTCACCACGAAGCCGATCCGGTATATCGGGGTGCTCACGCCCGCCTCGCCGAGCGAGACGCTCCGCATGAAGGCCCAGAAGCCGATGAAGATGAAGAGCGCGGCGGCGGCCCCGAGAAAGTTCGCCGCCCCCCAAACGTATTTCCCCTCCAGCAGGGCCCAGGCCGTGATTACCGGCAACACGAAACACGTCTGGGAGCAGGTCATGGTCCCGGCGGTGACGCCCTTCCGCACGGCGCTTCCGTAAACGAAGTCCGCAATGCCGATCAAAAAGGTGGAAGCCAGCGCCAGCCAGATGTAGGAGGGCAAACCGTCTCCTTTTTCCCGGGGTTCATCCCTTCCGCGCAACGGCGCCCACGCGAGAATACACCGGCCTCTTCGCCGGGGGCCAGCCTGCGCTTGTAGGAATTTTCATAAACCATCCGGGCCGGTGGCAGAGAAATTCCGCGGGGCGCTCCGCCCTGTTATTTCCCGATTTCGCCCATCCACCCCCCTCCGGCGAGGAAGGTTTATGCTATATTCGGTATCCGGAGGAAGGAAATTTCCCGGGTCCTCCGCAACGCGTTGGCTGCCACCCTATCTCCCCCCGTGGGGTTCCGATGGTCCGACTCTCCGATATCATCCAAAACCGGAATACCGACCCGGAGGATGAAAAACGCAAGAAATCCAAACCCGAGGAAGAGACTCCCTATCCGGCCGAAGAGCAGGCCAACGAGGAGGCGCCGCTCCGTTTTTTGCCCGAAGGCGCCATGCGCTCCGCTCCGCCGGACGCAGGCCAACGGGAAGAAAAAACCGTTGACGAGGAAGCGGAAGTCTCCTTTTCCGATTTCACCCCGCTCCCGGTTCCGCATCCGGGGGGCCGGAAGAAAGGCCCGGGCAGCGACCGGCCCGTCCGCGAAACGGGAAGCCTCCGATCCCCCACCAAGCTCGATGTGAAACAACGGCACTGCCCCTACCTGGGCGGCAAGTCGAACCGGGAGGAGGTGACGGACTACCCCGTGCCGCGAAACGTGTGCTACGCGAAAGAAACCGTGGAGAAAAAACTTCTCCGGACCGTCACGCTTCCCTTCACCACCATTCCGGCCCAGCGGCAGAAGGAGTTCTGCCTGGGCACTTACTCGCGCTGTCCCCTCTTCAAGGAAAAAGAGGGAGAAGGGTAACCGCCCCGGCGCTCCCCCCGCCGCGCCCGGCGGGACGGGCGGGCCCGAAGTGCCGGATCGCAGGGGATGAAATCGAATCCCGCCCGGCTTGAATCCCCCCGAATTCTGGAATTCTTCCCCGAAACGTGCGAGGATCCGGAAAATCTGGGGACGAATCTCGGGGGGAAACATCCTATGAGGCGAAAAAACATCGCCCCCCTCAAGGCTTTGGGCTTTCTTGTCGCCGGCTTCGCAATCCTTCTCGCCGGATCCGCCGCCGGTGCGGCCGGCCCGTCAAAGCCCGCGGGGCCGGAGGAGCGAAGGCGGGCGCGCTTGATTTCCCACCTCAAGCGCCTAAACCGGGCCGAGCACTGGCTCCTCGCGCGGAAATTCTTCTCCCGAAATCGCGCGCGCCAGCTCAAGGCGCTGGGGAACTGCCCCCCCGCCGAGAACGAATGGCCATGGTACCTCTCCTCCCCGCACCTGGAGAACTACACCTTCACCGTCGAATTCCTCCCGGTCAATATGGACGGCGACCCGGAGGAGGAGACCCTCATCGTCCTCCGATCCGATCCGAACGAGGTCAGCTACATCACCTTTTGCCTTCTCGACGACGCGCAGAGGGGGCGCGCCCCCATCGCCTCCTACAGCGACCTGAGCCGGGACCATCCCCCGACCTTCCAGCTCACCGACCTCACGGCGGACGGGGCGAGCGAACTCATCATCCACACCCGGGAAGGAAAGCCCGCGCAATTCGTGGACACCGCCCGGGTCATGAAGCCGGGCCGGAACCGGCACTTCGAGCTGGTCTGGTTCGGGCGCCTCCGGGATCAGCTGGCCTGGCCGGCAATCGAAATCGAAGGCCAGAAGGGCTCCACCATCGCCCGGAGCGAAAAGTGGCAAGCCAAGCTGGGCCTCCAGTTCAACGGCTCCGCCAACCCGCTCACCATCGTCCTCAAGGGTGAGCGCGAGTACACCGAGACCCTCTCGCGGTTCAACGGGGAGCGGCGCATCAGCCAAACGTCCAGCCAAAGGATCCCCTTCGAGGAGCGTTGGCGCTGGGACAAGAAACGCTTCTATTTCGTTCGGCACCCTTTATTCCCGTGATCCAGACCGGGCCATCGGCCGCCGAGAGCGGGATTCCGGCCACCGGGGAGGTTCTTTGAGCGCGCCGCGGCCGGTCATGCTGATCGTGCTCGACGGCTGGGGGCTGCGCGAATCCTCCGCCCACAACGCGATCGCCCTGGCCCGGACCCCGGTCATGGACCGCCTCATGGCCGCCCGCCCCCTCACCCGCCTTCGCACCTGCGGCCATTCGGTGGGCTTGCCGGAGGGACAGATGGGCAACTCCGAGGTGGGCCACCTCAACCTGGGAGCGGGCCGGGTCGTGAACCAGGACATCGTCCGCATCGAAAAAGCGATCGAGGACGGGAGCTTTTTCAAGAACCCCTCTTTTCTCGGAGCCATCCGGGCGGCCGGGGCGGAGGGCGGCGCGCTCCACATCCTCGGCCTCGTCTCCGACGGCGGGGTCCACAGCCTTCAGGATCATGGCGTCGCCCTCGCCCGCCTCGCGCGGCGCGAGGGGCTTGGGCGCGTCTTCGCCCATGCCTTCATGGACGGGCGCGACACCCCCCCGCGGGGGGGGCGCGCCTACCTGGAAGAATACGCCGCCGGCCTCGCCCGCGAGGGGGGAGGGCGAATCGCCACCGTGATGGGCAGGTACTACGCCATGGACCGCGACCGGCGCTGGGAGCGGACCGAGCGCGCCTACCGGGCGATGGCCGAGGGCGCGGGGATCCCCTGCGCGGACCCGCTCTCGGCCGTTGAGGAATCCTACGCGCAGGAAGTGACGGACGAGTTCATCGAGCCGCGCGTGGTGCAAGCGGGGGGCGCGCCCGTCGGCCTCATCCGGGAGGGGGACGCCGTCATCGGCTTCAACTTCCGGGCCGACCGCATCCGCCAGATCACGCGGGCGCTGACCGGCCCCGCCTTCGACAGCTTCGAGACCCCGGGCCGCCCCCGCGTCCACTACGTCTGCTTGACCAATTACGACGAAACCTTCGATCTTCCCGTCGCCTTTCCCCGCCTCGAAATGCAGGGGCTCTTCTGCCACGCGCTCGCCGCGGCCGGGAAAACTTGCCTGCGCGTCTCCGAGACGGAGAAGTACCCCCACGTCACCTACTTCTTCAACGGCGGGTCGGAGGAGCCGCCCCCCGGCGAGCTTCGCCACATGGTGCCCTCCCCCAGGGTG
This sequence comes from bacterium, assembly GCA_965225985.1. Lineage (GTDB taxonomy): Bacteria > UBA8248 > UBA8248 > UBA8248 > UBA8248 > CAZUHN01. The sequence goes on from OZ245330.1 coordinate 3,503,250, forward strand.
GCCACCTACGACCTCCAGCCCGAGATGAACGCACGGGAGGTGACCGAGGTCATCCTCGAGTCCATCGCGGAGGAAAAAACGGACGCCATCGTCCTCAACTACGCGAACCCGGACATGGTGGGCCACACCGGCGTGGAGGAGGCCGCCGTCCGGGCCGTCGAGACCGTGGACACCCAGCTGGGGCGCGTCATCGAGGCGCTCGAGGCGGCGGGCGGGGCCGCCCTGGTGACGGCCGACCACGGAAACTGCGAGCAGATGTGGGACGAGGCGAACGCCTCCCCCCACACCGCCCACACCCTGAACGAGACGCCCTGCATCCTCATCGCCCCGGGCTTCGAGGGACCCTTGCGCGGGGGCGGGGCGCTCTGCGACGTGGCCCCCACCCTCCTCGGCATGATGGGCCTGCCTCCCGCCCCGGAGATGACCGGAGCGGATCTGCGGGTGGCATGAGGGGAAAACCCCTGCGGGGGAGGCCGGATGGCTTTTCTTGTGGCCGCGCGGGGAAGTGGTTAAACTTCCCCCGGAGGCGGGCGCCCGCCGCGCCCTGCCTGTCCCCCCAACCCGCCCCCGCAAGAAACGGGAGGCCGAAGCCCATGCCGGTGAGTGGAATGCGGACCAAGCGGCGCGTTGCGGTCCTTGCCTTTATTCTGTTCTTCATCGCCGGAGCGGCGGGGGCACAGCCCCCGGCGGGGGCCCAGGCCCCGGCGGGCCTCTCCGCCCGGGACGAGCGCGCCATCCGCGATGTGATCGAGAGCCAGCTCGCCGCCTTTCAGCGCGACGACGCGCTGGCGGCCTTTTCCCTCGCCTCCCCCAGCATCCAGGCGAAATTCCGGACCCCGAAAATCTTCATGGAGATGGTCATCAGCGGCTATCCGCAGGTGCACTGCCCCCGGCTGGTCGAGTTCCGCGAGCTGATCACGTTCAAAGGGGAGATCGTCCAGAAGGTGTTTTTCGTGGGGATGAGGTACGACCCCATACTGGCGCTCTACGTCATGCAGCGCCAGCCGGACGGCGTCTGGAAGATCAACGGGGTTTTCATGGCGCCCGCGAAAGAAGAGGTCGCCTGAGCGCCGCGCTTCCCCGCGCATCCCGGCGCGGCGGGCGGTGCCCTTCCCGAAAGGCGTTTCCCGCTTCCCCTCCGAGCGCCCTCTTTGATAGATTCGAAGCATCAACTCCCTTCTTCCCGCCCGGGGGCCGTCCGCCATGCGCATCTGCACCTACAGCCTGGGCGGTGAGTGCCGCGTCGGCATTCTCTCCGGGGAGAAAATCGCTGACCTCGATCTCGCCTACGCCCTCTCTTTCGTGGACCTCTCCCCCATGGAGGCGATGGCGCACGCCGAGGCCGAAACCCCCGCCACCTGCGAGGAGTTCCTCGAAAACCCGGACGCCTGCCGCGAGATCGCCGAGGAAGCCCTGGCCGCCCTGCGGCGGAACCGGAGGCGGGACGCCCCCCGCCTCTTCGACGGAAGGCCGGTGCTTCACGAGCCCTCCGAGGTGCGGATCCTCCCCCCGATCATCCCCGGGAAGATCCTTTGCATGGCGCGGAACTACGCCGCCCACGCGGCCGAGATGGCCCAGGTGAAGCGCAAGGATTTCAAGGAAGAGCTCCCCCCTCTTCTGTTTTTTCAAGCCGGCCTCCAGCGTGAACGGGCCCTTCGAGCCCGTCGCGGTTCCGCCGGAGACGAAGATGCTCGACTACGAGCTCGAGCTCGGGGTGGTGATCGGCCGGGGGGGACGCCACATTCCCGCGAAACACGCCATGCAGCACGTCGGCGGCTACACCCTCATCAACGACATGAGCGATCGCGAATCCCTGGGCAGCGGAAAGTGGATCGACTGGTACGCCATGAAGGCCCCGGACGGCTTCGCCCCGCTGGGACCCTACATCCTCCTGCCGGAGAAGGGCCTCGACCCCCACGCCCTGCGGCTGCGGCTCTGGGTGAACGGCGAGCTCCGCCAGAAGGCCACGACGGGGGAGATGGTCTGGAAGATCGACGAGCAGATCGCCTACCTGTCCTCCGTCGTCACCCTCGAGCCGGGGGATATCATCGCCACCGGCTCGCCCTCGGGGAACGCCGCCTCCTGGGGAAAATACCTCCAGCCGGGCGACGTCATCGAGGGGGAGATCCAGAAAATCGGAAGGCAGAAGTACGAGATCCGCGCCGAGAAGGCCCGCTACCGGATCCTCTGAAAAACGGCGCAGGGGTGAAAAACGGCGCAGGGGCCGCTCAAAGCTCGCGGTCCCCGTCGTGGTAGTCGGCTTTCGGGGCCTCTCCCCTCTCGCGAAGGGCCACGATGGGGGCGGGAACGGCCGGCCGCCAATTCGTCTCCCCGGGCGGCTCGGGCCACTCGTAGGGAAGGTGGCGGTAGCCGTTCGGCCCCTTTGCCGAAGCCAGCAGGCCGCACATATCGTCGCAGATCCGGCGCTGGCCCTCCCGGTCCCCCACCCGCCCCAGGATCCGCCCGAAGGGATACTGCACGAAGACCGCCCGGGGCAGGCACATCTTCTCGGCCAGCTCGGGGGCGTTGCTGACCGACACCGTGGGGATCCCCGCCTTTTCGATCTCGCGCTGAAGCAGCCCGACGGACCGCATGCAGAGCGGTCAGACCGGAAAGAAGAAGGCCGCGTCCACCCCCTCCGCCTTCATCTTTTCGATCATCTTCGGGGCGGTTTTTTTCGTCAGCGGGTTGAAGTTCGGAATGTAGCCCATGATGGAGTAGAGGGTGTCGGCGAGGCGGCCGATTTTCCCCTCGCGCTCGTAGTCCTCAAAAATGTCCACCGGCCAGGCCACGTTCCGGTCTTCCGCCATGAAGGTCGTGTCGATGTGCAGGTGGGTGTATTCCACGTCGTCCTGCCCCGCCGTCCGGGGAATCTCCCGGTGGGTGGGATCCCCCCAGGCGGGCTCGCGCCGCTCCCGCTCGTAGTCGAACGGCTCGTCCCCCTTCGCGCAGATCCCCGCCGTCGAGACGAGGGTCACCCTGCACTCCGGGAGCGGCCTCCCGAGGGGCGCCCAGGGGGTATTCTCCGGGCGCGCCGGGCGCATGCTCTCGACGCGGGCGCGCATCGACTCGCTGAAAAAGTAACCGTTCACTTGGGTGAGGGGCATGGGAAAATCCTTTCCCGAGAACAATCGGCCGGCGGCCGGGAAGCGGGATTCTAAACCAACCGGATTTTCGGGGAAACCGCGAGGAGGCCGGCGCGCTCCTCAATACTTCGCGTAGAGGACGCTGAGAAGCTTCCCGGCGAGGTCTCCGTTCCCCTCGACGGTGAGACGGCCGGCTTTCTCCATCTGTTCCTGCTTGGCCCGGCCGTAGATGAGAAGGAGATGGGCCTCGGCGTCGGCGGTGATGACGGCGTCGAAGTCTCCGGAAACGTCCCCGGAGTCGGCGGCCGCCTCCCCCGAGGCGGTGAGGGACCATTCCCGGTCGGGGCCGGTGGAGCGGAACCGGAAGCGGCCCGAGAGGGGAGGCTTCTCCCGCCAGCCGAAGAAGCGCGTCTGGTACGAGGGAAGAAAAGTGAGCATCCCCTCGACCCCCTGGGGCGCCACCTTGGCCGCGGGGTCCTGCCCGTAGAGAATGTCCCAGTCGTGGATCACGACCTCGACCAGGCGCATGCCGGCCCACGCGCCGAGGGGGATGAGGCCGCGGGGATGAAAGGCCGCCTTCGGGAAATCGCCGGGCCGGAGCCGCTCGAGCTCCGCCTGGACCTCGGCCGAGGCGGCATCGAAGGCGTCCAGCATCTTTTCGCGCGGCAGGGCCTTCAGCTCCTCCCCCTTCCGGATCCGGATAGCGTAGAACTCTTTCGCGTCTTTGCCGTAGGGGGGCTCGGGGGGCAGGCCGTCCAGCGCCCGGCGGATGGAGTTCGCGTAAAAGACGGCGCCGGTCGTAACGTGGACAACGGGGTCCTCGGCCAGCCAGCCCGGGCAGAAGGTCGGCGTCTTCCACTGCGCCTCGGAGAAGCCGCGCCAGATTTTCGACAGGCGAGCGCTCTCCGATTTGACCAGCGGGACGCGGGAAAGGCATTCCTCGGGGTTCACTTTCGATATCCTCCGGATGAAGGACCGCGCGGCGGACCGGCCAATGGCCCTCCGCGCGGCCGCAACCCTTTGTCAATTTTCGCCGAACGCCAAGCAGCGGGAAAGGCCCGGCAGATCCCTCCGCTTTCTCCCGCTCTCAATTCGGGTACGGTAAATGGGAAAACCTCCAAAATTATACGGCGGGCGCGGCCCGCTTTCCAGGGGCGGCGGCCCCGCCCCTGGAAAGCCCTCCGCGTCTCTGCTAAATTCCTTTTTCCATTCGGCTTGGGGCCGATGACTGCTTGGAGAAACCGGAGGTGACCGTGCGCCGCATCAAATTTTCCCGCCTCGCCCCCGCGGGGCCGGCGGCGTGGCTGGCCCTGGGCGGGTGCATCGACGCGGCCATCCGGGACACCTACGAGGCCGTCGAAAAACCCGTCCGCGCCGTCAGCGAGGGGGTGGACACCCTGACGGGCGGGATCATCGGAAAGCTGGTGACGGACCGCAGCCGGAAGGATCTGCTGCGGGAACTCCGCGAGATGCGCGCCCACCTGGCCAAGGTGGAAAGGGAGACCGAGCGGAAAAACATCCGCGAGAAGGACTTTCTCCTCGTCCGCGGCGCGCGGGACAGGCTCGCCTCGGCGGGCCGGCAGCTCGAGGCGCAGCGCATTCCCCTCGACCTCGGCCTTCGCATCGCCAAGCAGTTCGACAAGGTGCGCGCCACCTTCGGCCTCCTTTTTCAGCAATACAACACTTCGCCCTACGAGGGCTTCATCGCTCCGCTTTGAACCAGGCGGCCAAAGAACCGGGGGCAACCCTTCCTATGTATCCCCTCATGGTGGTGGCGGACCCAGACGGCGGGCTCGTAGAGCACCCGGACCTCTGCATGATCGGCGCGCTCGGGGCGGAGCCCGTGGCCCCGGCGCCGGAGGAGCTCTCCCCCGTGCCGTCGGGCAGCCGCTTCTTCACCCTGCCGGACCACATCCCGGTGGGGGGGGACCCGGAGCACGACGCGCTCCACACCGTGGATGAGGCCGACTGGGGCAAGGGGGCGGTGCCCCTGCGGGCGGCCTGCGTCTTCCCCGCCCCCGGCTGGACACGCACCCTCCTGCCCTTCGGGGAGCGGGCCGGGGGGCCGGCGCTTCCCCTCTGGGCCTACACCGCGCTCGGCTACGACCCGGAGGTGGAGGATTTTGTCTGCGCCGCCCTCCAGGTGGACGACTGCCCGCGATGGGCGCCGGACGCCTTCGACGACAGAGACCTTCCCCCGCGCGTCGCGGAGGCGAAAAAACGCTTTCCGGCAAACCGCCTGGTGGGCCACCTGGAGCGCTGCGCGACCGAGTCCCACTGCTTCGCGGCGAAGAACTTCTTCCTCGGCAGGTGGGAGATGGGAATCCCGATCGCCCCCCTCTGCAACGCCGACTGCCGCGGCTGCATCTCCCTCCAGACAGACGATCTGTTCGAGGCGAGCCACGAACGGATCGGTTTCGTCCCGACGGCGGAGGAGATCCGCGACATCGCCCTTCCCCATTTGGAGTCCGCCGAAAAGGCCGTCGCCAGCTTCGGCCAGGGGTGCGAGGGAGAGCCCCTCCTCCAGGCCGCCCTGATCGAGCGCGCCTGCCGCCTCATCCGCGGGCGCACGGACAGGGGAACCCTCCACCTGAACACGAACGGGAGCCGCCCGGAGTGGATGGGCCGCCTCGCCGCGGCCGGCCTCGACAGCCTCCGGATCAGCACCAACAGCTTCCTTCCGGACTGGCACCGGGCCTACTACCGGCCGAACTACACTTTCCAGGAGGTAGAGGACGCCGCGCGGGCGGGCGTGGACGCCGGGCTCTACACCCAGGTCAACTACCTGGTGTTCCCCGGGGTGAGCGACCGGGAGGCCGAGGCCGAGGCCCTCCTCGACTTCTGCCGGCGGACCGGCCTCCACGTGCTCCAGATGAAGAACCTCTGCATCGACCCGGACCTCTACCTGGTAACCCTCGGGGATGTGGCGGAAAAGGGCGGGGCGATGGGAATCGCCGCCCTGATGGAGCTCCTCCGCGCGGAGCTTCCCGGGGTGGCGCTCCGCTACTTCAACCGGCCCCGGGAGGAGTGGCACCTCGACCCCCGGTCGACGGCCCCCGCTTCCCCCGCCCCCCCCGCCCCGCAGGGGGAGGGCGGAGCGTGAGCGGCGAACTGGTCCAGATCGGGGCCAAGCCCCGCGCGCGGGAGGACGCCCTCGTGCGGCGCCCGGCCCCCCTTCCGGCCGACGCCCCCAAGGCCGCCCTCGTCTCCCTCGGCTGCGCCAAGAACACCGTGGACAGCGAGATCATGCTGGCCGCCCTCGCCCGGGCGGGCTACGCCCTCGTCCCGGACGCCGCCGAGGCCCAGGTGGCCATCGTGAACACCTGCGGCTTCATCGAGGACGCCAAGCGGGAGTCCATCGACGCCATCCTCGATGTCGGGGCCCTAAAGGAGACGGGCGGTCTCGAGACCCTCGTGGTGGCGGGCTGCCTGGCCGAGCGCTACCGCGGGGAGCTCGCCCAGGGCCTTCCCGAGGTGGACCTTTTCATCGGAACCCGCGAGTACGACCGCCTGCCCGAACTTCTCGCGGCGCGGGCCGAAGGCGCCCTCCCCGCCCGGGAGGCCTTCTCGGACACCCTGATGGACTACAGCCGGCGCCTGCCGCGCATCCTCGCCGAGCCCGACCCGAGCGCCTACCTGAAAGTGGCCGAGGGCTGCTCGCGCCCCTGCACCTTCTGCGTCATCCCCCGCTTCCGGGGCCGGTTCCGCTCCCGTCCCCTGGAGGTCGTCCTCGAGGAGGCCGAAGCCCTCGCCGCGGCGGGGGTGGTGGAGGTGAACCTGCTCGCCCAAGAGATCACGAGCTACGGCACCGACCTCGGGATGGGCTGGTCCCTCGCAAGGCTCCTCGAGCGGCTGAACGATGTGAAGGGACTCCGGTGGATCCGCGTCCTCTACAACTACCCGCGGGGGGTGACCGGGGAGCTCCTGGAGGCCTTCCGCGACCTCCCCAAGGTGGTTCGAGTACATCGACATGCCCCTCCAGCACATCGCGACCCCGGTGCTCGAGGCCATGCGCCGGGGGATCGACGAAACGGAAACCCGCGCCCTCGTCTCCCGCATCCGGGAGACCGTTCCCGGGGCCGCCCTTCGGACCACCCTCCTCGTCGGCTTTCCGGGCGAGACCGAGGAGGACTTCGCGCGCCTCCTCGAATTCACCGGGGAGACCCGCTTCACCCGGATGGGAGCCTTCGTCTTCTCCCCCGAGGAGAAGTCCCTCGCCGCGCGGCTCCCCGGCCGCATCCCCGCCGGGGTGGCCCGGGGGCGCCTCCGGCGCCTTCTCGCCCTCCAGGAGAAAATCCAGGCCGAGGCCAACGAAGCCCTCGTCGGGACCCGGGTGGAGGTCCTGGCCGAGGGGGTCACCGCCGAGGGCCTCTTGCGGGGCCGCACCCGCCACCAGGCCCCCGAGGTGGACGGGGAGGTCTTCCTGCACGAGACCGCGGCCGAAGCCGGCGAAATCATTCCCTGCGAGGTGATCGGAACCGACGGGGTGGACCTCATCGCCCGGGGGGTTTGAGGCCCGGCCGCTCTCCTTTACAATTCGGCATCCTTTTTGGACCGGCCTTTTTGGATTTGCGCCCGGGCCGCGCCCGGCCGCCGCACAACCCGCAAACCTGGAGGGACCGATATGCCCCGAATCCCGGAAGTGCCGCTGCCCCCGGAGGACCCGCTGGCCAAGGAACTCTTCGAGAGGCAGACGGAAGAGTACGGCTTCGTCCTGAACACCGCGCGGATCACCGGCCACCGGCCCACCATCATGCGCGGGCTCGCCCAACTCCAGGAGGGGGTGAACCTCTCGGGGGCTGATCGACCCCGCCCTCAAGGCCCTCATCAACGTCCGGGTGGCCTCCCACAACGGGTGCCCCTTCTGAGTGGACATCGACGCATCCCGTGGGATGAAAGAAGGGGTGGACCCCGAGAAGCTGGCGGACCTTCCGAACTACGCCGAAAGCCCTCATTACGATGCGCGGGAGCGAGCCGCCCTCGAGCTGGCCGACCGCATGACCCTGACCCGCCTCGAGGTGGAGAACGCCTTCTTCGATACGCTGAAGGGGATGTTCACCGCGGATGAGCTCGCCGCCGTCGCCGCCACCGAGAATTTCCGATCCAAATTCAACAACGTCTTCCGGATCGAGCCCCAGGGGTTTTGCGTCGTGCCGGAGACGTTGAGGGCGGAAAGCGGGCATGGCTAAAACAAGAAAAAAGAGCCCCTTCGCAGCCGCGGTGAGGCGCTATCTCCTCGCCGGGGTCTTGACCGTCATCCCCCTCTGGGTGACCTGGCTCGTCTTCCGCTTTCTGTGGGGGCTGCTGGCCCAGGGGGGAAGGCCCGCCGTCGCCGGCCTGCTGCGGGCCATCCAGCCCTGGGCTCCCCTCCTCGTGGACTGGATGGAGCGCCCCTTCATCCGCTCCGCCACCGAGGTGATCCTCGTCCTTCTCGCCTTCTACCTCATCGGCTGGGTTGCAACGCGCGTCCTCGGCCAGCGCCTCATTCGCGTCTTCGACCACCTCATGGCGCGCATCCCCCTCGTGGAGAAGGTATACGGCGCGGTGAAGCGCCTCCTGGACACCTTCAGCCAGAAGCCGGGCGACCTCCAGCGCGTCGTCCTCATCAACTTCCCCTCCCCCGAGATGAAGGCGGTGGGCATCATCACCCGCACTTTCACCGACTCCGACACCGGAAAGGAGCTCGTCGCCGTCTACGTTCCCACCACCCCGAACCCCACCTCGGGCTACCTCGAGGTAGTCCCCCGCGAGAAAGTGACCCCCACCGACTGGACCGTGGACGAGGCCATGATCTTCATCGTCTCCGGCGGCACCGTCGCCCCGGACACGATGCACTACGACAAAAGCGCGAAGGGGGAAGAATAGCCGGGAAAATTTAACGAGCGCACGTGGAGCGTACCCAAACCGCAGCGAGGGATTTCATGTGCCTCCCGGGGTGCGGCCCCGGGGCCGGGACGCTCCCCCTCCCCCCCCTACCTCCTCCCCTCGGTCCACCACCCTGCCGCGAGGATGACGAGGACGGTCAACACGTAGGACCCCCAGACGTACCAGAGGGCGAAGTAGCCCAGGTAGCCGAGGCTCGAGAGGGGGGCGGCCGAGGTCGCGTCCACCCAGATTCGGGCGGCGGTGAGGGCGCCGGCGAGGTTTCCCGCCTCGGCGACCCGGTTTCCCTCCCGGTCGCTGGTGTAGAACCAGCCCACCAGGGCGGCGGCGGCAAGCCCGGGGAGGAAGAGAACCCTTTCCGGGCGGGGAATACCGGCGGCGTAGGTGAGGACGGCCCCCGCGAGGCCCATCAGGATCATGTAGAACAGGACGCAGAAGACGAGCCGCGCCCACTTGCGCGGGTCGCCGCCCTTGAACATCTTGAGCCAGCCGGACGGGTCGAACATGGAGGCCTCTTATACTCCCTCTCCCTCCGGGAGAGGGTCGGGGTGAGGGGCTCCCTAAGCGGCCTGCCGCTTGGGGAGCCGGGTGAGGGGAATTCCACAGGCGAGGCTTTCCCTCACCCTAGCCCTCTCCCAAGGGGGAGAGGGGACACAACAATCCACCTTCTGCGGAATCTTGCCGGGGCGGGTTTGAAACCCGCCCCGGGGTCCCCAAGCAACAAGGTTGCTTGGGGTGCCCCCACCCCTGCAAGCCTATGCCGCCCGGTCCGCCGGAGCCATAAATCAAAGGAGCCCCGACATGCCCCACGTCATCCGCCTCTACGTCAAGACGAGCCTCTTTTTCTTCATCCTCACCTTCGCCTCGGGCGCGGCCTTCATGCTGGCGAACGCGATCTGGTTCCTGCCCATGCCGAGGGATTTCGTCCTCCTCCACGCGCACGTCGGCTTCACAGGCTGGCTCGCCCTCATGGTGATGGGGGTGGCCTGGTGGATGTTCCCCCTCACGCGGGACGCCCACCCCGAGACCAAGGGAAGGTACCACCTGACCACCGCCTACGCGGTATATTACCTCACCGTGGGGGGGCTGGTTCTCCGCATCGCCGGGGAGCCCTGGCTCTGGCGCGGGGGGCACCCGGCCGCGCGCTTCCTCCTCATCGTCTCGGCGCTGGCGCAGCTTACAGGCGTGATCCTCTTCGCGTCCGGGATCTGGCGGCGGGTGCGGCCGGTGACGGTGTCGCGGTAGGGGGGGGAACTTTTTTTTGCCCGGTCCCCAAAAAAACGGACGGCCCCATGGGAAGGGGCCGCCCGGCCATACCTGGGCTTCGGCCGCTGCGCTCTTCCTAGCTGTAGTCCCCCGGGCGCGCGGGGAAGGGCGGCTCGGCCCCGTGGTTCCAGATGGTCCAGCGCCGGGGCGTCACGACGAAGCGCACCCGATCCACCTGGGCGGTGGGGCCTTTCAAGAATCCTTTTGCGGTCTCCGCTCCGAGGTAGCGCTCGGCGCAGCGGGCGAGCAACTCGTGGTCGGTCCCGACCCCCTCGATGAGCTCGACGTCCCCCTCGCAGACGACGGCGGCGTAGGGCGGGTCGTCCTTGTCCACCACGATGGAAACCCGCGGGTCGCGCCGGACGATCCGGGTGTGGACGCCGCTTGTCTTCGTGCTGATGGTGAACTTGCCGTCCTCCCAGATGTACCAGATAGGGCGGAGGAGCTGGCCGCCGTCCTTCCGGGTGACCGAGAAGCGGCACATGCGTTTTTCCGCGAGAAAGCTGTCGATGAACGCCTTGTCACCCATCAATTTCTCCTCTCAATGAACGCCCGAAGAAATCGGCGCGGGATCCGGCGCCGGTCGCTGATGCCGGGGATCGGGTCGGCTCTCCCTTAGACTACCGCCGCGGCATTTCCCGATCAATTCCCTTCCCCCGGCCGGCTCACCCCCGCCAGATGGCGATGGAGAGGACCCCCGCCACGGTGACCAGCACCCCGGCGGTCGCCAGCGGGCGGATCCGCTCATGGCCGCGCAGCAAAAGCAGGGTGAAAAAGAGGGTGAAGAGCGGGGTGGTGGTAATGATGGGGGTGACCACGCTGATCGAACTTTTCTCCACGGCCGCGTTCGTAAAGACCTGGGCGAAGGCGTTCAGCACCCCCACGACGGCGACGCCGGCGAGGGCCCGCCGGTCTCCCCAGGCCCAGAGCCGGGCGGAAACGAAAGGGCGCGATCCCCACAAGATGGGCAGCCCCACCAGGTTCGACCACGCGACCGTCAGGTAGACATCCGGCATGGCGGCGAGGCCCTTCTTTCGCATGAACATACTGATGGCAAAGGAAAAAGCGCTCGCGAAGCTCCAAAGGATGCCTTTGTGGAACCAGCTTCCTTCGGAGGGCTCGTAGGTGACGAGGGCGACGCCCGCCACGACGAGGACGGTCCCGCCGATCACGGCCGGGCCCGGCCGCTCGCCGAGGAGGATGACCCCCAGCAACAAGCTGATGAAAGGAGCGAGGCTGGCGACGGTGACGTGGCGGGAGGGGCCGACCGTGGAGATTCCCTGGTTATAGATGAACCGGCCGGCGCTGAAAGCGGTCACGCCGAGGATGCTGAACCAGACGAATCCCTCCAGGCTCAGGCGGGAGGCGTCGAAGAGCGCCCCGCCGATCGCGGCCAAAACGGCTGCGTTGACGATGTTGGTGACGAACGAGGCCGCCAAGACCCCCATCCGCCGGAGGTAGATGGAGATGAGGACCGCGCTCACCGAGAAAAAAATGGCCGACAGCAGCGCCCACAGGATTCCGGCCGTGTAATCCGTCAACAAAGATGACCCCCGGCCCCTCCCCCGGGGGGAAATCCGGCTTGGGGGCAAGCGGCTGAACCCGGCGAGGCCCCTTTTGGTTTCCCCGGACGGCGCCGGCCCGAATGATATCCGCCCGATCCCCCGCCGTCCATGCGATCTCTCCCGGGAGGAACCCTGTGCGTCTTAATTCGAGGCAGGGGGGATCGCATCGGCAGAAAAAGAAAACGGGCAGGCCCGGCGGGCCTTTTGCCCGTTGAAGGAGACAGGGCGAATTGACGATTTCAGCGGCAGGCAAGATGATTCAGTTGAAAGCGGAGGGTCGGCCCGCCGGGTATTCTCGGGAGGAGATCCCCTTTGGGCGGAGACATTGCCCGGATTTTTTTCCGGAAAAAGGGGGTTTTCATGGCGCTCCCCCCGGACCCGTTCCGCGAACTGGCCTATTTTCAGCGGCGAATGAACCGACTCCTCCAGGAGAACCTGCAAACCCGCATCCGGCCGCGAGGCGCGTTCCCGCTGGAGAGGGCCTGTGGCCCCAAGGTGAGCATTTTCAAGACCCCCGACGAAATTCTGATCTTCGTGGAGCCGCCCGGGATTTCCTCACACCGGGACGTGAACCTGGAACTGGACAAGAACGTTCTGATCCTTTCCGGCGTCAGCCCCTCTCCCGAAACGGCCGAAAATGCGGAAAGTCTCGTTTCCGAGGGAGACTTCGGGCCTTTCCGCCGCGTGGTTTCCCTTCCCGAGGACATCGACTCTTCTTCCATTACCGCGAAAATGAAGTCGGGCCTGCTCGAGATTCACGCCCCAAAAAAAAGGCGGGTGCAATCCCGCGTAGTCGAGATCGAGGTCGGAGAGTAAGCCGACAAACCTCACATTTTCAGTGTGTTTCAGGTAAGCCATTTTACCTTCGCCGCCATTTTCTGTTAAATTGTGTGCCCGGGGCGGTTGGCTCCGGCACATTCTAGACCCAGGAGGACTGGCCCCCATGCGAAGCTCGTTTCTCCCCTTCCGCACCCCCGCCCGGGCGGGAATTCTGATCGCCGCCTTCATCGCCGTTCTCGCGGCCACCTTGGCGGTTTCCGCCCCGGCGCCGGTCGGCGCCTCGAACCACTTTCCGTCTTTCGCCGACCTGGCCGAGCGCCTCCAACCCTCGGTGGTGAACATCAGCACCGAAACCGTCGTCGAGGCCAGGCAGAGGCGCGTCCCTTCCATTCCCGGCAATCCGGGCGATCCCTGGAACCAGTTCTTCCGCCGGTTCTTCGAAGGCTCCCCCTTCTCCGAGCCCCGGCGGCAGGAGCGGTCCAGCCTCGGCTCCGGTTTCATCATCGGCGAAGAAGGATTGATCGTCACGAACAATCACGTCGTCGAAAAAGCGGTCCGGATCAACATCATCTTTCAAGACCGGAAAAAGCGCAGGGCCAAGGTGGTCGGCCGCGACGCGCGCACCGACCTCGCCCTGCTCAAGGTCGATCTCAAGGCGGGGGAAAAACTCCACGCCCTGAAATTCGGCGACAGCGACAAGCTGCGCGTGGGTGACTGGGTCATGGCCATCGGCAATCCCTTCGGCCTCTCCCACACCGTCACCGTCGGGATCGTCAGCGCCAAGGGAAGGGTCATCGGCACCGACCCCTATGACGACTTCATCCAAACGGACGCCTCCATCAATCCCGGAAACAGCGGCGGGCCGCTTTTCAACCTCCGGGGAGAGGTGATCGGAATCAACACCGCCATCTTCAGCCGCGGCGGCGGAAGCATCGGGATCGGCTTCGCCATCCCGGTAAACGTCGCCAAGAGCGTCATCCCGCAGTTGCGAAACGGGGGGGTGACGCGCGGCTTCCTCGGGGTGACGATTCAGGAGGTGAACGAGGCGCTGGCGAAAAACTTCGGCCTCAATAAGGCGAAAGGCGCGCTCGTCTCCAACGTCGTAAAGGACGGCCCCGCGGGCAAGGCCGGCCTTCAGCGCGGGGACGTGATCGTCGAAGTCAACGGGAAGGCGGTTCCGAACTCCCGCACCCTTCCCCGCATGGTGGCGCAAATCCCCCCGGGCTCGCGCACCGAACTGAAAATCATCCGGAACGGGCAAACCCGAAAAATCACCGTGACGCTCGGAAAATTGCCCGAGACCGCGGAGGTGGCCAGCCTCCCGCCCCAGGAAATGGGGAAGAAACTGGGCATCCAGGTCCAGGATCTCACGCCGGAGATCGCCCAGCAGCTCCGGTCCAAAATCGGGAAAGGGGCGGTCATTACCAACGTTGTTCCGGGCAGCCCGGCCTCCCGCGCCGGCCTGCGGCGCGGAGACGTGATCATCGAGGCGAACCGCAGGCCCGTGGGAAAGGCGGCGGACCTGGAAAAAATCTTGAAGTTCGGCGAAGACGCCGTGAACGTCTTCCTCATCGACCGGCGGGGAGATGTCATCTATGTTCCCGTCGAAGTGACGGGATAACCGGGGAGAGGGCATTGGCACAGGCAACCGGCCTCACCGAAAGCCTCATTGAAGCGGCCTCCCAAATCTGCATTCGCCTCGGGGCCCGCGCCGCGGTCGTTCACGCGGACGCCCTGGAGGATCTGGGCGAGCTTTCCAAGCTTCCCCCCAATGTGGAACGCATCATCACGACCTGCTCTTCCGAGGTTTTCGAGACGCTCGACGGCAAGGAGCCTCACGTCGTCCGGTTGCCCTCCCTCGCGCTGAACCGTCTGGACGTGATCAAGATGGGGGTGATCATCGCCCTGAGCGAAGGGATCATCGAGAGGAACGACACCGTTGTCTGCGTCTCCGGGCTGGCGGAAAACCAACAAATCGACACCCTCATGGTATTCCGGCTCGACCGCGAGAAAGAGATGTTCTTCACCTCGGAGACCCAGAGCTCGCTCAACAGCGTGGACCCGAAGGTATTCGAGGCCCTCCTCTCGCTCGTCCTGGAACTCGCCGCGGAAGGGCGGGAGGGCCGGCCGCTGGGGGCGCTTTTCGTGCTGGGGGACCATGAGTCGGTCCTCCAATACTCGCGGCAGATGGTGATCAATCCTTTTCACGGATACCCCGAGGAGCAACGCAACATCATGGACCCCGGCCTCCGGGAGACCGTCAAGGAGTTCAGCGCCATCGACGGGGCCTTCGTCATCCGCGGGGACGGCATCATCGAGGCGGCCGGGCGCCACCTGAACGCGGCGGCGGCCTCGGACCTTCCTCCCGGCCTGGGCGCCCGGCACCTGGCCGCCGCGGGCATCACGGAGGTAAGCTCGGCGACCTCCTTTACGATAAGCGAATCAACGGGTACTGTTAGCATTTTCAAGGACGGGAAAATCTACATGCAGATTGGCAAGACGGTGCCGGCGAAACCCCAAAAAAAGAAAAAGAAAAGTTCCTGATTGGCCGGACAGTCAACCCGGGGAGAACCAAATGGCTTATAACCGCCTGTTTTTGATCTTCGCCCTGATCATCGCGGGCATCCTGGGCATCAGCTCGCTTTTCATCATGGTCGACCTCATCGGCTTGACGCTTTTCTGACCGGATGCCGCTCGACGAATTCGAACGATTCAAAAACAATACCTGCCTCTCGCCCATCACCCCGGACGTGCTCGCCGCCCTGGGAACACGGTGCGGATTTCCTCCCGCTTCGAGCGTCCTCGACCTGGCGTGCGGAAAAGGGGAGGCGAGCATAATCCTCGCAGAAAAATTCCACTGCGTCGTAACGGGGGTGGAAAGCCGCCCGGTGTTCGCCGAGGAGGCGCGGCGGCGCGTGCTCTTCCGGGGTCTGGGCCATTTGGTCCACATTCTGGATAAAGGTTCCGGCGATCTTCCCTTCGACGACGATTTCTACGACGCCGCCCTGATGGCGGGAACCGCCCATCCCTACGATTCCGGCTCCGTCCTGGCGGAACTGAAACGCGTTGTCCGCCCGGAGGGGTGGATCATTCTCGGCGAACTCGTCTGGAACCCGGGCCGGACCGGCCGGGGCCCGGAGGCCGTCCTCGGGTGGGTCCGGAATCATGGCGGCCACGAAGTCTGCGAGATGAACGCACGAATCGGGCAATTCGAAAAATCGGGATATCTCGTCGAAACGGCCGAGCTCGCCGGGGAAGAGGCATGGGAAAATTACTTCGCCCCGCAGGCCCGGGCCATTCTGGAAAACCGCATGGAACACAAGGGTTCCCCCGAGGCCCAAGCCGCCCTCGACCGCTGGCAGGAGGAGCTGGAGCTTTACCGCAGCGGGGGGGGCAAAGAAGCCTTGGGCTACGCCTGCTACCTTTTGCAGAGCCCCTGAGCAGGCGTGGCGAAATTCCAGTAGAATATCGGCGGAAGAGATATTAAGGTCTTCCGGTTTCGGGCAGGGGAAGCCATGGGAGGACAATCCTGAACGCCAAATCCACCGGTGGAAACGCGAAGATTCGCCACTTGGGAATTCTCACGGGCGGGGGCGATTGCCCCGGCCTGAACGCGGTGATCCGCGCCGTCGTCCTCACCGCCGAGCAAAGGGGCGCCCGCGTTCTCGGGATCCGAGACGGGTACACGGGCCTCATTCACAAGCAGTACACTCCCCTCGATTCCGCGGGCGTTGACGATCTTCTCCAGCGCGGGGGAACCGTCCTCGGAAGCTCCAACCGGGGGAATCCCTTCGCGTATATGATGACGATCGACGGGGAGCACAAGCCCGTCGATCTGTCCGATACGGTGATCGAAAATTACCGGGAAGAGGGGCTCGACGGGATCGTCGCCGTCGGCGGCGACGGTACGCTTCAGATGACCTACGAGTTGTCATTGAAAGGCTTCCCCGCGATCTGCGTTCCCAAAACGATAGACAACGACCTCATGGCCACCGACGTCACCTTCGGCTTCGACACCGCCGTGGGCACGGCGACCGAGGCGATTGATCGCATCCGCACAACGGCGGAAAGCCACGGAAGACTGATGGTGGTCGAGGTGATGGGCCGGAACGCGGGCTGGATCGCCCTTTTTTCCGGACTCGCGGGCGGGGTGGACATCATCCTGATCCCCGAGATCCCCTTTTCGACGGAGGCCATCGCGGAAAAGATCCGCCAGGACAGGGGCGGGGGGAAGCATTTCAGCATCATCGTCGTGGCCGAGGGGGCGCACGAAAAGGGGGGCGAGGTCGTGGTCCGCGAGATGGTTGAAGATCCCCAAGAGCCGCGGCGGCTCGGCGGAATCGGCACCTACATCGGCGAGGTCATCCAGGAGCGCACCGGAATCGAAACCCGGGTCACCATCCTCGGCCACATCCAGCGGGGCGGCACCCCCTCGACCTACGACCGGAATCTCTCCACCCGGTTCGGGGTCCGCGCCGCGATGGCCGCCATCGAAGGGCAATTCGGAAACCTGGTCGCCATGAACAAAGGACAAATCAAACTGGTTCCCCTCCAAAAAGCGGCAAAGGGACAGCGCCTCGTATCTCCCGACAGCAATTTCATCGAGGTCGCGCGCGCTATCGGCATTTCCTTCGGCGACGATGCCTGACCCATCCGGCAACCTGAATCCTCCGGAGCCTCTCCCGGGATGAGCGAGATTCTCTCCCTTTGCGTCCACGAGCTGGCGGACAAGCTCCGCGCGAGGGAAGTCTCCGCCGAGGAGGCGGCGCGGGCCTATCTCGGCCGGATTGAGGCCACCGAGGAAAAGATCAACGCCTACGTCACCGTCCTCCGGGACGAGGCGCTCGCCGCAGCGCGGGCGGCCGACGCGCGTCTCAGCGAGGGAAACGGCGCCCCGCCTCTTCTCGGGGTCCCCGTCGCGGTAAAAGATCTTCTCTGTATGAAGGGAACGCGCACGACCTGCGGCTCAAAATTTCTCGAACCCTTCATCTCCCCCTACGACGCGACGGTGGTCCGGCTGCTGAAGGAAGCCGGGGCCGTCATTCTCGGCAAACTCAACATGGATGAGTTCGCCATGGGCTCTTCCACCGAAACGAGCGCCTTCGGGGTTTGCCGGAATCCGTGGAACCTCGACACCATCCCCGGCGGCAGCAGCGGGGGATCCGCGGCGGCGGCGGCGGCCCGATCGTGCGCGGCCGCCCTCGGCTCGGACACGGGGGGCTCAATCCGCCAGCCCGCCGCCTGCTGCGGGGTCGTGGGAATGAAGCCCACCTACGGTCGGGTGTCGCGCTACGGACTCACCGCCTTCGCCAGCTCGCTGGACCAGATCGGGCCCCTCACGCGAAACATCCGCGACTGCGCCCTTCTCCTGAACGTGATCAGCGGGCACGACCCCCTCGATTCCACCTCGGCGGATTCGCCCATCCCGGACTACACCGAGGGGCTCGAGGCGGGCGTCAAGGGAATGCGGATCGGCATTCCCAGGGAATATTTCATCGAAGGGATCGACCCCGACGTGGAGGCGGCGGTGAAGGAGGCGATCCGGGTGATGGAGGGCCTCGGCGCCCGGATCGAGGAGGTCTCCCTGCCCCACACCGAATACGCCCTGCCAGTGTATTACATCCTCGCCCCGGCCGAGGCGAGCAGCAACCTCGCCCGCTACGACGGCGTGCGCTTCGGCCAGCGAACGCACGGGGATTCCGACGAAGGGCCGCTCACCGGAATGTACGCGGCCAGCCGCGAGCAGGGCTTTGGCGACGAGGTGAAACGGCGGATCATGCTGGGGACCTACATCCTCTCTTCGGGCTATTATGACGCCTACTACACCAAGGCCCTGCGCGTCCGCACGCTCGTATGCCGGGATTTCGCCGATGTCTTCCAAAAGGTGGACGTGATCCTCACCCCCACCGCGCCCACCGCCGCCTTCCGCATCGGCGAGCGGACGGCGGATCCCATCAGCATGTACCTCTCGGACATCCTGACCATCCCCTGCAACCTGGCCGGCCTGCCCGGCCTGAGCCAGCCGTGCGGGCTCACCGCATCGGGCCTTCCCATCGGTCTCCACTTTGTGGGAAAACCTTTCGGGGAAACTGACATTCTCCGGGCGGGAGCCGCCTTCGAGGGGGCGACCGGCCATCACCTCCGGCCCCCCCCCCTGTAAAGAGGAAAATTCGGCCTTGAGCGAAAAACAACACGAGATATCCGAGCTGCTCGGCGACGGCATCGCCGCCGAGATTCGCACCAGCGTTCATGCGGTGGCCGATGCCCTGCCCGAGGATTACACCTTCGACACGGTGGACCTCACCTACGAGAACCGCAAGAAGGGCGCCCGCCCGCTTTACGACACGGCCATCGAATCGATGACCCGCACCGGAAAGGGGCTCAAGTACCCCACCGCGACGGTGGAGGAGAACCCGAACGCGGTCCTCCGGAAGCTGGCCAAATTCTCCGTGATTCACCGGCCCGTTTCGACCATCCCGGGCGTTGCGACCAATTTCACGAAAAAAATCGACCTGGACATCATCCGGATCGCGACGGGGGGTACGTATGACGACCCGGGCCAGATGATCGGCGACTACGCCGCGGCGAGTCTCCGCGTGGTGGACCGCCAAACCTGCGAGCACGCCGCGCGGTACGCCTTTTCGATCGCCGCGCGCGACCGGAAATTCCTCACCTCCTCGAGCAAGTACACCATCCAGCGCGTGACCGACGGCCTTTTCGAGTCCATCGTGGACGACGTCGAAAAAGAAATTCAGTTCACGGGCCAGGTTACGCACCGCCGGGAGCTGTTCGACGCCCTTCTGGCAAAGCTGATCATGCGTCCGGAGGATTACAACGTGATCCTCGTCCTCAACGAATACGGGGATTTCCTCTCGGACCTCGCGGGCGGGCTGATCGGCAGCCTGGGGCTCGGGGCCTCGGTCTCGCTCTCCTTCAGCGAGAAGGGCCGTGTGCGCCTGGCTATGTTCGACGCCGCGCACGGGACCGCCCCCGACATCGCCGGGAAGAATATGGCGAACCCCACGGCCATTCTCCTCGCCTTCTCGCTCCTGCTCTCGCACATCGGCGAGCCCCGCTCCTCGGATGCGCTCAAAAAGAGCCTTTTCGGCTGCCTGGAGGCGGGCGAGACGACGGGAGACCTCGGCGGAAAGCTCGGAACGGTGGAGTTCACCCAAGCCGTCATCGGCCGATTGAAGGACCGCCTCAACGAGGGGTAGAGAGAGGCTTCCCTTGGAATACGAAACGGTAATCGGCCTCGAGGTCCACGCCCAGCTCAGGACGGAGAGCAAGATATTCTGCGGATCGAGCGCGGCGTTCGGCGCCGCCCCGAACGCCAACACCTGCACTGTCGACCTCGGCCTGCCGGGCGTCCTGCCCGTGCTGAACCGGCAGGTGGTGGATTACACCCTCCGGCTCGGCCTCGCCGTGGGCGGGCGGATCGCCCCGGTCTGCCGCTTCGCGCGGAAACACTACTTCTATCCCGACCTGCCAAAGGGATACCAGATCAGCCAGTACGAAGAGCCCATCTCCGAGGGGGGGGAGATCCGCATCCTGACGAAGGGAGGGGAGGAGCGGCGCATCCGCATCGTCCGGATCCACATGGAGGAAGACGCGGGCAAGCTCATTCACGGAGAGGAGCTCGGCGATCCCGGCCATTCCTACGTCGACCTCAACCGGGCGGGCGTCCCGCTGCTCGAAATCGTGAGCGAGCCCGATCTGCGCTCGCCCGAGGAGGCCGAGACCTACCTGCGGAAACTCCACACCCTCGTCCGCTACCTCGGCATCTGCGACGGGAACATGCAGGAGGGAAGCCTCCGCTGCGACGCGAACATCTCCCTCCGCCCCGTGGGTTCCGGCGAGCTCGGCGAAAAGGTCGAGATTAAGAACATGAACTCGTTCCGAAACCTGCGCCGCGCCCTGGAGTATGAGGAGAAGCGGCAGGGGGAAACGCTCGCCGCAGGGGGGGGCATCCGCCAGGAAACCCGCCTCTGGGACGATTCCGCGGGCGCGACCCTCCCCATGCGCACGAAGGAGTACGCCCACGACTACCGGTACTTCCCGGACCCGGACCTGGTGCCCCTCAAAGTGGACCGCGAGTGGCTGGACAAGGTGCGCGCCGCCCTCCCCGAGCTTCCCGACGCCAAGCGAACGCGCTTCCAGGAAACCTACGCCCTTCCCCGGTACGACGCCGAGGTCTTAACGAGCGAGCGCCCCCTGGCGGACTATTTCGAGAGCGCGGCGAAGGCGGCCTGGGGCGAAAACGCGAAGGCGGTGAGCAACTGGGTGATGGGAGAAGTGCTCCGCCTCCTCAACGAGCGGAAGATCCCCATCGCGGAATGCCCCGTTCCGCCCGGCCGCCTCGCCAAGCTCGTCCGCCTCATCGCGGACGGGACCATCAGCGGAAAAATCGCCAAGACCGTCTTCGACGAAATGGCGGAGAGCGGCGCCGAGCCGGAGGCCATCGTCGAGGCCAAGGGCCTGCGCCAGATCGCGGACGCCGGGGCCATCGGCCAGGTCGTGGAGGAGGTCCTCGCCGCCAACCCGGAGGAGGCCGAGGCCTACAGAGGGGGAAAGAAAAAGCTGCTGGGCTTTTTCGTCGGCCAGGTCATGAAGGCCACGGGAGGCAAGGCCAGCCCCGGCGCCGTCCAGGAAGCTTTGAAGGAAAAGCTCGGGGGGTAGCTCTCAGGCATCCGTCCCCCCGTCCGCGCAAAAGATTCAGGAAATTTCAGCGGCGCCCTTTTTCCGGTTCAACTCTCCCCCTCACCCCACCGGCCGGAGGTGCACCCACCGGCGCTCCTTCACTTCGTATCCCCATTCCATCCGCCCGTCGGAGGCCCCCCGGGGGAGGCCGTCGAGGGGCTCCTCGCAGGGCTCGCGCTGAACGCGGTAGTAGACGACGAAGTGGGGGGAAAACCGGGGGGAGATGCGCTTCTCCCGCAGGGCGAGAACGCAGAGGCGTCGTCGGGCGTTGCCGTTTTCCTTCGCCAAGAGGGCGCCGCCCATCCCCGCCCCGAACCAGCGGCCGGCGTCTCCGCCGAACCGCTCACTCACCTCCTTGGCGTGGTCGGGGAGATAAAATCCTTCGAGCAGATAGGGCCAGTTCTTCCACCTCACCGTGTCCTGAAAGCGCGCCAGCGCCTGGAGGAGCCCCCGGGCGCCCGGAATCTGGGGCTCGCCCAAAGGAAGCGCGCCGCAGCCCGACAGCAGGGAGGCCGCGAGGAGGGCCAACGCCAAGCGGCGGCCGAAGGGCGCGCGCGCGGAGGTCAGCCCTCGGTGTTCTTTTTCTTGCGGTAGGGATTGTGGCATTGGTTGCAAGCCCCGGCGAGAAGAGCGAAAGCGCTCTTCGTGGACGCCCGATCGCCGGAGGCCGCGGTTTCTCCGAGCTTTTTCGCTGCGGCCACGGCGTTTTGCGCCAGTTCCTTGTAATGGTCGAAATTCTCCCATACCTCGGGCCTGATCCGCGTCTCGCCGATATCGCTGCCCTCGGGGCTGAGGGAGGGAATTTTCGCCAGCAGGCCGGTGACCGTCCCCGCCCCCTTGGCGACCTCCGAAAGGTTCCCCCGCCGGACGTTGACCATGACACCGATCAAAATTTTGTTGATCGTTTTCATCGTCCGCAAGCGCTCGCTCTGGATCGCAACCAGCTTGGCATTCTGCATTTCACCCGCACCGGTCGGTTGCGTTTTCGCCGAAACCGTCAGGAATAGAAATGTGAATCCGGCAATCAGGATGACGCGCACGGGGACCCCTTACGAAAAAAGAGGGAGGCACGCTTCCTCCCGCCTCCCATTGCCAACACCATCCTAGAAAGCCCTTTCCCCCCTGTCAATTTATAGAAAAACAACGAAAGCGCCGGTAACATTCCCGGAAGCGGGAAAAATTCCTTTGGGCGGGCGCGCCGGGAGAAACCGCGAATCCTCGCCCCCGGCATTTTTGCCGGAAAAAACACCCGCCGGCGTCCGCCGGTCCAGGGATCCGGATGAAAGGATTTCTTACAGGAAAGCGGAAAGTCCGGGGCGCGGGAATCCCCCGCTAGCGCGGCTCGACGAATTCCGTCCGCACCCATCCTTCCCCGCGCGGGGTGAGGACCTTGACCCAGGCGACAGACGTGCGCCGGAGGTCTCCCAACCCCATTTGATGCCAGAGCTCTCTGCTCTCGCTGACAGGCTCGAAAGCGACGAGGAAGCCCTCGGTGCCGGGAGGCAATTTCCCGACCCGCACGGAGCCCGAGGCGCTCCCGCCCGGCTGATTCCAGAGCCAGATCACTGCATCGTACGGAGCCACCAAAACACGGCGCGGGACAGCCTTGAGGGTGACAGGAAGCCGGAGCGGTTCAGGCTTTTTCCCCTCCTCATCGAGCCCGGGAACCGATGCGCACCCCGAGAGAGCCGGAACAAGAAACAGCCAGACCAATAAGAAGGGAGGCGCCCAGGCGGCCCGGAGACGGTTTCCCCAAGCCGGGCGCTTTCTGCGAACGCCCTTTTTGCCGTTTGGCCACATGGCCGGCTCCTCCAGTTCAGGACAAATGGAAATCCCCCCTGAAAAAAGCAAGTATCGTACCGAACGGCCGAATCAGGGAACGCTTTTATTTGCAATGACTTAAGAGATTCCCTTCGCGGGGGAGCGGCATTGCCCCCTTTCTCCGGCGGGCAATTTTTGCCACCGGGAAGGCTTGGCCGCCCGCACCCGGGGCCGCCCACCCTCCCCCCCGCTCCCTTGCCCGGATCAACCCCGGCCGTCCGCTCCGAGGCCGCCGGCATCTCCTTCATGGATGAATTGCAGAAAACTTCGGCAAAGCGGGGTCATGCTGCGCGACTTGTTCACCACGGAGTAAAATTCGCGGATGCAGGAGAATCCCTCTATCGCCACCTCCCGGAGGGTCCCCCTCTCCAGGTCTTCTTCCACCGAAAACCGGGAAACGATGGAAACGCCCACCCCTGCCTTCAGGGCGCTCCGGATGGCCTGGGCGTCTCCCAGGACGGCGGACACGTTTGCCGACGCGGGGTTGAAGCCGATTTCCCGGAGTCTCTCCTCCGCCGCCAGGCGCGTTCCCGAGCCCTCCTCGCGCACGATCATCGGAACCTTTTTCAGCTCCCCCGCACGGACCTTTTTCCTCCGCGCCAAAGCCCCCTCGGGCGCCGTCACCAGGATAAGCTCGTCCGCCGTAAATTTATTATATTTCAGATGTTTATGTGAAATCCGGGCGCCCGCAACCCCCATCTGAAAATCGCCCTCGATAACGCCTTCAATCACCTTCCGCGAATCGAGAATTTCGATGGAAATGGCGACATCCGTATGGTCGCGATTGAATTTCGCCACGCAGATTGGGAGAAGGTAGCCGCCCGGAATCGTGCTGGCGCCGACGATAAGCTGGCCTCTGATGATGCCGAGGTATTCCTCGATCGCCAGCTTCGCTTCGTCGCGCGTCTGGATCATTCTTTTGGCGTAATCCATAAGCACCAGCCCCGCCTTGGTCGGCTCTGCAACCCGTCCGAGGCGGTCGAAGAGGCGCACCCCGAGCTCGTCTTCGAGGGTTTTGATGTGCCCGCTCACCGTAGGCTGGGCGAGTCCCAGCGCCTTGGCCGTGCGGGAAAAACTCCCGGTTTCAATAATGCGGCAAAAGATATCGAGGTGGCGGATATTCACGGACTACCCTTTGCAATTCGAGATTTCACGAAAACGGACGTATTCGTATTCCGGCACGAAACCCTCCAATATATAGAATATTCCTATAATACATATTTGCGGATATCGTCAACTTGCGGGAGGCCGCTTTGCGCGGGGGGTGCGCCCGGCGCCTCATCCCGGGAATGCCGGGAGGAGCGGGGGCACTTCCCTGAATTTGCCTTTTTGGGGGAAACCGGATAGGTAGCGGCTTTGAAACGCCTCGTTCTTCTTCGCCGGAGGCATCTCCACCGGGAGAGGATTTCCTTTGAAAGAGCCCATCCGCCTTCTCGTCGATTCGGAATCCGGCTCTTTCCTCCCGCGCGTCCGGAAGAATCCGGCCGCCGCCCCCTTCGAGATCCTCAGCTACGAGGAGAGGGGGAGAGAGGCGCTCTTTTCCCTCGCCCCCCGGGCGGAGGCCATGCTCTGGTACAAAGCCCCCCTTCCCGGCGACCTCATTCGCGCGGCCGGTTCCTTGCGGCTCATTCAAAAGCACGGCCTCAACCTCAAGAACATCGACGTGGCCGCCGCCACCGAGCGCCGCGTTCCGGTGGCGGCGATCTCCCTCTTCCGGAACGCCTCGGTGGCCGAGCAGGCCCTCGCCTTGATGCTCGCCTGCGCCCGCAAGGTGATTCCCGGCCACAACGCCACCGCCGGGGCCGCCTACCTCGAGATGGGGATCGAGCCCGTCCGGACGGACCAATGGAAGTTCCAGGGAAACTGGGCCAACATCCCAGGAGTGACGGAGCTTTGCGGCGCCAAGGCGGGCATCCTCGGACTGGGCGACATCGGAATGGAGGTCGCCAAGCGCTGCCGCGCGTTCGAAATGGAAATCCTCTACCACCAGCGCAACCGGCACCCGAAATCCGTCGAATCAAAATACGGCGCGGCGTATCTGCCCTTTGGCGAATTCCTCGCCGAGGCGGACTACCTCATCCTCGTCCTGCCCCACACCCCCGAGACGGAAGGGATCATCGGCGGCGCCGAACTCGCGCGCATGAAGCCGACCGCCACCCTCATCAACGTCGCGCGCGGAGGGGTGGTGGACGAAGACGCGCTCGCCCTCGCCCTCCAAGAGGGGCAAATCGCCATGGCGGGCCTGGACGTCTACCGCGAAGAGCCGCTTCCCGCCTCGAGCCCGCTCCGCGGGTTGCCCAACGCCGTCCTGCTGCCGCACACCGGCGGTGGCTCCTGCCGTTCCTGGGAGGTGGATCTTCCCGCCGTCCTCGGGAACATTCTCCGCTTTTTCCGGGGCGAAAAACTCAGCGGCGCCGTCAACGCGCCATTCGATTGAACGCAAACACTTAGAACCCATCCGCGAGGAAATCGAAAACCCGCGCGATCCTGGGAACCGCCTCGAAAGCCTCAGGCTTCCGGGGTCTCCCCCGGGCGTCCCGGCCGGTCCGCCTTCCGCTGAAGGGCGAGGCGGATGGGCTCCCGGTAGAAGGCGAGGACGGCCCCGGCGGCGAGGGCGACGAGCAAAAGGGCGAAGAAGAGGCCGTACCGCTCATCGTACAGGCTCGCCCCCTGCGCGCTGAGCATGATGGTTCCCGGAATCCGCCCCACCGTCGCGACGAAAAAGAAGGTTCGCAGCCGGAGCGGACTCAGCCCGAGGAGGTAACACATGTAATCCTTCGGAAATCCGGGGATCGAGAAAAAGACGAAAGCGAGCAGCGCGCCCCTGTAGTCGGTGAGAAAGTCGAATTTTTCGAGAACTTTCCGGCTGACCAATTTTTCAACGATCGGCCGGCCGAGCCGCCGGCCGATGACGAAGGCCAGGCAGCTCCCCGCGCTCAGGCCGATGGTGCTGTAAATCGACCCGACCAACGTCCCGTAAATGTAGCCGCCGAAAAACCCCGTGAGCTTGCCCGGGATGGGGGAGAATACGATCTGGAGAATCTGAATGCCGATGAAGACGAAGGGGCCCCACGCCCCGAAGGAGCGGATCCAGCGCGGAAATTCTCCTTCCGATCGAGGACCCGAAAGAGAAACCCCGCTCCCTCGCCCAGTTCAACTCGAAAGTAAATGCCCGCCAAAGCCAGAAGGAAAGCCGCTCCGGCCACCCCCCAAAAAATTCTCCGCCTCCGGGCTATCGGACCAACCGCGGGTTTCTCCTCGCCCACCTTCCCTCCCATGCCGCGAGCGCCCCGTCCGCCGGTCCCTGCCGAAAAGGGCGGGGATGGATCCGGCCCGGCCCGTCGAATCCGGAGCGCGAAGGCTCCCGCCGCCGCCGGGGGCGCCCGGCGGAAACCAATGCGCTCCATTAGGTACCATTAATGAGGGGGGCGCGAAACGGCGGAGAGGACGACAGAAGGGAGAAAACCGACCGAAATCCGCTTCTTGACAGAATCCCGCCCCGCCTCCAAGATTTTCCCGACGGTTGGAAGGCCGCATCTTGGGCGGAAGGTCGCCGCCGGGCGCCGGCGGCGTTTTTCGTTGAACTTCCGCAAGCCCCTCAGCGCGGCCCGCTTCCCCTCACCCGGAGCATGAATGAACCCCGCGACCGCCGCCCGCGCGCGCTGGCAGCGCCAGGTCCGCACCCGGCCCTACCGGGAAGGGGAGACCTTCGCCACCGGCGGGGGAATCGCCGCGGCCTGGCTCGAAGCGGCCCGCGAGGCCCTTCCCCCCGGCGGGGGACACCTGGACCTCGGATGCGGGGAGGGGCGCATGACCTTCGCCCTCGCCTCCCGCTGGGCGGGGGGCGGCTGGTCGGTGGGGGCGGACCGCGACCCCGCCGCCCTGGCGGCGGCGCGCGAGCGCGCCCGATGCGAGAACCTCTCCGGGGCCCGCTTCGTCCAGATGGACGTCGAGCGCGAGGAATACGCCCCCCGCCTGGAGGGGGGGCGACCCGGGCTCATCACCGCCCACCTTTGCATGGGCGCCGGAATCGTCGAGCGCGCCGCGAGGGCCCTTCCCCCGGGCATGGTCTTCGCCTTCTGCGCCCTCCACCCCGAGCAATGGAAGGAGTCCGGCCGGTCCAGCGCCTTCGCCATGAGCGAGGGGGAAATCGAGCGCGCCCTCGCCGGGAACGGCCTCGAGCCCTTCCTCCTCCGCTTCGAGAAAGATGTCATCGAGTTCTCCGCTCCCTCGGACGCCCTCCGCGGATACTTCAAAAACGGAGAGGCGGCCGGCAAGTGGCGCGCGGACGGGCGCTGGGACGGCATCCGGCGCTACTTCGAGGAATCCGGCCGCTCCTTCACCGCCCGGGCCCAGGTCATGGGCGCGGCCCGGAAGGTTTCGCCATGACCCTCCTTCCCCTGATCCCCGCAAGTCCCGGGTCCGGGAGCGCCGGGGACGCGCCGCACCGATCCCTCGCCCACGCCGCCAAGCGGCTCGCGCGCGCCCACGGCTTCGACCTCGCCGGGATCGCCCCCGTCGCGCTGGAGGAAGCCTTCGGGCGGTATCTGGAATGGATCCGGCGCGGCTACGCGGGCGAAATGAAATACCTCACCCGAAGGCCGGAGGTGCGGGCCGATCTGCAGCGGCTCTGGCCCGGCGCGCGCTCCGCCCTCGTAACGGCCATGCGCTACAACCCCGAGGAGCAGCCCGCCGAAACGGCGGCGCGGGATGGCGTGACGGGACGCATCGCCCGGTATGCCCACGGGGGGGACTATCACAAATTCATCAAGAAGCGCCTCCTGCGCGTACTCCGCGAGCTTCAAGAGATAGACCCCGGCATCGAAGGGCGCACCTATGTCGATACGGGACCCATCCTCGAGCGGGATCTCGCCGCGCGGGCGGGGATCGGCTGGCAGGGGAAGAACTCCCTGCTCCTCAACCGGCGTCTGGGCAGCTACTTTTTCCTGGGAACCCTTCTCCTGAACTGCCGACTCCCGGCGGACACCCCCGCCGAAGAGCATTGCGGGACCTGCACCCAGTGCATCGAGGCCTGTCCCACCGGCGCCATCATCGCGCCCGGGGTGGTGGACGCGAGACGCTGCATCGCCTACCTGACCATCGAGCTGCGGGGGCCCATGCCGCGCGCGCTCCGCCCCCTGGTGGGAAACCTCTTTTTCGGGTGCGACATTTGCCAGGAGGTATGCCCTTGGAACGAGGAGGCCCCCGTGGCGGTGGAGCCCCGCTTCGACCCGCGCCCGGGCGCCCGGGCGCCGGACCTGGTCGAGCTCATGTCTCTGGACGAGGCCGCCTTCCGGAAACGCTTCGGGGGAACCGCCCTCATGCGCGCCCGCTACGACGGATTTTTGCGGAACGTGGCCGTCGCCCTCGGAAACGCGGGGGGCGAAGAGTCCGTCCCCGTCCTCGCCCGGGCGCTCTATCATCCGGTACTTCTGGCCCGCGGCCACGCGGCGTGGGCGCTGGGCCGGATCGGCGCACGCACGGGCTCGCCCGAGGCGCGCCTCGCCCTGGAAGGGCGCCTTTACGCAGGAATCGACGAGTGGGTCCGCGAAGAAGTGGAGCTCGCGCTGGGCGAGCTTTCCGCCGCGCTCATCCCATCGGCGGGCGGAGGGCCGCTGGGGTAGTCAGCAGGATCGCCCGCCGGCTATTCTTTTTCCCAACTCACCTGGTCCCGAAGCCAGTCCACCCGGCCGGCCGCCGCCCCGACGGCGGGCTCGGGCATCCGCCTGCCGTCCGCCAGCGGCGCGAAATCGATCTCCCCGCCGGAAGCGTACCGAAGGGCACCGCCCGCCCGCTCGAGGATGAGCGAGGCCGCCGCGATGTCGTAGGCGCGGACCGGTTCGACCACCACCCCAAAGGCGCTTCCCGCCGCGGCGAAGAGAAGATGGCAGCTCACCGCCGAGACCGAGAGGCGGAGGCGCGGTTTTTTTATCCGCAGGCCCTCTACGCGGGAGGAAGGAACAAAAATCAGGCTGTGGGGGTCAGCGGGCTCCTGCGGAAGGGGGGAGAGCGCCGCCCCGTTCCGCGTTGCCCGCCCGCCCGCCACGGCAGAGTACATTTCCTCATGGACAGGAAGAAACACCGCCCCTCCCTCCACCTTTCCCCCGCGCAGACAGGCCACCGAAATGCTCCAAAAGGGCATTCTGCACAAGTAGGTCAGCGTCCCGTCGATGGGATCGATCGCCCACCACCGGGTGTTCGGGCGGGGGTGGGCGGGTCCGTTCGCACCGCTCTCCTCGGCGAGGATATAGTCGGCCGGAAACTTGGCGCGGATCCGCGAGACAAGAAGGCGCTCCACCGCCCGGTCGGCCTCGGAGACGATGCTCGCCCCCTTCGGCTCGGCCCGCACGCGCCCGAAGTGCTCAAGCGCCAGCTTCCCGCCCTCGCGCGCGCTCTCCTCCAAAAAATTTCTCAGCTTTTCGCCCTGCATATTTCTTTCACTGCCCCGAGGAGGGAATTGCAAAAAAACTTCAAAAGATCCGTTTCACCCCGGTCTCATCAATACCATGCCCCATCCCTCCGCCAAAGAGCCGGGTTGTGAAATTCATCACAATATCCGGTATTTTTCGAATTTTTCCTCCTCGAAATTCTGGATTCTTCTTCCGCCGGCCCCGGCCGCACCGCGTGGCTTCGGCACATGAATGGGAGGGGGTGCGGAGCGGGGCCCGGGGGGCGGGGGGCGGCGGCCCGGGGGAGGGAATCCGCCGGGTGAGGCGCAATTTCTTCGCTTCTCAAAATGGATTTTGCTTCGTTTCGGATGCGGCGAGCGGCCGGAATCGCGCGGCGCGGCGGGCTAGTCCCCCCGGATCGTCTCGGGCCGCTCTGCTTCCGCGGGAGCGCCGTTCGCCCCGCCGCCGGTCCTTCCCCCGGGGGTGGCGAACGCCGGCTCCTGTCCCCCCCGCCCGAAGGCGGGCGGCCCCAATTTCGAGGGCCGGAGCCAACCGAGCAGGTCCACCCAGAGGGAGAAAATCACCGGGATGAGCACGATGGTGATGAGGGTCGAGGTGGCCAGCCCGCCCAGGATGGCCGAGCCGAGCCCCCGGTAGAGCTCGCTGCCCGAGCCGGACGCGACGACGAGAGGCAGGAGGCCGAAGACGGTGGTCGTGGTGGTCATGAAGATGGGGCGCATCCTGTCCTGCACGCTCTCCAGAATGGCCTCCCGCATATCCATTCCCGCGTTGTGGTGGTTCAAGGCCTGGTGCACGAGAAGGATCGCGTTGTTCACGACGATGCCCGTCAGGATGATGAAGCCGAGCATGGTGAGGGTGTCCATCTTCACCGAGGGCTCGATCTGGTTCATGAAAAAGACGGCGACGACGCCCCCCGTCGCGGCGAGGGGCACGCTGAACATGATGATGAGGGGATAGCTCCAAGACTCGAAGAGCGCCGCCATGAGGAGATAGGTGATGAGCAGCGCGAGCAGGAACGACCACTTGAGCGAGTTCCAGGTCCGCTCCAGATCCTTTGCCCGGCCGGTGACCTCCACCCCGTAGCCCAGGGGCAAGCTGGCGCGGAGCGGGTCGATCACCTGCTGCTTCATCCGGTCGATGGCCACTTGGAGCGGGATGGTCTCCTTCACGTTCACCGTGAGCTCGACCGACCGGTACCGGTCCACGTGTTGGATCCGCGTCGGGCCCACGGCGTGGCGCACCTCGGCGATCTGGCTGAGCGGAACCGGCTGGCCGGTCGGGGTGTAGAGGATGACGTCCTCGAGGCTCTGCGTCCGCTGGAAGCGCTCGCGGGGGGCGCGCAGCACGATATCCAGCTCTTTGCCACGGTCGCGGAAGACGCCCGCCCGGGTGCCGTTCACGAGCGTCTCGACGACGTTGCCCAGCTCGCTCACCGAAAGGCCCAGATCCGCCGCCTTCTCCCGGTCCACGTGGACCTGGAGCTCGGGGTTGGCCAGCTCGAAGCTGCTGTTGATGAACTGGACCTCCGGCAGCTGCCGCGCGCGTGCCTCCACCTCGGCGGCGATGCGCTGGATCTCGGCCAGGCTGTCCCCGGTGATGGCCACCGACAGGTTGATCCCCCCGATGAACCCGCTGCCCCTTCGCCGGAAAAGCGAGGCCTGGGAGACGAACGCCTGGACGCCGGGAATCCCCTGCACCATGCCGAAGAGCTTGCGCGTGAGCCGGCGCATGGAGGCCTGATCCGCGTGCTCCTCCTTTGCGATCATGCCCATGAAGGAGCGCGAGGTGCGCGCGATGGCGAAGAAGCGGTCGATCTCGGGAATGCGAGCAAAGCGCCCCTCGAGCTCGCGCACGGTCTTGTCCTGCTGCTCCAGGTTCAAGCCGGGCGGGGTCCGCAAGGCGGTGGACATGAAATTGCGGTTTCCCTTCGGCAGGTAGTCGATGGGGGGGAAGAAGTGCCACGCCAGAACCAGGGCGCCCCCCGTGACGGCGACGACGAAGAGGATCCGACGGATGACCCCCCGCATGAAAAAGCGCACCTGCCAGACGGCGAGCCGCCGCAAGAGGTTCCCGAGGGCATAAACGCCCAGAAAGCCGATAATCCGCGCGAGAATCGAGACGCGGTTGGATCGACTGAGGAGGCGGGCGCTCAGCATGGGGATGACCGTGATGGAAACGATCAGGGAAAGCCCGACCGCGACGCTGATGGCGATCGCGATGTCGCGGAAGAGCTGGCCCGCCTCGTCCTGCACGAAGATGACCGGAATGAAGACGGCGAGGGTGGTCAGGGTGGAAGCGAGGATCGCGCCCCAGACTTCGGAACCGCCGTCCACGGCGGCCTGCCAGCGGTCTTTCCCCATCTCCCGGTGCCGGTAGACGTTTTCCAGGACGACGATGGCGTTGTCCACCACCATGCCCACCGCGAAGGCGAGCCCCGCAAGCGAGATCACATTGATGGATCGGCCAAAGGCGAAGATGAAGATGAAAGTAGCGACAATCGTCACGGGAATGGCGATGGCGATGACGACGACGCTGGAAACGCTTCCGAGGAACACAAGCAGAACGGCGATCGCAAGCGCCCCGCCGATGTAGATGTTGTTGATTACCAGGCTCCGGGAATTAAAGATGTAATCCGTCTCGTCGTACACCTGGCGAAGATGGATGTCGCGGCCCCGGTAGAGATCGTTGACCTCGGCGATGACCTTCTTGACCCCCTCCATGACCTCGATGGTGTTGGAGCCGGTCTTCCGGATGATCCCGAAGCCCAGGGCGGGCCTTTGGTTCGCGCGCATGTAGCGCGCCACGTCCTCGTAGCCGAAAGAGACGCGCGCGATGTCGCGCAGGTATACGGGTCCGCCCTCGCGGCGCACCACGATGGTGTCGCGGAGCTGATCCAAATCGGTGAAGTTCCCGACGGTGCGGACGATGTGGCGCTTCTTCCCCTCGTCGATGTTCCCGCCCTTGGTGTTTTGGTTCTCGCGCAGGAGGGCCGCACGGAGCTCGCCCACCGTGACGTTCCGCGCGCTCATGGCCGGGTAGTCGAGGGTGACGTGCACCTCGCGCTCCTCGCCGCCGAAAAACCACACGTCCCCCACCCCGGACACCCGCTCGAATTTGGGGACGATCACCTCGTCGGCCTCGATGCGCACCTCGTTGATGAGCCGGCTCGTCTCCAGCAGGATCCAGCCGACGGGCTGCGCCTCGTCGGAGTTGACCGCCCGGATGAGGGGCCGCTCGGCGTCCTCGGGCAGACTCCGCACCCGGCCGAGCTTCTCGGACACGTCCAGCCGGGCGATGTCCTTGTTCGTCCCCCAGTCGAACTCGAGGGTGATGGAAGAGCGCCCCTCGCTGCTGGTCGAGCGCATCTCGATCAGACCCTCAACCGAGGTGAGCCGCTCTTCGAGCCGCTTGGTGACCTCCTCCTCCACCTCGAGCGGGGCCGCACCGTCGTAATCGGTCCGGACGCTGATGACCGGGCGGTCCACCGTCGGGATCATCTGAACGGGAATCCGGAAAAGGCTGATCACCCCGAAGAGGACGGCCAGGATCACCCCCACCAGGGTGGTGACGGGATTGCGCACGCAGGCCCGGACGATGTTCATCGGAGCTTCTGTGAAATTTCGCCGTTTCGGGGAGAATCGGACGCGGAGTGGAAATTTTTCCCGGCACCGGCGGGCCCGTACACCCGGTCAAACCACCACCGGCTCAACCGATCGTGGGGCCGGGGGTTCCGGCACCGGACGAGGAGGTAGGCCGCGAACCCCGCGAGCCCTGCCGCCGCCGCGGGGCGGGCGGCCGCCGGGAAGGCGAGCGCCCAGAGGACCACGAAGAGCGCGCCCGCCGTCAGCGGAACCCCGCCCCAGGGGAGCGCCGGGACGCGCCATCTTTCATCAGAGAATGGATGGAGAAGGGCCACCCCCGACCTCGTGAAAACATCGACCAGCGTGTGGCCGCCCGCCGCGAGAAGCCAAAGCCCGGCCACCCGGGAGAAGTCCCACCCCCCGTACGAGGAGAGGAACCCGGCCGCGAGAAGAGCCCCGGCGAGAACTCCCAAGACGCTGTGGGTGAGACTCCGGTGATAGCGGAAGAAAAGCTCCCGGCCATGGAAAAGCAGCAACCCGTCCCAATCGGGCGAGGAGCCCGCGGCGGCGCAGAGGGCGAGCTCGGCCGGGCCCGCCTCGGGGCCGAGGACCGCCGCCCCGAGCGAGGCGCCCGCGGCGGCGTGGAAGACCGTGTTCATGGCGCTTGGCCTCCGCGCGATTTTTTCTCCCGGGGCGGCTTGCCGCCGGAAGCCCCCGGCGGCGCAGGACGGAAGGCCCTTTGCTCCTTGCCTCGCGCGGCGGCCGGCGGAGGGCTTTGCTCCCGGAAGAGCCCGTCCAGAAACCGGACGGTCTTATCGGCCACCTCCGCGGCGAGGTTGGGGACCACGGCGAGAGCTTCCAACAAGCCATTGGTTGCGGAGGCCCCCTGTTCAGGGGATTTGGTCTCCTTTTCCCCGTCCCCGCCGGGCGGGCCGCTTCGCGGCCCCGAGCGGCTTTGCCCGCCTTCGGGACCATCCCGCCGAGGCCGTTCCGCGCGGGGGCGCCGGGGGGCGCCATCGGGCCGCGGGCCGCCCCACCTCCCGCGCGGGCCGCCCTGACCGCGAACCTGCACCTGCATGCCGTTCCGGAGATTCTCGTTCCCCACCGTCACCACCGTCATGCCCGGCTTCAACCGGTCGGCGGGCGCTTCGATGAAAGAGTCCACGCTCTTCCCGGAGGGAAAGGACACCTCCCGGACGCGCCCTTTTTCCAGCACGAAAACCGACATTCCCCTGGGACGCTGGATGACAGCGTCCTTGGGGACCAGGATGGCGTGGCTCTCCGCTCCGTACTCCTTGGAGACCCGGGCGAACATGCCCGCCTTGATGGCGAAATCGGGCGTGTTCTCAAGCTCGATCTCGACCGGGAAGGTCCGGCTCTTGGGATCGGCCTTGGGGACGATGCGCCGCAGATGGCCCTTGAAGGTCCGGCCCGGGATGGCGTCGAGGCGGACCTCGGCGATGCCCCCCACCTTCACCTGGGTGATCTGCTTTTCGGAGATGGCGGCCACCACCAGTACCTTGCCGAGCTCAATCACCTCGGCCACCTTTCCGCCCTTTTGGACCCACTGGCCCACCTCCAGGTATTTCTCGGTGAGAAACCCCGTCAGGGGGGAGCGGATGACGGTTTTCGAGAGCTCGTCCTTCAGCATGGCCATCTTGGCCTTCACGCGATCCACCTCGGCCGCCGCCTTGGCCACCTCCTCGCGGCGCGGCCCCGCCTCAGCGAGCCGGAGGTTGCTCTCCGCCTCCGTGAACTGGCTCTTGCTGCTCTGGTAGTTCGCCAGGGCGGTGTCGTACCGGGAGCGGTCGAGGATTTTGCGCCGGTAGAGATCCTCCGTGCGCTTGAACTCCTGCTCCTCGCGCTTCAGGCGCGCTTTCCTGTCGGCGAGCCTCGCGCTGAGGACCTCGATCTCTTCCTTCCGGCTGCCCCGCTTGAGGCGCAGGTAGTCCTCCGTGGCCTTGGCCAGCTCCGCTAGGTAGACGCGATGGTCAAGCGCGATGTCGGTACGCTGAAGGCGGGCGATGACGGTTTCCCCCGCCACCACGGGGTCGCCCCTCCGCAGGGGGAAGGATTTCACGATTCCCTGGATCTCGCTGCTCACGATGGATGTCCGGTAGGCCTCGACGGTGCCCACCGCGGTGAGCCGGTTCCGGACTTTCCGCTCGATTACCTTGCCCACCGAGACGAGGGGAGGGGGCCTCCGCCCTCCCGGACCGCCGCGGGGGCGCCCGGCTTCCGCCTTCCCTCCCGGCATCATCCCCACCGCGAAGGCAATGAGGCACGGAAGCAGGTAAATCCGCATATTCGGTTTCAAATGGGTACTCCCGGTCATGACCAGCGGCGCCCGGCCCTGAAGCCGAAACGGTTTCAGGGCACGCACAGCAACCCGAAATTCTCCCAAAGGGCCGTCCAATTGGCAACCAAATTCCATCCGGCCCCGCCGGAATCCTCACGGTCATTCTTCATGAAACACCGATAAGACGCCGATATTCGGGAAATGTTCCCGGAAACATCAAGAAAAAGGGGTTATATCCAGGATTCGACATGGCGAGATATCCGGCGAACGGGACACCGTATGTCCCCCGGGCCGCTCTGGCGCGCGCACCGCAGCGGGGCCGCCTCGGCCAAGCCGGCGGGGGAAAAGGCGGCCGCTGGCGTCCCTCCCCCTCCCCGCGCCGGCGGAACCGCTTCGGGGGATGCGCGGGAAACGATGCCCACCCGGCCCTTTCCCCAGGGCCCGGGGTCCCGCGCCGCACCCCACCTTGACCCCGCAAGGAATCCGGCGATAGGCTCTGCCCTGCCCATCTGTCCCATCCGGTGACGCTTCGGCCTCGCAATGGAAGATTCCCTTTTCCGGCGCCGAACCCACCGCCGCCCGGATTCCGAACGGTTGCTTCATGGCGCACATCGTTTGCCCCGAGGCCGAGGCCATACTCGACAAGGAGCACCCCGTCCTGGACAAGGGCTTCGTCCGGCTGGTGGACTACCTCGGCGGTGACGCGCGCATCGTGCAGGCGGCGCGGGTTTCCTACGGCGCGGGGACGAAGACGGTCCGCGAGGACAAGGGGCTCATCCACTACCTGATTCGGAACGCCCACACCTCGCCCTTCGAGCAGGTCTTGCTCACCTTTCACGTCAAGATGCCCATCTTCGTCGCGCGCCAGTGGGTCCGGCACCGGACGGCCAAGCTGAACGAGATCTCCGGCCGCTACAACGTCATGAAAGACGAGTTCTACGTTCCGGATCCGGGCAACGTGCGGTTTCAGAGCAAACGGAACAAGCAGGGAAGATCGGAGGAGGATGTCCCCCGGGAACTAAGGGCCAAGGTGCTGGAAATCCTCCAACACGGCCAGAGGCAGGTTTACGCCGAATACGAGGAACTGCTCGAGAATGAAATCGCCCGCGAGCTCGCCCGCGTCAATCTGCCGCTCAGCCTGTACACGGAAATGTACTGGCAGATGGATCTTCACAACCTCTTTCACTTCCTCCGGCTGCGGCTGGACGCGCACGCCCAGCTGGAAATCCGCGAATACGGAAAGGTGCTCGCCCAGATGGCCAAGGCGGTCGCCCCGATGGCGTACGAGGCTTTCGAGGAGCACGTCCTTCACGGGGTTCGGCTCTCGCGGGAAGAAGCGGAAGAAGTGCGGTCCCTCATCGAGGGGGGGGCGTCCTCGCTTTCCCCCAAGAAGCACGCCGAGCTTCGCCGGAAACTCGGGCTCCCGCCCGAGGAGGCCTCCGCCGCCGGGGGCGGGGCGGCCTGAGCCAACGCAATTCGGCGGCGCGAGGCGAAGAAAAGCCTGATTTTCAGCTAGAATCACTAATTCGCCATGCACAGGACGGCCGGGAAACTTTTTTTTGAATTCTCAAAGAAAAACATTGACTGGTCGGTCCATGTATACAATACTTCAAACATGAGCAGAGGACCTGACAAACAATTCGACCCGCACGAGGCCCTGGGAAAGGCCATGCAGCTCTTCTGGGCGAAGGGATACGCAGCGACAGGGTTGGCTGAACTGCAGGAGCAGATGGGCATTGGCAGAAAGAGTCTCTACGACACGTTCGGGAACAAGCGGCAGCTTTTCATCAAGGCCCTGCAGCTCTACTCGGATAGCGTGGTACGTCAGATTTTCAGTGAGCTAAACAAGGAGGGTTCGCCGCTTGGAAATGTCCGGCGGTTGATGCGGGCGCGTCAGGAGTACAATTCGATGCCGGAGAGCATGGGCTGCCTGCTGGGCGTGAGCATGGCCCAATTCCGCACCAATGATGCGGAGATGGCCGAAGTTCTTCGCCACCACATCAAGGGTATCGAGGAGGCCTTCTACAAGACGTTTAAGCGAGCTCAGGATGTGGGCGAGTTGGACGGGAACACGAACATCCGTGACCTCGCTCGGCTGTATATGGGAATCGTGCAGGGCTTGGCCCTGATTGGACGGGTGCAGGATGCCCCGGCGGTGCCGCGAAGCATTGTAAACGCGGCGTTGGCGACGCTGGAGACAGCCTGATATTTTTTTTACCCAAACATAGACCGAATGGTCTAAGAAAAGGAGAAAAGCAATGAGCAAGTTGAACAACAAAGTCGCAGTCGTCACCGGGGGAAGCAGTGGAATCGGGCTGGCCACCGCCCATCGGTTCATCGCAGACGGTGCCCAGGTCGTTATCACCGGCCGCAACCAGGAAGCACTGGATGCCGCCGTCGCCGAACTCGGTGACCGGGCTACGGGCATCCGCGGTGATGTTGCGAACCTCGAAGATTTGGACCGCTTGTTCGCTCAGGTACAGGAGCAGTTCGGCCGTGTGGACGTGCTCTTTGCAAACGCGGGTATCGCACCGTTTGTTCCGTTCGAGGCGGTGACGGAAGAGCACTTCGGCGGTCTGTTCAACATCAACGTTCGAGGCCTCTTCTTCACGGTTCAGAAGGCCCTGCCGCTTCTCTCGGAAGGTGCGTCGGTCATTCTCAACGCCTCCGTCGTTGCCCAGTCCGGGCTACCGAACACGAGCATTTA
Source organism: bacterium (assembly GCA_965225985.1). Taxonomy (GTDB): domain Bacteria; phylum UBA8248; class UBA8248; order UBA8248; family UBA8248; genus CAZUHN01. Next base: position 3,541,348 of record OZ245330.1, read on the forward strand.
TTCGGCAACGAAAGCGGCGGTTCGTTCGCTGGGCCGCACGCTTGCGGGGGAACTCTCGCCTCGCGGCATCCGTGTCAACGTCGTCAGTCCGGGGCTCATCGAAACTCCGCTCGTGGGCAAACTCGGTCTGAGCCAAGACGAAGTCGACGCGTTCGCCGAGCAGGTCGTCCAACAGACTCCGATCGGTCGCATGGGCAAGCCCGGGGAAATCGCCTCGACCGTGGCGTTTCTCGCCTCCGACGATGCGAGCTACTTCACCGGAGCCGACCTCGTCGCTGACGGCGGAATGATTCAGGTCTAAACGCGGTGCTTATCGTCAATGAAATATTTATGACACTAAGAGAGGAGTAAGACCCATGAGTAATGCAACTACAAACGTGAGCGAGTATGACGTGATCGCCAAGGTCGTCCAGCACTACGTCGATGGCGCCAAGTCCGGCAGAGGCGACGACATGAAACCCGCCTTCCACGAGGACGCGACGATCTTCGGCTATGCCGGTGCCGACCTGTTCGCCGGCCCCATCCAGCAGCTCTTTGCCTGGAATGACGGGGACGGGCCGGCGACGGGGCTCCAAGCCCGGATCGCCAGCATCGACCTCATTGACACGGTCGCCACCGTGCGGCTTGAACTCGACAACTGGACCGGTCACCGGTACACCGACTTGTTCACGCTGCTAAAAGTCGACGGGGAGTGGAAGATCATGAACAAGGTCTTCCATCTACATCCCTGAGGAAGTAGCGAGCAGGCGAAGTCTTTCAGAATGTATACGAAACTAAGTAAGGAGCTACACGATGAACCTACCCATACAAGATTTCGACACCTACGCGTTTTCGAAACAACCGGGCTATCACGAACCGACAGTGCGAAAGGAGTTCGCTAAGGCGGTCCCCCTAAGAACGGTCGTAATATACTGTTACGACCCGCGTGCCGTCGGCATTCCAGCGGCCGTCGCTAGAGAGTTCGGTGAGGTCTACCCCGGCGGCATCGTCACCGACGCACGGGGAAACAAGGTTGCTTCGACCACATCGCTTTTCGACGTCGTCGTCGCAGGCGGCCGAGCGGTAGATGCACTTCGCTCGATTACGGTGGCACAACACCTATTCGGCATCAAGTCCATCGTCATTGTCCATCACACCCATTGCGGTGCGACCTCGTTCACTGCTGACGGTATTATCGACGCCTACAAGCAGGAGCATGACACGGACATCTCCAGCCTCTACGAGCGTGAAAGCATCTGCATAAGCGACTATGTGACGTCATTGAAGCACGACACCCGGCTGGTGAGAGAATCGAAAGGTACGCCACAACATGTCAACGTCTACGGCTACGTTTACGACATCGACACCTATGAGTTGTCGTTGGCTGTCGAGGACAAGGGAAACTAAAGGAGACATGAGCGACACGTTGAAATGGCGATTAAACAGTGAGCTTTTCGAGAACGGCAGTCAACTTTCGGACTGGCAGTAGATCGAGCAAGGGGCATCGAGTGCACAAAGGCTCTTGGGCCGTCTCAAGCGGGCGTGAGCGTTCGAAGCACAACTACCGCTGATGCTGGCGGCTAAGGCGATGGGATTCGACTCCTGTCCGATGATTGGCTTTGATGCGGAGAAGGCCGCCGAGTTGATCAACCTGCCGCCGAACCATGTGTGTGCATGTTCGTGGTGATCGGTAAAGCGGTGAAGCCCGGCATGCGCAGGGTCTTTCCGCCCCGGGTGTTCCTCAAATAGGTCTGGTCCATCCAGCCCCGGGTGACGGCGGTCTCCCGTCCGCGCCGACTCACCATGGGGAGTCGGCATCCATTATCCTATCAGCATGACAAGGAAGAGCTCATATGGGACAGATACAAGGTCACCTTCGCATCGGCCCTGCCATGTGCGCTCCGGTGGGTGGCGATGCTACCCTGCGGGTTGCGACCTCGAGGGGCGAAATTGGGATTCGCTTTTTCGCGGATGGGCATAGATTGACCGGCACAGAGGGCTCATCCCCTTCGATATCACCATGCAACCGCCGCCTCGTTCGAGGCATCCCGTTGATTCGGCTTCCCCGAGGAGATTTTGCGGCATGACTCAAAAATGGGAAGTGATCATTCTCGGATGCGGGTTCGCGGGACTGGCGTGCGCCAAGCGGCTCCAAAAGCTGTGGGGCACCGAGTGCACCCGGCGCGTTCTGCTGGTGAGTGCGGAGAATTACTTTCTTTTCCAGCCGCTGCTGCCGGAGGTGGTGGGCGCAGGCGTCAACCTGATGCATGTGATCAATCCGATCCGCCTGATGTTGCGGCGCTGCACGGTGCGGCGCGCGGAGGTGACGAAGGTCGACCTGGAGCGGCTGCGGGTGGAGTTCGATTCGGCGGGGGGACCGCCGCTGGAGCCGGTGTGCGCGAACCACCTGGTGTTGGCGATGGGCAGCGGCATCGACATGCGGATGGTGCCGGGCATGATGGAGCACGGCCTGTTCATGAAGACGCTGGCCGACGCGATGGAACTGCGGCTGACCATCATCCGTCGGCTGGAAGAGTCGCTCCTGGAACCGAACGTCGAGCGAAGGCGGTCCCTGCTGCACTTCGTGGTCGTGGGCGGGGGGTACAGCGGCGTCGAGACGGCCGGGCAGATCCTGGACATGGCGAAATCGGCCCGGCGGTTTTACAGGTCGATGCAAAGGTCGAAGCTGCGGGTCACGCTGGTCCACTCCGGTCAGCGCCTGCTCCCCGAGCTGGACGATCGGCTCGGGCACTTCGCGGAGCGGTCGCTGGAGCGCCGGGGCATGGAGTTGATGCTGAATCGGCGCGTCAACGCGGTGAGCCGGGAGTACATTGTGTTGAATGACGGTTCGCGCCTGGAGGCCAAAAATGTGGTCTGCACGGTCGGCAACGCGCCCCACCCGGTGCTCAGGTCGCTGCCCGTGGAGCGGTCCAGGGGCCGGGTGGTCACCGACGAGATGCTGCGCGTGAAAGGGCACGAAAACGTCTGGGCCGTGGGCGACTGCTCCGAAAACCCCAACGGATTCGGCGGCACCTGCCCGCCGACGGCGCAGTTCGCGACCCGCCTCGGCTCCCATGCGGCCCGCAACATCGACGCGGCGCTGGCGGGGCGGAGGCCGGATGCGTTCCGGTACAAGAGTCCCGGCCAGATCGCGACCATTGGCTACCACAACGGGGTCTGCTCGTTGCATGGAGTGCGCTTCAGCGGATTCGCCGCGTGGTGGCTGACGCAGACGATCCATCTGTTGAAGCTGCCGGGACTGGAGCGGAAGATCCGCCTGATCGTGGACTGGACGCTGGAAGTGTTCTTCCCGCGCAACATCAATTACGTCGACCTGGCCAAGACGAAAAAGGTGGCTCGCATCCACCTCGAGCCGGGCGACGTGCTCTACCGCCAGGGAGAACGGGGCAGGGCGTTCTATCTCATCGAGCAAGGGTCCGTCGAGATGACCCGGCGCAGCGATGCGGGCGAGGTGCTGTTCACCGAGGAGCTGGAGCCCGGAAGCCATTTCGGCGAGAGGTCGCTGCTGCTCGAAGTGGGGTATCCCACGACGGCGGTGGCGAAGACCCCCGTCACGCTCCTCGCGATGAACGCCAGGGATTTCAACGCGACGGTGGAGAATTTCGGGATGCTGCGTCAGTTGCTGACCGAGACCTCGTTCCGCTACCTCACCGTCGGGGAGCTGGGCGGCGAAGCCTGGCCGGAGGCGCTGCTGGCGAGGCCCGTCGCCGAGGTCATGAGCAAGCCGGTGGTGTCGCTGCCGGAATCGGCCACGATCGCCGACGCCTTGCAGCTGTTGGCCGAACGGCGCCGCGGCAACCTGCCGCTGATCAGCAGCGAGGGCACGATGACCGGACTGGTGACCAAGGAGGACCTCTACCGCGCGCTCAACGAAGGGCGGGACCTGCGGGGCCCGGTCGGTGAGATCGCCACGCGACGGGTGACGACGTTGCGCCCGGATGAAAGCCTGCGCGAGGCCATGGGACACCTACGGCGCAGCGGTCACAAGCAGGCGCCGGTGGTGGATGTGGAGAACCGGCTCGTGGGGCTGCTGAGCTTGATGGACTTGGGCGTCGCGCGAATCCAAGCGACCCTGCTTTCGCCCCAAGACTCGGACCGGTTCGATCCGCAGCATTGATGGGGAAACTGGGACGCGGCTCTCCGAAGAAATCCTCGCCAAATGCGATCCACTTTGAGGTTTCCCACCAATGGCGATGCAGGGCCCGGAGGACGCGCCATTAGTCCACTCCGCCGGCCCGCCGTCTGCAGCCCACCTTCGTTCTGACCTTGCGGCTCTAATTTGGCAATATATACCTTCGATAACAAAATGCGGGGGCTTTTCTCTGCGGGAAAACTCCCCGCCTTTTCCCTTTAGTTTCCCCGGCGGTTCATCTGGATGCGGCGGGCCATTCCCTCGACGTTGAGTGCGATCCAGTTCTTGTACTTTTCCATCTTCACGAGCTTTTTGATCTCGTCCATGGACTTCCCCGCCTGCAGGTGCTTGCCCACCTCGGCCCGCAGCTCCTCCATGTAGGTCCGGAACATCCCGACGTGCTCTTTCCGGCCCAGAGGGCCGTGGCCCGGAGCCAGGATGTCGAAGTCCATCGCCTCCACCCTTTTCAGGGATTCGATCCAATCCTGGATGTAGGCGTCGGGAAAATCGCGGAAACTGATGGATTTGACGGGAATGAAGTCCACCGCGAACAAAACTCTCTCCGCGGGGAACCGCATCACGATGGAGTTGTCCGAGTGGTTCCGGCCCACATGGGTCAGCTCCACCTTCTTCCCGCCCAGCTCGATGGTCATTTGATTCGAGAAAGTGACCTGCGGCACCGCCGTCGGGCGCTTCTCCGCAACAATGTCCGCTTTCGCCCTCTCGTGCGCGACGACGACGGCCGTGTCCGCGAAAACCTCCCCGCCCGCGATGTGGTCCGCTTGATCGTGGCTGTAGACGAGATACTTGACGGGTTGATTGAAGCGCTTGGCGAGCTCCGCCTTCAGCCAGCGGGCGGCCTCGGCGTTGATGGGATCGGCCGCGATGATCCCCGCCGGCGTCACGAGAAACACCGAGTTGTGAAACTTGTTCCGAAACTGGTAAAGGTCTCTCGCGATCTTTTTGATCTCGCGCTCCGGCCTCTGCTGACCGATCGCCGCGCCGCCACCGATCAGAAAAAAGAGTGCGAGCAGTCCAGCCCCATAAACTTTCCGCTTTCTTCGTATGTCCGCTATCCTCCGTTTCCGCCAAATGAATTGGGGTCTCATCCGCCCCGGGTCCGCCGCCGGGCGTTCATCATCGCAGAACCCCAAGAGCGGGCCGGGCGGTGAGAAGACGTCTTTCAACCTTCTGGGATGACGTATTCCCTTCCTAAACAGATACCGGAGCGGAATTGTTCCGCCGAAAGTTCGCCCGAAGGCGGAAAATGGGCAAAAAAACCGGCGCCAGCTCGGAGGTGCCGGCGCCGTCTCGACAATCATTTTCAAAGAATGGACAAATTATTTCAGTTGGAATTCCCTTCGATGAACTTTTGGAGAAGCTCTCTCGCCACGGAGTCGTTCATCTGTTTGGGGGGCGATTTCATGTAGTAGGCCGAGGCAGCCTCCAACGAGCCGGCCACGTCCCGATCAAGAGCCATCTTCGCGCACCGGATGGCGTCGATGACGACGCCGGCGCTGTTCGGGGAGTCCTGAACCGAGAGGCGCATTTCCAGCTCGATCGGGATATCGCCGAAGCCCCGGCCCTCCATCCGGATGAAGCAAACCTTGTTGTCGTTCTGCCAGGGCACATAGTCGGAGGGGCCGATGTGTATGTTGCCCTCCTCGAGAGGCTCGAGGAGTTGGGATTGCACGGAGCCGGTCTTTGAGATTTTCTTGGATTTGAGCCGATCCCGGGCCAGCATGTTGAGGAAGTCGGTATTGCCGCCCGTGTTCAGTTGGTAGGTCCTGTCCAGGGTCATCCCCCGGTCGCGGAAGAGACTGGTCAGGACGCGGTGGACGATGGTGGCGCCCACCTGGCTCTTGATGTCGTCCCCGACGATGGGCAGGCCGCGCTCCTCGAACTTCTTGGCCCATTCGGGGTTCGAAGCGATGAATACCGGCACGCAATTGACCATCGCCACGCCCGCCTCCAGGCAGGCCTCGGTGTAGTGGACCACCGCCTCCTCCGAGCCCACCGGCAGATAACAGGCCAGGACCTCGGCCTGGGTCTCTTCCAGGATCTGGCCGATGTCCACCGGTTCTGCTTCCGCCACCCGGAAGGAGTCATCTTCCCCGTACTCGTCCATGTGCCCGGCCACCCCGTCGAGGACCGGACCCATCTGGACGGTGATGCCGGTGGGGGGGATCTCGGAACAAAAAATCTGCGAGCAATTCGGCTTGGCGAAAATCGCCTCTTCGACAGATTGGCCGACCTTCCGGCGATCCACATCGAATGCCGCGACGATTTCGATATCGCCGCAGCCGTATTCCCCGATTTTCGGGTGCATCAGACCGGTGGCATAGGAATGATTCCCGTTTCCGTTTCCGTAATAGGAAATCCCCTGCACCAAAGAACTCGCGCAGTTTCCCACCCCGGCGATGGCGAGTCTAATTTTTCCCATATATTGTGATCCTCCCTTCCTACCCTCCTACAAATTTATCATAAGCAATCTATCTAAAACGAAAGAAATACGAAAGACGGCACCTCAAATCCCGCCACTTCCGGCGATTTTCATATTTAATCGTCTGAATTTAAATCGGTTGCGGCAACGAACGGCCTAGGTTAATCCCCCATACCCTCATGTTTGAAGGCAGCCGCTCGGGCCTGAGAATCAATCCACATCCCCTTTTGATACAGGCGGGCGTCCTGTCCAGGGACGTGTGATTGGTTGACGTCTAAATGTATATCACATTCGGGCCGAAATCTGAATGTGTCCACCCATTTTTTTCTCTCCGGCGGTGGGCCCTCTCCTCAAAGTGGGGGCAAACACTGAATTATCAGATACTTTCCTGATATTCCCGAAAAAGCGTTTTGTGGGATCTCCGACGCGCTCACGGCTTCGAATCCCCCTATCAGGCGCTCCTTGAGCGCCTCCCCCGGGGGGAGGAATGTCTTCTGACCAATAAAATATTGATTTAATTGAACTAAAAAGCACATGCCGGAATTGGCGATAATACCAAATTATTTCGTCTGGCGCGCCTGGAGAGATTCGAACTCCCGACCTTCTGATCCGTAGTCAGACGCTCTATCCAGCTGAGCTACAGGCGCGGGAAAAATGACCGGAAAAAAACCGTTTCTCAGAGCAAATTACCCCCCACAGGCAGGAAATCTACCGAATCGCCTCCTGGGCCGTCAAGAGAATGAACGGGGGAAGAGCGCCAATCTCCGGTGAAGCGGGCGGACCTTCCCGCCGGCCTTGAACTCCCTGCCGGGCCTGGACGCCGGGGAAAGTCCCCCCCGCCCGTACCCAAAGGGATCCTCCCCCGCCCGACCCCGCCCGAATTCGCCCGCCGGCCCCCGGCCGGGGAAAAGCCTCCCTCCCGGCCCCGAGCGAATGGCGGGCGTGGAATCGAACCCCCGGCCGGGGGAATTTTCCTCACGAATTGTCCAGTGCCGAATGCTTGAAACCTCCCTTTTTATCATTTAGACTCCACGCGGTTTCTACGACCCCGGAGGCGAAAAGCGGGGTTCGACCGCGTGCGGCCCGCCTCCCCGGCGTGACACGGAAAAGCGCCGGGCTCCGGCCCGCGTTTTTCATTGTTAACCCGATTCAATGAGGACCTTCCTTCATGTTGCGTTGGCTTCCGGAAAACATTTCCCTCGAAGGAAAAGACATCGATTTCCTGTTCCGCTTCATCGATTACATCGTTACCGCCACGTTCATCCTCGTGGCCGCTCTCATGATCATCTTTTTGGTCAAATACCGCCAAAAGCCCGGCACCCGCGCAATCTACACCCATGGGAACAGCACGCTGGAGATGGCCTGGACGATCATCCCCTCCCTGATCCTCGTACTGATCATCTTCATGACCCACTCGTCTTGGGCCCGGATCAAGTCCAACCCGCCGGAAAACCCGGACATGGTCATCGAGGTGACGGGGAAGCAATTCAATTGGATCGTCCGGTACGCGGGCCCCGACGGAAAATTCGGCACCGATGACGACAAGGAACTCGACAACGCGGTCCACGTTCAGGTGAACAAGTCCGTCCTCATCAACCTGAAGGGCGAGGACGTCATTCACAGCTTTTTCGTTCCGGCCCTTCGGCTGAAACAGGACCTTCTCCCCGGCCGGACGATGCCATATTGGTTCACCGCCATCAAGACGGGGGAATTCGAGATCCCCTGCGCGGAACTCTGCGGGTTCGGCCACTCGGGAATGGTCGGAAAATTGACCGTCCACTCGGAAGCGAGCTACCGCGAATGGGTTCAAAAAACCTGGGGCGGATAAAACATACCTTCCCAAGCCGATTCCACGCTCTTGTTGCCTTTTGAACTGAGGGATACCCGATAAAATGAGCGAAGCCATGGCAGCCGGCGCGGCCCACGACGCGCACGCCCACCACGAAGAGTCGTTTCTGACTTCCTATATCTTTTCCACGGACCACAAGACCATCGCCAAGCAGTTCCTCTGGCTGGGCCTTCTCTTCATGATCCTGGGCGGGCTTCTCGCCCTCATGCTTCGCTGGCAGATCGCCTGGCCCGAGACGCCCGTCTGGGGCTTCGGATGGATTTCCGACGAGAGCGATGGCATGCCGACGGGAATCATCACCCCGAGCTTTTACAACATGCTCTTCACCATGCACGCCACCATCATGGTCTTCCTGGTGATCATGCCCATCTTGGTGGGATGCTTCGGGAACTTCCTCATCCCGCTCATGATCGGCGCGCGGGACATGGCCTTCCCCCTGCTGAACATGCTCTCCTTCTGGGCGGCGTTTGTGGGCGGCTTGATCATGCTGGCCGGCTTCTTCGTGGAGGGCGGCCACGCCGCCTCCGGCTGGACGGGCTACGCCCCCCTCTCGACCATCGCCGAGTATACGGGGGTCGAAATGGGCCAGACCCTTTGGGCGGTAAGCCTATTCGTGCTGGGTCTCTCCTCCATCATGGGCGCGATCAACTACATCACCACCATCATCAACATGCGGACCGCAGGCATGACCTGGTTCCGGATGCCCCTCGTCATCTGGGCCCTTTTCGTCGTCGCCATCCTCTCCTTGCTGGCGCTTCCGGTTCTGGGCTCGGCGGCCGCCATGATGGTTTTCGACCGGGTCTTCGAGACCACCTTCTTCAATCCCGCCGAGGGGGGCGAGCCGCTTCTCTGGCAGCACCTCTTCTGGTTCTTCGGCCACCCGGAGGTCTACATCCTCATCCTTCCGGCCATGGGGATCGGCTCGGACGTTCTCACCGTGTTCTCCCGCAAGCCCGTCTTCGGCTACCGGGCCATGGTCTATGCCATCGTGTCCATCGCCTTCCTTTCCTGGATCGTGTGGGGCCACCACATGTTCCAGAGCGGGATGAATCCCGCCCTGGGGACGAGCTTCATGCTCACCACCATGGTCATCGCCGTACCCTCGGCCATCAAGACCTTCAACTGGCTCGGGACGCTCTGGGGGGGGACCATCCGCTTCACCACCCCCATGCTCCACGCGCTCGCCTTCGTTTCCATGTTCGTCATCGGCGGGCTGAGCGGGATCTACATGGCCTCGAACGTGGTGGACATTTTCATTCACGACACCTATTTCATCGTGGCCCACATCCACTACGTGGTGTTCGGGGGCAGCGTGTTCGCCATCTTCGCCGGGATCACCTACTGGTTCCCGAAGATGTTCGGGCGGATGATGAACCAATCCCTCGGCAATGTGCACTTCTGGCTGACCTTCGTCTTTTTCAACCTCACCTTCTTCCCGATGCACATCCTCGGCGTGGGCGGCCACATGCGCCGGATCTACAATCCCATGCAGTACGAGTTCCTCCAAGACTTACAGCCGATCAACATTATGATCACCCTCAGCGCGCTGGGGCTGGGACTGGCGCAGATTGTCTTTGCCATGAATTTCTTCGCGAGCCTTTGGCGGTGGAACGCGGCTTGGTTCCGCACCCTGGCCAAGGTGGTGACCTCGGCCATCGTCGGCCTCATCGGTTACCGCCTCATCGTGATCGCCGCCCAGGGCCTGGTCCTCGAGCCCGAGCCGGTGGGGCTGGGGGTGCGGACCCTCGCCGGGATCGTTTTCTTCGTGTTCTTCGCCACCATCTACCTGTACCTGAACCGCACCATGGGCGAGCTGGGCGCGGCGGGCCCCCAGAATCCCTGGGACGCGAACACCCTCGAGTGGGTGGCGCCCACCCCCGTCCCCCACGGAAACTTCGGCCCGTCCCTCCCCGTCGTCCAGCGGGGGCCCTATGAGTACAGCGTGCCCCAGGAAAGCGACGACTGGGCCCCCCAGACGAGGGCGATGGAGGCGGGCGCAGCGGTGCACTAGGCAGCCGGTCCCGGAGGAGTCCTCCCCATGGCCCAAAGCGCGCAACCGGCCCCTTCCCCGCGGCCGGCGGGAGGCGGGTGGCCCCACCGCCTTGCGCTCCTGACCACAGCCGCCACGCTGGCCCTGATCTTCGCCGGCGGGCTCGTCACGAGCCTGAAGGCGGGCCTCGCCGTCCCGGACTGGCCCACCACCTTCGGCTATAACATGTTCCTCTTTCCCTTCTCCCGGATGGTGGGAGACGTTTTCTTCGAGCACACGCATCGGCTTCTCGGCTCGGCCGTGGGGATACTGACCGTCTTGACGGCCGCGGCCCTTTGGGTCTCGGACCGCCGAATCGGGATGCGCTGGCTGGGAGGAGCCGCCCTTCTCCTGGTCATCCTGCAAGGGGTGCTCGGCGGGCTGCGTGTGGTGCTGATCGAGCACGATCTGGCCATCGTTCACGCCATCACCGCGCAGCTCTTCTTCGGCCTGATGGCGTGCATCGCCGCCCTCACCGCCCGGCCCGCGGGGAAAGCGGGGGAGGACCCCTGGCTGCGGCGGCTCGCCCTCCTTCTCGCCGTCCTCCTTTACGCCCAGACCGTTTTCGGCGTGCTCCTCCGCCACACCGGGAGGAGCCTGGACCTCCACCTCCTGCTCGGGGTCCTCGTCCTGTTCCTGGCGGTGTACGTGGCGGCACGGGCCCTAAAGCAGAAGGAGGAGGCCCCGGCCGCCGCCCTTCCGGCCCAGGCCTTGGCCGCGCTGGTTTTTGCCCAAGTTTTTCTGGGAGTGCTTTCCTGGCTCGTGAAGTACACCCCCATGGAGGGTTTCGCCGCTCCCTGGGCCATCGTCCTCATCACCTCCGCCCACGTGGCGGGGGGCTCCCTCCTCATCGCCGCCTCCTTGATCCTGTGCCTCCGCCTCTACCGGGCGGGATCCCGGGGCAAGGAGAGGGCGGAGGGCGGCCTGCTCGCCCGGGAGGCCGCGGCATGATGAACATCCGCACAGCGGCGCTCCCCCTCGGCGCGGAACGCATCTCCCGGCGCGCCCTCGCATTCCTCGCCTTGACGAAACCCCGCCTCCTTCCCCTGGTACTGGCGGTGACCGCCATGGGATTTCTTCTCGCCTCCGCGGGAAGGGCGGACTACACCCTGCTCCTGCTGACGCTCGCCGGAACCGCGCTTGCCTCCGGCGGAACGCTCGCCCTGAACCAACTCACCGAGCAGGAGATCGACGCCAAAATGAAGCGGACCCGGGAGCGGCCCCTCCCCTCGGGCCGCCTGCTCCGGGGCGAAGCGTTCGGCTTCGGCGTGTTCTTCACCCTGGCCGGCGTTTTCCTCCTCGCGGTTTTCGTGAACCTCCTCGCCGGGGTCCTCACGGCCTTCTCGGCGATGCTCTACCTGTTCGTCTACACCCCATTGAAGCGAATGACGCCGGCAAACATCATGGTGGGCGCCGTGTCGGGCGCCCTGCCGCCCGTCATCGGATGGGCAGGGGGAGCGGGCGCCGTCGGGATTGAGGCCGTGTTCTTGTTCGCCGTTTTGTTCCTTTGGCAAATTCCCCACGTCCAGGCCATCGGGGTGCTCTACCGAGAGGAATTCGCGCAGGCCGGCATCCGCCTCCTGGCGGTGGACGAGCCGGACGGGAAAAAAGCGGGCCGCCAGGCCGTCCGCTACAGCATCGCCCTGCTCCTGATGAGTTTGCTTCCTTCGCTGAGCGGATACGGCGGGGGTTTGTACTTTTTCTCGGCGCTGGCGCTGGGGCTGGGATTCTCGGGGTTCGGGATCCACATGGCGCGGGCCCGGACCGTCGCCGCGGCGCGGCGCCTGTTCATCGCATCGCTGGCCTACCTGCCGCTGTTGCTCCTCTCCCTCGTGATAGACAGAAGCTTTTTATAGCGGACGGCGAGTATGAAACCGCCGAAGGATCGGCCCAGGAACCTCCGCCTCGCCCTCCTCCTGCTCGCCCTCATCGGCGGGATCGTCCTGGCGTCGGTGGCGGTCGTTTTGACGAAGAACTGAGGGCGCGCGAAAGGACGCCGCCGCCCGAGAAGAGGATTGCCCGTGGGACCGCTCGTTGCGGATAGAAAACCTCCCGCCGGGAAGCGAACCGGATCGGGCTCGCCTCCCCCCCCGGGGGACTTTCCGCCGAACGGGGGCGAGGGCGGCGGCGGGGACGGCCCGCCCGAGCCGGCCCCGGCCGGGGAAGGGGGGTCCGGGCTGACCAACGCCCAGCTCGCGATGATGGTTTTCATCGCCGCCGAGGTGATGTTTTTCGCGGGATTGGTCTCCGCTTTCTTCGTCTTCCGGTTCGGCGGCCAGCCCTGGCCGCCTCCCACGCTGCCCCGCCTTCCGGTGGCGGCCACGGCGGTGAACACCGGCTTCCTCCTCCTGAGCAGCTTCACCATGGCCGCCGCCCGGCGGGCCGTCTCCCGGGGGGACTCTTCCGCCCTCTTGCGGGGGCTGGCCGCCACCGGGGGGCTGGGCGTCCTGTTCCTCGCAATCCAGGGGTTCGAGTGGGTCCGGCTCCTGCACTTTGGCCTTACGGTCTCCTCGGGCACCTACGGCTCGACGTTCTACGTCATCATCGGGACCCACGCCGCCCACGTCATGGGAGGGGTCATCTGGCTCCTCACGGTGCTGATCCGGGCCGGGCTGGGGCGCTACACGGCCGACCGCCACACCGGGGTCCAGACCCTCGGGATGTATTGGCACCTGGTGGTCGGCCTCTGGCCGTTTTTGTTTGTTTTTGTCTATTTAATTTGACTTCATCCGGCGGGTTTCGTTGACACCCCCCCGGTGCGATGGCATACTTCTGAGGCTATGATTTTCTTGAAAAAGCTTTATTTTACGGTGACTATCTCAGTGGGCGGCCTTCTTGCCGGGCCGGGCCGGGCCCTCGCTTGCAGCGTGTGCGGGCTGGACGCCGATGAGGGTTTTTTTTGGAGCTTTCTCTTCCTCGCCAGCATGCCCTTCGTCGTGGCCGGCGCCGTCGGCGGCGTTTTCTTTTTTGCGAAAAACCGCGGCGGGCAGAAGGGGCCGCGCGCCAATCATTCGATAACCGGAAGTTTTTCTGAACAGGAGAGCGGAAGTTGAATCCAGCGGCAACTGCAGAACACGCGATCGAACCCGCCGAAACCCCGCTGACCCCGGAAAGCTGGGGCAAGCTGGGAATGTGGATCTTTCTTGCGGGGGACGCCATGTCCTTCGGTACCCTGCTGGCCGGCTACGCCATCATCCGCGGCGCGAGCGAGGACTGGCCCAATCCTTCGGAGCATTTGGGCATCTCCCTCACGGCGTTCATGACCTTCCTGCTCATCTGCAGCAGCGTGACCATGGTCAAAGGGCTGGACGCGATCAAGCGGGGGGATCAGAAAAGCTTCTCCCGGTTTCTGGGACTGACCATACTGGGCGGGCTCTTCTTCCTCGGCCTGCAGGCCTTCGAATGGACAAATCTGATTCATGAAGGGCTCGGCCTGGCGGGCAACCCCTGGGGAGCCTCCCTGTTCGGCACCACATTCTTCGTCATCACCGGCTTCCACGGAATGCACGTGACCGGGGGCGTCATCTACATCGGCATCATCCGGTGGAACGGCCAAAAGGGCGCCTACTCCGCCGCCAACTGGAACGCGGTGGAGATCGTCGGGCTTTACTGGCACTTCGTCGATCTGATCTGGATCCTGGTCTTTACTTTCGTCTATCTTTTGTAGCAGGTCCGGCCCGGAAACCAACGGGCCGCGGACGCTTGGGGAAAGGAACGCATGGCCACCGCGCACATCACACACGAAGATCATCATGTGAACTACATGGCCATCTTTTGGTGGCTCCTGGTCCTGACCGTCTTGGAGGTAGTGGCCAGCGTTCCCCAGGCGGGCCCCAGCTATCCGCAGCTGCTCAAGGGGTTTCTCCTCGTGATCATGGCGCTGGCCAAGGCCGGCCTCGTGGCCGCGTATTTCATGCACCTGCGGTTCGAGAAACTCACCCTCGCCTATATCGCTCTCGTGCCGCTCATTCTTTGCGTTTTCGTCGTGCTGGCGGTGATGCCCGACTTCTAATACCCCATCGCGCTCGCCGCGGCCCTCGCCGCCGCGTACCCGCCGCGCACCCAAGAGATCGTACCCGTGAGCCTTTCTGAGCGAGCCCGTTGGATGCCTGCGGCGGCGGCCGTCCTTGCGGTTCTCCTGGCCGCCGGCGCCTGGCGCCTCCTGCGCGCCGAGCCCGCGCTTCCCGTCTACAAGTCCCTTCCCGGCTTTTCGCTCACCGACTCCCGCGGGCGCCCCTTCACGCGCGCCGACCTTCTCGGGAAAGTCTGGATCGCGAACCTCATCTATACGCGATGCGAAGACACCTGCCCCCTCCAGGCGGTCGAATTGGCCCGCATCCTGAAGGAATTCGACGCCGAGACCGGCCTGCGGATTCTCTCGGTCAGCGTGGACTCGAAGCACGACACCCCCGAGGTGCTGGCCCGCTACGCCCTCTCCCTGCGGGCGGACCCCGACCGGTGGCACTTCCTCACCGGAGATGAAGCGGCGATCGCCCGGCTCGCCCGCGAGGGATTCAGCCTCGCCTACGGCACCCGGAGCGCGGGAAAAGACATCTCCCCGGCACACGGCCCGCACGCCCTCCTTCGAAGGGCCGGGGCCTTCCTCTCCCCGCCCGCCGCCTTCGCCCACCACACAACCCTTCCCCTCCCGGGGAAAGGGGGCCTGAGATACGAGGTCACCCACAGCGCGCGCTTCATCCTTCTCGGCCGGAAGGCGCAGATCCGGGGCTATTACCTGAGTGAGGATTCCAAGGCCCTCCGGAGGCTGCGGCGCCACGCGCGGATCCTTCTCCGGGAAACCCCTTGATCGCCCTCGCGGACCTCCCCGCCCTGAACGCCTTTCTCAACGCGGTGAGCGGCGTCCTCCTCGCCGCGGGCTACGCCCAGATCCGCCGGAGAAGGGTGCGGCTCCACCGCAACCTCATGCAGACAGCCTTCGCCGTCTCGGTTCTTTTCCTCATCTCTTACCTGACTTACCACTACAACGTGGGCTCGATCCCCTTCCGGGGGGAGGGCTGGGTCCGTCCCCTCTATTTCTTCATCCTGATCACCCACGTCATCCTGGCGGCCCTGGTTCCCGTCCTCGCCCTGATCACCCTCTACCGGGCGTGGCGGGGGCAGTTCGCCCGCCACCGCCGGATCGCCCGGTGGACCCTTCCCATCTGGTTCTACGTCTCGGTCACCGGCGTCCTGGTCTACCTCTTTCTCTACCGGCTCTTCCCGGGCGCATAGGATGAAAACGCTCGCGGCCTCTCTTCGGTCGGGGGGGCTCCTGCGCTGCCCCCGGTGCGGAAACGAGAAGCTTTTCAGCGACCTGTTTCAAATGCGGGAAAAGTGCCCGGCCTGCGGGCTGACCTTCGAGCCGGAGGCGGGGTACTACGTCGGGGCGATCTACCTCAACTTCGGCGCAACCGTCCTTCCGGCGATCGGGGCATATTTCCTCCTCTACGCCTATACCACCATCTCCCTGGCGGGCCAGCTTCTGATCGGGTGCGGATTTTGCCTCGTCGTCCCCTTTCTGGCCTACCGCCACTCGAAGAGCTTTTGGCTCAACCTGGATTATTATGTCTGCCAGCGCACCGGGCAGTTCGGGAAGGAAGATTTTCGGGAGAACCCATGGCTTCAACACCCGCCATCGAAATAACCGGGCTGAGCCACGCCTACGGCGAGCGCCTCGCCCTGGACCGGGTCAGCATCACCGTTGCCCGGGCCGAGATATTCGCGGTCCTCGGCCCCAACGGCGGCGGGAAGTCCACCCTCTTCCGCATCCTCGCCACCCTCCTCCCCCCCAGCGGGGCGGCGGACGGGGGGCCGCGCGTCTTCGGCCTCCCGGTCACCGGGGAGCCCGCCGCCGTCCGGCGGCGCATCGGGGTGGTCTTCCAGCAGCCGGCCCTCGACCCCAAGCTCACCGTCCTTGAAAACCTCATCCACCACGGGCACCTGTTCGGGATGCGCGGGCGGGCGCTCCGGGAGAGGGCCGCGGCCCTCCTCGATCGCTTCGGGGTGGGGGGGAGAAAAAACGATTGGGTGGAGACCCTCTCCGGCGGCCTCGCGCGCCGGGCCGAGCTCGCCAAGGCGCTCCTGCCCCGGCCCGACCTGCTCCTTCTCGACGAGCCCAGCGCGGGGCTGGACCCCGGGGCGCGGCAGGATTTCATCGGCGAGATCGAGCGCCTCCGGCGGGAGGAGGGCACGAGCGTCCTCCTCACCACCCACTTCATGGAAGAGGCGGATCGCTGCGACCGGGTGGGAATCCTGAACGAGGGGAAGCTCGTCGCCCTGGGCCGCCCCGAGGAGCTGAAGGGGAGCCTCGGGGGCGAGGTGGTGGTCATCCAGGCGGCGGACCCGGCCGACTTGAGGGAAAAACTGCGCGGGCGCTTCGGATGCGACGCCAAGCTGGTGGATGGGACCCTGCGGGTGGAGCGCCCGCGGGCGCACGAATTCATCCCCCAGCTCATCGAAGCTTACCCCGGCGCGGTGAAATCCCTCACCTTCGGCCGGCCCACCCTGGAGGACGTATTCGTCCACGAAACGGGCCGCCGCTTCTGGACGGCGGAAGGGGCGGCGGGTGAGCGCGCGGAGGAGAAAAAAGCGTGAGCGATTTCTTTCTCGCCGCGGGGACCCTCTGGTGGCGGGAGGTGGTGCGCTTCCTCCGGCAGCGGAGCCGGATCGTGGGGGCCCTCGGGCAGCCGATCGTTTTCTGGCTCCTCATCGGGGCCGGGTTCCAGGGCGCCTTCCACCAGCCGGAGGTGGCGGGAAATGTGGATTACCTAGAATATTTCTTTCCGGGGGTCCTCGCCATGATGATCCTCTTCACGGCGATTTTTTCCACCATCTCGGTCGTCGAGGACCGGCGGGAGCGCTTCCTGCAGGGCGTCCTCGCCGCCCCCGTCCCCCGCTCGGCCGTCGTCCTCGGCCAGGCCCTCGGCGGAACAAGCCTCGCCCTCATTCAGGGAATCTTGTTGCTCGCCCTCTCCCCCCTCGCCGGAATCCCCCTCACCCTCCGGGGGGTGGCCGCCCTGGTCGCGGCGATGATCCTCCTCGCCTTCGCCCTCACCAACCTGGGGCTGTTCATCGCCTGGCGGATGGATTCGACCCAGGGATTTCACTCCATCATGAACCTGATCCTGATTCCCCTGTGGGTTCTCTCCGGCGCCGTTTTTCCCGCCGCGAGCGCCCACCCCTGGCTCGGGGCGTTTATGAGGATAAACCCCTTCGCCTACGGCGTGGCCGCGCTGCGGCACATCATGTATCTGGAACGGCCGGAGTTGGCGGGAGAGATTCCCGGGCTGGGATTATCCCTGATCGTCACCGTGCTCTTCGGCGCGGCGGCCTTTCTCGCCGCATCGCGGGTGGCCCGCCGCAGCGGGGGCTGACAGCGCCCCGCCCCCCTCGGGGGGCTAAAAATCCTCGAAGTCGTCGTCGAACTCTCCGACGTCCACCACCGCCGGCTTGGCCGGCTCAGACCGTTTCCCGCTTCCGTCACGGGAAGGCTTCGACCCGTTGGCGCTGGCCCCGGCCATGCCTTCCTGCGGCTTTTCCGTTTTCCCCTTCTCCTTGTCCCAGAAGGGGAACGAGACCGCCTCCTTCTTCTCCGGGGCCGGGCCGCCCGAATCGGGGGCTCCACTTCCCTTGGCGCTCCTTGCGGAGGGCGCGGAGGCGCCGCCGATGAGCCGGGTCAGCATCTCGAGGGAGACCCGCATCGATTCGGCCTGGGCGGAGAGTCCTTTTCTGGCGGCGGCGCTTTCCTCGGCGGCGGTGGCGTTCCGCTGGGTCACTTGATCCATTTGGCTCGCGGCGGAGTTCACCTGCTGGACGCCGCTGGCCTGCTCGACGGAAGCGGCCGAGATTTCGGCCAGCAGGTTCGCCACCTTCTTCGAGCCGGAGACGATCTTCTTGAGCGCCTCGCCGCTCCGCTCGGCGAGGAGGGAGCCCTGCTTACTCTTTCTCACGCTCTCCTCGATGAGGGAAGAGGTGTCCTTTGCCGCTCCGGCGCTTCGCTGGGCGAGGTTGCGCACTTCCTCGGCCACCACGGCGAAGCCCTTGCCGTGCTCGCCCGCCCGCGCCGCCTCCACCGCGGCGTTCAGGGCGAGGAGGTTCGTCTGGAAGGCGATCTGGTCGATTACTTTGATGATTCCCGCAATCTTCTCGGAGGAGGCGTTGATCCCGTCCATGGCCTTCACCATCTCGCTGATCGCCTGGTTCCCCTCCTCGGCGTTCTGGCTGGCCTCTCCGGCCAGGCCGTTCGCCTGCTCGGAGTTCCCGGCGTTCGGCCGGGTCATGGAGGTGATCTCCTCGAGGCTCGCCGAGGTCTCCCCCAGGCTGTTCGCCTGCTCGGTCGCTCCCTGCGACAGGGTAACGGTTGCCGAGGAAAGTTGGCTTGAGGTGGCGGCGACTCTGTCGGAATCCTTCGAGAGGGAACCGATCGCCCTTTTGAGCGGGCGGGTAAAAGCCTGCACGATGAACCAACCGATCATCGTCGAGCCGATGATGGCGAGGAACACCAGGAAAACGGACACCCAGGCAAGGCGGTTCGATTTCGCGTTGAGGACGGATAGAGGAGATGCCTTGCCTACCATCCAGCGTTGAGAGCGGTCGTTGGGATTCGGAAACGCAGGGAAAAAACCGACAAGGTCCTCCCCTGAGGCTTGGACTCCCCCTGTCCCTTTCAATATCCTTGAAACCAGCTTCGGTCCGAATACGCTCTGCAACTTGTGCTGGGTGCCGAGGTCGAACCCCCATTCTTTGGATTTATCCGTGTGAAGCAGATAGAACCCCTTCGGGTTAATCAACATCAGCCGCTCACCCTTTTTCAGGCTGATCTTGCGCATCGGATCGAGGATGAATTTTCCGAAAACATTGGCCACGACGACGGCGCGCTTCTTGCCCGATGAATCGACGATGGGCATCCCGTAGCGGATGACGGGGGAATGGGGGACCTCGATCGATCCGTTGTTTCGGTTCAGATTCAACGGCGAGGGGTAGATGGGCCCCGGCGTCGCCGCAAGCGAACCCTTGAAGTAATAAGCGCTTGACTGATTTACGAGTCCCTTGCCGGTTTTGTGGACGGGCTTTCCGTTCTCATTGTCTATCCGGACGCTTTCTTGGCCGTCCGCCCAGATGATGCGGAGTCGCTTGTAATGCGGCTTGACCGCCATGGCGCCGGCGAAGAGCGCCGCCAGGCGCTTTTTCCAGACCTCTTCGGTCGATCCGTCCCTGGGGTCAACGCCCCCGTTGTCCCGGGCGCGGATGATCCCCTGGATCGGCGGCGTCGCCATAAAAAACCGGAGGTCGCCCGCCACCAAAGAGAGGAAGTTTTCCACATTTCGAGCGCTTCCCTGAAGTTCGGCCTCGAAACGCTCTTTGGTGGACTTGTCCAATTCGCCCTGAAAAAATGTAATTGAATACGTGCCGATGCTGGCTCCGGTCACGAAAGTGCAAATGAACAAGAGCGACAGGATCTTGCCCTTAAACGAACGGAAAAAACTTTTCACTCAAGGTCTCCTTTCTTCTCGGGCTCCATCTCGCTTTCGATGGAGCGGGACTATCAGTTTTTAGCCCCCGGCGGCCGGTAAATGGAGGATCACGGCGCCCAGCGAAGCCGGCCCGGCACGGACGCTGCCCCTGGCCACTCGAATGATGTGTGATCAAACGATGAAAGGAATGGTTTTCGGGTTCTCCAGCAAGGTTTTAGCTTTTGCGCCGACCAATGGACATTTGATAAATAAATTTATGCAATATCCATATTATAAAATACAATAAATAGGATTATTTGTAAAATTATTTTTTTTGTTACTGTGCCTTGATTTGCCTGTTTCCCTAAAACATCTAATTTCAATAGTTAATCTCATATTCGAAACCGGAGTCATCTATCGCGGGAGGGGGATTTCACCCCTTTATGCCCTTGCGGGGGCGGATATTCTCCGCACCGGCGAAAGGGAGCTCTCCGGGGGTCAAGGGGGGGGGAACGAGGGAGGAGGCGAGCCGGCCTAGTCCAGCGCCGCTACATACTGCGCGAGGCGCTCCAGGGCCTCGCCCCGGATGAGCGGCTGGGCGGGCATCCGGCCGCTGCCCTTCGAGACGGCATCCTTGATATGGGAGGGAGAGAGGCCGCGCCCCCGGAGGGAAGGGGCGAGATCGGCGCGCCCCTCGCCCGCCGCGCCGTGGCAGGGGGCGCACTGGCCGCGGAAGATGACCGCCGCCTCGGCGCTCAGCGGGCGGCCATCGATCACGGCATTCCGGTACCAAAAAAGAAGGACGAAGAGAGCGGCCGCGAAAACGGCGAATCCGATTCCGAATATTTTTCCCAAAAACCAACCTCCGGCAGAATGCGGCCCGCGCGCGGGGGCCGCGCCGAAGAGCCGGAAGAGTGCCCCTACCGGCTCAGCCGCTTTCCGGTGATACGGGCCGGTGAAGAAACGGGCGGCCGCCCTCGCCCGAATACTCGGCGACGCAGTGGCCCTCTCCCTCGAGCTGGTACTTGTAGGTCACAAGCCCCTCGAGGCCGACCGGCCCGCGCGCGTGGATCTTCTCGGTGCTGATTCCCACCTCCGCCCCCAGTCCGTAGCGGAAGCCGTCCGCGAACCGGGTCGAGGCGTTCCAGATGACGCTCGCGGCGTCCACCCGGGAGAGAAAGTCCCGGGCCGCCGCCTCGTTCCCGGTGGCGATGGCCTCGGTGTGGCGGGAACCGTACCGGTTGATGTGGCCGACGGCCTCCTCCAGCCCGTCCACCACGCGGACCGCCAGGATGAGGTCCAGGTACTCCGTCCCCCAGTCCTCCTCGGCGGCGGGCGCGGAATCCGGCAAAAACCCCCGGGTGCGCTCGCAGCCGCGCAGCTCCACCCCCTTCGCCCGCAGCGCCTCGGCCGCCGGCGGCAGGTAGACCGGCGCGATCTCCGCGTGGACCAGAAGGGTTTCGATGGCGTTGCACACCGCCGGATACTGCGTCTTCCCGTCCACCGCGAGGTCCACCGCCATCCTCACATCCGCCGCCTTGTCCACGTAGAGGTGGCAGACGCCGTCAGCGTGGCCGAGGACGGGGATGTTCGAATTCTCCTTGATGAAGCGGACGAACTCGTTGCTCCCCCGGGGGACGAGCAGGTCGATGGCGTCGTCCCGCGAGAGGAGGGCGTGGACATCCTCGCGGGCCTCGACGAGCTGGAGGCTGGCCGGGGGGACGCCCTTCCGGGAGAGGGCCCCCGCGAGTATCGCCGCGAGAATTCGGTTGGTTCGAAGCGCCTCTTTTCCCCCCTTCAGGATGCAGGCGTTTCCGGCCTTCAGGCAGAGCGAGGCGATCTGGGAGAGGGCGTCGGGGCGCGACTCGAAGACGGCCGCGATCACCCCGATGGGGCAGGTGATCCGCCGGAGGCGGAGGCCCTCGTCGAGGAGCATGGCATAGCCCACCCGGCCGAGCGGATCGGGAAGGGCGGCCACCGCCCGGACCCCTTCCGCCATCTGGCCCACCTTGTCCTCGTTCAGGACCAGGCGGTCGAGGAGCGGGCGGGCCATCTCTCCGCTCTTGACCCGCTCCTCCCCTTCGCGGGCGTCCTCGGCGTTCGCGGCGAGAATCCCGCCGGCGCCGGCCTCGAGGGCCGCCGCCATTTCGCCGAGGGCGCCGTTCCGCCCCTCCTCCGGGAGGGGGGCCAGGGAGAGAGCGGCCTCGCGGGCCGCCGCGCAAAGGCGGTCGATATCCTTCATGGAAGCTTTCCCCAAGGGCCCGGCAGCGGGCAGAAACCTCAAACCGGCAGCGGGAGATTATAGAAACGGCGGGGGCGGGCCGCAAACTGGGCCGCGGGCCGGCGGGGGGGGGCCGGGGGGGGCCGGCGAGGCCTAGGGGGCCTCCTTCCCGCCCACGCGATCCTCCACATAGCCCACGATGCGCGAGGCGACATCAATGCCCGTCGCCCGCTCGACCCCCTCGAAACCCGGGGCGGCGTTCACTTCGAGGACGCGAAGCCCCTTTTTCGTTTCAAGAAAGTCCACCCCGGCGACCTCCAGGCCGCACAGGGCGGCGCTCCGAAGGGCCAGCGCGGCGGCCTCCTTCGGGACCCGGGCGCGCCGGACCGATCCCCCCTGGTGCAGGTTGGAGCGGAAGGCGCCCCGGGGGGCGCGGCGCCGAACCGCCGCCACCACCTCACCCCCCACCAGGAAGAGCCGGAGGTCGCGCCCGGCCGCCTCCCGGACGTACTCTTGGACGAGCACGTCCCCCTCAAGCTCCCACATGGCGTCCGCGATGCCCTGGGCGGCGTCTGCGCTCCCGGCCAGCATGACGCCCTTTCCCTGCGTCCCGGTGGTCAGCTTGATGACGGCGGGCGCACCGCCCACCGCCCGCAGGGCGCGCCGGAGGTAAGCCGGGTTCGGGGCGATCGCGCTTCGGAGAACGGGAATGCCGTTCGCGACGAGGAGCTGGTGGGTGCGCAGCTTGTCGCGCGCGACATCGAGCGCCTCGGGCCGGTTCACGACCACGTTCCCCGCCATGGCCAGGTGGCGGACGAGGGAGAGCGAGTGCGCCGATATGCCCGCCCCGAGGCGGGGAAGGTAGGCGTCCGCGCCCGCGAAGGGCTTTCCCTCGAATTCGAGGGCGAGCGATTTCCCGCTGATTTTCAGTAAAAAACGGTAGGGATCCTTGACCGAGACATCGTGCCGCCGCTGGCGCGCGGCCTCGGCGATGCGCCGCACCCCGTGGAGGGTCTCGTCGCGGCAAAGGATGACGATGCGCATCGGCCCCTCCCGGAAACCGGCCTTCCGCCGCCGCTGGGAAAGGGGGATGGTAGCACAACCGCAAAGGGGGCCTGGGGCTCGATCTGAACCAGAGTGAGGGGGGATTCCCTCCCCGCTGTCCCAATGCCGGTCGGCGGGGACAACGGGGAGAGTTTGGGGGTATCGCGGCCACGACCGGGCCGCGGAAGGTGCGAAAGAAAATTTTTAGGCGGCGGCCCGGGCCATCCCGGATTTCATTCCAACCCCGGCCATGCTTCTCCTCGATGCGGCCTCCTTCTTCGCGCCGCAGAGTGCCCGTGCCGCTTCCAGCAGGTACGGGCAATCGGAAATAAATATCGATATATCTATTCATCAAGCAATAAATGTGCCTAAAATTGGTTGACTAAATAAAACAATATAATTCAATTAGATACGATGATTATCCGCCGAGGAAGGAAGAAACACAGAGAGAACTTTGTTACGATATATCGTTATTTTTCGATATTTCAGGATGCAAATTGGCAGGCAAGCGCACCCTGGGAGCCTCCGGCTTGGGCTTCCCAGCGGTCCCTGCCCGCAAAATGGTGTGGCAAAGGCGGGAAATTTTGGCGGAAGGAAAGTGACCGCGAGGCATTGCGGATTTTCGGCCTCCCCCGCGGAGGTTTTGGGCCTGGGCCGGCCTCGCCCCGCCGGCGGGATGAGCAGAGCCAACATTCAGGAAATTGAACCGGCCCTCTGCATCTGCCGCTCCGGTCAGGGTTCATTGCCGGTGGGCTGAGGAGAATGGCTAAAAAAAGGGGCCTGGGAAAGGCCCCTTTTGGATCAACGGGCGTGGGGGATCAACGGGAGGGGGCGGCCCGGCGCCCAGTTCGAATGGGCTTCCTTGCCGATCCCCGTTGCAGCAGGCGTTTTTTCAAGGATGCCTTTCTGCTCTTTTCCGCCCGGCATAGGCCCGGAATGCCTTTGTAAAAGCGGACGTCGCTCCTGCCCCTGCGGCGGCCCCTCCAGCGCATCGGCCAAAGAATCAACAGGAACAACCCCATTCCGAGGCCCAACCCCAACCAGAACAATCCCGTTCTCCTTTCCCGGGCGCGTTATACGCCCTGAAAGTGGGGAAACTGGCAAAAGCCTGCGGCGGCATAGAGGCCGGTCTCCACCTGCGCGGCGGCGGCGAAGGCGGGCTGGGGCTGCGCCGGTCGAATCACCGGATAGATAAACTTCTTGAGCGAAGTGCCAATCCTCTCCGGCGCGCAAACCCGGGAGCGGCAGCGCCACGCGCCAACCACCCGGACCTCGGCGTCCCACATCAAATTCTCCGCCGCCTGCCCGAGGTTGACCCGCCGGGCCAGCCAACTGCTCTCCCCGATGAGGATCAGGTCCGCCCTCGACTCTTTGGCGGCCGCGACGATCAGCGAAGCGGGATCGCCCGTGAGAACCGCGGTGGTCACCTCGATTCCCCTCTCCTCAAGCCGCCGGCGGAAGGCGGCAAGATACTCATCCGCCCCCGAATCCCGGAACCCTTCATAAAAAGCCGATTCAAGCCGCCGGCCTCCGCGCGCGCGCGAAAGGGGAAATGACGTATCCACCAACACGAGGTGGACAGCTTTCACTTCTCCCGCCATGCCGGCCGCTTCATCCACGGCATCTTCCGAGCCCTGAAACCCATCCAACAGAATCAAAACACGTGAGCGCATCGCCGTTTTCTCCCTCTCCTCCGAGTGGCAGAAATTCATGCTCTTTGCAGAATATCGCCTCATTTCTCAAATCCCCTTTGGCCGGGATGTCCGGCGAGTGATCTGGCCGGCGGCCCTGCTGAAATTCTCCAAATTCCGGTAACCCCTTGAAAACCTGTCAGAAACCGTCTGCCTGCTCCTGATTTCAGGAGAAAGGTGCAACCCGAATACCAAAAGGAGCGAACCCTCCCGATTTGTGAAGGGGTTCACATGTTCTTTGTGGCAAATTCACAAACGAGAGCTTTCGGAGCCATCCCCCCCGGTTTCCGCCGCGCGGAGGGGGGTGACCCCCGTCTCCGTCGGCGGCGTGATCCGCCCGAAACGGCACCGGGGGAGAAAAAAGGAGGGGGTTCCTGTCAGCGCATTGGCGCTCGGCGGAATTCCAGCAGGCAGGAGGACCGGCGGATTATCCCGCCCATACGGGGAGGAGATGGAAAAAGCCTAATTTTTCAATACATTGAACCGGCGGCTCGGCCGGATGTCTAACTTTTTCATCCGACTGGTCAGGGTGGTGGGCTTCATCCCGAGGATTTGCGCCGCTCCCTGCACCCCCGAGACCACCCCGCCGGTGCGCTCCAGCACGCTGAGGATGTGGCGCCGCTCGAATACCTCGAGGGTCTCGAACTCCTCCGGCTCCTCACTGCTGCGCGCGGGGGGCGGGGCATCGCCGAGGAGTTGCTTCTGAAAGGTGAGGGTCTCGCCCTTGCCGAGAACCAGCCCGCGCTCGACTACGTTCTCCAGCTCGCGGATGTTTCCCGGCCAGTCGTAGCGCATCAGGCGGGCGAGGGCCTTCGGGTCCACCCGCTTGACGCGGCGGTTGAGGCGGGGGCCGTGCTTCTCGACGAAGTAGTCCACGAACGTGGAGATGTCCTCTTTCCGCTCCCGCAGGGAGGGGACGCGGATCGGGATGACGTTCAGGCGGAAGAAGAGACCGTTCCGGAACCGGCCCTCCCGCACTTCTTTTTCGAGGTTCCGGTTCGTCGCCGCGATGATCCGGGTGTCCACCTGGATGGTCTGGGTCCCTCCCACGCGCTCGAACTCGCGCTCCTGCATGACGCGCAGGATCTTGACCTGCGCCTCGGTGGAGATCTCGCCGATCTCGTCCAGAAAAATGGTCCCCCTGTGGGCCAGCTCGAACCGCCCGGCCTTGCGCTGGACCGCCCCGGTGAAGGCGCCTTTCTCGTGGCCGAACAGCTCGCTGAGCAGGAGGGTGTCCTGGAGGGCGGCGCAGTTGACCTTGACGAGCGCCCGCTCCCGCCGGGGGCTCAGGTCGTGGAGCGCCCGCGCGACGAGCTCCTTGCCGGTCCCCGTCTCCCCCAGGATGAGGGCGGTGGCCTCGGTGGGGGCGACGCGCCGGATTGTATCCTTGAGATCCTCGACGGCCCGGCTCGCGCCGACCAGCTCGCCGAATCTGTGCAGGGCGTTCAGCTCGTCCCGCAAAAGGAGGGCCTCGTTCAAAAGGTCCTCCTTCCGGGCGTTGAGCTGGGCATAGGCGCGGGCGTTCGCCACCGCGGTCGCGACGTGAGGCGCGACCTCGACCAGGAACTCTCCCATCTCCTCGGTGAAGCTGTCCGGCTTGGAGCTCGCCACGGCGAGCTGGCCGAACATCATGTCGTTGATGACCAGGGGAACCCGGATCCCGCTCCGCAGTCCCCGCCGGAGGACGATTTCGTCCTCGGCGAAGGGGCGCTCCCGGTCCAGGTCCCGGTAGAGGACGTAGGACTTCCCCCCCCGGTGCTCCATGAACCAGCCGAGGGTGCCCCCCCTCAGGGGGATGTCCTTGCCGGGCAGGGCGACCACCTCTCCCCCGGAGGTGATGTTGGTCCAGGTGTAGGTCTCCCTGTCCGGATTGACGAGGAGGAGGGCTACATGCTCGAGCGGGAAGACGGACTTCAGCTCGGCCGCCACCCGGCCCAGGACCACGTCGATGTCCAGGCTCGAATTCAGGACATGGCCGATCCGGAGGGTGGTGCGGTAGCGCTCCTCGGTCGTGATATCGCGCGCAGGCATGGAAACGGCTCCCGAAAATCACCCTCACAAAATATGGGTTATGCGTTTCAATATACATCCTCCGCTTTCACCGGGTAAGGCCACCCGGGGGCTTCGGCCTTACCCCCTTCATTCGCGCCTTCGTGCCGGCGGACGGATGGTTTAGGATATCCGCAGGCGCGCGGCCCGCGGATGAGGCCGCGCGGTTTCCTTTCCCGGAAAGGTTCCCGGTGAACCCTCTATCCCTCTACCTCCACATCCCCTTCTGCCTCCATAAGTGCGGCTACTGCGACTTCAACACCTACGCCCTGGATGACCTCCTCGAATCGGGCCATGTGGGGCGGGATTGGGCGGCGGGGTACGCCGAGGCTCTCATGGCCGAGATGGAAGGCCGCGCCGGAAGGGGCGGGCTCGCCGGGGCGCGGGTTGTGACCGTCTTCTTCGGGGGGGGCACCCCCTCCCTCTTCCCGGCGGAGGAGACGGCGCGCGTTCTCGATCGCGCGCGGGCGCTTTTCGAGATCGCACCGGACGCCGAGATCACCCTGGAGGCGAACCCCGGGGCGGCGGACGCGGGCCGCTTCGCCGCCCTCCGGGCGGCGGGGGTGAACCGCCTCAGCATCGGGGTCCAGAGCTTCGGGGACGACGGCCTCGGGCGGCTCGACCGGGTCCACACCGGGGAGGAGGCCCGCGCCGCCTTCCGGGCCGCGCGGGAGGCGGGATTCGATAACCTCTCGCTCGACCTCATGTTCGGGATCCCCTTCCAGACCGTGGAGGGCGCCGGCCGAGACACCGAAGAGGCGATCCGCCTCGGGCCCGAGCACCTCTCGGCCTACGAGCTCACCGTCGAGAAGGGAACGGCCTTCTCCGCCCGAATGGCGCGGGGGGAGCTAAGGGGACTTCCGGAGGAGGAGACCGCCCTTGAAATGTGGCGGCTGCGCGACCGCCTCCTCGGGGAGGCGGGCTATGCGCGCTACGAGATCAGCAATTTCGCCCGGGCCGGTTTTGAATGCCGCCACAATCTGAACTACTGGCGGGGGGGGGCCTACCTCGGCCTGGGGGCCGGGGCGCACGGCTTCCTCGGCGGGCGCCGCTACTGGAACCGCCTCCGCCCGGACGAATATATGAAAAACGCCTCCGACCCCACCGCGGGAGAGGAGGAAGTTATGGGAGAAAAAGCCCTCGGCGAGGCCCTCATACTCGGCCTCCGGCTCAAGGAGGGCGTCTCCCTCGACGCCCTCGCCGCCGCCTGCGGAGAATCGCCCGAGGCGCGCTTCGGCCCCCTCATCGATCAACTCGGGAAAGACGGTTTCCTCGCGCGCGGGAACGGCACCCTCCGTCTCACCGAACGCGGGACGCTCGTGGCGAACAGCGTGCTGGCGAAATTTGTATAGGGAGAGTCCCTACTCCACCATCTCGCCCATGAGCTCGTACCCCCTCCCCTCCATGCACTGCTTGAAGGCGAGGAACTCGGAGACGGCGCGGGTGGGGCCGCGTTCGTAGTCCTCGAGCGCCCGCCGCAGGCCAGACAGGCCCTTGGGGATCGGCCGAAGGGGAGAGACGTAGGGCCGGGCCGCGCGCTCGCAGGCGTAGCGGTCCCGCAGGTAGGACTCCCCGGTCATGCCCGGCTTGCGCCATCCGGCCGCGGCGCAGCCCGCGATCAGCAGGGCCGCCGCCGGCAAAAAGAATTTCCCCCGCGCCCGCCTCACTCGATCTCCTCCAGCTCCTCCAGGAGCCTTTCCCCCTCGGCCGGGTCGGCCGTCAGGGTCTTCTGCCCCCGGATTGTCACCAGGCCGGGCCGGGCCCCGCGCGGGCGGCGCAGGTTTTGGAAGGGAACCCAGTCCACCTCGAGCTTTCCCGCCTCCCGCCCCCGGCTGTGGCGGGCGGCGAGGCAGGCCCCCTGGCGGAGGGCCGCATCGGGCGGATCGGCCTTCCCCGCGCCGGGGGGAAGGCGCAGGAGAACGTGGCTCCCCGGAAGGCCGCGGGCGTGGAACCAGAGGTCCCCGGCCCGGCCCACCCTTCGCGTGAGGGCGTCGTTTCCCGCCGCGTTCTTCCCGATGTAGATCTCCCATCCCTCCGGGGCGCGGAAGCGGCGGTAGGGCCGGGCGGCGGGGCGCTTTCTCCCCTTGGACTTCACCACCGCCCGGGAGGGGAAGTACCCCGCCGCCTCGATGATCTCCTCGATGGAAACCAAATCCTCCGGGGAGGCGGCCTCCTCCAGGTCGAAGAGGAGCCCGTCGAGGAAGTCGAGCTCGGCGGCGAGCGCCCCGCGCCGCCGCTCCCCGGCGGGGCCTCCCCTTTTCAGCTTCTTGTAGCGCCGGAAATACCGCTGGGCGTTCTCCGATGCGGAAAGGCGCGGGTCCAGCGCGATCTCCCGCTCCTCCCCCTCCCCCTCCCGCTCCACCCGCACCGCGCTCGCCTTCTTCGCCACCCGGTCCAGGTTCGCCAGGAGGAGCTCCCCCTTAATCCGCTCTTCTTCCGCCCCCCCGCTTTTTTCCCGGTCCGCCTCGGCGGCGGCGAGGGAGCGCTTCGTTTTCCCGGTGCGCCGCGCCAGGATCCGGAAGAGGCGCCGCTTCCGGTCCGCGAGGCCCGCCCCCGGAACGGCCTCGCGGTAGAAGGCGTCCGCCGCCTCGCTCATGGAGGAGAACCGCCGGATCCGGCCCGGCCCCGCGCTCTGGAGGGAGAGGGCGCTCAACCCGGCAGGCAGGCCCTCCTCATCCAGGATAATCGCGGGGTCGAACCGCCCCTCCCGGTACTCCCGGACGACTCCGGAAAAGGCGGCCCAAAGCCCCTCCCACCTTTCCGCCTCCGGCACCCTCGCGGCGATCTCCTCCGCGGCGGCCGGGCTGATCCCGGCCACCCCCCGCACGAGGAGGCGGGCCGCCCCGCGGGGATCCAAGCCCGCCCCGCCCCCTTCTTCGAGCAGAGCGCGGAGGGCCGGCTCGTCCATATCATCGGGTCCGGGCTTTCCGGGGGCGGGGGGGAGCCGGTAGGGAATGCCCCGATCGACGGGCCTCCCGCGCGTCCGCTCCGGCCCCACCAGCTTGGCCGCCTCGATGACGCGCCCGCTCCCCCCCTCCACGAGGATGAGGTTGGACCAGCGGCCCATCACCTCGGCCATGAGGGCGCACGAGCCGCCGCGCCGCTCGAAGGAGATCTGGACCACCCGCTCCCACCCCCGCATCTCGACGGCGCGGATCCGGCACCCGGCGAGGTGCTTCCGGAGCGTCATGCAGAAGGGGGAGGGCTCGGGCAGGGACGCCATTTTCCCCGCGGTGAGGTGAAGGCGGGGGAAGGCGGGGTCCGCGCTGAGGAGGAGCCCCCGGTCACTCCGGTCCGCGCCCGCGCAGGCGAGCCGTACGGTGAGCGGGCCGGTCTGGACCGCGCGCAGGAAGCGCCCGCCCGCGAGGGCTGCGTTCACCTCGCTCGCGATGGCCTGGAGAACGAATGCGTCCATACCGAGGTGCCCCCCGCCGAAAAGAAAAACCCGAGGGGGTACCTTACAAACACCCGGGCGCCGGGCGCCAGGGTGCGGGAGGCCGGGGCCGAGCCCGGAGGGGATTTCCCGAAGGGCGCCGGTATTACGTAGAATCCCTCTGCCCCGGCCGCCCGGGGGAGAAGGCCGCGCCGCCCGCAACCGAGAGGAGCCATGGCCCGCAAACCCAAGAAAAACCGCCGGAATAAGGCGAGCGCGCGCCGTCCCGCCCCCCCCGCCCCCTCCGCACCCCCCGCACCCCCTCCCGACACCGACGCCCTTCAAAACGCGATCCGGATTCACCAGGCGGGCCGCCTCGATGAAGCCGAGAAAATCTACCGCCAAATCCTGGAGGCGGACGCCGACGCGCTGCACTTCCTCGGGGTGCTCGCTCACCAGAAAGACCGGCAGGAGGAGGCGGCGGAGCTCATCTCGAAGGCCATCGCCGCCAATCCCGAAAACGGCATGTTCCACTGCCATTTGGAAAACGTGCGCCTCCGGCAGGGCAAGCTGAACGATGCGGCGGAGAGCTTCCGGCGGGCGGTCGAGGCGAACCCCGGCGACGTCATGGGGTACAACAACCTGGGCGGGGTGCTGAACGACCTGGGAAAGCCCGCCGAGGCGATCCCGTACCTGGGAAAAAGCCGCCGCGCTGCAGCCCGGCTACGTGGACGCGCACGACAACCTGGGGAACGCCTATATAAAGCTCGGCAGGTCCGAGGAGGCGATCTCCTGCTACGAGGCGATCCTGAAGCTCCAGCCCGGCCACCCCCAGGCCTCCCACATGCTCGGCGCCCTGCGCGGCGAGTCCCGCGACGCGGCTCCCCCGGAATACGTGGCCGATCTCTTCGACGCCTACGCGGATCAGTTCGAATCGCACCTCACCGAAAAGCTCCGGTACGACGTGCCGCGCCTGCTGCGGGCGGCCGTGGGGGAGGCGGCGGGGGCGGAGGAGAAAAGCTGGACGGTGCTCGACATGGGATGCGGCACAGGCCTCTGCGGCGCCCTTTTCCGAGATCTCGCCGGCCGCCTCATCGGGGCCGACATCTCGCTGCGCATGATCGAGAAGGCGCGCGCGCGCGGGGTCTACGACGAGCTCCGCGTGGAAGATCTGAAAGAGGCCCTCCGGCGGGAAAGAGGGAATCTGGACCTCGCCCTCTCGGCCGACGTTTTCGTCTACGCGGGAGCGCTCGGGGATGTCTTCGCGGGCTGCGCCGCCGCCCTGCACGCGGGCGGGCTGTTCGCTTTTTCGATCGAGTCGCTCGAAGGAGAGGGGTTCACCCTTCTCCCCACCGGGCGCTTCGCCCACTCGCGCGCCTACATCGAGGCCCTGGCGGCGGAGAGCGGCTTCGGCGTTGCGCGTTGTGATGCGATAGGCGTCCGCCGGGACAAGACCGGCTCGCTCATCCCGGGCCACTTGTACGTCCTCCGCCGGTTGGGGGAGGCCCCGGGCGGCGAAAATTCCTAGGGGGGCGGAAAACCGCCTCTTCCGTCTCTCCGGGAAAGCGGTCTCTGGATAAAGGGGGAAGCACCGCCCCTGCGTTTGACCTTTCAATCCGCTGCGTCTAAAAACATTGGAGATTCAATGTTTTTCGGTCGAATTCGCCGGCGAAACGTTGGGAGGTGAACCCATGCCGGACAGCATGACGGGATACGGGGCGGGCCAGGGCCGTCTCCGGGACAGCGCGGTGACGGTCGAGGCCCGCTCGGTGAACCACCGCTTCCTCGAAACGGTGATCCGAAGCCCGCGCTGGATCAACCCCATCGAGAACCGGATCCGGGGTGAGGTGAAGAGCCGCTTCGCGCGGGGCCGGTTCGAGATCTTCATCCGCCTCGAGCCGGCGGCGAACGGCTCGGCCTTTCTCGACCCCGCCGCCGCGAAGAATTTCGTCTCGGCCCTCAGCGCGGTGCAGGAGGAGCTGGGGATTCCCGGGGAGATCGACATCGCGATTCTCTCCAACTTCCGCGACGTCCTCCGGGCGGACGAGCCCGTCTACGAGGCGGACGAGGCCGGCGATGCCGTCATGCCCCCCCTCGGGGAGGCCCTCGACGCCCTCGCGGAGATGCGGCGGCGCGAGGGAGAGGCCCTCACGCGGGACATCCGGGACCACCTCGGCCAGGCGCAGGCCGCCCACGCCGACATCCGGGACCGCCTGCCCGAGGCCCAGGCCGCCCTCGCGGCCCGCGCCCGCGAGCGGATCGAGAAGGTCGCCGGAGACATTTCACTCGACGAAGGCCGCCTCGAGCAGGAGCTCATCTACCTCGCCGAGCGCGGGGACATCAGCGAGGAGCTGGTCCGGCTGGAGAGCCATATCGTCCAGTTCGAGGACCTCCTGGCCGCCTCCGGGCCCGCCGGCCGCAAGCTCGACTTCCTCCTCCAGGAGATGAACCGGGAGGCGAACACCATCGCCTCGAAATCGGTCGACCTGCCCCTCACCCAGCGCGCAGTCGACCTCAAGAGCGCCCTCGAGAAGGTCCGCGAGCAGGTGCAGAACATCGAATGATGGACCGGCGCGGCTCGATCTTCGTCCTCTCGGCCCCCTCCGGCACCGGAAAGTCCTCCCTCGTCAACCAATCCCTGGCCGAGATCCCCAACGTGTGGCACTCGGTCAGCGCCACGACGCGCGCGCCCCGCTCCTACGAAGAAGAGGGCGTCCACTACTTCTTCACCGGCCGGGAAGCCTTCGAGCGCCGGATCGCGGAGAGGAGATTCCTCGAGTGGGCCGAGGTGCACGGAGACTACTACGGCACCCCCGCCGAACCGGTGGACGAACGCCTCGCGGCGGGCTACGACGTGCTCATGGACCTCGACTTCAAGGGCGCGCTCCAGGTGAAGGCCGCGCGCCTCGACACCATCCTCATTTTCATCATGCCTCCCTCGCTCGAGGAGCTCCGCCACCGCCTGACCCACCGGCGGGCGGAGACCGAGGAGCAGATCGAGCGGCGCCTTTCGATCGCGGAAGAAGAAATGTCCCACAAGGACAAGTACGACCACATCATCGTGAACGACATCCTCCAGGAATCCTTCAACAAGCTGGCCGCCCTCATCGAGGGCCGCCGCAACGCCGCCGGGGAGAAGGCGCCGTGAGCCCGGCGGAGGCCGCGCCGGCCCTCCGGGGGCGTTTCATCCTCCTCGGGGTGTCGGGCGGAATCGCGGCCTACAAGGCGGTGGAGCTGGCCCGCCTGCTCACCCTCGAGGGCGCCGAGGTCCAAACCGTCCTCACGGCGAACGCCCTCGAGTTCGTCCGACCGCTTTCTTTTCAGATCCTCACCGGCAGGACGCCCATCTCGAAGACGTTCCCCATCGAGGGCGGCGCGCACCCGGGGGACATGCCCCACATCTCGCTCACCGAGCGGGCGGACCTCGTCGTCCTCGCACCGGCGACGGCGAACCTCATCGCCAAGTTCGCCCTGGGACAGGGGGACGACATGCTCTCCACCCTTTTGCTCTCGGCGGCGCCCCCCGTCCTCGTGGCCCCGGCCATGAATCCGCGGATGTGGGCGAGCCCCGCCCTCCAGGAGAACCTGCGCAGGCTGCGGGAGCGCGGACACCTCGTGATGGAGCCGGGGGTGGGGCGCCTGGCCCGCGAAGAGGAAGGCGAGGGACCGGGCCGGATGCCCGAGCCCGCGGCCATCGCCGCCGAGGTGCGCCGCCTCATCGGGCGGCCCCAGGACCTCGCCGGAATGCGCCTCCTCGTGACGGCGGGCCCCACGCGGGAGCGCTGGGACGCCGTGCGGTTCCTCTCGAACCGGTCGAGCGGGAAGATGGGCTACGCCCTGGCGGTGGAGGCCGCCGCGCGGGGGGCCGAGGTCACCCTGGTGAGCGGGCCGGTCTCCCTCGAAGATCCCCCCGGGGTCAGGACCACGCGGGTGGACTCGGCCGAGGAGATGCGCGCCGCCGTCCAGGAGGCCTGGAAAGGGGCGGACGCCGCCGTCATGGCCGCCGCCGTCGCCGACCACCGGCCCGCCGCGCCCACCGGCGAGAAGCGCAAGAAGGGCGCGGACTCCCTCGGGCTCGAGCCCACCCCGGACATCCTCGCCGAGCTGGGAAAGGAGAAGGGGGGGAAGATCCTGATCGGCTTCGCGGCCGAGAGCGGGCGCCTGCGGGAGCGGGCCCTCGCAAAGCTCAAAAAAAAGGGCCTCGACCTCATCGTGGGCAACCTCGTCGCGGGGGAGGAGGACGCCATGGGCGCGGACGCGGCCCGGGCCACCATTTTCGACCCGTCGGGCGGGGCGGAGGCGCTCCCCCGCCTCGAAAAGGCGGACCTGGCCGGGCGTATCCTCGACCGCCTGGCCGATCTGTGGCAAAAGAGGAAGTGACCCGCCCGAAACGCAAACGCCGAATTCCAGCAAGAGGCCCCCGGCCATGACGGAGAGGACCGAGCGGGAGGCGCTCGCCCGCGATCTTCGCGGCCGCCTCGAAGTCCTTCGCGCCGCCGGGGTGCGCTATGCGTTCCTGGGGAGGGAGCGCGCCGCCGCCCCGGCCCCTCCCCCCGAGTCTTCCGCCCCGGCGCACGAACCCCCACCCGCCCCGGACGGCGGGGCGGCCGAGTCCGCGCCCGCCTACGCCGCCTCGGGCCAGACCGCCATTTTCGATACCCCGGAGACCTCCCCCATGCCCTCGCGCGCACCGGCGAAAAAGGGATTCACCCCCCCGCCCCTTCCCTTCGACCCGAAGGCGGAGATGACACTGGACGTCCTCGCCGCCGCGGTGGACGGCTGTCTGCGCTGCGGGCTCGGGGCGGGAAGGATGAACCTCGTCTTCGGGGCGGGTAACCCGGACGCCGACCTCGTCTTCATCGGGGAGGCCCCCGGGGCGGACGAGGACGCCCAGGGCATCCCCTTCGTCGGCCGGTCCGGACAGATGCTCACCCGGATGATCGAAAACGTCATCGGGATCCCCCGGGAGGAGGTCTACATCGGGAACATCCTCAAGTGCCGCCCGCCGGGAAACCGGGACCCCGAACCCGGCGAGATCGCCTGCTGCGAGCCCTACCTCCACAAGCAGCTCGAGATCATCCGGCCCCGCGTCATCGTCGCCCTCGGCAGGTTCGCCGCCCAATGGCTCCTCGCCACCAAGACGCCCATCGGCCGGATGCGCGGGAAGTTCGGCCGCTACCGGGGGATCCCCACCCTGGCCACCTACCACCCCGCCTACCTCCTCCGAAGCCCGAGCGAGAAGCGAAACGTCCTCGACGACCTGCTCAAGGTCAAGGCGATCTGCAACGGAGAGGCGGAGCCCGAGATCGAGATTTTCGGCTAGCGGCACCCGGGAGAAAAAGGGAATGCGCCCGGGGGGCGCGGCGCCCTGCGCGGCGGAAGGCCGCCAGGAAGAGAGCCTGGAGGTTGGCCCCCCTTCACCCCGGCGAACGGCCTGGCGATGAGGGACGGGGAGCGCCCGGGAGCGGATACCCTGAGGGCTTTGTCTTCCCGGCTGTCCGCATCCATCCTGTAAAGTGTAAAATAGCGCCTCCGAATGTCCGGTTCTCCCAGGAGAGCGTGTGCGTACCCTCGATATCGGATGCGGTCTGGCGAAAGAGCCCGGGGCCATCGGGCTGGACGTAAATTCTTCCACCGATGCCGACGTGCTGGCGGATGTTTCGGAAAATCCCTTCCCGATCCGCTCCGGTACGTTTGATCGGATTGTCATCCGCCATGTGATCGAGCACGTGGAAAACCCCCTGCGCTTCCTGGAGGAGCTGCACCGCGTCGCCCGCGACGGGGCCGAGATAGAAGGCATTACGCCGCACTTCTCCAACCCCTGCTCCTTCGCCGACCCGACCCACCGGCACCATTTTTCCGTTCTGTTCCTGAATTTTTTCCGGAGAGATCAAGAATTTCCGCCCACCGGGTGACGGCGCTGGGCGAACCGGTTTCTGGAGTGCTATTACCCGGCGATATCCTTCTACAGCGGCGTCCGCTTCGAGCTCACCGAGCGGCGGCTCACCTTTTGCCGCCTCCACAGATGGATCGGCGTCGCCTGGTTCGCGAACCGCTTCCCCGAGATCTGGGAATTTCACTTTTCTGGACTTTTCCGGGCGCGCGACATCTTCTTCAGGCTTCGGGTCCGCAAATAGACTCTCCCGCAACCGGGGGGAGGCGCTTTCCCTTCCCGGCCCGGGGCGGGAGAATGGCGGGCGGTTTTTCCGGGAGGCGGGCACCATGCACACCCAGCTTTATTTCGCCTACGGCCTGAACATGGGGGACTCCCACATGATGGTGGTCTGCGAGGAGGCCGAGCGCGCGGGCACCGCCCGGCTCCCCGGCCACCGCTTCTCGATCGGCGGGACGGGCGGAGCCACCCTCCTCCCCGAGGTGGGGGCCGAGGTCTGGGGCGTCCTCTGGCGCCTCAACGCGCGGGACGAAAAGATCCTCGATGAGCACGAGATGGTCCCCCTCGGCATCTACGACCGGCGGTTCGTCCGGGTCGAGACCGGGGCGGGCGAGACTCTCGAGGCCCTCACCTACATCGCCGCGGACCCCGCCCCCGGCGCCCCGCGGGAGGGCTACGCCGGGGACGTCGCCGCCATCGGGAAGTGGAACGGCCTCCCCGAGGCCTACCTCGAAGAAGTGCGCGCCTGGCGCGGGCGCGGGGGCACCGCACCGCCGCACGTCATGTCCAAGGAGAAGAGCGCCCCGTGATCTGCGAGAGCTGTCAGAAGGAGATTGTCCCGGACCGGATGTTCTGCATTTGGTGCGACGCCTTCGTCCCCGACCACCGCGCCGGGCGAAGGGCAGGGATCGTCCGCCGGTTCCTCGCCACCCTGATCGACCCCGCCCTCCTCACCATCGTCTTCTTCGTGGCCGAGAGCGTCGCCCGCGAGTGGTACCCCACCCCTCCCGGCATTCCCCCCGATATCTTCGACAAAAGGCCCGATATCATCGCCGGGATCGCCGCCCTGGCCTACGGCGTCCTCGTCCTCGCCCTCTTCTTCAGGGGCCAGACCCCGGGCAAGTGGATCCTCGGCGAGCGGGTGGTGGTCCAGCGGACGGGAAAGCCCGCCGGCTTCTGGCGGATGGCGCTCCGCGAGTCCATCGGCAAGACCCTCAGCGGGATTTTCTTCGGGCTGGGCTACCTCTGGGCCCTCTGGGACCGCGACAGCCAGGCCTGGCACGACAAGATCGCCGGCACCCTCGTCATTCACTACCGGGGCGCCGAAGAGAAAAAAGAGGCGATCGCGAGCGGGCCGGCGCCGCAGCGCGCGGCGCCCGAAGCACGGAGGAAATAGCCCCGCCGCGATGGGGCGGGCGGGCCCTCCCTAGCGCTCTTTGAAGCGAAAGGGGCCGCCCGATTTCTTGAGGATGCGCTGGTAGTCCCCCTCGTAGATGCGGTCGTACTCCCCGAGCCAGTTGTCCAGGTTCCCCTCCCGCCAGTACTCGTAGTCGTACGCATAGGGGCTCGGCTCTGCGAGCTCCTTGTAGAGGGCGGGGTTGCGCTCGAAGATCTGCCCCGGCCGGCACCCGATGGGCCGCCAGTTCGGGTCGTCCGGCTTGGAGAGGTTCTCCTCGTCGTAGTTGCGCGTGCGCAGGTAGCGGAGGCGCTCCATGTCCAGGTCGCAGACGAGGACCCCCGGGTCGGTGCGCTCCCCCTCCATGCGCTCGGGCCCGGCGGCGATGGCCCCGGCCACGACCGACTTCTCGTAGTCGAAGCCGTCCGCCTTGTAGAGATTCTGGGTGACGAGAACGTAGTAGAGGTTTTCCGCCGCCCGCACCCGCGCCATGCAGCGCCAGGTGTCCCGGAGGGCGTAGCCGGTCTCGCTGTGCATCCCGTGGACGGGGGAGACGATGATCTGCGCCCCGCGCAGCATGAGCAGGCGCGGAAGCTCGGGCACCCAGAGCTCGCTGCAGATCTGGAGCCCCACCTTGCCCAGGTCGGTATCCACCACGCAGGGGGCCTGGCCGGGCAGGAGGTGCCCCTTTCCGCCGTAAAGATAGGCGTTGAGGGGCGGGGTGTCCGGCTGCTGGCGCAGGTAGCACGCGAGCTCCTTCCCATCGGGGCCGAGCATCCGGAGGGTGAGGAGAAACGCCCCGGGCACCTCGCTCTCGGTGACGTTCCCCGCGATGATGTACATGGCGTGCTCCTTCGCCTTCTTCTTCAGCTCCTCGAGGGGGTCGAAGGGGAACTTGGGGTTGTCGAGCGGCCCGGTCATGGGCCCCGGGTAGCCCTCGGGGTAGAGGAGAAGCTGGACCCCCGCCGCCGCCGCCTCGTCCGCAAACCGAAGGGCGGCCTCGGCGTTCCGCCACTCCTCCTCGCCGTAGAACGACTCGGGCAGCACGATGCCCACCCGCACGCTGGAAGGAACCACCATCTCTCACACCTCCCAAAAAGAAGGAAAAACGCGCCCATCCCTTGGATACCCGCTACGACCCGGCTGGATGCGCGCAATATTCGGCGCCGGCCCGCCTCGGTGTCAAACCGGGGGAGCGGGCAGCCCTTTCCTCACTTTCAATCGTTTGCGCTGCCGCCGAGATTGCCCTTTTGCGCTTTCCCCCCTCCCTTGCACCCAGCCGGGGTTTTCCCCTCCCTCAGCGCGGGACCATTCTCTTCTTCGGGGTCTTGCTGGGGAAGGCGTACTTGCTCTGGCTCACCTTCATCTTCACGAGGGACTTGGCCATCTCGATCGCGCACCGGTACGAATGCAGGACCGGAATATCGTACCCCGCCGCGATCAGCCGCTCCTGCGCCAGGGGCTGCACCAACGTCAGGGCCGTGCAGCCGCACACGATGACGTCAGCGCCGTCCTGCTCGATGGCCTCGATGGCCTCCTGGACGAACGCGTCCGCGGCCTCCGCGGGATTTTCGGTAACCTCCAGCACCGGCCACTCGATGGACCTTACCGAGACGCACTTCTCGTTCATCCCGTAGGACATGAGGTTCTGCCGGATGGGGATGGCCATGGACTCCAGCGTGTCCATCAGGGTGAACTTGTTTCCCAAGACGGAAGCGTAGGCCGCCTGGGAGTGCGTGCAGCCGACAACCGGCATCCCGAAATGGGCGCCTATCTCCATGGCGGCGTAGAGGCCGGGCTCCAGCCCCCCCAGGAGGATGACGGCGTCGTATCTTCCGCTCTCGCAAGCCGCGCGCACGAGTTTCAGGACCCCCGGCACGACCACCGCCAGCGATTCGCGGTCCTCCACCACCGGCCCCGGAAAGCCTTCATCGACATCCCAGCCGATCCCGTCCAGCAGGCCCTCGGCCTCCATCTGGCGCAAACCCGTCACGGTGACCGGCTCCCCGCCGGAGGGCGCGTTCATGTTCTGAAATGCTGGCACGAATTTGAGTCTCATTCGATTTGCCTCCCACCCCGGCGGGGCCGTTGCCTCCCTGAACCCCTCCGGCGGCTTCCCCCCCCGCTCTCCTCAGCCGGGGATTTCCCCTCCCTCAGCGCGGGACCATCCTCTTCTTCGGGGTCTTGCTGGGGAAGGCGTACTTGCTCTGGCTCACCTTCATGTTCACGAGGGACTTGGCCATCTCGATCGCGCACCGGTACGGATGCAGGACCGGGATATCGTACCCCGCCTCGATCAGCCGCTCCTGGGCGAAGGGCTGCGCCACCACCAGGGCCGTGCACCCGGTCACGATGAGGTCGGCGCCATCCTGCTCGATGGCCTCGATGGCCTCCTGGACGAACGCGTCCGCGGCCCCGGAGGGATTTGCGAGAATCTCCATGACCGGCCATTCGATGGATCGTAACGAGACGCACTTCTCGTTCATCCCGTAGGACATGAGGTTATGCCGGATGGGGATGGCCATGGACTCCAGCGTGTCCATCAGGGTGAACTTGTGGCCCATGATGGAGGCGTAGGCCACCTGGGAACTCGTGCAGCCGACAACCGGTATCCCGAAATGGGCGCCTATCTCCATGGCGGCGTAAAGGCCGGGCTCCAGCCCCCCCAGGGCGACGACGGCGTCGTACCTTCCGCTCTCGCAAGCCGCGCGCACGAGTTTCAGGACACCCGGAACGACCTCGGCCAGCTCCTCGCGATTCTCCACCGTCGGTCCCGGAACCCCTTCGTCGACATCCCAGTCGATCCCGTCCAGCAAGCCCTCGGCCTCCATCCGGCGCAGACCCGTCACGTTGGCCGGCTCCTCGCCGGGCGGTGTTTCCGTGTTCAGAAACGGCGGTATGAATTTGAGTCTCACTCGACTGCCTCTCTCGCCGGCGGGACCGTTTCCCCTCCCCGCCGTCCCCCGGCGCCTCTACGCATCCTGAATCAACACACATCGCAATCGCGGGCCTTCAGTGTAGGCCAAATCCCCGAAGCATTCCAAACATCCGCCTCTCGGAATCCCTTCGCCGGCCTCCCCGCCGCTACACCTGGCCGGGGATTTCCTCGCCCTCTTTCGGGTACTGGAGCAGCTCGATGAGGAGGCCGCCGGTGGTGGCGGGGTCGGCGAAGGCAATGAAGGCGTTTTGCGCCCCGAAGAGGGGGGGGGATCGATGTTGAAGCGAACCCCCTTCTCACCCCACTCGGCCATGGTGGCCCGGATGTCCTCCACCCTGATCGATACATGGTGGAGTCCCTCGCCGCGCTCCTCGATGAACTTGTTGATGGGGGAGGCCGGGTCGTCCGACTCGACGAGCTCGATCACCCCAGCCCCGCACGCGTAGAAATCGAGCCGGTTCGTGCTCCCCCCCGCTCCCAGACCTTCCGCTCCAGCAGCTTGAGGCCCAACAGGTTCTCGATGAAATCCTTCTTCTCGTCGAGGTTCCTGACGACGTAGCCGATGTGGTCGATGTCGGGCATAAGGCGCATCCTCCGGAAAAGTTCGATGGATTGCATTTCTAAAAAGGATAACGCGCCCCGCAGCCGCCCTTCGTCTTTCCCTCAGTGTGCGTTTCCCTCGGGTTATCGGTGGCCGGGGGTGCCGGCCGCTTCATGCGCGGGGATCGGCGGGTTGTATCTGCACGTTCAATCCTTCAGCAGCACGATTACCCCGCAGGCGATCCGCGCCCCGGCGGCGCCGGAGGGCTGGGAGGCGAAGCGGTCGGCCCCGGCGTGGAGGATGACGGCGCGGCCCGCGATCGAATTGGGGCCGGGCCGGAGGGTGACGCCCGAAAAATTCCGCTCGAGGAGGACGTTGCCCGAGGCGTCGGCCTCGGCGTTCCCGAGGTCGCCCGCGTGGCGCTGGTCCGGCGGGAGGGCCGGGCCGCCGTGCAGGGTTTTGTCGGGGTTGAAGTGCCCGCCCGCGCTCGCGCCGTCCGGCGCGGAGCAGTCGCCCCGCTCGTGGATGTGA
Source organism: bacterium (assembly GCA_965225985.1). Taxonomy (GTDB): domain Bacteria; phylum UBA8248; class UBA8248; order UBA8248; family UBA8248; genus CAZUHN01. Next base: position 3,582,930 of record OZ245330.1, read on the forward strand.
AAGCCATGGAGGCCCGGGGGGAGTCGGACGGCGCTCAGGTGGACGAGGACCCCGCCGCCCGCCTCCTCGAAGTTCACCACCCCGTCGGCGATGCTCCCGCTCTTGGAGAGAAGTTCGGCCTTGGCGCGGAGGCCCCCGCCGCCTCCGGCGGCGGCCGGGCCGGCGGCCAGGGCGAGGGCGAGGCAGGCAGGCGCGACGATTCCGGCGCAGGCGGCTTTTCCAAAAAATTGGGTCATGCTTTCTTCTCCTGCGAGCGATGAGAGGTCGAGGGGCGAACCGCTGATTATATGCGCACCGGGCGGACGGGCGGAAGAGAGATCCCGGCCGGGAACCGATCCTTTCCCCGCACGGGGGGGAGGGGGGTTATTTCTTCCGCCGCCCGCGCTTCCCCGGCATGGCGGGATCGGAGGGGCGGGGGTCTGCGGCGGGCGGATCCGCGGGGACGCCGAGGGATTTTCCGAGGCGCACGTTCAGGATCTCCTCCCGGCGGCCCAGCCTGCGGGCGACCTCGGCCTCGAAGCCGCGATCGGAGGGGCGGTAGAACCGTTTTCCCCGGAGGCCTTCGGGCAGGCCCTCCATCTCGACCACGGCGTCCTCGAACTCGTGGGCGTGGCGGTATCCCTTGCTGTAGCCGAGGTCCTTCATGAGGCGGGTGGGGGCGTTCCGGAGATGGAGGGGGACGGGCTCGGCGGGGCACTCGCCGATTGTGCGCTCGACCTCGCCGTAGGCCCGGTAGACGGCGTCGCTCTTGGGGGCGGCGGCGAGGTAGACCACGGCTTCGGCGATGGCGAGTTTTCCCTCGGGAAGACCGATGAAGTGGAAGGCCTGCTGGGCGGCCATGGCCACCCCGAGGGCCTGGGGGTCGGCGAGGCCCACGTCCTCGGAGGCGAAGCGCACGAGCCGCCGCAGGATGTACATCGGGTCCTCCCCGCCCTCGAGCATGCGGCCGAGCCAGTAGAGGGCGCCGTCCGGATCGGAGCTCCGGAGGGTCTTGTGCAGGGCGCTGATGAGGTTGAAGTGCTCCTCGCCCGCCTTGTCGTAGAGGAGGGTTTTGCGCTGGGCCGCCTCTTGGACCTCGGGATCGCCGATGAACCCGGCGCCCTGGCCCGAATCCTTCCGGGATTCGTCCAGGGCGATAGCGGCGGCGAGCTCCAGGATGTTCAGGGCGACGCGGGCGTCCCCGCTCGAGAGGGCGGCGATGCGGCGGAGGGCGCCCGCATCGGCGCGAAGGCCCGCCCCCCCCAGCCCGCGCTTCTCATCCGCGAGGGCCCGGCGCAGGATCCCGACCAGGTCCTCCTCGTCCAGGGGCTCGAGGACGAACACGCGGGAGCGCGAGAGGAGGGGGGCGATCACCTCGAAGGAGGGATTCTCGGTCGTGGCCCCGATGAGGGTGAGGGTTCCGTCCTCGACGTGGGGCAGGAGGCCGTCCTGCTGGGCCTTGTTGAAGCGGTGGATCTCGTCGACGAAGAGGATGGTGCGCCGCCCGCGGCGGCGCTGACGATTGGCCTCCTCGACGGCCTCGCGGATCTCCTTCACGCCGTGGAGGACGGCGCTCACGGTGAGGAAGCGGGCGTTCGTGCGGGCGGCGACGATGCGCGCGAGGGTGGTCTTCCCGGTGCCGGGCGGGCCCCAGAAGATGACCGAGCGCAGCTCGTCCCGCTCGATGGCCCGGCGGAGCACCTTTCCCCCGCCGAGGAGGTGGTCCTGCCCGAGGACCTCATCGAGCGCGAGCGGGCGCATGCGATCCGCAAGGGGGGGGGCCGGCGCGCGGCGGCCCGCCGGCGGGGCTTCGGCCTTCCCGCCGGAGCCCGCGGGACCCGGGGAGTCTTCGGGCTCGGGTGGCTCGAAAAGTTCCCGCTCCATGCGCGCCCATCCTCTTCGGAAAAAGGAAGCCCGGGACCATCCTACCACTTCCGCCCCCTCCGCGCGGCGCCCCGCAGGGACCCGGCCTTGACGGGAGCGGGGGGGCCAGGGTATCAGGATGCGGTCTGCTTCCGTAAAATATCGTGAAAGAGAGCCGCATTTCATGGGCAAAAAAGTCGTCAAAACAGACAAAGCCGCCTCGGGGAAGGTTCCCTTGTCTCAGGGGATACTGGTTGACGGTTGGCTATTTTGCTCGGGCCAGCTTCCCCTCGACCCCAATACGGGCGCGCTGGTCCCCGGCGGGATCGCCGAACAGACGCAGCGGGTCATCGAAAACCTCAAAGCTGTGTGCGAGGCGGCGGGAACTTCGCTCCAAAATGCCGTAAAGGTCACGATTTACATGGCCGACCTCGACGAGCTTCAAGGGATGAATCAGGTTTTTGAAAAATACTTCGGTATTGAGGATCCGCCCGCACGGACTACCTTCCAGGCCGGTGGACTTATCGCCGGAGCCAAACTGGAAATTGAGCTCATAGCAAAACTCTGAAGAGTAAATCATGGCGAAACCCCTAGTCGGCATAATGATGGGCAGCGCTTCGGATGTTCCGGTGATGGAGAACGCCGAGAAGGCGCTGGAAGAATTGGGCATTCTATCCGAAATGCGCGTTCTTTCGGCCCACCGCACCCCGGATGAGGTGCGCGCATATGTGAAGGGGGCATCCGGCCGGGGAATCCGCGTTCTCATCGCAGGAGCCGGAATGGCGGCTCACCTGGCGGGATCGGTGAGCGCCCTTACTGATTTGCCTGTCATTGGGGTGCCCATTAACAGTTCAGACTTTGGGGGACTGGATGCCCTTCTTTCGACTGTTCAAATGCCGCCGGGGGTTCCGGTTGCGTCCATGGGTGTCGGGGCTGCGGGCGCCCGCAACGCTGGCCTTTTCTCGGCCCGCATTCTCGCCCTCACCGACCAATCCATTGCCACCCGATACCGAGCCTTTGTACAAAAGCAAAAGAGAAAAGTCCGCGCGGCTGACAAAACCCTCCAAAATAAGCGGTCCTCAAAAAACGCTAACACCAAGCGGGCCACCCGGGAAAAAAATTAACATAGTGGCGAAGATTCTCACCGTTCAACCCAACGCTCCAGATGATAAGACTGTTCGCATTGCATCTGAGGCATTGAAGCGAGGCGAAGTTGTCGCCCTTCCCACCGATACCCTATACGGACTATGCGCGCTCGCGTCCAATACAAAGACGATCAAACAACTATTTTCGGTAAAAGGGCGCACGGACAAAAAAGGGGCACCGATTCTTATCGGAAAAATGGAACAGGTGGCGCTCTTGGCAGAACACTTCCCCCCCCAAGCAAATTGCATCATGGCAGCCCTTTGGCCGGGCGCGCTCACCCTCATCCTTCCGGCCAGGGAGGATGTGCCCGTCCCCTTGATAGAGGACAAAGGCGTGGCCATTCGAATGCCCAATCAAGCGCTCTGCTTGGCAATTGCTTTGAAATCGGGGCCCTTCGCCGCGACCAGCGCAAATCGTCCCGGTAATCCTCCCCTCGATTCCACCTCAGCAATCAATTCGGAATTCGGCGAACTCACTTCTCTCATCTTGGATGGAGGGAAAATCGAAGGAGGTTTGGCCTCTACGGTTGTCGATATCCGTGGGGAAAAACCTATTCTTATTCGAGAGGGAGCCGTTCTATTTGTCTCGGTGGTAGCCGCCTGGGAGAGCCATTCGAAGTCTTATGATTAAATGAAAATATGGCCGAACCTACTCCGGAGCAGGAAGACTGAACACGATCTCGCCGTCTCTTTCTACAAGGCACTGGCATGCGAGGCGAAACTCATCCGGATCCCACCCATAGGCGTCCAGAGTATCGCGCTCATCCTCACCTTGGGGTGAGAGGTTTTCACCGCCGGATATCACAATGATCTTGCAGGTAGAACAGGCACAATTTCCGCCACAATCGTGAGGATGGTCCAAATTGTTTTTCAAATCTGATTCAAGGATGGAGTTTCCCATCTCGACATTAAAATTCAAATTCATATTTTCGATGCGTATTGTCCCCAAACGCGCACATCTCCTTTTGCAATCCGCTTGTCGGTTTTGCCCTAAAATTGCCGTTAACGAACATTTTTTGTTTAAATGTTGGCCAAGCTGGCATTCCGGAAACCGGACTTTTCCTGACCCGGCGATTGGATCAACTTTCTTCACTCGCTCGAGAGGACATTGCTTCGCGCTGGCGCTTGAAGCCGTAAGACACAATCTCCTCCTGATCTAGTTCGTGGATGACTTCAAACCGAATAGCGGCTTCGTAGCCCTTTTCCCCTGAAGCGAGGCGGACATTGGTCAATTCCATAACCTTGCCCAATACGCTCACCACAACAGGGTGAATCGGCGGCAAGGGTATGACGAGCCGAAGGATATCTTCTTTCGCAACAGGCTGGGGCGAAACGATTCGCATGCCACCAGACGATAGGTCAATGCAAATGGCCTTAAGCAGTTTACTCGAGGACACCGAATCGCCGCTCAACACAGTTTTAATTTCGTCAAGTTTATCTGCAATCTGATTCATGGAACGCATAATCTGCTGAAACATCTGAATTTCAACTGGAGAGCCACCCATGAGTGACAACTGTTCGGTGCCTTCACCACCGGCACCCCCATCTCCCCGTTCGGAGGTACGCTTGTAGCGGAAAATATCACTCAGCTTCTTGAATTCGGCTTCGGACAGCACCTGATACTCAACCTGAAATCTTTCCTCAGTTCGAAAGGCGCCCCGATTCTGTCCGCTATCCTGCCCTAGTTCTTCAAAATCTTCTTCAACCCCCCGATCCATTATTGCTCTCCTTCAATAACGTTCTTACTGCGAATTCGGGCCAACTCCCTCTGACGCTTAAAAGTATAAGCGATGATCGCTTCTCGATCCTCTTTATGAATCGATGCAAACTTACAAGCAACAACATAACCCGAGGAGTCAGAGACAGCTTCCGCCCGGACAACCTCTGCCAGTACTGCTATCATAGCCGGATGAGGTTTCGACGTATTGATAAGAACTTTTAAATACCATCCCTTTTCTATCGGCCACCGGGAAGAGAATCGAAGCCCTGATCCAGACAGATCAAGACAATCGCCGATCTCGAACTTATGCTCTTTGGGTTTTTCCTCTCCCAAGTCCGATGTCTCCAGAAGTTTATCAAGCTTCTGTTCAATCCGGCTAAGAATGGCGAGAATCGGCGAATCCGCTGAAGAAACCGTTTCTTCTGTAACCGCTGCAACATCGATCCCCTCTTCCATGCGATCCTGGGTGCTCTTGGTCAAGTAGAGTTGCTTGGAAGCTTCAAAATCCTCTTTTGAAATGGGCATAAACTTGATGGGAAAGGATTCAAGAGTTCGTGCGTGGGCACGGTCTGCCACGCCTTTTGCGGGCAAGCTATCGGGAAATGTCTCGCTTGGCATCATCAACCCTGCAGATTACACGAGTATTTTAATTGCGGAATTAACCGCTGTGGCCTTCCCTCGATATGACGATTTCAACTCGCCGATTTTTTTTCCGATTCTCGGGGGTGGGAGCGTGAAGCGGCCGAAATTCCGCATAACCCGTTGCAGAAAACCGCGCCGGGTCCAATCCGCCTTGATCGACCATGAAACGAACCACAGAAGCGGCCCGGGCGGCAGAAAGTTCCCAGTTCGATGGATATATTTTTCCTTTCGTTTGGGTATCGTCGGTGTGCCCCTCCACCAATACTTTGAAGGGCAACTTTTTCACTATCAATGCAACGCCGAGCAGAAGCGGCCCGATCCCTTTTCCCACTTTGGCAGAACCGGCCCGGAAAAGCGCTCCACCTACGATATTCAGAACGATACCCCTCTCTGTTACTTCAACTTCGACAACATCCTGCATACTGCCTTTGTCGATAACCTCCTGAACGTCTTGCGCAATTTGCTGGAAAGACTCCTCTACCCGAAGTTCTCTCTCAACAACTTTCTCTTTTGTCAGTACAGCGGCACCGAGAGCATCTTGGATCGATTGAATCGCCTTATCGAACTTGCCCGGATCGGGACTCGAAACACCGACCAAGAGGACAAAGAAGGTCAGAAGAAGGGCCATCATGTCCCCAAAGGTCATGAGCCATTCATCTGTCCCTCCCGCTTTTTTCTTTGGGGCATAGGACAAGGTTTAATCTCCCTGCGCGCTCTTTTCCCGTTTGAGCATTTTCTCAAAATGCTGGATCCGCTGTTCGGGCCTCAGATGCGCATTAAGGCGCTGCTCAATGACGCGCGGGTTCGATCCTTCCTGGATCATGAGAACACCCTCGATGATGATCCGAATCTGGAACACTTCGGTTTCGGACCGGCTAGATAGCTTTTCTGAGATAGGAAGAAACAACAAGTTCGCGGCGAGGGCGCCGTAGAACGTGGTCACCAAGGCGACCGCCATCCCCGGCCCGACGGATATACTTCTCAGCATCGTAATGAGCCCGATGAGGGTTCCGATGAGGCCAAAGGCGGGGGCGAAGCGGCCCAAGGTTGCGAAGATATGCGACCCTTCGTCGTGGCGCGCAAGGAGGCCCTCCAACTCAGTTTCGAGAACAGCGCGAATCACCTCCGGGGGCTGGCCATCGATTACCAGCTCGAGCCCCCTCCGCAGGAACCGGTTCCTGACCTTGCGTACATCACCTTCAAGGGCCAGGATCGATTCCTTGCGCGCTTTATGGTCAACCGAATGATGGCGGATATGTAAGCCCCGGGGTCTTCTATCTCTCCCTGGAAAACGTTCCTCAATACGCGAAAAACGCTCAGCACCCGGTTCAAGGGGAAACTGATGAGGGCGGCGGCGAACGTTCCCCCGCCGACGATCATGAGCGAAGGCGGATCGTAGAAGATCCCAAACCCGCCCCCTTGGATAATGGCGAAGAAAATGAGCCCACCGCCGATGATGATGCCGATAATCGTTCCCACGGTAGCCTATCCTCCTTAATCCGTGGGCGGTGCATATCCATCCCCCGCCCTTCAAGGGTTAGGGAGGATGCCTATGATAACTGAAAACGCCGGTTATTTCCGCTGACCGTATTATGTTCCGAAATAATCTCTTGACTCAAATGGGAGGGAGAGTCGGTTACACCTTTCCATCTGGCGGATAGAGGGCCAGGGTTTCGGTCCAGGCCCTTTTGGGCTGGGCGAGAAGGAACTCGACGGACTCCGTCACCACCTCTGGAGAGAGCATTTTCTCGAAATCGAACTCTCCAGGTATATTTTTCCACATATCGGTGGCTGTCGCCCCGGGGCGCAAGACTGCGGGGCGAATACCGCGGGGACGGAGTTCCTCCACCAAGGCACGGGACATACCCTACAGGCCGCCTTGGCCGCGGAGTAGACAGCTGCACCTGGAAATCCATTTACAGCACAAATGGAGGATATATTCACTACACCTCCTCCAGTTTTCTCAAGCAAGAGAACGAAAGCCCGGATGAGAAGTAAAGACGCCTTAAGGTAAACCTCAAGCGTATTGTCAAAATCCTCCACTGTAATGTCAGTAACTTCTGGAAAATACTCATTCCGGCATTATTTATGAGAGCGTCTACTCTGTTAAGTCGCTTTTCCGCAGTCGCAGGAAGCATCTCCAGTTCATCTAAAACGGTAATGTCGCATCGATGGGGATAAATTCTGCCGGATAACGATTTCGCTTCAAAAACAAGCGATGCCAATGCTTCCTCGTCCCGAGCATTGGCGAGCACTTTCGCGCCACCTCGTGTTAATTTTAGCGCCATGGCGTGACCAATTCCCTTTGATGCACCCGTAAGCACAATTCGGCTCGCCGCCATGGAATTCCTCACTTTAGAAATTATTTTACTCGGCCCCGAAGTAATCCACGAAATTCCGCTCATTTTCAAATAGCCGGACCCGGTAAAGCAGCACACGACCGATATGTTCCTCAAGTCGCTCCCAGATTGAAATGACGATATTTTCGGCAGTAGGAATTTTCCCTTTCATGTACTCCTTAGTATCTTCGTTCAGGTTTTTATGATCAAGTTGATCGACAATTTCCCGGCGCATAATCCGTTTTAGGTCGGCCAAGTTGTAGGCCATCCCAGTATCCGGGTCGAGTGGACCCCGCAGCGTCACCTCCACAAAGTAGTTGTGTCCATGATAGTGGGAGTTAGCGCATTTGTCATAAAGAATCTTGTTCTCCTTCTCTGATAATTTAGCGCTATACAGCCGATGAGCCGCACAGAATTCCTCACGACGGGTTATTTGAATCATCTCGGTCTCTTTTACCTCCTCGTTCTCATGATTCGCACGTCGATTATGAATTCTATCTTGCTGAGACGGCGGAGACGCCTTTTCACACGAAATTGATTCAATGCCTAAGATACCCACAGATTGATTTCCGCCGCAAGGAGCAGCGCATGGGCAAAAAACCAAGATCTATCCGGCCCCTGCGAAGATGGAAGGGATAATTAGGGTCGCCAGTGATGTCTATGTATATGTCGGCGGAAAAAGGCGTACCAAGTTCGACCTTGTCACAACGAATCGCAATTCGGCTGTCATCGATAATGACGTTCGCTACCGGAAAGCTTTTCTTGGAGGGATACGAAAGATCTCAAAGAAGCCGGTGGGACACATATTTGGCTCTCATCACAATTTTGATCACACATCGGACAATGTCTATTACCATAAACGCGGTGCGGTTTCATTTGAAAGCTGAAAACACGCACCTTGAAATGGAACGCGAGAGCGCCAAGGACATTTGGGTGAAGCAAACTGTAGGCCGGAGAGCAGGGTGGACCACCTCATCGGTAAAGCTAAATAGGGAAGCGTGCAATCAAGGTAATAAAAGAATATTTCAAGCTCCCCCGAAGAAGGACCGTAACCGCTCTCCGCAAAGAACACAGTCTAAAAAAAGCCGCTGCCAGAGTGTATTTGGATGAGCACAAAAAATGGTATCGCGCGAAAAATGTTCCTGGTAACGCTTTGAAAATGGCGACTGAACTTCAAAATAACCGCTGATTCGACTATTGCCTCTCGAATTCAGGAAAATTTCAAGTCCAAGGCAACGAAGGAGATTCTCCCCGGAAATATCCCTCAGGAATGGAACCTCTTACGCGACGGCCCTGGAGCTTCCCGCGGGGAAGATCGAATTTGCTCTCTATTTCCCCGGAAGCGCTCCATTGCTCTCCTTGCCGGAAACCGCCTACCCGAATTTCCCCTTCGACGATAAGAGTTTCAAATATAACACGAGGTGTTTTTCGAATGATCCCTGTTCGGTCATCCCAAAATTGCATTTTTCCGCTCATAGCATCAAATGCGTAGCATACGCCTCCACGGCTCCAGCTGATTTCCGCGAAATTATCCTTGACCTCCCCGCGATTCATATTGGCCACGCTCGTACCAATAATGTAGAGATCCTGCCAGATAAGAGGAGGAGCCACTGCCCACCCAGAAACATTTTCAACGCGCCAGCGGAAATTTTCGGTCCTCCGGTCAACAGCGAAAAATACCCCGCTGTCCTTGTCATTCAACGCCGCGAAAATTCCCTTCTCATCCGCGGCAAACAAAGGGGTATCGACTTCCAAGCGTTTTAGAAGTTCCTCGGGGGAAATAGACAAGTTCATCCTTTTCCCATTCCAACATTTAAATGAAGTTCTCAAAAGCCCATTATATAAAGAATTTTCCCGGTTCCGATTGTATCACTTATTTCCTCTCTTTCGGATCGGGACCATGTATTCTAATATTCTTATTGCTCATAAGGGAAAATCGAGGCTGGACGTCTATCGTAAAATCCGAGAAACTGGAAGAGCATTTCACGAAAAGAGCTTGCTCACACCGAATCGAACGCTCTTTTCAAAGATTAAAACACTTATGACCGGGGACTTTCTTTCCTTCATCATAATATGGAGAAGGAGGATACGATGGCAATCATCACCATTTCTCGTCAGGTGGGAACCGGGGGCTTCGGTATGGCACGGGAGCTGGCAAAGAAACTCCGCTACCGTTTTTTGTACAGAGATGAGCTGGTCCGTTCCTGCAGTGAAAAGGGTCTCAAAATTGACATTGAAAAACTCGAAGGAAGACCACCTACCTTTTTCGAGCGCCTATTTAAGGTAAACCGGGAGACACTTGTGGAAAAGGTCCACGAAGTGATGGAAGAAGCCGTCAGAGATGGCAATATCGTGATTGCAGGATGGGGAGGGCAAATTCTTTTCAAAAACACCGAAGATGCCTTTCACATCCGGGTAATCGGCTCCCACGATACGCGGGTTCGCTATCTCATGAAGACCGCCGGCGTAACGCGGTCAGGAGCCGAAGAAACCACCAAGCAGGCCGACAAGGATCACAGCCTTTTCTCTCAATACTTTTTCAATGCTGATTTCGCGGATCTGAAACTCTATCACCTTGTTCTCAACCTGGACCAAATTTCCCATGATGAAATGATCGAAATGATTTCGAATTTGGTTAACGAGACAATACCTCAAAGTACTTGAATCTCTTTGTTACATAGCGAATTCGTCCTGCGCGGAGACCAATGCCAGCGCCCTTTAACTATCCAAATTTCATCCTGTTCTTTTCTCATTTCCTCTTCTAAATGGCACTCTTTTCCTCTTACTCAGCGGAGCATTTTTTCTCCTAATTCAATGATGGACTTGAATAGGACGACAAAAGCCCCCATGGAATTTTCCTGGAACAAGGGATTTCAAAAAAGGAGTATCCAAAAAAGAGAAGGGTGACGACGCGCTTTTTCAGGCAGTAACAACCAGTATTCCACCGAAAATTCCCGCCTGGAAAGAAAAACTTAATTCCCAAATGAGCAGAAATAATATTCCATTCGTTCGAACCTTCAAAAAGAAAAGATAATAATATCCTCCCTCTCCTTTTGAAAAGGTAAGAGGAAAAGGGAAACATTAATTAAATAATTTTCTCTGCTGTCCCCTTTTTTGAGACAGTTACCGCCATCGCGACCAAAATGATCGAAAGCAGATTCATTACAATGACAAGCCAGAAAGCGATCTGATAGTTTCCCGACACATCAAAAATGTAGCCCGCAAGCCAGGGCCCAAATCCAGAGGCAATGCCAGTACCCACCAGGCTAACTCCGAGGATGCGGCCGAAGCTTGACCCTGGAAACATATCCGCCTTTAGCGCAACAAATACCGTACCGCGCGCTCCGCCTGAAGCGCCGTAAAAGAGAACAAAAAAATATATATATGGCCATTTTTCAGGCGTTGCGACCATAAGGCAATAAATTCCAACAATAGAGAGAAGGCTCATTGAGACAAAAGTCCGTTTGCGCCCAAATCTATCCGCAATCCAACCACCCGACACTCCTCCGAGAGCCCGAAGAATTGCGAAAATACCAAGAAGGGAAGCAGCCATAATCTTTGAAAATCCAACATCCACCATGTGCGCAACCTGATGAATTCCAATGATGCTGAATCCAACGCCCTGTGCCATACCGGACACAAATAACAACCAAAAGACAGGATGCCAAAGTGCCCGGCGGAGTGTCCAATTTTCCCTCTCCTTATCTTCAGACGCATCTTTAAAGGAGTACGGCCGATTTCTATGAAGAAAAATATTAAGAGGAAAGAGAAGGGCAACGATACCCACTGCGAAGGCGATATAGGTCAAACGCCATCCAATCCAACCTATCAAGAACGCAGTCAACGGAACGAACAACACGCTTCCAAAATTCCTGCCTGAAAGCGCAACTCCCATAGCTGTCGCCCGCCGTTTGGAAAACCATTGGCTGACAACCGTGCTCGTTGGGACAAACCCGATCATGGTAATCCCGAGAGCCGATATCACACCGTAATAGATATAAAGCATCACAAGACTTGATACGGTGGATGTGAGGACTAGGCCACCGCCAAGCAACGCTATCCCGACTGGCATCACAACCTTGGGGCCCCAACGATCTATCATGGCCCCCACGACTCCCGCCATTAAAGCAAAAGTCACCATTGATGTGGAAAAAGCAAGTGCCGTTTCCGCACGCGTCCATCCAAACTCTTCTAAAAATGCGACATAAAAAATGGGGAATGTTCCGACAATCGAACCGCCAAAACTCATAGTAAGAAACATAACACCGACGACAAGCCAGCCGTAATATCTGGGGCTTTGCTCATCTGCCGTTAAAGAGAACAAGTTTCTCATAGCGCAAATGCCCAAGAAAAAAACCGGGTGCCTCCCTCAAGTAGGCGCCCGGTTTTGTTGAAAACGGATTCTTTGATATTTCTTGGGAAAATTCCCCGAAAAGTCTTCAATTGGTCGAAAAAGGTGCATTTACCAACAAAAATTTTACTTCTGACCGACCACTGTTTTCAAACTGCACCTTCTCGCCTGAGCGATAGTGAAGAGAGTCCCCTTCTTTGAGACGGTACGAATCTTCGCCCCGTCTGACGGAAAGATCTCCTTTAAGGCAGTAAATTAAATGCTCCCCATTGGCGCTTATGAATAGATTTCGGGTCCGCGCACCTGGCTCAAGGTTCCGGAAAAAACCTTCCATTCGTCCCTTGTGAAGTTTTTCAGCAACGACCTCGGTTCGTCCTTCTTGAGCATTTGCAATAATATCACGCTCACTTTTACGAATGTGTCGAACAACAGGAAGAGTTGCTTCTTCTTCGACGAAATAACTCATGGATCGTTCAAGCGCAGTCGCCAACTTCATGAGCGTAGTAATGGTGGGAACCATACCATTGGTTTCAATTTTGTAGATGCCTGCTGGGGAGACGCCGGAAATCTCTGCAAGTTTTTGGATGGAATACCCGTTGCTTTTTCGCTGGGAACGAATTTTTTCACCAATCTTAATTTCAAGGAATTTAATGTTTTTTTGCTTATTTTCACTCGAAGGCTTCTTGCGCGATTGTGCAGACGGAGAACTTTTTTTTCTTGCCATTTTAAATTACTACCTCTTTTTTAATGACGGGCTGCATTAGTTGATTAATTCCTGAAAAGAAAATCTTTTAAAGCAGGAATAAATTAAGCCCCGATAAAAGGGGCCGTCGTGAAATAACATAATCATTTGTGAAATGCAAACAAATATTCAAATGTTGATTGATTTAAACGCGCATCGGCATGATGACATAAAGGTAGCCTTTTGTATCGGAGGGTATAATGACACCGGGGCTTAGCGAATCTTTCAAGTCGATATAAACATGGGATTCATCTAGTACGGTAAGCACGTCGAGGCAATATCTGGAATTGAAACCAATAGTCAATTCTTCTCCAGAATAATCCGCTTCTAGAACTTCTTTCGCCTCTCCTGCTTCGGATCCATTCGTTGTCAACATTAATTGTCCAGCGCCAAATACAAACTTAACCATTCTCGTCTCGCTTGAAAGAAGCGAAACCCTTCTTAGCGCTCGAACCAATTTGTCTCGGTCCAATTGAATTCGAAATTCCTTATTTTGGGGAATGACCTGTGAATAGTTGGGAAACTGACCGTCGATGAGACGAGCAGAAAGGACAAGGTTTCGTGTACGGAAAATTATATGGTTTTCTTTAACGAATATATCGACGTCTCCCTCCGCCTCGGGAAGAACTTTCACCAATTCCCCCAGTGCTTTTCTATGTACAATCACTCCTTCCTTAAGCTTCATCCCCGGACATTTCTCTTCAATCATCGCCAAGCGGTGACCGTCAGTCGCCACCAAGCGGAGCATATCTCCATCAGATTCCATAAAAACACCGTTATAGGTATATCGGGTTTCATCTGTCGAAATCGAAAACATCGTCTTGCGAATCATATTTTCCAAAACTTTGGCTGGAATCGAATGCGGTTCAACGCCCTCCACATCGGGGAGGCTAGGAAAATCTGACGGAGGAAGTCCCGGGAAGCGAAAATCTGATCGTTCACATCTAAGGCGTATCCATTGATCTCCTTCTTCTGTTAAATGAACATCAGCATCTGGAAGCTCACGAACAATATCGAACAGTTTTTTCGCATTGAGTGTGATTGAGCCACCTTTGATGATCTGCGCCTCGAAATCTCCGCGCAGGCCTACATCGAGATCCGTTCCCAGCATACGGATCAGTTTTTTCCCCTCGGAGGCGACTAGAGCATTTTGGAGAATCGGCATCGCACTGCTCCGGCTCTCAACAACGCCTTGAATGCATTGAAGGGCAAGGTAAAATTTTTCTTTGCTGATTACGAACTCCACTCCTTCGCCTCCGTTTTAAATATGTATTCAGAATAGATTTTCCCACATATCACGGATATTTCCGCCACGAAAAATCTCCAGTTTCACTTCTTGGAAGCGACTCGTTGGCCGTTACCGGTTGTGTATATAGATTCCCATATAAACCATTGTCCCACAAGGGGCAAGTGGTTTTGAGGGTTGGGGAAATCCTCTAATTCCTCCACTTGGAAATTTTCAAGAGTTTCAGTAGGAAATTCTTTTCACGATAGGGATTACCAACTCGTCGCCCGCAACTACCTGATGAAGGTCTTTGCCAGGGTTGAATCGTTGAATGAGGAAAATGGGGATTTTGGAAGATTTCCGGATTATATTCCATACATTTTCACTGGGCTTTAGCTTATGGCGAACGGTCCGGGTCACGAGATAATTTCGATAATAACTTACCCTGATCCCACCATGAAACTCCTTCCGTTTTTCTGTAAAATCCCTTATTGAAACACGCCGAAAAGGTATTTTGAATTTTTCCCCCACCCGCATTTCCCGGCCTTGGAAAAACCCGTTCATTCGACGGAGTATACGGGGAGATACTTTAAGCCAATCCGAGTAATGACCAATGGTCTCAAACTCAAGCACCTTTGCCAATCCAAAATCCTCTTTGCCTGAAGAGAAAACCCTGAGCGATTTGAGAAGCTTCTTTTCCTGAAGTAACAAATCGATCTTCGGAACATTTTTCGACTCGAATGAGGTGGAAGGTTTCAAGGCAAAATCATCGACCTTCTTATTTATTTTGCCAGTGGATTTCTCTCGGGATGCAACCTTATTTATTTTCTTGACTTTTTTGGATGATGCCAGTGAAGAAGTAGGTTCTTTTGAAAGTTTATTTGAACTGATTTTTGTCGACGGCACGAAAAGGCGTTCTCCGGGAAGGATGCGGGTCCCTTCTAAATTGTTAATTTCCATAATTCGGAAAACAGAGGAACCGTGCCGACGCGCGATATGGCTCAATGTATCTCCTCTTCTGATCAAAACCCATTTTCCGGAAGACGAATTCGCAGATGCAATGGCCTTAGAGGAGCGGAGAAACACTTCTCGGACTTTCTCCCTGTAACCGACAGGAAATCGCAACGTATAACCTCTTGGCACGCTTCTCCTTCCTCGTATTACCGGTCTTCGAAGAGCGGGGTTGCGCTTTCGAATTTCATCTTCCGAAATGCCGATTTTCTGGGAAAGCGTTCTCAGCCGGATATATTTCGGCAACACAAACACATCGAACTCAGCCGAAGGCTGCCGTTTCAACCTTCCAAAATATTTTTCGGAATTCTTGTGAACATACATTGCAGCGAGGAACTCCCCATAAAAATTCCGGGAGGCAAAACCAAATCGTCTTCCGTCATATTTTTTTACGATTTTGACGATATCGCGTGATCCCATATGAATTACGGCTCGCTCCATGCCCCTGGTCCCGTGATTGTACGCGGTGATCGCAAGTGGCCAAGTTTTCAACACCGCATAATTTCGTTTAAGGAGCCTTGCCGCTGCATCGGCAGAAAGGAAAGGATCGCGCCGTCCGTCTACCGCGTAATTCAAAGACATAAAAAGTCTTCCTGTCGAACGGGTGAATTGCCAAACACCTGAGGCCCCCGCACTACTCACAACAGCATTGCTAAAGCTGCTTTCGACATGGGGCAAGAGCGTTAGCTCCATGGGAAGTCCGTAGGATCGAAAAATATTTTTGAATCGAGGAAGGTAGCGACCAGATCGAATGATCCCCTCTCGGAAGCGCTCGCGTAATCCAGGCTGGGCACGGACCAAATAGGAAGCTTTCCGGAGGGCACCTGCGGGTTGCCCTTTGTATTGTCTTCGGATCCGATCTGCAATGAGGCGATCTTGAGAAGAAATGGCATCACCCTTGGAGAGGGAGATGAGAATAGACTCGATACGTCTCTTGTAGGCGCGGATGGCATTCCTCTGGCGGCGGGTGGCCCGCCACTCGCCGTCCAGGCGTAATGTCCCATACACCAACGCAAGATTTTCTTCGTCGTGAAAGACAACATCAGAAGTGGAATAGCGGGTAAAAATTTTCTTCCAGAAATCCACCATATCGCGCAAAGCAGGTGGACTGGGAAAATTCTTGCTTCCAGCCGATTTCTTCGGTGAAACCCTGGATTCGGCCAAATCGGAAAAAACAAAAAAAGGAAAGAGGAAAAAAAATAAAACGACCCATCGCAATCTTTCCACCCAATCCTCCCCAAAGAAATTCCTGATTTTCAGGAACCGGCAGTCCACTTCTTGGTATTATATATATAAATTGATCTCATATAAAAGATTAAAACTAGATTTCAATACATTTCGACCGGGTCGGAACGGTCGACAGGGAAAAAACCTTGGCTTCAAGCCTTTGCTCCCATAATTATTCGGGGTATTTCAATGCAAGCTTTGATTGAATCCAAAGGCATTCTTCATGTCTACGCTCACCCGGACGATGAATCATTCGGAAATCCGGCCACATTTGCTTTTTATTCCGATCAGGAGATTCTATTATTTCTTGTGACCCTTACCCGTGGGGAAGCGGGTGAAACAAACGGAATTTGCGCCGATGGGGAGTTGGGTGCCGTGAGGGAAAAAGAGCTTCGGTCTGCATGCAAAATACTAGGGATTAGGCATCTCGATATCTGGGACTATCCCGATGGCCGAATTTCGAAAATTCCCGAAGAGGAGGGTATCCTTCGCATCGAGGAAATTTATCGTGCCCTCAAACCCGAAGTTGTCGTCACTTTTGGAGACGACGGAATCACGGGACATCCAGATCATATAGCTGCCAACCGTTGGGCGACAGGGGCATTCTTCCGCATTCGAGAAAAGGGAGAAATTGTCTATCCTTCACGGCTCTACTGGCGGACGCTCCCCGAAAATCGCCGGAGAAAATTAAACCGCCCAGATCTTATATGCCGGAACGATTTTACCACTGTCATCGACGGCAGATCGTTTGCAGACATCCGGGAAAAAGCTCAGGGTTGTCACAAAATCCAGCGCCCACGATCTGATTTCAAGCAGCCTCATATTCGGGAGATGGGAGCAGTCGATTGTTACATCCGTGTTCACCCTCCATGGAAGGGCGGCCCAAAGGAGGCGGATCTCTTCGGCAGATTCTTTCACCCGGAAGGAACCAGCTTCCCGTAAGATAGGAGAATTCGTCTTTCGGCAACCGACTCCACCCACTCGGGTTTGTGCGTGCTGATGATGATCGTTTTCCCTGAAACCGCGAGACGGGAAAAGGTATGGCGCAAGTTTTCGCTGCTTTCGGCGTCAACGCCCGCTTCAGGCTCATCGAGCAAAAGGAACTCCGCCCCCGTGGCCAACGCCCTTGCCAGCGCAACGCGCTTTCGCTCACCCCCCGAAAGTCCCGAAGTTCTCCTTTCCGCGAGATGCGCACAACCCATATCACCCAAAACGGATCGGGCAATTGTCTCGGCCTCACCTTTTGCCACTCCGCGTGCAAGTGGACCATAGGCCACATTGTTCAGGACACTTCCCCGGAAAAGATAGGGATCTTGCCCAAGAAGGGTAACCCTGCGGCGAAAGGCAATGCCGCCTCTTCCGAAAACAACCGGGGCACCCATGAACATGAAAGTTCCTTCGTCCGGAGGAAGCAAACCCGCCATCACCCGAAGGAGTGTCGTCTTCCCCGATCCATTCGAGCCTTGCAATACGCTTACCCCGCCACCGCATATTTCGAGATGGTGAATATGCAACGCGGTTACCTTGCCGAAATCAACGCGAATATCATCCATGGCGAAAGTTTTCATCTACGATCTCTGCAAAAAACGGAATGTAAAATTCGTACCAAATACGATTGCAAGGAGGAGGACTCCAAGTGCAATCCCAAATCCAAATTCCCCTTTCGTACTTTCGAGCGCGATTGTGGTAGTCAAGGTTCGTGTATAGCCCCCAATGTTTCCGCCGAGCATCATCGCTATACCGACTTCAGACGCCACACGGCCAAAAGAGGCCAAAACAGCTGCGACTATACCGAAACGTGCCTCAATCATCACCTTCCAAGCGGCCTGGAATGGAGTTGCGCCAAGCGTTATGGCCGTCTCCCTGGCGCGACGGTCCACAGAGGTGACCGCGGCCATAGAGAAAGTGGCGGAAATAGGAAAAGCCAATATGACCAGACCTACAACAATAGCTGCCGGGGTGAATAAAATATCCAGGAAACCCAAGGGGCCTCGCCGTGATAGCAAACCGTATACGAGAAGACCAATGACCACAGTTGGGAGGCCCAAAAGAGTTTGAAGAAGCATTACGCACAAATTTCTTCCGCGAAATCTGGCGTATGCCAAATAATATCCAATTGGAAGGCCCGCAACACTACTTATAAGAGTGGCCCAAAAACTCACCTGAATCGTCACCCAAGCCGCCTGAATTACCTCGGGTTCGCCACGCAACACATGCAGGATACCGCTCCCAAGTCCATCCAGAAAATATCCCATCTTCAATCCTTCCAGTGCGTTTGGGAATCAATCCTTGAGAGAGCCCTCCGCGGCGGGATAGAAAAGTTGTTTCCCATCCAACCTGAAATTGGCAATGAGCCGCTGCCCCTCAAAAGAAATAAGAAATGCCACGTACTTCTTTGCCAATTCATAATTTACGTGAGGATGACGCTTGGGATTGACAACTATAACTCCATAAGGATTGAAAAGCTCCTTGTTTCCTTCCACATATATACGAAGGGATATTATTCCTTTCGTCGAAAATGAGAGATAAGTGCCCCTGTCTGTAATGGTGTAACCTCTCTTTTCGTCAGCTATGATGAGCGTCTGGCCCATTCCCTGACCTAAGGATTGATAATGGGGCCCAGCGGGCTTCAAGCCCGCTGCCTTCCAGAGGATGATTTCTTTTTTGTGGGTTCCGGAATCGTCTCCACGGCTAAACCAAATCGCTCCGCTTCTTCTTATCTTTTCCAACACGTTCGAGACGCTTCTCAACCCCTCCACCCGAGCGGGATCGGATGGAGGACCTACGATGACAAAATCGTTATGCATCACCCTACGACGGTTCACCCCGTAGCCCTTCTTCATAAACGCTTCCTCGGCTTCGCGGGCGTGCACCAAAACAACATCTACATCGCCGTTTTTCCCCAATCGAAGTGCTCTGCCTGTTCCCACCGCAATCGTGTAGACACGGACGCCGTTTTTTCTCTCGAATCCCGGGTTTAGATGTGCCAGAAGGCCGGAACTCTCCGTGCTCGTTGTGGTTGCGAGTCTGAGGCGCTCGGCAGAGGTGACCTCAACGCAAAAAACGATTAAAAACAAAAAGGAACAAAAAAAGAACAGATAGCTTCTTCTCATTATCATTTTCCCGGATCAACACGAAGGGCCGGATTGAAGAAAGGAAGCGGAAAAATCCGAATGGGCAAGGTCGAGCGCTCTCCAATTCGACTTAAGTGCGATCCGGATCCGTAAAGTGATTCCAAGCCCTCTTTTCGAGAGGAAAGGTTTCGTCTCCCCGCTTCAACCGAATGCCTTTGTCGGGATCCACTATCTCGCCGATGGGCGTTAGAGTAAGACCGCCCGCTTCGCGGACGACCTCTTGCAAAGTGGATAGAGATGCGACCGGAGCGGTAAGAAGAAGCTGGTATGCCTCTCCACCGTAGAGCGCCCAATCCAACCGGTTCTTCCCTGTGACAGAGATCACCTCTAGCGCATGAGAAGAAATGGGGAGCTCGTTTTCCCAGATCACTGCGCCTACACCGCTTGCCTTGCATATATGCTCCAAATCACCCGCCAAGCCGTCGCTTACATCAATCATCGCCGTCGCAAGACGGAGTTTCGCGATTCCTCTTCCCTCAGCGACCCGAGGTTGAGGCCGAACCTGGGCAAAAGTAAGAATGATATGCGTCTGGTCACTTACTTTCACTTCGGGATGATTCAACAAATACAACCCAGCGGAAGCGTCGCCGAGATAACCCGTGACCAAAATCTGATCCCCCGGTTTTGCGCCGTTTCGCCGGAGAATATTTTCCCGTTCCACCTCCCCTACAAGGAATACATCGATGAAGAACGGCCCCTCCGTCCGGGTAACATTTCCACCGGCAACGAGGATATCCCAACGGTTCGCCTTGGAGTTGATTCCCTCGTATACTTCATCAAGAAAAGAAAGAGGGGTGTCGTCGGGAATACCGAGCGACACAAAAGCATAACGGGGATGACCTCCCATCGCGGCAATGTCACTTATGTTCACGGCGAGCGCTTTGTGCCCCACGTTGAAACCGGATGGTGCCTTCTCCGGAAAATGCACCCCACCAACCAGCGCATCGCAGGTCACCACCCAGCACCATTTCCCACCCGTATCGATTACGGCGGCGTCGTCCCCATTCCCGACAAGCAGCTCTGCCCGATCAAAAGCCGGTTTGAGATTGGTGCAAAGCCTGTCGATTAAGGCAAATTCTCCGATTCGGCCCGCTTTGTCCGATGACTCGCTCACCCGCGAGCCTCCTCGATTCGCAAACGGATTTTCCGCGTTGCAGCTTCAGGATCGGAAGCCCCCATGACGGCGTTGATAACGGCAACGCCGCGCGCGCCCGCCGCAAAAGCTGACGCGAGATTGTCATCCGTGAGACCGCCTATCGCGACTGCGGGCACAGCAGGAACGGCCGCAGCCACCCTTGCGAGCCCCTCTGGCCCGATGGGAGGTCGGGCGTTTTCCTTTGTCCCCGTGGCGAAAATCGGCCCCACGCCAATGTAATCCGCACCTTCGGCGGAGGCGCGCTCCGCCCATCCCTGTTTTCCGGCCGAGACGCCGAATCGAAGGCGGTTTCCGCTTATTGCCTTCATCCTAGACAGAGGCAAATCCTCCTGGCCCAAATGAACCCCCTCCGCGCCGCAAGCAAGCGCGATGTCTACCCGGTCGTTTACCATGAAAGCGCAACCCGTTCCTTCAAGCGCGGCCCCGACCTCATCGGCGAGCCGAAGAATCTCCCGCGCCGGGGCCTCCTTCTCTCTGAGCTGAACGATGGTCGCGCCCCCGGCCGCCGCCGCGCGGGCGGCATCTGCGAGCGGCATCCCCGAAGCCCGGGCCAATATGCCGCGATCGGTGATGACAATTAATGTGGGGTCGAGCTCCAAAACGCACTCCCCCGATCTCTGCCCCATCAAAGGGGGAAATCGAAAAGCCGCAAGAACAAAAGCCTTTGCGCCCGCATACCAAAAAGGCGCCCGCGCGCATGCCCAACTGGCATGGGGCAACAACCGCTGGCGCTGAAAGAGCCTCCGGCGATCTTATATCAGCGGGGAAAACCAGTGAACAGAAAGGGATTCGAGAAGCCCTCCGGAGGGAGCCGGGCCGGGCGCGCCGCCCCCGCAGGGCGCGCCGCCCCCGCAAAGGGCCCGAGCGGGCCCCCGGGCCGGAAAGGCGATAAACCCCGGAAAAAAGCGGTATCCCCGCCCCCGGCCGGAAGGGGTATGTCCACATAACATATTGAATCCATGAGTCTTCCCATCATCATTCCGCCCCCTGCCCCCTACCGCTTCTTCCCGCCCGCGCGCGGAAAAACCGATCCATATCAAAACGAACGCCCCGGAAAAAGCGCCCTCTCGCGCGCCCCCTCGCGCGCGCGCCGCCGTTTTTATATCCATGCCCGCGCATACATCCCCGTTGACAAATATATATACCCATCCCGTATTCCGGTGAAAAACCCCCCGCCCGGCCGCATGCCCCCCCCGCCCGGAGGGCGCAACCTCGCCCGACCGCCCCGGAAGCCAACCGCCGGAAATTCGGGAAAATTCGCGGGGGTAGGCACCCCCTTTTTCCAAACCATGCGGCGATGGGGACAGCGGAATCGGGGGGGAAAGGATATCTCATCCGTTGGCCGGTCATTAAGCCCTGCGAACACGGCGGCTTTGGGTCGAGACAAATATATATACCCACCCCGTATTCCGGTGAAAAACACCCCCGCGCGGCCGTACGCCGCCCCCGCCCGGTCGCATGCCACCCCCGGCCGGGGCGCGCGCCCCGCCCTGCGGAGAAACACGCGCACCGCCCCTTCCTGCGCCGAATGTATCCTCCCCCGGGGAAAAGCCGACTGCCGGAAATTCGGGAAACTTCGCGGCGGGGGGGCACTGCCTTTTTCCAAACCATGCGGCGGGGGGTGACGCGGGAGAGGGGACAAAGACATCAGACCCGGCAAAGCAAGGAGCATTGCGCCCGCAAATGGGGAAAGCCGCCTTCTAGCTGCGGTTTCGAAAGGAGGAGGCGCCTCGCATGGCGTTTCCCATGCAAACTTGAGGAGCCCCATACGGGAAACACAGCCGGAATTGTGAGCGCTCGGTGCGGAATCAGGGCAGGAGCCCCGGTTGCCGCATAATTCCGGTTTACTCCTTTGGTAATTATATTGATTAATTCATTTTGAAATAGAGGGCAAATTAGGATTACAACCACTAAATTGGCAGGGAGCTCACCGTGACATAAGCGCATTCACCCCCCATTGCAGGAGGAAGATTCGATGGGTGAGGCCAGACGAATTTTGAACGCTTTTCAGGTCATTTTTCTCCTCGCTGTAGTGCTCTTGAACCTATCATCCGCTGCAGACGCGGCATCTATGGAACCGCGAGTCTACGTAACGATTGGCAATCAAGAAAACTTAGCTAATAGCGTCGTAGTTATTGACCCATCCGCAAGTCAAATAGTCGAAGATGAGGCTATAGCGGCAGGACATTCCCCAAACGCCATAGTGATTTCTCGGGACGGCCTGCGAGTTTGGACAACGCACGGCTTTTCCCATGTTATTGGGGACGACGTAGATAAAGTGACTGCATGGGATCTGACCAATAGAAAGGCGCCAAAGTTGCTAGGCACTATCACAAAAGATGATGGATTGGTTAAGAGAATTGGGGATCCTGCGCTTTCACCACCTGATCCTGCTGATGATGATGAAAAGCTCTTGCTAGTCCCCTCTAATAGTCAAGATCCTAACCGCGGCAACCAGGTTTCAATTATAAACATTGAAACTTTTGAAGTTACAAATGTTGCTGTCGGAAACCTTCCCCTCAGGGTCGCTACGGGAAATACCCGAAAAGGACCAAGGGCCTATGTCACAAATCATATTTCTGAAAACGTATCTGTAATTGATTTGCAGACGCTCGAGGTCGTTGCAACCATTCTCGTTCCCGGCAGACCCGCCGGTGTAGCGGTTGGCCTAGAAGGCAAGCGAGTATACGTTACTTTGTATTCTGAGAATAAACTCTCGATCATCGACACCACCTCTGATATCTGTGTCACCACCCCCACCCCCGATGAGTGTGTCACCACTATTGATGTGCCAGATGGGATGGGTCTCATTGACGTTGCGGTCCATCCGTCAAACAAAGCCGTATATGTAGTGGGTGAATCGTCTGGGAATGTTTCCGTAGTAGAACTCGGAGGAGACCCTAAGGCAGGGAAAGTTGTTAGTGTGAGCGATCTGGGAAGCGAGGACCCCCGAAAAATTGCGTTTAAAGCCGATGGCACGCGAGCCTATGTGAGTAATCGAGTTTCAAGAGCCATCGTGGCTTTGGATACGCATGATCCATTGAATCCTTCTCTTCCTTTGCCGGACGAGAAGATCGACGTGATAGTCAAAGATGAGATGGGCAATGACGTGAGGGTTAATACACTTGGAATAGCCGTTTTTCCGAAACCGGAGTTGCTACAAAACGAACCCCCCGTCGCCAAAGCAGGTGACGACCAGGCGATCCGCGCGGGCGAAACGGTCTTTCTGGACGGCAGCTCCTCCTTCGACGACAACACCTCGTCGGAATTACTCGGATACGCGTGGAGCTTCTCATCCAAACCACAGGGAAGCGCCGCGGTCCTCTCCGGCACCAACACCCAATCTGCGAGTTTCGTGGCCGACGTGGCGGGCACTTACGTTGTCCAGCTCGTCGTGACCGACGAGGGAGGACTTTCCAGCGCACCAGACGAGGTCGTGATCAGCAGCGATAACCTCGCTCCGATCGCGAACGCCGGGGAGGATAGATTGGTCATCACGAACAATGTTGTGACCCTTGATGGATCGGGTAGCACGGATCCCGAAGGGGACCCCCGTAGCTTCTCCTGGACACTGGTTTCCAAACCTAATGGAAGCTCGGCCGCGCTCACGGACGCCGACACCCCGAATCCGTCATTCACGCCCGACCTGGAGGGGACCTACGTGGTGGAGCTGGTGGTGAGCGACCCCATCGGGCCTTCCGCGCCGGATTCAGTCGAGATCACAGCGACCAATGCGGAATCTTTTGCCGAGATCAAGATCGAGGAGGCCAGCGGTGCCATCTCGGCGCTGCCGCCGGATGACGTCACGACCAAAGGCAACCAAAACGCGCTCACCAATTTCCTCAGCCAAACCGCTCTCGCAATTCAGGAAGGCGATTTAGCAGAGGCGAGGAATAAGCTTCAAAAGGCGATTGGGAGGACCGACGGCTGTGTCCTGAGAGGTACGCCCGACGGCAAACGGCCCGGGCCGGGACTGGATCACGGACTGCGCGGCGCAGGAGGAGGTATACAACCTGCTCAACGAGGCCCTTGCCGCCCTTTCACCTTAAGTGCGAAAGACACTGAAGGCCACGGGAATAACGGCAAGGTCAAAAACAGGGGTGGGCCTGGATTGGGCCTTATCTAGAATCCATGCCCGCGCATACACCCCCGTTGACAAATATATATACCCACCCCGCATGCCGGTGAAAAAACCCCCCGAGCGGGCCGCACGCCGCCCCCGCCCGGAGGGCGCCACCCCCGCTCGGGGCGGGCGGCCCGGGCGTCTAGCCCTTCCGGAAGTAGGTGGTGCCGTCCAGCACCATCAGCCCCTCGCGAATGATGGGCTTTCCCCTTCCCCGGACGTAGATCTCCGCCTTGACCCAGGTCCGGCCCCACACCCTCACGGTCATCCTGAAATCCTCATCCTTGTTGATCCGGGTGCGCGACGAGGAGGTGCTGAACCACTTCTCGCTCAGCTTCTACACCACCCGGTCGATGGCCCCGAACACCTTCTCCCGGTCGGGCGCCTTTTTGCTCGTCTCGACGTCTGCGGTGAAGTGAAGGTTGTACCATTTCCGGCCCGGGCCGGCCGTCTCCCCCTCCACCAGTTCGGGAACTTCCTTGATCCGGATGGCGTCAATTTCTTCCTGCGTCAGGCCGGCCCGCACGGGGGCCAGCAATTTCAACCCGGGAGGGGGGAGTTTCTTCACCGGCTCGGAGGGAGCCTGTTCTTTCTCAGGCTCCGAAGGGGCAAAGTTCCCCATTCGGCTTCGAAGGAGGGGTCGCCCTCCCTGACTCGGTCGGAGCGATTCCCTTCGTTCCCGATTCCGGAGAAGCGGGGGGTTCGGCCAGTTTCGACTCCAGGGAAACGATTTTGGGAGATAGGATTTCGATGGATTTTTCGAGGGCTGGAAGATTGTTTTTGGTAATGGCTTCCAACTCTTTCACCTTTTCGCTTGCGCCTTCTATGATCTTGGATAATGTTTTCTGCATCTGCTCAACTTTTTGTTGCTTGATCTCCCGCTTCATCTCCTCGATATCTGCCCTGTCCTTTCGGGTCTCGAGCGCGGCGTCTTTGATTTCCTTGCCCGCCTCTTTCAAATCAATCCCGTACAGTACCGTGCCGACGATGAGGAACACGGCAAGGATTGACCCGGCGATCTTCACGAAGCGCACGATGTCGCGGTCCACCACGTAGGTGACCTTATCCTTCTCGGCCTCCTCGCCGCCCTCCTGGAGGGCCGAGCCGCAGTGGCGGCACTTGAATCGCCCCCTCCTTGATCTCCTCCTTGCAGTACGGGCACTCGCTCATGGCCTCGCCCTCCCCTCAAATATCGAAAGCCACCGCCGCCCCCATTCCCCCGAGCTCTCGACCGCTGCGGCGACGCCTCGTGGCGTCAGATCTCGTAGCCCCGTTCGCCGTGCACCGCGAGATCCAGACCCTTGGCCTCGTGTTCCTCGTCGACGCGCAGGCCCACGAGAGCGCTGACGATCTTAAGGATGATGAAGGTCAGCACCACAGCCCAGACGCCCGTGGCCACCACGCCCAGAATCTGAACCCCGAGCGCCTTGCCGAGCGTCATGCCCTCGGCCAGGCCGAGACCGCCGAGGCCTTTGGCAACGAAGATCGCGGTCAGAATCATGCCCAATGCACCGCCCACACCGTGCACAGCGAGGACATCGAGGGAGTCGTCGATCTTGAACTTCTTCCGGATCAGCACCTTCTCCTGGACCGCCCAGGAGCAGATGAGACCGGCGGTGAAGCCGATGACGAGGGCGCCGATCGGCCCCACGAAACCGGATGCCGGCGTGATCGTTGCCAAGCCCGCGATGGCGCCGGTGACGATGCCGATGAGGGTGGGCTTTCCGTACTTGATCCAATCGGTGAACATCCAAGTCAACGAGGCCGTAGCGGCCGCGATGTGGGTCACCGTCATCGCCATGCCCGCGTTGGCGTTGGCGGCCAGGGCGCTGCCGGCGTTGAAACCGAACCAGCCGACCCACAGCATGGCCGCGCCGGCCATCGTCATGCCCGGGTTGTGGGGGGGGCTGACGTCTGTCGGAAAGCCCTTACGGTGGCCGAGCAGGAGCGCAACAACGATCGCCGACACGCCGGCGCTCAAGTGCACGACGAGGCCGCCGGCGAAGTCCATTATCCCAAGTTTGGCGAGCCAGCCGCCGCCCCACACCCAGTGGGTGATGGGTGCGTACACGACGAGGATCCACAGGGCGGTGAAAAGGAACATGGCGGAAAATTTCATCCGCTCGGGATAGGCGCCGACGATGAGCGCCGGCGTGATGATCGCGAAGGTCATCTGGAACATGAAGAAGACGGTCTCGGGGATGTCGCCGCTCAGGCTGTTGAGACCAACGCCGGCGAGAAACGCCTTGTCGAGACCGCCGATCCACGGGTTCGCAAAGCCGCCGTCGCCGAATGCGAGGCTGTAACCGACGGCGAGCCACAGGATCGAGGCCAGGCAGCAGATGGTAAAACAGTGCATCAGAACCGACACCACGTTCTGGGCACGTACGAGGCCGCCATAAAACAGCGCCAGGCCGGGGATGGTCATGAACAGGACCAGCGCCGTCGAGGTGAGCAGCCACGCGGTGTTGCCCTCGCTGAGCGACGACGAGCCCTGGGCCACGGCCTGTGACGGCAACAGCAGAGCGCCGAGCGTTGCGGCGAGTAGCCCCCAGAAGACGACTTTCAGTTGTGTTTTCGGCATGTCATTTCCCCCCACTTGCGTTTTACGTCCCAAGGCTCTTACCCCGTATTTCCCATTTAGATGATAATTTCCGAATGAATCCAAGCATATTTCTTTTGTAAAATCAACCCATCGACCTCCCCATGCCGTCCTCTCGCGGGGGCGTCCTATGATAAAATCAATCTGAGTCTTTGCCGTCCATTTTTTCGGCGGCATGTCGGGAGAGGTGACCGGCGATGGCGGCGGAAGCACGAAACATCGGTATTGTCGGCACGTCCGCCCGGATGGCCCTCGGCACCGGGATCCTCTTTTTGGCATTTCGGGGGGAGGGCGTTCAGTGGCATGAGGTACTCATCGGCTTTGTCCTCTTCCCGGCGGCTCTCATGCTGTTCCAATGGGCAAGACTTCGCCGGACAAAGGAATTCCTGCGCGCGAAGGGTCCGTTGGGTTACCTGCTGAACAATGGAATTGTGGTCTTGTTCTTTCTTATTCCGTTCACGCGTGATTCGGCATCTCTATTCTACGGCGCCTCCATGATTCTGGCTGCGGTTCGGGGGGACGGCGGCTGCGAGATTTTGTCTCTGTCGAATTGGCTGCTTCGCCGAAACGATGAGGTGGGGTGAATGGTTTTCTCACCGCTGGATGCGGTGGAGGCCCGGGTCGGCAAAGGCCACGGTGGAGAGGGGTCAAATGAGTGAAATGGCTCATAGTGAAATGGCCCATGAGCCCACCTCCAATCTTTGCCCCTCTTGCGCAGAAGCCGGCATCGAGTGTATCGCCCCCAAAAAGGTCCCGAAAATCACCGTTTCAAGCCTCGTGAAGCCGGGATACCGAAAGGATATCCCTTCGGAGCCGTTCTTTTTTTGCCAGCAAAAAGAGTGCGGGATGGTCTACTTCGGCGGGGGGGGGGCGGCCAAATCCGCAAGGATCAGCTCTCGGTCGGCGTGTGGCAAAAAGAGGATCCGGGGGAAACCCCCGTTTGTTATTGCTTCGATTTTTCGGCCGAAGACATCATGGAAGATGCCCGCCGGAATTCACCGCCGACCGTTCCTGCGATCATTCGAGACAAAATAAAGGCGGGATTGTGCTCCTGTGACACCAAAAACCCGCAAGGGATCTGCTGTCTCGGGAACATCGCTTATTGGATCAAGCAAGCCTGAATTTCCACCAATATTAAAAAGATCCTTCATGCCGGCCGCTGCCGGCCGCTGCCGGCTGATCGCCCAGCGGTCCAGCGCCGCTTCGAGCATGAAGCGGGATATTTCCATTGGCGATTATATGCTCGGCAGAGGCTCGCCCGTTTCACTGGACAAGGGGCTGTGGTTCGTTGACCATGGTTTTTACACCCTTCGCGTCATCAATCCCGCGGGCCGGGGGCCTGCGTCGCAAATTCGTCTCGGAGCTCGAAACGTACATCCCGAAATTGCGCCGAGACATCCAACCTATTCGTTCGCGGTCGGCAGCAACAAGGATCTCCGGAAAGCCGAGTACATGTTAACGGTGATAATTGAGGAGGAGTATATATTAAGGGAGATAAACCGTTAGCGGGAGTAAAGTTGACCGTGATCGTCCACAGCATGGGGACGATCGTCCTAAAGATTTTTTTTCAGAGACAGAGAGGGAAGTTGACGGAGATGGCCGTCTCTCAAAGAATTTTTTATTTCAATAATCCTGCTCCATCCAGCTTTCCACGGAGATTTTCTCGTAGAAGACAAAATGCATCTCGGAAGCTTCATCGCGGATGGGAAGGAGGGATTGGTACTCGTGAGAGTGGTACCAGGATTTCAGGGAGTCCATGTCCGGAAACTCGGCGATGCCGATCACCTGATGGCGGTGCGGCTCGCCGATGACCTCTGCCTTCTTCCCCATGCCCACAAATTTCCCCCGGCAGGGTGCGAGAGTTTTCGGCGCCTTCATGGAATAGGCCTTCATCTTTTCGGAGTCTCGCACCGTGATGTGCGCAACCATGATGGCACTCATCGCGCCCTCCTTTTTAGCGTTTGCGGGAAATCAAGCTGCCGAAATTTATGGCTCCGAAAAACTCCCCCTGTGCCGAACGGCGATCCGCTTCGGCCTTGAGCGCCTCGCCCAGCTCCTTCCCGATTCTGCCATTTGATACCAAAGCGTCCGCCCCGCGTCTGACCCAGACCGGTGCCAAAGCAGGCTCCAGGATTTCCACGAAGCCGTGGCTGCGGAAGGGACCGGGATCGAAGCCTGCGGCGCGGACGAGGGCGGACAGCCGCCGGATGATCCATGAGTCGGTGACGAAATTATCTACAAAGGCGTCGGCGCAAACCTGCAGCGGGTCGAAATCACCGGTCGCCACCGTGATGGTGGAGAAGTCGCAGTCGCAGATCGCCAGAATTCCTCCCGAAGGAAGCACGCGGGAGGCTTCATCCAGGACGCCTTCCGGCCCGGGGACGTGGGTCAAGAGCGTGTGCATCACCACGGCATCGAAGGAAGCATCCTCGAAGGGAAGATCTTTTCCGTCTGCTTCTTGAAATGAGAGATTGGGCTTGCCCGCCGCGAGCTCTCGCGCCTTGGCGATCCATACCGGAGAGGGATCCACACCCACTACTTGGCCCACGCCATTCCAGCCCGCCAGCGTGCGGGAAACCGGCCCCGTTCCGCACCCGATCTCCAGCACGCGCGCTCCCTTCGGGAACGCCGCCTCTGAAAGATAACTCTCCAGCATCGCCCGCTGCTGGGGAAGCACGGCCCGCATCTCCAGCACCTGGGCGATGGACTCCAGAAGATCGGGTTCCGCTTCGGTGATGCGGGCAAAGACATCGGACATGGCGACACCTCCTGGGGTAGAGGAAAATGCTGCAAAAACAACATGATATGAGAGTAAGTCGGATCGTATAATCATTGGAATCCATAATCAACATGGGAGCTGTTGGTATGATTCGACATTTCCCATTTGATTCCTTGAATAGGCTCATTCTAGGCCAAAATGGCCATTCCAGGCCAAGCTCCGATTCTGGGTACGCAATTCGGATTCAAGACCCCATCTCCTCATCCAGGCTTGGGCGGGTTTCGGTATACTTTCACTCATGCCTCTGCTTCGCAGACGCACCTCTCCCTGCGAGCAGTTTCTCCTCCCCTGAATTCCCCTCGGTCACGACGGTTGTGCCACCGGACGAAGCCGCCCCCGCGGTACCCCCTCAACCCCGTTCTCCCCGCGGTTTCATGTTATCTTTCCCAGCCGGGCGTGGACTCCCGGCACAAGCTCCCGGGAGGGATGGGTCATCGGGCGCAAAACGGAGGGGGACCGTGCCGAGGATGACAGCGGGGCGCTACATCGCCGAGTTCTTCCTGGCCTACAGGGTGCGGGCGGTCTTCTTCGTTCCGACCATCCTGAGCCGGCCGCTGGCCGAGATGGACGAGATGCCCATTAAGCGGGCGCTGGCCCCCGTGGCCTGGACCGGCTAGCCGGCCCGGGGCGCCCGCCGCGCGGGGGAGGAGAGGTTTATCGGATGGCAGAGGAAAAAAAAAGGGCCTGGGCCCGCCCGGCGAGGGGGTGAGCCGGTCCATCACGCTGCCCGGCCCCCTCCTGAAGCTGAACCAGGCCCTCGCCTATCACCGGGCGGGGCGCCTCCAGGAAGCGGAAGGCCTCTACAACGAGATCCTCCGGGCCGATCCCGATCACACGGACGCGAACCACCTCCTGGGCGTGATCGCCTCCCAGGCCGGGAGGTACGGCCTCGCGATCCGCCACATCTCCAAGGCAATCGAGGCCGAGCCCGGCCGCGCCTCCTTTCACAACAACCTCGGGAACGCGCTCCAGGAACAGGGCGGGCTGGAGGAGGCGGCGGCCTCCTTCGGGCGGGCGGCTCGGGCGGGCGCTCGCCCTCAAGCCCAGCCTCTCCGAGGCCCACAACAACCTGGGGAATACCCTCCAGAAGCTGGGGCGGGTGGACGAGGCGGAGGCCGCCTTCGCGCGCGCCCTCGCCCTCAAGCCGGACGACGCCACCGCCGAGTTCAACCTCTCCATCGCCCTCCTCCTGAAGGGGGACCTCCCCGGCGGCTTCCGCCGCTACGAGCCCGGTGGGACACCAAGCGGCTCCGGGACGAGAAGCGGGAATTCGCCCAGCCCGCCTGGGACGCCTCCCCGCTCGGGGACAAGACCATCCTGCTCCACGCCGAGCAGGGGATCGGCGACACCCTTCAGTTCGTCCGCTACGCCCGGCGGGTCGCCGAATACGGCGGGCGGCGCATCCTGGAATGCCAGAAGGAGCTGGTGAAGCTCCTCGCGCCCCTGCCCGAGATCGACGCCGTCATCGCGCCGGAAGAGGAGCCCCCGCCTTCGACTTCCACGCCTCCCTGCTGAGCCTGCCCCACATCCTCGGCACCACGCTGGAGACCATCCCCCGCGAGGTTCCCTACATCCCCGCGCCCGAAGATCCCCCGGCCGCCGCCGGGGCGCTTGCCGGAGGCGGCGGCCTCCGGGTGGGCCTCGTCTGGGCGGGCAACCCGAGCCACCCGAACGACCGGAACCGCTCAATCCCCCTGCGTGAATTCGAAGCGGTCCTCGAGACGGAGGGCGTCCGTTTCTTCGGCCTCCAGGTGGGGGAGCAGAGGGAGGAGATCGCCGGGTCCGGCCTGGAAGGGCACATCGAGGACCTCGGCGGCTCGCTGGCGGACTTCGCCGCCACCGCCTCGGTCATCGCGCGGCTGGACCTTCTCATCTCGGTGGACACCGCCCCCGCCCATCTCGCGGGCGCGATGGGGAAGGCGGTCTGGACCCTGCTCCCCTTCGCCCCCGACTGGCGCTGGATGCTCGACCGGGAGGACTCGCCCTGGTACCCCACCATGCGCCTGTTCCGCCAGAAGCGGATCGGGGACTGGGAGGGGACGCTCCGGGAGGTGAAGAAAAACCTGGAGCGGATGGCCCGCCCGGCGGAATAGGAATTCCCCCGGCGTGAGGTGCTCGGAATGACAGAAGCGAACCGGGAGGAGTCCGGCCCGCCCCGCGCCGCCCTCCTGCTGAACGAAGCCCTCGCGCACCACAAGGCGGGGCGCCTCCAGGAGGCGGAAGAGGGGTATCGCGAAATCCTCCGGGCCGACCCGGACCACGCCGAGGCGAACCACCTCCTGGGCCTGGCGGCCTTTCAGGCGGGAAGGCACGGCCCGGCGTCCGAGCACATCTCCCGGGCCATCCGCTCCAACCCCGGGCAGGCGCAATACCACAAGAACCTCGGAAACGCGCTCTTCGAGCAGGGCAGGCTGGAGGAGGCCACCGCCGCCTTCGAGCGGGCGGTCGCCCTCGCGCCGGACTTCCCGGAAGCCCAGAACAACCTGGCCACCGCCCTCCGGAAAGGGGGCCGCGCCGGCGAGGCGCGGGCGGCGCTCGAGCGCGTCGCGGCGGCCCATCCCGAATACGAATCGGCGCACCAAAACCTGGGGACCCTCCTCCTCGATGAGGGGAAGCCGGAGGAGGCCCTGGCCGCCTTCGGGCGGGTGATCGCCCTCCGGCCGGACCGCGCCGAGGCCCATTATTTTTCGGGATGCGCCCGCCGGGACCTGGGGAGGACCGCCGAGGCCCTGGCCGCCTTCGAGCGGGCAATCAAGTTCAAGCCGGACTACCCGGACGCCCACAACCTGCGCGGGGCCACCCTCCAGGAAAAGGGCCGGCCCGAGGAGGCGCTGGCCGCCTACGAGCGGGCGATCGACCTCCGGCCGGACTTCGTGGACGCCCACAACAACCGGGGAAACGCGCTCCAGGCCCTGGGGCGGCTGGAGGAGGCCCTGGCCGCGCACGGGCGGGCGGTGGCGCTCAGGCCCGACTACCCCGAGGCCCTCACCAGCCTCGGAAACACCCACCTCATGGGGGGGTGGCTGGAGGAGGCCATGGAGATCTACGGACGCGCGCTCGCCATCGACCCGGACTTCGGCCTGGCCAATTTCAACCTCTCCCTCGCCCTCCTCCTCCGGGGAGATCTCCCCGCCGGGTTCCGCCGGTACGAATCGCGCTGGGAGACCGACCGCCTCCGGCCGAAGAAGAAGGATTTTCCGCAGCCCGCCTGGGACGGATCGCCCCCCCGGGGAAAAACCGTTCTGCTCTACATCGAGCAGGGGATCAGCGACACCTTCCAGTTCGTCCGCTACGCGAAGTGGGTCGCCGGGCTGGGCGCAAAGGTGGTCCTCGAATGCCAGCCCGGCCTGGAGGCGCTCCTGGCCCCCGCCGCCGGGGTCGGGGCCGTCTGCGCGCAGGGGGAGGCCCTCCCCGCGTTCGACCTTCACGCCTCCCTGATGAGCCTTCCCCTTCTGCACGGAACCACGCGGGAGACCATCCCCGCCGAGGTCCCTACCTGCGCCCCCCGCCGGACCCGCCCGCGGTCTGCGGCCGGATCTCGGAGGTCCCCGGCTTCAAAGTGGGCCTCGTCTGGGCGGGGAACCCCACCCACGCCAACGACCGGAACCGGTCCATCGCCCTCGGGCGGCTCGCCCCGCTGCTCGACGCGGAGGGGGTCCGCTTCTTCGGCCTCCAGGCGGGGGAGCGAAGCGGGGAGATCGCCCGCCTCGGCCTCGGGGACCGGATCGAGGATCTGAGCGGCGAGCTGAAGAATTTTTCCGCCACCGCATCGGTCCTGGAGCGCCTGGACCTTCTCGTCTCGGTGGACACCGCCCCCGCCCACCTCGCCGGGGCGATGGGCCGGCCGGTCTGGACGCTGCTGCCCTTCGTCCCCGACTGGCGGTGGATGCAGGAGGGGGAGGACTCCCCCTGGTACCCCACCATGCGCCTCTTCCGGCAGAGGCGGCTCGGGGACTGGGAGGAGACCGTCGGAAGGGTGAAAAAAGAGCTGGAGCGCATGGCGGGATAGGCGCCCGGCGCGGCTGGCGGCCGGGCGGCAAGCGGTCGGGTTCTTCACCTCCTCCACCCGGACGTCGAACCGCCTTTTCCGCCAAGAATTCGGATGGGCCCCGGGGCATCCCACCATCGAAGAGGGGCTGGGCGAGCTCGCCGCGGCCCGGAAGGCCGAGGGGTTCCCTCCCTCGGGCGGCTGAAATTGCGGTAAAATATATCCCTCCACACTTTCATCGGGAGAGCCGGCCATCGAACCGGTAAAGCGCAAGCTCACCACCATCCTCAGCGCCGACGTGAAGGGCTACAGCCGCCTCATGGCCGAGGACGAGGAGGCCACGGTCCGCACCCTGACGGCCTGCCGGGAGGTGATTTCCGCGCACATCGAAAAGCACGGGGGGCGGGTGGTGGACTCCCCGGGGGACAACCTGCTCGCCGAGTTCGGGAGCGTGGTGCGCGCGGTCGAGTCCGCGGTGGAGATCCAGCGGGCGCTCAAGGAGCGGAACGCGGCGCTTCCCGCGGAGCGCCGGATGGAGTTCCGGATCGGGGTCAACCTGGGCGACGTGGTGGTCGAGGGGGACCGGCTCTACGGAGACGGGGTGAACATCGCGGCCCGGCTGGAAGGACTCGCCGAGGGCGGCGGGGTCTGCATCTCGGGCGACGCCTACCGCCAGGTGAAAAACAAATTGGACATCGGCTTTGAAGATTTGGGCGGGCAGGAGGTCAAGAACATCGCCGAGCCGGTCCGCGCCTACCGGGTCAAGCTGGAGGGCGGCGGCCCGGGGCCCGCGGCGCCCGCGGGCGATCCGTCGAAATTGCAACAGGAGGTCCGTTTCTGCACGGCGTCCGACGGGGTACGCATCGCCTACGCCACCGTCGGCCAAGGATCGCCGCTGGTCAAGGCGGCGAACTGGCTCAACCACCTCGAGTACGACTGGCAGAGTCCCGTGTGGCGGCATCTGCCGCGGGAGCTCGCCCGGGATCGCCTGCTCGTCCGCTATGACGAACGGGGCAACGGCCTCTCCGATTGGGAGGTGGACGACATCTCCTTCGACGCATTCGTTCTCAATCTGGAGACGGTCGCCGACGCCGCCGGCCTGGAGCGTTTCCCACTCCTGGGAATCTCGCAAGGATGCGCCGTCTCGATCGCCTATGCCGTGCGGCATCCGGAACGCGTAACGCACCTCGTGCTGTACGGCGGATACGCCAGCGGCCGGCGGATACGCGGCTCGCCGGAGGAGATCGAGCAGGCGGACGCGATGCTCACCCTCATGCGGCACGGATGGGCCCAGGAGAATCCCGCCTTTCGGCAGATCTTCACCACGCGCTTCATCCCCGAGGCGACGGCGGAGCAGATTCAGTGGTTCAACGACCTCCAGCGGATCACCGCCCCGGCGGAGAACGCGGTCCGCATTCGCCGTGCCTGTGATGAGATAGACGTAGGATCCATGCTTCCCGAGGTCAATGTTCCGACGCTCGTCCTGCATTGCCGAGATGAAGCGGCCGTGCCGTTCGCCGAGGGTCGTGAGCTGGCCGCGATGATCCCAGGGGCCCGGTTTGTGGCTCTCGAAGGACGGAACCACATAATCCTCGAGAACGAACCCGCCTGGCCCCGGTTCCTGGAGGATGTCAGAAACTTTCTCGGTTCAACACACCGATGACTTTCCCTTCCTGAACGAGGGGCACGCCGAGGCGGGCCGGATGGAGAAGGCCCCCCGGCGGCGACCGTTCCCCCCTCCCCCCTTTCCTGCTACATTCGCGGCATACGCTCAGCTACATTCGCGGCATACGCCGCCAGCGGTTTTTTCTTTCCCGCACTCCCTATGAGGAGCCGTCCATGTCCGCGGAATCCCCCCTCCCCGGCGTCCCGTTGGACTTCGGCGTCCCGTTGGACCCCGGCGTTCCGGTGGAGGCCATCGCCGAAAGGGCCGAGGCGCTGCACCCCGAGGCGGTGGCCTTCCGCCGGGACCTGCACCGCCACCCCGAGCGGGCCTGGACCGAGTTCCGCACCACCGCCAAGCTCGCCGGGCGCCTGCGCGAAATGGGCCTCGAAATCCGGCTGGGGGAGGAGGTCATCAAAAAAGAGGTGCAGGACGGCCTCCCCCCTGGGGAGACGCTAGCGGAAGCCTACGAGACGGCCCGGCGGGACGGGCTCCCGGAGGACCTCCTCGCCCCCCAGCGGGGCGGGTGCACGGGGGTGATGGGCGTCCTGGAAACCGGAAGGCCGGGCCCCACGGTGGGGATGCGCTTCGACATCGACGCGAACATGGGCGAGGAGTCGGCCGCCCCGGAGCACCTTCCCGCCCGGGAGGGCTTCGCCTCCGCCCGGCCCGGCCTCATGCACAACTGCGCCCACGACGGCCACGCGACGGTGGGCCTCTTCACGGCGGCCATCCTCGCCGGGCTCCGGGATTCGCTCTCGGGCCGGGTGAAGTTCATCTTCCAGCCCGCCGAGGAGGGAATCCGGGGGGCCGAGCCCATGACCGCAGCCGGGCTGGTGGACGATGTGGATTTCTTCCTCGCCCCCCACATCGGGATCAGCGCGCTGCGCACCGGAAAGGTGGTGTGCGGGACGGACGGCTTCGCGGCCAAGACCTCGATCGAGGCGCGCTTCCGGGGGCGGATCGCCCACACCGGCCTCGAGCCCGAAAAGGTCCGGAACGCCACCCTAGGCGTCGCCACCACTATCGAGCGCATCCACGCCCTCGCCGATCCCCTCAACCCCTCCCGGGTGATGTGCGGCTACATCAGCGCCGGAAACCCCAAGGGAACGGTGGCCGACCGGGCGGAGATGTTCATCGCGGTGCGGGGAGCCACCAACGCCGAGAACGGCCGCCTGCGCGAGGAAACTTTGGAGATCATCCATGAAGCGGCCGAGCGCCACGGCCTCGGCGTGGAAACCGAGATCGTGGGAAGGTGCGTGAGCGCGGAAAGCGACGAGGAGTTGGCCCGCGTCGTGGCGGCGGCGGCCGCCGCCACCGGGGATTTTGACGAAATTGTCCCCTACGGCCCCTTCGGCGCCGCCGAGGACGCCACCTACATGATGGAGCGCGTGCAATCGCGCGGGGGGAAAGCCTCTTATCTTCTCCTCGGCACCGAGCTTCCCGAGGGACACCACCGGCCCCGGTTCGACTTCAACGAGGGGCTCCTCCTGACCGGCCCCAAGCTCTTCGCCGCCGCCGCCTGCCGCCTGCTGGCGGGGGGAGGTGACCGCGTAATTAAATAAAAATTCCGTACAATCATAGGTTAAAAAGGCTAATCTATCTTGCAAAATGGACTAGACAGCTAAAAGACAAAATATGGGCGACTCTATAGAAGACCTCAAAAAAGAGTATGAAGAAACCGCACACCTTGCAGAACGATTTTCCGTAGCCCTGCAAGAACAACTCGAAGAACTCTTTTTAGTCAACAAGATATCTTTGGGTGTCCAAATTGAAAGGCGAGTTAAATCATGGAATTCAATTGCGGAGAAATTGGA
The DNA here is from genome assembly GCA_965225985.1 of bacterium. GTDB lineage: Bacteria > UBA8248 > UBA8248 > UBA8248 > UBA8248 > CAZUHN01. Next base: position 3,620,436 of record OZ245330.1, read on the forward strand.
GCGAAAGTCCCTTGAAATTGAAAGTATCGGAGAAATTTCGGATCTAGTGGACCTTAGGTTAATTCTCTTATTTAAAAGGGACGTTTTGAAAACATGCGAGCTGCTCTCGGAGTCTTTCAGTGTACTTGAAAAAGAGGATACCCAAGAGAAACTTGGAGAAAGCCAATTTGGTTATCAATTCTTTCATTATCTAATAAAAATGCCAAAAGGTTGGTTATCCGTCCCTTCACTGGCACCCTTTGAAGCGCTTCAAGCTGAGATTCAAATTCGGACAGTCGCGCAACATATATGGGCCGCAGCCTCCCACGCCCTTCAATACAAACACGAATCTAGCATCCCACCCCCGATTCTCCGAACCATTAATCGAGTTTCAGCTATACTGGAAACCGTGGATTTGGAGTTCGAGCGCGTTTTGGAAGAACGGGAAGTTTATGTTTCCGATGTGGATCTCGATGTCACCCCAGAACCTTTGAACGTAGATATTCTTGAAAAAATTCTTGATTCCCTTTTCCCCCAGGAAAATAAAATAGACGATGAAACCTATGCTGATCTTTTGCCTGACCTAATGGAATTCAAGATCGAAAGATCCGATCAATTACAAGAATTAATAAAAAAGAATCTGAATGCCACAATCAACAAAGATGCTGAAACTGCCAGGGGACTCCGGGAAAAAGACCCAGAATATGCTCATTATGTAGTAAAAAGAGAACGGAAGAATAAAAATGCATTCTTTTCACATGTTGGATTGATGCGAAGTGCACTTGAATTCGAATTCGGTCCAAAGTGGATAAATTATAGGAAATCAAAATGAAAACAAAGAAAAGTAAAAATTGAAAAACCCTCGTAAAAAAACAAAAGAAAAAATAGTAACGTATGGCCCCACGTGCACAGGTAATTCCCCCCCCGGCCCTCGCTCACCGCTCGGCGAGGGCGCAGGCGCCCTTTTCCTTTTCGCTTTTTCCGAAGGATTTGTGCGAGAAGCGGATTCGGCGGAGCTGGCCGGCGAGGTAGCGCCTGAAGCCCATCAAAGCGATTCCGGGATAACCTTCCACCGCCCTGGGCGGGGCGGGGGGTCGGACTCCCCCACGGCGTCCACCTCGAAGCCGAGGTCGGCGATCATGCGGTGGGCGTCCTCGGGGAGCTGGCCGGGTGTGGTGAGGTAGCCGTCCACGAAAATGGAGTTGGCGGGAAAAAGGGCCAGGGGCTGGAGATGGCGAAGCTGGACCTCGCGCCCCCCGGCCACGCGGATCTCCGCGCGGGGGTTGAAAAAGCGCATCAGGCAAAGAATTCTCAGGCAGACGGCCGGGCCGAGGGGGGGGAGGGCCTGGAGCGGGGTCCCGGGGATGGCGTGGAGAAAATTGACCGGGATGGACTCGGGCGCAATCGCCCGCAGCGCCGCGCACACTTCCAGGATGTCCTCCCGGCTCTCCCCCTGGCCGAAGATGGCGCCCGTGCAGAGCTCGAGCCCGGCGCCCCGGGCGGCCTCGAGCGTCGAGACGCGGTCCCGGTAGGTGTGGGTGGTGCAGATCGAGGGGTGGAAGCGCTCGCTCGTGTTCAGGTTGTGGTTGAGCCGGTCCACCCCCGCCTCGGCCAGGCGGCGCGCGTTCGCGCCGTCGAGGATTCCCAGCGAGCAGCAGATGCTCAGGCTGTGGGCGGATTTGATCCGCCGCACCGCGGCGGCGATGCGGCCGACCTCCTCGCGGGTGGGGCCCCGCCCGCTGGCCACGATGCAGTAGCGGCGCGAGCCCGCCGCCGCCGCCCGCTCCGCCCCGGCGAGGAGCGCTTCCTCGTCCACCAGCCTGTAGCGGGCGACGTCCGCGCCGGAGACCGAGGACTGCGAGCAATAGGCGCAATCCTCGGGGCAGAGGCCGCTCTTCGCGTTGATTAGAAAATGGATCTGGACCTTCCGGCCGAAATAGCGGCGGCGCACCTGGAAGGCCGCGTCGAGAAGGGGGAGCAAATCCTCGTCCGGGGCGTTCAGGACCGCCGTGGCCTCCTCGCGCAGGGGCGCTTCGTCGGAAAGGGCGCGCTCGGCGAGCCCGCGGTAGTCCATCCCGCCTCCTCCCTCAAAAAAGATCGGCCGGTCGCGAGGCAAATTACGGCCCGCCGCGCAATATTGCAACGCCCGCCCGTATGGGCGGGCCGCGCTTCGAGGCGAATCGGGGAAAGGCGAATCTCCGTGAACAGTAAAGACGAAAGAGCGGATTTCCGGCCGCCCGGAATGGCGGGAGGTCTCAGGGGGGGCTAGACGAACCCGAAGGGGGGAACGGCATCCCGCATTTCCCCGGCCAGACTCTCCAGCGCTATCTCGAGCTCGTGCGCCCGCCCCTCGTTCAACTTCACGTTCAGCCCGATCTCCCAGGAAGGGGGATCGGTTTCTTTGTTTTTTATCCAAACGACATGCCCTTCGCATTTCTCGAATACATCATCCGTAATGTGAAGCGTGCACATGACCACGGAATGGAGATTCGGCTTCCGGGTCACCAACATCTTGAATCCTCCCACGCTTACGTCCTCCGGAACGATGGGGTGGAAGGAAAGGTCCGGCGCATCAATTGCAACCGGGATCTCGAACCGGCGGTGATTGCGTCGTTCATCATCCTTGGTCATTCTGCAAAATCTCCCTGCCCGCCTGATTCGTCCGGTCCCGCCCGGGCTTTGCGGAAACCGTCTGAAGTGGTCGCCTGTTTTTCGCCGAAGGTCTCCTACACATTTACCGACTTCATCCATCCCTCGATTTTCACTTTGACGGCATCCGCCTCGGAAAACTTCAGATTCAGCTCCAACGCTTTATTCACAAGCGAAAGGGCTTCCTCGAACTCCCGCTTTACGACGTGCACGAGCGTTTTGTTGTAGTAAATCACGGGATCATCGGGCGCCAGGCGGATCGCCCGCTCGAATGCCAGGGCCGCCAAATCGAGCTCTTTCACGCGGCGCAGAAAAATTCCCACGCTGTTGTAGTGCTGAAATTCACCCGCCTTCGGCGGAAGGGACATTCCCCGGGAGAAATATTTCTCCGCTCCCTCGCTGTCCTCCAGGCTCAGGCAAGCCTTGCACAACTCAAAGAACAGGGCCACGGATTCCTTGTCCGCCTCCGCCGCCGTTTGAAAGTCCAGCTTCGCCCCTTCGAATTCCTCTTTCTTCATCTTGGCGCGGCCCCGCTCCATGAAATCCCTGCTCCGGCCCTGGAACATATCCCGCGCCAAGGGCTCGAGCCGCTCGGCCTCGACGAGGACCTGTTCGGCCTCTTCCTTCTTGCCCTGGTACAAATATACCTCTGCCAAGCCGAAAAAAACGTCGAACGAGCCTCCGCCGGTCACCATGGTTTCCTCGAAAGCCTCTTCCACTCCTTCGTAGTCCCCTTGCTCCAGGAGCAGCTTTCCCCGGTCGACCCCCGAGGAAGTCGTGCTCTCGTACTCTTGCGCCTGTTTTTTCTCCTCTCCCTTGGTGAGGATGTACCTGTCCAGGACCTCCTCGATGAGTTTACGCAGGGGGGCCTCCTCGACGGGCGTCTTGAGGGTGCCGCTGGCGCCCGCTTTCACCGCCTCCTTGAGAACGCCGTCCTCGTTGGGCCCGCCGATGAAAATGATGGGGGTGTCCTTATTCTTCCCCTCGGCGCGGATGGTGGAGACCATTTTGGTGGCGTTGATTTTTTTGGTGGTGCTGCCCAAAAGCATGAGGCCGAAGGACTGGAAGCGCGCCTTGTGCAACGCCTTGTAGCCCTCATCGGTGGTTTCTACGTTTGTGAGCTGAAACACGCCGAAGTGCCTGGTGAGCCGTTTTAGCTCCCCGGCGTTCCCCTCCGCCACCAAGATGGAAATCTCGGTTTCCAGGCGCTTGCTGGGCACGGCATCCTCCCGGAAGGCTGACAAAAACAAAAATCCGTTAAATCAGCCCAATATTCCAATACCCCCATTTGCATTCTAAGGGATTATATGATTATTTTCAATATATTAATTTTTTAGGTAATTTGGCGTCGATGGCTCGCCCGAAGAGCCCGGGCCGGACGCCGGGGAAGGGGAAGGGGATTTTCCTTTAAATCAAGACGATTTCAGGGACATACAGGAAACCGGCCAAGCTACATATTCCCCCCGCCGGTGGGAAGGGCGCTGCCCGAACGGGGTCCCCGCCGGGAGAGAGGAATTTTCGGGAAGAAATTCCCGGCGGCCCTCCTGGCGCCTCCTGTGGCGCGGGCAGCGCCATGAAAGGCCCCCCGGGCCAGTTGCCCCGCCGCCCGGAAGGGGAATTTCAGCGCGCCCTTGGCGAGGAGGCCGGCGGCGCCCGCCCCTCTCCGGAACCGCCGGAACGCATTCCGGCCCCCTACCCCGCCCGAGGCGACAATGCGGGAGGAGGCCGCCTTGGCCGACTCGAAGGGCCGGAGGGCCTGGGCGATCGCCTTGCGGAGCGCCCAGCGCAGGACGACCCCGAAAAACGCCGAAAGGAGGAGGAAAACCGCCAAAATCTTCAGGGCGCGCCCGGGATCGTCCACCAGGGCAACGCTCAAGAGCGCAATTCCGTAGAAGGCGAAGCCGGCCAGGGCGAGCGAGACAGCGAGAAGCCCGCCCGAGCGAAGTATTGTCCGGAAGAGCAACAACATGGCGATTCTCCTTTCGGAACGCGTGGCGGCGAAGGGCGCCCGGCGGCGGCCATCCGGGGCGCCGCGCGCAGGATACCCGCTTCCGCCCCCCGCTCCAACAGATCGGAAGGGAATTTTCCCGCCTCGTTGACGGCTCATTCTGGCCGTTTTATGGTCCTCACGTTTCCCGTCCCCGAATCCCCCGCCCCCCCCCGCCCCATCGCCCCGCAAGAGGAGACTGCCGGCCGTGCTCGATATCCGGCTGATTCGAAGCGACGCCGAAGCGGTGGGCCGGTCGCTGGCCCGGCGGGGGGAGCGCTTCGACCTCGCTGCCATCCTCGAGGTGGACAGCCGGCGCCGCAGGCACACCGGCGAGGTCGAGGGCCGCGCCGCGTCCGTCCGCAAGCAGAGCAAGCGGATCGGAGAGCTCAAGCGGAAGGGGGACCCCGGCGGGGAGGCCGAGGCCCTCCTCGCCGAGAACCAGCGGCTGACGGCCGAGGCGAAAACCTTCGAGGCGGAGCTCGCCGCGCTGGAGGAGGAGCAGCGCGATGCCCTCCTCCTCCTTCCGAACCTTCCCCACGAGACCACCCCGGACGGCGCCTCCCCCGCGGAGAACCCCGTCATCCGAACGTGGGGGGAGAAGCCCGCCTTCGGCTTCGAGGCGAAGGCGCACGACGCGCTCGGCGCGGCGCTGGGGATCCTCGACACGAAGCGGGCGGCCAAGATCGCGGGGGCGCGCTTCCCCCTCCTCCGCGGCGCGGGGGCCCGGCTCGATCGCGCCCTCATCAACTTCATGCTCGATCTTCACACGCGGGAGCACGGCTACACCGAATGGCTCACCCCCTTCATGGTGAACCGCGAGGCCATGACGGGGACGGGCCAGCTCCCCAAGTTCGAAGCGGACCTCTTCCGGGTGGACGGAGGCGCGTACTATCTCATTCCCACCGGCGAGGTCCCCGTCACGAACATCCACGCGGGGGAGATCCTCGAGGCGGTGGACCTTCCCCTGAAGTACACCGCCTACACCCCCTGCTTCCGGAGCGAGGCGGGCTCCTACGGACAGGACACGCGCGGGCTCATCCGCCAACACCAGTTCAACAAGGTGGAGCTGGTGAAGTTCTCCCGGCCCGAGTCGAGCTACGGGGAGCTCGAATCGCTCACCGCCGACGCCGAGAGGGTGCTCCAGCTCCTGGGGCTCCACTACCGGGTGATATCGCTCTGCGCCGGGGACCTCGGCTTCGCCGCCGCCAAGACCTACGACCTGGAGGTCTGGCTCCCCTCCCAGAACGCCTACCGGGAGATCTCCTCGTGCAGCAATTTTGGGGACTTCCAGGCCCGGCGGGCGGGAATCCGCTGCCGCCCGGCGGGCGGGGCCAAGCCCGAGTTCGTCCACACCCTGAACGGCTCGGGCCTCGCGGCGGGCCGGACCCTGGTGGCCATCCTCGAGCAGTGCCAGCGGGCGGACGGAAGCATCGCCCTCCCCGGGGCGCTGCGGGAGCACATGGGGGGGATGGATGTCATCGGGCCGGAGTGAAAACCGCCCCGCCGCCCCCGCGCTTTCTCCCCTCTCCCGCCCCCAACCGTTTGGAGGGAAATGTCAGATGGCCTGGCTGATACTCATCGTGGCGGGGGCCTTCGAGGTGGGCTGGGCGGTGGGACTCAAGTACACCCAGGGATTCACCCGCCTTTGGCCTTCCCTCGGGACGGGGGTGGCGTTGATCTTGAGCTTCCTCCTGCTCGCCCAGGCGGTGAAGACCCTCCCGGTCGGGACGGCCTACGCGGTGTGGACCGGGATCGGGGTGGCCGGAACCGCCCTGCTCGGGATGTTCCTCTTCGGCGAGTCCCGCGACCTCTGGCGGGTGCTCAGCATCCTGCTCATCCTGGCCGGGATGGGGGGGCTGACGCTCCTGCGAAACGGCTGAAAACAGATGTGGTAGACTGCCTTCCCGGCGGACGCGGATCGATCTTCCCCCGTCGGAGGGATGGCCGAGCGGCCGAAGGCGGCGGTCTTGAAAACCGCTGAGCGAAAGCTCCGGGGGTTCGAATCCCTCTCCCTCCGCCAATCCTGTTTCCCGCGTATCCCCGTAAATTCTCCGTAACGGGCTTTATACAAGGGTTTTTTGTTCCAGAAAGTGTTGCACGGTCGCGCGCGGTATCATAAAGTCCTGCTTGGATTGATGGGTAAATTGATGGGCAAGGACCATGATGGCACTCACGGCGGCAAAGGTGAAGGCGCTCACCAAACCGGGCATGCACCATGACGGCAGGGGCCTGTATCTAAGGGTCGCGCCAGGCGGCTCGAAAGGCTGGATGCTCCGGGCAACGATTGACGGGCGCCGTCGCGACATAGGGCTGGGCGGGTATCCGGCCGTGTCGCTCGCCAAAGCTCGCCAGTTCGCGGACGCACACCGGCTCGCAGTTGCGGAGGGGCGCGACCCGCTGGCCGAAAGGCGCCGGGCGAAGATGCCCACCTTCCGCGAAGCGGCGGAAAGGGTGCATGCCCTGAATATGGGGCGTTGGCGCAACGGCAAACACACTGACCAATGGATCAACACTCTGCGGACCTACGCATTTCCCATCATCGGCAGCATGCCCCTCGACCGGATCACACGCCGCGACGTGCTGGCTATCCTGACACCGATTTGGACCGCCAAGCCCGAGACCGCGCGGCGCGTCCGGCAACGCATTCGCACGGTCCTGGAATGGGCCATGGCGCATGAATTCGTTGAGCACAACGCCGCTGGCGAGGCGATAGACGGCGCCCTGCCCCCGATGCCTCGCTTCAAGAGCCACTTCCGCGCCCTGCCCTACGGCGAGATACCCGCCGCACTGGAAACGGTGGAAGTTTCGCCTGCCAGCATGGCCGCGAAGCTCTGCCTGCGCTTCCTGATTCTGACTGCCTCCCGCTCCGGCGAGGCGCGAGGCGCGAGGCGCAACATGGGTGGAGATGGACCTCGACAACCGCCTCTGGACCATCCCGGCGGAGCGGATGAAGGGCGGCGCGGAGCATCGCGTTCCCCTGTCTGACGGGGCCCTGGACGTGCTGCATGAGGCGACCGCTCTGCGCGACGATAGCGGGCTGATCTTCCCCTCCCCTCGCAAGCACGGCTCGCCGCTCTCCGATATGGCGTTGACCAAGGTGTTACGGGACTGCGGGCTTGCAGATCGCGCGACGGCACACGGCTTCCGGTCCGCCTTCCGCGATTGGGCGAGCGAGAACACCAATGCCTCGCACGCCGTCATGGAGCGTGCGCTCGCGCACACGGTCGCGGACGCGGTAGAGGCCGCCTATGCCCGCTCCGACCTGCTGGAGCGGCGCCGGGCACTGTTGGCCGATTGGGGCCGGTTCGTAACCGGGACCGCCGGCGCGAAGGTGGTGCGGCTGCATGGATAAGAGGGAATTCGATCACGCTGTCGAGATCGCGAAAAAAATGTACTGCACCGCGCTCGCCTTACTGGACAATCCAGAGGAATGGATAGAGTGGTATTATCGGTCGCTTGACCTTGAAGGGGAGCAACAGACCAGCTTGAAAGCGCTAATGGAGGAAGCCCGATCTCCAGACCGGCGAAGCCAAATAGCCGCGACGGCAGTGAATCTGATTAATGATCGACGCGGTCAATATTCCGAACCCGTGGAAGCTTATAGGCGTCGCGGCCCAAGTCCTGAGGGAACAGCGGCTCGCAATCTTGCTGTGCTCTGCGCTCTTTGGTTTCTCTCAGAGCGGCTTGGCCTGAAACCCTTGATGCGCAATGAAGCAAGCGAACCATTGTCGGTGTGCGACGCCGTCAGCAAAGCGATAAACCGCGGCTACAAGTCGGTCGAGCGAATCTGGACACGAAGAAGCTTCCTGATCCGCCAACACCCATTGATTGTCATAACACTCTGGGCTGCGCTTCCTAGCGCCGCGTTCTTGGGAATCCCGCCCGAAAACAATTAGGACGAACCTCATCGGACTAAGCGCTACCTTGTGGGAAGGATAACGCAAGGGGGACGCTATGAGCGACCGCGACCGACTACTGACGCGCGCTGAAGTGGAAAGCCGCGTCGGGCTTACGAAGACCTCGATTTACCGAATGATGCGGGCGGGCCAATTCCCGGAACCGTTGCGGATCAGCACACGCGCCGTTCGATGGTCAGCGTCCGAGATCGAGGCATGGCTTGCCGACCGCCCACGGGCGAGCGGCGAAACGCAATCCGCCTGAAAATGCCCAACAGGGATTTCAGCGGCTGGCATCCAGACCCGGAGAAGTTCCTCGCGGCCCTTCGACCTTGGGGCTTGAGGCAGACCGGCAAGGACGAATACCGGGCGCGCTGCCCGGCGCATGATGGCGGCGACCCGAATCTCGCCATACGCCACGACGGCGACAAGGTCTTGGCGCACTGCCATTCACACGGCTGCACCTTCGAGGCGATCCGGCTGGCGCTTGGGCTGGAGCGTGACCCGCCGCGTGCGGACGACAGCCGGCGCAAGCCCGATGATCGTTTCGTGTATCAGGACCGTCGATTGCCTGGTGACCGGTTTCGTCCTAATCCCGTCACCCCTGACGAGTCCGCCATTGCTAATCGGATCAAGTTTGCGATCAACATCTGGCGCGCATCGGAACCCGCTATGGGAACGCCGGTGGAAGCCTATTTGCATTCACGGGACCTCACGCTGCGTCCGCCGGACACCTTACGCTTCCATGGAAGCCTGAAACACCCGTCGGGCGGCGTTTGGCCGGCGATGGTTGCTCTTGTGACGCGTGGTACTGACGATGCGCCGCTCGCCATCCACCGCACTTTCCTCGCCCATGACGGCGTCGGAAAGGCGCCGGTTGCTCCCTCGAAAATGATGCTAGGCCCCTGCCGTGGCGGCGCGGTGCGGCTGGGTGACCCGGGCGATGCATTTATGGTCGGCGAGGGCATAGAGACCTGCCTTGCCGCCATGCAGGCCACGGGGCGGACGGCCTGGGCGGCACTCTCGACCTCCGGCTTGCGAACGCTCGATCTTCCCGAAGGCATCCGGACCGTGACAGTTCTCGCCGATGGCGACGATCCCGGTGAGGCGGCGGCCTTCGAATGCGCCCGAAGATGGAAGCGGGAGCGTCGGCGCGTAAGTATTGCCCGCCCTCCGCAGGGACTGGATTTTAACGATCTCCTGATGGGCCGGGTCCCCGACATCGGGGAGGCCATCGGATGACCAGCGATCGAGAGGCAAAGATCATCGATGCCATCGCCAATGCTGAAGACATCGAAGCTCCCGTCGCCGATGGACAGCCTGGCCAGAAGCCGCGGCTTCTGATCGAAAACTGCGACCCGGACCGAACGGTCGCCGCGCTGCGCGATATCCTCTCTCACGCTGGCAGGCTTTATGACCGGGGCGTGCCCGTCCGCCTCGCTTTCGACAAGATTCAGGGAGGGACCGTTGCCCAGGTAATGACGCCCGACGCCCTGGTCCTGATGTCGCATATCGTTTGTCGCCCTTACGTGCTGAAGGAGAAGGACGGCGCGGTTATTGAAGCGAACGCCCGGTTATCGCGCACCTTTGCGACCATGTACTTGGACTGGCGGGGCGAGTGGTGCCTGCCGCCGCTCAACGGTATTGCATCGGCACCGCTGCTCCGTGAGGACGGCACGATCCAGAGCACCGAAGGATATGACGTGGCGTCGGCCATGTGGCGCGAGAACGTCCCCGATCTGTCCGGGTACGTTCCTGATCAGCCAACAACCGATGATGCGGCATCCGCGCTCCTCCTGATCCGCGAGACCTTCAAGACGTTCTGCTTCGCCGATGCCGAGACAATGGAGGATTCGGCCATTCGCACCGGTGTGGTCAATACAAGCGTACCGCCGAACAAGGACGAGTCCGGGTTCCTCGCCGCTCTGTTGACGGCGGTATGCCGGCCTAGTCTCCATCTTGCCCCTGGCGTGCTTCTACGGGCGGCGCCCATGTCCGGCGCCGGCGCGGGGAAGGGCCTGCTCTCCCGCTGCATCTCAATCATCGCATTCGGCCGAGAGCCGCACGCGGTCACAGGCGGCGCCAGTGCCGATGAGCTGGAGAAGCGCATCGCCGCAGAGCTGATCGAGGGCAGTCCGGTTCTGTTCCTCGATAACCTGAACAATACAGCGTTCAAGTCGAACCTGCTGGCGAGCGTCATCACTGAACGGCCGGCCCGGGTTCGGCTGCTGGGCCGTTCCCAGATGGTGCCGTTAAACGCCTCCTCCCTGGTGATCCTCACGGGTAACGGATTGACCGTATCGGAGGACCTTGCCCGCCGCTTTATCGCCGTCGAGTTCGACCCGCGAACGGAAGACCCCGAGGCGCGATCGTTCACGACCGACATCCGGACCGACGTGACCCACCGGCGAACGGAATTGCTCGCCGCCGCGCTGACGATCTGGCGCTGGGGTCGGACTGCCCATGGCATCGTGCCGGGCCGCATGCTTGGAAGCTTTGAGCAGTGGTGCGGATGGGTACGAGACCCCCTGCTTGCGCTGGGCTGCAAGGACCCCGCCGATCGGGTCAGAGAGACCAAGGAGCGCGACGGGCGCCGTCAGGCGATTGCCGAGCTGTTTGCAGTCTGGTGGGAACGCCATCAGGACCTGCCCATCGCGGTTCGCGATCTTCACGACGACGTCAGACATATAGCGGATCCGCAGGACCGAGGTCGCCAATATCTGTCGTCGCATCTGGAAAAACTTGCCGGAACCCGGACCGCCGGGTTCGTGTTGACGCGTCAGCCGTCTGCCGGAAAGTGGGGAGCAGCTACCTATGCGCTGCATGTGACCGAAGGTGCCGACGGGCATAGGGATCATAGGGGGCATGGCGCTATGGAATTACCGAGAGACAGGCCCGATGGCCCCTATGCCCCCAATGCCAACGGCGATGGCAAAACGAACAGGGCCGAAGTTGAGGCGGCAACCCATGGGCAAGAAGAAGGGCCACGGATACGCAGACAAGTACAAGGTGCTGGCGTTGGTGGACCGCACCAGTGGCCGCGCCAAGTCCATGGTGGTGGACGACCTGAAGGCTAGTACGCTGGTTCCGATCCTGAAGCAGAACATCGCCAAGGAAGCGACCGTGTATGCGGACGAGGCGGGCCAGTACGCTTACCTAGGCCGTGAGTTCGCCAAGCACGATTTCGTGCGCCACACCGCTGGTGAGTACGGTCGCGGCACGGTCCACACAAATACCATTGAAGGATACTTCAGCATCTTCAAGCGGGGCATGAAGGGCGTCTATCAGCATTGCGCGAAGAAGCATTTGCATCGGCACATGGCTGAATTCGATTTCAGGTAGGAGGCACGTCGGCCACCTCCCATGCGGCAGGAAGGCCCTCAACATCGACGATGGAGCAATCCCCCCGTCCGCCCCGGCCGCCAAAGCCGCCTCACACACGTCCTGAGCGTGCTGGCGCCCCACCTCGTCGGCATCGGCCACGTCCGCCGGCACCCGAACGGGCGGCGGATCTACAACGCCGGCATCGGCCCCGAAATCCCCGAGATCTGTTTGTTCGCCCGGCCGGCCGCCCAATGCGCGATGGCGGGTACGGTTTCCGCCGAGGCATCGATCTGATCGCGCACGAGGTCGTCTCCCTCGCGCCGTCAAAGGTCGTCGAAATAGGCCCGGCAGGTCGCGATGATCGGTGCATCCTCGGCCACCAGGCCGAATCCGTGGTTGCGATCCAACGCCGACTTCGTGAGGCTGGCTGAGGTGATGACCGCCCGGCTCGCGCCGAACAGATAAAGCTTGGCGTGAAGTTTAGGATGCCCCAAACCCGCGCGCCGGCACCGAGCAGTATGCGCAACGCCGCGATCTCGCTGACGCCGTCGGCGAAGTCGGCAAGATTGAACCGGGTAATGACCTGAACGCTGCCAGGGTTAAGGGATAGCAGGCGGTCGAGAGCGCCCACCTTGATGAACGGGCAGATGACCCGAAGTGCGCTGGCGTCCGCGCGCAATGCATCTGTCAGTTCCGCGCCCCACCCCGTATCGACCAGCCGAACTGTCACGCGGCCTCCTCCCTCTCCTCGCCCGGAACCAACGCTTCGTGCAGAAGGGCTTCGAGGAGCCGTTGGCGGGTGTCGTCGGCGTTGGTGAGGGCAGCCTCAAGACGGTCGCACAGCGCCATTAGTTCATCGACCTTCGCGACGATGCGGCGTTGTTCGGCAAGGGGTGGGAGGGGTATCGGAATAGCGCGCAGCTTGTTCTGCGAGATGTTCATCTGCATCACTGCCATGCCCGACTTAGCGGCTTCAATCTGGTCAAAGGTGTAACCAGCGTTCAGGGTCAGCGCGATGTAACGCGCTGATAGCTCGCCGATGGCGTGGAAGCGAATGAGTTTGTCCGAGATCATCAGTTTCGGACACGGCACATCGACTACGCATGACACGCCAACCCGGTTCTTGGGGCCGGCGCGAGTGACGAGAATGTCACCAATTTCCGCCTGATACTGCGGGCGCGGTTCCAGCTTCTCCGGAAGCTTCTTATGCTGAATTGCGTCGAACGCAAGCGCCTGAACAGCGGTAGTCTTGAGGATCCCCCATTCTTCCTCATTTGATCGCGGGTGATTTTCGCATTGCGGGCTCCATCCCGCGTCCATACCGCGAATTATGGCTCCGAGCGGCATCCAGGACCAAGTCTTGGGAAGATCGCCACCGCAATCAGAAGGGTCAAGCGGATTCAATAGCTTTCGCGTATTGGGAGGAAGATCGTACAGGCCGAGCATATTCGAAACAACCGGCTCGTCCTTCGGGTCCTGTGCCGCCAGCTTGCCGCGCACAGCGAGGTTGAGGATGGTTTGGCGCAGCACCTTGATCTGGTCAGGGCGGGCGGTGAGAGGAACGAGATTTTCGAGAGCGAAGGCGGCGTGGACCCGGAATATTGCCGGGTCCGGATCGGGCGCGTCGAGGCGGACGAGACTCGCCGCCGTCAGCCGGTCCCGCGTTGCTTCCCGCTCCGCTCGCGCCGCCTCCAGCCCGTCGCAAAGCTCCATCAGTTCGTCGAACTTGGCGACGATGCGATGTTGCTCGGCGAGGGGTGGGAGGGGGAAAGGCAGTTGAAGAAAATTCCGGAGCGAGATTCCGCCGATCACACCCGTCATCTTTTCGGCAAACTGCGCGTAGAAAAAATCGCTCAGGTAAACACACAAGACAAACTTTGGTGAGATCACGCCCCAAGTCTCATTCGCCAAGAGCTTGTTGCCAAAACTAATTTCACGGTCCGTCAAAGCGATCTTTCTGCCGGCGCTCCCGCCCTCAGCGCAGATCAGGACTGAGTCAGACCGCGCGATTTTAAATCTTTCATCCGAGAGTTCGACCAAAAGGCCGTTTGTATAGTCGATCTCGTCAAACCCGTAGCCAACGTCTTTGGTCGCAATGAATGGGCGGCCTTCTACCGTCTTTTCTAGCTGCTCTCGCGTTGCCGCGTTGATGCTATTCCCGGTGAAGATATTGCCGGTCTCGCCAAGCGGTAGCCACGTCCAGTCAGACGGCGGGTCGAATGGAGCACGGGTGATGGAATTGAGAGGTTTAGCGCGCTTGATTTCTCCCCTGGCTACTCGCTCTTTGCGTTCCACTTCGATCCGTTTCAACAGTTCCGACGTCGGTTCGTCGTTTGCATTCTGTTCCATCAGCTTGCCGCGCACGGCAAGATCGAGGATGAACCGCCGCAGACGCGAGATGGCGTCGGGCGCGTCAGCGACCTGTTCGTAATGCGCAAGTAGTTGATCGGCGTTCATCGCAAGAGCGCCTCTGCCAGGATCGCCTTGAACTGATCGCGCAAGGCCGATGCTTCGGTCTCGGCGGCAGTCAGTTCCTTCAGCACTTCCTCCGGATCGCCGTGGTCGTCGTCTAGCGTGTGCGGGTTTTTGATGTCGAGGTTGTAGCCGCGCGCCTTGACCTCGTCGGCCGTCACCTTCCAGGCGCGTTCGGTTTCCTCGCGGCCCCCGCGGTCCGTCCCACCCCACCAGTCGATGCAGCCTTGCAGATGCTCCAGCCGGATCGGCCTGGTCATGGAGTAGGCCTTCTGACCCTCGGGCACCAAGTGCTCGTAGAACCAGATGTCCCCGGTCGGCTCGCCCTTCTCGAAGAACAGCAAATTGGTACCGATGGAAGCGTAGGGCCGAAACACGGAATTGGGTAGCCGCACGATGGTGTGGAGGTTGCATTCCTCCATGAGATGTTCCTTCAGCCGTGTCTTGACGCCCTCGCCGAACAGCGATCCGTCGGGCAGGACCACGGCAGCGCGCCCGCCCGGCTTCAACAGGCGGATGATGAGAGCAAGGAACAGGTCCGCCGTTTCCCGCGTGCGGAAATGCTGCGGGAAGTTCGACTCGATGCCATCCTCCTCCTTGCCGCCGAAGGGCGGATTGGTGAGCACGATATCGACACGGTCCTTTTGCTCCCAGCCGACATAGGGGCGGGCCAGGGTGTTGTCGTGGCGCACGAAGCTCGGGTCCTCGATGCCATGCAGCAGAATGTTGGTGACGCAGAGCATGTGGGGAATCTGCTTCTTCTCAACGGCACGTAGCGCTGCCTGCATGATCTGCTCGTCCTCGGGCCGCTTCACATAGCGTTCGCGCATGTGGCGCAGCGAACAGGTGAGGAAGCCGCCGGTACCGCAGGCGGGGTCGAACAGGATCTCGCCGGGCTTCGGGTCGATACGGTCGGCCATGAAGGCGGTGACGGCGCGCGGCGTGTAATACTCGCCGGCGTTGCCCGCCGATTGCAGATCGTTGAGAATCTGCTCATAGATATCGCCGAAATGCTGGCGTTCGGACAGGTCGTTGAAATCGACCTCGTTGATCTTGTTGACCACTTGGCGCATCAGCTGGCCGGATTTCATGTAGTTATGGGCGTCCTCGAACACGTCGCGGACGACGCGGAGACGGTCGCCGGGCTGACCGGTCATCGACAAGTTCTTCAGGGTAGGAAACAGGTCGTCATTTACGAAGGCCACCAGTGCATCGCCCGTGATGCCCTCGGGGTCCGCCGCCCAGGTTCGCCACTGATACGCTTCCGGGATCGGCGAGGCGTAATCGTCGCGCATCAGCACCAGTTCCTGATCCTGATCGTCGATAATCTTGAGGAAGAACATCCAGCACAATTGACTGATACGCTGGGCGTCGCCGTCGACGCCGGTGTCCTGACGCATGATGTTCTGGATGGATTTGACGAGGGTGCGGACGGACATGGGTCAGGCGGTCTCCTGGTACAGGGCGGATTGAAGTTCGTGGACGGCCCCGACGAAACCGTCGCGCCCGCCGAACGCCCCGATCAGTTGAACCGGGGTGCCCAGTTCCGTGAAGGGCGAGATGCGCAGGACGGTGGCGTCGTCGAGGTTGAGCACGCCCTCGTCGGCGTATTTGGCCAGCAGGGCATCGAGCACGGTGCGGGCCTGGTCGCCATACTTGGTGAACACGTCCCGCTTCTTGACCTTTTCGGCCCTCTCGCGCCGGGTCAGCGGCTTCGCGTCAAAGGCGATGTGGCAGATCAGGTCGAAGGGGTCGAGGTCCTTGCCCAATTCTCCGGCGATGATGTCGAGAGGCAGACCCTCGGCCGTCAGTTCCTCGACGATGGTCTGTTTGCGCTCGACAGCCTTCCAACGCTTCAGGAAATCGTCGAGGCTGGCGAAGCGTTTTCGCAGCGCCTTCTTTGTGAAGTCGCGTAGGGATTCGGTGACTAGCTTGCCGTTCTCGTCGAGATATTCGACCCGCTCGGCGATGATGGTCGCGCCGACGCCGTCTACGTAGACCTTGCGCATGCCGCCACCCTCAAGCGGCAGGGTGATATCGGGTGGACTGTCCACGATGGTTTCGTCCTCGCCCGGTTCCGCTGGAATACCATCTTCGTCGTCGTCCATGGGTGGTACGTCGTCGGGCGGCGTGATCGGATCATCGTCCTCGGGTTGGTAAATCTGCACAGGCTCACCATCGAAATTCGGGTCGGCGAAATGGCTGGTCGCCCCCCGGAAGTCCATCAGGGTGAAATAGAATTTGCGGGTGTCTTCGTGAACGCGGGTGCCCCGCCCGACGATCTGCTTGAACTCGGTCATGGAACCGACCGCGCGGTCGAGCACGATCAGCCGACAGGTCTGTGCATCGACGCCGGTCGAAAGCAGCCGCGATGTGGTGACCAGAACCGGGTATTTCGAATAGGGGTCGATGAAGTTGCCGAGTTGCCCCTGTCCTTCGGTGTCGCTGCCGGTGATGCGCATAACATAGCGGTGGCTCTCGTCCACCAGATCGGCGTTCTCGTTGATCAAGGCTTGGCGCATACGAGCAGCGTGTTCCTGATCGACGCAGAAGATGATCGCCTTCTGGAAGTGGTCGCCGCTTTCTTTCAGATATTCGGTGACCTTGGCCGCGACGAGTTTGGTTCGGTCGTCCAGCACCAGCGTGTGGTCGAAGTCTTTCGTGTTGTAGATCCTGTCCTCGACCTCGTTTCCCTCGCGGTCGAGCTGACCCTTTTCGGAGCGGTAGCCTTCCACGTCGCGGTCAACGTGAACCTTGATGACCTTGTAGGGAGCCAGGAAACCGTCGCGGATGCCTTGCTTGAGGGAGTAGGAGTAAACCGGCTCGCCGAAGTAATGGATGTTGGAGACGTATTCGGTTTCCTTGGGCGTTGCGGTGAGGCCGATCTGTGTCGCCGACGAGAAGTAATCCAGGATTTCCCGCCACGCTGAGTCCTCGGCAGCGCTGCCACGATGGCACTCGTCGATCACGATGAGGTCGAAAAACTCGGGCGAGAACTCCCGGAAGATCTTCTGGCTTTCCTCCGGCCCGGTGATCGCCTGATAGAGCCCGAGGTAAATCTCGTAAGCGGTGTCGATGCGGCGCTTTCCGTCGATAGTGCTGGTCAGGTCCTCGGAGGAGCCGTCCGCGCGTTCGATGGTCTTGGCTTTCGTCGAGAGCTTGGCCATCGCCGATCCGAACGGCCGGAAGTCGTTGACCATGGTCTGGTCGATCAACACGTTGCGGTCGGCCAAGAACAGGATGCGCTTCTTGCGGCCCGCCTTCCAAAGGCGCCAGATGATCTGGAACGCGGTGTAGGTCTTGCCGGTACCGGTCGCCATGACCAGCAGGATGCGGTCGCGGCCCTTGGCGATGGCCTCCATGGTAGCGTTGATGGCGTTGACTTGGTAATAGCGCGGCGCTTTGCCGCTGCCGTCGTCGAAATAGTCCTGAAGAACGATCTCCTCAGCTTCCGGCGTCAGGCCTTTCCAGTTGCGAAAGCGCATCCACAGATCGCCGGGTGACGGGAAGTTGTCGAGGCCGAGCGTGGTTTCCCGCTCGGCGCCCGCGCCCGTCCGGTCGTGGAACACGAAGCCGTCGCCGTTCGACGCGAACACGAAGGGGATGTCCAGAGTCTCGGCATACTCCAACCCCTGCTGCATGCCGTCGCCACTGGCGTGGGTGTTGTCCTTGGCCTCGATCAGCGCGATGGGGATGTTGGACTTGTAATAGAGGATGTAATCGGCGCGCTTCCCCTTGCCCCGGCTGACCAGCTTGCCGCGAACGATGATGCGACCCTTGGTGAAGCTGACCTCCTCACGGATTTGCGTCATCTCGTCCCACCCGGCCTTGCGCAGGGCCGGCGTGATGAACTTGGTGCAGATGTCGCGTTCGCTGAGGCTTTTCTTTTCCATTGCGATCAACGCTCTCTGGTGTCGTTCCGGCTCATGCCTGTTCCCTCTTCGCGGGCGGTGTTCCGTGCTCGTCCATCGTCGGCGGCGACACCGCGCGATCACGCACGCGTCCGACTGATAGGCCGTCGTCCGCGACTTCACGACGGCGAACATGGTCAGGTCGCACATTTTGTCGACCTCGTCGAGCACAACCAATGGCGCGCTGTACGACGACCGCCCCGTCTTCATCTCGGGCGACAGGCCGCGGATGGTGCCGCCACCCGCCAGTTGCGTGGCGAGCGCGCTGTCTCGTTTTGCTCGCCGGGCATCAGCTTCGCCGACTCGTCGACCAAACCGCCGATCTGGTGAAGCGGCGGCCGGATGCGCCCGATCATGAAATCCCGCAGCAAGATCCGGTCGGGCTCGTAGAACAGCACGTCCTCGCCGTTCGCCTCCATCCAGACGGCCATCGTGATCGCGAACTCGGATTTCATAAGCTGGGCCGGCACGCACACCGTCACGATCTCGACCCGCCGGTCAGATAATAGCGCCGCCATCGGCCCCAGGGACATCGGAGCGTTCGCTGAATTCCATGGGCCGGGCCTCGACCCGCCGACCACCCTACTGTATTTTACCGCCACTCCGTCAACGCCAGACGCGGTGCCGCAGCGGCTTCGAACAGCCCAGCGAGGCCCGCCCATGTCTCGGTGTGGAGTTGGGTCATCTCCCCTCTAAGGCCCGCGCAGCAGCTTCAACCGTCGCGCCAATAGCCGCATCGAATTCAGTAACAACGGCATCGCGGCACCCATCGCAGCACGCGGCCTCAAGCGCCCGCCGCGCACCATCAGCGCCAGTCCGTAACAACGCGCCCGCCGAACCGATACGCGACTTCACATCCTCGACCAGAATCGACTTTTTCTCGGCCAGATTATTCAACAGCGTGAGCCTGCGCAGCTCTTGAACTTTTTTCTCCAGCTCGACCTGTTTGATCTGCGTGTGGACTGGATCGGCCATCGGCAAATCAGCTTGGGCGAGCGCGGCCTCACCGTCCTTTGGCCACAATCCATCGGCAACAAGAACATGCCGAATGCGTCCGCTTGCTGAGGTCCGCGTGAATTCGCCCCTCAGCTTCAAGCGGGTGATTGTTGCCGTCGCCACACGTGCTCGCTGCGCCAATTCGTTAAGCGATATCTGGTCTAGGGCCTCGCGTAAGTCATTCATCAGATTAACTAATCACAAAAATCCCGAAAAGTAGAGATGTTTTGCGCTACACCACAACCGCAATGGGTGGGGGTCTTGGCACAGGACCCGTGATCATTCGGCTTCCCTAACCTTCTGCCCGGGCGACGACGGCCTGTGCGTAAGCTGCGGCCCTGGCGTTGTTGACCGACAAGGGCGTCTGCACGCCTGCCCAGGCGCTGGATAAATCAGAGAACACACCATGAAGAAAAGCGTGAAACTGGCACTGCGGGCGCGCAAGATTCGCAGCGAGATCAACGGCCTCGACCCCGGCGAGGACACCCCTGCCAAGGGCCCGGGAGCTGCTGGGGCAGCTGGACGCCGTCGAAATGGAATACCGGGCCGCCCGGACTGCCGAGGCCGAGGAAGAGGTCGAGCGCTGCGTCGCCAACGGGCTCCCTGCCGAGGAACGCGAGCGGCGCGAACTGGAGAGCCGGGCGGAAATCCGAAATGCGCTCCATGCCGTGGTGATCGATCGCGCGCTCACCGGTGCAGCCGGGACCAGCAGCATCAAGCGGAGGGTCTCCGGCGAGGGCATCGGCGAAGAATTCGAAAGCGTTGCCGTGCTCGACCGACGCATTGCCGAGGTCCGGTCGCGGATCGCATGGTTTGAGGCGGCGGCGAACGGCAACATCCTTCCCCCGATGGAGACGTGGTAGCGTATATTCCCGCTTAGAATGATGGGCAAATTGATGGGCAACGCTCAGCGCCTTTCGAAAGCCATTGGTAATAATAGGTATTGGCGTTTCATAGCCGGACCTCCCCCACCGCCAGACAGTCCGGTAAATTTCTACAGGGCGAGACGAGCGCGGGTTTTCCGCTTGTTTTCAGGGGCTTTTGAAGGAGCAGATACAATGCGAGACGCGAGGGACATGCAGAAACTCCCCGCATTTTCAGATCCGGTCTCTGTTCCTGATTTTCGGGGGGAGCGTTCGCGGCCCGCTCACAGCGCCGCGGCGAGCGCGCGCTGCTCATCCCAATCGGCGGGGAGCGGATGATGGAGGATGTAGTTTGACGTAAGCCCCACGGGCTGCCGGCCCTCGAGAGCGGCGCGGACGATGTCGGGCGCCAGGAAGGCATGGCCGATCGCCTTCCGCACGCGGGCCGTTTTGATGCCGTCTTCAGCCGCGATCTCCTCATAGGTCCTGCCCGCCTTGATCCGATCGAGCCAGGAGAGGGCGCTCGCGATGTTGCAGATGAGCGTGCGGTCGAGGGATTTCGGCGGGTCGCCCAGCACGAGCTTTGCCTCGACGCCGCGTTTACGCAGGCGGAACGGCGCGTTTACGCGGAGCGCGTCATCGCGGATGCGATCGGGGCAGACGGAAAGGGCCGCGCCGAGCGCATCTCGGTCGAGCAGGATCGACAGGGCCCCGGGTCCGATATCGATCCGCCGGATAAGGCCGAGCAGGCCGGCTGCAGAGGCGCCCTCGTTTCCGGCAAACCGCTCCTCGAGGAGGCGCCGCGCCGAGGCGAGCTCTTCCATCTCCGGGTCGCGGGTCAGCGAGGCCGGGAAGGCCGCGGCGCAAACATGCCGCCGGATGAGGCGCGCGGCGGTCTCCTCGAGCATCGGCGCGGGAAGCCTCCAGCCGGAGAGATCCTTCTCGCCGCTGTGCTTGATGAGGCGGCGGGAGACGTAGTAGCGGAACCGCTGCCCGGTCCGCTTTTTGGCGTGGCTCGGCGTCAGCCGGTCGCCAGTCTCATCGAAGAGCTTGCCGACAAGCGGCGATCGCGCCGCGCCGCCCTTCGTGGACGCGCGTCCGGTGCCGGATGCGGCCGGCGTAGATAGGATTTGTCAGCAGGTGGTGCAGGTGCCCGCGATGGAACGGCAGGCCGCCCGTCCGCGTTCCATCCCCGGCGCGGCGCTCCTTCGTGCGGAGGCACAGGCGATCGGCCTCGGACTTCACCTGCCGGATCGTTCCGTGCCGCCGGTAGAGGGCGTAGAGCGTCCGGACCGTCCCCGCCTCGGCCTCGTTGATGCAGAGCGTGCGCCCGTCCCGGTCATAGCCGAGCGGCACGATGCCGCCCATCCAGAGCCCCTTGCGCTTGGAGGCGGCGATCTTGTCCCGGATGCGCTCGGGCCGTCACCTCGCGCTCGAATTGCGCAAAGGAGAGCAGCATATGGAGCGTCAGCCGCCCCATGCTGGTCGCGGTGTCGAAGGACTGGGTCACCGAGACAAAACCCGCGCCGGCGGCGTCGAGCCGGTCGACGATCTTCGCAAAGCCGGTGAGGGACCGGGTCAGCCGGTCGAGCTTGTAGACCACGATCCGGTCGATGAGACCGGCATCGACGTCGGCGAGCAGGCGCTGCAGGCCCGGGCGCTCCAGGGTCCCGCCCGAGATGCCCCCGTCCTCGTAGGCGGCCGGCAGCAGCGCCCAGCCCTCCGCCTTCTGGCTCAAGACATACGCGGCGCAGGCCTCGCGCTGCGCGTCGAGCGAGTTGAACGCCTGCTCGAGCCCCTCCTCCGAGCTCTTGCGCGTATAGACGGCGCAACGGATTTTTGCCATGTCACGCGCGCCGCCGCGTCAGACCGAAGAAGCGCGGCCCCGACCAGTTCGCGCCCGTTATCCGCCTGGCGATCGCCGTGAGCGACGGGTAGGTCTTGCCGTCAAAACAATAGCCCCCGTCGAGCACCTCGACCCGGTAGATCCTGCCGTTCCACTCGCGGACAAGATGCGCCCCGGCGGACACGGGCGATACGCGGGCGGCGCATGAAAGCGCGTGAGAGCGCGCGCGGCGGAGCAGACCCGAAGGTTTGCTCCCAGGCCCGCTTCAGGCCGGCGCGGTCGAGACCTTCCAGCTCGACGGCATCTACCCGTGTGTCGGTCATTCCGGACTCCCTGCTCATCCGGCGGGCGACAACCCGGCTCTGCCGCCCGCAAAGCCCGGGCCGAGGCAACCTCGGCGGCTGCGCCGCGCCCAGCGGCACGATCGCTCTTCCGCGCGCCCAAGTCCAGTCGAAGGCCGAGCGGTTGCGGAGGGGGCAAATGCCCCGTCAAATGGCGAAAATACGCAAATGGGGCATGGCCGGGAACGGTCTGCCTTCGAGTGCCTGCCAAGGGGGGAAGCTTACGCTCAACGCGGTGGCCCGCCATCTCGGCCCGATCGCGGATGCGGCTGATCTCCACTATCGCGAGACGGCGCGCCAGAGGACAGGTGTCCTGTGCGGCTGGCGCCTGGGAAATCAAACTGAAACCAGGAGGGCAATAACGTGCGGGTCAGTTGGCGCTATTCGCAAACCACCCCATCACCATCACGATCGCGCATAAAGGTGTGAGCTGGATGGCTGCGCCGGACCGGCGCGATGCCGTGGCGCCTCGCCTCCTTACATGTGATCCGCCCATCGCGGTTATCGTCATGCCGTCCGAGCGCGTCGGTGCCCGTGGGCGGATCCTCCCGCGCAGCGGGCAGAGCGGAAGTTCGTGTGCCGCCGGCGCTGTCAGTGAAGATCATCTTGGTGGAGACGCAACCGGAGAGCTTCCGCTCCAGGGCGTCGGCCTCCCGGCGGTCGATGGTGAGGGCGTATTTCTGGCGCACATCAACCACTTTTTGGGCGAACCAGCACGAGTTCATCCTCGGCATCCACTCGGCGGCGTCCTTTCCGCTCTTTTCGCCGCGGTTCACCTGTGCGCTGGCCAGGGTGAGGTTCAGGAGGTCGGAGGCGAAGTGGCGTCGCGGCATCAGCGGCGCAGAGCCCGCTGTCGTGCGCCTCAGAGGTTGCAACGATGTGCTCGATGTCGGTCTGGCGCGTACTGGAAAATGTGCGCCCAGTGTATGGACCGTAAATTCGGCCCCCGAGGCCAGCGACGATCCGGGCTTCGACCGATTGGGGATAGGGATAGTCGCGCCTCTTGCTGTAGGCTGAACAGCGATCCTCGGGCGCGACCACGAGGCCGCGCCAGGTGTCAGCGGCCAGAGCCGGAGCGGCGAGAAGCAGAGCGACTCCCAAAATCCAAATTGATTCCTGAAAAACCCTTCTCATCCTGCCTCCTTCTCTTTCCCGGTTTTCGGCTACGCCTGCCATCCAGATTGTCAGGTTCCGGGGCGCCCCGCCGAAGAAATCCGCACCGCCCTTTTAACTTCCATCCTCAGCGCCTAGACTTCAGCGAGCAGATCCCGGACTATCCCCGCGCGTGCGGAGGAATGCGCCGTGGCCTTGGCCGCCGTCACACTAAGGGCGGTTCATCCCCGCGCGTGCGGGGAACGCTCCATATGGGGAATCCCGGATAACTTCTCTGTGGATAGGCGCGCCGTATCTTGACACCAAATCTCCTAACAGTTCGGCTACGACAACGGACAAAAGAGGGAGGGGGCACTTCGATGGATAAGGACCAAATTGATCCGAGAATCTACGACCTTTACGACGAGTATTGCCATAGCACCATGGAGCGTCGGGAATTCCTCCGTCGCGCTGCGGCGATAACTGTTGTCGGCAGCGTATCCGCACTGGCGATGGCACAAGCAGTACTTCCGCGTTATGCCCAGGCACAGACGATTTCGTTTACCGACTCACGTATCAAATCGCGGTACGAAACCTACGACTCACCCGGAGGCACCTCCGGCAAGATGCGTGGCTATCTCGTCCAGCCTTCAGGAGATGGTCCGTTCCCCGCCGTTCTGGTCGTTCATGAGAATCGCGGTTTGAACCCCTACGTCGAGGATGTTGCACGGCGGGCTGCCGTCGAGGGTTTCCTTGCCCTTGCACCCGACGGATTAGCGCCGATCGGCGGCTATCCCGGCAACGACGATGACGGAAGGACGATGCAGAAGAGCCTCGATGGCAGCAAGCTTCTGACGGATTTGCTTAACAGCGCGAAGTATCTCAAATCTCATGCATTGTCGAATGGCAAACTCGGCGCGACGGGCTTTTGCTACGGCGGTGGCGTGATCAACTTTTTGGCCGTCGAAATGGGTGAGGACCTGAACGCCGGCGCACCATTTTACGGCGCCGCACCCAAGTCGGAAGACGTGTCTAAAATTCGCGCGGCGATGCTCATCCACTATGCCGGGGACGACGCTCGCATCAACGGAATGCGGCCCGGGTACGAAGCCGCGCTCAAGGCGAACAACGCGACGTTCGAGATGCATACCTACGCGGGAACGCGGCACGGTTTCCACAACAACTCAACCGCCCGTTACAACGAGGCCGCCGCCAAACTTGCTTGGAAGCGTACGATCGCACACTTTAAAAAACATTTATCATAGCAGACCGAGAAAATCATCGATTCGACGACATGACGGCGCTCCCTACGGGCCGCCGTTCACGTTGTGCAATCGGTAAGATTATCGTCGGCGAGGGCGATTAAGCGTTCATCGTCGCACAAAGGCGTCGGTGGACGTACGGCAGGAGATTGCGCGCCGGCAGGACTTGTGCGATCGGCTGAGGCAGCCGACGACCTCAAGGTGTGCCGCGCCGAGGCCGGCACCGAAAAGATGCGGACCTTCGCCGCCTTCGACTACGCCGCCCGCTCCTGGAAGCGCGAACGCTGGGTCATCGCCCGTCTGGAGGCGACCACGCGCGGCTTCGATGCCCGCTATAGCCCCGTACCCCATTATAACTCTCGACAATCGCCGTGAGATCCAAGCTCTCGCTCACCAGATCACGAACGAAGTGAGCCGAGTGTTCCAAAGGGGCTTTGGTGCATGGACCCGTCGAGGGGTAGTCTGTATGGGTTCGGTTCCGTTTTCGAGGGTTTGGGCATGCCGTACAAGTTCCACGCGTCGCGTCGCCACCCTATCCCAACAGCCAGGTACCGGGTCACGACCTGGCCGGATTATGACCGCGGTTCGGCGCGGCGATATCCGTTTCTGGATCGACGAAAGCGTTCTGGAGAAATGGACCGCCCCAAAACGGCGAACTCCTGGTGGCCAGCGGTGGTTTTCAGGGTTGGCGATTTCCACGACACTGATGCTGGGAGCAGTATTCAGACTGCCGCTCCGCCAGACGGAAGGCTTTGTGCGCTCCATTGTGGGCTTGATGGGGTGGGATTTGCCGGTGCCGGATCACACCCCGCTGTCCCGGCGGCGAACGGTGGATGTCGCTCTGGAAACCGGCACGAACAAGCAGCCGACGGATATCGCGCTGGATTCCGCGGGTCTCAAATTCTTTGGCGTTGGCGAGTCTCGTGCCAAGCATGGTGAAGCGCGGTGCTCATGGCGCAAGCTGCATATCTCGGTTGACCCGGCCCGCAGCGAGATCCGGGCGCATGAATTGACCGGTGACGACACGGCAGATGCAACGATGGCGGGACCGCCGGCCGCCGGTTCCGGCGGGATGATCCGGCGCGTGTTTGCCGGCGGCGCCTATGATGGGGAGCCCGTGACAAAAGCGATCTGAGAAGCTCAGCCACCGAATTCACCACCTGAAATCATCGTTCCGCCACGCGCCGCATCCATTCCTCCACCGGACACGCCTCATGGCGGATCGGAACGGGAGCTGCATGCGGCGGAGATCGCGTCAAGAGGCTCAACGGCGGCAAGCTGACCGCTCGCACATTCCAATCCCAACAAAACGAAATCGCCGTTCAGATCGGCGCACTCAATCGTTCCATCCGAGCAGCGAAGCCAAACACAATCAGGATCCGCTAGCCAATCGAGGGATAGGCAATCACAACATCTCGACTCAATGCACCAAAGCCGCCGCTACCCTGTGTAGAGCCTCCGCGGGCAGTACAGAGGAGAGTAGGCGTTGAATATAGATATGGCGGCAGCCCAAGCCATTGCCCTGCGTCGGGTTGCGGACGACCTCCAGGACAGTCTCAACCGCATGACACGGAGTGGCTCCCCCAACCCGATCACCGAAAAAGAGCAGGTAGCGAGGGTTTCAGGTTACTTTTTGTCGACGGTGATTTTGCGCGCCTTGGCGACCGAGCTCATGCTGAAGGTCTTGTGCTTCAAGAAGGCAGGTCGATACAGGAAGGACAGAGAGGGTCACGATCTGCTGGTCTTGTTTAATGATTTGGACAGCGACACCAGGAAGTTGATAGCGGATCTCGAGAGAAGTCACGGAATCGCGCCGCTGCAGCAAATCCTTGAGAAACACCGAGGTGACTTCGTGGATTGGCGATACCTGATGGAGGCAGGTGGAAAGCACGTCGACCTCCTGGATCTGGACAAGGCGTTGATCATACTCATGGCCACATACACACACAAGGACTTTCACCGTCTTTGCGCTTCATAACATGGAAATATTTGGCTAAATTAGCGATTCGTATGGGCATTTGGTAAAGCGTCTGAAATCGATGGAGGTTTCGCGATGAAGCGACCGGGGTTTCAGGATTGGCTTTCGAAGGTGGATGGACTGAGCGAAGCGCAACGTCGCGAGGCTTTGGAAGTGTTGTCGGGGCAGCCGGAAGGCGCCGCTTCGTTGGCGGCCGTCGAGCTGGGGGTGGATGAGGATCGCCGCTGCCCGCGTTGCGATACGCCTGGGGCTGTGTCTCGGGGCAAGGCGCGGGGTCTGCGGCGCTATCAGTGCAAGGGTTGCGGACGCACGTTCAACGCGCTGACCGGCACGCCGTTGTCGGGCTTGCACCACAAGGAGCGGTGGCTGCCCTTCGGCAAGGCCCTTTCGAGGGGGGAGGCACTGTGGGCCTCGATCGAGCGCTGTGATGTTGCGGTGACCACGGCGTTTCGCTGGCGCCACCGGTTTCCCAAGGCGGTGGAGACGGCCCCCGATAAGCTCAAAGTGATCGTCGAGGCCGATGAAACCTATGTTTTCAAGAACCGCAAGGGCGGGCGGACGTAGGATCGCAAGGCGTGCCGACGCGGCGGCAAGGCCGCTAGGCGCGGGCTGTCGCGCGAGCAGGTTCCAGTTCTGGTTGCCGCCGACCGTGGCGGCGCGACGCACAGCACGGTTCTACCGGGGGGGTACCGGCGATACCCTGAAAGAGGCCCTCGAGCCGATCGTCGAGAAGGATATCCTGCTGGTCTCCGATGGCCACCGCGCCTATCCGCCCTGCGCGGCGGCGCTCAGCATCCGCCACGAAGCGCTCAACCTGTCCGCCGGAGAGCGGGTTCGCGACGCCCTTCACATCCAGACCGTCAACAGCCGCTACGGCCAGCTAAAGGAATTCCTGCGCCGCTACCGAGGCATCGCGACCAAGTACCTCGACAGCGCTCTGCGATGGTTCCATCTCATCGGCTTGGTCAGCCAATCCTCCCCAAGAGCCTGTCTCGCAGCCGCCATGAACAGATCATGCATACAATTCACTAATTGAGCCTAGTATTTTGACGAATTAGGGAGACAAATGTGAACAAAAGGCATGAACGGTTCCTTGTCGAGGAGGCGTCTAAATTACTGGAAACGAAATGGACTATAGGAGACGACAGGGAGAATCCTGACTTCCTCATCACTGACACACGAGTGCGCGCCAGGACGAAGAGACGAGACGTCTGATGGCCATCCCGGGGATCGGATCGGTCAGCGCGATGGCGGTGTGGTCCGTTGGGTGGCCCGGCGGCGCGTGACCTGCCGCATCAGAAGGCCGAACATACGACTGCACCTGACAACAGACCCCGAACCGTTCACACAACATGCTTGCATCAACGGGGGCATCCACATATGATGGGTTTCGCCCAACATGTTGCGGCACCTTCCGACGCAACAGTGTCCCGAACGGACAGCGAGAAACAACAGACACTTTCCGGAGAACGCACTATGGCCTTTGAACTCCCAGCGCGTGGGCTAGTCTTTTGGCCCGTTGGAAACGGCGACAGCACAACCGTCGTTGTCGATTCCGAGACCTGTCTACAGGTTGACCTGAACCATCTTGGGAAGTCCGACGACGATGACGATGCCAGTTGGGCCGTTGTCGATGAGCTTGTCGAACGGCTGCCCAAGGTCAACGCACTCCCGTATCTGGCCGCATTCGCCCTGACACACCCCGATCAGGACCATTGCCGGGGCTTCGCTGAGCTGTTCGAGGAGGTCGACATTGGCGAACTGTGGTTCACTCCGAAGATCTTTCGGGAGTACAACAAGGACCTCTGCGACGATGCGGAGGCGTTCAAGAAGGAGGCGGAACGCCGCGTCAAGAAGACGATCGAGGCCAAGGGCGACCCGGGCGTTGGCAACCGCGTTCATGTCTTCGGCTATTCGGAACTACTGGAAGAGAATGACTTCAAGAATTTCCCCAAGGATCGGCTGACCGTTCCCGGCAACGAAGTCACCGTGATCGATGAGAAGGACGTGTCCGACGAATTCCGCGCCTTTGTCCACGCCCCGTTCAAGGACGATGACGCCGGCGATCGCAACGATACGAGCCTCGGCATGCAGATCACGCTCTACGATGGAACCCAAAAGCTTCGCGCCCTACTCCTTGGGGACCTTTCCTACCCGATCATCAAGCGTATCTTCGAGGTCAGCGAGGCTGACGACCTCGCTTGGAACGTGCTCCTCGCACCGCACCACTGCTCGAAGGCCGCAATGTACTGGAAGGACGAGGGCGACGACGCGGAGAAGATCAAGAAGCACATCGTCGACAAAATGGAAGAGACGTCACAAGCTCCGAATCGTGTCGTATCGAGTTCCAATCCGGTACCGTCATCCAACGAGCCTGGAGACAATCCGCCCCACGCCAAGGCAAAGACGCAGTACGAGACCATCACCGACTCCTTCCTTTGCACGATGGATCAGGACGACCCGATCGTGGCTGAACTTGACGACCAAAAGATCGTCCTTGCCGGGGCCGCGACAGCTTCCATGTCCGCATCGCAGGCCGCGGGCGAAGCGCGGGGCTCGAAGGAGCCGCCCAGAAGTGCCCACACTTACGGCCGGGGCTGATGACTGATGCCTACAAACTCGCCGGGGAGCAGATAAGGGAGATCGCGGACGCATCCGGCGGCACCGTTCAATTACATGACGAGACAACGCGGCCAAATGGCTACCGCCGATTCGACATAAGCATCCGCTTCGACGGCTTGGAGCGCGTCGAGGACGGACTTCCCGTGCGAGCTCGCGAGCTGTTCCGCGTCGTTGTCCCACCTACCTTTCCTTTCAACCACCCCTTTGTCGAGACACCGCACGTTCGCTTCTCTGGCTTCCGTCACGTCCAGTGGCGGCGGCACCCCTGCCTATACGAGAGTCCCACCGATTGGCGCCCAGAGGACGGCATGTACGGCTTTATCAAGCGACTAGACGCTTGGATACGTGACGCCGCGGTGAATAACCTCGACCCGAACGACGCGCCCCTACACCCGCCAGTTGCGTATCCCACTGTCAACCGCCTGATCGTGCCCAGGGCAGATACGCCTTTAGTTGCCGGCTCGCCATGGATTGGAGTGACCGAACTCCGGAAACGGAACAATCGCACCGAGATCATCGGTTAGTACAAGCATGGTGAAGAACGCCTGGCTCACTTTGCGCCCGCAATTCTCCTGCACGAGGACCTCCCCTTCGAATACCCCGAGACTGTCAACGCCCTTTTGAAAGAGCTCGAATCCCACGGCATCGACTATGCCCCGTTCATCCTCCAACTCGCCTCGTACGCACGACACAGTGACGCAGGGACACTGCTCACCGTGGTCCTCGGGACTCCTATGCGCCGCGTCGTTCCAGGCGGGTGTGACCTTCAGCACCTCGCCGTGTGGGAAATCTCCGCTGACGACGCGGACAAGCTGCGCAAGTTGAACATTTCCGCGCAGGTCGGCGACACGGCTCAATGGAACGCAGCGGTGAAGGCGGTCGCCAATTGGTCCGTTTTGGCCAAGGTCGGGTGGTGCATCGTCCGCGAGATGCGTCCTGAGGTCACCAGGAGGCGAGACCACTCGTCTCCCATGGCGTGGTTTCGCGAAAAGCGTGTGGCCATCTGGGGATGCGGCGCCGTCGGGACCCACGTGGCGGAATCCGTCGTGCGGGCCGGTGCCAGAACCGTCGAACTCGTCGACAACAAGACTGTTGTCCCCGGCCTCCTTGTACGGCAAGGTTTCGAAGACGCCGACATAGGAAAGTTTAAAGCCAACGCACTCGCCGAAAGGCTCAAAAGGATCGAGCCTGACCTTAAGACGGTTGTTTCAACCGACGACCTCATCCTGCGCATCAAGGGTCCCGACCCGGTTCCGAAAGTGGACTTGGTAATCGACTGCACAGCTTCATCGGCCGTTCGGACGGCACTCGAATACGCGCTCCGGGGCGTCGACTCACGTCCCGCGATGGCCTCTATGTCCGTCGACAACCAGGCCGCCACGGCTATTGCTGCTCTCTCGTCGCCCAACCACAGCGGTGGGACGCTCGATCTTGTTCGGCGGCTCAAGCTGGAAGCATGTCGAAGGCCGACACTTTCGAAAGTGCTTGAGGCGTTCTGGCCAAGATCTACGTCAGGTGAGCGCTTTCAGCCGGAGCCCGGTTGTTCGGAACCGACGTTCATCGGTTCCAACGCGGACCTTGCCGGGCTCTCGGCGCGCATGCTGAATTCCGTCGCTCGCGCTATCGCGAAGCCCCGCGACTGCCACACGGGGGCGGGTTTGGTTGTTTGAAGAATCGGGACCGGTACATGTCTTCGCATGGCCTCCTGACCACACCCTGAGGGACAAGGGGCGGGGCTATTCTGTCAGGGTGTGTTCACACGCTGCGCGAGAAATGCGCGGCTGGGCCAGACGCTCCGCGCGTACGGCCGGAACAACGATTGAAACCGGCGGTCTCGTCTTCGGCGAATTGAACGAAGCTGCGGGCGTTCTCTGGGTGACGGACGTGGAGGGGCCGCCGCCCGACAGCGACGCGGCTGATGATCACTTTACCTGCGGCACGGAAGGCATGGAAGACGCTGCCAAAGAAAAGCACTGCCGGTTCCGCGGATCCGTAGATTGCGTCGGTAGTTGGCACACCCACCCAACGTCGACACCACATCCAAGCCGCGTCGACATCGGCGCTGTCGCACAGCTTCTCGCTGACCCTGACTCGACCCGCCGAACTTGCCTTGTCCTGATCCTCTCGGGCAACCCCGACGACCCATCCCTCGGCGCGTACGCCTTTAGAACAAAACTGTCCGGCGAGAATTTCATCTGCATCCAATGGAGCGCCGCAGCAACAGCGTGCCTCGGGCGGCAGCCCAAGAAACCGCAGAACGTCGGGCTCGCCCTCTCCGGCGGAGGTTCGCGCGCTATCGCGTTCCACCTCGGATGCCTGCGCGCCTTGCACGACCTTGATCTCCTCAGCCGTGTTCAGGTGATTTCGAGCGTCTCCGGCGGGTCTGTCATCTCGGCGATGTACGCCTATTCCAGTGGCTCGTTCCGGGAGTTCGAGGCGCGCGTTGTAGAGCTTCTGCGCCGAGGACTCCACCGCGACATCTTCCGCGAGGTGCTCAGACCGGACTCTATCAGGAAGTTTCTCCAAAGCCGCGTCGCCACGAGTGCATCCTTTCTCGTCCGCATGCTCCTTCGCTTGGTTCGCGCCGCCGTACGACCGGGCGTGTCTACTCGCCGAAAGCCACCGCTGGTGCGCACGTTTAGCCGCACGGAGGCGTTCCGTGACGTCATCGCTAAGTCCCTGTTCGGTGACACCATTGTGCGCGATGTCGCCCGACAGTCGCTCCATACAGTCATCAATGCCACTGAACTACAGGCCGGCTCGGCATTCCGGTTCGGAAGCAGGCAGAGCGGCTGCTGGCGATTCGGGACGATCCCCCCCGAAGATGTTCTCGTTGCCGACGCCGTGGCTGCCTCGGCAGCCTACCCGGTTTTGCTCCCGGCACTTGAGCGCAAGTACCGATTCACCAAGAATGGGCTCACCACAGACCTGACGCGCGTTCTGCTCACCGACGGTGGAGTCTTCGAGAATCTCGGCGTAAGTCCGATGGAGCCCGGCAGGACACCCTCGATCAGCACTAACGTCTTCGACCCCGACTACATCATCTGCTGCGACGCCGGTGCAGGACTATTCGACGATAACAGCTACCCGACGCGTTGGCCCAGTCGGATGTATAGATCGTTCCTCACGGTCTTTCGCAAGGTCCAAGACGCCACACGGTAACAGCTGCACCGCCTCGCGGATGCCGACGAAATCTCGGGTTTCGCGCTGTGCTATCTCGGGCAGCAGGACAATGCCTTGCCCTGGGTTCCGGCAGGACTCCCTGGACGGGACGAGGTTCGGGATTACCCAACCGACTTCGCCGCCATGTCAACAGAAGGCATCGATCGCCTGGCGCTTCGTGGAGAACTCCTGATGAGGTTTCTCGTCGCTTACTACCTCCCAGACCTCTAACGATCGATACAAGAGTGGCGAAGATCATGAACC
The DNA here is from genome assembly GCA_965225985.1 of bacterium. Classification (GTDB taxonomy): domain Bacteria; phylum UBA8248; class UBA8248; order UBA8248; family UBA8248; genus CAZUHN01. The sequence continues at coordinate 3,653,083 of OZ245330.1, forward strand.
GGAAGCATGCTTCCAGCCTTCGCCCAGAATATCGGTCGCGATGCTGTCGGCGATGCGGGCCGCGGCCTCCTGCACCGAATCCCGCGCCAGATGCGCGTAGCGCGCCGTGGTCTCGATCTGGCTGTGGCCTAGGAGCTTTCCGCAAAGAGGTTGTTGAAAAAGCCCTGGTTCTGTGATTCCCTGGGTCGATGACTTGTGTTTGATATCGGGAGGGTACGAGATGTTGGGACGGAAGAGCCGCGACCAGCCGGAGTTGTTCATCACCGGTTCGCTTGAGCAACTGGTGCCCGAGGATCACGTCCTGGCTCGCGTTGACCGCGTTCTGGACCTTGGCTGGCTGGGTGAGGAAGTCTCGGAGTGCTATTGCGCTGACAACGGCCGGCCGGGCATCGACCCGGAGGTCGCGGTGCGCTTGATGCTCGCCGGCCTTCTGCTCGCTTTGTGCACGACCGCAGGCTGATGCGGGAAGCGCAGGTGAACATCGCGATCCGCTGGTTCATCGGCTGTGGTTTGCACGAGCGGCTGCCCGATCATTCGAGCCTGACCCGGATCCGCCAACGCTGGGGCGAGACACGGTTCCGGGAGATTTTCCAGCGCACGGTGAGGGCCTGCCTGGATGCGAAGATCGCCACGGCCGAGGTTGTGCACATCGATACCTCGCTGGTCCGGGCCGATGTCAACTGGGCGAGCCTGGTCGAACGTCATGTGGATGAGGTGATGACGGAGAACCGCGGCGAGGAGACGGTCGAGGCGGAGAAGAGGCGAGGCCGGCGGCGTGGCAAGTCCGGGAAAGTGAGCCGCACCGATGCGGATGCGAGCATGGCGACCTCGGCGTACAACCGGCGTCTCGAGCCCTGTTACAAGCAGCACACGGCGGTCGACGACGCGAGAGGTGTGGTGCTCGACGTTGCGGTGACGCCGGTCGCGCGATCGCGACGGTGACGGCGGATGCCGGTTATGCCTACGCCAGGGTTGTGCTCCGCAAAAATTGGATCCTACATAAAATGAAGGACTTATAAAGGTCGCTCCGATGGGTCCCGGCGTGGCAAGATCCACGTCATGCAAATAACCAAAGCGATTATTCAGGTAGTCATCGACTTATTTTCACTTCTTTCTCTCCTCCTGCGTTCACGGGGCAGATTGGCCGCCGAGAATCTCTTCCTGCGCAAACAGCTTGCTTACTATCAAGAACGGGACATTCGGCCACGCCGGCTTGATCCGGCAACCCGGCTCACGCTTGTTGGACTCTCCAAATTTTTCAATTGGAAGGATGCGCTGGTGGTCGTCCAGCCAAAGACTTTGGTTCGCTGGCATCGTGAGGGTTTTCGCCTGTTTTGGCTGGAAGTCGAGGGCTGGCAGGCCATCCATCCCTGAGGAGTTAAGAAGATTGATACGGCAGATGGCCCGCGAGAACCCCTTGTGGGGCGAGGAGCGAATTGCGAATGAGTTGCTCCTCAAACTTGGCCTCCGGGTATCTCCCCGAACGGTGCGGAAGCACATGGCGAAGAGACCGTCAGGCGGGCCACGTGGCGATCAGCGCTGGTCCACCTTCTTGCGTAACCACGCTGAAGCGGTTCTGGCGTGTGATTTCTTTGTTGCTGTCACAGTAACATTTCAAGTCTTGTACGTTTTCATCATTCTGAAGCATGGCTCCCGGCGAATTCTGCATTGCAACGCAACGGCTCACCCCACCTCCGGGTGGACACGGCAACAGCTGCGTGAGGCGATACCCTCCGACCACCAGTACAGATTTCTGATTCATGACCGGGGCAGGGTTTTCTCAGAAGATCTAGATCGTACTGCCGAAAACATGGGATTGCGTGTGCTCAAGGCACCGTATCGAAGCTCCCAAGCGAATTCGATCTGTGAGCGGACCATCGGGTCGATGCGGCGAGAATGTCTGGATCACATGATTCCGCTAACGGAAAATCATCTCCGGCGGGTTCTCGAAGATTGGATTGCTTATTACAACAGAGCGAGACCCCATTCTGCACTCGGGCCGGGGGTGCCTGGGCCGACAAAGGACACCCCTGTAACCCTACAACACGGACGACATCGAATTGGAGACGGTCGGAAAGTGGTCTCCAGGCCGGTCCTGAACGGGCTCCACCATGAATACTTCCTCGTCCCGCGTGCAGCCTGACGGTGGATGGAGTCGATGGCGAGTACGCGGGGTCCATCCCGGAGTGCTCGATGGTGGTCGGAGACGACACCTATCGGAAGCTCGCGGCGCTCGTGAACATGGGTAGTGGCGAGACGGCGGCCATGACCTATCATCGGATGCTGGCGGGCTTCATGGCGTCGAGCAACGTCACCGCGCCGGACGCCAACGATCAGGAAGGCATCCTTGCCAAACGCGGCGCCGGCACCAACGCGCTGTGCCCCATGTGGGGCGGCGTGACCTTGATTGTCGATGAGGTCAGCTCGGCGAATCGAAAGGCCGGCTGGATCTCCCTGACGGCCGTGTTGCTGTCGGACTTCAAAGTCACCCGCAAGGACGGCTTCACCCGGGTGGCGTTCCAGCTCGCATGAGCGCGCTCGAAAGGCGATGGGCGGCGCTGGAGGTCCGTGACGACGGCGCCGTCGTCGAGGGCGTCGCCATGCCCTACGGGTCCGTGGCGCGCATCCTCGGCGCCTTCGACGAACGGGTGGAGCCCGGGGCGTTCGCCGGCCTCGACGACGTGACGCTGAACAGGATGCACGTCCGGGAGGACATCATCGCCCGCACGGGCGGCGGTGGCCTCGTTCTCGACGACAACGCGAGCCGGCTGCATCTTCGCGCCGACGTTCCCGAGTACCGCGCCGACGTGCGGGACCAGGTGGCGCGGGGGATCCTCCGCGGCATGTCGGTCGAGATGCGGGTCACCGCCGAAGACTGGCCGGCGCCGGACCAGCGCATCATCCGGGCCGCCGAGCTTCACGCGGTCGCCGTCGTCGACCGTGCGGCCTACGGCGACACCACGCTGTCGCTCGCGAAGCGCGCGAAGGACGGCGGCGTGGAGGTCCGGTGGTGGCCAATCGTGGTGTAAGCGCACTTCGACGATGGGCTGAACGTCACGTCATCGTCGGCGACGGTCCCCGGGCGGCCGGCGGTGGCGGGCGGGCGGGGCGCCGTGGGCCGAAGTACTCGACGCGATGGACGACCGGACCCTGGAGCAAGTCACCGTCCGCGGGTCCGTCCAGTCGGGCAAGACTGCATCCCTGTTGGTCGCGGCCCTGGGGCACTACGCCGCCGGGCGATCGGTCCTGTTCTACGAGCCTGACGAAGCACTGAAGCGCGCCATGTCCGCGCGCATCCGCGCCTGGGCGCGCGCCTGTAGCGACCCCGTGGTGTCGGAGCCCTGGGAGCGGCCTCGACCCCCGCACCATCGCACCAACGACGCAGGCGGGCGCTTGGAGGTTCTGAGCGCGGGCCAGCGCACTACTACCCTCATGAGGACCGCCGAGATCGTCATCCTCGACGAACTGAGAGCGTTCGGCCGCGACATCGTTCTGGAGTTGATAGACCGCATGGCGGCCTTCTCCGGAAGAGGCAGGTTGATTACGGCCTCGTCTGCCGGCGAGGAGGATGCCTGTCGCACCACCACCGAGCTTGAGAAGTCCGACGCGAGGCACTGGTTCATCCCCTGTCCAGCGTGCGGACAGTCGGCTCCGGCACAGTGGTCGAACGTCATCATCGCGAAGGCGACGACCCGACCGCCGACCTACGCGATGCCATGCTGCAAGGCGATGCTCGGCGCGCAGGCGTTCAAGCGTGCGGTAGCGGCTGGACAGTGGAGGTCGACCCGCACGGCCGCGGTGCCAGCGACCCGGGGATACCACGCGGATTGCTTCCTGAGTCCGTTCGAGACGCTGGCGACCATCGTGCGGGCGTGGAAGCGGGCGAACCATCACCGCAAGCAGACATCCTCGATGGCCGAGATCAGAGCGTTCCAGCAGGGCAGGCTCGCACTCCCGTTCCGGCCGGAGCCTGCACAAGGCGTCACGCCGGAGATGATCGCCACGACCTGCCGTGAGGCGTACGAGAACGTGCCTGGAGGCGCGTGCGTGCTTACGTGGGGTCGGTGGACACGCAAGACAACCGCCTGGAGGTGCGAAATCAGCCGCCTGGGGGCTCGTGGAGGTCGACAAGGCCGAATCCGAGACGACAGGCGTACGCGGGTGGGAGCAAGCCGGCTATCACGGCTTGGCGCACGGTGGACGCTGGTATCGACTCCGACGGTGGGCGATCGAGTACCGGAAGATCCCCGGCGACCCCGGCACCGCGCAGCCGTGGGACGAGCTGGCGAGGATGATGGAGACCCCGCGCGAGCACGCGAGCGGGTGTCTGCTGCGTCCCGTCATCGTCGGCATCGACTCCGGTGGTCACTACACCGAACAGGTTGCGGACTTCGCGAAGTCCCGCGGCGCCGGCTACCAGTGCTTGAAGGGACTACCGCCGACCCGCTTCGGTGGCGTGCTGATGCGGCGGTCGGTGACGCAGGACGCGCTACACGACTACGGATCGAACGGCTTGGGGCTGGTATGCACGAACGCGGGCAAGGCGTCCGTGTTCAGCCTGCTACGCCAGTCCTGCACCGGCACCGTCCCGCGACCCATGACGTGGCCGGCTGACGAGACGTTCTACGGTCCCGAGCAATTCGAGGGGATCTGCTCCGAGACCCTGGAGCGCGTCGTAGACAAGCGCACCGGGCGGACCCGGCTCCAGTGGAAGAAGATCGGACGCGCGAACGAGGCGCTTGATCTGCTCGTCTACTCGCTCGCGTGCGTCTCTCACCTGGGCATTCCATTCCTGCTCGCCGAGCGCGAGCTGATCGAGGCAACGACCGATGCGCGCTATTCCAACGCTGCATGAAGTGGACTTCGGCGAGTCCGTGACGTGGGCGCCGCCGGCCGGCGCCGCGCGGTACCACGTCTGGATCAAGACCGACTCCTATACGTGGTTCGACATGGCGGACCCGAGCGAGATGACCTATGGCGGCAACAGTCCACGGTGGGCGCAGGTGGCGGGCTATGACGTCGAGAACGACGTAGCACTCGACTTCCCGTGGTCGTGGCGGCCAAGCCTGTCCCGAACATCGAGGTGACCGCCGACGGCATCGAGGTCGGCTGGCAAAGCGCGCTCGCGCTGTTCGACGGACACGACCCCGAGGTGCTGATGGTCACGGCGCTGACCCCGGACGCCAAGGTCGCGGCGCAGGAGCGAGCTACTTCGACCGGTCGCGGCCAGCGGCCGCCTGCCGACACCGAGCTCGCCGCTCATCGCCGCGTCGCCACCGACGCGAGCACCATCGCGGCGCAGGAACGGCGGTTACTACAGACCTTGCTCAACAGCAGGGAGAAGGTCGCGGCCAGTTTTTGGAGCACCGGCGGCAAGGCGAAGGTCATGCAGACCGAAGGCGACCTTTTTTTTTCGGGGCACGAGCTGATGGAGCTCGCTGCTCTCGATCGCCGCGTCGCCGAGGTCCGGGCGCGGATCGTGTGGTTCGACACCGCGGCGGCGGGCAACGCGCTGCCGTCGGGCCGAGTTCTGGTGAACTGGCTCTAGTCGAAGTGTGGGAACGAATGGCGGTGAATCGCCCGTGATTCCGTAGATTCCTTCGCGGTATCAGACACTTACGCGGATTGCTTGGCGGAGAGGGAGGGATTCGAACCCTCGATACGCGTCAACGTATACACGCTTTCCAGGCGTGCTCCTTAAGCCACTCGGACACCTCTCCGGAAGGCGCGGAAGCCTAAACTAGTTGGATGGGAGGCTGCAAACGGGGAGGCGCCATGGTGGGTGAATAATTTCCTTTCGGTGACGCTCGCTGGATGTTGAAATGCCAGGTGGTGACGGACGCTGGGGTAGACAGGAGATTCGTGTCGGCGATGTTTGAGCTTAACGCAGCGCAGCGCACCCTACAGGCCGAGGCGCGGGAGCTCGCCCAGAGCGTAATCGCGCCGCGAGCGGCGCGAGTGGACCAGACTGAGGAATACCCTTGGGACAATGTCGAGGCGCTGCGCGATGCGGGGTTCATGGGCATGACCTTACCCAAGGCCTACGGTGGGCGCGGGGCGAGTTATCTCGACGTGGCCTTGGTCATTGAACAGATGGGACAATCCTGCGGGGTAACCGGGCGCATTGTGGTGGAAGCCAACATGGGCGCGATCGGGGCCGTGATGGCCTACGGGACCGAGGAGCAGCGGAAGTTGGCCAGCGAGTTGGTGCTTAGCGGCGACAAGCCGGCCATTTGCATCACGGAGCCCGATGCCGGCAGTGCGGCCACCCAGATGACGACCCGCGCGGACAAGCACGGCAATACTTATGTGCTCAATGGCAAGAAACATTGGATTACTGGGGGTGGGGTGTCGAAACTGCACCTCATATTTGCCCGTGTATTCGAGAATGGCGAGGAGCTTGGGATCGGTGGTTTCTTAGCCGTCCGGGGCGAATCCAAGGGCCTTCGGATCGGCACTCGGGAGCCGGCGATGGGATTGCGCGGGATCCCGGAGACCGAGGTGTTGTTCGAGGACCTGGTAGTGCACGAGGGCATGGCGGTGGTGCCGCCGGAAGGCTTGAAGCGGGGCTTTGCGGGGCTCATGAATGCGTACAATGGCCAGCGGGTGGGAGCAGGGACGGTCGCCCTTGGTTTGGCGGTAGGCGCGTATGAGCGAGCCCTCGAGTATGTGCAGGAGCGGCATCAGTTTGGCCGCCCGATTGCTGAGTTTCAGGGGCTCCAGTGGATGCTGGTGGACATGGACACCCAGCTCGAAGCCGCCCGCTTGCTTATCTATAAGGCGGCGGCAAGTGCCGGCGACGGATTCCCCGACGTGACGATGGCGGCACGGGCTAAAATTTTCGCATCGGAGATGGCGGTAAAGGTAACCAACGACGCATTGCAGCTTTTCGGTGCGGCAGGGTATTCCCGGAACCGGCCGATGGAGCGCTTGGTGCGTGATGCGCGCATGTTCACGATCGGCGGGGGCACGGCGCAGATCCTTCGCACCTTGGTGGCCACGCGGCTTCTTGCTCGCCGATTGCCCCAGACCCGCGATGGTTACGTTGGGTTGAACTGCTAGCTACCGAACCGCGACTGCAGACGAATGCCTCGGGGATAGGACGATGGTTGAGTATGACATTGAGGCGAGAATTAGAGAGCTCGGGTTGGTGTTGCCGCCCGCGTTGTCTACTCCAAAGGGCGTGAGCCTGCCTTTTCCCTGGGTACGGGTGCATGGCAACCGGGCGTTCGTTTCGGGTCACGCGCCTCAATTTTCTGACGGAAGTCTGTTCCTGCCCAATGGCAAAGTGGGGCGGGACCTCACCGTCGAGCAAGGGTATGAGGCTGCCCGTCACACCGGGCTTGCCATTCTCGGCAGCCTCCAGCGAGAGCTTGGGGACTTGAATTGTGTGCAGACGTGGCTGCGCGCATTCGGGATGGTGAACGTGGCGCCCGGTTTCAACCGCACTCCGGCGGTAGTTAATGGTTTTACGGATCTCATCGTCGAAGTGTTCGGACCCGAGCGCGGCGCGCACGCACGTTCGGCGGTGGGGATGGCCGAGCTGCCATTCGACATTCCGGTTGAGATCGAGGCGGAGGTCGAAATCCGCAGGTAAGGCTCCGGCCCGGTCACCATCTGTGCTGAAATTACGTCATGCGCTTCGCCAATTCAAAGTACTCGTTTCCTAACCTCGTCCGGCACGCGCTGAACCGCCACCAGGGGTGGAAACCTGCCTGGCGGGATCCCGAACCGAAGTCCGGCTACGATGTGGTAATCATCGGTGGCGGCGGTCATGGCCTGGCCACCGCGTACTATCTGGCGAAGCTGCACGGTATTCGAAACGTTGCCGTCGTGGAAAAAGGGTGGATCGGGGGTGGCAACACGGGCCGCAATACCACCATCGTACGGTCCAATTACTTGCTCGGCGGAAACGCTCACTTTTACGAACATTCGCTGAAGCTGTGGGAAGGTCTCTCGGTTGACCTCAACTTCAACGTGATGTTCTCCCAACGGGGGGTGATCAACCTCGCCCATAGCGCCTCTCAGATGGACGCGTTCGCGCGGCGTGGCAACGCTATGCGCCTGAACGGCATTGATGCTGAGTTGCTCGACGCGAGTGAGGTTGCCGAACGAGTACCACTGCTGGACTGTTCTGCGAGCGCTCGGTATCCAGTCGCGGGCGGATTGCTACAGGCCCGCGGCGGCACCGCCCGACACGATGCCGTGGCCTGGGGGTTTGCGCGTGCCGCGGACGCGCTCGGGGTGGACATCATCCAGAACTGCGAAGTGGTAGGGATGGATGTGAAGGGCGGCGCGGTGGTGGCGATTGAGACTTCCCGTGGGCGCATCGGTGCCGGCCGGGTGGGCATCGCAGTCGCGGGCAACTCCTCACGGGTGGCAGCAATGGCAGGGTTGCGCTTGCCTATCGAGTCGCACGTGTTGCAGGCGTTCGTTACTGAGCCCATCAAGCCGCTAATCGACACCGTGGTTACCTATGGCGCGACCCATTGCTACATCTCGCAGACCGACAAAGGCGAAGTGCTCCTCGGTGGTGACCTCGATGGTTACAATTCTTACGCTCAACGTGGAAACCTTCCACTGATCAGTGAGGTGGCCAGCATTGCGGTGACGATGTTTCCGGCCCTGTCGCGGCTGCGAGTGATGCGCAGCTGGGGCGGCATCATGGATATGACGATGGACGGCAGCCCGATCATTAGCCCCACCCCGGTCGACGGCTTGTACCTAAATGGGGGATGGTGCTACGGCGGGTTCAAAGCGACGCCTGGCTCGGGGTGGGTATTCGCGCACACCATCGCCAATAATCGCGCCCATTCCCTTAACGCCGAGCTCACCTACGATCGCTTCGCAACCGGTCGCACCCTCGATGAACGTGGGCGAGGGCCCACCCCGGGGTGGCACTAGGGGGAACGATGGGTCGACATTCACCGAACGAAAATTCGCCCACCGATAGAGGTGCGAGGTGCTGTTAATTCGGTGTCCATGGTGCGGCGATCGCGCTCAAATTGAATTTCGCTACGTGGGCGACGCGTCGCGACGTCGACCTTCAAACCTCGAAGAGCTTCCCCTCGATGAATGGTTCGACTACGTGTACACCCGGCCCAACCCGCGGGGTCCGCACGCTGAATACTGGCAGCATTCCAGTGGCTGCCGCCAGTTCGTGAAGGTGGTGCGCGATACGGCCACCCACCAGGTGCTGGGCACTTATCGATCGGATGAACCAACGCCCCTCGATAACGTGGCCGCGGCGCCAGGGGGAGACGGTGAACCTGCGCAAGGAGGGGACACAAAGCCTCTAGCCAAGAAGGTGGGAGCAAAGAAGGTAGGAACGAAGAAGGCAGGATCGAAGAAGGTAGGAGCAAAGAAGGTAGGATCGAAGAAGGTAGGGTCAAAAAAGACCAGCTCGACTCCGGGGCAGCAGGGTTGACCACCTACGAGAAATTTCGACTGCCATCAGGCGGGCGCATAAACCGTAGCCGCCCCGTTTCGTTTACCTTCGATGGGCGTCGGTACGAGGGATACGAAGGTGATACCGTCGCTTCGGCATTACTTGCCGATGGCCAGCGCTTATTTGGGCGGAGTTTTAAGTACCATCGGCCGAGAGGGATCTTCGGCAGCGGCGTGGACGAGCCGAACGCTCTCGTTACAGTGGGGGTAGCGGGCCGGCGGGAGCCGAACTTGCGAGCCACGCAGGTTGAGATATACGAAGGGCTGACGACTCGCAGCCAAAATCGATGGCCCAGTCTCAGCTTCGATCTCGGCGCTGCGGCCGGCCGATTCAGCGGTGTAATGCCCGCCGGTTTTTACTATAAGACCTTCATGTGGCCACCCGGTGGGTGGCGTTTCTACGAATGGTTCATTCGCCGTGCGGCCGGGTTGGGCAAAGGCTCGCGCCAGCGCGATCCAGATTGCTACGCACACAAGTACGCCCACTACGACGTCGTAGTAGTGGGCGCAGGCCCGTCCGGGTTGGCCGCCGCGCTGGTCTCGGGACGCGCCGGGGCGCGGGTACTGTTGGTCGAGGACGCTGCCGAGCTGGGTGGCTCGGTGCTGACGATGGGACCCGCGAGCTCCGCTAGGGAGCCGGCCGAGCAGTGGTACGGGGCCGCGATCGCGGAACTCGATGGTCTCACTAACGTTACGGTCCTGACCCGTACTACGGCGTTCGGCTACTACGACCACAACTCGCTCACCCTCGCGGAGCGGGTCACGGACCATGTGGCCGAGCCTGAGCCACATCGCCCGCGGCATCGGCTTTGGTACGTGCGCGCGAAAGCGGTGGTGCTGGCGACTGGATCGCTGGAGCGACCGCTGGTGTTCGGTGGCAATGACCGTCCTGGGGTGATGCTCGCGTCCGCGGCGCGGCGATTCCTCAATCAATATGCGGTAAGAGTGGGGGAGCGCGCGATCTGTTTCACCAACAACGACACCGTTTATCCGTTGGTGTTGGAGCTGGTGAGCGCCGGGACCAAAGTTGCCGCAGTGGTCGACGGGCGTCCCGAGGGGCCTGCGGCGCACTGGGCCCACGCACTGCGTGAGGCGCGGGTGGAGATCCTCGCCGGTTATGCCGTAGTCAACACGCGCGGTAATCGGGCACTCCGGTCGGTTGACATCCGCCGGCTGGATACGGAGCGAGGGCGAGTATACGGCGAGCCGCGGTGGGAGCAGTGCGATTCCTTGCTCATCTCGGGCGGTTGGACGCCGACCGTGCACCTGTTCGCGCAAGCCCAGGGCAAACTCGACTGGAGTGAACAGGTTCAGGGGTTTGTCCCCTCCCAGGGTCCTGCCCAGAGTACCCAAAAGGTGTGGTGCGTTGGCGCCATGAACGGCACCGATGGGCTTGCGGGGCAAATTGAAGAAGGTTTTGTCGGTGGTGCCGAGGCGGCCGAGCGGGCAGGGTACCTGGCAACGACGTCAGCGGGGTCCCAGTTCCCCGCGGGGTTCCCCTCAGCCGTCCCCCCAGCCGTCCCCACAGCCCATCCCGCCCATCCGCTGTGGCTGGTGCCCAACCCAGGGCTAGCGCACCGGAAGCGTTTCATTGACTTCCAAAACGACGTTACGGTCGATGATGTAGGGGTGGCGGTACGCGAGGGTTATCGCTCAGTTGAACATCTCAAGCGATATACGACCCTCGGAATGGGCACGGACCAGGGGCGGCTCAGCAATCTAAACGGCCTGGCTAACCTTGCCCACGCGCGTGGCGAGACGATCCAGACCGTCGGTTTCACGACATTTCGCCCGCCGTATTCACCGGTGTCGATGGGCGCCCTGGCCGGCGCTGAGCGCGGGGCACATCTTTCGCCCTACCGGTTAACCCCAATGCACGACTGGCACCTGGGGCGCGGCGCGAAGATGATTACGGTGGGGCGCTGGATGCGCCCGGAGTGTTATCCCGCGCCTGGTGAGACGGATGCGCAGGCCGCGTATCGCGAGGCCCGGATGGTCCGCCAGCGAGTCGGGATTGTCGATGTGTCAACCCTCGGCAAAATAGAACTCCAAGGGCCCGATTCCGCAGAATTTCTCGAACGGGTGTATCTGAACCGCTGGGAGAATCTTCGGGTAGGACGGGCAAGGTACGGTTTGATGCTGCGTGACGACGGCATGGTGTTGGACGACGGCACCACCACCCGCATCAGCGAGCAGCACTATTACATGACCACTACCACGGGTGAGGCGGAGGAGGTCATGCAGCACCTCGAGTATCACGCCAGCGTTTCCTGGCCGGAACTTGATGTAAGCCTCATTTCAGTGACCGACCAGTGGGGCGCATTGGCGGTTGCCGGACCCTACAGCCGAGCGGTGTTGGCGAATCTGGTCGATGAAGACGTCACGGATCGCGGCCTGCCTTTTATGGCCTACCTGGAGGCGCGCATTGCCGGCGCCCGTTGCCGGATATTCCGCATTACGTTTTCGGGCGAACTGGCCTATGAAGTGCATATGCCCGCGGGGCATGGCGAGGCGGTTTGGCAGGCATTCCTACGAGCGGGTGAGGCCTACGGTGTCATACCTTACGGTACTGAGGCGATGGCGGTGTTGCGGATTGAAAAGGGGCACGTTGTTGCCAATGAGCTAGATGGACGTACCACGCCCGGAGATGTTGGCTTCTCGAGGTTGATGCGTGCCGACGGTAAGTTCATCGGGCGCCGCGCTCACGAGCGCCCTGGTCTCAGTGCCGATCGGCGCTTAGAGCTCGTCGGCGTGCGCTCGCTGTCAGCAACGGTGCGAATTCCCAAAGGGGGCCATCTCATTAAGGAACGCCACATAGCGGCGGCCATGAGCCGCAGCGAGCGCCACCACGTGCCGACCGAGGGTCACATCACGTCGATTACGTACAGCCCTTATCTCGATGCCCATATCGCGCTGTGTTTGCTCCGCGACGGCCGTGGGCGACTCGGTGAGCGTTTTCACGTGGCCTCACCGCTGGCCGGGGTGTGCGTTCCGGTCGAGGTGGTTGATCCTGTGTTTGTCGACTCGGAAGGGGGGCGGGCTCGTGGCTAGCGCGGGCCCCAGCGACGGCGGACGTAGCAGCCCCCTCGGCAGCGCATTCCCGGTGGGGCATCATGGTGCCGGCAGTGCCTGTGGGGTGAGCTTGACGGAGCTTGAGGTGCCCGCAATATGGTCCGTGTTCGGGGCCCTGATGCCAGGGCGCTCGGCGTCGAGCGCGACCCGGATCGAGGACGGTTTGGTGGTTGACATCGCAGCCGCCAGCATGACGGCTCGCCTAGTTCCTCTCGGGCCGAAAGAATGGCTCGCGCTCGTCGGGGCGGAAAATGAACCGAGTCCATCCGTGTTCGGTGCAACGTTTCAAGGTACCCCTCGGCTTTTCGACCTTACCCATGCACGCACGGTCATTCGCTTGAGGGGGGATTCGGTTCTCGGGGTCTTGGAGAAAGGCTGCCCCCTCGACCTGGTGAGCGTCGAGGCCCATCGAGGTGCTTCCACGGTGTTGGGTCCGTTCAGCGTGGTGTTGATAGTGGGGGAGGGGCCGGCGGGCGAGCGAGAGGTCGATGTTGTCTTCAATCGGTCCTACGCGCGCTCGGGGTGGGAATGGCTGGTTCGCGCGTCGTTGGAATTTAGTTGCGAGGTTAGACCCTCTCAGGGCTGGTCACTTTAGGAGCGGCGGTGGGGGCGGCCCCCGGAGCGATACCCCCTAAATCCGCATCGACATGGCGCCGGTCGATGCCAGGTCCATACTTGGTCGTGGTCGCGCCGTCCGCTTAGTCGGGTGGAAATTGGATGCGGATTGTCTCAGTAGGCGCACTGGCCCCGTAGCCCTCTATAATCGCCCTATGAGTTACCAGGTTCTTGCCCGTAAATGGCGGCCGCACAGTTTCGCCGACCTAGTCGGACAACCGCATGTGGTACGTGCCCTCAGCAATGCGTTGGATGGCGAGCGCTTGCATCACGCCTTCTTATTTACCGGCACGCGAGGGGTAGGGAAGACGACCGTTGCCCGAATTCTCGCCAAATGCTTGAACTGTGAAACCGGCGCCACGGCTAGGCCATGTGGGGAATGTGGTGCTTGCTTGGAGCTGGATGAAGGACGCTTTGTAGACCTGATTGAGGTCGATGCTGCGTCGCGGGCACGGGTAGATGAAACCCGCGAGCTATTGGACAACGTGCAGTACGTGCCGGCCCGCGGGCGTTACAAGGTGTACCTTATCGACGAGGTGCACATGTTCTCGAAGCACAGCTTCAATGCACTGTTGAAGACCCTGGAAGAGCCGCCCCCCCACGTTAAATTTCTACTCGCGACAACGGATCCGCAGCGTCTCCCCATCACGGTGTTGTCGCGTTGTCTGCAGTTCAACCTGCGCCGCTTGCCCGTCGACCTTATTGACGAGCAACTCGCCCGCATCACCCGTGCCGAAATGGTTCCGTTTGAGCCGGGCGCGATGCGTCTATTGGCGCGGGGTGCCGATGGCAGCATGCGCGATGCGCTCAGCTTGTTGGATCAGGCCATCTCTTTTGGGGGGGGGAAGGTGGATGAAGCTGATGCTCGCTCCATGCTCGGAACAATCGAGCGAACCCATATCGCCGGCCTGCTCGAGGCTTTGGCGACACAAGACCCCCGCGCGATGTTCGCTGCCATAGAGATCCTTGCCCAGACGGTGCCGGATTTTGAGGACGTGCTAGGCGAGTTCGCTTCCGCCTTGACTCGCCTCGCGGTGTTGCAGGTGGTGCCGAATCCTCCCCGCGATGATCTCGAAGACGACGTCTACAAGCCGTTCGTGGCGCGCATCGTTCCGGAGCTGGTGCAGCTTTATTACCAAATTGCCCTTATCGGAAGACGCGACTTGCCATTGGCTCCCAGTCCGCGCAGCGGCTTCGAGATGGTCATGTTACGGATGCTAAGTTTCTCTCCAGATGGGTTGGGGTCAACCCTTCCTGGGGCGAAACTCGGTGGTGATAGTCCGGTTCCCGCCCCTACCGAAGCTAGCCCGGGCACCGGAGTCCCCGCGACGCCCGGGGTGGCATCGAGTTCGTCCATTGGGCGCTCAGCGCCCCCGGCATTCGAGTCCGCAGGTGAATTACCCTCTCAAAGGGCCGCCGACGGTGCTTTCACCGCTGGGCCCCCACCGGCGTCCGGGGCCGTTGCCGAGGGCGCGCCCTCCGCGAGAGCCAAAGCGCAGGTTAGCGGGCGCACCCAATCCGTATTAAGCCCCGCCTTGGTGCCGGGGCCAAACACCGTATCGCCAAGCCTTGGGCCGCCAACCCCCCAACAACTTACTGAGCCCAGCGGTGGCCGAGACCCGAATATCGCTGCGTGCCGAGCCCAGCCGCGAGCCCGCGGTCAGACTTTGCCCGTGGCGCCAGCGGCGGAAATCGATGCGCAGCCTCGGGGCGGCCCTGATAGCCGAGCGGCGGTTGCCCCCGGAGTTGCACGCGCCCCGAACCCGCTCAACCCAGTTGTTCCCCCTGAAACAGTCATGCCCTTGGGCCAGGCAGCAGTGGCCACTAGTGGTGGGCTGAACCCGGATGGTTCTATTCAGGCATTGCCGGATGGCCTTGAGGTGGGCGGCGCACCGGCCAATGTTAAGCCGCCGCCTGGGGTCATTGTCGCCGCCGACATGGGTCATGGCGGGCCGGATAGCTGGCACCGCGAGAAGCAACCCTTCGACCCGATATTGCCGCCAGTGCGCGCATCGAAGCCGCAGCCGGCAACCGAGGCGGGGTGGACCGCGGAGGATGAAGAACGCTGGGCTAATCCCGAGCCGGTGCCGGAATCTGTTGCGGCCGCCCCTCCTCGTCCAGTCGATCAATCAGACCCTCGAGTGCCGTTGGGTCCAAAACAACGCGCCTTGGTGACCGATCCGGGTGCCGCAAGCCCCACTGAGCACGCGGACGGTGATGGTGCGGCGGTGGATCTCCAGAAAGGGCTTGGCCGCGCAATGCCTGCGGATTGGGCCGCGATAGTAGGGGAATTGGACCTCTCCGGGGTGAGCCGCGAGCTGGCGCTGAATACCGCGTTGGTCGAAATCAGCGAGGGTCGGGTTGCATTGGCGTTGGCGCCCAACCAATCAGCGCTGCTGGTGGAGGGCATGGTTCGTAAATTCGAAGCGGCTCTGGTCGAGTACATGGGGCATGCCTTGCGGGTCGATATCCGGGTCGTCGATCATGGTTTCGAGACCCCCGCGAGCATTCGAGACGGTGACCGTGCGGCGGAATTGCAGGCGGCGAGAATGGCGATTGAGGCCGATCCGAATGTGCAAGCGCTCTGTGAGCGATTCGGCGCTAGGGTGGATATGGGCAGCGTGCGCCCGCGCTAGCCAGAGGTAGCCAAGGGTAGAAAGTTCGCGGGGCGGACTCGAAGCACTCAGCTCAGCCCGGAGGTTGCGCGAAGCGCTCCCGGATGAAGGCTAAGGTGCGGTTACGGGACCGCCCAGGACTTTGGGGACTAGTCTATGAAGGTGGCGTTGGGCCGGGCGGTCAAGCACGAACTGCCGCCGCGGTCGGGCATGGCCATGAAGGCCGCAGGTAACGAATGTGGCTGTATGACGGAGGACTACTATGAAGGGTGCTTTGGGACAAATGCTTAAGCAAGCCCAAGCGATGCAAGAGAACCTGCAAAAGGCGCAGGAAGAGCTCGCGGACGTCGAGGTGGTGGGTGAGGCCGGCGGCGGCATGGTCACGGTTGTCATGACCGGGCGGCACGATGCGCGACGGGTGACGATCGATCGATCGCTGATCGGTGATGATGTCGAGATGCTCGAGGACCTGGTGGCCGCCGCAGTGAACGATGCGGTGCGCAAGGTGGAGGAGACGACCAAAGGCCGGCTCTCGGATCTGACATCGGGGCTCAATTTGCCGCCCGGCATCAAGCTGCCGTTCTGAGGATGCAGAATTTACCGATCGACTCCACGTTGGGTCGGCTATGAGTGATGGCGGGCTCATCGAGGGGTTGACCAACGCGCTCCGGTGCTTGCCCGGGGTTGGCCCAAAATCGGCCCAGCGCATGACCTATCATTTGCTGGAGCGCAACCGTGAAGGTGGCGCTCGTCTTGCCCGAGCGCTACTCGAAGCCATCGATCGGGTGGGAAACTGCAAGGTGTGTCGCACCTTGAGTGAGGCCGACGTGTGCGGGGTTTGCGGAAGCACGAGCCGGGACCAAACGCAGTTATGCGTGGTGGAGAACCCAACCGACATGTCCGCCATCGAGCAAGGGACCGACTATCGGGGACTGTATTACGTCCTTATGGGGAATCTCTCACCGCTCGATGGTGTCGGACCGCAGGACTTGGGTCTCGATCTTCTCGCCCAGCGTTTACGGGAGGGTAAGGTGGCGGAGGTAATTCTCGCCACCAGCGCGACGGTTGAAGGTGAAGCAACCGCGCACTACGTCAGCGAACTCGCGCGCGATGCTAAGGTGCGCGCGAGCCGCATCGCCCAAGGGGTGCCAGTGGGCGGTGAGTTGGAGTTTGTCGACAGCTCCACCCTCTCGCATGCGCTTACCTGCCGCCGTACCGTCGAGTAGCACGCCGCGAGCGCGGGGCCGCCCGAACCCACGTCGAGTTGCGGTGCCCACGGTCGACGCCCCAAGCGCAAACCCGCAACCAAGTGCCGTGTCAGGGGTAACGGTGAATGCGCTCCCAAAGCATCGTTTCGCCGGCACGGCCCTAATGCTGGCACGCGGGTTGCGAACGAATGTTAGCGCGATCCTAACTGGCATCGGTTGCGAGCCACGGTGATCCAAGATGCGCTTTAGTTATCCGTGTTGCCGTACAGTCGCAACAACGTCTCATAGCTGGCGTAACGCTCGCTCGCAACGCCCCCGGTTGCGAGTGCGACCAAGACCGCGCAGTCGGGTTCGTGCTGGTGCAGACAGTCGCGAAAGCGACAGTTATCGGCCCGTGAGCGAAAGTCCGGGAACGCATTGGCGATGTGCGACCAAGACCGCGCAGTCGGGTTCGTGCTGGTGCAGACAGTCGCGAAAGCGACAGTTATCGGCCCGTGAGCGAAAGTCCGGGAACGCATTGGCGATGTCCAGGGGCGGGATCTGCCACAGGCCAAATTCCCGGATCCCTGGTGAGTCGATCAGCCAGCCGCCGCTCGGAAGGAAATACAGGCGGCTATCCGTAGTGGTATGAGCACCGTGGGCGCCCGAACGTACTAGCTCACCCACCTCCGGGTTTGCGCCAGGTATGAGGTGTTGGGTTAGCGATGATTTGCCTACCCCCGAGGGGCCAAGGAAGACGCTTGCGCGGTCGGTCAGCCAATCCGTGAGTTGTTCCATCGCCTCGCCCGACTTCGCGCTGGCGGCCAAACAGTCGTAGCCGATAGCGCTATAACGCCGCAGTCGGGTTTGCATTTCATCGCGTTGCTGGGGGCTCATGAGATCGGATTTGTTGCACAACAGCCGGGCGCCGAGTCCAAGGTGCTCCGCGGCAACCAGGTAGGCGTCTAGCACGACATCAGGAATTACCGGGACGGGGGCCATGACGACCATCACCTGGTCAATGTTGGCGGCCATTACCCGGGTGCGGCCGCTCTCGTCAGGGCGTGCGAGGGCACTATCTCTCGGCTTGCACTCTTCGATGACCCCTTGCTTTCCGCGCAGCGCCCGCCACAGAACCCGATCACCAGTGACGACGGCGAGGCGCCGGCGGCTCGTACAATTAAACGTGCTACCGGTTTCATCGCGGACTTTTACCCGGTGGCCGTGCCCAGCCACAACCAGGCCGGTACGAAGCTGACTGTCCTTTTTACGGTCCTTTTTACGATCGGCCAAGGGGACGCTCAAGGCGGACGGGCAGCAATGCCAACCCCCAGGCCGCTCGGCAGCGGGGGCCTTCTGCTAGAATTCGCTTCGATTCGAAAGGAGTGACACATACGATGGTGCAAGATCCAGGCAATTTGGTTTGGATCGATCTCGAGATGACCGGGTTGGACCCGGAGCGCGATCATATCATCGAGATCGCCACCATCGTGACAGACTCAGATCTGAACGTGATCGAAGAAGGGCCCGAGCTTGCGGTCCATCAAAATCCGGACATTCTGGCGTTGATGGACGAGTGGAATAGCACCCATCACGGTGCTTCGGGCTTAACCGATCGGGTACGGCGCAGCACCTGCTCGGTCACCGATGCTGAACAGGCGACCCTAACGTTTCTCGCCGGGCTTGTGCCGCCCAATGTATCGCCGATGTGCGGGAACAGCGTGTGCCAGGACCGCCGTTTTCTGTATCGCTATATGCCGCAGCTTGCAGGCTATTTTCACTACCGCAATCTCGATGTTAGCTCGCTGAAGATACTTGCCCAGCGTTGGGCGCCAACGGTGGCGGGCTCATTCTCGAAAACCTCTACTCACCGCGCATTGCAAGACGTGCATGACTCCATTCGCGAATTGATGCACTACCGGGCCCATCTCCTGCGGGCCCCCTGACCAGGCCAATGCTTCCGAGCGAGCTGTATAGCGCCGAGCAGGTACGCGCCCTCGATGCTGAAGCGATTCGCGGTCATGGCATCCCGGGCGCGGACCTGATGGAGCGAGCAGGGGTCCGTGCCTATCGCACGTTGCGCGCCCGCTGGCCGAGCGCGACTCAGGTGCATGTGGTCTGTGGGGCGGGCAACAATGGCGGCGATGGCTTCGTGGTCGCCCGCTGCGCTCGTCGCGATGGCTTGGAGGTAAGGGTCCACCTCGTTGGGGACATGTCCAAGCTTGACGCCGACGCGCAAGGGATGCTCGACCAATTGGCCCCGCTCGGAATTGCGGCTAAGCCGTTTGTCGGCGGTTGCCTAGCTGATGCCGGGGTTATCGTGGATGCGCTGTTAGGTACAGGGCTCGCTCGGGCGGTTGCCCGGCAGTGGGCGCAAGCGGTAGACGCAATAAACGCCACCGCAGCGCCAGTGTTGGCAGTGGACATCCCCTCTGGGCTACATGCGGATACTGGAAAGATCCTCGGTCGGGCGGTGCAGGCAGACGTTACCACCACCTATATCGGGCTCAAACGAGGGTTGTTTACCGGGTTCGGGCCAGCCCTATGCGGCGGGATTGTCTTTGATGGATTGGCGGTACCAAGGACGATTTATGACGCGATTCCTTCGCAGGTGGATCGCATCGATCGAGAATTGCTGCGCCAGCTCGGTCGGCGCTCGCGGGTTGCGCATAAGGGGACGCATGGACATGTTCTAGTGCTCGGTGGCGAGCAAGGCTACTCCGGCGCGGTGCGTCTGGCCGGGGCAGCGGCCGCGCGGGCGGGTGCGGGGCTGGTGAGCGTAGGCACCCGAGCCGCGCATGCGGATATCGTCAATGTGAGTTGCCCGGAGCTGATGGTGCGTGGCGTGGAGACCGAGGGCGCGTTGCGCGATCTCGCCCGGCGGGCCGACGTGGTTGCACTCGGCCCTGGACTAGGCACCCAAGAATGGGCCCGGAGCACATTGCGCTCGGCTATGGCATTGCGCTTGCCCATGGTGGTTGACGCCGATGCCCTTAACCTTTTGGCAGCGGCGCCAGTGCGCAGGGAAAACTGGATTCTAACCCCTCACCCAGCCGAAGCAGGGCGCCTGCTCGGGTGTTCGACCGGCGATGTTCAGGCCGACCGGTTTACCGCCGCCGCCACCCTAGCAGCACGCTACGGCGGGGTGTGCGTTCTAAAGGGGGCTGGCACGGTGGTCACGGATGGCACCGGTCGCTGGTCAGTGTGTTCAGACGGCAACCCTGGCCTTGCCACCGGGGGGACCGGTGATGTGTTGACCGGCGTCATCGCGGCGTTTCACGCCCAGGGCCACGGTCTTTTGTCGGCGGCCCGGTTGGGGGTCTGTGCCCACGCAGCCGCCGGGGATCTCGCGGCTCGCGCCGGGGAGCGTGGAATGTTGGCAAGCGACGTCATCGAAGCGTTGCGGGTCACCGTCAATCCGCGCGACTGATCCGTAATGCCGCTAATTACCGTCTGCGACGAAGCCCAGATGTGTCGGCTCGCGTATTTAGTGGCGCATTGTGGCGAGCGTTTTCACACCGTGTACCTCATGGGTGAGCTCGGCGCGGGAAAAACCACGTGGGTGCGCGGATTGCTGCGGGCGCTCGGGGTTACGGGTCCCGTGAAAAGCCCAACCTTTACTCTAGTGGAGTCCTATGAGACTGCCTGGGGCATGCTTCACCATTTTGATCTCTATCGACTCGAAGACCCTGAAGAGCTCGAATTTCTCGGCATTCGGGACTTCTTGGCCGAGGCGGGATGTTTGTTGTTCGAGTGGCCCGAGCGCGGCGAAGGGTTCCTCCCGCCGCCCGATCTGACGGTAAAAATCTCCTACGCGCCGTCCGGGCGAATCGTCACCATGGAGACCCCCGGTCCATCGCAAGCGGAAGCGTTGCGGCGCATCACGAGTTCAGACAACTCTAAACCACGCGAATAACAATCTCTATCTATTTGATTTTTATTTAATTGAACGCTAAATTTGCACAATCTACGCGAACTCAGGTGGTGCTCGCGTGGGGAACTAGCATCTGTCGTACCGCCGGAACGCATCCCCCATGGCATGGATTGAGCGCCTGCGCCGAACCTCGAGCCTGCGACTAGGCGCGCTGGCCGGGCTTTTTGCGTTGGTTTTTTGCCCATGGTCATTGGCCGCACCCCCAGGGTCGGAACACCCGCCCAGGACGGTGGTCCCGAGCGCTGCCGCAGCCTCGACGCAGGCCCGAGCCGAAGGCTCCGTGACGACCGTACATAACGTACGCGCCTGGCCTGCGCCAGACCACACTCGCATCGTTTTCGATACCTCCGGGCCGGTGGAGCACACCGTGTTTCGCCTGGGTAGTCCCGAACGGTTGGTCATCGACCTGGCAAATGCCCAACTGGGAAAACCCCTTGGGTCGACCTTGGCGGGCGACAACCAGATCCGCGGCCTGCGGGCAGCGCCTCGGGGGCCGGTCGATTTACGGGTGGTGCTCGACTTGAAGCGTCCAGTGCGAGCAAGAAGCTTCGTACTCAAGCCGAACGCTCCCTACGGCCACCGGCTGGTGATCGATCTCGAATCGTTAGCGTCACAGCGCAAAACCCGCCTGGCGCCGAAAGAGAGCGTCCCACCGCGGCGGCTGCGCGATGTTGTGATCGCGATTGATCCTGGACACGGGGGGGAGGACCCGGGCGCGATTGGCCAAGGGCGGGGACGCGAAAAGGACGTGGTGTTGCAGATTGCCCGCCGGTTAAAGAAAGATCTCGATAGCCATCGCGGGTTCGCAGCGATGTTGACCCGTAGTGGTGACTACTACGTCGGTTTGCGCGGCCGCATCGAAGGCGCCCGGCGTGCCCGGGCGGACTTGTTCGTTTCGATCCATGCCGATGCGTTTCGTGATCGACGCGTGAAGGGTTCTTCGGTCTACGTGCTCTCCCGTAACGGAGCGAGCAGCGAGGCCGCGAAGTGGCTCGCTGACCGGGAAAATGCCTCTGATCTGGTCGGTGGGGTCTCCCTGGATGACAAGGACGGCTTACTCGCTTCAGTGTTGCTCGATCTATCGCAAGCAGCGACGCTGAGCGCGAGCGGGACGGCGGCGAGCGGTATCTTGCGTGAGATGCATGGGCTGGGAAAATTGCATAAGCGGCAAGTGCAACGGGCGGGCTTTGTCGTGCTCAAATCGCCTGACGTACCGTCGCTCCTGATAGAGACGGGATTCATCTCCAATCCTGATGAAGAGCGGTTACTTAGAAACAACCAGTATCAGGCGAAACTTGCGGCCTCGATCGCCCGTGGGATAAGGGGTTACTTTGACAAGAACGCGCCGGAAGGGACGCTGCTGGCGGCTCGCAAACATGTGATATCCGCCGGGGAGACTCTGTCGCATATCTCCAATCGGTATCAAGTTTCCCTGCGCTTGTTACGTACTCAGAATCATCTTGCCGACGACCACCTGAAAGTCGGGCAGGTCTTGTTGATTCCAGAAAGTTGAGCCAGAAAGTCGAAGTTGTCGGGGCGCGGGCTGGGCGCGAGTCAGATGCTATTGCGGACTAGAGCTCGCTGGCGTTGATGCTATCCAGGAGTTCGCGAGCCGCGCCCGAGAGTTGGCGGCGGGAGAACATCATCCCCAGTCGCGTGCCGCCTGCTTGGCGCCACAGCACGGTCGCACGTATGGCGGCCAGCAGCAGTGCCCGAATACGATTGGCGGTTGCTTCGGTGTTGAGTTGCTTTGGTTCGCCGCTCACCATGATTCTTGGCGTGAGGGTACTCACTGTGTCCTTGTATAGGCTAGCAACGTCTGAGACCACCGCCTCGTCCGCTGCCCCATCGAGCTCAACTCGATGGGCTAATGGTGTCAAGCCCTCCGAGATGCAGGAAAGAAGGTGCGGCTTTTTGGCCAATTTTCTTTCCAGAGCGAGAATTCCGAGCCAGTAGCGAGCGAGCTCGACGTCCCGTGGGGTTTGCCCATCGAGGTGCTGAACGAAAGTCTGAAGACCCAGTTGGAGGTGTGCTCGCCCACCATAAACGGCTTCGGTTGACGGGGCGTCTGAGTTCACCACGCTCCTCATTGCAGAGCCCCGGACATGGGCCCTTGGGTCCGGCGGGACAGGTGCATTTACTCCAGACAGCGAGCGCCCGCTTCGACCCTGTAATCACAGGGCGAACTGAACTTCGAAAGCCTGCGGCAATGTAGAAAGCCCTTGATTTCTGGCGATTTGTAGCATTTACTATGCGTATAAGTTACCAGGACAGTAAGGACGCCAGTGGAACTGCAACACCGCATTGCCTTGCTCCCCACAGAAGCTCAGATGGTGAGCGTGCACCTCGCCGTCACCTGCCTCGACGAGCAGCTTACCTTCCTTAACGCTTCGGGTCCGATCTTCACCTGTCGCGCCGATGACGAGGGCGCGCGGCGCTTCGCCGCGGTGATGCTCACCGAGCCGAGCCTCGGTCTGGCCACAACCACCGAGGTAGCCAAGGCGCTGGGGCGCCATCGCTCGCGCGTGCACGATTACCGCAAGCGCTATCGCGACGGTGGTGCGGAGGTGCTCGAGGTGAAACGGCGCGGGGCGAGCAAGCTCAAGGGCGAGCCGTTAACTCGCGCCCAGCAGTGCCTCGACGAGGGCCTGTCCAATCGCAAGGTGGCGCAGGCGGTGGGCCTGAGCGAGGGCACGATCCGCAAAGCGCTCAAGGCGAATCGGTTGTCGCGGGTGAAGCGCACCGAGGCGCACTCAGCGCCGTCGCCGCAACGGCCCGCGAGCACGCCGCGCGAGCGCACCGAGGCGGATGCATCGTGCGCCGGGGGCGTGGCGACGAAGCGTGAGCAAGAGCGCGCGCTGGCATCGACGGGTCAGCTACCCGAGGCACCAGTGCGCTTCGAAGCGGCGCAGTCGGTGGCCAAGGCCGGGGTGCTGGTGGCCCTGCCTGCGCTGCTCAGCCAGGGGCTGCTCGAGGTGGGCCAGAACATCTACGCCAAGCTGAACAACGGCTACTACGGCCCCACCACCATGCTGCTCACCTTTGGCCTGATGGCGCTGGTGCGGGTCAAGAGCGCCGAGGGACTCACCCACTACGCACCCGGGGAGTTCGGCCTGGTGTTGGGCCTGGATCGGGCGCCGGAGATGAAGACGGTGCGCCGCAAGCTGTGTGAGTTGGCCAGCCGCGGCCGGGCACTGGAGTTCGCGCGCGCGTTCGCCAATCGGTGGACCGAACAGGCCCCCGACACCCTGGGCTATCTGTACATCGACGGCGGGGATGTCCCGGTCGATGTTGAAAAGTTGAGGTAGGTGTCGCTCTCCTGGAGCCGTTAGGCTCCGGGTGCTGCAAACCCAAAAGGGAGAACGACACCATGGAAATAATATCCGTAGTTCCAGCCGCCCGAAAGCCTTGCCCCCCTCGATTCCTATGCCGCCGCTGGCGGACGCGATGGACGCAGTCCATCTCAGCGTGGATCGGTTTTGTCTTCTGGCCGGGGTCGAGGCCTTGGCCGAGATGATGGAGGAGGACGCCACGACCGTGTGCGGGGCCCGACATCGCCGCCATGGGGACCGTCGAGGTTATCGCTGGGGCAGGACACATAGCGAGATCGGCTACCACGGCGGCAAAGTGAAGGTGGCCCGGCCACGGGTTCGTGACCGGGCGGGCAAAGAGGTGAGCTTGGAGAGTTGGCAGGCGCTACGCGATGGCAACCTGCTGCTCGGAGTGGGCGCTCAACCTGATGGTGCTGAACGTGTCGACCCGCAAGTACCACCGCGCGGTCCGTCTGCCCGAGGGCGACCTGGCGAAAGCGCGTGGCGACGGCACCTCGAAGTCGGCGTTTCCCGGCGCTTTGTGGCGCTGTCACGCAAGAAGATGAAGGCCTGGCTCGCCTCGGATCTCTCGGAACTCGACCTGCTAGTCATCCAGATCGACGGTCTGCATGTCGGCGACCATGTCCTGATGGCGGCGATCGGCGTCGATGGCAACGGCGACAAGCATGTCCTGGCCGTGGTCGAGGGGGCGACGGAGAACACGGTCGTCGTCCAGGCCTTGATCGACAATCTCCTCGCCAGGGGGCTCGATCCGACACTGCCGCGGCTGTTCATCGTCGATGGCGCGAAGGCACTCAGCAAAGCGATCCGAAACACCTTCGGTGTGGCCGCCGCCATCCAGCGCTGCCAGGTCCACAAGGGCCGTAACATCATCGAGCGCCTGCCCCAACATTTGCACGCGAGCGTCAAGAAGGCGCTCCGTCAGGCCTGGGACCAGGACGACGCAAACAAGGCCGAGCGGCTCTTGCGCAACCTGGTCCGGCGTCTGGAGCATGAGGAACCGGGCGTCTCGGGCAGCATCCTGGAGGGGCTGGAGGAGATCCTCACCGTCATCCGCCTCGGCCTGCCGCACGAACTCCGGCGCTCGCTCGCCTGCACCAACATCGTCGAGAACGCGCTCGGCACGGTGCGCCAGGTCACCCGCAACGTCAAACGCTGGAGACACGCCGAGATGGCGCTCAGATGGACCGCGCCGGCCTGCTGGAGGCCCAGAAAACCTTCCGTCGCCTCAAGGCCTATCGCCAGCTGCCCATCCTCCGAAATGCTCTCCAGGAACACTTGAGAAAGGCTCAGGCCGACAGTGCCATTGAAACCATCATGAAGGCAGCATAGCATCATCAACCAGCGACGCCTGCCCCACGAATTTCAACAGAGATAGGGACATCGCCTCGACGGCCACGTGCGTCCCTACCATGGTCGCACCCACGAGTTGCCCAAGACCCACGTGCAACGCCGGCGCCTGTGCATGCCGGCGACGACCGACTACTGGGTCAACGACACCGATGCACAGCCGCTGATGTTCGTCACCGCACCGGCCAACGAGGGGCTGTTGGCGATGATGGACGACGAGTTGCTGCCCGAGATCCGCAAGCTGGCGGGCGAGGCGCGTCGAGTGACACTGATCTTCGACCGTGAGGGGTGGAGCCCGAAGCGGTTCAAGCACTGGCACAGCACCGGCTTCGACGTCATCACCTATCGCAAGGGCAAGTACCGCGAGTGGCAACGTCGCGCCTTCAAGGAGGTGACGGTCGAGGTGTGCGGACGCAAGGTGAAGTACTTGCTCGGCGAGCGACTCTTGCCGGTGGCCAAGGGCTTTCGAATGCGCGAGGTTCGCCGCCTGTGCGACGACGGCCATCAGACCTCGGTGGTGACGACCCGAAGAGATCTGGCGCTCGAGACGGTGGCGCTGCGGATGTTCTCGCGCTGGCAGCAGGAGAACTTCTTCCGCTACATGCGCCACGAGTTCGCGCTCGACCACCTGCCC